>CAWKNI010000001.1:0-92857 GCA_963851005.1 uncultured delta proteobacterium
AACATTAAAAAAAGTATAAGGACAATTTCAGATAACGTTTCGCTTTCAAATGATAACACGGCGACGCTGCCAACAAAGTTCGCGATAGAAAGCAAATTGGAATCACTTTTAAAATTAGGAGAATAATCGTGGGCAATACCATTACGGAAAAAATTTTAATGGCACACACCAACCTGAAAAAAATCTCTGCCGGTCAGTTGATCAACGCCAGAGTGGATATTGCTTTGGGCAACGATGTTACCGCGCCCATAGCAATTAATGAATTCCAAAAGGCGGGCGGGAAAAAAGTCTTTGACAAAAACAAAGTTGTTTTGGTTCTGGGCCATTTCACGCCGAATAAGGATATTAACTCCGCCCAGCAATGCAAGTCTGTGCGCGAATTTGCCCTGAAACAGAAAATAACCCATTTTTACGAAGGCGGACAGGTGGGCGTTGAACACGCTCTATTGCCGGAACAGGGCATCGTTCTGCCCGGAGATTTAATTATTGGCGCTGACAGCCATACTTGCACTTACGGCGCGCTGGGCGCATTTGCCACCGGCGTGGGCAGCACTGATCTTGCCGCCGCAATGCTTACCGGAGAGCTTCGGTTTAAAGTGCCGCAGTCCATCAAATTCGTTATTTACGGCAAACCGCAGAAATGGGTTTCCGGCAAGGATTTAATTTTGCATATCATAGGCCTAATCGGCGTTGATGGAGCTCTATATAAGGCGATGGAATTTACCGGAGAAACAATCGGTAAATTGCCGATGGCCGACAGACTCTCCATGGCCAATATGGCCATTGAAGCAGGAGCCAAAAACGGCATTTTCGCTCCTGACGCTGTCACCAGGGAATACGTCAAAAAAAGAGCGAAGCGCGATTATAAATTTTATGCATCCGATGCCGATGCCGTTTATTCCGACATTATCGAAATCGACGCGAGAAAAATTGAGCCGCAGGTTGCGTTTCCGCATTTGCCGTCCAATGTCAAACCAATAAGTAAAGCGGACAAGGTAAAGATCGACCAATCGCTCATCGGTTCCTGTACCAACGGCCGGATTGAAGATTTGAGAATCGCGGCAAAGATTCTGAAAAAACGTAAAGCCGCTTCACATGTAAGGTTGATCGTTGTTCCGGCAACTCCGGCAATTTACAAGCAAGCATTGAAAGAAGGATTGATTGATATTTTCATGAACGCCGATGCCATAATCAGCCCGCCTTCCTGCGGCGCCTGTTTAGGCGGGCATATGGGAATTCTGGCTGAAGGTGAAAGAGCAATTGCCACTACAAACCGTAACTTTGTCGGACGCATGGGTCATCCCAAAAGTGAAGTCTATCTGGCCAGCCCGGCTGTGGCCGCGGCTTCAGCCGTTTTAGGCAGAATTGCGTCCCCTGAGGAGTTATAGCAAAAGGTACAAGTCCCACTTAGCTTCGCACGTGGGATAATTTCCAATAGCTTATGGCTATTGGATAATTTGGCTAGAAAACTTAAATGCGCGTTACTTTTAAAGTTTTAGCCTCATTACAACCAACAAATTTCAGTCGAAGATAACCTTTAGGTTATTCGCTACACTTCTGAAATTTGGGACTCATTAAAAGGATTTCTTAATATGATATTCAAAGGTAAAGTTTGGAAATTCGGAGACAATATAGATACCGACGCGATCATTCCCGCACGCTATTTAAATACTTCAGATCCGCGGGAGCTTGCCGCTCACTGCATGGAAGATGCTGATCCGAATTTTATTGTCCGGATGAAGCCCGGTGATATTATTCTGGGAGGAGAAAATTTCGGCTGCGGCTCTTCGCGCGAACATGCACCCATTGCCATTAAAGCGGCAGGCATTTCCTGCGTTGTGGCTAAAAGTTTTGCCCGCATTTTCTATCGCAACGCCTTCAACATGGGACTGCCCATTTTTGAATCCAGAGAACTTGGGGATGCAATTAGAGAAGGAGAAAAAATAACTGTGGACAGCGCCAAGGGAACCATCACTGTCATCAAAGACAATAAATCATTTAAAATTAATCCTATTCCACCTTTTATGGAACAATTAATTGCCGATGGTGGTTTGATAAAGCATGTTGCCAGGAAATGAGGGATGAGTGAAACGAAACAATTTTAAAATAGCCGTATTTGCCGGTGATGGTGTAGGACCGGAAATAATGAAAGAAGCTTTAAAGATTTTAAAGCTGATCTCCGGTAAGAAAAATATCAACCTGCAACTTGCAGAAGGACTTGTCGGCGGCAGTGCCTACGATCATTTTGGTGTTCCCCTTCCGGATTCGAGCCTGGAGCTTGCGCTGCAAAGCGATGCTATCATGCTTGGTGCTGTGGGTGGTCCCAAATGGGAGGCGCTCGATTATAGTTTAAGGCCGGAAAGAGCGCTTTTGGGCTTGCGGGAAAAATTAGGTCTTTTTGCTAATTTACGGCCGGTTGTCGCTTTTGACGAACTTCTGGATGCGTCACCACTCAAGAAAAATGTCGTTCATGGTATTGACATCATGGTTGTCCGAGAATTGACCGGTGATGTTTATTTCGGCAAGCCGCGCGGCGTCACAAAAGGAAAAGACGGAAAACGCACAGGTGTTAATACTATGGTTTACTCTGAGGATGAAATTCGCAGAATTGCCGTTCGCGCCTTTGAAATCGCCCGAACGCGCAAAAAAAATCTCCTTTCGGTAGATAAAGCTAATGTTCTCGAAAGCACTGAGCTCTGGCGCAATGTGGTAACAGAAGTCGGGCGGAATTATCCCGACGTCACATTGAAGCATATGTACGTTGATAACTGCGCTATGCAGCTTATCCGCAATCCATCACAGTTTGATGTAATTGTCACGACGAATCTTTTCGGAGACATATTAAGCGATGAAGCCGCCATGCTGACCGGTTCCATAGGCATGCTTCCTTCGGCCAGTCTGGGGGAAAGGACCGCCCTATACGAACCTATTCATGGTTCGGCCCCGGATATAGCCGGACTGAATATTGCCAACCCGCTGGCCACAATTCTGTCGGTGGCTCTGATGTTACGCTATTCTTTATCCATGCAACAGGAAGCCTCTCTGATCGAACAAGCTGTTGCGCAAACATTAAAAGAAGGTTTCCGGACGCAGGATATTCATCAGAAGGACAAGAAACTCATCGGCACGGAAAAAATGGGCGATGCCGTTGCCAAAAACCTGCGTAAACTTTTAAATTGAGAACGTCTTATAAAACTGTTGTAAGCGGCTTTAGTAAAAAAGGACAAGATGGAATCTATCGTTTTTCTGGAAAAGATATCAATTGATCCTCCTCGCGAAAAAATATATCAACGTCTCGGTTTTAAAAAAAGAACCACCCAAATTCCGGCAAACCAGCAAAAAGAAACCGACCATTTTATAAATGAAGCTTTTTCTCTTATTTCGCTTAAGGGATCGTTGCTACGTCTGGCCATTAAGAACAACAATGGTGAGAAAATAATTCTGGCAGGAGATTTGACCTTTGCCAGTAAAAAGCTGTCAGCTTTTCTGTGCGATTGCCGGGAAGCCATTCTAATGGGCGCAACAGCAGGCGGCGCCGTCATGGAAGCAATTAAAGACAAAACCCGTCAGGACGATTTAGCCGCCGCCGTCGTTTACGACGCCACGGCCAGTGAAATGACCGATGCTGGCCTGGATTGGATTATGGATTATTTAAATCAACAGCTTCGCCGCGAAGGAAAAACTCTTCTGCCGCGACGCTTTTCAGCAGGCTATGCCGACTTTAACCTGGAAAACCAGAAAGCGCTTTATGATATACTGCAAATGGGAAGAATCGGCATAACCATTACTCCCAGTTTCATCCTCATTCCGGAAAAATCAGTTACCGCCATCACAGGCATCTGCGGATAACATTCAAAAAGATTAGCCGCTCCGCGCAACCCCTGATAAATTTTAGTGACGTCTAAAAGATTTCCTTTTTTCAAGGTGAAAATGGAATTTAAAAGGGAGGATAGTTGATAACAATATTGTCGAGTGTAATGCCGACTTCTTCCTGTAACAAACAAATCGTTAATCTCAACAAAGATGCAATATTTCAATCCGTAAGTGCGCCACGAGGCTGCACAAAAGATGAGGGTAGACCCCTCGGAGCCGGCTTGCAGGGGCAGGCTTCAAACCACCTTGAGCTGCATTGGTAAAGAGCCATTGTGGTGAGCGTCAAGGAAAAGGCAGGGCAAAGACCCTGTCAGGTGAGGTTCAGGGAGGCGAGCGCAAGCGAACTACCTCTGAGGTGTCGAAATGAAAAGGATGATGTCAAAACGGGGGGGCTTACCATCTTCCAGGACGAGTTCAAGGGGAACCTGTTTACTGCTTGAACGGCATCCGGCATAAAGGTAGCGCGAACCTGATCCGGGCTTTTGAGTGGAACGTGGGAACCTGTCGTCCTGATGTTAAGGGAAAAATTCAAGTGGAGGAAACCACAAGAATGAAAGTACCGATGCGGGGCACAGGGGCGGAGCAGTCAGTATTAGGAACGAAGGTTCTGTAATGGAACTGGACCGAAGGGACTGCGTTGTCTGGCTATATTTGCAAGTCAACCAGAAATGGGAGGAGCTTCGTGAATAGAGCAAAGCCATTTAGTATTTCAAAGTGGGAGGTATGGGAGTCATACAAAAGGGTAAAGGCTAACAAGGGGGCGGCTGGAGTAGACGGGCAATCCATTGCAGAATTTGAAGAGGATTTGAAAGATAACCTTTTTAAGAACTGGAATCGAATGTCCTCAGGCAGCTATTTTCCACCACCTGTACGTCGGGTCGATATACCAAAGGATAATGGGAAAACCAGGCCGCTGGGAATACCAACAGTGGCAGACCGCATTGCCCAGACGGTAGTCAAGCGATACCTGGAGCCGATCTTGGAAGAACATTTCCATACGGACTCTTATGGGTATCGTCCAGGGAAGTCTGCGATAGAGGCCGTAGGGGTTGCACGTCAGCGTTGCTGGCGATACGACTGGGTACTTGACCTTGACATCAAAGGTTTCTTTGACAATATCGACCATGATCTTTTGATGCGGGCGGTAAGGAAACATACCGATTGCAAATGGGTACTTCTATACATCGAAAGATGGTTGAAGGCTCCGGCGCAATTGGCAGATGGCAGCCTGATTAATCGGGAGAAGGGGACTCCGCAAGGGGGAGTGGTTAGTCCATTACTTGCGAATCTCTTCTTACATTACGCGTTCGATCTATGGATGAATAGGCAATATCTTCAGATTCCATTCGAGCGGTATGCCGATGATGGGATTTGTCATTGTCGGAGCAGAGCCGAAGCGGAAATGCTTCGTGTAGCGATGGAAAAGCGTTTTGCTGAATGCGGGTTAGAGCTAAACTTGCAGAAGACGAGGATTGTTTACTGCAAGGAAGATGGACGGCGAGGAAATTATCCTGAGCAGAAATTTGATTTCCTAGGCTTTACATTTCAGCCTAGGAGAGCGAAAAATCGCAAGGAAAAATTATTCGTCGGATTTATGCCTGCAATTAGCAACAAAGCCAAGAAATCGATATGCGAGAATATGAGGCGATGGAAAATGCACCGGCAAACGGACAAATCCCTAGACGATCTAGCCCGAGTAGTCAACCCAGTATTAAGGGGTTGGATTAACTATTACGGCAGTTACTACAAATCAGCTCTTTACCGTGTTTTTCAACCTCTGAACAATATACTTGTTCAGTGGGCATCCCGGAAATACAAGAGACTGAGGGGGTATGACCAGAGGGCTAGTCAGTGGGTGCAAGGGGTGTTTCACAGGCAACCAAAGCTATTTGCTCATTGGCAACTCTCGCAAGTTAAGGCTGGACAATAGGAGCTGGATGACGGGAGACTGTCACGTCCAGTTCTCGGAGAACGCGAGAGTGAAATTCTCTCGCGCCACTCGACTAAACACAACCCGTACCCCACACATTTTGTGGCCAAGATTGTCTTGACATACAAGACAGTGTTTTCTATACTTCCCCCCACAAAAAGGAAGTTCTTATCAACAATATTCGCTCTGCAGCTGAAATCGAGTCCAATGATGAAATGACTGTAGGATAAGGAGTTTTCTTGCCTGATGTCACCTTGAGAATTATGTTGGAAATCGTCACTTTCGGCGTCGGGTTTTCCCTTGTTTTCGCCATAGCCCAAGTCTGCAGGAAGAATCTGGGCCTATCGAATTATCTAAATTTTCTGGTCTTTCTGGGTAATAGCATTATTCAGCTCCTGGTCGTGCTGAAGGTGAGGAATGTCATCCAAGAATATCCTATAACGTCATTTCTTTCACTGTCTGCGATTTTCTTTATCGGCCCGGCAAACTACCTGTATCACTATCTACTGCTGAATCCGGAAAAGCCAGTACCGGTGAAACTAAAGATACAGTTTGCCCCTGGAGCAGCAGCGCTTATCTGTGAGATCATCTTTCAGGCCTTACCCATTGACTTGAAAGGGCAGTACATTAAAGGCCTGATCAGTTCGCCGCTTGATCACTGGTTCTCGCTCATAATAGCATCCGGCGCGATTCTCACATTCATATATTTCCTGATCATGCTCAGACTGGCGCTCACGGTGTTGAACAGCGAAGCTATCCGAACACAGGTCATCATCCTGCTGGCCGCTTTTTTCTCTACTATGGTCTCCATCATCTTTCTCTCCTTTGGTTTTATGCTGGGCTCGGACCCCTTGCTGCTCATCGGCGGGACGATCATCACCATCATAAATATCTGCGTGTTTCTGTCAAACATGCGGTACCCCAACTTCTACCGAATCATCGAAAACGAGATCAAGAAGAACAGGTATGAAAGGTCTCTGCTGAAGGGACTGGATGCCGAGGTAATCTTTGACCGCCTTCAGTACCTGATGGGCGTAGAAAACATATACAAGGACTTCGACCTGAGCCTTGAAAGCCTTGCGCAGATGCTTTCGATAACGCCGCACCAGCTATCCCAGTTCATGAACGAGAGACTTGACACCAATTTCCGGAATTACGTAAACTCATACCGGATCGAAGAGGCAAAGAAGATTCTCATAGACGAGTCAGACAAGAATATTCTCACCATCTGCTACGATGTGGGATTCAATTCAAAATCCACCTTTAACACCTGCTTTAAAAAAAATACGAACAAAACACCCTCTGAATTCCGCCAGGAGTATTTTATAAAAAAATGAAGCGACCATTGCCATTCTCCCTTCAGGGGATCGGGGGGGGAAGGCTCGAACAATAAGCAGTAAGTTATATTCTGAAGGAACTGGTACAGAATCATAAATCAGGCCTGATACAATGTCTTTCTTAGTTGCTACGAGCCAATGCAATGAATAAAAAAATAAAATAAAAGACAATTTTTGTAAGTTCCCTAAATTAATTCCTAATGAAACAGAAATCCAGTATTTATCAATAGTTCTGGGCTTTGGCTTTCTCCGGGGTGATACTTTCCACACATTTTTTGTTAGCTTAATCTTAAAAAAACTTCTTTTCGGCGTCCGAATCTATAAATCCGGGCGACAAATAACCCTTTAGCTGGTATCTTTTACATAAAAATACGCAAAGGAGATCATTTGAAAGGAGGTACGTGCCATGGGTTCAATCAGAACGGAGAAATCCGGATATTCTTCAGCAGGCTTTAGCTTCATGGATTCCCTGAACAGTCTCGAGGCCCAGCATCGTCTGCCCGCAAGGATCAAGGTAGATTTTCATGAAGCCACAAAACTTGCGCAAAGATTCATTGAGAAGGTCATTCAGCCGGTCTATCAGGACATCGACAGGAAGATCATGGAGGACAACGAATACCTGCCCCTGGATTTCATCAGAAAGGCTAATGAATGGGGGCTGTATACCCTCTGGATTCCCAAGATGTACGGCGGGCAGGGAATGAACATGCTGTCTTTGTATCCCTTCATGGAAGAGCTTTCCTCCGTGTGCGCTGGCCTGGCCAACCTTATCGGCGCCCATTACCTCGGGGTTTCGGTCTTATGTTCTTCATGCAACATAAAGGTCATCAACAGGATTCTTCGTGCAGTAGTCAGCGAGTGCAACAAGGGTAATCCCTGTCTTATTTCGCTTGCCTGGACAGAGCCTGACGCAGGGACCGACCAGTCGGAGATCCCGCTTCTCCCTCAAGCAAAGGTCAGAACGCAGGCAACAAAGGTTGTGGGCGGCTATGTGGTCAACGGCAGCAAGGTGTTCATCTCTGCCGGCCATGTGAGTACCTGGCACATGCTTATCTGCTATGAGGACATCAGGAGGCCTGCGGACACCCTGATCATGCTCGCGGTAAAAACCGGCATGAAGGGGTTCACCTTCGGCCACAAAGAAGAGAAAATGGGGCAGAAGGCGTGTGTGGCCAGTGAGTTGATCTTTGAAGACTGCTTTGTGCCTGATGAAAATGTCTGCTTTTCCGGGGATCAGGTCGGCGGTCTCAATATCACGGCCAAAGAAGCAGGCTTGAAAGTGATCAGCATGTTTCCTCCTGTGAGCCAGCCAGGGGTTGGCTCCATAGGGACGGGCATTGCTCGAGCTGCCTGTGAGGCTGCCATCCGGTATGCCGCAAAAAAGAAAATAGCCGGTGTCAGCCTGATCAATCAGGAATGGGTGCAGATGGCCATTGCCGACATGTATGCCAATGTCGTTATGGCGAGAACTTTATACATGGAGGCTGCTTATGCCGCGGGCCTCAAGAGCATGATCCGGCTTCTCTTTGCCAGGGTGTTGTTCTACCTCTCGCTTTACACACCTTCCTGGGTGTTCACCCGGTTTGTCTCACCGCTCTTCAATCTCGAGATCGTCAACCGCCTCTACAGAAAGATGAACTTCGAATGGACTAGTGACGAGGACGAACGACATATGTCAGGGCTGGGCGCCCTAACCAAGTTCTCGTGCACTGATATTGCAGTGGCCAACTGCGCAAAAGCGCTTGATCTCATGGGCGCGGATGGAACACGGAACGATATCGGCGCCGAAAAACTACTCAGGGATGCAAAATTGCTCCAAATCTACGAGGGCACCAACGAGGTCAACAGGATCAATCTCTTTTCCCATCACATCGCATACAACATGCCCGGTGTTCGGGTATTCGAATAAAAATCAAGGAGGGAAACCATGAACAAGTCAGCATATATACAACAAAATGAAGAGATCAGGGCTTTCAACAACCTGGCATGCAGTTTTGCCAGAAAAGAACTCTTGGAGCATGTACACGAACATGAATATCCTTACCGCCGTAAGATAAACGGGGTGATGAAGATGGCCATAGAAGCCGGACTGTTCGGCATCAACCTTTCCGCGGATTGTGGTGGCACCGGGCTTGACGCATCTGCCCTTGCGGGCATCGTGGAAGAGATCAGCGCCATAGATGCAGGCATGGCAGCCATGCTTTTTACTAATGCCGCAGCCCTAGAAATCATCGCAGCCGCAGAGACCAATGGAGAAAGCTGTCGATCCACTTACCAGCTTATCGCCGGACAGGAAGGCATCCCTCTGGCATTTCAGTCCTATGTCTCTCCTGATGAAATTGATTTCCCTGAAGTCAGCGGCAAGGACAAATATCTGCTGAACGGCAATCTACCGTTACTCGCGCTCGGCGGCATGGCACGGTATGCGGTCGTAGCCGGAGCACGTCAGAAGGAAACGGGGTTTTCCTACTATCTCATCGATTTGTCAGCTCCCGGCGTGATGAAGTCAGACTCGATCCTTACTTTGGGCTTCCAAGCCTGCCAGGCCGTGGACACCAACCTGAAAGATGTTCCCGGTTTGCTGATCGGGGCAGAAGGCGCCGGCAATATGTATTTCCAGAAGATGCTTTCAGTCATGTCCGTACCGGCTGCGGCGCTATCGCTCGGCATCATGCAGGGCTGCTTCAAAGAGGCCATTGACTATGCCGGGCAACAATGGCAGGGTGGACGCAACATCGTGGAATGGTCCGGCGTCCGCATGAAGCTCGCCGAAATCGCCATCCAGATCGATGTGGCCAAAAGCTGCCTGTCCGGAATCTGCTCCGCATATGATACAGTCTCACCCGATGCGAACAATCCTGCTGTTGCGGCGGCAATCCACATAAGCGAGCTGGCTTGCGGCGCAACATCCGAAGGCGTCCAACTGCTGGGAGGAAATGGCTACATGAAAGACTACGGACAGGAAAAGAGGATACGGGATGCACGGCAGGCCAGGTCTCTGCTGGGCATGAGCGGCCTGAAAAAGATGAAGTATATAGATAGAATCATTGAGGAGGTGAGGATATGAAAACCAGGCTGGACAGAAACAATTTTTTTAAAGGCATCGATCAGATCGAGTATAAGGACTATGATGTCAAGCTGCCGATCTTCTATTATGACAACACATGCATGAGCGCCATCTATACGGCTTCTACCAGAGAGCTGAGAAAGCGCCTCCCTTCACCCGATATGCACCCAGTGGAGATGTTTCCGGGAAGGTGCCTCATGGTGTTCACTGCCTTCGAGTACCGCAAGACTGACATCGGCCCTTACAACGAGTTCAGCATCAGCGCAATCATCTCCTACCGCAAGATGGCTATACCCGGACTGACCTCCCTTTCTTACATGCTGAAGGACTGCTTCACCGTCTACATACTGCATCTTCCCGTAACCTCGGAAAGGGCGCGGAAAGGTGGGGTGGAGATGGCAGGGTATCCGAAATTCATTGCTGACATCTCCTTTACCCATGAGAACGGATACTCCACGTGCACAGTGGCGGAAAACGGCCAAAGTATCCTGTCTCTCAAGGGAAAAAATTTAAAGACATCACGTGGCAGGCTCACGAAGTATATCATCCACACCATGAAGAACGGTATCCCACTGAAGGCGAATCTCTATGTAAACCCCCTTCGGTATCGCCAGACCATCGGCTTGAACGCAACAAGCCTGGACATCGAAAACGGCCACGGGATATGCGACGAACTGCGCGGACTCAAGCTGAGCAGGTGGCCGTACCTGTATCAGTACATTCCATCCTACGAGGCAATCCTGTTCAATTCCAAAAATCTCATCGACGATTAGGGGGCTTGAATAATGAAGAAGAGAGACATCACAGGAAAAATAGCGGTCATCACCGGGGCGGCATCGGGCATAGGGAGAGCGATTGCGATTGCCTTGGCAAAGGAGAAGTGCACCATGCTCCTGGCCGATATCAACGAGGCAAGGCTGAAGCAAACATGCGAGATGGTAAATAAGTTAGGAGGCAAGGGAGAAATATTTCTCTGCGATGTCTCCAAGTTCGATGACGTCATGAGGATGGCAGACCACTGCTTCAACTCCTGGGGCAAAGTAGATATCCTCATCAACAACGCAGGTGTCGTCTCCATCGGATTCATGGGCGACATCCCCATCAAGGACTGGGAATGGATCGTTTCCATCAATTTCTGGGGGGTGGTGTACGGCTGCCATGCCTTTGTCCCGAGAATGAAGAAACAGGGGAGCGGCTACATCGTGAACGTGGCCTCCGCAGCCGGCATCGTCTCCTCCGCTGAAATGGCCCCTTACAATGCAACAAAAGCTGCTGTCGTCTCTATAACAGAAACGCTCAAGAGCGAGCTCGCCCCATACGACATCGGGGTGACCGTGCTCTGTCCGACCTTCATCAAGACGAACCTCATGGAAAAGATGCGGTTCACGGATGACTTCCAGAGGCAGTGCTCAACGGTAAGCATGGACAATGCAAGGTGGACGCCGGACATGATTGCCGACCTGGTGATCAATGCCGTGAAAAAGGAAAAGATGTATGTGGTTCCACAGGCGGCAGCGAAGCTGCTCTGGATATCCAAACGCCTTTCCCCTTCCGGGTTCTTCGGGTTTCAGGCATTTCTCATGCGCATGGGATGGGGGAGGAAATTGATGTTACGAATGGCGCAAATGGGGTTGTGAAAAATATCAAGATAATACAAGAAGTGAGGGCGGATTCATATTTCAGTAGTTTAGTATTACTGAGTTGTGAAACCGTATGAATTTCTTTCATTCGTATAATCCTGCATTGTGAACTGCCAGATATCGTAAGGTAAAACAAGATTGAAATTAATACTGAATTGCCTTCAGAATATATCTGATGCTTTTCAAGATATATTTCCTTCTCAAAAATCTTTTGAACTCATTCTTTAACTACCCACCTTATCAAATTATTCTTTGGTCGTTGCTCTCTTTCTATCCGTAATCCTCAATTCTGAAAACTGCCCGGTACTGAGACTTTGTAGGTGAAACAAACAATTCTTCCGGTTCGGAAATCGGATTTTTATTTATTTCTTCCTTGAGTAGCATTGAGTATTTTTCATGGACATGCTTTCTTTCAAATGTTATTCTTTCCTCATTGAAGTCGATATTTGACGAATTTTAAAGTATCCAATATTAAATAGTTTAGTAGTACGAGCCCTAATGATTTTGATATGGGGAATGTCGATTAAATACAAATAAGTTTTGATCGCAAAGGAGAAAGTCGAATGACAAATGCAATAGGGCCGGACGGAGTTCTGATGTCGAGCAAAAGGACTTGGATCATTTTATCCGTGGTTCTTTTTCTGATAATACTATTTTCCAGCCAGGCTGTTGAGCTGATCACGGACTGGTTTTGGTTCCAGGAAGTGGGGTATGAAAATGTATTTACCATAACCCTGTGGGCTCAACTGAAAATGGCGCTGCTCTTCGGGTTTGCCTTCTTTGTCATCTTTTTCGGAAATCTCTTTGCGTCCATGCGACTGACTTCCCAACTACACGTGATTGATCAAAAAGGCTGGATTCAAATTTCGAAACTGGAAATAGCCAACCGGCCCCTGCAACATTTGATTTTAATCGTGTCTCTTGTTTTCAGTCTCTTTGCGGCCCTAATCGGTTCTAGCCAATGGGAAAATTTTCTGACGTTTCTTAACGTTTCATCCTTTGGAGTTACCGATCCTCTTTTCCAGCGCGATATCGGCTTCTACGTTTTCCGGATGCCGTTTTTAAATCATCTTTACGCTTGGCTGATGACGGTATTGATATTCACGACCATCTCTACGGCCTTTCTATATTTTATCCGCCGGGCTTTCCATTTCGCACCACCACGCACTTTGCAGGCGGCACCTGCCGCCCGTATTCACCTCTCTATTCTTTTAGCTCTCATTTTCTTCGTCGCGATTTTCGGGCTATGGCTTGCACTGAACGAAATCCTGTTTGTCAAACGGGGAGTTGTCTTCGGCCCCGGCTATACCGATGTAACCACCCAGTTATGGGTTTTGAAAGGATTGATGGGGCTTGCTCTTTTATGCGGCGTCGCCTTTCTGGGCTTCACCTTCAAGATGAGCTGGCGTTACCCTGTAATTGCAGTTCTTTTCTTTGGAGCCTTTCTCGTGATCGGTCGCGGGATCTACCCTTCGATGGTTCAGAGCTTCAAAGTCGTTCCCAATGAAATCGTTCTGGAAAAACCCTATATTGAAAAAAATATCCAGTTTACCCGGCTGGCATATCGGCTCAATGATATCGAAGACGAACAATTCCCGGTGGAGGAGAACCTGACCCGGGAAGACTTAAAACGCAACAACCTGACCATCAAAAACATACGCCTGTGGAATTATGCCCCTCTTCTGCAGACATATAGCCAGCTGCAGGAAATCCGCACCTATTACAAGTTCGGCGGTGTCGATAACGACCGCTACCAGATAGGTGGGGAGTACCGCCAAGTAATGCTCTCCCCGCGGGAACTCTCCTATGCGTCGCTGTCCTCGCGTTCCTGGGTCAATGAGCATATTGAATACACCCACGGCTACGGAGCCGTCCTGAGCCCGGTAAACCGTGTTTCGAATGAAGGGCTCCCTGAATTTTTCATCAAGGATATTCCTCCTATTTCCACGATCAATATCAAGATTTCCCGTCCCGAGATTTACTACGGCGAGAATTCCAATGACTACATCTTTGTGCGCACAAATCGGCCGGAATTCGACTATCCTGTGGGAAACAAGAACGTTTACTCCCGGTATGAAGGCAAGGGCGGCGTTCCTCTGTCCTTTCTGAGAAAACTGCTTTTTGCCGTTCGCTTTGGTTCCCTCACCATGCTTCTTTCCGATGATATTACCCCCGCAAGCCGGATTATGTACTATCGTCAGATAAAGGATCGGGTTTCGCAGATCGTTCCCTTTGCAGCGCTGGACAGTGATCCCTATTTAGTGATTTCTCCTGAAGGAAGGCTTTTGTGGTTTTTGGACGGATATACTATGACCAGCTTGTTTCCCTATTCGGAACCGACGCCCTCAATGGGCAATTACATCCGTAATTCTTTCAAGGCCGTTGTGGATGCTTATGACGGATCAGTGCAGCTTTACATCAGTGATGAAAAGGATCCCATAATTCAAACTTATGCCCGGATTTTTCCGGGGGTATTCAAGAAACTGGGAGATATGCAGCCCGAGCTTCAGAAACACATCCGCTATCCGTCGAAAATGCTTTCCATCCAGGCCAGGATGTACAGAGCTTATCACATGCAGGATGCCCAGGTCTTTTACAACAAGGAAGATCTCTGGGCCACTCCGGCAGGTCCTGTCCAAGGCGTCGATCAGGAGATGGAACCATACTATACAATCATGAAACTACCCGAAGAGAAGAAAGAGGAATTTATCCTCCTGCTACCCTTTACACCTAGCAAGAAGGATAACATGTCCGCCTGGATGAGCGCTCGTTGTGATGCACCCAACTATGGGAAAGTTATTGTCTATCTTTTTTCAAAGGATAAGCTTGTCTATGGGCCGCAGCAAATCGAGGCCCGGATTAATCAGGATACGGCGATATCGAAAGAGCTTTCTTTATGGAATCAGCGGGGTTCGCAGGTCATCAGGGGAGGCCTTCTGGCCATTCCCATCGAGAAATCCATCCTCTATGTCGAATCGCTATACCTTGCCGCCGAAAAAGGACAGCTTCCGGAACTCAAGCGTGTAATTTTGGCTTACGGAAACTCCATTGTCATGGAGGAGAATCTGGAACTGGCCTTGCAGCAGCTGTTGGGTGGGGAAATGATGCGGGAAAAGGAAATCAGCAAGACCACCGCAACAATGTCCGTCGGGGAAAATACCGACCGGCAGCGGGGTCTGGAAGCGCTTTCCCACTACCGGAAGGCACTGGACTTTTTGCGCAAAGGGGATTGGGGAGCCTATGGCGAAGAGCTCCGCAAAATGGATGACATACTACGATCTTTCGAAAGCAGGAAATAAGGGCCATATAATAATCTTTCTGAATTCCGGCTTGGGTATTAAAGCAGTCATTGAAGAGATCTAGAAAAATAAGGGAATTTTTTATGACGATGTTGTTGCCGATGCCTGCCTGAGATTATTTCGGGAGAAAGGCTATCAGCTCACAGAAGATAAAGAAACCAATCCCGTAGAAAAAACATGATTACAACCAGTAATCCGCAATTCTTACAGCTGCCATATTCTGTGGATTAATAGCAACTGTGTTTCACGTCAAGTAGTATTTTTTAACAGCCTGATTCATTCCAGCAGGTACCATTTTTGATCATTGTATTGAGGATAATCATAAGCTTCCTCATGCAGGCAGTAATGGCAACTTTGTGTTTCTTCCCAGAGCTGATCAACCTGTTATAAAAGGCTTTTATCTTGGGGTTGTGACAAATGCCTGATATGACACACATGTATAATACGGAACGGATTCTTGCCCTGCCGCCCCAGATGGCACGCCTGCCTTTGTATTTGCCACTCTCCCGATTCAGAGGTGCAACCCCAACAAGGGCCGCTATCTGCCTTCGGTTCATTGTTCCAATCTCCGGCAGATCGGCAAGGATGGTCAATGACATAACAGGCCCAACACTGGGAACACTTTGCAGGATCTTGTCCATATGCCGCCAATGCGGGCTTTTTTTGATAAGATTTTCAACCTCACGATTGATTTTGGCAAGTGCCTTCTCCAGCCCTTTAATGCTTTTTTCAACATCTTTTTTTGTCCACTTCGAAGCTGTGGTCAAACGGTTTTTCTCAGCCGTCAACATTATGACGAGCTGGCTGCGCCTGGTATTAAGAGCATCCAGCATTTCCGTTTCCTCGGTCTTTAACGGCCTTATCTCCGGCCTCACCGAATCTGCAAATCGTGCAATAACATGGGCGTCAATTTTATCCGTCTTGGCCAGAACACCCATAGCTTTGGCAAAATCTCTCACCTGTCTGGGATTGACACAAACGGCGGGAAACCTTGCAACAACCAGGGATCTGAGAGCAGCCATTTCCAACCCCCCTGTGGCTTCAAGCACAATTAGCTCCGGCTGTTTTGACTTTACGAAATCCGTCATCAGAGATATGCCGTCTTCCGTATTGGCAAATGTCATAAAATCCACCTGAGGCCTTACACCTACATCAAGTTTCTCCTTCGAAACATCGATACCGATAAATGTTTTCTCCTCTTTCATATTTTGTTCTCCTTTTCCCTTCCTTGCGAAAGATGCGGGATCTGTTTAGGTCCCTGGCAACTGTTCGGGTTTAATTTGGAGAAGGTCGCAGCGACCCAAGCTACTAAACGGGCTCTGCCCCACGGTGCAAACGGTCTACTGCAATCAACACAACACATATTTATATTATCCTTATTTAACATATGCTATTACGTTTTTATGCATCTACTAAACGATTTTGATTATACAAGGTGTAATCAACAGTTCTGAAATCTGCGGATACCATACTGGTTCCCGCAAATAACTGGTATAGATGTCTCCAGATTTAATGCCGCCGAACACACAATCATTGGCACCATACCTCACATTTTGTCGTCAACATTTCCTTGACATCCAAGACCAAGGTTCTTATAGTTCAACTGCGTATAAGAGGATGGAGACCATGCAGGCACAAGCTTCAACAAACGTCACCGACGAAAAGAAACCTTCCGCACGTTTCGAAGGCATCAAACGGGAACTTCTAGCCTCTAAGGTTCGACTCTGCCCCGAGCGGGCCTATCTCATCACCGATTATTTCAAACATCACGCCGATAGGAAGAACTCCGTAATCATCAGACGGGCCAAGGCGCTCCGGCACCTTTTCGAGAATAAAACGGTGCGGATCCATGCCGGAGAACTGATCGTCGGCAACATGGGAAGTGAACGTATCTCAGCCATACTTCAGCCGGAGTTGGCCAGTGTCTTCATGAGCGAGGAACTGCTTTGGATTGACAAGAGAAAGACCACTCCCTTCCAGATGCCCTGGTCTGAACGGCTGAAGCTCCTCTTGAGTATATATCCCTATTGGCTCACACGCAACATGGCTATTAAGGCCTTTTTCCCGCATTTTCTCAAATTATTGCGCTATTTGATCGAACAGCTCAACGCCACTTACTACCTTGTCAACGAGGCGGGCGGCATCGGGCACTTCCTGCCCAACTACGAAAAGATGATCAAGTTAGGCGTTGAAGGTTACTTAAAAGAGATGGAAAGTAAAAATGGTGACTTCCATGCTGCCTCCCGTATCGCCTGTGAAGCGCTTTTGATCTTAGCCGACCGCTTTGCCAGTGAGGCGGAAAGGTTAGCCGCTCAGGAGAAAGACCAGGGGCGCGCAGCGGAGCTGAAAGAGATCGCGCATATCTGCCGCAATGTACCCAGACAACCGGCCACAACTTTCCACGAGGCGCTCCAGTCGCTGTGGTTCACACACATGGCGGCGAATATGGAGGGACTGAACTCCGCCATCTCCTTCGGCAGAGTGGATCAGTACCTCTACCCCTACTATAAAGCTGACTTGGAAGCGGGCAGGATAACACCCGACAAGGCAAGAGAACTGCTCCTGCTTTTTTCCGCCAAGGCGGTGGAACACGTATTTCTTCTATCCCAGCGCACCAGCGAGTATCACGGCGGCTATCTCGTTGTCCAGGCCGCTATCGTTGGCGGTATCGACCGCGAGGGAAATGATGCTGTAAATGATCTAACCTACCTCTTTCTGGATGTGATGGAACAGTTCGGCCTCCGCGATCCCAACTACCAGGCGCGTGTCCACAAGGATTGCCCCCAGCCTTACCTGAGGCGGGTCGTCGACGTGGCCAGGCAGGGGAAAGGCGTCCCGGCACTTTTCAACGATGAGGCATCTATCGGTGCCCTCACCTCACATGGCTATCCCTTGGAGGAGGCGAGAAACTACGCTGTCGTCGGTTGTGTGGAACTCGCTCTGCCCGGGAAGAGCTTCTTTTCCACGGATGCGGGACTTTTCAACCTACCGCTCTGTTTGGAACTGGCGCTGAATCGAGGCAAAAGGTTCGGAAAACTATGGCGTTTGGGAGCAGCAACACCGGATCCCCGATCTTTCACAAATATCGATCAGGTCATCGAGGCCTTTCGGGCGCAGGTTGATTTTATGGTTGCCCGAATGGTAGGAGACCTCCAGATGATGGAAAAGGGAAACCGCGATTATCATCCGACGCCGCTTTCCTCCATGCTGGTGGATGGTTGTATCGAAGCAGGGGAAGACGTTACCGGCGGCGGCGCACTCTATAACTCCAGTGGCGTACAAGGAGTGGGGGTGGCCGATGTGGCCGACTCACTGGCAGCTCTCGAGGAGGTTGTCTTCCGGCAGAAAAGGTACAAAATGGAGGAGGTGCTTCAAGCCCTTTTTACCAACTTCGAGAAAGCTCCCGTGTTGAAAGCGGAATTGCAAAAGGCGCCAAAGTTCGGAAATGACAATAATCTGCCAGACGGTTACGCGAATCTTACGGCAAAGATTTATCACGACGCTCTGGGCAAGCATAAAAACATCCGCGGTGGGGCCTACGTCCCTGGATTCTACTCAGTAACGTGCCATGTAGCCTTTGGGAAACGAACGCCAGCCCTACCCAGCGGGAGAACAGCAGGGGAACCACTGGCACCCAGCCTGGGACCATCCAATGGCAAAGACCGCCTGGGACCCACAGCACTGCTCAACTCAGTTGCTAAGATAGACTCCCGGCTCGCCATGAACGGCTACGCCCTCAACCTCCGTTTCGATCCTGAAACAGTAGCCGGAGAAAAGGGGGTGAACGTCCTCTCATCTCTCGTGAAAGGTTTCTTTTCCCAGGGAGGCATGGAAATGCAGCTCAATGTCCTTGACCCGGAGATGATGGAGGACGCCAGGAGAAATCCGAGCAAGTATCCGGGTCTCGTCGTGCGCGTGGCAGGATACTGCGCATACTTCGACGACCTTCCCGATTCCGCGAAAGCGGAAATCATCACCCGCACCCGCCTGCGTGCATAAAGCGAAAGTGGTTTTCCTTTGCACGCAACCTTCGATAAATCTTAGTGACTCCTTAAAAATTTTCTTTCTTCAAGGTGAAAATAGAATGAAAAGAGGCTAAACTTTAACTTAATATATGGTACAAATATTCCGGGTAGGTCAGACAGCGGGCTGATAGGTATAATGACTGGTGACTTTTCGGCTATAAAGGAGATAATATTTGTTTAGTATATTTCCTAAAGACGATAACAATCAGACTTTGAGAATCAAACGGTTTCTCATGGCATTAAGCTCGTATGTGATGTGGAGTGCTCTGGCTGTATTACTTCATTTCCAAGAGCATACCCGGGTGACGTTCAATGTTCTGATTATTAGTCTTTCAGGAATTCTTGCCACTAACATCCTCCTATATGCGATAATCAGAACCGGATTAAATAAACGGCTCAAAGATCCGAGTCTAACGCTTCTCCAGATTGTTATAGCCACTTTCTGGGCCATGATGGCTGTGTATTATGCCGATTCGTTCAGAAGCGTGGTGCTCATTCTCTATATGGTCGTGTTTATGTTCGGGCTTTTCAGGTTGACTGTCCGGCAATTTCTTTTTCTGTCTGTGTTTGCCGTGGTCAATTATGCGGCAATTATACTTCTGCTTTACAAAATCCACCCTGAATCTATTAATAATAAAACAGACGTATTGAACATTGTGATTCTCGCAATGGTTCTGGCCTGGTTTTCACTGGTCGGCGGATATATCTCCAGCCTAAGGAAAAAGATTTCCAGAGACCGTTCCACTATTGAGCATTTTACCGACAACGTTCAGGATGTCCTTTTCGTTTTGGATATGAATCTGAATTATACCTACATCAGTCCTTCTGTAAAAAGATTGAGAGGATACGAACCGGAAGATGTGTTGAAACAAACACCTTTTGATGCAATTACGCCTTCATCCTTGGATTTGGCCAAAAGGACTCTATCCGAGGTTATGGAACTGGAAGAAATAGAACATCAAGAGGACATATCCCGGACACTTCAACTGGAAGTCAGGCGAAAAGATGGAACTACCGTGTGGACCGAGACGAAGTTTTCTTTTATCAGAGATAAAAATCAGCGACCGGTTGGTATCCTCGGCGTAATACGTGATATTACCGAGCGCAAGAAAGTAGAAGAGAAATTACACCGCGAAGAACAACAATTCAGGATTCTCGCTGAACAATCTTCAGATATAATTGTTCTCTTGAATCGGGAAGGGGTCATCAGTTATGAAAATCCGGCGGTTGAGAAGGCTTTGGGATTAAAGGCTGAGGAAAGAATTGGCGCCACAGGATTTGAACATCTTCATCCGGATGACTTCAATCTTGTAGCTGATACATATAAAATATTGTTTACGGATAAAAATGCCCCTGTTCAGCGGGCTGATGTACGCTTTCGTCATAGTGATGGAAGCTGGCGTACATTTGAAGTTGTGGCAAGCAATCTGATTCACGATAATGTTATTGAATCTGTTATTATTAATCTTCGTGATATCACCGAGCGCAAGAAGGCCGAGGAGAAAATTCAACAAACTCTCGAAAGTCTCAGGAAAGCGGTTGGCACGACTATTCAAGTCCTGGTTTCCGCAGTAGAATCCAGAGATGCCTATACGGCCGGTCATCAGTCCAGGTCTGCAAATCTGGCCCGTGCCATCGCTGTGGAAATGGGGTTAGCTCAAGAGAAAACAGAAGGAATCCGCATGGCCGGTATCATCCATGACATCGGGAAATTATCGATCCCTGCGGAAATATTATCCAAGCCTACCAAACTGACAGAGATTGAATTTTCTCTGATTAAAGTACACTCTGAGAGTGGATACGAAATGCTGAAGAATGTGGAATCTCCCTGGCCGCTGGCAGAGATAGTTTACCAGCACCATGAACGGATAAACGGATCCGGCTATCCAAGAAATTTGAAAGGGGATGAGATTCTCGTGGAGTCGCAGATTCTGGCTGTTGCCGATGTTGTGGAAGCCATGGCTTCCCACCGTCCCTATCGGCCTACCTTGGGTATTGAGGCAGCTCTTGAAGAGATAGAGAAAAATAAGGGCATTCTTTATGACAATACTGTCGCCGATGCCTGCCTGAAATTATTCCGGGAAAAAGGCTATCAGCTTAAATGAGATAGAGAAATCCCTCCGATAAAAAACATATTTACGAATGGTAATCCTCAAATTTGACAAATGCCTGCCACTGAGCACAAGGTAAACTCAACAAATATTTCTTCCTGAAGTCAGTCCATAGTCAGCATTGATAATTTTTCCAATCAAGAGTCTTTTATAGTATACTGGAAATAAAGTTCATCATCGCCCGATACAAGACTTTTGACCTGTTTCGCAACAGTTTTCTTTCCGAAAACTTTAATGGCCTTCTGAAAGTAACCCATAAGTAGTTGCTCGAAGTAATAATGTTTGATTTCAACCCCGGTGACTCTAAAATGAATGACGTTGTTCTCGAGCCGCGTGACGCTTGTGCCCCCGTCAAAATACGTTGACCAGAGTTTAGGGAGGGCAAAATCGACAAACTGCTTTATGTCCCTAGAAAGCAGATAGGATTTATACGGACCGTCCGGCGACAGGGCATATTTAGCGCCTACCTTCCCAAACATCGAGTATTGACTATAGTCGCCGTTGAAGAATTCCTTACACATCTCGTCAAAAATAACGATTAATTTTTCCACCGGAATGAGGGTAATGGACATAATCACATTTTTGAAATAATTGTCCTTCTCCGCCAGCTTGGTCATAAATGCATTCCAGCGTTCCTCACCGAAAGTTGCGGTCATAGCTGTTTTTGTCGTAACAAAAAAAGTGCCTTTTATTTTCATATCAAAACCTCCCCAGAATGCCTATCTGAATTAGATATTAATATATCCGTAATGCGTGAACACATGTACTAAATATTAAGTTAAAGTTCAATCATTTTATTTCTCTTTTCAGGAACGCCCCTGGAACATTTCGCTCCAGCTTAATAGAAATATTAATCAAATTTTACAAGCGCAAATCATAAAATACGCAAAAACCGAATGAACTTTTTTCTCGCCTGTTTTCTTCAAAAAAAATCACACTTCTTACCTCAAAAGTGATATAAGGACACCATCAAACAACAATTTAATTCAAGGGAGAATCTTGTGGCTAAAATTAGCAAAATAAAAAGCCTCTTGACTAAACAAATTATTATTCTGGACGGCGCTTTCGGCACGGAGCTGCAAAAAAAAGGATTGCCCGGTGGAGTTTGTCCGGAAAAATGGTGCCTCGACAATCCGGAAATTATTCAGGACTTATATACATCTTATCAAAAAGCAGGCGCGCAAATAGTTTATACCTGCACTTTCGGCGCCAATCGCTTCAAGCTGAAGCAATATGGCGTTAAGGAAAATGCTTATCAAATAAATTTTGAACTGGCACGCGCGGCTCTACTAGCGGTCGGCGAAAAAGCTCTGGTTGCCGGCGATATCGGTCCGACCGGTTTATTTATCGAACCATTCGGTCCCCTCGCCTTTGAAGAAGCTGTGAATGCTTTTAAAGATCAGGTGCGCGGCTTGATTGACGGCGGCTGCGACCTTATTGTAATCGAAACCATGATTGATATTCAGGAAGCCCGCGCAGCGTTGCTGGCCGTCAAAGAAATTAAAGATAGTTTTACCGTTGTTTCCATGACGTATGAAAAAGACGGTCATACGCTGGGCGGCACCGATCCGGTTACAGCGCTCATTACTCTGCAGAGCCTTGGCGCTGATGCTGTGGGCTGTAACTGTTCCACCGGTCCCGAAAAAATGGTGGATTTTATCGCAGCCATGAAGCCATACGCTGCTGTACCGCTTGCGGCTAAACCAAATGCCGGAGTTCCACGACTCGAAGGCGGAAAAACCATTTTTGAAATGGACGCGAAAACTTTTGCTTCTTTCGGGCGCAAGCTTGCGGCAGCCGGAGCCAATATGCTGGGAGGCTGCTGCGGAACAACACCGGCGCACATTGAGAAACTTGCCCGTGCAACCGCAGGCGTCAAGCCAATATTACCTATGAGAAAATCAATCAGTGCATTGAGTTCGGCGCGAGGATTTTTGCACTTCGCTGAAAATCAGCCTCTTTTCATAGCAGGAGAAAGAATAAACCCCACTGGTAAAAAAGCCTTACAGCAGGAACTTACGGAAGGGAAGATGTCCATCATTCGCCAAATGGCTATGGAACAGGAAAAGCAAGGGGCTAATTTGCTGGATATAAATGTCGGCCAGCCCGGCATCGATGAAGTAAAAACAATTAAAGCGGTAATCGGTCTTTTGACGACGGTAACCAAACTGCCGCTGGTTGTAGATTCCTCCAGAATAGAAACCGTTGAAGCCGCGTTGCGGATTTATCCCGGCCGGATGCTGATTAATTCCATCTCCGGCGAAAAAGAAAAAATAGCCAGGCTTTTGCCCTTGGCTGCCAAGTATGGCGCCATGTTTATTCTCTTGCCTTTGACCGAAGGAGAATTACCGCACACGGCTCAGAAGCGTCAGGCCATTGTTAAAAATATTTTTCAGGCGGCAAAGAAGTTTGGCTTTACCAAAGATGATTTTATTGTGGATTGCCTGGTGATGGCCGTGGCCTCCGACCCCAATGCCGCTCAGGAAACATTAAAGACTCTTTATTGGTGCGCGCAAACTTTTAAGAGCAAAACCATTCTCGGTCTTTCTAACGTATCTTTCGGTATGCCCGGACGTCCCTGGCTTAACGCGGCCTTTCTGGCGATGGCGCAATTTTGCGGCTTAACTATGGCCATTGCGAATCCAGCCAGCACGGAAATGATGAATGTAAAAAAAGCGGGTGATGTTCTTATCGCCAAGGACAAGGACGCCTTGCGTTTTATTGAACATTTTTCCGCACCGGCCAATGTTAATGCCGGCGTCGATACAACAAAAATTCTTACGCCACAGGAAAAAATTTCAAGCGCAATTATGGAGGGTGACCGGGAAAATATTATATCTTTCATTGAAACGGCGCTTTCCGCCGGCAGCACTGCTCCCGAATTAGTTGATAAAATCATGATTCCTTCTATCGTGCGTGTAGGTGATCTGTACGAAAAGAAAATTTACTTTTTGCCCCAACTCATGGCCGCCGCGGAAACAATGAAAAAGGCTCTCGGTTACCTGGAACCGCTCTTAAAAAAAGACGCAGCCGAAAACAAAGGCAAAATAATCTTGGCAACGGTAAAGGGCGATATTCACGATATCGGAAAAAATATCGTCGCCCTGCTTTTGAGAAATTATGGCTATCACGTTATTGATTTAGGCAAGGACGTTCCTGCGGAAACAATAATTGATGCCGCAAAAAAGAACAATCCTGATGTAATCGCTCTTTCCGCATTGATGACCACAACAATGGTAAATATGAAAGATGTGATAACGCTGGCGCGGACAAAAGGAATTCAAAAACCATTTTTAATCGGCGGTGCGGTAGTGACCGAAGCTTACGCAAAAACCATTGACGCGTCTTTTGCCAAAGATGGCGTGGAAGCCGTTAGAGTGGTGGAAAAATTAATTAAAAGATAAAAGTTTTTTACTCAAATGAAAGTCATAAAACCGGAAAATAAAATAATAACTGCCGTTTGCTTCTCCCTGCTGCTTCACTTTGCTGTGGCGGCGCTTTTAATCTTTGGTTTATCCGGCAACTTAATTTCCCCTCCAAAGTTAAACGGCATAAATTTGGTCTGGGTCTCTCTGGATTCTAAAAGCAATAATGAAGGCGCAGTTATTCAAAAAGGCCGCTTTGAGCAACCGTTACCCTTCGTGGTCAGAACAACCCCTCAAAAGGCAAATATTGAAAAGCCCGTATACAAACCGGAAGTCCCGCAAATAATTGCCGCAGCTACGACAACAGAGGAATTGACCAATAATATAACATTGGCAAAATACAATATATCCGGCAAAGGCACTGAGGAACAATCTAAAAATATAACCGGCCATAGCGAAAACCAAACCGCCGGTGATACATCTAATTTGAATACTGTAATTGCTTATCCATTATATAAAGAAAACACGCCGCCTGTTTATCCCGAAATAGCGCGCATTCGTGGATATGAGGGCATTGTTTTGGTATCAGCGGAAATTTTGCCGGACGGCCGTGTGGGAAACATGAAAATCCGGAAATCATCCGGGTACGCCATCTTAGATCAGTCGGCCATCGAAGCGGTAAAACCCTGGAAATTCGAACCGGCAAAAAAATCAGGCAACCCATTTACGGTTTGGGTGGAATTACCCATAAAATTTATTCTTCGTAATAGTTCTCAATCATAAGCTAACGTTAAATCCAGCGGAGGAGGAAATAATGACCATAGACGAAATGAAGGAAAGACTTGGCGAAATAATTCTCGCGAGGTCTTTCAAATTTAGCGATAATCCACCTTTCACTCTAGCTTCCGGCAGAAAAAGCAACTTTTACTTCAATTGTAAACCGACTACGCTTGACCCCGAGGGAATGAATCTTATCGGTGCGATTATTTTTGACATGCTCAAGGACACTGACATTACCGCGGCTGGTGGGCTTACTTTGGGGGCTGATCCGATTGCCAACGCGCTTTCCGTCATATCCTATCAAAAAGGCAAACCGATAAAATCTTTTATTGTGCGCAAAGACGTTAAAGATCACGGCACAAAAAGCGCCATTGAAGGGAATATAGCGCCGGGCGAAAAAATTGCCATCATTGACGATGTTATTACAACTGGAGGTTCCACCATCACAGCTATCGAGCAGGCACGCAAAGAAGGACTCAACGTTGAGATGGTTATCACTCTTATTGACCGCGAAGAAGGCGGCTGGGAAAATATCCACCAGCATGTTGATAATATAAAAACTATTCTGACCCGAACCGAGATAATGGAAATCCGCGCAAGAAAAATGAAATGAATGGTAAAGAAATTCAATGAAAAAACTTTTATTTATAACAGTAATCTATTAATGGGGTAAATACATGACAAAAAAAATACTATCTTTATTATTTGTAATTTTACTATTTCTGTCCGGGTGTAATGCTGCGATAAATATGAATGGCAAAGTTGCCGCTGTAAGTTCCGGACGATTTGTTTACCAGGATGGCAACCTTATCAGCAACTACAAAGCCGATATTGATTTAGTCTGGATGGCCTGTGAAAAAACCGTAACTGCATTAAAGGCGACGGATATTCAGAAAGAACGTAAAATTTCCACGGGCATTATCAAAGCCATCATCCAGGATGAAAAAGTTGTTATTTCGGTTGAATATGTAGATAAGGATTTAACCTCTGTTTCCGTATTTGTCGGAGTAGTGGGCAACAACATGGCTTCCCGCCTTATCCATGATAAGATAATCGGCAATTTAGAGAATCGTTAATCCGTAAATTCATGACCAAAATGGTAACCAAGGCACCAAAAATGAAAAAGGAGTTAACCGATGAAACAGCTAACTCCTTATTTTTATAATGGTGCCGAAGACTGGATTTGAACCAGCACGGGAGGTCCCACCACCCCCTCAAGATGGCGTGTCTACCAATTCCACCACTTCGGCATCAAAAAAACCTTAATATTTCGATCCGCGCGACCGATTTTGTAATATTACTCTGAACTTTTATCATCCGGTCATACGGTTGTCACTATGAAAAGCTCTTTATTTATTTACCGGTGCTGCGGGAGGTATTGCTGGCAGTTTTGCTGCATCTGGTTTCGTTATCGGAAGTGTCTGTCCCCTAACGGGGAGTTTGGACCGATCCATCAACAAAGAACTTCTATGGCTTGCCGAATAGGTAAGTAGCAAAGATGTAAGCATAAAAAGTATAGCCACCCCTGCGGTCAGTTTTCCCAAAAAAGTACCGGCACCGGAGGAACCAAAAACCGTTTGGCTGGAACCACCGAACGCCGCGCCCATGTCGGCACCCTTACCTGCCTGTAGGAGCACAATTAGAATCAAAACAAGGCAAATTAAAATATGGAAAATAATCAACAATGTATACATATAATTTTTCTCTTATTTAAAATTTATTTTTTAAGCGGCTGGACAATACCAAAAGGACATAAGCTAGTCAACTTTTTTCTTTTAGGAGCATTTATTGGTGATTAGAGCGGTTCGATGAAAATCCCCATATTTTGGGGCTGTTCAAAAATGTTCAGATGCAAGGCGCGCAAGAAACCGAACCGCGAGGCGTATATAGATATACGTTGAGCGGTACGGATTTGCAGCGCAACACAGCAGATGAGCGTTTTTCAACAGCCCACTTAGCGGCTAAAAGTAACGCCAACCCGCTCGCAATATCTATTTACCGGACACTGACTGCAAAGAGGAGAAACGGGTTTGCATGTTTGCCTGCCAAAGGCAACCAGGATAGTGTTATAAATAATCCAGTGGCGGCGTGGCAATACTTTTCGCAGCGCAAATTCCGTCTCGTCTGGAGTTTTTGTTCTGACGTAACCCAGCCGGTTGGAAATTCTGTGCACATGCGTATCAACACAAATGGCGTCCTTGCCGAAAGCAAGCGAAACAACAAGATTGGCGGTTTTACGGCCAACGCCCTTGATGTTCAGCAAAGTGTCAATATCATCCGGCACCTTTGATGCAAAGCGTTTGATTAGTTCCCGGCAGATGTGATGAATATTGCTCGCCTTAACGCGGTAAAAACCAACCGGATAAATCACCTTGGCTATTTTATCTAAAGGCACTTTCAGCATTTCTTCCGGAGTGGAAGCAAGTTCAAAGAGTCTTTCGGTTGCCACGGCTGTAACTTCGTCTTTTGTGCGCAGACTGAGCAGTGTGGAAATTAAAATGACAAAAGGGTCGCGCTGATTCTCCGCCAGATGAGAAACAATCGGCATTGTGCCCACTGCCAGTTCTTTTTTTAATATTTTAATGATGATGTTGATTTGACTATCTTTCATAAATTAACCATTTGTTTATCATGGCGCGTTTCAAAGGTCTACCGTCCCAGTTTGTTCTTTGCCATACGCCACGATAAACCGGGCGGGAAGTACCGCCATTACCGTCAGGCGTATGAGAATGAAAGAAACAAATACCAGCATGGTTACGCAGATTGAAAAAATGTAGGATTCCTTACCGGCTGTATTAAATACGCGGTCTGGTATGGTGACAAGATGCACCAGTACTTCCTGGGCAAGGGCCAGCAACAATATGAAGATGCCGTATTTATTGCACAGTTCGTCGACCGCGGTTTGGAGCGGGGTCGCGAAATCAGGATATAGTTTAAGGTACCTCATAAGAGGTGCCCTGGCTTCAAGCGCTACCCCATACCCATACAGAATGATTGCAATGCCATTGCACATTTCAACCATTTCTTTAATGTCGTTTTCAGGGGTAATGACCAGGGTGATAAATTCCACAACGATCGAAAAGATTATTGCGCACAGGATAACGTTGAACAGTATAAAGACGTGCCTGTTAAGTATCGCCAGCATTATTGTTTGTTTTAATGATCCTTTCATTTTGTTTCATCCTTTTAAAAGTTAAACGCCGGTTCGTTGACGACAGATTTTATAAGAACTTCCGCGGCTTTTTCCTGCGCCGATTTGCCGCTGACGGTCAGCCACACGCTTCCTTCCGCCCCGCACACTCCGCCTGCCGCGACCAACTGGGCTGAGGCGCCGGTCAGCAATGCTATTGCGTCAAGCTCGGTAAAAATTTCACCCGCGACGGTCAAAAGCCGCGGTCCCGATGTTCCCGGTTCGTTCATTTTTGCCGCCAATTCATCCAGATTTCCATAAACGCGCTTTTCCAGTCCAACCGGCAGAATCAACCGGACACGCCGGCCGACCATTGCCTGTAGAGAAACGCCGATGGTTCCCGCTTTCGGATCGCCAATCAGGATTGCCGCCCGTCTTTGGATTAGATCAACAGCGTTGGCTCCCTTCAAGATGATATCTCCTTCGCGCAGATCATCAACCACATCAAATATAGTTTTACCTTTTTCAAATACTCCTTTTCTGATAACCACATCACCCGGAAATTTGCCCTCGTCCGGAAGTCTTCCCGTAGAAGTTGTCGGGCGATCGGGGGGCATAATTATTCCGCGGCAAAAACGACCCCGCTTAAATTCCTTTGCCTGACCCAGCGCCGAAAGAATTTCCTCCGCCACATAGCCGTTGGTCGTTCCGGCGACAATGACAACTGTCCCCGCTTTGAGCGCTGCCGCCACTGCGGCATGTTTGGCGATTGCTTTTCCAATCAGACGTTTCCCCGCGGCCGGGGTGAGAACAAATTGCTTCATCGATATTTTCTCCTTTTTATTTTTCGTAGTTTGACATCAGATACAGTCAGCTTTATAATTAAGGACATTTTTTCCATCGCCCTTTTAGATGTTTTTATCCTGAGGTTCCTGCTTTTGAATCAACACGTAGGCGACTACGCCAACCACAACCATATTAGCAACCAGCGCAAATACGCTCACAAATGTAATCTTGACGCATACTTCGTAAATTTCAATGGGCAGATAAATCGTCCCGCTCACCACAGCCAGCCATTCCGCCCAAACCCTCACCTTCCATAAACCATACCCCTCAACAAAACGGAAGGCCGAGTAGATCACAGCCAATCCCGCAAAGAACCATAACTTGCCGTTCGTTATATGGTCTGCCAGATCGATAAATATTTTCGGATACTTTTGCGCAGGATTTAAGTGCACTTTTGAAATAAACTCGCAGGCTATCCGGTGAGCATCCTTATGCAAGAGACTGAGGAGTCCAAAACCGGCAGCCAGCACGAAGATTCCTTTGACCGCCTCAAAAACTGCGACAGCACGGATACCTTCTTTTAAATGTGGCGATGTCATTGTTGATTATTTCTCCTAATGAAATGATCTCAAACTGCGGAACTCGTGTCTGAAGTGATAACAAATTGCTTCAAGGATATTTTCTCCTTTTTATCTTTAGTAGTTTGGCAATCAAATTATTTTTTAGATGTGAACTAATATTTTACTTTCAAATATTAAGTTAGTTTACATTATTAGCGACTCCGGCTTTTGGATGTTTTCGATCGATATTTTGCTTGTTTTTCAAAGACAAGAAGACTTTGATGTTTTTCAGTCAAATCAGCTTCTCTAAGATAATTACGAGCAGTAGTTTCCAGACCAATTCTATCTGCGATTCGCTTTAGATCAATTCGATTAAGTACATCGATAGTAACTGGTCTCTTTGCATCAAAAAATATGAGAGAATGAAGAAAACGTTTAGTTATGTCAGAATTAAGTAGATGGCATATGAAAGTTGCTTCCTTCTCAGAACCACATGCAATGGAATAACATGTATCGTCTAGAACCACCGGCTTATTATTATGCTTTCTGACTACAACAAATTGACAATTTTTGTAGAGTCCAGAAATTGCTACTTTCCAAGGTGAAAAGGTATAATCTCCCACACCAAATACTGAGAACCGTGGACGCTTTTGATAGATGATGCTCTGACGTCGATCGAGGACATCAGCGTGATGTAGCAAATAAGCCCAAGTTTTTGGTGCGATTTTCCTTATAGCATCCGTGTCTTCATTTGGCTTATGCTGAGTAACGAGAATGTAACGTTGAGGTATTAATCTGTCATTTGCTATGTCGGATGATTTCAATAAAGGATAGAGATAGGTCGGTTCGAGTTTAATATATTCTTCAAAGCCATTTACCAAAGCGTCCCCTGACTTCTTAAACTCCATAACAGAAGCAGCATCATGCTTCATGCCAGAACGCCATTTATAGTATGTGATACCATCAATATCTTTAAGCCTGTTATATTCATCTACATCTGCAACTATGTCTCTACCTACGAGACCGAACGTTGTCAGTTTATGGTCAAATGTGAGGTCCGAGTAAACACCAGCGGTAGATAACATGTCCGGAATTCCTGTGTGAACAACAAGTAAGCAAGCATCAACAGAAACTCCGAAGTGCATTGATGCATCGATTAAATGGACGCTCGCCCTACCGATATTAAATCGATTAATCCATCCATGCCGGAGCACTTTTCTCGCTGTTGAAGTTTTGCAAAGCATGGCTAGGCACCCACGTTGCTTGTCAAGAGCTTCGAGAAGTTTGATCAACATCCATTCCGAAATATCGAAATTGGCCTTGCCTGTCTTTGCGGCAAAACCAACGTGATTTTGGAAATTCGTTTTTGTAGGAAGATTATCGCTTCCTATTATCCCAAGTGCTGCATTGGTTACCCATGGCGGGTTTCCAAGGACAAGAATTTCACCGCGAAATGGTGCAAAGAAATTTTTCCAATCGAAGGTAAAAAAATCTTGCTGTGAAACATGCCAATGCCCTCCCCTTGCATCATGAATCTGTTTTTGCAAAGCGGAAATGTAAGCAGAATTGATATCGAAAGCGAATATTTGACGTGCTTTGTGAAAAGTTTCGTTTGCAGCAAGAACAAAACTACCCTGTCCACATGTTGGCTCTACTATTACAGATGGTAAAATACCTGCATCACGTAGGAATGCCGTAACAGTATAAGCCAAATCGCGGGGAGTTTGGAAATCTCCGTATTCCATTTTTATTTTTTTAATCATGCTATTCGCAGAACACCAGAAACTTTGCCCGCCTGTTCAATGACGCGGGCATATTGAAGTCGCCACTGAAGGGCATTTGAAATGGTTAGATAACCAACTTTTGGTCGAGTTTTTATAATTTCCTTTGCCAGTTCTGTAGCTTGAATTTCATCCACTGGTAAAAATCGTTCCATCATGAATGCAACAAGATCATCTTCATTGCCATTATTATCCAGAATTTTAATAATTCCTGTCGTTGTCTGAAAATCTCCGGTCTGACTACTTTCGATGAATATCACGTGCTTGATATCCAATGTCGCGGTTCTTGATTTTCGGTCATCCTTCTTGTCATAAACGAATATCAAAAGTGAATAGCCAAGGCCATATATTTTCTGGCGTGCTGACTTAAAAGGGCAGGAAGACTGCGGTTGACGAATACTGGTTACCTTTATATCAATATCCAATTTAGGGAAGTCTATACCTTTCGCCGATGAACCTCGTGCGTATTCATACTTAGCCTGAAGTGTCTCTTGAAACTTGTGTTCCAAATAAGTGCCGACGGCTTTACCATCTGTTACACCATAAAGTGACTTCTCTTTATGACCAGATTCTTTATCAGCGAAAGCCTTAGCTTCTATTTTCAAAAGGTGGACAGTTAATTTTTGCATACCATTCTCCCGCGATTAATAATTGATTTATATAACACATAATTTTGCTGTTTTTCAAATAGTACTATTTATTTAGTGTTTAATTATTTACACCAATATTTTATTAAGAACAAATATTATTGTCAGAGAAATCGTAAAATGTTGGGTTGCTCAAATAGTGTAATGTAAAATTTTTATGACCGGCATACGTTACGCGCATACCAGCGCCGCCCCAACCAACGTTGTTGATGCCATGCAAAAATTGGAAGAAGGCCTCTGCTGCGCAGCCAGAAACAATTGGGGATTTCCTCTTTAGTTTCTAGTGCGCCCAGTGAAATCTCCGCGCAGACGATGCCCTCACCCTGCGAGGCGCTGCGGTGCGCCAGTACCTGACCGCTCGCATCCACAATGGCTGCGTTACCCTCGAAGTAACCCCGGTATCTAATCGGCAACCCCGGCATCGGGCATTCGATTTCACCGCAATGCGCGGCATGGATAACCGGTGCACCAATAAGACTGGCGCTATCCCGTATGGCCGAAAGAGCGTTTTGACTGTTTGACGGTTCCCAAAGCCGCTGGAGAAATTCTGGAAAATTGGTAGGTATACTCCACCAGCACGACCCGCCCATTATCACATCCACCTGATTACGAAGCCTGCGCGCGGTCATCGTGCGCATGAATTCCCAACAGACAGCCGCGCCGATGCGTATATTGTCATGGGTACCCAGAATCCCGTTGTCGGTCGGATCACCGCCTTCATAGAAATAATTTTCCCACATCGTAGGAAGGTCTTTGTCGTGCTTACCGACAAGAGTGCCATTGGCATAACACAAGTAGCGGTTGCGGACATTGCCATCGGACAGCCTGCACAAGAATGAGCCTCCCAAAACCACTTGATGTTTTGCGGAAAAGTCACGCATAAAACTTGCCGCTATGCCGTCGGTGTTTTGGATGGCCTCGGCAATCTTCGGGTTCCAACTGACTCCAGTATTGAAAAATTCCGGCAGCGCTATCCAATGCGCGCCTTCATTGACTGCCAGTAATGATAAACGCTCACAGCCGGCGATATTTGCGGTTGAATCCCCTATTTGGGTGGCAAGTTGAATTGCGGCAACTTTAGTTGGTTTTTTCAAGGGTCTCCTTATCTTCTATTTAACTCGCTTTTGTTCATTCAAGAATTTTGTATACAGTTCGCGTGCCAGCGCAAATAGCGCTTCGTTAGCCTTTTGGCCGCTGATATTGGTGGCGGTGACAATCGCGAAATCCCGTTTGGTATCTATCCAGATGTGAGCCAGGTTCATTTCATTCGAGCCGCCATGATAGATCAGGGGATAGGGCGCCCAATCAACGGTCAACTCGCCCCAGCCGAGAGCGTATCTGCCGCCGGCCGGTGTTCCGGGCGCGGCGGCCTTTCTTTCCGGCATTGAAATGACCGGCGTGTGGAGCTTGCGCATTGTCTCCGGCTTAACAAGATTAGGTTTTCGTTTCCCCTCGCCGGCATTCCATCCCGCCCAGTAAGCAAAATCTAATATGGACATGTGCGCAATTCCGGCAGGACCGACTATCGGCGGGATGTCACCGTTCGGACCGGCAAGCATCGCCTTCGCCTTTCCATCAATTATGGCATGCCCGAGAGGCGCGTCAATTTTGCCGAGAGATGATTGTTCCCCGAGGCCGGCAGTGCGCAGTTTTAAAGGGATAAAAATTCTTTCCGTGATTAATTCGTCCCACGTCTTTCCCGCGGTGCGCTCGATAATGGCTCCCGCGATTATATATCCCATATTTGAATAAGCGAATTTTGTACCCGAATCATATGCCAGAGGCCGTTTGCTCCACTCCTGGACGATCCAGTAACGCAAATCATCAAGATTTCCATCTTTTGTCAATGCTTCCATAAAAACTTTGACGATGTCTGCATTGTCGGACGGGACGCCGCTTGTATGCGAAAGCAGTTGCTCAAGCGTGATACGCTTAAATCCTTGATCCATCTTGTCCGCAAGCTCGGGAAAAACATCGGCAGGAGTAGTGTTCCAGCGTAGTTTTCCTTCTTCCACCAGCATGGCCGCCAACAAGGCAGTCATCGCCTTCGTATCCGAGCCCAGGTGAAAGCGGTCATTTATTGTCACCGGAATATTTACGCCCGCCCTGCGCGTACCTATGGCGCCGGCTGAAATAATTTTTCCATCTTTAACGACTGCCGCGGCAATGGCCGGCAGATCATATTTAGTCATATAAGGCTTGAGCAGGGAATCGAGAGATGTTTGAGCCTGCGCTACTCCGCAGATAAAGAAAATGGTTGATACGAGAAATGCTGCCAACAAACATCGACGGGTGCTATTCATGAGAATTATCCTCCTGTGGAAATACATTTTAACAGTTCACTGTATTGTTTTAGCCGCACGTGCTGAATTCCGGCGGCTCCATTATCGTAATTTTGTTTCTCTTTAAATATTCCGGAAAACCGTATAGACGCTCGCCCCTGTATTCCATAACCACAGCATCGGCAGGGCAATTATTCAGACAGCCGAAGCAGGCCAGACACCTGTCACGGTCAACAGTTTGTTTAAATGGATTGATGGCCTTGGTTGGACATTTTCTTACACAGGTTCCGCAGCCGATACATTTTTGAGCATCAACAGTATGTTTGTTAATAGCTTTCTTATTCATCCAGACCAGAGGCATCGCCCGCAAACCTTCCCTCATTGCTGGTTCGTATCCAATCGAAATTGTCTTACCACGGGTAGTTCTTGCCAGCATATCCGCTGCAAAGCGGCGCACTTGATCAAACGTAGCCGCATTGGGCAGATGCTGCCCGGAAATCTGTTTGGGATTATTCCATTTGGGCGTAGGATAAGATGAAATATTTCTAAAAGCATCCCTTCCTATAGGAACGCCACCTTTGTCCGCCAAAAGCTTGAGAATATGGCAGGACGCGTTATGCTGATTGCCTTCGGGCCCGCCGAAGGAAACGAATGCCGCAACCGGTGTGCCCTTGATGGAAGGAATTGTTTCCAGCCACTCGCTGACATTGGAGGGAGCATCGTAATAAAATACCGGTGTGCCGATGATGATGAGATCATAATCCGGCAGTCGTTTTTTATTTGTTTCCTGTAATTCAATTTCGTCAACCATAAGATTTTTACCTTTCAGAATACAGCCGATAAGACGGGCATATCTGCGTGTGAGGCCTGTCTGGCTGTACCATAAAATCAGCGCCTTTTTCGGAGCGCGTGTTTTTAAATCAGGATAAGCCGCCTGACTTACTCGTGTTAGAGAAATCGGGAGGCACAAAGCAGCGCCCACAATAGCGCTTTTCTTGATGAAGTCTCGTCGTGTATCCATATTGTCTCCTTTAACTATTTACAAAAACAAATCCGTTCTTGCCTGCGTTTTTCACTCTATACATGGCTTCATCGGCAAGCTTTATAAGCTGATCCATATCTTTACCGTGGTCGGGAAAAAGCGCGATTCCGATACTTGCTCCAACAACCGCCTGTTGCTTTTTGAAAATGACCGGTTGGGATACCAGTTGAATTACCTTTTCGGCAATTTGCGCGGCATTTTCAGGGGCATTGATTTCGGTTGCGATTATTAAAAATTCATCTCCTCCGAAGCGTGCGACCGTATCGGTTTCGCGCACGCAGGACAGCAGGCGCTGAGCCACTTGCTTGAGCACGTAATCACCGGCATCATGGCCTAGAGTATCATTGACGTCTTTGAAGCCATCCAAATCGATAAACATAACAGCCGTCGATTTCTTATACCGGCGAGCCATATTAAAGGCTACGGACATCCTGTCCCTGGCCACTTTCAGGCTGGGCAGGTCAGTCAAGTAATCATGGGTCGCCAGATGTTGTAATTGCTCTTCCGCTTTTTTACGTTCGGTAATATCGCGGGAAACGCCTAAAATACCGATCGGCTTCAAGGATGCGTCACGGATTATGGAGATAGAGCTTTCCAGCCAGACCAAGTTGCCGTTCTTGTGGCGATGCTCAGACCGAAATGTGCGGATACGATTCGGATCGGTGTTCGGGTTTTTATCTGTTTCGAGTTCCCCCATAAGCACTTTCTTCGCCGCCACAAGTGATTCAGGGGTAAAAAACCGGTCAACACTTTGCGCCATCAATTCGTCAACTGTATAGCCGAGTATTCTTGTCACTGCGGGGCTTGAATACATATAGCGCAGTGACAAGTCCATCGTCCAGATGTGGTCTGCAGTGTGATCGGCAATGAAATGGTACCTCTCCTCGCTTTCAAGAAGCGCCTCCTCCGTATCCTTGCGCAGTAAAGCCTCGCCGATATTTGCCGCAATGTCCTCAAACTGTTCGATCGCAGCAAGAGAAAAACAATTTTTTCTGCGGTCATTGAATTGTATCAGGCCGACGATCTGATCTTTCGTGCGAATGGGCACCAGAGCCACAGATGCGTAGCTCTGATGTATGCATTGATTGCGTGGATTAAGCCTCGGGTCCTGATCGGACGGAAGGTCGAGCAACGGAAATGAATCGTTTGTCCAGGCGCTGCCGCCTTTCGTGAAGAGCGGATTGGCCGGATCGGTCCTGCCGGTAATGACCAGTCCGCAGGTGCATTCCAAACGGATATTGCCGTCTTTGTCCCGGCAAACACCGCCATCTGTACCGCGCTCGGTCAGTGTGTTTTCCGTCAGCAGAAATTCATTGGAAAAACCGTTCTGGGCAAAATACGGAAAATCGTATCCATTCCGCAGACGAATGCCCACAGCATCGAACCCTGTCCATTTCTTAAATGCGGTGATGACGCTTTGTATTAAATCATATAGACTAACCGGCTTGCTGATGATCTGCAGAATCTCGTTACTCATCTCGCGATAACTTTCGGCAAGCTTGCGCTCGGTTATGTCCGTGAAAGTTACCACAACGCCTGCTGGCCGTCCTTGTTCATAGATGGGTGTGCTCGAATATTCGACGGGGAAACTGATGCCATCCTTCCGCCAGAAAACCTCGGTGGACATACGATGCAATTTCCCCTCCAGAGGGGCGGTAAGGATTTTACACTCTTCTTTGGGATAAGGACTTCCGTCAGGTTTGGTATGGTGCCATGTGCTGTGGCTGGGAAGGCCGATAAGCTCTTCGACTTCGTAGCCAAGCATCCTCGCCGCGGCCGAGTTGACGAACGTGTGGTTACCCTGCAAATCCACCCCCAGAATCCCTTCCGCTGCCGAGTTCAGAATGAGTTCATTTTGCCGGCTGATACTAGCTAGCGCCTCTTCCGCCTTCTTGCGTGCCGTGATGTCCACATGCTGAATGACGGCATTCTTGACTTTACCATTTTCGTTTTTCACGGGTGAGATGGTGAGTTCTAAAACCAGAGATACTTTCTGTTGAGGATTGAGATGACGGAGTTCTGCCGTGTTGTATGTGATTGTGAAATTAGCCTTCTCTCCCCGCTCAAACACGGCGCGAACACAGGGCATAAAGCCTTGCTTCTCCACGATCTTATCTTTAAAGATGTTGTACTTACCCACGATCTCTTCATCAGTAATATGAAATAACTCCCGGCAGGCCTGGTTTTGTTTTATAAGTGTCCCTCTCTCGTCTGAAATCCATTGAGCAAAAGGGCTGTTGTCAAAGATATTGCTGAGAAAGACCTCCGATTGCCGAATGGCATTCCGGGATCGGTCTGTTAAATAGATAACTCCTGAAAAAACTATAATTAAAATGCTTACGGAAATCGTTACCAAAATGCCTGTCAATTTGTAAATCCGGATGCGATCTGTAGGGGTCAGAACCACAGTCGACCAGCCATAGTGGCCAATGACTTTTCTGGAGACAAAATAATCTTTTCCTTCTAAAGTTACTTCCGTACCGTCAGCAATTTCCTTTGGGGTAACGGCTTCAGAGAGCTTACTGCCGAATTGCTGGGAAGCAATCAATTTTTGTTGTTTGGTTTTGTCCAGCGGCCAGAGACTTTTTAAAACCATTTCCGGCTTGCTGGACAGAAAAATAATGCCGTCCGGGTTGATAAAGAAGCAAAAAGGGTATTTTCTGAAAAAGATTTCCATATCATCAATATCCTTTTTCATCGTGACCACGCCAATCACTTTACCCAGACGATTCTGAACCGGGTAGCTGGCATAGAAACCGCGCTTTCCGGAAGTAATGCCCAGCGCAAAATAATGATAGGGTTTCCCCTTGGCTGCCTCCCGAAAGTAAGGACGAAAACGATAGGATATTCCCCAAAAGCTGTCCGGATCTTTTCGGTTGGAGGATGCCACCGTCATGCCATTGGCATCCATCAGATAGGTCACGGAAGCATTCGTGGCAGCATTATATCTGTCTAACGTGCTATTAGCACGCTTGATATCCTGATCACTTTTAGACAATAGTGCGGGAGCTATATGGGCAGCTCCGGATAGGGATTTAACGATCCCTTCAATATTATTTAATGTATCGGATATATGTATGGATAGGGTTGATGCATCGTTTTGGCTGTCTTTGATGATTTCCTGTCTTGCTTTATTGCCAAGATAGTCCGTGGCAAACCAGCCGGCAACAACAACGATTATTAGAAGAATCATCGGCAGTGAATAAAGAAAACATTTCTTATTCAAGTACAAGAGCTCCTAGGGTAAATAAAGCTGCATCTTTGATAAGAAAGCATTTCTATGTATAAAAACGTACAAGGTGTTGCTTTTAATGTCAATGAAAAAAGAATCATAAATTCTTTGACAAACACAATCCTTCTTCATTAATTTGGAGTTATTAGTGAAACTTTATCGCCTATTTCGCTTCCTCTTAATTGCGAAAAAAGCGTTAGTTGCTTTGGAGTAGTCCCTGTTAGTTATTGCTTTGCCTTTTTTTCTCTTGCTTTTGTCGGCATATCCGATCTGGACATGGCGTCCCTGGAATTTTTCTTTCCTAAATTTTGCCATCAGAAAATCCGCCTGTTGAGAATCGGTCTCAAAAAAAGAACAACTGCGTGTTACCTCAACATGGGAAATACGCAGATTAGGAATATTGGCCATTTCCAAAAGATAATCCTTCAACCGTCGCTCATTAAATCTTTCCATCTGCCCAAGATTAATGAATAAACGGACGGAACCGAAACGGGCGCCGGGCCCGGTTCTGGAACTGGAAACGGTTCTGTCGTTTTCTTTTCTCGTTTCTACATTTATGTCGGCGGCGTTACGATAATAACTTAAAAAGCGGTTAAACTCCGCCGATACAAACTTTTGAATTATTTCCTCCTTGCTGATTCCCTTCAAATGTTCATAAACCGCTGGCAGAAAGACGCCGATTTCTTTATGCTGGATCTCGGTGTTCTTTACTTTTTCGATTAAATGCAAAAGTTGTTTTTCACAAACGTCATTGCCGGTGGGTATTTTAACCTGCTCAAATTTTTTGCCGATTTGTTTTTCAATTTGCTTAATGCGGAAAGCTTCTTTTAAATTTATGATGACAATGGAAATGCCGGATTTACCGGCCCGGCCTGTCCGGCCGCTGCGGTGGGTGTAGTTTTCAATATCGTCCGGCAGATTGTAGTTGATAATGTGAGTTAAGTTTGTGACATCGATTCCCCTAGCCGCAACATCGGTCGCCACCAGCATTTGCAGGTTTCTTGTTCTAAAGCGGTTCATGACACTGTCTCTTTGCGCCTGGGAAAGATCGCCATGCAACGCATCCGCATTGTAGCCGTCTTTTATCAGTGAATCGGCGATTTCCTGAGTTTCAATTTTTGTCCGGCAAAAAATAATTGCATAAATATCGGGATAATAATCGGCAATTCTTTTGAGTGTTGCATACCTGTCTTTGGCATGCACGACGTAATATTGATGCTGAATATTTTCCGCGCCCTTATTTTTGGAGCCAATAGTGATCTCTTTGGGTTTTTTCATGTAGCTTCTGGCAATCGCTTCAATTCCCGAGGGCATTGTTGCTGAAAACAACAGGACTCTTTTCTGGTCGGGAGTGCCGGATAATATGGCATTCAAATCGTCTTTAAAGCCCATGTCCAGCATTTCATCGGCTTCATCCAGAACCAGCCAGTTGATGGCGGAGACATTTACTTTTTTCCGCTTGAGCATATCGAGCATACGGCCTGGAGTGGCTACGACAATCTGCGCTCCCGCGCCTACTTGTTTTATCTGAGTGAAAATATTTGCGCCGCCGTAAATCGCCACAACATTCAGATTTTCTATGTGTTGGGCAAGATGAGTCAGATCATCCGTTATCTGCAAACAAAGTTCTCTGGTTGGCGCCAGAACCAGCGCCTGCGTTTTTGACGAGTATGGATCGATTTGTTGAATAATGGGTATGCCATATGCGGCTGTTTTACCTGTTCCCGTGTGAGCAAGAGCAACTAAATCTCTTGTGTCTTGCAATAAAAAAGGTATTACCTCTTGCTGAACGGGCATGGGTATTTCAAATCCCATTTCCGTTATCGCCCGAAGGATTCTTTTATCGATGCCTAATTCTTTAAATGTTGTTAAGTTTGTTTTTATAATTTTGCCTCACTTGTTTTTTGAGAGTATTTATACGATATGATTTTTTAAAATAATTACCTGAATAATCATCTAACACAGATAAAAAATAAATTCGAATGCAAATAGCGGTTATGTATACAAAGCGAGCTTTGAAAACCGATTCAAAAGCCTATTGTAATCAATAATATCCTCACAAATTATGAATTGCAAAATAAACCAATCACCGGTGCGCTTTTAGAAACATTTTATTTACATTTTTTCTTGACAATTAATCTCTGATAGTTTAATTACTACTATAATGATAGTGATAGTAGTGATTATATCGGGGATTTGGTATGAAACTTTCCACAAGAACGCGATATGGAGTCAGATTAATGGCGGCGCTGGCCCTTAATTATGGTCAAGCCCCTGTATTTCTTAAAGACATTGCCAAAGGGGAGAATATTTCCGAAAAGTATTTGAGTTTGATCATCATACCTTTGAGGAGAGTAGGTCTGGTGAATTCCATCCGCGGGGCACACGGAGGATATAGCCTGGCCAAAGATCCTTCACAGATCACATTGAAGGAGATTGTGGATGTTTTAGAAGGAGATTGCTCTCTTGTTGACTGTGTCAAGAATCCTTCCACTTGTCCGAGGGTCCCAATCTGCGCCAGCCATGACATCTGGGCGATTATCGGCGGGAAAATTTCCGAGACATTAAGTTCGATCACTCTGGATATGCTGGTCAAAATGAATCAGGAGAAGGCAGGCAATGCAATGATGCATAACATCTGAAAAGTTCTAATAGATCACCCGCTCCTGAGAAAAAAATAAGAGGTTTAATAAATGGAATATAATGATAAAATGATAGAACATTTTCGGAATCAGAAATAAAGGAAACATATGAGTAAAAAAGTTATGGTAGCTATGAGCGGCGGCGTCGATTCATCCGTCGCGGCCATGCTGCTTGCAGATGAAGGATATGATGTTTCCGGTGTAACCATGTGCTTAGGCATCGCGGCAGAAGAAGACAGCGCGAGATGTTGCGGCGCCGCCGCAATCGATGATGCAAAAAGGGTATGCGACCGGCTTAAAATTCCTCACTATATTTTTGATTATGCGGCTCAGCTCGAAGATAAGGTCATCGCTAAATTTATCAGTGAATACAGCAAAGGAAGAACACCTAATCCGTGTGTTGAATGTAATCGTTACTTGAAATTTGGTAGTCTTTTGAAAAAAGCCAAGGTGCTCGGATTTGATTTCCTGGCGACGGGTCATTACGCGGCCATCGAAAGAAACGAAGACGGTTATTGCCTAAAGAGGCCGAAGGATAGAAAGAAAGATCAGACATATTTTCTCTACTCCGTGCCTTATAACGGGCTGGGAAGCGTACTGTTTCCCCTCTCGTGTCTGACGAAGGATGAAGTAAGGGAGCTGGCGAAAAAATCATCCTTGCCTGTTGCGGAAAAACAGGAAAGCCAGGATATATGTTTTGTAACACAGAAAAACTATCAGGAATTTCTCTTAGCGCGGGTGCAGAAATTTAATCCTGGTCCGATTGTGGATATGCAGGGAAAAATTTTGGGCAAACATCGGGGAATTATTTTTCATACTATAGGCCAGCGGGGAGGTCTGGGTATCAGTCATGCAACACCGTTGTATGTTGTATCCATTGATCCCGATAAAAACCGTATCGTCGTCGGTGAAAAGAAGGATTTAATGGCCAAGGGGCTTGTAGCCTGCGATATAAACATGCTTGCTAAGTCCTGGCCCCGACAAGTGTATGCCAAGATCAGATACCGAAAAAAAGAGGCGCTCTGCCATGTAACAGCCGAGAACAAAAAACTGAAAGTAATATTTGTAGAAGAACAGGAAGCAATCACTCCCGGCCAGTCAGTGGTTTTTTATGAAAATGACCGTGTTCTGGGCGGTGGAACAATAGAAGAGGTTTTGTACGATAGAGAGCAAACATAAGACTAATATGAAAGGATGACATATAATGAGTAAAATAGATAAAAAATTAAAAATAGAAACACTGGCTCTTCATGGAGGCCAGGATGCAGATCCGACAACGGGATCACGGGCGGTTCCCATTTATCAAACAACATCCTATCAATTCAAAGATACAGAACATGCGGCCAATCTTTTCGGCCTGAAGGAATTCGGCAATATTTATACACGGCTGATGAACCCGACTACGGATGTTTTTGAAAAAAGAATTGCCCTTCTCGATGGCGGAGTTGGGGCGCTGGCGGTGGCCAGCGGCCAGTCGGCCATCACTCTGGCGCTTCTCAATATCGCCAAAGCCGGAGATGAGATAGTTTCAGCCGACAACCTTTACGGAGGAACCTATAATCTGTTTCATTACACTTTTCCCCGACTCGGGATCACAGTAAACGTTGTTAAATCGAATGACCTCGATGCTTTGCAGAGGGCCATTACACCGAAGACGAAGGCGATTTACGCGGAGTCTATCGGTAATCCCAAACTCGATGTGGCCGAAATCGAAGGCATTGCCGGTGTTGCGCATAAAAATGGCATTCCCTTCGTTTTAGATAATACCGTGTCGCCCTATCTGCTTCGACCCATTGATTTCGGAGTGGATATTGTTGTGTACTCGGCTACCAAATTTATAGGTGGACATGGAACATCGTTAGGCGGGGTTATTGTTGATTCGGGAAAATTCGACTGGACAAACGGCAAATTTCCTTTGATTGCCGATCCTGATCCAAGCTATCACGGGATCAATTTTGTGGAAGTTCTGAAGCCCATGGGTAATATAGCTTACATCACCAAGGCTCGTGTATCTCTTTTGCGTGACCTGGGACCGGCGCTCTCACCTTTTAACGCTTTTCTCTTTCTGCAAGGATTGGAAACAATTCATTTGAGACTGCCCCGTCATTCCGAAAATGCTCTGGCCGTGGCCGGCTATCTGGAGAAACATCCGAAAGTTAACTGGGTAAACTATCCTGGGCTTAAGTCCAGTCCGGAAAAACAGAGGGTAAAAAAATATCTGCCGAAAGGCGCGGGAGCAATTCTTGGATTCGGAATCAAGGGCGGCGCAGAAGCGGGAAAGAAGTTCATTGAATCTCTGGAACTCATCTCTCACCTGGCGAATGTGGGCGACGCAAAAACATTGGCGATCCATCCGGCAACAACAACACACCAGCAGCTTTCCGTAGATGAACAAATTGCGACAGGTGTGACACCGGACTTCATCCGGTTGTCTATAGGAATCGAGCATATTGACGACATTATTGCCGATATACAACAGGCATTGACAAATGTATGATACCAAGTCGCATTCTTTGGCTAACTTTGTTGGCATCGTCGTCGGCTTCCTCAACGTATCAATAATACGCCTGCGGAGCCTCCTCCTTGCCGCCGCGTTATCCTTTGAATGCAATTTGTTATAATAATAGAAAGGAGAAAGTTATGGCCAATATATTTTCAGATATTACTAAGACGGTGGGGAAAACGCCTCTGGTGCGTCTCAACAGAATGCAGAAGGGATTGAACGTGGAGATTCTTGTAAAAATAGAATCCTTCAATCCTCTTTCCAGCGTGAAGGATAGAATCGGCGTTGCCATGATTGAGGCAGCGGAAGCGGCTGGGCTTATCAGCAAGGATACGGTGATCATCGAACCGACGAGCGGAAATACAGGGATTGCCCTTGCCTTTGTCTGCGCGGCAAAAGGATATCGGCTTATCCTTACAATGCCCGATACGATGAGCATGGAGCGGCGGCATCTTTTAAGCATTCTTGGAGCTGAACTCGTTCTGACTGAAGGGGCCAAAGGTATGAAAGGAGCTATTGAAAAGGCGGAAGAACTGGCGGCGAATAATAAAAACAGTTTCATTCCCCAGCAATTTAAAAATCCTGCTAATCCCGAAATACACCGCCGGACGACAGCGGAGGAGATTTGGAATGATACTGATGGCAAAGTTGATTATGTTATTGCCGGAATCGGCACGGGCGGAACCATTACCGGTATCGGAGAGGTGTTGAAAAAGAAGAAGCCGTCTGTAAAAATGATTGCAGTGGAACCAACTGATTCTCCGGTGCTGTCCGGCGGAAAACCCGGCCCCCACAAGATTCAGGGAATCGGCGCCGGATTTGTCCCGGATGTTTTGAACCGGAATGTGATTGATGAAATTATCCAGGTTGCCCATGAAAACGCGGGAGAGATGGCCAGACGAATCGCCAAGGAAGAGGGAATCCTTGTAGGAATCTCGAGCGGCGCCGCTCTCTGGGCCACTCTGGAAGTGGCAAAGCGTAAGGAGGCAGAAGGTAAAGTGATAGTGGCTATTCTGCCGGATAGCGGAGAACGATATTTGTCAACATGGCTGTTTCAAAAGTAACCGGCTGTCACTCCCCTCTTTTTTAAAGAGGGGTTGGGGGAGATTTTATGTAACTGATTCAAGTAAAATCCCCCTGAATCCCCCTTTAGAGGAAAGGGGGACTTAATAATGTAAAGGATTATGAACAAAACAAAAAACGAAAAAAGAAAGAATGATTCGGTCGGAGTTGTGGAAACACATTATTACACCTTTGCCGGACCGGGCAGAGAACATAAACTGGAAAGCGGAGATACGCTGGGTCCGATTACTCTTGCTTATGAAACATACGGCACATTGAACAAGGATAAATCGAACGCAATCCTGGCGCTGCATGCCCTTTCCGGGGATGCACACGCGGCGGGCGTTCACAAGGGACAGGAAGATACAGGCTGGTGGGATAATATGATCGGGCCGGGCAAGGCTTTCGATACAGACCGCTACTTCGTCATCTGCTCCAACGTTATCGGCGGCTGCAAAGGTTCTACGGGCCCGTCTTCCCTGAACCCGGCAACGGGGAAACCTTACGCTCTGGATTTTCCTTTTATCACCGTGGCCGATATGGTTCATGCCCAGCGGCACCTAATCGATTTTCTAGGTATCGATAAACTGTTGTGCGTCGCCGGCGCTTCCATGGGGGGCATGCAGGTACTCCAATGGGTTGCCTCCTACCCGGAGCGCGTGCGGTCGGCCATACCCATTGCCACGGCGCTGAAGCACTCTCCACAGCAGATTGCTTTCAACGAAGTGGTCCGGCAGTCAATTATGGCTGATCCGGCATGGCGCGAGGGGAATTACTATGAGTATGGCCAGCCAGAGAAGGGACTTTCTGTTGCCCGGATGATCGGCCACATAACCTTCATGAGCGACCAGTCCATGGAAGAGAAATTTTCCCGGCGGTTGAAGAACGATAAGTTCAGCTTCGGATTTGACGCTGACTTTGAAGTGGAGGGTTATCTGCGCTATCGTGGAGCTAATTTTGTGAAGCGCTTCGATGCCAATTCTTATCTCTATATTACAAAAGCAATAGATTACTTTGATCTGTCGGGAGGAAAACTCATACCGCACGGAAAGGCCGTCAATACTCGCTTTCTAATCATCTCCTTTAAGTCGGATTGGCTCTATCCGTCCCACCAGTCGCAGGAAATAGTCCGGGCATTGAAAAGGAGGCACGTTGATGCCACCTATTGCGAGTTGGCGTCCACTTACGGTCATGATGCCTTTCTGATAGAGGTGGAGGAGCAGACAACGCTGATCAAACATTTTCTGGACAAGACTTTCAACAGTTATCTGGTGGTGAACAATTATGGCATCTAAAGATATTCATCTGGATTACCGCATTATTTATTCGATTATTGAGCCTGATTCGCGCGTTCTGGATCTGGGATGCGGAGAAGGCGATCTTTTATATCCCCTTGTCCGGGATAAGCAGGTCCGGGCACAGGGGATTGAGCTGGACGATAAGGCTATTCAGGAGTGTGTCAAGAAAGGTTTAAGTGTTTTTCAAGATGATATTGAGAACAGCTTGCGGGAATATCCGGATCATTCCTTCGATTATGTTATTCTGAACCAGAGCATGCAGGAAGTAAAAAAAGTCGATTTAGTCATTCAGGAGGCTTTGCGCATCGGCAAGAAGGTCATTGTCGGGTTTCCCAATTTCGCCCATATAAAATCGCGGCTAATGCTGTTTTTCTCAGGAAGGTCACCCATTACAGGTTCGTTACCCTATCTCTGGTTTGATACGCCTAACGTGCGCTTTTTAAGCATCACTGATTTTAAGAACTTTTGTAAAGAAAAAAATATCCGGATTGTGGAAGCCCATTATCTGGGAGAAAAAGAAATTGTGCACCTCTGGCCTAATTTATTGGCCTTAAATGCTATCTTTGTTCTATCGAAGAATTCGTGATGGCGTATCATTGCAAAAATTATTTTTAGGCAATGCAAAACAAACACGATGGCTACTCCTGGCCTTCTGGTTTATATACCACCGGTCTTTTGCCTTTTACAATAGTTAATTCACCTGTTTCAGAGGAAATAAACCAGTTTTCCAAATCAAACTGAACATCACGAACACGATGAAGTTTCATTAATTCCGCTACCATGTTTTTAATGTCAGCAACTGTGAACTCTCCATAAGGGACTTTATATAAACTGCCATATACATATACTGTTTTCTTGCTACAGGAATAGTTGATTTTCATCATATCAACATTGTAGCTGACTAAGACTTGTCTCACTTTTGTATTTATTTCATATCTAAGAAGTTCATCTGACATAAGAACCTTATGTAAAATTGATGACTTTACTTTTCAAATTAAACAAAATTAGAGGCAATGTCAAGCGCCCGTTTGAGCCTGTTTGGGCCACCACATGCGAGATGTGGTGGCGATAGCAGAAAAATGGTGTCTAAATTACTGCGAGATAATTTTCGGTATTTTGATTTTTCTTTTTTCCGGTTTTGGATTCTGGCGATAGAAGATAGCGATGTTTCCGATGATGCCTACGACTTCGCTTTTTGTAGTTTGCGCGATTTGGGCGGATATTTCTTTTTTCTCTTCTTTGAACTCGCCGAATTTTACCTTGATGAGTTCATGATCTTTCAGAGCGAGGTCCACCGAACCGATAAGCTGATCCGTCACGCCTTTCGCGCCGATTATCACCAATGGTTTTAAATGATGCGCCTGAGAGCGTAAATATTTTCTTTGTGCGCCTTTGAGTTGTTCCATAAATTTTTCTTTTACGGGTAAAGCATTATCACAATTGAGTCGAATAATAAACTTTTTAATGAGACTCGCTGAAAACAAACGAAGTGAAGTCTGAAGCGTTAGTCGAATTATCCCGCATAGCGGAGGTTATAATCTCAAAGCTTGTCTTGAGATTATAACCGCGATAAAAGGTTATATTTTAGACTTTACAAAACCCTTTGATCCTGATTAAAGTAAAAACAAAACGTCAAAGAAAGGGACACTTTTCGTGAGCAAAGCAAAATTGCCGGAATATGATTATGATACAATTATTATCGGTGGCGGACCGGCAGGTTATACCGCGGGCATTTACGCCGCCAGAAGCGGACTCAAAACATTGCTCGTGGAAGGCGCGGCTACGGTAAGTCAAATAACCATTACCGATCTGATCGAAAATTATCCGGGAATTCCTGACGGCATTAATGGTTTCGATCTGATGCAGCTCTTTAAAACACAGGCGCTTAAATTCGGTCTGGAAATAATAACCAAAGATGTTTCCGCAATCACAAAAAATGACGCCACGCCTGTTATTTGGGATGTCGCTTTGGAAAATAAATCTTACAGTACTTTAAGCATAATTGCCGCGACCGGAGCGCAATGGAACAAGCTGGGAGTTACCGGCGAAGCGGAATTTGCGGGGAAAGGAGTTTCCTACTGCGCCACCTGCGACGGACCGTTTTACAGAAATAAAGATGTTGTTGTTGTCGGCGGCGGCGATACGGCGGTTCAGGAAGCTCTCTTCCTGACTCATTTTGCCGAAAAAGTTTTTCTAATTCATCGCCGCGACAGATTGCGCGCCGCTAAAATTCTGCAGAAAAGAGCATTTGCCGAAAAGAAAATTGAATTTGTCTGGAATGCAAAACTGACGGAGATTTCCGGCCGGGATTTTGTCACCAGAGTGAAGATAGCTGATGTCCTTTCCGGAAAAACGAGCGAAATTTCCGCTGAAGGCGTCTTTATCTTTGTCGGCAGGACTCCCCATACCGGCCTTTTCCGTGATGTTTTAAAACTGGACGTAGGCGGTTACATTATAACGGACGAAAACATGGGCACTTCCGCTGCCGGTATATTTGCCGCCGGCGACTGCCGGGCAAAACAATTCCGGCAAGTGGTAACGGCCGCAGGCGATGGGGCCAATGCCTTATACAGCGCCGGACTCTATATTGCAGAGTTGAAAGGCGAAACATACTGATTTATAAATTGTCATATGTCACGATAAGGAAACGGTTTTGTGAAAAGCGTTAAAGTAATAATATAAAAACTAGTATGATGTCATCAGATTACAGATTTTGGGAACAATAAAAAAAATAAGGAAGTCAAAATGTCACTAGGGTTGGCAATAGCTGATGATAAACGCATATATCTGGCTATTGAAAATAAGGGAATCAATTGTCCAGAAGGTAATCCACCCATATCCTCAAAGATAATTCATCTTCAGAAAAATCCAGAAGTCAAGATGCTTGTTACCGGAGGTTTATATCATTGGCGTGATGTCGTATGTAGGTATAGACCTAAAACAGCCATGGAAGAAATTAGGGATGAAATAATCGATGTATTAGAAAAAGTAACCGAATGTTGTAATGTGGCATGTGCACTTATCTTGGGATATAAAAATGGTAAACCCATCTGTTATCGCATTAATAAATTAGAACATGAGAAAGTATCTTTTATAGAGGAGCCTTTAGAAAATCCTCAAGCAATTGGTGCGTATGGTCAAGAAGCTGTCGAACTGGTGAAAAAATATCTGCAACAAGGAATTAGTAAAAAAGAGACTATAAAGTGTACAATAGAATATCTTATTTCCCAAGATGAAAATAATCTCCTTGAACAACCTGTGGTCGAAGATACTATGAATAATGAACTTACAAGTTAGGGGAATTGGGGAATATTACCTAATAAAAATGGAAATATCTCGAAAAATTAAAACACCTTTAACTGAAGAAGTTATCACTTCGCTTCATGCCGGTGATATGGTTTTGCTAAGCGGCGAAATTTATACCGCCCGCGATGTCGCGCACAGGCGTTTATACGAAGTACTTCTCAAAGGTGAAAAACTGCCGATAAATTTATCGGAGGCAATTATATTTTATGCGGCTCCGACACCAACGCCGCCCGGCAAGGTTATTGGTTCCATCGGTCCCACAACCAGCTACCGGATGGATTTCTTCACGCCCAAATTAATCGAAAACGGCCTGAGGGGAATGATCGGCAAGGGCAAACGCTCGCCCGAAGTTGTTGAAGCTATCAAAAAACACAATGCCGTTTATTTTGGCGCGATCGGCGGCATTGCCGCCCTGGTGTCCCAGTGCGTGAAAAAAATGGAAATGGTCGCCTACGAAGATTTGGGACCGGAAGCGATTAGGAAACTGATAATTATAAATCTTCCGCTCGTGATTATCAACAATTCAGAAGGCAACAACCTATATTCTTCCGCACAAAAAAAGTGGCATATCTAATCAATATAACAAGTCATTCTACGTTTAGTGAAAATCTGTTGACTCCAAAATACTTCTATATTATGAATGACAGTCATTTTTTGTAACGTTAATAAGGAGACGAAAATAAATGATAGAAGTTAGATGGCATGGACGCGGTGGTCAGGGAGCGGTGACGTCGGTGGAATTGCTGGCTGTAGCGGCAATCGCCGCCGGTAAATACGCTCAGGGTTTTCCCAGTTTCGGTCCGGAAAGAAGAGGAGCGCCTGTTGCCGCGTTTACCCGCATTGACGATAAGAAAATCAACGTCCGTTCAGGCATCTATGAACCCGATGTGGTGCTGGTGCTTGATTCCAGTCTGATTGGTTTGGTCAATGTGCTCGACGGTTTAAAGCCAAACGGCAAATTAATTGTCAATACCCCCAAATCTCCGGATGAAATCCGCAAAGACTTGAATTTCAGCGGCACGGTGGCTACCGTTGACGGCACAGGCATCGCCCGCAAGGAAATGGGCGTGCCCATCGCCAACACCACAATGATCGGTGCGCTGTTAAAAGTGACAGGAGTCATGGGTCTCGATTCCATGAAAGACTCGGTGGAGCACCGTTTCGGCAGAATCGCCCAGAAGAATCTCAACGCGATGAAACGGGCTTACGATGAAATTAAAATAAGCAATTAAGAGGTATATCCATTATGGCATTGAAAACATGGAGGGAGCTTCCCATAGGCTGTGTTGTTTCCGAGCCGGGCAGCGCCAGTGAATATCACACGGGAAGTTGGCGATCGCAAAGGCCTATTTGGAACAATCAGAAATGCATCAAATGCGGCATCTGTTATGTATATTGTCCGGAAGGCTGCGTGCAGCAAGCCGAGGATGGTTTTTTCGTGGCAAACATGGATTATTGCAAGGGCTGCGGCATTTGCGCGCATGAATGCTGGCCCCGCGCGATATCGATGGTAGAGGAGGGATAACATGGGCAAGCGCATTGGAATGGAAGTGGCAGTTGCCGTATCGGAAGCCGTGGGCTTATGCAATATAGACATGGCGGCCGTTTATCCCATTACACCCCAGTCGCACATCGCGGAACATCTTTCCGATCTGGTTGCCGACGGCAAGATTGACGCGGAATTCGTCACCGTGGAGTCCGAACATTCGGCGATGAGCGCGGTTATCGGCGCTTCCGGAACCGGAGCCCGTTCTTACACGGCGACTAGTTCGCAGGGATTGATGCTGATGCACGAACTGCTGCCGATCGCATCGGCGATGCGATTACCGATATGCATGGCCATAGCCAACCGGGCGGTTTCCGGCCCTCTGAATATTTTAAATGATCATTCCGATATTATGCCGCAGCGCGATTCCGGCTGGATCTCTATTTTTGTGGAAAACGGACAGGAATCTATTGATATGTCAATCATTGCTTTCAAAATCGCCGAACATAAAGATGTAATGCTGCCGGTAAATATTAATATTGACGGCTTTCAGTTGACGCACATGGTGGAGCCGATGGAAATGCCGACGCAGGAAGAAGTAGATAAATTTCTGCCGCCCTTTGTGCCGCACGCGACGCTTCATCCCGCGAAGCCGGTCACTATGGGCGCTTTTGCCATGTCCGATTATTTCGCAGAAATAATGAAAGCTAAGGATGAAGCTCTGAAAAATTCTAAAAAAGTCATCCTGGAAGTATGGGACGAGTGGGCGAAAATGTTCGGCCGCGCCTATAAACCGGTGGAAACTTACAAGACTGATGACGCGGAAATTCTGATGCTGACGATGGGTTCGATGGGTGAAACAGCTCAACTGGCAATCGACGAACTTCGCGCGAAGGGCACTAAGGCCGGTCTGGTAAAATTGAGATTATGGCGTCCTTTCCCGTTAGCGGAAATTAAAGCCGTTTTGAAAAACGCGAAAAAACTGATTGTGACCGACCGTGCGGTATCGTTCGGCGGTCCCGGCGGTCCCGTTTTTTCAGAAATCAAGTCAGCCCTTTATGCCGAAGCTAAGCGTCCTTTGATCTACAATTATATCTACGGACTGGGCGGACGCGATGTTCAGGTAAGCGACTTTACAGGCATGTTTGAAAAAGTTCTGGCGGATGCGGCTAACAAGCAAGCAGACACCTATGAATTTTGGGGAGTGAGAGAATAATGAATATAGTAGAAAATTTTGATTTATTTGCTCCGCGGCTGATTAACAAAAAAGAATTATTGTCTTCCGGTCACCGTGCCTGCTCCGGCTGTGCCGAGGTGCTGGCTGTGCGGCTGATGGCGAAGGCTCTGGGCGACAATACCGTCATCGCTTCTGCGACCGGTTGCATGGAAATTATTTCCAGTATGTTTCCCACAACCGCGTGGGAGGTGCCCTGGATTCATGTCGCCTTTGAAAACGCGGCGGCAGTGGCGTCCGGCGTGGAAGCCGGCCTCAAGGCGTTGCGCAAAAAAGGAAGAATTGATGACCGTTATGTCAAGGTCGTCGGTATGGCCGGCGACGGCGGCACAATGGACATTGGGTTTCAGGCTCTTTCCGGCGCAATGGAACGTGGTCATGACATGATTTATGTTTGCTTTGACAATGAAGCCTATATGAACACCGGCATTCAGCGCTCCAGCGGCACGCCGATGGGCGCATCCACTACGACTGCCCCCGCTGGTAAAGTAAGTATAGGCCAGAAAACATGGAAAAAGAACATGCCGGAAATAATGGTTGCCCACGGCATACCCTATGTAGCCACGGCTTGCCCCAGCTATCCCCTGGATTTCATCCGCAAGATGGAAAAGGCAAAGAGCATCAAAGGGCCTTCCTATATTCACTGCTTCTCGGTTTGTCCGACCGGCTGGCGCTGTCCTTCTCATCTGGCGGTGTCTATGGGACGGCTGGCTGTGGAAACGGGAGTGTTTCCTCTTTATGAAGTGGAAAATGGACACTATCGTCTCTCTCCGGATATGCCCAAGAAACTCAAGCCGATTAAAGATTATTTCAAGGGGCAGGGGCGTTTCCGCCATCTGAGCGCTGAAGAGATTGACAAGATTCAGGAAAAAGTTAACACCGAATTTAAGAAGCTGACGGAAAAGGCGAAATTTCTCAAATAGGCAATAATTAAGAGAACAGCTTAAAAGAATACCGAGGTGAAAAAAGAATGACGAAAGCCATTAGCGTTGCAGCAAAAACAAGGCAAATAGTGAAAAAGCACGGAGGCGATAAAAGCGCGATGATTGCCGTGTTGCAGGATATTCAGGAAACCTTCAATTATCTTCCGAAAGAAGCATTGAAGACAGCATCTAAAGCGATGAAAGTGCCTTTCAGCCGTGTGTATGAAGCGGCCACTTTTTACACTGCCTTCAGTTTGAAACCGCGCGGCAAAAATATAGTCAAAATCTGTCTGGGAACTGCCTGCCATGTTCGCGGCGCAGCCGCACTGGAGGATAAGTTTGAACGCACGTTGGGCATCAAACCGGGTGAGACCACCAAGGATAAGAAGTTTTCGCTGGAAACCGTCAACTGTGTAGGCGCCTGCGCGCTGGGACCTGTTGTGGTTATTAACACTGATTATCACGGACAAATGACCATGAAAAAGGTGGATAAAATTATCGAAAAAATCAACAATGGAGGGGCGCAGCAATGATAGAAAATTCTGATGTTCAAGCCCACCAGGTTATGGAAGAACTGAGATTAAATTACGGCCCCAATAAAAAGTTTGTTACTGTTTGCGCCGGTACCGGTTGTCGCGCTTACGGCAGCCTCAAAGTCAAAGAAGCGCTCGAGGCCGAAATAAAAAAACAAAATATGAAAGTGGATGTCCTCGCCACCGGTTGTTTAGGTTTCTGCGAAAAAGGGCCCATGGTTGTAATTCATCCCGATAAATATTTTTATCAGTCGGTGAAAGTGGAAGATGTGCCGGAAATAGTTTCCAAAACCGTGGGAAAAGGAGAAGTTATCAGTCGTCTGCTCTATCGCCATCCGGAAACGAAAAAAACCCTGTTCAGGGAAGAAGATCTGCCCTTCTACAAGAAACAGCTTCGTGTGGTATTTGGCTCCAACGGCATGCTTGATCCGACACGAATTGACGATTATATTGTCATCGACGGTTATCAGGCGCTGGCCAAAGTGCTTTCGGAAATGACACCGGAAGCCGTTATCAATGAGGTGAAGAAAGCCGGCTTGCGCGGCCGCGGCGGCGGCGGATTTCATACTGCCGTCAAGTGGGAAGGGGTGCGTAAAGCGCACGGCGAGCCAAAATATGTTATTGCCAATGGCGATGAAGGAGACCCCGGCGCCTACATGGACAGAAGCCTCATGGAAGGCAATCCACACAGCATTATCGAAGGAATGATTATCGGCGCATATGCAGTAGGAGCGCATGAAGGTTATATTTACGTGAGAAACGAATATCCGCTGGCGGTGACGCATCTGACGATAGCGATCGCAGCGGCCAAGGAAGCGGGACTTTTGGGGAAAAACATTTTAGGCACTGATTTTTCGTTTGATATTCATATTAACAAAGGGGCCGGAGCATTCGTTTGTGGTGAATCTTCCGCACTGTTTGCTTCGATCGAAGGCCGCGCCGGTGAACCGCGTGCAAAATATGTCCACGCGGTGGAAAAAGGTCTGTGGGATAAACCAACCGTACTCAACAACGTGGAAACATGGGCCAATGTGCCGCTGATTATCAATCGCGGAGCGGACTGGTTTGCCTCCATCGGTACTGAAGGCTCAAAGGGAACGAAAATCTTCTCGCTTGTCGGCAAGATTAACAACACAGGTCTTGTGGAAGTTCCGATGGGCACTACGCTATACGAAATTATTTACGACATGGGTGGCGGCATTCCCCAGGGACGAAAATTCAAAGCCGTACAGACCGGCGGACCTTCCGGCGGTTGTATTCCGGAGAGCCTGCTTGACATACCTGTGGATTTCGACAAGCTTTATGAAGTCGGCTCGATGATGGGTTCCGGCGGTATGATTGTCATGGACGACACTTCCTGCATGGTGGATGTTGCCAAATATTTTTTGACCTTCCTGCAGGAGGAATCATGCGGCAAATGTATTCCCTGCCGTGAAGGCGTTCGCCGGATGAAAGAAATTCTCGATGATATTTGCGCAGGCAAAGGACAGGAAGGCGATGTGGAACTTCTGGAAAAAATAGCCACCGGCGTTGCGGACGGTTCGCTTTGCGCTTTGGGAGGCAGCGCTCCTAATCCGGTACTCAGCACCATCAGGTATTTCCGTGATGAGTATGACGCCCACATCAAGGAACACCATTGTTCGGCGGGTGTCTGCAAAGCGCTCATTACTTACAGCATTGATCCTGAGAAATGCACAGGCTGCGGTTTGTGCATCAAGGTCTGTCCCACTCAGGCCACCAGCGGTGAAAAGAAGAAAGCTCATAAAATTGATAATGACAAGTGCACCCGTTGCGGCGCGTGTATCGAGAGCTGCAAATTTGAAGCAATTCTTGTGAAATAGAGGTAGGATAAATCATGGTAAATTTGACTGTTGACGGAAAAAATATATCAGCGCCAAAAGGAATGATGCTTCTGGAAGCAATCCGCGGCGCGGGGATTTCTATTCCAACGCTCTGCGCGCATGAGGCTGTTAGCAGATCCGGCGCTTGTCGAATGTGCGTCGTTGAAATAAAAAAAGGCAATCGGACACGAATCGTCACATCCTGCCTCTACGGCGTGGAAGAAGGCCTTGTTGTGAATACAAAGAGCGACCGCGTGTTGAGCGTGCGGCGTCTGGTGATGGAACTGCTTTTGGCGCGCTGTCCCGAATCAGAAGTCATACAGAAAATGGCCAAAGAACTTGGCGTCGAACCACAGACAAGATTTGTCGCCGATACGGATAAAGGCAAATGTATTTTATGCCGCTCCTGCGTGCGTGTTTGCGAAGAAATTGTCGGCGTGAGCGCCATAGGTCTTTTTGCCCGCGGTTCTCATAAAACTGTCGGCACTCCGTATAATGAAAAATCGGATGTCTGCATCGGCTGCGGCGCGTGCGTCTATGTATGCCCCACCGGCCATATTGAAATGACATCGACTGAAGACAAACGTAAAATCTGGGGACGCACCTTCAAGATGCAGACCTGCGCGAAATGTGGCAAATATTTCGCGCCTGTGGATCAATTAAAATTCATCAGCAAAAAAACCGGGGTTCCTTTAAACGAACTTACCGTTTGCACGGAATGCCGGTAATTTTTTTTTTTGATAGCTTGTTGATATAATTGGCGGCTATTAATCCCTTTGTAGTAGCATACCCGGTTCTTATCGGAAAACCAACGCGTGTTTCTTTAATTTCTTACTGTTATCCACAAAATGTCGACCTCAACGAGGATACAGAATTTCTTCTGCTTGTAATGCGTAGGTATGAGCGAGGGAAAGATGAAATGATCTAGGTATTTATTTCACCTACAAATCCACAGTAATTGGCATCTGTAAGAATTGCGGATTACTGGTTGTAATGTGCATAAAAAGTCAGATGAGTCCTGGAACATTAACGATTAAATCGCCACACGATTGCGACCTCCATCCTTAGCCCGATAGAGTGCTGCGTCTGCGGCTACAACCATCGCCTCAAGTGTCTGACCCGCTTTCATCTGTTCGATCCCGATTGAAACAGTCAGGTGGGGCAAAGGCTCGCCCGAGCGGAATGGTAGTGCAAGAAATTCGATTGACCGACGCAAACGTTCGGCGATCGCAAATGATTCATCAAGCTTTGTGTTGTGCAACCCAAGAGCGAACTCATCGCCGCCATAGCGTGCCAGCATATCCATTGAGCGTAACTGATTAACAAGCATCCTGGCAACAACGACAAGCGTCTGATCTCCAGCAACATGTCCGTAAGTGTCATTGAGTCTTTTAAAATAATCAATATCGAGCATGATCAAACTAAAAGGCGTGCCATCCTCATCGCAACGCTTTATTTGCCGTTCAAAAGCATCATTAAACCAGCGTCGATTGTGTAAGTTTGTCAATGCATCTGACTGGGCTACTTGTTCTATTTTTCGCCATGTTAAGAAATTATCAACGATCGTCTCGTTATCACTGCGTATTCTTTGAGAGAGTATTTGAAGAAGATTTTGCGCCATCCTAGGTGAGGCGTTAATCATTGACCAGAGAATGTCTTTCGGAATTTGTAAAATGCTGGAGTCAGTGGCTGCGATGGCGCTTGCCGAAGTCTCTCTGCCATCAATGACGGACATTTCACCCAAGCATTCACCTTCACCTAATAAAGCGATAGCAAGTTCGTTAGGTTGTATCAGGTTGATAGAAACGCTGCCGGATATGATGACATAAACATTATCATTGTGCTGGTTCTTCGACAGTAGCATTTCTCCTTCTTTGAGATGGAGAACCTGACAATCTGACAACAGATATTCAATAGCATCAAAGTCGACAACGCGAAAAAGTGATGACTTTTCCAGAACGCTTCTCAGTTCGGTAAATCTGTTCGTGTTTTCGTAGGTTTTGTTCATGAGTTTACATCTTTTATCCATCTTCCAAGGTTTATAAACTCAAAAAGTGTAAAAACCACGGTAATCGTCATTCCTCTAGTTCAAATTGGAAACAAATATCATCATCGCCCGATGCGAGGCTCCTGACCTTTTTCGCAACAGATTCCTTTCCAAACATTTTAATAGCCTGCTGAAAGTAACCCATAAGAAGATATTCGAAATAATTATATTTAATTGGAATTCCTGTGATCTTGATATGAGCAACATTGTTCTCTAATCGTGCGGTTGTTACACCACTGTCAAAATACATAGTACAGATCTTAGGGAGCACCGTCTCAATGAATCGTTTTATATCCTTTGTTAGCATAAATGACTTGTATGGACCATCCGGTGACAGGACACCTTTAGCACCTGCCTTCCCAAACTTTACATACTGCATTTTGTCGTCGTTGTAGAATTCCTTACACATTTCATCAAAAAAAACGATTAATTTTTCTACCGGCATGGGAGTAATGGACATAATAACAGAGCTGAAATATTTATCCTTCTCTGCTAGTTTGGCCATAAAGGCTGTCCAGCGTTCCTCACCCAAGGCTGCAATCATATTGGCTTTTGTTACAACATAAGAAATACCTTTTGCGTTCATGTCTAAATCTCCCCTCTATAGTCTTACTATCATCAAAGCTTTAAATAATTTCGTTGTCTATTCCGGGTTACAACCTAAACACTATTAAAGCCCGACGGTTTTCGACACCGCACATCATATTTCATGATTAAGAGTCTTTTAGTTCATACTGGAAATAAATATCATCATCGCCAGATGAAATACCTCTGACCTTATGTGCAACCGTTTTCTTCCCGAAAATTTTGAGGGCCTTCTGAAAGAAACCCATAATAAGATACTCGAAGTAAAGATGCCTTATTTGAAGTCCGGTGATTTTGAGATGAGCAACGTTGTTCTCGAACTGTGTGGTAGCTTTACCTTCGTCAAAATACGTCGACCATAGCTTAGGCAGTACGGACTCGACGAACTGCTTCATATACTTTGTTAGCAGATAAGATTTGTACGGGCCTTCCTTCGACAGGGCATATTGAGCGGCTACCTTCCCAAATGTCACGTACTGCATCATATCGTTGTTGAAAAATTCCTTAATCAGCTCGTCAAGAAAAAGGATGAATTTATCCACCGGAATGGGGGTAACGGGCATAATAATATTGCTGAAAAATTTGTCCTTTGCAGTCAGTTTGGGTATAAAGGAATTCCATGGTTCCTCGCCGAAAACTTTGATGATAGTAGTCTTTCCTGTAAGATAAACGATGCCTTTTACGTTCATATCAAAACATCTTCAGACTCCCTGTGTGATAAAATATTATATGAAATGTATCCATTGTGCATGAATGAATACCCTGCTCTTAATACTTGTACCACTTATCTTTTTATAAGTGTTTGGTAGACATTATCATTGAAAGCAACTACCACAATACCACCTATAGGTTCCCATCCTTCTTTTATCAAATTATTAACCTTTTTTTCTAATGATTTAACTGCTGCGTCCACTGTCCATGCGGAACTATTAATAACCTTATATTCCATGATACGCCTCCTGTTATTTTCATTGTTGAGCTAATAATATCCGGATTTCATCTTCTAACCTCCGGCTAGTACCTGATGAGTGCCATCGTGCTGAAAAAGCGTGCGCTTGAAACATGCTACAACATCAGGATCGAACTGCTTGCCCGTGCCCCGCTCCAGTTCTTCTATAGCTTTCCACGGTGGCATGCCCGAACGATAGGGCCTGTCGGTAGTCATGGCGTCATAGGAGTCGGCAACCGCCAAAATGTGCGCTCCCAACTGCACTTCACCCGAGGGGGAACCTTTGTGCTCGTCATGGTCGAAATACTGGTGATGGGCCAGGACAAGAGGAATAGCGTCGCTCAATACACAGCTCACCGAACTAAGTATCTGTGCTCCGCGCTCGGTATGGCTGGACATAACCTTTATTTCTTCGCTGCTGAGCGAAGCTGCTTTGCCGATAAGTTCCGTGCTGATTTCGACTTTGCCGATATCGTGCAGCAGCGCCGCGACCCTGATATTTTCAATCTCCTGGGGCTTCAGCTTCATGGCGACAGCTATTTCGGTGGCATAATGTGAAACCCGCACGGAATGGCCCTGCGTGTATTTATCGGCAGAATCGATGTATTTTGACAGTATTTCCAGTATGCCTACGTAGGCGCTTTTGATCTGAACTATTTTCTTTTCATTTTCTTCATGCAGATAGCCGACAACAATTGCGCACAGTATGAGAAAACTGGCCCATGAAATGATATTTACGTATGCTAACTGACTCTGCCTGAAATTGTCATAGTTCAGAAACAAATAAAATGTTACCGCCGTGATACTGAAAATACTGATAAGTAGGGCTTTTCTTTTCCCAAGGATGAATCCGGCGACAATTGCAGGAAGATAGAAAAGATTCAGAAGAGCGAGCTTTTCGGCAATAAAATAATTCAAAACAACAACAGCCACCAGAATAAACAGCACCACAATCTGCTCGAAATATTTAAAAACATAGGCCTTAATATTCGACATATACCCTCCTTTCGTAATCTGTATTAGATTTAATATATGAGGGTCCGCTTTGAAACAAGCTGAAGCCACCCTTTCGCATCAGCTTTGCTCTTCTGTAAGATATTTTCGATGCTTCCGCCAAAGCTGCGCTTTGGTAAACATTCTTTATTTATTGTTTCATGCACTTGATGGCGTAATGCGTAGGGCAAGTGCATAGTTGACCAGAGGCATACCTTACTCGATATGGACAAACTGCTTCTTGCGTATCTTTCAGGAACATAACGTTTGTGCCATTGATATATTCAACTTCACACATCTTGTGTTCGCCGCATTGACTTGGAGTAAGACAGGAGAACGCGTGAGGACATTTTGTTGTCATTTTTAGTACATCATCAGGAACTTTGACGGCCATATAATCATTATCCATTCTTTTTTATTTCTTTTTCCTGGCCAACCATCAATATACGAACTTCGCTTTTTCCCGATAAAATTGAATTAGTTGCTACTTTTTAACCATTAAGGACCAAATCAAGATTAAATCAATTTATTAAAAAATATCCCCGCTAAATCATATAAGAAGTGAAAAAAGAACGCCTCCCCCCAAAAAGCTTCTTATAACCTAACAGGGATAAATAATGATAACAGGAATAAGAAACTTCTCAATCCCTCGAAAGGGGGGTATTTTATAAATCATTAAAGTTAATCTCATTTCTGTTTTTATATCCCTCTAAAGGGGGATTGCTTTATTAGAAAAATCAATATAACTATCACTAATAATTATCAAAAAGAGTAAACAAACAGTAAAAACTCCCGTAGAAGGCTTGGTCTACAAAGCCTTTATGAAATTACAATTCCAATATGTATCTCCAGGGCTAGGAATGGCAGGGTGATACCATCTTAATAAAAAAAGGAGTGAATCATTATGGAAGAAAGAAGAAGAGCGGAACGAGATTGGGGGGAGGCTGATATTATAATAGCTGAAATTTCCGAAGATAAAAACCTTCCTGAAAAAATAATCTTAACTGTCAGCAAGGATATCTCCATGTACGGAGTCAGAGTTCAGACGACTAGTTTTTTACAAGTCAATACCCAACTCAAGATAAAATTTAAGTTAAAGGAATCTCCTCGAATTATAACTGCTTTCGCAAAAGTAAAATGGATCAAAAAAGATCCTTCGTTTGAATTATATGATGTGGGTTTGGAATTCTTCGATACATCAAGCGAAATAATCCAGCAACTGACGGATTACATCTTGTGTAAACAAAATCTACAGGCCTTAAACCGGAGGCAAACTATGGAATATAAGATTATTTCTAGCAAAGGATGGGCAGCCGACTCAGCAATTAAATCATTAGAAAAAAAAGTTAATGACTCAATACTAGAGGGATGGGAACCATTAGGCGGTATTATGATAGTTGCTTTCAATGAGACCGTATACCAAACACTTATAAAAAGAGAAGAATTGTTAGTTAGGTAAAAAGTAATATTAATTCTTTGCTTAAAGGGAAATGTTTACAAAAAATTAAATAAAAAATTGATACTATCGGGATAATGTGATTTGAAAGGAACTTGACCTTTCCCCGGCTTTCCTCGTCGAGCAGTAAATACTATATGCAATTGCTATTCATGTCTGCCGCATACAAAAATACGTTTTTAAAATTTAAAGCAATATTTAATCTATATAAGCATTCTTGGGAGGTTTCGATATGAACGTAAAAGGCATCGTCTTTCTTACAGGAAAGAGTGGTATCGTTGGTGTTTTCGGCGAAGAACGCTGGAATTCCTTTATGGCCAATCTGGCAGAGAAGGATAAATTTTTCAAAACGATTATTATGTCCATTACCCCCATTCCGGTGGATAAATTTATCCTTTTTCTTGACGAGATGTGTAAGGAATTCTTCGACAACGACAGAACGCAGTACTTGACATTTGGGAAGCTAGCAGCTCAATTTGCCTTGTCGCCGGAAGGTCCGTACAAATCTTATCTGCTCACAAAGGATTTAAAGCAGTATATCGAGTCGGTCCTGCCTAGACTCTGGTCAACATATTTTGACGAAGGTATAGGCATCACAAAGTTCGAGAATAATGTTGCTCATCTAAAAGTCACTGGACTTCAAATCAAACATCTTTATTTCGAGTACCTTATTATGGGTTTCTTTCAGAAAGCCCTCAAAATGTTTGGGAAGAAATCTGTTGCAAAAAAAGTCAGGAGTCTTTCATCGGGTGATGAAGATATTTATTTCCAGTATGAATTAAAGGAATCTTGACCACAAAATATAATGGGCGGCGTCGATGACTATCGCGCGTGAATGGTATTTATTACGGCTTGAAAGGATGAATGTTTACGAAAATCATCGGATGCTTTGTTACAGGAAAACAAAAACACTTTACTTCAAATCCGGTGTGGAGTTCTAAAGTCGGAAAGTTAAAGAAGGTTAAAGCAAGGTTAAAGAATTATATTCGATAAAAATCGAAATTTACACCGAAATTTAAACCGGCAAGGGCATTTAAAGAAGCGGTGAAGTAGTAGCTTAATCCTTAGAAAAAAAGTTAGTGTTGATTCCAACTACTACTGTTCAATAATTGGTAGTTGTCAGAAGTGAGTATTACTACTTGAAAGAGAGTATTAAGCGAAAGCAATAGTGTAATATCCACATAAATTACTACCATCACGCACAATAGGCATATCTAAATTGAAAAATATAAATGTGGAAAGGCTATCTTAAAATTCTGTGATGTTTTTTAGATATTTGTTTTCATATAACATTCTAAAGCAGAAATCGAAAAAATATAGATATGTTCTTCAATTTTCGATATTTCATCTTTATCATACTTTTTATTTTTAAGCAACCGACTGACAATTTTTGGCGAATTATGAAAATAAAGACATTGTCCCACAATACTCATTGCGCAAAGATAAGCCGTTTTTTCTGTTGCTTTTTCTCCCAATATTTCTTTAACAATTGATGCAAGCATTTCATAAGAAGGCCGAAATACTGCTTTGGTCATCATATCCAATGCACTTGTAGGCTCGACATATTCTCTGGCTAAAAGTTTGTAAAACCAGGTCGAAGGGCCTTCTTCAAATATACGTACAATCGCTGAATGGATGAAAGATCTTATTTTGTGTTCCGGTGAATCACTTCCTTTAATTCCCCGATCGAGTGGATATTTTTTTAACGCAATATCATGATAGTATCGAAGCACCGCAATATATAACTTTTTTTTATCGCCGAAGTAATAATTGACGGCGTTAACATTCACACCTGCATTCTTAGATATTTGACGAACTGTCGTTTTCTGAAAACCATTTTCAACAAAGAGTTTACCTGCAATCTTAACGATAGCAATCTTTTTAGAATCTTCATCTGATTTCATAGTAACTGACCTCACTAATTTTTTGTACCATATGTTAAGTTATATTTCAGCATTTAAAATGCCTCTGATGGTGAAAATAATAAGAATATACTGAAAATCTCCATTTATTCTTGTCGAAAATGTTTATTATATTTAAAGTTTTAAACAGCTGTTTAAAATGCTACTCATTTTTAAATGCCTCTGATGGTGAAAATAACAGCAGTATGGTTAAAATCCCATTTATTCTTGTCGAGAAATGTTTATTATATCTAATGTATTAAACAGCTGTTTAAAATACTATTCCTCGATTTTATTGGTTAAAGCAAAACTTATTACAATTTAGAGGGGGGAGTATTATTGTGAGTGGCATATAAATTGCTTTTTATAAGGTGTAAGGTTAAACGGGCAGTAAAGTAAGACACCCAGGAGGAGGCCGGTTAAAACTAAATGTTGGAAAGACAGGATGTATTAATTAAGGCTAATAAAATAAAGATATCAAAAAGGAGGGGACAATATGTTAAAAATTTTTAGTAAAAAAGGACAGAAAGGTTTCACGTTGATTGAGTTGATGATCGTTATTGCGATTATCGGTATATTGGCGGCCATCGCTATCCCGCAGTTTATCCAATATAGAAAAAGAGGCTATGTTGCAGCAGTCAACACCGATTGTAAAAATGCCTACACTGCCGCTATAGCGTATAATACTGATCATACCGGTATAACGGTAGGAACTGCAGATTTAGCAACTGGCGGGTATACACAAACTGGAGGTGTATCCACAGGAGTTACCGCTTGGTCTAGCGAGAGTAGTTTCACTATTACATGTTCCGGTGAGTCAAATTGGGGTTTGACTTCACCTACTGCAACATATGCAGTTACCGCTGGTAATCTGACGGTGACTCAGGCTTCGAAATAGAAACATTCAGGTCGTAAAAATTTAAAGGGGCGTTTTAAAACGCCCCTTTTTTATTTGATTATCACCGAAAACTGAAACCTTAATAAATAAGCCGTAAATACTCGTAGCATATGTTAACGTGAAGTTCAGTCTTTTTTGTTTATTACCATTTGAAAGAGAGTAACATAGCGATTAATTGACGCTAGTATTAGTTCGTGTAAGTAGCGTATTTGATACCATTCTTAGTGTCACGTTTTACTGAGTACATTAAATCATCTACTATTCTAACTGCTTCGTCTGTTGTATGAGGTGCATCAATGCATGTTAATACACCCATACTAAGTGTCACAGGCCAATTACGTCGTTGCATTTCCGCCAAAATATCTCTTTGAATTCTAAAAAGGACAACTCGCGCAGATTCCTGTTTGGTTTCTGGCAAGAGCAACACAAATTCATCGCCGCCTATCCGCGCAACAAAATCTGTTTTCCGTAAATGGTTTTTGAAATGATTGACCACAAAACATAATACTTGGTTACCAGTCGCATGTCCGAACTCGTCATTCACGGTCTTGAAGTTATCGAGGTCAATATAGGCTAAAGTAAATGGATTTTTATATCTCTGGGAACGGTTAATTTCCATCTGCAACAAATCATAGAATGAGCGTTCATTGAATGCGCCTGTCAAATAGTCTGTACGGGCAAATTCTGTTTCACGTTCAAGTGCGTTTGTTAGCCTTGACAACAGAAGTGTTACTATGGAAAAAAAACAGAATCTCATGGCGGTATTCCAAATAAAAATGATAGGATGTGAGTATGGATGCCCTGCTGCCAAATCCGAAATAAGACAAACAACGGCACTAACAAAAGACATCACGATACCAAGTCGTAGTCCTATACGCCAAGTGACTAGACAAATAGGAAGCAGATAGAAAATTGAAAATGCTAATTCATAACCTGTAAGGAAGTCAATGATTCCTAATACACCTATGAGCACAAATCCTATTGCTATTACAAAATGTTTATTTAATTTCTCAAGCTTCGGTAAAAAGTGCAATATTCACCTTTATTTGTGTTTATCCGTAGAGTTTAATGGCTTCTAACTTTATCAGAATATTTTTACCACATGTTAAATTAGAAGTCATCAGTTTTTAATTATTTACGATTGAAATATTGTTTGAATTATAAAAAAAGAAAAACAACATTACAGTAAGCAAAAAACAACTTTATTTCAAATCCGGTGTGGGGTTCTAAAATCGGAAAGTTAAAGAAGGTTAAAGCAAGGTTAAAGAATTATATTCGATAAAAATCGAAATTTGCAAAGAAATTGGCGGAAGTGCATGGGAATCGAACCCACCCGGGACGGTTTTAGCGCCCCACACCGGATTTGAAGTCCGAGAGGCCCACCAGTGACCTTGGCACTTCCATTGGATACTATTATTTATCTAACTTTTTAATTGCTCATGTGTCAACAGGCAAAAAGTATTCTCCAATCCGGGATGAATTTTTTACAATGGAAAGGACTCCGTTTGAAATAAAGAGTCATCCAGTAATTGGATCGTTACCTGAGAACCCTTTTTGATTCGGGTTTCGTTTTCTCCCATGACGATTAATGCGTTGGCCATGACCATTGATTTCAAAATGCCGGAGCCTTGATCGCCGGTGACACTGGCAATGTATTGATCATTTTCCTTTTTCACTATCGCGCGAATAAAATGTTTGAAGCCCGCTTGCTTTTGAAATTCATCAATGCAGACAGCTTTTAGGGTCTGGCGGAAAATTTTTATATGTCCCTGCATTTTTAATAGAGATGGGCGGACAAATTGTTCAAAAGAGACCATCGCGGATACGGGATTGCCCGGCAAACCAAACAAAGGCACGCCTTCTATGGCGCCGAAAGCCAGCGGTTTGCCCGGCCGCATGGCCACTTGCCAGAAATGCATGGCATTGCCTATTTCTCCCATAACATTTTTAACAAAATCAAAGTCGCCAACGGAAACGCCGCCTGAAGAAATAATCACATCGGCATGCAGAGCGGTTTTAAATTTTTCCTGCAAATCAATTTTTTTGTCTTTGGAAATTCCCAGTATGATCGGTATTCCCCCGCATTCCAGCACCTGCGTCGCCAGAGAATAACTGTTGCTGTTGATAATTTTTCCCAACGGAGGATTGGTTTCTATATCGACAAGTTCATCGCCGGTGGACATAATCGCTACACGCGGTTTTTGATAAACACTGATAAAAGACTTTCCTAACGTGGCCAGCATTCCGACATCTGCCGGATGGAGTGCACTTCCCTTGTTAACGACAAGTTCACCTTTTCGCACATCTTCACCGGCAAAACGAATGTTTGCTCCTTTTTCTACTGAGGTATAAATGACAACGATTTTGCCGTTTTTCTTTGAGTCTTCCTGACGAATAACCGAATCAGCGCCTTCAGAAATGACTGCGCCAGTCATGATTCGGGCGGCTTCTCCCTTTTTTATTTTTTTCAGAGCGATTTTGCCTGCCGGTATATCTTCAATAACTTTGAGTTGAAGAGGTTTCTCTTGCGTCGCTCCTTTAGTGTCGATGTGGCGCACAGCGTAGCCATCCATAGCCGAATTGTCGGCGAAAGGGATATTGTGTTGAGCGAATACATTTTCGCCGATTACTCGTTTGCGCGCTTCCAGAATATTTACTTTTTCCAGACCAAGCGGTCGAAAATTTACAAGAATTGTATTCAAAGCCTTTTCCACAGAAATCATGTTTTAATCTCCATTGAATTTGTGTGGCAGTTTATCAAAGATGCAACGGTTGTCAACATATATTGGGGAAGCATTGATTATTAATGGTAATTTCAGGAAAAAAATTTTTCAATTGAATTATACAGGAAAGAAGATTAAAAAAATACTTAAATCACCCATTCTAGATTAAAGCGCTGCCTTTGATTTAGAATGGGTTTTGGTGTTGTTTGAATTAATTTCAAAGAAAGTTTGGTTGTCATCATTGCGAAAAATTATCACAAAAAAAAACACGGAAGATATTGAGCTTCTTCGTAATATCATACGGCAAATTAATCAGGGGGCTCCGAAGGTTGATATTAGCGGACTCAATGGCGCGGCCCGTCCTTTCCTGGCATCTCTTCTTTTTGACCGTTTAGAAAAACCCCTGCTGATTGTTTGTCCGGAAGAAAAAGATGCGGCGGCATTTGCACGCGATTTGGCCTCGTTTTTAGGTGAAGAATCTATATTTTATTACCCATCTCTTGATTTTCTGACGGTTGATATGTTTGCTCTCCAGAAGGAGGAAGAATTAACTCGTCTGGAAGCGCTTGCCAATCTGCAAACAAACAATCAAACCATAATGGTTACATCGGTGATCGCTTTGATGCAGAAAGTGATGCCTGTTACCCAATTCAATCAATATCTGCAAATAATTTCCGCGGGCGATACACTAAATAGGGACAACTTTTGTACGCGCTTGTTGTCCGGAGGTTACAAAAGAATCGGTCTGGTGGAAGAAAAAGGGGACTTCAGTATTCGGGGCAACATTGTTGATATATTTCCTCCCACTGAAAAAAACCCGCTGCGTTTGGAAATGATCGGTGATGATATTGAGTCTATCCGATTCTTTGATGGTTCCTCTCAGCGTTCGATAGGTTCAGTGGATGCTTTCATTTTGCCGCCGGCCGGTGAGGTAATAATTAATGCGTCAACGCTGGAACTGGCTGTTCGCAATATCCGCCGGCGTGCCGGAGATCTTTCCCTTTCCCGCGAAATTCGTAACAGCTTGGTAGATACTTTGCAGAACGATCTGGCCACTTCCATCAATCCGATATTTTTACCGCTGTTTTATGAAGCTTACGATAACGACAGCGGACTGTCCCGCGATAAGCTGTCGAGCCTATTTGACTATTTATCGCCGAATACCTTGGTGATTTTGGATAATCCGTTGGCCATACATCGGGCCATTCAGAACGCGGAACTTAGTATCGACAAATTATTGTTCAAAACTAAAAACAGCGGCAAATTTTATCTGGAAAAAGAAAACGCTTATATCGATCCGGCCGATATCTCAACCGGCATGGGCAGGTTCTGTCAGATTTCCCTGGAAGGCCTCAACCTTGATCAGGAAAGAGATGATGCGGCAATTACAGTTGCTTTTAAAACTGATCAATATCTTTGCACGGGAGAGCCGCAAGCCGGCGAGATTAAGGAAGACGCATATTTGCGGTGGACTGCGGAAAAGATTAAGTCTTGGCTATCGGAAGGCATGCTGATTTTTTTCTTTTGTCCGAATGCGGAAGCCCTGCATCGGATGAAGCATTTGCTTTTATCTTATGATTTATCAGCACAGGTTATGTCGACGCAGGATTCAATCATAGAAAGTATCAGCCAGTGGGAAGAAAACCAGCAGCTTATTTTATGGGAAGGGAAAATTTCCACCAGTTTTATTATCCCAGCAATGAAGCTGGTTTTTTTAAGCGAAGAGGAAATATTTGTCAAAAAAGCGCTCCGCCGCCGCACACGACCTGTGCGGGAAGGTTATTTTCTTAAGTCCTTTGGCGATTTGAAAGAAGATGATTTCGTCGTTCATACTGATTTCGGCATTGGCGTTTATCGTGGATTGAAAAAAATTACCGTGGGAAAAATCGAAAACGATTTTCTGGTTATTGAATATTTGGACGGTGATAAACTCTACATACCCGTTAATTCTTTGGAAAAAATTCAACGCTATCTGGGCCCAGATGGTTATGTGCCCAAAATTGACAGGATGGGCGGGGCTTCATGGGAAGCGGTAAAAGAAAAAGTTAAAAAATCAGTGCGGGAATATGCCGAGGAGCTGGTTTCCATTTATGCCGCCCGCGAAGCACTGGAAAGAAAATCGTTTTCTCCGCCGGACCGGATTTACGAGGAATTTTGTTCCACTTTTGAATTTGAAGAAACACCGGATCAAGCCAAGGCGATTGAAGATATTCATCTGGACATGGATGAATCAAAACCGATGGACCGTTTGATTTGCGGCGATGCCGGTTTCGGCAAAACAGAAATTGCAATTCGATCGACTTTTCGCGCTGTCATGGACGGCAAACAGGTTGCTGTTTTGGTGCCCACAACTATTCTGGCGGAACAGCATTATCGGACTTTCTGCCGCAGATTCAGGGATTTTCCTGTTCGTGTGGAAGTGTTGAATCGCTTTAAAAGTGTTGCCGAACAAAAGAAAATTGTGGAAGAACTAAGAAGTCAAAAAGTGGATATTGTCGTGGGGACTCATCGCCTGCTCCAGAAGGACATTGAATTTAAAGATTTGGGACTGGTGATAATTGATGAGGAACAGCGCTTCGGCGTGTCGCACAAGGAGAAATTAAAAAAAATGCGCACTCTTGTTGATGTACTCACGCTTTCGGCGACGCCGATCCCGCGCACTCTTCATCTATCGCTGGTCGGCATTCGGGATTTGTCCATCATCAATACGCCGCCGGAAGACCGTGTGTCCATAAAAACCTATGTGCTGGAGTTCGATGAGGATGCGATTAAAGTAGCGGTGGAACAGGAGCTGGCTCGCCGGGGGCAGGTATTTTTTGTCCATGACCGCGTGCGCTCGATCTATTCTGTTGCTCATCTGTTGCAGCGCCTGGTACCGCAGGCAAGAGTCGGAGTTGTCCACGGCCAGATGAAACCGGCGGAAATTGAAAAAGCGATGGCTAAATTTGTCCGGCAGGAATGCGACGTTCTTGTTTGCACCACAATTATCGGTTCCGGGTTAGACATTCCCACAGCCAATACAATAATTATTAATCGCGCCGAAAAATTCGGACTAGCGCAGCTCTATCAGATACGCGGCCGCGTGGGCCGGGCTAATCAAGAAGCTTTTGCTTATCTGTTATTGCCCCGGGGAGCAGTGCTTTCCCGCGAAGCGATGAAAAGGCTGCAGGTAATCAAAGAATTTTCCGAACCCGGTTCCGGATTCAGGATTGCTTATAATGATCTGGAAATACGCGGCGGAGGAAACCTGCTGGGCATTTCCCAGTCCGGGCATATTTCCGCAGTAGGTTATGAGCTTTATACCGAATTAATGGAAAAAACTGTTCGGGAAATCAAGGGGGAGGAAATTACCGAAGAAGAATTATTGCCTGAAATTCAACTAGGAGTTTCCGCTTTTATTCCTGAAGAGTATGTGCAGGATGTTCATCAGCGTCTGGTGTTATATAAAAGGATATCTCTGGCTACAAATGATGAAGATATTAATCAGATTAAAAGCGAGTTGCAGGATTGTTACGGGGCATTGCCTCCATTTGTGGAAAATTTACTTCAGGTAATCAGTGTTAGAAATTGCCTTAAACCGTTGAAGGGTAAAAAAATGGGTTATGACGGTAAATATTTGTATATTTTTTTCCGGGATTCTTCCCCTGTTGATCCCGCAAAGATTATCGCGCTTTATCACAAGAAAATTAAAGGATTACGCTTTACACCGGATTATAAATTGTTTGTGCCCGCATCCGCTCTTCCCGAAAAGGGAATATTAACCCAGGCCGGTATGTTATTAAAGATGCTTGCCCAATAGCAGTAAGCAGGGTATAAAGAAACGTTATGATAAATACAAAAGCGCATTCATTCAAAAAATCAGAGGAGATAATATCTATTCGCTACTGTCTTCCGTGTTTACTGATATTTTGTTTTATTGTTGCCTGCGATAAAATTAATATCTTCTCCCGCCCCTACGTTGCCACGGTTAACGGCGCCAAAATTTATCTCGAAGATTATCAGCTTCGTTTAAATCAAAAAAAGGCCTTGTTGCCCAAAGATATTATGGATCAACCGGATTACATCAAACGCTTCGAAGAAGAAGTTCTGGATGGTATGATTACGGAAAAAATTATGGATTTGCGTGCAAAAGAGCTAAATATATCCGTAAGCGAGGCTGAACTGGAAAATAAAATTAAAGAAATTAAAAAAGATTATGGAAAAGATTTTTCCAATTTGCTGGCACAGGAAAATGTAAAATATGACCAATGGGAAGAGGCTTTAAAAAAAGAGATGGTTTTGCAAAAACTTATCGCAATTGATGTCAATGCCAACATTAAAGTATCGGAGGATGAAGCCAAGAATTATTATAATGAGCACCGCGATAATTATAAAACAGAATCCCGCGTAAGGGTCGCACAGATAGTTGTTCGGGATCTAGCAATGGCTAAAAAAATAGAGGCGCGATTAAAAGCCGGCGAAGATTTTGCCTCGGTTGCCACTAAGTTTTCTATCGGCCCGGAAGCTAACCGCGGCGGAGATTTGGGGTTTATTACCAGACAGGTAATGCCTGATCATTTAGATGACGCTATTTTCAACCTGCCGGTCAATAAAATAAGTCCTATCGTGCAAAGTTTTTATGGTTTTCATATTTTTAAAGTCATGGAAATTCAGCCGGCGAAAATTGGAAATTTTACGGATATTAAGGAAAAGGTTATTGCGGATATCCGGTCGCAAAAAGAAGAGGCAGCTTTTGTAAGCTGGCTGGAAGCATTAAAGGTAAAAGCAGTAATCAAAAAAGAACCCAACATACCGGTAAAGAAAGTCACAATAAATAAGTAAAATGAAAAAGGGAGGAGTCACCGTGAATTTTTACAAAAGGATTGTTTTGATTTTATTGGGTGTAATGCTTTTGTGCTCGCCACTTCGTGCCGAAGTTATAGATAAAATTATTGCTGTAGTAAATGACGAGATAATAACACTCTACGAATTTAATGCGGCGTTTGAGCCTTACCGAAAAAACATCGAGAATACTTATAAAGGAGCGAATAAAGAGGCGCTCATTAAACAGACAAAAGAGGCTTTCTTGCAGCGGCTCATTGATAACATGCTGATTGAACAAGAGGCAAAAAAATCCGGCGCAGACATTATCGTCAAAGATGAAGAAATTATGGAAGTGTTGCAAGAAATGTTGGCTAAACAAAAAATAAGTATGCAGGAATTTTTGAAAAATCTTGCCCAAGAAGGTAAATCCCTTGACTTTGCTAAAAAAGAGATAAGGGGGCAGATGATGCGCGCGCGGATATTACGACGGGAAGTTAAATCCAAGATTCTTGTCAGTGATGAGGAAATAGGAGAGTATTACAACAAAAACCGTCAGGATTACGAAGGTAAAGAAACCGTCAGGATTAAACAGATTTTATTATTGCTGCCTCCCAATGCGGATAGAACTATAAAAGAAAAAATGAAAACTGAAGCCCTGCAACTCCACAAACGTATTATAGATGGAGAATCTTTTGATTTACTGGCTTTAAACTATTCTCAGGGACCGGCGGCGGCACAGGGCGGTGATGTAGGTTTTGTAGGCAGAGGGACCATTATTCCTGAAGTTGAAGCCGTGGCATTTAGCCTTCCCTTAGGGAAGGTAAGCGAAGTGATTGAATCCGATGTAGGATTTCACATAATTCAGGTGGTGGATAAAAAGGGCGCCGGATTGAAGCCGCTTGCCGCGGTGCGGGAAGAGATAAAAACAAAAATCGAAGATGAGAAATTGGATAAAAAATTTGATGAATGGATTGCCTCTGTTCGGGCTAAGTCACACATTGAAGTAAAATTGGATAAAGAATGAAATAAGGATATGAGTGCAATAAGAATCAAAGGTGCCTCCCAGCATAATTTAAAAAATATAAGCTTGGATATACCTCGCGACGAGTTTGTCGTTATTACCGGTGTAAGTGGTTCCGGCAAATCATCACTCGCTTTCGATACAATCTACGCCGAGGGTCAAAGGCGATATGTGGAATCACTTTCCACTTACGCGCGTCAGTTTATCGGGCAAATGGATAAACCGGTTGTAGAATCAATTGAAGGTTTATCACCCGCCATAGCTATTGAGCAGCGAACAGCCAGCCATAATCCGCGTTCGACAGTAGGAACGGTCACTGAAATTTATGATTATTTTCGTTTGCTTTACGCCGGAATAGGCGTTTGTCATTGTTACCGCTGCGGACGCGAAATTAAATCGCAAACAATCGACAGCATCTTGGAAAGTGTTCTTTCGCTTCCGGCGAACACATCCTTCAGCATTATGGCGCCGCTGGTGCGCGGGAAAAAAGGTGAATTCCAGAAAGAATTAAAAAAACTCCAGAAGGAAGGATTTGCGCGCGCCCGGATAGATGGTGAAATCAGGGATCTTGCGGAAGAAATTATTCTGGAAAAAAATAAACGCCACGATATTGATCTTGTTGTTGACCGTCTGGTATTAAAAGAAGGCGTGAGAAAAAGATTGCGTGATTCTCTCGAGATTGCGGCCAGCCGTGCGGAAGGACTCGTGCGCGTAGTTCCGGTTAATAACAAAGAAATGCTTTTCAGCGAAAAATATGCCTGTCCCGATTGCGGAATAAGTCTTCCTGCGCTTACCCCCCGTATGTTTTCCTTTAATAGTCCCTATGGCGCCTGTCCTGCTTGTAATGGTCTGGGCTCGTGTATGCATTTTACAGAATATCTGGTTGTGCCGGATGCCGGTTTATCCTTGAGGGAAGGGGCGATCGCTCCGTGGGCAGGTAGAAATTCTCTTTATTACCATAATGTTCTGGATGCATTGAGCACTCATTACGGGTTCAATATTAATACGCCGTTCAATAAATTGCCGGAAAGAATTCAAAAAGTTCTTCTTTACGGATCAGGTAAAGAGAGTATCAAATTTTATCATGATCGTCAGAATAAAAGATACTTCACGCATCGGCCTTTTGAAGGGGCAGTCAAACAATTGGAACGCCGTTGGAGAGAAACTGCTTCTGTAGCCGTGCGCAATGATTTGATGCATTACATTGATTCGAGCGCCTGTGACACTTGTCATGGCGCGCGTTTAAAAGAAGAAGTTCTTGCCGTTACCGTGAATGGAAAAAATATTTATGAACTTTGCCGGATGTCCATCCGCGAATGCTATATTTTTTTCGAACAACTGATATTGTCTCCGCAGGAAAAAAACATTACCGAAAGAATTATAAAAGAAATTAAAAACCGCCTGCAATTTTTGCTTAATGTCGGCATGGATTATTTAAGCCTCGAGAGATCTACCTTATCTTTATCGGGAGGAGAAAGTCAACGCATCCGGCTGGCCACACAAATCGGGTCCGGGTTAATGGGCGTTTTGTATGTGCTGGATGAGCCTACTGTCGGACTGCACCAAAAAGATAATTTGCGATTGATCGATACTTTAAAAAAACTGCGAGATATGGGCAACACGGTGCTGGTTGTGGAACATGACGCCGATATGATTCTTACATGCGATCATATTGTGGATATGGGTCCGGGCGCCGGAACACAGGGAGGAGAAATAGTTTTTCAAGGAACTCCCGCGGAAATTTTGCAAAGCAATGAATCGCTCACCGGCAGATATTTATCGGGGAAAGAATCCATAGCTCTGCCTTTAAAAAGGCGTTCGCTTACCGGCAGATATATTGTTTTAGAGGGGGCCAGCGAGAACAATCTCAAAAATATTGATATTAAAATACCGGTAGGCGTATTTACGGCGGTAACCGGCGTGTCCGGCTCCGGCAAAAGCACAATGATTATTGAAACTCTTTATAAAGTGCTGGCGCGCCGTTTAAACCAGCATCTCGGGTCAATGGGAAAAATTAAAAGGGTTGTAGATTTAGGAGATATTGAACGGGTCATCATGATTAATCAGCAGCCTATCGGCCGTACGCCGCGGTCTAATCCGGTAACTTATACAGGAATTTTTTCTTTTATCCGCGATCTGTTTGCCAATCTGCCCGAAGCGCGGGTGCGCGGCTATAAACCCGGCCGGTTCAGCTTTAACGTTAAAGGCGGACGTTGCGAATCTTGTGAAGGCAACGGTTTGATTAAGATTGAAATGCATTTTCTGCCGGATGTTTATGTGACTTGCGATGTTTGCCACGGCAAAAGATTTAATCAGGATACTCTCGATATCAAATACAAGGATAAGAATATTGCCGATATTTTAGATATGACAGTCAATCAGGCTCTGCTGTTTTTTTCCAATATTCCATCGATTAAATCGCATCTGCAAATGCTCTACGATGTTGGTTTAGGCTATATTCATCTGGGACAGTCGGCGACCACTCTTTCCGGCGGAGAAGCGCAGAGGATAAAACTTGCGCGGGAACTAGGCAAGAAAATTAACAGCAATACTCTTTATATTCTGGATGAACCTACCATTGGATTACATTTTGCGGATATTCAAAAATTGCTGGATGTTTTAATGCGCCTTGTGGATATGGGCAATACCATGGTCGTGATCGAGCATAATCTGGATGTAATCAAGTGCGCGGATTACGTTATTGACCTGGGACCGGAAGGTGGTTCTGGCGGCGGTGAAATTATTGCTTCAGGCACCGTCGAAAAAGTGGCTGGGGAAGAAAAATCGGCGACAGGTCAATTTCTGCGGAAAATTATTTCCGCATAAAACATAGCTTATCATTTTTTTATATTTTCCATTTTGCTTTCTAAGAGGCAAATCATTTTTTTTCAGACTACCATCGCTTAAATAATAAGGACCCATTTGCATAATTATTACCACGTACGAATAATATCTTGACATGATCAGACGAACAGTTTATTATTTTACTCGCTTATGAAAATTGATGATCCAAAAGATTTAGAACTGCCGAAAACTTCAAAATATAGACATTCAATATTAATTGTCGATGATGAAAATTCTATCCTCGATGCTTTCAAACGCATTTTAGCAGATGGAGATTACGAGGTTCATACAGCAAGCAATGGGTTGGAAGGGCTTAACAAACTCCATACAGCTCAAAGACCTTATTCTCTTATTATTTCCGATCAAAAAATGCCTATGATGAGCGGTGTGCAGTTTTTTGTTCAGGCCAGAAATATTTTTCCGGACGCCATCCGTATACTTATGACCGGGTATACCGATACCGAAGCAGTAATTGACGCCATCAATAAAGGGGGCGTTCATCTTTATTTTACAAAACCATGGCATGAAGAAGAACTGCTGCTGCACATCAAACAATCGTTTTCGAAAGTGGAAATATTGCAGGAAAACAGACGACTGATCGAATTGATAAAGCAAAAAAATGAAGAGTTGTTGAAACTAACCAAAACTCTCGAAAAAAAAACCAAAGACAAAACTGATGATCTGTTAGCTCAAACTGAAAAACTCAAAGAGAGTTACAAAAAATCGCAAATAATTTTAGATAGCATAGTCAAGACGTTGTCTAAGATAATAGAAACAAGAGATCCGTACACCTCAGGACATGAGGATCAGGTCGCTGAAATTGCCTGCAAAATTGCAAAAGAGATGAAATTGACTGAAGAGCAAATTGAGGCTATTCATATTGCCGCCACTCTTCATGATATCGGGAAAATATCCGTACCGTCAGAAATATTGACCAAACCGGGACGCTTGAGTGATCTGGAAAGGGAGATGATCAAGACGCATTGTAAAGTTGCCAATGATCTTCTTTTAAATATTGAATTTCCATATCCGGTAGCGGAAATTATTTTCCAGCATCATGAAAGGATGGACGGTTCGGGTTATCCACGGGGTTTAAAGGGAGATAATATCGCAATAGAAGCGCGCATTATCGGCGCCGCAGATGTTTTGGATGCCATGGCTTCCTATAGGCCTTACCGACCGGCGCTCGGTGTTGACGCGGCTATCGAGGAAATAATCAAATTCAGTGGAATAACATTTGACCCTGCCGTCGTAAATGCCTGTTTAAAAATTTATAAAAATGCCGGTAAAAATAAACTCCATTGAATCACGGGTATGAACCTCAAATCAAGCTTTGGAAGCAGGTTCCGCAGTTTACTTTGGGGCTCATCCCCGTGATTTACGTTCCCCAAAAATTGCCCTGCCGATGCGGACAATCGTTGCTCCTTCTTCGATAGCGATTTCGAAGTCATCCGTCATCCCCATGGAAAGTTCGTCCATCATAATTCCGGTAATTCCCGCACGGATAATATCGTCGCGGAGATTTCTAAGTCCGGCAAAATATGAACGGGAATTTTCGGGATTTGCGGAATATGGCGCCATCGTCATTAGTCCCCGCACGGAAAGATTTTCCAGTTTGGAGATGTCCTGAACTAAGGAAATAGCTGTGGCCACCGGTATTCCGTTTTTTGTTTTTTCACCGCTCACATTTACTTCTATCAGGATATTCATCTTATGGCCGGTTAGATTTGCCTTTTTGTCCAGTTCCCACGCCAGATCCATGCGATCAACGGAATGAATATAGTTGAAGAGATTGACGGCATATTTCGCTTTGTTGGTTTGGAGATGTCCAATCATATGCCACTGAGCACGCGGTCCTATGATGGCAACTTTTTCTTTTGCTTCCTGTACATAATTTTCGCCAAACATGGTAATGCCCGCGTCAATTGCTTCAACGATAGCCGAGGGAGAAATGGTTTTAGTGACCGCCAACAGTTTAATGGAATCAGGAGCGCGGTTACATCTTGTGGCAGCGGCAGCTATCCTTTTTTTAACTATATTTATATTAGCGGCAATATCTGTTTTCATAAAATTTACCTAAAATTGATCGCTTCAAGTTTTTCTAACGCTACCAGGACCTCGCAAAGCGGCAGCCCGATTACGTTTGTATAAGAACCGCGAATTGATTGGATGAAACAGGCTCCTTTCCCCTGCACAGCGTATCCACCGGCCTTGTCGTATGGTTCATCACAAGAAACATACCCATCCATTTCCTTGGGACTAATAGTTTTAAAACGCACGGCAGACTGAATGACTTTAGTCTGGTAAACTTCAGCAGCCGCTTGGGCAATAGTAAAACCTGTAAAAACTTTATGTTCATTTCCGCTGAGTTTTTGGAGCATCTCCCGCGCCTGGGTTTTGTTTTTTGGCTTTCCCAAAATGAGGCCATCAATAACTACAATTGTATCGGCGCCAAGCACCCACGCCTCGGGATATTTTCTGGCAATAATTATCGCCTTTTCAAAAGAAAGCCTTTTAACATGTTGACGCGGACTTTCTCCGGCAAGGTAATTTTCATTGACGTGAGCGGGGATTATCTTGAACTGTAATCCCATTGACCGCAGTAATTCCTGTCGTCGCGGGGATGCAGACGCTAAAATAAGAGAGGCTGATAATGAAATCGTCATGAAAACCTTTTTTCTTGCAGACAGTGTGGCAACTGTATCACAAATAAAAGAAAACCTGTCAATTGCAAATTATGGTTGAATATTAAAATGAATTAAGGCTATAATATAGCCATAAAGATCAAGAGAGGTGAAAAATGAAAAAAATATTAAGCTTTTTTTTAACTCTCATTTTGTTGGCGGCTTTTGGAAGCGTAGCTTTGGCTAAAGAAAAGATTGTGCAGTTAACTGTGCCCGGCTGTTCTGCTTGAAACTCCAAGGCCAGGATAGGTTCTATCCTGAAAAAAATTGATGGCGTGACAAAACACGAAAATAAGGAAAATAATCTGTTGATTATTACATTTGATGATGAGAAAACCACTCTGAAAATTATTGTTAATGAACTGAAGAAAGGGAATTTTATTGTTAATGGCGAGCCGGTATATTTGAAATAATGCCAGTCCAATCATAAATATTTCTTTAACTGTTTTTTTTCCAGAGCCTCGACTACTTTTTTTACATCCTGGGAGCAACCTTTTTTACAAATAAGCAAAGCGTCTTTTGTTTCGACTATTATCAAATCCTTTACTCCAACAAGAGCTACAAGCTTTTTCGGACTATGAACCAAAGAGCCTTCAGTGCCTTCAATAATCACATTACTGCCACCGGTAAGGACATTGCCTTTATCGTCTTTGTCCGATATTTCCCAAAGGGCATCCCAGCTTCCGACATCGCTCCAGCCGAAATCTCCCCGGAGCATGAAAACGTTATCTGCTTTCTCCATAACGCCGTAATCAATAGAAATGGATGCCAACTTTTTGTAAACACGAGGCACGATTGACGCTTCATCGGGCGTGCCGAGAGCTTCATTAATTTTCATCAGTCCCGCATATAAATCCGGCAGCCAGCGGAAAATTTCTTTTAATATGGTCGAGGCCTTCCAGACAAACATACCGCTGTTCCAATAAAAATTGCCGCTTTGAACAAATTGTTGCGCTTGCTGAAAATCAGGTTTTTCGCGGACAGATTTTACGCGAAAAAATTTTTCATCGGCCATATGCTGGAAAGAATCTGCCTGCTCAATGTAGCCAAAACCGGTTTGAACGCTGGACGGTTTTATGCCGATTGTCACCAAGCCATCTTCCTGCGCAGCAACTTTTGCTGCCGCGTCAAGGATATCGATAAACTTGTGCGAATCCGCAATGGCGTGATCGGAAGGCAAGACGACCATAATATCGTCGGGAACTATTTTTCGGATATACAAGGCAGCAAGTCCGATGCAGGCAGTAGTGTTTTTCCCTTCCGGTTCAATAATAATGTTTCGGGATGGAATTTCTGGGAGCTGCTTAATTAAAGAGCGGGCGTGTTTCTGCCCCGTCACCACCAAAATATTATTGGGACTAATCAGAGGCTTGATCCTGTCAACAGTTTCCTGAATGATAGTTTTTTCGCTGATTATATCCAATAAATGTTTAGGCTTTTTTTCTCTACTGCGGGGCCAGAATCTTGTGCCCCGTCCACCGGCCATTATTACCGCATACATTTTTTGACTCCTCTATCTTTTTGAAATTCCAACGCGCATGGTAAATGCTTATAGTATAAAGTGTCTTGCAATTTCAAGCTGGAAAAGATATTTTAACATCCTATGTCAACGATAATATATCCGGAAATAACTCTTAAAAAGGGGCGGGAATCGGTTCTGCTACACGGCCATCCATGGATATTTTCCGGCGCAATTGCTGCGATTAAGGGAAATCCCGGCGCCGGAGATATTGTCTTGGCCAAAGATTCAGCAGGTAATCAACTGGCCTTGGGATTTTATAACCCCTTAACAGATATAGCTTTTCGTATTTTAACAAGAAAATGTGAAGAAAATATTTCTCAATATTTTTGGCAAGCCCGTCTACATGCCGCATATAAATTACGGCAAAAGATTATTGGCGGGCAGACAAACGCTTATCGTCTGATTAATGCTGAAGGTGATGGATTCCCCGGACTGATTGTTGATGTCTATAATGAAACGCTGGTTATTTCCATCGCTACCGCCGGAATAGAAAAGCAAAAAAATCACATTCTAAATGCTCTTATTCCCCAATTGAAACCTACAATGATTTATGAACTAAGCGAGAGCCGGTCACGCACGTTAGAGGGGCTGGAAAATAGAAATGGTATTGTGCTTGGAGAATGTAAAAGCGGCGTTGTGGAGATAATGGAAAATGGTCTTAAATTTGAAGTTGATGTTGTCTCTGGCCAGAAGACAGGATTTTTCCTTGACCAACGGATAAACAGGGAAAAGATAGGCGCGTTTAGTCGCGATGCCCAGGTACTGAATTGCTTTTCTTACACGGCGGCTTTTTCTGTTTATTGCGCTGAAGGCGGAGCAAAGCGGGTCATTTCTTTGGATATATCCAAACCTGCCTGTATGACTGCCAGAAAGAATTTACATCTTAACTGGTTTTCCACTGAAAACCATCCGGTAATCGAAGCTGATGTTTTTACTTATTTGCGCAATATGCAGGAAAACTACAGTATGATTATTCTTGATCCTCCGGCATTTGCCAAAAATAAAAGAGATGTCGCTAAAGCCACACGTGGCTACAAAGAAATTAATTTACAGGCAGTCAAACATCTTACAGCGGGCGGCATTCTAGCTACTTTTTCCTGCTCCAATTTTATTGACGAAGATTTTTTTTTAAAAATTGTTCTCAGCGCGGCGCGTGATGCCGGCGCTGATTTGCAGCTTATAGCCAAATTAGAAGCAGGGCCGGACCACCCTGTTTTGCTGGGACATCCTGAAGGCCGCTATCTCAAAGGATTGCTGCTGGTCAAGAAAAGTTAAAAGGGGAAATCGGGCTGTTGAAAAACGCTCATCTGCTGTGTTGCGCTGCAAACCGCACCGCTCAACGTATAATGACACCGAACCGCTGGACCGCTACCAAGAGAAGTTAAAGATATACCAAAAAGACATGGCTGAGATGACGTCGGATGAAGAAAGGCAGGCGAAGACCAGGCAGTTCCGGGAAGAGATTTTCACGCCGGAGCAGATGAAAAGGCTCGACGATGTTGACAGGGCTGCTGCCGAAGAGAGGAAAAACGAGGAAGACTACTATGCCCAAGAGAACGATATCAAAAACAACAATAATCTCAATGCCGACGAAAAGGCACAAAAGATACGTGAACTGCAGGACCAGATGTTCGAAAGCGAGGCGGAAGCCTTCCGCAGAAGGCAGATAGTTAAGGATGCAATTGAACAGCCCAAGGAATGAAGACAAAAATCCACAATCTGTATTTATGCAATTAAATTTATCTGTCCGTTACTCCATGAAACGATTGACCTTGTCGCGCAATGCCTCACTTTCACAAATAAAAGACAAATGACCGCAATCGCCGGGCAGTTCAAAGGTCTCGGCATGCAGATATCTAGCAAGCGCCTGGGCTGGTTCGGAATTGACCGCAAGATCCTGTTGCGCCCAGATGATAAGTGCTTTGGCCTTTATGATTTTTGCGACAGGTTCTGTTGCCTCTCCGAAGGACCTGTAGATATCATGATCCATGATGGCTTTCACTTGCCGTGCCCAATCATATGCATTGTACTTCATGACGCTCTTTTCCGTTGCAGCCAGAAATTGCGGAAAATCTTCAGGCGTCGTATTGGTCGTAATGTAACGAGGTGTTCTCATATGCAGATTATGGATGGCCGCCACTGTTTTCATGGCGGTATTTTCTTCCTTTGTTTTTCTCCCGCCGGTATCGATTGCACTTAGTTCCGCCTGCCACAGAAGAAGATCATACGAGGTCAATCGCGGCGATCCAACAATAGCAACAACTTTATCCAGAAAGTCGGGATAGGAAACCATCCACTGATAGGCCATCATTCCCCCCATGGAAATGCCGATGACACCATGAAGACGGGGCAGATGCAAATATCGAGCGAGAAGGAAATGCTGCGCGTTCACCATGTCCCTAATGGAAAATCGCGGAAAGGCCTGATTATGCTGATGTCTGCTGTTAGAAGGTGAAGAGGATACTCCGTTGCCGAAAGCATCGACAGCTACAATAAAGTATTTTGAACTATCGGCCATTTTCCCCGGTCCGATAAATCCCAGATCAATCAAGTCCTGAGTTGTTCCTAAAAGCCAGGTGGGAAACAGTATTGTGTTGGATTTGTCGGAATTCAAAACGCCAAATGTGCGATAGGCGAGGCGACAGTTCCGAATGATCTGGCCATTTTCCAGATGATAATTACCAAGGTTTGCAGACTGGAGATTGTCTTGAGCAAGAGCGCTACTGCTCGACACAAACAATATCACTATAATGATGGAAATGCTGATGAATCTTTGCATGCGTCAATCTCCTGTTGCCGTTTTAAACTAAATGTTGTCAACTTTATTATTACAGTCATATTAACCTCCATCTCTTTTGTTATGGAGCCTAAAAATGAAGATTACTGAAAGAGAGTAAAACTCGACTTTGCGTGTCATTTCGAATGTCAAATAAAATTATCAAATTTCAATACAGTTGTATAGTAATATTCTTATTTTAAAGTATTTTAATGGTAAAATAAATCATTTGAAATTTCTTTTGCATACGAAGGATGATAAATAATCAAATAACTTTCTCGGGAAGGCCGCGGCAATTTTTTCTAATGATTGACAGACTGTATAAAAGAATGTTAAATCGCGGCAACTTCTATAAAAATGGCTGCCCCTGTAGCTCAGAAGGATAGAGCAACGGATTCCTAATCCGTGTGCCGCGCGTTCGACTCGCGCCAGGGGCACCAAGGAAATTCAACTACTTACAACTTTTAAGAAAGGCTTTTTTGACTGGTTTTTGGGCAATTGTGATAAAATTGTGATAATTTTATCTCCAGTTTTATCCATCAGCTCAATAGCAGGGCGTAAACTCTCCGGTTGATGGTGAGCGTATCTCATCACCATAGATGTATTTTTCCACCGTCCGAGCTTCTGGACAGAAAATAGATCAGCGCCACTCTGAACCAATCTGGAAGCAAAGGTATGTCGTAAATCGTGAAATCGGAGCTTGGCAATACCGGATTTCCTGATAGCTTTATGAAACGTCTTTATTAAATGACTGGTGCCGATTCTTTTATTCTCCTGATTTGGAAAAACTAAATCGGTGGTATTAACCCTGAATTGATTTTTCTCCAGCAATACATTTAACGCCGTTTCATTAAGTGGCAAGGTATCCACACTTCGGTTCTTCTGCTCAAGAATAATAATAGTTCGTCTTGCAAGATCTACCTGTGACCATTTCATGTCAAGAATTTCGCTTTCTCGTAACCCGGTGTTAATTGCAAAAACGATAATTTCCTGAAGCCACTTGGGAGAAGCAAAAAGAAGTTTCTTTTCCTCATCCAAAGTTAACCAGCGTTCGATGGTGTTTTTTACCCGTTCCTTTTTGACCATACTGACAGGATTATTTTCTACCCATCCCCATTCACGCATCGCTACGTTAAATGCGTGACTGATTATGGTCAGTTCATAATTAATTGTACGTGGTGATACTCCATCTTTTCTACGTTTGACTTTGTATTCGCTGATCTGCCTTGGTGTTATGTTGGTCAGAATAGTATTTCCGAAATATTTCCGAAGATGTTTAGCAATACCTTTGTCTCTAAGATGAGTTGTAGTTGCTTTATTCACTGCGGAATATTCTTCAAGATATTTGTTCATCAACTCCGCAAACGTATAATCATCACCGGGCAACTTTTCAAACCATTTACCTTCCGCTACTTCACCTTTCAATTTGTCAAAGATCCGTTGCGCCAACTTCTTATCTTCCGTTTCTGTTGAGCGCCTAAACTGTTTACCATTGTGTGTAAAACTCATCCACCAAACCGAATCTCTTTTATATAGAGCCATTGTTGACCTCCTTTCTGAGGCCCTCGATTCGGTCTGATTTCCCGTGATCAAGATTATAATCTTCCTGCTTGGTCTGGTCAATGGTTTTCCTAATTAGCCTGTTAATATGGCTATTCGCTAATTCTGACACCTCTCTTTTCTTCCTTGTCTGTGTTTTAAAATCATCCTTTGCCTTCTTGTTTTCCATCCATGCTTCTATTTCTTCTTTTTTGAAGCGTATCAGTTTGCCAACCCGGTAATGAGGGATGTCGTAGATCATCGCATAGAGCGTCTTCACTTTTACATTGAGATAATGGGACAAATCTAAAATGTCCCAATAGCTTTTATCGAATATCTGATTCACTGACATAACCTTGCTGTCTTCTTTACCCATCTAAAATTATTTCACTGTCCAGGCTATTCGCCATAATCTCATCCGTCAGAAATCGCGATATGTTGCCGGTCGCTCATTCATGATTTTGATTTCTTCGTTTCCCAAAAGTTAAGTTATAAATCACGGTAAGAAATCATTAAATTTGCTCCACCGCGGCAAGAAACCCTTTTTATAAAATGGAGTCCTGCCCTTCTTTCTTTTCTCATTCTCACTCGTTTTATTCTTGGTCTCAATTCATCATGCCCCATGTTTACTATGTCCATATTTTGTCAAGAGTATTGTTCGCAGCACATCACAATTGTTTATATGTTATGTCGTTTGCAACTTATCAAGATAGGCATCTAAATCTTTTATATCAAAAAGGACCCTGCTGCCAATACGCTTAGGCTTGATTGGAAAAGGCTTTGTTGCTTTCGGTCCGATTCTATTGCGAATCGTTTTAACTGCAAGCCCGATATATTTCGCAGTCTCATCAACCGACAACATTCTTGGCGTGATCTCTTTTATAACTCTGATTTCATTTTTCATGGAGTCCCTTTTTGTAAAAGTTCTTAAATTTTTGCATGTCTCAACATCTAAAAAAGTATAATTTCGATCACATTATTCCCGGTAGCCTGAATATCTTTGAGGTCTAACTGTGCAATCATTTTTCGCCATCCAAATTAATTATTTTTAGCCTTTAAACAAACTGTCAGCCTGTGCAGTAATAAAAAGTAGACTGGTATGATAAATGGAATTGACCAGAGAAAAAACCAGGCGAACATATAAATTGCTTCAACAAAACCATTTACCGGTTTAGCAAAAGTAGATATGAAGGGAAGAAAAAAAGCGACTGCTGACAATATTACAAACATATTATAAAAATGTGCTCCGGGACTTTCAATAAAGTTTTTCCAGATAATTTCGCTTTGGCGTGATAAATTCTCCTGAACAAAATTTAATTTATTTTCCATACTGAAAATATTTTTACTTACTTTTTTAAGATCAATGTCATCATTTATTCTTGTTTGATTAATTGAATCCATCGCTGCCGCCAGTGCGGAAAAATTTGATTCAATGAGCGCAATCTTATCGAATAATTTCTCATCTATTTTTTGAGATCCATTTTTTGAAGATTGTTCTTGAACCAGCAGATTCAAATTTTCAATTTGCTCGGAAATAACATCGATCATAGGCGGAATTTTATAATTGTCGTCGAATAGATATTGAGTCAAAATATTTTTGCCAATCTCTGCCGCCGTTGTATTTTCTTTGGCGGCCATTTCGTTAATTTTCGTGCTCAATTGATTCCCTAATTTGATATGAACTATCTCCATATATCCGCGCCTCTCAGTTTAAAATATGTAAACATAATAAATACAAATGGTTAGACATTATTTCGTTGTGGTTCTTTAAAACGTATGCGCCAAATAAACATATAATTATTTCAACATCTTATGATTTGCCGGTTCTTAATTCGTTTACATTCAGCAACCGACGTTTGCGTAACGTGTCCTAAAAACACGCGTCCTCCTGTACATTGAATCCTCATCCCCTAAATCTCCATTTCCATTGACGCAGACGGCGCTGGCAATCTCTCCGCAGCTTGATCTTTCGTCTCGATAATCAATTCGTTTTTTTGATTTATTTTCCAATCAGCTTCGCGATCAGCTTTAGATGATGAACGATCAAAAATGAGATCCGTTATGTCAATTCTGCCATAATTATTGAGCGTTATATTTTTGTCATGGTGATCGAAAGTTGAGCTTTTTTCCTGTTCAATTTTTGATCTTTCTATGTATTGATTTTTATCATCAACATAAAGATGCAGATCGGTTATTGAACGTGAACCGGCCACATAAAATTCATTCCGATTTGTCCGTTCGCCTGATCCGTTAATGATAACATGGTGACGACTTTCGCCCTGGCTTTTATAAACAGTGACGGCCCAGCCGCGATCAAAATATTTATTGTTTTGCGGATCGATAATTACTTTTTTATCGCCTTCCAGAGTTGCATTAATTTTGCCATCATGCTCGATTGAATTTATTGTACCGGCATAGCCGTTTTTTACTTCGGTAAAACTTTTGCCGTCGCCACTTAAAACTTTATCTCTTTTGTTCAAAATAATTTGTTCACCTTCGGCAAATGCTACCGCTTTTTCCTGATAAACGGAAAGCCGGTCGCCATATAATTTTGTGTCGATGGAAATAATCTTTCCCGGCTGATCAGGGGATTGATCTTGTTTATTTTTATTTTCGATCTGGCCATAAATAATGTTCTTGGACGAATCAATCTGGACTATTTTTGCTTCGGCGCCGGAATTCATTTGCGGCAAAGGTTTCGATGCAAAAATATAATCATTCACTTTGTAATTGTACGCAAAGCGCTTATTGGAATCGGTTACATTGATTGGTTCCCGGACTGTAATCGTTTGTTCATTTTTTAAAATGCCCTGGGCGACTTTTTCCTGATGAATCATTTCATTCAATTCATTGCGGTCGACATTAATGCTGGTCAGAATAATCGTATTATCTTTGGTGCAGGCATTGTTTTTTATTGCTTCGAGTCTTTCTGCCCGATCTTTTATTTCGTGGAGCTTTCCGGCCTGTTCGATTATTTCAACTGCTTTGGATATATCCTGACTGGCAGCATGCTTAAATATCTCCCTGGCGTAAGCTGTTTTTGCCCGGATATTTTCACCTAAGCGGACGATTTTTACCCCACTTCTGTCCTGAAGTTCATTAAAAGGTTTTCCTGCGGAAAGACTCATCAACTGGAAACGATCTCCGACCAAATCGATTTGCAGGCCATCTCTTTGTGCTATCTTCAGAATCTTTAGCGTCTCCCGGCTCCCGGTCATCGAACTTTCATCAACAATTAGTTTCATCCGTTTGGCATGGGGATTTGTTGATTTGTCACCATACTGAAGCAAAAATTTATCTATGGTCATCGCTGAATCAACAGACTCTGCAAGTTTGGCAGTCGCTTTTCCTGTTTTGGCTATTCCGATAACGGTTATGTCTTTTTCCTTGCATGCTTCATTTATAGCCTTGATTGCCGTTGTCTTGCCTGTTCCGGCATCACCCTGAACAATAAGATTGCCGTTGCCGCAAATAGAGGCATAAAAATAATCTTTTTGGCCGGCAGTGAGATTAATTTTATTTTTTCGCTCATAACGCTCCAGATATTTTTCCGCTTCCGGCATGGACAGCACTTCTTTAAATATCCGGTCTGATGTCTGGAAAATATCCTGAATATTGTTCTCTATGGCAATCATCTCTTTGGAACTATAAATCTGCTTGCCGAAATCGAGACTTTGAATCGTCCCGGCTTTAATAAGCTCGTTAAAGGCCTGCTTTACATCTTTATCCCGCAATGCGCCCATGCCGAGATAAAGGCCTTCCCGCAGGGCATCTGTTCGCGTAAAACAGCTTTCCCTCGCTGTGAGATCAGCAACAGCCATGGAGACACAATCTACCGCTGATAATTTGTTTGTAGATAAAATATCATGGCCGGTTCTTGCAATATTTTGTTTGATGGTTTCCGGCGGTATGCCAATCTCGCCGTGCTGGCTGAGCCAGGAATCTTTTAATTCTTCTTTAGTAATGGAAGTATTTTTTGCCGGTCGGCTTTCTAATGTGGCGATGTTATTTATTTGATGATCATTGGCATAGGGCAGCGTACCTGCATCTTTCAGCGCTTGTTCTGTTTCTTTGATATGCTGATGCCGTTTGGAAAATTGGTCCAATACTTCCTGGGGATAGCCTTCAATCTCAAATTTACCGTTTCCGTGGTTAACAATGCCATAGCCGAGTTGCTTCAAACCATAAGCTTCTTCGCTTTTATAGATGGCGTCAAGGTAACGTTGATTGGCTATTATCCTGGAATTATCCAGTGCACGATAACCACTGCCGTCATTTCGTTCCACAATGTTCAGGATAATATTATGGTCATGCGATTGCGGATCATTCTCCCGGCTGGTGGAGTGCTGGAATCGGGCAATTAATCCGCCGCTGATTGCTTTAACTGATTTTGTAATGCCTTCAGTTGTTTCTCTGTAATATATCCGATCCTGTAATTCGTTTATAAAAGCTTCATAGGCTTTATTCCGTACATCATCAATCCTGCGATCATCGAGTACAAGCCTTGCATGGCTAACGCTCTTCGGATCGGACAAGACGAGATCAAGACCTGCCCTGTGCTCAGTCCGATTCGTTTCCTGATCGGCATAGGTGGTTTTTATTATCTGGTTGTCATCTAAACTTTTACCTTCGCAAAAAAGCTGAAAATCATTGGAGAGGATTTTGTCTCCCTCCTTCAGGCCAAAAGATTCGCAGAGGTAACCATGCCAGGAGGTATTTTGCTGCTGCCCATCGGAATTAAGGATGGGATCGCGTTCGTAATAATATTTTTGAGCGCCTTTGGATGTAATGTTTTTTGCCCCGGCCATGATTTTCTCCTTAAATTAGTCCTGGTAACAGCATTTGACGCAAATCAAACTGTTGTTTTTACGCATCATGTTTTCCTCTGGAAACGGTTTTCCGCAACTTGAGCAAGTAGCTTCCTTCTTCAATGATTCGGCAACAATAAAACCATCAGGAATTTCCAATTCCCCTTGGAGAGCTTTTTTGGCAAGATGGTGTTTCAGGCCATTGGAATTTTTTATGGTAACCCCGCTGCCGTTGTAATATTTAATTACCCGTCCAGCAATTTTATCGGCTTCTTCTTTGTTTTCTGATTTTGGAAAATACAAATCACCACAACTACTGTTTATTGTTGTAGTCTCTGGTGTATTCTCTGTAATAGAAGAAGAGGTCAACTTGGCCTCTTGCATGAGGTCAAATTGACCTCTTGCATTTTTCGATTTGGGAAAATCGAGAGCTTGCAGCTTTTCATAGTTAATCGTGTACCACTTTATACGATTCAGGGCAGAGTTGTTATAATTTTCAGATATTAAAATCTCATCCTTCTCCAGATTTACAAAAATGCGTTGGACTGTCTTTTTGGAAAAGAAAGGGAATATCTGTTGCCATTTTTCGTATGAGTTATATGTCCAGACCCGGTCATCGCGAATATTGCGCCCGGCATGGTAATTTAATCCCAGGAAATAATGAATCTGCTGCAAGACAATTGCCTGTTCCAGGCCTACCCGAATTGCTAAAGACGGCAGAACGATTAACGGTGGTTCGTCCAAAAGCAACGGTGATAAATTGGAGAAGTATTTTTTAACATCATTGTTGTTTTGCATGTGAATGCCTATTTGCACGCCATTGTATTTTTTTGCTTTCCATGCAGCCACAGCCTGACATCACTTTCGGAGAATCTGATATATTTTCCGATTTTAAGATGAGGGATCGAATTGTCTCCTTTTTTTCTGGCATGTGAATATATCCAGGAGACGGTGATGTTTAATTTTCTGGCCAGTTGATCTGCTGTAAGTAAATCTATAATTTCATTCATGGATGCTCCTTTATGTTTTTTAATTTAAATAAATTCCTATGTATTTTGTTAATTTTATGGTACGGTATCGTCTAACAGTAGCGCCTATTATAGACATATATGTCTATTTGTCAAGATATTTTATTCTATGGGAGATTATTTTATGGAAACGCCGGGCCAAAGATTAAGAATCATCAGAACCTCACTGGATCTGACTCAGAAAGAGCTGGGAGAGAGGCTGGGACTGTCCTGGTACCAGGTTAAGAACATGGAGCTGGGAACGGTTAAGGTTTCATCAGCAATGGCTAAATTAGTCTATTATGAAACCGGTTATAATGCCGATTGGTTATTAACCGGCAAGGGCGAAATGAAAAGCTCTCCCGCAAATAAGGACAATGTTGTTTATCTCGATATAATCGAAAAAACGTTAGATAAAGTTATGGATAGAACGGGCATCTATGTTGATGGGGATGAAAAACAATTAATCCTAAATATCATAAAAAAAGAATTGAAAAAGGAATTGTCCAAAGCCGAGGAAAAAGCAGAAGCCAAAATATTTGATTTTCTTAAAATCGTAAGGAAATAATATGAACACAGACCAGCTTGGAGAAATAACAGACGGAGTGACAGAACCTGTGCTATTGCAAAGACAGGCAAAAAAAATAATAAAGAATTTTCATCTGATAATTTTCAAATTTATTATTATATGTGCAACTGTTGCGATTGTAGCGTCGTTTACTTATACCAGAATCACACGTAAGGGCTCAACGGAGTTAGCCGATATTTTGCTGATGTTTTTGCTTTTAATATTTTTTTTATTTGTTCTGATATTAAAATCACCAAAAGTAAGAAAATGGTTTTCCAAGGAGATTTATAAGGGAGGCGATGATTGAAATAGGCTTTTTAGATACTCTAACATAACATGCCGGAACGGGCCTTTGAGGCAGTTGGCGGCCAGACTGAGGCATCAAGTCGGCACTAGGTGGCACTAAGTGGGCAACATGCTGGAACACAGTCACAGTCGGGTCAGTTGAAGGTACGATGGCGGAGTTGGTGGTTTCCGGTCTCTCAAATTTGCGAAGAAGCTTCCTGAAAGAAACAAACCGTCAACCTTGACTAAAATGCAAGACTTCGAATAGGCGTTAATCCAAACCGTAATCAATAAATGGCTGTGTGTAGCTGTGTATTTTTCTTCGGAATTGTTTACTTAAAAAACCGGATATGGTAGGTTGAGCCATCTCTTAATCAGAGGCGGGCCATGGACTTAATAGGATTTCCAATAAAAATATCAGAAATAAATAATATGCGAAAAGATGAGGATAAGATTAGTTTATTCTTTTCCTATTCGTGCATTGTATCCATAACTTTATTTTTGATTTTTTTATGTCTTTATTGGTTCAAATCATCGGAGCTACTTAAGACTGTATCACTTATTTTTCTGTCATTAGCTATTGTTTTTTGGTGTGTAGTTTATATTTCGAGGCCATATTTTTTATCCGATACAGCAAGATATAGAAGGTTAGACAGGCTAAAAGGGCTTGCTTACGAAGAAGCACTTGAAAAAATGCCTGAAGAAGACCGAGAGCATTACATGAGAAAAACAAAGGGAATATATAAATTCAATCATAAATCTTCTCCTCTCGAAATTATTTTTGATCCAAACAACCCCTCAAAAAGATTTTGGTCTATGGTATCGGCTGAAGGTATGGTAGCTTGGCAGTATCGAGTAGAGATTATAAACAATTCTTTGAAGACTCTTAAAAATGTATCTGTAACGACGGAACATCTAGGCAAATGCCTATATTACCCACTGATAAAGTTTTCATTAAGCATAGAAAGTTACAATGCGACCTAAAACCGAAATGTCCTGAACTGGTTGCCGTTCTTCATTGGCCAATTCAGAAGATACAACCAGGTATGTTAGCGGGCAAAACAGCCTTAGAATATGGACCGATAAAAATTACTGCTTCCGCCGATGACGTAATACCATCTGTTAAAATATTTGATTTTGATTATCAAACTGAACAGATGTTATTTGAAAGAAAATAAAAATGTTACTGTTATGAAAGTTAATCCGAGAAATTTAACTTATCGGAAAAAGTGATGTTCGTATATTAATTGTTTGGATTATATAACCTTGCGAATTAGAAAGTAAACCATATGTCAGAAAATATCAGTTCAAGCGTACTTTTTCATTTTACAAAAACCATGGACAATCTCAAAAGTATTCTCAAAGATGGCTTTTTCCACATTATTGTCCCGAATATACTCTTGACCCCATTGATAGGAAGTCAGCTTCCAAAGGTCATCCCCCAATGCGATCAGTACCTTTGGTGTCTTCTGCGATTTGCCTATGTCGCTAATCCGTAAACACCTTAAAGAATATGGAAACTTTGGAATTGGATTGGACAAGGAGTGGGGGCTCAAAATCGAGTAGCGCCAGTAATTTACTCACATCCAGAAGCACAAACTCGCCAGCCTATATTGCATTTAACCGCCAAAGCAGCGGAAGAAAATGATGAGACTACGGCGAATGACTTGAAGATTCTGGCTGCCTATACAAAGCCCTATGTCGGTCCGGCATGGAGAAATAACCATGTTCAA
>CAWKNI010000002.1:0-228820 GCA_963851005.1 uncultured delta proteobacterium
ATAAGAAAGTCGGCAAACCTATTGAATCCGTTCGTTAAACTGTTTGTAGGTATAGCGTTTGCCTTCAAAAACAACGGCAATATTATCCGGCCATAATATGGCGCCGCAACGCGGAATATCACCTAATGTGTACATGTCATATCTCCTTTGTTTTCGTTTACGGCCACGACTCGGGCAGGCCCTGGAACTGCATTAGCATATTGCGACTCATCTCGTTCGATATGGGCGAGAAACTGAATCTGATAGGCATCGCGCAGGAACATGGAAACCGGGTATTCGTTGCAGATGCCGTACCCGCCGAAGATCTCGGCTCCGAATGTCCCGGCATGACGCGCACCCTCCGCCGCGACCAGCTTGGCCATGGTCACCTCCAAGTGATAGGGTTTGCCGTTATCGCAGAGGCAGGCAGCCTTGTAGGTCAGGTTGCGGGAATTCTCAAGATTGATGTACATGTCCGCCAGATAGTTCTGCAGGATCTGGAACCGGCTGATCGGTCCGCCGAAGGCGTTTCGCTCCTGTACGTACTTGAAGCAGAAATCATAAATGGCGGCGATGATGCCGACACCCATCATGGCCACGCCGATCCGTTCCGGATTCAGCACGGTCATAATTTCATAGAAGGCATTCCCGCGCGTGCCCAGCATATTTTCCTTGGGAACCTCCACATCCTCGTAGAATATTTCCACGCTTTCACAATGATGACAGCTGATCTTCCCGATCTTGCGAATCGTAACGCCGGGGGTCTGGCAAAGGACATTCTGTGGTTCATGATTTGCTTTTTTTGGCATCCCTTTCCGTCTTACAGATGGTGACCAGAGTATCAGCCACATGAGCTCCGGTGATAAATATTTTTTGCCCGTTGATAACCCATCGGTCGCCCTTGTCTTCGGCAAAAGTGGATAACGCGCCCAGAATATCCGTCCCGCCGCCCGGCTCGGTCAGTGCCATGCAGGTTTTGAATTTGCCTTCAGCAATAAGCGGCAGATACTTTCTGCTCCTTTGTGCCCAATTCTCCAATAAAGCGAACACCGAATCCCGCTGTAGTTCCAACAGCCAATGCGACCGACATGGACGCCTTGCAGATTTGCTCAAAACCCACCATGACGTCAATCATCCCCAGGCCTTGCCCTCCGTATTCAACCGGCACCGCTGCGGAAAACATCCCTAAATCAGCGAATTTTTGCCAAACTTCGTCCGGCGGAAAATCAACATTTTCATCCATCCATTTCACATATTCGTAATTGAGTTCCTTCTCGCAGAATCTCTGAACGGTCTGCTGCATAAGAAGTTGTTCCTCGGTAAATCCGAAATCCATAGTCTTCCTCCATAATGTTTTTTATATCAGAGGCAATACTTGCTCCTCTCTACCCCTGACAAATGTTTTAAGCAGAACCTCAACATTCAATCTTTCTTTGCCTAAGGCATGTTTCTCACAATGCCCGGTTCGATCATGTACCAGAAACGCTCCGGCATTATCTTCGCTGCTACATAAGCGATTTTATTCCCCACACCGGGAATACATACCACGCTGTTTTTTTCTTCAGCTCACGCAATGAAGCATCTACGACTTCTTCGGGTTGCATCCATTTTCTTGTGGGTTTGTCCTCTATTATATTCATGTCCACATCAATACCTCTGCCAAGGTCAGTCCTCGTGAAGCCGGGAAGACGCACTGAATCTTTATTCCATGGGCTCTTAGCTCACAATGGAGGCACATGGAGAAATTTTTTATAAATGCTTTGGCAGAACTGTATGTAGTGCTCAGCGACATGGGAGTAACCACTTGAAGAGACGCTATATTGATAATTGTCCCCTTTTTTCTTTCTATCATGCCGGGGAGAACTGCATGGGTCAGTTTCATCATGGCGATCACATGCACAAGAATCATCTTTTCCTGCTCAACAATGTCTTCCTGGTGGTAGAAACCCTTTGTAGTGAATCCGGCATTGTTTACAAGGACATCAACGGGACAGGCTTTATTGATTTGCTCAGTGAGCAGATCAACATCTCTTTCATTGGACAATTCAGTGATAACTACATTAACTCTCACCCCAAACTTTTTTTCGATCTCACATGCGACGCTTTCAATGATATTTCTTCTCCGGCCGGTGATGATGAGATCGTAACCCCTTTCTGCAAAACCTTGGGCATATGCGGCACCGATGCCACTTGTTGCACCGGTGATCACAGCTTTTTTCTTCCATTTGGTGTGAGCATCAATCGTTCACCATACTCCTCAATACCCTCGACTCGATCATGTCGAGGCAATCCCTTCATCCTTCGGGGTCTCTTTACTTTTTCTTGTCCGAGGCGATATTCGCCTGTTTCTGAGCGGCCACCAGAACCTCGGGCTTTTCGCGCAAGGTGTCCATCACAGCCTGGATATCAGGGGAGTAGATCAGCCACTGGATGGCATTGCGTTCCAGTGCCAGGGCAGCATCCAGGCTGCCACACTCCAGGGAACGTCCCATGACTTCCTTTGCCATGCGCAGAGCGATAACCTTTTTCGAGCTGATATTCGCTACGACTTCGCTGAACCTTGCTTCAAACTCATCGTCCTTAAACACGCGGGTCAGGAAACCCATTTCGTACATGTCGCGCGCCAGAAAGTCTTTACGTCCGCTGTAGATGATCTCGCGCGCACGGTAGATAGGCATGGCTCGAGCAATGCGCACTGTGCCGCCCCATCCGGGCAGGATACCCATGTTGATTTCGGTGGTGCCGAACTTCGCTGTCTCCTTGGCATAAATCAAGTCGCACATCAGGGCCAGTTCTAGACCTCCGGCGAGGCAGTGGCCGGTAACTTTGGCAATGACCACTTTTTCACAAAGCTCAATAGCCTTGCCGATGCCATAGCCGTCGTGAGCCAGCCAGTTTAAGGATTCCTGATGCTCAGCAAGCGATGGAAAGACGCTCAGGTCGCCACCAGTGCAAAAAGCCTTCCCGTTTCCGCCGAGGACAACAATGGCGACTTCAGGAATATCTCTTACCTTCCGAAAAGCATCGAGCAGTTCGGCAGCCATCTCTCTGTTGATGGCGTTATATTTGTCCGGCCTGTTCAGAGTAATGTTGCATACCGACTTTTTGATATCATAAATGATGGTTGTGTATTCTGACATAGATCATCTCCTTTACTTTTTGCCGGCAGGACGGAAGTAGGGCAGAAAATATCCGTTACGTTCATGAAATAAGACCTCTACGTTCATGTCGAAGCTAATATCCTCCGGTTTACAGTCCACGATCCGGGTCATCATTCTTATCCCATCTTCAAGATCAACATAGGCAATCGTATAGGGAAGCTCATCCATAAACTTGGGCTCGACCATGCTGTAGGCCGTGGAGAAGGTATAGATCTTGGCCTTGCCGCTCGCCTCGATCCAGTCCAGATTGCCGGACCAGCACTCGGGACAGAATTTCCTCGGATAGAATATTTTTGATTTACAGTCCTTGCAGACCTGGATAAGGAGTTTGCCCTGTTTTGTTCCCTCCCAAAATTTTTCCGACCACGGTTGTGTCTCCGGAACCGGTTTTGTCATATCGAATTCCATTATTTAATCTCCTTTCCCCAGATCGTTGCGATGTTGTTGAATCCCGATCCGCCACCGGCATTCTGGTAGACGTATTTACAGTTTTTAACTTGACGCTCACCGGCGTTGCCCATGAGTTGTCTTGCTGTTTCCACATAGCACGCCGAACTGACACCTGAACCTGTGTGTCCTCTGCCCGGCGCATCACCGATTGTGGACCAGGGGATATCCCCGCCAAAAGACATCCTACCCTCAAGGAAGTATTTTCCGCCCATTCCCGCAGGCGCCACCCCAAGCAGCTCCGACACCATCGGATGGGCAAGAGGATAAGCAAGATAACAGTTCCACAGGCTCACATCTTCTTTCGTGATGCCGGCCTGAGCTATTGCCTCCTTGGCCGTAACGCGGAATCCTTCCGCAACTTTGTTAAAATCGCGCATGACACAGGTGCCGCTGAAGTAGCGCACTGAATCACCCAATTTATAGGCAGCCGGCCGCTTCATCTTTTTGGCATCCTCAGCCGAGACAATGACCATGGCACAACCGCCATCACCCAATACATTGCTCTCTCTCTTGTGCAGGGGCGTATTGAGCATATCAGATGCCAGTACCTTCTCCACCGAAGGCACATCCTTGCCATAGAAGAAGGAGTTCGGATCCTTGGCTGCCCAACTCCTGAGCGCCGTCACTACCGAGGCCATCTGCTCAGACGTGCATCCCGATTCATGCATGTAACGGTTGGCCATCAAGCCCATAATTATGTTGTATGTGGGCCCGAAGGGGTATTCCCACTGGAGGTCTACCCCGGCCTTGGCAAAGTAATTGATCTGATCCATCAGGGGAATCGTGGAATGGATTGTGACATGTTGAACTATTACAGCCCTGGCAACACCATTCGTTATCCACTCTTCGGCCAGACGTATGGCGTTAGAGGTGGAGGCCCCACCGGCATTGACACTGACCGTGTCCTTGCAGCCCTTGAGACCCAGTTCTTCGGGCAGCTTGCCATAGGAGAGCTCTGCCGATATCTTTGGCTGAGCCAGCGGAGAGACGCTGATGACACCTTCAATATCATTCTTGTGGAGACCGGAATCCCTGATCGCCTCCATACACGTATCGTAAATAATATCCCAATGCGTACGCTCTGGCATGTTACGCGTAGGAACCTCGCCAATACCAATTATAGCGATTTTTCCTTTACTCAAAAGATTGTCCTCCTTCCCTTGTATTCAATCAGTCATTACTTATGACTGGTAATGGTACAGTACGGTATCGTTCGCAAGTTACATTTAACAAAGCAGAGAACTGCTGTCAAGGATAAATTATAATTATTTTTATATAATATATAAAATATTGATACTTATAGTATTATTATATTATCGGGTGACAGTTCATATGGCATTTAAAAGATTGAAGTGAATATTTACTTTGCTTATTATTTCGTTTTGATATAAAGTAGAAAGCAGACAATTGATCATTACGAAATGAGACTATATAATGAAGCAGTACCCCAAACACATGAAGATGTCCGAGTTAAGCGCTCGCGCAAAAATACCGGCTGCTACCATTCGTAATTATGCACGACAAGGACTGTTGTCTGAGCCGACCAAAACAGGAAAGACCATGGCCTATTATACTGTCGAGCATGTAGAGAGGCTTAAAAAGATTCAGGCAATGCAGAAAAAGGGGCATTCGCTTGATGAAATAAAAAAAATTATAGGTCAAAATTTAGCAAATATCCGTTCCAACCCTAAACTTGACACGGTTTATACGAGTAAGCGTAATGTTATCGTCAAAACTGCAGTCGATCTCTTCCGTGATAAAGGATATGACTCTACAAATATTGATGATATCGTCGCTTATGCAGGTGTTGGAAAAAGCACCTTCTACCAGTATTTCAAGAGCAAGGAAGAACTGTTCTATGAATGCGCCGATCATGTGTTCTATGACATAGCTAGAGATGATACCACCATCACTAATGAAGATGAAGGACTGATGCGTCTCTGGAAACGTGCAGAGTCATTCAGCCATACCCATCTCCATATGATCGACATGCTCAATCTCGCGCGTGGCGCCTCCATGAAAGGCAGTCCTCGTTCCCGGCAGATGCTCGAAGTTGTCATGAACAACCTTATCGATCCAATTGAGACGGATCTCATTCTGGCATCCAACCAGGGAACAATCTATTTTAAAGATCTTCATGTCCTTGCACATATGCTAATGGGCGCAACGGAGTATGGTTATTATTATTATCAGATTCACCCTGAGACCGACATAGATAATGCCTTAATGAAAGGCTGGGATATGATCTTCAATGGCTCTATTCATTATACCGGACACGAAGGAAAGCTGATGATGAATTACCCCGCATCAAGCTATGGGGTATCAAAACCTTTGATAAAAGATAGGCTATTCGCGACAAGCAGTGGGAAATCAGCAATAAGCAAAATGAAAGAAATGGATCTCATGAAGATATCCGAACTATCCAGGAGATCAAAGATTCCTATCTCCACAATAAGATATTACATCATCGAAGATCTCCTTCCTGCGGTATTGAAAACCGGGAAAACACGGGCATACTATTCCGGTATTCATTTGAAGGTACTCAATCTTATAAAACATAAGCAGATCAGGGAAAATAAACCACTCAGCATAATCAAAGAAGAGATCAAAAAAGAAACTTCTTCCCCCATGAGTATATCGAAGCAGTCTAATCTATCATCCGACAAACACGCTGCCATCCTCTCGTCCTCTATCGCACTGTTCCTGGAAAAGGGATATGCTGAGACAAGCACATCCGATATCGCACATCATGCAAAAATAAGTAAAGGGACCATCTACCAAAATTTCAGCAATAAGGAAGAAATCTTCATGGCCTGTTCAGACAGGATATTTCGTGACATGTATAATGATGTCTGGAATGAGATCAAGGGAGAAAAAAAAATGGACCTGAGGTTGGCAAAACGAGGGAAGGCATTCTTCTCTTCATATCCCCAATGGATATCCATGATGAATCTTGTGAAAAGTCTCTCGGTGGGCGACAATCATTCATTCCGGGCAAAATTCTATCAATTGATACAACAAATGGTTAATCCAATGATCCGAGAAATCGAGCACCTGAAACAAGAAGGACTCATCCGGAAAGATATCGATTGCGATCTGGCAGGATACATCTTAATGGGAATGGCTGAATATGGTGCATGGCTGGTGATGTACGAGAATTATTCTGAAGAAACGATCAGGCAAAGCTTGATGACCATCTTTTCTGAAGGGATTACCACCAAGCAATCCAGAAGGAACCATCTTTGACAATACTAGATGTAATTACATACGAGTTGTCCTGAACTACTCTTGGGACGACATTATCCAATGGACCTGCCTCCAGCACAGGTACCACTTGTTAAATTAAAGTTCATAAATTTTTGTTTATTTCAAATTGAAATGTTGTATGAATTGGTAGAATGAGAAAAACAATCTTACAGGAAGAAGTAAATGCCCTGCCATTTATAAAAATCACGTACCTAAATATCACTATTTCATTCTGAAATCAATAAAATGGGGAGTGTGTTTTATTCTATCTTAGTATTTGAAGACTCGATTTTCATAAAGACAATATGTTGTCTACTGAAATAATGACTTTGTATCGTCTTTGCACTTGATGTCAATAAAACTCTGTCCACCGACAATTAATTTTATACTGTTGTTTTCTTAAATGGCAATACTTTGGCTCCTACTTTTAATCCATCAAGATAATCCGCCCATGTTTGCATCATTTTACGTCTTTCATTTAAGTGAGCTGTTCGATTATAGGCGCGTCCGTTCGGGTCACGAACTGCGTGAGCCAATTGATGTTCAATGAAGTCCGGTCTTACTTGCAATACTTCATCAAGAATAGTTCTAGCCATTGCCCTGAATCCATGCCCGGACATTTCTTCTTTTGGATAACCCATAATCCGCAAAGCCACAAGAATAGCATTTTCACTCATGGGACGTTGAGGAGTTCTTTCTGATGGAAACAAATATCGTCCTGAACCTGTGAGTGTGTGAAGTTGCTTTAATATCTCTATTGCCTGTCGTGACAATGGCACAAGATGAGCTTCTTTCATTTTCATTTTACTTGCTGGAATATTCCATTCAGCGTTTTCAAAATTAATTTCAGACCATTCAGCATGACGAAGTTCTCCGGGACGAACAAAAACCAAAGGCGCAAACTTTAATGCGCATTGAACAACAAATGTTCCCTGATAACTGTCAATAGCCCTGAGAAGATTACCTACTTCTTTAGGTTCTATAATTGCAGCTCTATGAATAGTTTTTACGGGTGATAATGCGCCTTTTAAATCTTCTGCCGGGTTACGATCGGCACGTCCGGTTGCAACTGCATATCTGAATACTTGACCACAAATATTTCTTGTACGGTGAGCAAGTTCCAATGCATCTCTTGATTCTATCCGCCTTAATACTGATAATAACTCAGGAGCTTTTATATCTTTTATTGGTCGTGAACCAATCCAAGGGAAAACATTTATATCCAAACGGTGCATAATTTTATCTGCGTATTCTTCCTGCCATTTTGATTTGAATCTTTCCAGCCATTCCTTGGCTATGACCTCGAAGGTTTCAGTTTCTTCAACTTTTGCCTGTTTTTGTGCTTTGTGGACTGCGCCGGGGTCAATTCCATGTGCTATCTGTGCCCTTGCTTCATCTCTTCGCTTTCTTGCGTCTAGAAGGTTTATTTCAGGATATGCGCCGAAGGCTAATTTATTTTCCTTGCCGGCAAATCTATATTTGAAACGCCATAACTTTCCCCCGGAAGGTGTGACCAGAAGAAATAAACCGCCGCCGTCAAATAATGTGATGGGTTTATCTTTTGATTTTACTTTTTGAATCTTCATGTCGGACAATGGAATAATTCTCTTTGGCATAAAAGACCTCCTTTTTTTGGGTACCCGCGATATGTTTTAGGTACCTAATGGCTGTTATTGGGTACCCAAAACAACTTTATTTTAATGGAGTGTATAACACGTCTTTGGACAAAAAACAATAAAAAACCCGCTATTTCTAACGGGTTTTTGTATTTCCTAGTATCACCTAGGATTGTGTTCTGGCTCCCCAGCGCGGACTCGAACCACGGACATGCTGGTTAACAGCCAGCCGCTCTACCGACTGAGCTACTGGGGAATATTTGTTTTTTGCTGGCGCTACATAATATAAGAAGAGGCGGATGTCAACCCCCAATTGAATATTTATTAAAATATTAGATTACCTTGGCTATTATCTATAATAACTAAATTATTCAAATCAATTTGCGCATTTTGTAACTAAAATATTTTCTATTTAACCGTATCATTTTCTTGCCTCTGAAATCATGATGGGATATAAAAGCGTAATTCTATAATGGTAAAAATGGTAATAAATTTGAGAGTTAAAGTTAAAGGCCAGAAATTTCTGAAAAAATACATACTGGATGAAGGATTGTGCACTGGTTGCGGCGCTTGCGTAAGCCTTTGTCCTTATCAGGTTATATATCATGACCGGACGGTGCAGTTGCATAAATGTGATCTTGAAGATGGCAAATGTTATGCTTTTTGTCCCCGAACGGGGACCAATCTCGACACGCTGAGAGAACTTCTGTTTGAACAGGATGATCTGACGCCGGAAATCGGCGCGGTGAAAGGTTATTATTTTTCTCAGGCTGTCGATCATGAGTTGCGCGAAATTGCCCAGCACGGGGCAACGGTAACGGCTTTGATGGAATTGGCGTTAGCCGAAGGTTTGATTGATTCCGCCATTGTCTCTTCCCGCAATCAGGAATTTATGCAAAATGGTGTTATCGCCAGTGACAGAGGAGCCCTGCGAAAAAATGCCGGCAGCAAGTTTACTGTTTCGCCCACGATAGCGGCTTTTAATCAACTGGTCACGGAAGATAAAGGGAATATAGGAGTCGTCGCGACTCCCTGTCAGGCTCTGGCGTTGGCCAAGATGAAGTTAGTGAAGGAAGGTAATTCCAGAATCGATCAACTGAAATTGGTTGTTGGTTTATACTGCGGCTGGACTCTATCAGCGGATAAATATATAAAGTTACTGCTGGAGAAGAATATTAGTTTGGAATCAATCACGGGAATGGATATTCCGGCAGGGAAGAACGTTTTGGAACTCTACATTAATGATAGCGTTAAATCCATTCCCGTTGATGAAGTGCAGGATTGTATCCAGGATGCCTGTCTTTATTGCATGGACAGTACGGCGGAATATGCCGATATTTCAGTTGGGGCAGCGCGTTTTTCCGATGACTGGGAAGAAGTGCGTCAATGGAATCAGTTAATTGTGCGGACGCAGAAAGGTAAAGAACTAGTGGACTTGGCGATCAAAAAAGGTGTTCTGGAAGTTAGGGAAACTTCGGCGGAGAGTTTGAAGGAACTGAAAAATGCCGCTGTAAAAAAGAAAAAAGAAGCGCTAAAAAACATTGTCCGGAAAAGCGGATCAATAAAAAATCTTTTGTATTTGGATGGACGTGATCCGATGGTTAAAAAATATTTGGCAGTTGAAAAGAAAAGAGCATGAGTTTATGAATAAATTATTATCACCAGCCAAAACCGAAGTTTTATTTATGGGCAATGAAGCCATCGCGCGCGGCGCGCTGGAGGCGGGCGTCAGTGTCGTTTCCGGCTATCCCGGCACACCTTCGTCGGAAGTAATAGAACGACTGTCGGAAGTCGCCGGCGAAAGAAACCTTTACGTGGAGTGGTCAACCAACGAAAAGGTGGCTCTGGAAGTCGCCGCTGCCGCGTCTTTTTCCGGTTTGCGTTCGATGTGCGTGATGAAACAAAACGGTGTCAATGTCGCCTCCGATTTTCTTCTGCATCTGTCTTCTTCAGGCACGCGCGGCGGAATAGTGTTGGTTGAGTGTGAAGACCCCGGCGCATTGTCGAGCGTCAACGAGGGGGAATCAAGGTATTTCGCGCGCATGCTGGAAGTTCCGCTTCTGGAGCCGGCCAATTTTCAGGAAGCCAAGGATTTGACCAAGTGGGCGTTTGAGTTGTCGGAAAAAATCAGAAATGTTGTCATGCTGCGCTCGGTCACGCGCATGTCGCACGCGAGCGGCAACGTCATTTGCGGCAAGCTGCCGCAGAAATTCCGCACAGCCCGCTTTGTTTCCGACGGTTCGATTATGGATCCGTTAAGAGGGCCGGTCGTCAGCACGCCGGTTGTTCTCAAACACAATCTTCAGCAGAAAAAATTACAGGAAGCTCAGGAACTTTTTGAAAAGAGTCCTTTTAATAGCTATTTTGGTCCCAAACGTCCGGAGCTTCTAATGATGACCAGCAGCGCCTGTTTTCTCTACAGCAGGGAAGCTGTCGATTTACTGGGACTGCAAAAGCGCGTCGGGATTTTGAAACTGAGTTGCACCTGGCCTTTGCCTGTGAAACTTTTGAAAAAATATCTGCGCCTGACCGGTAAGATTATGGTCGTGGAAGAAGTGCTGCCATTCCTTGAAGAAAATATTAAAGTCGCCGCGATGGGAATGCTCAAAGATACCGGCATTAAAACTTTCTACGGGAAAATGGATAACACACTACCTTCAGCCGGTGAAATGAATCCCGAAATTGTTGTAGCGGCTCTGAGCAAAATAATGAAGGTCAAGCCAAAATTATTGCCGGCAAGTTATCTTCACGAAATTCAGAAAGTTGCGCCACTGGTTCCACCGCGGGAGCAGACATTCTGCCCCGGTTGTCCGCACCGCGCGTCTTTCTGGAATATCAACACAGCGCTGAAATTCGACGGTCGCGAAGGCATTGTCTGCGGCGATATCGGCTGCTATGCGATGGCGGCGCTTTGGCCGGCTATCGGTTTCCATACCGTGCGCACGCTTCATTCTATGGGATCGGGCACGGGGCTGGCCAGCGGCTTTGCCAAACTGGCGGGTTTCGGTCTGGATAAACCAGTCATGGCGGTTTGCGGCGATTCCACTTTTTATCACGCGGTTATTCCCGCGCTCGTCAACGCCCAGCATAACCGCGCGGATATTACCTTCATCGTTCTGGATAACGCCGGAACGGCAATGACCGGATTTCAACCTCATCCCGGCATAAATGAGAGCGCCATTGGCGAACCTCTGCCAGCAGTTGACATTGCCGCAATCTGCCGCGCGATGGGAGCGAAAGTTGCTGTCAGCGATCCTTTCGATCTAGAAGAAACTAGCAAGATTCTCACATCTTTTATGGCCGAACGCGGCTCGCTGAAAGTTCTAATATTGAGGCAGATTTGTGCGCTCAGTCCCGAAAAGAAGGGAAAGAAAAAATATGAGATGAAAGTCAATGAAGAGCTATGTCTGGGGGATAACTGCGGCTGCAACCGTTTGTGCACGCGCATTTTCCGCTGTCCGGCGTTGACGTGGGACAGGGCAAAAAAGAAAGCGGGTATTGATGAAGTAATCTGTGCGGGCTGCGGCGTTTGTTATTCAATCTGTCCGCAAAAAGCGATAACGAGAACGGAGGCGGCGGGCTGATGAAGATGTCCTTAGTAAAAGAACCTACAAATATTATTATCACCGGTGTCGGCGGGCAGGGAAATGTCATGGCCTCGCGCGTGCTTGCCGGAATGTTGGTGAACGCGGGCTTTATCGTCACCATCGGTGAAACCTTCGGCATGTCCCAGCGCGGCGGTTCGGTGATGAGTCATCTGCGCGTGTCGTCAACTTCCGTTTTAAGTCCGCAAATTCCGCAGGGCAGGGCGGATATTATCATCGCACTGGAACCGGTGGAAGCTTTGAGAGTTTTGGTCAAATACGGCAATCAGGATGTCGCTGTCCTGGCCAATTCACGCATGGCTTATCCCATGGGAGTTATTACCGGCGAGTTTACCTATCCTTCTCTTGATGAAGTCAAAACAATGTTTATAAAACTTGCTGCAAAAAGCTGGCTGATTGACGCCACATCAGTAGCGGTTGATTTGGGAAATCCCGTTTTGAGCAATATCGTAATGATCGGAGCGCTGGCGGGCGCGTCATTGCTGCCGATTGACCGCCGCGCGTTTGAAAAAGAAATTATAAAAAACATGTCTACTGATAAACGTCAGATAAATTTGACTGCATTTGATGCCGGCATAAAAATGCTTTAGCGCCCATTGTAACTTTCTTTGTAACCATGCAAACGGAGGGGATAAAATGAAACAAATAATTTTAACATTGTGCGTCTTTTTTGCTTTCATAAACTTTACCTATGCTGGAGAAGAACTGTACGACTGCATTGACGCTAATGGTAATGCAATCGTCACGGATAGCCCTCAAGATGGAATGAAAAATTGTGTGTTAAAGGGCTCTAGTAGAGAACAATCACCAGAAGAACCGGCAAATGAAAAGGCTATAATGGAAAAAGATGATGCAGTTGCAAAAGCGAAAGAAACATCCAAGACAAGTTATAAACGCATAAACAATTGTATTGATTGTTGCAACAACAAAATTCAAGTCTGCTATAATTATACTGCAGACAGCAGACTTTGTGTTGCAGAAGGTCAAAACTGTGCTGCTACTTGCAAATCAGAAGGCGCTTCTCTTTCATCATGGAGTGATTGTTGGTTTCAGTCTGACAAATAATCAAATATAAATTTATTGTTTGGACATTGGATTTGAATACTTCACTGGTAATTTATATTGTTGCCGGCTCAAACAAATTGAGCCCCTGCAGGTAAACTCAACAAGCATTTTTTTCTGAAATAGACAAATCGTTATCCTTGTCAGATTTGTTAACTTGCAATCCAAAATAAATAATACCGTGTTTTTTTCTTTTTTAAAAAAAGAAAATGTGCTAAATAGATACCCGCCCCATCTAAATAAGTAAAGTTCATATAAGTAACTGTCAGCAAATGAGTAAATGGAGAAATAATAATGTTTCAACACAAGGCGATTCTGAATGTATTGTTATTTCTTTTTTCTTTAATATTATTTTTATCACTAACAGGTTGTGCGACTTTAGCCGTCGATCAGTTCATTTTACATCCTCGATCTGAGTTCGTTGATGAATTTACGCCAACAACTATTGAATTGGCAGGAATTTACTCCGGACGTGAAACAATTAATGGTCATAGTTATGCAATTATAACGGTCTTGAATGATTCCAATGATTGCAAGGAAAGACCTATCATTGAATTACTTTTGCCCATGGAAAAGAATTCTGATGCCAAATCAACGCTTCGTTTTGGCAAATCCCCAAAGGATCTGTTATCTGCAGGAGATATATATGCCGGCCAACCCGTGAGAATTGTCTTTTATTCTTCATCGAATGATAATGAAATAAACATTGATAAATCTATGACTTCAATGCTGTCCCGCCATAATTGGATTGGCTATGCTTCCGTGGTAATTGTCGGATATAAAAAAGGTAGTCGTAATATAGATAGACTTGCGTACAGAATTACTTCTGAAGCTAATGATATTTTAGTGCGGCCATTTGATTGTAATGGGCTTTGTCATTCAACTTGGACATGTAAAAATAAGGAAGATAATGCCTCTGGAATAATTCTTATGCCTTTTGCTTTAGTATTCGACTTTATAACTGCCCCTGTTCAGGTGTGCCTCTCGGTAGTTAACCTTTTCATTCCTGCGGGGCCTTAAATCCTCTGTACAAATGTTGTTTTCACCTTAAGTGTCGTTGACAATTGAATAAATTTCTGTAAATATAAAAGCGTGGATGTCTGATAAATTATAAATTGATAGTTAGAAAATAATATTTATGGGGAGGTATAGCTATGCCTGAAGAAATAGATATTGATACATTTGATGATTCTAACGAACAAGCAGATATTAAAACTCCTGATGATTCTGAAAAACGAGTGAACAACAATAAACCTAATAATTCTAAAAAACGAATGTTAAAAATCGGAATTTTTGCAATTCTTGTTTTTATAGTAATATTAATCGGTTTTGTTATTGTGTTTTATGTAATGAATGAAACTTCTACTAATCCACCAAAACAAAAAGTGTCTAAATCAACTCCATCAGCAACAGCAAAACCGGCGAGAGTAGCATCGCCCCCACCAGTATCAACATCAAAACAAACTGTTCCGACTGCTGTCACCGAGAGTCCGGCTGCAAAAGAACAGTTGAATACTGATATTAAATTACAATCGAATGATAACAATGGATACTTTAAAAGAGGCTATGCCTACTATGCACTCGGCAAGTATGAACTAGCCATCAAGGACTATAATGAGGCAATACGCCTGAAACCGGATGAAGTCGATGAATACAACAACAGAGGCGTTGCTTATGTTTATTTGAAACAATATCATAAAGCACAAGAGGACTTTGATGCAGCAATCAGATTGAAACCTGATGATACCAGTGCTTATTATAATTACGCCTGTATGTTTGCTCTTCAAAAAGACTTCAAACAATCCTGCAAATGGTTGCAACAAGCAATGGAAAAAGGATATAAAGATTGGAAGCATATTAATGAAGATAAAGATTTTGACAATATAAGAAAATCATCATGTTTTATCGATATTCTCAAAAAACATGGGAAATGAACCGGTAGGTTGTCGCTAAATTTATTAATGCTCAAATCTTAAGAAACAATCGCCACCCGGCATACAGCGATCCCGGGACGAGATCCAGAGCGCCGGACGCTTCGGCGACTGGCGTGAATCCGCAGGCGTCGCAATTTATTTCACCCCGGTTTTTGACATAGCAGCCTTTCGTAATGGTACCATCCGGATCGACATTAATCAGAATATCATCACGGCAAGACCAGCGATTGTCAATCATTGCTTTGAGTCTGCTTGCCGAATTCAAAATGGGCAAACCCGATTTTTTCAGTTCCAGCAATTTATAGACAGCAGCGCGGCGATCTTCCATTGAAAGAGCCAGGTCATCTTCTCCCTGATTGTAAGGATAGAAAAACTGAATGGTCATTCCTTGCAATGTCGGCATTTCCTGCACCCACTTAGCCAAGGAATCCGCATCACGCCAGTTGTGACGATTCAGAGTGAAATGAATAAAAACCCGGGGATGATTAGTTCTTTTAATATTGGAGCAAATAAGGTCAAAGGAATCGCCCCTCAATTCATTGTGTGTTTCCTTGAGGCCGTCCAGACTTACCCACATTGCATGGGATAGAACATCCAGAGGCAGTGTGCCGTTAGTTGTCACTGCAACGCGCAGAAAGCGTCGTCTGGCATAAAGAACAAGATCGTGAAAGTGATAAGAGCCATCGCGCCACAGCAGAGGTTCGCCGCCTTCAAAAACAACAATTCGGGTGCCAAGTTGTCGCAGTGATTCCAGCGCAGTTATTGCCGTATCCCAGGACATGTGTGCTTCGTCATCATCAACACGAAGATGAAACGGGCATGCCCGACAGGCCAGGTTGCAGCAATAAGTAATCTTGAAACTGGCAAGCAGGGGAATTTTACGGCCCAATATTTTTCGCTGCAGAAAAAACCAAGGCAGGTCAAGAGGCCAGGGGATATGTGCAGTCTTTAAATTTTTTTCGTTTTTGTGCAAAGCGATATGAAATATCTCCAACCTTAATATTATTTATATAGAACCTATAGGAACAAAAGAGATGCGTGTCAATATCATAAAAAAATAACTTTCGGAATTTATAACAGAAAAGCCTAAGTGTGAATAACCGCTGAAGTTAAAACGTTAGTTTAATTATTACTTTGTTGCCGTATTAATATATCATTCCGCGAGGTGGAAAGTAAAGACAAATTGGTATAAGAATTGATTGACATTACGTGATGAGAACTTATATTATTCCCAACGTAAATCAACCAAGAGGTGAAATAATGAAGGACATTTATTCGGCTATAAAAGTAACTGATAATGTTTACTGGGTTGGCGCCATCGATTGGACAATCCGGGATTTTCATGGATACACGACGCCCCACGGCAGCACATATAACGCCTATCTGGTGATGGCGGATGATATTACCTTGATTGATACAGTTAAGGCGCCGTTTATGCGGGAAATGCTCTCCCGCATTAAATCTGTTGTCGATCCTCCCAAGATAAAATATATTGTTTCCAACCATTCCGAGATGGATCATTCTGGCTGCCTGCCAGAGGTAATTGATTTCATTAAACCTCAAAAGGTTTTTGCTTCGACAGTCGGCGTAAAAACATTGAAAGAATTATTTCACGATGAGCATGAAATCATTCCCGTAAAAGATGGCGAAACGTTCAGTCTGGGTAATATGAATTTAACGTTTATGGAAACGCGCATGATTCACTGGCCGGACAGCATGTTTACCTATCTGGATAAGGATGAGCTTTTATTTTCGCAGGACGCTTTCGGGATGCATTTGGCGACGCTGGAGCGTTTTGCCGATGAAATTCCGGCGGCGACTCTGGAATATGAAGCGGCGACATATTATGCCAATATTGTTTTGCCTTATTCGCCGATAGTTCTGAAGGCTTTGGATAAGGTTGCGGCGTCAGGCTTGAAAATCAAAGTCATCGCTCCCGATCATGGGCCCGTCTGGCGCAAGGATATCGGCCGGATTATCGAGCTTTATAAGAAATGGGCCATGCAAAAACCGACAGCGAAAGCTGTTGTTGTTTATGGCACTATGTGGCATTCTACCGAAAAAATGGCTAGCACCATCAGCGAGTCTCTTGCGCAGGAAGGCATCAAGGTAAAACTTATTTCCATGAATGAAACTCACCGAAGTGAAGTGGTTTACGAAGTGCTTGAAGCCGGCGCGCTGATAGTTGGGTCGCCTACATTGAACAACAACATTCTGCCGCAGATGGCGGATGTGATGACTTATCTGAAAGGATTGAAACCGGTAAATCTGATTGGCGCGGCTTTCGGATCATACGGCTGGAGTGGAGAATCGGTGAAACATCTGGAGACAATACTTAAGGAAATGAAGGTTGAAATCGCCGCTGAATCGATCTCCGTGAAGAATGTTCCCGATAATTCCGTTTTGGATAAATGTCGCGGGTTGGGGAAAACTATCGCGAAGGAGTTGCTCAAAAGGACGGGTGCCAATTAAATAAAAAGAGTCATTCCGGAAGAGATTGTACTTTTATGTATATTGGAGGCACGTTTTTTTCTTCCCCCTTATTTAAAGGGGGATCGAGGGGGATAATGAGAACATAAATAAAAATCCTCCCTAGCCCTCCTTTAAAAAGGAGGGAATACTGTGGTAAATATTTTTTTACCCCTCTTTATTAAAGGGGGAAAGAGGGGGATTTGTAAAAATCTTTAACGGTAAAAAATATTGGGGAGAAAGAAATGAAAAAATATGTTTGCGGAGTATGCGGTTACATTTACGATCCGGCCAAGGGAGATAAGGACGGCGGCGTTGCGAAGGGAACGGCTTTTGAAGATTTACCGGATGATTGGTCTTGTCCTATTTGCGGGGCGGCTAAAGACGAATTCGCCCCAGAATAAAGGTAACAGCCTCGTAAAAAGACCGGATGCTGTGTTGCGCTGCATCCCTCGTCATTGCGACGTACACTAAGAGTACGACTCATTCCTCGGGATTTGCGCGCCTTGCCTGCGGCCTTTTTACGAGGCCGTTTGAAGATTGATAATTACATAACTTTTTAAGAGTTAATTGGTTTCCACCGGAAATAGAAATCTATAGATCGAGGATAAAAACATGGATAAAATTCAAGATGCGTTGAATCAGGCGTATGCAGGCGAAGCAAAGGCCGCCCTGCGGCTTAAAGTTTACGCGCAAAAGGCAGAAGATGAAGGCTATACACAAATGGCAAAGCTTTTCCGCGTAATTGCCTTTTCGGAAGAGATACACGGCGCGAGAGCCTTGAGAGTGCTCAGGGAAATCAAGGGTACGGAAGAAAATCTCGCCGCCAGTTTTGAATCGGAAAAGAAGGTTGCCGAAGTCGCCTATGATCAATTCGTCAAACTGGCGGAAGAAGCGGGTAATAAAGAAGCTGTACTGCATTTCAGCCAAAGTAAGGATGTGGAAGAAACTCACGCCAAACTTTATAAAGAGGCCATGGCGCACTTCATGGAAGAGAGAGAAACAACTTACTATGTCTGTAAAGTTTGCGGGTATGTAGCTGACGGTGTTCTGCCTGATGAATGTCCCATTTGCGGCGCTAAAGCGAAAATGTTTGAATCCTTTGATAAGTGAAAGGCATTCCATAATAGCGTCTTGATTTAGAATAGTGAGGTTCATGGATGATAGTTATAATAACGAGATGGCTGATAATAACCGTGGCCATTCTTCTTGCTTCGCAGTTTGTGCCGGGCATCAAAGTGGATACCCTTTCCACGGCAGTCATTGCCGCCTGTGTTTTAAGCCTTATAAATATTTTTATAAGACCTGTTTTTGTTTTTCTGACCCTGCCCTTGAGCATATTGACGCTGGGAATATTTTATTTTTTTATCAACGCTTTTATGCTGGAGCTCGTCGCTTATTTTGTGTCGGGGTTTGTAGTCAAAGACTTTTTTTCCGCGTTTTTAGGATCGCTGATTATCAGCTTTGTCAGTTGGCTGGCCAATTCTTTTATTGCCACCCATAAGATTGAGAGGCCGGATAATCCGGATTATATTGACTTGAAAAAAGGGGATAACGGCAAATGGCGCTAGACGCGACGCTCGACCTGACTCCGGCAATGAAGCAGTATGTCAAGATCAAGGAAAAATATCCTGATTGTATTTTGTTCTACCGCATGGGTGATTTCTATGAGATGTTTTTTGAAGACGCGGTAACAGCCGCGCCGGTTCTGGAAATCACTCTCACTTCCCGAAATAAAGGCAAGGAAGACAGCGTGCCGCTTTGCGGTTTTCCCTATCATGCCGCATCCGCCTATATTACCAAACTTGTGGAAAAAGGATTTAAAGTGGCGATATGCGAGCAGATCGAAGATCCTAAAAAAGCGAAGGGCGTAGTCAAAAGAGAAGTGATCCGCGTCATCACTCCAGGACTTGTTCTCGATGAAGAAAATCTTGCCGCGGGCGAAAATAATTATCTGGCCTGCCTTTGTGCCTGCAGGGATTTACTTGGCCTTGCCTTTCTGGATATTTCCACGGGCGAATTTCAGATCAGCGAATTTACCGACCGTGAATTTTTCTTCACCGCCATTGCCGGATTGGATTTTAAAGAATTGATCCTGTCACGAGATTTTCCTGATAAGATATTGCTCAAAACGCTGGAGGCGCAAATGCCTTCAATCCATATTAATTATCTGGAAGAAGATTGTTTTCAATCCACGCAGGCGGACGCTGTTTTAAATCAGAATTTTACCGCCGAAGTATTGGACAAGGCAAAAATAAAGGAACATCCGGCGGCAATAATGGCCTCCGGCGCCATTTTAAGTTATGTTAACCAGACGCAGAAAATCAGTCCCCAGCACATAAGTGAAATAAAATGGTATTCCACGGAAAATTTTCTTCTTCTCGATGACACCGCCCGCTGCAATCTGGAGATATTTACGACCATTCAGGATAACTCCAAAGCCGGTTCTCTTTTTTCACTTTTTAATGAAACATTGACGCCGATGGGAACCAGACGCCTGCGTTGGTGGATGAATTACCCGCTGGTGAATGTGGAAAAGATAAAGACAAGATTGGCCGCGGTTGCCGAAATCAAAAATGATCATATCATGCGGTCGAATCTGCGCAAAATTTTATCACGCATTTATGATCTGGAACGACTGGCCGGAAGGGTGGCGCTAAAGGTGGCGAATCCTCGCGATTTAATCGCGCTAAAGATTTCACTTTCAGCCATACCGGAACTCAAAGCGATGCTGATGGATTCAACAACTCCGGCGATTGCCGCAATCCGCGCGCGATTTACGGAAATGAAAGCAGCAGTTGATCTGATTACGCGGGCGATAATTGACGATCCACCGCAAAAAACGCAGGATGGCGGTTTTATTGCCGCAGGCTTCGATGAAGAACTGGATAAGTTGCGATCTGTCAGCCACGACGGGAAAAAATGGATTGCCGCTATGGAGGCCGGGGAGAGAAAGAAAACAGGAATCAATTCTCTGAAGATCGGGTTCAATAACATTTTCGGTTACTACATTGAAGTGACCAAGGCCAATGCCGCGCTGGTTCCGGACTCCTACATAAGAAAACAGACACTGGTCAACGCGGAGCGTTATATTAATCAGGAGTTGAAGGAATTTGAACAAACCGTTTTAAACGCGGAAGAAAGAATCAAGGAACGTGAGCAGGAATTGTTTCTTGCCCTGCGCGATGATCTTAATCAATATATTACGGACATTCAGAATAATTCAAATCTCGTTGCCGAAATTGACGCTCTGGCCGCACTGGCGGAAGTTGCCGAAAAATATCATTATACCTGTCCCGAAATAGATGATGAAGATATCATTGAGATAAAAGACGGACGCCATCCGGTCGTGGAGACGGCATTGAAAAAAGAAGGTTTTGTACCGAACGATTGTTTGATTGATTTGCAGAACAATAAATTGCTCATTATCACCGGCCCGAATATGGCGGGAAAGTCCACTTATATTCGGCAGGTGGCTTTGATTGTCCTTCTGGCGCAAATGGGAAGTTTTGTTCCGGCGGCCAGGGCAAAGATAGGCATTGTTGATAAAATATTTACCCGGGTCGGCGCGTCCGATAGTCTGATTAGAGGACAGAGCACATTTATGGTGGAGATGACGGAGACGGCTGAAATTTTAAAAAACGCAACCTCTCGCAGTCTGGTTATTTTTGATGAAGTGGGACGCGGGACTTCCACGTTTGACGGCTTGAGCATTGCCTGGGCGGTTGCCGAGTACATTCACGATTTCCGGGGATGCGGCGTCCGCGCTTTGTTTGCCACTCATTACCATCAATTGACGGATCTGGTGGTGACAAAAACAGGAGTGAAAAATTATAATATCGCGGTGAAGGAGTGGGGAGAAAAAATAATTTTTCTGCGCAAGATCATGGAAGGCGGCACCAGCCGCAGTTACGGCATCGAAGTGGCGCGCATCGCCGGCGTTCCTCAGGAAGTGATTGCCCGCGCCAAGGAAATACTGCGCAATCTGGAGAAGGGGGAATTTGACGAAATCGGCATGCCCCGCATTGTCCGCGGAACCCGCGAAGGAAAAAACGCCAGTCCCCAATTAAGTCTTTTCGCCAGAAAAGAAAGCGCGATTGCCCGGGAAAATAAAAATGAAAAAATTGTTACCGAACTTATAAATCTTGATATTCAATCTATGTCGCCTCTCGAAGCGCTCAACAAATTGAGTGAGCTGAAAGACAAAATATCAGAATAAAGGGGCTGTTGAAAAACGCTCATCTGCGGCGTTGCGCTGCAAACCGCACCGCTCAACGTATTGAATATACGCCTCGCGGTTCAGTTTTTGCGCTCCTTGCATCTGAACATTTTTGAACAGCCCCTCAATCATGGGATTTTTGAACAACCCCTGATATCTTATTTTCTTACGGAAGACTTTAACAATAATTATTTGATTTTCATCAAATATTATCGTACAAAATAAAAAATTCAACGAACAGTTTTTCTTAAACTGGCATATTAAAGATTACGTGTATTAATTGTTAGGTGTGAGGAAATAACCTCTAGAGAATAACGATGGCAAAAGCTAAGAATCCAGTTACTTTTTCAGATTATTTTGGCATTTCATCAGATAAACTTAACAAATTAGGTGTATTTGATCCTACGCTTGCTATTGATACGAGATTATTCATTGATCCACTGCTGCTTCAATTTTCCGCGCATCATGAGATTAATAATACAGGTGTGAAAGAGTACAGGACGCATTTTGAAAATGTAATTAAATTCCTGTCATATACTCAGAACAATGATGATATTGCTTGGCGAACCGCAAAAAGGCTTCTTGAATTTCATGAAATAAAAGGTACGTGTCTTGGGTATGGTGCTGGATCAATCTCGGGAAGTGGTTTTGGTTCGGCACTCACAAATCGTCTTTTGCATGTAGCTAAAGACATTGTAGATCTTGGTGTAAGAGATCCAGACCTCTTCCCACTTATGGCACTTTTTGAGGCTGATATTGGGCCTGATCGAATCAGTGATATGGTCACCAATGTTATTATTGGTGCACTTTCAGAGTTCAACAAAAGAATTCTTAGTGAATTGGGCATAGTTGGTGAGGGCTTTGAATTACCTTCTGGCAAGATGTATTTTGTTTTAAATCCTTTTGAAGATTTTCGAACTCCAATTGTTCTAGTGCCAAATGATATATTAAGAAAGCTTCCTGTTGCTCAAGACTGGGATGAAGTGGCAGATGTCGCAATTAAAAATCAGGAATTGCGCAATAGAGTAAACGTCTATATCGGCCATATTTGGGAAAAAAAATCAAAGCGCGATAAAGCCAAACTTAAATCTCAGGTTCTTACTAGTGAATCTTCTTTTAATGTTCTATTAGATATAATCCATACAGCTCCTTCTGTACCATATGATTCAATAAACGACCCAGATGGTCTAATTTCTTGGGCGCGCCTAGCACCAAAATATGTTTCGAATTATCCACTAAAAATACCATCGGGGAAATTGCCCCTTAGCTTAGAATCAGTTTTTGAAATTGTCAGAACTATTATATCTCAATTCCGTCAACTTGTAGAAAATAATGGACTTAATAGGGAACTTTTTACGAAGGATAAAAAACCGCGGCATGAATCATCTGCCCAAAGAATATTCTTTGCAGTAGCTTATAGCTATTGCAAGGCAAACGACATCGACATTTCACCCGAAATAGATACAGGCACGGGGAAAATTGATTTTAAATTTTCAATAGGCTTCGAATCTAGAGTGCTTGTAGAAGTCAAGCTATCCAGCAATAGTCAACTTGTATCAAGCTACGCAACACAACTTGAATTATATAAAAAATCTGAAGAAACCATGCAAGCATTTTACTTGGTTATTGATGTTGGGGGAATGGGTAATAAAGACACCAGGTTGTTCAAAATGCGCAATGAAGCATCAGCGCAAGGATATCCTCTATCAGAAGTAGAATTTGTCGATGCTCGTTTGAAACCTACAGCCAGCAAAAGGCATAATATTTAAAATTTAGTACTCAACAATTTCGGTCAGCGAATTCGCAATACTTGCCACTTATAAACACATTATGAAAGATAATACAAAAGATGACAAATCAAGAATGGTCAGAAAAAGATGGGGAAAGTAGAGGTTTTTATGATGGTGAGGGAATTGATTATGGGGTAAGATAATATTAAATATTTTTTAGAAGATCAGGAGGGTTTATCATGTTTAAGAAATCATTTTTAACAGGCACGGCAGCGTTAATTACAGTTTTTTTTATTACATCATCATGGGCGGCGGAATTATTGCCTATAAAGCTGCCGCCGCCGAATCTGAATGGCGGAAAATCGCTGATGCAATCTCTGCAGGCCAGAAAATCGTCGAGGGAGTTCAGCGCAAAAAAACTGCCGGTGGAAGTTCTTTCCAACCTGCTCTGGGCAGCCTTTGGAATTAACAGGCCGGATTCAGGGCGGCGCACAGCTCCTTCCGCCGTGAATTGGCAGGAAATTGATATCTATGTGGCCATGGCCGACGGCCTCTATCTTTACAATGCCAAAGAGCACGTTTTGAAACCGGTTGTCAAACAGGATATCCGGGAGCTGACGGGCAAGCAGCCGTTTGTAAAAGAAGCGCCTGTAAATTTAATATATGTCGCCGATTATTCCAGAATGGGCGGAGCCAGTGTGGAGGATAGAAATTTCTATACAGCGGCGGATACCGGATTCATTGCGCAGAATGTTTATTTATTTTGCGCTTCGGAGGGGTTGGCAACGGTCGTCAGAGGTTCTATCGACAGGGATGTTCTGGCAAAAGCCATGGGACTTCGTGATAATCAAAAGATTGTTCTGTCCCAGACGGTCGGTTATCCGAAATAATCAGGGTGAATTTAGTGCGGTGTTTAGTTGTCTAAGCAATAATATCTTCATAAATATTTGCTTGTAATGATGATGAATATTGGTTAATAAATAACGGGAATTTGCTCAGTTGATAATGCTAAATAGAGCCGTTAATTAGGACTGGTTTAAATATGTTTGCTGACGTAAGTAATGGTGACCATAACCCATAGATTTTTCTGCAAAAAAGGAGGGTGAGATGGGAGAAGGAATCAGCGATTACACAAAAAACTTGATTGATTTAAGGCGGCATATGTGGCTGGAAGGCGTGGAAGTGGAATTGCGCCGCCTTATCTGGCAAATTGCCGTTGTGGGCAAATATATTTCCGCGAAAATTCATGAGTCCAACAGAAAACTTGCCGGCTTCCAAAATGTTTATGGTGATGAGCAACTGGCGCTGGATCGCATTTCCGATGATATAATGAGAAATAAGTTGCAATTTTCCGGTTTCGTGCGGGAATACGCTTCGGAAGAACTGGAAGATATAGTTAAAATCGGCACCGGCAAAGAAAAGTATATTGTAACGGCCGATCCGCTCGATGGTTCATCACTCGTCGATACCAATTTGGCTATCGGAACGATTATAGGCATTCATAAAGAATCCATCTTTGATGTCGGCAGAAAAACAATGGTGGCCGCGCTTTACATTACTTATGGTCCGCTGATTACGATGATCTATTCGGCGGGAAAGGGCGCGCATGAATTTGTTCTCGATCGGGAAGGCGAGTATGTTTTATCTCAAGAAAATATCAGACTGAAGGAGAAGGGTTCCATCTTTTCGCCGGGCGGACTGCGCCGTGACTGGACGCCGGAACATCTTAATTTTGTCGAACGGTTGGAGCGAGACGGTTACAAATTGCGATACAGCGGCGGTTTTGTTCCCGACATCAATCAAATTCTGATAAAGAAAGGCGGCATTTTTACTTATCCCGCCCTGAAAAAATCTCCTCAGGGAAAGTTGCGCCTGCTGTTTGAATTGCAGCCCATGGCGTTTATTATGGAACAAGCCGGAGGCCTTGCGACCGACGGCAATCAGGATATTTTGTCCATCAAGGTAGAAAATGTTAATCAGATCTCGCCGATTTATATCGGCAGCGTTACCGAAGTGCAAATGGCAAAGGAGTTCTTATCATCACAGGAATAATACATATTGCGAGGATTAATTATGATTTGCGAAGACAAGAAACAATTACTAAATGAATGTGCGAAAATCGTGGAACTGGACGGCAATGATGTTCGCATTCCGGATGAAGCAAAACTGAAAAACGAATTGATTGATGATTTGATTTTAACGGCGATATTCAGTTCCGATCAGGCAACTAGGGAAGCCGCCCGCTGGCTGATTCGGCGCGCCGGCGTCGCGTGTGGCATTGTTTCCGCTTCGATTCAACCGCTGTATGAGGCGATGGGAAGGGGAGAACTAAAGGGCTTCACTGTTCCGGCGATTAATATCCGGGGGCTGACTTACGATGCGGCTCAAGCTGTTTTTCGCGCGGCAATTAAAGGGCAGGTGGGCCCGGCGATTTTCGAAATTGCCCGTTCGGAAATTGACTATACATTGCAAAGGCCGATTGAATATATATGTGCCGTGACTGCCGCCGCGATAAAGACCGGATATAGCGGGCCGATTTTTCTGCAGGGAGATCATTTTCAAATAAATGCCAAGAAATTTGCCGCCGATGCGGCTAAAGAAACACAAGCGGTAAAAAATTTAATTTGGGAAGCAATTGAAGCCGGATTTTACAATATTGATATCGACACTTCCACTCTGGTGGATCTGACAAAAGCATCGGTCAAGGAACAGCAAAAGATGAATTACAGTCTGGCGGCTGAGCTGACCACGATGATCCGTGATTTGGAACCGGAAGGTATTATAATATCAGTGGGCGGAGAGATAGGCGAGGTCGGCGGGAAAAACAGCACAGTGGAAGAGCTTCAGGCTTTTATGGAAGGGTATCTGGGAGAACTCAAAAAGGGCGGTGAATCACTGAAAGGTATAAGCAAAATCAGCGTCCAGACGGGAACAACACATGGGGGCGTTCCTCTGGCGGACGGTAGCGTGGCCAAAGTTAAAATTGATTTTGAAGTTTTACAAAAATTATCTGAAGTGGCGCGTTCACAATACGGACTTTCCGGAGCCGTCCAGCACGGCGCATCCACTCTTCCCGATGAAGCCTTTGATCGGTTTCCGGCTATGGGCACAGCCGAGATTCATCTGGCCACCGGTTTCCAAAATATTATTTATGACAGTTCCAATTTTCCCAAAAATTTGAAAGACAAAGTTTACGAATATATAAAAACTCAACTCAAAAACGAATGGAAGGAAAAGGATACCGAGGAACAGTTTATTTACAAGACGCGTAAAAAAGGGTTCGGTCCGTTCAAACTGGAAATGTGGCATCTGCCGGCCGAGACGCGCGAAAAGTTAGGCGGTGAACTGGAAAAACAATTTACTTTTTTATTTGAAAAACTCAAAGTTACTTCGACGCAAAAAATCGTTGAGAAATATGTTCAGCCGGTGGATGTGCAACTGGAACTTCCTGCCGCCTTGAAAGGCTGAAGTAAAATCGACTGTAATCCCGCGACTTGGAATCCCAGGCTCCAGCCGGAGGCTCACTGCCACCCGCTACTCGGTTAAATTAGTTGATGGAATAATGACTGAATGAAAGCGGCAATCTTAGAGAAGATAACCGGTTTAGAAGAAAACAAGCAGCCCCTGAAAATTGTTGAAGCGCCTAATCCTGTGTTTGAGGCCGGGGAAATCCTGATTAAAATATCCGCCTGCGGCGTCTGTCATACGGAACTGGACGAGATTGAAGGAAGAACTCCTCCAGCGAGATTGCCGATAATTCCGGGGCATCAAGCGGTCGGCATTGTTGCTCATCGCGGCAAGCTGGCAAAAAAATTTGAAATCGGCGCCAGAGTAGGAATAGGCTGGATTAACTATGCTTGTGGCCGGTGCCCGGCTTGCGTTTCCGGGAATGAAAATCTCTGCGGTGATTTCAGAGCAACGGGCAGGGATGTCGATGGCGGTTATGCCGAATATCTGGCGATAGCGGAGAATTTCGCTTTTGTCATTCCTGAGGTTTTTTCCGATGTTCAGGCGGCGCCGCTGTTATGCGCAGGAGCTATAGGATATCGTTCTCTTCGCTTGGCCAATTTAGCCGATGGACAGCGTCTTGGGCTGGCCGGATTCGGCGCTTCCGCTCATCTCGTTTTGAAGATGGTTCGTTACCGCTACCCACATGCGGAAATATTCGTCTTTGCCCGCAACAAAGATGAACAGAGTTTCGCCCGCGAACTGGGCGCTGTCTGGGCGGGGGATATCAGCGCGGAATCTCCGAAGAAGCTCAATGCCATTATTGATACAACGCCGGTGTGGAAAACGATTGTTGAGGCTTTAAAAAATTTGGAACCGGCCGGAAGGTTAATCATTAACGCAATCCGTAAAGAAGACAGGGATAAGAATTATCTTCTGCAACTGGACTATGGAAATCATCTTTGGCTGGAAAAAGAAATAAAAAGTGTGGCCAATGTAACACGCCGTGATATCGAGGAATTTTTAACTCTGGCCGCTCGAATACCCATAATACCCGAAGTGGAGGAATATCCGCTTGACGAAGCCAATCGCGCTCTTGCCGAACTGAAAGAAGGAAAAATCCGCGGCGCCAAAGTTTTGAGAATCAGTTGAACTTATTTTTAAGTTTCATCCTGCCACGTTACAATATACTCCAGTGATTTTTCTTTCGGGGCAGTTGTATCTGTTTGCCATTTTCCCTTAAGGCCAGTCTCCTGCGCGGTTAACGCAAAATGACACATCGCGATACCCATATCGATATTTTGCAGAGAAACAGGCAACAAAACATTATAGCCGAAAGCGTGGGAGAGATAAAAATGAAAATTATTTTTTTTCGCTTCCCGTAAAATACGCCAGGGCTGTTTGTTGCCGGCTGAAGGAGCAAGCCGCAGATTTTCCAGCGCCTCCGCGTATTTCCCCGCTTGCGCCTGCGTCAAAGGCTGCGAAAAATTTTCGTCAAAGAAAATATCAGACCAGGGTTTTCTATTGCCGGCGCCGACGCCCCAGCGCATCATTTTTTCTGTAATTGATTTTTGTTGAGCCGGATATCCGACGGGGCTTATAGTGGGCAGTAATTCACCTTCCCGCAAGTCAATTGCTTGAGCAAACCTGCTGCGCTGCAAAGTTCCACCCAGCCAGCAAGTTCCCAATCCCAATTGTGTTGCCTGTAGAATCAAATTCTCCTTACAATATCCGTAGTCTTCCATCGCCAGATGACCGTCCTGAACACTGCCCACAAGAAAAATCTGAGCGTTTTTAATTATGCCATATGTGCCCAATTTCTTCCATTCCTGAGGCGTTAATGAAGTCAGCTTGATTAATTTGAATTTCGGTTGATTGCCGAATGGCCCTGTATGAACGGCGTTAATTGAAGCGGAAAACTCCTTAAGAACTTTATCTTCAATAGGTCGTTCCGAATAGGTTCGACAGGATAGGCGCTTTTTGATTATTTCGGTTATTTCCGGCATATATTTTCCTCCAAAATTGTTGTTGGCAAAATTCTTTTGTAAATGTATTATAGGCCTATATTATAAGAAAATATATTTGTAAAGTTTGTTCAATGTTTGTGGGAGTGCATTGTGAAGATAGCCAGTACTGACGAAATGCGTTTAATGGATCGTTATGCCATTGAGAAGTTGGGGATTGCCGAAGAAATTCTGATGGAGAATGCCGGCATTGCCGCGGTTGATGTGCTGCGAAACAAAACCGGCATACGCGATAAGAGATTTGTCATTTTTTGCGGTTCCGGCAATAACGGCGGTGACGGGCTGGTCGTCGCCCGCCTGCTTCATTCCGGAGGCGGCCGGGTAAAAATATTTTTACTTGGCGATGCCGGCAGGTATCGAGAAGCGGCAAAAACAAATATGGCGATAATTGCTCGTCTGCCGATAGAGGTAGTTAAACTGGAAGGCGCGGCGGCCGCCAAAAAGGATGTTGCCCATAGTGATGTTGTTATTGACGCAATTTTCGGCACCGGCCTGGATCGTCCAGTTGCCGGATTGGCCGCGGAAGTAATAGCGCTGATCAACAGAAGCAAAAAGAAAGTTTTATCTCTCGATATTCCTTCCGGCATTAACGGCAATACCGGCGAAGTAATGGAAATAGCCGTTAAAGCGGATTATACAGTTACTTTCGGTTTGCCAAAAATTGGCAACATGCTTTATCCCGGCTATGAATATGGCGGGGAATTATTTGTCAGCCACATTTCCTTCCCGCCATCGCTGACTGAAGGCAACGATCTCAAAATTGCAACCAATGATTATGTGGCGTTGCCCGGGCGGCCTGTCGAAGCCTATAAAGGTTCAATCGGCGATGTTCTTTTTATTGCGGGAGCGGCTAATTACTATGGCGCCCCGTATTTCGCGGCCATGTCCTTTTTAAAATCAGGCGGCGGTTACGCGCGGCTGGCCGCGCCGCGGTGTGCCGTTCCGGTTATTGCGAAGCGGGGCAGGGAGATTGTTTATTTGCCGCAGGAAGAGACAGCGGCAGGAAGCATTGCCCTTAAGAACAAAAGAAAATTGCTGGAGGCGGCGGCAAAAGTTGATATGGTGGTTATCGGCCCCGGCCTTTCCTTGCAGGAAGAGACGGTAAAGCTCGTCAAAGAACTGGCAGTTGCAATCAAAGTTCCTCTGCTCATCGATGGTGACGGTCTTACCGCAATTGCTGAAAATATAGGGATATTAAGCAGACGGAAATCCCCGACAATCCTGACTCCGCACATGGGGGAAATGTCGCGGCTTACCGGAGTGCCTGCTGCGGAAATCAGCCGCAACAAAATTGCGGTTTTGTGGGAGACGACAGAAAAACTTAAAGCTACGATTATTTTGAAAGGCGCGCATTCACTGATTGGCGCTAGGGGCGGCAACGTTTATATCAATTTTAGCGGCAATGCCGGGATGGCCACAGCCGGTTCGGGCGATGTCCTCACCGGCTGCATTGCGGCAATGTATGGATTGGGATTAAAGCCTGATGAGGCGGCGCGCAAGGGAGTATTTCTCCACGGCTATGCCGGGGATCTGGCGGCGGCAAAAAAAGGCGCCGACGGCATCACCGCAAAGGATATTATGGAATCTCTGCCGCAGGCGCTGAAGCACGACCGTTCAGGAGTTATCGGTGCAAAATATTATGAACCGTTCAAAGCATAGGGGCGACTCTGTGAAGAATAAATCACTCCGGGTATTAATGGTTGAAGATTCGGAGGATGATGCACTGCTGGTTATCCGGGCGCTGAAAAAAGGCGGATACGATCCGGTGTATGAGCGGGTGGAAACCGCCGCTGCCATGAAAAAAGCCCTCAAAGGGAAACAATGGGACATTATCCTTTGTGATTATAAAATGCCAAAATTCAGCGGCCCTTCAGCCATAGCCGCATTAAAGGAAACAAATATCGACATTCCTTTCATCATTGTATCCGGAGTTATGAATGAAGATGAAGCCGTTGAATGTATGCGTTTAGGCGCTAATGATTATATCATGAAGGGTAACCTATCCCGTCTTTGCCCGGCCATAGACAGAGAATTAAAAGAGTTAAAAGTTAAAAACAAGCAAAAGCAGGCGGAATCTCCAAGAAGGGATGCACTCGAAGAACTGCGTCGGAGCGAGGAGAAATATCGAAGTATTCTTGATAGCATGCAGGAAGGCTATTTTGAGGTTGATCTTGCCGGCAACTTCACCTTTTTCAACGATTCAACGTGCTTACTCCTCGGCTATTCCCAAGAGGAAATGATGGGCATGAATAACCGGCAATATACAGACAAAGAAAACACAAAAATACTTTTTAAAACGTTTAATGAAGTCTATAGAACAGGGAAACCCGCCAAAGAATTCAATTGGCAGGTTATAAGAAAAGATGGGACAAATAAATTCTTTGAAACATCTGTATGGTTACTAAAAGATTCAACAGATAAACTAACCGGGTTTAGAGGGATTATACGCGATAATACCGAACGCAAAAAGGTGGAAGAAGCCCTACGGGAGAGCGAGGAAAAATACCGGACCATCCTCAAAGATATGGATGACATTTACTTTGAAGTAGATATCAAGGGGAATATCACGTTCGTTAATTCTTCTTGCTGTAAAACGAGCGGATACTCTGAGGAGGAACTGCTTGGAATCTCTTTTACGAAAATCAGTATACCTGATGGTATTGAAATGGTCAGGCAATATTTTGGCGAAATTTTCCTGACAGGCAAAACAGGTAAACCGTTTTTATGGAATTTAATGAAAAAAAACGGGGAACAGGGATTTTTTGAATTAGTCGCATCCTTGATCAGGGACAAACAAGGTAAACCTATAGGATTCCGGGGAATAGGACGAGATATTACCGAGCGAAAACGGGCCGAAGATTTGCTTAAACAGACCCTTGCCAGTCTCCGTAAAGCTTTCGGCGCAATCATTAAGGTCATGATATCAGCCGTAGAGGCGAGAGATCCTTATACGTCAGGTCATCAGACCAGGTCTGCGGATATTGCCAGGTCTATTGCCACGGAGATGGGATTACCCGCTGATAAAATTGACGGAATCCGGCTGGCCGGTTCCATCCATGACATTGGAAAATTATCTATTCCAGCGGAAATATTGGCCAAGCCTACTAAATTGACAGACCTTGAGTTTTCTCTGATAAAAGAGCATCCCCAAATCGGGTACGAGATGCTCAAAGATGTTGAATCCCCGTGGCCGCTGGCGGAAATTGTTTATCAGCACCATGAGCGAATGAACGGATCCGGATACCCAAGAAAACTGAAAGGAGATGAAATTATCCTGGAGGCGAGAATTATGGCTGTATCCGACGTGGTGGAGGCCATGGCTTCGCACCGTCCCTATCGTGCCAGCTTGGGTATTGATGCTGCCCTGGAAGAGATCGAAAAAAATAAAGGGATTCTTTATGATGCCGCTGTCGTCGAAGCCTGTCTCAGATTATTTCGGGAGAAAAATTTCCATATTCGAAAGGCGCCGGAGTAAATATTATAAAAAAATTTTTAAATGGCGATTCTAATTGACGGAAAGTGTCATTAAGTAATTTATACCGCCGGTTGACTTTGTCTTTGCGATAGCTTATAACTCTTATACCAATTTGCAGTCAAAAGTATACCGAGGCGGCAAGGAAGAGGCGACGCAGGCGTATTCTAATATACGTCGAGGAGCGGATGACCCCGGCCTGCGCCGGGGCAGGCTGTGCCAACAAAGGTAGACGAATGAATGCGAATGGGTATAATGTAATTTTATATTCATCAGGCTATATGAAAAAAACAGTAAGCATAGTAATTATTTTTATTCTTCTTTTTGGCGCTTTCCTGATACAGGCCGTGGGTGCCGATTCGTCCGCCACATACAAATTTTCTGATCAGGAAATTGACGAACTCCTCGCGCCTATCGCCCTTTATCCTGATCCCCTGCTGGCTGTGATGTTGCCGGCCTCAACGTATCCGGAGGAAATTGACGAAGCGGAAGCATGGTTGAAAAAAGGCGGGACTGTCTCAGACATTAACGGACAGAGTTGGGATGAATCTGTCAAGGCAATTGCATACTATCCGGACATTTTGGACATGATGACCGGAGATTTGGACTGGACTGCCGATCTTGGCGAGGCCTTTCTTAACCAGCAGGAAGATGTGACAAGATCAATTCAGCGTCTCCGATGGCAGGCTAGAGACATCGGCAATCTGGAGAGTAACAATAATCAGCAGGTTATTATCGACGGGGAAAACATCGAGATCATCCCGGCTCAACCGGAGTATGTGTATGTTCCCCAGTATGATGACTCTGTTGTATATGAAGAAGAATGGGCTCAGGGCTCTCCACCCTTTATAACCTATGGTTTAGGTCTGGCAATTGGGGGCTGGTTGAGTATGGATTTCGACTGGCGCAACCATCACATAATCTATCACGGCTGGAATCGGCCGGGCTGGGTCAATCATGCCAAGCCTTATATCCACGTGACCAATGTTTATGTCAACAGAAGCAAGCCTTTCATAAATCAGGTATGGAGGCATGACATGTCCCACGGCGATCCTGAAAAATTCCGGGCATCACAACCCGGTCGCGCCGGCACAGGCTGGTTTGCACGCATGTCTGAAGCTAGGGGAAGAGATACAACATCGACAAAGCGCACGGGAGCAATCTTCGGTCCCGGGGGCGACACCAGTTCATTCAGCAATCGCGGCAGGCAAAGCCTTGGCGCAATCAATCAACGCCAGACGTCACCGACAGCCAGAGTTAGTAAACAACCATCCATGCCAGATTCTGGGCAAACTTCTGGTATCGGCCACGGCTCTTCACAGTTCCGTCCTGCCGCCGAAAGCGTACAGTCCCCCAAAACACCATCAGTTACCTTTGGCGGTTATAGGGGAGGAAATGAGGCAAGGGCTCAGAGCCTCCGCGGTCGGTTTAGCCGTCAGAGCGTTACTGAAATACGGCCATCAGCACAGCCTCGTTCTGCCGGACAAAGCATGCAGTCTTCCGGTATACCATCCGCCCCTGCAAGCAGAGGGAGTGCTTATGAGGGGAGGGGTTCCTCCGGAGACAAACATGGTCGTTAGCAAATGTCGTTTTTTTGTGTAAAAATTTTTTTAGCAACAGAGGATTTAATAAATATGGAAAGGAAGGGAATTATGGGTACAAGAAAGCAGAAACCAGCATGCCACCCATTATGGGGAAATGCTTTCATCGTTTTGTTTTTATTAACCGCAGTGTTTGTTTTTGCGTGGACTATACCTGTAGTCGGGGCGGCATCGCAGGATATCTTTTTCTCTCCCGAAGACGCCTTGAAAAGTCTTACTGATGCCGTCAAAACAAGAGACAAAGCAGCGCTGAATCAGATTTTTGGGCCTTCCGGAGAAGACCTTCTTTCCGGCGACAAGGTACAGGATGCGGCGGAATTTGAAGAGCTTGCCAAACATCTGGCTGAAAAAACCAGCCTTGTAAAAGACGGCGATTCAAAGGTGATCCTGCATATAGGAAACGAGAATTGGCCCTTTCCTATTCCCCTAATGAAAAAAGATAATCAATGGTTCTTTGACACAAAAGCAGGTAAAGAAGAGATACTGAACCGCAGGATCGGGGAAAACGAACTTACCGCGATGCTGGTCAGTCGCGCCTACGTGAAAGCGCAGCGTGAGTATGCGCTTAAAGACTGGGATGGCGACGGGATACTTGCCTACGCGCAGAAATTCAGGAGCGATCACGGGAAAAGAAACGGCCTCTTCTGGAGAAGCGCTCCGGGAGAAGAGGTCAGTCCCTTGGGTGAACTTGTAGCAAGAGCCTGGCATGAGGGGTACAAGAAGGATAAAAAAGCATTCAGGGAGGAGCCACTGACGCCTTTTCACGGCTACTATTTCAAGACATTAACGAGTCAGGGAAAGAATGCGCCGGGAGGAAAATATAACTATATCATTAACGGTAACATGGTTGGAGGATTTGCTCTAGTCGCTTTTCCATCGAACTGGGGAAAATCAGGGGTCATGACCTTTATTGTCAATCAGCAGGGAAAAGTATATCAGAAAAATCTTGGGCCGGACACAGCAAAGATTGCGCAGGATATGAAATCATACAATCCCGATGCAACATGGACAAATGTTAAAGAATAATACCCATTCGCATTCATTCGTCTACCTTTGTTGGCGGAGCCTGCCCCGGCGTAGGCCGGGGTCATCGGCTCCTCGACGTATATTAGAATACGCCTGCGTTGTCTCTTTCCATTTCTAAACCGTCCCATTATTTGTAGGGCAAAAAAATCCGATTTCCCGGGCATAGGAAAACTGTCGCTGCCAGGGGATTCTGGGATGGACTTTCTCAAAAATATCCGTTCCCGTAATTTTCAAAGATTCCGCATCCACCTCCACAGGATTATAGCCGCCGATAAAGCCGTAATCTGGACCGATGACGGGATTATTCCCCGGCAAGCAATCACATTCTACCGTGATATTAAGCAGGGCGTTGATGACGATGGTCTTTTCCTGAATTTTCTTCCATACGGCGGCCGCTGTCTCAATGAGCTTTTCCTGAAAAACAGTCATATTCGAATTCCAGAAGATTTCAAGCGCCAATTCCGGACACATGGCAATACATTGCGCGCAGCCGATGCACTTTTTCAAATCATAATCGGGATAATCGGGTTCAGAGATCGTGGCTGCCTTTGTCGGACAGATATTGACGCAAATGCCGCAGCGGGTGCATTTTTTCTGATTCAGAACAGGATGATAATCAGCATGCATTCGCTGTTTCTGCGCACGGGATGCAAATCCCATGGAGATATTTTTTATGGATCCGCCAAACAAAGAAACCATGTGTCCCTTGAAATGGGAGAAGATAACAAAACCTTTTGCTCTGTCGAAGATTGATCCAACCTGAACGGTTTCAAAGTGTTTGTAGCCTGCGGGAATGGATACGACATCTCGCCCGTCCATGCCGTCAGCAATCATTACAGGACATCCGAGAAATTCGGCCGTGTAACCGTGACGGGCCGCTGTATTCAGAGAATCTTCAGCGGTGCGCCTTCCGCCGGAATAGAGCACCGTTGTGTCAAAAACAAAGGGTTTGGCCCCCTGCGCGGTTAGCCAGCCGGCGATTTCTTTTGCGTAGTCGGGAGGCAGATATCCTTTATTGCCCCGCTCTCCCCAATGAAGCTTGATTCCAACGCTGTCTCCGGAAGTAAACGGCGCCCGGAATTGTCCCAAGAGTATTCGCAAAGATTCAACATATGGTTTTTTCTTATCCGTCACCGTTTCAAATAAAAAATCAGTCATTATAAAACCTCCTAAACTTTTTTTATTATAAATCTTTTTTCTTCTAATTGCATCAAAGAAAAAACCGCCTGAATTAAAAATTTATTAGGTAAGATTTGGCAGTTGACAAGAACAAAGGGGAAAACGATTTTTCAAGAGGACTGACACTTTGACTCATTCCTTTCTCTGTCAGCAGCACATCACCCCACATTTAGCGATAAATACTTCATTGACATTAAAGACCGAATTTCTTATAGTTCAATTATAAAAAAGTTGGATAGTCACGGGTATGAACCCCAAAGCAAGCTGCGGGGTATTAAACCCTCCGCTGCGCGGGATAATTCGACCTACAAGTTTCAGCACACTTTGTTTCTGAAACTTGGGTCTCATTACAACTTACCAATTCCGCTATGTCGCAGATGACCTTTAGGTTACTTCGCTTTCGGAATTGGAGTTTCAACAATAAGATCTGCGCACTAATTATGGGCTTCCACACTTGCGATTTGCAATTGACACAGTTAGCATTATCTTTGACACATAATAAATAAAAAAGGAGGTATCGGAATGGGTGACATTTGTTCGGAAAAACCGTGGCTGAAGAATTATGATAAGAATGTGCCGCCGACTCTGAAGTACGGGGACAAGACCTTTGCAGAAAAGTTTCGGGAGGTCGTGGAAAAATACCCAAACAAGACAGCCCTTATTTACATGGGCTCGCAGCTCACCTACCGCGATCTCGATGAGCTGTCCAACCAGCTTGCCCAGTATTTCATCAAGATGGGCCTCAAGCCGGATGATGTGGTAGGTCTGCACATGCCCAATATTCCCGCCAACTATATCAGTATCATAGCCGTTCAGAAGGCGGGATGTGTATCCACGGGACTGAGCCCCTTGCTTACGCCACATGAAATGGAACATCAGATCAACAACTCGAAGGCGAAGGTGATCATGACGGTAGATCTCCTCTTCGGAAAGATTGCGGAAGTGGCTGACAGGACGAAGTTCTCCACCGTGGTCGTCTCGGAGATCGCCGATTTTCTGCCCGGTATGAAACGGGTCCTCGGCAAACTTCTCAAGAAGATTCCCACAGGCGAGGTAAATCCTCTTTCCGGTAAGACCGTGGCGAAATTCATGGACGTCATCCGGGAAATGCCGAAGGATCGGGTAGCCGTGAAACGCAGTATGGAAGACATAATCTTCATGATGTACACGGGAGGGACCACCGGGCCATCTAAGGGTGCGCTCCTCACCCAGCGAAGCTACATGTCCAATCGGGAACAGACCATCGCATGGCTTGATATAGGACCCGAGTTTTTTGCGCTCTCCGCTTTCCCCCTCTTCCACATCGCCGGGCTTGCCTTCGGTGGATTCATTCTCACTGCCGGTGCCACCCAGATCTGCGTGCCGAACCCGCGGGATACGCATTTTATCATCAATGCGATCAAGACCTATAAGCCCCACGCTGTTGTGAACGTACCAACGGTCTTCTTCGAATTAATGAAAAAACCAGAATTCAAGAAATTGGACCTGAGCAAACTCAGGTGGTGCTTGAGCGCTGCGGCGCCATTCCCCCCCGATTATATCGAGGAACTCGAGGGCATCATCGGAAAAGGCAACTTCATCGAGCTGTACGGGATGACGGAAACCTCTCCGGTGACATGCTGCAATCCCCGCTATGGAAAAAAGAAGGCAACCTCGATCGGTATGCCCCTGTCAGACACCGAGTTTAAGCTCATCGATCCCGAGACGGGACAGCCGGCGAAACCCGGTGAGCCGGGTGAGATCGCAGTGCGGGGACCCCAGCTTATGAAGGGTTACTACAACCAGCCTGAAGAAACGGCAAACGCCATCAGGGACGGATGGATGTTCACGGGAGACGTGGCGAGGATGGACGAGGACGGTTACTTTTACATCGTGGACCGCGTTAAGGACATGGTAATTGTTTCTGGGTTCAAGGTCTTCACCCGCGAGCTCGACGATGTTCTCATGAAACATGATGATATAGAACTTGCAGCTTCCATCGGCATCCCCGATCCTGATCGGCCGGGTTCCGAGCGGGTGGGCACTGCTATTGTGCTGAAACCCGGCATAGAGAAGAGTGAGGCTGAAAAAGAGAAGATCATCAAATATCTGAGGGAAAACGTGGCTCCCTACAAGGTCCCGAAGTTGATTGAATTCATGGATCAGCTCCCTACGAGCGGTGTGGGTAAGATCCTGAAACGCGAGCTCAAGAAAATAATGAAATAGGTTATCAAAGAAGAGAAAAAAGAGGGGATTTCATATGAGTAGAGAATACACATCAGGAACATTTTGCATCGACATCAAGTGCCCAAAGCATGCGGCACTTGAGGGACTAACTGATAACGCCTATATTAAAAAGAAGCAGGTGCATTGCAAAAAATGCTTTGCCTGGCGTTTTTTCATCTGGACAAAAGAACACAAATGGCGGATCGTACAAACCCAGGCGGAAATTTCAAACAAGCAACTGGCCGCCATGATTAAGGGAATTGATCCCGTCAGGGTTGAGGATTTAACTGAAGACGAGATTATGTGCCTGTAGCAAAATACTGCCGACGATATAGGTCAGGTGAGCGGGCTCACGTGACCTCGTCGTTGATGTTGATGACACGCTGGGTATGTGAAAGCGCGGCAATGCGGCGCTTATATTTCTTAAAGTACAGGCTTATTGGAACAAATGGTAGATATCGACCTCGATTCTTTTCCCAGCGAGAAAAGAATTTCTTATTCATCTTCTTTTCTGAAGCGTTGTGAATCCCGCGACTTGCAATTTCCCGGCTCCTGCCGGGGGAAAAATGCGGTGTAACTCGCGGGAAGTCGCGTTATCCTCTGCTTCGCGGGATAATTCGACTTGCAAGCTTCAAATTGTGACCTTTAGGTTATGCACTTTGTTTTTGAAGCTTAGGTCTCATTAATTGTCCAGACCTATTCTTGACTTGAGAGACGTTGTCCAATAAATCTTATTTCAATTGTTGATTTCATCTACAAGTCCTCAACATTCGGCAGTTGTCAGAGTTGAAGATTAACATTTGAAATGTGCAACAGCAGATCTAATGGGTGGCAAACACTACATCTAGTGGCCAAGGTTCCCTTGACATACAAAACCGCGTTTCATATACTTAAGGGAACTATATACAATGTTACCCTAGAAATCCGTTATTAGCTTTGGTTTGAAATTCGGCCATATTCCAAACCGCTATCAAAGCTGATTTTTCATGGACTTGTGACTTTAGCCATTTCATTGCATTCTTTTTATAGCCTGAACCGTCCATAAGGACTATAGTAGGAACGGCTGTTTTGATTATATTAAACAGTAAGAAGGGATATTTTTCATCAACTGAACCCGGAACTTGTTGCCATTTACATTCAATGATTAAATCATCAGGGAAGAGGTCGCGATTAACGATAAAAAAATCACATTTGCGTGTGGTTTCATAGATGGTTTGTCCGACTGGTAATTGTTTAAGATATTGTTTCCCGCCAATAGCTTTTCTGTTTTCAAAAGCTATTGTTTTATGATTCCAAAACTCAACATAACCTTTTTTTTGAAGAATTTGCTCAATGAATTGTTCAAGTAGATTTCCTGTACTATTTGCCTTTTCTCCACTACTGATAATTTCTGATAATGAGTTCTGTTTCTTTGCCACGTTGATCTCCCTTACAAGATAAAAAGCGTGATGCCTGAACTTGTTCTATATTAAATCCATCGTAAAGTTTCCTGACAAAGTCATTATCAGAATTTGAAATCATAAACAAGCATCTTGCCTTGTCTAATTTATGACAAAAAGTGGCCAACGCTTCATGGTCTTTATCCCCAAATCTACTACTATCATATCCATCGAAGGTCTTATGATAAGGCGGGTCAAGGTAATAGAAATTTTTCTGTTCTATTACCACTTGAGAAAACACATGCTGCTTAATTTCAACGCCCTGTAAGGCTCTTGAAACTAACCGCAAATTATCTTCGTCCAGTATTGCAGGGGAAGTATAGCTGCCGATAGGCACATTAAAGTCTCCGTTTTTGTTGACACGGTAAAGCCCATTATAACAAGTCTTGTTGAGATAAATAAGAAGCGCGGCAACCTTGGTGGAATCTTTTTCTTTTGACAAACGTTGTCGGGAAGTAAGATAATATTCCTTGGAATGTTTGGCCACATGAATTTTCAGATTAGTAATTAAGCGGTCAACATCATCACGCACAGCGCGAAAGGATAGGATAAGATGAAAATTAACATCTGAAAGATATGCTTTTTGTGGTTTGATAAAAAAGAATAAAGCTGCTCCACCTAAGAAAGGCTCGTAGTAACTATTATATTCTTTTGGCATTCGTTCTGTTAGTTCTTGAAGGATAGAACGCTTGCCACCCGCCCACTTCAAGAAAGGGCGTGCCATGGGTTCCAATAATACAGGTTTATTTTCATCAGCGATACCCGAAAGAACTTCGGTAAACGAGAAGTTAAGCGGCTTATGGTTTTTTTGTGGCATTATCATTTAAAAGCCTTTCAAAAGTCTTTGAAGTTTTAAGTTAATCTTCCCCGTTGACTCCATAATATCATAGGCGTGTTCAGCGAGTATTTTATCCTCAGCATTGTAAAGTTCAATTAAAGACTTGTGCGCCAAATCAACAGCTTGTTGCGCTGCTTCAAGTTTTTCTTTGTCTAATTGAGAAATCATATTCGTACTCCCCCTTTATTTATTGGATAAGAATTTTATAAGGTAAGTTACTTGAATTCGCGGCATTGTTTATTACATTAGGGAAAATGGTTTTGAATTTTTCATCCCGCGTATTAAACCTATAAGTAAATTCATCTACATATTGTTGAAGATGTTTGTTGCTCATTGAATGGTATATCCCAACATAACCGCGTTTAAAAATTGCCCAAAAACTTTCAGCGCAATTTGAATGAATCCCGCCATGTCTTACATATTCGCCGCGTGAATGAGAAATTGTCTCATGGTCGTATAACTTCCCTATCCGGTCATAAGAAGGGAAATCATCCGTAAAAAGTTTAGAACCTATTTTGATATTGTCAATAATGCGACTTTCGATGGTTCGCATTTTCACATTATCAACTACTTGTGCGCGAGCCTCTCCACCACGTTGAATCATTCCAAAAACCGCTGTTTTGCCTTTAGTGTTTCTTCCTTGTGTCCCGCCAATTCTCTTTCTCGCATGTTTGTTTTTCTCTTTGCCGCCGACATAGGTTTCGTCAACTTCGATGGTTCCAAATAATTGGCCGTTATTTTGTTTCATAGCTTTGCGAATTCTATGATCCATGAACCATCCAGTCTTTTGAGTAACGCCTACTTGTTTTGCAAGCTGAACGGAAGAAATTCCTTTCCGGCAAGTGGTAAGCAGATATATAGCGATGAACCATTTTTGTAAAGAGATTTTGCTCTCTCCAAATATCGTTCCGGTCTTAATAGTAAAATCTTTATGGCAACGCGAACAGCGATAACGCTTACCGTCTTTGAAGCGGTAAATAGTGGTATTCCCACAATGAGGGCAATATTCGCCATTCTTGAAACGAATCTGTTCAAAGAATTTATGGCAGGTTTCTTCATCCTTAAATTGATTTATGAATTCTACTATTGATGCAAAGTTCGTGTCCATTGTGGTTTTCCCCTTTCTTGACTATAGTATAATGGATCACATTAGGGTTGTCAAGTATTATTTTCAATTATTTTTCTATTTGACTTTTAAAAGATACAGAACTAATTTTAACCATCTAAAAAAACAAAGGAGAAAACTATGCCTAAAGAAGAATGCAAACATGGAAAGAAAGCACCTGTAGAGGTTTTAGAGAATCTCCCCAATTCACAAGGCGGGACAGGGCGGCATAAATGCTGCATCTGTGCTTATCAAATCGGATTTAAAGAAGGATTTGAAGAAGGACAGGGGAAACGGAAAAAAGAAGGGTAATAATGTATATAGTTCCCATACTTAATTATATAAAAATGAATTTCTTATCAATTAATTCAATAATTAAATCAGTGAATGCTCTTACACATAAAAGGAAACCTTGCACCTGGAGTCTTTATGTCTGAACACATTCATGTCGCTTACGGTACGGAAATTATTTTAATGTCTGTAATATTTAAAGTGACTGCCGAAGGATGCCTGGCTTACGGTAATCGGAATCTACTTTATATTGAAGGTCTCACCACCGTCGGAAGCGCCTGCTGCGGCATGTTAGAATGTCGTGTTATCCATGTTCCCGGTTTTGTCGTATCCTGGTATTACAAAATAGACAATGCTTCGGGCAATGCATTAAGCAAAGTGGAGCTGGTCACTGATCCTTCCACTCTCGAAGATGTGAAAAAGTTATTGTTCAAAACATTTCCTTCATCACTATTTCTTTTTTCGTAGCACCCTTCTTGCTTTTTGATGTTTAATCCAACTACTAGTTAAAAGAATAGTAATAATTTATATTACAGGCCATGATACTTCACCCAGAGACATACGGCACAGATCGGTAATAAATATTTTGGGTAAACCGGCCTTAGAGGTCTGATCGTGCAAAACTGTATCACACATAGGACAGATCGTGATCATTGCCTCGGCACGGTTATCAATCGCATCCTTAATGTTATCATTCTGGATATTCATCGCCAGTTCCTTCTTTACGGCGAGTGCAGGCCCGCCGCAGCATAGGGCATTCAGACCCTCATATTTTCTTGAAACGCGTTCTACCCCAATTAGCTCGAATATGTCATTGAGCCATACATCCTGCTCAGGTATCCACCTGACGGCGCAGTTCGGTTGGTAGGCAACCTTCTTCTTCAGTTTGGTAATATCGTTTTGGTTGTTTTTAAGATAGTCACGCATGTATTCAAAAAGGTGCATGTATTTATAAGGCACATGAATACCAAGCTCTTTAGCTTTGACGTGAGCCAGAACATATCCTTCGTTATGAATATAAACGATATCTTTACCCAACGCGGCCAGCCCTTCAATAACTTTTTGGCCATACCTTTCGGCAAGGCTCGCCCCGCCCATATGGGCCATACCAACCAATGAAGCGTACTTTTTCCCTCGCACAACGGTCATGCCTTTGAACATCCTGCTTTCAAGTGTACCTTCTGGAAACTGTTTAAATACGAAGGAATCAAAGGAGAGGGCAGGCTTGTCCGGGTCTCCCTCTGTAACCTGGCCTCCACTGCCACCGTCTTCAAACGCTTTGGTTACCATGTCAATAAAAGGTTTAAAGCTTACGACAATAGAACCGGTACCGATCTTCTCCTGCATTTTGTAGATAAGATCAGCCGGATCGGCTCCGGTCGGACAGTTTTGAAAACATGCATTACAGGTAATGCACCTATCCAGGATATCAGCCGTTTTTCCTTCCATGAGAAGTTTTATTTCGCTCACGGCCTTGCCCTTGTCGTAATCAACATAACGGCACTTTACCAGACAATCACCACATAAATCACACTTTGAAGCATCCCACATTTTTTCACCCCCATTAAAGTTGGTTGGGCAAAACCCTTTAAAGAAAAAGCGTCTCTTTTATCCCTTACAGACTTTTATCAATTTACAAAAAGGTGTGTACATGAGTATGGTGAATATGTCTACAAGCTTATATCTGACCTGCCTTTTTTATTTACATAATTAACAATTACAATTTAAAAAACAGCATTTTTGCCAAAATCATCAAATGCTTTGTAAAATAAAGCAGCCCCGAAACCTTTGTCCGATTCCGGGGCTGTAATTTTAACTTGGAATTCCCCGTTGCTTGCAGCGGGGATGGATAAAGAAAAATCATCTTTCCATATTATCGGCGAAACGAAGTTGAGCCGACGTGATACCCCGCAGCTTGCTGCGGGGAGAGTTCATTCAAACTTTTCTTTTTACATTGCATTAAGTGTTTATTTTTCCCTTGGATACGGCCAAGCCATGACACCGCCTTCCATGACCTCGACATTTTCCCATCCGTTACCTTCCAGCACCAGCGCCGCTTCATAGCCGCGCAGTGAAATCTTGCAGTAACAAATGATTTCTTTGTTCTTATCTTCTGGAATCTCCTTCAATCGCTTGCGCAACACACCAAGGGGAATAAGCATCTCGCCGATGCCAAGGCGCATCTGTTCAAATTCATCAGGTCCCCGAACGTCGATGAGGAACGGTTTTTCGTTGGCGAGAACTTTTTCCCGAACTTCACTGCAACTGATGCCCTTGAGTCTTCCTTTTATTTTGTTTTGCATTATGTGCGCTGTAGCGATGAAGTGATCTATGGCCAGAGAAAAAGGCGGTGCGTAAGGGAGATCTGCATTTATGAGATCTTCGACAGTCAGCTTGCCTTGAATTGCCATCGCCCACTGAGCTATTTGCTTGCTGACGTTGCCCGGTCCGATGCATTGAGCACCCAATAACTTGCCAGTTTTTCGATCAGCGATAAGCTTGGTGACCAGGAGCTTACCTTCCATGTATCCGGGTTTGTCAGGACTGGCGTTTATTACCGTGATGATGTCACTATGTCCCCATTTTTTTGTGGCTGTCTCGGAAAGTCCCGTTGATCCTGCGGCATAATCGAAAACCTTACAGATGCCTGTCTGAATAGTTCCGGGAAATGTTACACAATTTTCCGAAGCGGCGTTTTCACCAGCCACACGTCCCTGAAGGTTGGCCAAATCTCCATATGGCGCCAGAACTTTTTTGCCGGTAATTCTGTTCACTGTTTCCACACAGTCGCCCACGGCATAGATGTCCGGATCGGAAGTCTGCATGTATTTGTTTACATTTATGCCACCCAATCTGCCGATTTTCAAACCAGTTTGTTTGGCCAGTTTTACATTAGGAGTAACACCAATTGCCACCACCGCCAGTTCACAGGCCAGTTCAGTGCCGTTTTGCAGTTTCACCGCCGTCAGTTTGCCGTTTTCACCTAGAAACTCTGCAACGCCGTTGTCTGTGATGACATTGGCTCCTTTGCTTTTGAGATGGTTTTCCACGAGCTTGGCTAGTTCCCAGTCCAGGAAAGTCAGTAGTTGAGGCAGAAGTTCAATCACTGTGATTTCGATGCCCGTAAGTTGAAGCGCTTCACAGGTTTCGATGCCTATCAAACCGCCGCCGATAACGACAGCTTTTTTGATCTTCTTTTCATCTCGGACTTTGCGCAGGAAATCGGTGTCTTTCATGGATTTTAAGGTAGTAATCCCTTCGAGTTCTAGACCGGGAATAGGTGGCATCTGAGAAACAGAACCGGTGGCAATAACGAGTTTATCGTAAGTCAGTGAGCCAGTTTCGCCTGTCGCAATATTCTTAAACGAAACGGAATGGTTTTTTCGGTCGATTGCTGTTACTTCCGTGTTTACTTTCGCGTCTATGTCTTTGGCGTTCAGATAGAATGTTGGAGTTCTCACAACGCCCGTGGGTGTGCACAAAAGCATATTGCGGTCATTGAAATATCCGCCAATGTAATAAGGATAACCGCATGACGCCATGGAGAGATCCGCATCTTTTTGCAGAATGACGACTTCAGCATTGTTGTCGATTCTTCTGGCTTTCGCCGCCGCCTTGGGTCCAGCAGCTGAGCCGCCGATCACTATAATTCTTTTTCTTTTTGTCATACGCCCTCCTTATCGTTGTTTGTTACACGAAGGTAAGTTTTGTTCCCGCCATATTCAGAATAAACCGTTCTTTAAAAGATTCCTCTATAAAAGCAACAGCCTTTCTGCCTGTGCAATGCGTCGGAATAATATAATCCGGATTGATTTTCTTGAGCTCTTCCGTTGTCTTATCAATGATTGGTTCAAACATGGGACCGGAAAGATGGAAACCGCCCATGATTGCGTGAACCTTATCGATTCCGGTTACCTCCCGGGCATAGGTTACCGTATTGACGATACCGGCATGGGCGCAGCCGGAAAGAATCACCAGGCCTTTTTCCTTGAGATTCATGACAATCGATGTGTCATCCTCAATAGCATCCCATTTCTCGACATCGTTCTCCATACAGTGGGCCAGGAGCATTCCTTTCTCGAAATCACTTCGTTTCGGCACCTCGCCCAGAAAAAGAAATTTGTCGTCCAAAAGCAAACTGGGTTCTTTAGTTTCCGTGACTTTCAACCCCGCATTAGCGGCCATCTCCCGAGTGAACTGGGGAAAGTAAATCTTGAACTCTTCGCTGAACTTCATATAACGGGGGCTTTTAAAGACGCCGGGATGGACGTTGAGCGGAACATTTTTTTTGCCTATCATGGCCGCCAGCTTATTCAAGCCGCCAAAATGGTCGCTGTGCCCGTGCGAAAGAACGGCCGCTTCAACTTGAGTCATATCAACATTCAGTCTTGAAGCATTATAGGCGGCGCCGTCTTCAGAAAAACCGAAGTCAAACAACAAGGTATTCGTCTTATCGCCGGTTGCTGCCTTTACAATGGCAGAAAATCCGTGTTCAGCACCGATAGACACCTTGATGTGACCATCTTTTATGGGCATTGCCCGAGCTACAACAGCATTGTTGTCCATTGCCGTAATATCTATGTAGTTATCCTGTAAAGTTAAAATCTCGATCTTATCCACTGCTTTCAACGTTGTTTTTGCCATTTTATTAATTCTCCTTTTTCAATCAATTGGAATATTTATGCCAATGAGATATATTTCATCTGATGCTTGGATTATATATTATTTACCTGCTTTGCCAATCTTAATAAAAGTTAAGGTTTATCTCGATTGACAGTACTGATGAAATATCTTTTTATTTATACCCTCGCTTTTCCTTTTTTCGTACAGTCTTATCGTCCACTTCGTCCTGCCAGCCGCTTTGGCGCACATCGAAAAGGTCAAACTTTTGAGTGTATGGTTTGATGTCCAGAAGAGGTGTGCCGTCGAGAATATCCACACCATTAACATGAAGAATCCGTCCTTCTATTCTTTCTAATTCCACAACGCTCAGTCCGATGGCATTGGGGCGACACGGCGCACGTGTTGCAAACACACCGTGTTCAATGTCCTGCAAAAAAGGTTTAACGATCAGTTTAAGCTGCGGCGACGACTGATGGAAATGATAAAGTAGATAAATATGGGAAAAACCTTCCAGGTCTCTTAATCCCTCCGCGAATTCCGTGAACACTTCGATTTGTCCTTTGCAGCCTTGGGCATAAATTGGCTGAATGGGCGTCTTTCCCGCTATAGTATGTTCACTGTGGATTATGCCGATGGGACTGTAGGTTAATCCTTGCATTGCTATGCCACCCTACCTTCAATGCCTTTGCTTATGTTAATGTTAGCTTGTTAATGCGTTATTGGTTTGGTTTTTTAACCGTTATGGCATTCATGCTCATGCTGGGCACAGGCGATTTCCGAATCTTCAAGGTTGCCGGAAAGCCAGCTTTCGGCAACGGCTTTAACGTCACCTGAACATCCGCGCAGCACATCAATGCCATGGCTGTGCAATACGTTAACAGCTCCTTGTCCCATGTTTCCGGCCAGCATGAGTTTTACGCCCTGCTCGGCAAGCGTCTGGGCTATATTAGATTTGCAGCCGCAACCAGCAGGCGAAGCAATCTTTTCTTCTGCTGTTATTTTTTTCTGGCCGTCAATGGTGAATACCGTAAAGTGCTCACAATGTCCAAAGTGTTCGTCAATTTGATTTTGATACGATGGTAACGCTATTTTCATAAACATCTCCTTTAAACAGTTTATTAATTATTTTTTCTTACCTGCGCTTTTTTTGCGTGGCAACAGGATTTTGTTTCATCTAAAGAAACTGTTCCACCTTCAATCTTTAGAGCTTTTCCGTTAATTAGAACATCGGCTATTTTTTTGTGCGCCGCTTCGATTATCCTGCCGAAAGTCGGGCGGGAAATATTCATTTTAATAGCTGCATCTTCCTGATATAGTTCTTCGTAATCCGCCAGACGAATTGCTTCAAATTCATCCAGATTTAGAACAATCTCTTCCAAATCCATAGTGGGTATCCCCCGTGGCTTGAAATAATTTTTATCAGGTATTCCGCAGATATTACGGTGGCATTTAGGCCGAGGCATTTCTCTATATTACTCCTTTTTGCACTATTATAAGCATATGCTCATAACTTGTCAAGGATTAATTTCTCCTTTTTTCTGGAAAAGTAGATAACGAAAATGATTGTTCTTGCGTTTTTGCGATAATATATTTATTGTCAGACTACAATGAATGGCCGAAGTATTATTAATGGTAAACAAATAACCATACGGTTTCCTTCAGCTTTAAATAAATGGGAGGGCATTGATATATGAGCTTCACTAATGCGTTTCTGTATGTTTTCACCGGTATGCTGGCAGGATTATTAAGCGGCCTCATCGGTATCGGCGGCGGAACTATTATTGTTCCGATTCTCGTGATTTTTGCCGGTCTTTCCCAGAAAATGGCCCAAGGAACAACTCTGGCTTTATTGGTTCCGCCAATAGGCATACTTGCTGCGTGGACATATTATAAACAAGGATATGTCGATTTTCCGATTGCTGGGTTAATTTGTATTGGTTTTATCTTTGGCGGTCTAATTGGCGCAAAATTTGCCACTAATTTATCTAATCAAACATTGGAAAGAATATTCGGGATAGCATTACTGATTATCTCAATAAAAATGATTTTCACTAAATAAAAATTGATAAAAGAATTATCGATTGACGACTAGATAAATAAATATATTACATTTTGAAGGGAAGTAAATATGGAATCAGGTTTTTCATCTTTGGCCGGAGCAGCTGCCACTCTTTTTGGACTTGTGTTGGTATCGCTTGTCTTTGCCTATACTACTGCTATTGCAAGAATAGACAGTATTGGTGATTTTTCTCATTTCGCCTCATGGGTATGGGCCGCAGGGTTTTCTTGCTTTCTTTATTTTTCCTGTTGTTTTCTTATTTCTTTCCGATTGATGGAAGATGAAATATGGCTTCCCGCCATTGTGGGAATTGCCATGATGATAACTATTTCTCTTATCATATCTCTCTACAAAGAGTTGCACTGGCTCCGCATAATGACACATGAAGACCGTTCAGAGTTCAAAGGATTGTTCTGGACACAGGCAATTCTGCCTGTAATTATTTTTATATTTTTCCAAGTTATGATCTGGCGAGCCATTATGCGGCTGTCAATAAATTCTTTTGGGGCATCAATGTACACCGCACTGACGTACACTCTTTTCTTTGCCGCCATGAGGGCTGTGATCCTAGTTAGTGCTTCGTTTTCTGCCATTGTAATTCTTCACAATTGTAAAAAGATGAAAGAATGAAAAAATAATCATGAAATTTTTAATAAATGCCTGGCAACAATTACCGGCCAAAATTAGTCCCACCATTTTCAGTTTTGGTTCATTTCAACTGCGCTATTACAGCCTGATGTATATTGTCGCTTTCGTTGTCGTTTATTTCTTAACTCTCTACCGGATAAAAAATGAAGGCTATGAATATAAAGCGGAAACTATACAGGATTATCTTGTCTGGGCGATGCTTGGAGTGATAATCGGCGGCAGATTTGGTTATGCCTTGTTTTATAATTTCGGCTATTACTTCCAGCATCCGCTTGAAATAATTTTGCCTTTTGATTTTTCTCATGGGTTTAAATTTATCGGAATCAGTGGCATGTCTTATCACGGAGGACTTATCGGTATTGTTATTGTTTCCATTTTATTTTGCCGCAAGCATAAGATTAAGCTCTGGAATTTCATTGATCTGTTCTGTCCAGCAATACCTCTGGGCTACACCTTTGGCCGGATCGGAAATTTTATCAACGGTGAGCTTTGGGGCCGTGTAACTACCGTGCCCTGGGGTGGGTAATAATTTATTGATTATAGGTGGCAGTGAGGTACGGCAAAGAACGGCCCTGAGAGCGCAGGATGTTTGATAAGTAAATGAATGGTCTGAATATTATCAACGTCTGGAGGAGATAAAAATAAATAATAAAAAGCGTAATTTCGATCAGGAAGCCGCTAACTGGGATCAGGTTCCTGGACGTGTAAAATTGGCACAGGATATCGCTCAGAGCATGATCCAGGAGATAACCTTAACACCCGATATGGACGTTCTGGATTTCGGTTGTGGGACAGGATTGTTGACAATTGCCTTACAACCTTTTGTCCATTCCATAACCGGTGTGGATAGCTCCCAAGGAATGCTTGATGTTTTTGAATCAAAGATAAAAGAACATAATTTGAACAATGTAAAAGCCGAATACATTGATCTGGACAACGGTGATGTTCTGACTGGCTCCTATCATCTTATTGTCAGCAGCATGACTTTGCATCACATTAAAAACATAACCTCTTTGTTAAAACAATTTTATTCGATTTTGCTTCCATCCGGCCAACTGGCTATTGCCGATCTGGAACCAGATGACGGCCAGTTTCATAGCAATAATGAAGGTGTATTTCACTTCGGATTTGATCGTGAAAATTTGCACCGAATGTTTATAGAAATAGGATTTCGAGATGTTCGGTATCTGACAGCCGCTCAGGTTGAAAAACCGGTTGAAGGTGACCATACTCGATTGTTTTCAATGTTTCTGAAAATTGGCCGCAAATAAAAAACAGTTTAAAATATATTAGTAGAATTGTTATAATTATCATTAAAACATCAACTTCTACTTTATAATCTTGCTTTTCATCGTCTTGGCAGCGTCTTCAAGCGATCCAAGATTCAAAACATCTTTGTAGCCAATTTTTTCGAGGGTTTCCTTCGCTATTCCCGATCTCCGTCCGCTTCGACAATAGAGGTAAATCCGTTTGGACTTGTCTTTAACAACCGTTCCTATCCTTTCCCCTATCAATTCGTAAGGAATCAGTATAGCCCCTTCTATATGACCATTGTTCCACTCGGTTTCTGTTCTGACATCGATAATGAGCGGTTTTCCGCCTTCAGCACAGAAAGATGAAAAGGCCATCCCTAAAATCATTCCAGTAGTTATCAAAAAGAATAAAAACTTTTTGATTTCTTCTCCCTATAATCTTCTACTTTCCTAATTAGTTATATTCTTGCCCGTCAAGTAATCAATCATCGGTTGCGTAACCAGCGGCACAAGATCACCGATCATGTGCGGCATAAGACTATCCATTACTTTCGGCATCAGTTCCGGCATCTGCTCACGCATATAATCGGGCATGGCAATCTGCGCGGCAACTCTGTCGAGCATCGTCGGCATTACCTTCGGCATCATCATAGGCAGTAATCGGGGAAACAAAACAGGAAACATGGGTTTCATTAAATTGAGCGCACCGGGAATCTTTCCCATGACCCGCATCATCGGACCCATACCGAAGGGCATGGCGTCAATCAATTGCGGCCACATCGTGCCCATTAAATTGGCAAAACCTTGTGGCGTCATCAAAGATATGAAGGCATCGAAAACGCCCCATTGGCTGTGCACATCGGGGTTAGGATCGGGAAAATCATATCCAAGGGCGTTTCCGGCCAGATGCGCTAAATCCACGACATCCACCGGTATATTTTTCTTTTTCGCGGTTATACGCAACTGCACCTGACAGCAGGGACACAGTGCCAATACTTTTTGGGCACCTGCTTCCACCGCTTCATCCAGTCTTGTTTTACCGATCTCGGCAGCAACCGGCGGATCTTTAATCAAAGACAGAACACTCCCGCAGCAATGGGCGTTTTCATGGTTATGCTCCATTTCGACAAATTGAACGTTAGGGATCGCCCTGATCATATCACGCGGTGGTTCATACACACCGGATGCCCTGCCGATATGACAGGAGTCATGCCAGGTGACCTTTACCGGCTTAATATTATTCGCTGGAAATTTGAATTCACCGGATTTTATTTTTTCGGCGATAACTTCAGAGTAATGTTTGGTCTTGATGTTGTATTCAATGCCCAACTTCTTTGCCCATTCGGGATAGACATTGCGCCACATCATGTCGCAAGCTGGACATGATGCAATGACAGTATCAGCACCAGTTCGCTTTACAACTTCTATGTTTTTGCGCATAATATCTTCAAAAAGATCCCATTTACCGGCGACCAGCATCGGCGTGCCACAGCAATTCTCCGGTTTGCCGGCGTAAACAAAATCCACACCGGCGCGGTCAAGCAATCTTACGGTTGCCATACCGATGTCGTGCTCCACATAGCTCACCGTGCATCCTGCAAAATACATTGCCGGTGCTTTGCGTCCGGGACCATGTTTCTCTTTAAGATCTTCAGGAAACCAGTCTGCCCTGTTTTTGCGGTAACCAGCCCAGATGTTGCCCTCGGAACGTAGCGCTTCAGCCATCATTTCAAATGGAGGAAAGGTCATCCGTTTTTCCTGATTGATCAGTTTGCCGCGCAGTTTCATCCAGGAAGGCTCTATGGGCAAAGCCGCGGAACAGCGTAAGTTGCAAAGCTCGCAGGTTGTACAGACCAGAAAAGTATCAATCTGCGCCTGAGTCCATTTGGCTCTTCCTTCCAGATATTCCCTCAACCAATACCATTTGCCTCGCGGGCTCTGGCTCTCCCAACCGCGGCCGTAAAATTGATCGCACTCCTCCACACAGTAACCGCATTGAGAACAGCTATAAGCATACCAGACAACGTCAGATGGAATATCACTTACGGGATAAGTTTTTCTTTCTCCAATACGAGTAATAACATAATTGCCGAAAGGCCGGATCAGTGGCTCAACGATAGATCCTATGCTCACGGCGCTGTCCATCAGATTGTAACCCATGACCTTTCCGGGATTGAAAATACCCTTTTCATCAATCTGTTTTTTAAAAGCTTTCAGCTTAGCCAATCGTTCTCCACCAAATACTTTGGAGGCTTTAGCCTTGAAATATAAACCGGTGGAATAGGCCCGACCGCCGTTGGCTTCCGCAATTTTCATAATGGATAATGAAAGACTGAAAACAAAATTGTAACTGAACTTGCGCTGATCGGCGGGAATAAATCCCAGAACAACCACTTCCGGCTTTCCATCCTTGCCCTTGCGAATAACCGTGCCTTCCTTGACAATGGGTTGATTGATTTTTTTTTCGACTTCCGCCATGAAGTTACCCAACCGTGAAAGGGGAATGACAACTTCAGCGGGAACCAGACTGGGACCAAGGCGCTTGACCACCATAATTTTGAAACGGTTTTTCCATTCATGTTCGGCGATGCGCTCACTTAATATTTCACCCTGACAGCGGCGCAATATTTCTTTCAGCTTGGCTTTACCTTGCGCCGCATCTTTTTTATGAAAAGCTATTGTGGCAACATAAGAAGCAGGCAGAAGCACTCTTTCTTCAATTGGATGACCGTTGTGTTCCATCAATGGCGAACGATTTTTCATTTCCGCCATCCGGGGATTGATGAAAACCAGAGACCACAAAGGCAGATCCGCTTTCACTATATCTTCCACAATCATTTGCAGAGCATCAGCTTCCGGGCAGCCGATAGCAATAATTTCAAGTTCTTCTTTCGGTTGAACTTTCATGGTTAAATCAATGATAAAACCGGTTGTGCCTTCGGCATCGGCAATTAAGTCCAAATCTGTGCCGGTAAAGACGCGCACAGAACCATCGGGCAACACTACGCGGGCAGAAACGACATTTTCCCGAAACCAGCCGTATTGGTAGGAACCGAAACCAGCACCGCCCTGCGCCAGCCAGCCGCCGACAGTCGAGCCGGGATAACTGGACGGATATAGATTTACGGTAAGCCCCTCTTTAGCCAAAGCTGCGTCAACTTTTTCCCAGACAACCCCGGCCTGACAGGTAACCGTCATGGCTTGCTTATCTATGGATAAAATTTTATTCAGACGGAAGAAATCAACTACAATCCCTTTTTTAATGGGCAAAACCCCGCCATAACCGGAAGAAGCTTTCGCCCTCGGCGTAAGAGCAATATTGTTTTGGCCGGCCCAGTTAGTGAGATTAACCAGCTCTTCTTCGTTTTGGGGCTGAACAATCGCGTCGGGAACTGTTTTGCCGATAAGCGGCGCAATAAGAGAAGGTATTGCAGCTATATCATGGCTGTATAACACACGCTCCACTTCATCAAAATTCACACGATTGCCGAATTGCCCCTCCAGATATTCTTTCGTCTGCTGGTTCATAAATAACCTCCGGTTTCCGATAAATTTGCCAAGTCGAAAACAAGTTGATTGGCACGACAGGGAGTTGATCTATCGTGCCAGTTTAAATTTAAATATGTTTAAAAAGTGTAGGCAACTCCCATATCAATTGAGTACTGTGACATTTCTGTTTCATATGAGCTGATATACTGTGACGGATTAGAGCCGCTAATTTTTGCTGTCGGTGAATACATGCCGCCGATGTTAAGTGTGAATTGTTTGGTAATATTAATTCCAATACCTGCGGTAATGTGATGTTCAGAAACTGCTGGGAAAGCTATATTTTCGAATGCCCGGTTGCTATCAAGAGGCATTTTGCCGTAGTTATAACCGGCTCGTAATACCACCATTGGATTAACTGTGTACTGAACGCCTAGTTTGTAGACGAACTGGTCGCTCCAATCCATATTCCAGGGCATGGCTCCACTGGCGTTGGCCGTGTATTTGGGCAGGTTTTGCCCATTGGTATCTGACCAGTTTATCCATTCGACATCAAAACCAATGGATAAATCTTTGATTGGTTTTATACCTAAGCCTATTGTCGCCACTTGGGGCTGATCAAATTCTATATTATCTATACCGGCAGCTGTGTTAAAAGAAAAATCCTGAAAATAGCTTTTTGTCTCGTAGGCCAATCCAATCTGGATCATATCTATTGGTTTGACCAACACTCCGATAGTTGCTCCGTAACCGAAAGACGATGCGCCCATATGTGGCAGCTGGTCTGCAGGACTTGCGTTGGCAACATTAAATTCCATGGTCGCGTACATAATGTTGACTGCAACCCCGACGGACACTTTATCATTGATTTTGTAGGAAAGGGCCGGCGCGAAACGCATCTGTGAATACGCTGTATAGGTGGTGCTTCCGTAAAGATTTGCGGGATAATCAACACCCATACCGGCCACACCGTATGCACCTACCCCAAACTTAAATTTATCACCAAGTGGGATGATCAAGCCAAAAGCAGGAACTGGTGATGCGCCTCGGTCAGAATCAATTTCAGCCCCATTAGCTCCCCCGGTTGCCTTATAGTCAACGGAAGGCTTGAAATATGAGGCACCAAAATCTATCCGCCCAGGCAAATCGCTCATACCGGCCGGATTGGTCAGTACTGACGCGGCATCAAGCGGGAGTCCCACACTCACCCCACCCATGGAATCCTGCACCGGACCGAAGCCGATCATCCGCATACCGTTGGTCGCGTAAACACTGCTCGCCATCAATACTGCGCAAACAATACTCATTAAGGACAACCTAATTATTTTTTTCATACTTCCTCCTTTTTCTCCTCAAATTTTTTAATATTTTCGATCAATTTTATTACGATGAATTCGTCACAAAATCCTCCAGCGCAATCTTTTAAAAAAATATTTTGGGCCGACTCACCATAATTACCTAATGTGCGTAATTTATTTTCGTTTAGCGGCAGTTTTGCGTTTCACTGATCTGTTACCAGATACGTCATTAAACTCTTTAACCATACGGGCAACTTCTTTTCCTCTTGCCCTGTGTTGTTCAACTAATACTTCCCGCATTAAAGTGCAGGCCTGAATGATTTTAGGGTTGGAAATCGAATAAAACAATTGCTGTCCTTCACGCCGGGATACAATAACCCCTTTTGATTTCAACACATTCATATGCTGGGACATGCTTACTTTGTTTAAACCAGTTTCGTGCATGATTTCCTGATTGGATATTTCTTTGTCTTTAAGCAAATTAATAATTTCCAAACGCTTATCATTGGCAAAAATCTTACAGATATCAGCCTGAAGCTTAAAAATATTTTTCATTTACCCTCCATCAACGATCAAAAGATTAAACTTCATAACAGTAATTAAATTCCATGTTTGAGTTAACCAATAGTTTATTAGTTAATATAGTTGCAAACTATATAACTCTTGTTTTCATACATGTCAATATAAATATTAGAATTAGCAAAAGTTTAGCAGAATTGAGAAATAAAGAGTTATTATTTAACACATAATACAAGTATTGGGGGAGCAGGGCACACTCTTTCTAACGGTTTTTTAAGCTAAAATAGGCTTATAAGTAATAAGTCGCCAATCTTATAAAAACAATTGATCATATTAGTTTCATTAGTTGGTTAACTTTGGTCGACTCCCGTTATTTCCGAGGGGCAACTCTGCGATAGTTCATATTCGACATGAATGCAAAACACATCGCCGTGAAACTGCGGGTTTTTCTAAAGGTTGATGAGGCTTTGTGAAACAACACAGGCAAGGCGTATATTTGTCGGTTAATCTCTATCATCTTACGGTACAACTGATCAGGCTCCATACTGCCAGGCTTATGAATCACTTCGGTCATATCATAGTGGTCCCAATCTTTATGAAAATCAGTATAGAGTAATCGCTGCTCTTTACAATATCGGTCAAAAACCCGCGTGCCCGGTAGCGGAGTCAGGAATGTAGTCTGCATCACATCTATGTCATGATGAACCATGTAGTCGGCACGTTGTTGCAGTTTATCTGGGGTATCTCCATCCATCCCGAAGATAAAGGCTCCTAAAACTGCAATACCTGCACGGTTGATGTGACGGAATGCATGGGAATAATAATCTACTCCACGATTAATATTGAGCTGTTTATGGACTTCTTCTAGGGCATCGACTTGCTCTGCTTCAAGCCCCAGGAAGACCATCTTGCAGCCAGCCCGGCTTGCCCAGGAAACCACTTCATCATCATCCCCAAAGTTCAGCGAAGCCTGGCAGAACCACCACTTGTTCAGCTTACGCTCCACCATCCCTTTGAAAATTTCCAATGCCTGCTCACGTGAATCCTTTCCGTACCCAATGATGTTATCATCCACAAAGAATATCATTTTCTCTTTTATAGTTTCCAACTCGGCCAGTACTTCACCAGGAGGACGACGGCGGTATCGTCTCCCATTGAAAGCGCTAACCGAGCAGAATTCACAGTCCATCGGACAACCTCGCGAGGTTTGCACAGAGGCGAACATATAGCCAGGATTAAACAGGTCACGTCGCGGGCTCGGCATACCTGACAAATCAGACCAGTCGCCCTTGTATATCTGCTGGAGACACCCGGCATCAACATCGACTATTACACGCGGCCATACAGTTTCAGCCTCGCCGACAACCACGGCATCTGCAAAACGAAGGGCTTCTTCAGGGCACATGGAGGCATGGATGCCCCCTATAATGACAGGTACACCTCGCTGTCGATAAATCGAAGCGATTTCGTATGCCCGATTCGTAGAGGCAGTAAATGCCGTAATACCAACCAAATCCGCTTTTTGATAGGAGAAAGGCTTCCAGTTCTCATCAAGCAGCGTTACATCCCACGAGGGAGGGGTGGCGGCTGCGACAATTCCTAAGCCAATAGGAGGAAACCGTGAAGACCTGTTAACAGTGAGCCCTACACGGGCAGGATTCACAGGGTTGATCAGGACGAGATTTCTATTTTTCATACCTGTTGCCTCGTTAAATTAGTCAGATTAATCTTCTTTAATTGATAAGATTTTGCTTTTGGATGGCTAAACTATAGAAAGTACGGCCTTGTATGTCAAGGTAATCTTGACCACAAAATGTGATCGTGAATTTTGTTGATTACCAATTGAAACCCCTTATGCCAACCTGTCGGCACAAATAAGAATGAAAATGATGCTTGCGTTCAAGGCATCTGTTCGATTATTATATTACACATTTTTGAATACCGTTTGGATAATCAATTTTCAGGAGAAATCTCGAAGAATGGAGGAAAGTCTCAAATAGATAAGAATAAGGTAGCCCTCAAGGCCTCGATCATTTTTTATTTCATAATCTGCTTTGAAATTCTGATCATGATCAGTCCTTTCGCTGGGTTTTTTTATACCGCGTTTAGTCCGGTCCTCGTGGGGATCGCCAAGTATCCGGCGACCAGATGGTTAAGTGCGTTTTTCTTCACGCACATGGTCGTTCCACCCACGCCTTTTTTAAAAGCGTTTCGCATAGCCGGGTCGGTTTTTTTTCTTCTTGGGTCTGCATCTTTTCTTGTTGCAGCGTTTCAGGTCTATTCGAACAAGTTTCGGAAAAAGGGACCGGCACTTCGGATGTTCTATACCTCGATCAGGCACCCGCAGTACCTGAGTCTCGGAGTTGCTGGTATGGGGCTGGCAATCCTTTGGCCTCGCTTCCTCGTCGTAGTCCTCTGGCTTCTTATGGTACTTGTCTACTACTTCCTCGCCAAGGATGAAGAAGGACGAATGCAGAGACAATTCCCTGATTCTTACAGGGAATACATGCAAAAAACAGGAATGTTTCTTCCAAAGAGAATTGAGGATGTGCTTGCTCCATTATCAGTCCTTGGCAAGGTAGGCATGTTTGCTGTGCTCGTCGCTTTCGTGCTTGGCGGCGCCTTTCTTCTCAGGGATTACACGGTGAAAAACCTTCCGTTATGGAAGGGTTCAAACATCGTGACACTCGCAGTTTTTCCTGACGATGAGCTGGTCATGGATCGCCGAATGCCCGAGATTCTACAACTCGAAGAGGTGAAAACGCACGTAAAACAAAACGAACCGTATCTTGTTTACTTTCTGGCAACTAACTATGTCATGCAAGGTCTCATTGCGGACACTGGGAGCACCTGGCATCTCTTTGAACGCCATCGGACGATTGCTAGGTTCATCGACTGGATTATTCATCCCTTCAGTCATTTGGGTGGGGTTCATCATTCAGTATTCGAACCAGAGGCTCAATCCGGGCATCACGATGGCAATACGGTGAGGAGGCTCATTTTCGTCAAGCTCTCCAATGTGGCATTGAACCAGCCGTCAGATGCGTTTTCGATAAACGCCGCGAGGACGCCGGATTTCATGATAGATATCGACGTCCACGAAATGAAGATTATCGGATCAAAAGTTCTTCCGGTGGAGACAGCTTGGAGAAAGGTCCCGACACCGTCTTTTTGATAGAACTCACATAACATTCAAAGAAACAAGCACGGCAATTAAAATATTTTAAGGATTTGCGTTTGAAACGTTATATTCTTGGCGACCATACTAAAAACACATTACAGTCAACTATCCTTAAAATAAATCTTACCTTATTTTAAATATTAATCTTCACTTACCGGTGTTATTCAGATTGATTTGTGGTAAATAAAATGTATAGTAAAATTATAAGGCAATAAAATAACTAGGAGGCACGAAATGAGCAAAGCTGATTTGATCGAAGAAGTGGCAAAGGTTACATGCAGCAAGAAAGAAGCCGTACTGGCAGTAGACGCAACATTGGCAGCAATCAAAAAAGCGCTTAAAAAAGGTGATGCTGTTACACTGGTGGGATTTGGTACATTTGGTGTTAAGAAAAGAAAAGCCCGCACAGGCAGGAATCCCCAAACAGGCAAGGCCATTAAAATCGCCGCAAAGAAGGTTGCCGTATTTAAAGCCGGGAAAGGTTTGAAAGACGCAGTAAAGTAAATCAACTATTCATCATGTACATTGAGCCGTTTCATGCTTAGGTGGGACGGCTTTTTTTTATTAATTTATGTTCATTTTCTCAAGCCTAACAATTAATATCCGAATTTCGCTTTATTTATTTTTTGGACTTAACCTTCTTTACATGAACCTTTTTCATCTTCAGTGGCACATTGCCCTTCTTGGGATATACCTTGACGGTCTGCCTATGGCCGGATGCGTTCGTCAAGTCTTTCTTGGCTAACTTCTTACCTATTGTACCATGGTTCGTTTTTACCTTCCTTACAATCTTTTTAACTGCTTTTTTCTTTGGAGTTGCTTTTTTTATAGTTTTCTTTGGTGTTGACATCAGGGGGGAGCTCTTTACAAGACGGGCTTCATCAGCCGAGTCAGAATTTGTCTTCCTAAACTCATTAAGCTGTGCGATTATCATAGAGGGAGGCTTAATAAAGTCAGGACCGTACCAGAGATTGCCATTCCACGTATAGCACCTGTCTTCAATTGTAACTATGATTGCGGACTTGGCTTTTTCTTTTTTCATTTTATCTCTACCCGCATTTTCATCCTCCTAAAAATTAATATCCGAACTTCGCTTTGCTATGTTTTACCTTCTCTTCTATTCCTTTTGATTATCAGTAATTTTTTAAAAACACTTTCTTAGTGTTAATGGTTTAGCCTAATGTTATCATCAATTTCGATGCTTTCCTCTTGCCCCTGAGATTTGGAATTTACTCCTATAAGCACATCGAGTTTGTTGTTGATGCTTTCTAGATTTTTTACAATTTCATTGATTTGTGATGCCCAACGGAATAGAGCAACATAAATGGCTATATTAATACTTAGAAACAAAAGGAAAGTAATTATCGTATCATTTCCCATACAAACCTCCCTAAGTTCTATATAGTTCTTATTAATTGATTAAACTATAAAATTGTCGGTCCTGTATGTCAATGAAATCTTGTGGTGTGAATTGTGTTTATTACGGATTGTAATGTTGGATATATTTCTAAGACAGCAATGTGTGGAAGTAAGAAATAACCTTGACACTCACTGTCAGGTTAAATTCTGTTTAGGGCACATCAATACAGGGAGCCTCCGGTCCCTACCGGTGGGGGCTCCACTACCAAATTTTTTAAAATTAAATTTTTTCCTTGACAATAATTTGTCGGAGGATTAATGAATTTAATAGTTGGTTGAACGTCCAATCAAAATAAATAGAAGGATAATCAAATCGGGGGCGCTCTTAAGAAACCATTAATAGGAGGTAATGCTGTGGCGAGCAAATACAAGGGCTACATGGGAAAGATACTGGATGTGGATCTTACAATGGGGAATATCGGTGAGTATAACTTGTCGGATCGCGACAGGGAGCGGTTCATAGGAGGCAGATACATCTCCACAAAGATACTCTGGGATCAAATGAAGCCCGGCATCGATCCGTTATCGCTCGATAATATTCTCATCGTAATGACATCTCCCTTGACCGGCACAGGCGCCCCATCAACGAGCCGTTATGACATCTCCGCCAAGAGTCCACAGACAGGTACCATCGGACATTCCAACAGCGGTGGAAATTTCGGTATACATCTGAAGAGGGCAGGCTGGGATGGTGTAATAATCAGGGGAAGAGCAAATGCCCCAGTTTATCTGGACATTAACGAAGATAAAGTAACGATCAAGGATGCCTCACATTTATGGGGAAAGGATATCGAAGAGACAAAGGAACTGATGGGCGACAAGAAGGCAGGCAAGATGGTCATCGGTCCGGCCGGAGAGAACCTTGTAAGATATGCAATCGTAGTTTCCCAGGACAGGGCACACGGGCGTTCAGGCATGGGTGCGGTGCTGGGATCGAAGAACCTCAAAGGCATTGTTGCTCAAGGGAAGAAAAAGATTGAACTCCATGATCCGGAAGGTTTCCGGGAAACCATCAAGAAGTGGATAAAAATGCTCCAGGCGCATCCGGCAACGGGCGAGTTCGCCCCCAAGTATGGCACATCGGGGTTTTTGAAATCAATATCCGATCATAACGCTCTTCCCACAAAGAATTTCTCTTCAGGTCACTATGAGGATGCCCAAATGCTTACGGGCCAGACCCTTGCCGAAACAAGGCTTATAAAGAACGACGGTTGCCAGTCCTGCCCGATACGCTGCGCCAGAATCGTGGAGCTTGACGGCCGTCAGATCAAGGGACCTGAGTATGAGGTCTTGTGTCTGCTGGGGTCAAATCTGCTCATCAATGATATGGATGCGATCATACGCTGGAACTATGAACTGGACATTCTGGGACTTGATACAATTTCTACCGGTACGGTGCTAGGCTTTGCGGCCGAGCTCAATGAAAAGGGCATGTGGAAGAATGGCATTGAATTCGGAAAAAAGGATAACATCTCGGCTGTTATACGGAATATTGCTTTGCGCCAGGGCATCGGCGCAGATCTGGCCGAAGGCGTGCGGTACCTTTCGAAGAAATACGGCGGGGAAGATTTTGCTCCTCATTCCAAGGGCATGGAATTCGCCGCCTACGAACCTAGGGGAGCTGTCGGCCACGGCTTAGGCTATGCTACGGCAAACCGTGGCGCCTGCCATCTTGATGGCGGTTATATGATCTATTTTGAGGCGACCGGTCCGGCAATCCTCGATCCCTACGACTACCGGTCCAAGCCGAGTTATACCATATTAGATCAGAATCTCCTGTCCTCAATCAGCGCCGGAGGAAGTTGTCTGTTTACATCTTGGACAGTCCTGCCTTCCATCACCTTCAAGGTACCGAATTCCAAGATCGTGAGCTGGCTGGTCACGCAGATATTGACATATTCATGGCCCACAATAGAACTTACCTTGAAAATGCCATCCTTTATGATGAGATATCACCTCCCTATGCTTCCTCATTCCAAAGCCATAAAACAGGCTACAGGCATGGATATGGATTTCGGAAGATTCATCAGGATGGGAGAGAGAGGCTTTACTCTGGAACGGCTTTTTAATACACGAGAGGGATTTTCCGCCAAGGAAGACACACTGCCCAAACGGTTCACCGATGTAGAACAGATCCCCGGGAAGACCAAGACAAAGGTTCCCCTCGGTAAAATGTTGCCCGCGTATTACAAGCTACGGGGGTGGGATGCAAACGGTATCCCGACGGCTAAGACACTGAGGAAGCTGGACTTGGAGGATTTGCTATGATCTTAAGTATGAAGAGGTGAAGGGAGAATACAGCGCAAAAACATTGCCGGTGGGAGTGCTGGCCGCGTCTGCGGATTTTTGTTCATGATAATTAGACCGTTATTGATATAGTCCAAGTATGAACAAGCAGTGTCTTACTGGAAAAAGAGGAAGGTAATGGAATTTGATTTTGCAGTGATAGGAAGCGGTTTCGGGGGCAGTGTATCGGCGTTGCGGCTTGCGGAAAAGGGATACAGCGTTGTCGTGCTGGAAAAAGGCAAATGGGTGACCCCCCTGGATATGGAAGACGCATCCAAAAGCTTGAACAAGCTTATCTGGAATCCTGCGCTGGGCATGAGGGGCTTTTTCACCTATGATTTCTTTCGGCATGTTTCCATTGTTGGCGGTGTTGGCGTCGGCGGCGGAAGTCTCGTTTATGCAGCGACCACATTGAGGCCGAAGCAAGCCTTTTATCAGGATTCGGCCTGGAGCAATCTCGGAATCGACTGGGAAAAGGAGCTGAAACCTCATTATGATACCGCTTCTAAAATGCTGGGTATAGTTAGAAATCCGGTAATGGATGTCATGGACGACTACCTGAAAGACGTGGCGGAGAAAATGGGAGCGGGCGATACATTTGGTCCTACCGATACCGGCATCTACTTCGGGATACCGGAAGTGATTGTTGATGATCCCTTCTTCAATGGGAAGGGGCCTTCACGGTCAGGTTGTTATCTCTGTGGCGAATGTCTCACGGGATGTAAGCACGGTTCGAAAAATAGCCTGGACAAAAATTATCTCTATCTTGCCCAGAAATACGGGGCGACAATCCTGCCGTACCGGGAAGTCACAAACATTATTCCTCAACAAAACGGCACATATGTCCTGAAGGTAAAGGACAACTCCGGGCTGTGCAAAAAATCTTCCGATATTAAGGCAAAAAAAGTAGTCGTGGCGGCAGGTGTTCTAGGAACACTGAAGTTGCTGTTTAGATGCAAACAAGTCACAAAAACTCTGCCAGATATATCCCGGCAGCTGGGTGTGGTTGTCAGGACAAATAGCGAATCCATTGTAGGTGTTTTGCCCAAACAGGAGGATTTGGATCTTTCCCACGGCACAACGATATCATCGGACTTTTATCCTGATAAATATACACATATCACCCAGAACCGGTTTCCCGAGGGCTACAGTTTCATGAAATATTTCAGCGTTCCCCTTGTGGATGACGACCATCCCGTAAGGAGAACTCTGAGAACTCTGGGCAAGATGATTTTGAATCCTCTGGATATCTTTCGGGCAATTTTTGCTAAAAACTGGCACAAGCGAATCATCGTCCTGACCGTTATGCAGAACCATGACAACCAGCTTTCCTTCAAGTATGGCCCCAGCGCCGTGTTTTCTTTTTTGATGCGCCGTTTAAAGTCAAAGACCGTTCTGGGGAAAGAAGCGCCGGTAAATATTCCCGTGGCCAACAAGGCGTGCGCCATTCTGGCAGATGTAGCCCAGGGAATGCCCATCAATGTCAGCAACGAAAACCTGATGAATATGTCGACAACAGCCCATATTCTCGGCGGTTGCCACATGGGATCTTCTCCCGAGAACGGTGTTATCGACACATCACACCGGGTTTTCGGATACGATGGTCTTTATGTGTGTGACGGTGCGGCAGTTTCGGCCAATGTAGGCGTTAATCCCGCTCTTACGATCACGGCGCTTGCGGAACGGGCGATGAGTCTTATTCCGGATAAGAAATCAGCCCCGGATGGTTTTTTACGAAACGCCCCTAAATTAAGGATTTTACCGAACAATTAATCCGTACTTAATTTATTTTAAAAAAATTAAAATTTTTTCTTGACAATAATCGGAGGGAGGATTAAAGAAATAACAAGTTGGTTGAACGTCCAATCAAAAAATTAAGAGGATGATCTCATCCGGGGCAATGTTAATGTTCAGTCGGTATATATGCTATTAAAGGGATGTTTACATACGCACACAACTTGCTCGGATGGTAAACTGTCACCACAGGAAGTAGCCAATGAATATGAATCAAGAGGATATGATTTTATAGCTTTTACCGATCATGATTACTTGCTTAAGCCCAATTACCGGGAGATATACGGGCAGGTAAAGACAAACATGATCATATTTTATGGCATCGAGTTAAGCGTCTTTGTCAATGGAAATATACATGTGTCAAAAATTGAAGGTGAAAATGAGGTGCTACACATATTCAACCACATCGGCGAATACGACTTTACCCCGGAGCAGTTGCTGGTTCGGCTGGCGGAACTGGAAAAGAAGTATCCTCTAGATGCGGTGGAAATAACGACAAAAGGGTATCGCGATATAGTTTTTGAATCACTCGATATAGCGTATCCCAAACTGGCATCTGATGACTCGCACACACTGGGCGGTATCGGCAGGGCATGGATAGAATTGGACGCGCAGCGGAGGAAAGATTCCATCATAAGAGCGATAAAAAAAGGAAAATGTTGGAATTGCTACATATAACAAAAGAGGATTTATATAATCCTTTATAAAGTCACATCAAATAGGAGGAATGGTAATGGCGAAAAAAATTGCCGTCTGCGCAGTGGCGCAGATTAAAAATGATCCGGAATACAAAGATCTTCGTTTCCAGAACATGCTGCTCGAGTGTTTCGAGTCAATCATGGACCAGACCAAGGTTACCTTCGACATGGATAAAGGCATCAGAACCATCATCACGTGCTCGGATGACGTGTTCGATGCGCGAACCATATCCAACAACGGCATAACGGATGTCGTGGGCGCGCACTTTCGGGGCGAGGAAAAGATGGCACAGGAGAGCATCAATGGCTTGGGTTACGCTATGGCATGCATACTATCAGGCCATGATGACTTGATCCTTTTCATGGGTCACTGCAAGGAGTCCCAGGGCGAAAGCCGCAGGATGGTTTCCAACTTGGCCTATGATCCGTTCTACTGCAGGCCTCTCGGTATGGACTATCACAACGCAGACGCCTTACAGGCTCGAGCTTACATGGAAAAATCGAAAGTAACTGACGAACATCTTGCCAAAGTAGTGGTACGCTCGCGGAAGAATGCGAAAAATAACCCCTATGCGCGAAAGAATAAAATTGTAACCGAAAAAGAAGTGATGAATTCGCCGATGTATTCGGACCCGTTGCGTGAACTGCACATTTATCCGGTCACCGACTGGGCGTATGGCATGCTCCTATGCAGCGAAGAACGGGCGAAGGAGTTTACAAAAAAACCCGTATGGATTACCGGGTACGGGAGCTGTATGGATTCATATTTCCTCGGTGATAAGGACATTACCTCAAATTTTTCACTTAAAAATGCGGCACAGCGGGCATACGCCAAGGCCGGTATAAAAGATCCCAGAAAAGAGATTCAGCTTTTCGAGCTTAGCGACCACGCCGCATACCAGCTTCCGATGTGGGCCGAAGGTGTCGGCATTGCCGATGAAGGTAAAGGTGGCAAATGGATCGACGACGGCGGCATGGATAAATTTAATCTCAACCTGTCAGGGGGACAGCTCAATGGCAATCCTCTTCTTCTTGGGGGTGCGGCCAGAGCCATTGAATGTTACTATCACCTATCCAATCAGGCAGATGACCGCCAGGTAAAGGGTGCAAAGCGGGCAGTCGCCCAGGCGGCAACCGGCGGGGCCGGGCAGCATCAGGCCGTAATCGTAATGGAAGCGCAGGGAGGTTGAACAATGGCACATAAAAAGAAAAATAGAAATGTTGGAATAATAGGTGTTGGACAGACAAAACATTCCAGCCATCGGGAGGATGTCAATCAGCCTGAGTTGATCTATGAAGCCGTCAGCCTTGCTCTTAAAGATGCAAATCTGACCATGAAGGACATCGATTGTGTCGTTCACGGCAATATGGAGCTCTTTGAGATGGTTCACTCGCCGGATCTCTGGCATGTGTTGGGAACCGGCGCCTATGGAAAAGATTGCATTAGGATCACGACCGGTGGAACTGTCGGGGCTACCATTTCATGCGCTTCAGACAATCTCGTGGCGTCGGGGATGTATGATATCGTAATGGCCATCGGTTTTGAGAAACTGCAGGAAGGGCACACTACCGGCGGCATCACCAACATGGCAGACCCTCTCTGGTTCAGGAAAATACAGGCTGGCGCGCTTACCGGGTCCTCGGCTTATGATGTCGAACGGGAATTCGGCGTTGAGCGTGCGGACAAGGCATCGCTGATATATCGCATCATCATGGATAAGCACGCGGCGCTTAATCCCAACGCACACCGCGCCTTTGGCCTTGAATTCAGCCAGATCGACGACCTCATCAGGACTTCACCGAAGCTCGTCGGCAATCTCAAGCTCATCGAAATGTGTTCGCAATCAGACGGAGCATGCTGTGTCATCTTCGCCTGTGAGAAGAAAGCAAAAGACCTAACCAAGACGCCGGTTTGGATACGAGATCATATCACCGTTCACAAGGAAGAAACATTCAACATATTCGGATATAACAGAGCATTTCCTGTTATGAAGTCGCATAAATTTGCGGCGGAACAACTCTTCAAGAGGAACGGCATTACAGACCCCTTAAATTATTTTGATGTTTTTGAAATGTATGATCCGGCCTCATGGTGGGCCATTGACTGGCTCAGAGACTTCTTCGACCTGAAAGGTGATGAGCATCTCAAGCTCATTGAAAATAAGGAGATCATGATTGGTGGCAAAATGCCCATTAACCCGTCAGGCGGCGTGATTGGCTCGAACCCAATCGGCGCGACCGCGCTGATCAGAGTGGCCGAAGCGGCTATGCAGGTGCGCGGCAATGCCGGTCCGCACCAGATACCGACTCCGGTCAATCACGCTCTGGCGTCAGGGTTCGGCGGCACCATGTGGACAGTGCTGACAATGCTCGAGAAGGAACTTAACTGGTAGGAGGATAATCATGGCAGAATACTGGGGAATAAAAGTAGAAGATATATTCAATACGATGAAAGAGCGTTTCCGTCCCGAAGGCGCTAAGGATGTCGATGCGGTTTTCGGTTATGATATCGAAAACGAGGGGAAATGGAAACTGACGGTAAAGAACAACGAAATGGTGATCGAGAAGACCGACAACCTTTCCGGATGCATTGCGACTATGAAAGCCGACGGCGAGACGTTTGTTGGAGTAAATACCGGCAAAGTTGACGCCACGAACGCCTTCATGAGCGGTAAGGTCAAGGTTGAGGGCGACATCGGTGCATTTGGGAAGACCGGCAAACTCTTCCGCAAATATGTGATTGCCAAGAAGGAGATGACGACGAAGGATTATCTCGCAGACATGTTCGCGACGATTGTGCCGCGGTTCAAGGCTAAAGAGTCCGAAGGGATTGAAGCCTCTTTTGCTTTTGATCTCGGCGGAGCGGACGGCGGCAAATGGACCGTTTTCATAAAGGATAAAGTATGCACGGTCACGACGACCATCGAGGGTAAGCCAACGGTTACGCTGGAATTCAACGAAGCTAGAGATTATGTCGATTTTATACTTGGGAAGATTGACGCTCAGAGCATCCTGGCTGCGGGAAAGGCTGCTGCCAAGGGCGATATCAATATGATGGCGACAAAGTGGCCTGTGTTGTTTGAAAAATACAAAGATCCCATGGCCGGTGCTGTGCAGGAACAGGAACTGTTGGTGCTAAAAAAGACCATATCTGTCGACCAGAAGTTTTCCACCGGCCCCGTCATGGGCAAGTTCCTCAAGGGATTGAAAGATAAAAAAATATACGCGAATAAATGCCCCAAGTGCGGTCGCTTACAGCTGCCGCCGCGGGAAGTGTGTGCCGAATGCCGGGTGCGCGCCACTGATTTCCTTGAGGTTGGCCCAAAGGGTGAAGTCCGCTATATGGACATAGTCTACTACGCCATGCCTGATCCGCTTACCGGCGTGGCCAGAGAAACCCCGTACGGGTCGATCTTTGTCCTCCTGGACGGATGTACAGGCAATGAAACCCTGACACATTTTATCAGAAAAGACCAGATAGAGAAAATCCAGCTGGGATGGAACGAGAAAAAGGGTACACGTGTCCGCCCCGTCTGGGAGGAAAATAGAATCGCTGATATCTGGGATATTAAATATTTTGAAATAGATGAGTAAGGAGTAAGTATATGACAAAAAAGCAAATGAAAGGTTATGAAGACAGCTTTGTGGTTGAAGGTAAAATGGCGCTCCCTTATACTTACTTCGCCGGCCGGGTTGGCAGCAAGTTCATCACAACCATCCGGGACCAGAAGAAAATCATGGGAGTGAAATGTCCTGCCTGCAATATCGTCTATCTGCCGCCAAGGCAGGTATGCGAAAAGGACTTTACCGACATCCGCGACAAATGGGTCGAGGTAAGTAATACCGGCAGAGTTACCAACTTCACAGTGGTGCGCTATGACGACAAGCACCTGCCAAGGAAAGCGCCCTTTGTGCTGGCCCTTATAAAATTGGACGGCGCGGATACGCCTTTTATGCATATTCTTGAGGAATGCAAAATAGAGGACGTAAAGATAGGTATGAAAGTAGAGGCGGTTTTCGCCAAAGAAACGACGAACACCATTCTGGATATTGATCATTTTAAACCGGCGCCTGAAAGAGTTTCTGTTCACGAGATTAACGCGGCCAGGAAGCAATGGGTTCCCGAAGATGAACCCGATACTAAAGAAAAACGAAAAGGAGGCAAACCCAATATGTCAAAACCCGTTATTATCACCGCGGCGCTTACCGGAGCTGCCACAATGAAGAATCAAAACCCGTCAGTGCCTTATACACCGGCGGAGTTCGCGGAAGAAGCATACAAGTGCTGGAAAGCTGGAGCGGCCATGGTGCATGTGCATGCCCGTGAAGAGGGAGGTATGGCCACCCATGATCACGCGAGAATCAAGGCAACCTACGATGCTATTAAGGACAAATGTCCGGACATCATTGTCTGCCTGACCTCCGCAGTCGGCATGAACAAAACAACAGAGCAGCGGTTATCCCAGATCGTGGCGATCAAGCCCGAAGTGGCGTCGCTGAACACCAACACGATGAACTTCGGCATCGTTGACCGCAAAACAGGGAAGATATTCATCGATTATGTGTTTGAGAATACTTTCACCATGCTGCAGGATTTCGGCAAGGCTATGGAAGAAAACAGTGTGAAGCCGGAAATCGAGTGCTACGATATGGGCGGACTCGACAACGCCATTCTGATAGGCAAGCAGGGTATCTTCACCGACCCGATGAACTTCAATTTCGTCTGGGGAGTCGCGGGTGGACAGCAGTTCCGGGCTGAATCATTCATTGCCATGATGAACGCGCTTCCCGCGAAAGCGAACTTCACAACATGCGGCGTCGGCACCGATGAGTTCCCCTGTATCATGCAGTCCTGCATCCTTGGCGGACATATGAGAGTCGGGCTCGAGGATAACATAAAAATGCCCAACGGAGCGCTCGCCAAGGGAAGTTATGAACTGGTGGAAGTGGCTGTGCAAATTGCCAATGCCCTCGGACGGCCGGTGGCAACAACAAATGAAGCTCGTCTGATCATGGGCATTAAGAAGAGATAGTAATACCAATTCTTTTTCTTTGGCTAACTTTGTTGGCTGCGTTGTCGGCATCCTCAACGTATGTACCGTCTGTGGTGCCTCCACCTTGCCGCCTCGTTATCCTTTAAAAGCGAAATGGTATAATAAAATTGGGAGATGCTTGATGGAATTATCAGAAAAGACAATAAACGATATTTTCCGCAACCGTGCCAATAAGTACGGAGATCGTCTGGCTGTCGAAAAGAAACTGGGTGGAGTCTGGCACAGCGCCACATGGAAAGAATATTACGACCGCGCGCGTTGCACCGGTCTTGGGTTGCAGTCTCTTGGCGTCGGGAAAGGAGAGATGGTGTCCATTCTTTCCGAAAACAGGCTGGAATGGCTTTATACAGATATGGGGACTCTCGGGATCGGCGCTGTCGTCATTCCTATTTACCCGACTCTTGTTTCAGAGGAAATAGAGTATATCCTCAATAACTCCGGGTCGAAAGTCATTGTTGTGGAAAATAAGACACAACTGAAAAAAGTGCTTGAAATAGTCAATAAGTGTTCCGCTCTGGAAAATATAGTCGTCATGGAAGAGAAGGACGCCCAAGGCCACAAGAAGGTTATGAGTTTCAAGGCTCTCATGGAACTGGGACAAAAGAAGCACACTGAAAATCCGGGATTGTTCGAAAAGCTGTCAAAAGAAGTAATCATAGATGACTTGGCTACTATAGTTTACACATCCGGAACCACCGGGCTTCCGAAGGGCGCTATGATATCGCATGGCAATATTTTTTGGATAGTCAAGTCACTAGATTCGATCCGGCCGCATTTTGCCTCCGATAAGGACTGCACAGTTCCTTTTCTCCCTCTTTCGCATGTGTTTGAACGGATTGCCGGCCATTTCTACGGCATGTATTGCGGCATAACCTCGTCATACGCACAAAGCATAGATACGCTGCTTGAGGACTTTGAAGCGAAACGACCCACAATGATTCTTGCCGTTCCACGAGTGTGCGAGAAAGTTTACCAGAAGATCATGGCCCAGGTCAAGGAACAGTCTGCCTTCAAACAGAAGGTGTTTTACTGGGGTCAGGAAGTCGGGGACCGCATCAGCCAACTTCGCGAAACGCACAGGAACATTCCCTTTCTCCTGAAACTGAAATACAAGTTGGCATATGCCATCATATTCAAGAAACTACAGGATAAACTTGGCGGACGGGTTACTTGGATGACAGCCTCCGGCGCGCCAACAGCCCCGGAGATCATTCGATTTTTTAACGCCGCCGGCATTACGGTAATCCAAGGATATGGAATGACCGAGACGACCGCTCCCGCCACAATGCAATCCCTTGCGGATTATCGGATCGGGACCACCGGCAAACCAATGCCCGGCCAGGATATCAAGATTGCCGATGACGGCGAGATTTTAATTAAAGGCGGCAATGTCATAAAGGGTTACTGGAAACTGCCGGAAGAAACCGCGAACTCCTTTACACCGGACGGCTATTTCATGTCCGGTGACATCGGTAAGTTTGATGACGAGGGCAACCTGCTCATTACAGACAGGAAGAAGGATCTCATCATAACTTCCGGTGGCAAAAACATCGCCCCACAGAAGATCGAAAACATGTTCAAGTCTGATCCTCTCTTCACTCAGTTCATTGTAATCGGTGAAAGGAAGAAGTATCTTTCAGCCCTGTGCAACATCAATCTTGAAGAGGCTGCCCGACTGGCAAAGGAGGAAGGCATAACATTCAATAACCCGGCAGATCTGCTGGAAAACCAGAAATTTCTCGATATTGTGCAGAAACACATAGATGCATGTAACGCACATCTGGCGAAGTATGAATCGATTAAAAGCATACGAATTGTCAAGAACGATTTTTCCCAGGAAGGCGGCGAACTCACGCCATCTTTAAAACTCAAGCGCAAGGTTGTCCTCGAGAAGTATAAGGACCTTGTTGCGTCAATGTATGAGAAAGAAGCTGTTGACGAACTGTATAGGAGATGAGGCAGGAAAGATTTTCAAATTAGAGACTCTATATAGGAAATCAGGGAGCAATAAGGAGAAGGATGTATGAACGAGGCAACTGAATTGAAACAGGGGCAAAACGAGCTGTTTTCGGATCCCGATGCCGACAAGGCGAGGGAGTTTTTCCGGAGCAAATCACGCGCCATGGTGAACAAAGTCACCACGGTCGAAGATGCGGTCAGGTCGTTGCTCAAGAACGGGGATTATCTGGTCATAGGCGGTTTCGGCGCCAACAGAATCCCTACTGCAATCCTGCATGAAATAGCGCGCCAGGGAATAAAAAACCTGGCTTTTGCCGGCCATACCGCCACCCATGACATGCAGATTCTGGTCGGCGGGGAATGCATCGACCGGTTGGACATTGCTTACATCATTGGCTTGGAAGCGAGGGGACTTTCGCCGAATGCGCGGCGCGCGGTGGAGAGTGGAAAAATCAAGCTGACGGAGTGGACCAACGCGACGCTGTCATGGCGGATCAAGGCTGCGGCTATGGGCCTTTCATTCCTGCCGGCGCGGAATATCATGGGAACTGATACTTTCAAGTACAGCGCGGCTAAGGAGATGATTTGTCCCTTTACCGGACAGAAATATGTCGCGCATCCGGCGCTCTATCCTGATTTTGCAGCCATCCACGTCCACGAGTGTGATGTATACGGAAATGCTCGCGTCTATGGTTCCTCGGTTTCGGATCAGGACCTGGCCAGGGCTTCGAAAAAAGTTGTTCTCACTACTGAGAGAATCATTTCCAACGACGAGATCAGGCGCCAGCCACACGCGACATTCATCCCGTTCTGGTGTGTTGATGCTGTTGTGGAAGTGCCTTATGGCAGCTATCCCGGAAACATGCCCTACGAATATTTTTCCGACGAGGAGCACATCCGGCAGTGGCTCAATATAGAGAAGGATCCGGAAGAGTTCAAGAAATTCTTTAAGAAACAAATCCTCGATACAAAGAATTTTTATGAATACCTTGAACTGAACGGCGGCATTGAAAAAATGCTGAAGCTGCGCGCCATCGAGCATCTGACAAGTAATAAATAAGGAGGACTGACATGGCGGACTACAATCCAATGGAATTGATGATATGCGTCGCGGCGCGAAACCTTGAAGACGGAGCCACTGTTGTCGTGGGCACCGGCGCTCCTTGCGCTGCCGCTATGCTGTCACAAAAGACACACTCACCGAATCTGTGCATCATGTTCGAGGCGGGCGGCGTCGCGCCTATCCTGCCATCCATGCCTATATCAGTGGGTGACTCACGGACTTTTCACAAGGCTATCCTTGCGAGTTCCATGCCGGATATTATGGAAACATGCCAGCGCGGCATGGTGGATTACACATTTCTGGGCGGCGCGCAAATCGACATGTACGGGAACATAAATTCAACCATGATCGGCGACAACCACGCGAAACCCAAAATCCGTTTCCCGGGCTCGGGTGGCGCGAATGATTTGGCCTCTCTCTGCTGGAGGACCATGATGATGACGGTGCAGGACTCCAAGCGTTTTACGGAAAAGATAGATTTTATCACATCTCCCGGTTATCTTACCGGGGGCACCTCTCGGTACGATGCTGGGCTGCCCAAGGGAACAGGACCCTATCGGATCATTACGCAGATGGCGATCATGGGATTTGACGAAAAAACGAAGCGAATGAAAGTGTTGAGTATCAACCCGGGCTATAGCAGAGAAGATATAAAATCGAACTGCGGTTTCGAGCTTCTTTGGGCAGACCAGATAAGCGATACCGATCCGCCCCATGCTGACGAACTGAGAATATTGCGCGAAGAGGTGGATCCGCAACGGTATATAATAGGAAGATAACACATAGGAGAACAATCATGTCCGATCAATTTAAAGGCATTGAGCCGATGGTGTACAACAGCAAGATCAACGTTCCGTATTCGTGGTGGGCCGGCAACACGGCCACCAGGTTTTTTGTTTCTCTTCGGGATGATGAAAAAATAACAGCAACGAAATGCGGCACGTGCGGGAAAGTTTTTATTCCTCCGCGGAAAGTATGTCCCGCGTGTTTTACCGAGAACACGGAATGGGTTGACGTGTCCGACGAGGGAACCGTGGTCACGTTTTCGATAGCCCGGCGACAATTTGCATCGATTCCGAAAGACCAGAAGGTTCCGGTTATCTGGGCACTGATCAAACTGGACGGCGCCGATACCGCCATGCTGCATTATCTGGATGAAGTAAAACCGGAAAATATAACAATCGGTATGCGCGTGAAAGCTGTATTCTCCGAGGTGCGCAAAGGAACCATCCGCGACATCTCGCATTTCAAACCGGTAAAATAAGAAGGAGCCATAAATATGGATAGATCAGCAATAATCGGCGTCGGAATGACAAAAATTGAAAAAAGAAAAATCGGAGATACTTTTGCCGACATGGCGTGGGAGGCTGTGAATAAGGCACTGAACGATGCGGGGATGACCATTGACGATATTGACAACGTGGTAACTACATCCAGCGACTTTTGGGATGGCCGGACGATTTCCTGCATGGCTGTGGGTGATGCCAGCGGTGCGGCTCACAAGAACATCTCCTGCGTCGAGGGCGATGGCACCTACGGAGCTTTTTATGGCATGACCAGATGTCTTTCGGGGTCGTACAAGACCACTCTTGTTACGGGACATACAAAGGGTTCCGAGAGCGTATCGAGCCTTATCACCAATTCAGCCTTCGATCCCATCTATGAACGCGGCCTCGGTATGGACATGATCACCGCTTGCGCGATGCAGGCCCGATCATATATGCACCGCACCAAGACAACTTCTGAGCAGTTGGCAAGAGTATCGGTTAAAAACCATGGCAATGCGCTAAAGAATCCTCTGGCTCAGCTTCCCATGAAAATTACAGTTAAGGATGTTCTGTCATCTGAGATGATCGCGGACCCACTCCACAAATTGGACTGCTCCCCGGTATCCGACGGTTGCGCAGCAGTCATCATCGCCCACGAGTCGGCGGCGACTAAATTCAAGCAAAAGCCGGTCTGGATCAGGGGTGTGTCATTTTGTGCGGACAGCTTCTTTTTCGGCGATCGGGACCTTTCCCGTGCTCGGTCGCTAACCGAAGCGGCGAAAAAAGCGTACGCAATGGCCGGTATCAATGACCCGAAAAAAGAAATCGATATCGCTGAGATATATGATGCTTTTACTTATCAGGAGCTCATGTGGCTAGAGGGAATGGGACTTGCCGATGATGCAACTGCCGGAAAACTCCTCGAAAAGGGAGAGTTTAATATCGACGGCAGGTTGCCGGTGAATTCATCCGGTGGATTGTTGTCCGGACACCCCGTTATCGCTGCAGGCCTGTACAGTATGGCTGCAGTGGTCAGGCAGATCAGGGGAGATGCGGGCGGCTTTCAGGTGAAGAAGGCAAAAACGGGTCTGGTGCACGGTGTGAACGGGCTTGGCGGCCAGTCCCACTGCGTGTGGATTCTTGATAAGGACAAGTAGGAGGAAGAATCATGGCTAAAAGAGTTGCAATTGTAGGAACCGGACAGACATTCCATAAGAGCCATCGCCCTGACGTGAACGGACAGGAGCTTATAAACGAGGCTGTTGTAAGGGCACTCGCAGACGCTGATCTGAAGATGAAGAATATCGACGCCATCGTCATCGGGAACATGGACCATTTTGAAGGTATCAACTATGTCGATTGTTGGAGCGTTGACGGCTCCGGCGGAACGATGAAACCAATTATAAAACTGACCACTGGCGGAACCACCGGGTGCACTGTCGCCATAGGCGGATACCATCTGGTAGGATCGGGCATGTTCGAAAGAGTACTGATTATCGGTTGGGAGAAGAACTCCGAGTCGGATACCACCGGCGCAATCACCACGGCATTCGACCCAGTATGGGACCGGTTGGTATTTGCTGGTGCGATTTCGGGGTTGGCGGCTGAGGCGCAGGCATATATAGCCCGTTACGGCGCAACTGACCGCGACGGCGCAAGGGTCAGCGTTCGAGACAGGAAACACGCAATGAACAATCCTCACGCACAGCTCAGAAAGGAAGTAACTCTCGAGGACGTGCTTGCTTCCCCGATGCTGTCTGATCCAATCCACCTCTTAGACGTTTGTCCCCGTTCCGACGGCGCATGCGCGGTCATTATGGCCAGCGAAGATGTGGCTGAGAAAATCTGCCCGAAACCGGACTGGATTTGGGGTACGGCGGCGCGGCATTCGTATAGTTACATTGGTGATGCCGATTTCGGACGCCTGACCAGTATGCGCGAAGGATCGCAGGAACTATGGAAGAAGGCGGGCATCAAGGAGCCTCGCAAGGAACTAGACGTCATTGAGCTCTACCAGCCCTATTCCTTTGGCGGTCTGATTTGGATTGAGGACATGGGCCTTGTCGGTCCCGGTGAGGCGCCTCAATATATCTGGGACGGAAATACCGACATGGGCGGTGAGTTGCCCATCAACCCTTCGGGCGGAGTTATTGCGACCAATCCCATCGGGGCGACCGGTCTGATCCGCTGCGCGGAAGCAGCGATGCAGGTAATGGGCAAGGCTGAAGGTCGGCAGGTTCCTGACGTCAATCTCGCTTTCAGCAGTGGTTTCGGCGGTTGCTGGTGGACCGATATGATTTTGCACGGCAAGAGAAAACCGAAGTGACCTAATAGGAGTAAAGATTATGACAGAAAAAGAACAAATCATCGTTGAGTCGGGTGACGCGGTGCAACCCTTCGCATATTCAGTGGGAATGCATGGAAGCAAGTTTTTCACCGAAATAAGAGATAATCAGCGCTTCATGGGTATCAGGTGTCCCAAATGCAAAAAGGTATATATTCCGCCGCGCCGCGTGTGCGGTGATTGCTTTGTTGAAATGAACGATTGGGTCGAGGTGGGACCGAGGGGAGTCATCGGAACCTTCACCATCCTCCGTTTCGCCTTCATCGATCCGGAGACGGGACACCAGAAACCGGTTCCTTACGGCTACGGCTTCATCAAATTCGACGGAGCTGATACACTTTTTCAGCACTACATCAGCGTTGAGGACGAAACGAAAATTCGCATCGGCGCACGGGTTGAGCCTGTATTCTCCAAAGATCGCAAGGGCAGCATACGGGATATTGAGTATTTTAAAGTAATAGATTGATTATATTTAAGGAGTCTCCGACGATTGAGATAAATCCATCAAAACGGATATTGAAATTGCCAGGGGCGTTGTGCGGAGGAATCAGTACCGGAACCGATAAGATTCGAAGCGGCTACGGCAACGGCGATTGCCTCTACTTCGATTTTGAACACTTGGTCTTTGCTGTGGCTGACGGCTCGGAGCGCTTCCCCTGGGCGTCCCGTGATCTTTTAAATCGACTGTCGGAAAGCCTTGCGCAATACGGTGTTCCGGACACGGTTTTGGGGTGGAGAGATCTGATTAACAAGGAGATATATTCAGAACAAAAGTATCAGCACAAAACTACATTCAGTTGTGTAGCCATAAGGCGCGAAGGGGAGGATGTCAACCTGATAATTTCACACGGCGGCGACAGCGCTGTAACAGTTATGAACAGTGTCACCGGCTCTATATGTCAGCAGACCGACCGCGACATGAATTTCGCGGGAAGGAGCAAGGAGATCGTGGATGTAGCGAAGTATCGGCTGGCGGACCGCGACAGCCGAGTGCTCGTTTCGACGGATGGGTTCAATGATGTATGGCGATTCTGCCTGCGCCAGTCGCTGCTCGGCGGTGCGAGTGATGTGTTTAAACGCTATCCGGTGGACAGTATTTGTGAAATGATTCACGGAATATTGGAGAAGAACAAGAGCAGGTTTGAATACGATGATATCGGTTTTATAATTATTGATCCGTTTCGGGCAGAAACTATAAAGGAAAAGTCAGTGCTGATGGGCGGGACGCGGCCACACGAGGAAAAGCGGTTCCAGGAGGAATACCTGTATGGATCTTATGACCAGTGGATTTCCGGCTCACGGTGGAGCGAATATGCCGATATTTTCGCAGAAGCGGGGATACAGATTAAGTGAGGAGGATGTCCGACGCCGGCGTCTCTACCGGAAAGTGCATCAATCCCGCGAGACTTGGAATCCCCGGGCGCCAGCCGGGGGAGGAATGCGGTATAACTCGCGGGAGGTCGCGTTGATACAGGGAGCCTCCGGCTCCTGCCGGAGGGGGCTCCACTAGGGTATATTTCATAAGGGAGTTTTCGAAGATATGAAAGAAAAAACCAAGAAGGACATCAGCAATACCAGACGGGCTCAACTGACACGGGCGGCATACAAGGTAGTCGGGCAAAAGGGTTACTACGATTTCACGATACGGGACATCGCCCGGGAAGCAGGCCTATCAACAGGTTTAGTTCATTATTACTTCAAGAACAAGGAGGATCTCCTGCTCAATCTGTTGAAGGAGATGAACGCCAATCTCAAATATTATCTCAATAAGGCGCTCTCGGCGCTTTCGGACCCGCGGGACAAACTACTGACCTTCTGCGATCAGGCGTTTGATCTGGTGGACAAGGAAAAAGCTTATTTTCACGTGCTCATCGATTTTTGGGCGCAGATGAATCATAACAATCGAATTCGTCAGGCGAACGTTAAGCTCTTCCAGAGCTACCGTGATGAGATTTCGGCAATTCTCAAGGAGGGGGCTGCAAGCGGTTTATTTAAAATTACAGATGTGAAACTAACGTCGGTAATCATCATATCCCTTATCCAGGGAACCATTATTCAGTATGTAATTGATAACGGGGCGTTCGATTACCGCGAGTACACGGGGAGAATTAAAGAACAGATTCTCTCCATAGTCATGAAGAACAAATAATCCATTTAAGGAGGCATTCATGGAATTCGGTTATACTGAAGAACAATTAATGTTTAAAGATTCAGTCTATAAGTTTGCAAAAAAGGAAATTGTGCCGCTTTGTGAGGAGGCTAACCTCAAAGGCGAGTTCTCAAAAGAGGTATGGCGGAAGCTGGGAGAGATGGGGCTTCTGGGTCTGCCGTTTCCGGAAGAATTGGGTGGATCGGGCGCTAGTGTCGTGACCTGTTGTCTCGCGGGTGAGGCCTTGGGACATGCGGGCGTCGACCAGGGACACCTATTGGCGCTGGGTGCTCATACCTATTTGTGCGCGGATACCATATTCAAACATGGGACGCCCGAACAACTTAAAAAGTACGTCCCTAAACTCGCCAGTGGTGAATGGATAGGGTGCATGGGACTTACGGAACCGGGCGCCGGTTCAGATGCCGCTTCGATCACGACTTCAGCCGTCAAGAAAGATGGCAAGTGGATTCTCAACGGGACAAAAACATTTATCACCAACGCGCCGGTGTGTAATGTATGTGTAGTCTATGCAACCGTTGACAAAGCGTTAAAGCACAACGGGATTACCGCTTTTATTATAGAAAGAGGGTTCCCCGGATTCTCCACCGGCACGCCATTTCACAAGATGGGCGTACGGGCATCCGCCACCTCCGAGGTGATTATGGATAACTGCGAAGTTCCGGAAGAGAACCTGCTGGGTGAGGTCGGCAAGGGATTTGAATATACGCACGAGACCCTTTCCTGGGACAGAAGTTCACTTTTGTCTCCCTTCGTCGGCGGTATGCAGTTCGCCATCGAGGCGTGCACCAAGTACTCTCAGGAGCGGGTGCAATTCGGTAAACCGATTAACAAGTTTCAGGCAATCCAGCACAAATTGGCGGATTTGAAAATTATAAAAGAGGCCGCGAAAATGGCTGTTTACCGCGTTGCTCATGATAAAGATTCAGGCAAACCTCTCAATCACATGCATACCTCCATTGCGAAAGCCATTGTAGGCGACTGGGGCATGAAGGCCGCAAGCGATGCAGTCCAGATATTCGGCGGCTACGGATACATCCACGAATATCCGATCGAACATTTTCTCAGAGACGCGAAGCTGGGGCAGATCGGCGGGGGGACATCCGAAATGCAGCGGTTCATCATATCGCGTATCTTGAGCTTTTTCTAAATGAAGAGCCAGGGCATAGAAAAAACAGACATCAAACAGGAGAAAATATTATGAACTATGATTTGACACCGGATCAATTATCGATAAAGGACAATTTTACGAAATTTTGCACCAAGGAAATAGAACCGCGCGCCTCCATGCTGGATGAAGCCTCACATGATGAAGCGGCCAAATTGATGAAAGAGAATATTAAGCTGATGGCCGGTATCGGCTATCTAGGCATCGGACATGAAGAAGCCTATGGCGGCATGAATCTTGATTTAATCAGCCAGGCGATCGCGGGGGAAGCAGTGGCCAGTGCCTGCGCCTCAACGTTTTTATCATGCGGCGCCTCCAGCGGTCTTTTCGGTATGCCGATTCGACTTTTCGGCACGGAAGAGCAAAAACAGAAATATCTTCCGCGGATCATTAAGGGTGAAATTATCGGCTGTTTCGGTCTGACCGAACCCGAAGCCGGTTCTGATGCGGCTTCCATCAAGACCACTGCTGTTAAACAGGGAGACAAGTGGATTCTCAACGGGACAAAAACATTTATCACGAACGCGACGATCGCCGATGCGGCGCTGATTTTTGCCTATGACGACAAAGCGAAGGGACCGGGAGCAGGCGTAACGTGTTTTTTGGTGGATAAAGGAACTAAGGGATTTTCGGCGGGCAAACCATTCGACAAGATGGGTTTTCGCGGCTCTCCCACGGCCGAACTAATCCTGCAGGACTGCGAAGTGCCCGACAGCGCCGTTCTCGGAAAAGTTGGCAACGGTTTCATCCAGGCGATGCAGACACTGGAGTACGGCCGCGTCGGCATGGCGACTGTTTGTCTCGGAATAGCGGCTAAGTGTCTGGAACACGCGAATAAGTATTCAAAAGAGCGAAAAGTCTTCGGAAAGCCGATCAACCGTTTTCAGGACATCTCCTTCAAGCTGGCCGATATGATGATCATGTCCGATGTGGCGCGGCTCCTTATCTATCAAGCCTCATGGGCCAAAGAAACGAATCATCCCGAATCCGCCGTATTGGCATCGGTCGCTAAAGTTTGGGCTTCCGAGACGGCAAAGCAGATATCCGATATGGCGGTACAGGTCTTCGGCGGTTATGGCTATATCAAGGAATTTCCCGTGGAGCGTCTCTACCGTGATGCCAGGCTAGGTGAGATAGGCGAGGGAACATCAGAAATACAGCGTATTTTGATCGCAAAGGATTTGATAAGGAAATACGCAGCGTAAATTGTGAAACAAGGGGATCACTCCTCCTGTTTGGGGGTAATACAACATTAAGGAGAAATACCTATGTCAATAGATACAAAATTCATCGGCAAAACATATCCATCCTCTACTTATGAGGTGGGCAGGGAAAAAATTAAGGAATACGCGAAAGCGATTAAGAATCTGGACCCACATTATGTTGACGACGATTTCGCCAAAAAATCGAAGTACGGCACGATCATCGCGCCTCCCACCTTCGCGGTTGTATTTGGCGCATACCTGATTGAGCCCGTGTTCACTGACAAAGAGTTGAACCTGAATATGGCGATGCTCGTGCACGGCGAGCAGGAGCTGGAATTCTTGGATGTTGTCAAGGCAGGCGATTCTATCACCACCAGTGCGAAAATTGTCGATATCAAAAACAAAGAAAAACTGGATGTCATTTCCGTCGAAATTAAATCAAAAAACCAGCGCGGCAACGACGTGTGCCGTGGAATTTATACTTTTGTGGTAAGGAAATAGGAGGTGCGCTATGGCAATTGAAAAAGGACAGACATTCACCGGAAGCGAGAAAGTCGATAAATACCGGCCGATATACTATGCCGGCGCATCAGGCGATTTTAACCCCATACATATAGATCCGGAGTTTGGAAAGATGGTGGGGCTGGGTGGAGCGATCCTCCAGGGATTATGCACACTCGCCTTCGCGGCGAAAACAGTCACCGACTGGGCAGGCGATCCCGGCAAATTGAAAAAAATAAAGTGCCGCTTCAGCGCTCCGGTTATGATGGAAGACACAATTTCGATACAGGGTGTTGTTGGCGACGTGCAGGCAGGCCAAGCCAAGATAAATCTCAAGGTCACAAACCAGAGCGGAGCCGAAGTGCTCCAGAATGTTGAGGTAGAGGTCAAGGCGTAATTGAGAGAGACCCTTTATTATTTATTGCGGGAGAGAATATACTCGGCAACGGCATGAAGTTGATCTTTTTCCATACATTCGGGGAAAATATTCAGTTGTCTCTGAGCATCTCTGATAAATCTTTCAGCGCATTGAAAAGAATAATCGATTCCTTTATATTTTTCAATCAACCTGAGAATTTCTCGCGCCGCTTTCTGCGTGCCTTTTTTACGGGTTATTATTTCTTTAATTTTGTTTTTCTCTTCTTCCGTGCTTTGCCTGAGGGCGAATATTAAAGGCAGGGTTATTTTCCCTTCTTCCAGATCCTTGCCGATTGATTTGCCGAATTCCCGCTCCGTGGCCGTGAAGTCCAGAATATCATCCGTTATCTGAAAGGCCATGCCCGCGTTAATGCCGAATCTCGCCAGCGCGTCAATTGTTTTCCGAGGCGCTGAGCCCAGAATCGCTCCGGTAGAGCAGGCAGCAGAAATCAGAACAGCGGTTTTCTTTTCAATAATGGTTAAATATTCAACTTCGGTCAGATTTATATCGCCGCATTTGGTGAGCTGAAAAACCTCGCCCTCCGACATGATATCCCCCATTTCAGAAATAAGTTTTAAAATATCAAGATTGCCGATTCCAGTCATCAGCATGTAGGATTTAAAGCAAAGAAAATCGCCGACGAGAATGCTGATGGCGTTTCCGAAAATTTTGTTGGCGGAGGTTTTGTTGCGCCTTATTGAAGCCTGATCAATGACATCATCATGCAGTAAAGTGCCGGTATGGATAAATTCCATCACTGTGGCCATCGGGAAACGTTGATTTCCCCGATAACCGCAGAGACGGGTGCAAATCAAAAGCAGAAGCGGCCGCAATCTTTTCCCGCCGCTGTCGATTAAATGATGCGCAACTTCGGGAATCAATTTAATTTCGGAAGTTACATGTTCATTAATGTATTTTTCGACCTGCTGGAGATCGTCTTTATATGCGGAGAAGACATCTTGAATGAGCATTGTAAATTTACCTTGTAAGTGAAATAAACGCAGATGACTATATTTTAATTACCAGTCTGTTGTCAAAAGCTTTCTTGGGGTTCATATCCGTGATTCTCGTCGTCAACCGCCTTTATGAGGCATTATTTCAGCTTAAAATTCACGCGGCTGTCTTTAACTTTTTCTTTCTTTTCCGGGGAAAGTGTTTTTGGTTCCACAATAAATACGCGGCCGGCATCGATATTGCCGGGTTGGAGGATCAGTTCTTTGACGTTTTGCGCGCGTCGGGCGGCTAACTGCCGCAGGTCGCTGTCAGTTACTTCGATGCTGTTCAGCAGCAATTTTTCCATCTCCGCCGTCGGAAGTGTTTTGGCGATGCCCAAAATATTACGCGGCTTGGCGAATTTTCCTGCATCATAAACTTGCTTCAGATATTTTTCATATTCCGGAGTCGTCAGTTGAATTTGCTCCAGAGCAACCTGCTCGCCGCCTTTCGATAATATTTCTTTAAGTTTCTGCGCTTTGATCCTGCGGTTTAATTCCTCTTTTTTCGAACCCGCCTTATCGTTTACAGGATCAACATATCCTTCAATGTCCAGTTTCAGAGTCGGCCGGTCATAAAGGGCTTTTGCGATGGCCGTTATTTTTTTGCGGCTTTCATCTGTGACCACGGTGTTCCCATAATCAAATTCAATGAAGCTCAATTCTTCACCGCCGCCGGTAAGAGAAGAGAGCAGCGCGAAGGGCGATGTGACGGCTTTAGTGATGAGGTTTACAAGTACCTGCCAGATGATCGGCCATACTTTGAATTTGGGGTCATCGAGGCTACCTGATACGGGAACATCCAGATTGATCTGTCCGTTGCGGTCGGTTAAAAGAGACACAGCCAGCGTCACCGGCGCTTTAATTGCATCAGGACTTTCAACTTTATCTCCAAAGGTAAGTTGGTCGATAGTCACTTTATTCTGCGAGTCGAGCTTTCTTTTATCCACCAGATAGGCCACATCGAAAGTAAGTTTTCCCTTGGTAATAGGATAACCAAGATACTTGTTCGTATATGGTGTTACCGGACTCAGCTCAATATCTTTAAAACTGATTTTAATATCGGCGAAAAAATCTTTGGCCAGCGGATTAATTTTTCCCGCAATGTCTATAGGCGATCCTTGTCCCAGGTTGCCCTTCAGGGCGACGTCAGCGCGTGTCATGTCCTGAGAAGAAAGGCCGGTGATACTGCCGTTCAAGTTGAGCATGTTTGCCGCGTAGTTAGGTTTGATATTATTGTCACGGAAATCAATGTTGCCGCCGCGAAATATTATTTTGCCTATTTTAATATCCGCGGGTTTTTCCGAAGGCTTTGCCTCTTGTTTCTTTTCCGCGGATTTTGCGGAAGCATCATTTTTCTCCGGCTCTTTTTTGCCCTCATCGTTGAATATGTCCTGAATGTTAGTTGTCTTGTTGGGATTAATGATGATACGCGAATAAAAGTCATCAAGAGAAATAGTCTTAATATGCAGGAAAAAAGGGTTATAGCCTGCTTGAATCTGATCGAAAGAAAGCGCTTTCCATTTCAAGAAATCATTGGATTGGGCTTTGTCAATAGTGGCAAGATTATTTACGGAAACTTTACCGGCATACTTAACAACCGGTTCTCCCTTGCTGCCAGTAGTTAGAGAGAAATTTCCCGCAGTCGAAACAGCGCCGCGTGTCACATCAATTTTAACTTTATCGGTAAAGTAGGACTGAAATGTCCGGATGCCGATATTTTTTACATTCAGCGCCAGATTGGCGTTAAATGGTTCCAGGCCTAACGGCCCTTGCGCAGATATTTCGCTTTTTTTATCCAGAGTGAGTGTAAGATCAATGTTTCCCCGAGTCTCTTTTTCCAGAGAAAGATTGACAGCCTTCAATTGCAGGGGCACGATATGAACATTAACCGGCTGATATGGTTTGGCGTCAATAAAAGTAATATCTGCTTTATCGATGATAAAATTATCCAACCGGAATTTTAATTCATTTTTCTTTGTGGGAGTGGCAGAGGTTTCCCCGGCTACAGCCTTTTCTTTTTTATTTTGCTTCTTCACCAGATTAAGCAGATTGATTTCACCCTCTTTGTTGCGGCGGATGACTAATTCCGGTGATTGCACGGCAATCTCGGCAAGATGAATATTCGGTACGAGCGGTTCAACGGATGTCATATTGACGCTCAAGGATGGCAGATTAATGATTTTATTATTCTGCAGATCGTTCAGAATTAGTTTTCTCAAAGTCGCGTTGCCTGACAACACAAGGGAAGGCGACTTGTCCTTATACATGACAAAATTAATTTTCATTTTCGTATCAAGGCGCGCGGAGTCAAGTTTAAAGTTCATTTTTACGGGAACGTATTTCAGATAAAAAGGGATGTCTAAATCCTGGATATTCACGTCAAAGCTTGTGGCGCGCGATTCGAGGAAGGGCTGAGTTTTGCCTAAAAGCTCAAATTTATTATCGTTAATGATGGCGGAAAATTTCGGTTCGACGTATTCTTGAAGGTAGTATTCGATATTGGAAACAAAGGGGATAGAGAGATTCATCTCCCGCACGGTATGGTTGGTTTGATTGGGTTCATCGCTGAAATCAATTTTCCCATTGATAATTTGAATATTATTTAAAGAAAAAAGAAAAGGCTTCTCTTCCTTGACAGGCTTGGGTTTCACTTCGCCCTCACCCTTGGGGATAAGGTCGGTGAAGTTATATGAGCCATCTTTTTTGCGGGATATGCCCACGTAAGGGTTCTTGAGGCTGATTTTTTTCAGAATCAGCGCCCTGCGGTAAATTGAAGAAACAGCGTCGGCGTTCACATATAGTTCGTCAAACGCGACAAACGGTGATTTTCTGCCGGGATCTTCCAGCGAAAATCCTTTAATAGTTACGGAAAGCGCAAAAGGATTGATATTGATTTTATCGATAGATGTTTTTCTGTGCAGTATTTCTGAAATATTTTTAATGATCAGTGGTTTGAGAACAGCGGGCGCAATAAAAAAACCGGCAACGCCAAAAATAACTAAAAAAACAACCAAACCGAAGAGAATCTTTTTGAGAGCGCGCATAATGTCTCCTTTCTCGTTTTTACCACGGATCAATGAAAGAATGACCTGCTTCCTGAGGGCGTTGGGCGGACACGGATTTTATGCCCTGCATAATCCACTTGCGGGTATCGGCTGGATCTATGACCGAATCGATTTCGAGGTATGAGGCTATATTGATGGCTTTTCCTCTTTCACGCAGTTGACCAAGCAATTGTTCGTATAATTTCTCACGTTCCTGCGAATCTGCGATCGCCGCCAGCTCTTTTTTGAAACCGGCCTTGATTGCCCCTTCCAGCCCCATGGCGCCGAATTCTCCGGTTGGCCAGGCAGCCGTAAAGAAAGATTCATGGAAACCTCCCTTTGCCATAGCCATGGCGCCAAGGCCGTAACCTCTGCGTAAAACAACCGTAAAGTAAGGCACCGTCACATGCGAGCCATTGACAAACATTCGGCAGACGTGCCGCACCTGCGCGCGCTTTTCGATCTCCGGCCCGACCATGAATCCGGGCGTGTCGCACAAAGAGAGAATCGGCAAAACGTGCGCATTGCAAAGTTGCATCAACCGCACCGCCTTGTCCGCGCCTTCAGCTTCAATGGCTCCGGCCATGTGCATACAGTTATTGGCTATCACGCCGAAAGGCCTTCCTTCGATACGTATAAAGCCGGTGATGATACCGGGGCCGAATTTAGGCCGCAACTCAAGAAATGAATCCGTATCGGCCATTGTTTTAATGACATTTCGCACGTTATAAGCGCGTTTGTTGTTTTCAGGAATCAGATCGCGCAGGCGAAGCTGGTCGGTGGCTTCCCACTTAGAAGTTATTCCCTGAAAATAGGAAAGATATTTTCTGGCGACGGCAACCGCCTCCGTGTCATCGGCAACTTCAATATCGACCACGCCGTTTTGAGTTTGCACGTCTATCGGGCCTATTTCCTCTGGTCTAAAATTACCAAGGCCGCCGCCTTCAATCATCACTGGCCCGCCCATTCCGATGTTGGAATTTTTCGTTGCAATAATCACATCGCAGCAGCCAAGCAGAGCCGCGTTGCCTGCGAAGCAGGGCCCTGAAACAATGCCTATCAGCGGAACTCTGCCGCTTAATTTCGCGAATGAACCAAAAGTGGATAAATCCAGACCGGCCGTCATAATGCCGATGGCATCAACATCGCCCGGCCTTCCGCCGCCGCCTTCCGCGAAGAAAACCAGCGGAAGGTTCTGCTCGTAAGCGAGTTTCAGCATTCTGTCCATTTTTTTATGATTGAAATAACCCTGAGTTCCGGCTAAAACCGTATAATCATAGGCCATAACCATGCAGCGAGCTTTGTCTTCGCCAAAACGTGAGCCGTTTACTGATCCGATGCCCGCGATCAATCCGTCGGCAGGTGTTTTGCTGATAAGATCGTCCACTGACCGCCTTCCGCGCTGCGCGGCAATCGCCAGTGCGCCATATTCAATAAAAGAACCAGCGTCGCAGAGATCATCCACGTTTGCGCGAGCCGTTCGCTGGTTCTTTTGCTGGCGTTTAGCCACCGCTTCGGGACGATTTTCATCGAGGCCGAAAGAGTGCCGCTTAATCATCTCAACAAACTCGGGGCGTATAGGTTTTGTGTCTGTTTCTTTCTTAACGGAATAGGTGCTTTTTTGTTGAGCTTCTTCCTTGTCTTTTGATGTTTTCATGTGCCGCAAATATCCTTATTTAGACTAGTCGTATTTCCGGTAAGTTTATACAACAATAATATGCGTATTTCAAGAAGTCCATGCTTTATGGCGGCAATATTATCGTTAATTTGAAAAGTAAATCATATCGGGATTTATCCCCGGAAGAGCGCCTGCATTGGGGAAGGAATAATGTCTTAAATGATAATACGAACAAGTCATGTATCGTCAAAAATGTTTATAAATGATAATGAGCCAAGATGAGAGCAAACGAAGCGCAGCTCGAAGCGTAAGGCGAATTATCCCCGAAGCGCAGCGGAGCGGGATAGTGAACACCTTAAGAATTATCCCAAGCACGAAGTGCCGTGGGATAATGAGCACATAATGATTTGCTCGACGCGACGTGGGATTTGAAGCGCAGGCGGGAATCCAGCGCCCCTTTTGTCATTCCCCGGCTCGACCGGGGAATCCAGTTTATTTGTCATCCCTATTTGGAACAGTATCTTTGTAAATTGTAAGTGGTGGTGACAATATACAAAGATAAATTGACTAGCGTGTAAACTCGAACTTTATGGACATTCCGTATATGCGGACAAAGAAGCAATCTATCTTTTTAGACAGGCAAGTGTGAAAGGTTTTTTCTTGCATTGTTTATTTAAAGTTGTAATATTCTCAGCAATAAAGAAATTAAATGTCGATTGGAAGCCGGGAAACTTATTTTTAAGACGTGCCCGAGGCCACATTCAAAACTATAACTAATTATTTTTGAAGAGGTTGAATTATGACTGGTAAAATATCAACTGATGAAACACGAAAAATAATAGAAGATTTTGCTAAAGAAATATCAAAAAAGAAAATATCTGGAGCTCACCCAGAGAACACAGTTATCGATTTTAGAAATGATCGTAGAGATGGGATAGAAAGAGATGTATTATATGTACCAATCGATATTTTGCGATTTAGAAAAGACAATGGTCGCATCGCTTCTGATGTGATGAGCTATGAAAAAATACATGGCATACTAAACGAATGTCATAAAGACACGCAAGAGATATTGCGTAAATTCTTAAAGGAAAAAGACGAAGAAAAGAATCAAACACTGAAAAATTCCATAAGACATTCAAAACAAATTGAACCTGCTATCATTACTTGTGATGGTTTTTTAATTAATGGTAACCGAAGAAAAATGGTTATGGATGAATTATCCAACGATCATTCCATACCAAATAGAGACGAATTTGAAATGATGAAAGTAGTAATACTGCCAGGAGAAAATGATGAAGGCGGTACTCCTACTATTAAAGAAATTGAACGAATTGAAAACAAATATCAATTGCAGAGTGATGGTAAAGCAGAATATACGAATTTTGATAGAGCAATAACAATACAGAGAAAAATTAAGGCAGGAATGTCTTTAGAAGAACAATTACGTGATGACCCCAATTATATTGCTCTTACTAAAAAAGAATTTGCTAGAGTTGTACAAAAATACCAAGATGAATTTTTAGGCCCACTTGAATGTATTGATAATTATCTTGAGCAATTAGGCAGACAAGGACTTTATGACAATATTTCCGAAGGAAGAACAGATCGGGAAGGCAGATGGTATGCATTTATTGACTATTTTAAGGGAATTTATAAGCCATTAAGAAACGAAAAGACAAGAATCAACGACTTTCAAGCTGACGAAGATGAAGTAGGTGCAATAGAAGATGTCGCACACAAGATTATCAGAAAAAAGGATTTCCCTCATATAAAAACACATGAAGTTATGAGGAAATATTCGAAGATATTGAAAGATAAAGATGCGAAAAAAGTTATAATGAAAATTAAAGATATATCACATGAACTTGATAGCAATGGAGACGATGATTTTAAAACGACTGACAAGAAGTGGGGGCAAAAATACCATGAAGCAATAGTCGGCAAAGTTATGGAGGCTATAAGAATAGTGGATCATACGGAGGAGCTTGACGCGCCTGTCGATTTACTGAAACAAGCTCTTAAAAAACTCAAACATGAAAATATGAATCCTGATGGCATGGATATGTGTAAAGCTGAGGAAGCTTGGAAAATATGCAAGGAAATTCAGCAAAGGGCTCATGAATTAGAGAGCGAATTTTGGGAAAAAAGAGAGTCTCTTAAAAAACTAACGAATAAATATAAAAAACGATGATAATTGATTTACATAAAAACCAATTATGCATAAAAAATATTGCTCTTCAATCCTATCAAGTAAGTCAATTAAAGTTTTGGGAATTTAAGAGTACTGATGAAAATACTTTAGAGTATTCGGGTGAAGATGTAGAAAAAGTATTAGTTAAAGTTTTAAACTACTTTCAAAAAGAAAAAATAAATTTTGAAATATCAGAAGACTGCTCAAAAATAATTAACGAAGTATTACTGAAGGAAAATGAATTTAAAAAAACAAAGAAATTAGGCTTGGACTTTAAAAATGGCATTTATGATAAAAAATTATTCAGAGAGTTTTCTGAATTTCTAACAACTCATCTAGCAAGAAAATTAAAAAATCATCAACTAAAATCAGCATTCCATCTGTATTTAATTCATAACGGAGCGAACTTTTCTGTGCCCGGCAGTGGAAAAACATCCGTTGTGTTAAGCGTTTATGAGAAATTAAAAGAAGAAGGCAAAGTTAATATTCTTTTTGTTGTTGGACCAGCCGCATGTTTCGGACCATGGAGAAATGAATTTTATGAAACGATAGGAAGAAAGGCAAATTATAAAATTTTGGCAGGAGGAAATAAAAATATCCGAAAAGGAGAATATTATGCTAATAAAGAGACGAAAGCAGAATTATATCTAACAACATTCCAAACCTTAATTAATGACCAATCAGAAATAAATAAATTCTTTTCTCAGAAAGGAATAAATGCTTTTCTGGTAATTGATGAAGCACATTATATCAAACAATTAAATGGAAATTGGGCAAACGCTGTTTTAAATATTTCAAAACATACAAAGTTTCGTTGCATATTAACTGGTACACCAATCCCCAATAGATTCAGTGATATCTATAATTTATTTGATTTCTTGTGGCCTGAGAATGAACCAATTGAGTCAAGCGCAAGAACCAAAATTGAATCACTAGAAAAGAACAATAAGATTGATGATGCAAAAGAAATTTTGGAAAATAAAGTTGGTTCGTTATTTTACAGAGTCAGGAAAAAGGACCTTGGTTTGACGAAACCAAATTTTCATGAACCAATTATTCTTTCTATGAATAAGTATGAACAAATAATTTACAATGCTATTGATAAAAAAATCAGAAACTACGCGATGGAAGATTATTTAAAAAATATTGACTTCATCAATAAATTGAAAAGAGGAAGAATGATGCGATTGCGTCAAAGCGTTTCATATACAAGTCTCTTATATAAACCAATTGAAAATTACGATGAAGATATTCTTAAAGACGAAAAAGATTTAAGATATATTGTTAGAGACTACGATACACTTGAGAAACCATCGAAGTTTGAATATTTGGCTGAGAAAATAAAAGAATTACAGAAGAATAATGAAAAGGTTGTGGTATGGACAAATTTTGTGGGTACAATTGAAAAATTAAAAAAATTTATTACTCAAGACTTAGGTTTACATTGCAAAAGTATTTATGGGAAAACACCAATCGAACAAACAGCAATATTAGATGAATTGACAAGAGAACAAATAAGAGATGAGTTTGTAAATGAAAAAAGCGGATTGGATATCTTAATTGCAAACCCAGCGGCTTGTGCTGAGTCAATATCGCTCCATAAAACTTGTCATAACGCTATTTATTATGATTTGAGTTACAACTGTGCACAATATCTTCAATCGCTAGACAGGATTCACAGAGTTGGAGGTTCTGAAACAGTTGAGGCAAACTATTACTTTCTTCAATACAAAAACGCTATTGACCAAGACATATTGCTTAGCCTGAGACGAAAAGCGAAAAAAATGTATCAAATAATAGATAATGATTACGAGATATACTTATTAGATATGTTTGATGACGATGATGAGTTGAAAGCTTATGACAGATTATTTGGCAAAAAATGAAAAATCCATTTGAGAATATCAAGCTATCCCAATTATATTGTCTCTGTAAAATTATTGCAGAATCAGAGTTGAGAGATGAAAATTATATTAGAAGTAAATATCTAGACAGTGCTTTATTTTTTAACGAAACATCAACGCTTCTGGAAAAGCTAAATATTGTAAACATTAGTGCAGAGGGATTAAAATTTAACAAGAGCTTTGATTTTGTAAATTCTTTTGAAGATTTTAAAAAAATATTATTGGAGAAATTATTTCAAGCTAAAGGAGAAGTTTCAAATCAATTAACTGATTTCCTATTGAACTTTAAGGTTGAATCCAATGACATAATATTCAATGCATCGCTAACGGACAAAATTAAATATAGTGATGCTAGAAATATTTTACTTGAATTAGAATTTATTTCTGTAAAACCAGATAATGATTCCTATATAATAAATAATAAATATAATGATATATTTTTTAAGAAAATTAATCATGGTGAAATGTCTCTTGAAGTATTTAGAAAAAACCAATGTGATCAGGATGAACTAGGCGTATCAGCAGAGCGAGCAATTATTGATTTTGAGATAAAACGTCTTACAAATATTTCGATAAATCCTGAAGATATCGAACACACTTCTCAAAAAAATGTTTACGCAGGTTATGATATAAAAAGCTTTGAGAATTATTTTGATGATAATTTACTTAAAATCACAAGATACATTGAAGTGAAAGCAGTTTCATTATCAGAGTATAATTTTTACTGGTCACGAAATGAAATAGAGAAAGCAAAAATATTTGGAGAAAGATACTATTTATATCTTATACCGGTGAAAGTACAAAATATGTTTGATTTTGAAAATTTATTAATAATAAATAATCCTTTCAAAAATATTTATTTAAATCAAAGTGATTGGATAAAACAAGAGGAAACTATTTCCCTGTGTAAAAGAGTTAAATGATTATATGAAAAAGACAAATACTTTACATATAGACAAAATATATAAAGGTGATTGTGCGAAGTTGCTTGCTGACTTAGATATCTTCCCTGATAAAAGCGTTAATTTAATAGTCACATCTCCGCCCTACGCAGATAAAAGAAAAGACGCTTATGAAGGTATGCACCCTGACAAATATGTTGAGTGGTTTTTGCCTATAGCAAAAGAACTTTACAGAGTATTAAAGGATGATGGTTCTTTTATTTTAAATATTAAAGAACATCCTAAAAATGGCGAAAGAAGTACTTATGTTTTAGAATTAATTTTAGCATTGAAAAAGCAGGGATGGTTTTGGATTGAGGAATATTGTTGGTATAAGAAAAATTCATTTCCTGGAAAATGGCCGAACAGATTTAGAGATGCTTGGGAAAGATGTTTACACTTTACAAAGAATAGTGAATTTAAAATGTATCAGGATGAAGTAAAAGTGCCTATAGGTGATTGGTCAAAAACAAGATTTAAATCTATGAAAGAAAATGATTTTGTTCGGTACATTTCAAAAAATAATAGTCATTTAGGGCGAAATGTTTCCAATTGGTTGGAAAAAAAGAAAGTCTATCCACATAATGTACTAGTATTCGAAGAAGAACATCATTTATATCTGAATAATGTAATTGAAACAGCAGTTGATGTATCCAAAAAGAATCACAGTGCGAAATTTCCAGTAGAGTTGCCTTCTTGGTTTATAAGATTATTTTCAAAGAAGAATGATATTATCTTAGACCCATTTCTTGGTTCAGGCACAACGGCAGTTGCTTCAGTTTTACATAATAGAAAATATGTAGGAATAGAATTAAAAAATGAATATTATAAAGAAGCACAAAGAAATATTGAAGAAGTGCAAAAAATTATGAAAGATAAAAAGGACAAAAAAGAATAATTGGAATTGATGCAATTTCGAGTTGAAATAATCGGACACAGTTGTGATTGAATATTTAATATTCTGGATTCCCGATCAACCGGCATTCGCCGGTCTGCAAGTCGGGAATGACAGAAGATGATTTCCGGAAAAGGATAAAACTAAGAGTTTAAAGTTATGAAAGAGCCGCTTTCTTGCCTGCGATGCGGTAAGTGTTGTTTTGTTGATTTGACCGCTTATGCTGAGCAGAAAGATTTTGAACGCTGGCGCGCCGAAAACAGGCATGACATTCTGGAAATGATCGAACACCGTCATCTTATTTGGGCGGGTGATAGAATGGTTTCTTCGGAGACTGGCGATTACCCGCGTGAATGTCCTTTCCTTTACAGTTCAGGCGATTCGTGGCTTTGCTCAATATACAACACAAGGCCGTCGGTGTGCCGTGAGTATCATCCGGGTTCGTCGGAATTGTGTCCACAATGGAAGGTAAAAGAGAGGGACGGGAAGATTATTTCGAGGAAAAATAAAAAATCTTGATTTTAATATTGCCACGCCGATCAAGGATAGGCTCGCAATGACAATAGGGAACGATTGGAATTAATAAATAATTTTTGTTTCCTGGATTCCCGCCTTCGCGGGAATGACAGTGGTGGTTTTTAATTAATTATTTCTCCGAATAGATCATATTCATCGGTGGAGGTTATTTTGCATTTTACAATACTGCCGGTTTGGACTTTGGATTTTTTAATGTAAGTTACGCCGTCGATTTCCGGCGCCTGCCTGCGGCATCTGCCCATATAAGCATAGTCGCCGCGGTCGCTTTCCCCTTCGATAAGCACTTCCTGTATTGATCCATTCATGGTTTTGTTAATTGCGGCTGAAATTGCCGCCTGCTCGTTCATAATTGTTTCGCGGCGGCGCTCTTTTTCCTTTTCGGATACCTGCGATTTTAAATTCGCGGCGATTGTTTTTTCTTCTTTCGAGTAGGTAAAGACGCCGAGATGGTCGAACTTTGTTTCGTTCACGAAATCAAGCAGTCTGTTGAATCTTGTTGGCGTTTCGCCCGGAAATCCGACAATGAGCGATGTTCTCAGGGCGACGCCGGGAATTATTTGGCGGGACAAAGCGATAACGTCTTTGATTTTAGCGCCGGTGACTTTGCGGTTCATTGCTCTTAGAATATCATCGTCAACATGCTGAATAGGCAGGTCAATGTAGCGGCAGAATTTTTCATTGGCGGCAATTGTTTCCAGCAAATCAGTGGCAACGCGCGCCGGATGGGCGTAAAGCAAGCGTATCCATTTAACGCTTTTTATTTTCGCCATATCGTTTAACAGGGCGGACAGGCGCGGACGTCCTTTCAAATCTCTGCCGTAATTTGTGCTGTCCTGCGCGGTAATAATTATTTCTTTCATTCCTCTGCCAGCCAGCATTTCAGCCTCCTGAAGAATATCATCCGGTTTCCGACTGCGCGCGGCGCCGCGAATTGACGGGATGACGCAGTAGGAACAGCGATTGGAACAGCCGTCGGAAATTTTTAAATATGCGCTTGCAGATGTTGATGATAAAATCCGCGGGTGCTGAAAATTCATTAAAAAATCCGGTTTGGTGATTACGGCGTTCCGTTTGTGTTTTTCCTTGTCTAATTTACTTACATGGCTGACGATGTTGCCGACTTCTCCTGTGCCGATAAATAAATCCACTTCCGGCATTTGAGCGAAAAGCTCCTTGCCGTAGCGCTGGGTGAGACAGCCGGCGACGACAATCCGCAGCCGCGGGTTGTTTTTCTTTTTTTCTTCGGAGATCGTTAGAATTTCTTCAATGGCTTCTTCCTTGGCCGGATTGATAAATGCGCAGGTATTAACGATAACGATGTCTGCGGGATCACTGCCTTCAACGAGCTGTATGCCGGATTGATTTAATAGGCCTCCCATTACTTCCGAATCAATTAGATTCTTCGGACAGCCCAGGCTGATGATGCGCACTTTGTTGTGAGACTCAAATTTTGAAAACGAAGTGCATTGAAATTTGTCAGTCGAACAATCCCGCACAGCGGAGGGTATAATACCCTGCAGCTTGCTTTGGAATTTATGCCCGTGATTTTGATTTATCTTTTTCAACGGGGGAGCTTTCTAATCAGGACTTTTCTGGGTTTTGCGCCGTCGGAAGGACCGACAATGCCTTCAGCTTCCATTTTTTCAATGATGCGCGCCGCGCGGTTATAACCGATTTTCATATAACGCTGGACAAGTGATATTGACGCCTGTCCCAATTCCCCGACCAGGGCCACGGCCTCATCATACTTTTCATCGAAATCATCTTCATTGTCATGTTGAGTCTGCGCGGCGGCCAACGCGAATTTATCGATGGAGGAATCATAAGCCGGCTGGGCCTGTATTTTGATAAATTCAACAATGCGCGAAATTTCCTTGTCCGAAACATAGGCCCCGTGGATGCGGGACAGTTTGGATGTGCCCGGCGGAATAAAAAGCATGTCCCCGGCGCCGAGCAGTTTTTCCGCTCCCTGCTGGTCGATGATCGTGCGGGAATCAATTTTAGAAGATACCTGAAACGAAATGCGCGTGGGGAAATTAGCTTTAATCAAACCGGTGATGACGTCCACCGAAGGTCGCTGCGTGGCAATGATAAGATGAATTCCGGCCGCCCGCGCCATCTGTGCGAGCCGTGTCAGTGATTCTTCCACGTCCCGCGGCGCGACCATCATTAAATCGGCCAACTCGTCGATGATTACAATTATATAAGGGAGTTTTGTATGCGTTATTTCATGTTCAACTTTGTCCGACCTGGTTATTTCGGCAGTGTTCTCAATTTCCAGTTCAGAATCCGTATTCTTTTTGGGCAGCGCCAAAACTGTTTTACTCTTCAGGCCTTTTAAAAGCAGTTCATTGTAAGCGTCGATGTTTTTCGCTTTTAAATCGTTGAGGATCTGGTAACGTCTTTCCATTTCTTCCACTGTCCAGCGCAAAACTTGTGAAGCTTTTTTCGGATCGACGACTACGGGATGTATCAAGTGAGGAATGCCTTCGTAGGAAGATAGTTCCAGCCTCTTGGGATCGATCATGAGGAATTTGACGTCATCCGGCTGGGCTTTAAAAAGAATACTGCAAATCATGGCATTGAGCGCGACGCTTTTGCCGGAGCCGGTGGTGCCGGCAATAAGCAGATGCGGCATTTTTGTCAAATCGGCAACCACAGGCGTGCCCACAAAATTAACGCCTAAAGCAATAGGCAGACGAAAAGACGATTCCAGAAATGATTCGTTGTCCAGCACTTCTTTGAGAAAAACCTGTTCTCTTTTCAGATTGGGGATTTCAATGCCGATTACAGATTTGCCGGGAATCGGGGCAAGTATGCGAATGCTTGGCGCCATCAGCGCTAAAGCCAGATCATCAGAGAGATTGACTATTTTGTTGATTTTAACGCCCGGGGCGGGCTCCAGCTCATACATTGTGATTACCGGTCCGGGCATTACTTCCACCACGCGTCCCTCGACGCCGAAGTCAGACAATTTCTTTTCCAGAATGCGGGAATTTGTGACCAGGGAATCCCGTTTTACGCGAACATCCTTGCGCGGAGATTCTTCCAGTAATGTAACGGGAGGCAGCTGAAACTTTTCGTTGACGTTGGTTTTAGTGAAATTGAAATTGGTTTGCTCGATTTTTTTAAGATTTACTTTTTTTACAATTGGCGGAGTGTCTTCGATTATGACCGGTTGTGGTTTTTTTTCTATTTTAACACTCTCCAGAACATAATTTACAAAAGACACGATACGGTTTTTGCAAAGAGTGAATAAAGCAGAAAAAAATCGGGAGATTTGTTCCGTTAAAGACACAAGTGAAAATTCAACTAGGAATGTCAGCGCCACAACAAAAATCAGAAGTAAAATAATATAAGTGCCCGCGACGTTAAAAGATATGCGGAGAAATTCGACAATAAAAACGCCTAATAAGCCGCCTATGCCGTTTTTCAGCGACTCTCCGTAAACGGTGACGCTCCCGCTTAAAAGAATGGCCATGAGTCCGGCAAAAGAAAGAACAAAAAAGAAAAATCCCACAACCCTTCGGGCGTGGATAGAAAATGCAGGCCGCAAAAAATATTGAAAACTGCAGGCCAGAAGAATGAAAGGAAAAAGAAATGAGGAAACGCCCAAAAGACGAATTAAAGAATCGGCAGTATAAGATCCGGCCTTACCGGTAAAATTATGCGTTGCCTGACCACTGGATATTAATGGGACATGGGTAAACGAAGGATCCTGCGGATGGTAGGAGACAAGGCACAAAAGTAGAAATATGGCCAGGGAAAGACAAACTACTCCTTTAATTTCCCTGGTTCTTTTATTATCTTTTCGCTTTTCTGTTTTTTTCTCTTCCATATTATTGCGCACATTAAAATAATATGTTGTCAACTGCAAGGATTATTTCAGAAAAAGGACGATTTTACAAGTAAAGTAAACAATCGGAAATTATAGCGATAGAAAGTTTCAAATAGTCGCACTTTTCAGATCTTTAATTTTTAAATTTTTCGGTTCCTGCCAGTCATCATAATTTTTAAGGATTGCATTTCTAACTTTTTCAGTCAGTTTATCAAGATTTTCAACATCAAAAATTTTTACATCTATTGATTCTCCGATGACCAGTTTTATTTGACCAGGTTTTATTCTTACCGATCTTTTGGGCATGATCCGGCCGCTGCCGATAATAGAAACAGGGACAATGGGTACGCCTGATTTAATGGCGAGATGAAATACTTCCAGCTTGAAATCGTCGATTTCTCCGTCGCGGTTTCTTGTGCTTTCAGGAAAGGCTATAATCGATTTTCCCTTCCGGATGCGCAAAGCCGCTTCATCAATGCTTTGCTGGGCTTTCTCTCGATTATGCCGGTCAATTTCAATATAGCCGGCGCTTTTCATTGCCGCGCCGAATAAAGGGATGCTAAATAACTCTTTTTTTGCAATCCAGCGGAATTGTATGGGGATGCCGGCCAGGACGATTAAGATATCAAAATCGCTTTGGTGATTAGCCATGAAAATCTGTGGTTTCCCGTGCAGAAGATTTTCTTTGCCGATTACTTTTATCTTTATGTTGCAGATTAAAAGCAAAATTTTAGCCCAGAGATTGGCTACTTTATGGATTTTGTTGTCGGCATCGGGGAAAAAGGAAAAAACCACTGACCAGAAGGACATAAACGCGGTTACAACGATACCCAATGTGACTAATAATGCTGCATGAATCATAAACGTCCTTTTATTCGAGTTTGATACCAATTCGCATTCATTCGTCTACCTTTGTTGGTTGCGTCATCGGCTCCTCGACGTATATTAGAATACGCCTGCGTTGCCTCTTCCTTGCCGCCTCGGTATACTTTTGACTGCAAATTGGCATGAGTCGTTTTTTGGGGACGACTTTAAAAACGCATTTGTAAACTTACCACTAAAGGATGTTAAATATAAAATAAGGAATATTGAGTGTCAATAATTATATTGATAAATTATACTTTCTATTCAATAGACATCAGCGATTCCCAACGTTCCCATTCCGAGGCACAGGGAAGATTATTTTCCTTGAGAAGATTAACGATTGCCTCTTCATTGAACCTTAGATAGGGGTTTATATGACGTTCGTCAGCCATAGTTGAATAGACATGATTGGGGTCATATGAGTTAAAAAAACTGTCAATATATTTGTTGTCCGGTTCCAGATGCCTCGCGAAGGCAAGTGAATCGCGGATATAATCATGGCCGGCATAAATTTTAGTATTATCCGGAAGGGTCATTAGACGTTTTATCGAATGATAAAAACTTTTCTGGTCGCCGGAAAAACAATTGCCCACAGTTGCGTTAAAAAGAGTATCGCCCGTGATCAGGCTATCGCCGGTGTGGAAGCAGACGGAATCGCCGGTGTGTCCCGGAGTCCGATAAACAATTATAAATTCGCCATCAATAATTATTTTCTCATTATCGGCAAGAGAGGAAGAATTTAAAAACTTTGCTTTTGTTTTTTGCAGCAGATTTTCGTTTCCCGATGTATGATCATAATGCTGATGGGTATTGGTGACAAATTTGAGTGTCAGGTTGTTGGAGCCAAGAAACGCAAGAATTTCCTGCCATGCGCCGCCGTCAATAGCTATTGCCTGTGTCTTTCCACTGATTATATAGGCAAAATTATCGGTTCCGTATCGAAATTGTTCAATATTTAACATGGGAAAACCTTTCGTAATGTCTTTACATAATATATTCTAAGACATTGAATTTGATTAAGAATCGTTTTTTGATAAAATAAGTATAATTAAAGTAGTGCCCATGTGTCAAGATAATCATAAAAGATGAAAAGTCGGTTTCATACCGGCAATTTTCATTTTGAGAAAACATTTGACAAATTAAGGTCTTGGTAATAGTATTACGCCGCTTTTTTAACGCGGGCGCTATAAGCGCTTTTTTTAATTTTCAGTGTTATTTATTTCAGGAGTTATTTACAAACAGTGCATAGAATAATGACAAAAAAAAGAGCTTTGGAAATTATTGCCAATTTTCCCCGTGCTGGTGTCCTTGTGGTCGGAGATGTAATGGTTGATCATTTCATCTGGGGAAATGTCTCCCGTATTTCGCCTGAAGCTCCCGTACCTGTGGTTGATGTCCAAAAAGACAGCATTATGCTGGGCGGCTGCGCCAATGTGCTCAACAACATTTATGCTATGGGTGGTAAAGTTTATGTTGCCGGGGTTATTGGCGCGGATAATGTAGGGAAAAAATTGCTTACGGAACTGCACGGGCGGAAAATCGAAACAAAAGGCGTTGTTGTGGAAAAAGAAAGGCCGACTACTTTGAAAACGAGAATTGTCGCGCATGGTCAGCAAATGGTTCGGTTTGATAAGGAAAACAAAAAACCGATTCCTCAATCTAGCACTAATAAAATTCTGGAATACGCAAAATCATTGCGCGGAAAAATTGGGTCTATAGTTATTTCCGATTACAACAAGGGAGTTATTTCCAGGAAGCTTATAGAAGGAATAAAGAAAATAGCGGAGGATTCAAAAATATTCATTTGTCTTGATCCCAAGCAAAACAATTTTTCTATATATGAAGGTGTGCATGTGATTACTCCCAACCATCATGAAGCCCAGCGTGCTGCAGGTATGGAAATAACCAATGCCGACGATATTCAGCGATTAAGCGAATCTCTTTTAAAAAAGTATGCCTTTCAAGCAATACTCATCACTCGGGGAGAAGAAGGAATGAGTCTTTTTGAAAATGGCCGGAAAATTGTTCATACTCATTTTCCGGTTCAGGCAAAAGAAGTTTATGATGTGACCGGCGCCGGAGATACAGTTATCGGCATGCTTGCCCTAGGCTTGGCGGCGCAGGCCAATATAAAAGAGGCGACATGTCTGGCTAATCTGGCCGCAGGCATTGTGGTCGGGAAGATTGGCACTGCAACTGTCTCTCAAAAAGAACTTATAGAAGTTTTATGAGCAAACCTAACACCGCTGAACCGGTAAAGTTGGTTTTCAGCATTTTTGCAACGGAGGTCGCGCGATTAAACGAGACGATAAAAATTTTGTCTGTTGCTTACGGACAACCGGATTTTATAAGCGCGGTAATACCCTTTGATTATACGGATTATTATAGCGCCGAAATGGGAGATGGTCTTGTCCGGCGCTTTCTGGCAATGGAAAAGTTAATCCGGCCGGAGGAATTGCCCGACATTAAACTGACGACAAATAAGATTGAAAGTAAATCGGCGTTAAATTCACGGAGGCAGGTTAATATTGACCCCGGTTATATATCCAAGGCGCATTTTATATTAGCTACCGGCAAGGCTTACACTCACCGTCCCTATTTGCGGGAGGGGATTTATGCCGATTTGACATTAGTTTATCAGGGGAAAAAATTTTGTTCTCTGCCTTGGACTTATCCGGATTACGCGGATGAAAAGCAACTTTTGATGTTGAGCGAAATCAGGGCGAAATACTTATTGCAGTTAAAAATGGCTGCGCAGTTGGTATAAGGTGTACAAATGATAAAAAGCATGACCGGTTATGGCCGGGCGGAAACAGTTCTAGATGGAAGAAATATTATTGTAGAAGCTAAATCCGTAAACCACCGTTTTTTGGAAATATTCCTGCGTACACCTTCAGCGCTTTTTCCTCTGGAAATGGAGTATAAAAAGAAAATCAGTGAAAGATTCAGACGCGGACGTATTGAAGTGTCCATCAGGTTCGAAGGGGAAGGTGCCGATCTTTCCAAAGTTAATTTAAATTTAGAAATTGCCCGCGATTATTTTGATGTCTTGAGCCGTCTTAAAGAGGAGTTTAATCTGCAGTCCCCGATCAGTCTAAAAACTTTGACCGGTTTTCGTGATATTTTTACTCCACCGGCGGAGACGCAACTGAATCCCGAATTTTTGGACATGGTGGAAAAAACATTTCTGGAATCACTGGCGATGTTGAACAAAATGCGGCAGGATGAGGGACTCGCCATATTTAAAGACATGGATATGAGGCTTAAGGCGATAACGGGAATTCTGGAAACCATTAAATTACGTGCGCCGCAGGTGGTTATTGAGTATCAAAAACGTTTAGCGGAAAGAATAAAAGAGTTGACCGCCGGATACGAACTCGACGATGCCCGTTTAAGTCAAGAGGTTGCGATTATGGCGGAAAGAACTGATATCACGGAAGAAATAGTACGGATGCATAGTCATATCTGTCAGTTTGAAGAATTGCTGCTGAGCGAGGGAACTGAGGGTAGAAAAATAGATTTCCTTTTACAGGAAATGAACCGCGAAATTAATACCATTGGTTCGAAGAGCAGCGATGTGGAAATAACTCGTCAGGTAATTGAAGTTAAAAGTGAATTGGGAAAATTGCGAGAACAGGCGCAAAATATCGAGTAATATCATGACCAAAGGATTGTTTATAGTTGTCTCCGCGCCCTCAGGAACAGGGAAAAGCAGCATTTGCCGCAGGTTTATGGAGGCTTATCCCGAAGTTAAATTTTCGATTTCTTTCACATCGAGGCCTCCGCGCCCCAATGAAGAAAACGGAAAAGATTATTATTTTATTTCCCGTGAGGAGTTTCAGGCGCGCATTGATCAGGGTGAATTTGTCGAATGGGTTGAAAATTATGGACATTTTTACGGTTCTTCCAGAAACGTTATGGAAGAATTCCTCCAAAGTGGACAGGATTTACTTCTGGATATAGAATCGCGGGGCGCCAAAAAGATTAAACAGACTTTTAAAGGCGGTGTTTATGTTTTTGTGCTTCCTCCGTCACGTTCTGAATTGTTAACACGTTTGGAGGGACGTGGTTGCGAAACAGATGAAGTTATTCAAAACCGGTTCTATCAAGCGGAAAGTGAATTAAAAGAAATTTCGTGGTATGATTACGTGATTTTTAACAAAGATTTGGAAACGGCCGTTAATCAATTGATTTCGATTTATGTTGCCCAAAAATGTAAAAGAAGCAGATTGCAAGATGAAATTAAAGAATTTATTAAAAAAAAATAATATATAAGGAGATTTTAGAACAATGGCGAGAGTTACAATAGAAGATTCTTTGCTTGTTGCCAAAACCAGGTTTGGTCTTGTATCATTGGCATCAAAACGAGCTCACCAATTACTAAAGGGATCAGCGCCTTTAGTGGAGTGTAAAAACAGAGAAATTGTGCGGGCTCTGCGCGAAATTGCCGCAGGTAATGTCGTTTACGCTAATCCCGAATACTTGAACGGAACGAAGGAAGATTTTAAACCAGTTCCGGATAACTCTGAGTTCATCGGCGATGAAGAATATATCGAATAAAGCGGCGAGTGATAAACTCATCTTTGCGCTTGATGCTGACAATTATGATGAAGCTCTATCATGGGTGGAACTTCTTTCCGGCCGTGTCGGCATGTTTAAAGTTGGCAAGGAATTGTTTACAGCCGTCGGGCCGAAAATAATTGAGAGCATCAAAAAAAGAGGTCAGAAGGTATTTCTGGACCTTAAATTTCATGATATTCCCAACACCGTTGCCCGCGCGGCTGAAGCTGCTGTTAGATTGAATGTTGATATGTTTAATGTTCATGCGTCGGGTGGCAGTCAAATGATTAAAGAAGCAGTTTCCGCCGCCTGGGCTTGTGCCGATAAACTGGGTCAAAAGAGGCCGATTCTTTTGGCGGTGACAGTACTCACCAGTTTGAATAATGTTGATTTGATGGAAATTGGATTTCAAAAAGACACAAAAAGATTGGTTTTTGATCTGGCCAAATTGGCGCAGACCGCTGGCGCATCGGGTGTAGTAGCTTCAGCGCAGGATATATCCCTTTTGCGAGCTAATTTTGGCGATAAATTTCTCATCGTAACGCCGGGTATACGCAGTGCTGGTTTAACAACAAAAGACGATCAAAAAAGAACTCTCAGCGCTTATGAGGCTGTAAAAACAGGAGCCGATTATATTGTTGTGGGCAGACCAATTCGCACGGCCCAAGAGCCGTTGGAAACTTGCCGGAAAATTGTCCGGGAAATTGAGGATGGTTTAGCGGCAAGATGATTCGCTGACGAAAATAGAAAGCAGAGTATGGAGGTAATTTACGGTATAAATTCCATTAAGGCTCTTCTTCGGCAGCGGGAGGGCGGATGGGAAAAAATTATCATCGCCTCCGGAAGAGGTGGGTCTTCTGTAAAAGAAGTAATCGAGCTAGCCCGGCAAAAAATAATTCCCGTTGAGTTTTACCAGCGAAAATATCTGGATGAATTGGCCGGAACGAGTGATCATCAAGGGGTTGTCGGTCTGTGCAAATCTTTTGTGTATTCAGATTTAGATGTATTAATAAAAAACCGCAATAAATCTTTTAAATTTGATCTAATTTTAGTCCTCGACAGCATTATGGATCCCCAAAATCTAGGATCAATAATTCGTACCGCCCATTGTTTAGGCGCAAATGGTATAGTGATTCCGGCAGACAGGGCTGCTCCTGTTACTGCCGCCGTTAATAAAGCGTCTGCCGGAAGCGTTCAGCAAATACCCATCGTTAGAGTGATTAACTTATCGCAAACACTTGATTATCTAAAAGATAAAGGATTTTGGGTTTTTGGAGCGGAAGCTCATGACGGAAGCGACTTAAGAAAAATGGATTTTAATTGTTCTATAGTTTTGGTATTAGGTGGAGAGGCAAAAGGTATCAGGCCATTAGTGAGGAAGAAATGTGATTTTCTGCTAACCATTCCCATGGCGGGAAGCTTTGATTCCTTGAATGTTGCTGTGGCTGCGGGCATTGTCCAATATGAAATATTTTGTCAACGCAGTCGGGCAAATGCAGTTTTAGAATAGATAATTTGCGGTGTCCAATGTGTCTTTTTTGGTAAACCGGATATCGCTAATTTAACTTGTTGAATTAATATAGGAGCTGGTTTAGAATAACAAAACATTAAATTATTCCAACATAAGGAAAGGATTTCCGAATATGCCAATTTTTATTTGGGAAGGTACAACAAAAAAAAATGAGATAAGAAAAGGAGAAATAGAGGCAACTGACGAGAGCACTGTTCGTGGCCTTTTGCGCCGGCAAGGATTTAAAACCATTGAGGTCAAAAAAAAACCCAAAGACCTTGCTGAATACCTTCCTTTTTTAAAAGGTAAAATTAAGGAAAAAAATGTTGTTGTTTTTTGCCGAATTTTTTCCACAATGATCAATGCAGGCCTTCCGCTTATTCAGTGTTTGGATCTTTTATCACAACAAGAACAAAACAAAACTTTTTCTAAAATTATTCGTTCCGTAAAAGAAGATATAGAGGGAGGGACCAGTTTAACCAATGCTTTAAAGAAATACCCTGAAATATTTGATGATCTTTTTGTGAATTTGATCGCTGCAGGTGAAGCTGGTGGTATATTGGATGTTATTTTGGAACGTCTTTCGGCTTACATGGAAAAAGCGATGAAGTTGAAAGCACGTGTTAAAGGCGCAATGACTTATCCTTTAGCTGTTCTAGTCATCTCCATTTCCGTAGTCGCTTTATTGCTTCTCAAGGTTATTCCTGTATTTCAAACGATGTTTGAAGGTATGGGCGGACAATTGCCCGGTCCTACTGCATTCTTAATTGCGGCAAGTCAGTATACGCAACATTATTTTTTATTTATAGTAGCCATCTTAGTTGTTATTTATATAGCCTTTAACAGATTTTATAAAACGGAGAGGGGACGCTGGATAATGGATTCTCTGATGCTCAAATCTCCGGTTTTCGGAGAACTGTTGAAAAAAGTTGCTGTGGCCAAATTTTCTCGTACGCTTTCAACAATGATGAGTTCCGGCGTGCCAATTTTGGAAGGACTGTTAATTGTCAGCAAGACTTCCGGTAATGTAGTTGTCGAAAATGCTCTCATGAAAACACGCCAAAGTATTTCCGAAGGCCGGTCTATAGCGGAACCACTTGCCGAGACAGGAATCTTTCCGCCCATGGTTATACAAATGATTTCTGTGGGAGAGGCGACAGGCGCCCTGGATTCGATGCTCAGCAAAATAGCTTCTTTTTATGACGATGAAGTTGATTCTGCGGTGGATGCAATGACTGCGTTATTAGAGCCGATAATGATGGTTTTCTTGGGGGGAGTCGTTGGCGGTATGATTATCGCGATGTATCTGCCTATCTTTAAACTTGCTTCCGTTGTTAGCTGATATAGATATATGTTGCGAAATTGTCTGTATTAAAATGGTCGGGATGGCGCGATTTGAACGCGCGACTCCTGCGTCCCGAACGCAGTGCCCTACCAAGCTGGGCCACATCCCGACACGGCCAAGAACGTTATATAATTTATTTGTAATTGTCCACTTATTTATTCACAATACTAATCTTAACTATAAATATTTTGATCTTTCTTTAATTTATATAGGCAATTGTTTTTTATTTAAGGGCGTGTTATATAATAACTTAACATTATTGAAAAAAGGATGTTCTGCCGGTGATTATTTACGATCTAAAGTGTGAGAAGGGACATAAGTTCGAGGGCTGGTTTAAAGACCAGCATGCATGGAATTTACAAAAATCGCAAAGGCTGGTTTCTTGTCCGGTGTGTAATAGTTCGAATATCGAAATCATTCCTTCTTCCATTACGATTATGGGAAAGGATTCACGGGCGGCAGGCAAAATTCAGGAAAAGGAAATTTCTCCCGCTGGCGCCCTGAAAATGCTACATCAGTATATTGATAAAAATTTTGAGGATGTGGGTGATAAATTTGCTGAAATTGCCTTAAGGATACATTACGGGGATGAGGAAAAGCGAAATATCAAAGGGACAAGCACGCCGCAAGAGGAAGAAAACTTAAAGGAAGAGGGTGTTCAGTTCATTAAAGTTCCTTTATTAAAAATGGATAGTTAATCAAATATTTTTCCGGGTTCCTTTTTGCCCGCATAACTTCGTATTTCCCGACTTAAAACAGATTTTTTGTTATTTTACAGGCTTTAATCTATGCATAAAATTTATAAAAGTATCATTGAGAATATTGGAAACACTCCCCTGGTGGAAATCTGCCGCCTTAATCCCAATAAAAAAGTAAAGATTTTTGCTAAACTGGAAAGTGCTAATCCCGGTGGTTCCATTAAGGATCGCACAGCATTATTCATGATTGAAAATGCGGAAAAGAGGGGCGAATTAACGCCGGCGAAAACTATTTTAGAAGCAACCAGCGGCAATACCGGAATAGGTTTGGCGATGATTGCCGCGTCTAAGGGATATAAGTTATGTTTAACTATGTCGGAAGCGGCAAGCGAGGAGAGGAAAAAGATTCTACGGGCCATGGGCGCTGAATTGCATTTTACTCCGGCTGCTCAAGGTACCGATGGCGCCATCGAAGTCGCTTACAAGATGCTGCGTGAAAATCCGGATAAATATTTCGGTACTGATCAATTCAATAATGATGATAATGTTGCCGCCCATTATTACGGCACTGCTCAGGAAATTTGGGAACAAACCGACGGCGCAGTTACTATGGTGGTATCCAGCCTCGGTACAACAGGCACCGCTATGGGAATTTCCAAACGTCTAAAAGAACTAAATCCGGAAATTAAAATTATAGGAGTTGAACCTTATCTTCAGCATAAGATTCAAGGACTGAAGAACATGCGGGAGTCGTACCGTCCGGGAATATTTGATAAGGCCAGACTCGACGAAAAAGTAAATATTTTAGATGAAGATGCTTTTGAAATGTCCAGAAGGATCGCCCGTGAAGAAGGCATATTAGCGGGAATGAGTTCCGGTGCGGCCATGTTTGTTGCCGGTCAGAAGGCAAGGCAAATGGAAGAAGGATTAATTGTTGTCATCTTTCCGGATAGTGGGGAGCGTTATTTAAGCACGGAATTATTTTCTTTTAAGGAAGATATTTCTACTTTTAGTCTCTACAACATTCTTAAACGCCGGAAAGATCTGTTCAAACCGATTAAGGCTGATGAAGTGAAAATGCATACCTGTGGACCGACAGTTCATGATGCGCCTCATTTGGGAAATTACCGGCGCGTTGTAGTGTCCGATTTAATTTTACGCTATTTAATTTATAAAGGTTACAAAGTAAAGCATGTTCTGGATATTGTTGATCTCACGGACAAATCTATTAAAGGATCAGAAAGAGAGGGAATGGACCTTTCCGATTATTCCGATAAATATTTAAAAATATTTTTGGAAGATGCGCAATTTCTGAATATTCATCAGGATAATATTTATGTTAGGGCATCGGAAAACATTGAAGAGATGCTCAAAATTGTCGAGAAATTGGTCGATAAGAATTATGCATACGAAAAATTACATTCAGTCTATTATGATATTTCTAAATTAGCTGATTATGGTATTCTCTCCAATATTGATTTAGGAAAAACAAGGCTTGGGAAGACCATAGACCTTGACGAGTATGAAAAGGATCACCCGATGGATTTTGCTTTGCTGAGGCGGGCAAATCTGGGGGAACTGAAAAGAGGTATTTACTATAAAACTAAATGGGGCAATGTCAGGCCCGGCTGGCATTTGGAATGTTCGGCAATTTCTAATAAGTACCTGGGGGCAACTTATGACATTAACGTAAGCGGGGCTGATGAAACGTTTCCCCATTGTGAAAATATTTTAGCCATTAATAAAGCGATTTCCGGTTGCAGCGGAGCTAATTACTGGATAAATGCCGAGTTGATTTTGGTTGAAGGCAAAAAAATGTCGCGTTCTCTGAATAACGCGTTGCCGTTGGTTAAATTGCGTCAAAACGGTTACAGCGGCAGGGATATACGTTTTTTTCTGTTGGCGATGCATTATCGTAAGCCGGTTAATTATTCGGAAGGCGCACTGCAGACGGCAAAAAATACGGTTAAGAAAATCCATACATTTATTTGCCGGCTCAACGCCGTTAAAGATGATAAAGAAAATGGTTTTGTGGAGATCGATCAACTAATATACGATCTTAAGCATGATTTCGTAGCCGCGTTAGACGATGATTTAAATATTGCTAGTGCGCTGGCAGCGCTTTTTAATTTTATTGGTAAAATAAATTTTCCTTTAACCCGGGGTATGATAAATAGAGGCAATGCCCGGAAAATACTGGCGGCACTGGCAAATATCAACGAAGTGCTGGGAGTAATGGATTTTGATATGCAGGTTGCTCAAGAGGAAATAAGCGAGTTAATCAATAAAAGAGAGGCTGCCAGAGGCGCTCATAATTGGGAGAAAGCAGATTCCTATAGAGCGCAGTTAGCCGAACTTGGCGTTGATGTTTTGGACACATCCCAAGGAGTTGTCTGGCGATTTAAATAGTAGAATAGTTGTTATGAATACTTTGAGAAAATCAGTAATAGCCGGCTCCTGGTACCCCGGAGCGCCATCCATTTTGAGAAGGGATATTGAGAATTACTTTAATTCGGTATCTGACTTGGAATTGGAAGGAAAAGTTGTGGGCTTGATTGCTCCGCACGCTGGATACGTTTATTCCGGACAAATTGCGGCCAACGCCTATAATTTTATCTGCGGGAAAGAATACGATGCAGTTATTGTCGTTGGGCCGAGCCACAGAGTTGCTTTTCATGGCGTATCTATTTTCAGCACTGGTGGTTATGAAACACCTCTGGGGATTGTGCCTGTTGCCGAAAAATTAGCAAAAAAAATTAAAATTTTAAGCAAGATAGTAGCAGATATCCCAGAAGCGCATTTGCAGGAACATTCTGTGGAAATTCAACTCCCATTTTTACAAGTTGCCCTGGGCGATTTTTCGTTTATTCCTCTGGTGATGGGGGATCAGGGTGCAAATACTTGTCAGAAACTTGCTGCGGCAATATATGAGGCGACACGTGATAAAAAAATATTAATAGTAGGGAGTTCCGATTTATCTCATTTTTACAACTATAACGTGGCGAAAAAAATGGATGCTGTTGTTTTGGGGTACTTAAAAGATGGAGACGCGGTTGGGCTGTTGAAAAGTTTAGAAAATGGAACTGCTGAGGCCTGTGGTGGCGGGCCAATGGTAGTGACCATGCTGGTGGCGCGCATGATGAATGCAAATAAAGCGCACCTTTTGAAATACGCCAATTCCGGAGATGTAACCGGCGATAAAAGTTCAGTTGTCGGATATGTGGCGGCGGTTTATTGTAAATAAAAAATAAGGGAGTATAAAATGGAATTAACGGCGAATGAAAAAGATACTCTTCTGGATATAGCGAAAAAGGCAATTGCGGCTAAAGTTAATAACAACAAGATACCTGAATTATCTGTTGATTCGGAAACGCTCAAGGGAAAAAGAGGCGCGTTTGTGACTCTGAAAAAACATGGTTGCTTGCGCGGCTGTATAGGTTATATAAAGCCAGTTAAGGCGCTTGGTGAGACTGTTCAGGAAATGGCTGTCGCGGCTGCTTTTCATGATCCGCGATTTCCCTCTTTAAAAAAGGATGAAGTTCGGGATTTAACTTTTGAAATATCCGTGTTGAGCCCATTGAAACGCATTAAAGATATTAATGAAATTGAAGTGGGAACTCACGGCTTATACATGGTCCGTGGATATAATGCCGGTTTATTATTACCGCAAGTAGCCGTTGAATACGAATGGGACAGGGAAACGTTTCTGCAAGAGACTTGCCATAAGGCTGGATTGCCGCCACAGGCATGGATGGATAAGGAAACGGAAATTTATATTTTTTCAGCAGATTATTTTGGCGATACTGACTGACCATGTAATATTCTTTGTTCAACACTTGATACAAACAACTATTTTAAGGATATTTATTTGACAAAAAGTAATAAATGCTTAGTTATCGGGCTTTTACTTTTGGTTCTGCTGGCGGGATTTATTTTATATTCACCGCGGTTTTTACTTTACTCTTCTGAATATAAGAAGGCAAATGCGATTATACTTATTCTCGGACCTGATTTTAAAGCGCGCCAAAAAGAAGCCTATGAATTGATAAATGAGGGAATGACGGATTATTTGATTATTCCGGCGTATCATAAGGCCTATAGGGTTTATGATAAAGAGACGAAGAAATATTTATCACCGAATTTATATTCTTTTAAATCAAGCCAAAAGAATATTGCCGCGCCTCCCGGCTTCTATGAAGATACACATTTGGAAATAATTGAGGCTAAAAAAATAATGTCTGATTATGGGCTGAATTCCGCCATATTTGTCAGTTCGCCATATCATATGCGTCGGATTAAGTTAATTGCCATGAAAGTATTTGATACAAATAAAGGTGATTTATATTTTGTGCCGACACGTTATGAAACAGCTCCAGCCAATTATTGGGAATTATCTTTGGCAGACTGGAAGAAAGTAAGAAGAGAATACGGCAAAATATTTTGGTTTTTTCTTTACTTTTTATGGTCAGGGTAGCTTAAAAAGAACCAAGTTTTAGAGGACTCTATTTCTGAAACATGGCGGATATTTAGATTATCCCACGTCGCTTCGCTCCTGGGATAATTCGACTAACGCTTCCTATAGTCAGTGAGTTTCATTAAAAATTATTTAATACAGACGCGGCGCACCTGTGTAATATCGGTAAGACCTTCGAAGGCCTTTAAAATGCCATCTTGTAAAAGTGTCGTCATGCCTTCGCTCATGGCTTTATTCCGCATGACTTCCACCGTTTCATGAATTTGCACCATTCTCTTAATATCCTCGGAGGCGATTAAAAGTTCATGGATAGCAGCTCTGCCGATATATCCGGTTTTGTCGCAAAAATCACAACCCTTCGGCCGGTATAGCTTGAAGTCGTCATTGTAAGGAATATTTAATTTATTGAAAGCTTCCTGACCATAGGCTTCGGCAATATCCTCGTATTCTTCCTTTGAGGGATGGTACTGCTCCTTGCATCTCTGGCAAAGAGTTCTTACAAGGCGCTGGGCAAGAATGCCCAATAAAGCGTCGGCAAAGTTCAGAGGGTCGATGCCCATATCCAGCAGGCGCACAATAGTTTCCGAGGCGCTGTTGGTATGCAAACTGGTGAACACGAGATGGCCGGTCAGGGAGGCCTCAACGCCTATTTTGGCTGTTTCGAAATCACGCATTTCACCGACCATGATAATGTCAGGATCAGCACGCAAAAAGGAGCGCATAGCGGCGGCAAAATCGAAGCCGATCTTATGTTGCACCTGTACTTGACGCAAACCGTATTGGGTAATTTCTACCGGGTCTTCCGCCGTCCATATTTTTCTGTTCGGTTTATTAATATGGTGCAGGGCCGCATGCAGCGTGGTTGTTTTACCGCAGCCGCTGGGGCCAACGCACAAAATCATGCCGTAAGGCTTGGAAATAATATTAACCATCTCTTTGTAATTGCGCGGCAATAAATCCATCTCTTCCAGTGGTATGGTTTCGCCTTCAGACAAACTTCCACCTAAAATACGCATCACCAAATCTTCCATGCCGCCTTGAGTTGGAATTGTCGTTACACGCAATTCAAATTCATCTCCGGTGGGGCGCCTGAATTTAATCTTCCCGTCCTGCGGCAGTCTTTTAACGGTAATATCCAGATTCGACATGATTTTGATGCGCGAATTAATAGCCTCACGGTAGCTGAAAGGAAGAGTTTGATAAAGAGCGCAGACTCCGTCAACACGGAACCGAATCTCCACATTTTTTTTGTCTGCATGAGGTTCAACATGTATATCCGAAGCGCGGCGACCATAAGCATCATTAATAATTTTATTGACTAGCTGCATGATGATACTGTCCGATTCGGTGACTATTTCGCCGTCTTCATCTTCTTCCGGCGTCGAATCCTCACCTTCCATTTTACCCAATATTTCTGTAAAAGAATGTTCATCCGCGGGAGAACTGAAAAAGAGATTGATGTATTTAATTATATCTTCCTCTAAGGCGACATCATATTTTATCTGTTTGGTTTTTAAAAGATGTTCTATGGTGTCTTTCTTAATAAGGTTGTTCGGATCATCCATGATTACATGAATCTTGTCACCGATCGTTTCCAGAGGCACCCAGAGTTCACGGCGCAGGTAATTCTTTTTTAAATTCTTAATTAAATGGCCGGGAATAGGTATTTTTTCATTATATCTAATAAAACGGCAGTTATAAAATTCCTCGAAAGCTTTACCAATATCATCTTTGGATATCTTGTATTTGCTTATGAGGTAATCTTCTATTACTTCTTTCTTTTCCCGTGATTCTTTCCATGCGCTTTCCAACTCCTCTTCTTTGAGCAGATCGTGGTTGATTAAATAATCAAACCGCGTTTTCCGTTGACGCACAAAACGTTGTTGGTTGTAAAAGGCAACGCCGAGAACCTCGGCAATTTCAAGCGCCAAACCTATTTCCTCTTCGGAAAATTTCCCCTCGCCAACCTTTTTGTTGAGAATTTGGATGACACCCATGAGTTGATTGCTATTGTAAATTGGAGCGGCAAGAACTTGCCTGGTTTTAAAGCCTGTTTTTTTATCCCAGTTATCATCGAAACTTAATTCAGCTTCTATATTCTTAAGTTCTTTTTGATTGTAGGCATTTTCAATATTAATGACCGTACCCGTGTTGGCTACATAACCGGCGATACTTTTATTATTGATTGGCAATCTGATTTCTTTGAGTTGTGTGCCGGCCAGAAGCAAGGAATAAATTTCATTGCGTAATTTATCGACCACGTAAATGGTTATGGAATGGGCGTTAAAAAGATTGAGAATGCCGTTTTTTAAATCGACAAGGATTTGTTTGATATTCTGCGCAGCATGAATACGGTTGGTTATATCCAATAAATCCTTGCGTATCTGGGGATTACCATTCATGGCTGTTGAAGATGATGGTTTTAACTGACCGTTCATGAAGTAATTTTACCCTTAATATATTGAATTAAATTCTTTCACTATATGAATAGAACCAAGGAATTAGGGAAAATAAAGTTATCTAATACAAACGCGGTACACCTGAGTAACATCGGTAAGACCTTTGATGGTCTTTAGAAGACCGTCTTGTAAAAGTGTCGTCATGCCCTCGCTCATGGCTTTATTCCGTATGACTTCCACAGTCTCATGTTTTTGCACCATTCTCTTAATAGCATCGGTGCCGATTAACAATTCATGGATAGCGACTCTGCCTCTATATCCGGTATTGTCGCAGTCATCACAACCCTTCGGCCGGTATAGCTTGAAGTCGTCATTGTAAGGAATATTTAATTTATTGAAAGCTTCCTGACCGTAGCCTTCAGCGATGTCGTCGTATTCTTTCTTCGGAGGATGATATTGTTCCTTGCATTTTTTGCAAAGAGTTCTTACAAGACGCTGGGCAAGAATGCCCAATAAAGCGTCGGCAAAATTAAAAGGGTCAATGCCCATATCCAGTAGGCGCACAACAGTTTCCGGGGCGCTGTTGGTATGCAGAGTGCTGAACACCAGATGACCGGTCAGGGATGCCTCAACGCCTATTTTGGCTGTTTCGAAATCACGCATTTCACCGACCATAATAACGTCAGGATCAGCACGCAAAAAGGAGCGCATAGCGGCGGCAAAATCAAAACCGATCTTAGATTGCACCTGTACTTGACGCAAACCGTGTTGGGTAATTTCTACCGGGTCTTCCGCCGTCCATATTTTTCTGTCCGGTTTATTAATATGGTGCAGGGCTGCATGCAACGTGGTTGTTTTACCGGAACCTGTAGGGCCGACGCACAAAATAATGCCGTAAGGCTTGGAAATAATATTAACCATCTCTTTGTAAGTATTCGGCGATAAAGCCATCTCTTCCAGTGGCATGGTGTCGCCTTTAGCCAAAATACGCATCACCACATCTTCCACCTCTCCCTGGGTGGGAATTGTAGCTACACGCAATTCAATTTCATTTCCGGTGGGGCGCCTGAATTTAATCTTCCCGTCCTGCGGCAGTCTTTTAACGGTAATATCCAGATTCGACATGATTTTGATGCGCGAAATAAGGGCGGCGCGGTAACTGAAAGGAAGAGTTTGATAAAGAGCGCAGTCTCCGTCAACACGGAACCGAATCTCCACATTTTTTTTACCTACATTGGGTTCAACATGTATATCCGAAGCGCGGCGACCATAAGCATCATTAATAATTTTATTGACTAGCTGCATGATGATACTGTCCGATTCGGTGACTATTTCGCCGTCTTCATCTTCTTCCGGCGTCGAATCCTCACCTTCCATTTTACCCAATATTTCTGTAAAAGAATGTTCATCCGCGGGAGAACTGAAAAAGAGATTGATGTATTTAATTATATCTTCCTCTAAGGCGACATCATATTTTATCTGTTTGGTTTTTAAAAGATGTTCTATGGTGTCTTTCTTAATAAGGTTGTTCGGATCATCCATGATTACATGAATCTTGTCACCGATCGTTTCCAGAGGCACCCAGAGTTCACGGCGCAGGTAATTCTTTTTTAAATTCTTAATTAAATGGCCGGGAATAGGTATTTTTTCATTATATCTAATAAAACGGCAGTTATAAAATTCCTCGAAAGCTTTACCAATATCATCTTTGGATATCTTGTATTTGCTTATGAGGTAATCTTCTATTACTTCTTTCTTTTCCCGTGATTCTTTCCATGCGCTTTCCAACTCCTCTTCTTTGAGCAGATCGTGGTTGATTAAATAATCAAACCGCGTTTTCCGTTGACGCACAAAACGTTGTTGGTTGTAAAAGGCAACGCCGAGAACCTCGGCAATTTCAAGCGCCAAACCTATTTCCTCTTCGGAAAATTTCCCCTCGCCAACCTTTTTGTTGAGAATTTGGATGACACCCATGAGTTGATTGCTATTGTAAATTGGAGCGGCAAGAACTTGCCTGGTTTTAAAGCCTGTTTTTTTATCCCAGTTATCATCGAAACTTAATTCAGCTTCTATATTCTTAAGTTCTTTTTGATTGTAGGCATTTTCAATATTAATGACCGTACCCGTGTTGGCTACATAACCGGCGATACTTTTATTATTGATTGGCAATCTGATTTCTTTGAGTTGTGTGCCGGCCAGAAGCAAGGAATAAATTTCATTGCGTAATTTATCGACCACGTAAATGGTTATGGAATGGGCGTTAAAAAGATTGAGAATGCCGTTTTTTAAATCGACAAGGATTTGTTTGATATTCTGCGCAGCATGAATACGGTTGGTTATATCCAATAAATCCTTGCGTATCTGGGGATTACCATTCATGGCTGTTGAAGATGATGGTTTTAACTGACCGTTCATGAAGTAATTTCCCCTTAATATCTTCAAACTAATGTTATATTATAGCAGTGATTTATATTAATGTCAATGTGTTTGGTATTGAACGTCTGCTGCGATAAATAAAAAAATTAACCTGCAGTAACAATTTTAGAAAAGTCGGCAATTTTATGGAAGAGGTCTGATATTTCAGAGAGCAAAGATAAACGGTTGATGCGGATTTTCTCGTCATTGTCCATAACCATAACGCCATTAAAAAAGGCGTCCACCGGTGGACGCAGCTTAGCAAGCTCACCTAGCGCGAAATTGAAATCTTTTTCAGCGATGCCTTTTTCTACGCGACTTTTAATATTTTCAAAAGATGAAAATAGATTGATTTCCGCATCATTGGAGAGCAAGTTGACATCGACTTGTCCATTTTTGAAGTCCTTCAGAATATTGTCTACTCGCTTGAAGGCTATGGAAATCGGTTCAAATTCGGGATTTTGCCGGAATGTTTGCAGTGCTTTGATTTTTTCCAGAGCTAAAACTACATCATTTGCGCCTTCTGCAAGAACTGCATCCACCGTATCGTAGGCAAACCCTTGACTGATAAGTTGATTTTGCAGGCGTCCCTTGAAAAACTCCAGAACATCTTTCTTAATTTCGTCTGCCGGTTTTTTCAGAGTTCCCTTAAATAAGGCAATGCTTTCATCAATGAGAAAGTCAAGGGTCAGAGGATAGCGCTTGTCCAAAATGATATTGATTATCCCCAGAGACTGGCGGCGCAGGGCGTAAGGATCAGCTGTGCCTGACGGCGGCAATCCAACACCGAAAAAACCGACGATGGTATCGATTTTATCGGCAATGCCGACAATCGCCCCTTCATAAGTCTGAGGCAGATCTCCGCCGGCTACGATAGGAAGGTAATGCTCGTAGATCGCATCGGCAATAACTGGATTTTCTCCGGCCAAAAGCGCATATTCGCGTCCCATAATTCCCTGCAGTTCGGAAAACTCTCCCACCATCAGCGATTCCAGATCAGCCTTGGCCAGGAGCGCCGCCCGGTCAACATTTTTCTTAACGGCCGGTTTCACTTTTTGCGCAATTTTTACGGCAAGCTTTCGGAAGCGCATAACTTTTTGATGGGATGTGCCCAGTAGCGTATGAAAGACCACTTTTTTGAGCGATTCGATACGGTTCTCTAACGGGACTTTCTGGTCTTCATCAAAGAAGAATGACGCATCAGCCAGACGTGCCCGCAGCACTCTTTCATTTCCACGTGCTACAATGGCCAGATCGCGCGCTTTTGTGTTGCTCACTGCAATGAAGTAGGGTAGCAGCTTTCCCTCGTCATTGATGACAGGGAAGTATTTCTGGTGAGAAATCATTGTGGTGGTGAGGACGTCTTTAGGAATTTTTAAATAGTCCTCGTCAAAGCTTCCGCGGACAATGACCGGATATTCTACGATAAAGCTGACCGTATCGAGCAAATCTTCCGTATACAATATTTTGCCGCCGACCTCTGCCGCGGCTCTTTGCGCTTCTTCAAGAATCATGTTCTTTCTTTCCGCCGGATCGGCAATGACAGAATTTTGTCTGGTTTTATTCAAATAGTCATTAAAATTAGAAATAGCAAAAGGCTCCGGGCTCATGAACCTATGCCCGCGGGAAGTATTGCCGCTGGCGATGTCTTCAATTTTAAGGGGGACGACGTTGCCGTCGTAAAGAGCAAGCAACCAGTGAATTGGCCGGGCAAATCGCAAATCATAATCAGCCCAGCGCATTGATTTTCTAAAAGGGATAGCCATGAGGAAGCTGATAAGAATTTCCGGTAGAAGAGTTATCGTCGGCTGTCCGGCAATTGTCTTGTGTGCGCCCAAATACTCGCCTTTTTCAGTGACAATGGTTTCCAGATCGGCGATTTCTATTCCCTGTCCCTTGGCAAAGCCCAAAGCCGCTTTGGTCGGGTTGCCTTGTTCATCAAAGGCGGCTTTTTGGGCCGGTCCCATTTTTTCTATGGTCTGGTCTTCCTGTTTTTGAGCGATTTCTGCAATGTAGAGAACCAGGCGGCGCGGCGTGGCCATGCATTTTATGCCGGCAAAGGGAATCCTTTTTTCTGTAAGAGACTTGCGGATGATATCTTCCATATCGCCTATGGCTTTGGATAAAAACCCGGCGGGAATTTCTTCTGTTCCAATTTCAAAAAGCAGTTTGTTGCTCATTTTTTCTCCACATTAACTATTCTTTAAGAGAGGATAACCCATTTCTTCACGTTGCTTTAAGTAAAGCTCAGCGCTTAGGCGCGCGAGATTCCTGACTCGGCCGATGTAACTGGTGCGTTCGGCCACGCTGATAGCTCCGCGGGCATTGAGCAGATTGAATGTATGGGAGCATTTCAAACAATAATCGTAGGCGGGCAGGGCTAAATTCTTTTCAGCAATGCGCAGGGCCTCCTGTTCGTAAGTGTCAAAGAGTTTACGGAGCATCGGTATGTCGGCAATTTCAAAATTATAAGTGGAAAATTCCACTTCACTCTTATGATGGACATCACCGTATTTAACCTTATCTGTCCATTGCAGATCATACACATTGTTGATGCCTTGAATATACATGGCGATGCGTTCGGTGCCGTAAGTCAGTTCGGCACAAACGGGTTTGCAGTCCAAACCACCCACTTGCTGGAAATAAGTGAACTGGGATATCTCCATGCCGTCGAGCCATACCTCCCAGCCCAAGCCCCAGGCCCCCAGTGTCGGAGATTCCCAGTCATCCTCCACAAAGCGGATGTCGTGATCAAGGGGATCAATGCCGAAACTTTTCAGAGAATTAAGATAGAGTTCCTGAATATTAACCGGCGATGGTTTAATGATTACCTGATATTGGTAGTAATGCTGGAGCCTATTGGGATTCTCACCATAGCGGCCATCAGTGGGACGGCGTGAAGGTTGGACATAAGCCACTTTCCATGGTTCCGGCCCCAGCGCGCGCAGGCAGGTTGCCGGGTGAAAAGTGCCCGCTCCGACTTCCATATCATAGGGCTGTTGAATAACGCATCCTTGAGAATGCCAGTATTGTTCGAGGGCAAAAATTAATTCCTGAAAAGTCACAATTTTCTCCTTGTTTTTAACGAAAAAGTGGTCAATGTTGCCATATTTATCTCGATACAAACACGCGGCTAAGTAGCATGTCCGGTTGTATGTTGTCAATATAAAAAGGGTAAAATTGTATTTATTAATTGTTGAAAGCCACTGAATCGTGAACTCTTGGACGGGGTGATCAAATTATATCATAAAAGATATTAATTCAGCATAGGTTTACGATTCGTTAAGCAATTAATAGTTGACATTCTGTGAATACTACTTTATGCGTATACAAGACTGTGTGTTTTAAGCGGTAGCGTTTTCTGAGGATTGAGTCTCGCCGATGGCACGACGGCAAAACGAATATTAGCGGGAGGTGGAGCATGATCAAACTGGCCGTAGTTACTCGTAATGAAAAGTATCTGCAGCAACTTACAAATCGCCTGCGAGGGGAGAAAGATATCAGCATCCTCAATACCATCATCATCAAAAATCTCGAGAGCGAAGTGGAACAAGTCATTTTCTACATAAAGCAAATGACCGGACAGAGGCCGGATATTTTCCTCTTTGATCAGGGCATTTTACGAGATGCGGCGGCCCTGAATTTAGAAATAATCCTTAATTATAGGAATAAATTGCCTAACATGAAGACCATTATCGTCGGCATACGCTTCAACGAGGAAAATGTTATGGCGATGATGCAGGGAGGCGTGCGGGGATTTTTCCGATTCGAACAGGGCGAAGAGCAACTTGTTAAATGCATTCGAGTGGTCGCTCGGGGAGAGATATGGCTCGAAGCTGAGCTGATCACACGGGTTTTCGATGAATTTATCAAGGAACTTACGAAGAGAAGAGATCTTCTTAATTCTCTCACCGAACTGAATTATGAAAAACTTAACATTCTCTCCCCGCGGGAGATGGAGATTATGGGACTGATCAGCAGAAGTATGACTAATGAAGAGATCGCCAAAAGTCTTTTCATAAGCCCCAAGACCGTCAAGACCCATCTGCGCAATATCTTCGAGAAGGCCGGCATACGGAATCGGGTCGAGGCTGCGCTTTTGTATGCGCGTCGTACCTTAATGTCGCATTAGTTGTTTTCTTCTAATACCAATTCTAAATCAAAGCGCTATTTTTGTTGGCGTCGTTGTCGGCTTCCTCAACGTATGTACAATACGCCTCGTCGCCTCCGCCTAGCCGCCTCAATATCACCTTTGATTTAGAAATGGTATAACTCATAAATAAGTCAAGAGGATGACTGATTATGATTTGATCAGGAAATATTCTCATTTATATTTTTTTACTTCCGTTGATAAAGATAGGGCTACTTTACTTTTTGGCGCAGTAAAGCGCCGGTAGGCACTTTCCGCTTCAGAGGCAGATAAATCTGATTATCATTGTTGGCTTCTTGAAGCGTTTTTCCATTGGCATCAATTATAATGCGCGTATCTATTGAGACTGTATCATCAGGCAATAGCAGCTCCACTTCATCGCCTGCCGCCAGGTGATTGCGGACACCTATAAGCATCATTTTTTTGACGGGATCATATTGCAACACTGTCCCCACCGGTTCGTGAGTCTGGATATATTTAATGTCCGGATTCGTTTCGTTTATCCTTTCCTCGGCAAAAGCAAAGCCGGTGGTATAGCCGCGGTTGGAAATTTTTATAAGTTCGTCTGTCCCTTCCGGACGACATTTGTATTTTTCTTTTTGCTTCATCAGAGCGTCCAGCGCCTGCCGGTATGTCCGGGTAACAACTGCTACATAATATGCTGATTTCATCCGGCCTTCGATCTTGAGACTTTTAACACCGGATGCCAGGATTTCCGGCAGATATTCAATAAGACATAAATCTTTGGAGCTAAGCAGATAACTGTATCGTTCATCTTCCAGCAAAATCAGCGGGTCGTTTGGCCTCGTTGATTCGTGAAGTAAATATTCCCAGCGGCAGGGTTGGCTGCAATCGCCCTCGTTAGCGCTGCGCCTGTTGCGGAATGCCGACAAATAACAGCGTCCGGAGTAGGCCATGCACATAGCGCCGTGGATAAAAATTTCGAACTCCATTTCGGGGACAGATGCGGCAATTTCTCCGATTTCTTTCAAACTCAATTCCCGCGCCAGAATAATTCGCTTCACCCCCTGGTTTTGCCAGAACCTTACTGCTTCGATATTCGTAGTATTGGCTTGCGTGCTCAAGTGGATGGGAAGGTTCGGCGTTAGAGTGCGAATCAAGCGGATCATTCCCGGATCGCTGACGATTATCGCGTCAATGCCGATGGCGGCAAACTTTGGAATGATTTCTGCTGCACGCTCCAGATCGGCATTACGGGCAAATGTATTGGCTGCCGCGTAAACATTAACGCCCTTGGCGTGCGCTTCATTTACACCTGCTGCTAAATCGGCAATAGTCATTTCCGCCGAATCCGCTCTCAAGCTCAGGCCTTCGATACCTACATAGACAGCATCAGCTCCATAGAGCAACGCAGTTCTTAATTTTTCCAGGTTGCCTGCGGGGATAAGTAATTCCGGTTTTTCCATTTCCTTCAAAATATAGCAATTAATTTATCATATATTTCTTTTGGGAACGTTAGCCAACATATCGCTTAATTTTATTTCCGGATGGTGGTAACGTTTTTTCTTTGCGGTACCTTTACCATATTGAATCGCTTCTTCAGGGCACCATTGGAGACAAGCGAAACATTGTTCGCAATGATGCTGCCATGTCGGTTTGCCATGAATGGTCAAAATGTTTTGCGCCGGACAAATTTTTTCGCAGATTCCGCAGCTTGTGCATTTTTCGTCAACAAAAAAAGATTTATCCATTTTGGGAACTTGAGTAAAGGATGAGCGATAAATCGCCGAAAAGAAAATATTTTGCCAGGCGGGCCCTTTTTCCGGCGCTTTTTCTTCTTTTGCACGAATAGATGCTGCAATCCGGCTGATTTTATCCAACGCTTCGTTGAATTTTTTCTGCTGCTTTTCTTGGGCAATAGCGCCGCCCCAGGGAATGTAGTTGCTGGGTAGACAGACGGAAAATCCCGCAGAGAGATTAATGTCCTTTTTTTGCAGCAGCGTTTTTAATTGAATCAGGGTAGCGGCAACCTGACCGGCATTAACGGCAACAGCGAAGTAGTTTTTGGCAAAGTCAGTTCCCAGACGATTTAAAAATTCGATGACGCGAAAAGGTATTCCCCAGATGTGAACGGGGAAAATAAGACCAATGTTTTCTGAATTAGAATTAATCAGGCCTTCACCGGAAAGCATCATGGGAATAAGTTCAGTATATCCCAATATCTCCGACAATTTTTTTGCTGTCCACAGGGAGTTCCCTGTTCCTGTATAGAAATAAATTGTAGTTTTCATTTGTTAGAATCAGGGGTAGGTTTTAAAACTTTATTATAAACGCTTTCCGAAAATCCATATACGTGATTTTTGTTGATGATTGCAAAAGGGACGTCGTCACTATTGTCGATTTCTTTTCTTCGCGCGGCAGAGGTCTTATCATTATCCATATTGTATTCACTAAAAGGAATATTTTTTGATTTCAAAAATTCCCGCGCCTTGTCGCAATCGATGCAATCGTTCTTGGTATAAAGGACGACCTCAGGGTTTTTTTGAGATTTCGATTTGTTGTCTTTGAATGCTGATTTCTGCTCCTCCTCACTTTGCGAGTCTGTTAAATTATCAGATTCATATTTATGAACTTGAACATCCTTTGCCGATTTGTCCTGCGGAGGCGGATAATCCGTTATTTGCGTGACTCCGTTTTCATCTTCCCATGTATAAAAATTGGCATTTGCCGTTCCATAGAGGAATAAAAATATCAGCATCAACATCAATAGATATTTCTTCATGAATGCCCCACCTATATAGTAAAAGTAACTTAAAATATTTATAGTTGTCAATTTTTTTTTGTAATATAGAATACTTTATTTTAGTAAACTTTTTTTACATAAAGTGTTATTTAAAACATTAATTTTCATCAGGCAACGATTATCTTATTAAGGAACACCGTAACTAGGAGTTTTTTATGTTCGGCCGTCCGGTACCTCTTTTTAAAATTTGGGGGTTTGAAGTAAAACTTGATATAAGTTGGTTGTTTTTAGGGGCTTTGATCACCTGGTCATTGGCCAGAGGCCTTTTTCCTGAATATTACAAAGGTCTACCCAGTGCTGCTTATTGGTGGATGGGAGCAGCCGGTGCGGTCGGACTTTTTTTATCTATAGTCATTCACGAATTAACTCATTCCCTTGTAGCAAGATATTATGGGATATCCATTAAGGGAATAACTCTGTTTATTTTTGGCGGTGTTGCCCAGATGGAGGATGATCCTCCTAATCCCAAAGCTGAGTTTATGATGGCTATTGTGGGTCCGCTTTCCAGCTGTTTAATCGGTTTTTTTTCGTTTTTACTCTACACTTTTGGAGAAAAAAACGGCTGGCCGGTGACAATCAATGGCGTTTTAACTTACTTGACTTGGTTAAACATAGTCTTGGCGGTTTTTAATTTGATCCCCGCTTTTCCTCTGGACGGCGGAAGAGTATTGCGTTCGGCCCTTTGGAGTTGGAAAAAAGATATACGCTGGGCAACGGGCATTGCCGCGCAAATAGGGTCCGGGTTCGGAATTTTATTAATTATTATGGGAGTCGTTTACATAGTCAATGGTAATTTTGTAGGCGGTTTGTGGTGGTCTTTAATCGGCCTGTTTCTCCGTTCGACAGCGCAAATGTCCTACCAGCAGCTTTTAGCGCGCAACATTTTTAACGCAAAAAAAGTAAATGAACTGATGGTTAAAAATCCCGTGACCGTGTCGCGTTCTATATCATTGGAAGAATTTATTCGTGATTATGTGTATAAGCACCATTTTCAGATGTATCCTGTACTTTCTTCTGGCAAGTTGACGGGCTGCATTTCCGTAAAACAAGTAGCGTCAATTCCGCGCGATGAGTGGGCCCAGTACACGGTAGGAGCAATTGCACTGCCCTGCAATGAAGAAACAACAGTAAGTCCGGAGGAAGATGTCAATAAAGCACTGGCGATAATGAATCGTACAGGGAATAGCCGATTGCTGGTTGTCAAAGGAGATCAGTTGGAAGGCATTATTGCTTTGAAGGATATGCTTGCGCTGTTATCTCTAAAAATGGAATTGAATGATTTGGAAAAAAATTAAGAACTGCGAATGAAAGGAAATATGGGCAGGCGAAGATTTCTATTTCATAAATCTTGACAATTGTTGTGCAATCCATTAGCCTACCGCATCAAATTTGAGAGCATAATGAACGCAGGGTTGCTTAATTTTTTAGACGCGTTTTAAGGGGAGGTAATAATGATTGGTGCGCTTATTATTACACATGGTAATTTTGGAAATGAGTTGATAAAAGCCGCTGAATTAATCAAAGGGCCGATAGGCGATATATTACATGTTTGCGTCGAGCAGACAAAAAATGTCGAGGATTTAAAAAAAGAAATCAGCAATGCCATAAAAAAACTGGATAAAGGTAAGGGCGTGTTGATTCTTACCGATCTTTTTGGCGGTACGCCTTCCAACATTTCTCTTTCTTTTATCAAAGAAGGAAAAGTTGAAGTTCTTACCGGAGTTAATTTACCCATGGTGCTCAAATTGTCTGAAGTTAAAGAAGATATGACTTTACAGGACTATGCCTGCCTCATTAAAAATTACGGGGAAAAAAATATTATGTTGGCCAGTGAAATTTTGAGCAAGAAAGCTAACAGGTAATGATCCTGCGATTATTAACCGTGGGATAATTTGACTTACAAATTTCAGTTCACTTTGTTTCTGAAACTTGAGTCTCATTATAATAGGGAGTCTTTGGCTCCTGCCAGAGGGGGCTCCATTTGGCGAAAGATTTTAACATAGTTTTGGTTCGAGTTGACAGCAGGCTTGTCCACGGTCAAATATTGGAAGCATGGGTCCCCCACGTCAGGGCGAAATGTATTATTGTAGTTGACAATAAAGTAGCCGGCGATTCCTTTTTTGAAACCATAATCAGAATGGCCGTGCCCAGCGAAATCGAAGTGATTATCTGCTCTGTAAATGATTTTGTGAAAAATTATACTTTCACCCACAGTGAAGGGAAAAAAACAATCGTGTTATTTAGCAATATTGCTGACGCGTACGATGCTTTTAATCAGGGTTTTCATTTTGATAAGTTAAATATCGGTAATGTCTACAATAATGAATATAAGATTTGTTGTTCCCCCTCAGTCTTTTTATGTGATAAAGAAATCAAATGTATTAAAAATCTATTGGAAGGTTCCCGGGTTGTTGTTGAATTAAAAAGGATACCGAAGGGGAAAACTATCGATATTAAGGAAGCTTTGAAGGATTGTTAAAATACAAAACCATAAAGGTATTTAGAATTGTTTACGGAAATTATTTTAGCATCTTTTTGCGGCGGCTTGTTATGTCTTGATCGAGTTTTTATTCAAGCCATGATTTCCCGGCCGGTTATCATAGCTCCTATTATCGGACTGATTTTGCATAATCCTTACGCAGGACTGGTCATCGGAGCATTTGTTGAACTTATCTGGATTGATCGCATTCCCATAGGAACTTATATTCCTCCCAACAACTCCATAACGGCTGTTGTGGCAACTTCAACTGCTGTGATTGCCGGCCAAAAAATGGGAGGCATATCCCGACCGGAATTAATTGCGCTTTCGATACTTATAGCTATTCCTTGCGGAATATTAGCCAAGCAGATGGATGTCATGATTATTAAATCCAACAACACTCTTTCCGATCTGGCGCTGGCGGATGCAAAAAAAAATAATATCCGGGAAATAGAACGAAAAAATTATTTAGGGTTAATTAAAGTATTCTTATTTGATGTAGCTTATGTTTTAGTAATTCTATGGATCTTTATTCCTTCTGTAATCTGGCTGTATCCTAAATTAAATGCAACGATCCTATCAACTCTTTCTTTTACCTATTATTTTCTACCGCTGCTGGGGATTGCCGTGGCCATTAATATGCTAAAACTTCAGAGAGCAATTCCCGTTTTTTGCGCGATATTTTTAGTTGTGGCCGTACTTTTGGAATTATTTCATGTCCTATGAAAAAAATGCCCATCAGGTGACACTTAATCTGATGAACAAGACTGACCTGCCGGAGGTGCTGGCAATTGAGCGAGAATCGTTTCCATCACCCTGGACGGAGGGAATGTTTACAAGAGAACTGGCCGGCACTCATTCTGTGTGTCTTGCTGCGCGGGTAAATGTTGAGGAGAAAAGTGTCATTGTAGCCTATATTATTTTCTGGCTTGTTGCCGATGAAGTTCATCTGCACAATCTGGCTGTAAAAAAAGAGTATAGAAGACAAGGTCTTGCTTTTAATCTTATGGAAGCGATGGCGGAAATCGCGGGGAAAAATGAAATTACAGAGCAGACACTGGAAGTCAGAAAATCAAATATTGAAGCAATAAAGCTTTACGAGAAACGCGGTTTTGTAGTAAAAGGAATCAGGCCACTTTATTACACAGATACTCATGAAGACGCCTTAATCATGTGGGCGGACATAAAAAAATGATCAAAGACATTTATATCGGGGAAATTTCAAAAAACGAAGAAATTCAGGAAGACTGCTTTCTGATGAAAGTGAAAGTTGCCTCTTCCTTTGAAAATCCGCTGCCGGGTCAGTTTGTCATGATTCGCATCGCCGGATTGAATGATCCTTTCTTGTCGCGTCCCATCAGTATTTATTCCTTTTCCCGCAGTAAGAATTACTGCTTTATAGAATTGCTGTACCGTGTGGTGGGTAAGGGAACGCAAATTCTGGCGGGGTTGATTAAAGGTTCGCAGGTGGAAATCAACGGGCCGCTGGGTAACGGCTTTGAAATTCCTGACGTTAAAAAAAATATTGTTTTTATTGCCGGCGGAATCGGCATAGCTCCTCTGTCATTATTGATCGAACATTTATCAGGGAGATCTGATCTTTCTCCATCGGTGATGACTTTATATATAGGTGCTCAGAGCGCCACCGCGATGGTCGGGTTGGATAAACTGCAAAAGCTTTGTCGCAACATCAATGTGTGCACTAATGATGGAACTATCGGGATCAAAAGTTTAGTAACGCAATCATTTCAAAAAGACATAAAAAAATTTACGCCGGCAAACACCTTCATTTATGCCTGTGGTCCCAAAGAAATGCTCAAGTCGCTGGCGAAAATATTGAAAACAAGTAAATTCAACTGTCAGGTGTCGCTGGAAGAGCGAATGGCCTGCGGTACCGGGGCCTGCATGGGGTGCGCGGTAGCCATAAAAAATCAAAAAGGTGTTCTCGATTATAAGCGGGTTTGCGCTGATGGCCCGGTATTTAATCTGCAAAATATTATTTGGGAATCACGGGTATGAAATGAAAACAAAGACATCTCCGCGAATGGCTGTAAATCTGGGGCTACTGAAATTGAAAAATCCGGTAATGACGGCGTCGGGCACTTTCGGTTATGGCGAGGAATATGCCGATTATGTTGATTTAAACAGATTGGGCGCCATTGTTGTCAAAGGTTTGTCATTGAAACCAAAATTGGGAAATCCGCCGCCGCGCATAATGGAAACAACAGGCGGCATGCTCAACTCGGTGGGTTTGCAAAATATCGGAGTTGATGTTTTTATCGAGCAAAAACTTCCAACCCTACGTAAATATGATTTAGCGGTTATTGCCAACATCTACGGTGAGACCTATGATGAATATAAAAAAGTTGCCAAAAAACTGAGTTCGGCAAAAGGTGTGCACGCGCTGGAAGTAAATATCTCCTGTCCCAATGTAAAGAATGGCGGGGTACTTTTCGGCTCCGATCCGAAAATTGCCGCCAGAGTAACGCGCACAGTAAAAGATGAAACCGGTCTGCCTGTTATTGTTAAGCTTACTCCCAATGTCACAGATATTGCGGCAATCGCCCAAGCCGTAGAAAAAGCGGGAGCAGACGCTATATCATTAATCAACACTCTGACTGGAATGTCCGTTGATTTAAAAACAAGACGGTCTCATCTCAAAAATATTACCGGCGGCTTATCCGGCCCGGCAATAAAACCGGTGGCTCTGCGAATGGTCTGGCAGGTTGTCCAGAGAGTTTCTGTACCGGTTATCGGCATCGGCGGCATAATGACGGCTCAAGACGCGCTGGAGTTTCTGGTTGTGGGTGCGAAAGCGGTGCAAATTGGCACGGCTAATTTTATCAATCCCCATGTCACACTGGATGTTATCGAAGGAATAAAAAATTATCTGGCCGCTAATAAGATAAAAAACATTAACGAAATCATTGGCACTTTCCAACCTAAATAAATCTCATGAGAACAAACACCGAAGAAATAATAAGCGGCGTTTATTTAATCGGTGGTTCCGGAATAACATCGGCCGATGACGCGGCGATTTACCTAGTCGATTTTGCCGGCGATCTGGTTTTGATTGACGCGGGAGCCGGCAGAAGCGCTTCTCAGATTATTCGCAATATTGAAATGCTGGGGCTTAATCCAGCCGATATTTCCAATCTGATTTTAACGCATTGCCATATAGACCATATCGGTTCAGCGCCTTTCTTTAGAAAACAATACGGCACGAAAATACTGATTCACGAGTTGGACGCTAAAGCCTTGGAAAATGGCGATTCTTTCAAAACGGCGGCAAACTGGTATGGCACAACTTTTCCATCGATGGCGGTAGACCAGAAACTGAAGGGCGTTCATGAAATATTAAAATTCGGCCAGGAAGAATTGCATTGTTTGCACACACCCGGACACACACCAGGTTCAATTTCTCTTTATCTGGACAGGGCAGGGAAGAGGGTTCTTTTCGGACAGGATATTCACGGGCCATTTCACGCGGCATTCGGCTCCGATATAAAAGCTTGGAAAAAATCAATGCAGATATTAATTGCTCTCAACGCCGATATTCTTTGCGAAGGTCATTTCGGAATATTTCAGCCAAAAGAAAGAGTGCGCGGTTATATCGAGAGGTATCTGGAAGAATACGAATAGTCTGGCTGTTGAAAAACGCTCATCTGCCGTGTTGCGCTGCGAACCGCACCGCTCGACGTATGTCTATATACGTCTCGCGGTGCGGTTTTTTGCGCGCCTTGCATCTGAACATTTTTGAACAGCCCCCGAACATGGGGTTTTTCAATAACTCCATAGCAACTGATTACTTTTTATGTCATTTCGGACCATCTCTCAGGTCATGATGACCTTTAGGTTATGGCAGGGAACCCCGGCGCATGAGATTATGTCGTAATTATTTTTTTGTCATTCCGTGCAAGCGGAGCGCGACACGGAATCCAGTATATTCAGTAACTTCTGGATGCCGGTTTTCACCGGCATGACGACTTTAATAACACTTTTTGCTATTGTGACGCAGTCTCGCATGCCGGGTAGCAATCTTATTTGCATTTCATTCTTGACAAATAATTCTATTTACAGTACTATTAACAGCACTAAAATAAGGATTATTTAAAATGGCACAAACCATTACGGCAAATGAATTGAAAACAAAGGGTGTGACTATCCTTAATGATGAGACCGCCGATGGGATGGAAGTTATCATTACTGTCAGAGGGAAGAACAAGTTTGTCGTTTTACCTATAGCAAAATATAATTATTTGAGAGAATGCGAACTGGAAGCGGCTTTACTGGAATCAAAAAGAGACATTAAAGAAGGAAAATTTATTAAAGAGACCGTAGAAAAACACGTCAAGAGAATAACTCGTGGCTGAAATCTTATATACTGACAGTTATTTAAAACGAGCCGGAAAATTTATCAAAAGACATCCCGATTTAGTATCTCAATATGAAAAAACGTTAAAGCTATTAGAAATCAATCCATACCATCCTTCGTTGCGCTTACATAAACTGCACGGTAAATTATCTGAACCATATTCAGTTTCCATAAACATTTCTTATCGCATTTTCATTATTTTTTTAATCGAAGATGAAAAAATAATTCCAATTGATCTTGGCAGTCATGATGAAGTCTATTAACAATATTATTTTTAAGACGGGTTTAAATTTGCATCATGGACCAGCTTTTTAAATATCTTTACTAATATCGGCATATTCATGATAGCGGAACAATCTTTTGTAGGGATTGTTCCCCGAACAATCCGATGTAAAGCAAATTTTTACGATAAGGTATTGCCGGTGCAAATTATTTTTCTTTGACATTTACTTGAAATTACGCTAATTATTTTTTCATAAACATCAAATCGTAGTTCGGGTCTTTAGACCCGCAAGGCAAACGAACCTGAAGGTTCGGACTGCGTTGTAGCAACACCAAGTCATAAGAAAAGTTGTCTGTATTAAAAATCTGAAAAGGATTGCATCAACAAATGATGGCATACAGCATGCACAGACAGATAGACAGACAGACAGACAGATTTAAACTTTTCAAAACTTTTTATATTAATACATCAATCATAAAACCCATGTGTCTTTAGCGGATGCATGGGTTGCTTTTTATTGGCGAAGGGATAGGGTGACAATAAAAAATTACATAAATCATAGTCTGGGTCACGCGATGTTCGGACTACATCTGAAAAAAGAAACCTTGCCTGAAGATAGGCGAGAAACTACCGCCAGCCAAAATCAATATTCATATCACTCGGCGCCTCCAGTTCAATATTATTCTGAATAGTTTTTTTCTGTCCTGCGGGCACATCCAGAAGCCAGACAAATTTGGCGTGGTCTTTTTCCGCCGGTTCCGGATTCTGCCGGAAATTCAGTTTTATCCTTTTATCACGCGCTTGAGGCACCGGCTCTTCAATACGTAGCTTAATATCGGCATTGCCGGAATTTTTTGCCTCAATAAGCCATTGCCAGCTTCTGGTTTGTTTATCCTGAAAAATAGTTTTCTCGCCGGACTGATTAGATATCGTCGAAGAGGTGACGGAAATCAGCGGACTTATTCCGAAGAAAAGCTCTTCCTCGAAACCAGCAAAAGAAAATTCGCGTTTGCCCAATATGGCTCCATCAATAACGAAGATCGCCTGCCCGGGAGGTATATCGGCGGGCCGTTCCAATTTAACCTTGGCGCGAACAAAAGCCTGCGGATTAATAACGGGACGCGCCAGAAAAAGAAATTCAGCAGGCCAGGATTCATCTTTGATTTTCAGACGCTGACGGGTACCGGCCTGGATATTCTTTTTGCCCAGTGACCAGGCGGAATAAGTAGTGTTTTGTGTTTCCGCGGGAGCGGCGCCCAGAGCTTCATCATCTGATGTCGCGTCTTTCTCCATTAACGGTACGGCGGCATTATTTTTGCTTCGTGATGCTTTATAAATCTTAAGGGGTTTAATAACCCATTCCGGTAATGCGGGAGGAGCAATATTTATTAACGGTTGGAGAGTGGCTAAATTTAACTGCACCTGTTTCCAATCTTCACCGGAGGATTGCCATATTTCCACTTCCCAGGAAAAAGAAACGCTTTTATCGGCGGGCAAAGCCTCAATGCGATAAAGAGGAAGCCAGCCGCAACCGGCGAGAAAGTAGGTGTAGGAAAAAAAGATTTCATTCTGGCCGGAGTCGGATGTTGTTAAAGTTATTTCCCACGCGGTTTCTTTACGGCCTGCGGCCTGGTTTAATTCTTCCTGAAGTTTCTTGATGTTTTTTTCGATTTTCTCCAACTGAATATCGGCGGCGAATTTATCCTGATAAGATTTCCGGACATTTTTTCCGATGGCGTCGGCTAATTTAGAGGAATCGGCGACATTTTTTGTTTTTGCTTTTGTTTGCGCCTGCCAGAATTGAAGCTGTGCATCAAGGGCCTGCAACTTTGACTGCGTCTCCCTTTTTTCTCCTTCCAGTCCGGATATCTGCTTGCGCAATTCTGCGATTTTGGACTCATCTTTAACCTGAATTGGTTTTGTCTGCACGTCTTCTATTTTTGCGTGGCTCTGCGGCGGAAGTGAAACAACAAGCGATTCCGGATCAGCCTGTGAGGGCAGAGTAATAACAGAAAGGCACTTTCCTTTATCACATTGAGGATTAATTTTTGCCGTTTCCGATACTTTCGCGGAATTAGGAAAGAGAGTGACTTCCTTGACTGCCGCCGTGGAGCTTAAAGGGAATAGCAATATTAAAGCAATAATCAACATGCTGTGAATGTAGCATTTGTAAGCTTTCATGAATTTTGTCTCCTTTATTTTCGCAGGCTATTTTTTACCTTTACGGCAATTTCTCTTACCTTCTGCATCACTTCCTCTTCATTGATAGTCAGCAGTTGGCGGTTTTCCATGACAACCTTGCCGTTGATTAAAACAGTATCAACGTCAGCGCCGCTCATCGCGTAAACAAGATGCGAATATTCATTATAAAGCGGCGTCAAATGGGGCTCGTTCAGGCCAATGATGATAATATCGGCTTTTTTGCCAACCTCCAGAGAACCGGTTATCTTTTCCATGCCGAGAGCTTTCGCGCCTTCGATAGTCGCCATGCGCACGACAGTTTGCGCGTCCATAACCGTAGGATCAAGTCGGGCGACTTTGTGGAGCTTAGCGGCCGTGGACATCTCTTTTATCACATCCAGATTATTATTGCTGGCGCAGCCATCGGTTCCCAAGCCAACGGTAATTCCGGCCTTGAGCATTTCCGGCACGGGAGCTACACCGCTAGCCAGTTTCATATTGCTGGCCGGATTGTGAGAAACTTTACAGCCGTTATCGGCAAACAATTTAATATCTTCTTCTGACATACAAACGCAGTGAAACGCGATAAGATGTTCGTCAAGATAACCTATGTCTTTGAGAAAAGAGACAGCGCCTTTCCCTAACTTTTCTTCAAGCTGTTTCTTCTCGGCAGCATTTTCCAGAAGATGCAGTCCTATAGGCAGATGATAATTTTCGGCAAGTTCTTTTACCTCTGTAAGAAGGGGAGTGGAGCAGGTGTAAAGCGCGTGCGGCTCAATAATTATATTGACCAGTGGATCGTTTTTCCATTTTTCGATAAGCATCTTTGTGTAGTCAATGCCTTCCCCGACAGTTTTGAAGTTGGGCGAGGGAAAATCAAAAAGAACTTCGCCGATGAGACAGCGCATGCCGGCGTCTTTTGCCGCGCGCGCGGTTTCATCTTCAAATATATACATATCGCAAAAAGTTGTGATGCCGGACTTGATCATTTCGGCGGCGGCAAGAAGCGATCCCCAGTAGGCAAGCTCTTTGTTCACATTCCTGGCTTCGGCGGGGAAAATGTAATTATTGAGCCAGTCCATCAGTTCCAGATCATCAGCAATGCCGCGGAAGCACGTCATTGCCGCATGCGTATGACAATTGACAAAGCCGGGCATAATCAGAGAGTCTTTGGCAATTATATTTTTTTTAGCGCGATATTGTTTTTCTATGTTCTCAGTATAACCAACAGCAATTATATCGCCCGTATTGATCACTACAGAAGCGTGATCAATACACGTATTTTCAGAATCTAGTAAAAGTGCTTTTCCGCCACTGATGATGAGATCAATTTCCTGCATATAGAAAACCTTTCCGAACAGGGCTTTTGTTTATCATATAAGTTAGCAAATCTTCAAGAAACAAAAAAACTTGTACAAAAAGTTAATTAGTAAGACCTTGACAGTACAATGCAAAAATAATATAAGCGCAAAACGTTTCTAATACCTGAAGATTCGTATGCCTGGGTGGCGGAATTGGTAGACGCAAGGGACTTAAAATCCCTCGGTCCTTGAGGCTGTGCGGGTTCAATTCCCGCCCCAGGCACCAATAAATACCTGAGATATCAATTACTTACCTTTTTTACCTTGCAACTTTTTTTGGCACTGCGTCTATATAAAGTTCCCGCGAATCATCATCGTCAATATGTGAAGTAACGATCAAACGCTTTGTTGGTTTTGTGACCAGACCCTTTCTTTTTTATTTCTTCCGGTGAATATTTTTTCCGCAGAGCTGTTATGGTGCTGTGCTTTGTTCCACCGTAAAGGTCAACACCTTCAATCCCTAAATTAGCGCAAGCTTTTTTCCACCAATTGTAAAGAATGTTTTTGCTAATAGGTAGAAATGTTTTATTGATTATTTATTGGTATAAGTAAACTCAACAAGCGTTTATTCCCACACTCAATGAAGCTGGTATTTCTCTCTTTTAAAATAAATAAATTATGATATTATGTATTCAATTAATCGGAAAGAGCATTAGTAAACATAAACACAAAAGGGAGTTATTACAATGTATATTAGTGATTTAGATAAAGTTCTTGCCCTGAGCAAGAAACTTACTCAGCAAGAAGAGTTATTAAACAAGATACATAATGGAGAAATATCCCAGGAAGAATTTGATATCAGCAACAGAAGGCTAGAAGAAGAAATAGCTGATGAAAAAAAACACCTTATAGAGAGTTGGACTAAGGGAACTAATCTATCAAAGGATGAAGGTGAATTATAGTAATGGGGGAAAGTAACGCGGCTGTTGATTGAAGCCAGTGTTATACCAATGCTAAATCAAAGCGCTATTTTTGTTGTCGTCGTTGTCGGCTTCCTCAACGTATGTACAATACGCCTCGTCGCCTCCACCTAGCCGCCTCAATATCATCTTTGATTTAGAAATGGTATTAGTTCGTGCAAGTTGCGTATTTGATATCATTCTTGTTGCCACGTTTTACTGAGTACATCAAATTATCGACCATTTTAACTACTTCTTCTGCTACGTACGGCACATCAATGCACGTCAATACACCAATGCTAAGTGTCACCCGCCAGTTGTTTTGCTGCATTCCCGCTAAAATATCGCATTGAAGTTTAGGAATGACTATTTGTGCGGATTCCTGATTTGTTTCTGGCAAGAGCAACGCAAATTCGTCGCCGCCAAGCCTTGCAATTACATCTGTTTTCCGTAAATGCTTTTTAACTTGATTAACCACAAAACGGAGAACTTGGTCACCTATGTTATGTCCAAAGTCGTCATTCAAGGTCTTGAAGTTGTCAAGATCAATATAGGCTATAGTAAACTGATTTTTATTTCTCTGGGAGCGGTTAATTTCCGTCTGCAGCAAATCATAGAAGACACGTGAATTCATGGCACCTGTCAAATAGTCTGTGCTCGCTAATTCTTTTTCGTGTTCCAGTGAGCTTCTTATTAATGACAACAGATACGTGACTATAACAAAAAAACCTAATATAATGATGGTGTTCCAAGCATAGATGAGAGGATGCGAATACGAAGCCCCTGCCGCCACATCCGAAATAAACCAAACTATGGCGCTGACAACAGACATCATCATTCCAAGTCGTCGATTCGTAAGCCAAGTGACTAGAGAAATAGGAATCAAGTAGAACAGCGAAAATGCTATTTCATAACCTGTAAGGTAGTCGATGATGCCTACTATACCGAGGAGCACAAATCCTATTGCTATTACAAAGAATTTGTTAAGTTTTTCAAAGCTAGCTAAAAAGTTCAAGGTTCACCTTTATTTGTATTTATCAATAGAATTTAAATGCTCCTGATCTGCCCCGGTTACTTGTACCATATGTTAGATTAAAGTTCAGCCATTTTTTGATTCCGATTGAAACCCCCATGCCGACTTGTCGGCACAAATATGAATATAAATTTATATGGGAAAGGATTGTATGAATTGGAAAATAAGAAAAACAACCTCACAGGAAGAAAAAAATTCGATTCCCGAAACAGTAGAAATATTTCTTTCACCAACCTAAGTCTTAACCTGTTTTGGCCGGCAAGATCGAAGATTACCGCACAATATATATTTTGTGGCCAAAATTTAATTGACTTACAGTATCGGACTTCCTATACTTTCTCCCACAAAAAGAATTTTCTCATCAAAAAATGGATTAATCTTTAATTTTATAAACTATAAATAGAAGGAAGGGAAACCACATTAGAGATGCGTAAGGATGTGATTAAGACCGTAATTGTTGTGTTCATTGCCAAAACATTGAAGGAAATCAGCCTCTAAATCCAATGGCTATGCAAACCGATGAATACAAACAAATAGATAGCGATATTATTGTTATTGGCGGCGGGGCAGCGGGACTTATGGCTGCAGGAAGAGCCGCCCAACTCGGCGCAAGGGTTTTGCTTTTGGAAAAAACCGATAGCTGCGGGAAAAAAATTCTGATCAGTGGCAAGACACGCTGCAATTTAACCAATTCGGCGGAATTGAAGGATTTTATTTCCATGTATGGGAATAACGGCCGTTTTCTTTTCAGCGCTTTTCATAATTTTTTCCGTCCGGAGTTGCTTGATTTTTTGAATAATCATGGCCTTGCCACCAAGGTGGAGCGCGGCGGAAGAATTTTTCCTGTTTCCGATGACGCTCATGATGTTGTGAGCGTTTTTAAAAAATATCTTGCCGCAAATAAAGTGCAGATAAAACTGAATACCAAAGTAACTGAAATCGTCATAAAAGATAATACGGTTTGCGGCGTTAAAACATCAGAAGGAAATTATCGCTCTACCGCGGTGATTTTGGCGACGGGCGGCGCCACCTGGCCATCTACCGGTTCTACCGGAGACGGTTATAAAATCAGCGCCGCGCTCGGACATAAAATAGTAAAACTCAAACCGGCATTAGTGCCGTTGATTGTAAAAGAACAGAAACTTGCTCAATCCATGCAGGGTGTGAGTCTGCGCAATGTCCGCGCCACGTCCTTTCAGGGTGAAGCGGCCTTGATTGATTCCACAATCACGCCTGATTGCAACTATGGAAGAGGAGAAAAAAAGTCGCCACGACCTCCGTTAATCGAAAGCCGTTTCGGAGAAATGCTGTTCACTCATTTCGGATTGGGCGGTCCGATTATTTTGTTGATGAGCCTGGCCGTTGTTGAAGCTCTTGAGAAAGGGCCGGTCTCCGTATTGATTGATTTAAAACCGGCGTTAATCAGACAACAACTCCATAAGCGCCTGCAACGGGATATGGATAAATCGAGCAAAAAAAAGATCAGCAGCATTATGAAAGAATACCTGCCGGCCAAGATGATCGAACCATTGATAGGACTTACAGGAATTGACAAAGAAAAACTGGCACACCAGATCACCGCAAACGAAAGAGAAAAAATTGTAGATTTATTCAAAGCTCTTCGTTTTAATATTAAATCAACTTTGCCTCTGGAAAAGGCAATAGTAACGGCGGGTGGTGTTTCACTGGATGAAATTGATCAGCGCACCATGGCTTCCAAACTAATCAGAGGATTGTATTTCTGCGGCGAGGTTATGGATATTGATGCCGATACCGGCGGTTATAATTTGCAGGCTGCCTTTTCCACCGGATACCTGGCGGGTGAAAAAGCCGCCGAATATGTAAACAAGTAAGAGATAACATAAAATTTATACCACGTTTATGGAATCTGCCGCCTGATAGGCATCAATTCCCGGCAAGGTAAAGGCTGTTTTTGTTGCGCTCCTTTCAGTCATGCCCCCAGTCAAAGGATAACGAGGCGGCAGTGAAACTCGAATGACAGTTACGCAGTAAAGTGAAATTCGTTAGTTGTAATGAGATTCAAAATTCAGGAGCAACGTAAACTGAATTTTGTAAATCGAATTGAGGAAGCCGACAACAACGCCAACAAAAATAGCGCTTTGATTTAGAATTGGTATTATACCCTCCTTTCCCAAAGGAGGGTTAGGGAGGATTTTTTAATGTTGAGAAAGCCGACGACCCCGGCCTGCGCCGCGGCAGGCTGTGCCAACAAAGTTAGCCGAAGAAAAAACGTGATATTATAATTCAGGGGCAACTGATGGTACAAGGCAGGCCAGAATTAATTGCCCTTTACCTGTATTTCTAACCTGATGTTCTTCATCGGGCGGCATGAAAATAACATTGCCCGGCTCGATCTGATTCCACTTGCCGTTGCCGTAAATCTCCCCAACACCTGAGTGAATAAACATTTCATGTTCCCAGGGATGAGCGTGTTTCGGCGTATAACCACCCGGCGCAATCTCAAAAATCCGCATACAAAAATTATTCGCGCCGTCAGCCTTGCCCGCCACCACGCGACCCGCAACTCCCTTGGCTGCATCACTGTTAAAATGGGTAGGCGTTACAGATGTATAATTTATTAACTTCATAATGAACTCCTGTTTTAACTAGTTATAGATACAAATATTTCGCTCAATGTCGGATGCGGTATCACCCAATTACGCAATTGCTTTTTGGTTAACTCATTGGATACAGCCAGAGCAAGAGGCGCGATCAAATCCGCGGCTTCTTCACCGACAATCGTTGCTCCAATAATTTTTTCATCATGTAAAATAGTTTTGACAAAACCATGTCCCATCAATTCAGCGCGGGCGATAATGTTGGCGCTGTATGAAGATTTAACAACTTCGACGGAAAGGCCTTCATCCCCCGCCCGCTTCTGCGTGTAGCCGACACGCGCTATTTGCGGATGGCTGTATACAACAGAAGGTATGAAATTTTCGTTATAAATAAAATTGCTGTCTCCACAGATATGTCCAGCCGCGATTTTCGCCTGCTGTGCTGCCCGGTGCGCCAGCATCATGCCGCCGGTGACATCGCCCACCGCGTAAATACCGGCAACATTTGTCATCATGTTTTTATCTGTCTTGATTCCGGCTTTTGTATATTCAATGCCCAGCTTTTCTAATTCTTCCGCATTCAACAAAGGTTTTCTGCCTGTGCAAAGAAGGGCATAATCGGCGCTTACATCCAGTTGTTTGCCATTTTTTTTGGCTAACATTACAACGTCACTGCCTGTGTCTTTCATGCTCTCTAGTTTCGTTGAAGTGTTAACAGCAACGCCCGTACGGGTCAATTCCTGACTCAGCATTTCAGCGCATTCCTGATCCTCAACAGGAATTATTGTGTCCAGAATTTCAATTATGGTTACTTTCACGCCCAGTTCGGCAAAGAAAGTGGCGAATTCCACGCCGATTACACTGCCGCCGACAATTATAATGCTTGATGGAAGTGAATTTAAATTCAGGATACCATCCGACGTCAAAACACGATCGGAGAGATTTATTCCCGGAAGCATTTGCGGCACAGAGCCCCAGGCAATGATGATATTTTGAGCAAAATAATTTTCACTTTTCCCTGATGAATCGGTAAAACGAACTTCCTGAGGAGAAACGATTTCGCCAATACCCTGTTTAGTTTTCACCCCTGCTTCAGCAAGAACTTTTTGCGCGCCGAGAGCGGAAACTTTCACTATCTGCTGCTGATGTTTTTTGATCGCGGAAAAATCGACGGATGCTTCCGCTATATTAATTCCCATCCTTTTAAGTTTTTTCAAATCAGCATAATACTTGCTGCAACTAAGTAGCGCTTTGGTTGGAATACAACCTCGGTGAGTGCAGGTGCCGCCCCAACCGTCTTTTTCGATAATGAGGACTCTTTTTTTCTTTGCTGCGGAAATCTCAGCCGCCGCCAGTCCTCCCGGCCCTCCGCCGATAATAATCAAATCATATTTTTCTGACATCCATGCACCTCTTATTTTTCGCAACTTCCAGCTAGATTGCCACGTCGCGCAAAGCGCTCCTCGCAATGACGAACTTCTTTGTCATTGCCGGACTTGGAGACTGTGTCGTAATTACCATTTTGTCATTCCGTGCAAGCAAAGCGCGACACGGAATCCAGTATTATCAGTAACTTTTGGATACCGGCTTTCGCCGGTATGACGATTTTGAGGCTGTTTCTCCTATTATGACACAGTCTCTTAATACGGCAATCCAGTATTTTTCTTCTTCATGAAGTATACTGTGTCCCCCCAAAAAAATTACCCGCATCACCTGCTTTTCTATCTCTAAGATAGCTTATTCCAAACCCATGACTTCGTATAGACATTCTCCCTCAATAGGAATGGAAACGCCGTTATCAACAATGGTGCCTTTATAATCGGCGATGATTCGGAAGTAAGTAGGTCTGGTAACAAAAGTTCGTGCAAACCATTGGGTGAAGGGGTTTAATCCTGAAACGGTGAGCATGTCAACATCCTCGACCAGGGTTTTGAAACGGATTTGGATATGGGTTTCGACTCCGCTTTCGGTATGATCGATATCAATCTGCCGTGGGTAATGCCTTTTTAGTTTAGGGTGTGTGGTATAATCACTCTGCCTAATCGTGGGGCTGCCGGTGCCGACGATCATCTGATTGTCTCTGGCAATATACAAAGGTCTGGAATTAATTTTAGGGTCGCGGTATTGCACGTCCGCATAAATGATGGTGTACTTGCCGGCAAGTATTCTGCCCCAAATCCAGGAAGAGGCTATTTCATTGAGAGATTTTTCCCCCCAGTTATGATCAGCGTATCCTGAACCGGTTACTTTTCGGGTGATCCCGTTTTTGCTGATTGTTCCCTCAATGTGATTCTTGCCCTGGTGAACGGTCCAAAAGAAGTCCATCTTGTCACTATTAACATCATCACCTCCGAAGGGAAGCCATCCAGGCGCCAGCGTTGTCAGTTTGAAATCCGCCTTGAGCCCTTCTATATCCCATCCCACCAGATAGGTATCCTTATCTAAACGGCGGATGTAACCTACCGGACAAGTCAGGTTAATGTCTTCAGCCGATACTTTCATATCGTCATCCGGCAGCGTTATCAGATGACTCTCTTTTATCCAGTCTGATCCATAAAGGGAAAAAGTCACCCCCGGTTTCCCCGTTGTGAAGCTCGGATCGAGAAATGCTCCGACGAAGGTCTCACCTGTATCGAGATGGCCATCAAAGTACCACCATTCGAAAGGGTTTTCTCCTTTGATGATGTGCTTGGCCATATCGTGAGGGGAGGGTGGGTTCTTGGCCCAATCGATATAATAATTGTTTTTCCCCACGGTTTCTACTGGTCTGTTCAGATGGGTGCATGCGACAAGGAAAGATATCAGGATAAATGTAACGACGAATGATGTTATGCGTTTGTTCATAGGAACCTCCTCTTAACTGCTCTGGCAAAAAAATATCCAAAGTCCGTCGTTTCCGTAAAAGCGGATTGATATTAGAACCTGCTTCTCCGCAAGGGAGTATAGGTAAAACGTTGTTGTATGTCAATAAAAAGTGGGGATTTCACAATTGAATAAGGACGCTTGGTATCATGGCGATCTGGCGCTCATGCTGCAATTATTTCGCAGCGGCAAAAGCTAATTCATAATCTGCCGGATATCCTCTTGTCATGATATTTTTCTTGTGATAATAATCGCCTTCGTTTAATTAAGAATCAGTGGCGGAATTATAGTATAACCCCGCAAGCTTTGCTTGCGGGATAATTCCACTTGCGCTTCGAACTTCGCTATGCTCGTTCTTAGCGAGTGTCATTAAATTTGAGTCTCATGAGGGGGGAATATGAATTATAAGGATGTTGTGGCATTAGTAACCGGAGGAGCGTCCGGACTGGGCGAGGCCAGTATTATGGAGTTGGTGAAAAAAGGCGCCAAAGCCGTTATTGTTGATTTTGACTCGGACAAAGGCGAGAAACTGGCGGCCAATATAGGAGCCGATGCAATATTTATAAAAACCGATGTGACCAGCGAGGTTGATGTCCGGCAGACCATACAAAAGGCCGTTGATACTTTCGGGAAGATAAACGTGGTGATAAATTGCGCAGGTGTTGCCAATCCGGGAAAGATTATGGGCAGGAAGGGTCCTTTGCCGTTGGATGCCTTCAATAAAGTAATGCAAATTAATCTTGTGGGAACTCTCAACATGATCAGGCTTGCAGTTGAGCAGATGATTAATAACGCGCCCAATGAAGAAGGCGAAAAAGGTGTAATCATCAATACGGCATCAGCCGCCGCTTTTGATGGACAGATAGGTCAAGCGGCCTATAGCGCTTCCAAGGCCGGTGTGGTGGGTATGACGCTGCCTATCGCCCGCGAATGCGCTGATTATGGAATAAGGGTAGCAACCATTGCCCCGGGACTTTTTGAAACACCAATGATGGCAGGTTTGCCGCCGGCAGTTAAAGAAGATTTGGCCAAGATTGTTCCTTTTCCCCGGCGCCTGGGAAAACCGGCAGAGTTTGCCAAACTTGCTATGCACATAATAGAAAACACAATGCTCAATGGCTGCTGTATCAGGTTGGACGGGGCGTTGCGAATGCCGTCTAAATAATTAACCACTTCTAAAGGAAGTTTTCGCCATATTGGCGAAAATTCTCGGCAAGGTAAGATTCTATTTATTATGCGCTTTCCTTAAAGGAATGCGCTTCCGATCTAAGCGCTATTTTTGTTGGCACGGCCTGCCCCGGCGCAGGTCGGCTTCCTTGCCGCCTCGGTATACTTTTGACTGCAAATTGGTATTATACATACGTTGAGGAGGCCGACAACAACGCTAACAAAAATAGCGCTTTGATTTAGAATTGGAATAAGAGAAAAATTCCTTTTAGAAAAATCCCCCTTTTGTAAAGGGGGAAACAGGGGGATTTGGCAAATTTACGCACCTTGCCGCCTCGATATCGTCTTTTATTTAAAAGTGGTATTGCAGGCGGTAATTACTGGCGAGGTTAATTTTTGATTTGATATGTGCTCCCCTACGGGATGCACGGTCGTTGGCTAACTTTGTTGGCACGGCCTGCCGCGCAGGTCGGCTTCCTTGACGTTAAAAAAAATCCTCCCAAACCCTCCTTTATAACCTAAAGGTCACAAGTGAAAGGAGGGCATAAGAGAATAATTCCTTTTAGAAAAATCCCCTTTTTGTAAAGGGGGAAACAGGGGGATTTAGCAGCTTCTATTTTGCAGAATAACCGCGGGCGTCGAGGCATGATGCCATGGCCCGTTGATAATCCGCGCGCTTTTGCATGAGCTGATCAGCCGTCATTCCGGATGGATTTCTGGTCGGATCATAGTTTGTCTGGCCCACTGCCCATTTGTGGCATTCATAACGATCATCAGCCTGTTGCTTTTCACTTTGGCCGTTACGCGGATAGATAAACATTTTGTTTTCCGAACTCTCTATACCCTGCTCTGTGCCGGGAGGTGTTTCACTGACATCACCCTGAGGAGGTTCGGCAACCACGTAGCCTCCGGGCGTTTCCGTGTAATATGTTTCATCGGCATAATAGTAAGGTATTCCACTTATCCAGATTGTTGTATAGTCAAGAGGTAAAAATGAAACAAACAGTCCGATGGGCGGTGCAACCACGAAATATCGTCCGTGGGAATGTCTGTACCAAACTCCATGAGAAGAGTAATAACGGGAGTGGTCATGCCTTACTGCTCTGCGGTCTCCAGGAAGAGATCTAACTGACTGACCACGTACCGGGTATGAACGGTTGTGCTGGTAACGGGAATCCATAAAGCTTTTTTGCTGAGTCACTGTGCCTCGTGTAACTGCATGTGTTGTCCCTTGTCTTGCCGATGATTCCTGTTTAACAGTTTTCGCCGAAGCTCGTCCAGTACCTTTAGTACCTTCCGCTTGCGCTCGTTGTATAAAACCGAAAATGCATATTCCTAATAACATAAATATTGACAGCGCAATGGCAAAATATCGTTTTAGATTAATATGTGACATGTGAATGACCTCCTTATTTACAATGATAAAACTTACTGCACTGTATATCCGCGGCCTTCAAGGCAGGCGGACATGGCTCTGCGGAAAGCCAGAGCCTTCTTCTCCCTGCTAAAGTCCCGTCCTTGATTGCGGTTATTGTAAGCTTCCTCCATTTGCCTTGCTGCTTCCTCGCGGGAAATGTCAGAAGCTGCTCCAGCAATGGCGCCGCTTGCTGCTCCGATTAAAGCTCCTCCGCCGGCATGACGCGGTCCGGCGATTAATGCACCCAACACTGCTCCGGCAATGGACATGGCAATGGTATCCTGACCAGGCGGCGGCATAGGAACAACACGGACGCGTTGTTCGGGAACAATTGATGACACGCTCGGATCAAATCCGGTCTGATCCACTGCCCAGGTGTAACACGCATAATGATCGCGCGATTGTTGTTCCGTTGATTGTCCCTTGGTCGGATAAAAATAAATTTGCGTAATGGCGGCAACATTGTCATTTTGTGCCGGTTGAGTAACAACCTGTTCCGGAGGAGGGTAATAACAGGAACTCAATAAAAAAATTGCCGAGAGAATCAAAAACTTTGCCCAATGTTTAGCTGAATAACCTGTTTTTTCAAAAAATTTATTATTCATGGTTTGTTGTCTCCGTTCACATGTTATTTGTATTATTCTGATAAAACATTTTATTGATTATAACACTTTTTCCGTTTAATTAAATTAAATTATTCCTTCACATTTTAGTTAGCTATTTTTTCTCTTTAAACAAAATTGTTCTAATCACGCAACTTGGTTTAACATCAATTCATCAGTTATTTCGGTAATTTCGGTGATAAGTTTTATTTTGGCACTCTATTTGCCCTAAGTATAGTAGCGGTCACGGGTATGAAACCCTAAATCAAGCTTTGGGGTTTTCAACCCTCCGCCTTTGGCGGGATAATTCAACTTGCAGATATTACTGCACTGCGTTTGTAATATCTGAGTTTCATTAAATTTGAATCTCACAAAAAACTTTTTTAAAGGAGGTAATAAAAATGAATTCTGGAGATACAGCGTGGGTTTTAATGTCCACGGCGCTGGTATTGCTGATGACAATGCCCGGCCTGGCTTTTTTTTACGGAGGATTAGTTCGCCGTAAAAACGTCCTTTCCATTTTAATGCAATGCTTTATTATTTTGTGCGTAATCAGTTTGCAGTGGGTCCTGTTCGGTTACTCTCTGGCTTTCGGCCCTGATTTTCACGGACTAATCGGTAATTTGAACTGGGCAGGACTGAACGGTGTAGGCGCTTTGCCGAATAAGGATTACGCAGCCACTATTCCGCACAGTGTTTTTATGGCCTTTCAAATGATGTTTGCCGTTATTACACCGGGTTTGATTATCGGCGCTTACGCGGAAAGGGTGAAATTTCCGGCCTTCCTGCTATTTACTATTCTCTGGGCAACATTTGTTTATGATCCTCTGGCACATTGGGTTTGGGGAACAGGCGGCTGGTTGAAAAATCTGGGAGCGCTTGATTTTGCCGGCGGTATGGTTGTTCATATCAGTTCGGGAGTTTCGGCTCTGGTACTTGCTCTGATGCTGGGGAAGAGAGTTGGATTAAATTACGGACCTATTCGTCCGCATAATTTACCTTTTGCTGTTCTGGGTGGAGCGCTTTTGTGGTTCGGCTGGTTTGGTTTTAATGCGGGCAGCGCATTGGCTGCCAATGGCTTAGCAGCCAATGCTTTTGTCACCACCAATACGGCAACAGCAGCCGCCGGATTAACCTGGGCGCTCATTGAATGGTGGCACAATGGATCACCGACAATTTTGGGAACAGTTACAGGAGCTGTGGCCGGACTTGTCGCAATCACTCCTGCCTGCGGTTTTGTCAACCCGATGAACGCTTTACTTATCGGTATTATGGTCGCTGTTGTTTGTTATATTGCTGTTGCTGTCATTAAAGGTAAACTGGGCTATGACGACTCTCTGGACGCGTTCGGCGTGCACGGAGTGGGTGGAACTGTCGGGACCATAGCCACAGGACTATTCGCGGAAAAGGCCGTAAATGCGGGTGGAGCGGACGGCCTGTTCTTCGGCAACGCGCATCAGCTTGTGGTTCAATCTTTATCGCTTTTAGCCACAGTTGCATTTGCTGTAATCATGACCTTCATCATCTTCAAGATAGTGGATGCTCTTATCGGCATGAGAGTCGAAGAGAAAAATGAAATCGTCGGTCTGGATTTAACTCAACAGAGCGAAGCCGCTTATACCGTGATTGAATAGGAGGAAATAATCATGAAACTAATCATTGCTATTATCCAGCCGCACAAGCTGGAGGCGGTTAAAAGAGAACTGGAGACTGTGGGAGTAAATTTGATGACTGTTACCAATGTTCTGGGACAGGGCAGACAAAAAGGCCACACTGAAATTTACAGAGGCGCGAAAGAGGCCGGCGGCCTGCTCAATAAGGTCAGACTGGACATCGCCGTAAATGAGGATTTTACGGAGCCAACAATTAAGGCAATTACTAAAGGAGCTCATACGGGGGATGTCGGCGACGGTAAGATTTTTGTAGTGAACCTTGCCGAATGTATCCGCATCAGCAGCGGCGAACGCGGTGGCGGCGCCATCGGGTGAGGTTATCTTATGGATACTGAAAAATTAAATACCGGAGAAAATGTATTGGAGCGTTGTGTTGTTGACTGCGAAAGAGCAGTTATCAGTAATGCTTTGGTAGAAACTAAAGGGAACATATCGTTCGCCGCAAGACTTTTAGGAACCACACGACGCATTTTGACTTACAAAGTTCATAAATTAGGAATTGACTATGAACAATTCAAATGTGCGAGATAGAGCCTATCCTTATGGTAGAGTAACTTTAAATTATATTTTCTAAAAGGAGATGTTTGTTTTGCAGCCGCTGTAATTTTATTTCAGATAAATTGCAGCGGCTTTTTATGTAATTAACTTTTTTAATGACGGTTCTATTTGCATTGTTACCCTCCTTCTTCTGCCATGTGACTAGGACTGTCACATACTTGCCACTGATCCCTTGAAACTACTCAAGGAGCTAGTTCCAATAAACAAGTAGTAAATATGATAATGTTGAACTTATGAATGAACTTGGCAAGAGGGGATTATTAATATGTATGAAAAGCACATCGGACAAAACACAACCGCGATAAAAAGACAACCGGTTATTGAATCGGTTGGTTGGGAAGGTCAAATAGTTATATTATTCGCTGATATTGTTGGATGCTCGGAAATATCTAATAATGAACCACTCGAAAAATACAACAATATATTGCGACAATTTAAATCACTGTTTAAAGAATTAACCAATAAATATAAAAAAGAGTTCTATGCCTCCCACGACAATATTGATTTTAAATCCCAAGTCAGGGGTAATGAGGGTTGTTTAATAATCTTCAGGAAAGTTTCGGAAGAAGCAAACTCGGATTTATGGGCAGATATTATTGATGCTGCGATAAGTATTTCATTGGATCTTAAGCGGAGATGGTTCCTGAGTAAATCCAATAAAGAGAAAATCAACTCCGAAAAACAGATTTCCGATATTGCTGTTGGAATTCATTTTGGGCAAGTTTGGATTAATAAAAAGGGCAATAATGAATATCAACCTGAAGGATATTCAATCAATCTGGCTAAAGAGATCGAAAATCATTCACGGGAAGGAGCTTTTACGCACATTTTTCTCAGCGAAGTTGCATATGAAAAACTATATCCTCTAATAGATAAAACGCCATATACTTTTGATCTTCCGCGTTTAATCAAACCTAAAGGTGCCTCTCCAGACATTAATGTATTTGAAGTCAAGCATCATTTTCTTCCAATAGATTGGGCCGATAAAACAAACAAAACTTCCAAGTGGAGACCATATGAGCCATCGACAGACGACATTGAAAAAATTGAAAAAGCCCATCAGACGAATCCCTCAAATATATGGTTGTTGGAGGAATCCATTATGATGAAAATTCAACGTGGACATAAAGATTTGTTAAAACAAGGCAAGGAAGAAGAGTTGCGCATCATTGGAAACGCATATGGCGAGTCGGTATCCATCGCCAGAAAACTTGCGACCAGTTCAATGCGCGATGCTGTGAGTCTTCTTGTCTGTATGGCTTCATATTTAGGGAAGATAGAAACTATGAAGAAGATCAGCTTTATGAAAAGGTAATAATCTTTGATACCAAGTTGCATTATTTAACTAACTTTGTTTGTATCGTCGTCGACTTCCTTAACGTATTATACCAATTCTAAATCAAAGCGCTATTTTTGTTGCCGTCGTTGTCGGCTTCCTCGACGTATGTACAATACGCCTCGTTGCCTCCACCTAGCCGCCTCAATATCATCTTTGATTTAGAAATGGTATTAGTAATGCGCCTGCGGAGTTTTCTCCTTACCGCTTCATTATTTTTTAAATGCGAATTGATATGCGACCCTCTTTAGCATCACATAAACACACCATTGTACATTCCATCACCATATTAAATACAGGACTGTATCAAACTTAAGGATAAGGCAAGTCTTCCTTTCCCGCCCGATGATCTATGATTTTACCTTTTATAATAAAAACTTATGCATTTTGCCAGATCACATTTTAAGCATTGGCACGAAGTATGCCCTGTATAAAGACAATGATATTTCAAATCTGTAAAGGAGGGAAAGACTATGGTTAAAGAAAAAATTTCAACTTCAGTGAAGCCAACTCTGGGATTGTTGGGTGCTACCATGAATGCGATGGCACTCATTGCACCAGGCGCATTTTTATGGATTACGTACCAGATGCAGGCTGCGGCTGCCGATCCCAGTGGAGTGTCAGTTGCCACCGATATCTGGGCGGGTATCGTGGTGGCGTTAATTGTCGCCTTGCTGACAGCGCTTTCATACTCGCAATTGGCAAAGATCTACCCGGAAGCAGGCTTTGCCAGTGTAACTTACTTTGCGGAGAAGGCTTTTCTGGATCAAAAAGGCGCTAGCAAAAAGGCCGCTCCCACTTCCTTAGCGCGTCTGGCGAAACTTGCCACCGGATGGTCCGCGCACTTGTTCTATTGGGTCTACCCCGGTGTTATGGTGGCCATGATGGCGCTCCTGATCGGGTATATCTTCACACAATTTACCGGAAGAGAGTTCTCGCCAATAGGCCTGACGATTATCGGCGCGCTCTTCGCTATAGTGACCGGTCTCATCGCCTATCGCGGGGTGACAGGATCGACAAAAACATCCATCTGGATAAACGTAATTCAACTTGTCACGCTTGTCATTTTCAGCGGTCTGGCCATTTGGTATCGTATCAGCAATCCACAAATGGCAACCACCTGGGCCTTCAGCGGCGCCTGGGACGTTATTAAACCACATTCACTCAATGGTGTTCTGATCCAGTCAACTTTGGCCATTTTAATATTGGTCGGTTTTGAAAGTTGTACAGCGCTATCTGCCGAAACCAAGGAACCGGGGAAAAACATTCCCAGGGCAATTATTATCTCCTTGTTGGTTCAAGGGCTCTTCGCATACCTGTTGGAGTATTTTGCAGCCGGCACCATGATCAGCGAGAAGTTGACTTTCGCCGCCGCAAAAGCCGGAGACCCTGTCCTTACCGGCATGGCCGCCGCCGCTGCGTCAGGCGCACCCATCGGCGATCTGACAAAGCTCATCGGCGACAATCTGCTGCATGGCATCGGGTTCGGCCTGATGATCACCATGGCGGTCACTGTGGCCATCGCTATCATTGGTACAACTCTGAGCTGTATGAACACTGCTATGCGGATCAGCGCCGGCATGGCGGCGGACAGGGAATTGCCTAATATGATGGGTTTCATCCACACACGTTTCAGCACACCTCACATAGCGCTGGGCGCTCTCATTATTGTTACGACAGTAATTGCGGCCATCGGCGTCCGGTCCGTGGTAGGTCTGACGGGCATTACATTAGCATCGAACTTCGGGACGTTTGTGCTCTACGGTCTGACCTGTGTATGGACCATCATTGCTTTCAAACAAAGAAAAGATTTCAGCCTGCTTAAGCATGGCATCATACCTGTGCTCGGCGTGATCACCAACGTCATCATGCTGGCGGCTATCATTTACCTCTATTCAATCGGCAATGCCGATTCCAAGGCCGAAGCGGATATCTGCTTCCTGATCGCAGGTGGATGGGCGCTGGCAAGCATCGCTTACGTGGCCATAACGAGCGTGAAAAAATCCTATAGTTTAAAGATGATTTCAGCCATGATTCGTCCCGAATCGCTCAATATTCTCGTGGATGTCTTGAAGGAAGAAGATCTCATTCTGGGCATGACTGTTACAAAGGTTCGTGGCTTCGGCCGTCAAAAAGGACATCTGGAAAAAGATGCGGAACCAATTAACGATAAAATTTCCTTTATTCCCAAGGTCAGGGTTGATCTGGTGGTAAACGATTGGGATGTACCCAGTATCATGGAAATCATACAGGACACCCTCTTTACCGGCGGTGTCGGCGATGGCAAGATATTTGTATTTGATGCCATAGACGCCATGCGGGTAAGTACCGGGGAAAAAGGCGTCTTAGCAGTATAAAAGAGAGTCAATAAATTATACATGTGTAGTTATTAAACTAAAAGTGGAGGTGATTAAAATGAAAAGAATAGAAGCGATTGTGCGGCCGGGAAAAGTCGGCGATGTATGCGAGGCTTTGGAACTGGTTGGTCACCATGGCGTCACGATTACTGAAATCGAAGGCCACGGCAATCAAAAGGGCATTGAACAAAAGGTGCATGGCAAATCGTATAAAGTGAATTTGCTGACCAAAGCCAGGTTAGAAGTGATCGTGAAGGATGATGAAAGCGACAAGATCATCAAAGCCATTGCTGCTGCCGCTTATACCGGTAAAATTGGTGACGGGAAAATATTTATTCATCCCGTAGATGATGCTATGCGGATACGAACCGCCGAACGAGGCGATATTGCCATAGGGTGAGGTTGTCTTATGGATAAAGACAAATTAAATACCAGTGAGAATATATTGAAGCGGTGTATTTTTGATTGCGAAAGAGCAGTCATAAGTCATGCTTTAGTAAGGACGAAAGGTAACCAATCCGCCGCCGCAAGACTTTTGGGAACTACAAAACGTATCCTGTCATACAAGATCCATAAATACGGGATTGACTTTGAACAATTTAAACACGAATTAAGTATAAAGGAGAATTAAACATTATGAAAATTTATATGAGTAAAATAATGATAGCAGTTTTGTTTTTTCTGATTATTGTCGCAGTGCCGATAACTTCATGGGCGGACGAACAGAAACAGGCTGCGCCGGAGCAAACGCCTGTGGTGAATCAATCCACTCCGGAACAAAAACCTGCCCTACAACCGCCAGAGGAAGATAAGGTGACGGGTGAAATAGATTTAAGTGTGCTTAGCGCCTATATCTGGCGTGGGTATGAACAAAGCAAGGATAGCATTGTGGTACAACCGGCAGTAACGGTAAACTATAAAGGTTTTTCGCTGAATGTCTGGGGGAATCTTGATACAAGACCATATTCCCCTGCTGATGCCAATTACGCTACTAACTATACAGAAACCGACTACACTATTTCCTATTCCAAGAAATTTGGTATTTTACAGGTGACTCCCGGCTATATTTACTACGGTTTAGGTGCGCCTTACGCCGGAGGAACAGCGCCGCTTGATGCCCAAGAGCTCTTTCTCACTTTGGGTCTGGATACCATTTTGCAGCCGACATTGACTGCCTATAAAGAAATTGATCATTACCGTCAGTGGTATTTTTTGCTGGGGGTTTCTCATACCAAAGAATTCAATAAGGTCATCAGTTTAAAACTGGCTGCTTCGGTAAGTTATCTGTTGTCTACTGATGAAACTACCTATGCAAAATATGACAGCAACTCTTTACCCACGACAGACAAGTACAATAATTTCCACGATGGGACGGCGTCTGTCTCCCTGCCCATAGCGGTTTATAAGACATTATCAGTTACGCCGACGGTATCTTATGTATTTCCTCTTTGCGATGATGCCAGGTACGAGATGAGAGCGTATAGTAAAGAAGGTTCCGCCAATCCATCTGACAAGGATAGTTCATTCCTTTACGGCGGAGTTATGTTGAGTTACACATTCTAAATGGAGGCGAAAAGGAGGATGACATATAAGGCCGCCGGCAAATAATCACCGCTGAAATTTCACCGCATCCCCGTCGGCGTCCTGCCACGCGGCAAAGGTCTCGCGGAATTCTTTTACCCTTTCATAACTGAGAACTGCCGCGTGAATGCAGGGAACATCCGCCTTCTGGAACAGAGTATTCCCCAGAGGATCGATGATGGACGAATCACCGCTATGAGCAATGCCGTTGCCGTCTTGACCAACCCGGTTTACACCGATAACATAACACTGATTTTCCACAGCTCTTGCCGGGAGCAATAGCTTCCAGTGAGGCGCGCGCCTGGCGGGCCAGTTGGCAATGTAGATCGCCACATCATATTGGTTGGCGATATTCCGGCACCAGACGGGAAAACGTAAATCATAACAGATGAAGGTGCGCAGCTTCCATCCATTGACCGTTACGGTAAGATGACTGTTTCCCGCTGAGAACACTTTGTGCTCGCCGGCCATTCTGAAAAGGTGCTTCTTATCGTACGTCATGATTTCGCCGTCCGGTTTTGCCCAGACGAGCCGGTTAAAATATTTTTTGTCTTCCTCAATAATAACGCTTCCCAGAATATGGGCATGCTTTTGCCTTGCTTTGGCAGCAAGCCAGGAAACAGCTTGGCCGGTCATCGGCTCCGCCGCTTTTTCAACGTTCATGGTGAAACCTGTCGTGAACATCTCCGGCAGAATAATGACATCCGTTTTTTCAGAAATACCGTCAATCTTGCCGTCCAGCATGGCGATGTTGGCCGGTATGTCCTCCCAAAAGAGTTCCGTCTGGATTAGTGTGACTGTTAAATCTTGCATAATTTCTCCGCAGCTTTCATCAGTAGGGATTGTTCTAACCTAAAGGTTACTATGCCCGAACAATCCGTTTCTGTTTTTCCTCGATTACTTATTATATTGAGATAATTTACTCAATACATTGAGTAAATATTATGTATAAGCGATTCATATATCAAACCAGCACAAGGAATCTTCTGTCAGAATTGGCAGGGACGTAACGGGATAAAGAAGTGTTGCGTAATAGTCCATTTTTTTTATAGTGCGGCAAGCTAAGAACGAGTGCAACGAAGTGTGAAGCGTAAGCCGAACTATCCCCTGCACGCAGTGCATGGGGATGTATCCCGTAAAAACTAGTATGATGCCCCCGATTTATTGTGCGGATTTCTTGATTGGTTTATTATTTAAATCGTTCACTCTTTTTTTATCTTCGGCGTCGTTTGATCTCAACTTTGCTTGACCATTGCTCTATATGACGCTTGAATTTATCATCCAGTTTGTCAATAATTTTTTGACGTTTTTCTTTGTCAAAAGGGATAATTGGCCCGCCTATTGCTTCCTGCCATATTTGAGCTATACGACACGGTTCAGGTTGTACTGTTGTTGAAGATATATAGCTTTCAGTTAAACTATCAATTTCAATTTTGTTGTCTACTAAATCATTAGCCAAAGATAAAAGTTTCTCTCCATCGCCCAAACAATTGCCTATCGTAAATACTACAATATTCGAATCTTCAAATTCTATTTTATGATGACTCAGTATATATTGTGGCTGTTTATAAGTGAAACGATCATACCAAGTACGAGACATTAAAAGACGAAATCCATTTACAGTAATTCCTCTAAAGATGGGTAATGGTGTACCAGCATATTCAGATATCGTCAGTGATTTATACCAATTATCAAATTCCCCAAGAGTATCTCCGGTTTGCATTCCCATTATATAATCATAATTTTTCATAACAATATTACGAGTTGACTTGGAAATTTTCAAAGAGAGATTTCTAAGCCGAATTATTAATCCGGGCAACGAGTTATGTTGACTTACATAATAAGGATCAGATAAACCAAAACCGTCTGGTGTATCGAAAAATAAATTAGGGTTGTTCCCGTAATGGTAATTTTGCTTACCTGGATATTTAATACGTTCAAACGATGAAGATTCAGTATCTGTAAGAAGATGATTATTGGGCCCTTTACACAAACAAAAAGCGATAAAGTTTCTTGAAACATCATCTGCCAATAATTCTTCAAGTTCAACAGGTTCTCTAGTTATTTCGCTTCGTGCTAAATTCAGCGGGAAATAACCGTTCGGATCAAAGACAGAAACATTCGGTGCGTCGAGGCAAATATGTGTTCTTGCCTGATACCAATAGTAACTATTAATTCTTTTGATATCTCTTTCACCGTATTTATAATCAAAACATCTTTCTATAGAAATTGAACCTCTACCAATAAGCATTCCATTGCATGTTAGGTTTGGCACATTTCGATATGTCCAGTTGACAGCTTGAAGTCCTGGCGCTTTAATGCAGTGCCAATCAATCGGCAATGAATCATCACAACCTGGCATTTTATATTTTGATTCTAATATCTCGCCACCTAAATCTTTAACTAAAAGTTTAGGGTTTTTTAAGAAATACCAATCCCACAAATCTTGTTCACGATAACTTTCACTAGTTTTTAATTTTTCAATAATATTTGAAGTTGTTCTTACTGCCACGGTTGTTCCCACTGCTTTCTTCTTCCATCTTAATTCAATAATTGTGTCATCTAATCCAAATTCAAATTCTATGCCCTTATCTGCCGGTTCATCAATGTGGCGTGTTGAAACTCTAACACGGCCACCGAGAAGAAATGCTGCTAAAACACCAATTCCAAAACGTCCGGAACGTAAAATTTGAGATTCACCAGACTCAGATGTAAAAATTTTTTTCCATGCTCCGGATTGTCTGAAGGAAGCGCCTGCGGTTAAGTAATATTTACAAACGGTTTGCCATGTCATACCTATACCGCGATCAGCAATTCTAACCCAATAATTATCTTCATCATCTTTTTCAAAGCTGACAACAACATCACTATCAAGATTCTCTCTATCAATTGTTGTTGTATCAGGCATTTCTTTTATGATGAAATTAAACTCACGAACTGCATCAACAGCATTTTGTACTAACTCTCGCACGCCAATACCCGGATTATTTCCATATAATGGTTCAATTAATAATTTTAAAAGATCAGCGCGTGTTGACTCCAATGATGCTTTAAAAGGCACATAAGGCAGTTGATTTATTTTGAATGGTTCGCGGATATCAGACTGAACTCTCCTTATTTTCATTGTTAGTTTATTGAGAGGAGGTATACGGCCGTATACTTCCCCAAGTACTGCCCAGCATGAATCAAGTTCTTGTTGCACATTGGTTAGTTTTTCTTCAACAATAGATAGCGTTGATACATCAGGCAATGCTGATGGTTCTATAATAACTCGAAGACATTCCGGATCATCATCATAGGAATGACAATCTATTATGGCCCTATGTGCCCACCATTCCCTTTTAGATATGGGACTTCTAAGTGACTTTGCGGCGAGAATTGATGAGGGTGCCCTGCCTTCTTCAAGATCAAGATAATCTGCCAGTCGCAATAAAGTCATAAGATATGTTGGATGTATATCGCAATAAGCTCTATGGGCTGTTTTATCGACGTTTCTAAATAATTCTACACATTCTCGGAGCGATATACCATGACTCCTAGCAATGCGTCCCGCAAAAGTCTTAAAATGTTCTGGCAAATCGTTAAAAAGAGGTACTCTCCCATTTGCCGATGGCATGCCGCACACAACAATTTCATGTGCTAATCTATGATGATATTTCCTTAAGAATTCCCCTATAATTTTTATGCTGCGTTCAGTAAGATTAGCAGGATCTAATTCTTCGTTGCTTACAGGATCTGGAGAACCAAGTATATTTATTAATGTAGGGCCATCGAATCTTTTTACATCAAGTTGAAATTCGCGCCATAATTTTTGCCATGGTTCATCATTGGCTTCAATAGATGTTTCAAGATTCCGTATCTGATCAACTAAGTAACGAAAACCATCAGCATCAATCAACATACCTATATCATGAGTCATGGCCGCCAAGATTAAAACAGCGAAATCTTCACGTGTAAATACACTCCAAGCATCTTCGCTGATTATTAATTCGCATGTCTTCAAAACACTGTTTATATGATTAATACCATGGTCAGTATAGTCTGGGAAAAATAAGGCTTCATTTCTTTGAAGAATAGGGCCTGCTGCTTCAATAGCGAATCCCACAGCAGCAGATGTTTTGTCATTTAAACTATTAAGCAAATTTGAAAATCTAGAAGGGATATTTATCATAAGAAAAATCCTTTTAGTGAAGAACGTGGCGAATAATTACGTTAATTATCATTTAAAAAAAATGAAACATGCAGAACCAAAAGCGTCATCCGACGCTCGCCACATATCGCGGGATGGAGTTTTATAACTCCCTTTTCAGGAATATTTCAAGGAAAAACTTTAAAAAATTAAAGGCATTATAACATCCCTCAAATGAGAGATGGGGAAAAAGATTGCCCACCCGACATACGCCGGGGTGCCCTGTCGCGCAAGACGCTCCTCACAATGATATGCAGAAGAAGGATTGTCCGCAGTAGCAATATTCAAATTTGACAATGCTTGTAGGAAGATGTAAATTTTGACCGCATTAGATTGATCCACCCCGTTAGAAAGCCCCGCTGCTTGCAGCGGGGATGGTGGATCTTCCTTTTTTAGCGAACATGGGGTTTAATGCCCCGTGTGAGCCTACCCATTGGAAAGTCGAAGACTTTCTAACGGGGTTTACTCAAGGATGTTTTTTATGAAAATATCTCTGATTGAGCTTTATCATGTGCAGGTTCCATTAAAACAAACTTTTTGGCCCACCTGGATACCCGGTTATCCCCAAACACATAATGGATTTACTCTAATAAAATTAGTCACCGATGATGGCATCGAAGGCTATTCGGCTGGTTCCGCCCTGGGACATGAAAGGGAAGGCTTGGGAGACTTGATTGGCGGATATCTGCTGGGCGCAGATCCGACAGATATCGAAACCTGCCAGAGTTTATTGAAGCAGGCCGGTATTTTGGGCTGGAGAAATTTTTGGATTGAGCCGGCATTTTGGGACATTATCGGTAAGAGCAAAGGCAAACCCGTATATGAACTTTTAGGTGGCCAGGCACGTCCCATCGAAGTTTACTGCTCCACGGGAGAAATGCACGAGCCGGGAAAAAGGGTGGAAGAACTTCTTGCTATGAAAGAGCGCGGATTCAAAACGGCAAAGTTGCGGGTGAAAAATAAGGAGCTTAAAGATGATATCCGGCATATCGAGGTGATAAGAAAAGGTGTCGGCGATGGTCTTGTTTTAGGTGTGGATGCCAATCAGGGATGGCTGGTGACGATTGTCGATAAAATTCCCGCTTGGGATTTGCAACGCGCGACTGAGTTTGCGCAATCCTGTTACTCAAATAACATCGCCTGGCTGGAAGAGCCGCTTGATTCGCGAGATTACGACGGCAATGCCGCCTTAAAGAAAGTTTCCAAAGTAAAGGTTTCCGGCGCCGAGCTCAACTATGGATGGGATGAAATCAAGATCATGATGGAAAAAGATTGTTTCCACATTTATCAGCCTGACGCGACATTCGCGGGAGGTATCGCGCAGGTGAAAAAAGTAATTGATGCCTGTCACACGCATAACAGAGAATATTCTCCGCATACATGGACAAACGGCATCGGTTTTTATATCAACTGGAATATGGTGCTTGCCGACAATGACAATAAACTTCCGCTGGAATATCCCTTAGAAGAGCCATCCTGGGCGCCTGAACAAAGAGAAGGGATTATTGACCCTATCCTCGCGGATAAAAACGCGATGCTCGCGCCATTTACAAAACCCGGCCTCGGTTTTGAGATTAATAAAAAGCTGTTGAATAAATACGGGAAACGATTTTTTAAGCTCACGGAGATGAGGCAAAAAATAAAAGTGATTAGACAAAAAGGACTCAAGGCGGCGGTGGAGCTGAAAAAAAGAAAAGAGTCCCAGTAACAGAAATGTCGATTTGTTCGTTTTCCTACGTCGCTTAACTCCCAGGATAATTCGTCCAGCAAGCTTCAGTCTCTTGTCCCTGCCGGTTGCACTGGCGGGATAATTCGACTAACAGATATTACTATACTTCGTTTGTTATCTGAGTCTCATTAGGTCTCATTATCAGCTTGGCTATCTATTCCGCAAATAGGGTTTCAAAATTTCGGGGATTCAAGATTATTATGTTCTTGAATTTTTTTAACATCAACAGATCTTCATCGCCTGTAACTATATAATCGGCAGCTGCATCGTCTGCGCAAGCAATTATCATGTCATCATTTGGATCTCGGCAAATACGCGGGGCAGAATTGACTTTGTGAAGTATTTCCGAAGAGGCTTCCTTAATAATGTCTGTAATTTCGGAAATATCAGAAGATGAAATTTTGAATTTTTTTGTCAGGATGCCTTTAAATTCCCGGATGATATCGTCAGATAGAATCAAATCAAAGTCATGTTTGCGAGCGCGGATTAAAAGACCGGAACAAAGACCCTCCGTCAGAAAAGCCGCTATCAGAATGTTTGTATCAAATACTACCTTCACGATATGGCCTTGAAAACATCATTATCTGTAATAAAATTTCTTGTTTTGGCTTTATTTTGCAGACGTTTTTTCATGCGACGAAATCTGTTCTCCCATAGAAATTCTCCAAGAGACTCTTTGACTATATCGCTTTTATTCCTTCCTGTTTCTTTGGAAAGGTCATCAAGGTCTGTGGCCAGTTTCTTGGGTAAACTGACAGATAAAACACTTCTCATTTTGCACCTCCAAAACTACAATACACTACAATCATGAAATATTCAAGTTGAATTAGGTGACGATCGTATTATTTATGAATTGCCGCATCGCTTTGTTCTCGGGATAATTTCCAATGACCAAAGGCATATTGGATAGTTTCATTTTCGATTCGAGTTGCACTTCACATGCTCTTAGCGAGTGTCACGAAATAAATTACCGGATGCCATACCTTATGGCTTGACACGGCATTTTTTATAGTGTATGTATTTTTTTAAAAGTATGTATCATTATTAGGAGTACGTATTATGGCCAAAAAAATAACTTTAAGCGTTCCGGACGAGCTTTATGAAAAAATGAATGAATGGAAAACATCTCTGAACTTTTCCAAAGTATTTCAAAATGCCATGTCCGGAATGATCCAGAAAAAAGAAACCTTGACAGCAAAACTTAGAAAGGAAATCGATCTTTCAGCCGTCGTGGTTCGCTTGAAAAAAGAAAAAATCGAGTTTGAATTCAACATCACGGAATGGGGGAAAAAAGACGGCCTCGAATGGTGCAAGACCGCCCATTTCCGCGAACTTCAGTACGCCCTCGCCTGGGTCTCTTATGAAAATCCTGATCAGGATAAAGAACTGGGCGATTATTTTTCTCATATGTTTGAAAAGTATAAAAAGCAGATAACGGCATCAGGCAAAAAAGTACAGGATGCCTTGAGCGATTTTTCCGAAAAATATCTGAACGGATGGAAAGAAGGGGTCGAGCTATTCTGGAACGAAGTGAAAGACAAGCTTTAATCAGCAGACAAAGATAAAATGAATAGAATGCTTTGCATAACTCAACATCATGTCATTTCGAGGAGCAAAGCGACGAGAAATCTTTCTTTGATATTATCACATTATAAGATTTCTCCCGTTGGTCGAAATGACAATTTGTAATTGTGCAAGGATCTCGAATAACCATCTAAAACGTGGAGGGATGTATGAGATTAGGAAACACGGCCAAAGAATTTTTTGAAGAATACTGGCAGAGATATTCGACTGACCGACAAAGATTTTCAAACAGCCTTAAGTCATATGCTGAAAGAAGCGAAGGCTGGATAAATCGAACAATTTATCAGTTTTATAAATGGCTTTTTGTTGCCCCCTTATTAATCACGTCCACTTTGATATGCGGAATTTCTGCCATCATCGTTGCGCTGCTGTTCTCCAAGCGCGCAGGCAGTATTTGTGGCGTGATTTGGGCAAGAATCAACAGCTTTTTCACACCGATGACCGTTGATGTCATCGGAGCAGAAAATATAGAGCCCAGCGCTTCCTATGTGATTACATCCAATCACCAGAGTCATTATGACATCTACGTTCTTTACGGCTGGTTGGGCGTGGATTTCAAATGGGTCATGAAGAAAGAGCTGGAAAAAGTTCCAGTTCTCGGTTTTGCCTGCAAAGTCCTTGGACATATTTATATTGATAGATCCGACACGAAAAGAGCTGTTGAATCAATCAACGCCGCCAAAACAAAAATTGTCAATGGAACTTCTGTTCTTTTTTTCCCGGAAGGTACGCGAAGCAGCAACGGGAAAATTCAACCTTTCAAGAAAGGCGCCTTCAAGTTTGCAATTGATCTTGGGATACCCATCCTTCCCGTCACAATTAACGGTACAAGAAAGGTACTACCGAAAGGAAGCCTTGATTTGATGCCCGGTGGCGCGACCATGATTATTCATAAGCCGATTTCCGTAAAGGATTATCATGAAGAAAACATGAATGAGCTTATGGATAAGACAAGGATGATTATTAACGCATCTCTGGATTAAAAGATAACGGATTTACTCTTTTTTCTTTTCATCAATATCGCCAGGATACATCATTGCAGCCGGTCCACGCTCGCGCGTGCGGACTCGAATGACATCCTCCACGGGCGTAATAAAAATGATGCCGTCGCCCGTCTCGCCCGTATAAGCAGATTTGAGAATCGCTTCCAGAGCAGCATCAAGGTTGCGTTCGTTCAAGACGATATTGATTTGTATTTTGGGAAGCATGTTGACCTGATAGGTTCCGGCGCGTCCGACCAGTTGAATTCCTCCCTGGCGGCCATGACCCCGCACCTCAAACATATTCATGCCCACAATTCCTATATCGTTCAGGGCGTCTCTGACATCGTTTATTTTATCTTCGCGAATGATTGCTTCTATTTTTTTCAGCATGTTAAAATCTCCAATTTATAAAAATTAAATATTCTATGTATCATTTTGCTGTCGGTGAAGACTGCTAACTATGAATATGATCTTTCTCCATGGGAGCTGATATCCAGACCAACTTCTTCTTCCACTGGGCTTACCCTTAATCCGATACTCATATTTAGTGCCTTGGCCAACACATAGGTCATCCCGAAGGAAAAAACGATAGTGACAATAACAGCAATGATCTGAACTCCAAGTTGGGCGGGATTGCCAACAAACAAACCGTTGGCCCCATCGGCGTTAACGGCCACTGTAGCAAATAAACCTGTGGCTATAGTGCCCCAGGAACTGGCCATGCCGTGACAGGCCCAGACGTCGAGCGATTCATCCAGCTTGCGCCGCTCCCGGAAACGTATCGCGTAATAAGATAGAGGAGCGGCTACCGCACCTATGGCCATTGCGGCCAAGGGCGTAACATAACCGGAGGCCGGGGTTACCGCTGCCAGACCGACAACCATTCCTGTTGCAATCCCCAGTGTGCTAGGTCTGCCGTCCAGCCAGGAAAGCAGCATCCAAACCAGACCGGCCGTTGCCGCCGAGGTGTTGGTCGTCACAAGAGCGTTTACCGCCGTACCGTTTGCAGCAAGGGCGCTGCCCGCGTTAAAGCCGAACCAGCCGACCCACAACAATCCGGTTCCTAAAACCGTGAGCGGAATATTGTTCGGCTCCATCGGAACATTGCCGTGACCTTTACGCGGACCGATAACTAAAGCGAAAGCCAAAGCTGAAAAACCAGCGGCGATATGCACAACCGTTCCGCCGGCAAAATCAAGAACGCCCATTTCCTTCAGCCAGCCTCCCTGTCCCCATACCCAGTGGCAAAGAGGATCATATACAAGTGTTGCCCAGAGAAGACTGAAAAGCAGGAAGCTCTTGAATTTAACCCGTTCCACGAAAGCACCCGTGATCAACGCGGGCGTAATGACGGCAAACATCATCTGAAAGGAAGCAAAAAGTTCATGAGGGATGGTTTTAGCATAGGCGGCATTCGGCGTGGCGCCGACTCCCTGGAAACCCAGAAAGTTCAAGCCTCCGATCAATCCGCCGATATCCGAACCGAAGGCAAGAGAATATCCGTAAAGCACCCACTGCACTCCGATCAGGGACATGAAGATATAGCTCAACGTTAAGGTGGAGAGGACATTTTTTCTCCGCACCATGCCGCCATAAAAAAACGCCAGAGCCGGCGTCATCAAAAGAACAAGAGCACAACACACTAATATCCAGGCCGTATCGCCCGCGCTAATTTGTGCAACCATCGTATCCCTCCTATTAATAGAAATAACACTACATAATAGCAATTATCCTGCCATAATATATTAGCTATTAAATACAATGTGTTATGAAATTTATTAAAAGGTGGAAAAGTGCATATTTGTGCAGCTTGAAAAATGATGGCACATAATTGTGACGATTTAGTGGAACCCGCTACGGGATAATCCCTCGTCGCTTCGCTCCTGGGATAATTCCCAATAGCCAAAGGCTATTACGGGGGATATCCCTATCTGTTTCGCACAAGGGATAATTCGACTAGTGCTTCGAACGTCGCAAAGCTTGTTCTCAGTAAGTCTCATTAGTTCGACTAACTCTTCAAACCTCGCAATGGCTTGTTTTACCACCGCGTTGCACGCCTGGTATAATTCGTCCAGCAAGCTTCAGCGCACTACGTTTCTGAAGCTTGGGTCTCATTATCAGAGAGTCTCACTACGACTTACCAATCTGACTGCGCTTCACTTGTCACATTGGAGTCTCAAATCCCTCTCCGCTTCGCTTCGGGGATAGTTCGCCTTACGCTTCGAACTTCGCATAACTCGTTCTTAGCTTGGCTCACTATTATTTAGCTTGATCCAATACCGCGCGAAACTTTAAATAATCCTCGGCGGATTTGCGCGGTTGCTCGATCATGGGTAAATGGCCTATTCCCTTCATGATGATGACTTCGGAGCGCGGCATCAACTTGTGCAGGATCTCAGCCGTGGCCGGGTTTATGGCGCGATCTTTATCGCCGAATATAATCAAGGTTGGCGTTTTCAGGCCAGTCACGTACTTCTCTACCGAATCAGCAGCAATTTCTTTTAAAATGCGTTTCTCCAATTCATAATTACGAATGCGTTCCTTGGCCATTACGTTGAGCATGGGTCGTGGAATAAAAGGCGGGTCAGCCATAACAAATGCAAATATTTTGGCGAACTCATCCTCGTTTCTGGCCATGAGCGGATTTTCCCCTGTTGTGGAGATTATTTTTCTTAACTCGCTTGGTGGCGCGCTCCAGATGCCGCCCGGATCAAGCAGCCAAAGGCTTTTAACCTCATCGGGAAAAAGAGCGGCATACATCAGGGAAATTTGTCCGCCCATCGAGCTTCCGCCTACATGCAATTTGGTGATGCCCAGTGCCTTCGCTAAAGTTCTGATCCTGGCGGCCTGAACTCCCGGACTATAGTCGGCATCCTGGGGATGACTGGATTCACCGAAACCGATGTGGTCAGGTATTATCACTCGGAAATGCGGGGTCAGAAAGCGCGCGACCCGGGTAAAATTATCCTTATCGCCGCCGAAACCGTGCAGCAGCATAAGCGGCTCGCCTTTGCCGCCTTCCAGATAAACGTAATGCAGTTCGCCCGGCAGATTAATTTCCATACGCGTAAGCCCGGAGCGCTCGCGTTCCAGGTTTATCGCCAGCTTGGTGGCCTTTTCCGGCGCCAGATATAAAAAACCGATGCCCGCCAAGATACAAATTATGATAATAGCTATAAACGCCTTGATGATTCGCATTTTAACCTCCCTTTGTATAATTATGTTTAAATCTTTTGTTATGCGTTTAGCATTCTCATTCACCGACTTTTAACTTGCCTCTGTGGTCCGCGTGAAGGCTGCCCAGATACAAATTCCCCGCATACTCCTGCTTCGTGAAACAAATTACTTTGTACTAATACCTTTTTAACGTCCGCCTGTCAAAAGAATATTGCCATGCCGGTCAATTACCCCGCTGCAGAAAGCCCCCAGCTCCCGCTGGGGGTTGAATGCTTTTTGCCAATCGCGGGATGTCGCGTTTTGGAAAGGAGCCTCCGGCTCCTGCCGGAGGGGCTCCACTTAAGCTCGCCAATTTATCCTTTTTATGAATAGAAATCTTTTACTCAATAGCATTTAGCACGAGAAAATCCAGCAGGTCTTTAATAAAAGCATCGCGCGCCTGGCTCATGAACCCGTGACTGGCGCCCTTGTATTCAATGAGCTTTGCACCCGGTATGCGCTGGGCCAGCATCCGCGAATTCTGGGGCGGAATAAGTGGGTCATCAGTGCCGGTCGCAACCAGAGTGAGATTTTTAATTTCAGGCAGGCGTTCGTAGGTGTCGGATTTAGCGCAAGCAATAAATTGGCGCAGAGCGTTTGCGCCGCTGATGGGGGCCCGCAAATATCGCTCCTTAAACCGCTTCACGAAGTCCGGGTTCCCATCAAGGAAGTTTTCAGTAAACATTAATTTAAGCACTCTATCAAACAGGCCATCGAGTCCCCCGCTGCGGTCCATCAATATCTGCATGATTTCCTCACTTGCCTGAATCATGTGTCGCCCGCCGCAGAAGGTACAGCCGAGCACGAGAGCATTCACTCTCTCTGGGTATTTAAGCGCCAGTTCCTGAGCGATTAATCCGCCCATCGACATGCTTAGTACGTTTGCTTGCTTGATTCCCTTTGCGTCCATCAACGCGACGGTGTCGTCGGCGAACATCTCGCAGGTGAACTCTCCATCAGCAGGGGTTATAGTGCGTCCTGCCCCGCGGTTGTCGAACATCAGCACGCGGTATTTCCGGGAAAGAGCGTCCACTAATTTGGGGTCCCACCAGTCCATGTTGGCTGTAAGCCCCATGATGAGCACTATAGGATATCCATTGCCCACACACTCACAGCAGATTTTAAGATCGCGAACATTTACCTGTTCCATTATTACCTCCAGAATTCCGAAAAAAGTGCCAGCTTTGAAAATTCAGGTTGTTCCCATCATTTAAGCCGGTATGGTCTTTATATGATAATTCATTATGCGGCCAGTTAACGTTTTGCCGCTCTATGTTGCGCTATTCTATATCTGTCAATGTTTCTTCTATTTTCCAATATCATTGCTGTCCGTGTATGCCTGTTTGCCGGTGTCAGAGCGCTTCCGGCTTCCCGCGTAGAGATCGTATTCGAGAAGGCGGCATTCGATTTCACCGTTATAGAAAATAATCCGTCGTTTGGTTCTTAAGCCCACTTTCTTTATCATCTCAAAATTTCCGGTGAAAATATAGCCGCTGTAGCCGCCGCCGATTTTTTTGAAAAAATCGCCAATACCTTGATAAGTTGCTTCAATAATTTGGGAATCTTTTGTCCGGCTGTGGCCGCTTTTATCCTGCCTGTTGGATGCCTTGCGAATGATGATTTTACGACCCTGTACAACCGCTTCTTTGCTGCCGCGCAAATCTGTTGAATGTGGTTTGGTACCGATTGCGTCCATGCGCTCGCCATAGGGCGGATTTAAAATGATTATGCCGCCTCCATCTGGTATGGAAGTTTTTTCAAAAGGGCAGGTATCAAATTCGATCAAGTGATCAACTCCAGCCGTTTGCGCGTTTTGTCTGGCCGCGGCTACCGCCGTTTTATCAATGTCCGTGGCGATGATTTTTGCCGGCAATATTTTTCGGGCATCGGCTTTGGCTTTCTTGCGCAATTCTAACCAGAATTCTTCAGGGAATTCTTTGATGAACATAAAACCGTAATTGTTCCGCATCAGACCGGGAGCTCGATTTAAGACAATGTATGCGGCTTCAATGGCCAAAGTTCCGCTGCCGCACATGGGGTTGATAAAGTTTCTTTCTCCGTTCCAGCCTGTGGCCATGATGACAGCCGCCGCTAAAGTTTCCTGCATGGGCGCTTGCAGAGGAATCTTGCGGTATCCACGCAGAGAAAGACGCTCTCCTGAAGTATCCAGATAAACGTCGGCCTGATTGTTCTTCCAATAAATATGGACAACGGCTTTATCCTTGTCCGGGCCGGAATCAGGCCGACGGCCGCATTTATCGCGCATTCGATCAACAATGGCATCCTTGACCTTGACATTGACGAAGCGTGAATCGGTAATCAGTGGGTTATCGGCAATCGAGGTCACGCAAACATAAGCCGCCTTGCCGGAATCATGAAGGATATTTTCCCAGCAAATGGAATTGATTCGCCTATAGAGGTTTTCCGGCGTACTGACTATTAACTTTTCCAATTGGTAGAGGACTCGCTGGGCGGTGCGCAGGTGCAGATTTAATATCATCGTGTCCCGGAGAGTTCCTTCGGTCTGAATCGCCGTATCCAGCTCCGCCAGAACGGGAAAATTCAACGCTTCAATCTCCTTCTTCAGGTAAGGCGGGACGCCCTTCGGACAAGTTACGAGTATTTTACTTTTCTGATTCCAAATGGACATGGAAACATTCTAACACGGTATTATGCTTTTGATAAGCATGAAATCCAAAGTATGCTTTACGACCGCATACTAATATCCCCCAAAATAGACATTGAAAACGATAATACCCTAAAGGGAACCGAATGGGTGATGCTTAATTATTTTTCACCCTCGCCCCACCTCTTTCCCGTCACAGACTGTGTCGCAATAGCAAAGAATGTCATTCCGAACGTATGTGAGGAATCTTAAAACGCTAAATTTATTGAGATCAAGATTTCTCGCTTCGCTTCGAAATGACATAAAAACAAATTACGACACAGTCTCTCAAGGGAGAAGGTGATTTACAAGAAAATCAATGTCTATTTTGGGGAATATCGATAATTCTTGACCCCAACAATTTGTAGGCGTAAAATTAAAAAAGTATTATCGCACAAGGAAGGTATAGAAATGGCAAATATCACTACAACCGGGAAGCGGACTATGCCATGAAGGTTGTATGTGCCGGAGTTGATCTACGTGGCATTTTTAATACCACGCCAACCACATAAATCCAGGGCAGGTAAGTATGATTTATATTAACTAAGGAGGGAAATTATGGAAGATATTAATAGAATTCTTGCTGTGAGCTGGATAACTCAATCTTGTAAGGGGACTGTTCATTCCGCGGTTTCTCTGGCTGCAAAGTATAATGCTGAACTTTCAATTATTCATGTAATTGACACGTTATGGCTGAAGGGCTGGAATTTGCCCGCGAAGTCACAAGAGGAAGAGCGCCGGAAGGAAATGGAAAGAATTAAGACGGAGATGGATGGTATTATCAGCCGCGAAAAAGAGAGTGGCATGAAAATCAAAACGATTATTAAGGAAGGCGATCCGGTTGAAGAAATTTTGAAAGTAATTGGCAAAGAAAAAATTGACCTAGTCGTTATGCGCGCGCATGAGGAAAGCCGGATAGAACACTTTTTGGTCGGTGGCAGTAACGATGCTATCATACGGAAGATGCCTTGTTCCATTTATCTGCTGAAGAATGAACCCGAACGAATGGTCGCCTGAATTAAAGAATGAAGCCGCCAGCCGGCGAATGTATACAGTAGCCGGGCCTGATATTGGTCAGCGACTGATAATAGACCATATATAAAGAATAGAGTGGTGTATTGTTTTTAATCCTATAAAGTGCTATAAAAATTAAAAAAGAGTAACCGTATCGGGTATGGATGAAAACCTCTCCATATTTCAACAAATTTAAAAAATGAAAGGATGAATTTGACATGAAGAAAATTATAATTGGTTTAGCTGTTGTCCTGTTTGTAAGTATATCTTTTTTAATAGCCTGTTCCGGTGGCAAAAGCGCGGCGGAACTGGCAATAAAAACAGCCGAAGAAGCCGTTAACGCAACCAAGGCTGAAGCAGCCAAGATTGTTCCTGATCAGGTTAAATCACTGGAAGACTCTTTAGCCGCAGCGAAAGAAAAGGTTGTTAAAGGTGAGTATAAGGAAGCTTTAGGACAGGCAACCGCACTTGCCGGCAAGGCCAAGGAAGTGATGGCTGCAGCAAAAGCCAAGAAGGAAGATCTGACCAAAAAATGGACGGAGTTAAGCTTGGGGGTTCCACAAATGGTTGCTGATATTCAAAATAAAGTGGATTCTCTTGCCAAAGTAAGAAAACTTCCGGCCAGTATAACCAAAGAAGGATTAGAGGAAGCTAAAGCTGGTCTTGCTTCTGTAAAAGATGAATGGGGCAAGGTACAGCAAAGCTTTACAAGCGGAAATTTAGTGGAGGCTGTCAAAGGGGCAACTTCTTTAAAAGATAAAGCTACAAAGATTATGGAAGCTTTGGGCATGAGCGTTCCGGTTTCCGCGCCCGCTGCTGCACCAGTGCCCGCTCCTGCTGCCGCACCTGCACCCGCTGCTAAAAAATAATTATTGATCTATTATAAAAAAATCAAAAGGGATATACTTCGTTATTAAATGGAGTATATCCCTTTATCTATTTCATATGGAGCTTCTTTTTAAACATTTTAACAAAAGGACCATCGTCGCGCCAGGCGCGGCATGTATTAACAAGAAATTCAAGAATCATCTTTGCGCGATCAGGATCGAAAACTACGCGATTCTTTGATTGATATGCCGCAAATCCCTGGACGGCAGCCGGGGCCATCGCCAGAATAAGTTCCACCAGGTGGGTACAGCCCTTTTTGCCTCCGGCCAATTTTTTTACTTTTGCCGTGAAACCTTTTGTAATTGTCAGACCCTTAATGGGGGCGAGGCAGTTGATAGTTTCCCGGCACACTTCCCGCGGAACGGATATCAGATCGACATCAATATCCTCGATCAAAAGATTTGAACAATTAACCATGAGCCTAATGGCCATGTGATGAATTACTCCACTGGGAAACTTTTCACCGGTAAAAGAATATGATTCCTGAAAACGGTCATCCTTGAGCAAGCCTTCCACAATTATTCTTTGTCCGTCATAATCATATGTTGATACTTTTATGTTTCGCGTGTGCAGCTTTTCCCCTTTTGATTTCCAAATTGAATACATTGTATTATGATTCTCCTGAAAATATTTTTTACCAATTCTAAATCAAAGCGCTATTTTTGTTGGCGTCGTTGTCGGCTTCCTCAAAGTATAACCTAAAGGTCACACGTGTATAATACGCCTCGTTGCCTCCGCCTAGCCCCGCTGAAGCGGGACAGTTCAACTAACGAATTCCAGTTCACTGCGTAACTGTAATTCGAGTTTCACTGCCGCCTCAATATCATCTTTGATTTAAAAATGGTATTAGAAAAGGTAGAATGCTTGTTTCCCCCGTTTACCGCCTGGTTAACCGGCAGTATCACAGAGCTTAAAGCCTTACCATAAGCACTCTCGCATGATTCTCTAAATCAGTCAAATAATGTTGTGAATTAATATTCGAAATGTGCAAAGGCAGAGCTCATCGGTGGTACACCCTACATCTCACGGCCGATATTTCCTTGACTTACAATATCTCGTTTCATATACTTCATCACCTAAAAAGAAAGCTCTTATCAGATAATTTTATTAAAGTAGTCTATAAGAAAATGTTAAAAGATGAATAGATCCCTTTTCAGCAATGGCATCAAGGTAGATAACAACAAACTTTTTGATTAATTACAAATAAAAATATGGGCCATCGCGTTTTCTCAGAAATACTTAGTAAATATGGCATACTTAAGCGTTTTGATCCTAATGCTTGGAATTGGACAGCTGTCTGAATTAAGCATTACTGGTCGAAAGAGAGTAATAAGCAGGGCATATATCTTTTTATTTAAAATCCTGGAATTCTTAAGCGGTTTGCCGGGAAATCTGGTATAATTCTAACAAACTGTATTATCCAGCCAAGCAGACTGTGTCGTAATAGCAGAAAATGCTATAAATACTGTCATGCCGGTGAAAACCGGCATCCAGAACTTGCTGAAACTACTGGATTCCATGTCGTGCTGCGCTTGCACGGAATGACAAAATGGTAATTGCGACACAGTCTCCAAGCAGGGTAATGACAAAGAAAAAGTTATAATCGCAGGATAAAAATATGTGCGGAAGATTTGTACTGATAACCGATTTGAAAAATATCCAAAAGAATTTTAACATTCAGGATATATCATGTGAATATCGGCCAAGTTGGAATGTATTGCCCAGCCAATTAATCCCTGCCGTAATTAATTACAATGGGAAAAATCAATTAGTCTGTTTTCGGTGGGGACTGATTCCATCATGGTCTAAAGACCCTTCAATGGCCAACAAGCTGATTAATGCCCGCGCGGAAACAGTAGATAAGAAGCCCAGCTTTCGGGATGCCTTTAAAAAAAGACGATGCCTGATTGTTGCGGATGGGTTTTACGAGTGGAAGAGGGAAGGCGACAAAAAAATCCCGCTATATTATTATTTGAAATCAGGCCGGCCTTTCGGATTCGCGGGTCTTTATGAAACATGGCTATCGCCGGACAAAAAGGAAATCAATACCTGTGTAATCATTACCACCGATGCCAACGAACTGATTGCGCCTATTCATGATCGCATGCCGGTCATTTTATCCAGTGATCAGGAGAGAGCCTGGCTGGACAGCGATACGGTTGATGTTCCGGATCTTAAGTCTATTCTAAAACCATATCCTGCTCTCGAGATGAATTACAAACCGGGAATTGGGCCGCATAGCGGTGATAATCAAGAATGAAGACGCACTCCATTTCTTATCCCAAAACGAATAAGGCTCTATCCCTCTTTAATCCTTTTTGTTAATTAAGCGTCAAAGAAAAACTTGTAATCCCAAGTACATTTGCCGTCGATATGCATCAAACAGCCTGACACCTTTGGTTCCAGTTCATATTTTATGCCCAGAGTGTCAAGCCAGGTATTAATCCGCAGCATTACACCGCATTCATAACGGTCGGCAACCCCGAGTGCTTTCATCCCCTCGTGAGCGAAGCATGACTCCCACTCCCCGTGTATTAAATTATTGGCAGGTGCGCTATATTTGTACTTCATAAATTTGCCGGTTGCGATCGCCATTGCCTGATCAAAAAAACTCTTAAACTTATCAAAAGTATTAATTTGATTCGCCCCTACAGCTTTTTTGATTCTTTTGATCTCTATAGCCGCCATGCCGCGTATAGAGGCTTTGTTTATTTTATTTGTTTTTTCGATACCGAATTCCCGCAAACAATTATAAAACCACATGGCATCGTGAGTCATCCAGTTTTTATTCAAAATTTCCTTTAATTCGTTTTTGCTGAGTGAATTGAAATCCGTGGCCATATATCTGTCTCCTTTCTTATAGCAAGTTGCTTTTAAAAATTAAGAATATGAATTTTTAAAAGCTTACTTGGTATTATGCCCTGTAAATCAAATGGGTATTTATCGCTTTTCTAACGCGCCACAGGTGAGGCAATATTTTTACGCTAAGCGTTTTTTATAAGACAAATAATAATTAGAATGTTTGTATTAGAATATACATTCTATAACAAGGCATGTCAAGAATATTTTTTCACCGTAAAATAATTAATAAACAAAAGCTGTTTTTCCAAAAGGCAAAGATAGAGAGAGGTAAAAGGGGAGGTCAACTAAAAGATAGGCAGTAAAGATAAAATATCTATCATTTTGTTTTTTCTATCACTGCTTCATATGTTTCCCGGATAAGATCAGCAACTGATTTAGGTGGTATTTTATTTTCCTGCAGATATCGTCTCAAGATTCCCATAGGGACATCATGGATGGCGAAAAGTGTTCGGTCGATGTACTCTTTGGTGACGCTTCCGAATTGTTTTTTTGTGAAGGACGCTACTCCTTCACGCAATTCCTTGGATAAGCGCAAGGCGCGTTTCTGTAAGTCTTTGGGCCATTCTCCGGAAGTCAGATCATCGACGCGGTATAACAGCATAACGCGCGCTTCGTTAGGATGATTACGAACCCATTCCATGCAGAATAGTGTGGCCTGAAGTCCGTTCGTCTGAAGAATATTTAACCATTCATTCTGAAATGATTCAATAATATTCAACCATAATTCGGCGATAAGCGCGTCTCGAGAAGGAAAGCGATGGTAAACCGAACCGATGGGCGCAGTTACTCGTGTGGATAGTCCCGCAATTGTAAGAGCGCCAAGACCTTCCTCGGCGATTATTTGTATTGCCGAGTCGATGAATTCCTCATTCTTAAAATAAGCCTTGCGTCCCATATTGGTTATTAATAGAACACAAATTCTAATATGTCAAGAGGAAAGATATGCCTCGTATGCCAGAATATTATAAAAATATTCATCCACCATTCAAGTCTTCATTAGATTGTCTTTTTTATGAGGGATATACATTTTTCAGGGCATCGAAGAAGAGACCGGAGCTGCCGCGATTCTCCCGCCCGTCATATTTTTCGCCCTTCAAATAAAGGGCTTCTGTCTTGACACTATTTAACTTCTGAACCGGTATCTGCAGAGGATTTTGATCCAGCACGACAAAATCAGCCAATTTGCCGACCGTCAGAGTTCCGCGCGTTTTTTCATCAAAAGAAAGCCTGGCGCATGTCGAGGTGTGCATGCGCATAGCATCGAGCGCAGAAATCGATTCTTGAGGATTAGGATGATCTGCAGGCCGCGTAAATTGACGCGACGGGATCAGGCAAAGTGCATGGAGCATCAGAACCACTCGCGATGACCAACCCGGCATCCAGCATACTCTTTAAAGGAATCAGATTTTTTATACGATCACCCAGAATATGTTGTAAGTATTCCATCGGTTCCTGCTGCCAATGCAAAAATGGCGTTTGCAGGGCAATGCAGAGCCCCAGTTTTGCCGCCCTTTCGATTGTTTCGAGGTTCATCAGATCAGCGTGAATCATGATATGCCGGTGGTCTTTACGGGGAAAGTCATTCAATGCCAATTCAAAAGCTGCCAGTGCCTGCTCAATTGCCGCATCGCCAATAACATGCATGGCGACCTGCAAACCACTGCGATTTGCCGCTTTTACAAAATCATTTACCTGCTGCCGCGAGTAAAAAAGTGTGCCTGAACTTCCGGGATTATTAGAATAAGGTTCTTTCAGCGCGGCATCTTCGGAACCAAAGCAACCATCAAGGGCAGTGGCAAAACAACCTCCAATGCAGGGCATTTTACGGCGCAGTGCTTTTTTGATATTCATCGTTTGGAAGTAAACATGAAACTTTTGCGGCAGCCCACGGTTGGCAAATCTTACTATATCAACATCTAAATCCAGCGGGAAGCCGACTCCTTCCGATGTATGCACTAACGCAATCCCTTTACGGGCAAGATAATCGCTGCCGGCGATCATATTATTGAAAAGGGCCGGCAAGGATACGGATTGAGAAATGCTGTTGACCGCTCTGTAAAACGCGTTAAGATAAAACCAGCCTGTTTTCGCGTCAAATCCCGGATCGGTCAGAATAGCCGCGGGGAGTCTTTTGATCATCGCGGTATTGCCCACGGAAGCATGGCCGTCGTATTTTACGATCATGAGCGGATGGTCGGTAATCTTGTCCAGATCATCTTTTTGGGGGAGTCTTTTTTCCGCTACGGTATGAGCGGAACAACCAAAACCGAGAATCACCTTTTCTTTCTTGCCCAGAGCAATATATTTACGAATGAGATCATCAAGCTCGGCAAAATCATGCACGTCCCTGCAATCGAGGCCGGAGTTGAAGAAGGCAAAGGAGGAAAAGTGCATGTGAGTATCGGCAAAGGCCGGAACCACGCAGAAGTTTTTTAAGTCTACGGATTCAACCCGGGAATAAATTTCCGGCAATTGATCGCCGGTAAAGATTATTTTCCCGTCTTTTTCCACAAGGTATTTGAAGGTACGGTTTTCATCTTCACAGGAAATAAAATCGGCATTTTTAAATACGCGCATATTTACTCCTTATTTGATTCCTAAAAATTTAATGAAAGTATAAGCCCAATGTTGTTGTATGTCAAAAAAATAATGGGCAGATTTAAGGCTAAACTTGTGATTATATGGGGAAGGGTGAATCAAGGAAATATCCGAACTGGATTATCCAGTCGAGAGGCTGTGTCGCAATAGGAGCGTTGCCCAAAAAGTTGTCATGCCGGTGAAAACCGGCATCCAGAACTTGCTGAAAATACTGGATTCCGGATCGCGCTTTGCTTGTCCGGAATGACAAGAATTGAATTGCGACACAGTCTCCGAGCTGGGTAATGACAAAGACGAAGGCCTTCAAGCGTATTAAATATTATAACGCTTCCACCCGGCAGGCGACATACCGATGTATGGGCGTACCGAACTGGTCCCGGTGCGTGTTTTTTGTTAGGCGGTTTACGTTGGCTCCGTATTTCTTGCCATTATAAACAAGGCCGAAACCGTGCGGAATAACAACATGACCAATATGCGCCGTATCCGTCACTTCCAATTCAATCTCTTCGGAACCAGCCGCTGTAATCACCCGAACCTGCTGGCCGTCGGTTAACTTCAGAGACACGGCATCGTTTGGATGCATGGCCAATGTGCAGGCACGCTTTCCTTCGTTCCAGGCAGGATTGCGCATTAGCGTGTTGGCGTTTGTGGAGATGTGCCGTCCGGCCATGAGCACCAGCGGAAATTCAGAGTCCATGACCAGCGCCGCTTCTTCATTTGCCGCGTCAACGCTTTTGAGTTCATCGATCAGTTCCGGGATGTTCAGGCCAATTTTCCCGTCGTCCGTCTTAAGTTCTAAAAGATTATTTTCCGGATCGACCTTTCCTACCCAGATGCCTTCGGGATGATCGATAATCTGCTGAAAGACTTCCTCACCCAGCGTTTCTCCCGGCTTGAATCCCGCTCTGGCGGCATTTTCATGGAAAGACTTGGGTGCGGCCTGCAACATACCCCAGAGCGCTGCCAGATGGACAGAGCCCATAGCCTTGCCCAGCGTTTTTCCTAAAATAAAAGGCATGCTCTTTAAAGCCTTTGGTTCGGCCATGGCATATTCCATCAGGGCTTTGGCAAAATCGGCATGGTTTCCTTCTGCCGCTTTGTAAAGGCCCTCTGGAATCGGAGGAATCAAACCCAGTTTATCAGCCAGCCGCAGATGTATCTCGCCCAGTTCCAGCGGCTCTCCTTCCGGTTCGATAATCGGCCGCCGCATCTGAAAGAAAATGCCCGGATAGGTGAGCGGAAAGAACGTTCCGTCCCATGACTCGTAGCCTGACCGGGAAGGCAGCACGTAATGGGAAAGGATTGCCGTTTCCGTCATGGCCAGTTCCGCTGTCACCAGAAGGTCAAGACGGCGAAAGGCGTTTTCATAGGCTGTAGTATCCGCATAGGAACGAAGCGGGTTGGAACCGGCAACCAGAACCGCCCGGAGCCTTTCGGGGTTGTCGGACATAATCTCTTCCGGCATAACATTCGGCGGGAAACAGCCGCAAACAGGAAAGGAGTTTGTGGTCACGGTTCGCCAGACTTTGGGGTTTCTTTCATCTGTATGGGAACCAATGGGCATCATGTGGCCGTTGATAACATTGCCGCCGGTAACGCAGAGCCTTCCGCAGATGGCCTGAAGAATGACGATAAGATAAGATGACAAACCGCTGTGTCGTCCCATAAAAATGCCCAGATCATAGCGCAGGGATGATTTACGGGTGGCATAAAGACGGCTGACCTCACGCACCTGATCAAAATCAAGCCGGCAAGTTTTCACGGCCGAGCGGGTATCGAAATTCCGGAATAAAGAAATAACCTGTTCCAATCCTGACGTATGATTATTTATGTAAACATTATTTTCCCAACCCTCTTGCAGGATGATGGCAATCATGGCTTTGAGGAGCAGGGCATCTGTACCGGGGCGGATAGGCAGATGAATGTCGGCAATTTTGGCTGTTTCCGAAAGACGGGGATCAACAACGATCAGGAGTTTGTCCGGGTCTTTAGAGAGGCGCTGAAGCTGCCTCGGCGCCTGAGGAATCTGGTGGCTCTGCATGCCGTTCCAGCCCAGCACCAACAGGAGATCGGTCTGGTTCACATCGGGCTGATCATGCAAATACTGACGGCCGTGCGTTCGGCCGCATACCCAGAAGGCGCCCGCGAATTCCTGAGCCAATGCGCTATATTGATACTGGGAGCCAAGCCCCCGCATAAGTCGCACACCAAAGGCCGCCTCAAAATGGCAGCCCTGTCCACCGCCGCCCATGTAAGCAAAGGAGCGCGGTCCGTGCTCACTGATAATGCTTTTTAATTTGGCGGTGATTTCATCAATGGCCTGATCCCAGGAGATGAGCTCAAAACTATTTCCGACACGCTTGAGAGGATACTTAAGGCGGTCGGTATTATGCTGGTGATAGGCAATGTTCATGCCTTTCCGGCAGAAATAGCCCTCACTTCTGGCGTTGGATTTATCCGGCTTCACCTTGACGATGCGGTTATTTTCCACTTCGACTAAAAGCCCGCAGTTCTGGGCGCAAAGAACACAACCGGTTTTGTGTATTGTTGCCATGAAATCTCCTTTCTCGCGACATGGCCGTAATGTTTCCAGATGAATAAATTGACCCCAACCACTCACGTATAAAATAATTATATCATAGCGATTGTGAAAATAACATTGATAAAGAAAGTTCCCGGCAAATATTATGGTTGACAAAAGCCTTAACAAATAAAGTAGTGAAATTTGTAAGCCGAATTATCCAATAACCAAAGGCTATTGGAAATTATCCCCTGAGCAAAGCGGATTATAGCGCATTCCTCCCTCAACTGGAGTAGGGGGATTCCAAATCGCAGGATTGACCTTGCCTTAGGTATCTGCTAAAGAATATTGCATTAAATCGACGGGATTAAAGTAATGAGGGCTATTTTCATTTCCGATGCTCATTTAAGGCAAGCTAACGATGAACGATGCGGAAAACTAATAAATTTTTTCAATGATATTAAAGAAGGAAAGGTTCAAAACCTTTTAGATTCTGATAAAACCGAGTCATACCCAGTATATATTGATGATCTCTTTATTGCCGGAGATTTGTTTGACTTTTGGTTTTGCCAAAAGGAAAAAATTTATCCGGAATTTATACCGGTCATTAATAAATTAATTGAATTACAAAAAACCGGTATCCGCATCCATCTGAGCGAGGGAAACCATGATTTTTTCATGGAAGAATATTTTCGCGATGTTTTAGGCATGGAAGTATTTGAGGAAATGATGAATGTTAGATTGGATGATTCACGGATTTTGATTGCTCATGGCGACACCACTGATAAAACAAATATTAAATATATGTTGTTTCGTAAATTGCTGCGCAGTTGCGCTTTTTATAACGTTCAGCGCTTTATTCCGGCATCAATCCGCTGGGCGCTGGCCGGCTTCAGTTCTACCGCCAGCAAAGAAATGACTATGGAAGACGGTGATGCACTAGTTAAAAAAATGCAGTCCTTTGCCTTGGCTAAATTTCAGGAAGATTATGATGCCGTTATTCTGGGACATTGTCATGTGCCGGTTTTACAAAATTATACTATCGCGGGAAAGAAAAAGACTTTTATTACGTTGGGCGACTGGATCAATCATTACTCGTTTGTCTATTATGAAGATAACAATTTTTTTCTCGGGGATTACCAGTCGTAACTTTTGAAACCATGCAAAGTTTTACTAATACCATTTCTAAATCAAAGATGATATTGAGGCGGCTGGGCTGAGGCGACGAAGCGTATTGTACACGCGTGACCTTTAGGTTATACGTTGAGGAAGCCGACAACAAAGCCAACAAAAATAGCGTTTTGATTTAGAATTGGTATAACATTAATTATTAGTGAGGACTGAACTTATGAATTTTGGAGGAATTTATCCCGCGCATTCACTGCGTGATGCTTTGTTTGTAGTCGTTCCCGTTCCGTACGATCTGACTTCCACTTACCAGCCGGGAAGCCGCCGGGGACCGGCAGCTATCATCGAAGCTTCGACCAATATGGAACTCTACGATGAAGAGTTAAAAAAGGAAACATACTTGGCAGGAATTCATACGACTTTACCTGTTGCCATTGACGCCCGCGGGCCAAAGAATGTGATCAATGTCGTACGCAAAAAAATTGCAAAGGGTTCCGCTTTAAATAAAATACCGGTAATATTGGGTGGAGAACACAGCATCAGTTTCGGAGCTGTGCAGGCTCTTAAAGAAAAATATCCCAAACTTAAAGTGCTGCAATTGGACGCCCATGCCGATTTACGGGAAAGTTATCAGAAAAGCCCTTACAGCCATGCCTCCGTAGCCAGAAGAATTGCGGAAATATGTCCACTGATTCAGGTCGGTATAAGAAGTATGTGCAAGGAAGAAGCGGAATTTTTATCGCAAAGCAAAGTTAAATCCTATAGCGCAGATTTCGCTTCAGAAAAGAAAGACTGGCATGAAATAATTTGCAGAGACTTAAGCGGCGATGTGTTTGTTACTATTGATTTAGATGTTTTTGATCCTTCCATAATGCCTTCAACGGGTACACCGGAACCAGGCGGTCTTTATTGGAGGGATGTTTTACGCTTGCTGAAATTAGTTTCGCGGTCTTGTAAAATTCGCGGCTTTGACGTAGTAGAACTGGCGCCGATTCCCGGCATCATTGCGCCGGATTTCCTAGCGGCTAAACTTATTTACCGCTTTATGGGTTACATAACTGAATAACGGTTTTATGACTCCTCTATATAGAATCATTGTCAACGAATACCATGACCAACCAAGTTGAATTGAGTTATCAAAATAACCCCTTGACAAATATCGGAGATAATGGTGTAAAGTCACCGTCTTTGAATATGGCCATATCGCGGGGTGGAGCAGTCTGGTAGCTCGTTGGGCTCATAACCCAAAGGTCAGTGGTTCGAATCCACTCCCCGCTACCAATAAAATAAATGGGTTAGCAAGTTTCTGCTAATCCTTCTTTTTTTGTGTGCCACCCTGTATGCTACCCCATGAACAATAAATATTGAACATTTTTTGTCAAATTTATGCACATATTATTCTACATTTTTATCTTTTTGCTAGATTACAATCGGTAATAAACAATCAGAACTCCATGCTTTGTGGTCGAAATTTCATTGACATACAAGATCGCGTTTACTATGGGTAGACCAGCTCATGTACCGGGCGAAGCAGAACGGTAGAGACAGAATTTGTTCTGAATCATAACATCATGAATATTTAAATAGTAATCCTCAATTCTTCAAAAAACTGACCGCTACTGAAACTTTGAAAGAAATAACCACTCATTATACTTATAAAATATTGTTTGACAGATATATATCTGGATGATATATATCTGGCTGATATATTAATGGGGCATAAAGAATGGCGAAGTCTAATAAAACAAAATATGCGCTTCTGGGGTTGCTTAACCTCCGACCGGCCTCAGGTTACGACCTGAAAAAGACCGTAGACGGGAGCATTGGATTCTTCTGGAATGAGAATTACGGTCACATCTATCCAATATTGAAAAGGATGGAAACGGAAGGACTGATTAAAAAGCACGTCAAAGAGTCTGACGACCACCCGGTAAAGAATGTATATGCGCTCACCGCCAGGGGTAAAAAGGAATTTCTCAAATGGCTTGGCGAGACAGTGGAGGAACTTCCCTTAAGAAATGAAATGCTGCTCAAGCTGTTTTTCGGGACACACATGAACCGCGAAAGCGTAATTGCAATGCTTAACTCCCAAAAAGAAAAAAACGAGAATCTCGTGAAAATATACGGAGAAATCAAAGGGAAAATATCACCCCAAAAATCTCATGACGCTTTATACTGGAACCTCACATTGAATTTCGGGATGCAAAGGTCGAAAATGATCATATCGTGGTGCAATGAAACTTTAAAGGCGCTTGGCCGGAAGAACTGAAAAAGGGTATCTACCGGCCCTCATCTTGCAACTAGTGTAATGGCCGTCGATTGCTAAATATTGATTATGAGGACATCTGAAATGAATGAACAAGCTTATTTTGATTTGAGAAAACTTCTCGACACCCTTCCCAATGGTTTTCCCTCCGCCGACAACGGAGTGGAAATAAAAATTCTCAAAAAAGTGTTTACAGAGGAAGATGCCCGTCTTTTTGTAAAACTCAGGTTAAATTTCGAAACCACAGAACAGATATCCGAAAGGACCGGCATTGACCTGGAATATCTCAAAAAGAAACTCCCGGAGATGGCTGGCAAGGGGCAGCTCTTTGGAATTCATATGGGAACAGTATCGCTGTACAAGCTTCTTCCGTTTGTTTTCGGAATATTTGAATTTCAACTGAATAGGCTCGACAGGGAGTTTGTCGACCTTTTCGAAGAATATACGGATAAGATTTTCGGTCAGGAATTTTTTGGACATGCTCCGGCGCTGATGAAGGTTATCCCCATAGGTGTTGATATTCCGCATGATTCCGTTATTGAGCCTTATGAGAGCGCGGCAAAACTTATAGATGGAGCCAAATCGTGGGGTGTGCATGACTGTATCTGCAAGAAAGCAAGGGCACTCGAGGGTCACAAATGTGACAAGCCCATGGAGGTATGTCTGGCGCTTGCCCCCGTGGAACATGTATTTGACAACATGAAAGGGGAACGTGCCCTTACGAGAGAAGAGGCCCACGGCATACTGAAGATGGTTGAGGACGCTGGTCTTGTCCATATGACGTCCAATGTGAGGTCTGGACAATTCTATATTTGTAACTGTTGTAAGTGCTGCTGTCATCCATTGCGACAATTCAATCTGGACAGGAAAAACGCCGCGGCAAAATCCAACTATTGTGCCGTCGTGGACAAGAATCTTTGTGCGGCATGTGGAACATGTATCGACCGCTGTCAGGTTAACGCAATCGAGGTTGATGAGTACGCAGTAATCGGCGATTGTATCGGCTGCGGCCTGTGTTCCACCACATGTCCCGCCGGGGCGATAAAGATGATCAGGAAGGCTGTTAAAGATCTTCCCGATGTTCCCGAGAACGAACTCGAATGGTTTCGGAAGAGGGCTGATGCTAGGGGCATCGGTGATGATTATAAGAAGTATTTATAAGAGCACAGCTACAGGAGAAAAATAATGTCCAAATACGATTACGATCTTGGAATTATCGGTGGCGGGGCTGCAGGTCTTACGGCTGCGGCGGGAGCGGCACAATTTGGCGCCAAAACAATCCTCATCGAGAAATCGGCAAAGCTTGGAGGTGACTGCCTGCACTATGGATGCGTTCCTTCCAAGACTTTAATTCGGACAGCGGGTGTTTATGCACTCCTGAAAAGAACAACAGAATTCGGCTTGCCTCAAGTTCAGTTGCCGCCCGTTGATCTGGAAGCCGTTATGAACCGCGTAAAAAACGTTATCGATAAAATTCAACAGCATGATTCTCCCGAGAGGTTCTGCAACCTTGGAGCACAAGTCGTATTCGGTAAGGCTTCCTTTATTGATGATCACAGTGTGAATCTTGATGGTCAAAATCTATCAGCCAGAAGCTGGATTATTGCCACCGGCTCATCTCCGGCTCTGCCTCCAGTAGAAGGTCTTGCCAATACTCCTTACTTAACTAATGAAACTATTTTTAGTCAAAAGAGATTACCCGCAAGCTTAATAGTACTTGGCGGCGGACCAATCGGTCTGGAACTGGCGCAGGCCATGGGACGACTGGGTTCGCAGGTTACAATCGTTGAGTTTATGAATCAGATTCTCAGTCCGGAAGACCCGGACATTGCCGATATCCTTCAACGGCAGCTAAAAGAAGACGGAATCACAATATACACAGCGACTAAAGCTTTGAAAGCGCAATACGATGATTCTTTATTCCATTTAACCATAGCAGATCAAGCCGGCAAAGGACAAACCCGTGTTTTAAAGGCTGAAGCTCTTCTCGTCGCTGCCGGACGCAAACCTAATATCGACGGCTTAAAGTTGGAAGCGGCAGGTGTTAAATTTACACCACGCGGTATTCCAACAGATTCAAATATGAAAACAAACATAAAAAATATTTATGCTTGTGGTGATGTCAACGGCCAGTTACCATTCACGCATGTGGCCGATTATGAAGCAGGCATTGCTCTGACTAATGCAATTTTGCGTCTGCACCGCAAAGCAGATTATGCCAAAATAGGTTGGTGCACATACACCGATCCGGAGATTGCCAGTATCGGGTACAATGAAAAAAGAGCAAAGGAGAAAGGTATTAAATATCGCGTCTGGGAAGAACAGTATGCCGAAAATGACCGTGCGCAAGCGGAGGGAATAACAAAAGGTAAGATCAAGTTACTGGTGAGTCCTGCGGGCAAGTTACTTGGTTGCCAGATTATCGGAGCGCACGCCGGTGAGCTGATTCATGAATGGGTTATTGCTGTAAATGGTGGAATCAAGCTTTCGACTATTGCCGCTGCTGTTCACATTTATCCGACAATCTCGGAAGTATCCAAACGAGTAGCAGGAAAGATATTTGCCGAAAAGATTTTTAGCGATCGTACCAAAAGCATTCTCAAATTTATTTTCAGTCTAAAAGGGAGGGCATGTATGCCTGCTAAGTAATACCATTTCTAAATCAAAGATGATATTGAGGCGGCTAGGCGAAGGCGACGAGACGTATTATACATACGTTGAGGAAGCCGACAACGACGCCAACAAAAATAGCGCTTTGATTTAGAATTGGTATAAGGTATTACTGACGAAAATACTTACTTGCTCTCAGAAAATTTATTGTCCGGGAATCTGCAAATTCAGTTTTTTTATTTCTATCTATTAATCCCAGCAAATCATTACCGGTATCGATATCATGCCACTCGTCTATGAGTTTTGGAGTATGATTTTTCGCCTCCAATATTCGGATGGTTTCCTCTAAAACAAGAGGCGAGCTCCAGATTAGTCCTTCGAAAATAGCCGGAAGAAACGTATCATACCTGAATCCGATCATATAATAACCGCCGTCGACCGCAGGGCCAATCACTGCATCTCTTGAACTATCCAGTGCAGTAAAGGCATCTTCGATTATTTTCCGAGGCAGGTCCGGGAAGTCACTGCCGATCAGGACTACGGACTTAAAGCCTTCAGAGAAACAATCGGTAAAAGCGTTTTTCATTCTTGCGCCAAGATCAGTGCCTCTTTGAGGCCTATATTCATGATCATTACCGAACTTTTTTTTTATTTCGGTTTCTTTTTCCTGAGGGGAAAAAAATATCTGTAACTGCCAATTGCCCTTCATTGCACATTCCAAAATATCAAGGACAAAAGCCATGTACAAATCAACGGCAAAATCATCATCATAATCCTTTGCCAGCCGTGATTTTACCTGCCCTGGCTGCGGGTATTTTACAAATACTATCAGGCATCTATCGAGCATCACTTACTCTCTGACGTGTTAATGTTTCAGGCGAAATAAAAGCAGTAGCGGCATCCATAAGTGAAAAGTTTTTTTGTCGTTACTTTTTAGATGAAAATAATTTCAAATACTTTCCATAACCTTCTTTTTCCAGATCCTCTTTAGGGATAAACCGCATGGCAGCGGAATTCATGCAATAGCGCAAACCTGTCGGCGGCGGACCATCAGGGAAAACATGCCCTAAATGATCATTAGCCTTTTTTGCTTCTTACTTCCGTGCGAGTGGTAAATAGGCCCCGATCTTCTTTCTCGACTATGTTTCCCGGTTCCAGCGGTTTGGTGAAGCTTGGCCAGCCGGTGCCGGAATCGAATTTATCTAACGAACTGAAAATCGGTTCACCGGAAACAATATCCACATAGATGCCCTCTCTCTTGTTATTCCAATACTCATTATGAAACGCCTCTTCAGTGCCGTTTTTTTGAGTTACTTCATATTGAATTTTGGAAAGCTTCTTCTTCAAAATCGCATCGTCTGGTTTATTGAATTTTCCCTGATCGGAAGATTCCAGGCCTGTCTCATTTCCCCATAATTTTTTCACGGTTTGATCACGGCCAGACCCATGACGGTAATAATTATAACGCACAGGATTTTTAGTATGATAATTCTGATGATATTCCTCCGCAGGATAAAATTTAGTAAATTTAATTAAATCCGTGGCAATAGGTTTCCCGAGTTTGCCTGATTTTTCCAGCGCTTGTTTTGATTTTTCGGCAATCTGCCTCTGCTCTTCATCCTGATAAAATATGGCACTGCGGTATTGAGGACCGCGGTTGACAAACTGTCCGCCTCCATCCGTAGGATCAATATGGTGCCAAAAGTAATTTAAAAGTTGTTCGTAGGTAATTTTTTGGGGGTCATAATAAACCTGCACTGCTTCAATATAACCCATTCTAGCATATGATTCATAAGTAGGGTTTTCCCCTTTTCCCCCAGCATAACCTGATACTACTTTTATTACACCGGGAACCTTTTCAAAATCTGATTCCGCGCACCAAAAGCAACCTGCTGCCAGTGTGGCGATATTTTCAGATGCTATTGCATTTGCTTCCATCATTTTTGATTTTCCCTCCCTCTGCTCGGTGTTACCGTTTTGGCAACCTAACGCAAAGCTTAATGCTACTATATACATTAATATTTTTTTCATTATTTGCCTCCTTAATAACGCCCTCATTAAAAGAATAATGATGATCTGCCAATTGTCAAGTAAAATGGAACATATAAAACTGAACGAATCAATGAAAAAACTGAACTGTAAGGTAAAGTTAATCACTTGACACTCAGAGCAAGGTCAAGTATTCCTTATGCCGAGTCGCATTCTTCAGCTAACTTTGTTGGCATCGTCGTCGGCTTCCTCAACGTATGTACAATACGCCTGTGGAGCCTCCTCCTGCCGCCTCGTTATCTTTTGAATGCAACTCGGCATTAACAACATTTTGATTATTGTTTTGACTCAATTGTTTCACCGAAATTTTACGGGGGAAATTATATGCCTGTAAACTATTTTAAAAACGCTAAGTTATTGCGACCACTGTTATTTCTGATACTTTTGTTGGTTGTCATTATCATATTGAAATTTTCCGGAGCGGCAAATAAATTAACAGATGTGCGTGAATGGATCAATGGACTCGGTTTCTGGGGTCCGCTGGTTTTTGTTCTAATCTATATACTGGCTGTCATTCTGGCATTACCAGGATCAGCGATAACGATTGCTGGCGCCACCCTTTTCGGCTCGGTTTGGGGAGTAGTGCTGGTAAGTATCGCTTCCACAATTGGAGCAAGCATCAGTTTTCTGATATCCCGTTATCTGGCACGGGACTTTATTTTACGCAAATTCTCGCAAAACGAGAAATTCCTCAAACTGGATCGAATGGCAGAAGAACATGGAGCAATATTTGTGGCAATAACACGTCTCATACCCATTTTCCCATTTAATGTTCTCAATTATGGCTTCGGCCTTACCGGTGTGCCTCTCCGAACATATGTCTTCTGGTCATGGCTATGCATGCTGCCCGGAACAATTTTATATGTGGTGGGTACTGATACTGTTCTAAGTGGAATATCGGAAGGTAAGATTCCCTGGCTGCTGGTTTCAGTACTTTTGCTCGTCGCAATTGTCTTGGCTCTTCTTGCATATTGGGCCAGAAAGAAACTGTCAGGCAATAAGAACAACAACATCAAAGGAGATATTTTATGAAAATTGAACTTGTGCTTTCAGCAGCATTTCTTGTTTTTTTTACAGGATGTTCAATAAGGGTTACCGGCTATGCAGGCCTTCGTGACGGTAAATTATCCGAGTGTCCTGATTCGCCAAACTGCGTTTCCTCGCAAACCGTTAAGAAAGGCCACATTGTCGATCCTTTTTCGTATAAAGGGTCTTATAGCGAAGCAAAAGAGGCGCTCCTATCGATTATATCTTCTTTACCGCGAACAAAAATCATCGCTGACAATGACCGGTACGTACACGTGACCTTTACCTCGCGCCTAATGCGATTTGTCGATGATGTAGAATTCTTGTTTGATGACACAAATAAACAAATCCATGTGCGATCTGCTTCACGCGTGGGATATTCAGACATGGGTGTTAACAGAAAAAGGGTCGAAGACCTGCGCAAACGGCTGGACGAACGGCTCAAAATCTAATATTCCTATAGTAACGCTTCTCTGGTCATATATTATTTCTTATAAGCGGTGCTTATAAGAATTTAAGGAGGTTTTTATGAGTTATTATGAACCAAAAGATCTTGCGGATTTTCCCAATATTACCGAATGGGCGCAGAAAGAAGGGAATAAATTTTTTGAATATTACGGCGCCGCCACCGGTGCCGGCAAACTCACCGAACGGGAGAAATCGCTCATCGCTCTTACCGTGGCTATCACACAGAACTGTCCATATTGTATTGACGCCTACACAACAAAGTGCCTTTCCCTCGGAATTTCCAGCGAGGAAATGATGGAAGCCGCCCATACAGGCGCAGCTATGATGGCAGGCGTGACTCTGGCGCATTCCACTCAGATGCGAAAAATCATCAAGAAAAAGGAAATGTAATGGATGCCTGCGAACAACTTCGCACCATAGGCTGGCTTGGCGATATCCCTTCTCTAGCGAAAAAGATCCGCGAGATAAACATGTTTCCGCTATACGCGAAGGGAATAGAAATTTTACAGATTAACACGGGACGGCGCTGTAATCTATCCTGCCGCCACTGTCATGTCGATGCCGGACCAGAGAGGACGGAGATTATGTCCAGACTGGTTCTGGAAAATTGCCTTGAGATTCTTTCCTCATTTCCAATCTTAACTATTGATATTACCGGTGGCTCTCCGGAAATGAACCCACATCTCGAGTGGTTCATAGGAGAAGCAGCCAGGCTTAACCGGCGCTTGATAGTACGTTCCAATCTTACACTGCTTCTCGAAGAAACCTATCGTCATTTCATGGATGTTTTCACGCAAAACAAAGTCGAGATTGTGACTTCCCTGCCGGATTATCTGGAAACAAAGTCAGACCGTCAGCGCGGTGCGGGCGTTTTTGGCAAGGTTATTAAGGCTCTGCGCAAACTCAATTCGCACGGCTATGGCATGAAAGACAGCGGCCTACGTATTGATATCGTCCACAACCCTGTGGGCGCCTATCTTCCAGGCTCACAGGCGGCTCTGGAACACGAGTACCGCGAGCGTCTTGGGGCTGAGCAGGGAGTTCATTTCAATCAACTTTTCTGCCTCACTAATCTTCCTGTTGGACGCTATCTTGATTATCTCATCGAATCCGGAAATTTTGAAGATTATATATCCGCGCTTTGTCATTCATTCAATCCTGCCGCAGTTAAAAACGTGATGTGCCTGACTATGCTTTCCGTGGGATGGGACGGATCGCTCTATGATTGCGACTTTAATCAGATGCTCGGTCTCACCGTCAATAACGGCGCACCAAAGAACATAATGAATTTTGATATGGATAAACTCAAAAATCGCAAGATCGTGATCAATAATCACTGCTACGGTTGCGTTGCCGGTTCCGGTTCATCGTGCCAGGGGGCGACAACGGCGGGAGACTAGCGGCATGAAAATATCAGTAATTATCCCTGTTCTCCATGAAGGCGACACCATCAACGAAATACTTGATTCTATAAAACCAGTCTCCGATGATGTAGCATATGAAACGATTGTCGTGGATGGTGATTCATCGGGCAGCACTATTGCGCATATTAATGATTCCAGTGTTTTAACCCTGACCGCACCCAGAGGCAGAGCGCTTCAGATGAATGCAGGCGCCGCCAGGGCTTGTGGAGATATCCTTCTTTTTTTGCATGCCGACACGCTCCTGCCTCCAAAAGCATTTCCGAAAATTATTAAAGCCCTTTCTAACAGCAATTTTATAGGCGGCGCTTTTGATTTAAAAATACAAAACCACCGATGGATATTCAGGGCTATCGGCCGAGCCGCCTCATGGAAGCACCGCCTGACTCGAGTGCCTTACGGAGACCAGGCGATCTTTATGCTGCGGCAATATTTTGAAAATATCGGCGGCTATGCCAGGATTCCCCTGATGGAAGACGTGGAACTGATGAGGCGCGTGAAGCGTCAAGGCGGGCGCATAATCATCCTGCCTGAGACAGTGACAACATCCTCGCGAAAGTGGGAAACCGATGGTGTATTCTACACCATCATAAGAAACTGGATTATCCAGGTTCTTTATCTCTTTGGTATGCCTGCACGGCATCTTATAAAGTATTATTATAAATAAAAGCATCGTATGTAAGAAAGTGAGATATTAAGGTGTAATAATGATAAAAAAATCTTTGATAATTTTAGCAGCGAGCATAAACTTAATTGTTTCCCCTCTTTGTGCCCAGATGAGCGAGCAAGGTTTTCGTGAGGAATTCAATTCACTGGACAACTGGAAGCCGTTCACATTTCCCAAGATACCGCGCCATTCCACTTACAGCATCCAAAAAGAAGGGGGAAAAAGCTTTCTCGTCGCCCAGGCGGACAATTCCGCTTCCGGTATTATATATAAAAGAAGCTTCAATATTTATAAAACACCGATCATTAAATGGAAGTGGAAAATATCCAATGTCTATCAGGCGGGTGATGAAAAAAAGAAATCCGGTGACGATTATCCGTTACGTATCTATGTAGTGTTTAAATATAATCCGGATAAGGCAGGCATTTTCGAGCGGGCACAGTATAATGTTCTGAAGCTGGTTTACGGAGAGTACCCGCCCCACAGCAGCATCGACTACATCTGGGCGAATAAAAAATATCCCGACCGTATTTTGCCTAACCCTTATTCAGGAAAGACTCAGATGATCCTTATGCAGAAAGGATCTGAACGTGCGGGCATCTGGATTGAGGAAAGGGCAAATGCTCTTGAAGATTATCGTCAGGCCTTCGGGACTGAACCGCCGGCAGAGGCCAGCATCGCTGTAATGAGCGACGCAGATAATACTGGAGAGAAGGCAACCGGCTATCTTGAATACATAGAGGTTTCCGCATTTTAAAAAATTATAAATGTCATTCTTTAAAATAATGCCTGATTTCAATCAGCAAATGCGCCAATAGTTTTACGCTGTCATCAATGGACAGAAGGCGTCTGTTTATTTGCTTTGCCGTTCTTCATGAAGATGACCAAGGGTATCACAGCAAGCATCATAATCATCAATAGATAATATACGTCAATGAATGAAAACATCATGGCCTGCCGGACGAGTTCCGCATAAATGGTGCCTTCAGCATTTCCTGCGTAACCCCTCAACTCGAGCAACGGTTTAACCCGCTCCAGCATCAGGCTATATCCCTTATCCAGTAGTGTCATATGATCCACAAGGTACTGTTGGTGAATCTGTGCCCCACGGGACAGGAGTGTCATGATGACGGCAATTCCTATACTACCCCCGATGTTTCTTAATAGGTTCCATAAAGCAGTAGCATTGCCCATCTTGTCATTGCCAATGCCTGTAAAGCAGAGGATTGATAGAGGCACAAAAACAAATCCTGCACCAATGCCTAGAGAGCACATGGCGAACACGACTGTCTGAAAATCAGTTGTCGTGTTAAATCCGGCCATTTTGCTTGCTGAGTAGGCGAAGACAAAAAGTCCAAAAACAAGAAGAAATTTTGGATTTACTTTTGAACTCAGCGCTCCAGCGGTACCCAGGGATAGCATCATGATTAAGCCCTGCGGCATCATAACCATTCCGGCAAGAGTAGCGGTATACCCCAACAGATTCTGGACATACACCGGCGTGAGTACGAACAAAGACATCATCGAAAAAAAGGTTACGAAGGTAACAATGGTGCCTGAACTGAAAGAAACGTTTTTGAATACCCTCAAATCAATGATAGGATTATTGATGGAAATCTCCCTGACAACCAGAAGAACCAGCGACACAACACAGACAATGCTCAAAATGAGTATAAAATCAGAGGCGAACCAGTCTTCACGCTGTCCCCTGTCCAGAACAATCTGCAGGGCCGCCAGACCAATGACTAAGAGGGATATTCCCATGATGTCTATTTTCGGTTTTTCAATTTTCATATAGTGCGGATCTCTGATATACGCAAGGATCATGAGAATGGAAATGATGCCGATAGGCAGGTTGATGTAAAATATCCAGCGCCATGTCCAGTTATCCGCGATCCATCCGCCCAACGGAAGTCCTATCGATGGTGCAACCGTTGCCCCGACGCCAAAGACCCCCATGGCTTTGCCTCGTTCCTGTTCCGAGAATGTTTCAAACAGGATAGCCTGTGACAGAGGCACGAGCGCCCCTCCGCCTACCCCTTGTAGGACACGAAAGAATATTAATGAGTTTAAGCTCCATGACAGTCCACACAACAATGAGCTTGTGGTGAACAGTGCGACTGAAAACATCAGATACCGCTTACGGCCAAACAAGCGACTTAACCAGTCGCTCATCGGCATAACGATGGCATTGGCCGTGATATATGAGGTGATAGCCCATGCAGATTCATCGATCCCTGCCGACATGGTGCCCCGAATGTGATCAAGGGTGACATTGACGACCGATGTATCCATGATCTCTATAAAAGTTGGCAGCATGACCGTCAGGGTAATCAGCCATTTAACCACAACAGGCTCCTTTATGATACCGGCTTATTCTATAATTATGGTCGGAACGACGGACATTCCCGCCCGGAGTGGATACTTCTGATCGGGCATATCACTTAAAACGATCTTTACCGGAATACGTTGTACGACTTTGACAAAGCTGCCCGTCGCATTCTCCGGCGGGAACATCGAAAGAACAGAACCCGTGCCGGCCATGATGCTGTCCACCCGGCCTTTGTAAATTCTCCCCGGATATGTATCTACCTTAATACGGACCTTTTGGCCTGCCTTTACTCGCGTGAGCTGCGTCTCTTTGTAATTAGCTATGATCCATAGATCGTGCAGGGGAACAACGGTCATAACGGGCTGACCGGGCCTGAGTTGGTCGCCCACTTCGACAGACTTTTTGGTAATATAACCGTCAGCGGGAGAATAAATTTTGGTATAATTAAAATTTAATTTTGCCTCCTGTAACATAGCTTCTTTCTGCTTGACCAAAGAAGATTTGGCAGACAGGGACGATATTGCTTTCTTCACCGACGCGTTTTTCACCTCAGTGTTCGCGATAGCCTGATTTAACCCTTCTTCCGCAGTTTTCAGCCTTGCAACATACGTATCATAAATTGTCTTTGCCTGATCATAGTACTCTTGAGAAATTGCCTGTGTCTTCAACAATCTTTCCGCCCGCTTGAAGTCAAGCTCCGCCTTTTTCATATTCACTTTCTCAATTTCTATATTGGCGGACGCCGATGCGACCTTAAACTTTGCTTCCGCATATTCTTTCTGAGTCAGTTCAATCTGGTGTTCCGCCTCGCTCTGCATTGACTTTTCCGCATCCAAAGTCGTCGATGCTTGCGCCACCCGCACTTCATAATCCTCCGGCTTAATTTCCAATAGAAGATCTCCGGCTTTTACATACTGATTGTCATTCACATATACGGAAGCGACCGTACCTGCTATTTTGGGGGCAACTATATGAATACGTCCTGTGATATAGGCGTCATCAGTGCTGATATAAGTGCGCATATACCAGGAGTAAGTAAACCATGCCGCTGCAAAGACCAAAACTAATAAAGTAAAAAAAATAATTAAATTTTTTCTGTTGAACCTGTTGTTGACTGCTTCGGCCATATCTGTTGCCTCCCCAAATAACAAATACTCTCAATTATTTATCGTTTCACAATATCGTCTGATAATTACTTCTTAATAGCATCCCAGACAGCTTCGATTGTCTGTTTGATCTGAACATTGTCAAGTTCGACGAGGCCTAGAACATGGTTTCGAGTCAATATAATTATGGGACCGTAAGCTATGGCAAAATGCATGAAAAGAGGCATATCTTTTATAACCTTCTGTTCAATTCCCTGTTTTACAAGTTTCTGGAATATATTAGGCTCCCCGGTAGTTCCAACAACCCTTTCTTTGTGTACTGACACTCCGTAAGGCGAATAGAAGTATTGCTCGAGGAAACGAAAATGGACAGGATGGTTCATAAAATACATGAAAACTGTCTTGTAAAGATAAAAAAATTTTTTCTTAATGTCCTTATTAAAAGGATAATTTTTCTCAATAGCGGACAACATTTTTTCTTCCAGCATCCGGTTTATTTCGATAATGAGCTCGTCCTTGCTCTGGAAATAGCAATAGATCGTTCCCGCTCCCACGCCGGCTTTTTCCGCAATCACGGACATCGGGGCTCCATGAAATCCGCGCTCCGAGATTATTTCCAAAGCGGCTTGAAGTATATCATCACGTTTATTGGATTTTTTCATAATTCAGCCTATGAATGAACATTCATTCTATAAATTATTTATACATAACTTATTGATCATGTCAATAAAATAATTAATTCAATGATAGACTTTCAAATATTTTACCTGCGGGAAAACATGTTTTTATGAAATTCCAAATCTCACTTGCAGGATAATCCAGATCATCTAAAAGCTAAGAGAAAGTAAATGCGGAAAGAAAAGTCTGATCATTTGTTACACCTACTAATCCACGGTATTTGATTGTCGTCCGAATTAAGGATTACTGTTTGAAAGAGAGTATATATTTCTTTACATTCTTGAGAAAATAAATATTATCTTTTTAAAAAGCATCCTACATATATTCAAATATTATCTAATCGGGCGCAGTTATGACTTTAGCTGTTAGTTCGAGTAGAATAAATAGTTCGGCATTTATCAGGCGTCTTTGCTGGGAAGAATTGCATACAACAACTATTCTTTTATTACTGCTTTCCACAACAGCATTTGCTGCGAGTATTGATTGTAAAGAGGCAGCAACTTGGCTGGAGAAAGCTGTCTGCTCCAATTCGGAACTCTCCAAACTCGATGAACAGATGGCTAAAGCTTATAATGATGCCTTGGTCAGTTTATCTCCCGAACGTTAAAAGTAAACAAAGCAATATAAGAAACAATGGCCTAAAAAGATATCACCGTTTTGTAAAGCAAGATCGTAAAACAATAAGCATCATTTCATAAGCGCATGTTTCTACCGCATACTTACATTACATGCTTGCCAATCACTACATCCTATTCGTAACGACAAAAACTAATGCAGTTTGGCATTTTGATTCGTTTTCAATGGTAGAGGACGCCGTTTATGTCGTCGATGATTTTTTCGACTATGGCGGGAAGTTTCTCATTTAGTGCGAGTGAAAGTGCTTCACCGAAGGATAATTCGTTGCCTATTTCAATCCCGTAAACTGCCGCAAGTCGGGGCATACAAAAACCGCAGCGAACGCCGAGTTCCATCAATTCAAAGATATTTAGACCGTGGGAAGAGAAGAGATGGAGCGTGCCGTGCCTGTCGTCTTCACCGATCTTTTTCAATTCCCCCATTTTCCCCTCCCGCGTGGTCATGGCATCAATGATAAAGAGCGTGTCATAACCGATAATCAGATCGAAGAGGGAAAGGCCAATCATGGCGCTTGACGCTACATCCGTCCCAGGGATTCTGTGCAGGAGCTTTTCTGCTGCCAACAACCCCACACCGTCGTCCGACAGGATGGGGTTACCCATGCCAAGGATAAGTGTTTTCATAAAGTTCTTCTTAGCGACGGATTTCCCTGATTACTTTGCCTTCATGATTCCTGATACGCGCGTCAATGTGCATTGTTCCCGGTAGAGAATGAGTGGCGCAGGAGAGGCAAGGATCGTATGCCCTGAAGGCCATTTCCACCATATTCAGAAAACCCTCTTTCACGTCCGGGCCATGGACGAATTCCTGAGCGGCCTTCTTTATCGACAGGCATATAGGTGCGGCGTTGTTCTGCGTGGCCACGATGAGGTTGACCTTCGTGAGGATGCCATTATCGTCGGTTTCGTAGTGATGAAAGAGAGTTCCGCGGGGAGCTTCCACACAACCGACACCTTTGTTCCTCAGTTTGAGATTCATGTTGCGGATGTCTTTGCTGGTAAGCCGGGGATCATCTGCTATGGCCACATTGTTTTCTGCGGCCTGCAGCGCGCAGATGAGGCGCGCCCAGTGGTAGGCAAGTGTATTATGAGCGGGTTTTCCTCCGAGGGTATCAAACATAATTTCCGTCTCTTTCTGTGCCAGTGGGGTTTGCATGCCATCAGCTACATTCAGTCTGGCAAGCGGAGCGACACGATAAAGAGATGTGCCGTCGCCTTCCTTCAGTCCCTGCCAGCCAAGCTGCCTTAAATGATTAAGCTTGATGTAGGTCCACGGCTCCACCCATTCGCCGATATGCTGGTCGTAGTCCCGGGGGGCGAATCTCACGTATTCTTTGCCTTCCGGATCGATGACTTTGACCGTCCCGTCGTAAAACGTAACCCGGTTGTTCTCATCCACCAGGGACATGTAGTAAGTCTTCAGTTTGTAGGCATCATTGAGGATCAGATCCACGTAATACTTATTTGCCAGCACGACATCCTTGAAGAGCTGTATGGCGAACTTGGCGAAATCGAGAGAGAATACGGCGGTATCTTTCACCCATTCGCGGTCTTTCTCGGTAAATCCCCGCGGTACGCCGCCGGGGAGCCCGCCTTCCGGGTGCGGCGCCTTGGTGAAAATATGCCGGATTATATCCCGATTTCTCTTTCTGACCTCAATGACCTTCAGCCCTATTTCCTTTCCTACTTTGCCGATGACGCCAAGGATATTCCGCTCTTTTGGATCGGCGTCCGGACCGACTACAAAGTCGGGGGCGGCCAGGAAGAAAAAGTGGATATAATGGTCCTCAATATAGAAGGCATTAAATTCTAATTCCCTGATCAGCCGTGCGGCAGGCGTGGGTTCCACACTGTAGAGGTCGTCGAGGGCCTTTGTGGCGGCCATATGGTGCGCGGAAGGGCATACCCCGCATATATTCGGTACAATTCTCGTCATCTCTTCCGCGGGTCTGCCGATGCAGAAGCGCTCAAAACCGCGCAGTTCGGCAACCTGCCAGAAGGTATCCTTAACATTGCCTTCCTCATCGAGAATAATTTCTATTTTTCCATGCCCTTCCAACCTGGTAATGGGATCTATAGTGATTTTTCGAGACATGTTTATTTCTCCTTATTTTTATATTTTAGCGAAGCAGAAGGGAGGTTGAAGCGGTAGCAGTAACCCGCCAGATCAGCAATTCCGTCGATGGTTTTCTGCGCATCTTCTTCAGTTTCCGCACCGATGAGCGCAGCAAGCCCAGAGATAAATTTTGTACCGGCATCATCCACCCCATCAACTGGACCGAAGCAGCCCCGGCAAGGAACATTTGTCCTGAGGCAAGTTTCGCCGCAGCCTGAACGGATCGCCGGTCCCAAACAGATAATTCCCTGCGCCAGAAAACACAGATCATCTTTTGCTTCAACTTCGTGTATCCTTTTAAATTCCGAGATTTCTATCTTTTGCGGTTTGGTTTGATTCCGAGGGCAGGCGTCGCACAAAGGCTTGCTTGGTGCAAGAGTGGCGCCCCTGGGGGGCAACTTGCCCTCAAGGACGGCAAACACTGCGTTGGCGATAAGGTCCGGAGGGGGCGGGCATCCAGGCAGGTAGTAGTCCACATCGATGATATCGCGCAAAGAATAGACCCGGTCATAGAATTCCGGCAATGTCAGATTGTTTCCGTTGACTGAGAATACGGTCTGTGGCCGGTTATTATTGGGATTTACTACTGTCGGTGCGTCTCTATAGACCCAGTCGAAAATGTCTTCTTTTGACCGGAAATTTGCCAGTCCCGCGGTGCCTCCAAAACAGGCACAGGCGCCAAAGGCGAGCACAAGCTGCGATTTTCCTCTAAGCAACTTGGCCATTTCTTCCTGTTCTGAATTTCGTACAGCCCCGTGCAGGATGGACAGCGTTATTTCGCCCTTTTTCATCTTCCTGATGCTTTCATATTTGAAGTCCATAGCGACCGGCCAGAGTACGATATCAACCGCGTCGGCAACCAAAAGGATCGCTTCGTTCAGATCCACAATTGCTTCGTCGCAACCGCCGCAGGCCGTCAGCCAGTAAATTGCCACTTTTGGTTTTTCTGCCATAATATCCTCCAATCTAACTTTGAAACTTTATTAAACCACAGGCCGTAGCGGCCCCAGATTCGTAATTTCCTTTTTCATTGCGTCAATAACGACAGGGATCTGGGCGCCTTCCGGGTCTATATTTAATGCAATCTTAAGACGTAAGGGATCGATACCGAATTCCTTAAGGACTTTGCGTAACATCATAATCCGCTTCCTTGCCTGATAATTTCCAGTCTGAAAATGGCATTCCCTGTCGGGACATCCCAGAACAAGCACTCCGTCCGCTCCTTCCTTGAAGGCATCGATGATATGTGTTGTATCCACCGTGCCGCTGCACGTTATCGGAATAAGATTTTTAAATTGTTTCTTATAGCCGTTTGTGTTCAGATAACCCCACCCGAACTTACAGGAGAAGCATACCAGTTTGGGGGTGAATTCCGTCATATCGTTTCCTCCTTATGCAAATTATATCGCTTTAAATTGACGTACAGACTTCCAAAACGCGTTCTTCAATGAAAGAACCGATTAATTTTCTGGCTCCGGACGGGCATGCAGATACGCACATTCCGCAACCTTTGCATTTTAATGCATCCGTTGAAGAGACCAGATGGCCATTTACTTCCTTGAGTTGGGCAGCCCCGTAATGGCAGGAGGAAACACATATCCCGCAGCCGCTGCAGATATTTTCATGAACCGTGACCGAAGGCAAATCCTCCTGGATGCCTATGGATACACATGCCTTGCACGAAACGCATGGACCACAGCACAGACAGCGCCGGGCTTCCTCGATTGCCTCCTTTAGAGTGAACCCCTTCTCAAACATCTGGAAGTGTATCCGTTTATCCGGAGGAAGCCATATGACATCGGTTTCATGTTTATAATTTGCATCCTTCAATTGGGGAATATCGGATCCTTCGTATTCCTTCTTTCTGCCTGCCTTGATGTCTATACCCTTGAGGTATCGCTCGATGGATTCGGCCGCTTCCTGACCCTCCCGCATGGCATCTACCATAGCGCCGACTCTTCTGACATCGCCGCCGATAAAGACCCAATCCTTGTTATTACTCTGGAGAGTAAGCGGATCGACGGCCAGTCGGTTATATTCATTCAGAAGACCTTCTTTCTTGAGAAAATCCATGTCGGGTATTTGCCCCACGGTAATGATAAGTATATCGCCATGCAGGGTAACCGTATCACTGATGTCGAAAACGGGATTGAATCTGCCCTTTTCGTTGAATACACTGGTGCATTTAGGTGATACAATGCCGGTAAACTGTCCTTCTTTACCCAATATCTTGTTTACCCCGCGGGAATAAATGATTCTGATGCCTTCTTCCCACGCGCCCTGGATTTCCTCGTGATCGGCAGGAATGCCGTCCTTGGATTTCTTGTCTTCGCGTTCGAGGGCAACTACAGTAACATCGCCTCCGAGTCTCCTGGCTGATCGTGCCACATCGAAGGCAACGTTGCCGCCGCCGATGACGATGACTTTTTTACCTCCAAGGTAATCTTTCACCAGGATTCCGCGGCTCACTTCATATAGAAATGTCTGTCCATAAACGATACCTTCCAGATCCTGATTTTCCACAAGCTCCAGGCCAAATATAAGCACCCTTGGTGCGGGCGTGCCTTTGGCAATAAACGCCGCTTTGTATCCTTCCTTCCTGAGTTTCTCGAGAGTCAGTTTTCCTTCGCCGATTTTAGAGTTGTATTTTACTTCAATGCCGGCAATTCTCAGAATGTTTTCGATGACTCTCTGGAGAATAAGCTTTGGTAGACGATAGTGAGGGATGAGCCAAAGAGCTCCTCCCAATCTGTTCGTTGCCTCGAAGATAGTAACCCTGTAGCCCTTTTTGCTTAGATGAAAGGCGCACATCAAACCGCCCGGACCGCCGCCGATCACTGCCACGTTTTCTTTGTCCTTGACAACATCGTATTCCTTTTTTTTATCCAGGTGATTGAGGTAAAAATCGGATACAAACCTTTTCAGCAGCCGGCGTCTGATGGATCCTCCCTTGCTTTGATAATTACAGCCCATCTCACAAACACCGCATACATAGCCGCAAATCGGGAAAAGGGGGTTATTCTCGAAAAGATAATCTCCTATTTGTATCAATCCTTCTTTTGCCTGCGCCGGATCTTCCGGCAGTAATGAGATAAGTACGTTTGTACGTTGGATGTCCTCATTGACAGGACATTGTTTCTGGCAAGGCGGCAGAAACTGCTTAATAGCAGGTTCCGCACATGCTTCTCTGACGTTAATAGCATCCCACATCTCTTTTCCTCCTCGTTTTTCCGGTACTTATAGAGCGCTTCCGGCCGATTGCTGATCATGTTGAATAATTGTATAGCAATACTAATGCCATATGGTTTTATTATATATTTAAAGCTATTAAGTGAAATGTAGATGATCATTAAAGGGGAATATTACCCCTTTTTAGGTTCGTATTACCCCATTGCGATTTTTTTGGCGTATCCAACCTTTCGCTTGCACAATCATATGAAATAGCATAAATATTCTTTCCATTCTTCATCACATAGCAGCCTGAATGCGGTTATTAATGATAGGCTCGTTTGAAAAGCAACGTAAGAATATAGGTAAAAATGAGTGGTAAAATACTTATCATAGAAGACGAAGAATCTATCCGCGACGCATGCCGGCAGATTCTTTCCCGCATAGGTTATCAGGTGGATGGTACCGGTAAGGCTCTGGAAGGCCTGAAAATGGCTCTTACAGATAATTATAACCTGATCTTACTTGATGTAAGAATGCCTAAAATGAATGGGATAGACATTCTGAAAAAGCTGAAGAAAGAAAATTATGTTTCCGCAAAAGTCATTGTTATTACCGGTTACGCTACAATACCTATGGCCGTTGAGGTCATGCGCCATGGCGCCGCCAATTTTCTTACCAAGCCTTTTTCCGCGGATCAATTGAAAGACGCGGTCGGTAACGCGCTTAAAGGATATGAGAGCCGCGACTTAGACAAAGATATCATTACTCTTATCGGCGTCAGCGACTATATGAAGGAGCTTAAAGATTCTATTAAACGTGTCGCACAGACAGACAGCACTGTGCTCATCACGGGATTAAGCGGCACGGGGAAGGAACTGGTCGCGCGCACTATTCATCAGTTAAGCCAAAGGGCGGATAAGCTTTTTGTTCCCGTTGATTGTTCTTCGCTGGCCGAAAATCTTATGGAAAGTGAACTTTTCGGCCATGTTAAAGGCGCGTTCAGCGGCGCAACGGAATCCCGCGACGGCCGTTTTCAGATGGCTGACAAAGGCGCATTATTTCTAGATGAAATTTCCAATATCAGTCTCAATACGCAGGCGAAGTTATTGCGCGTTATCCAGGAACAGGAAGTACCACGTGTCGGCAAATCAACACCGGAGAAGGTGGATGTCCGGCTAATAGCGGCTACCAACAAGGATTTATGTGCTGAAATTGCCGCAGGCAGATTTAGAGAGGATCTTTTTTACCGCCTTTCCGTCGTGCTCATTAATATAAAGCCGCTGACGGAACATAAAGCCGACATCGTTCCTATTGCTAATCATTATCTAGAGTACTATCGAAAAAAACATAAAAGCAAGGTCCGGTATCTATCTGACGAAGCAAAAAAATCACTTATAGCATATAAATGGCCGGGCAATATCAGGGAACTTAAAAATACCATCGAAAGATTATGCGTCATGATTGATCATGACACGGTTAATTTGTCCGACATTTTATACTACGGTCAGGGAGATGGAGCTAAAGCACCTGTGGTGGATTCTTCGTCGGGAACAATAACGCTGGTTGATGTCGAAAAGGAGCATATAAAGAAAGCTCTCCAGCATTTTCATTACCAGATTAACAAAACGGCAAAATTTCTTGGTATCAACAGAAAAACCCTGCGCATAAAAATGCGCAACTACAATATAAAAACAGAGAACTAGCAAAAGGGGGTGTTTTGCCCCCTAAATCAGTTTGGCCGATCATCCCCTTAAATATCCATAAACAAATCAATAGCATATAATCTGGCATCATCTTTGCTGCTATAACAAAAAAAGATTATGGAGGTAATAAATCATGAAGATTAAGAAGAAAATACTCCTTATCGATGATGATAAAGATTTTTCATTTGCCACCAAGCTTATATTGGAGAAAGCTGGATATGAAGTATTTTTGGCGGAAGATGGAAAATCGGGCGTGGAAATGTGGAAATCCATAACTCCCGACCTTGCCATTATTGATATGATGATGGAAACATGGGGCGAGGGATTTTCCGTATTGAACAAAATACGCGCAACTGATAAAGGTAAAGATACCCCTCTTTTCATGTTGAGCGCTGTCGATCTTCAAGGTCCTTACAATTCATTTGAACCGCCTCCGGAATTTCCTAAAGTTAACAAAGTATTGCATAAACCTATTAAGGCTGACGACCTTCTTCAATTTGTGGATCAAGAGATCGGCAATAGATAACATGTTTTCTACAGAGAAAAAGCCTTTAATTCTTGTTATTGATGACGAAGAAGCCCTGCGTGATGGCTGCAGACAAGTTTTGGAAAAAAGCGGGTATGCAGTAATTACAGCCGAAGAAGGCACGAAGGGCATCAAACTAGCCCGCAAGCATATGCCGGATATGGCACTAGTGGATCTTAAAATGCCCAATATGTCCGGAATGGAAGTAATGGAAATACTTGCGAGGGATTTATCGGATACTATTCTTATTATGATTACAGGTTATGCTTCTATTGTTTCCGCCGTAGAAGCCATGCAAAAGGGAGCATATGATTATCTTCCCAAACCGTTTAACCCCGACCAATTACGAGTATTGACGAAAAGAGGCTTGGAGCACCGCGCACTTAAAATAGAGGCCAGAAAGCTCAAAGAAGAAAAAGAGAGGATGGAAAAAAATTTTATTACCTTTGTCAGTCATGAAATGCGTTCTCCGCTTATAGTAGTCAGACAATATTTTGAGGCCCTCAAGAAAATATCCTCGGATAAATTTGATGAAGATATTAGAGAAATTATGGAAAAATGCGATAGACGTATTCGAAGTTTGGAAGAAATGGTTGAACACTGGCTTGATATCAGCCGAATTGAAGAGGGTACTTTCGCGCAAAAGAAAAATATCGTGAATCTTGTTACCGTCATGTTACGAGCCATAGATGAAATGATGCCACTTTGCCTCAAAAGAGGTATTTGTCTGGAAACGGATATCCCGAAAGAATTGCCCGCCGTAATGGCGGAAGAGGAAAGCGTTGTGAGGGTTTTCACAAATCTTATCGGGAACGCAACAAAATATACGCCCGAAGGAGGCAAAATAACCGTCAGCGCTCAACATGATGATTACGATATCACGGTAAAAGTAGCAGATACCGGCTGCGGCATCCCGCCGGATAAGATTCCTTTTATTTTTGAACCATTTTTTAGAGTAAAGGGTAAGGACGAAAGAGAAAGAGGTTCAGGTTTGGGATTGACGTTCTGCAAAAAAATTATGGAATCCCATCAGGGCAGTATTGGAGTGTGCTCAAAGGAAGGGGACGGCACCATGTTTTCGTTGACATTTCCCGTCAATGTATATCAGACGTGAAAGCTTTCAGAATAATCAACCTGATTTTTTCAGAAATGCTGAAGGCCAAACCGGAAAAACTCTTATGAAGTTCAAAGATGAACAGAATTTTCGTTTTCACAAAAAGGATATTTCCAGTAAATGCTTTTGTTGCAGTAACAATTCACAGAGGCTTTTGATTGTGCGGCACGTGGAAAGCAAAATGCTGGTTCATCTTTGCCCGGATTGCATGGTAAATAACATGGGAGATTACCTTTTGGATAACACTAGACCTTGGCTCAGCAAAGAACCAAAATAATCTTTTATTATCAAAAGTTTTATTTCATAAAAATCCGGAAAGCTAACGCTGGCTAGCATTTTTTGTTTTAGTTCGCGTATTTTGAGAAAAGATTGGAGCTATACGTGGCAAGTAGCAGAAAGTCTTTGATGCTTAGGAATAATATAGTTTAGTATTCGCTCAGTTACTCAGCATTCCTGACAAGTAGGGACGGTGAATGCGCTTGCTGCCGAATTCAATTCCCTCCAACGTGTCCGTCTCATCTAAAGAAGATTTGATTATATTTTATTATCCATGATAAACTTTGCAAAATGATATTCAATAATGGGCGGAGATGATGCAAACCGACAATAAGCGGAAAGAAAGCTTTTTCAAGCTGGATTTGCAAAGCCGGCTTGCCTTAGGCTTTCTGATTGCAACATGCCTGACGGGGGTCATTGCAACTCTTGTTGCCGTCTGGACGATCAATCGCATTACCATTGCGGAAGTCCAGAACAGAGTGCATCAGGACATCAATACAGCCAAATTAATCTATAACAACAAACTGGAAAGAATTAAATCACTCATTCAATACACTGTTGAGGGGCGATTGCAGGGTTATATTGCCAAAAATGATATTAAGAGTATGGTTTACATGAAGGCGCGAATCAGGGAAAACATAGGGCAGAAGTTATACAGTGACAATGCAATCCTGGATATGCTTACGCTTGTTGATTCCAAAGGAAAGGTATTATACAGGGTGGCTAATCCTGAAGCAAGTGGAGACAACCTACGGAAAGATCCGTTTGTAAGAAGATGTATTGAAAAAAAGTTGCCTGTAGTATCTACCGAACTCATGTCCATAAGAAGCATAATAAAAGAAAACCCGGCGCTTGCGGATCGGACGAATACCGACATAATAAAAACACCATTATCTGCCGAAATCAAAAAAGATAAACTTACGGAAGGAATGGTAATGAGAGTCGCCTATCCGGTGATAGACAGAAGCACTAATATTTTATTAGGTGTTCTGATTGCTGGTATTCTGATTAACAAAGACAATGAAATAGTAGATAAGATAAAAGAGACCCTTTATCATGGCGAAAAATACAAAGGCAGGGAAATGGGGGTAGCCACGATATTTCAGGGGGGTGTGCGTATATCCACAAATGTTATGACGAAGGATAACAAAAGGGCGATAGGAACGATTCTTTCTAAAGAAGTTTATGATGCGGTAATCAAGGGAGGAAAGGATTGGGTAGGCCGGGCGTTTGTGGTGAACGACTGGTATATTACAACTTATACTCCTATTTTCGACATGGATAATAGATTAATCGGTGTTCTTTACACGGGATTACTGGAAGCAAAGTATCAGGATATTAAATGGAAAACTATCTGGGTTAATCTGAGCATAACCATCTATGGTATGTTTATAGCGTTTATTATTTCTCTTCGTTTGGGAAATAATATTATTGATAGGATAAAAATACTTAAAAAAGCCACCGAAGCAATCGCCTCCGGCAATCTTAACTACAAACTGTCACCCGATAAGATATCCGGTTTCAACCTGCTGGATGAATCCTTCAACTATATGGTTAAGTCCCTCAAAGAGCACAATGACCAATTGCAAAAGATCCATCAACAACTATCAAAAGCTGAAAAATTGACCGCGATGGGAGAGATGGCGGCAGGTGTGGCGCATGAAATAAACAATCCTCTGGGAGGTATTCTCCTTTACGGCAACCTCATCTTGGAAGATATTCCCGTGGACAGCCCTGTGCGAGAAAACGTGCAGAAAATAATTTATCAGGCTAATCGCTGCAAAGAAATAGTGCAAGGTCTGCTCGATTTTTCCCGCACTCCAACAGGAGAAATAGTGCAACTGCAGATTAATCAAATTATCGATGCATCTCTTAATCTGGTAAAAGATCAGGCGCTGTTTCACGGTATTGAAGTGGAAAAACACCTAGCACAGGATCTTTCCGAAGTAATGGGGGACAAATCAAGGCTTGAAGAGGTCTTTTTGAATTTGTTTATAAATGCCGCGGATGCCATGAGCGGCAAGGGGAAATTAACAATCATAACCGAACTGGATAAAAACAATTATATCAGAATTTTAATATCGGATACCGGCAAAGGAATCGACAAAGAACATATTTCCCACATCTTTGAGCCGTTCTTTACAACTAAAGAGCCGGGTAAGGGGACGGGATTAGGTCTTTCCATTGTTTACGGAATAATACAAAAACACAACGGCACCATAGATACAAAAAGCGAACAGGGGAAAGGCACTACTTTCATTATATCATTACCTGTCTTGACCTATTCTTGACTTGACAGATAATGTCCAATTAAGTCTTATTTCAATTATTGATTTTACCTAAGTGTTAGGCAAAGGCAATCCTTGTTTGTCAATATATTGGGGGATAAAATGAGGTGAAAAGATTCGGAAATCACCCTTGGATTATCATTTGTAGTCTTGAACTTTTATGCAAGATTACCGTCTGAAAGAAAGTATGTCTGTGAAAAAACCTTAACGCTCACTTACAGGAAGAAAAAAATTTTTATCAGTTAATCAAGGTGCCAGAATATTTCTCCAATAAAAAACAGTAATCTTTAGCTTACAGGCCATACTACCTCACCCAAGGCCATACGGCAAAGATCGGTAATAAATATTTTGGGCAAACCAGCCTTTGCAGTCTGATCACGCATCACAGTATCACACATAGGGCAAATCGTTATTATGGCCTCGGCACGGTTATCCATCGCGTCCTTAATGTTGTCCTCCTGAATATTCATGGCAAGCTCTCTGTTTACGAAGAGAGCCGGTCCTCCGCAGCACAAGGCATTCACACCCTCATATTTTCTTGAAACGCATTCCACGCCTATAAGATCGAAGATCTCATTCAGCCAGACATTCTGCTGTGGAAACCACCTGACAGCACAGTTCGGCTGGTAGGCAACTTTTTTATTTAGCTTGGTAATGTCTTTCTGATTTTTTATAAGATAGTCACGCATATATTCAAACAGATGCATATACTTGTAGGGCACATCAATGCCAAGTTCCTTGGCTTTAATGTGAGCCAGAATATATCCTTCGTTATGAATGTATACAATATCTTTGCCCAGCTCAGACAGTGAATCAATCACCTTTTTACCATATTTTTCGGCAAGGCTCTCTCCGCCCATATGGGCCATGCCAACAAGAGAAGCGTACTTTCTTCCTCGAACCACGGTCATGCCTTTGAACATTATGCTTTCGAGTGCACCTTCTGGAAACTGGGTGAATGGGAAGGAATCAAAGGATAGAGCAGGTTTGTCAGGATCTCCTTCAATCAACTGGACATCCCTGCTGCCTTGTTCAAACGCCCTTATCACTGAATCAATAATAGGTTTGAAGCTCAAAGAGATAGGACTTCCTATCTTTTCCTGCATCTTGTAAATAAGGTTAGCCGGATCAGCACCGGTGAGACAGTACTGAAAGCATGCATTGCATGTAATGCACCTGTCCAGAATACCAGCCGCTTTCCCCTCCATGAGAAGTTTTATCTCGCTTACAGCCTTGTCCTTATCGTAATCGACATAACGGCACTTTACCAGGCAATCACCACACAGATCACACTTTGAAGCATCCCACATTTTCTACCTCCGTTACATTGATAATAAATCCCTTTGGGGACATGAAGTATAGAAGTAGCGTTCTTGTTCGTCAAGGATATTTTGGCCACAAAATTTTAAAGTGCTGATCGTATTGATTACGGATCGAAACCTAGCATTTTTCCCCGAAATGACGATTTATTGATTTCAGGAATGTTATTAGGAATACACTTTTTCTTATTCGCTTAAATGATGATTACACAGTCTGTATAGTAGGACACGTAATGTGTTTAAAGGAGATTGATTTCCATGGCCCGGACGGGACAGGCGGAAACGCAAAGCTCGCAGCCATTGCATTTTTCGGGATCAAATAAAACTTTAAATGATTTCTTTTCAAAGACCAGCGCCCCTGTCGGGCAAAAAGCTGTGCAGGCGCCGCAGTGAACGCATTTATCAATGTTTTGGCTTACGCTCTTGGATAGGGGTTCTACCTTGAGCCCCATTTCTTTTAAAAAACGAATACCGTGATCAAAATTTTCTTTTAGACCGCTTAACTCCAGAACTATGACACCTTCGCGGCGCGGAAAAATTCTGGCTTTTAAAATGTTGAAGACAAGGTCGTATTGTTTAACAAGCTGATAAATTACCGGCTGTTGAATAATATCCGGAGTATAGCGAATAACTATTTTTTTTGAATACATAATAATTAATCCAACAAAATTTGTAAAAAAGACTAAGATATCAAAAGAAGATTGTCAAGGTAATTTACGGCAGAATGCTTTTGTAATTATGATGATATGTTGAACTATTAGCATGCGGTCAGAATATTCTTCCAATCAAGAACAGAAAATATTTTATGTAAGGAATGGTCGTCGTCCACCAGATGATGCTCCAAATTGATAAAATATTTTAAGGAAATTTTTTTTACAATGTAAGGATTAACAACATCGTCATTAGTTCCATGATAGATAATAACCGGCAAGGGTAACTTGGCATGCAAGGGAGGTATGAATTCCGTGAGGTTCAAGGCGGGCGCCAGTAAAATCATCTTTTTTACCTTGTTTTCGTTGTCGATAGCATATCTTGTGGCCATTAATCCTCCATAGCTTGAACCAACAAGAATCAAATCATTTTTTCTGGAGAGAAGACTGTCGAGTTTACGCATGCGAGCGGCAAAATCTCCGGTATAATCCTCGATAATCATCTGCGGGAAAAATTGCCGGAAAAATTGTCCTTTGGCTCCCTGCGCTGTGCTTTCCAAACCATGGATAAATACTAGTGTGTTTTCCATTTGTTTTTTTATTTTTTCTCCTTTTATTATTTTTGAGTTGTATAGATTATGACAGTATGTTATCAGTCGCGCAAGAGTAGATTTAATCAACATAGGAGATGTAATTATGGCGTTAGTTTTACCTTTTAAGGCGGTTCGGCCGCAGCAAAAATTTGTATCTCAGGTAGCGGCTCTTCCTTATGATGTTATGACCAGGGAAGAAGCCCAAAAAGCGGTTTCAGGCAATGCTTTGAGCTTCATGCATGTAGAAAAATCGGAAATTGATGTGCCGGATCAGACGAAAAGCGACGATGATGTGATTTACCAGACAGCAAAACGTAACTTTGTTCAAATGCAGGGAAGAGGAATCCTTCTGCAGGATAAATCGCCTTGCTTCTATATCTATCAGCAGCAAATGAATGGCCGTGCGCAAACAGGAATTGTCGGCTTGATGAGCGCTGCCGAATACGATGCCGGAAAAATCAAAAAACATGAGTTGACCAGAAAAGACAAGGAAGAAGATCGCATTAATCATGTAAGCATAGTCAACGCCCAGACAGGGCCTGTATTTATAAGTTACCGGGAACGGCAAAGCCTGAATAAGATCGTCGATAAAATAAAATCAGGCGCTCCTCTGTATGATTTCACCGCCGACGATGGTGTGATTCACACGGCATGGATTGTAGCTGATAAAAAACAAATTGAAGAAATTAAGAAAGAATTTCGTGAGGTCGATGCCCTTTATATTGCCGACGGACATCACCGTGCCGCCGCAGCCGCAACAGTTGCCAGAAATAGACGAGGCCAAAATAAATCCGCTGATTTCACAAAAGAATACGAATCGGTGCTGGCTGTATTCTTTCCCCACACTCAGCTTAGAGTCATGGATTATAACCGTGCCGTTAAAAATCTGAAAGGCCTGACTCCGGAAAAATTTATCGAGAAGATCAGTTCCTGCTTTACAATCAGTAAAAATTTCATGGCAAGATCGCCGCAACAGCTCCATGATTTCGGAATGTATTTAGGCGGTGAGTGGTATAAAATAACAATTAAAAAAGGACTGTATAACGAAAGCGATCCCGTAGCCAGCCTGGATGCAGCCATATTGCAGGAGCACCTGCTGGATCCTGTTTTAGGTATTAAAGATCCACGCGTGGATGATCGTATAAAATTCATCGGCGGCATAAGAGGCATGGATGAACTGGAAAAACTGGTAAACAAAGACGGATTTGCCGTGGCGTTTTCTCTTTACCCCACAACCATGGAACAGATAATAAGTGTTGCCGACGCTGGAGCGATTATGCCGCCTAAATCGACATGGTTTGAGCCGAAATTGCGCAGCGGTCTTTTTACTCATAAACTGGACTAAGGCAAAAAATATTTTTCAACATCTAAATGATGGAAGAAGAAACACTTGATAAAATCCTCGATGGGCACTTGCGGGTTTTCCAGAATAAAAAGGGATACCGATTTTCTCTGGATTCTATTCTGCTTGCCCATTTTGTTTCGTTAAAGCCGCGTACCTGCGCTATTGATCTGGGATGTGGCAGTGGCGTTATACTTCTTATTCTGGCAAGGCGCTTCCCGCACGTCAATTATACCGGTTTAGAAATTCAGGAGAACCTGGCGTTACTGGCGCAGAAAAGCACACAACTCAACGGTTTGGATAGTCGAATTAAAATATTCTGCGGCGATGCGCGCAAAATTAAAGATATTCTGTCAGCGCATTCATTTGATACGGTGATATTTAATCCGCCCTATCGTAAATTAAAATCTGGCAGAATTAATCCGCAATTGGAAAAAGCCGTCGCCCGCCACGAAATCAAAGGATCATTAAAAGATTTTCTAAAAGCGGCACAATATTTACTGAAGCCCGGCGGAAAAGTTTTTACTATTTATCCGGCGAAAAGATTAGTTGAACTCGTTTGTCTTTTTCGAAACAGCGGCATTGAACCGAAAACAATGAAGCTTGTATTTTCTGATAATATTTCTGAAGCTGAATTCGTTTTGGTGGAAGGAAAGAGCGGCGGTCGCGAAGAATTGAAAATGGCATCACCGCTTTTTATCTATGATCAAAATAAAAATTATACAGAGGAGATGGCCGGCATCTTCACTGGACTTTCTCGTTTTCCCGTTGACGGCGGCGACTGATTTCCACTTGCATAACACGCTTGAAAATTTCGGCCAATTCGCGGTCGGCTAAAGCAGCCGTACACTCAGCAATCATTTCCTTGTCTCTTTTTTTCAATATTGTTTTTTTTGTTAAAGAAACATTCTCTTGTGCTTTTTCTTGAATAAGCTTATGGCCAACCAGAAAACGGATTTCTTTTATGGACGATTTACCGGAAAGTTCGTTTAATTTGCTGCGAATTTCTTCTTTAATGAAATGGAGTTGTTGCACCCAGACAGATGAAATTGTTTTAACAAATAGGGTGCCGTTTCTCAAACAATCGGGTTGTGTTTTTGAAGCAATTTGCGGACCTACAGCTTTCGGCCAAAGTTTCACCAAGGCATTTTCCTCGAGTTTTGAAGTCATGCCCCTTTTTTTTAAGACCGAAAATAAAACTTCGCCTATTGACTGCATTTGAGTTTGATGTTTTCTCTTGCGCATGCTTTCTTGTGGCATAAATTACAAGACAGGTCAATAGGACAATCCCACGTCGCTTCGCTCCTGGGATAATTCGACTAACGCTTCAAACTTCATTTCGTTCGTTTTCAGCGAGTCTCATTAAAAAAAAGCGGGAAGGTTTTAAGGCCTCCCCGCCTAGAGTTACTTTTCACAGAAGCATTTCTTAGACAGCAAATGCTTCTTCCGAAATATTCATTGCGCTCTGTTCGTCCTTCTTGAGATTTTCCAGTTTGGCCGGCACAAGACCGGTGATACGGTTGATGAAGAACTTGGCGCTCTGGATCTTCCCTGAATAAAAGGCCTTGTCATTGTCGCCGGTGGCATTGGCCAGACTCTTGACGGCAGCATTGGCCATCCGGATGTGCAGCCAGCCCACAATGGCGTCACCCAAGCAATTGAGATAATCGCAAGCGCCGATTAGCGGGACGAAAGGCGTGGTTCTCATCATCTTCCCGAAGGCCATAGCCGCCTCAGCGCAGGCATTCAAAGCGCCTTCGACGATGGCCGCTTCTGCCTTAATAACATCAAGTTCCTTGGCTTCGGCAATAGCTGCTTGAGTCATGCCGATAACGTTCATGAAATAAAGACCCTTCTTCATGCCCAGTTTGCGGCCCAACAGATCCATCGCCTGAATACCGTTCGTGCCCTCATATATTTGATTGATCTTCTGATCTCTCATCATCTGCTCCACAGGGTATTCACGGCAGAAACCGTAACCGCCGTATGTCTGGACAGCAAGCTGACAAACGTCCATGCCCATGTCGGTGCAATAGGATTTAACTATTGGCGTAAAGACTTCAATCATGCCGTGCCAGTACTCTTTCTGTTCCTCGTTGCCCGCCAGTATGGCGTTCATTTCTTCATCCATGCAGTAGTAACAGAAAAAACATAAAGCACGAATGCCTTCCGAAACCGATTTCATTCTGAGAAGCATTCTGCGAACGTCCGGATGTTGAATGATAGGAACTGCTTTAGGGTCTTCAACCTTCATAGCCACTTCTATAATGTTTGCTCCCTGAATCCTCTGTTTAGAGTAATCGAGAGCATGCAGATAAGCCGCTCCGGCAAGAGACGCGCCCATCATACCAACGCCCTGACGCTCTTCATTCATCATGTGGAACATGATCGGCATACCCTGACGTTCTTCGCCCATCAGGTAACCAATGCACTTGTTATCAGAGCCGAAGTTAAGTGTACAGGTGGCGTTGCCGTGGATACCCATCTTGCTTTCGATGTTGCCGCATTGAACATCGTTCGGTTCACCAAGTTCGCCCTTCTCGTTGAATCTGATTTTGGGAACCATGAAAATGGAAATGCCCTTTGTCCCTTTGGGGTCGCCCTCGATTCTGGCCAGAACCGGATGAATAATATTGGGGGTCAGATCATGATCGCCGGCAGATATGAAGCTCTTTGTGCCGACGATGGAATAGCTTCCATCCGCGTTCTTTTTGGCGGATGTCTTTAAAGCTCCGACGTCGGAACCAGCGCCCGGTTCAGTCAGACACATTGTTCCCGCCCATTCACCGGTATACATTTTTTCCAGAAGGACATTACGCAGGGGGTGTTGGAAGTAATCCTCCATCAGGCGTGCCGCGCCGTGGGTAAGACCGGGATACATAACAAAAGACTGATTGCACGACAAAAACATATTTGCGGTTGCTGAAGCTATGCAGGCTGGGAAACCTTGGCCGCCGACTTCCGGATTGTCACCCGTGGCCATATAACCGCCCTCACAGTAAAGTTTATATAATCTTTTATAGGCCTCAGGTGTGGTTACTTTTCCATCTTTAAATGTTGCCTCGACAGGTTTACGATGAACCTCGTCAGGATAGGTAGGGGCAATCTCCAATTCTGCGAATTTTGCCGCCTGGTCAATTACCATGTTGCAAGTATCGATATCATAGTCCGCATATTTACCTTTGCCAAGTAATGTTTCTCCTACCTTGAAGACCTCAAACAACTGGAATTTAATATCCCGTAAATCAATCCACAAACTCGCCATAAAATCCTCCTTACTTTTTTCTGTTTATTGTATTTTTTTGCTCGTTACATAATGAGCGTTTATTCATTGTTTTAATTACAAGCCAGAACTTAATTATTATGACTGTAAGTCATTTTTGATTCTTATACATCTCTAAAACTACTATGTCAACATATTATATAAAATTTAAAGATTTTCTCTGTTCATTTTTGCGATGTATTACAATAATAATAAAAAAACATATAGTTATAAAGCATGATTTTACATAGGATAAGTGAAAGGCATTTTCCAAGAAGTTATCACAGAAAATAATTCCTGCTCGGTTATTTACACCACGCCCTCCATTATGTAGTCGAGATTGCCTTAATATACAAGACCGAAATCCTTACGCTTCATACAAAGAAGTTCTTATCAAAAAATTAACCCGTACACATCGGTCGTAGTTCTTCGTGTATTAATACTTTTTAATAAAATTGCGCATGCCTAGGACTTCTTTTTGGACTCCTCAAGCATATGGTCAAGGTAATACTGAGTAATCTCATATATAGCATAGTCCATCATCAGCATGATCCGCATAGTGCTGTCAATGGCCTGATTATGTTCCAAAGCGTCAATATAAATTGCTTGAAAATCGGCATAAAGCCACATATGACGGCGCATCAGGATTAATCCATAAATTGCTTCCTGCAAGGGAAGTCCTATCTCGTGACATTTTTTAGCGTATTTCTTAAAATATTCCTGGGTAATTTCAAGGCGATTCTCTGATACCAGCAATTTCCGTAAATTGCGGTAAAAATCAACGGCGTAAATTATTAATTTTTCTTTCTTTGTATTTTGATAATGTGACGTTCTTTTATTTTTTTGAACATCTATTGCCCAATGTGCGGCGATTTCCTCGGCGTTTTGTTCTGTGACATCAAGAAGTTTAATAGAATCTATCATAAGAATATTCTCCTTTCTCTGAACTTAAAGCGGATACAAGAAAACGAATTTCATACAGGGTCATTACTTTTTCCCCTTTTTCATAAGTTCCTGGTATTCTTTGGTCACTTCATATGCTGCATAGTCGAACAATAAAATTGTCCGGCCAAGAGTATCAAGAGCTTGCCGTTGATCAATACCGGAACTAAATATAGCTTGGAATTCTGCGTATAACCAGATATGCCGTCTCATTAGTATTAACGCGTAAATAGTCTCCTTTGCAGGGATATCCATGGCATAACTTTCTTGAGCATAACTCCGAAAATACCTCAAAACATCTTCTGTGATTTTTTCATCAAGAAACATCTTACTGAAATTCTGATAAAATCTGACGCATTGATGGTTGATAGTTTCTTCATTCAAACTTTTATAAGTTGGTGTTTTGGCGTTACTCTTAACATCCTTTGCCCATCTTGCTGCAATCTTCTCAGCGTGCTTTTCCGCTAGTTCTAAATATTTAATGGCGTATGTCTTCATACTAATCTCCTTTCCACCATGTTTAGTTTGATTGCTTAATTATAATATAAAACATTATGTTTGAGTTGACAATATATTTCAACAATTAATCAGTAAAAAATGATGACGCCGTAAAGAAAAAGTGCGGGTAGAAGATTTAAATATAATTGTTCATGGTTTTAATAATATCTTCTTCGATGTTGTCGCCTTCCGCGTTGTAACGATCAACCACCAATTTTAATCTTGAATACGTTTCATCATCGGCAAGATCATCAAGTTTTCTTAATGCGCCGCATCGCCGTCCCAGGCGAAAGATAAGCCGGTCTTCAGAAGAAAGTTCAAAATACCTTCTAATCTCCGATAGCATTATGGGTTTATCCATGGGAAGTTTTCCTTCCAATTCTTCCAGTAGATTTAAAATGTGATCGCTGGCCAGATATGTTCCTTGAACATTCAGGTTTTCGATGAATAAATTAATTTCTCTGAGAATATCTTCATCATTTAGCGGCTGGAATTCACCCTTCTTCATTAACTCATCCATACCAGTGCCCGGTACTACATGCAGCGTGCGCAGGCGAATAAAATCAGGATTGATCGCGTTAATGACTCTGGCGGTCTCCAAAGCATGCTGACGAGTCCATTTTGCTCCGCCTAACCCGGGCATTACGTACTCGCTAAGTTCAATTCCGGCTTGTCTAATATTCAGGCCTGCTTTAATATGGTCTTCGGCCGTAACGCCTTTATGAATTAAAGATAAAACTTCGTCACAGCCGCTTTCCATGCCAATGTGAATACGGGAAAGGCCGGCTTTTTTTAAGTGCTCAAATTCACTCGCTGTCTTTCTCGACGCTGTATGTGAACGGCAATAAGAAGTTACTCTTTTTATTTGAGGAAACTTTTCCCGTAGAAAATCAAGAATAGCTATAAGATCGGCGGTTTTTAAAATTAATGAATTGGCATCCTGCAAAAATACATTCTCACCGCCGAAATAAAGCCACGCTGCCACCGTTTGAAAAAAATTATCATAAAAATCATTATTATTGTATATCCTTGTTAACACATTTCTATTAACATGGCTGCCTTCTCCCAATTTCCGGGAAAGACCAGCAATTTGATCGGCAATATCTTTCATTGTTTGGATATCTTTTTTAACTTCATCCACGCTTCGGAGTTCAAACTTGCTGCCGCTGTATGTATGGCAGAAAGCGCACTTGTTCCAGGGGCAATTTCTTGTAACGCGAATCAAAAGGCTTGCCGCCTCGCTGGGTGGACGAATCGGTCCCTGTTCAAAATGACTATCCATTTTACCTCTTATAGATATTATGCGATTTAATATAGCGATTCTTTATTTTTCGGCAAGAGCGAGGAGAAATTAAATTAAGGCAGGAAAAAAAGAGGATTGTGCGCTTTACCCTGTAACCGTATTTCAAAATTTATATACGTTTCCCCGGCATCGTCCGTTTCACCCACCACGGCAATCGCCTCACCTTTTTTGACAGTTTGATCTGCTCTAACGTATCTTTTCTTCAAATGTGTGTAGACCGTGGCAAAATTGTCTTTATGCCGGATAATAACTGTTTCCCCATAATTTTTTAACCGGGAAGAAAAAATAACTGTTCCGGATGCCGCTGCCTTTACCTTTGTGCCCGCTGGGGCAGCAAAGGTAATCCAGTTATGGTAAGTCTTGTTGGGTTGAATGCCGAAACTGGTTTTCACGCTGCCGCGCACCGGCCAAATAAATCTATTTTTATCTATTTTTATTTTTTTCTCATGGTTTTCTGTTTTAGATTTGGATTCTACTCTTCCTTCGGACATATTTTCTTCCGGAAAGGTCTTTACCGGAGCAGATTTCTCATGAACAGTGACTTTTGGCTGTTGTCTTGTCGGAGATTGCATATCAGGCGGAGCCTCTTTTTTAGAAACTGCAACTGGCGCTTCCTTCACAGGATTTACTTCTTTTACATTATGACTTTTCGTGATAGTTTTAACATTATCGGAAATTTCTTTTTTTGTTTTTACGCCTGAAACTGTGTTCATTTTTTTTACATTTGTCGCAACATCATCAATTACCTGATTTGCGTTGGGGATAAATATAACCGAGCCTTCTTTTATTGATTTGATATCTTTTATATTGTTTAGTTCTTCCAAGTCTTGTAATTTGACATGATAAGCTTGGGCAATCATCTGAACTGTTTCATTCTGTTTTACTAAATGATAAACGCCTGTTGACTGCGTTTTTTGAACTTGAGGTCTGAAACAGGAAAGAATTAAAGACAACGCCAGTAGAATAAAAAATACTGACGTCAGCGAAGGTTTTATTTTTTCCATCCGCTCTCTCCAATTAAACTGACGAAGCGGCATCCGCCTAAATCTTCTTTGATAATTTCCTGCGGCTTTTCCACAGGACGGGTAATTTTATATAAGGTTTGCACATCGCGACCGCCTACAGGAACAACCATTCTTCCGCCGACAGCAAGCTGTTCGACCAAATACTGAGGAATATCCGGCGCCGCGGCCGTAGTGATGATCGCGTCAAAAGGAGCTTCTTCTCTCCAGCCATAAGAGCCATCGCCGACTCTTATGGCTACATTGTAATAATTTAGCTTATCAAGAATTTTGCGGGCTTTTGTCGCCAGAGAAGCAATGCGTTCGATGGAAAAAACACGATCGGCCAGAGAAGCCAACACCGCCGTTTGATAACCGGAACCGGTGCCGATTTCCAGAACTCTTTCCTTTCCCTTTAACTCTAATGCCTCCGTCATTAGCGCGACTATATATGGTTGCGAGATGGTCTGATGTTCATCAATAGGAAGAGGACTATCATTGTAGGCCTGATCAATCAGTCCTTCGTCAATAAAAAGATGCCGCGGGATGGTACTCATAACTTTCAAAACCCGGACGTCACTTATAGCACGCGATTTAATCTGTGTTTCAACCATCCGCGTCCGTTGTTTCTTGTATCTATCCATTAAATCGTCCGTATCTTTTCTTTCTTTGCTGGAATCCTGTAAATATCCTGAATCATTTCATGCCGACGCAAACCTAGTGCTTCCCGTGTAACGATAAGATAATAATATTGCAGTTGGGCTTTTTGACGAATAACATTGAAATGACCAATGCTCAAATTGATTTCTTCAAAAACCAATTTCTTTTTCTGAAATATTTCCGGAGCATGCTTATTGCCGCTGAAAGAGTTTAGAAGAGATATCTTTGCTTCGATTTCCCGATCTATGCGCATCAACTGTTCGATAACTTCATCAACGGCCCTCCCTGCTCGGCTCAATACTGCCGCTTTTTCCCGTAATAATTCTTCAAGTAAATTATCTTGTTGGTCATTTTTTCTTTTCTGCGATATTGGCATGATTCTTCCTCTTATTCCAACATGAAAAGTTTCTATCATTTAAGAGCTTAATTTTCAACTAATAGAAACCCTCGTTGCTTGCGTGGCGGCATTGGCAAGCAACAGGACTTTTTTGATTTTCAGAGATATCTGTTTTAAAAGAAAATAAAGAATAGTTAATCAAAGCAATAATAAAATGATCGATACTGATGGAAAAAAGATTTAAATATCTTCATTCTCCCTGTTAATTAAGTATTTGGCAGTTACGGCATTCGCCGAATAATCCTGTTTGCTGCCATTTTTTATTTGTCGCAGAACTTTCAGATCTGATTTCCAAACAACATCTCCGGGAGCGATGAAGCAGAAACTGCCGCGTGTATAAGTTGGGCTTATGGCCTTGTTCTTATAAAAAAAATAGTCTTTGCTTGTTTCTGTGGGAAAACTTCGCAAGATGGGTGGAATATCAGTGGGGAGAAACCAGAGTTTTATTTCGCGTTCCGCGTCCTGGGAATTTGCGGAGGCGTGAATAAGATTATCCGATCTCTCTCCAATAAATTTCCCTTTTTCATCATACAGCGGAATTACGGTTCCCAGCGCGCGAATGCAACCAGGCCTTTGCAATCTTGCCTCGTGCGGATTCGTATTTCCGCAGATTTCTCTAATATTCTTGATGGCATTTGGTCCACGATACATTATTGCTATGACTCTGCGTTTTGAGGGATCATCCGGATAATGAAGATAACCGCGTATGTATTGCAGGAGTGCCGGATAAAAAAACTTTCCTTTATGCTCCGCATAATGTTCTTCAGCCAGAGCTTGATTTACTGAAACAACCTTCAGCGCCGCGAAACGCAATCCTGTGTGGACTTCGGAGAATTGCGAAAGTATGTATCCTGTCAATGAATTTTTAAGAGCATCCGGTTTTATGAGTACAAGAGAACTTTCTCTGGTTTGTTTTTTCATTTTAATTCTCCTTATTTTGGGAATATTTATTAATAAATTATTATTTGATAATATATATTTTAGGCGGGCGAAGTATAAGAGAAGTCTTTGTTTGTGTCAATAGAATATATGGGGCACTATATTAATTCAGATTTTGATGCGCAATCCAGTCAGTCAACAATTGCAGAGCCTGATTTACTAAAAAAGAATTTCTTTCCTTCTTTTTCATTTTTTTTGCCGGTGATGAGTTCAGCAGACCGAAATTCATATTCATCGGCTGAAAACGATCGGCGGAATCAGCGGAAATTATATAATGAAGCAGCGCTCCAATGGCGGTTTGCGCTGGCGGCGGTTGCAGCTGTTTTCCTTCGATGATAAAGGCGGCATTTAATCCGGCTAAAAGTCCCATAGCTGCTGATTCTGTGTATCCTTCAACGCCGGTAATCTGACCGGCAAAGAAAATATTTTCATTTTTTTTGAGTTGCAGTGATGGGAGCAGAAGGGAAGGGGAATGAATGAAAGTATTACGGTGGATGCTGCCGTAGCGGGCAAATTGAGCGTTTTCGAGGCCGGGAATAAGACGAAAAATGCTCCGCTGTTGAGGCCATGTCAGTTTTGTTTGAAATCCCACCATATTTAAAAGAGTGCCGGCTGTATTTTCACTGCGCAGTTGAACAACTGCGTGAGGGATGGCACCTGTGCGCGGATTAATCAATCCTACCGGCTTCATAGGTCCGAAAGCCAGACTCTTCTCACCTCGGGAAGCCAATACTTCGATCGGCAAGCAGCTTTCAAAATGGCGTACTTCTTCAAAAGATTTTGCAGCAACCTTTTCTCCCTCCAGCAATTTCTGCCGGAAGTTTTCATATTCTTCTTTACTCAAAGGACAATTCAGATAATCTGGAGTTCCTTTATTATAGCGCGATGCCCGGAAAACCTTGTCCATGTTGATAGAATCCGCTTCAACTATCGGCGCTATGGCATCATAAAAATATAAATCACGGGTACCATAGTACCCTCCGCTTGTGGCGGGATTGTTCGACTTACAAATTTCAGTGCACTTCGTTTTTGAAATTTGAGTCTCATAATAAGAGCTGTCCAGCATTTGGGCGATTTCCTGCGCCAGCGCGTCGGAAGTAAGCGGTCCAGTGGCAATGATCGTTGGTGAATCTTTAGAAATTATAGTAACTTCAACGCGGTTCAAGGTGAAGTTCTTTTGTAAACTGAGTTGTGCTTCTACTTCCCGGGCAAATTGAACGCGGTCAACGGCCAGAGCGGAACCTGCGGCAACGGAAGTTTTGTCCGACGCCTTTATTATTAACGAGTTGAGTCGGCGCATTTCTTCTTTGAGCAATCCGTGAGCGTTATCAAGAGAGTTGGATTTAAGAGAATTGCTGCAAACCAGTTCCGCCAGATTTTCCATTTTGTGAGCGGGCGAAAATTTTTGCGGCTTCATTTCATATAGATGAACCGCGTGACCGCGCCGCAGGAGTTGCCATGCCGCTTCACAGCCGGCCAATCCGCCGCCGATAATTATTACTTGCGCAGCTTTCATAGGTGAAACTCCAATTTCGAAAACAGAGCGCATCGGAATTGGTAAGTTGAACTATCCCGCAAAGCGGAAGGTATGACACCAGAAGCTCGCTTAGCAATGTTTCCAAAGCATTTAGGGGTGATCATACCTGTGGTTCAACGGACTTGTTTTTGGGTATTTTCTTGATGTTTTTACATTCGGGATAACCGGTGCATCCCAGGAACTGTCCGTAGCGTCCGCGCTTGATGGCCATAGGTTTGCCGCACGTTTCGCAAACCTCATCCGCTATATGTTCTTTATTTGTAGTCACCTTGCCATCTTTGCTCATTTTCTTGATGTTTTTGCATTCGGGATAACCGGTGCATCCCAGGAACTGTCCGTAGCGTCCGCGCTTGATAGCCATAGGTTTGCCGCACAATTCACAAACCTCGTCGGTTGGCGGCGCTTCATGCGCGACTATTTCGCCTTTTTCATTTTTTGCGGCGTTCATAGTGTTTTTGCATTCCGGATAGCCCGAACAGGCGAGAAATTGTCCGAATCTCCCCTCTTTGACAATCATGTTTTTACCGCATTTGTTGCATTTTACTTCTGTTGTTTTTGTTTCCACGTGTGTTACCTTTCCATTTTCATCATGGGTGAAATTCATGGTATTTTTACATTCAGGATAATTCGAGCAACAAAGAAACCGGCCGTTTTTCCCCCACTTAATAACCATGGGAGATTTGCATTTTTCACAAACCAGATCGGTTGGAATTGCCTCCTGTTTGATGTTTTTCATTTCGGTTTTGGCTTTTTTCAGTTCGCCGGTAAAAAGAGCGTAGAATTCTTTGAGGGTTTCCACGCGTTTGCGTTCTCCGTTTTCAATGGCGTCGAGTTTATTTTCCATATCCGCGGTAAAAGCAAGGTCGAGAACGGTAGGGAAACTTTTTACCAAAAGCCGGGTGACCATCATTCCCAGTTCAGAGGGGTAAAACTTTCCTTTTTCCAGACTGACGTATTCACGATCCTGAATAGTAGAGAGAATAGTCGCGTAAGTGCTGGGACGTCCAATGCCTTTTTCTTCGAGTTCACGCACCAGCGATGCTTCCGAAAAACGCGGCGGCGGCTGCGTGAATTTCTGTTCCGTGTTGAGATTAAGCAACTTTAATTTTTCTTTTTCTTGTACATCGGGAAGAAGTTTATCCACTCCATTTTCTTCTTCCTTTTCGTCTTTACCTTCAGTGTAAACGATGGTGAATCCAGGGAACTTGAGAACCTGTCCCTGAGCGCGAAAAATGCAATTGGCGCCTGCGATGTCAATGGTGGTCTGGTCAAGAATAGCGGGATTCATCTGGCTAGCGACAAAGCGGTTCCAGATAAGCTGATAAAGTTTGAATTGGTCAGCGGATAGGTAGCTCTTGATGTCCCTGGGGTTGTAGGCCATTTTTGATGGACGAATCGCCTCGTGGGCATCCTGCGCTTTCTGCGCGTTCTTGTAAGTATGAGGTTTATGCGGCAGATAATCAGACGAATAATGTACTTTGATATAATCGCGCACTTCTTTAAGGGCTTCTTCGGCGATACGGTAGGAATCGGTTCTCATATAAGTGATGAGACCTATGGAACCTTCTTTCCCCAGTTCAATGCCTTCATATAATTTTTGAGCGACCATCATAGTCTTTTTCGCGGAAAAGCGCAGCCAGCGAGACGCTTCCTGTTGCAGCTTACTGGTGGTGAAGGGCGGCGGAGCCGATCGTTTAACCGCTTTTTTCTCGAGCTTTTCAATGATGAAATCTGCCTGCCGTATTTCGGCGGCAAGCTTCGCGGCCTGTTCGCCATTTATAACCTTGGCTTTTTTGCCGTCTATCTTGAGTAATTTAGCGTCAAATGGAGGAGGATTTTTCCCCTCAAATTGCGCCACAAGATTCCAGTATTCTTCAGGCACGAACTTGTTTATTTCTTCTTCACGGTCACAAATCATTCGCACAGCGACGGACTGCACGCGTCCTGCGCTCAGACCTCTTTTGACCTTGTCCCATAAAACGGGGCTTATCTGATAACCGACAAGACGGTCAAGAATGCGCCGTGTCTGCTGTGCCTCATATTTATTGAAATCCAGTTGCAGAGGATTCTTGATAGCTTCTGTTACCGTGTTCTTGGTTAAATCATTAAACAGAACACGGTAAATATTTTTGTTTTTGGCATTGATGATTTCCGCTATATGCCAGGCGATGGCTTCGCCTTCGCGGTCAGGGTCAGGGGCTAGGTAAATATTTTCAGCGTTCTTCGCCGCTTTTTTCAAATCATCAATGGTCTTCTTTTTTGTTTCGATTATATTGTAAGTCGGTTCGAAATCATTTTCCAGATCAATTCCCAGTTTGCTTTTCGGCAGATCTTTTACATGACCCATCGAAGCCACGGCGTTGAAATCGGCTCCGAGAAACTTTTTTATTGTTTTTACTTTTGTGGGAGATTCCACAATAATTAAAGAATGTGCCATAACCACTCCTAATAACCACTCGAAAGGAAATTGCCGCTAGAATTTGGACAAATCTTCCGCGAGATAAGATTAATTTTTTGCCCCCTATAAATGGAAGAAGATTTTTTGTAAAGATATATTTACACTGATATCAATGTAATTATTTCTTCAGGGAAAATAATTTGCCCGGATGCTGCTGGACAATTCCTTTTAATTCCAGTGTCGTCAATGCGCTTAAAATGTCAGCAGACGATAAAGAGGTGGAAGAAATTAAATCATCAATATGAACGCGGCTGCCGGAAAGAGAGTCAATAATTTTTTGATCAACGTCGTTAAATGTATCGGCATATTCATTTACGGTTTTTTCGTCGCTTAAAGTAGAAGTAGGTTTCAATGAGATTGGTCTTTCTATCTGGGGCAAAATTTCTTCCAGGATATCATCGGCATTTTCAATTAATTTTGCGCCTTGTTTAATCAATTTATTTGTTCCGCGTGAACCTGCGGAATCGATGCTTCCGGGCACGGCGAAGACTTCTCGTCCTTGTTCCAGCGCCAGCCTGGCGGTAATGAGAGAGCCGCTTTTTTCTCCAGCCTCCACGATTAAAACGCCATAGGACATGCCGCTGATGATACGATTGCGTGTCGGGAAGTTGACTGAACGCGGCGGTGTGCCGGGCGGGAATTCAGAAATAACCGCCCCATTTTCAATGATCTCAGCAAACAATTTTTTGTTTTCCGGAGGATAAATAATGTCCAGTCCGCTGCCCAGAACGGCTATAGTTCTGCCATGCGCGGTCAATGCTCCGCGGTGTGCTACAGAATCAATGCCTCTGGCCATGCCGCTGACTATAGTTAAACCTTTGAGGGCAAGTTCGCGGCTGATTCTTTCCGTCGTGTATTTACCGTAGGTGCTAGCCAGTCGGGAGCCGACTATGGCAATATTTATATCATCTTTATTTAGATTGCCGCGAACATAAATAAAAGGAGGGCGGTCATAAATATTCACGAGTTTTGCGGGATAAAAATCATCTTGATAAGTAATTATATTGATTTCATTTTTATAGAGAAGTTCAAGTTCTTCTTTAACTTTTTTCCAGTCCTTAAACTCAGCGATTGCTGTGGCGATATTTTTGGAAATTCCCGGGATTTCAATTAATTTTGAAACCGGTGCGGTAAAAATAGCTGGTAGAGAACCAAACTTATCCACTAATGCCGGAAAAGTAATATTGCCGACGCCCGCGATAGATTTTAGCGCAATCCAGTATTTAAAAATATCATAATTCATAATTGTTTTATCAGAAATTAAACCGGCAATCTCTGACCTCTGTGAATCTGCCTTTATGATAGATGGGTAATAAATATTTACTGAAAAATCCCATGTATTGGGGCTGTTCAAAAGCTTGTCCCGTACTTGATACGGGATATTCAGATGCAAGGCGCGCAGTGAAACTCGAATTACAGTTACGCAGTAAACTGGAATTCGTTAGCTGAACTGTCCCCTTCAGGGGGCAAAAAACGAGCCGTGAGGCGCATAGTATATACGTTGAGCGGTGCGTTTTGTAGCGCAACATTGCATCTGAGCGTTTTTCAACAGCCCGGTTAACTACATCTTGTTTGCCGAACATGTCAAGTATTTTGAATTCGATAGCCAAACTAGTTGCTTAAATTTAACCTTTGAGTTAGTAATTATCAGCTAATTAATATTTATTTAAGAGGTATTTATGTTGAAGATAAAGGATTATTTTATCTTTGTGGTTCTTTTTGCACTGATTGTTTATCCATTGGCAACCTTTGGTCAAAACAGTTTAAATCAGGAAAAGAATGAAACTGCCGTTAAGCAAAATATTCAGAAAAATTTAAACAATGATAAAAAACAGCAAAAACCTGGATTGACGATAACTCCGCAGGAAATTAATTTAGGAACAATTACTATGGACAAGTCAGGTGAAGAAATCTTTACATTAATAAATAATGGTTCTGAAGACATTGGCTGGTCGACAGAAGGGCCGGAAGATTGGAAAAAAATAGAAAATCAGAAAATATCTGGGGTGTTAAAAAATAAAACCGATTCTTTACGCGTGGGAATCCGTTTACTGCCTAAGGAGTCGGAAGACAAACAAAAAAATACACCTAACTATATGGAAATGAAACTTGAAGCCGGAGGCGGAAGCCTTATCTGCCGTAAGGAATTTACGGTTGGCACACATAAAGAAGAAATTAAAATCAACTCTGCGGATGGAGAAAAAAGAATATTTGTCACTTTTGTATTGGGCTATACGCAAAAAAATCCTTTAATTAATTTAAATCCCTTAAGGCTGGACATGGGCAGCATCTTGCCGGAGAAAATTGTTTCCAAAAAAATAATGGTAACCAACAGCGGCAGGGAAATATTGAAATGGTCGGCTTCGGTCAAAAAGCATGAAGGCAAAGACACCCCTGAAGATTTTCAAAAGAACAGATACATGTCATTTGTTAATGAAGATGTGCGGGGAAGCGGAGTTTATGCCGCACCGGAAAACTTGAAAGAAATAATTGAATTAATAGGGAAGTGGAAAGAAAGTAATGGTTATCCTTCGGGTGCGGAGGGCGATAACTTAATAAAGATTAATTTCAGAGGAACAGGGATAATCCTGTATTTATTAACTTATCAGGAAAATGGGATGAATATGGCCATATCCCTTGATAAAAATCCTATCGATAATATTGAGCTGAGGGAAAGTTTGGATGAGAATAAAGGAGAATTGCTGATTGCGGAAAACCTTGCCGATGGGCCCCACGTTCTTACAATAGTCAGCAAAAATAGCCGTCTGGTATTTGAAGGTTTTAAAATAATTGGAGCAAAAACAGCTTATTTTCCTCAAGGCAGTATAAAAATCATGCCTAATTCCGGCGCAACCACTAGACAAACCAATTATCTCAACGTTACTTTAAATACAAGACAAATGGCGTCAGGTTATTATGTGGATGATATCGTGTTTGATACCAATGGCGGTGAAGGAATTGTCGAAGTCTTTGCGGAAATAGTTTCTGATAATGTAGTCAAGGTTATTGATATTTACAGATATTACAATGGAACGGATTATTTGTTTACGGCCAATCCTCAATCGGAAACAAAGAGATTAAGTCAAAATAATTATGCAAAACAAGGCATTGCTTTTCGGCTTTTTAAGCCGGAAACTCCGGGAACAACTTGTTTCTACCGATGGTATAATCCGCAAAAAAAGGATCACTTTTACCATTACAACCTTGCGGGAGGTGGAAAGAACTTACAGGGATACATATTTGAAGGTTCGATAGGCAATATCGCGACGTCCAGACTGACTAATACCAAAGAGCTTTACCGTTGGTATAATTCAAAAGCGGAACATTATTTTTATTCAACGGATCCCAAAGGAGAAAAAATTAATAAGAAAAAATACCGGTTTGATGGCATTGCCGGTTATGTTAAATAAGAAATGACTTTTCAGTTGGATCTTTTTAAATAGTTATCCTAATAAACGCAAGTTTAATATTGTTTGCAATTTCATCAGCATTAGGTCTTGACAAAAGAAGGCGGAGACGATAAGACGCTAAATCTTTTTTGGCACATGGTTAAAAAATGCGCCTGTAGCTCAGTTGGATAGAGCAACGGACTTCTAATCCGTGGGCCGAGAGTTCGAATCCCTCCAGGCGCACCAAGGTGTGATACTATTTGCTTTCAAAGGATAACGCGGCGGCAAGGAGTGTGCTCCGAAGGCGTATAACCTGAAGGTCACTCGTTACAAATACGTTGAGAAAGCCGACGACGCTGTCAACAAAGTTAGCCAAAGAAAGCGAATTGGTATAAATGGTGGGTGTAGCTCAGCTGGTTAGAGTGCCGGGTTGTGGCCCCGGAGGTCGAGGGTTCGATCCCCTTCACTCACCCCATTATATAGAAGGATTGATAATGAGCGCCCGTAGCTCAGCTGGATAGAGTCGCAGACTTCGAATCTGTTGGTCGTAGGTTCGAATCCTACCGGGCGCACCATTAATATATAATAAAATCAAATACTTGATTTTTTGTTTTCACCTTCTAACGAACTTCTAAGCTCAATAATTTTACCCCTGTTTTCTAGAGCATCAAAAATCATTCCACGTTGTCTTTTTGCATAACGTCTTGTTGTCCTGATTGATGTATGTTTATAAACATCTTGAATGAAGTCTATAGAGTAACCCTCCTCTGCTAATTGACAGCCCAAAGAGTGCCGGACAGCCTCATATAAACCAATCTTTACTCCTAACGGCTCGCACGCATTTCTCCAAATCTTATTAAGAATCTTATTGTTGTAATGGGAACCTTTTTGATTATAACTAAACACCCATCCCTTAAAGGAAGGCCATTGCAAAGCATTATCCAGGGCTTTCCTTGCTCTAGTTGTAATATCAATGTGAATCGGCATGCAATAATGACCCACCAATAGGCAAAATCGGCATTCAAAGTTGACCCAGGCCTGCAAGCCTTCTATTCTGCCATAAATATGGGAGAAGGAGGCAGAAAGGGATGCTCACGGTGGAAACTATTCGGAAGATACGGTTATCAGTACATAGAGATGGCAAATCGATTCGTCAAACGTCAAAAGATCTTCATCTATCACGGAACACAGTCAGAAGAGCAATCAGGAGTGGAGAGACCCTTTTCCAGTACGAGCGCCAGAAACAGCCAATTCCTAAGCTGGGACCGTTTATAGAAATGCTTGACGGTAAACTGGATGAGGACGAGAAACTGCCGAAGAAACTAAGGAGAACGGCACAGATTCTTTTTGAGGATATTCAACTGAACGGTTATGAGGGCGGCTATGACAGTGTAAGGCGGTATATTCAGCGATGGCGCAATGAGCGGAAGATCTCAACGGGAGGTGTATATATACCGCTGAGATTTGAACCAGGGGAAGCATTTCAGTTTGACTGGAGCCATGAATGGGTAGAGATAGGCGGGGCGAGTTTAAAGGTAAAGGTTGCCCATCTGCGGTTATGCTACAGTCGCTATTTTCTTTGCATAGCCTACCCCAGAGAAACCCAGGAGATGGTTTTTGATGCCCATATAAAGGCTTTTGAGTTCTTCGGAGGCGTGTGCAGGAGAGGCATCTATGACAACCTCAAGACGGTTGTTAACAAGATCATCGGAGGAAAAGAAAGGAACTTCAACAGCCGTTTCGTCCAATTCAGCTCCCATTATCTTTTTGATCCTGTAAGCTGCACACCGGGTGCGGGCTGGGAAAAGGGTCAGGTTGAAAACCAGGTAGGCTTAGCCAGAAGGAGATTTTTCATTCCCAAGATCAAGGCCAGGGACTTCAAGGAGCTCAACGATACATTAAAAGGACAATGTATCAACTGGGCAAAGAGCCATAAGCATCCGACATTTTCCGACAAGACGGTTTGGGAGGTGTACGAAGAAGAGAAGCCTTGCATGATCAGTCTGCCTCCCCCTTTCGATGGGTATGGGGAACGTCCTGCCAGGGTTACATCCAGTTCGCTTGTGACCTATGATCGTAACAGATACAGTGTTGATTGCAGTCAGACAGGCAGAATCGTACAAATAAGAGTATATGCCGATCGAATAATGATCGTCAGTGATGGCCGCGTCGTAGGAGAACACGAGAGGCACTTTGGAGAAAATAAGACGGTTTTTAATCCATGGCATTATGTTTCTGCCCTTGAACGGAAACCAGGCGCTTTACGCAACGGAGCTCCTTTCAAAGACTGGGATCTTCCCACGGGCATGGGAAACGTCCTCAACGGATTGCAAAACCGTTTTACCGACTGGGATCGTCAATTTGTGGCAATTCTTAATGCCGTACCTCTTTACGGTCTTGATGCCGTTGACAAGGCATGCGAAGACGCCTTGAAGATGAGAGCTGTGAGTAAGGAGGTCGTTATCAATCTTCTCAACAGGAATCAGGAAAAGGACTTTGCCGCGGATGTAGGCATTCCTCCCCACCTGATTCTGAAACAGGAACCAATAGCAGATTGCCGACGATATGAATCTTTAATGAGGGGGGACTGCAATGTTGCGTAATGAGATCATGGAGCTTATGGGAAAGCTGAAATTACAGGGCATGCAGTCCGTTTATGATGAAGCGTTGTCAAATGGACGAAAGAGCCGGTCAACTCCTGAGAAGATGATCTTAGAAATGCTTAAAGCCGAGGCCACTGAAAGGCATATAAGAAGCATCCGCTATCGAATGGGGCAGGCCAGGTTTCCTGCGCCCAAAGATATCGACAGTTTTGATTTCAAAGGGAGTTCGGTTGATAAAAACCAGATTCAATCATTGTATCAGGGGGATTTTATTGAACAGCATATCAATCTGATTTTCGTAGGCGGCACCGGTACCGGCAAGACACATTTGGCAACTGCAATAGCGGCGCAGGCCGTCAGGGATGGGAAAAAGTGCAAATTTTATAACCTGGTGGATTTGGCAAATGAGTTGGAACAGGAGAAAATGGCCGGATTTGCAGGAAAAATATCTGCACGACTGATTCGGTTTGATATGGTGCTGCTTGATGAACTGGGCTATCTGCCCTTCTCAAAAAACGGAAGCCAACTGCTCTTCCATCTCATATCCAAGCTCTACGAACAAACATCTATCGTCATGACAACAAACTTAACCTTTGGTGAATGGCCTCAAGTGTTTGGTGATGCCAAAATGACTACCGCAATGCTGGATCGCCTTACTCATCATTGTGAAATCATAGAAACCGGGAATGAAAGCTGGAGGATGAAACACAGGTCTTCATAAACATATATTTTTTACTCAGGGGTGGGTCAGTTTTGGACGCCGATGCTGGGTCTATTTTCAATGCCTATTGACAATCCTCAATCCTGATACCTTTACATCCAGTCTTTGTCGTTTCCCTTAGTTCGTATTCGCTATGCGATCTTCGAAAAATGATTTTATCTTTAATGATGCAATCACGCATTAGAGCCGTTGCTTCTTGCGGTCTGCAACCATATTCCATCATAATGATAAATATAGAACGATGCCTTTCGGGTATTACTGCCAGGATGTTTTGTTGTTCTTCGAATGTCAGATATTCAGTTGTTTCCGGTTCAGGTTTTGTTAGGGCAGGGAATTCAGGCATAATAAAAGTAGGCACATCTTTTTTATGAAAACGAAGCATTGTTTTCAAAGCTGTTAAGACGTTATATTTTGCTGCTTCGGATAGATTTAATGATTGTTTAAATAATAGAAGTTTTGAGTGTGTAAAATCCCGAATATCCTGATCTTCGCCGAAGTAGTCCATGACTTTACTTATAGCGTTTCGGTAAAGCTTCTTTGTGTTATTCCCGGCACCGGTGGAATCGAGCCAGATTTTGGAAAACTCTTTTACGGATAGAGGAGAATTTGGGCGATATGTTCTAGGGTCAAATGTGCCTTTATCTATTTCTGCTTGCATGATGGATAAAAACTTACGCCCTGTTCTCTTATCCCATATAGGTTCGCCCTTGTATTCCCAAAATTTCTCTTGAACACCCCTAAAAGGAATTGAAACATAACACCGTTTAGCTGGAGCGTGATAATAAACATGCCCTCCCATATAATTACCCCCTTTGTGATTACAGGGCAAATTATCACATCCGGCAAAAAAGCTCAATTCTTATACTCCGAAACAAAAAAGATAACTAACCTCAAAATGGAACCACTTGGATAATCACAGACGCTTCATAATTTTGTATCCAAGGAAAAATACGAAACACAGTTTCAATAAAAATAAAAAAATTACGATATCTTTATATCTGCGCCAAATCAGAGCCTATTTAAAATAATTGCTTTTT
>CAWKNI010000003.1:0-186880 GCA_963851005.1 uncultured delta proteobacterium
ATAAGCCTTTGTAGAAAACAAACAAAACACAAAACGCGACCTCAATAACTACTATTGTTTCGACCATCGTAATCATTAATCCGTTTTCACTGTGATAAAATTGTGATGGAATAATGGGAAAAGAAAAGGAACAGATAGAATAGACAGGAATAGATAGAATTGATTTTTTGTTTGTTTTTAAGTATTTACGGGAAATCAGACCTTAAATCAAGGGGTTAAAATTTTGTACTTTTAGAATTCCTAATCCGTGTGCCGCGCGTTCGACTCGCGCCAGGGGCACTTTAAAATCAAATGCTTATAATCCAACCCCGTTTTTTTATATATCCTTTGTGACCAAATTGTGACCAGTAGATGATAAAAGGCTTTCATTTTCTTACCATGACTTTCTGATTTGAAAAATTATAAGCAAAGGATAACTCTCTCTTTCACCTACCAATCCACAGTATTTGACATTCGTCTGATTTGAGGATTACCATTTGTAATCAATGCTAAAGTCCCTACACTAAATCAGTGGCAGTCACCTTTGTTTTTAGCTATTTCTAACAGTTTGCAGTTCCCAAATGCACAAGCCTTTTGAGCATCAGGGCAACCAAGCTCTTTGTTGCCCTGCAATAAATAAGCAACTCCCCGGTTGTTGTAAGCATCGGCATAATCCTGTTTTATGCGGATGGCCTTATTGTAATCCTCAATGGCACGTTGATACTGGCCAAGTTTAGTGTAAATCTTACCCTTGATATTATAGGCTTTGGCATCATCCGGTTTCAGACGGATAGCTTCGGTATAGTCATCGATGGCCTGCTGATGCTGGCCAAGTTCAGCGTAAGCATTCCCCCGATTGTGGTAGGCACCAACATAATCCGGTTTCAGACGGATTGCCTTGGTATAGTCCTCAATGGCACGCTGATGTTGGCTGAGTTTTCCATAAGCAATCCCCCTGTTGCTGTAAGCATCGGCATTCGCCGGTTTCAGGCGTATGGCCTCGGTATAGTCTTCTATGGCCTGCTGATGCTGGTCAAGTTCAGCGTAAGCATTCCCCCTGTTGCTGTATGCATCGGCATCATCCGGTTTCAGACGGATTGCTTCGGTATAGTCCTCGATTGCCCTCTGATGCTGGCCTAGTTTACCGTAAGCAATCCCTCTATTGTAGTAGGCACGAGCATAATCCGGTTTCAGACGGATTGCCTCGTTAAAATGATCAATAGCTTCCTCGATTTTGCCTCTTTTAAACAAGGAAAGGCCAAAACTGTGATGTGCCAAAGCGTTATCCTTCGTGACCTGCAAAGCGTGGCTAAAAAGAGTGGCACTGTTTTTCCAGTAACAACATTGCTGCCACGTTAAAACTGTCATGATGGTCAGAAAAATTATCCCTGTCGAAAATAAAACCTTCTTTCTTATTTCTTCACTCTTTATCAAAGCCGGTATTCCCCATGCTAACATAACCGCTAGGCCAATAGAGGGCAGATAATGATAACGGTCGGCCATCGCGTATGGTGTTGATATCGATACCTGAATGATTCCGATGACCGGGGCAATGGCTATCGAGAACCACAGCCATCCGGTAAACAAATATGGTAAACGTTTTATCATGATAATGACTACAGTGGTGATAATGAGAATCAACAAGGATGCTCCAAAGACCTGCCAAAGGGGAATTTGCTCTGAAAAAGGATAAAAAATGGTCATGTCATGAGGCCAAAAAGTTTTTACAACATAAGTAACAAAAGCAACAGGAGCATTGGCAAGCCGGGAAATAAGAGGATGCTGTTCTAAATAAAAAATATTCGGATTATCAGGAATATTCGGATTATAAAGTGTTATGAAAACCATAATCGCTGAAAGAATAAAAAAAGGTATTTTTTCTTTCAGTTGCCATAATGGAATTATTCCCCCAATCCTGGGCTCCGATAATTTCCGGTCATGGGATGGAGATATATTTTTCTTCAGAGCTTCTTTTTTAAATTTGTTCTTCTTTTTTTCTTTATCTGTGGAAACAGATATAACTTCCGGCACAGTTTTTACAATTTTCCGCGACTGAAGACGGTCAAGCGGCCAGTAATCCAGAAGGATCATCACAATAGGCAAAGTGATAACCATGGGCTTGCTCATCAATGCGCAGGAAAAACATAAAAGAACCAGCAGATATCTTTTTATAACCGGTTTTTCTGTGTAATAAACATATAGACAAAGAGTCAGCATCCAGAAAAACGCGCTCAAAACATCTTTGCGTTCAGCAATCCAGGCAACCGATTCCACATGAAGAGGGTGAAGAGCGAAAAGAGCCGCGACAAAGGCACTGCGCCAGATCGCCCCGGTCATGCGGTTAAAAAGCCAGAATAACAGCAAAGCGCTCATGACATGCAGGATAAGATTGGTCAGATGATAACCCCCGGCATTCAAGCCATGGAGTTGATAATCCAACATGAAGGAAAGCCATACCAGTGGGTTCCATAAGTCGTTATATCTTGTGCTGAAAGCCCAAAGAAATCCGTGCAACGTGATCCCGGACTGGATATGAAGGTTTTCTGTTACATAAGTGTTATCGTCGAAACTGATGAAGTCAAATTGATTCATCTGCCAGAAAATAGCAAGTGTAACAACAATAAGAACGAGATAAACAATCAGTTTCTGTCTTTTATGATTATTGACTAACATAGTTAATTTCTCAGGTAACTTTCTTACCCATTACTGTCCGGTTAATTTAAATTTATTACATTAGAAAATGAATAATAACAAACAAATAAATACGTTTCTTATTTTTATCGATTTGAAAATTATTTTCCGTTATATCTACCTCCATTTTATTATTGGAGGTGTGAATGATGAATGCTGGAAGAACAGTATTTTCACAAATCATGGACTACGTGCCTATGTATGAATTTCGTAAATGCGTGGATCGGTACAATGGCAATCATCACACCAGCAGCTTCGCCTGTATGGATCAATTTCTCTGCATGGCCTTCGCACAACTTACGTACAGAGAAAGCCTGCGGGATATTGAAGCCTGTCTCCGTTCACGTCAAGAGAAACTTTATCATCTCGGTATTCGCGGCCGCATCTCTCGTAGCACACTTGCTGATGCTAATGAAAAACGAAACTGGAGAATATACGCCGACTTCTGTCAAATCCTGATTTCTCAAGCACGATCTCTTTACGCCAATGAAGATTTCGGTATCGAGTTGGACGACACAACGTATGCCTTGGATTCAACAACCATCGATCTTTGCCTTTCTCTTTTTCCTTGGGCAGCTTTTCGTAAACATAAAGCTGCTGTCAAGATGCATACCCTTATGGACATCCGTGGCAACATTCCCTCGTTTATCGAAGTGACTTCCGGGAATATCCATGATGTAAATATTCTGGATATCCTTACTCTCGAACCAGGTGCTTTTTATATTATGGATCGCGCCTACCTGGACTTTGCCAGGCTCTATAGCATTACCCAACTTCTTTCCTTCTTCATCACACGGGCGAAGAAAAACACGAAGTTTCGCAGAATCTATTCTCATCCCGTAGATCGTAACTGTGGTCTCATATGCGATCAGACGATCATGATGGTTAACTACCAATCACTGCAAGATTATCCCGAAAAACTGCGCCGCATAAAATATTTCGATTCTGAAAGAGCAAAACAACTTGTTTTTCTGACCAACAACTTTCTTCTTCCCGCATTGACGGTTGCCAACCTTTACAAGTGTCGCTGGCAAATCGAATTATTCTTCAAATGGGTCAAACAGCACCTGCGAATCAAGGCCTTCTACGGCACTTCCGAAAATGCGGTTAAAACTCAAATATGGATTGCCGTTGCCGCTTACGTTCTTGTTGCCATCATTCGTAAACGTCTTTATCTGGAGCATAATCTCTACACAATTCTTCAAATCCTGAGTGTCACACTCTTTGAAAAAGTACCACTAAATCAACTATTTGAAAATTACGATTGCAAAATGCTCACCGATTTCAAAGAACCGCTATATAACCAACTGAATCTGTTCGACTATTAACCGGACAGTAATGTTTCTTACCATATATTAAGTCTAGGTTCAGTCATTTTCTGAGGATTACCAATTGAAGAAGATTGAATGATTTCCAAGACTGTCAAATTGAAGATTAAGGAAGAAAGTGTTTGTTGACTTAACTCACTCGCTGCTACCAGCTTATCCCTTGGCTTCTTAAATAGTTCTTTGCACTTTCGTTGCTTAATGTTGCCGCAGTTTTTAAATCATTAATTGCAAGATTATTGTTACCAAGCCTGATATAAGCTACACCTCGGTTAAAATAGGCCTTTGCATAATCCGGTTTTATTTCGATCACCTTGCTATAATCCTCAATCGCTTGATTATAATTACCAAGGCTATTATAGGCATTACCTCTGTTATTATAGGCATCCTCATAACCCGGTTTGATTTCGATCGCCCTGTTAAAATCCTCAATCGCCTGCTTGTAATTACCAAGGCCATTATAGGCATTACCCCTGTTATTATAAGCCTCTGGATAACCCGGTTTGATTTCGATCGCTCTGTTGTAATCCTCAATCGCTTGCCTGTAATTGCCGAGGATTTTATAGGCAATGCCCCTGTTATTATAAGCTTCTGAATAACCCGGTTTGATTTCGATCGCTCTGTTGTAATCCTCAATCGCCTGCTTGTAATTGCCGAGAGGAACATAGACAATACCCCTATTATAATAGGCCTCTGCATAATCCGGTTTTATTTCAATCGCCCTGTCATAATCCTCAATCGCTTGCCTGTAATTGCCGAGGCCGTTATAGGCATTACCCCTGTTATTATAGATAAGACAATTATTATCAGTAACTTTCAAAGTGTGATCATACAATGTAATGTTATTCTGCCAGTATCCAACTTGTGTCCATGTAATAATTGAAAGGCACAAAATGCTCAATGCAGATGATGCCAAAAGTATTTCTTTCCGGTAGTTCCATTTTTTCAAGAAAACAGGAACACCCCATGCCACCATGATGAATAATCCTATGAGGGGGATATAAGTGTATCGGTCTGCCATGGCGTGAGAGCCGACCTGCACTATACCGATGACAGGGACAAGCGTACCTGTGTACCACAGCCAACCCGTTGCCAAATAAGGAAATTTCTTTACTTTCCATATAACTACTAAGACTGTAGCGGTAAGAAGGAATACCGATCCCAAAACCTGCCAGAGTGGCAACGAAACTGGGTGAGGATAAAGGACGGCAAGATTATTCGGCCAGATCATCTTTCCAATGTAAGTGATATAGGAAACTAAGGCATTTCCAATACGAATACTCAGTGGAAACTCTTCAGAATGGATAGCTCCTGCTTTTTGTTCGGCGATATATGTCACGATAATCGAAAGGATTGACATGACAAAAAGCGGGACCTTTTCCCAGAGTAGAGGATAGATCAATGACCATTTATATTCGGGATCTGCTGGTTCCTTTATTTTCAATATTTCCTTTATCGCTATCGCATTCTTCTTTTTAGATTTCTTTTTTTGTTTGTCAGCAGTGAGGGGCATAGACACTTCAGGCTGAACTTTATGATCCGGTTTTATTTCCTGAAAACGCTGCAGGGGCCAGTAATCCAAAAGCAGCAATACAAAGGGGAGTGTTACCAGCATGGGTTTAGACATCAGGCCCAGGATGAAAAACAGAAAAACAAAGAAATATCTCCGCAAACCCGGATGTTCAACATAATAACTGTACGCTCCTAGGGTAAGCATCCAGAAGAAAGTGGAAAGAACATCCTTACGCTCTGTTATCCAGGCAACAGACTCCACATGGAGGGGATGTATCGCAAACAGAGCGGCCACAAAGGCGCTTGGCCACAGTGTCTTTGTCATCCGGCGGAGTATAAGAAAAAGGAGTAAGGTGTTCAGGACATGGAAGAGAAGATTCATCAGATGATAGCCGGAGGGGTTGAGGCCAAAGATTTGATAGTCAAGCATAAGAGACAGCCAGGTCAATGGATGCCAAAAGCCGCTTATCTTCGCTAATTCAAATGAAAAAAAGGCCTGTCTTATACTGTTCCAATTCAGACCGGATTGTACGTAAGCATTTTCATATACGTAAATATTGTCATCAAAGTTGATAAAGCCGCAGTCCTTGAGTGTCCCCAAGGTGATAACCGTGAGTAAAGCCAGAGCCAGACAAATCAAGACCGGAATCAAGTTCTTATGTTGGGTTGCTTCTGAGTTTAACATTCTTTGTGAAGTTGGCATCTTTTCTTCGCTTTTCGTTCAATCCAAATTCCGAAAATTTTTCAGAAGTGTTTACCACACATTAAGTTAGAGGTCAGCCCTTATTCGATTAGTCGAGTGGCGCGAGAGAATTTCACTCTCGCGTTCTCCGAGAACTGGACGTGACAGTCTCCCGTCATCCAGCTCCTATTGTCCAGCCTTAACTTGCGAGAGTTGCCAATGAGCAAATAGCTTTGGTTGCCTGTGAAACACCCCTTGCACCCACTGACTAGCCCTCTGGTCATACCCCCTCAGTCTCTTGTATTTCCGGGATGCCCACTGAACAAGTATATTGTTCAGAGGTTGAAAAACACGGTAAAGAGCTGATTTGTAGTAACTGCCGTAATAGTTAATCCAACCCCTTAATACTGGGTTGACTACTCGGGCTAGATCGTCTAGGGATTTGTCCGTTTGCCGGTGCATTTTCCATCGCCTCATATTCTCGCATATCGATTTCTTGGCTTTGTTGCTAATTGCAGGCATAAATCCGACGAATAATTTTTCCTTGCGATTTTTCGCTCTCCTAGGCTGAAATGTAAAGCCTAGGAAATCAAATTTCTGCTCAGGATAATTTCCTCGCCGTCCATCTTCCTTGCAGTAAACAATCCTCGTCTTCTGCAAGTTTAGCTCTAACCCGCATTCAGCAAAACGCTTTTCCATCGCTACACGAAGCATTTCCGCTTCGGCTCTGCTCCGACAATGACAAATCCCATCATCGGCATACCGCTCGAATGGAATCTGAGGATATTGCCTATTCATCCATAGATCGAACGCGTAATGTAAGAAGAGATTCGCAAGTAATGGACTAACCACTCCCCCTTGCGGAGTCCCCTTCTCCCGATTAATCAGGCTGCCATCTGCCAATTGCGCCGGAGCCTTCAACCATCTTTCGATGTATAGAAGTACCCATTTGCAATCGGTATGTTTCCTTACCGCCCGCATCAAAAGATCATGGTCGATATTGTCAAAGAAACCTTTGATGTCAAGGTCAAGTACCCAGTCGTATCGCCAGCAACGCTGACGTGCAACCCCTACGGCCTCTATCGCAGACTTCCCTGGACGATACCCATAAGAGTCCGTATGGAAATGTTCTTCCAAGATCGGCTCCAGGTATCGCTTGACTACCGTCTGGGCAATGCGGTCTGCCACTGTTGGTATTCCCAGCGGCCTGGTTTTCCCATTATCCTTTGGTATATCGACCCGACGTACAGGTGGTGGAAAATAGCTGCCTGAGGACATTCGATTCCAGTTCTTAAAAAGGTTATCTTTCAAATCCTCTTCAAATTCTGCAATGGATTGCCCGTCTACTCCAGCCGCCCCCTTGTTAGCCTTTACCCTTTTGTATGACTCCCATACCTCCCACTTTGAAATACTAAACGGCTTTGCTTTATCCACCAAGTTCCTCCCATTTCTGGTTGACCTGAAAATAAAGCTGAATAACGCAGTCCCTTCGGTCCAGTTCCATTACAGAACCTTCCTCCCTACTACTGACTGCTCCGCCCCTGTGCCCCGCATCGGTACTCTCATTCTTATGGTTTCCTCCATTTGAATTTCTCCCTTGTCATCGGGACGACAGGTTCCCACGTTCCACACAAGAGCCTAGATCAGGTTCGCGCTACCTTTATACCGGATGTCGCTCAAGCGGTAAACAGGTTTCCCTTGAACTTATCCTGAAGTCCCGTAAGCCCCCCAGTTCTGACATCGTCCTTTTCATTTCGACACCTCATCAATAGTTCGCTTGCGCTCGCCTCCCTGAACCTCACCTGACAGGGTCTTTGCCCTGCCTTTTCCTTGACGCTCACCACAATGGCTCTTTACCAATGCAGCTCAAGGTGGTTTGAAGCCTGCCCCTGCAAGCCGGCTCCGAGGGGTCTACCCTCATCTTTTGTGCAGCCTCGTGGCGCACTTACGGATTGAAAGCTACCATATTCGGCAAGGTTGACGATTTATTGACTTCAGGAAGGAAGAAATAAAATTCTGGTTTCCGAACAGTCAAATTTGATGATTGCACCTAAGAAATAATAATACATAGCTTTGTAATATCAAGATGTTATATTGCTACGGCATCTGAGCGTCTCCCCGCAATGACACTATGTGTTTCTTCCATTAATAATCCGGTGCGTAGCTTCGGGTTAAATGCTACTTAGTTTCAGTAGCGCATAGTTTTCAGAATTAAGGATTACCATTTGTAATCAGTTTTGAAATTTCCACAACTTAATCAACGGCAGTCGCCCTTACTTTTGGCCATTTCTAATATTTTGCAGTTTCCTAATTCACATGCTTTTTGCGCATCAGGGCAGCCAAACTCTTTGTTACCTTGCAATAAATAAGAAACTCCCCTGTTGTAATAAGCATCGGCATAATCCGGTTTTATGCTGATGGCCTTATTGTAGTCCTCAATGGCACGTTGATACTGGCCAAGTATAGTGTAAACCTTAGCCTTGCGATTGTAGTAATCGGCATTATGCGGTTTCAGGCAAATGGCTTCATTGTAGTCCTCAATGGCACGTTGATACTGGCCAAGTATAGTGTAAACATTCCCCCTGTTGCTGTAGTAATCGACATCATGCGGTCTCAGGCGGATAGCTTCGGTATAGTCCTTGATAGCACGCTGATACTGACCGAGTTCACCGTAAGCAACTCCCCTGTTGTAGTAGGCATCCGCATAACCCGGTTTGATTTTGATCGCCCTGTTACAATCCTCAATCGCCTGCTTGTAATTGCCGAGGACGTTATATTCATTACCCCTGCTATTATAAATGAGCCAATTATAATCAGTAACTTTCAAATTATGACTAAAAAGTATTATGCTGTTTTTCCAGTAGCCGCATTGATTCCAGGATATAAACGATAGGAGCGCCAGAAAAATTATCCCAGCCGGGAATAAAATCTTTTTTCTTATTTCTTCACTTTGAATCAAAGCCGGTAATCCCCATGCCAGCATAACTGCAAGACCGATAGAGGGAAGATAATGATAGCGGTCGGCCATCGCGTAAGGTGCTGTTATCGATACCTGAATGATTCCGATGACCGGGATAATGGTTATCGAAAACCACATCCATCCGGCAAACAGATATGGCAAACGTTTCATCATTACAATGACGGCAGCGCTGATAACAAGAATCAGCAAAGATGCTCCCAATATCTGCCAAAGGGGAATTTGAGCCGGGAAAGGATAAAAAACAGCCATGTCATGAGGCCAGAATGTTTTTTCCAGATAAGTAACAAAAGCAACCGGCGCGTTGGCGAGCAGGGAAATAAGAGGAACCTTTTTTGAATCAGGAGGATTCAGCATATAAGGAGCATTCGTATTAAGTGTTATGAAAACAAGAACTGCTGACAAAATCAAAAAAGGTGCTTTTTCCTTCATTTGCCATAATGGAATTATTCCCGCAATCTTAGTTTCTGATAATTTCTGGACACGGGGTGGAGATATTTTTTTCTTTATAACTTCTGTTTTTAATTTTCTCTTCTTTTTTCCCCGATTTGAAACAGACATAACTTCCGGCATATTTGTCACGATTTTCCGCGATTGAAGACGGTTCAAAGGCCAGTAATCCAGAAGTATCATCACAACAGGCAAGGTGATAACCATGGGCTTGCTCATTAAGGCGCAGGCAAAACTCAAAAGAACCAGTAGATACCTTGTTATAACTGGTTTTTCCGTATAATAGACATACAGGCAAAGTGTCAGCATCCAGAAAAAAGCGCTTAGGACATCTTTACGTTCAGCAATCCAGGCAACAGATTCCACATGAAGCGGGTGAAGAGCAAAAAGGGCTGCGATAAAAGCACTTTTCCAGATAGCTCCGGTTATGCGGTTGAAAAGCCAGAATAACAGCAATGCGCTCATTACATGCAGAACAAGATTGGTCAGATGATACCCCCCGGCATTCAAGCCATGAAGTTGATAATCGAACATCAAGGAAAGCCACACCAGGGGGTTCCATAATCCGAGATATGTTGTGCTGAATGCCCAACGAAATCCGTCCAGCGTGATTCCGGATTGAATATGACTGTTGTTTGTGACATATCCCGGATCGTCGAAACTGATGAAGTTGTATTGATTCACCTGCCAAAAAACAGCAAGAGTAATAGCAGTAAGAACGAGATAAACAATCAATTTCTGTCTGTCGGGTCTTATATTTATTTCATTTAGCATAGCGACCTACCGATGGCGCTTATACCACAAGTTAAGTTACAGTTCAGCAATATTGAATGTCAATTAATATTGATTATCGTTTGTAATGTTGAATATATTTCTAAGACAGCAATGTGTGGAATAAGGAAGAACTCTTCACATTGTAGCGGTTCAAAGGAAAGTGGACAGATGAAGGATTAAAATAAGAGACGGTTTTAGGTTATAATCAATTTATAAGAAAGGAGAGAAGTTATGGTTCCTAATTCGCCTACCTTTTTATCTTCGCTCATTTTTTTCTCCTTTTTGAAGCATATCAAAACCTGATTATAATTTGGGGAACATTTTATACGACGAGAAAAATATAGATAAGTTCCATTTGAATGTCAATTTTTTCCTACGAAACGAAAACGGTAATTCGAATAGCTTCTTTTATCCAACCGGTTCAACAATATCAGCTATCCTTGGAACAACAGCTATATCTGGTGATCAACATCAGCTTCGAGTAGCTGTAGTAGCTTCCCAAAAATATTTTCCCAGAGTCATTAGTAGCTGAACTTCAGCTATTCGAGCGTTTCTTAAAGTTGATTGGAGACAGTTGAAAATTTTATTTTGATAGTAGCTGATGCCACAGGACAGCTATCCGGTTTCAATCCAAGCAACAATAGCTGCAACTGTAACATTTAGCTGTCATTTGTCGCCTTTTTCTTTCTTGACCAATGTAGCGATGGTTATTTTTTCGGAGCCATACTTGTTCCTTATTTTGTCCATAGCCTTGTCGATTTGCTTATTTTTATCGGCTTGAACATTTTCCCGCATCGGATCAAAAAATGATAACTGCTCCGAAGAACAGTTTTCATGAAATCCCGAGATGCTTATCCCAATTAATCTTACCGGATGGGACTTATTCCAATTTTGCTCAAGTAATCTGCAACCGGTTTGGTATATTTCTTTGGTAATTGAGGTTGCCGGAATCGTTATTTGTCTTGTGACAGAACGAAAGTCAGAATATTTAAGGGTGATATGTACCGTGCGACCTTCTTTACCCTGTTTTCTTGCAGTCATGCCAATATCATCGGCAAGTTCCATCAGAACAATTTTAGCCTTTTCAATATCAGATATATCTTCCGGCACTGTTTTTTCTCGTCCGATTGATTTAACATCATCATCCACACGGGCAAGAACAGGGGAATTATCAATTCCATTCGCATGTAAATAAATTTCATTCCCAACTTTTCCCAATTCTTTGATGACGTTGTTAACATCTGACTTAGCCAGTTCACCTATAGTCTTTATTCCCATTCGATTCAGCTTTTCAGCGGTTTTAGAACCAACACCATACATTTCTTTCACTGGAAGTGGCCAGAGTTTATCTTGAATATCATTTTCCCATAATTCAGTAATACCGAGAGGTTTCTTCATTTCAACTGCCATTTTTGCAAGGAACTTGTTTTCAGCGATTCCTATTGAACATAAAAGGCCAAGATTGTCTTTTATTTTATTCATTATTCGTTGTGCAGCTTCCAAAGGTTTCCCGAATAGTCCTTCACTTCCTGTCATATCAAGCCATGCCTCATCAATACTGTTCTGTTCCAGGGCAGGGGTATAATTAGATAGTAATTGCATAACCTCTTCTGATTTCTGCCCATAGAAATGATGATCTGGCGGAACCACTCTTAATTCAGGGCATAGTTTCAAGGCTTCGTGAAGTACCATGGTGGTTTTGACACCAAATGCTCTTGCCTCATAATTAGCCGCGAGAATTATGCCTGTACGCTTCTTAGGATCACCGGCAACAGCTGCTGGTATTCCGACAAGAGAAGGATTTCTTGTCATTTCACAGCTGATAAAGAAGGCATTTATGTCAACAAGGAATATAACTTTTTGCGTAGGACACCCCTCTCAACAAAGACAGATTAATGTTTCTTGATCACTCCAATATTTTAACTTCTTAGCTTAATATTTCTCCCTACATGGATATGTGATTTGATATCTTATACTTACGCTGTTTTCCTCTTTTGTGTAATTCTTGCCTATTATTTATAATAACACATTGAAAAGTGGAGTATAAAGGTTTAAATTATACATGTATAATTAGGCAAGGAGGAGAAATATGAAGAAAGTAACCTGTGCAGTTTTTATTTTTTTAACGATCGTCTTTCTCATAAATCCATTATCCAGTGACGCAAGAGGCGGCTACTGGGGAGGCGGTTATTGGGGTTGGTGGGCTCCTTGGGCAATAATAGGAGGTGCAGCAGTTTTGGCGCCTTATTATTATTCACCCTATTACGCACCATATTATGGACTTCCACCGGTGGTGATCCGAGAACAGCCTCCGGTTTATGGTAGTTCTGCGCCCTCGGCGCCGCCATCATCGGCTGAAAGGCTCTTTGTCTATCCCAAAAATGGCCAGAGCGAAGAGCAACAGGCAAAGGATCGTTACGAGTGTCACAGTTGGGCTGTTGGACAGACACATTACGACCCGACTCAGCCTGCTAATGGAATATCAGAAACCCAGTTGAACCAAATGCGTGCAGACTATAAACGGGCTATGGGTGCCTGTCTTGATGGTCGTGGTTATGCCATGAGATAGCTACCATAATGCTCCACGGATAAAGAAACAGCTGCATTATTTTGTTTTCATTGCCCGAATATCGTTAATGTGAATCACGTTATTATTTTTCGGAATGTTCCGCGGCTGTTTCTTTGCCGGCAAATACAATCTCTGAAATTCATCCTTCGGACAGATGTACTTCAAATAGGACATCGGGGTTTCATTGATGTTAACAGAAGCACCAAATACCGTTTGATGCTCCTCACCAAGATGAAACTTGGCCAGACGCACGAGATCATTCATCGATCCCATAACTCTTTTGTCCATTATCGTGGAAAAGAATACTCTCAGGCTTTCCGGTGTGATTATACCAATTCTAAATCAAAGCGCTATTTTTGTTGACGTCGTTGTCGGCTTCCTCGACGTATGTACAATACGCCTCGTCGCCTCCGCCTAGCCGCCTCAATATCATCTTTGATTTAGAAATGGTATTACATCCTCAAATACACTCTCATTTTTGCTCATGAGCATAAAAACGTTCATGTCCAATAATAATTTCCTAATGAATTGCCTTTCCTTAGTGATTCCTCCTCCATACATGATTATAGAGTATAAAGACGAGGTGTTGGTCAGAATGATAAATTGTGTGTGCTGCACTGTGAATAGATTTGCGTTCCAGTCCAGTAGGGGGTTTCTGATTTCATCAAATGGAATAGCCGGTAAAGGAGCAAATCAGATTTTTTTAGCCAGTTTTAATGTGAGCCTAAGTATCATTGTTTTAAACTGCCCCGGTAATCATGCTGCCAGCCTAGGCCATTTTTTTAATTCTTTGTCTAACTTTGCCCCAGGATTTTGTGATCAAAAAGCTTTCTTCCATATTATCTGCCATTCGAACAAATTTTGGCCATGGGATGGAAAAGGAAAGTACTTCGGGAGAAACACAAGGCCGGGCAGAGACATCAAACATGCCCAATACCGCACAAGGTCGTTTGGATTGGAGTTCATGGTAAGGATGATAAACGATAGAACCGCAACCGGCACCAAAGGGAGCAATGACCTTATTGGATTCCGTCTCATCATAATTTGCTAAAGTGAAAAGACCTGAAAGGACATCCGGGGGAGCAAAGAAAATGATCACTAACGGTTCATCACTTTCTTCCATGGAGTCCCACCGTTTGAACACAATATATTTTGTAGGCGCTTTAAACAGAGTCTGTTGCTTCATGATCTCCTTAACAAGTTCTGGCGATTTCTTATATCTTTCCCCCTCAAGTTTTCCCGGAATACCGTAGGAAAGGAAATATTCAAAATTGGGTGCCTGATTATCCTCGAGGCCCAGGTATCGCCTTCCACCACCACAGCCAATAGTATTGACATCAAAACATCTCGTATTGCCCTTACGTACACTTGCTAAATCGGCGATGATACAACGATGTCCCTTCGGGGGCTTTAACATACCGTTTTCTTCTTTTATATCGGTGTAATAAAATCCGATGGGTAAATCAGCTCCGGGAAAATATTTGTTCCATTTCTGTTCAAATTCATTCTTGAATTTCTTTTCCATAACAATCCTCCTTCACTATTAAAATAAAATGTAATTATATCAGAAAACACAATCTAATAATAATTGACTATACCTGCACCGATCCTTCCAGCAATTCCCGAATAACTGGTTTTATATACATGTACCTGAGATCAAACTGATTTAATGCATTAATCATAACCTGAATTTTTTCTTTCACCGAAGCCTTGGAGTTAAGAATAATAACATGTTTTCCTTCAACACGACAAAGACCTCCGGAACTGGAAGACTCATCAATGTTTATATTTTCATCACGAACTAATATTTCCAGTTTTTCAGCCAGTTCTTCAAGGTAACTTAATATAACTTGGTCGTTCATCATACTTTCTTTCCCTAACAATTATCATACCCGAGTCTTCTGCCGGTCTCCATACATTTCAATATATCGTTAAACCGTTTAAACATTTGATTAAAAAAATAGAAGAAACCGAGCATTTGAGACAGTCATTACTAATCATCATTATTGTTAAAATCATATTATATATCATTACCTTACAATCTTATTTTGCTCCTTTTGAAAATTTGGCACACAAATTTCACTAGTATAAAGGCAAATAAACACATTACCCAGGAGGTAACAGATCATGAAAAAGACATTAGCAACAACTTTAGTAGCGGCGGCAGTAGTTCTTTTAACGGCAACTTTCAGCTTTGCCGAGTATGCGACGGCAGGAGTAGCCAATTTCCCCTTCTTCCAACTTGGGTGCTTGATCCTTGGTGGATTGATCATGGTTTCCCTGAAACGCAAGTATGAAAAGATGTATGTCGGTGAAGTGGTTGGTGTGTTCGCTCTGTACACAATCCTGATGGCACTTTTTACCAGCCCGGTTATTGAAGCAGTAAAAACATTTGTAAGCTAAGAGAGATTGTAACAGAATCAGAACAAGCAAGGGGGGTTAAGGTCGGCTGACAAAATAAAAAACATGATCTGTAAATATAGTCTCCACACCACCCCCCACACATACCCCTCAAGATTTCTATGGATTGAGGGGTTTTTTATTATCTTATTTTAAATTATCTTCAGCACCAACCTGTCCAAATCAAAGCGCGGTCTCGCCTTGGGTGTTTGATCAGGATACCCTACAGGCAGAAGCACCACCGGGTCAATAATCTCGTCAAGTTTCAGGTATTCTTTTAATTTATCCCGGTCAAACCTTCCCAGCCAGCAACTGCCTAGACCTAGATCAACAGCCTTAAGAACGATATGTTCTACAGCAATTGCCACATTCATCGCGAGGTAGGCCTTAGCCGCATCGGCCTCCATAACGGCGCTGGTGTATGGCGCCGCACTATCGAAATTCACATCCACTCCCTCAAAAGCGCCTGCTTCCAGCAATTCTCCCACACGTTTATCTCTTGAAGAAACTGCAGTTAGATCAGCGCAGCAAACAAAAATAACTGAGGCTTTGATAATGAATTTGTATGGCGTACACTGGCCAAGAGCCTCTTTGGCAGCCTGTGATTGCACAACAATAAAGCGTGATGGTTGAAGATTTGATCCCGAAGGAGCTAGCCGTGCGGCATCCAGAAGCAGTCGAACTGTATCTGCTGAAATATCCCCCTGCCGGAATTTACGAATGCTTCTGCGTGAAGCTATAACATCTGATAATTCCATCATACACCTCCATTAATAAATCCTCTATTTTTTCTTCAAAGAGATTCCCTCTCGGATGAATGTCAGAATTTCCATAAATTCTTTATTTAAAAAAGACTCACTTGATTCAGATTGTTTTCTTTCCTCAATGGTTTTCCCGAATGCCTTAAAATGCACCTTGTTTATAATCTCTTTTAATTCTTCATAATCTAATACATTCAAAACTCTGGCCGCAGCCATAAAACCTTTAATATATTGCTTCCGTTCCTCAAATACAGAATTGTTGAGTTTGATTTCTTTGCAATATTCCCATACAATATGGGATAATATGTCAAGGTAACGTTCTTTATTAGTCATGATTCATATAACTCCTTTGAAGAGGTTTTATTTTTATCCCATATCTTTTAATTCACTGTCTTCCTGTTTTGCTCTTGCCTTGTTAAGTTCTTGCAGCAGTTCATTTGAGTGATTTAACAATCGTGAAGCTTCACTCTCCAGCTTTTTCATTCTCTTTTCCAGAGCATCATCTTTCAGCTCAAGTTCTGTTATGTCATCTTCAATCTCATTGCTGGCCTGTTTTGTTTCAAGTTGATCTGCCATCTATTATCTCCCTTCATACTTCTCAGAATGTTCCTTATGCTTATACCAATTTTCAATATAAATTTCCGCAAATTTCTTATTTTTGATAATCAACAAATTCCCAGCATTCTTTTCTTCCGCAGCTTTAACGTTTAAGTGAACTTTTTTTTCAGGGATTAATCGACGAATTACAAAAACAAGGGATAGGTATTGTTCAGATGACATGTCCCGAACAAAAAACTTGGGGCGGTATTCTAAAGCGTGAAATGCTCATGAGTTATTGTATTAAGAGAACCCTTTCTTAAGCCTATTATTATGTCTCTTGAATGCCTCGTACCGTTATTGGATAATCCCAAGCAGCGGCCGGGGAATATCCAATTTGTCGGTTGTCTTACTATTTTTTTCTCAGAGGAACCGTAGTAATTGCAGGACTTGTCAAATCGCTGCACGTGCCGGTTAAAATCACTTGCAAATAAAACTTGTTGTTGTCCTCATTTGATTCCTTCACTTGATTTTTCGGGTCTAGAGAAAGAGTCAGTTTATTTTCCCCCTGTTTTAGATTTATTATATCTTTTTGTGTGATTGATGTCCCGGGTAAAATGCTGGGCAGCTGCTTTTCCAATATTAAGGTTAACGCTTTATCAGTCCATGTAATACCGAAAGGTCCGGTCGGCGCCTTGCCGATGTCATTCACGGAATATTGTATGGCAAAGGAGCATGCTCCGTTAGAAGATTTTATTGCATTTTTCGCATCAAGATTAACTGTGTGAATCCGGATGTCGCAGGTTCGAATCCTGCTGGGTGCACCAAACAAAACAAGGGGTTAGCCATTTACGGTTTGCCCCTTGTTTTTTGTTTGCTACCCTATAGCTACCCTTTTTAATTTTTTCAGCCTCTGGCCCGACAGTCATCAACACCGCCCATTATATTTTGTAATCAAGAGTCCTTTAGTTCATACTGGAAATAAATATCATCATCGCCCGATGAAATACCTCTGACCTTTTTCGCAACAGTTTTCTTCCCGAAAATTTTGAGGACCTGCTGAAAGTAACCCATAATAAGGTACTCGAAGTAAGTATGTTTGATGGTAAGTCCGGTGATTTTGAAATGAACGATGTTGTTCTCGAACCGTGATGAGATTAGTCTTTCGTGTAAGATAAGCGGTGCCTTTTACGTTCATATCAGACCTCCTTAAAATACTTATGTGGATTATTGACTATAAATACTACTTATCAAAAATATATTTCTGTATGCGGCAGACCAAACATGAATAGAAATATATAGTATTTACTGCTTAGCAAGAAAATCCAAGGCTTCTTCTCTCGAGTTTTTTGCAGTCAGTTTTTTACTCCGTGTGAACATAAGAACGGCATTGAATACTATCATCTGAAGGCCTGCAAGCCCTATAACCGTAATCATTTTCATATACGGATCGGTATATTTGACGAATTCTTTCAGCGCTTGGTTTATTTCAGTATTGGTTTTTCCGCCTGTGACTTCACAGAGACAGAGTACTGAATCTGGAGGCTCCCTTTCAATCTCCGCTTTTAGGCGTTTTACTATGTCTAATAACTCTTCGGTCTTCTGGCTAGCGATATCCGTGTAAAGAATTCTTTTACCATTGTGTTGAATCCATTTTAAACTCGGCATAATACACCTCCCTGAAGATTTTCGTATAATGTAACACCGTAAAACCTGAAAATCAAGTATGGCAAATGACGCCGCGTCTATAACAGCTGTAGCGTTACACCTTCTTCGAATGGTAATTCTCAATTCTGACAACTGCCCACAACTGAACCTGAGTAGGTGCAGTATTTCTTGCTGAAACGAACGCAATCGGGCCGTAGATTGTGACCGATCATTAGGGACAGCCGCTATGGTCATTTGTGGCTGTCCACTATCTACTCTTTTTATGCACGGGAGTCATCATTCATTCGCTAGCCAGAAAAGGTCGTCCCAGATAAACGGAAGCTCCACGATGGTGCCCGGCACTGTGATGTTTTTGGCCATACCCAGGGCGCTTCTAAGAATTTCCATCTGATTCTCGCGATCCAAGGGTTTGCCTGTTGTATGTCCCATAGGATAGTTTAAGAAAAAGGTACGGGGCGGTTTTACAAGGGCGGTGATATCGTATGCAGAAGACATGGAAACGGTCGGAATCCCTGCCTCTTCTATAGCCCTGGCGATCAATCCCACGGATTGATGGCAGAGAGGTCAGGCCGGCACCAGAAAGGCCAAGTCTACCATCATTGCTTTCAGCCTTGCGATGATGGCAGGTATCATCTCACCCAGAAGTGCAGATTTGCGGAAGATACGGCCCATAAACGTCAACTGGACCTCCGCGAGTTCTCCGATGAAGCCATCCGCCGCCAGATCTCGCAACCGCTCAAGGGGGAAGACGCAGTTGACGTCCCGATCAGCGTCCCGATGATCGTAGTTGTCATGGCTGATTTTGAGATCGCTCACGTCAGTGTCCACGGGGATTTCCCGAAAAGTGAAGTCGTTCTTGTCCGGATTGAACGGGGTTTGGTCCTTTCGATATACGCCGCCGGAACTGATCAGCACTACTTTACTTTTAAACAGGGGCTTTATAATGGGCGTCCATGGCGCAGAGGTGTTTTCCGTCCACTGGTAGGGGGGGTGATCGGGGAATGCCGCCCTAGTGATGTTGATATAACTTAGATGCTTCATTTTTCTCCTCCTTTGTTTTGTGTTCCAAAAACGGCACTGCAAGACGGAACAACAATAAGGCGCACTTGGCAAGAATGGATGTCGTTATCAAGTTGATCAATAAAATATCCAACTTGATATTATCAACTGAATTAGTATACTGCTTATTAAATTATAATTCAGCCATTTTTAATTCGCAAATTCCCAGATAATTACGGCGAACCAACAAGCCGTTTCAAATGGGGCAGAAATATTTCGAGAAGTGTTGTCTTAACCCACTTCCGGTATTTGATGCCGTTGTGCTTCAAACCGAGTATGCTCGCCTGACAGTATCCGGCGCCAAGCATGTGGAGAAGAAGATTATTAAAACCGGATATAAAGATTTCAATCTCCCTGTCTGACGCGATAATTGGTATTTTCCCCTTAAAAGTCCTCCTCGTACTGGAAAGCATTTCTGGTATAAACCGGTATCCAGGGATACTCTTCGGTTTATCCGTCATTACCATGTTGAGGACAATAATGCGTAGCGCTTCCGGGTTCCGGAAATGGTGAGCAAGAAAACGGTCGATGTATAGTGAAAATCCTTCTTTCGCGTCCATCTTGGATAGCCCATCGAGAAATGATATGTTGGAGCGATAGAAATCATCGCAGATATCACGTAAAATAGTTTGAAAGAGCCCGGCTTTATTCGGGAAATGATATCGTATGAGCTCGTGGTTGAATCCTCCATCTTTCCCTATCATCCGCATGCTGGCGGCGTGATAAGGTAATCGTGCGAACACCTTTTTCGCGGCGGTGATAATCCTTTCCCGCGTTATATCAGATTTTTTCCCGATCCTTTCGGTACGGGCAGATACAACGCCTTTTGCAGTTCCCTTTTTAATAGATTTTAATTTCATTTAATTAAATATGGTTTTTTCAAATGTAATGTGTTCAATCAGACATATTAACATATTATCCGAATCCTGATCATTATAAAATATAGTTTATATTACCACTCCTGTCAACTATTTTCACGATCGTGAAAATTTCTTGACATATTCTATATCTGCCGGTATATTACTTTTAAGTTCATAAATATTTTTTCAACGCTATGGAGAGCGGCGATCAATTATTGTTGCTGTTTGGTATAAAGTTGGCTTAATAATCATACATGACGGGATGAATTAAAAAAGGAGGAATTTCAATGAGTGTTATAGAGGAAGACATCCGGAGTTTTTTAAAAAAGCAGGGGGTGCAGATAATCGGCATAGCCGGCCCTGAACGATTGGATGGTCCTCCTTCTCTTGACCCTACCTATATGATGCGCGGGACAAAATCCATAATATCTTTGGCCATGCCCATGAATGTCAATGCCATCTATGATTTTTTATCCAAAAAAACGCCGGTAACGCATAATACCGATCAACTTATCTGCAACCAGAAAATCCATCACATCGCGAAACGCCTTGCTGATTATATAGGCGAACTGGGCTACCGGGCCCGTGCAGTTCCACCGAATAATAACTATAGGCGTTCTCTGGATGTATATTCCACTCACCCCGATTTTTCTCATCGCTTTGGAGCTATAGTCAGCGGAGTAGGCGGGCAGGGGATGTCCGGCAATGTCATGACCAAGGAATACGGTGCTGCCGTTTATCTTACCACCGTGGTGACCGATGCGGTACTCAAAAGCGATCCTATGCTTCCACCGAGGTATTTCATCGATCAATATTGTAAAAAGTGTCTTATCTGCGATAAGGCGTGCCCGGCAAAAATGTTCGAGATGGAAAAGGAAGAATACGTACTTTTAAACGGCAATCTTCATCCGCGGGGAAAACGAAGAAGTGTCGATTTGTGCAACGCTTCCTGCTTCGGCCTCCATAGCCTTTCCCCCGATAAAAAGTTTTCCAGCTGGGGCCATCACTGGATCAGCTCCTGGGTGGGAAGGGAACCGGACCCTAAGAAAGAGCATATCAGAAAGAAGCTCCTCATAAAAGGGGGATCGGTGGGCGATTCGACTGTCCGGTATAAACTCATTCGCAGTCTCGGCTACAAACTGCATCCCGAAAAATGGATAGACGATTGGATGATTGTACGGCGGTATAAAGACCTTCCGCAAGACGAACTGGAACAGCGCAAAATTCAGTCGGATCTGATAAAGAAATACCTGGGGATTTCCATTGAAGATCCCAACGTGCTAACTTGCGGGCATTGCGCGTTGGTATGCGGGCCGGATATCCATGAATCCGCAAAACGATTAAAACTCCTTCGCGAGGGAGGCATCGTCGTGCCAGGCAAGGAAGGTAGAAACGTCGTGGTCAAAACATTCGAAGAGGCGCGCAAAATCCGGGAACAATATCCTTTTCGAATATCCCGTGCTCGTATGCTCTCCGACAGCCTCCAGTCGGGCGTGCTATGGATGTGGAATTACTTTGGCATCGAACCGCGATCGATTTTTAAGAATTGGATTTACCAGTGGAAGCTAAAGCGGGCTATAGGTAAAAGCTGTGTGAATCAACCGTAATCATTACACTAAGGATATGATCAGTTCCCCGGGTGCTGATACCAGGGTGGGAGACCGCGCCTTTTCCGGCATTTATGATTATGAAATAGCCATCGGAGTGCCGGAGAAATTGGTCTTTGATGTATCGGCTAACCTGTTTTTAACCGGAGGGCGTTTGAATATGGGGAAACCCGTCAAGACGCTGTTACCCCAGAGCCTAACGGAGAACAAAATTCATGCAGGAAAAAATTGACGAGAATAAAAATAAATTTTTAACTTAAAAGCATGTTCATGTTAAGAACGAATTATAGGAATAATACTATGAAAAAAATCATTATTATCTGGTTCAGATTGCATAATTATTGTTGGTCTTAAAGTGAAGTCATGAAAAAACTTTTATCAGAAAGAACGTATGGCCATAAGCCTACTTCGGCAATCACGTGTGGAATTATGGGATTATTGGTATTGTTTTACTTATTTTTTGGCCAGAAAAATTATGACCATGCATTAAGGAGGAGTGATGGAACATTTTAAAATGTACATCGGAGGGGACTTTGTTGATTCTGTAAGTGGGCACATTAGGGAATCAATCGATCCGGGCATCGGCCTGCCCTTTGCCACATTCGCCTATGGCAATGCGGCGGATGCCCAAACAGCTATCGACGTTGCGCGTAAGACATTTGATTCAGGTGTATGGAGTGGGTTGACTCAGGAGGAACGCTCCCGGATTATCATGGATTTTTCCGACCGGCTGACCAAATACATTGTCAGGATTGCATCATATGAGTCCATGGACTCAGGGGGACTCATAAACAGGACAGGTGCGGAGGTGATCGGCAATGCCATGACGGCGCGGAACCTCGCCTGGTATGCCGCCCATGAATTCAAATGGCATGAAGAGATTCGGGTTCCCTGTTCGCTGGCCAGCCCGGGAAGAAATTATATCCGCAGGGAACCTATCGGTGTGTGCGTGGGCATCACCCCATGGAATTTCCCCTTCAATATGGCCATGTGGAAGATACTCCATGCAATAACCATGGGGAACACGATCGTACTGAAACCTGCAACCGACACGACACTAAGCGCGCTCATCCTCGCCGAGGTGATAGCAGAAAGCAGGATACCTAAGGGCGTGGTAAACATCATCACTGGTGCAGGCAGCGAGGTGGGCCGGGTTTTGTGTACAAGTCCGAAGGTGGACAAGATCGCATTCACCGGCAGCACCGAGGTGGGTCGACAGATCATGAAGATGGGTGCGGATACCATCAAGAAGGTGACACTGGAACTGGGCGGAAAATCCGCAAACATCATCTGTGAAGATGCCAAGATGGATCTTGCAGTGGACGGTGGTCTGTTCGGTACGTTCTTCCATTCAGGCCAGATCTGCGAATCAGGCACGAGGCTCCTTATTCATAAAAAGATATATGATGAGTACATAGAGAGGTTCCTGAAGAGACTCTCGCAGGTGAGGATCGGATATCAGCTCGACCCCGCAACCCAGATGGGACCGCTCGTAAATGAGATACAGCGCGCCACTACGGAAAAGTATGTCAAGATCGGAGTTGAAGAGGGTGCCAAGATTGTATACGGCGGGAAAAGACCCGAAGGCGAACAGTTTGCAACAGGATTCTACTACATGCCGACCGTCTTTGTCGGGGTAAATAACAAGATGCGCATCGCCCAGGAAGAGATTTTCGGCCCTGTGGTGTGCATCATGCCGTTTAACGATGATGAGGAGGCCATAGCTATCGCGAATGACTCCATCTACGGGCTAGGCGGCGGGGTCTTCTCAAATAATATAGGACGTGCTGAAAGGATTGCCTCTCAAATCAAAACCGGTACTGTGTGGATCAACGACTATCACGCCTTTGCTGATATCATGCCCTTCGGCGGCTATAAGCAGTCCGGCATCGGTAGAGAATTTGGGGAATACGGTCTTGGTGAATACACGCAGATAAAGAGGGTACATATCTGTCCGTTATCCGATGGTATACAGAAATACACCTTCCCTATTATGTTCGATTATCAGCAACCGGCCCAGTCGTTTATGTTCGAAGGGCCGACAAAGATCCTTGGTGGTCCCGACAGCATCATAGCGCTGCAGTATGAGATATCCAGACTCAATTGCAAGCGTGCCGTCATTATTACGGATAAAGGTATACGCAATGCAGGCATTCTGGACAAGGTTGAGAAGGCCATGGGCAGCATGTGCGTCGGCATATTCGATGAGGTCGTGGAAGATTCGGGATATAAGGTTGTAGACAAGGCCGTCGAGTTCTGCAGAAACGTGAATGCAGACATACTAGTGAGTCTCGGCGGCGGAAGCTCTATCGATACGGCAAAGGGTGTGGCCGTGACACTCACCAATGGGGGAAAGGCCATCGACAACATCACCCTCTATAAGCTCGTGAACCCGCTGATTCCACATATTGCAATACCCACAACCGCCGGCACCGGGAGCGAGGTGACCAATATTGCGGTCATAAAGAATGAGGAGATCGGCAGGAAATTCAATATCGCTGAGAATGTTATCTATCCGAACGTAGCCATACTCGATCCACATCTGACCGTAAGCCTTCCGAAGATACTCACTGCTGCAACAGGGATGGATGCGCTCTCCCATGCCATAGACGGGATGTGCTCCATCATGAGAAGCACTATCTGCACGGGGCATGGACTCAATGCCATTCGGCTGATAGCGAAATATCTTCCCATCGTTGTGGAAAACGGTCACAATGTTCAGGCAAGAATGCAAATGCAGCTTGCCGCATCAACAGCTGGTTGGGCTTTTTCAATACCATCGACCATACTTACGCATTCCCTTGCCCATGCCATTGGCGCCAAGTACAAGATCCACCACGGAACCCTGTGCGGCCTTTTCCTTCCTCATGTAATGCGGTTCAACCTGGACTACTGCACTGATGAGCTCGCAGCCACAGCAGAAGCCATGGGAGTAAAGATAGTGGGTATGTCGAAACAGGAGGCCGCATCAACAGCCGCAGATGCCGTGGCTGATCTGATCAAGAGAATAGGACTTCCTACGCGCCTGAACGAACTGGGGATAGCCGAGGCCGAGATCGGCATGATCGCGCTTGATGCCATGACAGAGATCCCCACACTGGCCAATCCGCGCAAGTGCACGGTTGAGCTTATCGATGGTGTCATCAGACAGGCCTTTTGATAGTGTTTTAATTTATGCCTTATTTAATTGCTTCAAGGAGTTTTCGTCTCACCTATACTTCTTTGAGACCCTGCTGATATTTCCGAAATCCGATGATTCTTAACAACATCCATTTCATCGAAAACAATGCTCAACTGGTTGATGTACGTTGTTGTTCCTTTGTATAAAGGAACTTTCAACTCACTTTCTTCAGTCCATTCATAGAAAAACAACTTTCCATTATCGGTAGTCTTTGTTGGGGAACCAAACTCAAGCAGAACGTCCTGTTTTGTTGTCTTACCGTCAACGATTTTTTGAGCAACTCTGTCATCATTGATTGACACACCGTGTTTAATAGTTGTGTATCCACAGGCAGAAATCATCAAAAACAGGAAACAGAAAACAAACAATGGATAGAAATATTCTTTTGTATTCATAATTGAGCCTCTATGTGAATATATAAAGAAAGATTCTTAATATACATATAAACCTTTTTAATCTTTTCAGCAAGCCTCAAAGTATGATTACCGGCAGTCTATCATCCACCTTCCGGATTATAATTTGCCATCTAATAATTTCCTGCTTCTTCTTAAACAAGAGATGTTTTGCAATTAATAATATTGGGGGCGGATGGTAAAACAAATAACTCCTGGAACGGTTTTGGATGTTGATGTTTATGCTGGATTTTAAAAAGCGCAGACTCCTGCGTATTTTTAATTTATTCTTTCCGATTGATTTGCGGCAAACAATAATTTATAATTAAAAACGACATTAAAATAAAACACAGGAGGGTACTGTATGAACAAGGCCAATTTGATCGAAGAAGTTGCAAAGGTTACATGTTGCAAGAAAGAAGCAGTGGCGGTAGTAGACACATTACTGGCAGCAATCAAGAAAGCACTCAAGAAAGGTGATACTGTTACACTTGTTGGATTTGGCACATTTGGTGTTAAGAAGAGAAAAGCCCGCACAGGCAGGAACCCTCAAACAGGTAAAGAAATTAAAATAGCTGCAAAGAAGGTCCCCGTATTTAAAGCTGGGAAAGGTTTGAAAGACGCAGTTAAGTAGACCGACTATTTATCAATGTTCATTGAGCCGTTTCATGCTTAGGTGGAACGGCTTTTTTATATGAGTTGAAAACAGCGATAAATTGCCCTAAACAGAATTTGAACTGACAGTGAGTGTCAAGACTATTGACAACTTTCTGAAATCCTCAATTTTATATTTCTTAATTTTGTGCTAGGTTACAACCAGTAAATGTTATTAATAAAAAATATAACGGCGGAGTAGAGTATATGAACAAAGAGATCACAGAAAAGAAATTCAGTTTAACGACAATCACGCATCTTATTAAGTTTGTAATAATATTATTTTTATTATTCAGCAATCTCTCCGCAGCGTATGCGCAGAATGCAGCCAATTCTAAAGACAAGAATACGGCAAAATATCAAGGAACTATTTCCGGAGAGTGGAGCGGCAAATCAACGGTTCCGGTTGACGGAACGTTCTCGGTAACCATCGCTGCCAATGGCACTGTATCAGGCACCTTTTCCGGATTCTTCAAAACAGGTACTATAACCGGAACCGTGAACTCTAGTGGAGAACTCCACGCCAACGTTGACTCCGATATCGAATTCATTGGCCAGTTAAGTGTTGAAGATGGACGTTTATCCGGTAGCGGTACATGGGAACGTTTTCGTGGCGAAAATGGTTTATGGAAAAGCAAATAAAAAAATATTGATAAGTAGATATATTCAGCAGGGACTTCTTCCTTTATCCACAAAACGTCAACCTTAATAAAGATGCTAGACTTCAATTAGTAATAAACACAATAACATTCTCTTTGAAGGACGAATAACGCTAGTCCACAAGCTATCGCCATCCTAATATCTTGGAGCAAAGTTCACCACGGCTTTGAACGCCGATTATTTGAAAGATTTCCTTCAAATGATCTTTTACAGTATGTTCTGTGATGAAGAGCTTTTCGGCAATCTGCCTATTGGAATATCCTGTGGCTGCTAAAAAAGTAACTTCTTTCTGTCTGTGGCTCAAGTTGTAATGTTTAAGTCCTGCTTGAATGCATATGGAACTCGGTTGTGGTTCCAGCAGGATGATTTTCACGGGAGGATTATGATGGGTTAAATTCGTTCTGATACGGTAACAGCCTTTTTCCGTATTGAAATAAGCCGATTCATGGCGATCGATAATATCGAGAAGGTCTTTTACCGATCATCTGTTTAAAGCGTTCCTTGCCTCGGCATTGATAAAAAAAGGATCTGATTGATTCCAGTGATGATCTTTTATTAAGATCACACCCGTTCCCGGAATTGCGGCTAATGATTCAAATAAAATATTATTCTGTCGCACCTCTTCGGATAGCTTGCGGTCAGTAATATCGGTAATGATCGACAACATGAATTCATCTTTTTCTGTGGTGATTATGGAAGAATTGAATAATTCACAGATGATCTCATTATTCTTGACTCTTACTTCCAACTCAATGTTTTGAGCATATCCTTTTTCTTTTATTGCATTAATAATCAATAATCTTTGCTCCTCCGTAATATGTCCGATTCCGACGGAAGTCTGTCCGATCAGCTCTTGCCGCGGCAGTCCCGCGATTTTTGTGAAAGCATCATTTACTTCAATGTAAGTGCCATCCTCGATTTTGCTGATGGCAATGGGATTCAGTGATTTACTGAAGAATTTATTGATGAAGTTTCTTTGGGGAGCTTTAATTAAACCTTCATTCATAACTAGGTCTCATCATAACAAAGGATACACATTGCTTCAGTGTAACAAGAAGAAAACTAATTAATCCGACAGTTCAAATAATATTTAAGAAAAGTTTATATTATTTGTAGCACAAAAAATCGATAACGCAATCGATATTTCTATTGTCGAAACCCCTCGCTTGAGGGATTGACTATTTCCCCTCTTAATGGTTAAAAAGTAGCAACTAATTCAATTTTATCGGGAAAAAGCGAAGTTCGTATATTGATGGTTGGCCAGGAAAAAGAAATAAAAAAGAATGGATAATGATTATATGGCCGTCAAAGTTCCTGATGATGTACTAAAAATGACAACAAAATGTCCTCACGCGTTCTCCTGTCTTACTCCAAGTCAATGCGGCGAACACAAGATGTGTGAAGTTGAATATATCAATGGCACAAACGTTATGTTCCTGAAAGATACGCAAGAAGCAGTTTGTCCATATCGAGTAAGGTATGCCTCTGGTCAACTATGCACTTGCCCTACGCATTACGCCATCAAGTGCATGAAACAATAAATAAAGAATGTTTACCAAAGCGCAGCTTTGGCGGAAGCATCGAAAATATCTTACAGAAGAGCAAAGCTGATGCGAAAGGGTGGCTTCAGCTTGTTTCAAAGCGGACCCTCATATATTAAATCTAATACAGATTACGAAAGGAGGGTATATGTCGAATATTAAGGCCTATGTTTTTAAATATTTCGAGCAGATTGTGGTGCTGTTTATTCTGGTGGCTGTTGTTGTTTTGAATTATTTTATTGCCGAAAAGCTCGCTCTTCTGAATCTTTTCTATCTTCCTGCAATTGTCGCCGGATTCATCCTTGGGAAAAGAAAAGCCCTACTTATCAGTATTTTCAGTATCACGGCGGTAACATTTTATTTGTTTCTGAACTATGACAATTTCAGGCAGAGTCAGTTAGCATACGTAAATATCATTTCATGGGCCAGTTTTCTCATACTGTGCGCAATTGTTGTCGGCTATCTGCATGAAGAAAATGAAAAGAAAATAGTTCAGATCAAAAGCGCCTACGTAGGCATACTGGAAATACTGTCAAAATACATCGATTCTGCCGATAAATACACGCAGGGCCATTCCGTGCGGGTTTCACATTATGCCACCGAAATAGCTGTCGCCATGAAGCTGAAGCCCCAGGAGATTGAAAATATCAGGGTCGCGGCGCTGCTGCACGATATCGGCAAAGTCGAAATCAGCACGGAACTTATCGGCAAAGCAGCTTCGCTCAGCAGCGAAGAAATAAAGGTTATGTCCAGCCATACCGAGCGCGGAGCACAGATACTTAGTTCGGTGAGCTGTGTATTGAGCGACGCTATTCCTCTTGTCCTGGCCCATCACCAGTATTTCGACCATGACGAGCACAAAGGTTCCCCCTCGGGTGAAGTGCAGTTGGGAGCGCACATTTTGGCGGTTGCCGACTCCTATGACGCCATGACTACCGACAGGCCCTATCGTTCGGGCATGCCACCGTGGAAAGCTATAGAAGAACTGGAGCGGGGCACGGGCAAGCAGTTCGATCCTGATGTTGTAGCATGTTTCAAGCGCACGCTTTTTCAGCACGATGGCACTCATCAGATATTGTCGGGAGATTAAAAGGCGCCCACATTTGAGCAGCCGTGGTAAGCATACTCATCATAAAGTTTAGCGTAGGCTGAATGAAAATGGCAGTCAAACTGGATTCAGTAAACAAATCTGACAAGAATGATTACTCCCCGCAGGACGATTTATCCCATCTGGCACAAGCCATTATATCGAGTGCCGGAGTCGGAATATATATCGTACAGCATGGTAAATTTGTCTATGTCAGTGAGTTGTATCAAAAACTCTCTGGCTATACAGACACAGAACTTATCGGCACATATTCCCTCAACAATATTTATCCTGATGATAGAAAAATTGTCAGGGAGGAAGCAATAAAGTGCTTGAAAAGGGAAAGATTTGAGCCCTATGAATACAGGTTCGTCAAGAAGAATGATGAGGTAATGTGGGTTTTGGAGACAATCAACCCCATCGTCTATAAAGAGGAGAGGGCCACGCTGGGCAGTTTTATGGATATTACCGAGCGTAAAAAGGCGGAAGAATCTCTTCGCAAAGGCGAGGAAAAATATCGGACCATTCTTAAAACCATCCAAGAGGGATATTTTGAGCTTGATCTTGATGGCAACTTCACCTTTGTTAACGATTCAATATGCCGGTTCTATGGTTATTCCGAAGGGGAATTGATTGGAACAAACAACCGTCAGTATCAAAATGAAGTAAACGCTAAAAAAACTTACCAGGTCTTTAAGGAAGTCTATATAACTGGCAATCCAGTTGACGCGTTTGAAATGAAAATTATTAGAAAAGACGGTACGATACAAATTTCCGAAGTTTCGATATCACTTATAAGAAACGCAGAAGGCAATCCAATAGCATTCCGAGGCATTTTAAGAGATATCACCGAACACAAACAAATGGAAGAGATGATAAGGGGATACGAAGAAAAATATAAAACCGTTATTATGGATATTAACGAGCGCTACCGGATGGAAAAAGCACTTCGCCAAAGTGAGGAAAAATATCGTTCCATTCTTGAAAGCATCAAGGATGGCTATTTTGAGCTTGATCTTACCGGTAAATATACTTTTTTAAACGATTCAATGTGCCGAATCCATGGCTACTCCAAAGAGGAATTGCTGGGTATGAATAACCGGCAGTTTACAGATAAAGAGAACGCAAAAAAAATTTATCAAGTGTTTACTAAAGTTTACAACACAGGGGAAACTACCGAAAGTTTCGATTGGCAGATTATAAGAAAAAATGGGACTAAAAGATACGTTGAAGCATCTGTATCACTAAAAAAAGATTCATCAGATAAGTCAACGGGGTTTAGAGGAATTATACGTGACATCACCGAACGTAAACGGGCGGAGGAGCGGATTGAGCATCTGGCCACACACGACGCTTTAACGGGATTACCCAACCGGTTGATGTTCGGCCAACTAATTAATCATGCCATCCAAGCCGCACAGCGCTATCAGCAGCAGTTTGCCGTCTTATTCATTGATCTGGATCGCTTCAAGATTATCAATGATACCATGGGCCACGAGGTTGGCGACCAATTGTTGCAGGAGATTGCCAAGCGGTTTAAAGAATCGCTGCGTGCAGTCGATTTTGTTGGTCGTTTGGGAGGTGATGAATTCATTATACTGATCGAGGAAGTGGATGAGTTGAGTCAAGTCGAAACCCTAGCCCACAAGATACTTAACGCCGCTATCAAACCAATGGTTCTTCTTGGTAAAGAATGCCGGGTAACAGCCAGCATCGGTATCAGCGTATACCCCAGGGATGGTAAGGACGAGCAAACCCTGATGAAAAATGCGGACATGGCTATGTATTTTGCGAAAGAAGAAGGCAAGAATAACTATCAGTTCTACTTCAAAGATATTCAGTCACTCGTTGAATCTTTCAAAGGGTAATCCTTAATTCTGACACCTGCTTACGACTAAACCTTAGTAGCAACTGTGTTTCACGTCAAGTAGTATTTTTTAACAGCCTGATTCATTCCAGCAGGTACCATTTTTGATCATTGTATTGAGGATAATCATAAGCTTCCTCATGCAGGCAGTAATGGCAACTTTGTGTTTCTTCCCAGTGTGAATCGGCATGCAATAATGACCCACCAATAGGCAAAATCGGCATTCAAAGTTGACCCAGGCCTGCAAGCCTTCTATTCTGCCATAAATATGGGAGAAGGAGGCAGAAAGGGATGCTCACGGTGGAAACTATTCGGAAGATACGGTTATCAGTACATAGAGATGGCAAATCGATTCGTCAAACGTCAAAAGATCTTCATCTATCACGGAACACAGTCAGAAGAGCAATCAGGAGTGGAGAGACCCTTTTCCAGTACGAGCGCCAGAAACAGCCAATTCCTAAGCTGGGACCGTTTATAGAAATGCTTGACGGTAAACTGGATGAGGACGAGAAACTGCCGAAGAAACTAAGGAGAACGGCACAGATTCTTTTTGAGGATATTCAACTGAACGGTTATGAGGGCGGCTATGACAGTGTAAGGCGGTATATTCAGCGATGGCGCAATGAGCGGAAGATCTCAACGGGAGGTGTATATATACCGCTGAGATTTGAACCAGGGGAAGCATTTCAGTTTGACTGGAGCCATGAATGGGTAGAGATAGGCGGGGCGAGTTTAAAGGTAAAGGTTGCCCATCTGCGGTTATGCTACAGTCGCTATTTTCTTTGCATAGCCTACCCCAGAGAAACCCAGGAGATGGTTTTTGATGCCCATATAAAGGCTTTTGAGTTCTTCGGAGGCGTGTGCAGGAGAGGCATCTATGACAACCTCAAGACGGTTGTTAACAAGATCATCGGAGGAAAAGAAAGGAACTTCAACAGCCGTTTCGTCCAATTCAGCTCCCATTATCTTTTTGATCCTGTAAGCTGCACACCGGGTGCGGGCTGGGAAAAGGGTCAGGTTGAAAACCAGGTAGGCTTAGCCAGAAGGAGATTTTTCATTCCCAAGATCAAGGCCAGGGACTTCAAGGAGCTCAACGATACATTAAAAGGACAATGTATCAACTGGGCAAAGAGCCATAAGCATCCGACATTTTCCGACAAGACGGTTTGGGAGGTGTACGAAGAAGAGAAGCCTTGCATGATCAGTCTGCCTCCCCCTTTCGATGGGTATGGGGAACGTCCTGCCAGGGTTACATCCAGTTCGCTTGTGACCTATGATCGTAACAGATACAGTGTTGATTGCAGTCAGACAGGCAGAATCGTACAAATAAGAGTATATGCCGATCGAATAATGATCGTCAGTGATGGCCGCGTCGTAGGAGAACACGAGAGGCACTTTGGAGAAAATAAGACGGTTTTTAATCCATGGCATTATGTTTCTGCCCTTGAACGGAAACCAGGCGCTTTACGCAACGGAGCTCCTTTCAAAGACTGGGATCTTCCCACGGGCATGGGAAACGTCCTCAACGGATTGCAAAACCGTTTTACCGACTGGGATCGTCAATTTGTGGCAATTCTTAATGCCGTACCTCTTTACGGTCTTGATGCCGTTGACAAGGCATGCGAAGACGCCTTGAAGATGAGAGCTGTGAGTAAGGAGGTTGTTATCAATCTTCTCAACAGGAATCAGGAAAAGGACTTTGCCGCGGATGTAGGCATTCCTCCCCACCTGATTCTGAAACAGGAACCAATAGCAGATTGCCGACGATATGAATCTTTAATGAGGGGGGACTGCAATGTTGCGTAATGAGATCATGGAGCTTATGGGAAAGCTGAAATTACAGGGCATGCAGTCCGTTTATGATGAAGCGTTGTCAAATGGACGAAAGAGCCGGTCAACTCCTGAGAAGATGATCTTAGAAATGCTTAAAGCCGAGGCCACTGAAAGGCATATAAGAAGCATCCGCTATCGAATGGGGCAGGCCAGGTTTCCTGCGCCCAAAGATATCGACAGTTTTGATTTCAAAGGGAGTTCGGTTGATAAAAACCAGATTCAATCATTGTATCAGGGGGATTTTATTGAACAGCATATCAATCTGATTTTCGTAGGCGGCACCGGTACCGGCAAGACACATTTGGCAACTGCAATAGCGGCGCAGGCCGTCAGGGATGGGAAAAAGTGCAAATTTTATAACCTGGTGGATTTGGCAAATGAGTTGGAACAGGAGAAAATGGCCGGATTTGCAGGAAAAATATCTGCACGACTGATTCGGTTTGATATGGTGCTGCTTGATGAACTGGGCTATCTGCCCTTCTCAAAAAACGGAAGCCAACTGCTCTTCCATCTCATATCCAAGCTCTACGAACAAACATCTATCGTCATGACAACAAACTTAACCTTTGGTGAATGGCCTCAAGTGTTTGGTGATGCCAAAATGACTACCGCAATGCTGGATCGCCTTACTCATCATTGTGAAATCATAGAAACCGGGAATGAAAGCTGGAGGATGAAACACAGGTCTTCATAAACATATATTTTTTACTCAAGGGTGGGTCAGTTTTGGACGCCGATGCTGGGTCTATTTTCAATGCCTATTGACAGGTTGTCAAACTGGATAAGCCTGTTAAGTGTTTTAGTGCTGAGAAGGGTGATGTGGAATTCAATCCAATTTTGATTAAAATTTCATGGGAACAAGTTCCTTCTGGTGATAAACACGATTTATGGTTTCCATATTGGATTACTATTGATGGTAAAGAAAAATATGGTCAGTTTGCTCCAATGATAGGACAAAAAGCTTTACTTGAGTTAATCTCAGAAGCTATTGATGAAGATTTTTTAAAAGAATTGAATAAGAAGATATCTAATAAATTGTCATAACGCTTATGAGATCTAATGATGAATGGAGCAGAATAAGTATTTATAAAATGTATTGATTATTTTATTTTATAGGTCTACTTTATCCGTAATTGCACAAACACAAAGAGATAGAGGAATTTGTTTATGAAAAAACGTTCTCTTATATTTTTTCTCTTTAACTTTTTTTAATCTTTTATTTTAATAGGAGATGACAATGGATAAAAAAACAATTTCTATACTTAAATTTCTTGCATGGTTAATTCTAATCAGTGGCTGTCTTGGATCTTTAATGATTTATTTATGGTGGGGAACAGCAACAGTACATATTGGTTATGGCGTATATGACAAAACTAACCCTGTCGGCATCGCTTTCGCGGTGTTGTCATTGCTTCAAGGGATAGTTGGCTTTGTTTTTTTATCAGTCATCTGTTCAATGGCAAATGCTATTATTGACATTAAGGAAAATGTTAAAAAAGAAAAAGGACAATAGGATTGATAGTTTTCTTTAACTTTTCTTTAACCTTAACCCTTCTATGCTTGCCAATGTATTGATATTACTATATAATTTTAATAACGGAATGGGTTCGATTCCCATGCACTTCCGCCATAAAATCATGTAATTTCAATATCTTAAATTTTTTAAAACCGTGCCGATAGCGTGCCGATAAAAGATTATTGCTTATGTAAAGATATCACCTATAAAAATTGATTAGATAGTTATTTGAATTGAGGAGTACATCTACCTAATCAATAAATTCATGATGCCAGAAAAACTGAAGATTAACAATTCGAAAGGTGCAGAGTTTTCGCCATGCACCCAAAAGAAAATAATCAAAGCTAAATGACCATCTATTTGCTAAGACGTACCGGTAGTGCGCGTCCATAATATACAAGGGACTGGGAAGGCAAGTGCCGTGTGCCAAAGATGAAAAGAAAAATGGCGGCGTCGGAACCCCTCGTATCGGAGGCCCAAACCCAAGTACAAGAGAGATGAATCAATTTTGTTAAATGGACATTATAATCACATTCAGACTTGTAAGCTTTCGCCAAATCATACAACCCCGCCAGTTCATCCTGCGTTGGCATCCTCCAGTCGGTATATCCACCACCACGGTAGTTCTCACAATAGCTTTTTGCATCCTGCCAATTTACATCAGACCCATTATCCTTAGCTGCCCACATCAGATTTGTTTTCGTATCCAAAACCGTTCCGTTACCATAGGCTATGAAACGGTCGTCTCTGGCTTTTTCAACAGCAAAGGCAAGCCCTGTATACATAACTAATATCATCAAAATCACAATAATTTTTTTCATATCAAAATCCTTCTGTTTTGTTTGATAAGAAATTACTTTAGATTGTTAATTTGTAGGAAATCTAGTCTTGTATGTCAAGTAAATCTTGAGCTAGAATGATGTTTATTATGAATTGAAAGATAGTATATGAATTAAGGTTAATGATTTGTTTTTTACAGAAAGAAAGAAATAAAAAATGATTATAAATACTCCTTCCGAACCAGCAGAATTGTTTCTTTCACCTATTAATCCTTAGTATTTAGTAGTCGTGTAAAATGAGTATTACTGGTTGTAATCCTATTTTTTCTACGGAATTATTTTCTCCATTTCAGGCAAGCTGATAGCCTTTCTCCCGAAATAATCTGAGACAGGCATCGGCAACAGCGGCATCATAAAGAACCCCCTTATTTTTCTCGATCTCTTCAAGAGCTGCCTCAATACCCAAGGTTGGCCGATAAGGACGGTGGGAACCCATGGCCTCCACCACGTCGGCTACAGCCAGAATGCGCGCTTCCAGGAGAATTTCATCCCCTTTCAGATTTCTTGGATAGCCTGAACCATTCATCCGTTCATGGTGTTGGGAAACAATTTGTGCCAGCGGCCAGGGAGATTCCACATTCCTCAACATCTCGTATCCACTCTGAGGATGTTCTTTAATCAGGGAAAATTCGATGTTTGTCAGCTTAGTAGGCTTGACCAATATCTCCGCAGGTATGGATAATTTCCCGATGTCATGGATGGAACCTGCCATCTGGATTCCTTCAATTGTGTCATGTGGAAGTCCCATCTCCGTGGCGATGGTGCGGGCGAGATCGGCAACCCTCTTCTGGTGACCCGCCGTATAAGGATCTCTTGCTTCCGATGCCGTGCCCAAGACCTGAATAGTTGTGCCAACCGCTTTCTTGAGATTCTCAAGGGTCTGGTGAAGTTGTTCCTCGGCATGCTTACGAACAGTGATATCTTCGATGAGTCCTTCATTGTGTATGATATTCCCCTGTTCATTCCTGACTACTCGGGCATTGACAACAACCCAGAACGTGCTTCCATCCTTTCTGTAAAATTCAACCTCAAAACCAAAGACAAAGCCTTTTTCGTCTCTTATCTTCAGAAATCTTTTACGATCTTCGGGATGAACATAAAACTGGGTTCCTATATCCTTAATAGACTCAATTAATTCCTCAGGTGAGTCATATCCGGCCATCCGGGCCAAAGCAGCATTGGCCGTGATAAACCTGCCCTCTGTTGTTGACTGGTAAATGCCTTCAACAGCGTTTTCAAAGATGTTACGATATTTTAATTCGCTCTGATCCAGGTTGACTCGCGTGCGCAGTGCGATGATACCAAAAGCCAGATCGTCCGCAAGCTCTTTCAGAATTTCAATTTCCTTGGCATCGAATGCATCTGTCTCAACGGAATAGATTGCCAGTTCTCCCAGAGTCTGACCTCCACTAATGAGCGGTAGGGCAATGTTAGATTTGTAGCCGCGCTGGATGGCTGCCTCGCGCCAAGGAGCAAAAGCTGGATCCAATGGAATATTGCCTGAGATGGATGGGTGTCCTGTGCGGATTGCGGTGCCGCCCGGACCGCGACCACGTTCGACATCAGCCCAAGTGACCTTGGCAGATTCTGTGTATCCCGAATTAGAGCCTGCATAAGCCACCGGGCACACAGTCTTTGCTTCGTCGTGTTTCGCGAACCCGATCCATGCCATTTGATAACCGCCAACCTCGACTACAATCCGGCAGGCTTCATTCAACAACTTCGCTTCATCCGTTATGTGAATCAATGCCTGGTTGGTTTCGCTGAGCATACGTAGTGCGCGGTTCACCCGGCTAAGTTCATCCTCCGCTCGTTTGCGCTCGGTAATATCTTCAACGTGTACCAAGACAAGATCATTCGGCACAAAAGAGTATGTGACTACAGTATGTCGTCCAGGCATGAAATGCTTGGATTGTATTTCTTTTTTGATACTTACCTGTTCTTCAAGGCATTTGTGAAGATCTCTGAGAATATCCTGCCGCTCACTATATATTTCGCTTGCAGTTTTATTGAGGAACTTCCGTGCATTGCCTTCTGTTGCCGTGTCCGCTGCAATATTATAGTCTATAAGCACAAAATCCTCGCCCTGCTTCTGCCATGTGAATGTCGGAATTGAACTTCCTTGATATTGCGCCTTAAAACGCTCTTCACTTTTTCTGAGAGAATCTTCAGCTTTTCTGTGCTCGGCAATTTCCCATGCTACATCCGCCAAATAGGTAATGAGCTCAATGTCTTTTTCGTCGTAGTCCGACGGTTTGTTGCCCACGCCCAGTATCGCCACAATGCGTTCATCACGCATTATCGGCACCACCAGCTCACGGACGATCTTGGCATGTCCCTCCGGCATTCCTTTGCGATGGGGGAGAGATGCATAATCGTTGTGAATGACCGGACGGCGTTGATGCACGCAATCCACCCACACGCCAGCCTGTTCAATACTATAATGTTGTCCTTTACCCTCCGCTGTGCAAAATTCCTTGAGCGTGCGTGTTGACCACATTTGCAGGGAAAGCGTCTTTTGATCTGCTTCAACAAAATGATAAAAACCAATTGGGCTCTCGGTAATCCCACCGATTTCATCCAGCGTTTTTTGCAGAACTTCTTCCGATGTGTGCGTCATGGAAAAATCCATCAGCCGCATCCGTGACTGAATCAATTTCTCAGCCTTTTCGCGATCAGTGATATCGCGGGCAATTCCTCTAAACCCTATTGGTTTACCTGATGAATCTTTCTGTAACGACACGGACGCTTCAACATATTTTTTAGTCCCGTCTTTTCTAATGATCTGCCAATCGAATCCTTCGGTAGGTTCCCCCGTGTTGTAAACTTTATTAAATGCTTGAAAAATCATTTTTGAATTCTCTTTGTCTGTATATTGACGGTTATTCATTCCCATCAATTCTTCTCTGGAGTAGCCAAGTAATCGGCATAATGAATCGTTGAAAAAGGTGAAGTTACCGGCAAGATCAACTTCAAAATAACCTTCCTGGATATCTTCAAGAATGGTCCGGTATTTTCCCTCACTTTGAAGCAGTGAGTCTTCCGCCCGCTTGCGCTCGCTGATGTCGCGGGTTACACCCATAATACCAATTGGTCGTTGATTTTCATCTCGGACAATAGAAGCCTTTGTCTCTACCCAAACGGTAGTCCCGTCTTTTCGACTCATTTCCAACCGAGCAGTCCGCGATATGCTAAGCTTTCTCTGTTCGGATTTCTCCATCTCCAAGATATCAGATAGGATTCCCATGGCCAAATCCACGGAGGAGGGCGTCAATGTTTCGGCTGGTGTATGTTTCATAGCCTCTTCGGGTTCATATCCCCTCAGGAGTTTTACGGAAGGGCTGATATAGGTGTAATTCAGATTCATATCCATAAAGAAAACGACGTCCTGGATATTTTCAGCCAACAGGCGATATTTGTTTTCACTTTCCTTCAATTCCTTCTCCACTCTCTTGCGCTCGGTGATATCTCGGGACACCATGAGAATCTCGGCAGGTTTGCCGTCTTTATCGCGCAAAAAGGTGAGGCTGACCTCCGCCCAGATTACGGAGCCGTCCTTCTTGTATTCTTCCAACTCTAAGACGCGCATTCTATCAGGATCGGCTGTTCCAATGGCCTCCAGTTCCATCTCTTCTTCAAAAACACTCAGGCCGAGCCGCAGGGATTCAGGGGTCACGACCTGTTCAATGGTCTGCGCCATGGCCTCCTCGACGGTGAATCCACGGAAACGCATGCTGGCCGGACTGACATAGGTAAAGTGCAGATTCATATCCAGGATTGATATCAAGTCAGCTGTGTTTTCCGAAATTAAACGGTATCTTGCTTCGCTCGCCAACAAAGCTTCCTCCGCCTTCTTGCGTTCAGTGACATCTTCAATAATTCCCACTCCTCCGGAAATTCGTCCGCCTCCAACGTCCATCGGAGCAAAAAGACACCTTACCGGAGTAATCTTTTTTGCGGTTAAGGAAGAATAGTCGCCTTCATAAAATCCGTGGCCCCCTTTCAGCGCTTTCTGAATAGCTGAAACCATTTTTTTATCGGGCAGTTTGAGCATGTTGAGACCCATGAGCTTTTCAAGCGAAGATCCGATAATCTTGACGAAATTGTCATTGCAGGCAACGATAATACCTTTTTCATCAAATGATAAGAAACCCAGCGGCGAATGCTCGAAAATCAAACGATATTTTTCTTCGCTATTCTTAAGCGCTTTCTCCGCTCTCTTGCGCTCAGTGATGTCGCGGCATATCGTCATCGTATGTGTTTTACCCTCTATTTCAATACATGTTGCATTGATCTCTATCGGGGTTACATTGCCTTTTGCATCCACATAGTCAATTTCCAGGTTTCTTATGTATCCTTTGTCAAAGCAGGCCTTCACCGCTTCTGCATTTTTTTCTTTTTGCGACTCAGCAGTCCATTCCAAGACGCTTTTGCCCACTATTTCATTCAAATTATGATGTCCGGTAAGGCGTACATATTCGGAGTTTGCATCTTGCACTACACCATCCTGATCAATAATAACGTAGCCCGTGTCGGTTGTTTCAATCAATGTCCGGTATTTATCCTCGCTCTCCCGCAACACTTTCTGCGTCTGCTTGCGTTTGGTGATATCAACTAAGGCACCATACAGAACGAATTGTTCCGGCGTTTCCGTGGCCATAAAGCATTCAGCATTAGAGGTAATCCAGACGATGCCGCCGTTCTTGTGACGAATACGGAGTTCACAAAAACCATGCGAGCCCGGCTCAAGGCCAACGACATTTTTCTCAAAAAGCGCCATATCCTCCTCAAGAACCAAAAAGCGCCAACAGCTTTGCGCCTTGATTTCCTCGACGGAATAGCCGCTGATTTGTTCTGTCGCGCCAATCATCCAGTCAATCGAAAAGATGCCGTCTACGTTCGTTCTGCAAGAATAGGCAATGTCCGAGGTTAGGAAAGAGATCCGTCGAAAACGATCTTCGCTTTCCCGAAGAGCTTTCTCTGCCCGTTTTTCCTTGTTTCTAATTTCTGCCTCTTTTAATTCTCTATCTATGGCCGGACAAAGACGGGACAGGTTACCCTTCATAATATAATCATGAGCGCCTAAACGCATACACTCCGCGGCTGTTTCTTCACCAACTGTTCCGGTTACAATAATAAGAGGAATATCGATAGTTGTTTCTTTTAATGCGGCAATGGCTGAAGGAGCATTGAATTGCGGCAGTCTATAATCGCAAAGAATGATGTCCCATTCTTTCTCTTTGAGGGCTTTTTTCACGGCGGCGGCGGTTTCCACCCGTTCATACACAGGATTGTATCCGCCTTTTTTCAAAACACGGATTGTAAGCAGAGCATCGTCTTCCGAATCTTCAACCATTAATACCCGGAGTGATTGATTCTTCATAAGATTGCCCCTTGTGTGTTTAAATGATTTTAGGGATTGGAACGTTTTTTATAATGTAATATGTAATATATAAGTGTCCTGCGTGTCAAAGGAAATAATGAGACTCAAATATTAAAAACATAGTGCCGTAATATTTGCTAGTCGAATTATCCCAGGAGCGATTGTGACTCTCACTGAGAACAAAAGAAGTGCAGTTCGAAGCGCAAGAGGAACAATCCCGTCAACTTAGTTGGCAGGGAAGCGACGCGGGATTTGAAACTCTTTGAGCCTCAAAATGTGGGGTGCGACACTAATATTTGTTATCGGGAATGAATGTTGTTTATTACTAATTGAAGAACTAATTTTTTAGACTTATTTTGGTAAAATTCAGATAAACTTAGATTTTTATTTCAAGTCTTTAAATGAAACGCCACCGGCACTTGCACCCATTGATCTATGGGGGAATCCCCCTTTCTCGCAGGAATAAAGCGCCAGTTTCGCACTGCCTCGGCAGCAGCTTTGTCCAAAATTTCATATCCTGAAGAATGGGCCACCTCAATTTTAAGTACAGTTCCCTGACGGCTTACAAGCACTTTCAACATCACAGTTCCTTCCATTCCCATTCGTTTGGCAAATTCAGGGTACCCAGGTTTCGGGTTGTTTAGATAGGCAACTCCAAATTGGGGGGAAGTAATCGTATCTCCTGTACCTTGGAGCGATGGTTCGGGAGCGCTGCTTTTAACACCAGGTTCAGATCCTCCTTTCGCCGGGGTCGGATTTTCCACCTTTTGCACTGCAGCCATAACCGGTTTTTCATTCACGTTGGATTCGTCGTGAGGCTGCTTAACTTCCATGACTTCCGGTTTGCTGATGCTTTGCACCTGATCTGTCTTAGATCGGGTTGTCTGTTTTATTTCCTTTTGACTTATTGAAGGTATTACTTCTCCTTGCGTAAGACTGACAAAAAAAGTTTCTTTATATGGATTCACATTCATTGTCGGTATCGCTAAAAACGAAACCAGAAAAACGGCATGAATTGCTAAAGATAATGTAATAGCTAAACGCTGTTCATTCATATCAACTCTGATTTAAGCAGTAGATCATCACGACGCCTAAAAATTATATATAAGACTTAGGCGAGCGTTAATCGGCTCTACCGGTTTAAAGTGTATATCATTCACACCTCCAAGGGGATCTCCGGGCAGCCTGGATGTATAATAATACGCAATGTCATCGGCCTTGGCATTGAGTAGGTTAGACCCTTCCAGCGCTATTGTCAGTTGCTTGGAAAACTTGTACCCTATTTCTGCTGACAATAAGGTTGAAGATCCTTCATGTTGGCTGTCGTCCTCCGTCAGAGGGTAACCTCCAAGATAGCGCAATCTCAGAGATCCGAAATATGGGCCTAGATCGTGTATTGTTACACCCAGGGAACCCACACCCTCAACTGCGCCGGGTATATAATTTCCATACACGGTGAGATTTCCGTATTCTACGGGAACTTCAGGCCCCTGAGAACGTGCTATGGTATATGCATAATCCAGGTCTATCGTTAGCCAGGGGGTTGGGGCATAATAGTTGGCAAATTCAAATCCTGTGCGCAGGCTGGGACGCCCAGGTGAAGTCTCGCCTTTATCTCCATCCCATTCAAGTTCCGAGTCGAAATGCAACTGAAAAAATGTCAGTGAACTCTGAAGTCCTGGAATGATGGTAGTGCGTGCGCCAATCTCATAGCCCATGGAGCGCACCAGCGGCTCTACCGGCTGATTCGGTCCCGCCGATGGGTCGCTCAAAGGAACCGAGTGATCGATAGTACTACGGGCGTCATTGCTGTGAAAACCCTCGCCCATGTTGATATAGAACTCTGTCTTGGCCCATGGACCGAATATCAGGTTTGACTTGGGACTTGCTATAGCGCCGGATGTGCTCCCGGAATTTGCGGTCAAGGCTTCGTCGTTTATCTGCAAAAAATCACCACGAATACCGGCTTCGGTACGAAACTTTTCCAACCAGTGGAAAGTGTTTTGAAAATATATCGTTTCGCTGGATTCACTTACACGGTCATCCCTCCAAACAGTCAAAATTTGCCGATCTTCGGTGTGGTTCAGGCCATTATGAATATTGTCATTTTGCAGTTGAATTCCTATTTTATTTTCCACTTCATGTCCGCCCCAGTTGCTAATCCAGGTGTGACTGACGTTGAGTGCGGTCGTTATTCTATTGTCCCATTGCTCAAATTGATCTCCATGAACCGGGTCATCCAGAAAATAGGTGAAGTTTGAATATAAAACCATCATTTTATCGATTACATACATATTGGCTTGGGTAACGGAATCACCTGTAGAGTGCTGCCATGCCCCGGAGAAGCTGTAGCGTTCTGTGGAGGTGTAATCGCTTGGATCAATCGTCCCCCAACGCGAGATTAATCCCTCATCTACAGCGCGTTCGGGAATCTGATTAGTGGCTACTCCCTGGCTTGTATAGGCCATTCCGGTAAAGGTAAATTCACCTGTTGTGTAGCGCAATACCCCGTTCCATTTCCGGAAATCTGCGGTATTATTCCACGGACCGTCATTATGAAGGTATTCTAAGGCGCATAGAATATTGCCTCCTCCCAATTTTACCGAGTCGGCGAGAAGTTCACGCTCATAACCATCAAATCCCACGGTTGTCTTGGCAATCCCCTGCTTCAGAGTATCCACATAATGAATGTCAATAATACCCACAGAGGAAAAATCACCATACTCCGCATAGTAAGGCCCTTTTCGATATTGTATGTTGTCGATAAGTTCGGGTATCATAAAATTCAGATCGGAATATCCCTGACCGTGCGCATTAGTGCGTTCATTGACATCCATACCGTCAACGGTAATCCGCAAGTCCGTTCCGTGATCAAGATTAACGCCTCGGAGAAAGTATTGATTGGCCTTTCCTTCTCCGCTGTGTTGAGTGACGATCAGCCCCGGTGTTATTTCCAATAATTCTCCAGGTCGATAGTAGGGCCGGGATTGTATGTCCTCGCTTCGGGCGGTTCCTTCAGTTGCCGAATCTAGCGTGCCTGCCTGGTTTTCGGTAGAGTCAGTCACATCCACAACATCCAATGTCTGGATGTCTCCGGCATATATTTGTGATGTAAAAAATAAACTGTATAATACGATAAACAATATAGTACAGCATCGGAAGACTTTCCCAAAATCTTTACAACAATCAATACTCATAAAAAGTCAAAAGGAGAACAAGAATATTAATATCGTGCTTTCTACCCATAAAAATAATGTAGTGTCATTTTTTTGCCGTTCGTAACACTAACAAGTGCTTTCGTCAATTAAAATATTAGGCATGGATAGATCTTTGAAAAAATGCATAATTTTAGTAGTTTTGTGGTCCATAAATTTTAGGAAGGTAGTTGGAATTTGTATGGACAAAAAATATGCATCCTTATTGATAACGGATTGAAAGGTTGTATAATTATCAACACAATTAGACTGTGTATTTTCATGTTTAATAAAAAATAAAAAATGCTATTATGATATTAAACTAATCGGGGAAAGAGAATTTCAGATATTAATTGTTGGGTGAAACAGAGAAGCAATCAAAAAATTGAGTATTTATGAAAAGGGGAATAATATTTTTAACACTTGGAGATACGCCCATGAAAGTCAACTGTAGTTCGTTGCTATTCCTTTTAGCTGCAATATTAATAACAACTGGTTGTACACATAATAAAACCATTAAAGGATTCAGTGCTGCTAATTGGTCTGAAATAGGTCGTCAGGCAATTGACGCAAAGCACTGGAACGAAGCGCTGAATGCATATAATAAAGCCATTGAGCAAAATCCGAACGATGCATCTGCCTATAATAATCGTGGGCTTGCTTATGATAATCTTGAGAAAAATGATCTGGCAATTGCAGATTATGAAAAAGCTATTGAGCTAAATCCGCAATATGGAGATGCTTTTAATAACCTTGCGAAAACCTATGGAAGACATGGCTATTACAAACAAGCAATATTATTTTACGACAGAGTCATTGAGCTAAATCCAAAAGATGCAGATGCTTATTATAACTGTGGGAATGCATATGGAAAGCTTGGCGATTCCACATTCGCCAATAAGGATTTAAAAATGGCAGCTAAATTAGGTAATATATTTGCACAGAAATCTTTAAAAGAAAAAGGAATTACTTGGTAAATAATTTGCCTTTTTTCTTTTAGATAATATCGTCTTCTACCACCTCACATTTTGCGGTCAGTTATTTTCATTGACATGAAAGGCAAACAATTTTATAATTCAGCTATAAACAAATGAAGTCTTATTAATTTAATTCAAGCTCTTGGGAGGTTATTATGAAAAAATTTGGATTTGTTTTTGCTCTTGGTGCAGTTGGTGTGTTTATGCTTCTGGGTTGCGCTACTCCGGTACCGATTGGAACCTTATACACGGGATTAAAATTGCCAGTAACAGCAACCAGCAACAGCAGCGCTTCCTCTAAGACAGGAGAAGCGGAGTGCATAAGCGTACTTTCCTGGGTTGCTATTGGCGACTGCAGTATTGATGCAGCCAAGAAAAACGGCGGTATCACGAAGGTGAACAATGTTGATTGGGAAGCCAAGAATATTCTAGGAATCTACGGTTCTTACAAAGTTATCGTTTCAGGCGAATAAATATCCTGCAAAATAATAGCAGGAAATAAATTTTGTTAAGCTGAAGGAGTATTATCGGTAATACTCCTTCAGCACTGTAGTGACTGAAGGGGAGTTTTATACTCTTTTGGTAAATCCTCAATTCAGACGAATGCCCATATATATCTTTATCGAAAACGGCAAGACTGGTCCTTTGTATCGCTTGTGAAGAACTTCAAAATACTTCTCTTTTGACCGTGGACTCATATGCATAAACCTCCATTTCCGAATCTTTCTTCGGTAACATCGATATACGTGTGACCTTTAGGTTATGAGTCAACGTATCTATTTTATCCATCCCTTCGGTAACATTTTTTATGAGGCAATTCGTACAGTCAAGAATCCATTGACATACAAGATGGTTCTTCTTATACTCTATACCGAGTCGCATTCTTCAAATAACTTTGTTGGCTGCGTCGTCGGCTTCCTCGACGTATTTTCCATATACGCCTGCGGAGCCTCCTCCTTGCCGCCGCGTTATCTTTTGACCGGGGGTGCGACTAAAAGGAGCGCAATAAAAATAGAAGTTACCTTACCGGGAATTGACGCCTGTAAGGCGGCAGATTCCATGCAACTCGGTATCTTTTCATTTGAAAGGCAATTTATCAAAAATATCAATGAGGAAAAAATGGAAGAAAAAAAGTTTATCCGTTTAACAGAGACAGTACAGAGCGCTGGCTGAGCCTGTAAGATAGGTCCGGGCGACCTGTCCGAAATTATGCGCGATTTGCCGCTGGTTCAAGATCCGAATTTACTGGCCGGACTTGAGCATGCGGAAGACGCGGGAGTTTATAAAATTTCTGCTGATCTTGCTCTTGTTCAGACGGTTGATTTTTTTACGCCTACGGTTGATGATCCCTTTACCTTCGGGCAGATCGCCGCCGTTAACGCGCTCAATGATATTTACGCCATGGGCGCTAAACCATTAACCGCCATGAACATCGTTTGTTTTCCGATAAAGACGATGGACATATCAGTGATTCGTGAGGTGTTGCGCGGCGGATTGGATAAAATGCATGAGGCCGGTGTTTTGCTTATCGGTGGACATAGCATTGAAGATAATGAAATCAAATACGGTCTTTCCGTTACCGGAGTTATTCACCCGGACAAAGTATTATTTAATCGCGGCGCTAAAGCTGGAGACAGTTTGGTTCTGACAAAGCCTTTAGGCACGGGCATTATCAGCACGGCCATAAAGGCTCAGGAGGCTTCTTCAGACCTGATAACGAAAGCAATCTTCTCCATGACTCAGCTAAACAAGCAAACTTCTGAAATTATGGTTGAAGAAGGAGATGTTCACGCCTGCACTGATATAACCGGCTTTGGTTTGTTAGGACACGCCTGTGAAATGATTGAAGGCAGTGATGTCGGCATGAACATAAACTCCGCGGTGGTGCCGGTTTTTGAAGGAGTGCGTGAATTGATGGAAACAGGCTTTGTTCTCGGCGGTCTTTACCGCAATAAGAATTTCCGTATTTCACAAATTGAAGCAGCGAATACTTGCTCCCCGTGGCTTTTAGATGTTTTTTTTGATCCGCAGACCGCGGGAGGATTATTTTTTAGCTTGCCCCGGAAACAAGCGCAAAACCTTGTGGAGAAAATGCATCACTCAGGGATTGCCGCTGCCGCTGTTGTCGGCGAAGTTGTTGCCGATCATCCCGGTAAAATTTTTATTTACTAGTGAAGTGTCTCTATGAAACGTTGTCATATCGACCAGCGGGAGATATCTTTTATATTTTGACTATAATTCAGATTTCTCCCCAGCATAGCTGGACTATAGGCTTCGCTTCGAAATGACATACTGTATAGATATTTATCAGACACTAAACTAGGGAGATTCAGTTGGTAGATTCATTAACGCCCAAGGTCCGAGCTATGAAAGTCGCATCCATTACAATCAAGAAAGAGACGGAGCTGAATTTTAAAAAGCTCATGGACTTAATTCAGCCTGGTGATTCATTGGTCTTTTTGATGCAGGGCAGTCCTGATCCCGATGTCATCGCTTCGGCAATGGCGCTGCGTGAAATTATCCAGCAGAAAAAAGGCCTGACCAAAAGTGTCTTTGTTTCTACAGAACCATTGATAAGAAATCAAAATATTGAATTTGTTTCTTTCATGCGTCTCCATATTCACTTAATTAATCAAGTGGATTTTAATTCTTACCGTTTAATTGCGCTTTTGGATGCCCAACCATCTTTTTTTGATGACGCATTAAACTTCATAAGACCGCATATTGTTTTAGATCATCACCCCCGCGAAGGAAACTGGCAAGCGGATGTGGAGGATATCCGGTCCAACTACGGCGCTTTATCCAGCATCTTAACCGAATATCTGCTTTATTCCCGCGTGAAAATTCCCCGTAACTTGCACACGGCTCTGCTTTATGGAATCAAATCAGATACGGATAATTTTGATCGTGCAACCATTATCGAAGATATCAGCGCTTATACCTATCATACAAAATATACCAATATGCAGTTGATCCGCCGCATCGAACTTAATCAAACGCCGGGCAGGTTTTTGAAATATTACGATCACGCCTATCATCATATGAACAATTTTCACGGACGGCGTGTTTGTTATCTGGGAAATGTTGAAAGCGCTGATGTCTGCGTTCAGATTGCTGATTTTTATTTGCGTTTAATCGGCACTTACTACGTTGTTGTGGCCGGAATTGTCGGCGATAAGTTCATCATTATTTTTCGAGGTGACGGTTATAGACAGGATTGCGGCGCAATTGCGCAAAGGGCTTTCGGATTAATCGGCAAAGGTGGTGGACATCGAAGCGCCGCCAGAATGGAAGTTCCTGTGGAAGCATTGAAAGAAAAGTTAGGCGGCGATTTATCCCAGCGAAGCGTTGACAGATTTCTTTTTCAAAGCCTGAGAAGGGATCAGAAATCTGATTCCGACGGACATTAAGAAGGTATTGAAAAAACGCTTGTTTTAGGGCTGTTCAAAAAATACAGAGAAGGAGAAAAGATGAAAGACGTCGGATTTAAAAAAGAAATAACAGCAGGCCAATATCTTGACCCTTTTAATGGTTATCAGGAAAAGAAAATTCCTATTGAAGTACGTTATGATGAAATCACCGGCGTGGCGTGCCGCATTCTACCTTACCGCGTTCGTCCAGCCCAAAGGCCTGATCTGGATTTTTATTTGGAAAAATCACCGGAATCGCTATGCCCTTTTTGCTCTGATCTTTTTGAAAAGACAACTCCCAATTTCATGCCCAATATTATTCCGGAAGGAAAGTTCCGGCGGGGAGAAGCATGCCTGTTTCCTAACGCCTTTCCCTACGATCAAAACAACAATGTGGCAATTTTATCGTCACGACATTTTATCGGACTGGATCAACTGACAGCCGATGCTATGCGCGACGGCTTTGCCGTTTGCCGCGATTATTTTCACCGCGCCGCCGAATTAAATCTCGGTTATAAATATTGTTCGATTAACTGGAATTATATGCCGCCAGCGGGCGGAGGGTTGATTCATCCACATTTGCAGACAATTGCCGGACATCGAACCACTAATTTTATGCAACGCCTTTTAGCCAGTGCCCAGAATTACGCCGTTGCTACCAATGGAGACAATTTATGGCGCAATCTGATTGCTCTGGAAAAAAACGCAAAAGAAAGGTTCATTGTCAGCACGGGCGTTATCAGTTGGCTGACAAGTTTTGCGCCGAAAGGCATGGCCGGAGAAATTGATTTTATTTTTCCGGAAAAAACATCTTTTTTTGATTTAACGGAAGCTAATTTTAACGAACTTCTCACAGGATTATCGAAGGTGTTTAGTTATTTGCATGCGAATAATTTTGTAAGCTTTAACATGACGTTTTATGCCACAATGATAAGCAATCGTTATTTTTGCGTACAGGGGAAAATTGTACCGCGCTTTGTGATAAATCCTTTGGGAACGAGCGATTTGAATTATTTTGAAAAGTTGCACAATGAGATTATTTGCCCGACAGTTCCGGAAGAGTTATGCCGTGAACTCCAACCTTATTTTAATATGGGGCTATAAAGAAGTTGTCTTCTCTTTTTTTCCTTTTCACCTGCTTAAAATTACTGTATAAGCGTGCACTCAAAAATACATATAAGAGGGTTAAAATATCGCTTCACTATCACATCCTTTGTTTCGTTTAACTTCCATTTTATTATTTCTGCTGGTTTTGATGCCGAAGGTTGCCTTTTCTGTAGATTTTTATGACGGTGCCCGTGCACCTCAAGGCAACTATTTTCTTACATATTCTTACGTTTACACCGCTGACGAAATGACCGATAAAAACGGAAACACGAGCAAAAGCAATGTTGGGCTCGTAAACGCTGAAGAATTGCTCCGCTTTTGCTATTATTCGCCTGATTTTGTAGCCACCGCGCTTGTCCCCACCGGATTTATAGATATTCAATCTCTGAATCAGAATTCATCAGGTTTGGGTGATATCAATCTCGGTGTCGGTTATTTCCTGCCGTTCAAACAGATTGATATTCTGCCGATGATATTCGTGGAATTTCCAACAGGACAGTACAATGCCTCAAAAGCGGTCAATATCGGTTCTAATCAGTATGACATCAAGCCCATGATTTTTCTTTATAAATCATTCGGCGATTTCAGTATTGATGCCGCCGTGGAATATTACTTCCGGTTGAAAAACGAAACCACCAATGTTCTGCCGGGAGATGAGTTATACGTGCAGTGCCTTCTGGGCTACAATATAACAGACAAATTTAAATTAGGACCTGCGATCAACTGGATGATCAGCAAAGATGAAGAACAAAACGGAGTAGCGGTAAGCGGCAGTGCCAGAGAAACACTTTCCGTGGGCGCCGAAGTTTATTATCATTTTTCATGGCTTAGTGTTGCATTTACTTATCTTTACGACGTGCATACAGAAAATTCGCCCAAGGGGCATTTCTTCCAGCTTAAAACTGTTTACCATTTTTAGTTATTTTCAATGACCATGCAATTAATAGTTGACTTTTTGTGAATACTACTTTATGCGTAGACACGATATCGTTTAAGCGATGGCGTTTTCTGAGGATTGAGTTTTGCCGACGGTATGTCGGTAAAACAAATTTTATCAGGAGGGAAAATAAAGATGATCAAGCTGGCTGTAATCACTTGTGATGAAAAGTATTTGCAGCAACTTACGAGTCGCCTGCACGGGGAGAAAGGCATCAGTCTTCTCAGCACCTTTATCGTTAAAAATTTCGGGAGTGAGGTTAAACAGGTCATTGCCTTCGTGAAGCAAATAATCGAGCAACGGCCCAACATTCTTCTCTTGGATCAGGAGATTTTGCGGGATGCGGCGGCCATGGATTTACAACAAACCCTCGACTATTTGGATAAATTGATTGCTACGAAGATCATCGTCGTCGGTGAACGCTACAGCGAGGAAAACGTTATGGTAATGATCGAGGGTGGTGTGCGGGGGTTTTTCCGAACCGAAATGGGTGATGAGCAACTTATTAAATGCATTCGTGTGGTGGCCAAAGGAGAGATCTGGCTTGACTCTGAGCTAATTACACAGGTTTTCGATAAATTCATTAAAGGACTCATGAAGAAAAGAGATCGTCTTAAATCTCTTGGCCGTCTGAATACAGCAAAACTGAAAAAGCTTTCTCCGCGGGAGATGGAGGTTCTGGCGCTGATCAGTGAAAGTATGACCAATGAAGAAATCGCCGATAAGCTTTTCTTAAGCTCCAAAACCGTCAAGACCCATATGCGCAACATCTTTGAAAAGAGCGGAATACGGAATCGGGTCGAGGCTGCGCTTGTGTATGCGCGTCATACCCTAATGTTGCATTAGTTGTCTTCCATGCTATGCATTCTTTTTTTCGGGGTGACTAAGAAATTATTTTTGCCTCGGCGAATAAAAACCATCAAGCACAGGCTGCAATGCCGGATTCGTTTAGTATATTTCCTAAAGCAGGATTTCAATGTCTGTTATAGGATATGCCATGCAAGGATGGATATATCCAAATGCCCTATCGGACTTTCTTAGTTTTACGCCGTTTGGCTGATAGACTTTTCCCGACAGCAGCTTAGTCCGGCAAAGGCTGCATTCGCCTGAACGGCACAAGGCAGGAATCGTCATGCCCGCCCTCTCCAGCGATATCATCAGCGGTTCTGATGCAGAAGCGCTGATTGTCTTTTTCCCTTTTATCGCAACGTTGAAAACATCACTGGCTTTTACGTTTTCAGGCCAGCCGGGGTGCGATACTATATTCTTCGGCGCGCCCATGACCTCGACCGTTGTCTTTCTTTCCGGTATCGACAGTTTTTTGAGCTCAGGCAGGCAGAATTGATACATAGCTTCCGGCCCGCAGACAAAGAACGTCCAGTCAAGGCCATCGAGCCTTTCCTTTATCAGACCGGCATTGATGAATCCCTTGAGCCCACGAAAAGAAGTGGCCGGTTCGGATACGACCATGTCCCATGTGAAATTCCTGTGGGCCGATGAAATCCTTTCAGTCTCCTCTCTATAGATTACATCATCCTCAATTCTGCTCCCGTAAAACAAGTGCAGCCTGCGGGCCAGATTTTTATCAGCAAGTTCTCTGAGCATACTCATGAAAGGAGTTATGCCGCTGCCTCCGGCGATAAACGCCAGCTTGTTGCCGTGAAAAAGCGGATTGTAATGGAAATTTCCCGTTGGCGAGGAGCTGCAAAGTTTGTCACCAGGCTTCAACTCGTCCAGCAAATAATTAGAGACAAACCCATCATCCACTCTTCTGACCGTTATTTCATAATAGCCAGTTTGTGTCGGAGATGATGCTATGCTGTATGGCCTGCTCGTCCTGACCCCACCTGTTTCCGCAAAGACGTTGATATATTGTCCGGCCTGAAACGGCGGCAGTAAGCCGCTTTCACTTACAAGCCTAATGGATTTAGCGCTTGCGGTCTCCTGAACGATTTCCGAAACGGTCAGGTCAATCTTTGCCGGGTGAAGCGAATCTGTGATATTTCTAACCTCTCCCTTTTTCGCTTGATAGTCAAAACCGTATTTTTCGAGGACGGCAGACTCCCTTATTATTTCATTATATCCGTCAATTTTTTGAATGATGTTCTGCTTGGTCATATACCCTCTCCTATCGTTTGTTGAGAAGCCATGAAATCGATCTGGCGGCAGAAGCGCCCGACTGAAGAGTCGGTTGAAAACCACCTGATCCGTTCCATGCGCCGGCGAAATACAAACCCTGAATCATTGACTTTGAGTTTACAAACAGGCTTGTCTCTCTTGTAAAGTGGTCCGATCCATAGATAGAACCGCCCGGATGTCCTAGATAGCGCATATGCGTGAGCGGCGTTGCCGGCTCGGCTTCTTCCAAATGTTTCCTGATGTCAGGAAAAACTTTTTCGGCAAGGTCAATTAAATTCTCGGCAAAGCGGTATTTCGTGTCGTAATATTTTGAAGGTGGAACGCTCATCCATGGCTGCGCATATTGAAGAGTAACCAGAGATGCCTGACACGAGCCTTGGGGTGAAAAGTCAGGATCGTCAACGTCATAGCAGGTCAACAGGGAAAATTCAGCCGCATCCAGCGTTTTCATCTTCTCGTAAGCGTAATCGGAGTCTGCGGTTGAACATATAAAGTTGGTCGCCTTATCGATTCCCATTTCCGCCGGATTGCAGTCGAAACCCATGTAAACAGTGAAAGCCGAGAGGCCGACCGTCCTTGCGTTAAGTGTCTTGAGTTCATCCTCCGGGCAGTTTTCCGCGCCGATCATATCGATTAACGTTGTTATCGGGCCGGCGTTGGAAACCACAAATTTTGTCGATATCTCATCTCCTTCTTCGGTAATAACCGATTTGATTTTGCCGTTTTCGACCTTTATCTTTTTTGCCGCGCAATTGAACCTGGCATCCCCGCCGTAATTGATGAAGGCGTCGCAAATCGCATTGGACATCGCCTGCGAACCTCCTTTCATATGCCAGGGTTTGAATTCGAGATACGCCCAGAGCATCATCGCGAAGTCCATGAAACTGAGCCTGCTTGGCGGCAGCCCGGCATAACTCCAGTAAATTGATACAGCATTCTGCAAGTGGGGGTCCTTGAGGTATTCATCAAGAATGCCCTGGGTATCTTTCAGGGCAAGTTTGAAAAAAAGCGGATATTTTTCAGGGCTTGCCTCCCGGTCTTTTATAAATAGCACGTTCACCATTTCCATGCAGAACGAGTATACAAGATCAAAAAACTTTTTGATTCCTTCCTTCTCGGCCGGAAATTTTTCTATCAGCGTCTCTTGGGCTGCCACCCTTTCGGCCTTCAGGTTGATGTCCATTTTTCCGGGAACGACAATGCGGTAAAGGTTCTTCTGCTGTATGAACTCAATCTTGTCGACGACACCCAGGTCGCTTAGCAATCCCCTCAATGGTCCCGGAAATTCGGGAAGGCCCAGGCCGCTCAACTGGTGAAGCGCAACCTCAAATTCAAATCTGCCTCTTATAAAGCTTGTAGCGCATCCGCCCGGGACATTGTGTCTTTCGAGCAGTAGAGTTTTATGTCCATTTTTAGCGAGCCCGGCGGCGGCCGTAAGCCCGCCGTTGCCAGCGCCTATTACGATCACATCATAATCATCCATGAGTTCTCCTTTTACCCCGCTGCAGAAAGCCCCCAGCTCCCGCTGGGGGTTGAATGCTTTCTGCCAATCGCGGGATGTCGTGTTTTGGAAAGGAGCCTTCGGCTCCTGCCGAAGGGGCTCCACTTGCAGTTTTACGGTTAAGGCTCTTCTTTACGGCTGCGGCAACGACGGCTGAACCTACCTGATCCATGATTTCAATGATGAAAGGATCCGAATCGTTCTCAATCAGTCCGACACAGATGAACGAAGCCAAACCGTGTGTGAAGATCCACATTTTATTGAGCAAATCATCTCGTTTTTGCTGGGTCATCCGTGTAAATCTTTCATCTTTTTTCATTTGCTTACGGAGGTCCAGGTGAAATTCATTCACGAGATCCTTGAAATCTTTATTTTCCATGAATAGGAGCTTATAGAGGGTTTTGTGGTCTCGGGCAAAAAATGTCGCACCGGTGCCCATGTTCAGGAAGGCGCAATTTGTGTAGGGTTTGGCGACATAAGCCAGCATGAGCTCTCTTGCCTTGCTCATCGCTTCTTTCTGAAGATCTTTCATGGAGGAGAAGTGGGAATAGACAGGCCGGGTGGATATCCCCAGCTTTTTGGCGACATTTCTGGCCGTAAGAAAGGACATCCCTTTTTGCCGGACAATCGCGAATGCCGCTTCAATGATCTCTTCCTTGGTAATACTCTGTTTTGGAGCCATAGCGTTTTTCCTTCATTTTATATATAACATTAGTTATATAACGCTAGTTATATATCGGATAGAAACATAAATGTCAAACATTATTTTATACCAATTCGCATTCATTCGTCTACCACCATCATTAGAATCTATTGAAAAAATATCGAATGCTTTAAAAATAAGTTCGTCAGAATTGTTTAATTTTGACGATGAAGAAACTATATCATTATCGGAGAATCCTTCTGAATCTTTGGAGTTATGGGAATTTCTTAAAAGCAAAAGACCTAAGCAAGTTAAGAAAATAACTGAAATTGCCAAAATAGTTTTGGATTGAACTTCTTGCCATGTTATCGAAGTGAAAAATAATCACGATTTAATCCCGTCAAGTTTTTAGTCGCCATATCAATATTTATTTCAGATTGAAAGACGAATACTCCGTAGAGCAAATGCCTCAGGGCAGTGATTATTTTGAGAGGAGAAAGGACATTTGATAATCGCGTATTTGAAGTTAGGAAGTGAAGAACTCAGGTAAGGGATTAATGGAAGAGTACACGGGTTTTCTACGGGAGACCCTACGCAGAAAAATTCTGCTCAAACGTTAACAACGAGATAAAAAAACGATTATTAGTATCTGATATAGTTCAATATTAAGCGTTAAATATTATTTAAAACAGTAAGGGAAAAACAGAACAATTTCTTAATGAAAATAAAAGCATACAGTGTTTAAACGAAATTAATAATATCAGTTTTCGCGTACCGCCAGAATTAAAAGACAGCATTGAACCGAGAACCATTAAAAAATGAAGGCTGTGCCACTTGGAAATTATTATGCAATGTTGACTTGCAATTGTTTTCCCAGAGCTTTGGCAACTCGTTCTAATGTTGACAACTTAATATCCTCTGCATGATTTTCAATTCTCGAAATTGCAGTTTTCTTTGTTTTAAGGCGATGAGCAAGCTCATCCTGTGTTAATCCCACAGATTCTCTTGCCTGACGCAGCATTACTCCTATCTTGAATTGTTCGTAACCTTCATCAAAGTTCGCGGAGAATGTCTTATCTTTCTTTTTTCTCTCTGATATATATTTCTTTAGATCACTCATTTTATTTTCCTCCTGCTTAAAAAATCTTTCCTGTATGATTCTGCTTTGTCTATTTCACGTTGCGGTGTTTTTTGGCTTTTCTTTACTAAACCATGCGTCAATACAACCACCGAATGACTGTCAAAGAAACAGAATATCCGGTATATATTAGAACCATATTGAGTCCGGCACTCCCAAATTCCCTCTGTCCCGATAAGTTTTTTAAAATATATGGCCGGTACAATTTCTAAATCTTCCAGCAGACGGAGTGTCCATAATACTTTTTGTGCCACCTTTCCCGACAAGAAATCAAGAAATTCTTGAACTGGACACTTTCCATCAATTGTTTTGTAAAAAAGTACCGTTCTCTGCATGGTTGTATGTTAACCTACATGTTAACCTTTGTCAAGGACAATTATTTATGGAATTGCTAGTAAGAATTGCGGATCGAAAGAGTTTTGCAACGTATAAAAAAGGCTAAAACTCCTTGACTTGCTGGGGATAGTGCTGGGGGAAGTGAATTTATTAATGATTGTAAAGCCAAAAAATCTTTATAAATAATTGATTTAATTTTGGTAGTCCCACGGGGAGTTGAACCCCGGTTTCCGGCGTGAGAGGCCAGCGTCCTAACCACTAGACGATGGGACCACATTGGTTGGGAAATCATGATTTGAACCTGGGTAGCAGGGATTAGAACCCTGATTCCTTCAGTCAAACAATCCCCAAATAGTGTGGAAAGTTGAGCGTGAGTATCTATTCAATTCAACACTAAAAGTCAAGATCAAATTGACTCGGTTTGTTAAACACCGCAACGGCCCTGAACAGACCTATTTATTCTGAATTTCAATGAAAGCAATTGCAGCGTTGATCCTTTGAATTACTCTCTCTTTGCCCAAAGTGATCATGATTTCATCGATGCCGGGGCTGACGGTTTTTCCTGTCAGTGCTACTCTCAGCGGCTGAGCGATTAATTTAAACTTTATGTCTTTTTCCTGCGTGAAGGTCTTGAGGAATTCTTCGATGCCTTCTTTACTGAAGTTTGGCACAGTTGGAATTACGGAAACCATTGCCTTCAAATGAGCACAAATATCAGAAACCAGAAATTTCTTAGCAGCCTGTTCTTCATAATGAACCTGATCGGCAAAATAGAAATTTGCTGTCTCGGCAAGTTCCACCAGTGTTTTGACACGCGGTTGTAAGTCGGCAATCACTTTTTGAGTGAAAGTGGCATCGTATTTATCGGTGCCGGTAGGCCACAGGGATTTCATCTCTTCCATCAACCGCTCAGGAGTTGCTTCCTTTATATAGTGTGCGTTGAGCCATAGCAATTTTTCAGGATTGAAAACGGCCGGCGATTTGCCGACTGCAGAAAAATCGAAAAGCTCAATTAGTTCCTTGGGCGAAAAAATCTCTTGGTCTCCGTGCGACCAGCCGAGGCGCACCAGATAATTTACCAGCGCCTCCGGTAGATATCCCATATCCTTATAGGCCATGACAGAGGTGGCCCCGTGACGTTTGCTCAGGCGTGTCTTATCCGATCCGAGAATCATCGGGACATGAGCGAATTTTGGCACATCAAAACCCAGCGCCTGATACATCAAAATCTGGCGCGGTGTATTATTGACATGATCATCGCCGCGGATTACATGCGTGATGTTCATGAGCGCGTCGTCGATGACGACGGCAAAGTTATAAGTCGGATATCCGTCACTGCGTTCAATGATCAAATCGTCCAACTCATCATTATTGAAATTTATATTGCCTTTAATAAGATCTTCAACAATAGTTATGCCCGCTTGCGCACCGCGAAAGCGGACAACACTGCCGGGAGATTTCTTTAAATTTTTGTCACGGCAAGTACCGTCATATTTTGGTTTTGTCCCGGCAGCCAATGCTGCTTTTCTTTTTGTTTCCAGTTCTTCGGACGAACAAGTGCAATAGTAGGCCTTGCCCTCTTTGATCAGTTTTTGCACCATATCGCGATGCAGATCGACACGCTGAGCCTGAAAGTATGGCCCTTCATCCCAGTTTAGGCCCAGCCAGGTCATTGCACTCAGTATCGCCTTTGTTAATTCATCAGTTGAACGCTGCTGATCTGTGTCTTCAATCCTCAAAACAAATTCACCGCCGTAGTGGCGGGAAAAGAGCCAGTTAAAAAGAGCTGTTCGCGCTCCGCCGATATGCAAATAACCGGTGGGCGAGGGTGCAAAGCGGGTCCTGATTTTTGCCATTATTAATTTTCCTTATTTTTTGTAGTTCTATAGGGTTGAGATTAACTTTTTGTCAAGTCCCTTAATATTTTCGGCTCTAGCAAATCATCTAGCAAATTATACTTGACAATGGGGGAAAATTATAATTTACTCCCCCGATTAACGATTTTGGCAAATTTTCATAAGGCGGTATGTTTAAGATATCTAATTCTTTGAAAATTAACGTAGTTCTTATCCCAGAAGAAGGGAAAAATTTCGTTTTTTTCCGAAGATGATGTCTGGTTTAAGGGATGCTTTAAAGATAGCGATAGTCCTGATTTTTCTCTGCGCCGGGTTGATGTGAATTGTCTGATAACAAAAGTTTCAGGCACTGTTTTTATTAAAGGCACCTTTTCCGCGCTTATTGATGTTGATTGCAGCCGATGTTTGGAGTACATAAGCCTGCCCATTGGCAGCGATTTTGCTTATGCGTTAATTCCCGCGAAAGCTGAAACCAGGGAAGATTCAGAGCTGACACCGGAAGAACTGGAAATAAGTTATTATCAGGGTGATTTTATTGACCTCGCGCCTATTATCTGTGAGCAGATAATTTTGCAAATACCGATTAAGGTGCTTTGCAGTGAAGAATGTAAAGGTTTATGCCCGCACTGTGGCACTAATTTGAATACTTCTTCCTGTAACTGTCATTTAAATTTTGTTGATGATCGTATGGCTGTATTAAAAAATTTTAGAGTAAAAAATTAATTATAATGAAGGATTATTTATGCCAAATCCGGTAAAGAGACATTCCAAAACCAGACGTAACCAGAGAAGGGCGAACGATTTCTTAACATCGCCGTCATTGTCTTTATGCCCGCAATGCAATGAGCCGAAATTGCCTCATCGCGTCTGCCCGACATGTGAAACCTATAAGGGCAGAGACTACGCGAAGACAGAAAAGAACACTTAGTATTTAAAAGATACGCTTTTAGGCCGCGCCGGTTATTCCGAGCTGCAATGCGGACATTTTTATACTAAAGAAAATGTTCGCTATCTTTTATTAAATCAAATTGTTTTATCTGTGAAATTGCGGCAAGCAGAGGGAATATGTTACTGCAGGCGTAGAAATAATGAAAAAAATAAGGAATTATTTTTAAAAAACAGGTAAAGGAAGTACGACTTGATCCAATTTTTTAGGCAATACATAGATTGAGGAGGATTTTGCATGACATTAGAAGAAAAAGTCATTAAACTTGTTATGGAACAATTGGATGTAACCAGGGAACAGTGCTTTTTAGAAGCTTCTTTTATTGACGATTTAGGAGCGGACTCTTTAGATATTGTTGAGCTCCTCATGCAGATGGAAGAAGCTTTTGGTGTGGAGATAGCTGACGAAGAGTTGGAAAAGATTAGTACAATTAAAGACGTAGTTGATTTTCTTAAGCAAAAAGGCATAAATTAGTTCATCATGTAGGATCCTACCAATGAAAAGGCGTGTCGTTGTAACAGGGCTTGGTGCGTTGACTCCCCTGGGAAATTCGGCCAGTGAATCATGGGAAGGCGCTATTGCGGGTAGATCAGGCGTAGGCACGATTACCAAATTTGACTGCAGTTCTTATAAAACAAAAATTGCCGGCGAAATAAAAAATTTCGATCCGATGCAATTTGTCAGCAAACAGGAAGTACGCCGTTACGACGATTTTATTCTTTATTCTCTTGCCGCTGCGGAAATGGCTGTGACTGACGCGAAATTGACGATCAGCCCTGAATTTTCTGAGCGCACCGGCGTAATCATCGGCTCGGCCATCGGCGGTATCGCCACAATGGAGGAAGAATTTAAAAACCTGTTTAGCGCCAATCCCCGCAAAATTTCTCCATTTGCCGTTCCGGCAATTCTTGCCAATCTGGCTTCCGGCCATGTTTCAATTCGATTTGGAGCCAAGGGACCCATCAATTGCGCCGTTACCGCCTGTGCCGCTGGAACATCAGCCATAGGCGACGCTTATAAAACTATTGCCTATGGAGATGCCGATGTAATGATCACTGGCGGCGTGGAAGCGGCAGTAACACAGTTAGCCGTTGGTGGCTTCGGCGCAATGCGGGCGCTGTCGGTGAGAAATGATGAACCGCAGAAAGCAAGCCGGCCGTTTGATAAAAACCGTGACGGTTTTATCATCGGAGAGGGTTGCGGCATAATTATTCTGGAAGAATTATCATTTGCTCTGAAAAGAGGCGCGCATATTTATGCGGAACTAGCCGGTTATGGGTGCACATCTGACGCTTTTCATATGGCCGCACCGCCGCCCGGCCACGAAGGCGCCGCCCGCAGTATGCGGACTGCGATAAAAGACGCCGGGTTAAATCCAGAGGATATCGATTACATCAATGCCCACGGCACATCAACGCCACTGAATGATTTATATGAAACTCAAGCCATAAAATTTCTCTTTGGAGAACACGCCCAGAAGCTCATGGTCAGTTCTACAAAATCCATGACCGGCCACATGCTGGGAGGGACGGGAGGAGTGGAAGCCATTTTCGCGATTAAAGCCTTGCAGGAAGGCATTATTCCACCCACGATTAATCTGGATAATCCGGATGAGGGATGTGATCTAGATTACATCCCAAAAGTTGCCCGGCACAAAGAAATAAATACAGCCATGTCCAACTCTTTTGGTTTTGGCGGCGTCAATGCTGTCTTATTATTTAAGAAATTTAGTGAGTCCCAAGTTTCAGAAGCGTAGCGCGCTGCAATTTGTTGGACGAACTATCCTAGGAGCGAAGCGACGTAGGATATTGATATTTAATGAGATTATATAAATTAAGAACGAAGGAGAGAACAATTCCCATGTCTTTTTTAGAAAAAGTTGATCCGAAAGTCAGCCAGGCCATTGATTTGGAAACACGTCGGCAGGCAGGGAAAATTGAGCTTATTGCTTCAGAAAATTTTGTAAGTGAAGCGGTACTGGAAGCGCAGGGCTCTGTCATGACCAATAAGTATGCCGAAGGCTATCCGGGAAAACGTTATTATGGCGGCTGTGAATTTGTCGATATTGTAGAAAGTCTGGCGATTGAACGCTGTAAACAGCTTTTCGGAGCCGATCATGTCAATGTTCAGCCGCATTCGGGAACACAAGCGAATATGGCCGTATATTTTGCCGCTGTACAGCCGGGTGATACGGTTTTGGGAATGAATTTGTCACACGGCGGACATCTGTCTCATGGAAGTCCGGCCAATTTTTCAGGCAAATTTTATAAGATTGTTCCCTACGGCGTAAGCAAAGACACAGAAACCATTGACTTTGACGAACTGGAAAAATTAGCCAAGGAACATAAACCTAAAATGATTATTGTCGGCGCCAGCGCTTATCCCAGGGTGCTTGATTTTCAAAAGTTCCGGGAAATTGCCGATGAAGTTGGCGCTGTAATTATGGCGGATATCGCCCATATCGCGGGGCTCGTCTGTACGGGATTGCATCCTTCCCCTGTTCCCGTTTGTGAATACGTCACATCTACAACGCATAAGACCTTGCGTGGACCGCGCGGCGGTTTGATTATGTGCAAAGAAGATTACGCTAAAACATTGAACAGCAGAGTTTTCCCCGGCATGCAGGGCGGACCTTTGATGCATGTTATTGCCGCTAAAGCCGTCGCTTTTCAGGAAGCGCTTCAGCCGGAATTCAAAGAATATCAAAAGCAGATAATCAAAAACGCTCAGGCAATGGCGGATGAATTAAAGAATCAGGGATTCAGGATTGTTTCGGGAGGCACGGACAATCATTTGATGCTGGTCGATTTAACGGCCAAAGGTGTTACCGGAAAAGACGCGCAGGAAGCCCTCGACCGCGCCGCCATAACGGTCAATAAAAACGGCATTCCCTTTGATACACAGGGGCCACAAGTAACCAGCGGAATCAGAATAGGCACTCCCGCTGTGACAACCAGAGGCATGAAGGAAGGTGATATGCGATTGATTGCTGCCTATATTGCCGACGTAATTAAAAATATCAATAATGAGCAGATAATTCAGGCTATTGCTGAAAAGGTAAGAACTCTTTGCGCTCAGTTCCCTCTTTATCAACGTAGGATTAAGAGCCTTTAAACAGGCTTTATCATTCTAAATCAAAGATGATATTGAGGCGGCTAGGCGGAGGCGACGAGACGTATTGTACATACGTTAAGGGAACCGACAACGACGCCAACAAAAATAGCGCTTTGATTTAGAATTGATATAAGACAAAATCGTGAAAGTGTGTAGCTATGGCCAAAAAGAAAGTATCTTCAGCCCCTCCGCCGGAGAAAATTAATGAAAGGCCCGATTGGGATACTTATTTTATGGACATTGTCGAACTGGTGTCCAAGCGCAGTACCTGCCTAAGGCGATCCGTGGGATCCGGATTGGTTCGCGATCGCCGGATTCTGGCCACCGGCTATAACGGCGCTCCCTCCAAACTCAAACACTGTCTGGATATTGGTTGTCTGCGCGAGCAACTCAAAGTTCCTTCTGGTGAACGTCATGAATTATGCCGCGGATTGCACGCGGAACAAAATGTGATTATTCAGGCCGCGATGCATGGAGTTATTACCAAAGGATCAACACTTTATTGCACAAATCATCCTTGTGTTATCTGCGCTAAAATGATTATCAATGCCGGAATTGCCCGTATCGTTATTCGTGACGGTTATCACGACAAGTTAGCCGCGCAGATGCTTAAGGAAGCGGAAATCAGCGTAAAACAACTTTAAAACTTAGAAAAAAATAATAAGGTAAGCAAAAACATGAAGTGCCCGTTTTGCGGTCATGCGGAAAATAAGGTTATTGATTCGCGAATCAGCAAAGACGGTAAAGCCGTCCGCCGCCGCCGGGAATGTTTGAATTGTGGGAAGCGCTTTACCACTTATGAGTATGTCGAAGATATATTGCCGATGGTCGTAAAAAAAGACGGCCGCCGCGAACAGTTTGACCGGCAGAAAATCTTGAGCGGTATAAAAAAAGCTTGCGAGAAGCGCCCGATCAGCATGGAGGCGATAGATAAACTTGTTGAAAATGTGGAGCAGGCCTGTCAGGAAGTACAAGCCGAAGAAATTTCTTCGACGCTTATTGGAGAAAAGATAATGAATGAACTGAAAATGTTCGACGGTGTTGCCTACGTCCGATTTGCCTCGGTTTACCGTCAGTTTCGAGATGTCGGAGAATTCATGTCCGAATTAAAAGATTTGTTGAGCAAGGGTAAAAAATAATGTTTACCGGAATTGTGGAAGGATTGGGCAAGGTAAAACGCCTGACAATGAAGGGCGCCGATGCCGTTTTAGAAATTGAAACCGCAATCGACTTAACGGATGTGTCCGTGGGCGACAGTATCGCGGTGAACGGCGCTTGTCTTACAGTCACCTCCAAGAATCAACAGAGTTTCAACGCTGATGTTTCCGCCGAAACGCTGTCCAGAACAACGCTCAAACTTTTACAGGCCGGGCACAAAGTCAATCTGGAAAAATCATTGAGGGTCGGGGGTTTTATAGGCGGTCATTTTGTTTTAGGCCATATTGATGCCGCCGGCAGAATTCTTTCTCAAACGCAAAGATCCGGCTCACTGATTCTGGCTGTGGAGATGAATGATAATCTGTCGCGTTATATTGTGGAAAAAGGTTCGGTGGCCGTAGACGGCATCAGCCTCACCGTAAACAAACTTGAAAAAAGCCGGTTTTATGTTAATATAATTCCGCATACGGCGACGAATACCACTTTACTTACGAAAAAAGAAGGTGATTTGGTCAATATTGAAACTGATGTTCTGGGAAAATATGTGGAAAAATTATTGCATTCTCCCAGGGGAATAGATAAGGATTTCCTGGCCCAGCACGGTTTTTTAAATAAATCAGGATAAACACACAATGGCAATCAGTACAATTCATGAAGCAATAGAAGATATTCAAAACGGGAAAATGATAATTCTCGTTGATGACGAAGATCGGGAAAATGAAGGCGATCTTTGCATGGCAGCGGAATTTGTATCGCCGGACACTATCAATTTTATGGCCCGTTATGGCCGTGGCTTGATATGTCTGACGCTTAATGAAGAAATAGCGGATAAGCTTCAACTGAAACAAATGGTTCAGGATAATCAGGCGCGTTTCGGAACGGCGTTCACCGTTTCCATCGAAGCGCGACACGGCGTTACCACAGGAATTTCCGCTGCCGACAGAGCGACAACAATTCACGCGGCTGTTAATCCCCTATCCAAACCGGACGATTTAGTCAGCCCGGGCCATGTATTCCCGATACGCGCCAAAAAAGGCGGTGTTCTGGTCCGCACCGGACAGACTGAAGGATCGGTAGATTTATGCCGCCTGGCCGGTTTGACGCCGGCCGGTGTAATTTGTGAAATAATGAAAGATGACGGTACAATGGCGCGGATGCCGGATTTGGAAATATTCGCCCATGAACATAATTTAAAAATTGTCACCATTGCCGATCTCATTGATTACCGGATGCAAAACGAATCTCTCATCAGGCGAATGGCGGAGGCGACAATTCCAACCAACTTCGGCGGAGATTTTAGAATTATCGTTTATGAAAATGATGCTGATGATTGGCAGCACATTGCTTTAGTTAAAGGTGAAATTAACGAAGAGGATGAAGTGCTGGTGCGCGTCCATTCAGAATGTCTCACCGGCGATCTTTTTGGTTCCAAAAGATGCGATTGCGGCGATCAACTCCATCGCGCGATGACTATGGTGGAAAAAGAAGGAAAAGGCGTAATAGTCTATATGCGGCAGGAAGGCCGGGGAATCGGCCTAGTTAACAAAATCAAAGCTTACGCCTTGCAGGAAAAAGGCAAAGATACCGTCGAGGCCAATATTGCCCTTGGATTCAAGGCGGATTTACGAGACTACGGCATCGGAGCGCAAATCCTGGTTGATCTGGGCGTGCGCAAGATGCGGTTGATGACCAATAACCCCAAGAAAATTGTCGGACTGGAAGGTTACGGAATCGAGATAACTCAACGAGTGCCCATCGAAATAAACCCGAACGAAGACAATATAAAGTACATGAAAACAAAACAAAAGAAGATGGGGCATCTTTTGAAAATATAAAAGTTCCAACTGTCATTCCCGCCGTCGTATCCTGTAGGGCATCTACGACGGGAATGAAAAATTGATCAAAATTTAATTACAAGGATGGTAATAGACAATGCCGAAAATAATTGAAGGAAAAATCGTCGCCAAGGGAATGAAGTTTGGCATCGTGGCCAGCCGTTTTAACGATTTTATTTGCGGCAGGTTAATTGATGGCGCCATTGACGCGTTGATGAGAGCCGGTGCGGAAGAAAAAGATATCGCGATCTATAAAGTTCCGGGTTCTTTCGAATTGCCGCTCACTGCGAAAAAATTGGCCAAAAGCGCTCGCTTTGACGCCATAATTTGTTTGGGCGCCATAATTCGCGGCGCGACTCCGCATTTCGAATATATAAGCGCCGAAGTATCCAAAGGCATCGCCAGCGTTGGTCTCGAAACAGGGGTTCCGGTGATTTTTGGTGTGTTGACGACGGATACAATTGAACAAGCGATTGAACGCGCGGGAACCAAGGCGGGAAATAAAGGAGCCGATGCAGCGCTGACGGCAATAGAAGTAGTTGATTTATTCAAAAAGATTTAATGTTAAACTGCCATTATGTATGGCAAGAATATTAAAAATAATGTGATAGTCTAGTGATAGCTCTTTGAGGTTTGAGAATTCGATGCGTGGGCGGAGAAAGGCACGGGAAATTGCCTTACAGGTTCTTTATGGTCTTAATTTTGAGAATATTGATGTGCAAAAGGCTTTAGATCTTTTTTGGAGCAATTTTGTTGCTCCAAAAGCGGCTAAAGAATTCGCGGCATTTCTGGTACAGGGCACATATGAACACAAAGAGGAACTGGATAAACTTATTGCCGGTTGTTCGGATAACTGGTCGCTGGGACGGATGTCCAAAGTAGATATAAATATTTTGCGTCTGGCTGTATTTGAATTTCTCTATTGTGGGGACATTCCGCCAAAAGTTACTTTGAATGAAGCCGTTGATCTGGGAAAGACTTTCGGTTCAGAAAATTCCGGTTCTTTTATTAACGGCATATTGGACGCGCTTAATCTGAAACTAAACAAGAAAAATGCAACTAACCATCTCGATAAAAAATCCAGACCTTCCAAAACATAAATGTTTAGCGCTGGGTATTTTCGCGGACGAAAAGCCGCCGCGCGGAATTTGCGGCTTTATCGACTGGCGTCTCAACGGCATGATTTCGAGAGAAATCAAGCAAGGAAGAATCAGCGGAGAATACAAGGAAAAGATTGTTATTCCCTTTCCCCGGCGTATCGGCGCCGAAATGCTGCTTCTTTTTGGTTTAGGAAATAGTTACGATGTAAATTACGATAAGATTTATAATGCCGCCTATCTCATTGCGGAAACCGTTTATGGAATGTCTCTGCGGAGTTTTGCTTTTGAACTTTTTGGAGAGGGGCGTTTCAATCTTGTCACCGCGAATATCACGGAAGCAATGGTTACCGGATTTTTTGATTATCTGTCCACGGATATAGAAAAGATCGCCAACATTACTGCCTCTATCGTCACTTCTCCAGCCCGTCTTCAGGAAGTATCGCTGGGGATTCAACAGTTCAAAACCAATGTAAACGATAAAGGCTCTGTGGTCTTCGGTGAGTTGGAAAATAGTTTCGCTTGATACCAATTCGCTTTCTTCGGCTAACTTTGTTGGCATCGTAGTCGGCTTCCTCAACGTATTATTAATACGCCTCGTCGCCTCCTTCTTGCCGCCTCGTTATCCATTGAAATCGAAATGGTATGATACATTCTGTAACCATTATTTCTCAACAGTCAAAGGCAGCCCAGACTCCTTTGCTATCTCAAGTATCAGCGAAGAGGTCAATGTAATTATTCTCATCTATTAGACTACGCAACTCATTCCCTTCATCATTTAGTGTTATGAACCACCCCACATACGGAGCTAGTCCATGGGGATATATAGTTAGTCCAGCGCCTTTAGTGAAATAGCTCGTTTTTCCGTCAGCGACCTGAACAAGTGCAATCCCATGTAATTTTGCATATTCGATAGCACCCTTCTGGAATTTTGTAGTTGCAAAGATCAATCCCTTCTGAGCTCCCACAGCACGTAGTCGGTCATGTAACACCTGAACAACGTCCCGCTTGATGGGATACTTATGGTGCTTACATTCGACCAAAACAAGAAAGTTACTGCCCAATGCTTTAAACCTTACAGTAACATCAAATTCATATTCGCCATCTGTGCCTTTAAGTGTTTCAAGTCTATCAGTTCTGAACTCTGCCAGTTTGTCGTTTCCCAGTTTAATGAGGAGTTTTTCAACCTCAATTTCAAATTGCTTAGGTGTTAGCGTTACAGATTCGTATTGCATCCCACGTGGTAAGTCTGAACTACTCAATGCATATACCTCTAATATTGATAATTTCTGACCTCTTCAACAATTTATATCCTGTGATTTTTATAGTCACACAAAAATAACTGGAAGCTCTTATCGCGTCATCGTGTATTTTTGTTCGTCTTTGGGGACGTACCATTTGATGAAATTATATTCCAGACCGATGGGCGCGGGTTGGATGCCCCGGAAACGTTTGTGAATGATGACCAGTGCGTCGGGAACGTAGAGAAAAGTATAAGGTTGATCTTCCGCGAGGATTTCCTGAAAGCGGTCGTAATATTTTTTTCTTTCTTTCTGATCAAAGGTGTTGCGCCCTTTTTCCAGCATTTTGTCTGCTTCCGGATTATTATAGGAAATAAAATTCAGCTCTTCCGGCTTTGTTTTGCTGGAGTGCCAGACATCATAAGCATCTGGATCAAGTGGAATAGACCAGCCCAGAATCACCGTGTCAAAACGACGTTTGTTGATAAAGTCCGTCACAAAAGCCGACCATTCGAGTATGCGGATTTTAACCGTGATGCCGACTTCCTTGAGTTGCCGTTGAATGATTTCCGCGCATTTCTGCCGTGTCTCATTGCCTTGATTGGTGACTATTTCAAAAATGAAGGGCTTGCCGTCTTTTTCCAGAACGCCGTCGCTGTTCAACTTCGTCCAGCCTGCTTCGCGCAGCAGTTCGCGGGCTTTTTGCGGATCATAATTGTATTTTTTAACGTTGTCGTTGTAAGCCCAACTGCCGGGCTTGTAAGGGCCGCTTGCCGGTTTGCCCAGTCCCAGCAACACGCCGCTGATGATTTCATTTTTATTTATGGCATACGAAATTGCCTGACGCACTCGCTTATCGGTAAAAAGCGGGTTTTTCAGATTGTAACCAAGATAAGTGTATGCAAAGCTGAGGTAGCGGTATTTGTTAAAATTATTTCTAAACAAATTGTTTTCTGTCTGACGTGTGTATTGCAAGGGCGTAAGACCCATCATGCCGAGGTTCTGGGCGCGCAACTCCAGAAACATCGTGGCGGTGTCGGGAATAATGCGCGTGATCTGCCCGTCAATATAAGGCCGTCCTTCAAAATAATCAGGATTGGACACAAGAACGATTTTCTGTCCGGCCACCCATTCCTTGAATTTGTAAGGCCCGGTGCCGATAGGATGGCGCTTAAGCTGGCTTTTGGTAATGTCCGTTCCCGAAAGTAAATGCCGGGGAAGAATGGAACTGCTCCAACTGATCAGTGCCGGTGCAAAGGGTTTGTCGTATGTCACCCGGAAAGTGTAATCGTCAAACGTCTCCGCTTTTTTTACCATTTTAAAATCTTCTGCGTATGCTGTTGGTGTTTTCGGATCAACTGTGACCTGATAAGTGTAGAGAACATCGGCGGCGGTAAACGGCTGGCCGTCATGCCATTTCACGCCTTTGCGCAGATGAAAAGTAATGACCAGACCCTTGGCGGTTATATCCCATGATTCGGCCAGATCGCCCACAATGTTCATATCCTTGTCATATTTCACCAGACCGTTGTAAACCATTCCGGCAACTTCGTGGGAAGCTGAATCGGAAGCCAGAAGCGGTATCAGGTTGCTGGCATCGCCGATTGCGCCTCTGACCAGTATATCACCATAAGCGGGTTGTTTGGCTGATAAAGGCTGCGCCTTATTTGCCGCGGGATTTTTATCGCAGGCAGCCAAGGATATAATGATCAGGAGTAAAAATAATAAGTGGCGAAATTTGCGCATGGAAATAAATAGCGCAGTAATCAAACCATTGCAATAAAATTTTATAAATTGTAGTATAAAAAAATAGGATTTTTTTATGCTAAAAAAGAACAAAACCAAATCATCCCGCGCCCCGAAGCTTTCTGAATCACTTAGAATGACAGCCGCCGGCATGGGGGATATTTTAGCCGATTCGGTGAAAAATTACAGGAGCAATGGAGATGTCAATCAAGCGGCGGCATTAGCCCTCTATTCGATCCTTTCGGCTATTCCTCTTTTTATCCTTACGATAGTTGCCGCGGGATATTTTTTCAGTTCACATCCGAATGTTTCAGAAGATATAATAGACGCCATCAGGGGATTTAACCCTTACTTTTCCGAAAAGCTTCTGGCTCAATTGGGACAAATTGAGAGGAAAAAACATTTGCTGGGCTGGGCTGGAGTGCTGGGACTAGTAGGTCTTTCGTCCATGATTTTTAATTCCATGGAAATGGCGCTGAATATTATTTTTCGCTCCCGGAAAAAAAGGAATTATTTTGTTTCTAAATTGCTGGCGTTCTCCATGATCCCGGCGGGATGGATTATAGGCAGTGTCAGCTTGATAATAAGTTACGCAGCCGCATTGCTGGTAAAACAATCCGTGGAAATAGCCGAAGGGCTCAATATCTCTCTTGGCGTCACGTCGGGTGTCCTACTGCGTTATGCCGTTCCTTATTTAATCACGGTAACTTTCTTCTACTTCATTTATCGGATTATCCCCTCAAAAAAAATTCGCCCAACCGTTGCCCTCGCCGGCAGCGCTGTGTTTGCTTTGCTTATGGAAATCGCCCAACAATTATTCACCTGGTACATAGCCAACTATACCCGCTACAATGTAATTTTTGGTTCTTTGGGAACAATTGTTATTCTGGTTATCTGGGCATTTTATGTCGCGTTGATTTTTTTGTTTTGCGCGGAGCTTATGTCATCGTATCAACGTCGAGATATCATTCTATTGGAAAAAGCAATGATCAAACCGCACAAAAACATAATGAAAATTGATGAACGGCTTTTTAAAAGATTTGGCCGCGCCTATGGGAGGGGCAGCATTATTTTTAATGAAGGCGATATCGGGAACGAAATGTTTTATGTCCTTTCAGGGCGAGTCTGTCTGGAGAAAGTTTCCTGCAAGGTAACAAGAGTATTGGCCGAAATGGAGACAGGACAATATTTCGGTGAAATGGCCGCGCTGACTGACTCGCCACGCACGGCTACTGCGCGCGTGTTGGAAGATTGTCATCTGGCGGTTATTGACAGCAATACTTTCAGTAATCTGGTAAGGGAAAGCCGCGACTTCGGCATTGTCATGCTCAAGGAATTTTCCCGCCGCTTGAAAACTTCCAACATCGCTCTCGATGAATTAACCAACCTGTGGACACGCATGATTATTGTAAATCATTTTATGGATCATGCTCCGGTTAATATTGAAGAGCAGTTACCGAAAATTGCCTTGATTACCAAGAAAGATTCAGCAGAAATCATGGAATTAATAAATGAACTTACTCATCAGGGTATATTTGTCATTAAGAACGGATTGATGACGGAAGTAATAAGTGCAAAGATGTGGTCTCTGTATGGTTCCGGCGCGCTGAGTAAGTGTTTTATCGAGGATGCGGACAAAATCTGATACCATTTCTAAAGGAAGTTTTCGCCATGCTGGCGAAAATTCTCGGCAATATAAGGTTCTATTTATTATGCGCTTCCCTAGGGGAATGCGCTTCCGATCAAAGCGCTGTCTTTGATTTAGAAATGGTTAAAATATCCAGCCTGATTCAATTAATTATTATTTTTTCATAAATTCAATAGAGCGTTAACCATTCCTGCGTTTCTTACGCTGCCGATGGGCTTTGGCTTTCTTTATGCGATGGCTGCCCTTGTTTTGTTTAAATTTGGTGACAAATTCTTTTGAGGCAAGATATTTATCCGCAAAAGAAACAATAAAAGATTCCTTGTATTTTGGCGGGACCAGCGTAAGCGGCCACATATGTTTTTTGATAATATCTTCTTCGATATCATTCAAAGTAAAATGTTTTTTGGCATTGGCGATGGCGATTTGGGGATGCTCGATGCCATGGTATCTTTTCGCAGGAAGGTCAGGAACGTCATGATTCCTCCAGTCGTACAGGAAAAAATCATGCAGGAGCGCGCCGCGGGCGGCAGATCTATAATCAAGCTTCAGAAACTTGCATGCCCTGTATGAGAAATAAGACACATCCATAACGTGATCGTAAATTGAAGAATTGTGATGATGATGCTGTTTGAGTTTCAAGAATTCATCATGTTCGTAAATGTCTTTGATTATGTCGTAAAATTCATTTTCAAAAGGTTTCCGCCCCTCTATGTTCATTTGGATTTTGCTCTGGATGGATTTTAAAAACGTACTAATCCTTTTCTTGATTTCCATGTCGATTTTGCTATCGATATATCTTCTCAAGTTGGGATAAGCGGAGCGGAGCCGTCGGAAGGAACTGAATATCTTCTCAATTTCAGCGTCACTCAAATTAAAATATTCAGAATACAGGTAGGCAATCTTTCTCTTGAAAGCGGTAATCGTGGCAATGGAAAAAACAAGGTCCGTGACACCGTAAACCAGCAAGACAACAGAAACGATTTGGAGAAATGATTCGTCCAGCGATTGCACATGCCGCAGGACAGCGGGATGGATAAAGGCAATAAACATCAGAGCAAGGACTGTCCAGCACAGTGAAAAAAGCAGAGAAACTCTTCCCTGTATATTAAATCTGCTATCCGAATAGTCCCACAATTTTAATTTGAATACTTTTTCGAATACAAAGCCGGTGAAATATTCGGTTAAGGTCAAAACTATGCCGTACACGATCAGCTTGATTGGCAGCGGCCAATGATGGATCATAAATTCCAGAATGATAATAAAGGCGGCCCCGAAACCGTAGATGGGAATGAACGGCCCATATAAAAAACCGGGGTTGATAAATTCGCGTTCCGAGATGGACCTGTAAACAACTTCTATGATCCATCCCACGAAAGAGTAAATAGCGAAAAGAATAATAGCCTGGAATATACTTATATTATCAAATATCATGATGATATCTTTATCCAAAATATTTTAATTAGGCAATCATCAAATTAACAAAGCGAAGATAAGGCCGAAGCGCCGGCGTGCCGCCGCCTTCCGAGATAATTTGCATGACTCGTGAAAAATCAGCGACGACCGCACCGCCCAGATGCGTTACCGGCGTGTCACGGAAAATAACGGGTATAAGCGGAGTGGAAGGCCCCATCAGAGCCACGGCTCGCGGCGTGCCCAGCAGGTTGATGATTTCTTCAAAAGTATTATTGAGCAGCGTGGTTGCCGTAATGATGGCCACATCGCAGGATTTTAAAGCATCTTTCTTTTCCGCGTCGTCCAGTATTTCGATTCGCGCCGAATTTTTTTCTATGATGGTAAGCCCGGCGCCGGTGGCCCGGATGCGAGAAACCAACGGAGCAAAGAGCCCGACCATAGCAACTTTTACTCCCTTGTGCAGATTGAGGTAAGTTGTCGCTTCATGGTCATCCACAGCATCCGGCGGAGGCTCTATCAGAGCATTGGCAGTAGCCAAGCCTATGGCAATTTCGAGAGGATTTTTTCCGTTTATAAGAAATTTCAGCAACTCCATCGCGGGAGAGCCGGCAAAATTGCCGGCATTTGACAAAACCGTGCAACCATACGGCAGGGCATCAAACAAAACAGCGGCAATTCCCGTAGAGTCATTGTCCAGCCTCACTCCTGTGTAACCCAGGCCAATCCGCAGATCAACAACTTTACGGCTTTTTGCTGACGCTTCGAGCCGTTCATAAAGACGATTTAAAATAACACATGGTTTGAGCATAGTTACCTTATTTCATAAAGTCCCCCAGGGGGACTGAAGGGGATTTAACAACAAATTTCAGTACGTTTCACTTCTGAAATTTGGGTCTCACTAAATCCTCCCTAACCCTCCTTTATAAAAGGAGGGAATGAAAATCTTCTTTCTTCTCAAATCAGCTTTGAAATGGAGCCCCTCCGGCAGGAGCCGGAGGCTCCTTTCCAAAACACGACATCCCTCGATTGGCAGAAAGCATTCAAACCCCAGCCGGAGCTGAAGGCTTTCTGCAGCGAAGTCACAACCGTCAACTTATTGTTTAGCAGCATTGACGTAAATTGCTATCCATTTTACTTTGCCGTTTTAATTTTCGACACTTCTGTATAGGGTGTTTCGCCCTGGCAGTTCCGGCAGCTTGCGCCATCTTTTAATGGATAAGCTTCGCCGCAAACCGGACAAATGCCTACTGGCCCCATTTTTTTGCGGCGGACTTTTTCGAAATCAACATGGACTTTCTGGACGCTTAATAGTTTGTGTCCGGCCTTTTTGATTTGCGCCAAAAGCACGTCAGGAGCCTGTTCATTCTTTTTCTTCTTTTTCAAATACCAGTCGCGTATCTCCGGCCAGTCATTTAATTTTTCCGTATCCAGATAAACTCGCACACCCTTGCCACTGTATTTTTCATAAAGGGTAACGGCAAACCTGCCGAAATTAACTATGGAGAGCCAGCCGTTGCCGATGGTGCAGGACGTCAGGATCTGCACGGCATCGGGAAGACAAACCGGTGTTTCACATACGGCATCAAAATATTCACCCTCAGGCAAATGCTTCATCGCGAGATCAACGATGAAGCCGCCGATAATCAGGCCCGGTGCAAGATTGCCGTGAAAGGATTTTACCAGATGGAGATATTCTTCGTAGGAATAGGTACAGATGTTCATAAATATTTTTGCTCCTTAACTTATTTCTAAATCATTCATATCTGATGCAGTGTCTTCAAATATCTATTAAATGTGTCATTTCGAAGCATAGCGAAAAATCTTAATGGTCATAAGAACAGACAGGATATCTCCCTCTGGTCGATATGACAATAAAACACTACACTAGTATACTAATGACAAGCGTGGTTCACGCGCGGCGCGTAGGGTCACTTGCGCCGATGGTTCTCTGCTCATCATTCTCTGCATCCATTGATCGTCAATCTTGCCTTCAACAACAGGCAGAAGTTCATCGGCCAGATACAACGCTTCCATTATATCATGTGTCACGTAAATAATCGGAAAAGACATGTTCCCTTTTAATTTTTTCAATTCTTCGCGCAGGCCGCGGCGCGTGATAGCATCGAGCGCGGAAAAGGGCTCATCCAGAAGCAATATGCGGGGATGTCTGGCCAGAGCCTGACAGATGGCGCAACGCTGTCGTTCACCGCCGGAAACCATGTGGGGCTTGCGTTTTCGCAGATGACTGATTTTGAAGAGATCAAAAAGATTATCGACCTCCTTTTTATCCACGGCCGCAAAAGCGGCGTTGTCAAAGAGATTCAAATGAGGGAAAAGATTATAATCCTGAAAAACGTAACCAAGGCGGCGTTTCTGCGGCGGAACGTTAATATGGCGCAAAGAATCAAACCATACTTCATCGCCAAAAATAATTTTGCCTTCTTTCGGAGTATCAAGACCGGCTAGCATGCGAATGATGGTTGTTTTTCCACCGCCGGAAGGTCCGATCATTACCACCATGTTTTTCTTCGCGCAGGAAAATGATATATCCAGATCAAAATATTTTAATTTCTTTTTAAAGGAAACTGCAATGGTCATGCTCGGGAATCCTCACTGAGTTTGTTAATCAATAATAAAAAGGCGTAACTGATCGGAATGAAGCACAGAGCTATCATCCCCGCAACCTGATAATTCATCATTTCCACGGCTTCGTAAATCGCGATGGAAGCGACTTTTGTTTCGCCCGGAATACTTCCCCCGACCATCAGCAAAACGCCGAACGCTCCGATAGAGTGAAGAAAAACCAAAATAACGGCGGCGGCAATGCCGCTAACCGAATTGGGAATAATCACCCGGAAAAATGCCGCCCGCCTGGACAAACCCAGCACATAGGCAGACTCCAGCAAACGGCGGTCTATCTTCGAAAAGGCCGCTTTCATCGGCTGGACGGCAAAGGGAATGCTGTAAATAATGGAGGCAATAGTTATTCCGATAAAGGTAAATAAGAGCGAACCGCCGGAAATCACCCCCCATGTTTTGCCGATAAAACCTTTCGGCCCCATGACAATAATCAAATAAAAACCGATAACCGTAGGCGGCAGAGCCATCGGCAAATAGATCAATGCTTCCAGCAGCGATTTGCCGGGGAAACGGTAATAAGCCAGCACATAGGCGACAGGCGCGGCAATAACCATCAAAAAGATGGTCGTCACCAGCGCCAGTTTTAATGTCACATAAAGCGCGAGATAATCCATTTAACGATAACCGTATTTGATTTTTATTTCCCTCGCCGCGGGAGAGTTGAGAAATTTCTCAAACTTCTCCACGACAACGCGGTTTGTTGTTCTTTTCAAAATACAGGCCGACTGAATAATTTCCGGTGCTTCATTGATAACGAAAAAACAACCTTTCTTCCCTTCAGGGCTGACCGTCGCCGACATCGCGCAAAATCCGGCATCAACCGCCGATGTTGAAGCGTACTGAAACGATTGCGCGATATCCTGTGCGTTGACCAGTTTAGTCTGCAAAGCATCCCACATTCCGGCTTTCTCCAATGCTTTTTTCGCCGCGGCTCCGTAAGGTGCAGTCTGCGTATTGGCAATGGATATCTTTTTGACCCGTTCGTTTTTCAGGGCATCCTGCCAGGTTGCCGCCTTGCAGAAATCTTTGCTTGCTGACCACAGAACCGCCTGCCCCCTGGCGTAAATAAATGGTGTATCCGCCGCGCCGTCTTTATGAAGGCGGGCAGGCCTTTCCTCGTCGGCGGATAAAAACAAATCGTAGGGCGCGCCGTTTGTTATCTGGCTGTAAAGATTGCCTGTTGAGGAAAAAGTTCCTTCAATCTTAATTTTTGTTTTCGTTTCAAAGTCAGCCGCTATTTCTTTGAAGGCTGTAATAAAGTTTGCCGCAACTGCAACGGAAATTTTTTCCTCTGCAAAAACAGACGCAGAATTCATTAAAACAATTAAAACAAACGCAGCAACAAACAGTATATTTTTCATGGTGATTATTCTTATCATTTTTTCATTTATGTTACAAATAGCATAAATGGTCATAAAAAAACTACCCATCGCAAATAGACTTTTTTTTAGTGACACTCGCTGAAAACAAACTTTGCGATGTTTGAAGCGCAAGTCGTAATGAGTCTCGTTGAAAACGAACAAAGTGAAGTTTGAAACGTTAGACGAATTATCCAATAGCCTTCGGCTATTGGAAACTATCCCAGGAGTGTAGCAACGCGGGATCGTGAGACCCAAGTTTCAGAAGCGCAGCGTACTGAAATTTGTTGGACGAACTATCCCCGCAGCGAAGCGAAGAGGGATTAAATTGTGTTGACAAGTCCATAATTAATACTTATAGTAGTACTGAAATAGATACTAAAAGGAGTTTATGATTTATGAAAACAATCGCGGCCCAGGAAATTAAGCGCCGAGGTATTGGCGCCGTCGATGAGGCGCTTGCAGACGGTCCCGTACACATAGTTCGTAATAATCAACCCAGGTATGTCGTTCTTTCTGAAAAAGATTATGAAAACATTCTTAGTGATTTAGCCGAAGGACGTCTCGCCGCATCCGAAAACGATCTTAAAGCCGGGCGCATAAAACGGGGAAATTCCAAAAAGCTAATGGCCGAACTGCTTAAGAGTTAACAGTATGGTCGCCGGCAAATCGACATCTGCTTATTCATTAGTATGGACGGATACTTTTTCTCGAACCGCGCGAAAATTTTTACGTCGTCATCCCGAGTTAGCAGGGTTATTTAAAAACGTATTGCATCTGCTCGAAACAGATCCGCAAACGCCTCAATTACATCTTCATTCCCTTAAAGGATCGCATCAAGGAAAGTACGCAGTAAGGATAAACTACGAGTATCGTATAGTTTTACTTCTAAAAATTATTGATATAGAAGTTATCCTTTTGGATGTTGGTTCACACGACGAGGTTTATTATAATTGAACGCCCATGCTCATATGTCAGACGTGGTCGGGAAGCTAGGATTAACATAAAACCTTGAACATAGAACGTAGAACTTCTTAATATTTTTCCTTGCATTGTCTAAAATAAATAGTATCATTCAACAAACTAAACAATTCCTGTTTAAAATTATTTAGTTGTAGTGAGGCAAGCTGAAGACGAGTGCAACAAAGTATGAAGCGTAAGCCGAACTATTCAATCCCGATAAATCGGGATTGGGAAATAGTCCCACATTATAATGAAACTCAAATTTCAAAAGTGCAACGCATTGAAATTTGTAAGTTGTAGTGAGACCCTCTGAAAACTAGCATAGCGAAGTTTGAAGAGCTCGTCGAACTACCCAACTGCCTTTGGCTATTGGGAATTATCCCCCTGAAGTGAAAACGAAATGGGGGATGTCAACATTACCTTTGTTGCTGCATGTTTCACTAAAATAGATTTGTAATGTTAACTGGAGGCTGAAATCTAATATTTCAAGACCTAACCCCATTTGTTCTTATGAGCTCTTATCACAACAACCAACCAATTACTGGTAGCGATAATAATCCTGACAGATTAAATCGTGAAAAATTTGCAGACCATCTTGCTAAAATTATAACTTTAGACCCAAGTGATGACTGTTTAACAGTCTCTCTCGAAGGAGAATGGGGTTATGGGAAGACATCTGTTGTAAATTTGGTAAAAAAGGCTACCAGCAATTTAAAACCTAAACCTGTTATTATTGAGTATAACCCTTGGCTTGCAGGTAAGGCAGAAGCACTAATTCAAGATTTTCTTGTCCAATTTTCATCACAATTAAATATACCTGATCGGCCTAAAGAAGCTCTCAAAGTGGCTCGGGAATTATTGACCTACTCAAATCTTTTCAATGCAATGAAGTTTATTCCTGGTGTAGAACCATGGGCTTCTACGGTTCAAGGTGTCTTTAAAGTTGTGGGTGGCGCCACTAAAAAAATAAGCAAATTAAAAGAACTAGATTTAATAGGTCGCAAGAATAAAATTAAACAAATTCTAACCTCATTGAATCAATCAATTGTAGTCATTATTGACGATATAGACAGACTTACTCCAGATGAAGCATATCAAATTGTTCGCTTAGTCAAGGCTGTTGCCGATTTTCCGGGAACATCTTTCTTGCTTTGTTTTGATCCAGAGTATTTGGCAGGAGCTCTTGAAAAACACGGAATAAAAAAATCAGATCAATATGTAGATAAGGTTATACAATTACGGGTTCCTTTACCGTTAATAACCTATAGAGACATGCAAAAACTTTCAGACATTGAGTTGGCTAATCTGTCTGATAAATCTTTAACCGAGCATTGTCAATAGGCATTGAAAATAGACCCAGCATCGGCGTCCAAAACTGACCCACCCCTGAGTAAAAAATATATGTTTATGAAGACCTGTGTTTCATCCTCCAGCTTTCATTCCCGGTTTCTATGATTTCACAATGATGAGTAAGGCGATCCAGCATTGCGGTAGTCATTTTGGCATCACCAAACACTTGAGGCCATTCACCAAAGGTTAAGTTTGTTGTCATGACGATAGATGTTTGTTCGTAGAGCTTGGATATGAGATGGAAGAGCAGTTGGCTTCCGTTTTTTGAGAAGGGCAGATAGCCCAGTTCATCAAGCAGCACCATATCAAACCGAATCAGTCGTGCAGATATTTTTCCTGCAAATCCGGCCATTTTCTCCTGTTCCAACTCATTTGCCAAATCCACCAGGTTATAAAATTTGCACTTTTTCCCATCCCTGACGGCCTGCGCCGCTATTGCAGTTGCCAAATGTGTCTTGCCGGTACCGGTGCCGCCTACGAAAATCAGATTGATATGCTGTTCAATAAAATCCCCCTGATACAATGATTGAATCTGGTTTTTATCAACCGAACTCCCTTTGAAATCAAAACTGTCGATATCTTTGGGCGCAGGAAACCTGGCCTGCCCCATTCGATAGCGGATGCTTCTTATATGCCTTTCAGTGGCCTCGGCTTTAAGCATTTCTAAGATCATCTTCTCAGGAGTTGACCGGCTCTTTCGTCCATTTGACAACGCTTCATCATAAACGGACTGCATGCCCTGTAATTTCAGCTTTCCCATAAGCTCCATGATCTCATTACGCAACATTGCAGTCCCCCCTCATTAAAGATTCATATCGTCGGCAATCTGCTATTGGTTCCTGTTTCAGAATCAGGTGGGGAGGAATGCCTACATCCGCGGCAAAGTCCTTTTCCTGATTCCTGTTGAGAAGATTGATAACGACCTCCTTACTCACAGCTCTCATCTTCAAGGCGTCTTCGCATGCCTTGTCAACGGCATCAAGACCGTAAAGAGGTACGGCATTAAGAATTGCCACAAATTGACGATCCCAGTCGGTAAAACGGTTTTGCAATCCGTTGAGGACGTTTCCCATGCCCGTGGGAAGATCCCAGTCTTTGAAAGGAGCTCCGTTGCGTAAAGCGCCTGGTTTCCGTTCAAGGGCAGAAACATAATGCCATGGATTAAAAACCGTCTTATTTTCTCCAAAGTGCCTCTCGTGTTCTCCTACGACGCGGCCATCACTGACGATCATTATTCGATCGGCATATACTCTTATTTGTACGATTCTGCCTGTCTGACTGCAATCAACACTGTATCTGTTACGATCATAGGTCACAAGCGAACTGGATGTAACCCTGGCAGGACGTTCCCCATACCCATCGAAAGGGGGAGGCAGACTGATCATGCAAGGCTTCTCTTCTTCGTACACCTCCCAAACCGTCTTGTCGGAAAATGTCGGATGCTTATGGCTCTTTGCCCAGTTGATACATTGTCCTTTTAATGTATCGTTGAGCTCCTTGAAGTCCCTGGCCTTGATCTTGGGAATGAAAAATCTCCTTCTGGCTAAGCCTACCTGGTTTTCAACCTGACCCTTTTCCCAGCCCGCACCCGGTGTGCAGCTTACAGGATCAAAAAGATAATGGGAGCTGAATTGGACGAAACGGCTGTTGAAGTTCCTTTCTTTTCCTCCGATGATCTTGTTAACAACCGTCTTGAGGTTGTCATAGATGCCTCTCCTGCACACGCCTCCGAAGAACTCAAAAGCCTTTATATGGGCATCAAAAACCATCTCCTGGGTTTCTCTGGGGTAGGCTATGCAAAGAAAATAGCGACTGTAGCATAACCGCAGATGGGCAACCTTTACCTTTAAACTCGCCCCGCCTATCTCTACCCATTCATGGCTCCAGTCAAACTGAAATGCTTCCCCTGGTTCAAATCTCAGCGGTATATATACACCTCCCGTTGAGATCTTCCGCTCATTGCGCCATCGCTGAATATACCGCCTTACACTGTCATAGCCGCCCTCATAACCGTTCAGTTGAATATCCTCAAAAAGAATCTGTGCCGTTCTCCTTAGTTTCTTCGGCAGTTTCTCGTCCTCATCCAGTTTACCGTCAAGCATTTCTATAAACGGTCCCAGCTTAGGAATTGGCTGTTTCTGGCGCTCGTACTGGAAAAGGGTCTCTCCACTCCTGATTGCTCTTCTGACTGTGTTCCGTGATAGATGAAGATCTTTTGACGTTTGACGAATCGATTTGCCATCTCTATGTACTGATAACCGTATCTTCCGAATAGTTTCCACCGTGAGCATCCCTTTCTGCCTCCTTCTCCCATATTTATGGCAGAATAGAAGGCTTGCAGGCCTGGGTCAACTTTGAATGCCGATTTTGCCTATTGGTGGGTCATTATTGCATGCCGATTCACAAGCATTTTGAGAAAGATGAAGAAAGATTGAGTATTCTCTACCATCAATATATAAAATATTTGGTGAGGACGCCAAGGGAATTAAAACGTATCTTTAACAACTTAAGGTTTGTTCTTGCACAAACGGAAGGAATGGTCAGTTTTACCGATTTATTTTGTCTCTCTGTTATTTCCATTAAAGCACAAAACGTTTATCAATCCTTCAAGAATTCGCCTGAAATGTATGTCGGTAGGTCTTTTGATACAGGCTATTCTTTTGAAAAAGAAGAAGAGGTGGTGAAAAAATATAAGGAGAAGAGAGAAACATTATTAAATCAATGTGCAGATAGAGATAAGGTATATATAGAAGGGTTGCTTAAAGAGCTTTTCCCCTTGCTTGATGAAAGTAGTTCTGGTGAAGAATATGATCGATTAGGAAGAGTGGCATCAGAAAAAAGGTTATATATTGCTCTTCACTATCAAGTACCTACTGGATTTGCCGCCGATACAGATATAAGAGATTATATAAGTGGAAATATTGATCGCGAAGAATATCTGAATAGGGCAATTCGAGATAATTTTGTTGATCGATTTTTCGACCTTATCTATCAAAATATTAACAATGTAAGTAGTGCGCAGGTTTTGGGAATATTGAGTTCTTTGTATAAGGTATTTTTACACTCGGAATACCTGACTTCACTTGAAAATGCAGCACAGGGGTTCTTTGGTTTTGAACCGTTTAGAAATATTATTTGGGTAACCAATAAGTTAATCGACAAATCGGATGATAAACTTTCTCTAATAACAGATTTAGTTAATAATCAAAATTACTTACCAGTAACGGCTGATATATTAAGACGTTTGATGATTCAAAATAAAGAGTTAGAAGCAGATGACCCACGACAACTAAAAAAGAAATGGCTTGAGGATAGTGATTATTCTACTGTTAAGAATAATTGGTCTCAAGTGGCTATCAGTGAGTTGGAGAATGGTACCCTATTAAATTCAGTTTACGCAAGCCATGTGTTTTATGTTCTTTACAGAGTGGCAGAAGATAGAGTTAGAGAGTTGTTTAACGGATGGTTGAATCAAAGTGATGGCGTAGAGAAAATAGCGAAATTAATTGGTCGATCCGGATCTGATTCTACTAATGGCCCTTATGCTCAAATCGACGAAACGACGATCTCAAAATTATTAAATTTGAAAACGTTAAAAGAGAAAGCTAGTGCTGAGTTGTCCTCAGGAAAGGAACTATCAAATTACCTCAAGGCTGTATATTTAAATATCTCAACTGGTGATAAGTATTACTTAAATAATGCCGAAAAAGGTGACAAATTTTAACTATCTACTTAAGAAAAAAGATTAGATTCAGGTCTTGAAATATAAGTTTTTCGTTGTTACTACACTAAGCTTGTGAAATTTGAGTATCATTGAAAATTCGGATTGACTTTCCGAATTTTCAATGTATAATGTCAATCATGATTAAGCGACAATTTTATATTGAACATTTGTCGGAAGCTATGAGGCGTTCTCCGGTAACAGCGCTGCTGGGTCCGCGACAATGCGGCAAAACTACTCTGGCGCGAATGTTTAGTAAAGACCGCAATACGATTTATTTTGATCTCGAATCTCAAGCCGATAAAATGCGTCTGCAAAATCCTGAACTCGCCCTGAATGGATTGAAAGGGATGGTTATTCTGGATGAAATACAAGAAATGCCGGAATTGTTCAGAGTTTTGAGAGTTCTTGCCGACCGTCCCGGGAACCGATCACGCTTTCTTATATTAGGCAGTGCTTCGCCCGATCTGATGAAAAAGGCATCGGAAACACTGGCCGGCAGAGTCGAGTTTGTGGAACTGACGGGTTTTACGCTTTCGGAAATCAATGCAAAAGATCAACAAAAGCTCTGGTTGCGAGGGGGCTTTCCCCGTTCTTTTCTTGCACCGTCGAACACAGACAGTTCAGCCTGGCTTGAGGGATTCATCCGCACTTTTCTGGAGCGCGATATTCCGCAGCTCGGCATTTCCATACCGTCCGCGGCCATGCGGCGTTTCTGGACAATGCTGGCTCATTATCATGGCCAGATTTGGAATGCTTCTGACTTGGGCCGGGCTATGGGGCTTTCCGATAAGACCATGCGCGCATATCTCGACATTCTCACGGGGACATTCATGGTTCGCCAATTGATGCCCTGGCACGAGAATATCGGCAAACGACAGGTTAAAGCACCCAAAATCTATTTTAGAGATTCCGGTATTCTCCATCAATTGCTCAGTCTCAATGACTTCCAGGCTTTGAGCGGTCACCCACGTGTTGGGGCGTCGTGGGAGGGTTTTGCCCTGGAACAAACGTTAAATATTATAGGGGCGCAGCAGGTTTATTTTTGGTCAACATACAGTGGGGCGGAGCTTGATCTTTTTTTTCTGCACAAGGGCCGGCGATACGGCGTAGAATTTAAATACAGCGAAGCGCCTTTTGTATCGAAATCCATGCGTTCATCCATTGAAACATTGAAGTTGAATCATTTATGGATCGTTTACCCCGGCAAGATGGAATATCCTGTGGACAAAAAAATCACCGTACATTCACTTAAGAATGTTGCCAATCTGGTCAATCTGATAAAATGAATTGCGGTGGAATTCGGGGGACATACCACTTAATTGTCTTAGCGAGTATCATTGTCCCGTTAATTATCTGCCAATCTCGACAAATATACTACGCCGAAATATTTTAGAGCAATCAGAATGATTGTTCCGGCAATAAGTTATTACAGCAATGAAAATATTCCTGGATTCCGGATCGCGCTTCGCTTGTCCGGAATGACAAGGATTGAATTGTGACACAGTCTCTTTGCGGGAATGACACCTTAGACAAAAAGATATGCCTTTTTTCAGAGGCATAGTTTTTATTTTGTTTTGATTAATTTATTAATGGTTATGCGGCTTCCACTTTTACCGCGCAAATCTTGTATTCCGGAATTTTTCCTATCGGGTCAAGAGCCGGATTGGTCAACAGGTTCACGGATGCGTCCGCAAAATGGAAGTTCATAAAGATCGAACCCGGAGCGCTCTTTTTGGTAATTGTTGCTTTGGCTTCCACCATACCACGTCTGGATGTAACCTTGACTTTCTGGCCTTCGGAAACTTTCAATTTTACAGCATCTGCCGGATTGATTTCCACAAGACTTTCGGGACAGCGTTCGGATAAACCTTCTGCGCGGGTGGTCATGGTGCCGGTGTGGTAATGATACAGGACGCGTCCGGTGGAAAGCAGGAACGGATATTGTTTGTCCGGCAATTCATTGGGCGCAATGTATTCAATGGCGGTGAATAATCCCGGACCGCGGGAGAATTTATCCTTGTGCAGGAACTTGGTTCCCTGATGTTCCGGTGTTGGACAGGGCCACTGAATGCCGCCTTTTTCAAGACGCTCGTAAGAGATTCCGGCATAGCTGGGTGTTACTTTCGCCACTTCTTCAAAAATCTCTTTGGCGGAAGCATATTTCATCGCGTAACCCATCTTATTGGAGATACCGCAGATGACTTCCCAGTCGGCTTTGGCTTCACCCGGAGCTTCGACCGCTTTGCGAACCCTTTGAACGCGGCGTTCGGTGTTGCTGAACGTTCCGTCCTTTTCGGCAAAGCTGGCTACCGGCAGAACTACGTCGGCCAATTGAGCGGTTTCTGTCATAAATAAATCCTGGACAATCATCAAATCAAGTTTTTGAAGTTCTTTTTTCACATGCTGCAAATCAGGATCGGAAAGCATGGGATTTTCGCCCATGATGTAAAGCGCTTTAATAGTACCAAGGCCTGCCGCGTCCATCATCTCCATGATGGTCAATCCCGGTTTGGGAGAGAGCTTGGCGTTCCAGAATGTTTCAAATTTCTTGCGAACATCCTCATTGGCTACCTGCTGATAGGCCGGATAAACATTGGGCAGACCGCCCATGTCGCAGGCGCCCTGAACATTATTCTGGCCGCGTAAAGGATTCACGCCGCCGCCTTCAATGCCGACATTTCCGCATAACATGGAAAGATTGGCCATGCTCTTGACGTTGTCCGTGCCGCTGATGTGCTGGGTAATGCCCATTGCGTAAAGAATGCTGGCTCTATCAGCCTTGGCATACATTCTGGCAGCTTTCTTCAAATCTTCTGCGGGCACGCTGGAAATCTTTTCGACTTTTTCGGGTGTGTATTTTTCCACGACCTTCTTTAAAGCGTCGAATCCTTCGGTTCTGTCTTTCACATACTCCTTGGCATAAAGACCTTCGGCGATAATGACATTTATCAAACCGTTGATAACGGCGACATCCGTTCCGGGATTCTGACGGAGCCAGATATCGGCATATTTGACCAAATCAATTTCGCGGGGATCAATCACAATCAGTTTGGCACCGCGCTTGGTAGCCCGTTTGACCTTGGCGCCGATCACCGGATGATTCTCCGTGGTGTTGGTACCCGTTGCCAGAATCAGGTCTGTGTATTCAATTTCATCTATGGAGTTCGTCATTGCACCGCTGCCGAATGTGGCGGCCAGACCGGCCACCGTGACTGAGTGTCAAAGCCGGGCACAGTGATCGACATTATTGGTGCCGATTGCCGCTCGCATGAATTTCTGGAACAGGTAATTTTCTTCATTGGTGCAGCGTGCCGATGCCAGACCGGCAATGCTGTCGGCGCCGTTTTCTTTTTTAATTTTGAAAAGCTTGTCCGCGATAAACGTAAAGGCTTCATCCCAGGTAGCTTCTTTGAAGTCTTCATTATTTTTCTTATAGCGGATCAGGGGTTTTTTCAGACGATCGGGATGCGCTACGAAATCCATGCCGAAGCGCCCTTTCACGCAAAGGCTTCCTTCATTGGGCTGTCCGTATTCCCGATTGCCCATGACCTTGACGATTTTATTATCCTTGGTGAAAAGATCCATCTGACAGCCGACACCGCAATAGGTGCAGGTAGTGCGGACTTTGCTGAGTTCCCAGGGACGGCCGGCGAATTTCGCTTGTTTTAACGTTATGGCGCCGGTGGGGCAAACCTGTACGCACTCGCCGCAGAACACACAGGATGAATTAATATAATCTTCGTCAAATGCCGGCCCTACTTTGGCGTCTGAACTGCGCATGGCGAAATCCAGCACTTCGTTGACCTGAATTTCATTGCAGGCGCGGACACAGCGTCCACAAAGAATGCATTTATTGAGATCGCGCATAATCATGGTATTGCTGTTGTCCATCGCGTAACCGGGAGTTTTGATTTCAAAACGGGGCTGATCAATTTTCAACCAGTAAATAAGATTCTGTAATTCACATTGGCCGTTTTGTTCGCAGGTCAGGCAGTTATGATCGCCGGACGCCCAGAGCAATTCAATGATCATTTTCTGCGCGGCGCGTACCGCCGGTGTATTCGTACGAATAACCATATTGTGGCTTACCGGCATGCAGCAGGAGGCAACAAGAGAACGCGCGCCTTCCTGTTCAACAACACAAACGCGGCAGGCGCCGACATTGGTTGTTTTAGAGTAATGACAAAGGGTCGGAATAAAAATGCCGTTATCGCGGGCACATTCTAAAATAGTCTGTCCGGCAGTCGCTTCAACATCTTTTCCGTCTATTTTTAAAGGTATTTTATTATTCATTTTCCAATCTGGTAAAATTGATTTTTCACTCCATTATTTGGATAATCATATCTTTTGGGAGCTTGTTCTAGTAACAATAAGCGATTCTTTTGTCAATTCTCCAATTATGGCATACGCTTTTAGTGTAATTTAATATTCGATATAAAAAGATTACATAAGGAATTTTGTTGACATCCTGTAATTATATTATACCTTTTCTAAATCAAAGATGATATTGAGGCGGCTAGGCGGAGGCGACGAGGCGTATTATACATACGTTGAGGAAGCCGACAACGAAGCCAACAAAAATAGCGCTTTGATTTAGAATTGGAATTACTTATAAATATAATAACGTCAATCCCTCGGGAGTCACCTGATGGAAATCAAGTATAAAATCTGGATCGAAAAAAATGGTAAAGTGGTTTTCGGCAAGGGACGAGATGATATTCTCAAAGCCATAGATGAGCAGCACAGCCTCAATGCTGCGGCAAAAAAACTGGAGATGTCCTATCGGGCGGCATGGGGAAGGCTTAAGGCATCCGAAGAGCGTATGGAAATGAATTTAGTTAAGATTGGCTCCAAGGACAAATCTATGCATTTGACACAAAAAGCACGGGCCATCATCGACCGTTTCGAAAAGCTGGAAAAAGATGTGGAAGAACTTTTACACAAGGCTGATCAGGACTTTCAGAAATTGACCCGAAATAGTGGGAAGTAAAACAATAACCGCGATTAAAAAAATTGTGCGCTTTTAAATGAATAAAAAGCTACCAATTTATGCTTTCAAACCCGCTATAAAAATATTCAAACTGTCCCGAATAGTAGAATGAATTCTCTCCATGCGTTTCATTGGATTACCTGTAAAAAGATAAAGGGAAATAATTCCATTTAACATACCCCAAATAGCATTCTGCATTTGCCGTACGTCATTTATAGGAGAGAATTCACCTGAATCTATTCCCTTTTGGATGATTTCGGAAATAGGCTTAATATTCTGATTTGTTGATCTAATTAATTCAGTGCTTTGTTTTTCTGTTAGATGCATCTGGCCTGTTTGCATCATGAAAGTCATAAGTATTCTAAAAAGTTCCTTATCACTTAGAAAAAAATCAACATAAATTCTACAAAATTCCTGCAAAAGTTGCGAAGCTGGAGCTTCTATGGATGAAAAGTTTTTTATTCTTTCATAAAGCGAAGTATTATCACCAATCAGGATTTGAGTATAGATTTCTTCTTTACTTTCAAAGCAAAGGTAAATTGACCCCTTGCTAACGTCAGATTTGGCGGCAATACTGTCAACGGTTACGGCTTTAAAGCCTCGTTCAAAGAACAATTTCCGCGCTGCTTTCAAAATGATATTTCTTCGATTTTCTTTTCCTTTCTTTCCTTTCTTCTTTTCTTCCAAGGCCAAGTCAGTTTTCTTCATGATATTAAATATTTATTTCCGGTAAATTAATTAATGTTAATTAAAATCTTACAAATTGACTTAGAGTCATAAATTATTATTATTATTGTGTCAAGAAAAAATCAAAAATAGGCAGTGGGTCTGCTTTTAAAGAATGGTTCTCCTGCCGCTGTATCTTCCGACATCATAGTATTTTTCCACATCAACCAGTTTTAATTTATTGATGATTTCTGCAAGAGGCGCAGTGGAAATTTCTCCCTGCTTAAGACTGACCATGTTCCCGAAATCTCCTTTGACAATCATATCAACAGCGGCAATGCCAAACCACCTGGCCATCAGACGGTCATGGGCCGAAGGTGTTCCGCCGCGCTGAAGATGACTCAAGGTAATATGTCGTGTTTCCAAACCAGTTTTCTTTTCAATCTCATTGGCGACATAATTGGAGATTCCGCCTACCGAGACATGTCCAAAATCATCAACATGACTGTCTTTCAGAAATTCCTGCTGTCCCAGAGGCTTGGCCCCTTCGGCGACCACTATAATGGAATAATTTATTTCCCTGCCCTTTCTTTCACGCAGAAGCTCACAGACCTTTGCTATATCAAAAAAATGCTCAGGTATCAGAATGATATAAGCTCCGCTGCATTCGCCGCCGCGGAGAGCAAGCCAGCCGGCATGACGCCCCATAGTTTCCACGACAAAAATCCGGCTATGCGATCCGGCGGTCGTCCTCAATCGATCAATTTCTTCCATAATAATATTAACGGCCGTGTCAAAACCCAGCGAATACTCAGTTCCCGCTAGGTCATTGTCTATTGTTTTGGGAATGCCCACTGTTTTGATTCCCAGCTTGTGCAATTTATACGCAACGCCTAGTGTGTCTTCGCCGCCGATAGCAACGATAGCGTCAATGCCAAGTTTTTTGATGTTATCAATCAATCTTCCCGAACGGTCATTTTTCGGATTAAAAGGATTTGTCCGCGATGTTCCCAGATTTGTACCGCCATAACGATCCCATGTCCGAACAATTTCTTCATCTAAATATTTGATGTATCGGGCGCAACTCTTCTGATCGGTAGGATCAACTTCTATTATGCCCTTCCAGCCTTCAACAATTCCAACAACTTCAAAGGACACGGAACGACTTGCCGCTATTTTTGAATCAAGCGCGCTTTTTGTAACCCATTTGATCGCTCCGTTCAGGCCGGGACAATCTCCTCCACCAGTTAATATTGCTATTTTCATTTTCATGTTTTTTTACTCTTCTCTTGTATATGATAATATAAGAATAACGCTCTGGTATGTCAACAATATATTATACCAATTCTAAATCAAAGCGCTATTTTTGTTGGCTTCCTCAACGTATAACCTGAAGGTCACACGTGTACAATACGCCTCGTTGCCTCCGTCTAGCCGCCTCAATATCATCTTTGATTTAGAAATGGTATTACCGTACAATTCCGCTGAATCGCTAATTTTAGTTCATTCCCCCAAATAGACATTGAAAACGATAATACCCTAAAAACATCCCTCCCCTGGCTGGAGGGAATTAAAAGAAAATCAATGTCTATTTTGGGGTCATTCGGGCTACTTGAAATATTAACGGAAAGAAGCTATATGTGTTTTAAAGATTTGTATAGGATTTTTTATGACAGAAAAAGAACCGGAAAAGTGGCTGAAGATTGAAATATCAGCTCCTTCAGAACTCATGGACGCCTTGGGGAATTTTCTCACCGAAACAGGCGCTCAAGGCGTCTTTCAGGAATCATTGACTCCTCAGAACACTGCCGCGGATTTTCCGGAACCCGTAATTGAAGAAATACTCAAAGCCTATTTTCCGCAAGATATCCGCAGCGAAAAAAGAATCGTAGCTTTGCAAAAATATATAGACAGTCTTTATGAAATATTCCCTGACTTTGAGAAACCATCGTTTACGACCGAAGTCATCTGTGACCCGAACTGGGGCGAACAATGGAAAAAATATTTTAAGCCCATACGGGTAAGCAATAATATCATCGTCAAACCAACATGGGAAAGATATACGCCCTCCAGCCGTGATATTGTTATTGAAATTGATCCGGGCATGGCCTTTGGAACCGGTCAGCACGCCTCCACCAGAATGTGCATTGAAGCAATTGAGGATGTCATGATGAAAGACCGTTCCATCAAAGAATGGAAAGTTCTGGATGTCGGCTGCGGTACCGGCATCCTGGGCATCACCGCCGCCAAAATTGGCGCTCAGGATGTCATCTGCGTGGATATTGATAGAAAGGCTGTGGAAATTGCCGGAGAAAACGCGGCGATTAATAATGTGGAGAGTTCCCTACGCATCTCTAATAAAAATGTCGCTACAATTAACGAACCGCGCAACTTAATCATCGCCAACCTTACCGCTAAATTGCTCTTAAACCTCCGCCCGCACCTGATTCAATTGCTTTTGCCGGAAGGATACATGATTATCTCGGGCATAATTGAACTGGACGCCAAAAATATCGAGGAACATTTTTCCATCGATTCTCTCACCATCTATAAAGTGGTCACGGAAAAAGAATGGGTCTGTTACGTCCTCAGAAAAAAGGCCGCAAACATTTAGCGGTAGTTGGTTCCCTCTGAACCAGAATAATATACCTTAAGGATAAAGCCTTGACTATTCCCAGAATATACAGCCCGGATGCTTTAGAAAATAAGGCAACCTGTGAACTGGGACCGGACAATTTAAAATATTTAAAACAGGTAATGCGTCTTAAACAAGGCGATAAGATAAATATTTTTGACGGTTTTGGTTGTGAGTTTGAAGCCGTCATTAAAAGCTATTCCACAAAAAAAGTTTTTATTGAATTAGGGAAAATAATTCCAACGGCAGAAAAAAAAATCCGCATTACACTGGCTCAAGCCATCCCCAAAGCCGGGAAATTGGATACTATTGTGAAAAGCGTCGCCGAACGGGGAGTGGATGTAATCATTCCTTTTGATGCCGCGCGGTCAGTGGGCCGGATTGCCGATGAAAAGAGCTCCCTAAAAGTCGGGCGCTGGCAAAAGATAGCCGGGGAAGCGGCGCGCTCAAGCCACAGCAGTCATATAGCAAAAGTATCTAAAGTATCATCTTTCGTAGAAATGATTTCTTTGGCTTCAGATGATGCTCTGAGATTAATTTTCTGGGAGGAAGAATCTCAAAAAACCATTAAAGATATTTTGAAGGATGAAACCATAACCACCGTAAAAGATTTTTTTATTGTCGTCGGACCAGAAGGGGGATTTTCCAGAGACGAAGTAAGCATGGCAAAAGAAGCCGGTTTTATTTCGGTGAGCTTGGGTAAACAAATTTTAAAAGTTGAAACGGCAGCGGCGGTAATAATTTCCATACTACAATATGAAAATGGCATCTTCGGCCACAGATCACAGGAGGTAAAAAAATGACCATCTACAAATTTGCCGGATTCTGGCGGCGTCTGGGCGCATACACTGTTGACTACGCAATCATCTTTTTTATCTTTATTATTCTGGCGTCAATCGCGTCTGTGGCATTTTTTTCCGGCGCTATTTCCGGAAACAATAAAAACTTTATTGCGGCCTTAACCGACCCTGCAAGTTTTTCTTCAATTATGATTCTTATATGGATATTTTTTATTTTCTTCAACATTGCTTATTTTACCTATTTCCACGGCACAACAGGCCGAACTCCGGGGAAAATGCTTTTCGGCTTGCAGGTAGTTTCCACGGAAGGCTCAACAATTTCCTTTGGAATAGCTTTTTTACGAGCGGTTGGCTATTTGATTTCCGGCGCTTTGTTTAACCTTGGTTTTATCTGGATTGCCTTCGACAAAAGAAAACAAGGCTGGCACGACAAAATAGCCGGTACGGTCGTTATTATCAGAGAGCCACAAAATGGAACAGCGGGCATATCCATTCCCGATAATCCCCCTGCTTTTCCAAATCCGCAACGTTACGCGGAACGAGGCGATGTCCCTAGAGAATCGATGGCCCAACCAAGTGGAGCCCCTCCGGTCGAAGATGACCTTTAGGTTACAGGAGCCGAAGGCTCCTTTCCAAAACGCGACATCCCGCGATTGGCAGAAAGCATTCAACCCCCAGCGGGAGCTGGGGGCTTTCTGCAGCGGGGTAAACCGCCGGAAAATAATAGTAATTAGTCGGAGAAGGACAAAAGCAATCGGCCAAAAAAGACCTTGACAAAAGAAACCTTATTCTATAGACGATTGCCTTGTTTTGCAGGATTAATTAATCCGGTGGGCCGGTAGCTCAGTCGGTAGAGCATCGGACTGAAAATCCGATCTAGTGCTTTTTGGTAACCTCCCGAAGTCAGTTAATTATCTCCTTAAGTTCCTTTAATATAAAGTGTTTTTCATTGTTTCTGTTTTAGGTTCTGTCAGGTCATTTTAACCCAATTTAGCTGTCTCATGGACACTATATGGACACCAGATTTATTCCTACCTTTCGCTTAATATTTCCTCTGATGAACCTTAGCGTGCTTTTTTCTAATTTTAGGTTCGCCTTTTTACTTGACAAACGTTGTTTAAGTAAGTCTTGTTTCTGTTGTTGACTTAACTTACAAACAAATAGATTCGTGAAGCCGGGAAAACTGAAGATTACCAATTAAAAGAGAGTAACGAAAAAATATCTTAGGGTCTATCTGTTTTTATACCATGATAAGCTCTCAGACAATTATGTTGTCTTCTTAATAAAACAATTCTTCGTATTGCTTTTGCAATGCTTTTGCAACCTTTAATTCGGAATTTTTTCTTGTAGGTAGCCCTTTTTCCATTTTGGCTATTGTTTGTGGAGTTAATCCAGCTTTGCGGGATAATTCTGACACACTAAGGGGAATAGCTTCTCTAAATTGTTTTATTCTATTTTCCCGGATATTCTCAGTCATATAATGGCAACCTACCACCGACTATTTTTATTAACTCCCTTATTTGTGTTGAAAATGATTCACCAGAAACTGTGATTAAGAACTAATCTGTGGAATCCACCATCTTTTTTAATTCTTTTCCCACCTTGAAGTACGGCAATTTTTTCGGTTTTACCTCTACATATTCTCCTGTTTTAGGATTTGTTCCTTTATAAGCTTTATATTTACGAACACTGAAGCTTCCAAATCCTCTGATTTCAATCCTGCCGCCATTTTTCAGTTCATTTGTGAAACTTTTAAACATTAAATTAACTATCTCCGTCGCCTGTTTTTCCGTCAGATTTTTCTTTTCAGCAATTGCCATAATCACGTCAATCTTATTCATACAAACTTCCCTCCTTTACTGTTCTTAATGCTTAACTGATCACACCGTTCTCTTATGCACACCATAGTGACCTGCCCTAAATACTTGTACCATATGTTAAGTTAAAGTTCAGAAATTTTTGTTTATTACGATTGAAATGTTGTATGAATTGGAAAAGTAAAAAATCAGCATTACAAGAAGAAGTGCTTGTTGATGGTATCTACTTAGTTTCAGTATTGGGTAGTTGAAAGAATTGAGGATTATCAGTTGTAAGGTGTAACGTAAAAATCAACCGGAGCGTGAAACCCCATTCCTAATCAATCGTTGTATTCTACTGCTCCCGGCTTTGGCTTTCGGTGACCCGGGTTTCTGTTTAGGTCTTGCGCGGTAAAGGATTAGATCGCTTTCTGAGAGTGTTGTGCCGTCTTGGATTCCATTCGATATCATCTTCCGAAAATCAATTGGGGATCTTCCTTACCGAAATCCCATCCATTCATCCAGATGTGGACAAGAGTTGGAATACAAGATTGACACGCTTTGTTCAAATCCGTATACGATATCCCCGTGGGAAGAAATCCTTTTTGCGCCAGAATAGTTTCCAACTGAGTCCGGACTCCAATCAGGTACTTTACATTGTTGGATGCATACTCTATTTGTTCCGGCGTTAATTGTGTTTTCCCCCAGAACGTCGTTTGTTGTTTCTTATCCAAGGTAATCCCGAGTAGATCCGCGATCAACCCTGAGAGGGAATGACTGGACGAATAGGTTCGGGCGATTTTACTGGCAATTTTTGTACAATATACATTCGCGGGAAGCATACCCAAATAAGTTAAAATAAATGCGCAATCCATTATTGCAAATTGGATGATCTTTTGAATCGCCGGATCCATCAAAACCAGTCGCAAATTGCGAGCATTCTCCCAATGGTTGGTCTGGATAATATCAATGACACCATCGTTATCGCATATCTGCATGAGATAGAGTTGGTCCCTATTAGGAATCAACCCCCCGGTTTCTGTATCTATTCCGATAATACGGGATTTCCTTAGACGTTCTACATCGCTTTCCAATAGATCATTCTTAATCCTTTCCATTACATCCTCCTTTATGGGATGGACTGCTAACCGTATCCCATTCTTTGATCCCGCCGGAATTAACTCTCCAACTGGGCCAAAGTATTACGCAAGGTTATACACGACCAACATTCTATAATGCTCTCTCTTAAGCAATTCTCTTTTTCTATCCGGCCCAACGCCAGCATAACCAACCGGCAATGGAGCGTGACGGAATTGCCAGTCCAAGTTAATGCAGTTGTGAGCTGCTCCATCATCAATATTCCAAGATATGTGTCGTTAATGAATAAAAGCAAATTGCTTTTCGTAGAACTCTCTGGCAACAGCCTGTTTTTCGGCTACATAGGGAAAAATCTCGTTGTAATTCTCAAAAAGGAGATTAACTATTCTGGTATCCAAAAGGCTACGATCAGAAAACTGTTTAATAATCTCAACAATTCCATCTTTGGACATACCTTTTCTATATGGTCGGTCTTCAGCCAGTGCGGTAAATATATCGGCGACCATCATTATCCGTGCTCCGGTACTTAGCTCGCTTGCTGTGCAATGAAAAGGATATCCAGAACCATCAAGTTTTTCATGGTGATAAGCACCCCATTCCGCAATCTGCTTAAGACCGCCAATGCTATTAATCACAAGGTAAGTGTAATACGTGTGACCCTCCCCCCAAATTTCATACATCATTCTTGTACTTAACCACCTAAGGTACAGTACACATATGAAAAAGCACCACGTCGCGCATGAACTAAAGGCGCAGATTATCAACCGCATTAAAAACGACGGCGTCACTGTCGCTCAAGCAGCTAAGGACCACGGCATTCCTGAGAACACCATCTATGGCTGGATCGCCACGAAGATCGAAGGACAGTATTCTGTTTCGGAAGTCATTCGCTTGAAGAAAGAGAACCGTGAACTGCTCATGCTTGTTGGCGAGATGACGCTCAAGCTATCCGAAGCCCAAAAAAAGAATTGATGGAGACAGGCCAGACGAGCAAGGCTCTGAGAGCCAGAGAGTTCGGTGTCTCTCGCAGTACCTTCTATTATCACAAGAAGCAACCTGCGAAGGACTGGGCTCTGAAGTGCGATATTGAAGAAGTGTTGCGAGAGCAACCCTCATACGGTTCTCCACGACTCTCGACAGCACTCAAACGCAACCACAAACAGATTGAACGAGTCATGCAGATCTTCGGCATCAAGGCATATCGTCGGAGAGCGAAAAGATGGCTCAAACGCAAGATTTCTGTGAAGTATCCAAACCTTCTTCTTGGAACCATGCCCCTCTTCCAGGGTCACATCTGGGCCACCGACTTCACCGAGCTGTGGTGGAGAGGAAAGAAGATATATCTGGCCACCGTCATTGATCTCTATACGAGAGAGGTTGTTGGAATGAGCCTATCAACACGCAAGGGCGTACAGCTCACCGCTGCTGCGCTCTGGAATGCATTCCTCTCTCATCCACGTCCATTGATCTTCCACTCTGATAACGGAAGCGAGTACAGAGCTCGTGCATTCGTTGAGATCCTCATACGTATAGGTTCAGCGATCTCTCGATCAGCTCCCGGTTGTCCATGGGAGAACGGCTATCAGGAGTCCTTCTATTCGCAGTTCAAGATTGATTTCGGAGATACTAACCGCTTCAGTTCCTTCGGCGAACTTGTTGCCGAAACATATCGCATGGTTTGGGTGTACAACCACACACGGATACACACTGCGCTCAATATGCCGCCTACGACATTTGCACTTCAGGCGCTCGCACGGCACAATACCTCATACAAGATTGGTGTCTGAAGAAATGGGGGAAGTACAAAATAAACATTACACCTTAGTCTCAGTAGTGGGCAGTTGTCATAATTGAGGATTATAATTTGTAATCTTGTCTTTTCAAGTTGAAAATCTTTAAAAAGATAAATGAGATTTGTATCGCATCTCACGCCTCTTTATAGAACTGGTATCGGGCCCGCCCCGCTTGCTTGGCTTGATACATGGCGATATCTGCATTTTTCAGGAGCATATCTTCATCTGTTCCATCATCGGGATAGACTGCAATGCCGATACTCGTTGTTACAACGAGTTGATGTGTGTCAACGAGGAAGGGCTTACAAAAACTGTCAACGATCTTTTGTGCAACTTGGATAGCATCTTCTATTACCTTCAGGTCAGGAAGGATCAGCATAAACTCGTCGCCACCGAAACGCGCAACGGTATCACCCTCCCTCAACTCTGCACTTAGCCGTTCAGCCATTGCTTTGAGAAAGAGATCCCCCGTAGCATGGCCCAAGGTGTCATTCACATCCTTGAAATTGTCGAGGTCGAGCATTGCAATTCCCACTTTTTTTTGATTCCTCTGAGCCTGGGCTAAGGCAATATCCAAGTGATCGGAGAAGAGCTTCCGGTTGGGAAGACCCGTCAGGGAATCATGGTAGGCTATCTGCCAGACCCTTTCCTCTGTCTGCCTTCTCTCAGTTATATCCCTGATCACGACAACAACACCACCATCGCTCCCCTTAAGTGATACGGTCATAATCTCCAAGGGGAAAGTTTCGCCAGTGCGTTTCCGGCCAGTTACCTGTCCGATATGAAAGCCAATCTTATTAATAGAATCGCGTATTTCGTTAGGACGGTTTTTATTCACCCGATGGTCGAGGTAGAGTAAATCCGTCGTCTTCTTAATTACCTCTTCCGGAGAAAAACCAAAAATATTTACACTTTCATTGACCATCTGAATCCGGCGGTGGGAATCAACCACCATGATAACTTCCGTCTTGATGCTTGCCAGAATATTGCGTAATTCTCTTTGCCTATAGACCGCATTGCGCCAGCGCCGGTAAGCAACCCATAACAGGGCAAGTATCCAGAAGAAGAGCAAATTGCTCAACCATTGATAGTATTGATATGAGATATACTGTAAGAATGAAATAATATTGAAGAGCAGGTGATATACACCTAGGGAAAGGGCAATAGCAATTGCCACCCACAAGTCTCTCGTTTCACGCTTAGGAATATCGGGACCGACCATAAAAAAACCTTTGTCTAGCTGAAATAAATAAGGCCTGTTGCCAACAGTCGATGCATTAGAAAAACGAAACACTTTGGCTTCAGGCGGCTTGTAATTACTTATCAGATACTTTCGGTAATCTCCGTATTTGTTTCCCCGCTGAAATATATTATATTATACCGGTGATTCACATTTTTTCCTAGCAGTTTATTCGTAAAAACTAAATCAGGGATGTCTCAAAACTGACCTATCCCAGGTACTTTTACTACATGTCAAGTTAGCGTTCAGCCGCTTTTTGATTATTTCCTCTGTTAAATTGCTACTGCTTCTGAGCGTCTCTTCGCAATGCCAACATGTGTTTCTTCCATTAATAATCCGATGCATAGCTTTGGGTTAAATGCTACTAATGTTCAGTAATGGACAGTTGTCAGAATTAAGGATTACCATTTATAATCTTAATTTTTCTACGGTAATGTTTTATCTATCTCATGTAAGCTGAAAGCCTTTTTCCCTAAATAATTTCAGACAGGCATCGGCGACCGTATCGTCATAAAGAATTCCCTTATTTTTCTCGATCTCTTCAAGGGCCGCCTCAATACCCAGGGTTGGCCGATAGGGACGGTGGGAACCCATGGCCTCCACTACATCGGCCACAGCCATAATTCGCGCATCCATGATAATTTCATCCCCTTTCAGGTTTCTTGGATAGCCGGAACCATTCATCCGTTCATGGTGCTGGTAGACAATTTGTGCCAGCGGCCAAGGAGATTCCACATCCTTCAGCATCTCGTATCCATTCCGAGGATGTTCTTTAATCATAGAAAATTCGGTGTTTGTCAGCTTGGTAGGTTTGGTCAATATCTCTGCGGGTATGGATAATTTCCCGATGTCATGGATGGAACATGCCATGAAGATTCCTTCTATTGTGTCATGAGGAAGTTCCATCTCCGTGGCAATGGCACGGGCCAGATCGGCAACCCTCTTCTGGTGACCTGCCGTATAAGGATCTCTGGACTCTAGAGCGGACACCAAGACCTGAACAGTTGTACCAACAGCCTTCCTGAGACTGTTAAGGGTCTGTTGAAGTTTCTCTTCCGCCTTCTTGCGCTCAGTGATATCCTGATAAATTACCTGAAACTGTTTTTCACCGTTCCAAAATATTCCCTTACGGAAAACATAGAGGTTGCTGATTTCACCGTTTTTTCTCACGATGCTTATTTTATATTCAGATGGGCCAAACTCGCCCCGAATTCTTTTTCCCTTTCTTAGCTGAAACTCCGCATAACTTTCTGGGGTATAGCGTTTTGTCAGGGGTATTTTCTTCAGCTCCTCAATGCTGTCATAGCCGTAGATATCCAGAATTGCCTTGTTGGCATAAATTGTCTCGCCTTCTATTGATGATATACGCACGCCCAGCGGTGAATCATCAAGGGAATGGCGGAAGTTCTCTTCGCTTGCTCGTAGTTCATACTCTATTTGTTTGCGTTCGGTTATATCTCTGCCTTCGCCCAGGATGAACACAGGTTTTTCATTCTCTTCCTGGATGAAACTAAACGTACATTCAATCCATAAAGTTCGGCCGTCTTTACAGCGGCATTCGAGTTCCACTGAACGTTTGAAAAAAGGGATTGGTGGATCTGCCAACCCCTTGGGCACCTCCATTGAATAAACATTCATCACTGTCTGTAAAGATGTTGCCGTGAAGAGTTTATCCAACGGGAGCTGTATAAGCTGCTCCAGTGTATATCCCAGTAACTTCTCCAAGGATGGGCTGATATATGTAAATTTTAAATTTAGATCCATGAGCCACACCTGATCTTTCATGTGGTCTGCTAACAGACGGTACTGGGCTTCGCTTTCTTTTAGCAATTCCTCCGTCTGCTTGCGCTCGGTGATGTTCAATAAAATCCCGTCAAAGACCAGTTGATCTTCGTGGCGCGTTGGTGTGGATAGCCCAAGTATCCAGATAATCTTATCCGACTGTATTGCGATTCGACCTTCAAAATTCCAGGAAGTTTCTGTCTCCACAGCTGTTTTAATGGACGTCAGAAATCTGTCTTTGTCTTCTTCATGGACACGAGAAAGAAATAATGGGAAGAGAACGTCTAGGTTTGCCGTATCTACGTTTGCCACTATTTCCGAAAATTCAGCCAAGGGTTCACTGATGTAGCTTAATCCGTATTCGCCATTGTCTTTTGCATAGAACTGAAAAATAATTCCCGGCAAGTTTTGGGTGATGCCGCGTAAGCGTTCCTCATTCTCTCGCAGTATTCTTTCCGCCAGTTTGCGCTCGGTTATATCACGGTAATTAACAACTATGGCCTCAACAACATTATCGCTTACTAAATTGCTTCCCACAGCTTCGAGCGTACGCCAGCTTCCATCCTTATGACGAAGACGCATTTCAGTCTGTATAACGGGGAAGTTTGTATCTCTGGACAAAGTATTGAACGAGTCAGCTAGAAAGTTCATGTCATCCGGATGAACAAGCTCAAATCCTTTGGCGCCAATCCTTTCTTCAGGTTTGAATCCCAAAACACTCTCTATCGCTGGATTTACATAGGTGATAGTTCCTTCCAGATCCAAAAGAACAATGATATCTAAAGAGTGCTCTACGAAAGCCCGTAATCGCTGTTCCTCGTGGCGTAATTTCTCCTCTGCCTGCTTTCCCTTGTTCCTAACTTCTGCATCTTCTAATTCTCTGGCTATGGCGGGGCAAAGACGAGATAAGTTATCCTTCATGATATAATCATGGGCACCTAAACGCATACATTCTATGGCTGTTTCTTCGCCAATAGTCCCAGATACAATGATGATAGGGATATCTATATTTGCTTTTTTAAATACGGCAATGGCGGAAGGGGCACTGAATTTCGGCAGGCTATAATCGCAAAGGATGATGTCCCATTGCTTCTCTTTGAGGGCTTTTTTCATTGCGGCAGCAGTTTCCACCCTTTCATACACCGGATTGTATCCGCCTTTCTTCAGATTACGAATTATAAGCAGTGCATCATTTTCAGAATTTTCAATAATTAATACCCGGAGTGATTAATCCTTCATTGGTTGCCCTCAGTGTGTTGGAATGATTTTAGGAATTGGAATGTTTTTCATAGCGTAATGTATAATAAAGAAGTGTCCTGCTTGTCAAAGGAAATAAGGAAATAATGATCACAAAATATTGGGCGCGGTGCAGATGTTTGTCGTAGGATGTGAAAGGTATTTATTACGAATTGAAGTCTTGCGTCTTAGTCACGGTTGACGATTAGCTTGTTTCAGAAAGAAAATGATTGTTTGTTACAACTATGAAGGTGCACTTGGCTTCATTACTTAGAATCAATGATAACCATTAGAAAGTCAGCATCGTAGCTCTTAGCAGAGCAAACGCCTCGTTGCCCTGTCAAGTTTTTGGGGAGAAGTATAGTTTATGATCAAGCAATCAATTATTGACATCCTGTGACTAATCCTTTATGCGTCTACAAGTCAATCTCATTTAAGCGATAGTGTTTTTTTGTAGATTGAGTTTCACCGACGGCATGTCGGCAATGTGAATATTATCAGGAGGTAGAAGATGATCAAGCTGGCTCTGATTTGCACTGATGAAGCACTCAAGGTGCGATTGCTGAATTCCCTGCGCGACGAAAAAGATATCATAGTCAGCGGGTTCGGCGTTATTCAGAATGTTGCCCATGAATCGGACAGGGGCAAGGGCCGGGACTTCATGAACAAAATGATCGAGTTGCAGCCGGACATTATCATTCTAGAAATGACCCTCCTGCGTGAAGTAGCCGCCCTGTATTTGCCGAAGCTCATGGAGTTTAAAAGAAAATGTGCCTCCATGCGGGCCATCATCATCGGAGATCGTTTTTACGAGCAAACCGTAATAGCCATGATGAAGGGAGGGGTGCGCGGTTTTTTACAGATAGATCATCTTGATGCCGACATTATCAAATGCATCCACACCATCGCCCAGGGTGAGATATGGCTGACCGGCGATCTGGTCACCCGGGTTTGCGAGGAATTCATCCGGGAATGCGATAAAAAGCACCTGCTCAAAGCTCCCTCCAGCAATCAATTGGCCAGAATGAAAGCCATTGCACGGCGGGAAATGGAGATCATGGCGCTCATCAGCGAAACCATGACCAACGAAGAAATTGCCCGAAAACTTTTCTTGAGCATCAAAACCGTCAAGACGCATATCCGTAACATCTTCAGAAAAACAGGCATCCACAACCGCATCGAAGCCGCCCTTCTCTACATCCGCTATAAGCAGTCGGTCGGGAGCTGATGATTGACCTGCTTTTGTATACGCATTATGCCCAAATGACGCATTAGTTATTTTCTATGCCTTCTCTTTCTTCAGGGTAACGAATAAATTTGCTTTGCCACGGCAAACACAAACCAGCAGGGTGTCCGCCGCATTGAAAACCAAGAACCATATTTGATTTGTCATCGCCGATATGATATTTTTCAAAGCTGGCAATATAAACACCGCAATGTTTTTGGCATGACATCTTGTTTTAATTTTGTGGTGTGTTGTGTTGTGTTGTTCTAATACTTTAAATTTAATGAGTTATCAAGCTATTTTTGCATTAGATACTTTTATAAAAAAAGGAGATAATTTGCTCATCTCCTTATCATTTAAAGGACAAATCCAGTTGTTCGAGATTCGAGGGCGGCAATTCCTTTACTTCAATGTGGCTCCCTTCAGTGATGGAGATCTTCAGATTTCCGGCGGTCGCCTCTGCTATTCCCTCGCTCAAGAGTGAATTTCTGATCTCATCTTCAATGTCCTCCATAGCCTCGGTCATCTTCCTTCGGAAAACCAGACTTTTCACCCTTTGATAAAATTTCTTTCGGCTCACGCCCGTCACCTCCATTTTCTTCACCCCCTGCTTTTTTGAATTGTTAATGTGCTGATTGAGCCGGGTGGTTCCCGGTATCTTCAGCATAAAAGGGGATGGATAAAGGATAAGAAGGGTTATTTTGCTGGCTTGGGCAATGCCTATGTGTTGTGATTAAAGCGTGTTTATCTTTTAAATGATTGCCAAGCACAGTAACCAATATTTGTATGTATAACTTGCATAAAGTAACGATAAATGTCAGTATCCGCAAGCGACCCATACAAAGGTCACACCATAAATGCCCTTATTTTCATATTGACGTTTCGATTTAATTTGCATACTACAAACTCATAACTTATTCATGGAGATAAAAAAATGAGAATAATGGCAAATATTCCGGACAACATTGGAAGGGCTGTTAAAACTTTCGCAGATAATGAAAAGAAATCGGTATCCTCGGTAATTACTGATGCAGTTCAGGATTATATTCTTTCAAAAAAGAAAAAAGAAAGCGGGATGAAAGTTTTAGGCCTTATCGGCAAAGCATGTATTTCAAAAGACGTCCATAAAGATATAGAAACAATGAGAGCCGACTCGCATGATAGGTATTGATACCGGCTTTTTTGTCGAGCTTATTAGGCGTGAATATTGTGTTACTAAATTATGTCTTATAGAATTAAGACTTCCATTAAAAAAAGTGGCCAATTGTAGTAAATATTTAATCGAATATCTCTTTAACGACCCGATAAAGAAAATCACGGGGACTTATGATTAGCGTCTTGTCATAATGGGCCATAGTGAAATGCTTTCTGTTGCCCGTTATGAGGTAGCGGGCCTTAGCCTCCAAAGCGCATTCCAGAAATTTATTATCTTCAGGATCGATTTTGATAATATTGATTCTCGTTGATGGCGATACCCAAAAAGATTTCCGCTTAATGGATAGCAAAGCTTTTTTGACGCTTGCCTGATCCAGACTTTGAAATTTCTCCCGCGACAAAACGCCAGTATATTCGGCAAATATCTCCTCAGTCATACACAGTTGGACATGACCGTCCAGAACCAGTGACAGTATAAGCGCCGGGGCGCTGCCCTCTTTAAGCAGAGCGGAGATGATGACATTGGTGTCGAGGACTATCCTGATCACTTGGCCTTGCCCACTTTCTTCCTGGTTTTTCGAAAGGCTTTAATTTCCGCTTCGATCTCGGTATCACGCAGACGGTCAAGCCCCGCTTCCTTTGCGCTGATCTGGATGTTGGTTATAAGCTTAGGCTGCTTAACGATGTTTTTAAGATAATCCTCGATGCCGAGAATTATCACCTTGGGCTTGCCTCGGCGGCTAACTAAAAAACGGACGTTCTTTCCCGCCTCATTCATAATTCTGCCAAATTGAGTCCTGGCAGATAGGGCATCGATTAAAGTTGTCATGGGTTGCATCTCCTTTATGAACTAATTAGTTTACTAATTACTTCGTACTTTTCTATTATAGGCAGAGGCTCCTATTTGTCAAATTATATTTTCTTCATAATGGATATCAGCAAGGTTATTTTAAAGATAAAGGAAGACGTATATCATGTCATTTTCAAGGTTATGCAGAAATCGAATCTTTTTTATAAAAATAAGGAGATGATTTGCTCATCTCCTTGTCATTTAAAGGGTAAATCCAGTTGTTCGAGATACAAGGGCGGCAATTCTTTTACCTCAATGTGGCCTCGTTCATTAATTGAGATTTTCAAATTTCCGGCGGTCGCCTCTGCTATTCCCTCGCTCAGGAGAGAATTTCTGATCTCATCTTCAATGTCTTCCATGGCCTCGTTCATCCTCCTTCGAAAAACTAGACTTTTTACCCTTTGATATAGTTTCTTTTGGCGAACGACCATTGCGTCCATTTTCTTCCACCCCCTTTTTTTGAATTGTTAGTGTGCTTTGAGCCGGGTGATTCCGGTATGTTCAGCATATAGACATATGAACAAAGTAGAAGAAGGGTGGATTTGCTGGGGGGGCAATGGCTGGAGTATCGCATAAAAGTAAGTTTATTTTTGAGGTGAAAAAACCAGGATTGAGCTAACTCAATAAGACAGAAAATAGATTGTTTATTTTTTAATATTAACTTATAGGATTTAAAGAGTTTAAATTTTTATTAAGTGTTATACATCAAATAATGAATAACAAAGTTTTATGAGAATCACCTCGTTTTGTAGGTCATAAGAGAAACGGTGAAAAAAATAACCATTGATCAGCCCAAAAGGAGGAGACACTATGTCAAAGATAACCAATATCAAAAGAAGAAGCTTGCAGAGTTTGAAACTAAAAAAGAAGAAAAGGAAAAAACTCAAGACGAACGGAGAGTCTGCTAGTCACGATCGTGATATAATAAAATACGAATCACAAAAAGGAGTAAAGGAACACCCACATGGTGTTGTCGCTTTCGTTGCAACGCCAAACTTCCGCAACCCCGAAAAGAAACATATATCCCAGTTTAAGGATTTCATTTACTCAGATTTGCGGGAGTTGTGCTCACTATTTAGCGTTTACGCGACTAAAGGAACTTATGATGATACAATTAAATGTGTAAATGATGTCCGGCTTAATTCGGAGGAAGGCAAAAAAGTGGTGAAAGCCTGTAAGGCTAGAGGGGTAATTATTAATGATAACGATAGTCTTGAGATGGAGTGGAGAAAAATAATCAAAGATAATTTCAATCCATTGTATGAGTCATATCGAGGTGTTATCCAAGTGACAAATGAAATGATTTGGGGCAAAATAGACGCGTTAATCCACCTGCTTGATTGGGATGATGTGGTAGCCAAAGCCGACACAATGGCGCTCATGCGACAGTCACAGGTTCATGATGTACCCATCGCCTATGATGTTACCACTGCCAAAACGATGATCAATAATTGGGTGAATCGCCGCCTTGACTTTGAACAGAAAGACATAACTCTTCGACAGATACACCCTCGTCGTCAAGTAGATCCAGATATCGATAAAATTAATAATAAACTTAAAGAAATATGCAATAAGTATAGTGTTTCGGTTATTGAGAGTAAGCCCAAGCAGACACTTGCTCTGATTGCTCACAATGGCAAGAAACTCGAAATGTGTCGTTTTGTTGTGGAAAATTATAAGACAATCTTCAATAATTACGATACTATTTTTACAACAGGAACGACCGGTAAATGGATACAGGACTTTTTGTTAGCGGTTGGTGTTGCTCGCGAAGATAATGTGCGTGAGAAAGTAGTTCGGTGCCTGTCCGGCCCACTTGGAGGGGATGTACAAATTGCATGGATGGTTGTTCTCGGTATTTGTAAGAAGGTGATCTTCTTTGAAGATCCGATGGAGAGTCATGCCCATGAGACGGACATAAGGTTATTCCATCAGGCAACGCTATCTGGTGTACCTATAGCCTTAGGGTTCAATCCAGCGACGGCACTCACGGTTCTAAACGCTGAAGAAGTAACGGTCCCAAGTAAGTCGGAATTGATATAAGAAGAAATACAGTTTGGGAAGGATTCTGAACGCAGAAGAAATAGCGACTGAAAGTGGCTGATGCATAGAAAGATGGGCATTGGCCACAAAGTTGGAACTTTGATGGGAATTTCTTGGCTTGTAGAAAAGTTATTCTTGCGTTGGATTTTGGCCCAATAGCATATGTAGCTATCAGGAGATCGCTTAATTCACATCGAGGAACAGCCCTTGAATACGTACCATTGCCTGAAAAAAACTTGATGTTTGGCTCCCTGATACTCTTCGATGTAGAATCTTTTTTTTAAATTCGAGAAACATTCCATCAAGACACGGAAAAGACGTACTTCATGGAATTTCTCTTTTGCGGAGCGACGGTTCCACTCCTCCGATAACAAACGACCAAACATCTCAGCGTAATCCATGGAATTACCAATATTGTTTGGTTAGTATTAGTATCCCAGGTTTAACGACCTATCAAATTGTTTTCGCGTTTTTAGCCAGGATCAATAAATAAATTTCCCTTGACACTTTTTCTCCATTTTTGATAGAAGAAACCATATTCGGTTCCGCTTTACAAAGAGACGCCGGACGCCTAAATGATGATTAAACAGGCATTTTCTCCACTTATCTCCCCGTATTTAACAATTCCTTTCCGATAAAGATTTTCTCTGCTTAAAATGGCGCTCACCTGCCGCTGTGTCCAGCTTTTGCCGTTCCTACGGCGATAGCTGCGTTCGTTGAGATGGCTGGCTATTTCGCTATCGGTTTTATGCTGACTGCTGAAAGCATAAATAGCTTTTATAATTTCCGCTTCCTGCGGATTTTTCTTTATCGTTTTTCCTTGCCTCTCATATCCGTAAGGCAAGGTTCCGCCAGCCATACAGCCCTTTCGCGCTCTTTCTTCCCGGCCTTTCTTTAGTCTTTCGATAATTTCTTTACGGTTTTCTTCCGCAATAGCTTCTTTGATCTGCCGTATTAATACATCCTTTCGGTTGTTGCCGTCGTAATTGGGCATATCAGCAATAAATACTTTTACCCCCACCTTCTTCAAGTCATGCAGCAAATTTTCCGTAAAGCGGAGATCGCGGGACAAACGGTCCAGTGAAGAGACGATAATCGTGCCGACCTCGCCGCTTTTGCAGTTCCTGACAAGTTTATTGAGCGCCGTACGCCTTTCTGAGACTCCGCTTTTTGCCTCATCCACGTAAAAATCATCCATGGATAAGCCCAAACCTTCCGCATACCTTTCAATGTCCCGTTTCTGAATATCGATTCCATAGCCTTTCTTTTTCTGCTCCAGAGTGCTCACCCGGCAATACGCCGCTACAAGTTTCTTTTTTTCCATGTAGTCGATGGTTAACCGTTGTTTTCAGCCTCTCTTTGTAAAGAGGCGCTTACCAATTTAAGTCTAAGGCATGAAGGCTGAATTGTCCATGAATCCCATGAGTTTTTGAAGGGATGTGCTGTTGTGCAGAGCGGAAAGAGTTGTTTGAGATAAATAGAAAGAAATAAGCACGCCAGGTGGCCCATGAGAGCGCCGGTGTTAGGAGGAATAAAATGAAAAGGGACACATTGTTGTTAATGTTGGCAATGTTGCTTTTGGCGGTCATTGCTTGTAGTAATGGTGGTAATAGCGGTGGTGGAGCGAGTAATGTCCCACAATCCTACACGATTGGTGGAACAGTTTCTGGACTAGCCTCCGGGTCCGATGTTAGTCTTTTAAATAATGGTGCTGATACCGTGACAGTTGGCAATGGTGCATTTACATTTCCTACTAAAGTTTCTAACAACTCTACCTACTCAGTCACCGTAGGCACTCAGCCCACAGGAGAGATTTGTGAAGTCAGTAGCGGCGACGGTACTGTTAGTGCTTCTAATATTAGCAATATTTTAATTACTTGTTCGGTTCCACCTGCTCTCAATGTAACAACTGAAGTTACTACATTTGCTGGTTCTGGCGCTCAAGGCTATTTGGACGGCGCTGCGACAGTTTCCCAATTCAATACACCTACTGGAATTGCTGTAGACTCAGCTGGAAATATTTATGTTGCCGATACAGGTAACTGTGTAATACGAAAAATCACTCCATCTGGGGATGTTTCAACACTTGCTGGCTCAGGTTCAAGTGGAAAATCTAATGGCGTAGGCACGTCTGCGTCATTTGGTAGCCCGATGGGAGTGGCCGTTGATTCTTCTAACAACGTATATGTAGCCGATACTGGGAATAATTTAATTCGTAAGATATCTCCATCGGGTGATGTCACAACTTTGGCAGGCTCTGGTTTTCCCGGTACAGAGGATGGGACGGGAACAGCAGCTACGTTTTACCAACCATTAGGTATTACGGTTGACTCGAGTGGTAATCTCTATGTGGCTGACAGCGGCTATAACCTAATTCGCAAAATATCTCCGGCAGGTGTCGTTACTACCATTGCCAGTTCACCACTGTTTCTCCCAACCGGCATCGGCATTGACTCAGCGGGAAATCTCTTTGTCGCTGGTTATAACAATGCTGCGATTTACAAAATTGCTCCAAGTGGTGTGCCAGTTTTGTTCGCAGGAGGTAACGCTGGAAACACAAATGGTTTGGGTGCTCAAGCTAGTTTCTATCGTCCATTTGCCGTCGCAATTGACTCCAATGACAACGTATATGTGTCTGAATGCTTTTATTATGGGGGGGTGTCGAATTCGGATATTCGTGTAATTACTCCACTCGGAATGGTGTCAAATTATGCAGGTTCAGGTGCGGTTGGAAGTGCTAATGGCGCTGGGACGGTAGCTACATTTAATAACCCACAGGGGATTGCCTTTGATGCTGCTGGAAATTTGTACGTGGCTGATACGTATAATAATTTAATACGCAAGATTAGTGTTGAATAACCGAGATTCAATTTTAAGAGAACAGGGAGTGGATTGTAAAATATTTGTAAATACAAATATGGAACAGATAAGGAAAAAGATCAAAAAACTATTTTGATTCCATTGGACCAGTGAGACTCGATCCTTCCACTGGCAATATATCATGAACTGGGACGGATAGTGGAAAGTCTGTCGTTTACTTTAACAGTAAAGTTTTTCTCGCTACTGGAAGTAATACTCTTGCGGAATAAGATGCCACAACGGGTAGTCGCCTCAATTAGCCCATCTCTAAATCAAAGATGATATTGAAGCGGCGTAAAATTCAATTTAAAAACGTCACGCTTGTAGCCAAAATGGCACATAAGAAAGGCCGCTCGATAACAACTGGAGCGGCCTTTCTTTCATACAAATTTCGCGCCGATATATAATTCAGAAAAGTGACGACTGCTTAGTTGACGGCACCGTTTTATTTGCCGCATCACCCATCCTATGATGTGGTCGCTCTTCATGGTGTTATCCGGAGAGGCGCTGATTTACAGTTCACAGTTTACCTTTCTTTGGCTGCTTATATTTGTTCGCTTTTCAGTCATCTATATCGGAAAATTTGAAGTCCTATCTTCATAGTCATTTTGGCGATGTCTATCAAAAGTATTCAAACCTTGTTCCTCGCTGGCGTTCCAAGTGTTTTGTTACTAAAAGGCCTGGATAGCTGCCTGCATGACGATGAAAAATATTTGCAATTAACTTCAAAAAAGAATATATAAGCAAAAAAATTTCCCACTCACATTTTTCGAACCAAAATTACTTTAGCGCTGATTAAGAATGATAAATTTGTAATTTTATTTACCGCTCTCCTCGCACAGAACGTCTCCGGATTCTCGCAATCCTCCTCTTTAGCACCATTAAAGCGTACTTTAGATATTGAGCCTGATAAAGGCTCTGTTTAACATGTCTTAAGGTATTCTGATATCTCAATGATCAAAAAAGAAAGGAGGAGGAAGGATGAAAGAGGAACAATTAAACCAAAGGCGGATTAAACGGGGGTTGCTTTTATGGATGGTTGTGGCAGTTTACCTCATTCTTACAGGCTGTGCGAATTTTGGTTCATACTCATTAAATCAAGCAGTGATCAAATACGATAATTCCGTGTTGCAATCAGAACAACAAGTCCTTCTTAGCAATATTATTAGAATGCATGATGACCAACCACCACATTTCACCGTAGCTAGTAGCATATCGGCAACGTTCACATTAACTGGTACTGGTACGTTGGGTCCTTTATCAATCGGAAGTAGCGGCATCAATACCTCTACAGGTATAGGCACCAGTCACACATCTTCAGGTAGTTTGTCACTTGGTACTACCGTTAGCGAAAGCCCCTTGATCACCATCTCACCTATGCAAGGAAAAGATTACGCTGAAAGACTTTTGAAACCAATAGATACTAAATTTGTTACGACGCACCTTATGCAAAGAAGCGAACCGATTCTAGATAAGATGTTAAGGCTTATTGGTAAGAATTTCTATCTGATGGGTCCAACGTCTACTAAAGAGATCTTCGACAAAGTAAAAAATATTCCTCTAAGGGATTTCAAATTGCTTCCGCTAACGAATTCCGAAGGGGAAATTGTTTACTACAAATATCCTTTTTTTAATACGGGTGGCTTGAATAATGTGTGGAAGGATTTTAGAGACTTCAAAGATAAAAAAGAGAAAGAACTTAAAGAATTGAGAAAACAGGAGATAGACCTTAAAGATCTGAAAGATAATGAGAAGGAACTTAAAGAATTGAGAAAACAGGAGATAGACCTTAAAGATCTGAAAGATAATGAGAAGGAACTTAAAGAATTGAGAAAACAGGAGATAGACCTTAAAAAATCGATAAATGAAGAGAAAAATAAATTTCACAAATTGATAGTTGATGAAAAGCGGGCGGAACTTGAAGATAAGGGAGGTTTCACCCCTGACGAGGCCGATTGCATATTAGATACATCAGATGGGTGTTACATGGAAAATAAACCCCAGATAATACCAGAAGGTGAAAAAAATAGACGGAAAGATACAAGACACTATGAACTTTTCCGTAAACTTGTATTATATATCCAAGCTATGGCGTTGACCAATCGTCTAAGCGTTTCTTCTATAGACTTTTATGTGCCGGAAGAAGGTACGTTCAAGGCTAGTGACGACTCAAAATCAAAACCAATTGCTGGTGGGGACGCCACCACCAAGCAGGATTGTTGCTGCAAAGACAACACATCCACATCAAAGTCAGATAACTTTGCGGACATTGTTGGTGCGTTAGAAAAAAACTATAACTGGCAAGATGCAAAGATGACTGTAAATGATATAGAAAAGAATGGCTCGATGCTTACAAAACGTTATTCAATCATTGCTATTACTGATTTTGATTTTGACGACATGACCATTGAAGATCGAAAAGGACTTATAAAAAAAATCCAAGATGATTTTGAACTAAATGCAGAAATAAATCTTGATGAGGGTATGATTATAGTTCTATTTCGGGGCGATCCGGACAAAACTATTGACTATAGCTATAGTTGGCCAATTTATGGGTACTTTACCGTGAGAAATTTTAATCAAGTGCTACAGTTTGTGGCAGAAAGCCTCGAAGACAGGCCCGGATATGCAAGAGAATACAATGTATCTCCGAGCAAGTTCACGGAAAAGTTGCTATGCAAGTTCATGGATGCGTTGGCTAAGGATGCATCGGCTAAGGAAGAACTGCCACGTTTACGCCTTGATAACCCGGAACTGACACTTACAATCACTTCAGGAGCAACATCCCCCAAAGATTCGCTTGTTGATGTAAATTACAATGATAAAAATTGCTGGATTTCTCCGCTTCAGGGCGAAATTGGCCTCTATGTTAACCCCTATCCACGAAGATGGAATGGGCAGGTCTTCAAGATGCTCTATGAAATGTTTCAATTTAACAGAAATGAACCTGCTGTTTCTACGCCTACAGTCTCAATACCCAACAAATAGTTCAAATATTGCTCATCTTATGCAAGACGGTTTGGTTGCAAAGGCAGGGTCAGAAATGGCTCTGCCTTTGTATACATAATTTAAACCGTAACCGTTAATATCAATTGTTAGAATAAAGAGTGGAGGCTGATAATGATTATATGGTGTACTATTGGCCGCTGTCGTATAAATATTTTTTTACAATATATTACATTCTCAAAAAAGCGTCCGCTGCTTATTAATCGAGGCAGCAATAGTTTCCATATCATGTTGCTTGGTGTGTTTTTCCACCTCATCTCTCGGTGTTCCGTACTTTTCCCTCGATAATGCAATGATCGTTTTACGATAAGAAAAGGCGGATATTCGCGGCGGTAAGGTCACGGCACTGAAAGCTTTGGAGGTTTGCCCGTCAATCATCATCTTGAGATAGATATGATGATTCGAGATGTTTACCAGGTCCATCTCATTGAACGTAGGATAAAATTCTCTTGCCAGGTATTTTGCGTCTTCGGCACCCACTCGAAAAGAAATGACCGTTCCCACATTGCCGAAGATGGCCGCCCTGATCCTTTCATCAAGTTGCTCGATGTATTGATTGCTCATGACCAGATAGAGCTTGTATTTGCGTGCCTCTGACAAAATGTCAATAAAGCTCATGGTCAGGAAACTTTGGATTTCATCAATGTAAAGGTGAAATGGCCGCCTTTTCTCTCCCGGCATATCGGCTCGGCTTAACGCGACCAATTGCAGCTTGGCAACCAGGAGAGCCCCCAGAAGAGAACAATTGTCGTCGCCGATCCTGCCCTTGGCCAAATCCACAATAAGGATTTTCCCTTCATCCATAACTTGCCGGAGGTTGAAGGCGCTTTTGGGCTGGCCTACGATATTGCGGATAAGCGGTGTCGCCAGAAACTGGCCGACCTTGTTCAGTACCGGAGCAGTAGCCTCGGAACGCAGCCATACGCTGTATTTGTCGAACTCTTGGAGCCAGAATCTTCGCACAATATTATTCGATAACCGGCTTATCGCCCTTTCCCTGAAAATCTTATCCGTAAGGATCGGAGGTATGTCTAAGAGCGTGCTATCGGGTTGTTCCAAAAGGGTGAAGATCGCGTTTCTCAGGATATGCTCCATGCGCGGCCCCCAGAAGTCCGGCCATATCTTTTTGAAGACCGATATAAGGCCGGAAACCACAAGATGGCGCTTGTCCGGTTCCACATCTTCCAAAGGATTGAAGGCAATCGGATACTCCAGATCGGCGGGATTGAAATAAACGACATCCTTGACCCTGTGCTTTGGAATGACGGCCAAAACGGCTTCAGCTAAATCGCCATGAGGATCGATCAAAGCCATACCATGGCCTCGTCTGATGTCCGACGCCGCCATGTTCTGGATCAGAACGGATTTGCCTGTGCCCGTCTTCCCCAGGATGTACATATGGCCGGAACGGTCTTTGTCCTTGATGCCGAAGCATCTTTTGTCATTCCGAAAATCGGTGATCGCAAACGGGGTGATTGCATTTTCATTGCCCGTGTCGTTGTTCATCCCGTGAACATATTACGCAGGTTTTACAGGTCAAGACGGGAATTTCTGCCCGCGGAATAAACATTTTTCCGTCCGCTAACAACTTGCACATCCCGGCAATTTATCTCTCCTTGTTGGCGTTTTCTCACCCGGTACGCTGAAGAAAGACAGTTCTTTGAAAACCAAAAAAGGAGGTACGAGTTATGGACAATGAAGAAAAAAGGATTTTGGAAGTTAGGAGTGATTCCGGCGAACTGCTTTTGAAACTGCGGGTGACTGTGAAAAACGAGTCCACCCAGGAACCACAAAAAAAGCCTGAGCCGAGAGTTGAAAGAAAAGGAGGCAACGGAAACGGCGGGAAACGGGAATTTATTAATAACAATCCGCAAGAGTTCATGACCGATGCGCAGAAACGGTATTTGTTCCGCCTGCTGGCCGGTGAAGGCATTGAAGGCGAAGCTGCCTACGATGAACTGAAAAAGGCATTCGGCGTGGACGATCTCAAGAAGGTGACAAAGCAGGAAGCCAGCCAGGAAATCGAAAGAAGACTGGCAAATCAGAAGGGAGGTGAAAGTCATGCCCAAGCATGAAATCGATCATCTTTCCTCAAGCCAGATAGTTCTCTACATTCTGTGCAGCCTCAAATACCGGTTTCAGTACGTAGACAAGATTCCCCGTACGTTCAAGTCGTCGGGTCTTGTCTTCGGCAGCGTGATGCATTCCGCGCTCGACTGGTTCCATAAACAAAGGAAGCAAAAGAGGGATGTTTCTCTTGATCATCTTCATAAAATCCTGCGGGCCGACTGGTTTTGTCAAACATGCGAGGAGGAAATCCGGTACAAGGACGGAGAGGACGAGCAAAAGCTGATACTCATGGCCAGAGAGATGCTTAGTTTCTATTACCATTCGCCGTTGAACGGCGTGGCGGAGTCGGAGTTTCCCTTCCGTATACACTTGGTCAATCCCAACACCAAAGAGGCATTGTCCGTGCCGCTGGAGGGTTACATCGATCTGATCGAGACCAACGACATCATCACGGAGTTCAAAAATACCGCCAAGGCCATCAATCTCGACAGTTTGGACGACATGCTTCAACTGACCATATACAGCTACGCCTACCGCATGGTCTTCGGCAAAGAACCGAGGATGCTCAAGGTAATCAACTTCGTAAAGACAAGAAAACCAAAGATGAACATCCTGGAGTGCGATCCCCGGAAACAGGATGATTACGTCTGGCTGTTTCATCTGGTGAACGAAGTGCTCAAGGGAATCAGAATGGGGGTGTATTTTCCGAAAAGATCGTTTCTCTGCAATGATTGCGAGTACGAAGTCCTCTGCGGCGCATGGAGAGGAAACGATGAAATCAGACTTGCACAAGAGGGTTTCTCGGACAGAAGGATATCCCTTCAGTAATTCAACCAAGGGGCCGTATCGCGAAAGTGAGCGGCTCCACTTTTTTCAGAAAGGAGTGGGAATACATGTACAGCCCTAAAATCAGCGAGGCGTTTATCCCGACTCTTTACCGTATGGCTAAAGATCAGGGTATGAAAATGACGGCGCTGGTTAACCGGATAATCGAAGAGGAAATACATAAAACACAAAAAAAGGAGGCAAGAAATGAAAGAGATATTGATGCATCGGGGTGGAGAATTGATAACGAGAGACCAACTTGATCTTATTCCCATGCCCGAACCCACAGAAAGCTATGTTCCGGTCAGTCATTACCATCTGGCCGATAAGTTTTTAACCATCAGCCAGGATATTTTGCGGGACTATGTTCTGATCGGCGAAAATTATGGTATTGCTCGACAGGGAAATCAGCTGTTCGCGGTTCTGAAGTTCAAAGACGACAAATCGGGCATGGGACTATCAATTGCTTTCCGCAATTCCTATGACCGTTCCATGGCCATTGGAATGGCTATAGGCGCATGTGTATTCGTCTGCGACAATCTGGCGCTGCGCGGTGAAATCGTGGTGATGAAAAAGCACACGAAAAACGTCTGGACAGAACTGGAAGAAACGGCCATCGCGACCATTTACAAGAGCCAGAAGAACTATGAACAGATTGTATACGACGCGGTGAGTTTCAAGATGCGGCCGCTGGAAAATCATGAGGCGTTTCAGTTAATGGGTGTGCTCTTCGGGAACAATATCATCAGCCCCCGGCAATTGACCGTTTTAAAAGACCATTGGCTTAAACCGGCCTATCCGCAGTTTGAGGATCGTGACATGTGGAGTTTCTACAATGCCTGCACGGAAAGTCTCAAATCAACTCCGCCCAGTTCAATCATGGAAAAGCATGTCCGGCTACATAACAGTATCCTCAAGATGGTTAATTGAACAGTATTCACAGCCCCTGAAGAGATTCGGGGGCTTTTTATTGCTATAAGATTAGGCACTGTTCATATCTGCCCGATATCCAACCGTTACAATTATGGCCGCCATCATTCCCGCGTACGAGAATTAGAATCTCTGATAGCAGTTAACATCTCCTTCAGGTCTGCGTTTAAGACAGGATTTGGATTTAAGAGTGCAACGTTCCATAAGTTCCTGAATTGCTCGTATATACACTTCTTTTTCTTTACGCTTGTATACCGAGATATAGGATGGATGATGAATCGCCACGTAGCATACTCCACTGTGCCGCACGATTTCGTAGTCGAAGAGAGATGACTTTACAACCTCTGTTATACCAAACTGACTTAACACGTATGCCGATACTTGTTTGCCAAGAAGCAATACGACGGAAGGCATGATAGAAGCAATGTCCTCTATAAGTTGCGGGTAGTGCTCAATACATTCAGAATGAGTCGGATACCTAAGTTTTCCCTGAGCGTTTAACGGTGCCATTTTCACAAGATTTGTCCTATAGAATTGGGCCGATGGACAACGCTCTTCAATCTCTGCAATTAATTTTCCTGAGGTAGTGTTTGGCGAAAGTGGCGTGAACACCGACCCATCATTAACTGGTTTTTCAGATAAACCGACCCATAGTGCGGTGGTTCGTTGGCCTTCTCCTTTTTTTGACATGGTATTCACCTATTGAGGTTGATTGTTGATGTGATAAATCGTTGCAGGACATCGTCAGGTACTTCTGAGAAGTTGCCGCTCGTGAAGTTGAATTGTCTTCGTCCAATATCTTTCGAGAGCAACTCCTGCGGAGTCATGTCTAACACAATTCGTCCTTTTTGAACTATATCATAATAAAGTTTTGTGCCATGATATGGGCGAAACTGAAAGACGCTGGTGCGAAAGTTTGCCATTGTTTGCATAGAGACCTCTTTCAACCATGACGCAAGTTCATAAGTCATCTCCATGTCCGCGATCGTTTCAGATTCAAAGCCAAAAATGAAGTATCCCTTCACATTAATCCCGAATCTAAGCAAGCGACAAACGGTTCGCTTAATGAGTTCAACGTCCGATGTTTTGCGTATCTTTTTGAGAATACGAGGAGACCCAGACTCGATCCCAATGAACATCTCAAAGCATCCAGATTGTCTCAATAAGAGCAAATGAGTATCTTCCATTTTGCAAAAAGACAACACATGAGCCATTGCTCGCCATACGATTTGTGTCCCTCCAAATATCTTGACCGCTCGATCAACACTCGCCACATCCCGCAAAAACAAATCATCTAGAATCCGTATCGCATTAATTATGCTGTCATGTCCGCGCAACATTCGAATCTCATTTTTGACACCGGCTACGCTTCTTTCTCGAATCGGTGTCTCACGATTAAGAGACCTTGCAGCGGCACAAAAAGCGCAGTCATACATACACCCGCGACTCGTCACAATGCATGCTTCATTCAATCCTGAAACCGGATGTGCTATCTGATTAGTGAAGAAAGAACGATCAAGCGGCAGATTCGAGATGTCAGACGGGAAATATGATGATGTTGTGGCCACTGCGATGATCCTGTTTCTGTCATCGTGGTAAATGACGTCTTGCGATTTTCCTTGAACGATAGCGGTTACCACGAAATCTCCTTCTCCTAAAACAACATCAATAGGGCAAACCGTATTCCATGAGAGTATGGTTTTGTAAAGACTTTTGGCTGACAATCCCCCAATGATAAATTGAGTACCCTTTACCGATTCAACAATTTCACGCACGAGATGCACGTTAGTAGTGAAAATATTGATTGCCATATAATTCGGTCGTTTTTCACGAATAATTGCCAAGATCTTGCCCAAAGAGATGTGACCATTAACGGCGTCTATCAATTCGACAGTAATGCCGTTACTCAACAAATCTGTAGCGATATATCCCAGACCGAGCGGTGGTAATGAATCTTCGTCGTCTTCTGTGATCGGGTCACGGAATAGCGGCGAGTTGATAATCAGTACATCAAGCGATTTACTTTCTTGTGTCATTTCGCATCTCTTTTCTTTGCATATTAAAAAGCATGGCAAAACTGCCACTCTACGCTGATTAAATGATATTATCGCACTCTACCACGAATTGCAAATTTGTGTCGTGCTTTGGATTTTCCTCAACGCACGCTTCCCGGAAAAAAGTTCTAACGTCCTCTACTAAGGTGTACCCAAGAATTATCTACCTAATGCAGAACGTATTCGGCAATATCAAGGCACTTTATTAGAGCTAAAAAATTTAATAGAAAAGAATTAAATGTCCTGACCTATTCTTGACTTGACAGATAATGTCCAATTAAGTCTTATCTCAGTTATTGGAAATATGGCTCAGTTTCGTATCTTGGCCTATTGCAAACAAACTTCATTTTGGAGGGAAATCCTTAAAGAACTCCTTTCCCCACGCACAGAGGTACGACTGAATATCGTCTAAATGTTCTTCTAGTTTGGAGTATCGCTCGAAGGTGTCGCCTACAAACAAGGACACCTTATCGCTAGGCTTCTTCCGCTGATTAGCCCTCTCATACAAAAATGCAAGCATGCACATGTGCCACATCTGCCTATCCGGCAGATTAAGTGCCCTACGCAACTGATCCAAGGAATCAGGTAAGGCGATTACTGCTCGTCTGAAAACTTTATCATGGGCCATTAGATCAATTATCCAAGTTATGTCGCGCTGTACTCTCTGGGCGTTGACAATGGAGATGCCGGAGTCCGAGGATCCCACCCATGACCGTACGTCTCTGTTGTCATGATGGCACGCTCGATATAACCAGAGGCCGGCAGTTGGAGAATAGGTCGCGACGCCGACATAGTTACCTTTGTCGACTTGCTCCTGGATTTGTCGATGCAATTCAAGCACCTGACTTCCTGACTTGGTCTGTCTGTCTCCCCTGAACAGGCGCGACCAGACAGAAGATAAGAAATCCTTCATTTCGTCACCTCGTTACACACACTTCTATCCTCCGCCCCAAAGGATTCTTCTACCATAGGAAAGCATTTCGTGACCGTAGGAAATTGAGATTTGTCTGACATTGTCCGACATCTCCGGGGTCAGTAACAGCGTTCCTAGACGTAAGGCTAGTTCATCCCGGTCTGGGATTTCGAGAAAGTGACTCTCTCGCAGGAGGTCTATGGCTCCGAAGAGTATGATTAGGGCTATTTGTGTGGATTTCCAGTATGGCCAATCGTCTGTTAGACTGTGCCCCTTATGAAGGTATTTCGCGGCCCATGTGTCCGCCTGCTCTTCCTGTTCTCTGCCGCAGAAAAAATGCTCATACACTCCCTCGGTGACGATATTCCGGCTGGTCTGTCTACCATGAACTATGTGTCCAAACTCATGTAAAATCACGTAAAGTTGCTGAGACATACTGTAGGAAAAAATCATTGACCATTCACTACGGTTCCGTTCATAGCGGAATCTGTCGAGTTGCGTAACGAACAAAGGAATGGAACTATCCGATTGTTGCTTCTGTAGAAGGACATACCCTAGTATTTCGGGGTAATTTGCCTTGATAAAAGATATCATCTCTTTCGGAAGACGCGAGTGGGTGGCCTCCTTCAATTCAAATACGATCTCATTTAAAACGTAGATCATGCCGAAAATCCCCTTGGGCAGCACCAGTGCCGCACCACCTTGATCAGAAAAAATAGCTTTTGCAGAAAGAGTGCCTGTATATCCAATAGATCGAGGGATTGTGAGGAGCCAAGCGTCGCCCTTATGAAGGACACACTTCATAATCCGGGTTATTGCATTGTTTATATCATCATCTGGTGGAGCTATGGTCAGGTGTCCGTTCATGCCTGGTGGCCGAACCGAATGACTTGTTGGGTTCAGTGAACCATCAAGTAAAGGGTAATGGTCCCAGCACCAAGCTATGGTTCTCCACTCATAGGGATCGGAGGGCTGCTTAGTTCGTTGATAGTATGAGTCGAGCAGCGATCGATCACCGCGAAGTCTGCATGACCGACCCCAAAATCGCCGGAGTGCCGATTGAAGGAAGGACTGACTCAGTTCCGTTCCTCCTCAATGGTTTTTCCATCAAAAAAGAAGCTGGTATTTTTATGTCTTTTTGAACCTGTTGATGAGTGGGCATCCAGACGATGGGCTTCGGACAGCACCTTTTCAACTGCCATCCGAAACAGATCCAGAACATCGAGCTTACAGTGAGAGTCGATGGAACACTTGAATTCCATTGAATCCTTGCCAATGCTTTCCTTGATTGTAACCTCTAACCTATAGGTGAGTTTACGGGATTTGGCCGTCCACATCTTTACGGACAAGCGTTTGATGGCGTCCCAGAGGTGCTTACCGGCCGCCGCCAAGGCACCTGCAAAGAAATTAGATAACGAGAAGCTAACGACGATGACGACTATCTCACCACCTGTGAGACGCTTTTCGACGAGGCATCGGACTCGATATTGGACGTCTTTGTGTTTATTAAATGGCCCCAGGGTAGCTTGCACTGTTGCGTCTATTTCGTCTAATGGCTGCACTACCGTCCCTTTCTTCTTTGCCAACAATATTTATACAGTCCGTATAAATCGTTTTTCAGTAAGTTGGTAATTACATCTATTATTAAATAACATCAAGCTTTTAAACATTAATTCATATTTTTTCGTTTCCGATTTATACAGACTGTATAAATCGGTTTATATTTATTCTAATAAAATAAAATGAAGATGAAGATTTAACGATTACTGGTTGTATCCTAGACCATAAAATTAATATTTAAAAAAATAAAGATAAAAGGAAGTTAATAGTCTTGACACTCACAGTCAGATCAAGTTTTGTTTAGGGCATCATCTAATGATGTGATTTGTCTTTCCACGCAACTTTCCACGCCTTCTATCCGGTGATAGGGAAGAGTAAATTGAAATCAGGGCACGATCAGACGGCCATTTCTATCGACAAGGTAGTGCTTACAGCCTCTTGAATTGCCCTCCATTCCTGTAATTCTGCTATAATTTGATTCTAACAATATAAAGGGGGGCCACGCGATATTGTCTAAGTAAGTATATTATCCCTCCTTACATCAACGACATGAAGCTATAGATTGGTCTTATGTCCCTCGCGCGATTTCCGATAAAAAGTCCGAACGTCGTGGACCAAGGCTCTGGCAGTTTGCTAGACCGAGACGGCTACATCCTTAATGCTGCTCATGATCTGTGCCCGAACCTCGGTCGTGACTTTGTACTTCTTCATACTAAATATGCTAAATCCTTAATCTCGTGGGGAAAGTGGTCAGAATTTCGGGGAACGAATCTGATGAAGAAGATCTTTTATTGGTTACAAGGATCTCGACTTTCTACGGTAATTCATAGGTGAATGTGTTATGCGCAACGTTTGCAATCGTAATCAGGCCGCACCAATGGTAGGATTACAAAGCCCGTCGGTCGTGCCGACCGCGCATTGCTCTTTGACAGATGTAAATACGCCGACAGGATTCGATCCGGCGCCCGAGTTACTTACGATTGCCGAAGTTGCGAAGCTGTTCAAGATCTCTGTGTCTAGCGTGCGGCGCTTGCAGCAGCAACGGCGCATTCCGTTCACCAAAATCGGAGGCAGTGTTCGCTTCGTTAAAGACGACATTGTGTCGTACGTGGAGCGGGAACGGGTGGAATCTATCGGCTAAATAATATATGGCAGTGCGAATGATGAAAAAAACGTGGTGGATAGATTTTAGGTTCAACTACACACGATACAGAAAGCGAAGCCCGGAAAATTCAAGGACGGGAGCACTCGCATATGAAGCGGTATTGCGTAGTAAATTAGCCCGTGGTGAAAACATCAACAAAGAGGAAGATAGGGCACAGTCACAGGAGTTAACCTTCGGGCAGTTTGCACAGAGGTGGTTTGACGAATATGTGGTGCCTAACAGTAAACCCTCGACGCAGTATTCAAGAAAAGACATTTTGTTTCCATCGCTAGTTCCATTCTTCGGGAAAATACAGATTAGTAAGATAACGGTGAATGACATCGAAAGGTATAAGGCGCATCTTCTTAAAAGGAATCTTGCAGGGAGAACCATCAATGGACACTTAGGAGTTCTCAATCAATGCGTATCGACTGCATACAAGTGGTTACACATTGACGGGGCACCACCTCAAATCAAATGGCTCAAATGTCCGCCGCCCACAACAGACTACCTTTCGTTCGATGAGAGTGAGTTGTTGCTGTCCAATGCGGACGGCATTATTCGAGAAATGATACTTACCGGTCTCAGGACTGGAATGCGAGTGGGGGAACTCATAGGTCTCCAATGGTCGTCAATCGATTGGCATAACAGACTCATTATCGTGCGACATTCTTGGTCTCACTACTCGAAAGCACTCGGCTCACCAAAAAGCAACAAAGAGCGCCACGTCGACATGGCCGTCGACCTGTACGAAATGCTCCTCAAAAGGAAGAAGAACACAGGATTCGTGTTCTTGGACGCAAACGGCAAACATTTCGATCAGTATAGTCTTGGCAGAAAATTGACAAACGTCTGTAAAAAAGCAGGATTGCGCCACATCGGTTGGCATACCCTAAGGCATACGTTCGCATCCCACTTAGTCATGCGAGGAGCGCCTGTACCAGCCGTACAGAAGCTTCTGGGGCACTCGGCGCTTGAGATGACCATGAGATATGCTCATCTCGCTCCTTCAACACTACGAACTGCGATTGATTTACTGAATCCTACATGGACACTTCCCGTTGATTTTGGGCAACCCGTGGGCAACCGGTGGCTGGGAGCGCAAACGAAAGAGGTAGCTCAGAAAACCATGATGCCAAAAAACTCAATGGTTTACAAGCTAGAAATCGAAAGTAAACCTATCGCGTCTCGTTCTTGAGGGAGGAGAGCAACGAATGCCTCCATCTGTTTCTACAGGATAGCACGGGGTGGGGAATAAGCGCAAGGTGGCTAGTCAAACATCAATTCAACAGCACAAAACAAGGATTTATCAGAAAAATCAGAATTACCAATCGTACTCAGAAATTATCAGTTGTAATAGTCTTTTGTCACTTTTTGGGCAACCCGTGGTCAACCGTTGTGGCGGTTCCCCAGGGCATTATCAGGTCATAGGGCAGTGCGAAAAAGAGTGACAAACAGGCGTAAACACAAACACCGCAAGACGGTGATTTTACTATTGCATACAAAGGGCTTTTCCATATATTTGTCTTTTTGAGCAAATTATCCTATCTTATTCGCTCATACACATTTGTTAAATTGAAAACGTTCTTATTAACAGATGGATATGGGTATGCGAGTAAAGCAAAACAATCTTTGGACCTTTCGCAGACAGAACGGTCTCTCTCAAAAGAGGGTGGCGTATTTTCTAGGCCATAAGACATCCTCTCAGCTTTCCCACTACGAGCGGGGAGTCAAGCATCCCAATCTTGTCAACACGCTTAAGTTGGAGATCATCTATCACACGCCTGTCGCTTTTCTTTTCGATGGTCTCTACCGCAAACTGAAGGAGGAAATCGAGGCAAAGGAGATGAAATTAAGATAATTGCCTGAACGTCCATGGAGGTATCAACGGTACTGAATAATACTTCAAGGGGGATCAAGCCCTCTTTTGAAGATGGTGCGGAAGGATCAAAGTGCACAACTTCTGACTGGTGGGCTCCCGTTTGGAAAGGTCTGCTTCTCGACGGAGACGGCAGGCATTATAAAAGAATTAAAAGCGCTATCTGGCTTCAAATATATTTCTTTTTGTGTGCGAATCGCAAAACAGGCAGTTTGAAACGGAAACTTTCTACAATCAGCCAGGAGACGGGCATCAAAACGAGGACAATAAGAACGTGGCTCGATATCTTACGAAAGAGTGGATACATTACGACCGTGAATAGCGGGAGATGCCTGACAATTGTTATTAACAAGTGGAAAACTCTTCCTGATGGCAGACAGAGTGGCGGATTTACGAAAGGCAGAGTGGCAAAGAAATGTCAATCAGAAGAAGCCTTTAAAGACCGAGAAATCAATAATCTAAGCCATAATCCAGCCGTGAACCATGATGACAACAATATAACGATAAATAAATATAAATTACGAAACGATAACGTTGCCGATGATTGCCTTTCGATAGCTCATCATAAAAATCAGGACTTACTTGCCTATGAAATATGCAATGCATTCAAAGACGAGAAAAACAGCCTTCTCTATCTTTCCTATGTCCGAAAATACCCTCTAGAAGTCATAAAGAGGGCGTTCGATGAGGCAGTGAGAATGCCTCCGCATAAAATTAAGAAGACCAGGGGAGCTTTATTCAACTATCTAGTCAGACGCTATGCAAAAGAATAAGTCACCTAAAATTATAGCGATTAATCCCGGATGGAGATACCTGGGAATAGTCATCTTTGACGGCTCAGGCCTCAGAGAATGGAGATTGAAAAGCATGCCAGGAAAGGACATGAAGGAGAAGATTGAAAAAGTGAGCATGATTCTCTCCGGCTTTATTGAACGATACGCCCCTGATATTCTGGTGATGAAGAAACTACACCCATCCAGAAGTTCGCCAAATCTCAGAATCATGGCATCGAGAATCGAGGCTGCTTGCCGGAAGAGCCGGATGAGAGTCTGTTTTTACTCAATCAAAGAACTGGAGAATGTTATCTCGCCAGGATGCCATATCAACAAAAAAGAGCTGGCCGAGCTTCTCGCGTCTGAATACCCGGCTCTTTCCAGCGAATTGAAACGGGAGAAAAGAAACCGGAATCCATACTACCTGAGACTCTTTGAGACGGTGGCCTTGGGCCACATATGTTTCAGGAGATTTCTTATCATTAATCATAGGCAGGCGAACGAAGAAGATTACCTTCTCAGCAAGCCCAATAAAACATGACTAACAACCATAAAAAAGTCTTAGCTATCGATCCGGGCACCAGGGAAATAGGGATCGCGTTCCTGGAAGGCGATACCATCGTCTATCACGAAGTAAAAATGATTCCCAAAAAGAAAAAGCCGCAAGAGACCCTGCGGGAGGGGAAAAAGATAGTCCTGAGGCTCATCAATGATTTTAGGCCTCAGATTCTTGCCGTAGAGAAAACGTATTTTGCCAACAACAGAAAAGCGGCTACCCTCAACGCCTTTGTCGCTTGGATACGAATGATCGGCAAGAGGAAAGGTCTCAGCGTTGTGAGCTATGCCTCTAACACGGTCAGGAAATACGTCTGCGGCAACGGCAGGGCGAGCAAGGAAGAGGTGGCCAGGGCAATCATCGCCAGATACCCGGAGCTGAAAGTCTATGTCACTCAAGACCGGAAATGGAAGGCGAGTTATCATCACAACATGTTTGATGCGGTTGCGCTGGGGATGACGGTTGGAAAAACATGAAAAAGTCACTCATTATCAAGGATCGCAGGGGACCAAAATTTCTCATATACTGTTTTGTTCTTTTAAGACGGCTTAGCAAATTGGCTGATTTGCAAACGAATTCATTAATTAAGTCTCTTTAAAGATGTATGAGGATAGACACCATCATCTGTGTTTACAGCAGATGATGGTGTTAGTGAGACTCAGTTAAAATTTTTGCAGTTCCTCAATATATAGTTTTATCCGTCCTTAAATTCACTGTTTTTGCCTGGTCGAACTTGGTCAACTAGCGACGTCCAAGCTGTAGACGCTTTATCAAACACTCTTGTTGCTTGAGCGGAAACGTTGTTAAACAGATTTTGTAACCTAATATTTTTTTGGAAGTTTATAACCTCGCCTCCTATTCGCTGTTCTTCTTCAGCCTTACTGCGCTCTTGTAGCAAATCTTCATTGGAAAATTTTAATCTACGAATTTGCAAGCCCAGGAATAGACCCAGAAGATGCGGCATTAGACCCCATACGAAACAAGCAACCGTCAAAGGCTGTACTTTTCTGAAATCGAATTTTAAAATTGAAGATATATTTTCATAGGATTCATTAATCGTCAGGTTTTTTTTCGAAAGCGCAGTCGAAGAATTAAAATATTTATCTCCGGTATCGTTTATATCGTTCTGTATTCTTGCCAATGTATTTTCAATCCTAAGTTTGCCATCTTCACTTTGCGAAAATTGAATGTATACTCTTGATTTATCCTTCAGCATGTCAAACCTTTGGACGATATTCGCCCAAGCATAATTTAAGTCCTTTTCAGAAGTGTCCGATATAGGAACTGCCAAAAAAGAATATTGCCGCCTGAGGGATTCGGCTTTCTGAAATTGCTGACGACAAGCGGAATCACATATGTCAATTCCATGATCATCTTTCTTGATGAGATGCCTCGCGATTCGTTCATGGTTCCTTATCGCGGATGTGTATAGTCCTGACATGGTATTATCCACCACCGTTATTTTTTTATTGATAGTTTCCAGATTCGATTGAACCTTTTTCAGATAGTCATCTCCGGATGAACGAAGGCTTAGTGTGAACATCGCAGCAAACAGACTAACAATTAGAAAAATAAGAATAAGGAACGTGCTGAAAATGGAATTAATTTTAAAAGTTTTAAAGGATGGTAGATTGGTGTAAAAGACTAAAACCGATATTTCTAACGCTAGCGCAATCAGATACGCCTGCTCTTCTCCGCTAATGAATTTGGAATCTAGCGGAACTAACCCGATGTGGAAAAGCCCGCCAGCGATGAGGAAATAATCGTAAATAAATGTGATTGCCATTCCAACATACATCAATATTATCCACCATTTTTTATTTTCAAAAGAATCTATGTTTGATACGTTTACATGGACATTATTCATTGTAATTACCTCCTAATTGCAGAAAGGTGCGGATGCCGCTTTACAAGCGGCATCCGCAATTCAGTTAGATTTTTTCTTCTATCCGAAGCTTCTCCGTAAACAACATTAAAGTCTGGTTGAGCAATGCGGCATGGTTCCGCCAGAGGTGATCGAGAGTTTTTAAACTGTCATCAAGAAGTTTCCTTGTTAAAGTATTGTTCTTGCATTCTTCTTCAAGCGCTTCATTCTCGGACAAAATATTCTTTTGTTGCATTCGCTGGATTCTCAGGTGGTTTTCTCTTCTCGCTTGCCACACAGCTGTGTCAATCGTCAGTAATGTATGGCTAAGCTCTGCCCTGGCTTTGGAGTCCATGATGAACAACTCTTTTTGAAGGCTGTTGCTGCTGTAGATGTATGCGAGGAATGTCCTTTGTTTCTCGAGCGCAAAAGCCAGCGTCAATTTATGCAGCGTGGTTTGCGTCTGATAATTTAAAAGCATTTTTGCTATTTCTTCTGCTTCCTTCCGTAAAAGTTTGCCCTGCGCATTACGGAATAAAATTTTTTCGAAGACTCCCATCGCATTAACAATACACTGGAGTTGCCTTTCGGGGGAATCGGTGTTGGCGAATGTCTCATCAATTTGACGATTCCGGTTACTTTGAACGGCAGATATTGTCGGCAATGTGTTGTCGTTCAATGTTAAACTAGTTGATTCGTCATTTATCGAATCATTATGACCGGCAACTGCTGCGTTCATGTTTTGAAAATTATTTCTCACTCTTGTTAAGAGATTTTCGTTTTCTACATCTTGAAATATTTTTTCCATAAAGGACCTCCTTCATTTTGATTCAATGTTTTTATTGATTTATAAACGACTCGATCTTCCATGAAACTAACGGTGACTATATTGATGTTGTCCTGCCATGTGAGAGAAAAAATTTTGATACCGATGATGCTAGAACTCGTTTCAATTTTTACCGGCTGACTGAATTGATGAATGACTTCATCCTTTGTGTTCCCGATTTTTATATTCGCATATATTGTTGAGATGTCGTCTCCTGCGGAACTGGAATGACAAGACACAATAACAGTCAAAGCAAGAATCAAAAAAACAGAGCCCCGTAACAGATTCATAAATTTTCTCATTCTAAGCTTTAAATTTCCCATTAACCCTCCTCCGTGGGGTGTGGAAAACCCCCTCTTGCATTTTAACTTGCCGTGGTTTAGACTAAATAAGCGCGAATCGGGGGGCCACTTCCTCAAAGGGGTTAGCCCACGAAAATCTAACTTCTACCGACCGTCGGCAAACAGTCACGGAAAAGAAAGATTCCCCGTTTACGCACCACAGCCCGGCTTTAAAAGCCGGGCTCTTTTTTAATTTTTTAACACCTCCTTTCTAATTATTTGCGTTAAAATGAGAGCTTTAATGCTCACATGCGAACACATTTTAGCGTATATATAGCTCGCATAAATTAAAATATCAAGCACTTTTTTACATAGTAATGCACTAACACACGCTTTATTGTAAAAAAAAGTTGAAAAATGAAAAAATTAAGCATATAAAAACAATGGAGGTGAATTCTTTATGAATGAATTATATGATTTTCTAACACAGAAAATTATTGGAAATAATAAAATCTGCAAAAATATGAATAACTTAGCCGTATTAATTTCTGGTGTAATGTATGACAGAGGAGAAATAGAAAAAGAAGCGCGCAAAAAGAAGGAAAGAAGTATAGCTTCCTTCCTTCATCAAATAGATAGTTATAACCGGAGTTGTTCGGAGAAACTTCGTGTTTTAATAAGGGACGCTCTAAATAAAAGACTGAATGATTTAGAAGTTCCTGAATCGACTGCTGAAAATGTGATGAGAAAGTTTGAAAGTATTATTGATTCAATTAATAAAAAAACAAGGCTGAAATTGAAGAGTGAAGCTCCTGAAGCAGAATTAAGGGAGCTTCTAGAATGGGCAAATAAAGCAACGAGCCACTTTATAATCACAAATAAAACAGCCGAGGTTTTGACAGATAATATTGAAATAAAAGATGATATCAATGACATCCAAGAAGTACTAATCCGTAGAATGGGATTATTTATAAATTGCGATGGCGATGAAGAAGAGAAAGGTGGTTTTACTCATCGAGAAGGCGGTAATGGATATCAATATCATTACAATCCTGATACTAAATATTACTTTTATTTACCGAATCAATCTGCATGTATTCTATTTTGGCAAAATCTATTCGAAGTGGTAGCGGGACACAAAGGAAAAATTCCGTTTAGCAGAGGTGTTTATCCTCAATATAAAGATATTGACGATGCTTTTGAAACGATTAGTGGTGAGTATATAACGACATATCAGTACCATCCACCTGAAGTCGGATTAATTCCAGTCGTTGTATACAACGTGTATCGGGGCAACGGTTGTGGTTTTGCACTTTTTTACCATGGCAATTCAAAAGTCAGTGTAGCGAAAATGGATGAAGATACATTTAATAAAATGATAGAGATTTTTCACAGTGTGAAACAGAAAGACGATAAGAATATGATATTTCATTGGAGAGACGCTAAACTGTTTGTTGCGGATGAATACAGTATAAAAAGGGAGGAAGAATAATGGAAACAATACGAACTGAAAATTATCGTCTATTTCATGTATCGGCAATGGTTTTTGTTGCTACTCTCTTAATCTCCAATACAATAGCAGTTAAAATTATCCAAGCAGGAGTTTTCACATTACCTGCTGGGATACTTGTCTTCCCTGTCTCATATATTTTTGGCGATATTTTGACCGAAGTTTATGGATACCGGAAAAGCCGAAGTGTTATCTGGTGGGGGTTCTTTTGCATGGCCGGAATGTCCCTTTTTTACTATATAGCGACCATATTGCCTCCTGCCGTATTTTGGAAGGATCAGGAGCCATTTGCTAGATTGTTCGGTTTTATTCCCCGAATCGCTTTGAGTTCCTTTATCGCCTATTTAGTTGGTGAATTTCTGAATTCTTTTGTTTTGTCAAAGCTTAAAATAAAAACTGAAGGCCGTCATTTCTGGCTACGTGCTGTTGCTTCCACTATTGTTGGACAAGGCGCAGATTCATTGGTTTTCAACATTGCAGCCTTCGCTGGAGTTTTTCCGTTTACAACTGTTCTATTCATAGCATTTTCTGGATTTGTTTTAAAATCGCTTTATGAAGTAGTTGCTCTTCCAATTACATATAAAATAGTTGCCTATTTGAAAAAGACAGAGGGAATTGACACGTTTGATAGAGGAATAAGTTATACGCCATTCAAGTTATAGGATAAATCATGAAAAAAAAATTGTCTTCAACTTGGCCTTGCAATTCTTATCTTTCATCATGGAAAACCTTTAGACTAATGTCTAATGAAAATGAAGTTACTGCCGATCACCTTGTAAAATGTGTATATTGGCCACAAAAAGAAAATATTACAATTTGTGATCTCGGTTGCGGTGACGGTCATCTTATTGAAAATTTAATTCTTAAAAATCCTACCAAAATAGCTAAAATTCATCTTGTTGATCCAGACTTGAACTTAATAAATGAAGCCCGTGCGCGAGTGTGTGAAACTGGCCTTGCGCCCGATCCTGTTTGTTTTATTTCTAATGCGGAAGAATGTTTATCAAAATGTGTAGCAGACGCAGATGTTATTCTCTTGATTCATGTAGTATATCTCATGAAGGATGGAACATTAAATAAGATTTTGTCTGCTATCCCATTTAATGTACCTTTATATGTGATATTAGATTCTCCTGATTCCGTTTTTACAGCTTTATGGAAAATAACAGCACCAACGTATCAAGAAAGGGCATTTAAAGCTCATGAAATTTTAAGGAACTTACCAGAAAAAAAGTTTATTATTAAACGGTCAACAATAAAATCTCAAATAAAGAATCCGCTATTATTACAGCGCGCGGAATTAAGACAGGCTATTTTATCAATTTTAACGTATTCTGATTTTGACGAGCACATATATCCAACTGTACGACCCATTCTAAAAAATCATATTGTTGATAATAATTTAGTTTGTAAATCTATATGCTATGAAGTGATAAGAATCGATAAAAGATAATAAAGAACATTATTAAAATTGCGACTGAAGTATTGACTTAGGAGGTTAGAATGCCAAAACCAGTAATGTCGTTTCTTCTCATCGTCGGGTTTATTTTCTTTTTAATGGGCATCGTATTCGGCAAGCCTTTGGCCATTATCGGTATTGTTATGATGGCTATAGCGCTCTTAGCTGGATTAAGTTCAAAAGGCATCTTAAGGAAAGATCAAGTTGAAGATTCTTGGGGCATCCTTATCGAGAACGCTCAAGGCAAGGCCGAAGAGGTCTTCCACAATGCCGAGGTTTTCATAAAGGGCAACAATGTGCCTTCTCTTGTAATGGAGAAAAAATCGATCTCTCCCGGATTTGTCAAAAGCGTTTTGGGATCGGCAAGAAAGTTTTTGGTTGTTGTTTATAAGGGAAACTTCAGGCTCAAGCCATACCAGGTTTTTGTCAATGCCAGGGACTTCGGCAACAACCTCGATGTATCTTGGTATATGACCTTTAGGCCTTCTCTGTGGCAGTCGTTCGTCTCGCTTATTCCTTTCGTAAAAGTGGCATCGCAAGTATTAAACGATCTTGATCTTTTCGATCAACAGGACTTGCGGGCCTACGCCACTGTTGTTCACCATTCGGTGCAGAAAAGCGTTGACAAGCTGATGCTCGACCTAAAACAAGATCCGTCAAAGATAGACAGAAAATCCAGAGGATTCCTGGGAATCTCATAGGATAAAATAGAATGAGTCTATGGAAAAAACTTTTTAATGGAGAAGAACAGGAAGTTTCAAGAAATAAGTCAGCAGGAACTTCCGCACAGGAATATATTTCTACTCCCTCATTTTCTGATAAGAAAATACCCGGCACATTGGACCTCGGCTGGTACTACAGCGGAAACAAAAACGAGTTTCAGATGGCCAAGATCGATCAGAAGGACAGGGCCACCCATCTTTATGTCATCGGCGCAAGCGGGACAGGAAAAACGAAGTTTCTCGAATATCTTATTCTGCAAGACATCCAGAACGGTAACGGCTTTGGTGTCATTGATCCGCATGGCGATCTCATCGAGGACATTAAAGGCATTCTATCTCTCCGCTACAGCCAAGATGATGAAGATATCTCCGAAAGGATCGTCCTCATCGATCCGACCGACAAGGCATTTACCGTCACCTTCAATCCGCTGGAGAAACTGCCCGGCGTCTCCATTTCCGAACAGGCCAACGAATTGATCGGTTGCTTCCGCAGGATATGGGCTGAAGCCTGGGGCGTGAGAATGGAAGACCTCATGAGAAATTCCCTGATCGCTCTTGGAGAAGTGGAAATGAGCCTGGCTGAACTTCCGGCTTTCTTGACAAGCCGCGCATTCAGGAAGAATGTCCTAACCAAGGTTGAACATCCGCTGACTCGGGATTACTTTACCCGGTTCGATACAATGACCGACCGGACGCAAATCACATGGATCGAGCCGGTGATGAACAAGATAAATGCGTTTCTCGCCGATGAACGGATCAGACAGATGTTTTCTTCAACCAGGAGTACCTTTCATATTCGGGAAGTGATGGATAACAGGAAGATGCTTCTGGTCAGGCTGGACAAGGGCAAGCTCAAGGATTCCGCCGATCTGCTGGGCTCCCTGCTCATGGCTAAGATTCAGATAGCCGCTTTTTCCCGGTCAGATATTCCTCAAAACAAACGGGTCCCTTTTTATCTGTACATCGACGAATTTCAGAATTTTGCCACGGAATCATTTGCGGTAATTTTGTCGGAAGCCAGAAAATACGGCCTATCCCTGATCATGGCCCATCAGACATTGGCGCAGATATCCGCTGAACTGAGAAGTCTCATTCTGGGCAATATCGGTATGCAGGTATGTTTTCGGGTCAACCGTCAGGACGCCCAGCTCCTGGCCAAAGAAACTTTCAAGTATTCAGGAGAAGAAGCTAGTCAGGGCGGAGGATGGGAACATTATACGGAAGCGTTGCAAGACCTCCCACCGAGGTTCTGTTACGCAAAGCACAAGATCAAAGGCGGCGTTATCTCTTTGCAGACAGTTGAGATCGAGCCCGCCTGGGAAGCGGCGGGAATGGAAGAGGATGAATACGCACAGCTCGTAAAATCCTATCCTTTCGGTCAAAACTATCTGATATCCAGATCGGAACTGACGGCCCTCTCAAAGGAGAGAAAAACTGCCGCTGAAAAAACTATCGAGGAGAAACCAATTAAAAAAGAAGAGATTTCCGAATCGCTTTCCATGCCCGCATCGGAAAAGCCCGAAAAACAATCAATCAAGAGCGCCAAGATTGAAGAAACTTTATCGATTAAGAAACCTAAGAAAGATGAATTGAGTTCGGACGAAATGGTCTTTCTTAAATATGTCGTAGAGCATCCGGGGATGTTTGTGACCAAAATCTATCAGGCGCTTAAACTCAGCGGCTATAAAGGAGATAAACTCAAAGAGAGCCTGATAGAAAAAAATCTGATTGTCCAAGAGGAAACAAGAGAGGGACGCGGCGGACGACTGGCCAAGATCATTGTTCTTACCGCCAAGGGCGCATCACTCTTTCAGCTTACTACTGGCAAAGGAGGAGAACTTCACAAGCATTTTCAGAAAATGTTGAAAGAACAAGCGGAAACTTTCGGCTGGAAGGCCGTAATCGAAGAAAAAATCCCCAAATCGCTGGAGACCGTTGACGTCGGATTGAAAAAGGACGATCTTTGGGTGGCCATAGAAATTTCCTCTACTACGGGAACCGATCAGGAGCTTCAGAATTTCCGCAAATGTCTTGATGCCGGATACGATTATGTCTTCTCGGTTTGCGACGACGAAAAGAAACTCTCTTCGCTTAAAGCGGAAGTCCGCAAGAATTTTACCTTCAAGGATAGGGAACGCATCCGGTTTGCCCCTTCAGGAGATGTAAAAAACCTGCTGCAAGGCATTGCTTCCACGGTCATTGTTTCTGAAAAGGCGGTTGTTTCTGGCCAAATTTGGGGGCAGAAATTACTGACGGTGGCAGAAGCTGCGGAATTTTTGGGAATCAGAAAGAGCACTCTTTATGAGTGGATCATACAGAAAAAGGTACCTCATTACAAAGTGGGTAGACTGGTGAAGTTCAGAAGGGAGGATTTGGAGGCCTGGTTGAAAAAGAATGGGCAGGAAGAGGAAAAGGGTTTTAATTGAGTGCCGTACTATTGCCGACCGGTGAAAGATTACTGCCAGCAATAGCGAAAAAAAAGTTTTAATTGAGTATTGATTGTGCTATAGGAGCCCGTCATGGCGATTTTCAAGAAGGGAAACAACTGGTACATTGATTATTATTCTAAGGGCCACCGCCTGAGGAAAAAGATCGGGACGTCGAAGAAACTGGCCGAACAGGTACTGAAGGATGTCCAGGTTAAGATCGCGAAGAGAGAGTATCTCGGCATACTGGAAGAAAAGAAAGTGCTCTTTGAGGAGTATGGTGAGCAATACCGGGACTATGCCAAGGTTAACAAGTCTCTTTCGACCTATGAACGCAGAGACCGGCTCAATCTCGATCACTTGGACTCTTTTTTCAAAGGAAAGTATCTTTTCGAGATCAATGCCCCGATGATCGAAAACTATAAGGCGGCAAGGTTGGAGCGGGTCGCTCCGGCGACGGTAAACAGGGAACTTGCCTGTTTGAAGCATATGTACAGTAAGGCCATCGAGTGGGGCCTCGTGAAGAGCAATCCGGCCAAAGCAGTCAAATTGCTCAAGGAGCCGCCCGGGCGGCTTCGTTATTTAATGCCGGAAGAAGTCCAACGCCTTCTCACATTCTGCGCCAGCCATATAAAGCCGATTGTGGTGACGGCGGTGAATACCGGAATGAGAAAATCGGAAATTCTTAATTTGCGATGGTCGGAAGTAGATTTTAAAAATAGAAAAATTATGGTAACCAACACCAAAAATAACGAGTCGAGGGTGATTCCTATCAATAGAACACTCTTTCAGGAACTGTTGATGATCCCTCGGAAGGACGGGAGCGATTATGTATTCGCTGCCGGTAACGGTTCCCCCTTCGGCGACGTCAAAAAGGGATTTTGCTCAGCCGTTAAAAAGGCAGGGATCAAGGATTTTTGCTTTCACGATCTGAGGCATACCTTTGGTTCCCACATGGTGATGCAGGGAGTGGATATGAAGACGGTGCAGCAGGTGCTTGGTCATAAGGATATCAGAATGACGATGCGTTATTCCCATTTATCGCCGGAATATGTTCAGGATGCCATGGAAAGGCTGGATACGCTATGGACACCATATGGACACCAAGAGGAAATTAAGCGAGAAGAGAATAATTATAAGTTATTGAATTAACATATAGGTGGGCCGGTAGCTCAGTCGGTAGAGCATCGGACTGAAAATCCGAGTGTCGGCAGTTCAATTCTGCCCTGGCCCACCATGAAATTCAAAGGTGCATAAAAAAGGCAGAGCCATTTCTGACTCTGCCGTTCACTTACCAACCAAGAAAATTATTTTGTCAGATCCCGAAAGGATTAATTGTTGAGTGCCACGACATCGTAGACGGAAAAATGTGCCAAGAGATCGTGGACAAAGTTCTTTGACAATCGAATAGCTACCACGCAATTTCATGAACATCTAAAACAAATTGGAGGTGTTCATGAAAGAAAAAGAAGACAAACAGCAACGGATTTTAGCTGTGCAGCGATTCAAAAGTGGTGAAAGCCCGGCATCAATCTGTACATCCCTGAATAAGTCAAAAGCATGGTTGTACAAATGGAATAAGCGTTACACCGATGATGAATCTTGGAGTGAGAGTCGTTCTAGACGGCCAATTGGCGTTGCCACATACACGCCGGTAGAAGTTGTAGAAATAGTCAAGATGATTCGTCTTAATCTCTACAACCATGATCTGTTTTGCGGCGCTCAGGCCATTCACTGGGAAATAGAAGACATCGGAGTAAAGCCGTTGCCTTCCATCAGAACCATTAACCGGATATTGAGCCGCCATGAGCTGACATACCGTCGAACAGGCAAATATGAAGCCAAAAGCACGGCATATCCAAAGTTGCCGGAGCTTAGGCCAAATCAGACTCATCAAGCCGATCTGGTCGGACCGTGCTACTTGAAAGGCCCTGTGCGGTTTTACAGCCTCAATGTGATTGATACGGCAACTGTTCGCTGTGGTTTGTATCCATCTCTATCCAAGTCTGGACGAGCAATTATTGACGGCTTATGGGCCATCTGGTCGCGTTTGGGAATACCAAACAACGTACAGATTGATAATGCCATGACTTTTTATGGCAGTCCCACACATCCTCGTGGCATGGGGCCGCTTATTAGGTTGTGCCTGCATTATGGCGTTGAGCCTTGGTTCATTCCGATGGCCGAACCTTGGCGGAACGGAATGATCGAAAACTTTAATAACCGCTACCAGCAAATGTTTCTCAACAAGAACGTTATGGCAACAAAAGAAGAGCTCAAAACTGGTTCGCTGGTTTTCGAACAGCGCCACAACAGCAGATATCGTTACAGCAAGCTTGATGGAAAAACGCCGCTGAAAGCTCTGGCCGCCTCAAACGTAAAGCTGTGTTTCCCGAAAGAAAAAGAAGCGCCAAATCATCGCTTGAAAAAGCCGGAAACTGGCAGATATCATTTGGTGCGACTCATCCGGAGTGATTTGAAACTTAATATCTTTGGCGAGATGTTTCCTGTCTCTCCGCAACTAAAACACGAATATGTGATAGCTACAATCAATGTCAAAGAACAAAAACTAAAACTCTTTCTGGATAAAATTCAGGTCGAGGAATTCAAATATAAGTTACGTTAAAATACTGAGTGTCCACGATGTCCTGGCACGAAATATTGTCTACGATGTCGTGGCACTCAACACTTAAACGTTAGAATATCTTGATCCGTACAATGTTGGCTTGGCCGACATCTGCAAAATAGAGCCATCCGTCTGCTGAAACGGTGCAGGAGGAGTTGTTCCCGTGTGGATAAGGGAGGTCCGTGATCGACTGCCAAGTGTTGGTCGCCGCAGTGTACGCCCAAAACGCGTAAGAGGATCCATCGCCATCGGCGGTGAAGATATGGCCGCGGCGATCGGAGCAGAAGGCGTCGCTAAATCCAGCGGAGACCGGTAATGGTGCAAGGGCTGTGAACGTATTATCGACAGGGTTGAAGGCATAGAAGCCGCTGGTTGAATTATCGTAATCGGCCAGATAGACGCGCTTAGTCTGGCTATCCCAGGCCGCGCGAGGCTCACTGATGGTCAGGTCACTCGGGGTTGGGATGTACACATAGCTATTTTCAGCAGTGTTGTATTTTAACAACTGGTAGCCACCTTCTACCAAGGAATAGACAAAGCCGCTGTCATCAGCCGTAGATTGGGCCTCATCATGGGAATAGGTGAGTGTGCCGTCCACAGGCGTTGTCCAACTGTTACCGGTGATGCTGTAGGCGTAAACCGTTTTGCCGTCAACCATGTAGAGGTTATCACCGATCCAGGCGAAGCTGATGTAGTAGTCGATGCTGTCAGGGGGAGCTGTGAGACTGGTGAAAACACCCAGCGGATTGCCGGTGGTCGGAAACGTGAACTCTTGCATTGAACTCCCGTAACCGGTATAGAGGACGGACTTCCCTGTCGGCGTGAAGTCACTAAACGCGGGATAAGTTGAGATGGCAGCCAGCGTCTCCCATGACCCGTTTACTATTAGAGGTGGAGTACTAGTACCAGTAGGACCGTTGCCCGGAGTACAGGCTGTAATAAATAACATTAGAAAAAATATTATACCGATTGAAACAAACTTTTTTCTACAACAAACAGTGTTTTTCATAATTCCCCCCCTTTAATAATTTGTTTTGATAAAAATAATTTGTTTACGATGAACTTATAATAAAAAAATAATTATTGTATGTCAATAGTATTATCGCTAAAACTTATTTTTATTAAGGATACCAACAAACTATTTCGCCCGGCCATTTCCTATTTACAATTTCCTATTTAACACTCGCAATTTTAATCAAGTTCAATTAGAATTAAGCGGCTTTCTGGAACCGGACTACAAAGGTTAAATAAAGTAACCCGGAGACGCAAATACTGGTTTACAGGTAAAAATAAAGACAAACGAAAATGGAGATCAGACTATGGAATTACAAGAAGCTATTTTAAAACGCAGGAGTGTAAGAAAGTTTACCGAAGATGTTGTAACCAATGAGGAGCTTAGGCAGATATTCGAGACGGTGCGTTGGTCGCCTTCCTGGGCCAATACTCAGGTGTGGGAATTCATAGTTGTCCGCGACAAAGAATTGATTGAAAAGGTAACAGGGACTTATGCCGAAAAAAATCCGGCGACAAAATGTTCTCTTGCCGCCTCCGCCTTGATTGTCGCTTGCGCGAAGACCGGCATTTCCGGCTGTTACGGCGGAGAGGAAGTCACGGCGATTCATAACTGGTATATGTTTGATTTGGGTATAGCCGTTCAAACACTTTGCCTGAAAGCCCACGAGTTGGGATTGGGCACGGTTGTGGTCGGCTTAATGGATCATAAAGGTTGTGAAAAAATTCTCGCCGTTCCGGAAGGGCATAAGGTAGTCGCCGTGATTCCGATTGGACGGCCTGCCCTGCCGCCAAGAGAAGGGCCTGCACGCAAACCAATTTCCGAAATAGTGTATTTGAATACACTGGATAAGGCGATGTTTTAACTCCATACGAACTTTGTTATAAAATTAAATCCGGAGGAACAAATATGAATATTGATGAAAGATACAAAAAAGCGGGTGAAATCATAAGCGGGGCCGGAGGGACTCCGATTCCTGTTAACGATACTCTGATTAAAATTTTAAAATATTATATTATGGAAAATGAATTGGATTTTATCTCTGCATTCCATGATAAAAAATCCCAGACGATGGAACAGTTAAAGTTATCGAGCGGTTTATCGGAAAAAGAAATCAATAAAAAAGTGAAGGATCTGGCCGGCAGGGGCGTTATTTTCAATCAGCCCAACAGCAAGGGGATTATGGTTTTCAGATTACTGCCTCTGATAAACGTGGGAGCATTTGAATATACTTTTATGGGCAAGATTGAGATGAATGAAAGAAACAGGGAACTATCCCTGTTATTCGATAAACTGTTCGGGGAATTGGAAAATATGGTGCAGCAGAATTATGACGCTCTTATCCCTCATTTATCAAATTTACCGCCGGTTGACAGAACAGTGCCTGTTTTTGACAACAAACCTAAAAATGAAAAAATAAAAATTATTATTGATAAAGAAATCAGCGCTGTCGCGGACAAAATTGTTCCGACTAAAAAGGTTGAGGAGCTGATACAAAAATTCGATGAAATCGCGCTGGGACATTGTTTTTGCCGACGTCATAAAGACATGTCCGGAACTCCCTGCAAACAGACGGATGAAAGGGAGAACTGTTTTACTTTCGGCAAATCGGCAAGATTTACATCGGAGCAGGGTTTTTCGAGGATGATCTCGAAGGATGAAGCATTGACGGTTTTAAAGAAGGCCGAGGACGCGGGGCTTGTGCATAAGGCCTATCATCCGAATTTCGATACCAGCAAGGATGAAACGAGCATCTGCAACTGCTGCCGATGCTGCTGCGCCAACGGAGTCGATAATATGATCGTGCCCATAGCCAATACGACTAATTTTTTATCCGTGGTCAACGATGATCTCTGCATCGGGTGCGGCACGTGCGTGAAGAAATGTCACACCTACGCGGCTTATTTAAACGACGATAAAAAAGCCCGCCGCAATGTGGAACGCTGCATCGGTTGCGGAGTGTGCGCCCATTTCTGTCCGCAAAACGCGATATCAATGCTTGAAGGCAAAGAAAGAATTGTGAGGATTCCGCCAAAAAGAAAATAAGAACTAATATACTTTGCGTGGTTGAGTCTTGACAGCCTGTTACCTGTTCTCATGGAGGATAAGAGATATGTTTAATAACAAATTGTTCTGGTATTTTTTTATGATGCCCGGTTCTATTCTCGGGTGGCTTTTCATTATTGGCGGCGCTGTTTGCCCTATAGGAAACGAAACACTGCGAACAATCTGGCTTGTCATTGCCTGTATATGGTGCGTAGTACATCCACTGGAATTGAGTTTATCAATTCCCATCGGCAAAAAGGCGGGGATCAGAACCGGTATAACAATTTTGAAGACTCTGCTCTTCGGATTCACATGGTGGCTGCCCGTGAAAATGGGCGTACTGGATAAGTAATTTTTAACAGACGGAGAAAGGTTAAGCGGTTATCCAAAACCGATACGGTATCTCTGAGTAATAAGTCTGCATTCATAATGTTGCGGCGACTGAGAATTTATTCTTCAATCGCCGTTTTTGTCTTGCGTGAAGGGGATTGTCTAAAACATTTTTTACTTCCGTTATCCTCAATATTCAAACCAACAATTTAATACTAGCTTACAATAATCTTTAAAAAACTTATTTATTATATAAAATAACCGATTTATACAGACTGTATAAATCGGAAAAGAAAAACTATGAATTAAGGTTTAAAAGCTTGATTTTATGTAATAATAGATGTAATTTCCAACTTACTAAAAAACGATTTATACAGAAGAAAACTGTCTGTGTTTACTGATTTATACAGACTGTATAAACATTGTTATGCTGATGGTATATGATTATCTATGGATCAAGACTGGATTCTCCAAAAAAAAGAAACTCGGACCTTCTCCAACGCGACATGGGTTCCCTTGAGGGCATCCTGCAATGACGAGCAGGGTGATGTTCAGGATATAGGCTACGTCAGCGAATTTTTTGGATGTGGGTCTGTTGCGTTCCCACCAGAGCATCGAGAAGTCGCGGAACGACTTAGCTGGAGTGGTATTGGGATCGGTTGCAGTGTGCAGCCGTATGCTTATGAGGATGGTTACTACTCATCCATCGAGCAGTATCAATACAACGACAAAGAACCAATCGGAGTTCACCTTATCTTCGAACACCCTCAGCCGGTAGTTGGCGGCAGGCTATGGATACTGAATCCTGATCTGGTTGTCGCGCTTCATCTGATAAAGGATGGAACAAACTGGGTAAGGCCAGAAGAGAATTTCGTTGTCGTGGCTCGAGAGGTTCTGGATGAAAAAGGAGATCATCGCCTGATCGAGATAAAGCGAGAATTTCTTATCGACTATTTGGCGGCAAGGAACCTCTCACTTCGGCTCTCTTACTACCGCCAAAGAGTGGAAAATGTCGCTTTACTTGCAAGCAGCGCGTACGCGAATCTAGCAGATCAACAAGAACAGCGAGACGGCGGGCGATTTGAGCTCTTAATTCGCAACTTAGAAGATGTCTATGGCGGAAGTTGGGCCTCGTTCCGAGTATGGCGAACCGATGTTGATGAGGATGAAGATGCCCCGGTGATGGGGCCAGAAAGCGATGAAAACACCGCATCTGAAAGCTCGAAAGGGCATCGGAGTGGTTATGAAGGTGTGCGGATAGAGGGCGAATTTTGGCGAGACGAATGGATTGAGCATCAAGGGCGAAGCGTGCGTGTTCGTGGAGATGGAGATCAGGCTCGTCCTCAATTCATAGTGGAGACTGACGGAACACGCATGGCATCTTCCGATTTAAACAATGAAGACATTGGCCGATGGCTATGGTTCCGTTCTAGCGTAGTTAACGAACTTCTGAATCATCGCGGTTTTTCTTTGCAGTGGTACACGGCGGAGACAGGCGGTATTCGCTCCACCTCTGGGTATGTGACTCATTTCGGAATTAATTCTTCGGATTTAGTCACTGTATATGCCTATGATATTGCCCGACTTGCCTTGTGGGAGCAGCACGTTTGGGCTGCTCATAACGTTCTCCCAGATGGGAAGGTTTCAAATGAGTTACTAGCAGCACAAGTCAAAGTCCAACCAGCATCTACCGATGCTGTTGAGGACCTTCTCTTTAAGGTTATGAAGATGCTAGAGGAGGGTTTTCGTCAAAAGTTCAACGTTTCTCTTTACACTCACGACATAGATTATGTCACAGCCATGCAGAATATTTCTCGATTTGCGAGCAAAGATCAGGCTTCATTGCTGAGGTTAGCGAAAGAGCTTGTTCGTGTTTTCTCGGATCGGCTTGACGTACGTGAGCTCCGTAAGCTTTCAATGCATGCAGAAAAGGAAAAACTCGGTTCGAACAAGCTTCTTCAGGATGTTTTGGCCCAGAAAGTTGGGGATGATAAAGCGCGCCTCGTCTTCGGTGCAATCGTTGGCGCATATGACATGCGAGTTGGTGATGCTCACCCCACCAGCTCGAAGATTGAAGATGCTTTAAAGCTCGCTGGAATCGACGAGAGCAAGTCATTTCTAAGAAAGGGCGAACAATTGATTTCAAATTTTGGACAATCAATTTGGTGGATAGGAAAGCTGCTTTTGGGGAAACCGGATGAGTAAAAGAGCTAGGCAACATGCCGCATAACAAGGCGCTGCTGTCGGACAAATTATCCGCTGCGCTCCAAATTTGCCGCAGAACTCGTCATTGAACCTTTTAACCAGTAATCCTTTATTCTGACAACTGCCCTTTACTGAAACTTCGTAGGTGTAATCAGCAAGCACTTCTTCCTAGGATGAGTATTCAATTGAGCAAAAGATGGCATATTCGTTAAAAGACATACCGGCAAACGAAATCCGAGAGGCTTCGATAAACATAGAGATTGTTAAGTAAATTTTTGATGTTTTTATATTGACAGCAGGTATTAACCTGTGTTTTCTTTAAAGCCACTACAATAATATCGGCGAGGAGGTTTTTCTAATGCTTAAAGGGAAAAAGATAGCGATCATTGGCGGCGGAAAGATGGGCAGTATAATTGCTCAAGGCTTAATTGCTCATAAACTTATTCCCCGCAAAGATATTATTGTTACTGATGTTGATGCCGCAAGACGGGAATTCCTGCGCTCGTCGATGAAATTAAAGGTTTCTCAAAATAATGAAAAAGCCGTGAAAGGCGCTAACATAATCATCCTCGCTGTTAAACCGCAAAACATGGCGGCAACGTTGACGGAGATCAGCTCCGCCATTGATAAGTCGAAAATTGTGATTTCCATCGCTGCGGGAATCACGACAAATTTTATTGAAAACTCTTTGACCAAAGGCGCCAGAGTCTTAAGAGTAATGCCTAATACGCCGGCTCTTATCGGCGAGGGAGCGGCGGCAGTAGCCAAAGGAAGTTGCGCTATAGCTAATGATGTCAAACTTACGCGCACTATTTTTAATGCCGTTGGCATCAGTGTTGAAGTTGAAGAAGCATTGATCGATGCGGTAACCGGATTGAGCGGCAGCGGTCCCGCTTACTGTTTTTTGATCATCGAGGCGCTTATCGATGCCGGCGAACAAATGGGGTTGCCACGGGAGTTGGCGGCAAAACTTGCCATGCAGACTATGCTGGGAGCGGCTCGCCTGTGCCTTGAGAGTGACAAACAACCCGCGCAATTAAGGGAGATGGTTACGTCGCCCGGAGGCACTACAGTTGCCGGACTCAAGGCGTTGGAAGAAGGAAAAATCCGGGCAACAATTATTTCCGCCGTTGAAGCGGCAACAAAGCGGTCCAGAGAATTAGCCGGCGGCAAATAATACATGAAGATAGGTACGTTCGTACCGAAATATACTCCGTCAGCATTTATTACTTTGCGCCGGCTTTTTCCAGTATGCCAACAATTTCTTTCTTGCCCTTATTTTTTGCCATCTCCAGAGCAGTTTGGCCGTTGCTATTCTTTACATTTATATCAGCGCCCTTATCCAGAAGAAGTTTCACAACTTCAGCATTGCCACCATACGATGCCCTCATCAGGGCAGTTTCGCCATTGCTATCCTTTACATTTACGTCAGCGCCTTTAGCCAGAAGAAGTTTCACAACTTCAACATAGCTAACATACGTATAGCGACCATAAGAGGCCATCATCAAAGCTGTTAAGCCTCTATCGTTCTTTGCATTTACATTAACTCCCTTATCTAGAAGAAGTTTCACAACGTCAGCATTGCCACCATTCGATGCTTCCATTAGAGTAGTTTGGCCGTTGCTATCCTTTACATTTACGTCAGCGCCTTTAGCCAGAAGAAGTTTCACAACTTCAGCATTGCCGCCACTCGATGCTTCTATTAAAGCCGTTTCGCCGTTGCCACCCTTTACTTTTATATCAGCCCCCTTATCCAGAAGAAGTTTCACAATTTCAGCATAGCGACCATAGGTATAGCCACCATACGACGCGGCCATCAAAGCCGTCCAGCCTTTATTGGTCTTTGCATTTACATCAGCTCCGCCATTCAGTGCATCCTGCACTTCCGCAAGACTGCCTCTTTCCGCAGCTTGAACCAATTGTTCATTTTTCTCTTTTGTACCAGCTTCAGCAAAAATCGCCGGTAGCAGAAAAATACACACCATAAACAAAGCTATTCGTTTCATCGAAAACCTCTCTTCTTTAACATTTTGCAATTTTAATAATAACTTCCTTTTTCGTGACGGAAGTATATGAAGAAAGATTTTATGAGTCAAGGGATTTGAACTGCACAATGTGGGGTTCTGTATATGTGTAAAAAATTATTCATGTCATGATCAGGTATTCTATCTACGGGTAGATTATTTAGGAAAAATTAAGAGCGCTTCCAGTGTATTATAATAAACAAATTCAATGGATACGACACGAAGGATTGACAAATCTTATTGTCATCTTCCTTGTTTATATTTTTATGTTGCTTTCTTTTGGATTTGCTATTATAAGGTCGCCATTACGCCATCTATTATTCTTTCCATCACTTCTCTTTATCTTATCGCTTGGGCGTATATTACCCATTATTGTGAAACTCCAATTCCGAAAGCGAATAACCTAAAGGTCACTATAGGCGCAGCGGAATTGATAAGTTGAACAATCCCGCAAAGCGGAGGGTAATGAGACTCAAACTTCGAAAGCGTAGCGAATAGAAGTTTGTTAGTCGAATTATACCTCATAAGCAGGTATTTAATACCTCGCAGCTTGCTACGGAATCTGTTTCCAAAGCTTGCTTTGGGGTTCATACCCGTGATTACCGGATTGAAAACGGCATTCAAAGATGGCGTTTGGTTTCTAGTCAAATTAGGCAGCGGTATAATTAATTGCCATATATAAATTTGAAAGATGGGAGAAAAGCGATGATACAGGATAAAATAGTGGCTCATTATCAGGATGGGCGGTTGCTGAAAGGTGTAACCAGCAATTTTGTCCCCAATAAAGACTTTTTTCATTTTGTTCCGATGGATTCTCCGCCGGGCAACAAACTGACGGAATTACGAACTGCCGGCTTAAAGGGATTGTTTTTTGTTAAGGAATTCGACGGTAACCCGAATTATAATGAAAAAAAGGAATTCGATTCCCCCAAATTATCAGTTGGGCGCAAGATAAAGGTGCTTTTCACAGATGGAGAATTGATGGTCGGCACAATTGAGGGATATACGCAGGATAGTCCGGGATTCTTTGTCGTCCCGGCTGATGTCAACTCTAACAACGAATGTTGTTTTGTTTATAAATCGGCCACTCAGCAATTTTCGTTAATCTGAGTTCGAATAATAAAGGACAGATGTCCCCGATTTGCCGTGAATGCACAAGCGCTTTCAGATTACCGGGACTTCTGTATTTTTTGTCTGTATAATATTTACTTATTAAATATATTGGTTACGCGTTCGATATCGGCCTTGGCCTCGGCCACGATTCTCTCGAGAAGGTCTTTGCACGTGGGAATATCCTTTACCAGCCCGACTGATTGTCCCATCATCATAGGAGCATCGTCAACCTTGCCGAATTCCCATGCGTCTTTTACTCTTTGTCCGGAGATGAGCGGAATAAGTTGTTCCAAGCCGCCGCCCTTTGCTTCCACAGCCAGAACCTCTTCAACAATCTTGTTTTTTATCGCCCGTCCCTGCAAACCGATAGATTTGCAGATAAGAGTCGTCTCATATTCCTGCCGCCGGATAATTTCCTGCTTGATGTTATCGTGCACCTCGCACTCCTGCGTGGCGACAAAGCGGGTAGCCATCATGACTCCCTGGGCGCCGAGAGTGAGCGCGGCGGCCAAAGTGCGGCCATCGGCGATACCCCCCACAGTTACAACCGGAATTTTAACTGTTTCGGCAATGCGCGGCGTGAGCAGCATTGTGGTCACGTCATCATTGAGCGGATGACCACCTTCTTCGATACCCGCAGCATAAATTCCGTCATAACCCATCTTCTCGGCATGCACGGCATGACGCACCGATCCCACCTTATGAAAAAGTTTGACCCCCGCATTTTTTAGAAGGTCTATGTATTCTTTGCCCACCACCTTGTCCAACGGTGTGCCGGATATTTCCATCCCGGCAACTTTTTCCTCCAGGCAAACACGCACATACATTTTGTGATGTTCGGCTGTAATATGAACCGACGGCAGAATGGTCACATTCACAATAAAAGGTTTGTCTGTCAGTTTTCTCGTCAGCGTAATGGCATCACGTAATTCGTCCTCTGTAGAATAGTTTCCGGCAGTCAGGTTGCCTAGGCCGCCGGCATTGGATATGGCCGCGCAAAGCGTTGGTTTGCAAAGCCACATCATGGCGCCGCATATAATTGGATATTTGACTCCGAACATTTCAGTAATAGCCGTTTTCATTTTTCGTCCACCTTTTTATTAATTATTAAAATTCTTAACGCTGTTTAATCAGACACCATCAGAGAATTAATTTTGGCTGACGGCGGCATAAAGTCCGCGTCTAATACTTTAATAATGTCGTTATAAAGCCTCTTCTTCATTTCGCCCAAAATTCCCCGCTTTTTCTGGAGAGTTTTGGCAAAAGCTATGGCCGAGGCCATAAGGTCTTCCTGATTGGCGCAGGCCTTCACAATAATATTATGCTTTTCCAGTTCCGGCGCGGTGTAACGATTTCCGGTAAACTGCATTTGTGATAATATATGCAAAGGAATGGCTTTTTTAACAAAAGCGTTCATGCCCCATCTGAAAGGAATGCCGATGTTTACTTCCGGAAAGCAGAAGAATCCGCGATCCGACCGCATGAATCTAAAATCGCAGGCACAGGACATTATTGAGCCATTGCCGAAAGCATGGCCGTTGATCGCCGCAATTACCGGCACCGGATAAAGAAGCAGTTTCTTAAACACATTATCCATCTCGTTGATGAAATCAATGACCGGCTGATGTTCATTTTTCTGCATATGATCCATGATCCACATAACATCTATGCCCTGAGAAAAATTCTTCTCGTCATTCGAGGTAATAATCAGGGCTGATATTGTTTTATCGGCGATTATCTCATCCAGCATTGCGTTTAATGTTTTGGCAAACACAAGATTTTGCCTGTTTTCACCATTGGTCATGGTGATAATCGCTACAGTTTCGTCTTTAATCCATGTCATGATAGGCATATTTTTTATTTCCTTTCTTTTTTGCAAAATATATTAGTGAAGATCGGCCTCAGAGCCGAGTTAAATTCATGAGGTGATCGATCGCAAAATACGTTAATTTATACCATCTGAGCACTGTATATTTGCTGAAACGCGGGGAGTATAAGAAGTACCACTTTGTATGTCAAGAACATAATGACCGCGCAAACTAATATTTAATAAGCGGTCCTGATTTGGCGGTTTAAAACCATGAAGACTTTGATAATTTTCTTGACAAATTATAATGTTATGCTAACTGGCTATTAACAGACAGCCTGCTCTTACAATGATTTTTTTATGCCAGGCTGTATTCAAAAGTATCCCGCAGCGCAGAAATATTACAACAAGGATAAAAAGGAGAACATCATGAATTCAGGTGACAAGATCGTTCTGATTGATAACGAACATGATCTTGATAAAATATTGAAGACAAACGATAGGGTGATCGCCCTCGTTTACGCGTCCTGGTGTCCTTTTTGCAGAAAATTTCTGCCTATATTTCAGCAGTATGCTCAAAAAGAACAACAATATTTTTTGTGTATTCAGGATGATGAGGAAAGAATAGGGGACAAATATTCAATAGACGTTTTCCCCACTGTTCTTTTCTTTGAGAAAGGTGCTATTTCCCAACGTCTGGACGGAGAACGGGGTGTAGGATTAAGTGAAAAACAATTGTCAGAGTTTGTACGCAAGATATAATTGTTTTTTTAATCTATTTTCTCGCGCCTTTTTTAATAACAGGAATGCGGCTTTCACAAGGTACGCCCGTCTGGCACAAGCCGCATCCGGCATAACTCCCGATATATCCTGATCCATATAAGCCTTCCGCCCAGGGCTTCTGCTTCACAAAGAGAACCTCGAAGCATTTGAGTTTGTTATGGCCCTTTTCGCTTATCGCGCCACCGGGACAACAACGTACGCATTCCCCGCACTTACCGGCAGCATAAAAAAGACAATTTGCCAGATGGTGTTCATACGGTTTTATGGATGGTTTCAGTTTTATTCCGGCAACCACACTCCCGCAGCGCATAGCCAGTCCTCTGGAAGTGATAAAACCTTCGTTGAGGCTGAAGGTGCCCAACCCGACGGCATAAGCGATATGCCTTTGTGACCAGTTGGAAGTAAAGCCATCGGCGATTTGCAAGATTTTAAAATAAGGCGATATTTCCGGAGCAAGAGCATGAGTTCCCATTGCTTCTAAAAGCGATACCAAATATGTGGATAACCCGGTGATAAAGTCCTGACCCTTCCAGCGGGTATGATTCCAGCGCAGAGATGGACCTTCTTTTTCTCTGGCATTAACCCGCAGCGTTTCGCGGTTAATGGGTAATACGAAAGAAATAACACTTACGTCCGCCGGCTGAGGCGTTTCATCCTTTAATGTTTCGTTGAGGTGTAAGGCGAGCATTTCCCTCGGACTAAGGTGATGTTCATGCACCACTTTTTTATACTCGACAAACAAGGGATCATCGCTATCGGCAAAGCCGACCAGCGGTTGATCAAAAATTGGTTCGCCTCCGAATGATTCCAATCGATTCAAAGGACTCGTCTTGACGAATTTCTTGATGGCCTTTTCAATAAAGCCTTCGGGGTTTGTATCAAACCGCAATTTCGTTCGGTTATCTATGGTAAAAGCCGTCATTAACGAAACATCCTTCTTTAATATCTTCATTATAGACAATTAAGTTTATACGCTAAAGTCTAATTATCAGCACCTAATTATTTATTCAATATTTTTTATAGTGGAGCTTCCTAAGGCAGGAACCGAGAAATTTCAAGCCACGCGATTACTTTAAAACGGAGGAAATTGGTTTGACATATTCTCTTTTCGTTATTAGACTAAGCACCTAACCATATTTTGCTGATCATTTGATCTAGAGGAGGTATCAGAAAATGGCGTTAAAAACCGCTGAACAATATGAAGAAAGCCTGCGCAAAATGAATTTTAAAGTCTATCTACTGGGCGAATTGGTGAAAAATCCGGTGGATAATCCGATAATAAGACCGTCGATGAATTCCGTAAAAATGACCTACGCGCTGGCTCAAGATCCTCAGCATGAAGACCTGATGACGGCGAAGTCCCATCTGACCGGGGAAAAAATCAATCGGTTCTGCCATCTGCACCAAAGCACTGAAGACCTGGTTAAGAAAGTGAAAATGCAGCGCCTCCTTGGGCAGAAAACGGCGTCTTGTTTTCAACGCTGCGTCGGAATGGATGCCATCAATGCCGTGGACAGCGTCACATTCGAAATGGATGAAAAACTCGGCACTGAATATCATAAGCGTTTTACCAAATTTTTAAAAATGATTCAGGAACAGGATTTGACTGTGGACGGCGCCATGACCGATCCTAAAGGCGACCGCGGTTTGCCTCCCAGCAAACAAGCCGATCCCGATCTCTACACTCATGTAGTGGAAAAAAGAAAGGATGGCATTGTCGTGCGGGGCGCTAAAGCGCACCAGACAGGAGCCATCAATTCGCACTGGATTCTGGTGATGCCGACTATCGCCATGACTAAAGAAGACGCCGATTACGCCCTTTCATTTGTCGCGCCTGCGGATGCGGAAGGCATATACTATATTTATGGCCGGCAATCCTGCGACACGCGGAAACTGGAAGGCTGTGAAATCGATGTGGGCAACCGGCAGTTCGGCGGTCATGAAGCTCTCATGGTTTTTGACAATTTATTTGTTCCCTGGGAAAATGTTTTGATGTGCGGCGAATATGAATTCAGCGGCGCTCTAGTGGAAAGATTTGCCGGGTATCATCGCCAGAGTTACGGCGGATGCAAAGTCGGCGTCGGCGATGTGCTCATCGGTGCGGCGGCTCTGGCTGCTGATTACAATGGCGCGTCCAAAGCGTCCCACGTCAAAGATAAACTGATTGAAATGACACATCTGAACGAAACGCTCTACTCCTGCGGCATTGCCTGCTCCTCTCAAGGACATAAAACCGCTTCCGGCACCTACCTGATTGATCTGCTGCTGGCCAATGTCTGCAAGCAGAACGTCACCAGATTTCCCTATGAAATTGCCAGATTGGCCGAAGATATTGCCGGTGGACTAATGGTAACAATGGCCTCGGAAAAAGATTTGCGTCACCCGGAAATCGGCAAAGTAGTCGAAAAATATTTTAAAGGAATCGCCTCGGTGCCCACGGAGAACCGCTGCCGCATTTTAAGATTGGTGGAAAATATTACTTTAGGCACAGCCGCGGTCGGCTATCGCACGGAATCCATGCACGGCGCCGGTTCGCCGCAGGCTCAACGCATCATGATTTCGCGGCAGGGCAATCTGGAACAGAAAAAGAAACTGGCTAAAGAAATTGCCGGGATTAAAGATGAGGTGAAATAAGTATTGTACCTCCTGAATTCCCCCAGACTGAAAAAATCAGCCGGAGGCAGGCTTAGCCTGCCGATCCGCTGCATTGACATGTTGGCCTTTTTATTTTCTCGCTTCGACCAAAACCCCGTTAATGAATTTGTGGATAATACTGGCTACATAAGTTTGATAGGGCAGGCCTTCAATAACCGCTTTTCTCTGAAGTTCAAGAAGGTCTCTTTCAGAGATCCGTATGTTCAGTCTCTTATCCTTTCGCAAGGTCTTACGGGCATAGGCCATTAATTCTTTCTTTCTTTTGGGCAGATTTTTGACGGGAACCCACTCATCTTTCTCGAAGCTATCAAGAATTCCTTTTTCTTCTTTTGTTAGTTTAGTTTTCATGTTTTTTCTCCAAAATATTTCTGTGTTGCTTTCCTGCTGGGAATGATGGTCTTTAGAAACAACTCTTCATCATTCTCAACATATGGCACAAGATAGGCGTAATTTGCAATGCCAATGACCATGATTCGTTGTTCGGGGTAGTCCTGTTGGTTGGGATGTAAATAGTCATCTAAAATATCACCTTTTTCGATATAAAAAACAACATCTTCAAAACAGATGCCCCGAGACGTCTTAATTAAAATACTCTTCTCTGTATTCCAATTAATAGTTTTCATCTATTGAATAAATTATCACAATGTGTGCATTATGGCAATAAGTATTGTATATTATGTTTTAAGGCCAACGAAAAGCTAGGCCGGAGCGGCCATTGGGGCTGCGATCGACTTTAGCGGCTGGTTGGGCACTTATAAATAGAACCATCCCCTTTTATTCGTGGCGGGAATTGAACCTGTGACATTTCTCTTGACAAGCGTAACCTTATCGGTTACAGCATAGCCAATGATAAAATCTTTTATCCATAAAGGTCTGGAAGATTATTTTTACGATGGAACCATTAAAGGTATACAGGCCAAGCACGCTTCAAAATTAGGAGCGATATTGGACAGGCTTGATGCTGCAAATGAAATCAAGGATATGAACTATCCCGGCGCCGGCCTTCATTTGCTGCTTCCAAAAAAGAAGGGGCGCTGGGCAATAAAGGTCTCCGGCAACTGGCGATTGACATTTGAATTTAAGGATGGAGACGCACTTAATATAAACATCGAAGATTATCATTGAAGAGGATTATTTATGAGAACTCGAAAAAGACCGCCATCTCATCCGGGATTGATTCTTAAGCTTCATTACTTGGAACCTTCAGGAATTACCGTTACCGATCTTGCGAAAGAGTTAAGACTGTCGAGAAAAACGGTATCTAAAATATTGAATGAACGAGGCGCTGTAACAACGGATGTTGCCTTGCGGTTGTCCAGAGCGTTTGATACGACCCCTGAATTATGGTTGAACCTTCAGAGAAATTACGATCTGTGGCATACGGCAAATGAGACGACTGACTGGCGGGCAATTAAAACCATATTGAAAATTGCACATGTAAACACGTAAACGATGTTTGTGTCTTCCTTCCTCCTACCATGAATTCGTGTATAGAATAATGTATAATTGATTATAGGGATCTTAGTTTAAAATAACAGGAAGGCAGGAGGACTTCTTACTTCCTGGGCATTAGAGCCCTCATTACAGTATGTCCCAAGCCTCTGAGAGCCATAATAGGTTGGTTGGGTCATAGAATCCTTGTAACGCTGGAGGATTGGTCTGGAGGCTGCGGCACCTGCTTTTCATTTACTTTCTTATCGGGAGGTGATGTGATGTCAGGATTAAAAGGCAACTTTGATTGTATTGTCGGGATTGATATTTCCAAGGATAAGTTTGACGCCTGTGGAATAACGGGTGAAGAGGTCAAGCTTTTTCAGATTTCGGTGGCCATGGATCGGAAGGGTTTTGAGAAACTGAAGAAACAACTTTCATCTTTTTCAGTGTCATCCGTATTAATCGGAATGGAGTCTACGGCATCTTACCATGTCAATCTTTTCTCATACCTTGTTGCTGCGGGTTACAAGGTCATTTTAATTAATCCCTTGCAGATTTCCAATTACGTGAAAATGGAGTTAAGAAAGACAAAGACGGACAAGAAAGACGCTGTTGTCATTGCACGGTTCCTTCTGGCGAATGGAGATACCCTGATGCAGAGGGCTACTCCGTCTTTGATTTCTGATCTTCGTGATCTTTCCCGTCAACGGGAGAGTTTGGTTGACGAGATGACATCTTTGAAGATAGAGATCAAGCAGCTTCTGAATATCACCTTTCCGGAACTGGAGCACATGGTTGGGATATTTACGAAGTCTATTCTCAAACTTTTGCAGCAATATCCTTCCGCAGTTGCTCTTAGAGATGCGGATATTGATCAACTGTCTCAGAGCTTGATTACGGATTCCTATGGTCATAAAAGAGAGGAATTTGCCAAAGCACTGATCAAAGCAGCCCGTTTTTCGATAGGCACCAACAGTCCCGCCAAAGAGATAATTATAAAGCAGAAGATAAGGTTTCTTCTGCACCAGGAAGAAGCTCTTCAAGAGATTACGGACATGCTGATGGAAATGGCCCGGAAACTGATGGAAGAAGATATAAACATCATTACTTCCATCAAGGGCATTGGAGATAAAACTGCCGCCAATTTTCTTGTGGAGATGGGTGGCGACATCCATAAATTTGAATGTTCCGGTAAAATCATTGCCATGGCGGGATTGGACCCAGCTGTTTACCAGTCCGGCAAACATGAAGGCAGGGGGCGGATAACGAAACGGGGCAACCGTCACCTGCGAAGGATCATCTGGATGATGACAACCAGCGTAATCCAATACACCGATATTTTTCATGCTTATTATCTCAAGCGAAGAAAGGATGGATTGCCATACAAGAAGGCTGTGCTTGCTACGGCTCACAAATTGATTCGCGTCATCTATGCTATGCTGACGCAACGGAAAACTTTTTGTCCACAACCGAATTAATGATAGTTGACTGTAACAAACGAATCGTTAATCTTCGTAAATATGCCTGCTTTCAATCCGTTATCAACACTATTCATGCCCGACAAATATCGCTACTACACCGCCCATTATATTTTGTAATCAAGAATCTTTTAGTTCAAACTGGAAATAAATATCATCATCACCCGATGCAAGACTCCTGATTGGTTTCGCAACGGATTTCTTCCCGAACATTTTGAGGGCCTTCTGAAAGTAACCCATAATAAGGTACTCGAAGTAAATATTTTTGATTTGAAGTCCGGTGATTTTGAGATGAGCAACGTTGTTCTCGAATTGTGTTGTAGGTTTACCTTCGTCAAAGTAGGTCGACCAGAGTTTAGGCAGGACTGACTCGACGAACTGCTTTATATCCTTTGTGAGCATATAAGATTTGTACGGACCTTCCGGCGACAGGGCATATTTAGCGCCTACCTTTCCAAACATTGAGTACTGCATTCTGTTGTTGTTGAAGAATTCCTTACACATCTCGTCAAAAAGAATGATTAATTTTTCAACCGGAATGAGGGTAATGGACATGATCATCTTGCTGAAATATTTATCCTTCTCCGCCAGCGTGGCCATAAAGGAATTCCAGCGTTCCTCGCCGAAACCTGTGATCATAGCAGTCTTTGTTATAACATAAAAAGTACCTTTTACGTTCATATTGGACCTCCTTAGAACACCTATGTGGATTAAATTCGTTTCTATAAAATATATTTTGTGTTGTATTAATATGCAAGTATAATATTTACTTTATTATAATGGAGAAAAGTTTGGAAGGAATATTTCTAATAATTTTTATTTCCTTCTTCCTGAAACAAACAAATCGTCAATCTAAATAATTATTCAACCTTTCTCCTGTAAATAGATTCAAAAATCTTGTATCAACATGGCTATTTTTATTCTTCTTTGTGTCGATTGTCGATATGGAAGTTTCAACCTAATTTTGACTTTTAAATAATTGACATGCAAACGAAATTCTCGTACATTTAACTTATCGGAAAGCAATATCTTACAAAACGAACAAATGCTGATAGTGGATATGCACTTTGGAGTACGCATATTACGATAAAGGCATCGTGTCCGATGCGAGCAGGTCAAACCCCTGCCTAATTATTTATTTTTCTTATTAGGAGACGAACATGGACAAAATACAGAAGAAAAATTTAAAAAGATTATTTAAAGTTGACAGGGAACTTATCATTATCTTCCTTCTCGTTGTCATAACAGGTTTCATTTTTTTCTTCGTTGCCAATCAAAGGGCTTTCTTGAGTTTCTTTTATCTTCCGGTTCTGTTGGGCGCGTATTTCTTCGGGAGACGATATGCTACTTTAGCTGCATTTTTCTCGATTACCCTTATCTTCGGTATGGCATATACATATCCATTCTCTTTTAAGTTCGAATCGGATAGCGAACTCTATCGCTGGCTAGATTTGCTAACATGGGGAGGTTTCCTGCTCATAACGGGTTACACCATGGGGCTACTCTACGAAAAGAAAGAAGCAGCATACAAAAAAATCAACAAAACGTATCAGGGGGTGATAGAAATGCTTGCCCTTATTATAGATTCTGTAGACAGCCAAACGCAGAGCCATTCATACCGTGTTTCCGTTATATCGGAACAAATCGCGCTAAAAATGGGATGTACCCCTTATGAAGTAGAGAATATCCGCGTAGCTGCTCTCTTGCATGATTTGGGTAAAATCGGCATTAGTAGTGAATTATTACAAAAGATTGGACAATTGTCCGGTATTGAAAAAGATATGATTAAGAATCATCCTCAAACCGCTGTGAATGTAATTGCGCCTGTAGGAGGCAAGGTGCTGGAAATTCTCCCCCTTATCCTCGGTCATCATGAAAAATGGGATGGCAGCGGCTACCATTCTCAAGTAGGTGAGAACATTCCCATGGGCGCTAGAATAATTGCAGTTGCCGATGTCTATGATGCTTTAATTTCTGACAGGCCTTATCGTAAGGCGCTGTCACCATTTCAAGCAAAAAAGGAAATCATGGACAACGTTAATATACATTTTGATCGTGACGTGGCAGTGGCCTTTGAAAATATATTTCCCCAAATAGAAGATATTGATACATTCATTTTCCTCAGAAGGACAAACATATAAGACGAAAGACCGCATATACATTCAGCAGAATATGTTCCTCACTTTTCAAATTATTAAATTTATGCTACATTAAAGCCAATATTGCTTGAAATAGTACAATTCTAACTTAACAAGAGGAGAGTGCTATGGACTTTGACATGACGGTTTTTTGTGTGGTTCTCGCTTGTCTGCTGATACTCGTGCTAGTAATGCAAATCCAACTGAATAACCTCAGTAAAGAAATGGATGAAAGACAGCAAAGCATGAATGAAAAAGTGAATGAATTGCTCAAAAAAATGGGAAAATAATCTAAAATTACGCAACAAATAATTTGAGATTCTTTGCACCTATAAAAGATTTGGCGGAGACCCGTTCAGCAATCTTTCAGGTGTTCTTGATTCTGAATCATCGGTGTCTTCGTCCATAACGACTACTGAGACAAAGTGTAATGGCACACTTCAGTTGCATCGTCACACCTTTTGATTAGTAATCTTCAATTTTATTCTTTCCATGAGATTGTAGATAAGTAGGTGAAAGTATCAGAATTTATTAGATAGAAATCTGTAACATCTTTTCTAAATACTTAAAAACGGCAACGGCGAGAATGGGCGCCCGCCAAGAGTAAATTCGGGGGACATAACACTTAATTCTCTTGACAGATGAGGAAGACGATTATCTGGCATGCGCCAGGCAGGCTCAACCAACAAAGGCAGATGAATGACCGGCAGCGCTTCCCGAAGGCGAGCGCATAAAAAATCAATAATTTACCTTACCGGTAATTACCGTCTGCAAGGTGGTAACTTACATGCAAATTGGTATAGGCATAAAATACTGCGGCGGTTGCAATCCTCATATTGATAGGACAAAACTGGCGCTGGAGATAGAAAAACTACTGCCGCCGGAATACAGTTTGACAACGAATCTATCCTCAAATCCGTGGGACGTAGGTATATTGATTTGCGGCTGCCCAACGGCTTGCATTGATAAACCAGATGTTAAAGACCTTGCCCGGAAGTGGATTATAGTTGCCGGCAATTCTGTTGATTTAGATGATGCACCGGAAGAAAAATTGGCTGCTATTGTCGTTCGAAAAATGAAAAGGGGCTGAGCCGTTTGGATCAACCCCTTATTCTTCTGCTTCTTCTGTCTGGCAAACTATTCTTTAAGCGATCCGGTAAAATTGTCCGGTACGGCTTTAATTGCTGCGGACTCATTAGTCATGATGCATTCTATCCTTCCGAAATACTTGGGATACTCGGAACCAATGAAAAACTGGGAGGACAGCACCCTGCCGCTGTAATAGGCAGCCTCATTGTTTTCCGAAGTTATTTTCTGCCTCTCCTCACCCTTGGCATCTCCGAAAATAGATTTCATCTTGGGAATAGTAATTGTGAGGCTCCACAGATGCAGCCAGGAGAGCACTAGCGGGAAGAAGGCTTGTTGCAGCGGCGTGGCATTTAACACCAGAGCCATATATTTGCCGTCTTTCATTTGAGCTTGCATCATGTTGATTACTTCTTCAAGTTTCTCGAAGCCGCGTTTGACCGGAGCAATGAATTTATCATCAACAACGCCCTTTGCTTTTTCAATAGTCTGGGCGATATGTTTTTTTAGTATAGTGTAGTTATACATTCCCGGATTCATGAGAATCTTGCGCATCTGCAGATCAAGCGACTGAATAGCGTTTGTGCCTTCATAGATGGAGAAAACCTTGACGTCGCGAGCGTACTGCTCGACGGGGTACTCCTGGCAATAGCCATACCCGCCGTAAACCTGCATCGCTTCGGCGGTTACCAGCCACCCCGCATCTGAAATGCCGGCCTTGACTATGGGGGTAAGAATTTCGACGATAGCCGTTGCTTCCTTGACTTCTTCTGCGTTTGACGACCAATGCATGATGTCTTCATTATAAGCGAGGAAAAGTGTGAGCATTCGCATGCCCTCGATGGTGCTCTTCATGTAAAGCAACATGCGTTTTACGTCGGGATGTTCGATAATAGCAACCTTCGGCGCGCCGGGATTCAGCATCTGTGTAATATGCGAGCCCTGGATGCGGTTACGGGCATAAGTGACAGCGTGCATGTAAGCGGCGCTGGAAACTGCCTCAGCCTGAACACCTGTGTGAATGCGCGCCGCGTTCATGAGTTTAAACATGACCTTCATGCCTTCGCGTTCATTTCCCAGAAGATGGCCCACACACTTGCCGTTGTCGCCGAAACTTAATGACGATGTGGCGTTTCCTTTCAGCCCCATTTTGTGTTCGATGCCTGTACAAAACACGTCGTTGCGTTCGCCCAGCGATCCGTCTTTGTTGAAAAGAAATTTCGGCACGAGGAAAATAGAAATCCCTTTTGTTCCTTCAGGGTCGCCCTCGATTCTGGCCAGTACCGGATGGATGATGTTGGGAGTTAAATCGTGTTCGCCGTTGCTGATGAATATCTTTTGTCCGGTAATGAGGTAGGTGCCGTCACTCTGCTTCACGGCTTTAGATTTCAGAGCTCCGACGTCGGAACCGGCGCCCGATTCGGTAAGGCACATCGTCCCGCCCCACTCTCCGGACATCAGTTTAGGAAGATACATATTTTTCACTTCTTCGGAGCCAAAAAGCGCGATGATGTGCGCCACTCCGGTAATCGCGCCGCAATACATGGTCAACAATGTGTTGCCCGCATTAAAATACTCCGCTGCGGCCATGGAAACACTGGAGGGCATGCCCATTCCCCCTATTTCCGGTGGAAACGACAGACTGTGGAAACCGGCTTCCACGTACGCCTTGAATCCCTTGTGGAACGATTCGGGCACTTTTACCTCGTTGGTCTTGGGATTAAATTGCAACCCTGTCTTATCACCATCGGCGTTGGACGGATAAAACTGATCAACGGCAATTTTCTCTGCCAGATTCAATGTATCATCGTAGATGGCGTTATCAAAATCTTTAAATATTTCGAAGCTGTTTAATTTCTCCAATCCCAGCATTTCAAAAAGAATAAACCGCACATCCCTTGAATCTACTAACTGATTTAAAGACATAAAAACCTCCTTTGTTATAATAACGGTAGTTAAAATTAAGACAAAACCTGGATGTTTTTTAATCAGCATTCTCGTTTCAATGCAAATGTTTTTTTATGATCGGCGCTTATTCTTTTTCTGGCTCTTTAAACTATCTTCTGAATATTTCATGGCTTTTCCCCCCAAACAAGTGATTTAATCAAAGTAGTACTTTGTTATATGATAGATATATTATAGTCACACTATGGAATTAAATAATTCTTGACAGTTAGACTATGATGATGTATGTTTAATTTAAATTGCAGAGGGATGATATATGACGGTTCATGCCAGAATAAAGACCAGAAAAGACCGTATTATGGATACCGCTTTGCGCATCTTTGCCGAAAAAGGATTCCAGAATTCGACGATAACCGAAATCAGTAAAGAAGCCGGTGTTTCAGAGGCTACAATATACGAATACTTCGGCACAAAAGAAGATCTTCTCTTCGCGATTCCCGAAAAAATAACCAAAGAAACTCTGGAGAAATCAACAAAAGTCATACCGTACATCAAAGGCGTGGAAGGAAAGATAAGGGCTATACTGCTATTTTACGTACAGCTATATCAATCCAATCCTCACTATTCCGCTCTTGTTCTGCTGCAGCTCATGTCGAACAAGAGATTTCGCCAGACGCCCGCGCATGCAGCGATACGCAGGTCATCTCATGCTCTTTTGGACTGTGTCAAGGAAGGCATCGACGACGGAACTTTCAAAAAAGATTCCAATCCCTATTTGATCCGTTCCATGCTGATGGGCACCATCGAACACTTGTTCATTCACTGGCACATGCAGGGAATGCCGCGAAAAAAAATGAGCATTACAGACATGCTCGATCCTTTCATCGATATTATTTTGGACGGCATCCGCGCCAAAAAAGAAGAGACCGTCCCGACGCTGTATCTGAAGCTGGCAGACGCCAATGCCTTCGGGAAACTTTTTCAGAAAAAAGACGGAGGAACATCCTCAAAAGATAAAAAGAAATAATCATTTTAACAAAAAAAGGGGTACTACCATGAGAACAAAAGAAGATTACATCAATGGCTTGAAAAAAATGAAACGTAACATTTATTATGACGGCAAATTGATCGACCGGACGGACGAGTTACAGATGGATTGTCTCAATACCATCGGCGTCACATATGATGAAGCGGCCAAACCGGAAAATCAGGAACTTTGCACGGCAATTTCCCACCTTACGGGCGAGCGCATCAACCGTTTCAATCACATTCATCAGAACAAACAGGACCTGCACAACAAACAAGACATGACCAGAATGTTGTGTCAGAAAGTCGGCGGCTGCATCCAGCGATGCATGGGGATAGATGGTACAAATGCCATTTATAATGTCTCTTATGAAGCGGATAAGGCAAACAAAGGGGCCACTCAATATCATGAAAATTTCAAGAAGTGGCTTACTCGCTTCCAGACGGAGGATCTTATCGGATGCTGCGCCCAGACGGACACAAAGGGTGACCGGATGCTGCGTCCTGCGGAGCAACCTAATCCGGCCGCATATTTGCGAATTAAAGAAAGGCTAAAGGACGGTATTATTGTCGAAGGCTGCAAGTTGCATATCTCAGAAGCTTCCGTGGCTGATGAAATTTTGGTACTGCCCACTCGCGCACTGCGACCTGAAGATAAAGATTATGCGGTAGCCTTCGCAGTTCCGGGAGACTGGGATGGAATGAAACAGATCGTGACCATTCACAACTTTCGGCCGCGGGAACATTACAAACGCGGATTTGTACCGGGCTATACGGATTCTTATCTGATTTTCGATAATTGTTTTGTGCCGTGGGAAAGAGTCTTTCTTGCCGGTGAAAATCTGATGGGCGGGGCATGCGCACTCCTCTTTGCCCTGTTCCACAGGCACTCCTATTCGGGCTGTAAACCGGCCATCGGCGATGTTATCTTAGGAGCGGCAGCCCTTGCAGCCGAGGTTAATAATATTCATAAAGAGTCCCATGTCCGGGAAAAACTGGCGGAAATCATTATGACCATAGAACTGGGCTATGCCGCAGGCTACACTGCATCCGATCTCGGCAAACCAGAGCTATATATTCCCGGCATGGGTTTTGTTCCTTTCGGTCCCGGCTCCTATATTCCGCATTCGATTTACTGCAATGTCGGCCGGTGTCTCTCGGGCGAGGCGGTATTTCGCGAAGCGGAGATAATCTGCGATATTGCCGGCGGTGTTATCGCCACCTTTCCCCACGAAAAGGATTTCCAGAATCCGGAAACAGGAGAACAGCTTCTCAAATATACCAAGCGTAATCCGAAAATGTCAGTGGAAGACCAGGCCAATTTCTGGAGATTTCTGGGAGACGTGTTCTGCTCGGCAACCGGCGGTATCATGAATGTCGGCAATTATCATGGCGGTGGATCACCGATTATGGAACAGATAGCTATCACCACCCAATACGATATCGAATCCCGCAAGAAGCTTGTGAAGTACCACGCCGGTATGAGTGGAGGAGACAGGGAAGTTTTCAGCAGTAAGATGAAAACCGAAAAATAAAGATTAGACCTTTGAAAAACTTCTCTGCATGTCATTTCGAGGAGCAAAGCGACGAGAAATCTTTCTTTTATATTATTATTTTATAAGATTTCTCCCTACGGTCGAAATGACATATTGATAATTGTTCAAAAGTATAAATATTCAATATACTCGAGGAGAATTCAAATATGTTTGAGACATCTCAGTTTTTATTACAGGGAAAAGTGGCGTTAATCACCGGCGGCGGTCGCGGTATCGGACAAGCTATCGCGTTCGCGTTCGCCAAGGCAGGGGCCAAGGTTGTCATAACCAGCCGCAAGGCGCAGGATCTGGAAGCAACGGCAGACGAAATTAAAGCTTTCGGAGGCGAGGCCTTTCCATTGCCTGCTCATCTGGGCAAAACGGATGAAATAAAAAAAATGATCAACACCGTAATGGAAAAATTCGGCCGGATTGATATTCTGGTAAATAATGCCGGCGCGAGCCCCGCAATGGGTTCTGTCCTGGAATCCGATGAGCGCCTCTGGGACACGATCATGAACCTGAACTTAAAAGGGGCTTATTTTGTCAGCCAGGCGGTGGCCAATATAATGGTAAAGCAAGGTGGTGGAAAAATAATCAATATTGCTTCCGTTGACGGGTTCATTCCCGAACCTGGTGTAAGCATCTATTCCATTTCCAAGGCCGGCATGCGCATGCTCTCAAAAGCCTTTGCCAACGAGCTCAACTCCTTTAATATTCAGGTAAACACGATTGCTCCGGGACCAATCAACACCAAGATGATGAATTCCCACTGGGGACATCTGCCTCCGGAAGAAGCTCAAAAAGCGAAAGAAGCCGTGGAAAAGATGCTGCCCTCCGGCCGCATCGGCAATCCCGATGAAATTGCTGGAGCCGCGCTCTACCTGGCATCCGCTGCCTCCAACTATACCACGGGAACTGAAATTGTGATTGACGGCGGCTTACTGCTGGGAAATCGTTTATCCGGGTAATAAAAGAAACCAAGGAGCCAATTATAAATGTTCAACCGCACCAACGCAGCACTAATCATTATTGACATTCAGGGCAATCTTGCCCAGGCAATGTACGATAAGGAAAATCTTTTTATCAACAACGTAAAGCTTATTAAGGGTATAAAAGCGTTAGATATACCGATCATCCTCACTGAGCAAATTCCGCAAAAACTAGGCAAAACCCTGCCTATAATTTTACAGGAATTAGAAGGCATAGAGCCCATCGCCAAGGAAAATTTCAGTTGCTGGGATGATCAAAATTTCATCAAGCAACTAAAAGCATTAAGCCGCAAACATATAGTTCTTGCAGGCATTGAATGCCATGTTTGCGTTTATCAAACCGCCATTGATCTCATCTCCAACGGATACAATGTTCATTTGGTTTCAGACGCCGTTTCTTCGCGCACGCCGGAAAACCGCCGAATCGGGATAGACGCGATGAAAAGCGCGGGCGCGCATATAACCAGCACAGAAATGGTTCTTTTTGAATTGCTGCGCACTGCCGATGATCCTAAAGCAAAAGAACTTTTTAAAATTGTAAAATAAAGAAAGTGATTATAATTTCCCCAAAACACTTTTTTTACAAAAAAGCCTGTTCATGAAAATCTACCAATAATGAATTGCCAGCCAAATCGTCAAATTATTCGGGTCTGTCCAAATAACTTTGTGTCTGGTGTGCGCGGGAATATTTACATAGTCACCCTTTTTCAGATTAACTTCGTCTCCGCTTTCGAAGAGAATTGATCCGGAGCCTTCCAGAACAATAACCCACTCGTTTTCCCGCTGATCATACCAACCATTTGCCGGAGAAGTATGGCCCTGCGAAACAATTCTTTCTATCTTTATATTTTTATGACGAAGTAATTCTTCGAGCAATTCATGTTCTAATTTATCCGGCAGTGAAGAAAATATATTTTCCATAGACTGATACCTTTATTGTTGAAACTCCAATTCCGAAAGCGAAGCGTAGCGGAATTGGTAAGTTGAACAATCCCGCACAGCGGAGGGTTTAATACCCCGCAGCTTGCTGCGGAACCTGTTTCCAAAGCTTGCTCTGGGGTTCATACCCGTGATTCATTTGGAGATATTTTTATGCAAATATAAGAACCAATTAATGCTTCCAGCAAACTCAGCGGAACAGCATAAATAAGAATAGCGCCGGGGAGGACGTTCAGATTCCAGGTGACAACCCACATCAAGACAAATGCCATAAACCAACTGATGAGTGCCGTTTGTATTAAATTGAATCTTCTTGAGATTAAATAAATGGCTATGGCGAATAAAAATCCCCATGCAAGCCAAATCATTCCATTCTTTGGTGCAGAGGGAAAAATCATTCCTAGTGATTGATAATGGTCAACCCAATATTTTTTTAGAAGAACCTCATTTCTAAAAAACTCAGACGCGTTCACCCAAATGCCGGTGAACGCTACCGCAATGATGTTTCGTGATTTTGCATTCATTAAGACCTCCTAAGCATTTTGCAAGGAACCATAATTATATAAGTCCGTAGCGCGGCTTCGCTTCATCCGCCGGAGGCGATTTTTAGGCGCCCCCCTACTATTTCATCTTTGATTTTAGTTTGATCCTTTCGCCGGCAACCATAAAGTTCCCGCTTCCAAGATGATGAATCGTTCGCGGGTTTTTCACCACGGGATCAATCCAGGCTTTCACGACTTCTAAGATAAAAAAACAATACTTGGCTATCATCTTTGTATCAACAACCCGGCATTCAAGATTTGCATAGCACTCCTCAATGAGAGGCGCTCCGACTTGCGAAGCAGGCTTTGGCGTTAGGCCAAATTTCTCGAATTTATTTACTTTTACACCTGACGTATTGCCGCAACCCACGACTTTTTCAGCAATCTCCACTGTGGGAATGTTAATCACGCATTCTTTGGTTGCCTTCAACAAATCGAAAGAATAGTTCCGATTGCTGATGATGCAACCCACCAGCGGAGGCTCAAACTCCATCATCGTGTGCCATGACATAGTCATGATGTTTGTTTTTTTATTTCGGGTGGTCGTAACCATGACAACCGGCCCCGGCTCAAGCAAACCATAGACCTTGGAAAGAGGAAAAGATTTCTTCGCCATATTAATACCTCCTTTTAATGAAACTCAGATATTACAAGCACAGCGCAGTAATATCTGTAAGTTGAATTATCCCACGTGCGAAGCTAAGTGGGACTGCACATGCAACTTGCTTAGAGGTTCATCCTCGTGATTTTCTAACTAAAATAGAACCGTCCCCATTTATGGAAAACTTTAAAGGATTTTTATGATAAAAGCACAAATATTAATAATATGTCAATATGCGATTCCAAAAATAAAGAACAGAAAAACTGGATGCCGGATCACGTCCGGCATGACGAAAGAAATTGCCACCTAGCATACGAGCTTATAACTATGTGTGCAAAAAACAATTACGACACAGTTTCGAAGGCCGGAATCCAGAAAAAACTATTATTTTCTTCTTTACAAAAAAATAAGATTTGTTACGCTTTTTACGAAATAATCAAAAAATTGAAGTTCATACATATTGTAATATATCAAAAGGAGAATTGTATGAAATTTTCACAGAGACTTGGAATTACTCCCATTAAAAAAGTGATTCAGATAGATGCAATTGATGATGATTTACGAAATTCTTTATGGAGCATACTCACCACTTGCTATTGGGATAAATTTGATAAAAATAAATATGATTTTGTTGGTCAACGAACAGATTACATTTCGGGAAGTAATCTAGAATCTCTCTTTAAAAGTCTTTGGGTTTACTATTTCAAGAAACCAATTGATACAATTCCACAACGTTTTTACGACTATAATGGTGGGTTTGGAATATTGCGGGAATATTTTTTTAACGCAAAGTGGCATGAAGTATATGATTTTATAGAATTCATATCCTCTTATGGATCAGATTCAGAACGAGAAGATTTTACTAAAATTTGCAACATTTTCTTTGAGATGGAAAATTCTGGATACCGCTTTGTTGATGGCAAAATTATTGAAATAAGTTCTTCGGAGGAAATTTGTGAAATTGAAAATGCAATTGAAAAGTCAACACTTTATTATGGAGTTAAGCAGCATTTAAGTCGTGCAATTGATTTATTGAGCAATAGAAAAAATCCAGATTATAGAAATTCAATTAAAGAATCAATTTCAGCAGTCGAAGCTCTTTGCAAAAAGATTGGTAACGATGAAAAAGCAACTTTAGGTGCAGCATTAAAATTTCTTGAGAAGAAAAAGATAATGCATCCCGCTTTAAAATCAGCTTTTCTGTCATTATATGGATATACAAATGATGCTGACGGTATAAGGCATGCATTAATGGAAGAAAGTAATTTGACCAGTGCAGATGCCCGTTTTATGCTGATCAGCTGTTCCGCGTTTATAAATTATGTTATTGTAAGTAATGCAGCTTAATGACAAATAATGCTAAAATAATCTAACAGGCAAAAACTAACTAGATTTCATGTGAATGAAACAGAAAATAAACATTATTTTATTGCTTTTCTTCGCTACTATGTTTTTGGGAGGTTGTAATATGCAGAACAGATTTCTTTATTTTCCCAGTGCGGAGAAACCTTCTGCTCGAATGCTGGAATATGAAAATATGAAGCTCTGGCAGGCGACGTCTGCGGATTATCAGGGGTTGATCGCCGCCCATGATGCGCCCGCGCCTAATGGCACGATTGTTCTTTTTCACGGCAACGGCGGCACGGCTGCCGACAGAGGCTTTTATTTAGAACCTTTTATGAAACTTGGTTTCCGGGTAATCCTTGCCGAATATCCGAAATACGGAGGCCGCCCCGGTAAAGTCGGAGAGAAACCGTTTGTCGCCGCCGGATTGGAAGCTGTTCGCTTCGCGTTTGAGCAATATAAAGAGCCGCTTTATCTTGTAGGTGAATCGCTAGGCTGCGGTGTTGCCGCCGCCATCGCTAAACAGACGTCCGTCCCTATTGCAGGAATAATCTTGATTACGCCGTGGGACACGCTGGCTTCCGTGGCCAAGTCTCTGTTTCCTTTTCTTCCCGTGCAACTGGTTTTGACCGATAAATACGACAGCATCGAAAATCTTAAATCCTTTAAAAATATGATTTCGGTAGTGGGCGCGGAGCACGATGAAATCCTGCCGATTAAGCACGCAATCAATTTGTATAACGCTCTTCCTGAAGGTAGAAAGCGCATGTGGATAATCAAAGGCGCGGGGCATAACGATTGGCCTATGCACACCGACGCTTTCTTGTTCAAGGAAATTACGGATTTTGTCAGGATTGATAATTGATAGATAAGTCCGGTGAATCTTACAAAGATTCCTCATCTGCCGACGGCAGATTAGGAATGACCATATTTAGTATTACTAAATAATTTTTTTCTTGTTGCATTACCGATATAAATAGACTATAATTATGACCAACTAATACCAATTCGCTTTCTTGAGTTAACTTTGTTGGCGGAGCTTGTCCGGCGTATGCCGGATCGTCAGCTTTCTTGCCGCCGCGTTATCCTTTGAAATCGAAGTGGTATAAACAACAAGGATAACAATATGAATAGGACAATTCCCCTGGCGGAAGCCAAAAAAAATCTATCGGCACTTATCAGAGATGTTGAAACAAAATATGACCGCTTTACCATCACTAAAAACGGCGTCAGTGAAGCGGTTTTAATGAGTTGTGATGAATTTGACGGGTTGCTTGAAACCTTGGACATTCTTTCCAACAAAGAAGAGAAGGAGGCCATTGTCAGGGCAAAAAAACAAGTTAGAAACGGCAAAACCATTTCTCTTTCCGCCATTAAGAAGAAATATAAACTTTCATGAAATACAATATTGAATTCGCCCAAGAAGCTGCATCTGATATTGATGAACTCTTTTATGCGGACAAGAAACTCCTTGCCCGCATCTTGAAAAAAGTTGAATTTCTTGCCGATAATCCCCGTGAAGGAAAAGCTTTAACAGGTAATCACAAAGGTGAATTTTCTCTGCGAGTTGGCGCGTACAGGATAGTTTACGAACTTGATACACACGGTCATGTTATTTTTATTCTTACTATTAAACATCGAAAACATGTTTATTGATACGATATCTCTGTTTGCCTTTTTCAGCCATATTTCATGTCTGAAAGATTTTTTGTGGTGGAAAACATATCAAAGAGAATATATAAGCCAATAAAAAACAAAGGGGGAAGACGATCATTTACCGCCGTATCTCTTTATCGCGAGTACTGCAAATCAGCGCACTGATGATTTTAATCTTTTTGGTCATTAGTGCAGGTTCTCTTTTGGCCGGTAGTGTTCATATCGATTTTGGTCATGTGTTACGCTATTTGGCCAAGGCGCTTACAGGAGACTTCTCCATAACTTCTCAGGAAGAATTAATTTTATTTTCCGTGCGTCTGCCGCGGATTATTTTCGCGGGTATTGTCGGAGCGTCTCTTTCCCTGGGCGGCGTTGTTTTTCAGGCGATTCTGCGCAATCCTTTGGCTGACCCCTATATTCTGGGAATATCCGGCGGTTCGGCGCTGGGAGCGATAATAGGCATTGTTATCGGCGCGAGTTCTTTTTATCTGGGAGTGCCGCTACTGGCTTTCCTGGGAGCGCTGGCAACAGTTTTTTTAGTGTTTATTGTTGCCGGCGGCGCCAGAGGGCCGCTTCTGGATAATTCGCTTTTACTCTCCGGTGTTGTCGTAAACGCTTTTTTCTCCGCAGCTATCCTCTTTTTCTTATCGATAGTCAATAGCATGGAATTGCACAGCATAACGTTCTGGCTGATGGGCGACCTTTCGCACGCGTCGGGCAGGGAAATTTGCGTGGCCGTTTTCTGTCTTAGCGTTAGTTTCGTGTTGCTTTACGCGCAGGCGCGAAAACTGAACCTGATAGTACAGGGTGAAGATACGGCGCTGCAATTGGGCGTCAATGTGGAGAGAACGAAGCAATGGCTTTTGGTCATTACGTCTCTTATTATTTCCGTGGCTGTATCGTTGGCCGGCATTATCGGCTTTGTCGGCATTATGGTGCCGCACTTGATGCGACTTGTTTTCGGTTCCGATCATCGTTTGCTTTTGCCTGTTTCGGCTTTGTTTGGAGCATCCTTTTTAATTGTTGCCGATACGATCGCCAGAGTTGTTTTTGCGCCCGCTGAACTGCCTGTCGGAGTTATCACGGCGCTTTGCGGCGCGCCTTACTTCATCTTTCTTTTAAAAAGAAGAGCTCGTTAACCATGTCTATTATCAGCGCTGAAAATATAAATTTCAGTTATGCCGCGAAACCGGTGATGGAAGGTGTTTCTTTTTCGATTGATAAAGCGCAAATGTTGGCAATTATAGGGCCGAATGGTTCCGGCAAAACAACTCTTTTAAAAATTATAAACGGCACGATTTTCCCCGATGCCGGTCAAATGCTTATTGATGGCAAGGAAACGAGCCGTTGGTCGCGAAAGGAAATTGCGCGCAAGGTGGCTATCGTGCCGCAGGAGGCTGCTGTTACTTTTCCTTTTTACGCCGAAGAAATTGTGCTTATGGGACGATTTCCTCATTTAAGTAATTATCGTTTTGAGGATAAAAAAGATTACCGGATTGTTCATGAGGCGATGGAAAAAACCGATACACTTACTTTTGCCGCCCGGCGTTATAACGAACTCAGCGCCGGAGAGCGTCAACGTGTCCTGATTGCCCGCGCTCTGGCTCAAGAGCCAAAAGTATTGTTGCTGGATGAAAGCACCGTTTTTCTGGATCTGAAACATCAAGCTCAGTTTTTAGCTTTGTTGCGGCAATTGAACGCAGCGCAACAACTCACTGTAATATTTGTCACGCACGATATCAATCTGGCCGCACAACATGCGAACCGGATAATTTTGCTTTATTCCGGGAAAATTTATGCTATAGGAAAACCCGCGGAAGTTATTACCGCGGCGAACATAAAAGAGGTCTACGACGTCGATTCTCTGATAGATCAAAATCCGCAAAGCGGACTGCCCAGAATGACGTTACTGACCTAGCTGACTGCCAAAAAAGGAAGCCGGTCATAGTCCGGCGCTGCCCCGCAACTGTAAGCGGAACGAAATCCACGTCAAACCACTGATGCTTCAGCATCGGGAAGGAGTGGAAAGTAGGTCGCCGCAAGCCAGGAAACTTTATGGCGAGTCCAACTTACTTTAATCCCGAGGGGGAAAGGAGAAGCTCCATGAAGAAAGTCTGGGTTTTAGTCCTGTTGTTTTCTTTAGTCAGTTTTTCAACACTACATGCTGAGAATAAAAATGATGACGCGCTTGTCACGATGGAAGAAGTTGTTGTTACCGCCACACGTGACACCCAGGAAACCCGCAAGGTTCCAGCCAACGTCACCGTCATTACCGCCGAAGAAATCGAAAAGTCAGGAGCGACAACTATTGTTGAAGCGTTGGATAAACTCGAAAGTATTCAATTTCGCACTTACAGCGGTAATGCCTCTCAAGCATACATCGACATGCGCGGTATCGGAGGGGATAATCCTTTCGGAAAAACCCTGGTTATGCTGGATGGCCGCCGTTTAAACCGGACGGATATGGCTTCGATAAACTGGATGGAGATACCAGTCAACAACATAGAAAGAATCGAAATTGTCCGGGGACCAGATAGTGTCCTTTACGGCGATGCGGCCATTGGCGGCGTGATTAACATCATCACCAAGAAAGGCGAAGGTGAACCGAAATTTAACGCATCTGTTCTTATGGGGAGCTATGGTCTCAATGACGAACGGGTTGGAGTAACAGGCGCTACAGGTAAATGGAATTACGCGGTGAACGGAGAAAATAACTTTAGCTCCGGTTATCGGGAGCGTTCGAAATATTCCGCGCAGGGTGGCGGATTTGACGTGGGATATTCCGCCAGCGACTTGCTGAATGTTTCATTGGGTGTCTCGTTTAATAAGACAGACTATCAAATGCCGGGCGCTCTGACAAAGGAACAGATGGAGCAAAACCCGCGGCAATACCAGAATTTTCCACCGGCATTGTACAGTACTGCAACCCCCGATGATGATGGTCGGGATAAATATACAAACGTCAATCTCGGCATTAAATCTTTCTGGGGATCATGGGGACAACTGGAAATCAATTTTCTGTATGGTAAAAAAGATATGCAAGTGAATATGGCATCATGGTATTCCTATTCTGAAACCAACGCTGACACATATGGCATTACACCAAAATATATTCTGGCCAAAGAAATCTTCGGATTTTATAATAAAGTGATTATGGGTGTTGATTATTATGACGAGCCTTACAAAAAAGATTTTTACGGCAACCGGGAACAAACCTTAGAAACAAGCACGGCCGATCTTAAAAGAGACAGCCTCGGATATTATATCCGAGATGAATTCAACATATTGAAGAATCTCATTCTCAGTGGCGGTTACCGGTCAGAACGGACAGAAATCAGCGGTTCAAATACGGATTTTTCCTACCCCGGCAACAGTTTTGCCGATACGAAAAATGTTTATAATGCCGAAGCTTATGACGCAGGGCTGACCTGGCTTTGGGGAAATAAGTCGAAAGTATTTGCTAAGTACGCGACTGTCTATCGTATTCCTTTTCTCGATGAAATAGCCTGTTTTAATGGCTGGAATGAAGGCACCTTGTTTAATACCAACCTTAAACAAGAAAAAGGTGAAAGTACTGAAGTCGGCACTGAATTCTATCCGCTGAATAACCTGAAAATAGGCCTGACCCTTTTCCGCATGGACATGGAAGATGAAATCCAGTGGGTTTCTACCGGTCCTGGGGAAGGTGAAAATCAAAATGCTGGGAAAACACGACATGACGGCGCCGAGGTTTCCTTTGCCTACTTGTGGGAAAAATACGCTCGGCTGTATGGTAACTTCACCTATCATAAAGCCACTTATGAGGATGGACCCTATAATAAAAAGGAGTTATGGCTCGTACCCAATAGGATGGCAAATGCAGGTGTGGAGATTTATTTACCCTATGATATGATGTTACGTCCTGAAGTGCGCTATGTCGGGGATTGCTTTCTATCTCAGGACTACAACAACACTGGTGAAAAGTTAGATAGCTACACTCTCATCAATCTTTATCTTTCGTATAAGTCATCTTTTAGGAAACTACACATGACGGCTTTCTTCGGAGTGGAAAATCTTGGGGATGTAAACTATGCATCATTTGGTTCATATAATGTTCCGGCATATGGACCAGGGGCTCCAAGTACCTATTACCCCATGCCGGGAAGAACCTTTAAAGGCGGCATCTCTTTTGAGTTTTAAGCCTGCTTGTCTGAGATTTTGATAAGCCGGATTGCGGCGAGAGAAGAATCTTCTCTTGCCGTGTCCTGATAAAAAATTTTGTTATCCTCTAAATCATTTTTATGGCTTTAAAATTCCATTTCGGCTAAACAGTCACTACAATTAATTGGAAAGAGCAAATATTTATGGCTGCTGATAAAACATCTACTAAAGGTTTAGTTTACGCAGCGCTTTTCGGAGCGCTTACCGCCGCGGGCGCGTTTATAGTTATTCCTCTGCCGCCTGTGCCGATCACCGCACAGACATTCTTTTTAAATGTCTCTGCCATACTTTTGGGTGGGCAGTTAGGCGCGGTGAGCCAATTTATTTATGTCATGCTGGGAGTTGTGGGGATACCGGTTTTTGCCGGAGGCAAGGCGGGACTCGGAGTTATCTTTGGCCCCACCGGCGGTTATTTACAGGGCTTTATTATCGCAGCTTTTATCATCGGGATGGTAAATCGAATGAAAAAAAGCGCGGGCATTTTTTGGAATATCTTTTCCATGTTGATTGGAATGCTGATAATCTACTTTCTAGGGAGCCTCCAGCTTTCTTTGGTTGCAAAAATGAGTTTCCACAAAGCACTTACTGTTGGTGTATTGCCGTTCATTCCGGGAGATATAATAAAAATTTTGCTTGCCGCCATTATTAGCTCTCGGCTCAAGGGACGAGTAAAGGTTTAGTAAGTTAGAAATTATTTTCTGCGTTTTTTAGCAGAAAATAATTTCGTTAACGCACTTATCCCGTATATCGGGGCTAGGATTTATTGAGTGATTATTTTAGAAGATGTTTATTACAATTATGAGCCGGAGGGAACTGAGGCCCTGCGCGGTGTATCGCTGCAAATAAAAGAAGGCGAACATCTTGCCTTAATCGGGCCGAACGGCTGCGGCAAAACCACGCTTATCCGGCATTTAAACGCTTTGCTAATGCCTTCAAGCGGCAAGGTCACGGTTGGCGGTTACAATACATGCGATCCAAAGCATCAAACGGATATCAGATCGCTGATGGGGATGGTTTTTCAAAATCCTGATAATCAAATAGTCGGCATGACGGTGGAAGAAGACGTCGCCTTCGGCCCGGAAAACCTACGTCTGCCAACGGCGAAAATTAAAAAGAGAGTTGCCGAAGCGCTGTTCAGAGTTGGCATCCCTGAACTCGCCCGCCGTAATATCGAAAATCTCTCCGGCGGCGAAAAAAGACTTGTGGCCATCGCGGGTGTTCTAGCCATGCGACCGCACTACATAGCGCTGGATGAACCGACAGCTTTTCTTGATCCCGCAGCTTCCAAGCGCGTTATAAATATCATTAACAAACTTCACTCCGAGGGTGTGGGGATAATTCATATTACCCATAACATGGCGGAAGCCGCTCTCACACAAAGAATTGTGGTTATGAATGAAGGCCGCGTTTATCTGGATGGCGCCCCGCGGGAAATTTTTGGAAAAGTTGGAATGATGAAGCAAATAGGAATGCAACTCCCCCAGATTACTGAGTTGTTAATTAAGCTTGAAAAATCAGGCTTCCCGGTGCGCACAGATATTGTCACCATTGAAGACGCTTTAGAAGAAATCCGTTCCTTAACCGGCAAAATTAAAGATTGATTATGTATCACACAGGCTCTTTTATAAAAGGCCAATCGCTCCTCTATAATCTTGATCCCCGCGTAAAACTTGCGGCCACTATCTATTTAAATGTCTTTATCCTTTGGGTGAAACCACTGACAGCATTTATTATAGGCAGCGCCTTATTGTTTGCGGCGCTGGCAAGCGGGATACGTTTGCGGACAATCGGGCAGGCCATAAGACCGCTTTTATTCTTTATAGCGTTGATTTTTTTAGTTCATGCCTTGTTCACTGAAGGTGAGACTCTTGTCAGTATCCCTCTCTTGGAAATTTCTATTTCCCATACAGGATTACAACAAGGATTTTTTGTCGTGTGGCGTTTTTTGTGTTTAATTATAGCCGCGGTTTTACTGACGATGACCACCGCGCCATCTGAAATGATCGCGGCAATAAAATATTTTCTAAAGCCGTTGAAACTGCTGCGCGTGCCGGTTGATGATATCGCTGTAATGATTATGCTGGCCCTGAGACTTATGCCCATTTTACTGACTGAAAAAGAAAGGGTGGAAACGGCCCAAAAAGCAAGAGGTTATCATTTGCGCCGGTCTGGTTTTATTATCAGAATTAAAGCTTTTTTGTCCTTAACCTTAACTGTTTTAACCGGTGTTTTTCGGCGGGCGGATGAACTGGCGCTGGCGATGGAGGCAAGGAGCTATCAGCGGGGAGAGCGCACATCTTTAGTGGAATTGAGACTTACTTCCTGCGATTATCTTGTCCTTATTTTTCTCGGGATTTCTCTTGTCATTTTTATAGCTTTAAATTCGCATATCGGTTAAGTTAAGCGATATGGATACAAAATGGCTTCTGGTTGATACACCTAAAAAATTACAGCGTGCCGTCGATGATTTTAAGCGAGTGAAAATTTTAAGCATCGACACCGAATACGATTCATTTCGCTTTTTTAAAGAAAAACTCTGTCTCCTCCAAATTCATGCTAACACTACAACCTATGTTTTTGACCCTTTGCATGATCTTGATTTATCTTTTTTAGGTAAATATTTTGGTAATCACCAAATCGTTAAGATTCTTCACGCCGCGGATAACGATATTCGCCTTCTGAAGAGAGATTATAAATTTGATTTTAAGAATATTTTTGATACACATCGGGCAGCGCTTCTTCTGGGCTTTAAGCAGCTTTCGCTGGAAAGAATGATTACACAATTTGTGGGCGTGGAATTGAACAAAAATAAAAAAATACAACGTTCGCGCTGGGATAACCGGCCATTGACTGAAGAACAACTGGAGTACGCAGTTCAAGACGTTATATATCTTCCTGTGCTTTATGAAAAACAATCCGAGGAACTGGAAATAAAAAATTTGCAAGACGCCGCCAGAGAAGATTTTGCTAAAATTGCCGCCGCCAATTGGCAGGAAAAAAGAATCAACAGGCACGGACACACAAAAATCAAAGGCTACTATTGCCTGAATGATGAGCAGAGAGAATTATTTAAAAAGCTCTACGCTTGGCGTTTCCATAGAGCGAAAGAAGAAAACCGCGCCATATTCATGTTTTTGCCGGACAAAAACTTGCTGGAACTGGCGCAAAACTCCGAAAATCCTGAAAAATATTTATCACAGCGAAAACTAAAATTATACGGCGCCGAAATAGAACAGATAATAAATGAGAACCGAAAAAGGCATGTTCAATCAGATAACAATGCTTTAAATCCAACAGAAATTCAGTAATCTTAAAAGTCACTGGTCATTCAACAAGAGAAATGTTTCTTTGTTAAGATGCGGATTTTCATTTCATTAAGTGGCATAAATCACCTCTCTACGCGGTCAAGTGAATTTACCAGGGGTATCTCGTTCTTATCCGGGGGTATTTTACGGGGAATATACCCCCTTATACCAAGTTGCATTCATTCGTCTACCTTTGTTGGCATCGTCATCGGCTCCTCGACGTATTGTACTATACGACTGCGTCGCCTCTTCCTCGCCGCCGCGGTATACTTTTGACTGCGACTTAGTATTAATTGTCGGATTGTGGTAAATCTTACAGCACGTCGTTAGACTAATAGCAATAATAAAGCCGCCATTTCTAGCGGCTTTATGGACTTTCTTGGATTGTTCTGGATGATCTTTTGGGATGAGGGGGATAGCATAGAACAATTAAGTATTCTTAATCATTATATATCTTTTTAGTGCTATTTTCCGCATACCCCCAAATATACCCCCAAATTTTATCTTTCAGTATACAAAATATATCACAGCCAGTGTTTCTCTTCAACCGGGAAGAAGATATTTATTCACTGAATCAAAATAAAAATGTCTGTATTTTCCTTCGTCTAATAACTTGGGCGGGATGATAAAGCATTAATTTGTAATAGCTGATTTCTGTGATTTTGCTGAATAGGTGTGTTGATGATGAGCGTAGCGAATATGAGACACACTTTTTCAGCATCAAAAAATCACAGATATTGAAAGCGGCTATTACATATTAATAACCTCAAGCAGGGCGGGAATTATTTTCATTTTATTATAGACTATCTACGCATTGTCATATTGTATTGTCGCTATATTTTTATATGGGAGGATTCAATGAATATGGATAGCGATATTGTTAAGCTGACACGTGAGGAATTGTATCAAATGGTGTGGTCAAAACCGGTGACAAAATGGTCCAAGGAATTTGGTCTGTCTGATGTCGGATTTGCCAAGATATGCAAGAAAATGAAAGTCCCATTACCTGGACGTGGTTATTGGGCCATGGTTCAGAAGGGCATTAAGCTTACTCGGCCAATCCTTAAACCGATCCATGATTCAAAACAGTCAGTGGTCGAAATCCGAAAGAGAACATTAGACGTTGTGAAATCAAAAAGTGCAGACGAAGATGATCCTCTTGTGTTATTTGAAAAGCTGCCGGAAAATAAAATTGTCGTTCCAGAACGACTTCATTCTCCGCACCCATTGGTAAAAACAACAGAAGCATTTTTAAAAAGCAGATATGTTGACAAGTTTGGCCGCATAATGAATCGCGGTCTATCATGCTTTAATGTTCGCGTGAGCAAAGCATTGTTGCCTCGTACAATGAGAATTATGAATACGATCATTAGAGAATTAGAAGAAAGAGAAATGAAAATATTCATTAAGGAACGAAGGCATCCCAATACAGTATTATCTATTAAAGGTGAAGAATTGGAAATTGGCATTGAAGAACCTTCAGAAAAAGTTGAACATCAAAAGACAAAATCAGAACTTGAAGATGCCAAACGTTACCCTTCTTTATATGCACACACAACTTATGATTATAAGCCATCAGGGAAATTAAGATTATTCATAGACACTTATACACGAGGCGTTATAAGAAGATCCTTGCATGATTCAGAATCTAAGAAAATTGAAGACCGCTTGAATGAAATATTTATTGGTTTCATAAAAGCTGCAGACGAAATAAAACAAGACCGATTGACAAGGGAAAAAGAAGAAAAGGAAAGACTTGAGCGAATAAGGTTATACGAAGAAATTCAGCGTCAAAAAGCTGAAGAAGAAAAAAGAATTAATGTCCTCTTAAAACAAGTAAATTCATGGTCTCAAAGCGATGCAATGAAAAATTTCATTAATCATGTGAAGACTGCTGCCATCGAGAAATATGGGAAAATTGAAGAGGAGAGCGATCTAGGAAAGTGGCTGACATGGGCAAATCTTCAGGCCCAGCGGCTTGATCCAATTTCGGAACTCATACGTGCTAACAAATATTTGGATTGAAATAAGTCAATCACACTTGTCCCTGATTGAAGGTATCTTGAAACCGACGGATAATTGAAATGGTCTGGAGTGAAAACCCAACCCCTACCATGGTCATAAATTCTACTAATTATTTGATTGTCCGTTGTTTTTATTATTTTTACCATACTTCACCTGACACAAATATCCATATGTTTTTGTGTCAATACTATAGACCTCTTTCAGCAACAAAAGAGCGATTAGTCTATGCTTCTATCACACTGCGGGGGCTTGCTATAATGGGAATATTCGCCAATTTTCAATTGGTAATAATTTTACCCGTCCCGTTTAATTTAAAGCAAGTATGAATAAAAAATTGCAATTTAAAATGTATTGGTAATATTGCTAATTTACCATTTTGTGTTATAGTCACCCATCTTTTCCAAACAATGTGCAGGTGATTAAGTGACCGCTATCTCCGACTATCTCAAAAAAATCGAAAAAGCTTACGCTGCCGGCAATGCCACCGAGCATACGCATCGCCCTGCCCTGAAAGAATTGATTGAAAGTATGGCCTCTGGAATCACGGCAACCAATGAGCCGCGCCGGGTTAAGTGTGGCGCGCCGGATTTTATTATCACGAAAAAACAAACCCCTCTTGGCTATGTCGAATGCAAGGATATCGGCAAATCACTTGCCGAAGTGGAACGCACCGATCAGATAAAACGATACAGGGAATCTCTGAGCAATCTCATTTTAACTGATTATCTTGAATTCCGCTGGTATGTTGGCGGGCAATATCGCTTAACCGTGCAACTGGCGACGGTTGCGAACGGCAAAATTAAACCTGTTAAAAATGCCGAGCAATCCTTGCAGGAATTGTTTTCCGCGTTTCTGACCACCAGCATTCCCACCGTTAATTCACCCAAAGACTTGGCCGTCCGCATGGCGGCTCTGGCCAGACTTATTCGAGATATCATGAAAGCGGCCTTTAATGAAGAAAACTTAACCGGTGACGAACCCGATCCTCTGCATGAACAACTCGATGGCTTTCGTAAAGTTTTAATTCATGATCTTTCGCCAGAACAGTTTGCGGACATGTACGCGCAAACCATCTGCTACGGCCTTTTCGCCGCCCGCTGTAACGCTGACAGTTCTGAGCGTTTTACCCGTCAGAACGCCGGATTTGATTTACCCAAGACCAACCCCTTTCTGCGCAAAATGTTCGACTATATCGCCGGAGTAAACCTTGATGAGCGAATCGTCTGGGCCGTCGATGATCTTGCCGAACTTTTACACCATACGGATATGGAAGCTATCCTCAAAGACTTCGGCAAGCACACACGGCAGGAAGACCCGGTCGTTCACTTCTATGAAACCTTTCTTGCCTCTTATGATCCCAAGATGCGAGAAGCACGCGGCGTTTACTACACGCCGGAACCGGTTGTCTCCTATATCGTCCGTAGCATCGATCATATTCTGAAGACAGACTTTAAACTCCAGGATGGCCTTGCCGACGCGACAAAAATCAAAGTCAATCAACCGACCGGCAAAAAGAAAATTGATGTGCATAAAGTTCAGATACTTGACCCGGCCACCGGCACTGGAACATTTCTCTATGGCATTATTGACCATATCTACAATGACTTTAAAGACGACAAGGGCATGTGGTCGAGTTATGTGTCGCAACATCTACTGCCGCGGCTCTTCGGCTTTGAACTGCTCATGGCCCCGTATGCCGTCGCGCACATGAAGCTGGGTCTGCAACTCAAAGATTCAGGCTACGATTTTAAATCAGCCGAGCGTTTGCGGATTTATCTGACAAACACTCTGGAAGAAGCCCACGCCATGTCCGGCCTGCCGCTTTTCACGCAATGGATCGCTGAAGAAGCCAATGCCGCCAGCGACATCAAAAAAGACGCGCCGGTGATGGTCGTGCTGGGCAATCCGCCGTATTCCGTCAACTCAATGAATACTGGATATGTTGAGCCTATACAATCACATTATTATCCCAATGACAGTATCAAAGAAGCTAATCCAAAGGTTCTTCTTGATGACTACGTAAAATTTATCAGGTTTGCTCAAGAGCGAATTGAGATGACAGGATATGGGATATTGGCGTTTATCAGCAATCATGGCTATCTAGACAATCCGGTATTTAGGAGAATGCGCCAGAATTTAATAGATAGTTTTGATGATATTTATATTCTGGACTTGCACGGTAACAGTAAGAAGAAAGAAAAATCACCGGATGGATCAGAAGACAAGAATGTCTTCGACATACAGCAAGGCGTAGCAATAGGCATTTTTGTTAAGAAAGATAAAGACGCCAGGAAACGATGTTTTCATGCAAATCTTTATGGTTTACGACAGTCAAAGTACAACTGGCTCGTTGAGTATAATGTTGGCAGTACAACATGGAAGGCTTTAGCGCCCACAGAACCATTTTATCTTTTTACAGAGCAAGATACAAAGTTATTGCCAGAATATGAAAATGCCTGGAGCAGTAACTCAATTTTTCTTTCAAGCGCAAACGGGTTTAAAACGCACAGAGACGATTTTGCCATAGCATTTGATAGCAAAGAGATAAAAGATAGAATTGCTGACTTAATTGATAAAACAAATGAAGATGAAATTTTATACTCAAAATATTCCTTAAAATATACTCAAGAATGGAATCTTAAAGCAGCGCGAGAATCTCTGACAAAGTGTGATGATGTAAATAAAATTATTTTAAAGTGTTTATATAGGCCTTTTGATAATAGATTTTGCATATACGGTTCTTATGTAATGGATAGGCCTAGAGAAAAAGAGTTGCGACATGTTCTTTTTGATAACTTATGTATTGCTATAGGAAGACAAGGTATTGCAGTAAATGAGCCTGAATGGGATTTAGTTACAGCGGGTAAGTATGTAGCTGATACTAATTTGTTCAGACGCGGAGGTAATCAATATTATCCTTTATATCTTTATCCATCGGACCATGAAAAAACTTCTCTTTTTGAAGATTCCACTAATTTACCTAAAGGCCGCAAACCCAACCTTGCACCAAAATTCATCGAAGATTTTAGCGCAAAATTAAAGATGAAATTTATTCCTGATGGCAAAGGCGATAGAAAAAAGACCTTCGGGCCGGAAGACATCTTTAGCTATATGTATGCTGTCTTTTATTCACCAACCTACCGCAGCCGCTACGCCGAATTTCTGAAAATGGATTTTCCCCGTCTGCCGCTTACATCTAACCCGGAACTTTTCTGCAAGCTCTGCACGCTTGGCGATGAACTCGTTATCTTACACTTGATGGAAAAACATGGAAAGAAAATTACCAGCTATCCCGCAGCCGGTGACAACAGTGTGGAGGCCGTGCGCTACACGGAACCGCAGTGTGAAGCCAGAGGGCGCGTCTGGATCAACGCCACGCAGTATTTTGACGGCATTCCGAAAAATGTTTGGGAGTTTCACGTCGGCGGTTATCAGGTCTGCGCCAAGTGGCTCAAAGACCGTAAAGGCCGCAAGCTCACCTATGACAATCTGACGCACTATCAGCAAATCGTCTCGGCGCTTGCCGAAACCATCGTACTCATGGAAAACATTGACGCGGCCATCAACGCCTCCGGCGGCTGGCCAATTATTTAGGTCGAGAACAAATTCAGGCAACCTTGCCAGTTTATACAGAACATTGCCAAAAGACTTTTTTGAACTGCATAATATTGCTAAAAAAAGATGAGAGAGAAAAACGTTTTTTTTAGATATAGGCCGCTGAAAATTGGCGGTACAAAAGACTTGCTTGACGAGTTGAAAAACCGCGAGATATTTCTGGCTACTTTAGAAGAAAACAACGACCCTATGGATGGCATGCAGGACGCCTATTGGGATGGGGATGAGGTAGTGTGGCGAAATTTTATAAGACATTACTGTTTATGTCTTCTTAATTCGTACATCTACTTAAGCGTGGCTGGTGACACTCAAGTCTTTGACGCGGCCTGTGTTAATACCCAAGTTACTCCTGAAGAGGCTTTTACTAAAGAAGCTGGCGCGTTGTTTGAGTATTTTTGGGATCTAGTTATCAAAAATGAAAAAATTAATGATCTCATCAAAATTCTAATCAATCAGCGAATTTTACACAAAGACGATTTGAATTGCTTGCTCTTATGTTTCAATTCGTTTTTCTTGGTTTTGCTTAATGAAACAATTAAGAAACACTTGGGATATGATGCGTTTCCAAATATTGAAATTATGCATGAGCATACGGCAAAAGTTAACTTTAATGAATTATTTGAAAAAATTGATCGAGATCATCTACATGTTCTTTCACATATCAGTATCAAAACAATGCAAGATTTATCTCTTATAGCGAAATATGCATACCTGACGGAAACAGAGCATCTGTCTGTTTCAAAAGAAAACTACATCAAATTCATAAGTTTCTTTCCTTCATACTATCTTGAATCATCAGTCAGGTATATGCAATCTGATTATTATGTGGCAAGCTTTTCTGAGCATAATGATCATGCGTCAATGTGGGGTCATTATGCACATGGTCATCGTGGTGTTTGCCTCGTATTTGCATTTGATGAAATTAATGGGAACTATATTTTAGAACTAGAAGAACGGGAGAAACTGACTCTGCATAAAGTAGAGTACAAAAACGACCCGCCCCCAATAAATGTCTTTGAGAATCTAGGTCATTTATCGATGCGAAAGCTTAAAAGCAACTGGCTTACTTACGGAAAGGACGTCAGTAGCCTAGCAAGCAAGTATTGCGATTCTTACCCCCAAAAGTACTGGGATGGATATATCCAAAAGGTCCAACATAAATTCCCTGATTGGGGATATGAAAATGAGTATAGGGTTGTCAAGAGTTCTTGGCTCATTGGAGCGCAAACGAAAGAGCAAAGGCTCTTACATTACAACTCCAAACATCTTATGGGAGTAATATTTGGGTGTAGAACACCTGAAGATACGCAAATTAGAATAATACAACTAATGGATAGAATTTTGACTAATGATCAAAAAAGTAACTTTAATTTTTTTAGAACGGTCTATTCCCCTATCAATAAAAAATTAGAAGTAGTCAAAATGTCTTTGTTGAAGTTCAATAAATAAGAGATAACCTTTCAGCAAAACTCAACGCATATCCTACTGCAAACTCCGGACGCACTATTCACAGTATTTTGTTAACTAAGATTGGCTTGACATGAAGCGAAAAAAGAATATAATCGCTTCATAATATGAAGCAATAAAAGGTGACAAATGACTCAGTATTTATGGGAGCGTCCGAATTGGACTCACTTTAGGTGGAAGAATGAAGACATTCTTCTTGCGCTGGGTGAATGCCGGTTGCTGCAAGGAAAACTCTTGAGTAAAGTGGCCGATCTTGGATTTACCCTCGAAAACCAAGCCCAAATTGAAATATTAACGGAGGAGACCTTAAAAACCGCCTTAATCGAAGGAGAGAGCCTCAATGTTCAGACCGTTAGATCGTCGGTCGCAAGAAAGCTCGGACTCCCCTCGGCGGGACTTAGAGTGGACCGTTATATCGACGGACTCGTATCTATTCTCCTTGATGCCACAAAAAATCATGATGAGCCTCTTACACAGAAACGTCTCTTCGGCTGGCAAGCTGCACTTTTTCCAACTGGCTATTCGGGTATCCACAAAATCAGAGTAGGTAAATGGCGGGGGGATAAGCCCATGCGCGTTGTATCCGGTCCCGTCGGCCATGAAAATATTCACTTTGAAGCTCCCCCCTCTGAGCGCATAGCCATGGAGATAGGTAAGTTTCTTGAATGGTGGAAGGTGAGCAGGGGCAATGTGGAAGGATTGTTACGGGCAGCAATTGCTCAATTCTGGTTTGTGACCATACATCCATTCGAGGATGGCAACGGCCGGATCGCCCGATCCTTGACCGACATGGCCCTTTCCCAGGATGACCGGCAATCGATCCGGTATTATAGTCTTTCTTCTCAGATTATGGCAGAGCGGAATGCCTACTATAATGTTCTTGAACACTGCCAGAAGCATGATGGCGACATTACAGACTGGCTAAATTGGTTTCTTGGCTGTTTCTGCAGGGCCATCAAGAGTTCTGAAGGAATGTTGGCGATAGTTCTTAATAAGGCCTCATTCTGGAAATCACATTCGGATGATTCACTAACGGAGCGGCAGCGTAAAGTCATTAACCGGTTGCTGGATTCAGGAAAGGGTGGTTTTACAGGCGGACTTACAACCAAAAAATATGTTTCTCTTGCCAAAGTCAGCAGAGCCACAGCCTTCAGGGAGATAGATCACCTTATAAAACTAGGGATCATCAAACAGAATCCTGGCAAAGGCAGGAATGCAAGCTATGATTTGAATTGGGAGAAGATGTGAACCGAGCCAGTGAAATGGAGAACACCTGTTCGCCGATTCTCAATTGGTAATAATTGACCTACCCCGTTTAATTTATATAAAATCAGCAAGCACAACGCCTCCATTTGTATCTATTGTGTGCATGAACCAACACTATTCGTCACTTTATGCACACAATAAATACAGTTACATAGCAGTAGTGCTTGAAACTTTGTAGATATCGCGTCAAGTTCCGGCGAATTTCATTTTTCATATCATACCAGTTCAGTTTAATCGGTAATTAATATTTCATTGACATACAAGACTGGAGCTCTTATAGTTCACCCATTCCAAAGCAAGGCCTTATTAAATAACTAGGTTTTTACGTCGGCTACGCACCGTAAAAACTCCTAATACATTAAGTGAAAGGAAAAAATGAAGATGAAGAAATTTATGCTTCCATCTGTATTGTTAATTCTTTGCCTAGCTTCTTGCAATTTTTTTGGCCCAGGCCCCAAAGATATTTTAACGAAATACCTAAACAGCTATAATAAAGGCAATTATGGCGATGCTTATGCTCTTCTATCTGCAAAGGACAAAAATTTCAAAAATCAAAAAGAATATGAGGCAGAATTTAGTGACAATCCTTATGCAAAAATATTTGCTGGCAAGATTTCATTTAACGTCAAAAATATAAATGTTAATGGTAGTACTGCCGAAGCAACAGTGGAAACTACCTACCCTGATTTGAGTAAGGCAATGGGTGACCTTATGGGTGTCGCGTTTGCTTCAGCATTTGGTGACAAAAAAGACAATAAAGAAATGGAAAAGATGATCGTTGAAAAACTTAAGGACAAGTCATTGCCGATGACTACTTCAACACAAAAATTCGATCTTGTAAAAGACAAGGAAGGTTGGAGAGTCTTTTTGAACTGGGAGGGACAAAAAAAGGCAAAAGAAATTTCTGAACAGGCGACACAACTGGAAAAGAACAAGAAATTTGAGGAGGCAAAGGCAAAATATCAAGAGGCTATTTCATTAGACAAAAACAATGAAACCGTTCAAGGAAAACTGGCAGGGATTGATAAAGAAATTGAGACATATAAGGCAAAGAAAATTTACTTCGACAAGATTGAGGTGAGAAATATTCATCTCGGTAATGACTTTCTCGGGTCGGTTGGTGTATTTGGCGAAATAAAAAATAACGGTGATAGAACACTCAAGGAAGTTGAGATAACAACATACTGCCTCGATAAAAACGACAAAATTATTTTTGAGAAAACATATCATCCAGTGTTAGTCTTAGAAAATTCATTCATGATGGACAATACTCCATTAAAGCCCAATTATAGTAGGCGTTTTGGTTGCAAACTTGATGATGCTCCATCGGACTGGAGTAAGAAAGTTAAGGTTATAGTTACAGACATAGAATTTCAGTAGGGCGGGTGGTATTTCACAATAAACAGTCTCATTGAAATAGAGACGTTAACAATGCAATCTGCCGGATGCGTTTCTCTCGCCGGTGATCTTTATGTTGAGCTTAGTAAATAAAAAATGAAATCACCTCTAAAAGACAATCCACTTCGCAATCCTGGTCAGTCGGGAGATGAATATATTCACGAATATCTTTTCGATCAACTCAGTCCCGTAATTCTTGCTCTTTTCATGGTCTTATTAGCCGTTATGGAGTGGTATAAGTCAGCTACAAATAGTCCACCTATACCAATTCCGATGACCGTCATAGCTATTATTGCGGTGCTTTACGCCGTGATAAGAGTTGCTATTTTGAGGAAAAAACTTAGAGCTCTTAGACTCGGCAGAGATGGAGAAATAGCTGTAGGTCAATATCTTGAGCTTCTCCGCGAGAATGGAGCAAAGGTATTTCATGATATACTTGGTAACGGTTTTAATTTAGATCATGTGGTGATACATAAAAGCGGTATATATGTCATAGAAACAAAAACTTTTAGTAAGCCAGATAAAGGTCAACCGATTGTAACTTATGATGGGGAAAATGTTCTTGTTAATGGAAAAGAAGCGAGCAGAAACCCAGTGGTTCAGGTTAAAGCCGCATGCAATTGGCTAAAAGAACTTCTTAAGGAATCAACAGGAAAAGAATGCAATCCAAGACCTGTTATTGTTTTCCCAGGTTGGTTTGTACAGCCAACGGTGGAAGCAAAAAATAGTGACGTATGGGTTTTAAATCCGAAAGCTCTTCCTGTCTTTATATCCAAAAGTAAGTCTCAGCTTGAAACCGAAGAGATCAATCTATTTTCTTTTCATTTGTCGAGATATGTGAGGAACGAAAAAAGATAATAGATACAAAAAGTCGATTCTTTGCTTTGAAAAAAACTAATCCATGTTTCAAATTCTTTGAATACTTTTTTATATGATCATCATTCATAATTGACTTTATGATTTTACATGGCAAGCTTTCCTGTTTTTTTATAATTGTCTAAAATTTCTTTCGCGTTATTGAAAATCTCCATCCAGGAATCTACGCCTTTTTCTTGACGAATATATTCGGCTATAAAAGCGGAATTCATGATAAGTAAATTTATTAATGATTTAATATTGCCATCCATTTTTTGTAAATCTATGATCGTTTTTTCTTTGTCTTCCTGTTCATAAGCAAATATTATTTTTTGCCGGATTAATTCCGACAGCGAACATTTTTTATCTTCTGCTTCTTTATCCATTCTCGCTCTTAGCTCACCGATTATCTTAGCTCCAACAATTTCTCCCATGTTTAAACCCCTTATGAATATGTTTTTATTGTAAAATTACCCTGTTTTTTGCCTGCTGCTTTAAATGGTTATTAAATAATTATTAAAACTTAATATTTAATAATATCATGTATTTAATCAATTTTTGCTCTTGGATCACCGTTTATTCAGCTCTAAAAACCTCTTTTACGTTTAAACCACATATGCGCATGTTATCATTAATAAATTGTCTTGTTTTTTCTTTGCTGCTTTAAATAATATTTAAAGCTTAATATTTAATCATATCAGGTACTAATGGCCATTTTTCTTTCCCGCTTTTAAATTGTGGCAGAATTTTTCTGCGTAGGGTCTCCTGTAGCAAACCCGTGTACTCTTCCATTAAGCACTGCACCATCAAATTGTGCTAAATCCTACCGGAGAATAATTCCTCTCTGCTCGGCAAATTTTAAAATCCTGCTCGTAAAAACAGCGCCGAGACTTTTTTTAACATGACCCGAATCACGTACCTCCTTGACTTCGGAAATGGCCTGATAAATATCTTCGTCCGGCATTAGATCGGCGACTCTTTGATAAAAGTTTTTGCTCTTGTGATCCTGGCAGATATCGAGAATATCTTCAGTCAGGCAATCGATTCTGAACTCTTCTTTTTTAAATTTTTGTTTTTTGGAATGAACATTAAATTTATTGACAGCCGGTGAGCCGGCACGGTGAAAAACTATTAATTCAGTTTGCCTGTCGGCAGATAAAGTAAAATTATAATCACTCAACAATTGGAAACCATTTTTAATCAAATTATCGCAAGTTTGCATGATCGTTTCTTTAATATGTTTTCTCTTTTTAGCGATTATTGGTATTTGTCTGGCAAATTCACTGAGATCTCTTCGATGGATTGGCTGGGTACGAAATACTTTGGATAAATAAAGGGCAAAGCGCTGTCCCATGGGCGTTAGGGAATGGAAAAAATCACTATTGAAATCTACAGTCAAAAGACTATTTTTTTGTATGCTGTTATAAAGAAAGTCGGACACTTTTATTCTGGCAAAGAGTGAAACATTTTTGTTTTTACAATCGCATTTAATAATGTCCAAATGATCAAACAATCTAAACAAAATAATATCGACATATCCCTTTAATTCATTATCCCAATATGCGTTTTTGGCGGTAAATTTAATTCCCAGCAAACAATAAAGATCATTTATTATCTGAGCATAATGATTCTTGCCGAAATTATTTCCCCGTCTTTTTAGCAAATTATAAACTGAACCGAACTCGATATATTGATGGTTAAAATTGGATTCGGCCCAAATCTGCATTAAATCAAAAAATGTTAATAGGGTGCTGGATGTACCAAATCCGAGCTTGGAGTCCGGAAATACTTTCCATTCGCGTCTGATTGTTTTTCCATTTTGATCAACGATGGTATCCTCATAATCAATGGATTTAATTCCGCAGGGAATCTTTTTGGATAACAGAAAAATAGGAAACTCGCATAAAGTAAGCTCATACTTGCTTTTGGGACATACAGATTTATTTTTTTCTAAATCCTTTTGCATATTTTTTTGTAACCGATCTCTTTAAACGTTTTTTACACGTTTATTTAATTAACGTTTACCGGAGCAATAACTTTTCTATTTCATCCATTTACAAATGGTTTAGCCGGTGAAATGTCGATACCTGACCGGTGAAATGTCGATACCTGGCCGGTATAATGTCGATAGCCAGCCGGTGTAATGTCGATAATCGGCCGGTAAAATGTCGATGAGTAAAACATACCGGGCTCGATTAAGATTTTATTGAGGATTTCAAAGTTATGCTTAT
>CAWKNI010000004.1:0-14136 GCA_963851005.1 uncultured delta proteobacterium
AATCCTCAATCCTGATACCTTTACATCCAGTCTTTGTCGTTTCCCTTAGTTCGTATTCGCTATGCGATCTTCGAAAAATGATTTTATCTTTAATGATGCAATCACGCATTAGAGCCGTTGCTTCTTGCGGTCTGCAACCATATTCCATCATAATGATAAATATAGAACGATGCCTTTCGGGTATTACTGCCAGGATGTTTTGTTGTTCTTCGAATGTCAGATATTCAGTTGTTTCCGGTTCAGGTTTTGTTAGGGCAGGGAATTCAGGCATAATAAAAGTAGGCACATCTTTTTTATGAAAACGAAGCATTGTTTTCAAAGCTGTTAAGACGTTATATTTTGCTGCTTCGGATAGATTTAATGATTGTTTAAATAATAGAAGTTTTGAGTGTGTAAAATCCCGAATATCCTGATCTTCGCCGAAGTAGTCCATGACTTTACTTATAGCGTTTCGGTAAAGCTTCTTTGTGTTATTCCCGGCACCGGTGGAATCGAGCCAGATTTTGGAAAACTCTTTTACGGATAGAGGAGAATTTGGGCGATATGTTCTAGGGTCAAATGTGCCTTTATCTATTTCTGCTTGCATGATGGATAAAAACTTACGCCCTGTTCTCTTATCCCATATAGGTTCGCCCTTGTATTCCCAAAATTTCTCTTGAACACCCCTAAAAGGAATTGAAACATAACACCGTTTAGCTGGAGCGTGATAATAAACATGCCCTCCCATATAATTACCCCCTTTGTGATTACAGGGCAAATTATCACATCCGGCAAAAAAGCTCAATTCTTATACTCCGAAACAAAAAAGATAACTAACCTCAAAATGGAACCACTTGGATAATCACAGACGCTTCATAATTTTGTATCCAAGGAAAAATACGAAACACAGTTTCAATAAAAATAAAAAAATTACGATATCTTTATATCTGCGCCAAATCAGAGCCTATTTAAAATAATTGCTTTTTCCCATTTTTTGTTTTAAACGATACTAAATATTGCAATCACTATTGCACAATTATTTGTGCATGTCAAATCTTTATTTTGGTACTTTTTATGAATGAAACAAAAGGCATTGGTCAACGAATAAAAATCGTACGAGGCGACAAAAGCCAAATTGTATTTGCTGAAGAGCTTGGTATCCACCGTAATACTTTGCTTCGGTACGAAGACGAATTATCTCATCCTGACTCAGATATCATATCTCAAATTTGTAAAACCTATGACATCAATTCATCTTGGCTATTGTTTGGAAGTGGACTGTCTTTTCAGGGAAAGATTCCCATCGAAGGAACCAAAATTGCTATCGAAGGTACGGGCTCCATTTTCAGCCCTCCCAAAACTCGCCCCCTGAAAATCGACCTCGGATTTTCAAATCGTTTAAAAAATGAAATTAAAAATTCAAAAGTATCTCTCCCATTAAAAAAAGAACGACTTAATGAAATTATAAATGGTTGTATACCAACCGCTAAAGAAATATCTGATCTTGCTAAAGCTCTTGGTGTATCTGCTATTTGGCTTGCTGAAGGTGATATATTACCCAGAAAGAAATAATTTCGTCCGCATTTTGCATTCAATAAATGCTAAGTTAAAGAACTCGGTACCCTCAAGTATAGTAGGGAAGTGAACAGGCTTAAATAAAAATAACCACAAGTGTATTACCGGCTATAAAACCGAAGGTTGTCTGAATCACGAAGGTTAAATATTCCGTGTCGGCCTTGCCGGCAGAGGTGTATTGGAATGCTTAATGAGCAGTTTAACGCCATGCTAAGGGCATTAAAGTATAAAGAGCATACTTCCGGCAGCACTACTGTCCGGAATAATCCGTGAATAAGTTCAGCTGGTTACTGTTTTTATCCATGTCACTTGTGTAATCATAAAATGTAAGTAGCTGAAACATGGACACTCTTTCAAATAGGGAGATACTTAAAACCTGTAATATTGTGTAGAGACTTTCTTGGAGATTCAACCGTTTTTTGATGATCGCCACAATCAGATAGACAGAAATAGCAATCCAGATTTGGGTCTTCACCGCGTTCTCCGAAGTGCCGTAAAAGCTCTTGATGCGCAGATGCTGCTTGATCCATTTGAAGAAGAGTTCCACCTGCCATCGTTGCTTGTAGAGTTGGGCGATGGTGATGGCAGGCAGCAGAAAGTTGTTGGTCAGAAACATCAGGGTTTTGTTGGTTTCGGCATCGTAATATCTCACCCGGCGGAGTTTGTCGGGATAATCCCCGGCTGACTTCACAACGGTCAGTAGAATGGATTGATCGCACACAACCCCTGTGGATTTGTCCACTGGATGGGAATAAAGCCTGCGGCTCTTGAGATTGGACTTGGATCGGATCACGAAGAAAGCGGAGGCTTTGGTAACGGCATAGAGTCTGGAGAAATCCGTGTAGCCACGATCCATAATGTAGAAAGCCCCGGCTTCCAGAGGAACCCAATCCAGAACGTTGACCTCGTGGCATTTTCCATCGGAGATGTGGATGAAGCTCGGGATATTGCCCCGCAGATCCAGCAGGGCATGAAGTCGGACGGCCCCCTTTGCTGTCCGGAAGCGTGCCCAGGGAAAAATGGACAGGCACAGATCGATCGTTGTGGCATCCAAGGCGTAAACAGTGTTCTTGAGTTCCACGGCCAACGGTTCCTTCTGGTAGAGTTTCCTGGCGATACCGATCAGATGATGGGCAAAATCGGCGTAGATACGCCAGTCCCGCATCTCGTTCGCTTCCGCCAGGGTGCTGCGTGAAACCTTGCTGCGAATGCCCATGTGATAGAGTTTGTTGCTCTGTGCCCGCAGGCAGGCTTCGATGTCCCGAAGGCTCTCCCGATAAGTCAGTTGCGCGAAAGCCATAATGCGGAACTGATCCAGACAAGTGAAATTTTTGACGCTGAAGTTGCCTTGGTACTTCTCCACGCAGCGCTGAAAGGTTTTCAACGGCATGAAGTCCATGACTTGGGTAAATATAAGCGGGCCTGTATACATGAGCACTCCTTCCCTGAAATATTCTTCGGGAAGGTTTACAGATTCCGCTATGTGTTTTCAAGTCGAAGACAAACATAAATTGCATCTTTCGTGAAATATGTTAACCTTTTACAAATCTTAATTGTCGATTATTCCGGACAGTAGTGCGGCAGTTAAGAAATATGCGGGGGTGTACAAATGACCATACAAACATACACACCACGCATTTTTCGTACACTTTATATATTGAAATCATTGATGTTTTTTCATCGAAATTTGGGGGTTTGAGATATGAAATCCAGACCGATGGAAATTCCAAATAAATAAAAGGTCAGAAATTAAATCCATGATGAATAATCATGCTGAACGTAAGTAGAAAATTTAAGCACAACTATTTAAACTTGGCCATCTTTCATTGATACAAAGGATTTCAAGACGACTCTTAACTTGAAAAAAGAAGAGTGCCCTAAAACGAGTGCAAAAAACACTTGAAATGCACGATAACATGTATTATGTTAGTGTTCATAAAAAAGGTTGGTGACGATCCATGAAGAAACTCATTCGTCAGTTGGAACAGTACCTTCGGGAAACCATCGGCATCATGGTTACGCCCCATCTTTGGGATAAAAGCAATGGGCTACCCCAATACCTCCGCGAGCGCTACCGTTTCTTTACAATGGATATTCTTGGAATCGAATGTTTATTGATGGCTGATACCGGAGAGGCGGAGCAGCCACCCGCGGTCATTCGCAAACACATGGACCAAGTTAAAGTACGGTACGATACCAATATCGTGTATGTGCGTCGTACGGTCACCTCATACAACCGCAAGCGCCTGATCGAGCAGAAAGTCTCTTTCATCGTTCCGGGCAATCAGATGTACCTGCCCATGTTGGGCATTGATCTACGTGAGCACTTGAAACGATTACAGGAAAAGAGACCCGTTTTCAGTCCCTCCACCCAGACATTGATCCTGCATGTCCTATGGCAAAAAGAGATCGACACACTGACGCCTGCCAAAATCGCCCACAGCCTGGGATATTCGCCCATGACCATGACCCGGGCCTTTGATGAACTGGAAACATCCGGTATTGGGGAGCATTCCATGCTGGGGAAAGAACGGCATCTTAGCTTTGCGGAAACGGGAAAGCCTCTTTGGGAAAAGGTGTTGCCCTATCTGAATACCCCGGTACGGAAACGTCTATATGTTGCTTCATCCATGCAAACGGGAAAGGGCAGCCTGGCCGGGGAGAGTGCTCTGGCAAAGTACACCATGCTGGCGGAGCCGAAGATTCCGATTTTTGCGTTTTCGACTGACGAGTGGAATTTGCGGATGCAACATGACAAGATTTCCAAACTGACATTGCCCGAGCCGGGGAGCTTCGAAATAGAACTATGGAAATACGCCCCACACCTTTTCGCTCATGAGGAAAAAGTGGACCGCCTTTCGCTCTATCTTTCTTTGAAGAATAGCACTGATGAACGGGTTCAGTCCGCTCTCGACGCGCTTCTGGGAGGCATGGAATGGTAAGGGGTCTTGCCAAGTTCCGGGAACAATTTAGCGCTCATGCCACCCAGTATGTACTGATTGGGGGTGCCGCCTGCGACATTCTGATGGAAGAAGCGGGGCTGGAGTTTCGCGCCACGAAGGATCTGGATATCGTCTTGAGCGTGGAAGTGCTCGATGCCGCATTCGTACGTGCTTTCTGGGCTTTCGTCCGGGCCGGTAAGTATCAAATTCAACAGAGCGCAACCGGAAAGAGGCGATACTATCGCTTTCTGAAGCCTGAAAACAACGAATTCCCTTTCATGCTGGAGTTGTTTTCAAGAAAGCCGGACATGTTTGACTTGGCTGAAGGTGCTCACCTGACACCCATCCCGGTCGATGAAGACATCTCAAGTCTGTCTGCTATACTCTTGAATGATGCTTACTATGCCTTTCTGCATTCCGGAAAAAGAACAATAGAAGACATACCCATCGTCGGTCCGGAACACCTTATTCCGCTCAAGGCGCGGGCATGGCTTGATCTCACCGGGCGAAAAAAAGCAGGAGAGGCCGTCGACGCAAAATCCATCACCAAACATAAGAACGATGTATTCCGACTTTATCGTCTGATCGATCCAGCTTTTAAAACCGACATCCCGAAAGAGATCCACGATGATATGGGATCTTTTCTGGATGCGCTGGTATCTGAAGAGGTGGACCTCAAAAACTTGGGAATCAAAGGTCAGGGTCTGGACTCGATTCTTGGTGACCTTCGTAAAATATATGTCTACGATTAATTAGTCCAAACTCTAGATGAAAAGGTCTGCTCGCCAGGCACCGTGCCGCGCAGGCTGAGAAAGAAGAACCACATGGAAATTAGAGTTATATACAACAGAAACAAAAATAATTGAGAATCAGAAGTTAAATAGTTGAAAGATTCGACGGACGAATTGGTGGTTTCCGCTCTCTCAAACTGGCGTATAGCTTCCTGTTAATGAGCATTTATGATTTTTCATGAACATGCCTTCTTTCTCCTGAAAATAGAAGTCTAATATATTGATTTATTTTTTCTCTATATTCTATTAGTCGCATAAAGTTCCACATAACCAGATGGCAATGGAATATAATGGAATTGCTAGCCTCGGCTTGTTGATCAAATCACTTTTTCACGCTGTCTCAATTGCAAATCACCAATTTCAACCACCGGAACAGATCATTAATAACGGGTAGAAATATGCAAGGACTGAGAGTTTCTTTTTCCACTCAAGAAAAATGTGGACTTCTTCCTGTAATGTTGTTTTTCTAATTCTGCCTGTTCATACAACCTTTCAAACGGGAATAAATAAAATTTAGGAAATTATAAAATATATGATAACGATTTGGCAGGCGAATGAAACAACAATTATTTTTCTTTGACATTTACTTAAACTTACGATAATTACTTTTCCATCAAGAACATAGATGTCTGCATTAAAAATCTGAAAAAGGATTGCATCAACAAATGATGGCATACAGCATGCACAGACAGACAGACAGACAGATTTAAACTTTTCAAAACTTTTTTATATTAATACATCGATCATAAAACCCATGTGTCTCTAGCGGATGCATGGGTTATTTTTTTATTTGCAAGGGGAGAAGGAAATGAAAAAATTATTTGCGGTCATGGTGGCAATATTTCTTTTGGCGATTATAGCTTGCAGTAGCAAAAGTGGAGATACTCCAGCCTCATCAAGTTCATCGATTGTTAACTATGCACAAATTACAGCTCCATCAACACCAGTAGTTTTAGGGGCAGCCGAAAGTGATGGTTCAGAGTCACTAATACTTGTTGGCAACAAAGATTCGTCTGGAAATCCAACCTCCATAAATGGGGTAGGATATTCAAGCTCAAAAAATGGGCAATTTTATTTTGTAATTGACTCTTCTTCTGGGCTGCCAATATCGATTACGGATTCTTTCGGTAATAAGATGATATTTTCAAACTACACTGCGACATCTGCACAAGTAAGTATTTACAACAATAATGTATTGATATCGGGTCCATCACAGGTTACTTTTAACAGTTCAACTTTATCTCAAGTTCAGAGCCTCTGGAGTACAATATCCGGCTCATTATCCAGTGCATCACCAAATATAAAAAGTAGTTCCACGCGAAGTATAAAAAGTAGCTCTACACAAAATTTAGATACATTTCTAATACAATATGCGGGTGAAGTTGTCGGTTTAGCATCTTGTGCAACGTATGTCACAACAGGGGGACTAGCTATTCCACTTGTTCTCACTTGTGGTTCAGCCATTGTAGGAGCAGTTGATTTGGTTACAGGTAATGAAACATTAAACACGATTTCTACTTTTTCCGATGTAACGAGTTGTGGTGTTGATTTGGTGTCTATGGATGTTCAGGGGCTGATGGATTGTCCCTTGGCCATTACTGATTTTCTTTCAAATAATCAAAATCCTTTACCAGTGCCCAGTGGTTTGACATTATTATCTTCTCCTACACAAATAAACCTTTCCTGGAATGCTTCTACTGATAGCAGAGTTATTGGATATAATGTCTATCGGATTACTTCTGCTGGAGTATATTCAAAATTACAGTCTACGAGCCAGACCGCTGCAATTGATACTAATCTGCAATCTTCGACACAGTATTGCTATTTAATTTCGGACTATGACTCCTCCGGAAGTGAGTCACTCCACAGTGACAGTGTCTGTATAACAACCCCTTCTAGTGGAAGTAGTGTCGCAACAACGCTTACCATTTCTGGACAAGTGTTATTAAATGGTACAGGATTGTCAGGAGTGACTGTGTTTCTTGCAAGTGCATTTTCAATATCAACTACGACAGATTCAAATGGGAATTACACCTTTACCGGAGCCCAAAATGGATCATATACAGTAACTCCCTCCATGACTGGCTATACGTTCAACCCGGTCAACCGAACGGCAAATGTAAGCGGAGCGAATATCATTGTTCCGAATTTTGTAGCAACAGCAGTAAGCAGCGGTACCGTCACCGAGTTCAGTGCTGGCATCACCGCCGGCGCGTCCCCCAATTCCATTACGGCCGGCCCCGATGGCAACCTTTGGTTCACGGAAGAGTTAGGCAACCGGATCGGGCGGATCACTCCGACCGGCGTGGTCACCGAGTTCAGTACTGGCATCTCCGCCGGCGCACACCCTACTGGCATCACGACCGGCTCCGATGGCAACCTTTGGTTCACGGAATATTACATCATCCGGATCGGGCGGATTACCCCGGTCGGCGTGGTCACCGAGTTCAGTACTGGCATCTCCGCTGGCGCGTATCCTCTGAGCATTACGACCGGCCCTGATGGCAACCTTTGGTTCACGGAAAATTGGCCTGGTATGATCGCCCAGATCGGGCGGATTACCCCGGTCGGCGTGGTCACGGAGTTTAGCGCCGGCATCACGGTCTGGGGCCCTACTGGCATCACGACCGGCCCCGATGGCAACCTTTGGTTCACGGAATATAACGGCAACCAGATCGGGCGAATCACTCCAGCCGGAGTGGTAACCGAGTTCAGCGCAGGAATATCTCCCGGCGCGGGTCCTCAAGCCATCACGACCGGCCCCGATGGCAACCTTTGGTTCACGGAATTTAGCGGCAACCGGATCGGACGGATTACCCCGGCTGGAATTATCACCGAGTTTAGCGTCGGCATCACCGCTGGTGCAGCTCCTACTGGCATCACGACCGGCCCCGATGGCAACCTTTGGTTCACGGAATATAACGGCAACCGGATCGGACGGATTACCCCGGCTGGGATTATCACCGAGTTTAGCGCCGGCATCTCCGCTGGTGCAGCTCCTTATGGCATCACGACCGGCCCAGATGGCAACCTATGGTTCACGGAATATAACGGCAATCGGATCGGGCGGATTACTCCCCCGTAGGAGGACAATATTTGATTAGGGTAAATACATCATGGGGTAAAGAATGAAATACCCCGTCGCATATGACTTGCGGCGGGGTATAAGGGTTTTTTAGAATTAAGTTCTAATTTTCGCTATATAAATTTATTTTTTAAGTTAACTAAAACGAACTTTTAAGAAGCAATAAAGAGGAATTGCGATGTCTACCCCTTCAACCGATAACGTTGCAGAGCAGTATGAAGCGATTGTCAGAGAAATGATCACAAGTGAAAATGAGCTGACGAACCAGCGCATGCTCTGGATGGCTGCATTCAACGGACTGCTTTTTGCGGCGTTAAGTTTTGCGTGGGACAAAGCAGGCGTCAAGTTTCTCTTGATTATCATTTCTCTTCTTGGTGTTTCAGCATCGTTCCTGAACGCTCTGGCACTTATCTTTGCATCTCACGCGATACGGAGACTTCTGTTTTGGTGGCACAGCAACAGCAACAAACCGAAAACGTACATTGGCCCTGGAGTGATTGGCTGTGAACCTATCGACAAGAAAATGTACTCTATATACGTTACGCCATGGATAGTACTCGCGTTGATCTTCGCTGCAGGGTGGATTGCTATTTTCATTTTTGTATTGATGAAAACGAACTGACAACAGAAATATCAAAAGAAATCGGCCACAGCCAAAAACAAAAGGAGGGAGTCTATGAGCTATATTCATAATAATTTGATGGGTAATGAAAAAAAGGTCTATTGGATACCGAGGAAAATAATCATAGCGCTAGTCGTGCTACTATTGTTGATGCCAGCATTTTCAGTACTTGCAAAGGATTTAGGAAATTCAGACATCATCGAAATGCTTGGCGCAAAACTTCCTGAAAAAACTATTATTACCATAATTGAGTCTTCTACTGTTAATGTTGATACATCGGCGGAAGCGATTGCTAAATTAAGAGCGGCGGGATCAAGTGATGCGCTCATAGCAGTGATTTTCAAGGTGGCATTTAAACCACAAACAGCACCAATAAGCCAACCGGTAGCGGATAGTAAAAAGGACAACTTCCTATCTGATGCGCGTATTTTATTAATACAGGATGGGAAAAATATTGACTTGGTTGCTGAAAGTCTAACGATACGGAATGCTATTAGCAGTTTATTCACATTTACCCCCAAACGGTATGCCGATTTCCGTCCATTGAACGCATCTATGAGAGTTGACAGCCCGTCCCCTATATTCGAACAGTCAATGGAGGCACAGCATGCCCCGCAAAATAACATTTTCCTCTTAAAACTCGAAAAGAGCACAGATCTCCATTCCGCTAAGCGGGTTGCCGCAATCGTTTATGACCAAGGTGGTAACCCCGCATTTCCACTGGATGAAGTTATTCCCTTGGAGTTTCAACAAATTCAAGATGCAAGTCGAGCCGAGGCAACAAGAAAGTCTTGGCGCTTTAAGCCCAAACAACCACTGGAACCGGGAGAGTATGCTATTGCTTATAGAAATATGTTTTATACGTTCGGAGTAGATGGTGCCCCTGAAAGCGGAAAATGAAAGAAGGATAGTGCTTGCTTTCCTTGTTGACAGCGTTTTTGAGATTGTGTTTGGTGCAGAGGTTTTGAATATACAGTCCATATAAGCAAATCCATAACCTTACATTCGAGAGGGGCTGGGATAGCCAGCCCCTCAATTTAATGTTGTACCTTTCGAATAAGCGTCAATCCAAAGTTGATAAAGCGAAGGAGTGCGATGAGGTTCGAGGAGTTGGTTCAATTTTGGATTGACGCTTGAAGAACTAAGCCGCGTGTCGTGAGCTATGGGGTTTCAATGGGGTGTTTGCGCTGCTTTTGTACTGCCTGACAGATAGAACACGATGACGGATGTCTGTTTTGAGTTGAACCTGATCCGTAATGTGAGCCGGGAACGTTATAGATTGAGCGCTTCTTGATAAGCTTCTGAGCGTAGATTTGATTTTGGACAATAGGACACCAAGGCGAAAAGGAGTATTTTTTTCGCAGGAAACCGAAGATATGATTTTTACATTGTGCGTGAACCTCATCTGAGTAACTCCGGCGGACTGTTGCACCTGACGGGAAGTAGCCGTTCTATTCTGCACATTTTGCCTTTCTGGCAGAAGGGACAGACCGTGACATCGATTCCGGTAATTCTGAGCAACTGCTCCTGCCAGGTTTCCCGCCTCTTTTCTTTTGTTGCCTTTTTAACACCACCCATCATCGTATGGCATAATGCGATATTATCTTGGCGGTTTCTGTTTGCCAGGAGACCGACGTGGCGTATCCGCACATAGCGTTCGGGTAATACGTGAAGAAGGAACCTTCTGATAAATTCATCTGTCTTAAGCGTCATGGTCTTTTGACGGTTATCGTCGGCATAATCCCGCCATAAGAAGGAGACCCTGCCATCCCGGTTGGAAAGGATGCGGTTGTTACTGATGGCGATCCGGTGGGTATATCGGCCGAGATACTTGAGAACACCTTCGGGACCGCCAAATGGCGGTTTGCAGTAAACAACCCATTTCTTTTCATAGAGCTGTTTCCTGAAAAGATTGAAGTTGCCGGGTACCTTGAGATGACGGATCGTACCATCGAATACCAGAACACCGTTTTTGAAACAATGCTTGAGGTAATCCAGAAACTTCCCGCTGAACAACGCCGACAAGACCCTTACGGGGAGGAAGAAACCTTTCCGGCAAGACACCCAGCGGTTTCCATCAGAGGAAAGCCCACCCCCGGTGACAATACAGTGGATGTGGGGATGATCCATAAGATTCTGCCCCCAGGTGTGCAGAATACTAATGACGCCTATTTTTGCGCCGAGATGTTTCGGGTCGTTGGCAAGTTCAATGACCGTTTCGGAAACCGAACGGAAAAGAAGATCGTACATGACCTTTTGGTTCATCGATACCAGGAGATTAAGTTCCGAGGGTATGGTGAAGACCACATGAAAATATTCAATTGGCAGAAGATCTTCACCGCGAGCCTCAATCCATTTTTCCTTCGCCAGGGTCTGACATTTGGGACAGTGCCGGTTCCGGCAGGAGTTATAAGATATCTCCAGATGGCCGCAGTTATCGCACTTATCCTTATGACCGCCCAGGACAGAGGTTCTGCAGAGCTCAATGGCGTGCATGACCCGCAGATGATTGCGGGGCAACCGATGGGATGATCTATAAGCAGTACCCTGTTGACGAAAAATGTCCGCTACTTCAAAACCTCCAGATGTTCGCATCCGGCTTACGAAATCTGTTGTGTTGCTTTATCGAGAGGAGAAATGACCTGAGACAGATTCAACCGGCTGACATGCAGATAGATGGTGGTCGTCGTCGGGGATTTGTGGCCAAGAAGCAGTTGAACATGGTGGAGGCTCGTTCCCGCTTCAATCAGGTGGGTGGCAAAACTATGTCTTAACGTATGCACGCTGGCCGCCTTGATGATTCCGGCACGCTTTCTTGCAGCATAAAACATCAACTGAATCGAATGGACGGTGATGTGATCATCCTTCTTTTGCCCTTCAAACAACCACTCCGTGGGGCGATATTTTCTCCAGTATTGCCGCAAATGCTCAAGGGTCGTCTTGGACAAATTGGAGTAGCGATCTTTGCCGCCCTTGCCATCATTTACCTTGACCGTCATCCGTTTGCTATCGATATCAGTCAACTTAAGGCGGGCGGTTTCGTTTACCTCACCCGAAGAATACGTCATCATCAGGATCGCCTTGTGCTTGAGGTTCCTCGTGACTGAAAAAAGGGATTCCACTTCCGATAAATCCAGAACAACCGGTAGTTTTCTCTTGCTCCGGGGATGCCTGATCTTCTCCACTGGCCAGTCGCGTTTCAGCGTCGTTCTGTAGAAAAATTTAAGGCCCGCTACATAAAACCGGAATGTCCCTTCAGACAAATGTCGCTCATTGATAAGATAAAGCATGTACTCCTTGAGTTCGGCTTCTCCCAGTTCCTCCGGACGGTTAAAGTGTTTTGTCAGGTTCTCAACTTCCCGCAGGTAGGTCTTTTGCGTCCTCGGCTTTGCTCCGCTCAACTGTAAATCTACAAGCATCTGATCTCTTAACTTTCCCATCATACAATCTCCTTTGATTATAAATTCCGCCTGTTCATGAAGGCGGTATAGCAAAGGAAGCTGTATGGGGATTCCGCTTGATCGACAAGCGCTAAAATACCTTGTTGAATTTATAAGGACTGGTTTGTTGTGATCCGATGAAAAAACGATTAGATGGCTACCGCGTAGCGGTTTAGTTCTTCCACCAATAATCCTCAATTTTGATGACAGCCAAATGTTGAGGACTCGTAGGTGAAGTCAATAACCGGCATATTTAAATTTCCCCTTAATCATTCCTGTGTATTACTGGGTGAAATGTGCTATATAATAAATTGTTATTCTCCCCATGAATAATCGTGGCTACGGAAAATATAATTCCATCTCCATTTCCCGAAAGCGTGGTTTTTCCTGCTCCATAGATTGCTCTTGCTGTTTGTTTTGTTTTATCTCGTTAGGGGATTCTTTATCGTCAATTTGTATTTCACTTTCTAATTTTTGCTCTCTTTTGTTATCTTGAATGTAGTCCAGAGTTGATGATTTCTGCATGTTTTGTTTTTACGTTTTCAAAGAACCTTTCCTTATCGTCAACAAAGATTTCAAAGTCATGCCTGGAACGACTGGCAGCAACATAAATACTGTTCTATTAAACATTGTCTGCTTTTGCACAATATATATCGTTGTTGTAAGATGCGCCCTGGGATTTATGTGTCGTTATGGCATAAGCATGATCAATATAGTTATAATTCTTGCTATTGAATGATATTTCCTTTCCGTTGATGTCCAGGGATAGATTGCCGTTTTCATCAATGTTTTTTATTGTTCCGGTTAATCCGTTTTGAACCTGTAAATATTTATCGTTTTTGAGAAAGACGATATGATCGCCTGCGGCAAATTCTCTTGATGCTTCATTGAAGATTCTGATTTTGTCGCCATTTTGGGCAACATCAATGAATAAATCCTTGCCATCGATTGTCTGACAATTTAAAAAGTTGTTCGTTTGATCAATACCGATAATTTAGCCTCCATGCCAGGATTCATGCCATTGAACGATTTCTGAGCATATAAAATTTGATTCTCTTCATAATTGTAGGCATATCTCTTTTCGATTTCTTTCATGCTGACTATTTCCCGAATGGTGAAAGTTTGTTCTGAAGTAAGTTTTCCCTCTTCCTTGATCTCGGTCCTGATCATTTCATTTAAAGTCTTTCTGTCGGCATTGGTAGACGTAATTATATGAGTGCCATTATCCACACCCCCTTTTTCCAGATACGCTTCTTTGACGGCATTTAAACGTTCATCACGATCAGCTATTTCCGTTATTCTGTTGTTCGATTCCAGAATCTGTTGTGCACTGTCAATATCTTTATCTTTGATGGCCTCAACCAGTTGTCTGGTATATTCCGTCTTTTGCCGGATACTTTCCTCAAGCCTAACGACATGCAGTTGACCCAGCTCCTGGCATCCTGAAAAGCCCTACCGGCATCAATTGCCGGTAATTGTTTAATATCGCCCAATAAAACCATACGGCAGTTATCAAGTTTGGCCGATTCGATCATTTCCAGTGTTTGTTTGCTTCCCAGCATTGACGCTTCGTCAATTACCCGGATGGCATTTACAATTCCATCTTGATTCTGGAGAAAAGAGTCGACTGTCTGTCCTTTAGCACCGGTCTTTTCGATGAATTCCTGAACTGCTTTGCCTGTCTTGGAATAACCTTCCAAAA
>CAWKNI010000005.1:0-25827 GCA_963851005.1 uncultured delta proteobacterium
ACATCTCAATTGCTGAGGTTGCCCGCGCTTTATTAACATGGCGATATATTCGCCCAATTAGTCCATCATAGTGTAGTTTGATATATAAGGGATCAGATCCAATAACACGAACTGTTCGTCCACTAGAGGTAGGCGTGACTCGAGGCCCGTCATTCATTACCAGACCTAACCAATCTTCTTTATTCGCCATATCTGGGTGTATTAAAAAATCATAATGTTCCAATGAGGCTGGTTTATATCCTAATGTGAGGAGCACCGAGTCTTTCGGTATATTTATAGATTTCAGACAAAAATCCTTAACATCGCTTGTAGGTGCAGTTTTGGGAGAGGTGGTATTTTTCGTGAATCCACTTGGAGAACCACAATTTACATATCTTTCGAGGTAGTTTAAACATGTAGGGTTATCCATCATTTGTGTTAATCGCACAATTTCTCCTCACAATTATACAATAATAAGTTTAGAAACTTAAAGATTTATCAATAATTGTATTAAAAAAGCAGCTTCATTATGATGATACTAACCAGATCGACTTTCTTCAAGTTAAATGGTCGCAAACAACTCAAAACGATCCTCCTCTCTTTTGCCACGTATCTTGCAATGATTCAAAGTTACTTGAGGACGGTTAATATTTTATATTTGATGGGACATTGCCTCTACGCGGTTGTATTCTATAGGAAATTTGGTTAATTATGTCAATCATATTCTTTGTGTCACATAGAGATGGCATCTTATAATAGCAGGAACGCCTGCGGAAAAATCAAATGTTTTATCTGATCTGCCTCAGCAGTATTTTTGATTATTTACGATTGGAAATAATCATATTTGTGAAAAACATAAATACTAATTAACAAGGAAGTAATGTTTGTTGAGATTACTTTCTCGCCCTACTTTTTTATCACAATTTTATCACGGTGACTATATTTAATTATAGTGTGTACAACTTAAGATCAAGAAATCATGGGCATTTGTTTATATTAGATAACAATAGTAATAAGTATTAACAGTCCGCTGCTCCTTATAAATTAATATGGTATCGGCAACTGATGTCGATGATCGCGTCTTTTTCTATCTCGTAGACGAGATGATGCTCATCGTTGATCTATATGTTACATATTTGCTATCTCTTCCAAAAGATTTAGAAGCCGCGGGAGTCGTGCTTGATTTGCATGATCGGGTAGTAATTGACCTGGAATCGCATCAAGGAAATTTTCATCAGCTAAGAATATTCGAAACGTTCTGGAAAGAAAAGTTTTTAATTCATCAGAGGAACTTTTAATTTCATCAACGATTTCTCGACGCCCATCCAGAACAGTTATAATGTCTTCCATGTCGTGACTGGCCATATAATCTCCCTCGCCACGCCCCTTAAAAGCTTCGATTTTGGTTGCAAGAAAATAAGGGGGAGTGACAAGTTTTATTGCAAGTTCTTTTTCGAGCTGCACATAATTTGCATTCTCAATGGCAGGTAGATACCAATGGTTGGAGAATCCGAGAATATCCTCTTGAGTAGGCATGACGTCAACTTTAATATCATTGACTAGCCAGCGACACAACGGCGCATCTTCGCTAATATCATTTCTAAAACCCTTGCTTCGAAGATCTGCCTCAAGCCGGGAGTATTCCATCCTTGTAGCAATATCAATAATGACGTCCACATCCTTTGTCACCCGGACTTCCGGCATCGCAGTGTCCGTAATGAATAAGCCCGTGGCACAACCACCGACGAAAACTACTTTCTCCCTAAGATTACCAAGTCGCTTAGCGACAGTGGTGATCATTTGGATATTCACATCTCTAGTATTGATCATGATGATTCCAAGCGTGCTTTGAGTTCTTTGATGGCGATTTCTCTTTCACGGGTTCTTCCGTCGCGGATTGCATCAACTAAGGCCAATAATTCATAAAGCTTTCTATCTTTTAAAGCAGCCTTCGGAACAGACTTATAAAGAGGCGAAAATTCATATCCACGGACAGTGCCTTCCGGATCAGGCCATACGGGAGGAGGTTCCTTTGGTTGAGAAATAACGTTTTTGAGAGGGGGAGCTGCATATGAGGTAGGTATGCCTCGGGTAAGGCTACCATGATCTGGTGGGAAGGCATATTTAATACCGTGAATGAGAAATTCTTCAAAAGATTTTTTCAGGGGATGTCCTTTCTGTGAACCCATTAAATGGGCTGCGGCCGCGCGCCTAGCACCTGCATGGACCTCGGACGTGCTCATGAACAAATCACGGGACAGAGATGCATAGGACCATCGGGCTTTCCCGAGGGAGACGATTTTCAGGAGAATAAATATATCTTGGGGTTTAAGAATCATGGCGGGATTATATTCGCTATTCGCGAATAGCGCAAGATATTTTTTAAGTTTTGTAGACTGAAGTTCACCCATAGAATGGATCAAGTTTGACTCCACCAACATTAATTCGTTAACCATGCCACGATAAACCGGAAGCACCCCCTTCATTTCAGTAAGCTGGAATCTCTTCCCGGTCAATACACGAGGGGTAAAATTGGTTCATCCAGTTTCTGCATACTTTTTGTTTTAAAAGGTATTATATTTACCGGATGATTCTCGCTTACACCTTATCAATGAGTCTAGCTTGACAAATATTTAGTCCATTTTACAGAAGAAGAGGTTGAATTCATGGTATCGCATAATGCGATACCATCAAAACTTTGATACCAGGCCGCTTATATTTCTTGTTCCAGCAACTGCCCATTTTCTTTTAACCAAGCTTTTGCCTTTTCCATCGTCGGCGCCTGAGCTCTGACGACGTTCCAGAACCTGGGAGTGTGGTTGGCCTCAATAAGGTGAGCGAGTTCATGGACGATGACATAATCAATGACAAACATGGGTGCCTTAATCAGCCGCCAGTTTAAATTGACATTGTCATTCAGGGTGCAGGAACCCCAGCGAAAGCGGTTGTCAACGATCTTGATCGCTGAAATATCAACACCGAGTGCACGGGCATGGATTCTTACGCGTGGGGTGATCTTTTCTCTAGCCTTGCCAATAAACCATTCACGTAAGGCTTCCACTCGCTTTTCTCCCTGTGTCGCCGATATAAAGAAACGCTGGGCGAATCGAACCTCGGATAGACCAGATTTAACTACCTCAATGCGGTATTGTCGCCCAAGATAGAGCGCTGATTCGCCGCTGACCAGTTCCTTACCGGGTGGATGGGGCAATGCATGATATTTCTGAGGATGACCTTTTTTCACATAAATCCATTGACGTTTGGATTCCACTACCTCTCGGATTTTATCCTCAGACATCCCTTCCGGGGCATGCACGACGACACTTCGATCTCGCTCAACGGTTATGGTCAGCTTTCGCCGCTTTACAGACCTTTTGATTGTGTAAGCCAAATCCATTGCAATCACTCCGCGTAAAGAATGGTGTCATTTTTCTTATATGCAATTTCCATTATGCGGGAGATGATATGAGCGCGATTTTTTACAATGCCGGGCAGCTTCGCAAATTCCGCTGCAAGCAGGATATTTTGAAGATCCGCCCTCAATTTATTCTGGGCCGGTATGCTTTCCCAGAAGCCGGTGAGTTTCAGCTCTCGTTCCACCGTCAGAAAAGACTTCTGTGTCAGATCAACCAGGTGGCTGATCCGGTCTTCTTGATTCATTCCATAGAGTGGTTGCGGCTCGGCACCCGTCCAAGGTGAAGTCTCACTCTCTGGTATCCCTTCACCAAATATTTCCCGCTTGAACATCCGAAACAAAGGCATCTGCTTCTTCCGGTGCAGCCCATAGGTCGGTTCTTTACCAGACCTGATGATACGCGCCCGCAGCTTCTCCAGCTCCTCATATATCTTTTTCCAGTTGTTCCGGAACTCTTCAAAAATTGCCGCCAAGGCCTCGGCGAAGGATGCCTGCAAATCCGGGTCATCGTCCAGCTCAACATTAAGGTGGTGACGAATAGCGTGTTCCACTTCAGCCGCCTTGGTCTTGATGCGGCTATGCACGTCGACCTGCTTCTGAAAGTCTGCATCAAGAATGGAGATGGGCTCGATCTTCACCTCAATCCCTTTCGACTCAAGATACGCATCGGTAATACCGCGTAACTTGGCCGGGATACCCTTCATGCTCAATCGCTCATCCCGGAAGTGCTTTCCCGCCAGCACGTTTATCTCGGCAAGGGCTTGATAGTCGGCCATATAGGCAAGAGCTTCCTTGGCAGGGAAAAGAACATTCAGACAACTGGTCAACTTTTTAAATGCCAACATGAAATCAAACCGCAGGTCTTCATCATAAAAGAGATCAAAGAACGCATCGTGATCATTCAGGTCCGTCAGGCCATGCTTCTTGAGTATTTCCATAACGGCGCCATGGCTGGCGGTTAGCTCCCGTAGTTCTTCCTCGGGGAAACTGAGAGTATCGAGCACTTCCTTCTGTTCGCGCTCATCATAGGTATCAATGGCTCTTTTCAGGTGGTGACCGATGCCCACATAGTCAACTACAAAACCCTTGTCCTTGCCTGCGCCACCCACGCGGTTGACTCTGGCAATGGCCTGGAGGAGATTGTGGGCGATGATTACCTTGTCGAGATACATGACCTGTTCAACCGGCGCATCAAAACCGGTGAGTAGCATGTTATTGACAATCAGGATGCCCATATCGCCGGTGACGCTTTCCTCTTCGATTCCAAAGGCCATCTTGAAGCTTTTTATACTGGCATCATGTTTCGACTTGTCAGAATACGCCTTGAGGTGCGGCAAGTCATTGTGGTTGCCGGAGATAATGACATCGGTCGTCAGTTTTTTAAGCTGGCCAATGTCAAGCTTCCGTGGGTTGGCCTTTTCCAAATCAACAATGGCTTCTGTCAGAGCATTATCGATATGTTTCTTGTAACGCACAGCCGCCTCACGGGAAGTAGCCACTATCTGCGCTTTATATCCATTGGGAAAGACATGGGTCAGATAGTGCGTCACCATGTCCCTGGCTTTAGCCTCGATGGTTGGTTCGGCTTCAAGATAAGCGTCGCGGGAGCCGTAACCTAGAACTTCCATGCGCTGCTGAAGGTTGTAATCACTGAACACATCCTGAAAGGCTGCATCCATCGCTTTCTTGTCGGATACCTCAGCGTTGTGGGTACGCCCTTCATAGACGATCTCCAGCGTCACACCATCATCAATGGACTGGCGCATGGTGTATTTGTCGATGTAGTCGCCGAAAACGCGCTCCGTCTTGTCGATAGGCGTACCCGTATAACCTATGCGGGCAGCGTTGGGAATACCCTTGTCGAGATTGGCTCCGAGCATAGCGTATTGAGAACGATGTGCCTCGTCGGTCATTACCAAAATGTATGGGCTGGCGTTCAATTCCGGGAAGGTTTCTGTCAAATCCGCTTCGCGAAACTTATGGATCATGGCCATGACCAGATCAGAGGAATCGGAGCGCAAGAGTTCTTTGAGCTTTTTGATACTGTCAGCCACCTTCACCGTAAAGCCGATGCTCTGACTGGTCTCTGTGAGTTGATCTTCCAGTTGGGTGCGGTCAGTGACAAAGACCACTTTCCAATGCGAGAGTTGGGCATGGCGATACATCTCCCGAACCATGAACATCATGGTCAGGGATTTGCCCGAGCCCTGAGTGTGCCATATGATGCCGCTCCGCTCTCGTGGGCTCTTCCCCTCAAGGAGTCGTTTTACCGCCAACTTGACTGCACGGAACTGCTGGTAGCGTCCCACAACCTTGATCGTCTCACCCTTGTCGTTGGTTGAAAAGAGTGTGAAGGTACGAACGAGGTCTAGTAGATTATCACGGTCGAGCATTCCGGCCACTAATCTCTGCTGATCGTTAGGGCCGCTACTGCCGTGTTCCAGATCAGCGACAGTGCGGGGGTAAGGATCTGCCCAGCGGTAGAAATATTTTTCACCGTGGGTGGTGATAGTGCCGAACTTGGCCTCCTGACGGCAGGTGGCGATGATGATCTGGTTGTAATAAAATAGTGGTGCACTGCCTTCGCCCTTGGCCCCGCGCTGCTCGCTGTAGCGCAGTAGCTGGTCGATAGCTTCAGGGATGGCGTCTTTGACCTTGGGTGATTTACATTCAATTACCACCACCGGCAAGCCGTTCAGAAAAAGGACGATGTCCGGGACAATGTGATGCTCGGTGCCCAGCACACGCACCTTGAGCTGGCATACAGCAATAAAGCGATTGTTGTCCCGATGTGCAAAATCCACAAAACGCACGGTTGGGCTTTTCTCTCCTGTCTGGCGGTTCTCACTGACGCTGGTGTTTTCCAATAGCAGAGTAAAGACGTGGCGATTGTTCTGAATCAAGCCTGTACCGGGGAAGCTCGCAGTGAGCTGTTTGACAACCTCCTCCACCTGATCGTCTTCAAGCCAGTCATTAATGACCTTAAGCTGCGCCCTCAGCAGCGGCAGCATTACCACTTCAGTGAAGGTCTGGCGAAAGGTATCGCCGGGGTGCTGTTTGTTATCAAGGTCAATGATTTCCCAGTCTAGACCATGAAGCTGATCGAGTAAAGGTTTCTCGACATGGTTGCGTTCATCAAGTCTGAGTTGGGCATCTGATTTTTTTATTACATTTTGTGCGTCATTCATAGTCTGGACTGCCTATCTTTGTCACATGGATTATAACATTGTGTGATATTTCCGGTTAATATCACACAATGTGACGGGCGGTTATTATATTAAAATATTGGTGTATTTTTAATCATAATCATCACTGATAATTCGTGGATCACGACACTTTTTATTCCATATATTGTCATCTCGAACAAATACATAACAGGGATCATTTGCTAATTCATCAAAAGGCAGTTTTTCTGTTGACCTAACGGCATATTTGAATTTCGCATCAGTAGAGCATAAATAAGTTTGGTCTTGTGAATCTGCCCGGCGCACATGAAGTACATCGACCTCATCCGGTACGTCCAACCGAAATGATGAGCATTTTTTTTCAATAACTTTCGTAGTTCCATGGTCCACAGAAAGCATCTTCAACCATTCAATAGTTGAATTTGTGACAACATCAGAAAGCTTAGCAACTAAAGATGGATCCAAAAGTGCATTTCGGATTCGTGAAACACTTGCTGCAGGGTTCGTAACAAATGCGCTTAATTCAACAGATGCCGTACGAGAACGCACTCCAGCCAAAAATACTTTTGCAGCAGCTTCGGTAGGTAAACCCAACTCTACAAGTAGTCCTACCGTGCTGAGAGCTTCAATGCGTTTGTCTTCAGTAATCTTGTCGAGCTTTTGAGAAATAGCATGGAATAACCATGGAAGATTATAGCCGTAAAACTGCGTACAAATGTTAGCGCATTCTTCTCCGTATATTTCAACAATATCATGTAGTGAGACACCATCAAGCCAAAGAGGACGGATATTATCTAGCAGTTCTTGATTGGGCATCTTCTCGGTAATTACCATCGCATTTTCGCGCGCCCATGATTCAAATTCCTTGACAATAGAATTTAGTGCTTCCTTATTTGATCCAGTATCTAAGAAACGGTCCACTATTTCTCGAAAATTGTCTAATTGGCTGAAAGCTACTACACCAACTGATAACGGAAGCCCCGAGGCAACAATAGCACGTTTTGCTGCTGAAGATTGAACTTTATTCAATACTCCCGTTGTTCGTGCCTTCAAGAAACTAATGAGATGTGGTTCTTGTCCATTTTCTACAAGTATCGTTTCCTGAATTGAGGCCAGAGATTCTCGAAAAGCGTCATCCACCCAGTCGGCAGACAAAGATACATCATCGACGCCTTTATAAGCGACGTGCAGGGCCAATAGTTGGTCATCAATCAAGTCAAGAAGTGCTTGGACTGTCTCACTACTTTCCCCGCAACGCTCGAAATTATTATTTGCGACCATCTCTAAAAGGACGTCAAATAAAACTCCAGCTTTGTTGGAAAGATTGACCAAAATTTGAACAACGCGAAGTAGGCCACTTTGTACTTTATCCAAACGTGTGATATTAAAATATTGCTTTGCTAGATTCTCATCCTTTTTGATCTGCCAGGCTTCATGAGTGCAATCAATGGCGAAGAGTATTTTTCCTTCACTATCGACAAAAGCCCGACCTGCTCGGCCGCAGATATTCCAAAAATCACGTTTGCTGATCATTGAATTCTTCCCTATGACTGTCGTCGATACTATTACAGACGATATTCCAATATTTACACCTTGACCTAGGGTTGTGGTGGCCACAATTATCAGTGGAGGGTACTTGGCCATTAGTTTCTCAATAGTTATCCGCACCTGAGGTGGTAACTTATTGCAATGGCAAATCACTCCCACTCTTGCAGCTTGAAGTTCTAAAGAAGCATCGCCCAATTCCTCATTACAAACTGCCTCAAAAATTTTCCATTCTGTTTCCGGCCATGGATGAACTGGTGCGCCGGGTCCGAGAGCTTGCAATACTCCCTTTGTCATTGAGGCAACCCATTGTGCTTGGCCAGCAAAGATCAAGACCGGTCCGAGTTCAGAAAGGCGAACCGCAGTAGCAGCCACGGCCTGTGTCTTTGTCCTTGGAAATCGCCGTTTCTTCCCCTCTTCGATGACATCTTTGAATTCGACGAAATGAGGATTAAAGCATGGTTCATCACCCTTCCATTCGATTTCGACCCCCCTTTTGGACCAGCGCAAAAAACCAAAGCGTTCGCCAGAGGGCTTCCAATTTGATTTAATTACGGCTTCGGGATTTCCTCCTACCCAAGAGGCCAGCTCATCAGCATTGGGAAGAACCGCCGATAGCAGCAGAAATCTCGCACCTCGTTGACGTGCTTCAATCCGCAGATGCTCGAGAAAAAGTTCATTCCGAACATCGCGTTCACTGCCACCGAGAAGATGTCCTTCATCCACAACTACGAGCTTAACAGCCGCAAAAAGCTCCGGGGCTGCTCGAAGCATCGACTTTGCCTTCTCTGGAGTAGCAATTGTAATATGAGCTTCGTCTACGAGCTCACGGTCGACACCACTGAACCGTGACCCTCCATAAAGATGGGAAATGGAGAAGCCAAGGGGGGACAAGGATTTATTGAATGTTCTCTCCAGCTCAAAAGCAAGAGAACGGAAAGGGGCAAGATAAATCACCTTCGCACTTGGATTCGCCTTTAGAACTTGGAGCATCGCCAATTCAGCAACTCTAGTCTTCCCAGCACTTGTTCTCAGATTAATTACAGCGCCACGATTTCCTTGATTCAACGCAAGTTCTAGAGACACTATCTGCGACTGCCAGAGTTCCGTCACTGGAGGCTTGGAGAGTGCGAGCAATCTCACATAGTCCGTTATTTTGCATGTTCCATCCGGGTCGAAAAAGCGAGGTAATACATTCCATAGCGAGCCCCTACCATAATCAGTAAGCATCAGCTTCAACAAGCGGGCGAGCCACCAAAAAGATGTATATGAGCTGGCTTCACTAATGATCAACGTGTCTTTAAGAATTGCAATTGCATTTTCGAGAAGTTTTTCGTCACCAGAATAACTATGCTCAAGCACGAGCGCAATTGAGCGTGCCATAAGAACTGTTAGCACCCACTCGTCGAATTTGTCTGAATCATCAAAGTTTTCTGTCGGTGTCAGAAAAATTTCGTTTAATCTAGCAATTGTCTGAAATGAATCCTTTCTCAAAAATGAGGCAATAATTCCTGCAGCAGGAGTGATTGTCTCTATATCTCTGGTCAGCACGAATGCTCTCGAATATTGGCCACAAGCATAAAATGCCATTGCACCAATTAAGCAATGGAATCCGCTAGCCAGATCTTTTTTTGCTTCAGTGCGATGCGCACTCTCCAGAAGATCCGCAGATGCTTGTAACTCTGAGTAGCCGTCCAAAGCTTGCCCCTGCTCAATTAGGCTGCAGCCAGCCGCAAGAAGTCTATATGCGACAAAGGTAACTCGTTCGTCTAGACCGTCCGTGAATCGTGGAAAATTCTCAGGGTGTTCATGGACTTCTCTTAGTACCTGCTTTGCTTTGGCTTGAGCCACAATGTTACCTATTTTTTTCGGGCTCATCATCTTAAGGATTTCTTGGATATGCTCGATAGGTAAGCTCATAGCTGATCCTCTATTCCTTGGTAGCATTTGGAAATTGTTCCATCAGGGTCAACGAGACATAGGGAAATTAACGCCAACCTATGTATGCTTGATCTGGCATTTCGGTGGACGTGTTTAGCTGTATTGGCATCGCTAACAAGCATACCAACGTAATCTAACCGAAGTCGTCCCTGTACAAACAGCAAATTGCATTCATCTACTTTTGCACCTAGCTCTTCTTGGCCTTCGCTGAACAATCTATCGACAATGAACTGCAAAGAAACAGGAATTCCTGATCGATTAGACTTCGTCAGTGCCTCAATAATACCTTCAACAGCCTGTTTTGATGGCGTTGCTCGGAACTTTGCCTCGCCGACCAACAGCCTAATTGGATTCGAATCGAGATCAAATGCCAAGACATCGTCACCCTTCATCGACTGATCGACATTGGTATTGTAGCGAAGACGATAAACAGGAAGTTGAACGCTACAAACACTTGCGATATATTCTGCCAGAAATATTTCACCCCAGTTGCCTTTCTGCGTATTTGGGTTAGTGGGGAAGCGCTTCCCCACGTCAGCAAATCCTTGTCTGGATAGTGCTTCGCGGCGTCTGCGATCCCTTGCGATGCTTTCTGGACTCGTATGGTGTGTGATTATCCATTGTTTCATCGCAGATAAAAATATATCGCTCTGTGGTACCCCAGCATTTAGGACTCGGTGCGGCACCCCGTGATCCGAATGCCCATCCATGGCACCGAAGTGAATACCAAAATGATTAGGGGCAACAGGATGTGCCCCGACGATGTCTATGAAGTTCATTGTGCTCGACATAGATTCCTCACAACCTTGGCATGCAGCGGTGCTTTCTTCTGAATCATAAGATTGAAACCTCCGTGTCGTTCAACAAACCGGTGACGCGTTTCTTGCCTGTAAGTAGGTCTTGCATGAGAGCTGTTTTCTCGTGGTTTAGCTTTGCAAGGCTTAAGATCGCGCCTTTTTGGTTGTTGTTTAGAGCGGACAGGAATTCTACAATCAGCAACTGCTCATTAGGAGGAATTAAAGGAACAATAATCCCCAGAAAATCTCCTGTAGTAAATGAGGCTTGGTTAACAGCTGGCTTGGTGATGAATTTGATTTCATTCTGAACGATATGAGAATCAAGGAGGTGGAACAAAAAAGCTTGGCTTGAAACTTTGCTCGCCTTGATACGGAAAAGGTTGGTAGTATAAATTGTTGGACGACCTATATCCTCAAATATACAGACCTTGCCTATTTGATCAATGCTGTTGATAAAGTTAAGCAAGATGTCTCCATCATCTAAAAAATAAGTCGCTGTCTTTGCTCCCTGCGGATCTTTTAAATACCAGTAAGACAAATTCTTAGTATCAAGAAGACTTTGTTGAATGTTTGTTGATGTAATAACAGGTATACCTATATCATTTTCAAGAAGTCGTCGTGATAAACCACTTCTGATAAATGTGATGTAGTGTGATAGCTTTACCACCTCCCACTCCACGGGAATCCTGCCCAGCGGGGAGTCTTTGAATTTGTGGGTTTGTTCGGTGCGGAGGTTGCCGTGCTCATCGATGCCGCAGGTAAGAAGATCTTGCATAAGGCCGGTTTTGATGCGCTGCTGTTTGGCAATTAACGCCTCAGTCTGCTCAATCGCCCGGTCCGCCATCGAAAGTATCTCGGCAATTTTGGCTTGTTCGGATTGAGAGGTAGGATATTCAATTGGCCATTTGTTAAGCTCGGATGAATTGATTGCTTCAAAAGTCGATCCTTGGGATGCATTACGAAACCTTGACTCTACATGTTTGAGATAGTACTCAAGATAAGTTTGATCGACATCTATACCTGAAATGGCAGCCAGCCCACGACCAACAATGTAATCGCGATCTGCAATGTTTATTTTCCCTACTGGCGCTCTAACACTGAAAAGAATCGAACCGGTATTAGCGACTTTCTTGGTTTGGCTACAATATAAGGCGTGTTTCGGGAATCTGCTCGTAAACTCGGCGCACCCTTGCAAGAATGGCAAGCCATTCTTTTCCTCAGAGTAATATTTTGAATCAGGAGATTGTCCCATGGTAATCTGGGCGACCCGACCGAGAGATTCTGTTTTCCACCCCTCCACAGCAGTCATTTCAAATACCCCAACCCCTTCAGAAACCTATCCAACGTTTTCATTGTTTCGCTTCGTTCTGTTTCCAGTTCTCGACTCGACACGGCATACTTGTCCCAGAGATTTTCCACCCCGGCGATGAGCCCGCGCTTTTCGGCATTCAGGTAGCGGTTCAGTTCGTTAACGGCAAGGTCATAAAGCTTTTTCAGGATGAGGCGGCGGGCTTCATCTTCTGTCAGTTGGCCGCCGATGGTTGTGAGGATGGCGTCGGTTTTGGAAAGGCGCGCATCAAGTGCGGCTTTGTCTTTGTTGAGCGCTGTGATTTTCTTTTTGTCGTCTTTATTGGCGCTATCGAGGCTCGCCAGTTGGGAGTCCACCTGCCGGATTAGTTCTTGGCTCTCTTCTTTGAACTCATCGCCACCCAAGCGTTTGAGCTGGAGTTTGTGTTCCAGCTCGTCGGTTTTGATCTTCAGTGTTGCCCTGCTCTCTTTGATACGCTTTTCGATTGCGGCGATGGCCGCTTCCTGCGCTTGCAGGTTATCCAGCTCCTTGCGGGCTGATCGCCCCGCGCTACCAGAAAGATCGTCGATCAAATCTTTGAGAGCCTTCCTGATGACGGTAGCAGTAACCGTTTCGTTTTCTTCCGGCTCATAAGCGGCCACTTCCTGCGCCGTTTCTACTACCTCGGCAAGCTCGGTCTGGGCCTCGCTAATCTGCGCTTCCAGTTTTTCGATCTCATCTGCCTCGGTCTGAAAATATTCGGCGATGAGATATTCGTCGGGAATCAGTGTGTGGTGCCAGCCGGTGGAGATGATGGTTTTAAGGTCATATCGGATTTGCTGCCACCAGTTCACAAAAACCCCGGCGCTCTTGAACTCATCGAGAACATTCAGAGGGATAAGTTTGTTTTTGAGTGTAGTCAACAGCTCGTAGCGGACTTCCGGCATTTTCTTGCCATCGCGCAAGCGGGCAAAGTCATCTCTGGCCACGTCCCACCATGCTTCAAGCACGTTGTGATGCGCGGTGAGCGTCTGCTGAAGCGCGTCATCGGCCTCAAGTTTGGTCTTTATGGCAGGCTTTAACTCAATCTCTGCAAGGAATGCGAGGTAGCCTGCTCGTTCCCCCTGAAAGAGCGTGTCGGGCTTTATGCCGAATCGGACAAAGTCGAATGAGCGAGAATCAACCTCGGCCTCCGGTATACCGCCGATCAGGTGCGCTTGCACATCTTCCGGCTCCGGCTCGGGCGTATTATCTACATAGCGGCGGATGTTGAGATTATAGTCGTGGGTCTCCACGATCTCTGCTTTATCAACCAGTCGGCTGTATTGGGGAATTTCAAGTTTGTGGGTAAAGGTAAAGTCGATCTTCTCAATATCCTCTGGACGCAGTTTATTCTGGGCCTTGCCTTCAGCGTATTCGCGGTCGGCATTGATGAAAAGAATTTTGTTCTTCAAAGTTTCAGGCTTGTTCTTGTTGGCGACGATCACGCAGGCGGGAATGCCCGTTCCGTAAAAGAGTCCGGGAGGCAAACTTATGATGGCCTCGATCACGTCGTCATTGATAAAAATCTCACGAATCAGTTTTTCTTTACCCCCGCGAAAGAGCACGCCATGGGGCATGATGGTAGCCATGTGACCCCGTGGTTTGAGACTTGCCAGCATGTGCTGGACAAACATTAAGTCCGCTTTTTTGCCTGTTTCGGGGCACCATTCACGAAAGCGCGTGGGGAATTTGAGGTTGGCCCTACTGTAGTTCTGCGAAAAGGGCGGATTGGCGAGCACGCGGTCAAACCTGCGCACCTGACCGTTTTCCAGAATCAGCGGGTCTTCAAGAGTGTCACCGTTTTCAATGGTGAAACGGGTGATGTTGTGGAGGATCATGTTCATGTTGCAGATCGACCAGACGGTGCCGTTGGAGTCCTGGCCATAGAGGGCAAGGTTATTCGGGTCTTGCCCCTGTTCCTCCACATACTGGTGCGACTGGATGAGAAATCCGCCGGAGCCGACGGTTGGGTCGTAAATTTCGTTGCCAGCCTCAGGCTTCGTAATCTGTACCAGAAGGCGCACAACTTCGGCAGGCGTGTAGAATTCGCCGCCTTTCTTGCCCGCGCTGTCGGCAAAGAACTTGATAAGGTATTCATAGGCCGCGCCCAGCAGATCGGGAAACTCGAAGTTGTCATTGACCAGCACGAACCTGGGCTGATTGAAATGATCCAGCAGATCCTTCCATTTCTGGTCGGGAATTTTGGTTTTCCCTTTGACGGCGTTAAAATCGATATTGTTCTTGAGAACCCCGGCCAGGGCATCGTTTTCTTCTTCCACAGCGGCAATGGCCTTATTGAGCATATTGCCTATGTCGTGCTTGAGGTCCTTGAGCGCCGGAACCTGATCGCCGTTCTCGTCGATCCATGGTTCATGCCAGCGGGCGCGGACAGGAACAAAGAAGGTCTCGCCATATGCAGTCTTGTCTTCCAACAGCTCCAAGATAAGATCTGGCTGATTCTTCAGGTGGGCGAAGTCTTTCTTCCGCAGTTGCTCACGCTTACGGTCAAACTCGTCGGAGAGACGCTTGAGAAAAAGCATACCGAAGATAAATTCTTTGAATTCCGAGGCGTCCATTTTGCCTCGCAGAATATCGGCAGACTTAAAAAGAAATGATTCGAGCTGGGAGATCGTGATTTTTTCAGCGGGCAAAACGTAATTCTCCTTATATTTATATGTTAAATAAGAGGCAGAATCGCAGGTTTTTTTCAACCCTACAATCTTTGATAATTTGTGTTGTTGTATTGCATACTTCGCAGAATCAGTCAACATTGATATAACGATTAATGTGCGGTATTCCACTTAAACGGGAATAAACTTTCAACCCGTAGCAATTTTTATCCCAGAAGCAGTGATTGCTATCCATGAACTGACCCAAATCACATTTATTTTAATTGCCCACTTATCCCAATAATCATTTTGTTTTTCTTTTTTTTGTACGAAGGCACAATCTATTTCCCGCCCTACTTGAGGTTTATATAGCCGTGATAAGGCTGTACCCACATTTGTGATTTTAGCCGCTGAAAAAGTGTGCCGCTTATTTCGCTATCGCTCCGAGGCTTGCAGCACGTCGCTTGCCGCTGCATAAGCAACACACCTATTCAGCTAATCACAAATATACAGCCATTTCACGCCTATCCCGTCTATTTTCCCCACCCTGTTATTTTTTTATTGCAGGGAAGGTATTTTAAGGGGATTGTAACCCCCGTTAATTCTTCCCTGCACCCTTCAAAATATCTCCCTACTTCTCTTTTTCAAAACCAACTAGCGGTGCCTTCTACACGAAAGTTCTATTCCATGCCTTCGGCAATAAAGATTTTGTTAATTATTCCTTATTGTTTTTTTCTTCGGTGAAAATCTTTATCGTTACAAAAATATTCTTCTAAAAAGCTCGAACAATATTTTCGCAATACCCTCTGGGCATGGCATAGAAGCGCCTGCGGCTCTTTCGTGCTCTTTGCACCGCCTTTTTGTGAAGTTGGTTTTTCAAAATGTTTTTAGAGGGAAAACCATTTAACGAAAGGAGGAAAAAGAAAATGAAAGTTTACGAAATTATCACAAACAGAATTATTGAAAAGTTGGAAGAGGGGATAATTCCCTGGCATAAGCCCTGGCAATCTGTAGAAGGTATGCCGAAAAACTTGATTTCTAAAAAAGAGTATCGGGGAATAAATGTTTTTATGCTTGCGGTTCAGGGATATGAAAATCCTTACTGGTTGTCTTTTAAGCAAGTGCAAGAATTAGGCGGTAATGTAAAGAAAAATGAAAAGGGCACGCCGGTTGTTTTCTGGAATTGGATAAATGAAGTTGACGATGAAGGAAACGAGAAAAATGTTCCCTTCCTGAGATATTACACGGTTTATAATGTTGCTCAATGTGAAAACATCGAGGAAAGCAAAATTCCTTCCATTCCTACAGTTCATAATGACTTTGATCATATTGCGGAATGCGAGGCCATTATTGCTAATATGCCTAATTGTCCCGAAATTCAACAAGGGAAACAAAGAGCATCTTATAATCCCATAAGCGATATTGTCAGCATGCCACGCTTTGATAGTTTTGACACTGCCGAAGAATATTACTCAACATTATTTCACGAAACTATTCACGCCACCGGCCACCAAAGCCGTTTAAATCGTCTTAATAATAATGTTAGCCGGTTTGGCAATGGTGAATATTCCAAAGAAGAGCTTGTGGCGGAAATGGGAGCAGCTTTTCTTTGTGGCTTTGTCGGAATTGAAAACATAACGCTTAATAATAGCGCTGCCTACATTCAAGGTTGGTTGAAAGCTCTTAAAGATGACAAAAAGCTTGTAATTATGGCCGCGGCACAGGCACAAAAGGCTGCGGATTATATTTTAATGGTTAATAAAGAGACTAATTAATTATTTAAAGCTGAGCTATCGGCATGACGGGCATATTGATAACAAGGCTACAAAGCCCTGGTGGCGTTGCAAGGAAGATATTTAAAGGGGGATTGTAATCGCACTTAATTTTTCCCTGACCCATCAAAATATCCCCTAGTTTTATAAGAGTTTTCTTTTTCAAAGCCAACTGCGGTGCTTTATACTTATCACCACCTTTGCTTTTATGAAGTGGTAATTTTTTATTGAAAGCAACAAGCATGACCGATTCATTTATATAGCACCTTTCACCCGGTAATGCGCAGGAGTGATCAAAGAAAAATTAAAATGCGCTGGATATTTCTTACACCACAAACAAATGATTTTAAAAAGTCTTGATGTTGTGAATTATTATTCGAAAGGTGTAACGCCAGCCATAACCGGCGCATTTGTAGTAAGCAGCTTTAGATTCTCTCTCCTGGTGACATAAAAAACTTCCGTGGATTTCTGTACCATATGGTCCATTTCTGCCACCAGTTCATTCTGCTGTCCCAGTAATTGAGGAGTTTAGATTTTATCGCATCATCGAATAGCCCATTATCCCAGTTCTCTAGGACGTCGAATTGTGGAATGGCTGCTTCTGAAAGTATTGGCTGGCACAAGTACTTGCCAATCTGTTGAGCCGACCATATTACATTACGATATTGCGCTTGGAATCGGAGTGGTGAGAGATTCGCAAATGTAAGGCTTTCATCTGGTCTATTATTTCTTGCTGCTGAGTGCGCAAGGAACTTGTTTGCAAAAGAGTCTATTTCGACACGCAGAACGCTCTTTGCGTGCAAATGCTCTGCATTACTGCGATCTGCCTTATCTTTTGGACCTCGAGGCGAACCGGGGGCCATGTTGCACAATAGATCGAACTGCTCATGCCTATCTTGAATAACGGCACTTATCTTCCAATCAATACCGTTGGTGTCCTCGTATGGCATACCGTCGTATGTAACATAGTTCTCTCGGGAAAAGAGATGAATATTGTCGAGTATCTTCTGAGTAACCGTTCTCAAGGAGTTCACAGCTCGGCGACCGTCTTTTTTGTCATCATAAAGTTTGCGCAATGTGATGGCGACAAAGCTAATATGTGCGCGGTGGATATAGTCTACAAGGCTGATCGGGATTTTTTTCTTGCGTGCCTCGCTCTTCGCTAGCCGAAGCCCTTCGTTAAAGGTTCTATAGATGGAGTCATTCCATGCAAGAAACTGGATAATGTTTTGGATGCCGTTCTCGGAATCCTCATACATGTGCTCACAGATAATATCACGCAACTGTATGAAATGAGATTTGTTGTCCATATTCAATACACCATCATCAAAATTTACAGGCCTTTCTCCTTCTTGATTCTGTCCGTCACACCATCAAGCTCAAGAGCGGACGGAGCGAGTCCGCTATAGCGCAGCGTCAATCATACGATTTGAACGGTATCGTTCGTGTTTGCTCTTGTAGGGTGTCATTGTCTTGCCAGCGCACATGCATAGAGGCGTCTGGAAGCAGCGTAAGGGAGATTCCTCCCGCGACAGTGCGGCTATTAAGTGTCTGGTCGCGCATCAGCTCAAAAAGCGCGGGTAGGTGATGCACGAACAGCGCAACCTGTATGGCTAAATCGTTAGCGTCCGTCCCAATGAGCTCAATACTAGTGCAAAAATAGTCATCGGGTACTGGCAACGCAATCTTTATTCGTGTTCGTGAAGGTAGTCTCTTCCGAAGATTGGCAAGAGCTATACCGAAGCGACCAATGAGATTCGCAGCAGTTATAGCTGCTGACCAAATTTTCGCACGGTTTTTCCAAGTGTCCTTTCCAGCTTCCTTGACAATTTCTGCAATGTAGAGGGCAGCGTAAGCAGCCATAGCTTTAACCCACCAATCTGCTTCAGCGAGAAAAGTCACCCACGATGGCGGATCAGCAGACCTTAAGAATATCTGGCTTTCATCAACTTCCAAATGGAAGTCCGTTCCGAGCTCAGCACAGACGGCTTTTAGCGTTTCTATTGAAATATCGTCCGTGGATTGCACGTTCATGTATGTCTCCTTTGAAGGCTAATGATTAAGCTAAGCAGCACGGCATATTTTCGTCGTGTCAAATATCCCCTTGTATGCAATCATCCGTCATAATAGCAGTTGTCACCAATATTGCATCTTTTCGGCTATAACGCCGCGAGTAAAGCTTCATGATGTAATCATACAATTCAAGAATGTTGTTTTCATCCTTGTCATAAGGCACGATCAGGTACTGAATATCTTTTGGCGGAGTCAGCAATGCGTATTGCTTTTTAAATCGTTTGTGAAGTTTGGTCCTCTTAGGTTCATCAACGTAGTCCTTCCAATCCAAAAACAATGGCTCGGGAACATATCGCCACTCTCTTTCATCGTAAAACTGTATTTTTCTTTGAACATGGTTATTTCTCCATGCCGGACCGACATAGGGCTTTGTATAGGCAGCCAGAATCTTCAAGTCATTCGCCGTAGTCTCATCATTTTCTTCCGCTGCTTTGGCGGTTAAATGCAATATAGGCTGGCGAGTTTGTGCTTCTGGATGTGAGTAAATTACTGGCGCTACTCGATTCTTGAGCCCCCACTCCTTGTCCAATCCAATTCCAAAGTTTCCATATTCTTTAAGGTGTTTACGGATTAGCGACATAGGCAAATCGCAGAAGGACACCAAAGGTACTGATCGCATTGGGGGATGACCTTTGGAAGCTGACTTCCTATCAATGGGGTCAAGAGTATATTCGGGACAATAATGTGGGAAAAAGCCATCTTTGAGAATACTTTTGAGATCGTCCATGGTTTTTGTAAAATGAAAAAGTACGCTTGAACTGATATTTTCTGACATATGGTTTACTTTCTAATTCGCAAGGTTATATAATCCAAACAATTAATATACGAACATCACTTTTTCCGATAAGTTAAATTTCTCGGATTAACTTTCATAACAGTAACATTTTTATTTTCTTTCAAATAACATCTGTTCAGTTTGATAATCAAAATCAAATATTTTAACAGATGGTATTACGTCATCGGCGGAAGCAGTAATTTTTATCGGTCCATATTCTAAGGCTGTTTTGCCCGCTAACATACCTGGTTGTATCTTCTGAATTGGCCAATGAAGAACGGCAACCAGTTCAGGACATTTCGGTTTTAGGTCGCATTGTAACTTTCTATGCTTAATGAAAACTTTATCAGTGGGTAATATAGGCATTTGCCCTAGATGTTCCGTCGTTACAGATACATTTTTAAGAGTCTTCAAAGAATTGTTTATAATCTCTACTCGATACTGCCAAGCTACCATACCTTCAGCCGATACCATAGACCAAAATCTTTTTGAGGGGTTGTTTGGATCAAAAATAATTTCGAGAGGAGAAGATTTATGATTGAATTTATATATTCCCTTTGTTTTTCTCATGTAATGCTCTCGGTCTTCTTCAGGCATTTTTTCAAGTGCTTCTTCGTAAGCAAGCCCTTTTAGCCTGTCTAACCTTCTATATCTTGCTGTATCGGATAAAAAATATGGCCTCGAAATATAAACTACACACCAAAAAACAATAGCTAATGACAGAAAAATAAGTGATACAGTCTTAAGTAGCTCCGATGATTTGAACCAATAAAGACATAAAAAAATCAAAAATAAAGTTATGGATACAATGCACGAATAGGAAAAGAATAAACTAATCTTATCCTCATCTTTTCGCATATTATTTATTTCTGATATTTTTATTGGAAATCCTATTAAGTCCATGGCCCGCCTCTGATTAAGAGATGGCTCAACCTACCATATCCGGTTTTTTAAGTAAACAATTCCGAAGAAAAATACACAGCTACACACAGCCATTTATTGATTACGGTTTGGATTAACGCCTATTCGAAGTCTTGCATTTTAGTCAAGGTTGACGGTTTGTTTCTTTCAGGAAGCTTCTTCGCAAATTTGAGAGACCGGAAACCACCAACTCCGCCATCGTACCTTCAACTGACCCGACTGTGACTGTGTTCCAGCATGTTGCCCACTTAGTGCCACCTAGTGCCAACTTGATGCCTCAGTCTGGCCGCCAACTGCCTCAAAGGCCCGTTCCGGCATGTTATGTTAGAGTATCTAAAAAGCCTATTTCAATCATCGCCTCCCTTATAAATCTCCTTGGAAAACCATTTTCTTACTTTTGGTGATTTTAATATCAGAACAAATAAAAAAAATATTAAAAGCAAAAACATCAGCAAAATATCGGCTAACTCCGTTGAGCCCTTACGTGTGATTCTGGTATAAGTAAACGACGCTACAATCGCAACAGTTGCACATATAATAATAAATTTGAAAATTATCAGATGAAAATTCTTTATTATTTTTTTTGCCTGTCTTTGCAATAGCACAGGTTCTGTCACTCCGTCTGTTATTTCTCCAAGCTGGTCTGTGTTCATATTATTTCCTTACGATTTTAAGAAAATCAAATATTTTGGCTTCTGCTTTTTCCTCGGCTTTGGACAATTCCTTTTTCAATTCTTTTTTTATGATATTTAGGATTAATTGTTTTTCATCCCCATCAACATAGATGCCCGTTCTATCCATAACTTTATCTAACGTTTTTTCGATTATATCGAGATAAACAACATTGTCCTTATTTGCGGGAGAGCTTTTCATTTCGCCCTTGCCGGTTAATAACCAATCGGCATTATAACCGGTTTCATAATAGACTAATTTAGCCATTGCTGATGAAACCTTAACCGTTCCCAGCTCCATGTTCTTAACCTGGTACCAGGACAGTCCCAGCCTCTCTCCCAGCTCTTTCTGAGTCAGATCCAGTGAGGTTCTGATGATTCTTAATCTTTGGCCCGGCGTTTCCATAAAATAATCTCCCATAGAATAAAATATCTTGACAAATAGACATATATGTCTATAATAGGCGCTACTGTTAGACGATACCGTACCATAAAATTAACAAAATACATAGGAATTTATTTAAATTAAAAAACATAAAGGAGCATCCATGAATGAAATTATAGATTTACTTACAGCAGATCAACTGGCCAGAAAATTAAACATCACCGTCTCCTGGATATATTCACATGCCAGAAAAAAAGGAGACAATTCGATCCCTCATCTTAAAATCGGAAAATATATCAGATTCTCCGAAAGTGATGTCAGGCTGTGGCTGCATGGAAAGCAAAAAAATACAATGGCGTGCAAATAGGCATTCACATGCAAAACAACAATGATGTTAAAAAATACTTCTCCAATTTATCACCGTTGCTTTTGGACGAACCACCGTTAATCGTTCTGCCGTCTTTAGCAATTCGGGTAGGCCTGGAACAGGCAATTGTCTTGCAGCAGATTCATTATTTCCTGGGATTAAATTACCATGCCGGGCGCAATATTCGCGATGACCGGGTCTGGACATATAACTCATACGAAAAATGGCAACAGATATTCCCTTTCTTTTCCAAAAAGACAGTCCAACGCATTTTTGTAAATCTGGAGAAGGATGAGATTTTAATATCTGAAAATTATAACAACTCTGCCCTGAATCGTATAAAGTGGTACACGATTAACTATGAAAAGCTGCAAGCTCTCGATTTTCCCAAATCGAAAAATGCAAGAGGTCAATTTGACCTCATGCAAGAGGCCAAGTTGACCTCTTCTTCTATTACAGAGAATACACCAGAGACTACAACAATAAACAGTAGTTGTGGTGATTTGTATTTTCCAAAATCAGAAAACAAAGAAGAAGCCGATAAAATTGCTGGACGGGTAATTAAATATTACAACGGCAGCGGGGTTACCATAAAAAATTCCAATGGCCTGAAACACCATCTTGCCAAAAAAGCTCTCCAAGGGGAATTGGAAATTCCTGATGGTTTTATTGTTGCCGAATCATTGAAGAAGGAAGCTACTTGCTCAAGTTGCGGAAAACCGTTTCCAGAGGAAAACATGATGCGTAAAAACAACAGTTTGATTTGCGTCAAATGCTGTTACCAGGACTAATTTAAGGAGAAAATCATGGCCGGGGCAAAAAACATTACATCCAAAGGCGCTCAAAAATATTATTACGAACGCGATCCCATCCTTAATTCCGATGGGCAGCAGCAAAATACCTCCTGGCATGGTTACCTCTGCGAATCTTTTGGCCTGAAGGAGGGAGACAAAATCCTCTCCAATGATTTTCAGCTTTTTTGCGAAGGTAAAAGTTTAGATGACAACCAGATAATAAAAACCACCTATGCCGATCAGGAAACGAATCGGACTGAGCACAGGGCAGGTCTTGATCTCGTCTTGTCCGATCCGAAGAGCGTTAGCCATGCAAGGCTTGTACTCGATGATCGCAGGATTGATGATGTACGGAATAAAGCCTATGAAGCTTTTATAAACGAATTACAGGATCGGATATATTACAGAGAAACAACTGAAGGCATTACAAAATCAGTTAAAGCAATCAGCGGCGGATTAATTGCCCGATTCCAGCACTCCACCAGCCGGGAGAATGATCCGCAATCGCATGACCATAATATTATCCTGAACATTGTGGAACGAAATGACGGCAGTGGTTATCGTGCACTGGATAATTCCAGGATAATAGCCAATCAACGTTACCTTGACGCCATCTATAAAAGCGAAGAAGCTTATGGTTTGAAGCAACTCGGCTATGGCATTGTTAACCACGGAAACGGTAAATTTGAGATTGAAGGCTATCCCCAGGAAGTATTGGACCAATTTTCCAAACGGCATCAGCATATCAAAGAAACAGAACAAGCGCTGAAAGATGCAGGTACGCTGCCCTATGCCAATGATCATCAAATAAATAACATCGCCACATTAGAAAGCCGACCGGCAAAAAATACTTCCATTACTAAAGAAGAATTAAAAGATTCCTGGCTCAGCCAGCACGGCGAGATTGGCATACCGCCGGAAACCATCAAACAAAATATTGCAAGAACCGGCCATGATATTTTATCTACAAACAAATTATCAGCGGTAGATTGTGTCTCCATGGCTGTTGCTGATCTCACAGCGAGGGAAAGCTGTTTTACGCGAACAGATGCCCTGCGGGAAGGCCTTTATCTCGGCATGGGCGCATTGCGGGATAAAGATGTAAAGCAGGCCTTTAACGAGCTTATTAAAGCCGGGACGATTCAAAGTCTCGATTTCGGCAAGCAGATTTATAGTTCCAAAGAGATGATTGCCATAGAGAACAATATTCAGGATATTTTCCAGACATCAGACCGGATATTTAAAGAAGTGCTGTCCATGCCGGAAGCGGAAAAATATCTGGAGCGTTATGAGCGAAAAAATAAAATTAATCTCACTGCCGGCCAAAAAGATTATTTTTATGCCTCTATTTGCGGCAACGGCAATCTTATTGTTCAGGGTGATGCCGGAACAGGCAAGACAACGGCAATCAAGGCTATAAATGAAGCATGCAAGGAAAAAGACATAACCGTTATCGGAATAGCCAAAACAGGAAAAGCGACTGCCAAACTTGCAGAGTCTGTTGATTCAGCGATGACCATAGATAAATTTTTGCTTCAGTATGGTGACAAATCAACAAATCCCCATGCCAAACGGATGAAACTAATTGTTGATGAAAGTTCGATGACCGGGAGCCGGGAGACGCTAAAGATTCTGAAGATAGCACAAAGAGATGGCCTGCAAATCGATTTGGTCGGAGATCGTTTCCAGTTGATGAGTCTTTCCGCAGGAAAACCTTTTAATGAACTTCAGGACAGAAGTGGGGTAAAAATCGTCCGCTTAGGTGAAAATATCCGGGCAAAAACAGCTTACGCCAGGGAGATATTTAAGCATGCTGCCAGTCAGGATATATCCAAAGCAGTTGAAATAATCGAACAGGCCGGAAAGCTCCACGAAATAAAAGATCGGGCAGAAAGACTCGAAGCAATAAAAAACAATGCCTGCACCAAAGATAATACGATTATTCTGACCAGCATTAATGTCGACCGCAATGAATTGAATGAAATGATTCATCAGGAAAAAGTCGCCCAGGGCATTTTAAAAAATGAACAAACGATTACAGTCCGGGAACCAATCAATGTAACCGATTCCAATAAGCGCTTTGCGTACAATTACAAAGTGAATGATTATATTTTTGCATCGAAACCTTTGCCGCAAATGAATTCCGGCGCCGAAGCAAAAATAGTCCAGATTGATTCGTCCAAGAACATTATTTATGGCCAGATCGAAAATAAAAATAAACAAGATCAATCCCCTGATCAGCCGGGAAAGATTATTTCCATCGACACAAAATTATATGGCGACCGGCTTTCCGTTTATCAGGAAAAAGCGGTAGCATTTGCCGAAGGTGAACAAATTATTTTGAACAAAAGAGATAAAGTTTTAAGTGGCGACGGCAAAAGTTTTACCGAAGTAAAAAACGGCTATGCCGGTACAATAAATTCAATCGAGCATGATGGCAAAATTAATGCAACTCTGGAAGGCGATAAAAAAGTAATTATCGATCCGCAAAACAATAAATATTTTGATCGCGGCTGGGCCGTCACTGTTTATAAAAGCCAGGGCGAAAGTCGTCACCATGTTATCATTAACGGATCAGGCGAACGGACAAATCGGAATGAATTTTATGTGGCCGGTTCACGTTCAATAACCGATCTGCATCTTTATGTTGATGATAAAAATCAATACATAGAAAGATCAAAAATTGAACAGGAAAAAAGCTCAACTTTCGATCACCATGACAAAAATATAACGCTCAATAATTATGGCAGAATTGACATAACGGATCTCATTTTTGATCGTTCATCATCTAAAGCTGATCGCGAAGCTGATTGGAAAATAAATCAAAAAAACGAATTGATTATCGAGACGAAAGATCAAGCTGCGGAGAGATTGCCAGCGCCGTCTGCGTCAATGGAAATGGAGATTTAGGGGATGAGGATTCAATGTACAGGAGGACGCGTGTTTTTAGGACACGTTACGCAAACGTCGGTTGCTGAATGTAAACGAATTAAGAACCGGCAAATCATAAGATGTTGAAATAATTATATGTTTATTTGGCGCATACGTTTTAAAGAACCACAACAAAATAATGTCTAACCATTTGTATTTATTATGTTTACATATTTTAAACTGAGAGGCGCGGATATATGGAGATAGTTCATATCAAATTAGGGAATCAATTGAGCACGAAAATTAACGAAATGGCCGCCAAAGAAAATACAACGGCGGCAGAGATTGGCAAAAATATTTTGACTCAATATCTATTCGACGACAATTATAAAATTCC
>CAWKNI010000006.1:0-14741 GCA_963851005.1 uncultured delta proteobacterium
AAAATACTCACTGTTAGAATTAATTCCAATTTAAGAACGGATGAATTTGAATTTAGCCTTTCTTAGAATCATCAACGGCAATCATTGATGAAAAAAGTCATTGCCTGTGATGATAAACCTTGAATTACAAATTTTTATTTGATAGAAAGAGCAGCCAAAAATAACATTTGATCTGGCAGAGGTAAAATTATTTGGGGGTGTTTTTGGGGGCATGCTGAAAACTACGCTATAAAGAAACGTAGTAATTAAAGCTTGTTATGCTATTTATTGGAATCCCCCTCTCCCATAATTAATAGATGCAAAGACGTAATATGTTACGTCTCTATGATACAAAATATTGTTTTTTCTAGGAGAGATGTCCGAGCGGCCGAAGGAGCACGACTGGAAATCGTGTGTATGCCCACAAAGGTGTACCGCGGGTTCAAATCCCGCTCTCTCCGCCAGAAAATTTCTTAGTTATCTCTGTACATGAGAGGCAATAAAGCTGATACCACTACTTTTCCTTTTATTCCAGACACATGAGCGATGACGACTGGTTCTCATATATCAAAAAATCTTTCCGGGTTTTATCGTTCGGTCTTCTGTGTCTGGTGTGGACATGTCTTATTATTTTGATACCTGATTTCCTTCGGCTTAGTTTCATGGTTTTTCAAACAAGATCTTTATTTTCAGCCACTCTGGTGCCATTCAAGCTTAATCTATCTTTTGATCTTTCTTTTACATCTTTACAATTCGAACGAAGAAACAACTTCAGGGCGTCAGTCCATGCCATCCTATTACTTGGTACCCTGATTTGGGGCGAGGATCGTTATCTATCTGTATGCGCATTGGGTGGCCTTTATTAAAACCCCTTGGATGCCGCGGGGTTTTAGTTGCTGACTGTATCGGAACTAACTTTATCACTCTCGTCCCATCAATAGATTGAAAGACTTGGATATTGTTGGAAGGGCTAAATAGATAGAGCAGGGGGGACAGTGAACCGAGTAGAAGTGGATATTTTTGTACCAATTGGGTGGAGCGGCATGGACACTGGAAGAAAATCCGGAGCACCAATCAACTATCTCTTATTCAACTGATGTATTTCTCATTCAGATCCGACTGTTAAAAACGGCCTTAAAGGACATGACCAAACATCGCTTTATTTTGGGAAATTATTAAAAAAGAACCGGATATCGGATATGGACTGATGAAGAAAAAGAGAATTACTGACTGAAAAAGGATATTATCTTGAAATGGAAGGCTATAATACTGGGTAAGAAAAATCGTGTTAGATCGGTTTGGAGTGGATGTAGTCGAAATAGTTAGATAAAAAGATCACAAGGAACGAAGTTCAAATCGAGATTTTCAAACTGATTAAGGCGATACCAAACAATTATATTGTCTCAGAAAACGAATGATGAAAAATTTATGTTCATCCTTGTTCATTGATCCGATATCAAGTCATGTACCCACAAAGGCGCTGCGTAAAGCGTATAATCTGTGATCCAGATTGCTATGTCGCCAAGGGGCTCCTTGCAATGACATTCGCAGGGTTTTGCAAAGGCTGAAAGCTCCATCTTAAAAGAGTGTGGTCTGTTCCCGTGCAACTGAGGCTTGTGGGCTGCGTCAGGTCCGGGGGAAGGGCAAGCAGTTGTAGCAATGTCCGCCATGTGTCGGTGGTATTTCTGGTCACTCAGCAATGCACCTGTCATTTCGACTTCAAAGGAGAACAAGGCGGAGAGGACGAGTGGCCGGAGGCGTATCAGGGAGACGTTGAGGATGCTACGTATGAAGTCGACAAAACAAGCTGAAGAAAACAAAACCCGCATCTGGAGTTCAGTTGGAAATAGTGAGCATCAGCCTGAAAATCCAGACCGCAAACATCGACGATCCGGCCGGTCAGGAGCATGTCGTCAAACCCGTGCTTAATTTCATCTGTCAGGGTCGGTGCGCGCATGCCTCTTCATTCAGCGTACTCGCTAGGCGTGGGCTTTACTTCGGTTGCCACAACTTTGGCTAAATCGTTCTATCGGGCGGAAGGGTGAAGTGCGACTCCCTGTACACTTTGTTTCATCTGTCTGAGAGATTACGCACGGCTCTTGGATGGATGTGCGGACAATCCCGGGTGAGCTTCAACCGTGGCATCTATGAAGATCAAGGACCCGGCGGGTAAACGTTAAGTCGCTGCGGCCGCCTCTAAAAAGATAGTTTCTCTCACATCATTGATGAAGTGCATATGCCTACATGCGTGGAGCTTTCAACGAGGTTCTGAAATAACATTGGAAGTAACTGTGTGGTCGACGTGATCTTCCATTCCGGCGACAACCGAAAGACTCTCAGTCCCCTCCACCATCCCTCCACGCTGCCTACGCTCACCATCTCCGCATTACATCTCTCGAGGACATCGGCTGCTATTCTTGGGTGACATTTGCCGCCTCTGAAGGAATGAAAATGAGCCTGAGCGCACTTTCATGGATTGCCGAAGCTGGTGACGGCAGTATGCGCGACGCGCAAAGTAATTCTGATTAGGTCATCCTACGCTGGAAACGGGATATTAAAGATGATGATGCGGTAGAAAGTTTGGGTCAACCCGAGCGGAGATCTCTTATCCGTCTTCTCGAAGTGGTTCTGCAGCGAGACGCTGGCGCCTGCCTAACTATACTTGAAGAAACACACCTGCGCGGCACTCTAGATCCAGCATTTTTATCAGATCTGAGTCAAGCATTTGAGAAATTTGCTTTGGGTGAAAATTGCCGCTGATGGCAGTTCTTCTTCGATATAGCGCTGGAACAAATCGAAAAGCTGAAAATCAGGTGCGCGCGATATCGCGCGAAACTTTACACGCTTTGTGGAAACTTGATCGGGAAGAGGGGAAGTTTTCTTCTGAGCGAGGAACCATGCATGAAACTCGAGACTAGAATTGTCAAAATGGCTTACATGGAGCCGATAATTTCCCTTGGGAAAATTATTGCGACCATTGAAAACATCGAACAAAGGCTTCAACAGGGTTTGCCAACAACCGGCAACCATGTTGAGCCGTTTTTTCAGAAAATAAACCGTTAAGAGAATCACCAGCAGATTATACTAAAGCAAGCAGCGTTGCTGCTCATACAGATAAAGAGAGAATTCCCTCGATGCGCATAATAATGTGGCAATTTGAATGCCCTCCGCGACAATTTCAAATACTTTATCAAAAAAGAAACGCGATCCTGGGGGCAAAAATTGATTCGCTAATATTTTAAGTTACGAAAACGACTGCCTGACATTAGGATTTCTGAAGAACTATATTTTTTTGAGGAAATAAAAACAACGCAAAAAGAAAAACTGAAACAAATTGCCAGGGTTTTTTCAGAAAAACGTGGCGATAAAAATTGCCATTCTCGACGCGGAAAATGGCAATGCGAACGGGAATAGTGGGCGAAGCAATTAATGGTATAAACGACATAAAACGTGAAGCGATGAATCAGCCGCTTTTACAGAAAATCATGGATGAACTTTCCGACGCCAAAATAGTAGAAATTAAGGTGAAGACAGAGAAAAATTGACAACATTGCAAAGTGCTGATCAATTGGTGAAAATTACGATATTGGAAAAGTTCATCAAAAAAGCAGAGGAGGACATAAATAGTGCAAAATTCAGTACCATCATGAAGCAGGCAAAAAAGATGAGGAGAAAATGGGTCAACTGCAACAGGAATTAGAGACAAAAACCGTCGAGCGCAAGCTGGCGGCGGGATGGTGCGCGTTGTAGTGAAGGTAAAATTGAAATTGTATCACTGAAAATCGAAAAGGAAGTAGTCAATCCCGAAGATATCGAAATGCTGCAGGACTAATTATTGCCGTAGTCAATGAGGGAATCCGAAAATCGCAGGAAATGGCTTCTTCGGAAATGGCGAAAATTACCGGCGGATTGAATATTCCCGGCCTTTAAGGCTATTTATGAAAGCATACGCGCAACCGATTAAAAAGCTCATTTCCGAGTTGGGTAAGCTTCCTGGCATCGGAGAAAAAACTGCCGCAAGGCTGGCAAATTATATTTTGCGCTCCACGGAAGATGATGTAAAAAAACTCGCGGAAAGCATCATTGAAGTCAAAGAAAAATCAGGCTTTGCAGGATGTGTTTAAACTGACGGAGGAAGATATTTGTCACATCTGTCGCGACACAACAAGGGATAAAGATGTCATTTGTGTTGTGGAAGATCCTGACGCTCTGGCGGCGATTGAAGATGCGGGATCTGGGGAACTCATCACATTCTTCACGGCGCGCTGGCGCCCCTGGACGGAATAGGCCCGGAAAATCTGCGGTTAGACGAACTGATGCAAAGGATTGACACCGGCTCGGTCAAAGAATTGATTATCGCGACAAATCCCAATGTTCACGGCGAAGCCACGGCCTTGCTGATTACCCGGATGCTAAAGACAAAAATATCAAGTTGACACGCATCGCCACCGGTGTGCCAATGGGTGGAGATTTGAAATATCTAGAGAAGATGTCGATATCAAAGTCGCTGGAATTTCGGCGCGGCATGTGATGTCATTTCGTTTTCTTCGGCTAACTTTGTCGGCAGCATCGTCGGCTTCCTCAACGAATTAGAAATACGCCTGCGGAGCCTCCTCCTTGCCGCCGCGTTATCCTTTGAAAACGAAACGGCATAAGATTCCAAAGGGAAAAGTTTATGGACGTGGAATTTAAAACTAAAACAAATTTGCGGCGGATTAATACCAAACGATAACCAAAGCGGTAAAAAAACTTTTCATCGAAGCCAATACTGTTTTGGGCGAAGATGTCGTTGGAGCTCTGCGCCATGCGCTTACCCGTGAAGAATCGGAAACCGGCAAGCAAGTTTTGCAGAAAATAATTGAGAATGCTGATATCGCGCGCCGCAAAAAAATGCCCATTTGTCAGGATACCGGTCTTGCGGTTGTTTTCGTGGAACTCGGACAGGATGTTCATATAACCGGCGGCGTTTTTCACGCGGCAATTGAAGAAGGCGTAAGACAGGCCTACGTTGAAGGATATCTGCGCAAATCTGTTTGCGATCCGTTCACCCGAGAAAATACCACAGACAATTTACCAGCGATAATTCATGTTGATATTGTTTCCGGCAACCGTATGAAAATTATCGCCATGCCTAAAGGCGGCGGCAGTGAAAACGTAAGCGCCGCGAAAATGCTGACTCCGTCTGCGGGAATTGACGGCATTAAAAAATTTGTTCTGGAAACGGTCGATAGCGCCGGCGCCAATCCCTGTCCGCCCGTAATAGTCGGAGTGGGCATCGGCGGCTCGCTGGAACAGGCCTGCATTATGGCGAAGAAGTCTCTTTTACGGCCGGTTGGCGAAGCCAACAGTATTGATGAACGCGTGGAACAAATGGAAAAAGAATTATTAGATAGTGTCAACAAGTTGGGCGTAGGCCCGGCGGGCTTGGGCGGTCGTGTTACCGCGTTGGCAGTAAACATTGAAATGATGCCCTGTCATATAGCTTCTCTGCCCGTCGCGGTAAACATTCAGTGCCATGTGGCACGACATAAAGAAATAATAATTTAATGGTTCAATATGGAATCTTTAATAAATGCTTGGCAGCAATTACCATCCCAAATGAGCCCCATCATTTTCAGTTTTGGTTCATTTCAACTGCGCTATTACAGCCTGATGTACATTGTCGCTTTTGCTGTCGTTTATTTCTTAACTCTCTACCAGATAAAAAATGAAGGCTATGAATATAAGGCGGAAACCATACAGGATTATCTTGTCTGGGCGATGCTCGGAGTGATAATCGGCGGCAGATTTGGTTATGCCTTGTTTTATAATTTCAGCTATTACTTCCAGCATCCACTAGAAATAATTTTGCCTTTTGATTTTTCCCATGGGTTTAAATTTGTCGGAATCAGCGGCATGTCTTATCATGGAGGACTTATCGGCGTCGTTATTGCTTTCTTTATATTTTGCCGCAAACGCAAGATTAACCCTTGGCATTTTAGCGACTTGCTTTGTCCGGCGATACCGCTTGGCTACACTTTTGGCCGAATCGGCAATTTTATCAACGGTGAGCTTTGGGGACGTGTCACTACCGCGCCATGGGGAATGTATTTTCCGCTTGATTCGACACATAGTCTGCGTCATCCTTCCCAGCTTTACGAAGCGCTGTTCGAAGGAATTGTTTTATTCATCTTGTTATGGCTGATTAGAAAAAAATTTCGTTTAGATGGATTTTTAATCGGGATTTATATTTTCGGCTATGGTTTTGTTCGTTTCTTTATCGAATTTTTCCGCGAGCCCGACTATCAGCTAGGTTTCGTTCTGAGCTTTATGAGCATGGGACAGGTTCTTTGCCTGTTAATGATGGCGGCAGGCATTACTGTTTTGATCTGGCGTAAAAATGCCTGATACCATTTCGCTTTCTTTGGCTAACTTTGTTGGCTGTGTCGTCGACTTCCTCAACGTATTAGAAATACGCCTGCGGAGTCTCCTCCTTGCCCCATTGGCAAGGGACTGTTCAACTAACGAATTACAGTATACTGCGTAACTGTAATTCGAGTTTCACTGCCGTCTCGTTATCCTTTGAAATCGAAATGGTATAAATTAAAGGATTTTTCGATATGACTTTATGGTGGATATTTTTTATCGTTTTTATTCTCGCCATGCTGACGTTGGACCTCGGTGTTTTCAGCCACAGGGCGCATGCGGTTAAAATCAAGGAATCCCTCTACTGGACAGCATTCTGGATAGCGCTCGCCCTGATCTTCTGCGCGGGCGTCTGTTCTTTTTACGGCCATCAGAAGGGCTTGGAATTTTTAACCGGTTATCTTCTTGAATATTCTTTCAGTATCGATAATCTTTTCGTCTTCTTGCTTTTCTTCCGTTATTTTTCGGTGCCGGTCGAATACGAACAGAAAGCTTTAATCTGGGGAATAATTATCGCGCTCATTACGCGCGGCGTTTTTATTTTTGCAGGGATTGCGCTGATCAATAATTTCCACTGGGTGATATATATTTTCGGGGCTTTCCTGATTTTTACCGCCATTCAGATTGGCCGGGGCAAGGAGCAGGAAGTTCATCCGGAAAAAAATATTGCGATCAGACTGCTTCGCAAGTTTATGCCTGTTTCCCATGAATATTCAGGACACAAATTTATTGCCATCATCAAACGCAAACGTTATGCTACGCCGCTTTTAGTTATGGTTCTAGTTCTAGGAACAACGGATGTTTTTTTTGCCGTCGATTCCATACCCGCGGTTTTAGCGGTTACAACCGATCCGTTCATTGTTTATACTTCCAACGTTTTTGCCGTTCTAGGCCTGCGGTCTCTTTTCTTTGCCATTTCCGGTTTGATAAAACTCTTTCACCATCTGCAATATGGCCTGGCGGTGATTTTGGGGTTTGTGGGAATTAAAATGCTGATTTCTGATTTTTACAAGATTCATATCGGCACTTCTTTAGCTGTAATAGCTTCGGTAATAGCATTATCAGTTGTTGCATCGCTGATATGGCCGAAAAAACTTCTTCCGATGATTGCGGAAAAAAAATAATCAGGATTTCATGATGAGAGAATTTCTAAACATTTCACAAGCACAGTTGAAAAAATGGGCGAAACTTGACGACGCCAAAGTGCGTCAAGAAGAAGGAATATTCATAGCCGAAGGCGTAAAGGTTGTCGAGGAACTTTTATCCAGCGACTGGCAGATTAAAGCATTGCTCATAATGCCCGAAAAAATAAAATATTGGGAAAAGCTCGCGCTTCCCACCTCCGAAAAGATTCCTATTTATCAGCTTACCCGTTCCCAGTGGCAAAAAATCGGACAGGATAGAGAACCGGAAGGAATTATAGCTGTTGCCGGCATGAAACAGACGCCGGATTATTTTTCATGGTTGGCTGAAACATCCGGCAACATTTTGATTTTGCAAGAGGTGAACAATCCCCGCAATCTCGGAGCTCTCGCGCGTAGCGCGCAATGGTTCGGCTTTGACGGAATAATTTTAAGCGCCAATTCGGCGGATTACACCAATCCGAAAGCCGTGCGCGCTTCTATGGGAAGCATTTTTCATTTGACAATTATTCCCGACATTGATTTAGACGCTGCACTGCCGAAAATTAAAAATAGTTTTTTTCTCATCGGCTCTGATGTTCGCGAAGGTTTATTGCCTCATCCGATTCAGAAAAAAATCGCTCTGCTTTTGGGCAATGAAAGTCACGGCCTGCCGGAGGCTATTTTGCAAATGGCCGATGAAAAGTGGAGCATACCCGGACGCGGCAAAGCTGATTCTTTGAGTTTGCCGCAAGCGACAGCGATTATGATGTACGAGTGTTCTAAGAAATAAAAATTTTTTGTCATTGCGAAGCGCCTCTCAGGCGCTGCGAAGTGACCTGACTAGGTTATGGCAATCTTATGGAATAAAAAATGAAATCCTATATTCAAATAACGACAACCACGAAAACTAAAGAACAGGCGAAAAACATTGCCCAGCATCTGGTAGAGACAAAGCTGGCGGCCTGCGTACAGATTACCGGTTCCATTACCAGCATATACAGATGGAAGGGCAAAGTGGAAAATGCGCAGGAATGGCTTTGTCTGATTAAAACGCGGGAAGATTTATTTGATAAAGTGGAAACTGCAATTAAAAAACTGCATTCCTACGAAACACCGGAAATTATCGCCGTGCCGATTATTAAAGGCAGCAAGGAATATCTGAACTGGCTTGATGACTAGACAAATAACGATCACCCGGCGAATCAGAATGTGTCACAATAGAAAAAATGTCATTCCGAACGTATGTGAGGAATCTTAAAACCTTGAAATTATTAGAGGCAAGATTTCTCGCTTCGCTTCGAAATGACACAAAAACGAATTACGTCATAGTCTCGAATACCGGGGCAATGTGACGATTTTTTGCCGAATTAAAAAAATATTTTGACAATAATTATTTTTTACATTATAATAAAACAACTTTTTTAAATGAAGGCTAGATAAAAACGATGTCGGACAGAGCGAAAAATCAAAATTTAGCAATGAATATTCTACCCCTGCTTTTGGGACTCGCTCTGTTGTGCCTTTTACTTAAGGCCACCAGCCCATCGTTTTTAGGTCGTCACTAAACTTGTAAAATAACTGATTACCTGAAAGGCCGTGGGCGATAAAACCCACGGCCTTTTTTATTGCATTAAATTAACTAATCGGGAGTGTGTATTATGAAAAAGGATAAAAATCGCGTTTATATTTTCGACACAACATTAAGAGACGGCGAGCAATCACCGGGCTGCAGCATGAATACGGAAGAAAAACTGATTCTTGCCAGGCAGCTCGAAAAACTAGGCGTTGATATAATCGAGGCGGGATTCCCCATCGCTTCCGAGGGAGATTTTGATGCAGTGCGGCAAATCGCCAAAGAGATAAAAAAATCTCAGGTGGCAGGCCTGGCCCGTGCCAATAAAGTCGATATCGACCGTGCCTGGCAGGCGATAAAAGTTGCCGCTCATCCCCGCATCCATACTTTTATCTCTTCGTCGGATATTCATTTGAAGTATCAACTCAAAAAGAGCCGCGAACAAGTGCTCAAAGAAGCTGTAGCCGCCGTCAAGCTGGCGCGCTCTTATACGGAAAATGTCGAATTTTCGCCGATGGACGCTACGCGCTCGGATAAAGAATATCTGGTAGAAATGGTATCGGCGGTTATCGATGCCGGAGCCTGTACCGTTAATATTCCCGACACCGTAGGTTACGCCATTCCTGAAGAATATGGCAACCTGATCGCCTATCTTTTCACCAATGTCAAGAATATAGGCGACACGATTATAGCCACTCATTGTCATAATGATTTAGGTTTGGCTGTAGCGAATTCGTTGGCCGGAATAAGACATGGTGCCCGTCAGGTGGAATGCACTATCAACGGTATCGGCGAGCGCGCCGGAAACACGGCGATGGAAGAAATCGTCATGGCGCTGCAAACGCGCAAAGACCTTTATGGTCTTTATACAAAAATCAATACCGACCAGATTTACAAGACATCGCGTCTGTTGACACAGATTACCGGCATATCGGTTCAGCCGAATAAAGCCATTGTGGGAGCAAACGCTTTCGCACATGAATCCGGCATTCATCAGGACGGCTTGATTAAGGAGAAAATCACTTATGAGATTATGACGCCGCAATCCGTCGGCATCAGCGATACGCATATCGTGCTGGGTAAGCACTCCGGCCGTAACGCCATTTCGCACCATTTGAAAAAAATGGGTTATACGTTGAGTGATGAGCAGATCAATAAGGTTGCGGCAAGAGTCAAGGACCTGGCCGATGTCAAAAAAGACATTTATGATGAAGATCTGGAAGCGATTATTTCTGAAGAAATTTATCGGGGAGAGGATAAATACAATCTGGTTTACCTGAATGTGGTCAGCGGCAATGTGGCCATTCCCACGGCAACCATGGAAATGCAGGTGGGAAAAGACGTTGTTCGGGAAGCGGGATTCGGCAACGGCCCGGTGGACGCGACGTTTTCGGCGATTCGCAACATCACCAAAACCAATTATCCGTTAATGAAATATGTCGTCAATGCTATAACCGGTGGCAGTGACGCGCAAGGTGAAGTTGCTGTTCAGCTCAAGTACAACGATCATTCGGTTGTGGGACGCGGCGCTCATCCTGATGTTATTGTTGCGTCCGCCAAAGCCTATATCAACGCGCTGAATCGTCTGGAATTCTTAAAGGACAGCGTCAAAAAGGTTAAAGTTGAATAAACATTAAAAAAAGTATAAGGACAATTTCAGATAACGTTTCGCTTTCAAATGATAACACGGCGACGCTGCCAACAAAGTTCGCGATAGAAAGCAAATTGGAATCACTTTTAAAATTAGGAGTATAATCGTGGGCAATACCATTACGGAAAAAATTTTAATGGCACACACCAACCTGAAAAAAATCTCTGCCGGTCAGTTGATCAACGCCAGAGTGGATATTGCTTTGGGCAACGATGTTACCGCGCCCATAGCAATTAATGAATTCCAAAAGGCGGGCGGGAAAAAAGTCTTTGACAAAAACAAAGTTGTTTTGGTTCTGGACCATTTCACGCCGAATAAGGATATTAACTCCGCCCAGCAATGCAAGTCTGTGCGCGAATTTGCCCTGAAACAGAAAATAACCCATTTTTACGAAGGCGGACAGGTGGGCGTTGAACACGCTCTATTGCCGGAACAGGGCATCGTTCTGCCCGGAGATTTAATTATTGGCGCTGACAGCCATACTTGCACTTACGGCGCGCTGGGCGCATTTGCCACCGGCGTGGGCAGCACTGATCTTGCCGCCGCAATGCTTACCGGAGAGCTCTGGTTTAAAGTGCCGCAGTCCATCAAATTCGTTATTTACGGCAAACCGCAGAAATGGGTTTCCGGCAAGGATTTAATTTTGCATATCATAGGCCTAATCGGCGTTGATGGAGCTCTATATAAGGCGATGGAATTTACCGGAGAAACAATCGGTAAATTGCCGATGGCCGACAGACTCTCCATGGCCAATATGGCCATTGAAGCAGGAGCCAAAAACGGCATTTTCGCTCCTGACGCTGTCACCAGGGAATACGTCAAAAAAAGAGCGAAGCGCGATTATAAATTTTATGCATCCGATGCCGATGCCGTTTATTCCGACATTATCGAAATCGACGCGAGAAAAATTGAGCCGCAGGTTGCGTTTCCGCATTTGCCGTCCAATGTCAAACCAATAAGTAAAGCGGACAAGGTAAAGATCGACCAATCGCTCATCGGTTCCTGTACCAACGGCCGGATTGAAGATTTGAGAATCGCGGCAAAGATTCTGAAAAAACGTAAAGCCGCTTCACATGTAAGGTTGATCGTTGTTCCGGCAACTCCGGCAATTTACAAGCAAGCATTGAAAGAAGGATTGATTGATATTTTCATGAACGCCGATGCCATAATCAGCCCGCCTTCCTGCGGCGCCTGTTTAGGCGGGCATATGGGAATTCTGGCTGAAGGTGAAAGAGCAATTGCCACTACAAACCGTAACTTTGTCGGACGCATGGGTCATCCCAAAAGTGAAGTCTATCTGGCCAGCCCGGCTGTGGCCGCGGCTTCAGCCGTTTTAGGCAGAATTGCGTCCCCTGAGGAGTTATAGCAAAAGGTACAAGTCCCACTTAGCTTCGCACGTGGGATAATTTCCAATAGCTTATGGCTATTGGATAATTTGGCTAGAAAACTTAAATGCGCGTTACTTTTAAAGTTTTAGCCTCATTACAACCAACAAATTTCAGTCGAAGATAACCTTTAGGTTATTCGCTACACTTCTGAAATTTGGGACTCATTAAAAGGATTTCTTAATATGATATTCAAAGGTAAAGTTTGGAAATTCGGAGACAATATAGATACCGACGCGATCATTCCCGCACGCTATTTAAATACTTCAGATCCGCGGGAGCTTGCCGCTCACTGCATGGAAGATGCTGATCCGAATTTTATTGTCCGGATGAAGCCCGGTGATATTATTCTGGGAGGAGAAAATTTCGGCTGCGGCTCTTCGCGCGAACATGCACCCATTGCCATTAAAGCGGCAGGCATTTCCTGCGTTGTGGCTAAAAGTTTTGCCCGCATTTTCTATCGCAACGCCTTCAACATGGGACTGCCCATTTTTGAATCCAGAGAACTTGGGGATGCAATTAGAGAAGGAGAAAAAATAACTGTGGACAGCGCCAAGGGAACCATCACTGTCATCAAAGACAATAAATCATTTAAAATTAATCCTATTCCACCTTTTATGGAACAATTAATTGCCGATGGTGGTTTGATAAAGCATGTTGCCAGGAAATGAGGGATGAGTGAAACGAAACAATTTTAAAATAGCCGTATTTGCCGGTGATGGTGTAGGACCGGAAATAATGAAAGAAGCTTTAAAGATTTTAAAGCTGATCTCCGGTAAGAAAAATATCAACCTGCAACTTGCAGAAGGACTTGTCGGCGGCAGTGCCTACGATCATTTTGGTGTTCCCCTTCCGGATTCGAGCCTGGAGCTTGCGCTGCAAAGCGATGCTATCATGCTTGGTGCTGTGGGTGGTCCCAAATGGGAGGCGCTCGATTATAGTTTAAGGCCGGAAAGAGCGCTTTTGGGCTTGCGGGAAAAATTAGGTCTTTTTGCTAATTTACGGCCGGTTGTCGCTTTTGACGAACTTCTGGATGCGTCACCACTCAAGAAAAATGTCGTTCATGGTATTGACATCATGGTTGTCCGAGAATTGACCGGTGATGTTTATTTCGGCAAGCCGCGCGGCGTCACAAAAGGAAAAGACGGAAAACGCACAGGTGTTAATACTATGGTTTACTCTGAGGATGAAATTCGCAGAATTGCCGTTCGCGCCTTTGAAATCGCCCGAACGCGCAAAAAAAATCTCCTTTCGGTAGATAAAGCTAATGTTCTCGAAAGCACTGAGCTCTGGCGCAATGTGGTAACAGAAGTCGGGCGGAATTATCCCGACGTCACATTGAAGCATATGTACGTTGATAACTGCGCTATGCAGCTTATCCGCAATCCATCACAGTTTGATGTAATTGTCACGACGAATCTTTTCGGAGACATATTAAGCGATGAAGCCGCCATGCTGACCGGTTCCATAGGCATGCTTCCTTCGGCCAGTCTGGGGGAAAGGACCGCCCTATACGAACCTATTCATGGTTCGGCCCCGGATATAGCCGGACTGAATATTGCCAACCCGCTGGCCACAATTCTGTCGGTGGCTCTGATGTTACGCTATTCTTTATCCATGCAACAGGAAGCCTCTCTGATCGAACAAGCTGTTGCGCAAACATTAAAAGAAGGTTTCCGGACGCAGGATATTCATCAGAAGGACAAGAAACTCATCGGCACGGAAAAAATGGGCGATGCCGTTGCCAAAAACCTGCGTAAACTTTTAAATTGAGAACGTCTTATAAAACTGTTGTAAGCGGCTTTAGTAAAAAAGGACAAGATGGAATCTATCGTTTTTCTGGAAAAGATATCAATTGATCCTCCTCGCGAAAAAATATATCAACGTCTCGGTTTTAAAAAAAGAACCACCCAAATTCCGGCAAACCAGCAAAAAGAAACCGACCATTTTATAAATGAAGCTTTTTCTCTTATTTCGCTTAAGGGATCGTTGCTACGTCTGGCCATTAAGAACAACAATGGTGAGAAAATAATTCTGGCAGGAGATTTGACCTTTGCCAGTAAAAAGCTGTCAGCTTTTCTGTGCGATTGCCGGGAAGCCATTCTAATGGGCGCAACAGCAGGCGGCGCCGTCATGGAAGCAATTAAAGACAAAACCCGTCAGGACGATTTAGCCGCCGCCGTCGTTTACGACGCCACGGCCAGTGAAATGACCGATGCTGGCCTGGATTGGATTATGGATTATTTAAATCAACAGCTTCGCCGCGAAGGAAAAACTCTTCTGCCGCGACGCTTTTCAGCAGGCTATGCCGACTTTAACCTGGAAAACCAGAAAGCGCTTTATGATATACTGCAAATGGGAAGAATCGGCATAACCATTACTCCCAGTTTCATCCTCATTCCGGAAAAATCAGTTACCGCCATCACAGGCATCTGCGGATAACATTCAAAAAGATTAGCCGCTCCGCGCAACCCCTGATAAATTTTAGTGACGTCTAAAAGATTTCCTTTTTTCAAGGTGAAAATGGAATTTAAAAGGGAGGATAGTTGATAACAATATTGTCGAGTGTAATGCCGACTTCTTCCTGTAACAAACAAATCGTTAATCTCAACAAAGATGCAATA
>CAWKNI010000007.1:0-2089375 GCA_963851005.1 uncultured delta proteobacterium
ACCAAAGCCGTTTAAATCGGCTTAACAATAATGTTAGCCGTTTTGGCAATGGTGAATATTCCAAAGAAGAACTTGTGGCGGAAATGGGCGCAGCTTTCCTTTGCGGATTTACCGGAATTGAAAACATAACGCTTAATAATAGCGCTGCCTATATTCAAGGTTGGCTGAAAGCTCTTAAAGACGACAAAAAGCTTGTAATTATGGCAGCGGCACAGGCGCAAAAAGCCGCGGATTATATTTTAATGGTTAATAAAGAGACTAATTAATTATTTAAAGCTGAGCTACCGGCATGACGGGCAGAAAGGGAATATTATGAATAAGAATAAATCAACATCATGGACAAAGGCAACAACAGATTTTGAGACGGCATTAATTGGACTTTTCTCATGTTTAAATTCCGGGAAAAATTCGTGGATTGAAATCAAAAAAATGGAGAACAGGATTTTCCTATTAAAATAAGTAATCCGGCACTTGATAATCCTTTTAACTGGACAATGGCTTACGGAGTCCCGCGAAACGAGGAAGAAATGGAGAAACATAAATATCTTAACGATACGGAAAAAGACCTAACTTATAATTGGTACGCAGCATTTAGCGACCCTAAGGCTGCAAAATTATATCAAAATACAGGAAAGATTACGCGAAAACTATTTAACGGAATGGGCATTTGCACACCTGTAAAAATGGCTGACATAGATGCATGGAGAGCAAAACAGGGCAAAGAGCCATTTGGCTATTCGTGGGTAACGTATTGGAAACCGAAAGACAATATTCCTTATTGGATAGCGGCAGATATTCAAGAAGTATTTGTTGTTTGTTACAATGACGGCTTGGCTAATAAAAAAGGAATCCTATCTAAAGACGGCGGAGTTACTTCATAAACTTGCAGATAAAAAATGAATTCTTACGCTTGTGCTATCGGCCATGACGGGCAGAAAAGGAATATTATGAATACATACATTATTGACAAAAGCATTAAAGCGGCGGTTATCGAAAAGCACTTTTTTCAATTATCATGGCTGATTAAGGCAATTGGAAAAGACGAAGAAAAAACAAAGCGTTGGCTTATATACATATTGCCGATGGAATTTATTATACTTGCGATGGTCATCGGATGAATACTTACATCATTGACAAAAGCATTAAGGCGGCGGTTATCGAAAAACACTTTTCTCAATTATCATGGCTGATTAAAGCAATTGGAAAAGACGAAACAAAAAACAAAGCATTGGCTTATATACATATTGCCGATGGCATTTATTACAGTTGCGACGGACATCGTTTGCATTGTTTTTTGCCTGATTATGATGAATTACCGGCGTCTTTTAATTTGCCTGACGGCGAATATAATCTTGTAACTGCGAATAAGAAACAAATTATATTGCAATCAATTGACGAGCCGGCGCCATATCCTAACATCAACCTGATTCTGAATTACCGGCGTTGTAATGGTGTACCTGCCTATTTTTTCCGATCCACAACATCTCGTGATCTGAGCTTATTAAATCACCATATTATCAGTAACACAGGACAATGCTATGATCTGGATTATATTAGAGACGCTGCATTTGACGGGACCATTACGTTTGACCGCATGGGACTTGGTGAACTAGATGGTTTAGTTTTTGGGTGTAAAACTCAATTTGCAGTGGTAATGCCGATAAATTTAAACGCATAAAAAACATAGCTGCGCTATCGGCTACACGGGCAGAGAGAGGTTTGTAATGATTATATCTGTAAAACCTTGTGAGAATTGTGGCGCCAGTGAAATATCTGATTTCCGGGAGTACGATGGATGCCTCGGATACGAGGCTATAATATGCAAAAAGTGCGGTTATATATACGATCACAGTGGTGCACATTCACCTGATGAGGAAGAAAATTTCTCTGAATGATAGTTTATTTTCACACCATGGCTGAAAAAAACCAGGCGCTTGCAGGGAAGAAGTATTAAGGGAGTAATAACCCCCTTTTTCTTCCCTGCACCTATCTTAAACATCCCCCATCATGGCTGGCTAAAACCGGATTTCTCCGGTTTGCCTGGCCTAACAGCACTGGAGGATAATGCTTCATGTCAATACTATTGCTATTAACCAATATGACCTAAGCACGTCGTTAAACTGCTACGTATTTATTTTTTATAAGGAATACCCGCCCTGCTTGAGGTTGGTATAGCCGTGATAAGGCTGTATTTATAATTTGTGATTTTATCCGCTGAACAAGTGTGCCGCTTATTTCGCGGCTAAGATCTGGGCTTGCAGCTCAGATCACGCCGCTTCATAATCAACATACCTATTCAGCTAATCACAAATATACAGCCATTTCGCGCCCATCCCGTCTATTGTTCCCACCCATGATGTTTTTTTACAGAGAAGATATGTAACTACCTGTGATTCTATTATTAATGATATCCCCTTGAAATGTATTTGACAGATGGTAACTTATATGCTACCATTAGTCTATGGATAATTCCTTCTATGAAGTGGAAGAACTGGAAATTGAGGGACGCTCGCCGTTTGGTTCGTGGTTTAATGACTTGGATGCCGTTGCAGCAGCGAAGGTAACAGTAGCCATAACCAGACTTCAAACGGGAAATCATTCCAATGTAAAATATATAGGCAGTGGTGTAGCTGAATATAAAATTGATTTTGGACCGGGCTACAGGGTTTATTTCGGAAAAGATGGAAATAAATTAATAATTCTGCTCTGTGGAGGAGATAAGAAAACCCAGAGCAAAGACATCAAGAAAGCTAAAAAATATTGGCAGCATTATAAGAGTAGAAAGAAACAGGAGGTATAAACATGGCTCTTACAAGAAAATTTAAAGATACTGTGCAACAAAGAGTGGTTTCCGATCCGGATTTCCGCCATTCATTGCTTATAGAAGCTATCAATGAATTACTTGCCGGCGATCACGGTGTTGCCAAATCAATTCTCCGTGATTATATAAACGCGACGATAACATTTCCGGTACTGGCGCAGAAGCTTCATAAATCGAGCAAAAGCATTCACAGGATGCTTGGTCCCAATGGTAATCCCCGCATGGATAGCCTTGCCAGAATTCTTAAAGTTTTACAGAGTAAAGAATCTATAAAACTTCATGCAAACATGTCTTAAACGGATAATAATTTGTCTTGATCGTCTTGCGAAACTTAGGGGCTCGTTGTATGTGTGTCCCATTTAAGTGCAGAGTTTATGTTTAGACCATCCATGTTTCGTGCTCTATTTGCTTTTCCGCATCCTCCCTTGAGGGAGCAGAGAATATTGCTGTTTTTTGAAAATCAGAGCCACGATAACTTAGTTTTTTGATTTCGCTTCGTTATATGTATGAAAAGGTCCTTCAAGGACTACACTCCCAGGCTTAAGGTCTATTTGTTTGTCGAAGACTCTGTATGCAAACCAGTAACTCAAAAGCCACCTCCATTTTAGCCAAGACGTTTAGTCGCTTTTGTATCGATTGACAACCCCGGATACATTTTCTTGACCAATAATATAGCCTCTTGCTTGTTTTTCGCTTCAACCGTTTCAGTAAACCCTACAAGATCGGAATGAAGCTCTTCACCAGAAGCGTTTTTTTTAAAGCTACGGGTCCAAAAATCGTAGTAGTCTTGATCACGTTCCTTCCGAATAACGGAAACCGAAAATGTGGCTTTTGACATTGGCTATAAACCTTCTAAAAAAGATGTAATTATGAGTGCCTAATAACCTAATATTCAATAAGACTCAATTTTTTTCTTGCTCCTTCTTTGGGATGTTTATGTACCTGCATAATATCTCAAATCATTTACAAAAGATTATACATTTTAGAAATATTAACAATTATACCCACCCTGCTTGAGGTTGGCATAGACGTGATAAGGCTGTACCCACATTTGTGATTTTATCCGCTGAAAAAGTGTGCCGCTTATTCCGCTATCGCTCTGGGCTTGCAGCACGTCGCTTGCCGCTTCATAAGCAACACACCTATTCAGCTAATCACAAATACAGCCATTTCACGCCTATCCCGTTCATTGTCCCACCCTGTTATTCTTTTATTGCAGGGAAGGTATTTTAAGGGGATTGTAATTCCCGTTAGTTCTTTCCTCCCTTCAAAATATCTCCCTAAATATCTTGACTTATCGGCAAAATGTTATACTATACGTTACGTAGATAGGCTGTGGAGACTATGAATGACGTGCAAAATATAACAAAAGGACAGTTGGGGAAGATGGAGGCTGCGTTTCTTGCCAAAGCGGGGACGCACTCCACCTTTACACTTGCCTTTGCGCGAGAGACATTGGGGCATACAAAGGATGATCCGACGCCTCAGTTTCTTGAGCGGCTTCAAAGTAAGGGCTGGATACGACGCATCCGCCGCGGGCGGTTTGCCGTTGTTCCGCTCTCTTCCGGCGAGGATCGTTCGCCACAACTCCATGAATTTGTGGTCGCCATGGAACTCGTGTCTCCGGCAGTGATTGCGTACTGGTCGGCCCTTAACTATTACGGTATGACGGAACAGCTTCCCCGTACGGTCTTTGTTGCTACTGATCATCCGGTGCGCAGGCAACCGGGAGATGTGTTGGGCGTGACCTACAAGATCGTGTCGCTGAGACCGGAAAAGTATTTCGGTATCGCGAAGGACTGGATAGACGAGAATCCTTTCAGCGTTACCGACCGGGAGAAGACAATCATCGACGGACTGGATCTTCCTCAATACGTAGGCGGCGTGAATGAAATCGCCAAGGCATTGACTGATTCATGGAAAGCGCTGGACGAGAAGAAGCTTAGAAAATACGCCGCCAAAATAGGTAATTCCGCTGTTGGTAAACGTCTGGGGTTCATGATGGAGACTTTGGGATTGGGAGACGTTGAAGCGCTTCGCACTGCGATACCCCGTGCCCCCGGTTTTTCTCTTCTCGATCCGACCATGCCGAAGCGTGGAAAATACAATAGAAGGTGGGGCCTTCTGATAAATGCGGAATTCTTAAAGTTTTACAGAGTAAAAAATCTATAAAACTTCATGCAAACATATCTTAAAACTGAAATAGCCTTGACATTCATATAAAAATACTGTAAATTACACGACCATGAGCGATAATAAACAGCTATATCGTATATTGGGACAAAGACTTCCTGCTTCGGACAAGCGGCGTCTTGTCCTTTTGACTGGCGCTCGCCAAACCGGGAAAACAACTCTTGCCAAAGCAAAATATACCGGTATGCGCTACATTAATCTTGATGCGCCGGAAAATCGCGATGTAGTACGTGCTGTATCATCAAATCTTTGGACGCGGGACATCGGACCGGCTATCCTTGACGAAGCGCAGAAAGAACCAATCATATTTGATAAAGTGAAATTTGCATATGATGATGGATCTCTTCTCTTTTCGATTCTCTTGGGTTCCAGTCAGATTCTTCTTTTAAAAAAGATCAGGGAAACACTTGCGGGAAGGGTCTCTATTTTCGAATTATGGCCTCTGATGATGTGTGAAATTTTTAATGACTCGGAAGTTGCTCAGGCTGAACCTCCTCTTGTGGATAATCTGTTTTCCAGTATGAGTTGTGATGATATATTTGGAAATCAGCCTGGTCTTTTGTTGGATGACGAAGATTCATTGCGACGACGTGCACAGGACTATGTATTGCAGTGGGGCGGTATGCCGGCATTGATAGCTCTCACCGCAGAGGAACGCCGACAGTGGCTCAAAAATTATGAATACACATACCTTGAACGAGATGTAGCTGATCTCGCCCGTCTTGACGATTTGATGCCTTTCCGAAAATTTCAGCGTCTGGCGGCTCTTCGTTCCGGGTGCTTATTGAATTACACGGAATTGGCCAGAGATGCCGCCGTGAGCGTTGATACGGCTCGGCGTTATCTTGAATATCTGCGTCTTTCTTATCAGACAGTTGTTCTTCCACCGTACCATTCGAATCTGACGAGCACCGTCATCAAAACGCCCAAGACTTACTGGCTGGATATAGGCTTGCTTCGGCATTTGACCGGCGTGCAGGAATCGGTGACGGGAGAGATATATGAATCTATGGTTGTGGCTGAATTGGTTAAGTGGATGAAGACGATGGGACGAGATGGTGATTTGTATTTTTATCGTACACGTTCCGGATTGGAAGTGGATATTCTTCTGGAGTCTCCTGAAGGCATTATTGGTATGGAAATTAAATCGCGCAGAGTTTTGGCTAATAAAGATACGACAGGATTGAAGGAAATCGCTTCTGCACTTGGCAAAAGGTGGCGCGGCGGAATAATAATTTACTCAGGCAACGAGATCAAGCGTGTTGCGATGCCTCAGATATGGGCTGTACCATCACACCGCCTGTTTACATCAACAAAAAAGAACTAAAATACGTAATGGATTGAGCAACAATTGAAATCGGCACGTTTTAAACGAGTCTATTTCCCGCCCTGCTTGAGGTTGGTATAGACGTGATAAGGCTGTATTCATAATTTGTGATTTTATCCGCTGAACAAGTGTGCCGCTTATTCCGCTATCGCTCCGAGGCTTGCAGCACGTCGCTTGCCGCTTCATAAGCAACACACCTATTCAGCTAATCACAAATATACAGCCATTTCACGCCTATCCCGTTTATTGTTCCCACCCCTGTTTTCTTTATATTGCAGGGAAGGTATTTTAAGGAGGTTGTAACCCCCATTAATTCTTCCCTGCACCCATCAAAATATCCCCCTGTGTTTATTATTTCTCTTTTTCAAAACCAACTAGCGGTGCCTTCTACACGAAAGTTCTCTGCCATGCCTTCGGCAATAAAGATTTTGTTGTTTTGATTCTTTTTTTCTTTTCTGCGGTGAAAATCTTTATCGTTACAAAAATATTTTTCTAAAAAGCTCGAACAATATTTTCGCAATACCCTCCGGGCATGGCATAGAAACGCCTTCGGCTCTTTCGTGCTCTTTGCACCGCCTTTTTGTGAAGTTGGTTTTTCAAAATGTTTTTAGAGGGAAAACCATTTAACGAAAGGAGGAAAAAGATGAATAACAAGATATTAGGTGGTGCAATAGAGTTAGCAAGGAGAATAGCCAAAGTTTACGGACGCAATGTTTATGTTGCAACCGGCATGAAAGGTTTTGAGGTTTATGAAAAAAAACCTCAGTTCTGCAAAAGATTTTATGTTGTCGGAGAATCCGGCATTGTTTGTCTGGTAAATAATACGTTAGGGCGCAAATAGTAATTTTTTTGGCTAACCTATCGGCAGAACGGGGGAAAGGAAAATTTTATGGCAAAGCATAATCCAAGAATAATAGTTGAGGTAAGGGGAGGGGTAGTGCAAGCAGTATATTCGGACACGGTCAATGTGAGCGTCGCGGTTTTGGATTACGATGAGATAGCAACAGAAGATGCCACCCCTGAATTCATTAAACTGGAAGCCGAAACGAAAGGGATGTTGGAAGTCATTTAATAGGTTCTTTGTTTATGCTGTTTTTGGTTGGTGCTCAACAGTATCTGTTTTCATTGCTGCATCTATGATCTGCCCGGCTAATGAAGATGCTTTCTTTAATGCTTCGTCCCTTAAGTGAGCATATCGTTGAGTCATAACAGGAGATTTATGGGTCAACAGCTTTTGAAGCGTATACATATCAACTTGTCCGGATGAGGCAAGCATGGAAGCATATGTATGCCTTAAGCCATGCAAAGTGCGAAAATCATCTGATATGCCGGCGGCTTTCTTGATTTTATTGACACGCTCTTTAATGTCTTTAAATGGTTCTCCATCCTGTTTTACAAAAATATATTCAGAGTATTCAGGATTTTGGATGTCTTTGTTAATTTTAGTTTTAGGATGATTTTCTAATACATGCCGTGCCTGATCATTTAAAGGTATCTTCTGGCTGACTCCGCCTTTTGGATTTCTTATATTGATAAAGCCGCGCTGAAAGTCTATGTCTGACCATTTCAGCTTGAATATTTCTCCGCGTCGCATTCCTGTATATAGGGCAAGTCGCATAATGTTTGCCGCTTCGACATCCTGTGAATTGTTGATGGCTGTTAAAAGCTGCTTTAACTGATCGGGGTTTAAATCTTCAGTTCTTAAATTATCCACTTTGATCGGGTCAATTTTAAAATTGAGATTTTTGCATAACTGGCGCGACACTCCAAAATTGACAATGCGCTTAAGCAATCCGAAGACGTGCTTAACAGTTTGCGGCTTCAAAGTCTTTAATAGCTTAACGCGTAAACGGTCAATATCGAGTCTGATAATTTCGTGCGGCTCTTTATTGCCGAAGTCGGGTAGTAAATGATTTTCAAATCTTCCCTTGTCTGTTTTAACAGCTTTTGAATCACCTTTATTTGCCAGATATTCATCCCACAGACTCGAAATTGTCATCTTTCCGGCTTCTGCCTGTTTAGCCGCCTTGATTTGTTCACGCCGGGCATTGTTAGAAAGCTCTTTACCCTTTAAACGATCCGCGCGGATACCCGCTGCCCTTGCCGCCGTCATATCATTTGCAAATTGTCGGCCAGCCTTTTCTTCAATCTGTTTGCCGTTTCTTCTATAATAAATATAGAATATTTTTTCTTTCCCTCTGATTATGAAATAAACACCCGGATATTTCGTTTTTATTCTGTCTTGTTTTGGCATTTTTTATTCCCCCTGTTGGTTTTTTTAGCCGGAGAGTATTATCCCCAGCAGTATCCCCAGCATGTGATTTATATATTACGATTATTTAAAGTAAGTCAAGGTAAATTATATACACCTTGATATCATTGAATCTCCACTGTTTTTAAGATTGAAAGTATAAAGAGGTAAAACAAGATAAAAGTCTAAAATATGGCCTGTCACGCCGGAGGGCGTGGGTTCAAGTCCCATCGGCCCCGCCAGAAAATCTAAGGGAGTCGGCTCAATAGCGACTCCCTTTTTGTTTTGCTTATAGCTTGCTTTTTTCGTATGCTTTGATATAAAATTTTAAAAAATTATAAGGAAAATAAAAACTAAATTATGGATTATGAAGGATTTATAATAAGGCCGCCGAGCGAAGCCTACAGTCTCCTTTTACAGGTTACTGTTGGATGCTCTCATAATAAATGTACTTTCTGCGGGACTTACCGGCAAAAGAAATTCAGGATAAAATCTTTGGAACAGATCAAGAAAGATCTGCGCGAAGCCCGTTATTATAAGAATGTGGAAAAAGTATTTTTGTGCGATGGAGATGCCCTGATCATACCACAGCCACGTCTTGAAGAGATACTTAAACTAATAAATGACAACGTACCGAATATACAGCGTATTGGTACTTATGCCAATGTTAAAAGTATATTGAGAAAAAGTGTTGATGAACTGAAGAAGTTAAAAGATTTGGGCTTAAAGATAATTTATTTAGGCGTGGAAACAGGCAATGTTGAGCTACTGCAAAAAATCCATAAGGGTGTGACTTACGAACAAATGGTGGAAGCAGGTCGCCGTGTCAAAGAAGCCGGAATTACACTTTCGGTGACGATTCTGTTGGGATTGGGCGGTATTGAGAAAAGCATTGAGCATGCAATTGATACGGCAAAAATTTTAACCGATATGGACCCGGACTATGTAGGAGCGCTTACTTTGATGTTAGTGCCGGAAACAGAATTGTATGAGGATTTCCTCGCTGGTCGATTTGTCTTGCCGGATCAATTCGGATTCATCCGCGAGCTGTATTTGATGATTGCCAATTCCAATTTTACAAATTGCTATTTCACTTCTAATCATGCTTCTAATTATTTACCGGTAAAAGCGTATTTGCCTAGGGAAAAGGAAAGAAAATTAAAAATGATTAGTTCAGTCATCGAAGCAAAAGACCTAAGCCAGATCAGACCGGAGTATCTACGCGGCTTATAATTCAGGGAGCATAATTTTTGAATATCACGAGAATTTTTCCCCAGCTTTTTTTCTGGCGTAAAAATAAAAATATAAAAAAGAAGATTGATGCTATACTTACCAAAGCGCAAAAAGGCCGCCTTGTGGATTCCTCTTCGCGTGAAATGATCGAAAATATTTTGGAATTTGCACATATTTTAGTTCGCGAAATAATGATTCCACGGACGGAGATTATCGCCGTAAGTACGGAGGCGACGATTGGTGAAATCATCAATGAAGTAATTGAATCACGGCATACACGTATTCCCGTTTATCGCGGAACCATCGATAATATTATCGGCATTTTGAATGTCAAAGACATGCTTAAATTCTGGTCAAAGCAAATCACTAAAGAGGATTTAGTGGCTTGCTTAAGTACGCCGTATTATATTCCTGAGACAAAAAACACTCATTTATTGTTTTATGAATTAAAAGAAAATAAAAAACACATGGCGATTGTTATTGACGAGTACGGCGGAACCGCCGGTTTGGTGACATTGGAAAATCTGCTGGAGGAGATTGTCGGCGAACTTCGTGATGAACATGAAGCTAATGCTGCCGATGATGGAATTTCTCATTTACCGGATGGATCGATCATATTTGATGGTCGAATAGAAATTGAAAATATTGAAGAGGCCTTAAATGTCAGCTTGAAAAAAGGCAGATATGAAACGCTTAGCGGTCTGATATTAAACTCGACTAAAAGAATTCCCTTGTCCGGAGAAAAACTTAAAATAGAAGGCTTGGATATTACCATCGAAAATGCCGATGAACGCAGTATTAAAAAAGTAAAAATAAAAAAAATCGAAACAAAAAATCCAAATGCAGAATAAATCCAGAACTCAAAATGATCTCCAATCGAATGGCGGCAGGGAATTACCGAGGGATGCTGTCTTTTTAGCTGTTTTGAGCGGTCTTTTATTGTTGTTATCTTTTCCCAAGTATGGCTCCGGCTGGTTTGCCTGGATCGCTTTAATTCCTCTTTTTTTCGCTCTGCGGAAGGCTGCTTCAATTACTCAGGGATTTATTTTAGGTTTTATCACTGGAATTGTCAGCTATATCGGAATAATTTACTGGATTGCATTTGTAATCATAAATTATGGCTATTTGCCTTTATATTTGGGCATTATATTGATGTTGCTTCTGGCTTGCTATCTAAGTGTTTATATAGCTTTGTTTGCCGGCGGCATTGTCTATATCCGGGGGGAAATTAGTCTCTATTTAGCGGCGCCTGTTTTATGGGTTTGTTTTGAATATTGTAAATCAATTCTGTTGACAGGATTCCCTTGGGAGAATCTTGGCTATTCCCAGTATCTGAACTTTTATCTTGTTCAATTTGCAGATATTGCAGGTGTCTTTGGTTTGTCTTTTTTAATTGTTATAGTTAACGCAACCATATTTGAAGTTATCAATAAAAGATCCAAAAGAGAGTATGTTTTAGCCGTTGCCGTTTTTCTGATTTTATCCGGTATATATATTTACGGTATTTGCCGTGTGGATCAGGTTAATAAAGTGATACAAAATGCGCAAGGCATGGAAGTTTCGTTAATACAGGGCAACATTGATCAGTCCATAAAATGGAACGAAAATTACCAGAGAGAAACATTAAATATCTATGAGCAACTATCCCTGAAAAATGCGCCGGCAAAGGGGAGTTTAATTATCTGGCCGGAAACGGCCGCTCCATTTATTTTTCAGGATGTGAATAATTTGCACGATCAGATTACAAATTTGTCGCTGGCGACGAAAAGCTGGTTATTATTCGGCTCTGTGAGTTTTTTGCAAAAGAAAGACGGTAATGATTATTTCAATAGCGCGTATCTATTGTCACCTTCCGGTGAGATTAAAGGTAAATATGATAAAGTTCATCTTGTTCCTTATGGGGAATATGTGCCGTTAAGAAATGTCTTCCCTTTTATTAAGAAACTTACTGCCGGAATCGGTGATTTTGGCACTGGAGCCGGATATTATCCTTTGTCTTTGGGTGATAAGAAAATCGGGATTTTAATTTGTTACGAGGCTATCTTGCCTTTTGCCGCGAGAATGTATAAACAAAGGTCTGCCGAGTTGTTGGTGAATATTACTAACGATGCCTGGTTTGGCACCACCGCAGCGCCTTTTCAGCACTTTTCCATGGCAATTTTGAGAGCCGTGGAAACTCGTCTCTATCTGGTGAGAGCGGCCAATACCGGTATTTCCGGAATTATTGATCCCTGCGGCAGAATAATTGTAAAAACAAACATTTTTCAGGAAAATGCTTTGAAAGGTTATATAAAATTTATCAAGATACCGACTTTTTATGCTGAATATGGCGATCTTTTAGTGATAATTTGCTTTATGTTAATCGTCATTTATTTTTTTCTGGAGATTAAGAGGAGGGGAAAATGCCAACGGAAAACATTAATATACAAGAAACAGTAAATGATTTGAAAAAACGAATAAAGTATATAGGGGAATGTCTTTGACGTCCCGGAGCTGAAACTAAAAATAAAGGATTTGGAAGGATTCTCTTTAAAGCAAGACTTTTGGAGTGATCAGGATAAAGCTCGTCAAGTTCTGCAAAAAAAGACAAGGCTTACAGAGGTGTTGGATAAGTGGGAAAGGTTTAATAATGAAATAAACGATATTGAAAATCTGGGAAACATTGCGCTGCAGGAAAAAGATGAGCAAGTCCTGCAAGACCTTGCTCAAGAATTAGAACAATTGAATTCTGCTGTGGGCCAGGAAGAACTTAAGATGATGCTCAACGGCGAACAGGATTCCATGAATGCCATTATCTCCATTCATGCCGGAGCAGGCGGAACAGAAGCGCAGGACTGGGCGGAAATGCTGTTGCGAATGTACCTACGCTGGACGGAAAAAAAGGGGTTTGTTGCGAAAATAATCGATAGCCTTCCGGGAGATGAAGCTGGTATTAAAAGCGTATCCTTTACTGTCGAGGGCGAATATGCCTACGGTTATGCTAAAGCGGAAATCGGCATCCACCGGTTGGTTCGCATTTCTCCATTTGACGCCAATGCGCGTCGTCATACATCGTTTGCATCTGTTTTTGTTTATCCGGAAGTTGATGACGAAATACAAATTGAAATTAACGAAGACGATTTGCGCATCGATACTTTTCGCGCCGGAGGAAAAGGCGGTCAACACGTCAATAAAACAGATTCGGCTGTAAGGATTACCCACTTGCCTTCAGGTATAGTTGTGCAATGTCAAAACGAACGTTCCCAGCATCAAAATAAAGCAATGGCTATGAAATTTTTAAAGTCAAGGCTTTATGAGATGGAACTGGAATTAAAGAATGAAAAGATTAATGAGGAAAATAAATTGAAAAAGGATATAGCTTGGGGAAGCCAGATAAGATCTTATATTTTACATCCGTATAAAATGGTTAAAGATCACCGGACGAATTTGGAAAATAACAATGCCAATAAAGTTCTAGATGGGGATATTGATGATTTCATTCAAGCTTATCTGATGAATGTGACAAATCGTTCTTAACTTGCCGTTTTAATTGGCGGTTAATGGATAAGTTAATTTATAGCATGATTGTTTAAGAAGGCTGGTGTTCAATTAGTTTTGGGAAAAATAAAAACTATGCTATAAAAAAAGTTCAATAGATGTTCATATGCAACAATAAAACAAGATATTTCTAGAGCATATGTTTTGAAAAAACTAAGGAGTTGTTTCGGTGATGAGAATCAAAAGCGCCTTTGTTTCTTATACTATTATGTTTTGTTTAATTTTTACTCTTCTTTTATTAGGTTGTTCCGAAAATGTAGTTGTTCGAAAACCTGTTAATGTCGCCAGAGCTCAAAATTCAGTTGTTCAAACACCTTCAACTGTCGCCGGCGCTGCAACTAAAAAACAAACAATAAAAAATGAAGATCCCCCGGTAAAAGAAGTCTACTCCATCAAAGAAGAAGCTGACCCGGATGATCAAAAAGAAGAAAGTAATTCTTTCAATTTTAATTCAGACAGTATTCCGGAAAGAAAAAAACTAACCAGCGAAGACAAACAGGAAATGATGGAAAAAGCATTGGATTTGCTTGAAGTTGCCGATAAACTTTGGGAGAAGGAAGATATAGAAAACACATTAAATACGCTGGATGAAGCTTATGCTTTGCTTTTGAACGCTAATGGCGATGCGGCGATTGCCCAAGAAAAAGATGATTTACGTCTTTTAATTTCCAGACGCATTCTCGCTGTTTATTCAGCCAAGAGGACGGTTCTTAACGGTAAGAATAGTGAAATACCGTTAATCATGAATTCTGATGTAGAAAAAGAAATCAGATCTTTTCAAGGTTTAGAACGTGATTATTTTATAGCAGCTTATCAGCGTTCCGGGATGTACCGTTCTGCCATTATCAAAGCATTAAAACAAGCAGGGATTCCGGAAGAGTTTTTTTGGCTTCCGCTAGTGGAAAGTTGGTTCAAAATTAACGCCTATTCCCGTGCCCGCGCGCTTGGTTTGTGGCAATTTATTCCATCAACAGGCTATAAATTTGGATTAAGTCGCGATGAGTGGATTGATGAGCGTATGGATGTTGAAAAATCTACTCAGGCGGCAATTGCTTATTTAAAAGAATTGCACAACATGTTTGGCGACTGGCTTTCAGTGCTTGCCGCTTATAATTGTGGAGAGGGAAGGGTGCTCAGGGTGATATCCAGACAGAATATTAATTACCTTGACAGTTTTTGGGACCTCTACAGACAATTGCCCAATGAGACAGCTCGTTATGTTCCCCGTTTACTTGCCACTTTACATATAGTCAAAAACCCGCAAAAATATGGATTTGATTTAAGCGCCATAGAAAAACCAATTAACTTTGAGACGATCAAAGTTAATAAGATAATGAAACTAAAAGATATTGCGGAAAAAATAGGAGCACCTGAAGAAGAGCTTGATTTTCTTAATTCGGAATTGAGACAGAAGTTAACCCCCGACCGCGAATATGACTTAAAGCTTCCTAAAGAATATGTGGAAAAATTCAATTTAGTTGCCAATGAAATTCCCCAAAGTGAGAAGCCGCGGATTATTTCTGTTCGGACAGTCTTTGTAAAACACAGGGTGAGAAAAGGTGAAACGATTGCTTCCATTGCCAATAAATATAACGTTTCTGCTTCAGTGATAATATCGCATAATAAATTAAGTTCTACAAAGAAGCTGGTTCAGGGCAGAAAGCTTAAAATTCCTATAACAAAAGAAAAGCAGTATGCAAGTGGCGGTTCAAGAAAAAAAAGTGAGAAGCTAAAAATGGCGTCTTCAGGACGATATAAAGTTAAAAAAGGAGAAACTCTATTAATGATTTCTCGCCGCTTTGACATTTCAACCGCTCAAATAAAGGAATTAAACAACTTAAAAACAGATAAAATCCGGGTAGGCCAAACATTGAAACTTCTGTAAAAAAAATAATATGAATGTAGCTAAGCTTATGGAATTAAATAAAATATTCCTCGATGAAAAACTAATTCCCGGACAGATATGGATTGTTAAATAGATAAAATGGAATCATAAATAATTTTTGTACTTTTCAGATTATTTACTTGACAATAAAAAAATAAATTTGATATATAAAAGCACATCGCTTGGATCCGAAAGGACTGGGACGAAGGGAAAATTCAAAGAACATTACAAAGCCTTTCGTCTTACGACGAGGGGCTTTTTTTTGTGCAGTAATGAAAATTATTAAATCGGTAAAAAAAATGCAATCTTATTCCGAAAGCCTCAGGCTGCAAGGAAAACGAATAGCATTTGTTCCCACGATGGGATATTTTCACGAAGGTCATCTCGCGCTGATGAAAGAAGCGAAAAAGATGGCTGATTGCGTAGTCGTCAGCATTTATGTAAATCCTACACAGTTTGGTCCTCAGGAAGATTTTTCCAAATATCCCCGCAATTTAAAGCGTGATTTAAAAATGGCTGAAAGTGTCAATGTGGATGTAATTTTTTATCCATCGGATGACGAAATATATCCTGCCGATTATCAGACTTATGTTGATGTGGAAAAAGTAACCCAAAACCTGTGTGGAATGTCGCGTCCTGGGCATTTCCGCGGTGTAACCACTATTTGCTTGAAACTATTTAATATTGTTAAACCGCATATCGCCATTTTTGGCAAGAAAGATTTTCAACAATTTATTTCCGTAAAACGTATGGTTGATGACCTCAATCTCGATCTTCAAATAATAGGACAACCCACAGTGCGCGAGGCAGATGGACTAGCCATGAGTTCCCGTAATAAATATCTTAAAAAAAATGAAAGATCGTCCGCCTTGACATTATTTTCCTCCCTCAAATTAGCGCAAAAGCTCTATTCGAGCGGGGAAAGAAAAGCGTCAGTGATAATAAATGAAGTTAAAAAATTGATTAAAAAAGCCGAATTTACGGATATTGATTATGTCAAAATTTGCGAAACCGACACACTTAATGATGTTGATGAGATTAGTAATAAGTCAGTTATCGCATTAGCTGTAAAAGTCGGCGAAACACGACTTATTGATAATCACGTTTTTGGCGAAAAGCTGAAAGTATAATATTTGTACGTAAAGGAGAGTCTAATTACTATGCAAAGATTTATGTTAAAATCAAAAATCCATCGCGCTACGGTTACAGATGCCGATTTGCATTATGAAGGCAGTATTTCCATCGATGAAAAGCTGATGGAAGAAGCATCTATAGTGCCTTATGAAAAGGTTGAAATATATGATGTTGACAATGGCGAAAGATTTTCCACTTACGCCATTAAAGGAAAGCGCAATTCCGGAATCATTTGCCTCAATGGCGCCGCCGCCCGTAAAGTGGCCAAAGGAGATTTGATTATTATTGCCTGCTATGTGCTTGCCGAAGAAAAGGAAGCAAAGAAGTGGACGCCGAAATGCGTATTTGTCGATGGTAAAAATAAAATAAAAAAAGTCCACTAAATAGTTGAGTATTGCATTATTTACTATCAGAAAAAATACGAGAGTATTTGTCCGTTTTTTTCATTTTAAAATCATTTTACAGCTGAAATAAAAATATTAGACTCATGCTGGCAAATGTGTTAACTACACAACCCGTATTTCGACATGGTATCATATAAAAAAGTATAAGGAGATTCAAACATGCAAGTTACTTCCGAAAGTGTCAAGGTAGGTCATCCCGATATAGTTTCCGATTCGATTGCCGCGAACATTATTGCGGAAATATTAGGCGAAGAGCATAAAATAGGGATGGATATACATAGCATGCCGCACTGCGGTATTGAAATATTTCTGGGCAAAGGTCTCTGTGTGATCGGCGGCGAAATTTCCACGCGGGTTTATATTGATATTGAAAAAGTTGCACGTAAAACAGTTTTGAATATTGGTTACAATGATTCCGCCTTGGGGCTCAACGGCAATTCAATGGGCATACTCAACGCAATTATTCCGCAGTCACCTGATATTAACATTGGGAGTAGAGCTGATTTAGGAAAACACAAGGAAATTGGTGCGGGTGATCAGGGGATTATTTATGGTTTCGCCTGTGATGAAACTCCGGAATTGTTGCCCTTGCCTTATGTTTTGGTCAATAGAATGATGCGCGCGTTTGAAAATTGCGGCAATTCAGTTTTCGCGCCGGATGGAAAAGGGCAGGTAACAGTGGATTACGATAGCAAATGGCGGCCGCAAAGAGTGGCTACAGTGCTTATGTCCAACGCGATTGACTACAGAAACGTTTCTGCTAAATCGCGTTCTTCAGTTGAAAAGCAGGCGAGAAAAATTGCTCTGAAATGCCTGAGCGACTGGACCGACAATAAAACGAAATTCCTTTTTAATCCCACCGGCGAATGGCAGGCGATTAATTCATGTTCGGCCGCCGATTCCGGTGTTACGGGACGCAAACTTGTTGTGCAGCTTTATGGTGGTTATCCTGGAGCCCAGTTGGGCGGCGGGGCAATAGTCAATAAAACACCGGAAAAAGTAGACTGTTCGGCCGCTTTCGGTTCCCGATATGTGGCAAAGAATATTGTCGCTGCGGGATTGGCGACAAAATGTTCAGTGCAGCTTGCCTATGCGATAGGCATTGCCAAGCCGATTTCTATTTATATAAACACATTCGGTACAGGAAAAGTTTCTGATGAAAAAATCGCTTCGGTTATAGACAAAATATTTGATTTAACTCCTGCAGGCATGATTAAGAAATTTGATATGCTCGATAGTGAACGATTCAGAAAATTACCCAAGACGTTCTTTCTGGATATGAGTTATCCCTGGGAAAAAACAGATAAAGTTAAAGAACTTAAAAAAGCATTGGCAATAAAATAAGAAAGATTTTTTTATCGGCAGAACTCAAACTAATGGTTAAGTTGTATTCAACTTGGAAAATGGGTAAATGACTTGGAGGGGAAATGGCTTTTTTGGAGATTAATCGGGCGTTAAAATATAAAGTAGCGGATATTTCGCTGGCCTCTTGGGGGCGGAAAGAAATACAACTTGCAGAAAATGAAATGCCCGGTTTGATGGTTTTACGAAAAAAATACGGACAAAAGAAGCCGCTTGCGGGATTAAAGATCATGGGCAGTTTGCATATGACGATTCAGACGGCAATGCTTATTGAAACACTCAAGGAATTAGGAGCTGATCTTCGTTGGGCATCCTGCAACATATTTTCCACACAGGATCATGCAGCGGCGGCTATAGCAAAAAAAGGTTCGGCGGCTGTTTTTGCGTGGAAGGGGGAATCTTTGGAAGAATACTGGTGGTGCACTGAACAAGCCCTGACCTGGCCGGATGGCTCCGGTCCGGATTTAATCGTGGATGACGGGGGAGATGCCACGTTGTTTATTCATCATGGAGTCAAAATTGAAAAAAATCCCAAACTGCTTAAAGAAAAGATTGATAATAAGGAATTTAAGATTATTGTTTCACGATTGGAAAAATCATGGAAACGAAATCCGCAGCGCTGGCAGAAAATTGCCGCTAAAATTCGGGGAGTTTCCGAAGAAACAACAACCGGCGTGCATCGTCTTTACCAGATGCAGGCGGCCTGCGAGCTCTTGTTCCCGGCAATAAACGTTAACGACTCAGTTACCAAATCAAAATTCGATAATCTTTATGGCTGCCGCGAATCTCTTGTGGACGGTATTAAAAGAGCAACGGATGTCATGGTTGCCGGCAAGGTTGTCGTTGTTTGCGGTTATGGAGATGTCGGCAAGGGCAGCGCTCAATCCATGAGAGGTTTTGGAGCCCGTGTTATTATTACGGAAATTGATCCCATTTGTGCGCTACAGGCGGCAATGGAAGGATATGAAGTTAAAACTCTGGACGAAGTGGCGTCTATTGGCGATATTTTCGTCACGGCCACCGGCTGTTGCGATGTCATTACGGGCAGGCATATGGAAATGATGAAAGATGAAGCCATCGTCTGCAATGTCGGCCATTTTGACAGTGAAATCGACATGCACTATTTGGAAACAAATAAGATTTGTAAAAAAGAAAATATCAAGCCGCAGGTTGATAAATGGAAGCTCAAATCTGGGCGCTCCATAATAATTTTAGCGGAAGGACGTCTGGTCAATTTGGGTTGCGCTACAGGGCATCCCAGCTTTGTCATGAGCAACAGCTTCACCAATCAATGCCTCGCGCAGATTGAATTGGCCTCGAAAAAATATAAAGTCGGCGTTTACACTTTGCCCAAGAAATTGGATGAAGAAGTTGCCCGCCTGCATTTGGATAGATTGGACGCGAAGCTGACCAAGCTTACGAAGAAACAAGCAGATTATCTGGGCATATCCGTAGATGGTCCTTTTAAGCCGGAATACTACAAATACTAATTGGTATTAAGTGCGAATTCGATAGAACAGAAGCGCCGCAATGACACTGAACAATATATTTGCCGCCCAGGCAGCAAGGAATGCCGGAATTCTTCCCGAAAGCCCCAATGACATGCTCAAAGCATGTACACAGAAATATGAAAATCCGATAAAAATACCTATTCCCACGCTTTGCATGATGCCGCCGCTTCGCTCCGAGCGCAAAGAAAATGATACCCCGATGAAAATCATTATTATAATTACAAAGGGAAAGGCAATTTTGCCTTGTAAATATACAAGGTATCTGGTGACATCATATCCTTCCGCCTTTATTTTATTAACATATTTTCTGAGCTCGAAGTAACCCATTTTTTCCGCGTCTTTTTGCATTACTTTTAAATCGCCCGGTTTTTCCGGGATACTGATTATTTTTTCTTTAGACCATTCCAAGACGGGAACATTATTATTGTCAAAATGCGTGGTGAGTAAATCATAAAAAACCCAGTTATTGCCTTTCCATTCAGCGCTCTTTGCGTCAATGCGCATTTTTAAAGTAAAATCATTATTCAAGTAGTTTATGGTAATGCCTCGCAGCGTATTTTTGTTTACGTCAAACATTTTAAAATTATAGATGGCGTCATTGCCGCGATACCAGATTTCATTTTGTTTAAAATATCCAAGAGTCTGTTGTTTTTGAATATCAACTTTTTCAATATGTTCAGTTTTTTGTATTGAAGCTGGTGTGATCAACTCAGTAAAATAAAACAAAACAACGGCCATCAACGCGGTAAAAATCACGACCGGCAGAGTAAGGCGATAAAGACTGATACCGTTAGCTTTTATTGCGGTAATCTCGCTGAATTTGGAAAGCGATCCAAAAGCCATTAAGGTGGCTAAAAGTACAGCAGGAGGAATAATAAGAGAAATTATCATGGGAATTGAATACAGGAAAAATGATGCTATTTGCATAATAGAAGCGTTATTACTGAGAAACATTCTTATTTTGTTGAAAAAGTCGATAATCAGGTAAAGAGCTATGAACGTTATACAGATAACAATTAAGAATCTCAAAAACTCTTTAAGAATATATTTATCTAAAATTCTCAACGTTTAAACCTCAATTTTTCCAGTTTTACGCAGCAAAAAAATATTTGCCTTCTGCCAGAAAGAAATTTCTCTATTGGCCATATAAAAGAGGTAAATTCCCAGACAAGCGAAGAAAGAATTTGGTGTCCAAACACCAACTTCAGGAGAAAGATACCCTGTTTCCACCAAGGCTTCGCCGCCTATTCGTAATAAGTAATATAAGGAAACAATAATGATACCAACTGCAAAGCTACGAGACTTTACAGCGCGGTGACTTTTTATCCCTAAGGGCAAGGCCAGCAGGCCAAAAAATATACAGGAAAGGGGGATAGAAAATTTCTTGTGTATTTCAATAGCCAGTTCGCGAATAGCTGTTTTATCCATGCCGGGTTTTTTCATTTTTTCCAAAAGCTCGGTCATAGTCATTTCCGTGCTGGACTTGGAAGATTCATCAAGGTTGGCAAGCGTTGTGGATAAATCAAGTTTAATGTCGTAGCTTTTAAAATCAATTTTGCGGTAATTCTTTAAATCTGAACTTACCGTATGAATGGAACCGTTTTCCAGTTTAAGCTTTACAGTCATTGATTCAGGATCGGAAACAAGAAAAGCCTTTTTAGCTAAAATTGTATTTTGTTCGCCGATGATGCGGTTATCGGAAATAATAATGTCTTCCATATAATTTTTATCGACAGGAATTTTTTCCGCATAAAGAAGAAAATCCTTGAAATCAGAATTAAAAACTTTTTCTTTAATTCCAATGTTGGCGTTTTGCTGGGCGATGGTGAAAAGTAAACGCTTGGTAGCATAATTACTTTGCGGCACAAGAAAATAACCGACGATGATAGTTATAATAAAAGTTATCAGCGAAGCGATAGCGACCGGATAGTAAATTTGCATCAAGCTGATGCCCGAAGTTTTGAGAGCTGTTATTTCGTTATCGGCAGAGAATCGGCCCATGGCAATAAGAATGGCTATCAAAAGGGCAATCGGAATGGTAAACAGCATAAAAGAAGGTAATAGAAAAAAAATAAGTTTGGCTATAGAAAAAAAACTTATGCCTTTATTGATCATTAAATCCATGATCTGCATAATTTTTCCCATGAGCAGGACAAAAGTCAGGATAAACAAAATGATGATAAAAGAATAAGCAATTTCTTTAAATATATATCGATTAATGATTTTATGCATTTAATTATCAACTTTAATGAGACTCAAACTTAATGAGACCCAAACTTCAGAAACGAAGTGCCCTGAAGTTTGCAGGTCGAATTATCCCGCTTATGCGGGATTTCATACTCATGGTTGAAAATAACACGTATTTACAACTTTTCTCAAGTAAAACATGACGGCCTTATCAAAAAGTTATTTTGACTCCACTAAAATTATTGTAGAAAAATGTTTTTGCCCTGAAAGCATTCATTTATTGACAGTTGTCGGCATTTTTCCTATATTAATCAAATATTTTTAGTTTGCCCGTTAAATAAGGATAAGATTATGAAAGTTGACACGATGCGCCGAATTGATTACTACGTTGGCGTTCCTCTTTGTTTTCTGGGTTCGCTGAGTCAAAAAGTTGCAACGTTGTTAATCAGGCGCGGTAAAAAAGCTCCAAGAAACGTACTTTTTATCGAATTGTCCGAAATGGGCAGCGCCATTTTAGTTGATCCGGCGATGAGAAAACTGCAAAAAGAGGCAGGCGCCAACATTTACTTTGCTATTTTCAAGAAAAATAAACCCAGCCTGGATTTATTGGGCACAGTTCCCGGGGAAAACATTTATACAATACGCGAGGACAGTTTTTCTGGTTTTGTGCTGGATACTTTGAAATTCTTTTATTGGACACGTAAGAAAAAAATTGATGTCGTGATCGATCTGGAGTTGTTTTCCCGATTTACGGCTTTGCTTACCGGTTTCAGCGGTGCTTTTTACAAAGTTGGTTTCCATGCCTATTTTAATGAAGGCCTTTATCGAGGTGATTTTCTATCGCACAAAGTCGTCTATAATCCTCATATTCATATCGCAAAAAATTTCATTGCTCTGGTAAACGCCTTGTTGTCCCCAAAAGAGGAGGTTCCTTATTCGAAGACAATAGTTAAGAACGAAGAAATCCATATAGCCAAAGTCAAATTCTCCGATGCGGAAAAGAAAATTATTCGAGATATTATTCATAACTGTTTTGATAAATTCGATCCTGATGAACATAAAATAATTTTAATCAATCCCAATGCCAGCGAACTTCTTATCCAGCGGCGTTGGCCACAAGCAAATTATGCTGAGCTGATAAAAATGATTTTGGATAATTGCTCCCGGGCAATCGTTTTAATAACGGGCGATCCGCGCGAGAGAGAAGAGGCGCAGCAACTCAAAGAGCAAGTGCAGGATGAGAGGTGTATCAATTTTGCCGGAAAGGTAACCTTTGTCCAGCTTCCGCTACTCTATAGCCTTTCCGAGTTTATGGTGACTAACGATTCCGGTCCCCCGCATTTTGCGGCGATAACCGATATGCCGTCTTTTGTTATTTTTGGTCCGGAGACGCCTGCTCTTTATGGCTCTTTGGGCAAAACAACGCCTATTTATGCCGCATTGGCCTGTTCGCCGTGTGTAAGCGCGGCAAATCACCGTAAAACAGCCTGCAAAGATAATGTTTGCCTGCAAGTGATCAAACCAATGCAGGTGTTTGAAGCTATTCGGCCTGAATTAGAGAAGATTAATGCTGAAAGCTAATAAACATATATTCTTTTTGATTGGTTTCTTCACTTTAATCCGTCTTTTTGTCGCGCCGTTTTTTGGATTAGGTGTTGATGAAGCCCACTATGTTTTATACGCCAAATATCTTGACTGGAGTTACGTTGACCATCCGCCGCTTGTGGGTTGGGTGCACGCGCCTTTTTTTTACCTTTTAGGAACCAATGAATTTTTAGCCCGTCTGCCGGCGATTTTTATCTTTGCCGCTGTTTCTTACTGTGCCTATTTATTTGTATTGAGAATCACCCAATCAACGCGATTGTCGCTGATGTCAGTTCTAGCCCTGAATTGTTCATTTATACTTAATGTTTTGGGGCTGATGCTTTTGCCTGACTCTCTTTTGCTGTTATTTGTTTTCCTTCTCATTTTTATTGCCGAAAAAATAGATCGTGAAAAAAAACCGCTGGATTTTATTTTTCTGGGAGTTCTGCTCGGCTTAATGGGACTGGCAAAATACACTTCGATTTTACTTGTACCGCCGATCATAATATTTTTTCTGATGAAAAGACGATATGATATTATTTTTTCGCCTTACATGATTCTGACGGCTTTCATTGCCTTCATTCTCATTACACCTGTGATATACTGGAATGTTACACATGACTTTATCAGTTTCCGTTATCAGGGCGGGCATGTCTTCGGCACTTTAGCCTCAAGTTCCCAAAATTTTGCCGAATCATTGGCCGCGCAGTTTGGCGCATACAGCCCATTTTTATTTACAATCGCCTTTTATGGATTTTTTAAAGCGCTGCGTTCTCCCCATGTTTATTTAAGGCTGGCTGTTTTATTCGGCGGAACGATAATAATTTTTTTTCTCATGACGTCTTTTTGTGAACGCACTCTTCCACACTGGCCGTCCATTTTTTATCTGCTCTTTATTCCGATTGGGACTTTCACTCTTTTGCAGGCTCAGGAAAAATGGAAAAGAAACTTTCTATATTTTTCGGTTGGATTCAGCCTTGTTCTAACTTTGTTTATTTACGTGGAACTTACCGGTAAATTCTTAGCTTTTCCTGATTACAAATCTCCATTTCGGGACATTTACGGATTTCCGGCTATTCTAAGGCAGGCAGATGAAATTTTAAAAAAGAATACATCAATAAAACCGAAAGCAATCGCAGTAAGCAATTGGACAATGGGCAGCAGAACAATGTATTATAACTTGCCCTATAAAAATGAAGTATTTGTCATTGATAAACGAAAAGATCAGTTTGATGTATGGCAGAAAAGTGAGCCGCTGGGATATGATCTTCTTTTTCTCAACACTCATTTTAACGAATTGGATATCAAAAAGCACGTTCGCTGCGAACGATCTGATGCCGCCGGAAAAACAGATTTATTGCTCAATGGAGCTAAAGTAGATACTGTCGAGTTTGTATGGTGCCGAAATTATCAGGGGGTGAAATAATGAAAGAAAAATGGATTGCCGCATATATTTTTACAGCTTGTTTAGTGCTGGCGGTATTATCATATTTTTTCTGGGATATTCCCCTAACAAGGTATTGCCACACGTTGGACCGTTCGGTTATAGATATTTTTCAAATTATAACCGTTCTGGGAATTACTAGATGGTATCTGGTAGCAAGCACGGTGTTGTATTTGTTTTTTGGATTCATTTATAAGAACAAACTGCAATCAATGCGCTCTCTTTTTGTACTCTGTTCTTTGTGTTTGTGCGGACTTGTACTTGTCTTAATCAAATTGATTGCCGGACGGCACCGCCCCATCGATTTATTTGATCATGGATATTTTGGATTTAACTATTTCGGAACTGGTTATGAATTAACATCATTTCCTTCCGGACATGCTCAAACCGCGTTTACGCTCGCTACTGCATTGACAATACTTTTTCCGCGTTGGAGAATACCGGTATTTCTTATTGCCGCGGCGGTGGGGTTAAGCAGGATAATTTTAACTTCGCATTATTTGAGTGATGTCATTGCCGGAGCAGGTGTCGGCATATTATTCACCCTGGCTGTAAAATATTTATTTGACCGGAAACAGATCAAAATAATCTGAAAAAAAATAAAGAGACGTCTGATGCAGAAAAAATATACGCTATTTTTAATACCATTTATTCTTTATATCGGTTTGCTCTCCGTCATGCCGCAGATGGAGCCGGATGAGGCCCGCTACAGCCTTATTCCCAGTGCCATGAATCAATCCGGAAATTATGTTACACCGCATATCAAAAATGTTGTTTATCTCGAAAAACCTCCGCTCGTTTACTGGGCGACGGCAATGTCTTTTAAAGTATTCGGCGAAAACGATTTTTCCGCCCGTTTTTTTATCGCTCTGTGCGCTTGGGGATGTATTTTGTTGGCTTATTTTATGGGCAGGCATTTACGTGATGAAAAGACAGGCCTTTATGCGGCCATGCTCTTGACCATTTCCACTTTTCCTTTTATCTTGGGACGGATGAACATTTTAGATACACCTCTTACTTTTTTCGTGAGTTTTTCTATCTGGCTGGGTTATCTCGCTCTACAAAAACAAAAGAAATATTTGCTTTATTTATTCTATTTTACCTGCGCCCTTGGATTCTTAACAAAAGGCGTTATTGGCTTTGTCTTTCCGTTCGGCATATTGATTATCTGGCTTGTTTCGATCAGGAGATGGCGTCAAATATTTAACCTTTTTTCGCCAATCGGGATATTATTATTTTTATCAGTTGTTTGTCCCTGGCTGATTATGGCTCAAAAAGAAAATCCTGATTTTTTGTGGTTTTTCTTTATTCGCGAGCATTTCCTGCGTTTCACCACAAAAATGCACGGCAAAACGGAACCTTTCTATTTCTACCTGCCGATTATTGTCGGCGGATTAATTCCCTGGTTTTTTTATTTAATCAAAGCATGGAGAAATAAATATATTGCGGAATCATTATTCGGCAGGGATGAAAACAAGTTGCTGGTTGTCTGGTTCTCATTAATTTTCATTTTTTACACAGTCTCTTCGTCAAAACTGCCAACTTATATTGCTCCGGTTTTTTTGCCGATAGCTCTTTTTGCGGGATGTATCTTTAAAAAACATGAAGAAGAGATGCCGGTGGAGCAAAATAATTGGCAAAAGATAATATATCGTCTGGCAATTGTTTTTCAGTCTTTAATATTCTTTATTGTCTTGATTCTGCCGTCAATTCTTAATAAATATTCAGACGCTGAAAAGGGTTTGGTGGTTATGGTTTCCGATAACTGGTGGTTATACGTAATCATACCGGTAATCGTACTGTTTCTATTGACTTTCCTGCCGGACCTAATTTATAAAAAATTCAAGAAAGGCTGGTTTTTCAGTATATATGTTCTTTGCGCGATATTTCTGGGCAGTATGCTTTTTCCGTTGAATGATTTTCTGGCGCCTTATCGCAGCGCTGAAGTGACAAGAGAAGCAATTGCCAGGTATGTGCCGGCGGATCGGGAATTATATCAATACAAGGTGAATTTTTACGGCGTTGACTTTTATAATAAAATAAGGACTCCAATTGTTGAGGATTTCGGCGAGTTGTCGGAGGGTATCGCCAAAATGCCGGAGAAAGAAAGAAAACATTATTTTCTTTCTCCGGAAGAATTTTTTAAGTTGTGCGCCGAGAAAAAGGATATATATTGCATTACTCAACATAAGGAAAAATTGAGGCAAATTATGCAAAGATTTTCCGGTGCGGAAGTTCTCTGGAATAATAAAGCGTTTTATCTGCTGCATATTAATAACTAGAAAAGTAAGGATAATAAGTGAGAATAAGAAAAGAGTTTCTACCCTTCAGCAGGCCGTCCATTGGTAAGAGTGAAATAAATAAGGTGATAACCTGTTTAAAATCAGGATGGATTACAACAGGAGCGCTTTGTAAAGAATTTGAAGATAATTTCTGTAAGCTTCCGGGTTCTCAGCAAGCTGTATCTCTTAATTCTGCGACAGCCGGAATGCATATTACACTATCCGCGCTGAACATCGGTTCCGGTGATGAAATAATCACGCCGTCAATGACGTTTGCTTCTACAATAAACATGATCGCATTGCGCGGCGCGACGCCGGTCTTTGTAGATATTGATTATGGCACTTTGAATATCAATACGGATTTGATTGAGGAGAAAATAACAAAGAAGACAAAGGCGATTATTCCGGTGCATTTTGCAGGCGTACCGGCGAATATGGACAAAATAAATAATCTGGCAAGAAAATATAATCTAATTATTATAGAAGATGCCGCTCACGCGGTGGGAACTTACTATAAGGGAATTCACGCCGGCGGTTTCGGTCATACAGCCATTTTTTCTTTTCACCCGATTAAAAATATTACAACCGGTGAAGGCGGAATGATAACATTAACTGATGCCGCTTTGGAGAAAAAGTTGCGTTTGCTGAGATTTCACGGAATCGAAAGAGACGCTTGGAAAAGATACGGCAAAGGCGGAAATCCCTCGTATGATATAATCGAACCCGGGTATAAATATAATATGCCGGATATACTGGCGGCTTTAGGCTTGGCACAGTTGGAACGCTGGCAGGAATTGAACCTGCGCCGTTTGAGGTTGGCTGAACTTTATTTAGAAGGACTTAAAGGAATTTCCGGTATTGATTTGCCGGAAATTCCGGAATATGATCATACCCATGCTTGGCATCTTTTTGTAATCAAAATATTGGCTTTGAATAGGGATGAGTTTATGAACAGATTGACTGATTATAATATCGGATACGGTCTGCATTTTCCTTCAACTCATACTTTAAGTTATGTAAAAGAAAAGTATGTTGAAAATATTGGTTTGCTTCCAGAAACTGAACGTGCGGCAGATAAGATAATATCATTACCTTTATTTCCGGATATGTTGGAAAAAGACGTCCATTATGTTTGTACAGCAATAAAGGAGATTATTCGTCATGGGTAATATGCAATTAGCAGTAGTCATCCCGGTTTATAATGAAGAAGAAAATCTGCCTGCTTTAATGCAGCGACTTATGCCGGTAATGCAGGGTTTGGGAAAAAGCTATGAGATAATATTTATCGATGACGGCAGCCGTGATAATTCTCTGGAAATTCTCAAAAGTTTTGCCCAAAACTATCCGGTTAGAGTTGTAGAACTGACAAAAAACTATGGACAGCATGCGGCAATTATGGCCGGTTTTTCTATTACACAGGCGGATATTGTCATTACCATGGATGCCGATTTGCAGAATCCTCCGGAAGAAATCACTAATTTAGTAAAAGTGATGGAAGAGGGTAATTATGATGTTGTCGGTACTATTCGCAAGGGACGCAAAGATTCTTTCCTGCGCATTTTGCCTTCAAAAATAATTAATATGGTTGCCAGAAAAATTACGGGAGTCACCATGCGGGATTGGGGATGTATGCTGCGATGCTATAGGCTTCCGGTGGTTCAGCGCATGATTCAGTGCCATGAGCACGCCACTTTTATTCCGGCACTGGCCACTGTCTTTGCCAAACGAATAACTGAGATTGAAGTTGCTCATGAAGAACGGCATGGCGGTAAATCTAATTATCCTTTGAGAAAATTGATCAATCTGCAATTTGATTTAGTAGCTTCTTTTTCGGATCTGCCGATGAAAATGATTATGTACGGCGGAATATTAATGTCTCTGCTGGGTGTTTGTTTCGGCGCTTTTCTGGCAGTGGCAAGATTGGTCTACGGTGCGCGTTGGGCGGCGGAAGGAATATTCACCCTGTTCGCGGTTCTGTTTGTATTCGTCGGTCTGCAATTTTTCGCCTTGGGTGTTATCGGTGAATACATCGGCAGAATTTACCGGGAAGTGCGCAAAAGACCGGAGTATGTGATCGAAAAAGTACATGCTAAATAAGCCGCGGAATCCTTTTAAAAAGCAGGGGTCAATCGAATAATGAAGACAGTTGTTTTTGCCTATCACAACATGGGGCTTGCCGGTTTGAACGCGTTGTTCAGTCATGGCTTTGATATAGCGGCTGTCTTTACTCATGAAGATGATCCCGATGAAAATTGCTGGTTCGGTTCAGTCAAGAATTGGGCAATGCAGAAAAGAATTAAATTATATACAACCGAGAAAATCAATTCACCTCAATGGATCGCAAAAATAGCGGCAATTAATCCTGATATAATTTTTTCTTTTTATTACCGGAAATTGATTTGCCGCGAAATTCTTGATCTGCCCCGCATAGGAGCGTTTAATTTACACGGCTCTTTTTTGCCCGCTTATCGGGGACGATGTCCGGTCAACTGGGTGATTATCAACGGAGAAAAGAAAACAGGCGTTACTCTTCATTACATGATAGATAAGCCTGACGCCGGAGATATCGTCGGTCAAAAAGCTGTTGCGATAGACATCTCAGATACCGCTAAAACCTTATATGATAAGCTCTGCGTGGCGGCAAAAGAACTTTTGGATGAAGTACTGCCTTTAATTAAAAAAGATCAAATTCCGCGGCAAAAGCAGGATTTAAAAGCGGGCAGTTATTATGGAGGGAGGCGTCCTGAGGATGGCCGCATTGACTGGAAAAAATCTGCTGATGAAATTTACAATCTGATTCGCGCCGTCACCGATCCTTACCCCGGCGCATTCGCACTTTTAGATAATGATGCAAAAATTATTATTTGGTGGGCCCAACCGGCAGTTTCGGAACAAGCCGTTATTCCGGGTAAACTGATTATTAAGAACAAAGAAGTGCTTGTGCAAACCGGGGAAAATGCTATAAAATTTCTGGATATTGAAGTAAAGGAAAAACGCTTTAAAGGCGAGCAAATTCGAAGCTATTTTAATAATGGGAAGGTGACTGAGCTAAAATGAAAATATTAATACTTGGTGTGAACGGATTTATCGGACATCATCTTGTCAACCAAATACTGGCGAAAAAGAAAGACTGGATAGTTTACGGCATGGATTTGGGAACGGATCGGCTGGGCAAATCTCTGGACAATCCTAATTTTCATTTCATGGAAGGTGATATTGCCATCAATCGGGAGTGGATTGAACTGCAAATCAAAAAATGCGATGTCATCATGCCGCTTGTGGCTATTGCCACTCCGAAGCTTTACGTGGAAGATCCGATCGCCGTTTATAATCTTGATTTTGAAATGAACGTGGATATTATAAAAAAATGCGTAAAATATCATAAGCGGGTTGTCTTTCCCTCGACCTCGGAGGTATACGGCGCCTGCACTGATCCCGAATTCAAGGAAGATGAAAGTTTTCTGGTAGTCGGGCCGATCAATAAGGAACGCTGGATATATTCCTGCTGTAAGCAGCTTCTTGATCGCGTAATTTACGGCTACGGCACGAGAGGGCATCTGGAATTTACCTTGTTTCGGCCGTTTAACTGGGTTGGTCCGAGACTTGATTCACTCTATACCGCAAAAGAAGGAAGTTCCCGCGTGGTCACCCAATTTATCGCAGAGTTGTTCATGAAGCGGCCGATAAATCTTGTTGACGGTGGAAAACAAAAACGCTGCTTTACTTATGTTGACGATGGAATATCAGCACTCATGAAAATTCTGGAAAATAAAAATGATATTTGCAAAAATCAGATTATCAATATCGGCAATCCGGAAAACGAATGCTCGGTAAAAGAATTAGCCCAAATATTGAAGAAGCTGTTTAAAGAGCATCCTGATCACGAGAAAGATAAAAGTTATTCAGATATAATTGATATTTCTGCAGATGCTTATTACGGCAAGGGTTATCAGGATATTTACACGCGCAAGCCCAGCATTGAAAAGGCGAGAAAGCTTTTAAATTGGGAACCGAGAGTGGGATTAGAAGAATCATTGCGGTTAACGCTTAATTCATTTTTGAAAGAAAATAAAGACGCCGAAATATAATTTTCTAACATTCCCCCTTTACTAAAGGGGGAGCAAGGGGGATTTTTTAATGAGACAAGTTGAAAACGAGCTAAGCGAAGTTTGAAGCGTAAGTCGAATTATCCCAAAGCGCTATGCGCTTGGGATAGTTCGTCTAACAAATTTCAGTATGCTACACTTCTGAAATTTGGGACTCACTAAATCTCCCGTAACTCCTCTTTACAAAAAAGGGGAAAACACCGGACAAATCAAAAATGCCAATACTCGGATTAAAAATAGATGTCGATACATACTGGGGCATGAAAAACGGTGTACCCTCTCTTTTGCAAACATTAAAAGAATTCAATTTAAAAGGAACCTTTTTTTTAAGCATAGGGCCGGATAACTCCGGACGGGCGGCATTGCAATTAATCAGGAATCCGCTTTTTTTAAAAAAGATGATGCGGACAAACGCGCCCGCTCTTTACGGCTGGAAAACAGCATTATACGGCACACTGCTTCCCGCGCCCATGATCGCCCTTTCTTTTCCGCAAATTGTTAACGATATAATCGCCGCCGGTCATGAAGTTCAGTTTCATGCCTGGGATCACCGCCGCTGGCAGGATGAACTTGCGCATAAATCGGAAAAATGGATTCGGGAGTGGTTTGCCAAGGGAATGAGTGGTTTTAAAAAATTGACCGGAAAGAAACCTTCAGCTTTTGGCGCTCCTTCCTGGATCATTGATGATCGCATACTGTCAATAATTAATGAGTACAAATTCGATTATCTAAGTTGTACAAGGGCTAAAGCACCGTTTATTCATGATGCAATTAATATTCTGGAAATACCATCCGACTTGCCTTGCTTTGAAGAGATAGATAAACAGAAAAGCATATCAATTATTACAGGTTTAATTAAAGGCGAAGGAACACATATCTTGCCGGTTCATGCCGAAGTAGAAGGGGGCATCTTTCAAAATCAATTCAGAGAGCTTTTGGAAACAGTAATCAACATGGATATCGAAGTTGTGCCGCTGAAGACCATCAAAAATAAAATTGATATAAAAAACCTGCCTAAAAGAAAATACAAAATGGAATTGCTTCCAGGCCGCCATTCACCATGCGCGGTATAAATAATTTATAAAACCTGCAAGTTGAATTATCCCAGGAGCGAAGCGACGCGGGAGAGTGCGGAACCGATGATCGTAGAAGGGATGTGTCCTGACATACGACATGCACGGCCGGAAAGCAGGATTGGTGATGGTTAGCGGAGGTTTTGTTAATTTAATATAGCCGTCACCAATATTTCCACGACCCTTTATCTTCAGTGATTAAAATATTTTGAGGATTTGCATTTGAAATAATTGCTCTAAAATGAATTGCTAGCTCAGGTCGTTGCCTGTGGACTCAGCCATCGACTTTGCTAGACCGACATGCTTTTCAATAACACAAGCGTCAATAAACATTTGACCGAAATCTGGAACCTCCACTTTGCGGTATCTAATGTCGGGCTTTAATGAAGGGATTTTCTCCTTTAAGTGTTTCTGAACTATATCTAGCCTCATCAATTCTTCGTAAATAGGTTTGTGGAAAAGAGAACCACTGGATGAAACTAACCCCAACCTTATAAGGTTATCTATCGAGGCGGCAACTAACTTGTGGTCCGTGTCTTTTGAAAGTAGACTTATGCTAGAATTAACAGTTGCTACTCCACCTTCTTCAAAATCAGGTGGTTTTGAATAAATTATCAGATCAAGCAAGGGTTGAAGCGTGTAACGTTTAGAAGCAATTAATTTGAATATTCTCGCATCTAAAGGACTCAATTGCTTAATTGTTTCGACAAATGCTGGATGTGCTTTATTTTCAGTCATACTGTCCATAGCTGTTGCAAGTAAGTTGGCGTACATCTCCCGTAAATCAGGTTCTTGTGCTGTAAATCTAAGGGCCTCAATTGCAGGACCAGCAATCCGTGGCGGAGGTGTCTGAATACGATCCAGAGGGATAGATTGTAACCGCTCGGAAACCCGCGACTCTAAGTAGCTCGAAATCTGTTCAAATCCCCAGACCAAGGCTCTAAGTGGGGCTAGAGCTACCTGTATCACTTTTGCAACTGTTTCCAATGCATTTCCAATTTGACAGGCAGCTGGCTGTACAACATCCTGATAGACGGGAACTGCATCAACAACGCCCTTAATAGCGTCTGCCGTATTTTTGATTATGTTATTGTCGTTCATATATCTTCCGGTGCACAATTAAATATCTGAACTTCACTTTTCCCGATAAATTTGTGTCATAATAACATATATTTCTTTTTTCCAAAAGGGAAACATTACATAATTATTGATGATTATCGTTTGAAATTATTTATTATAATCGAAGTTGAAGTTTTATTAACGACATAAAGCAGTGCTTCTGAAAATATTTGAGTTTCATTAGTTCGACTTACAGGTCGCAGTTCACTACGTTTCTGCAACCTGTGTCTCACTATCCCACTACGCTCCGGGGATATCCTGCTGTCCCGCACTAGCTTCGCGTGCGGGATAGTTCAACTAACCAATTCTGATGCGCTTTGCTTTCAGAATTGGAGTTTCACTAAAAGTTGAGTCTCATTATCCCGCGTCGCTACGCTCCTGGGATAGTTCGACCAGCAAACTTCATTGCACTATGTTTCTGAAGTTTGGGTCTCACTATCTCTTTTTCCGGAAGACAAGCTTTAGCGGCACACTGTCAAAGCCGAAAGTTTCGCGGATTTGATTGGTCAGGTATCGCTCATAAGAGAAATGAATTCCTTTGGTGTTGCTGACAAAGAAAACGAAAGTGGGTGGCTTGATATCGGTCTGGGTTGCGTAAGAAATATGCATCTGTCTGTTTGAATAACGCGCCATCGGATTTTTCCGTACGGATTTTTCCACCAGATCATTTAAAGGGGATGTGCCGATCCTCTTTGTGTATTGATCATAAACTTTATCGATCAACTCAAAAATCTTCGGCGCGCGTTGTCCTGTGACTGCCGAGATAAAAATAATGGGCGCAAAGTCCATGAATTTAATTTTATTTTTGATATCCTCGACAAATTTCCCCACGGTGGAATTATCCTTTTCAATCTTATCCCATTTATTTACCACGATGATGCAGGCCTTGCCACGCTCATAGGCAAGGCCGATGATTTTTGTGTCCTGATCGGTCAGCCCTTCTTCGGCATCGATCAAAACAAGCGCGATATCACATCGATTGATTGATTTAAGCGCCTGAACAACGCTATATTTTTCCAGAGTCTGGCTGATTTTGCTCTTCTTGCGGATTCCCGCCGTATCAATAAGCAGATAATGCTTGCCATGCACCTTTACCGGCATGTCAATGGCATCGCGTGTTGTGCCAGGCGTAGGGTTGGCAATGCTTCTTTCCTTGCCCAGGATGCGGTTGACGAGCGATGACTTGCCCACATTGGGTTTGCCGACAATGGCAATTTTAATTTGGGTATCCTGTTCGTCTTCGTCGTCTGCCGCCGCATCGGGAAAGTCGCGGACAATAACAGAAAGGAGTTCATCAACACCCAGGCCGTGCTGCGCGGAAATCGGATAGAATTTATCGATACCCAGCCGGTAAAAATCGGTGAGCATTTCTTTATGCCGGTCGCCATCTACTTTATTGGCGACGTAAAACACATTTTTATCTTTACCCCTCAACTGTTTGGCAATTTCTATGTCCGAAGGGGTAAGTCCGTCTTGTCCATCCATTAAGAAAATAATGACGTCTGCTTCTTCAATAGCCAGGTTGCTCTGCTCGCGCATTTGCACAAGAATTCTTTCTTCCGATGCCGGTTCAAATCCGCCGGTATCGATCAGGGTGAAAGCTTTATCCTGAAAGACGCAATCCATATAGTTGCGGTCGCGGGTGGCGCCGGGCTCGTCAATTACAATAGCCTTTTGCTTTCCGGTAATCCTGTTGAAAAGAGTTGATTTGCCGACGTTGGGACGGCCAACAATGGCTATTACTGGTTTTGCCTGCATTGAAAATATATCCTTCCTTTTTCCCCTCTTTCCTAAAGAGGGGCTAGGGGAGATTTTTGTGCTTTTTATCCCACGGTGTTACGCGCCTGGGATTGTTCCACTAACGCTTCAAATTTCGTTCCGATTTTACGGGACTCATTTTCAGCGAGTGTCAAAAAAATCCCTCTTTATCTCTCTTTATACCCTAAAGGGCACAAGTAAAAAGGAGATTTTTTCTGAAAACTGTATCTCTAAGTTTTTAATAAGCCGAATTCCCGGAGCATCTTGTCGGAAGTCGTCCAGTCTTTTCTTACCCGCACAAAAAGTTCCAGAAAAACTCTGGCGCCGAATAATTTTTCCATCTGCAATCTGGACTGTGTACCGATGTTTTTGAGCATCGATCCTTTTTTGCCGATCATAATCGCCTTTTGGGATTCTTTTTCGACGTTAATTGTCGCACTGATTCGGATTATATTTTTCTCTTCGTTCTCCCTAAATAAATCGATTGTTACGGCACTAACGTAGGGAATTTCCTGCTTGGTGAGAAGCATTATCTGTTCGCGGATAAATTCAGCAGCGATAAATCTTTCGGTGGCGTCGGTAAGAATATCTTCGGGAAACAATCGCGGTCCTTCCGGGAGAATTTGTTTGATAGCCGCAAGCAGTTCGTCAATGCCGTCACCCTTCAGAGCTGATACTGGAAAAATTTCCTGATAATTATATAGATTACGGAATTTATCTATCAGCGGCAGAAGAAGTTTTTTATCGATAAGATCAATTTTGTTGATAACCAGAAAAACGGGCGCTTGAACTTGCGCCAGTGACTTGATTAAAAAAAGATCATTTTGATGAACATTGGCGTTTGCTTCGATCAACATAAGCAGCACTTCGGCATCGCCGATCGCCTTTTGCGCCGTCTGCACCATCGCGCGATTCAGCGGTGTCTTGGGATTGTGCATCCCCGGAGTATCAACAAAAATAAGCTGTGCATCCGGAAAATTTTTTATTCCCGTTATTTTATCTCTGGTCGTTTGCGGTTTGTCGGCAACTATCGAAATCTTATCGCCGATAACAGCATTGAGAAATGTCGATTTACCCACGTTAGGGCGGCCAATGATGCCGATAAAGCCTGATCTAAACAATAAATTATCCTCTTTATATTAATTAATTCCCGGAACCTTCAGAGTCAAAGATTCCCCTGAATCGGTGGTTACTGAAATTACGCCGCGCCTTTGACTGGTGTTTGATTCTACAATTAAATTTGTTCGGGGGTAAAGCTTTTTTATTGCCGATATGTTCCTATTATTTAAACCACGAAAATTTGACATGTCACGCTCCGATAAGCCGAAGCGAAGTTCTTTGGTGTCCGCAGAAAGCTTGTCTAAAAAATTAATTATATGATGATAAAAAATGGAAGAGAGAACAAGACTTCCCAGCGCCGGATGAATTGGTCCGGCCAGAACCACTCCGTCTTTTTCCATCTCCGGCGTCAACTGCACGCCGATTCTGATTATGCGAATGCCGGCAGCGGATAGTTTTTCCCAAGCCATCCGGCACAAATCGACGGCGTCAGAAAGTTCCAGTGGCTTGTATTCTCCCTTCCGGAGTTTTTCCGCAAGGGCTGTCTCGCTAAAAACAATGACCGGATGAATCCTTACGGTATCAGGTTGGAGTTCGATTGTCTTGTCGAGAGAATAAATAAATCCATCTTTCGTATCTTTAGGCAAGCCGACCATAAGGTGCAATCCAGTGCGAAAACCATGATCTTTCAAAGTTATCAGGGCATTTACGATAGAAGCGGAATCATGGCCTCTTTGAGAAAATATCAACACTTCATCAATAAACGACTGCGCGCCGATTTCTATTGTAGTAACCCCGTATTTTTTTAGTATAGGCAAGTTACTCTCTGTAATGTAATCAGGCCTCGTCGAAATTCTAATGGAATGAACAAGCTTCTTTTGAATGAAAGAGTAAGCCCATGAAAGAAGTTCTTCCTGATAAACAGGATCAACTCCTGTAAAACTGCCGCCGTAGAAGGCAATTTCTACCTTCCGGGATTTGTCTTTATTCCAAGCCAGATAAGACTTAACTTCCGAATCAAAAAACTCTTTCGTTATCTTCAACGGAAAATTTCCAGCAGTAATTTTCTGATTGCAAAAGATACAACGATGCGGGCAGCCGCTATTCATGATGAAGATAGGAATAATTAAAGCGCCGTTGTGGGATTTTTCAATGCTACCCTTGTCAGATTTCTTCATTTTGCAATATTTCCCAAGCCTTTTGCGCCGCTTGTTTTTCGGCTTCTTTCTTGCTTTTGCCGCTGCCGATTTCCGTCAGTTTGTTAACTATTACTATTTTTACTTCGAAAATCTTGGAGTGATCCGGGCCTTTGGAATCAATGACCATGTAAATGGGAACTGTTTTGTACCGTTTCTGACAAAGCTCCTGCAGAGCGGTTTTATAGTCGAAATATTCGGAAGATGAATTATCATCTTCCAATAGCGGTTCAATTAATTTTGTTATAATATTTTTTGCATTGTCATAATCGGAATCGAGATACACGGCGGCGATAACCGCTTCGAAAGCGTTGGCTAGAAAAGAATCTTTGGTGCGGCTGCCGGAGTTCTCTTCACCGTGACCGAGTAAAAGGCAGTCGCCAAGTTGTAAATTACGGGCGAGCTGGGCCAAATGTTTTTCGTTTACCAGAGAGGCGCGAATTTGAGTAAGAGTACCCTCAGGGAAAGAAGCATATTTTTTAATGATCAGGTCGCTGACACTCAAGCCTAAAACAGCGTCGCCTAAAAATTCGAATCTTTCATTATCGGAAACAGCCAGTTGCTTATTTTCATTAACATAAGAGCGATGGGTGAGGGCGGTCGAAAGAAGATTAATGTCTTGAAAATGGTAAGAGATTCTTTTTTCTAAATTGTGTAAAGTTTCCAGTCTGTTTTTATCCATGGACGATCTTTCCATAAATGTTTATATGTTTTGTTAAAATACGAAAAAACGTACGGATTAGCAATAGATAAATTTTGCGGTTATCGAGATTAAATAATAATGGATTTCATGAAAAAATTAAGATAAAATTAAAGCAAAATTCCGTGACGTTCTTTAAGGAGATTTATATGGATGCATTTACAGATTATATATCCGCGCACCCGGCAGTGCTTGTTGTAATAGTTATCTTCTTCATAATATTAATCCTGCATTTTATCTTCAAAAACTTAATTAGAATGGCGCTGATCATGTTGTTTATCTTACTGGCTGCGTCCGGCTATTACTATTTTAAAGATCCTGACAAAATGCCGGAAAAAATTGAAAAATCAATTAACATGATGAAAGCTGGCATCAATGACATAGTGGAAACAAGTAAAAGCTTAAGTAAGGACAGCAAAAAACTATTCACAGAAAGCAAAAAAATGCCCGGTGAAGTCGGTAAATTACTTAAAGAAACCGATGAACAAGTGGATAAAGAAATGAAGAAATAATACTCCGGTTTTTCCAATTACCTGATATAGCTTCTAAGGCTGTTATGTGCCCATTAATTCGGTCCGATTCGCTTGCACTCGCTACGGATGATATAGCTGCACTGAAAGGACATTGCAAAATACATTAACGGAAAGAAAGGTGCCATTATGGAAAAAGAGAACATTACCGATAATAACTTCACAAAAAATCAGCTAGGCCGGAGGTCATTTCTGAAAAAGGTTACCGCACTTCTAAGCGGGATAACCATGATGAACTGGAGTCTGTTCCCCTTCAAAGACGCATTGGCCTCTATACTTGGAGGTAATAAAAGCAATAATCAAGAAAAGCTCATCTTCATTGCCATTGATGCCCTTCATCCGAAATACTTTGAGCTTGACGCCAAAGGTATGTCGGGAGGGCGCGAAGGAAATTGGCTGATGCCCAATATTCATGCCTTCCTGAAAAAGTCGTTATGGTACAGAAACGCCAAATCCTATCTGCCCGCAGCCACAGATATGAATCATCTGAACGTGCTTGCGGGGACTTCTTCCGCGCAGAGCGGCATTATCAGCGTGTGGGCACAACCAACAGGATGGAATGAGAATGGAGAGGCTGTTATCACCCGTACCAGCATGTCTTTTGCGAAGGATGACAAGGGCAGGCAGGTGGATACACTTTTTAATGCGTGGAAGCGGCGCTGGCCCGGCTCCAAAACCATGCTCATCACCGGCAAGGAATGGGTGGGCGAGATGTTCCGTGGAAGTGGGAGTGCATCCTCGGGTATTGATATTTTGGTGACAGGGCCTAAACATCCCGACTACCTGAAACCGCCGCAGAGGGAAAGTCTTGCACATCCTCATACAGTTCAGGATGCAGCCTGTGAGCCGGAATCGGCACACCTCGGATTCTTCGGGAAATCTATGAGGCCAAGTGACGTTGTAACGCGTTTCTATACGGGCCAAGGCAGCCTCCTGACCTGGCAGATGGAACACTTCGCCAATCATTTTCCTCACGACAGCTGGATCGTGGATTCAACCCTGGAGATATTCAAACGCGATAAGCCCGATATGGCCTACATTCTCCTTGCCCAGTGCGATGATGCAGGACATGCCATCGGAAGCGCCTGGGATCCCTCGGAATTCATCAATGTCAACCCGCCGTATGAACCACCTCACGGGTGTGAAAACAAACCCGAGTATCAATTGGTCAGCAGCAGGAACAAGCTCCTTTTCAAAGAGGCAATCCTGGATGTAATCCGCGATATAGACATCCAGTTCGGACGCCTTGTGGCCGGCCTGCAAAGTCAGGGTGTGCTTGATAAAGCGAAGGTCATCCTCTTGAGCGATCACTCCGCGGTGAATCATCTTTATACCGAAGATTTCTCATCCACTGATTGTGTGGGTCTTCTGGAGAGTGCAGGAATAATTGCGAAGAGAGGTTTGCTGGAAAAAAAGGAAATGTATGCGTTCAGCGTTAGCAGCTACGGAGTGTTGTACTGGAGGAAAAACAAGGAAAATATTCCAAAAGCTAAGGAATTGCTGTTAGCTCATCGCGCTTTGAATCCTCAGACCGGCAAAAAAGAGTGTCCGTGGTGGGTGCTGGATCGTTCCGACATGAAGAATGGCCTGGAAGGGGTGTGCCTGCCCAGCGAGCTCTACCACACTTACTATATTGATGTTGACAAAGAAAAGACCGTCATTTGGCCCGACCTCATCATTCTGGCGAAAAACGGCTGGCAGATTCCTGTGTATAACGGTCAGATTCCCAATGTCGGCATTAAAGCGCCCACGTGGGCTCCTCCCTGGCGAGTGTATAATGGTGGTCACGGATCGGTGGATACGCTGCCTATTGTTGCCGCGATCTCGATACCGGGTGGAAAGAAAGGTGTCCATGACCGGCCCATTCGCATCGCAGACTTGGGTGTTACGGCTGCTGCTCTATGCGGTTTGAAGATAAAGAGCACCACTGTCGGGAGGGATTTGAGAAAAGATCTGATTTAAAAGTGTAGCACATAACCTAATAATACCAATTCGCATTCATTCGTCTACTTTTGTTGGCACAGCCTGCCCCGGCGAAGGCCGGGGTCATCGGCTCCTCGACGTATATTAGAATACGTCTGCGTCGCCTCTTCCTTGCCCCGCCGAAGCGGGACAGTTCAACTAACGAATTCCAGTTCACTGCGTAACTGCAATTCGAGTTTCACTGCCGCCTCGGTATACTTTTGACTGCAAATTGGTATAACCTAAAGGTCACGCGAGGTCATCTACGTAGAAAATCATATGGTCATGAATGCCAAACTCGTGTATGATATGAAGCATGAAAAGAGGAAGCGGCATACTACTGGGCATATCTTCGTTGCCAGGCCGGTTTGGCATTGGAACACTAGGGGCGGGTGCGCGTGAATTTGTAGATAAGCTGCAGGTGAGTGCGCAGACTTACTGGCAGATTCTGCCCATTTCACCAACGGGATTTGGAGATTCACCGTATCAGACTTTCAGTACATTTGCGGGTAACCCGTATTTTATCGATTTTGACGATTTGTATCACGAAGACTTACTTCCCCGAGACGCACTGGATATGTGTAACGATCTTTTCGGGGGTGATCCGTGTTCGGTAGATTATTACGCGCAATATATAGGCAAGTCTCAAGTGCTGCATCTTGCGTATCATCACAGCTCCGAGCGTCTTACGGAAGAGATAGAAACATTTAAACAACAGCACGCCGGCTGGATACACGACTATGCGCTGTATATGGCGCTGAAGAGCGCCTATGAAATGAAAGCTTTCCATGATTGGCCGGAAGAACTCATCCAACGGCGGGGCGACACTCTTAAAGCGGTTGCGTTGCGTTTAGAAAAAGATGTCCATTATCATATATTTGTTCAATACCTTTTCTTTCGGCAGTGGGACGCATTACGGAAGTACGCAACCGGAAAAGGGATAAATATTATTGGCGATATGCCAATCTACACGGCGCCGGACAGCGCGGATGCCTGGATGGGTCGTGATATACTTGATAAACAAGGAAGAGTTGCTGGTTGTCCGCCAGACTACTTTTCGGAAACGGGCCAGCTTTGGGGAAATCCTCTCTATGACTGGGATGTGCTGAAAAAAACCGGTTATGCATGGTGGATCAAGCGTATAGCTCATCACATGTCCCTTTGTGATTACCTGCGTATTGACCACTTCCGCGCGTTTGAATCCTACTACGCAATACCTGCTAACGCAGAAACCGCCGCAACGGGAAAATGGATTCCCGGTCCGGGCATCGACTTTTTTCGTCAACTCAAAAAAGCTCTTGGTGAATTGAAACTTGTTGCCGAGGATTTGGGCTATCTGACGCCAGAAGTTTTTGAATTGCTCCGGAAGACGGGCTTTCCGGGCCTGAAAGTGCTTCATTTCGCTTTCGCGCCTGATGGCCGCAGTATCTATCTGCCGCACAGGTATGAGAGAAACTGTGTGGTTTATACAGGCACGCATGATAACGACACAACGATCGGCTGGTACAGCGGGCTTGGCGCAGCCGAACGTAATTTTTTTGATGCCTACCTAGATGGTGTGGATGATGAGCGCGTGCACTGGCAACTGATTAGATTGGCCATGGGTTCGGTTGCGGATGTGTGTATCATACCGATGCAGGATATACTAGGGTTGCCCTCGTCTTCCCGCATGAATCGGCCGCAGACTTCGCAGGGCAACTGGCGCTGGCGGCTTCTGCCCAGCCAATTTGATGACGCAACCATGCAGAAACTGGCCAACGTGACAAGATTGTTTGGCCGTTAGTGTGGTGTTACGCTGAAACCTTGTCATATCGACCAACGGGAGATATCTTGTATATTTTAATGATCATTAAGATTTCTCGCTTCGCTTCGAAATGACATATTGTAAAGATATTGATGTAACACTACACTAGCGATGCGATAAAAATAAGACAAAAGCTCGGAAAATTTAATATGAATGATTTTGAGCAATATATAAATAAGAACGAGATTTATCTGTTCAACATCGGCGAGGCGCAGCAGGCCTATGCTACCTTCGGGTGTCATCGTATTGATGAACTCGGCATGCACCGCTTTTTAGTATGGGCGCCCAATGCCAGGCAGGTTAGCGTTGTGGGCGATTTCAACGGCTGGGATGCTGCAAAAAACAAGATGAGCCGGCTCGAGAGCGGTGTCTTTGTCGAGTTCATACCCGGTTTGAACGATGGCGACTATTACAAGTATCACATCCATGGTTACGATGGCCAGACAGTACTTAAGGCTGACCCGTTTGCCTTTCATGCCGAGGTTCGTCCGAAGACCGCCTCGAAGGTATGGAGCCTCGGCGGTTACCATTGGCGCGATGCGGAATTCATGAAGTGTCGCCCGAAACAAAACGTTTTAAAAAAACCAATGACCGTATATGAAATGCACATCGGATCATGGCGCAAGAATGATGGGTATCACTTTGCTAATTTGTGTGAAGTGGCCGATGAACTCTCCGATTATCTTGTTCAGATGGGTTTTACTCATGTGGAGATCATGCCTGTTACCGAATACCCGCTTGATGATTCCTGGGGATATCAGGTTACAGGCTTTTACGCGGTAACGAGCCGTTATGGCAAGCCGCAGGATTTTATGTATTTTGTAGATGCTATGCACGCCAAAGGCATCAGCGTGATCATGGACTGGGTGCCCGCCCATTTTCCCAAGGATGCGCACGGCCTGGCCCGGTTTGACGGCACATGCCTTTATGAACATGAAAACCCGATGCAGGGCCATCACCCGCAGTGGGGTACGCTGATATTCAACTATGGCTGCCCCGAAGTGGTTAGTTTTCTGGTTTCCAGCGCGATGTTTTTCTTTGACTTCTATCACATCGACGGCATCCGCGTCGATGCGGTTTCTTCTATGCTCTATCTGGATTATGCCCGCAATCAGGGCGAATATGTGCCCAACGAGGAAGGAGGCAACATTGATAAATCCGCTGTGGCTTTTCTACAAAAGCTCAATTCCGTGATCCTGACAAGACATCCCGGAACAATCACGGTTGCAGAAGAATCGACGGCGTATCCGATGATTACCAAGCCGCCCTATGACGGGGGTCTAGGTTTTGTATTCAAGTGGAACATGGGCTTTATGCACGATACGCTCAAATATATGTCGATGGATTCTTTCTTTCGGCATGACCATCATGACAAAATTACTTTTTCGATGTGTTATGCGTTTTCTGAAAACTTCATTTTGCCGTATTCTCACGACGAGGTTGTCCACGGGAAAAAATCTCTGCTCAATAAGATGTACGGCTCTTATGACGAAAAGTTCGCCTCCCTGAGGACGCTGCTCGGTTTTATGTACGCGCATCCCGGGAAAAAGCTGCTGTTTATGGGCAGCGAGTTCGGGCAGTTCATTGAATGGGATTATCAGAAGCCGCTCGACTGGTTTCTGCTGGAGTATGAAAGGCATCGCCAGATGCAGCAGTATGTGAAAGCACTCAATGCTTTTTACACAGGATGTCCTGCCCTTTATGAGATTGAAGATAATTGGGACGGGTTTACGTGGCTCAATGTAGACAATGCCATGCAAAGCTCGCTCTGCTTCCTGCGTCGCGCCGGCAGTGGAGCCCCTCCGGCAGGAGCCGGAGGCTCCTTTCCAAAACGCGACATCCCGCGATTGGCAGAAAGCATTCAACCCCCAGCGGGAGCTGGGGACTTTCTGCAGCGGGGTAAGAGTGAGTCTTGCGTATGCGCTTTCAACTTCACCCCGGTGCCGGTCCAACAATTTGTAATGGGGCTGCCCGGTAAAGGAATACTGCGGGAGACGTTCAACAGTGACGATTTATTATTTGGCGGAGGCGGTTGTCATAATAAGTTAAACATCACCACCTCCCGCGAGGAATATGCCGGCCAGCCGTACAGGGCGGCGATCGATTTACCGCCGCTTTCTGCCGTATATTTTGATTATAAAGAAGAACCCGGATCGTAAAATGAACACGGAATTGCAAAAAATTATGGAATCAAAAAACAGGGATGTTCTGCCCCGAATACTGATGACCGGTGCGGAATGTGCGCCATTTGCCAAAACTGGTGGAATGGCGGATGTAATAGGGACGTTGGCCAGAGAACTGAAGAATCTCGGATGTGATATCCGTCTGATGCTGCCGTTTCATCGGGTCATTAAGGATAAATATCGCGAACGTGTAAAGCATATCGTCAGCTTTAGCGTGGATATCGGCCGGCATTCTCAGTATGTTGGTGTTGAGCTCTACGATTGGGAGGGCATACCGGTCTACTTTATCGATAATGAACATTACTTCGGGCACGCTATCTACTGCGGCGGAAATTTTGAAGGCGAACAATATGCATTCTTTTCGCGCGCAGTTATCGATGCTCTGCCGGTGATCGGTTTTGAACCGGAGATTGTCCATGTCAACGACTGGCATACAGCGATTATCCCCATGCTGTTAAAGAGCCAGTATGATTTACATCCTCAGGGGAGGTCAAAAACAGTTCTTACAATCCATAACCTCGGTTATCAGGGGCGCTTCAATTTTGGTTACGCATCGCACCTGCTGGGTATCGATGATAGATATTTCCATCAGGACTATATCGAGTTTCATGGCGATGCCAATTTTATGAAAGCCGGCATCGTTTTTGCTGATAAACTGGTCACTGTCAGTCAGACGTATGCGCAGGAGATAAGGACGCCTTATTACGGAGAGGGACTGGATGGTATTCTCCGGACACGCTCTGATGACCTGATCGGAATACTCAATGGCATTGACACCAAGATCTTTAATCCGGCAGCCGATCCTCTAATTCCTTATCCGTATGATGCGTCATCGCTATCAGAAAAGCGGAAAAACAAGACGGCTCTGATTGCCGAACTGGGTTTGGAAATTGTACCTCAGACACCACTCATCGGGATGGTGACGCGGCTGACGAAGCAAAAAGGGATAGATCTGGTGCTGCGCGTTTTTGACGAGATCATCTACGCCGGTTTTGGTTTTGTATTGATCGGTATGGGTGAGAGGAATTATGAACATTTTTTCCGCGGGGTTGCTCACCGGACTGGTAACCGGGCGAAAGGCGTGACCATATTCGACGACCAACTGGCACACCGGATATATGCGGGATGCGATTTTTTTCTAATGCCATCCATGTTTGAACCATGCGGTCTTGCGCAGATGATTGCACTCCGCTACGGGACGCTGCCCATTGTCCGCGCAACAGGAGGGCTCAAAGACACTGTTTGGCCATATAACGAACAGACGGACGAAGGCAACGGTTTTTCTTTTGACAACTTTAACGCTCACGACATGCTGAATATCGTGCGCTACGCACTGAGTGTTTACCAGAAAAAAACTCGCTTGGAATCGCTCCAGAAACGTGCCATGAATCAGAACTGGAGTTTCCAGAAGAGCGCTCTGGCCTATGCGAAGCTGTATGTGGTGACTGCCGCACAATAACTCCCGTAATTTTTATTGACAGGCATTCAATCGTCACATAAAAAAGTTAAAAATTGTAATGGAGACTGCTCATATTCACAATAGGGCAAGCAAAAATATAATGGTGGAAAACAGGATTCAAAAAATCAAAGCAACCATAGAGGGTAAATTAAAGCGGCATTATGGGCGCACGCTCGAGAAAGCCTCGGATGAGGAGATGTTCCAGGCAGTAGCGCTGAGTATTCGGGACATGATCGTCGAGCAGTGGGTGAAAGCCAATAAAGAAATTGAGATCAAGGGGCGCAAAAAGCTTTGTTACCTTTCGGTCGAATTTTTGATGGGCCGGGCACTCGTCAACAATATGATCAACCTCGGTGTGCTGGACGACTACAAGGTCGTTATGGCCAAGATCGGTTATCCCTTTGAAAAGCTCGAGGAACAGGAAAATGAAGCGGCTCTTGGCAGCGGCGGACTTGGCCGGCTGGCTGCCTGCTTTCTTGATTCGCTTTCGACGCTGAATCTGCCCGTAACAGGCTATGGCATCCGTTATGAATACGGTATGTTCTGTCAGCAGATAGTAAATGGCGAGCAGACGGAGGTGCCGGACAATTGGACGTGCAAAGGTGATGTCTGGGAAATCGAGCGGCGCGAGGAACAGATTGAAGTACGTTTTGAGGGCATGGCTGAGGAAATTTGGACAGAAGAGGGCCTTACTGTCGTTCATAAGAATTTTCAGAAAGTGACTGCTGTGCCTTACGACATGATTGTCACTGGTTATGATAGTTCTCTGCCGGCGACGCTACGTCTGTGGCGTGCGGAATATCCAGCCGGATTTGATCTACATTCTTTCAACAAAGGTGACTTCGTTTACATGATGCAGCAAAAAGAGATCGCCGAGTCGATATCCAAAGTGCTGTACCCGAAGGATGACCATATTGCCGGGAGAATGCTGCGCCTGAGGCAGTATTACTTCCTTGCTTCCGCTACGATGCAGTGCATAGTGCGCGAACATAAGAAACTCTACGGAGATGTGCACACGTTGCCCGAAAAAGTAGTAATTCAGATCAATGATATACATCCGGCTTTGGCGATTCCGGAGCTGATAAGAATACTTCTTGATGAAGAGAACTTGGGATGGGACGAAGCATACGATATAGCAAATCGAGCGTTCAACTATACCAACCACACAGTAATGCATGAGGCGCTGGAATCTTGGCCCGAACAGTTTTTCAAGTCGATGCTACCACGTATTTACGCGATTATCTCCGAAATCAATGAGCGTTTCAGCCAGAAACTCCGGAAAAAGTTTCCCGAAGATCGGGACAAGATATCCCATATGTCCATTATCGCTTACGATGAGATTCGCATGGCCAACATGTGTATCGCGGTGTGCAATACTGTCAACGGCGTCTCACAGCTTCACGGCAGGATATTAAAGACCCGCACCTTCCGCGATTTTTATGTGATGTTCCCGAAGAAGTTTACGGCCATTACAAACGGCATTACCCCCAGACGCTGGTTGGCTGCAGCCAATCCGGCCCTTCGTTTGCTGATCTGCGATCATATCGGCGATAAATTTATCCGCGACTATCATGAACTGGAGAGATTGAAGCCGCTGGTAAATGACAAGCGGTTTATGGACGATTTTGCGAGCGTCAAGGAACACAATAAGAAGCGCCTAACCGATTATGTGCTGAAAAAACATGGCATTGCCCTTGATGTAAGCTCGCTCTTTGATGTGCAAGCCAAACGTCTGCATGAATACAAGCGCCAGCTCTTGAAGGTTCTGCACATTTTATATCTATACAATCGCTTCACCGGCGATGATGGTTATTCTCTGCTCCGGCCTGTAACTTTCCTGTTTGCGGCAAAAGCTTCTCCTGTGTATCAGAGAGCCAAGGATATCATCCATCTAATTCATGCTGTTGCCGCTCTGGTGGAAGCACATCCGCGAACTAAGGATAGGATAAAGGTTGTTTTTTTGGAGAACTATAATGTTTCTCTGGCCGAAGTGCTAATTCCAGCAGCGGATATCAGCGAACAGATATCTACGGCGGGATGCGAAGCCTCGGGTACCGGTAACATGAAATTCATGCTCAATGGAGCCGTGACGCTGGGGACGATGGACGGTGCCAATGTTGAGATCTTCGAAAAAGCAGGTAAAGACAACATCTTCATTTTCGGCGCCCGTGCCGAGGAGATTGCTCGGATGGAAAATGAAAACACGTACAATCCGAAAAATCTCTTTGATCAGAATGCAGATATACGCAACGCGGTTTCGCACTTAGTAGATGGCATATTGCCGGATGTCGACCCTGAGAGATTTCAGGAACTCTACAATTCACTTCTTTTTGGTCACTACGACCATGCCGACAAATACTTCCTACTGTATGATTTTGATGCGTACCGCGCAGCGTTTGAGAAAATGCTAGCTGCCTATATCGACAAGCCCGCTTGGACGAGAAAGGCCGCTCTCAACACTGCCTCCGCGGGATATTTCAGCGTTGACCGAACCATAGACGAGTATAACCGGATCATCTGGGGCTTAGATTCTATATAGGACCAGGGAAGGGAGATTGACGATGCTGATCAACTACCGCAATGAAATGCTGCACGATTCATCGCTGGATTTGTTTCGAGATCCGATTGGTGCGGTGAGTGCCGGTACATCGGTTACCATTCGTTTCCGGGCAAGATTGGATAATGTGAGCAGCGTGTATCTGTGCCTGTTTCGAAAGGGGTTTCACGAAGAACACGTCATGAAGCACACAGGCGATTACTGGGAAGTCGACATCAAGGCGCCCGCGGTTCCCGAGGTTTACTGGTATTATTTTACGGTCAATATTGGCGGGAAAATCTGTTATTACGGTGCCCAGGGCAGCCGCACAGGGGGCGTTGGCTGTGTATACAGCGCCCACCCGCCCTCATATCAGTTTACCGTCTATAATGCCGGATTCGATGTGCCCCAGTGGTTCCAGAAGAGTGTGATGTACCAGATATTTCCCGATCGTTTCCGGCGCAGTAACGACCAAACAGCGAAAAAAGGGATCGATTATCACCGCCTGAAGGGTCGAAAAGTCCATTATCACGAAAAGTGGGAAGAAAAGCCGCTTTTTGGCCCGCTGCCGGGCGAAAAGGACTATAATCCCTGCGATTATTTCGGAGGAACTCTAAAAGGCATCGAGGAGTCTCTCGAATATCTGAAGAGCCTGGGTGTAAATCTGGTTTATTTGAATCCGGTATTTGAAGCGGCTTCCAACCACCGCTACAACACTGCTGACTATCATAACATCGATCCGGTTCTAGGCTCAGAAGCTGATTTTAAGTCGCTGTGCAAAAAGGCAGCGGAGATGGGTATCCGCATTATCCTCGATGGTGTGTTTTCACACACCGGCTCCGACAGCATCTATTTTAACCGCGAAGGTAATTATAAAGTTCTTGGTGCTGCAAACAGTCCGGAATCGCAGTATTATCGGTGGTACACTTTTGAACATTATCCCGACAAATATCGGTGCTGGTGGGGATTTTCTTCATTGCCTGAAGTCAATGAATTAGAACAAAGCTGGCAGCAGTTTGTTATCACCGACGAGGACAGCGTCATTCGGCACTGGATTATGGCCGGCATCAAAGGCTACCGTCTGGATGTGGCCGACGAATTGCCGGACGAAGTGCTGGCGATGATCTACAGAGTTGCACGGCAGACAGATCCGGAAGCCGTGCTGCTTGGTGAGGTCTGGGAAGATGCGACCACGAAATACAGCTACGGTGCCCAGCGCCATTATGCGCTGGGAGGTATGCTCGATTCGGTCACTAATTACCCGCTGCGCAGCGCTGTGATCGGTTTTTTAAACGGCAGGGCCGATGCTGAAGACCTGAAATGCTTGCTGGTGGATCAGGCCGCCAATTACCCACGGCCAATGTACTACGCACTGACCAACCTGCTTTCGTCCCATGATGTGGAGAGAGTGCGTACCGCCCTGAGTGCGCGTATCGATCCACATGAACTTTCCCGGGAGCAGCAGGCCTCTTTCGTTATCAGCGACAGACAAAACAAAAAAGGTTCCCAGCGCCAACGCTTGGCTGCAATACTGCAATACTGCCTTCCCGGTGTACCGTGCATCTATTATGGAGATGAAAGGGGTATGCACGGATTTCTTGATCCCTTCAACAGGGAAACTTTTCAGGGAGCGCCGTATGATCTGACAGAGGATTACCGGCAATTGGCTCGGTTGCGCAAATCGGCGGATGCGCTACAGACAGGCCATGTTGTGTTCTTTGCCCCCGATCCCGACAGCATCGGCGTATTGCGTTATGTGATAGGAAGCCGTGATGCTCTGGGTCGGCCGGCGCAAGACGGCGTCTATTTTGTGATCGCCAATCGTTCAAATGCCTCACGGCTCGTTGTGTTAGACTTTCTTAGCAGAAACCAGCTTTTTGCCGCCAAACACCAGAGGATATTACGTCCGGTGTTTAATGGCACGGTCGCCTGCCAATTGACTTGTAAGAAATACTCGCTGGTCGATGGCCTGCTGGAAATTACACTGGAGGGCTTGAGCGCCGTGTGGTTAAAGATTGTCTAGACAAACGGAAGAACGCCCGGAACCTGAGATCAGGGCAGAATCATACCAGGAGGTTATTATGGCGTATAAAGAAACATATTTACGTTGGAGAACCTCAGTTAAAGAAGAGAATTTGCTGAACGAGTTGGAATCCATCAAGGATGATGACGTCCAGATCAAAGAACGATTTATCAGTGACCTGCCGTTTGGAACGGCCGGTCTTCGCGGTATAATCGGTGCGGGCATAACACGTATGAACCGCTACGTCGTCGGTAGGGCGACGCAGGGTCTGGCGGATTACCTGCTTGCTGATGGCAAGATAGGAAAGTGTATGGTCATTGCGTATGATTCCCGGCAGTTTTCCAGAGAATTCGCAGAAGAAACGGCTTGTGTATTTGCGGGCAATAGCATCAAGGCCTGCATATTCAAACAGCTGACAAGCGTGCCCGAATTATCTTACGCTGTGCGGCATTTAAAAGCAGACGGTGGCATCGTTATCACGGCCAGCCACAATCCCAGCCAATACAATGGATACAAAGTCTATGCCGCATACGGCGGACAGCTCGGTCCGGAGGAGAGCTTTGAGGTGATGGCCTGTATAAGAAAGCTGGATCCCTTTAAAGATGTCAAAAGGATCGATTATCGGGAAGGTGTTGCGAGGGGCCTTATCCATGAGATCGGCGAGGAGATTGATCGGCTTTATTATGCGCGCATTGTCGCATTGTGCGGAGCGGAGAACGCCGACGACCTAAAGGTTGTTTATACACCATTACACGGGACGGGGTTGCGTACAGCAGAAAATGTATTTCCTGCCTCCGGGATAAAGAATTTTTTTATCGTCGAGGAACAGAGAAACCCGGACGGCCTTTTCCCGACAGTGAATTCTCCGAATCCCGAGGATCCGGGAGCGATGAAGATGGCTATCGAGCAGGCTGTTCGCCTGGAGGCGGAAATTGCTATCGGCACGGATCCAGATGCAGACCGCATGGGTGCGGCCGTGCGCAGGACAAATGGTACGTATGCTATGCTGACGGGCAACCAGATCGGATGCCTGTTGATCAATTATCTGCTGGAGAGGCGAAAGTTGTCCGGTAAACTCCGTCCGTCGGATTACATCATCAAGTCGTTTGTTTCCACCGACATGGCGGACAAGATTGCGCGATACTATGGCGTTACTTCTTATACGGTAATGACGGGATTTCGTTTTATTTCCGAGCTCATTACAAAAAACAAGAAGACAGATGCTAAGTTCATCTTTGGCTTTGAGGAAAGCTACGGTTTCCTCTCCGGCACATTCGCCCTTGATAAAGACGGTGTGCTTGCGGCACTTCTTCTTTGCAAGGCGGCGCAATATTACAGCAACCAAGGCCAAAGCCTTCTGGAAGTGCTGGAAAATTTGTACGGGATACATGGTTATTATTTTGAAGGTGTGAAGAATATCTCTTTCATCGGCCTCGACGGCATGGATAAAATGCGGGAGATCTTGACCAGGCTGCGCGAGAAACCGATTGGTGTCGTCGGTGATCTGGCCGTGCAATACACCGAGGACTATCTTTTGCGTCAACAAAGAGCTGCGGATGGGACGTTGTCGGAAATTGAACTACCGGCTAGCAATGCCGTCAAGCTGATACTGGAAAACTCGGCGTGGATTTGTATCCGACCATCAGGCACGGAACCGAAGATAAAGATATACTATGCGGTGCGTGCAGCTACGCGGAAAGAGGCGGAAAGTCAACTCAAAAACATCGCAAACAGCTTTGAGCAGATGATATAATACCATTTTACCTGTAAAATCAATAAATGGGTGTGCCGTCCACCGTGAGATTCTAACCCATCATCTCTGGTGTTACCAAAACGACTCCCTCTCCACTGACATGGAAATGTTTGGCATCTTCGGTAGAGTCTTCACCAATGACGGTATTGTCGGGAATGCGGGTTCCCTTGTCGATAATGGCGCGAATAATGCGGCAGTTTTTCCCGATATAAACCCTGGGAAGTACGACGCTGTCCTTCACCAAGCTTCCGGTTTCAATATGAGTTGCATAAAAGATGACCGAGCGTTTGACACGCGCTCCGGCGATGATGCAGCCGCCGCTGACCAGTGAATTGATGGCTTCGCCGCGCCGGTCTTCATCATCGAAGATAAACTTCGCCGGCGGATGCTGAGTCTGATAAGTCCAGATCGGCCAGTTTGCGTTGTACAGGTTCAATTCCGGCTCAATGGAACACAGTTCCATATTCGCCTTCCAGTAAGCATCCACAGTTCCCACGTCCCGCCAATAAGCCATCTCGCCCTGATCATTACGGTAAGGATAAGCTATTGCGACGCTGTTATGAATGATGTGCGGAATGATGTTTTTGCCGAAATCGTGAACGGAAGTTTCATCTTTGGCGTCTGAGATTAAAGAATCATACAGAAAACGAGTCGAGAAGACATAAATGCCCATGGACGCCAGCGATGTATCAGGCTTGCCGGGCAAGGCTTCCGGATTAGCCGGTTTTTCTGTGAATCGGGAAATGCGCATGTTTTCATCGACCGACATTACGCCAAAATCACGTGCTTCCATCCGCGGTACCTCGATGCAGGCCACCGTCATGTCCGCTTTGGAATTAATATGCTGCATCAGCATCTTCGAGTAATCCATGGTGTAGATATGATCACCACCCAGCACCAGCACATATTGCGGCGCGTGGCGGTGAATGATGTCAATGTTCTGGTAAAGAGCGTCAGCCGTTCCGCGATACCATTCTTTGTTCATGCGTTGCTGGGCCGGAATAATCTCCACAAACTCGCCGATCTCGGCGCGCATGAAACTCCAACCGCGCTGTAAATGGCGGATCAGGGAATTAGATTTATATTGTGTCAGCACGCCAATACGACGCAGGCCTGAATTGACGCAATTCGACAGGGTAAAATCGATCATCCGGTATATGCCGCCGAAAGGGACCGCCGGCTTGGCGCGCCATTTGGTCAGTTCTCCCAATCGGGAGCCCTCGCCACCTGCCAGTATAAGCACCAGTGTCTGGCGCGTCATTTCGGTCGCCATCTTGGTTTCAACATAATCATAATAATTATATTGATTCGACCGATTCACTTGCTCGTTGCCCATGGCTTTACCACTCCGGAAAATTTCTTTTGATCAAGAAAAAATTTAAAAGCTATAATTTATACTTTTCTTTAATTTCTTTTTCAGCCTGAAACCAGTCGGCGATATCATCGCCGGGAGTGCCTGATTTTACCCTTTCCTGATAGAGGTCGTAAGCCTTTTTTTCAACCTCATCTAAGAATTCTTTCAGGCTGGGATTTGCTGTTTTTTTCGAGGCTGAAGACTCTTTTTTTACCGTGCTTTTTTTGGTGGGAACTTTTTTTACTGGCATAATCGCCTCCTTGATTATTTAGGTTATTTGTTTTGAAAATTGAATCCCGCGACTTGCAATCCCCCGGCTCCTGCCGGGGATTCGCGCCGTAGGACGCGGGAGGTTGCGTTATCCTCTGCTTTGCGGGATAATTCGACCTACAAGCTTCAGTACACTTTGTTTCTGAAGCTTGGGTCTCATTATTAGAGGGAGCCTCCGGCTCCTGTCGAAGGGGGCTCCACTCAGAATATTCTTTTATAAGCGAATGATATAGGCAATAGTTTTTTTTATCAATATGTTTTTTACTTCTTGTTATTGATTACCTGCATATAGTATATTTCATGCTAATCTTCAAATGATCGGGGCAGGAGGAGATGTACCCATTAATGAATCCCGCGACTTGCAATCCCCCGGCACCTGCCGGGGGGTCGCGCCGTAGGACGCGGGAGGTCGCGTTATTAAAGGGAGCCTCCGGCTCCTGCCGGAGGGGGCTCCACTAAATGTCAAGGTATTCAAAATGATTAATGCAGTAGTTGGAATCGATATAGGAGGCACTTTCACCAAATTTGGAATTATTGACAAAAAAGGGAAATGTCTGGGAGTAAACTCAATCAAAACATATCAATACGATAAATTCGATAAATTTTCAGAACATCTGTACAAAGAAATTCAAGGTTTAAATGATTCACTAGGTAAAGAAATAAATATCAAAGGTGTTGGCGTCGGTGCGCCCAACGGGAATTACTATCGGGGTACCATCGAATATGCTCCAAATCTGAACTGGAAAGGAATTATACCGTTTGTTAATAAATTCACGAAATACTTCTCGGACGTTCAAGTTGTGATGACTAATGACGCTAATGCGGCAGCGATTGGCGAGATGCTGTATGGCGGAGCGAAGAAGATGAAAAACTTTATTGTCATCACCCTTGGAACAGGTTTGGGGAGTGCTTTTGTCGTGGATGGCCAACTGGTTTATGGACATGATGGACGTGCCGGCGAACTGGGACATGTAAATGTTGAACAAAATGGTCGTATCTGCCGATGCGGCAATAAAGGTTGTTTAGAAGCCTATGTTTCCGCAAAAGGAATCAAACGAACCTTCGTCAGTCTCCTTTGTGCAAGATCTGAAAAAAGTGATTTACGGCATGTAAATTTTAATGAACTTACTTCAAAAATGATATATGATGCAGCAAGAAGCGGTGATACTATCGCATTGGAGGCCTTTGCAATTACTGGAAAAATATTAGGGGTTAAATTATCCGATGTGGTTGCGATAACAAATCCCGAAGCAATATTTATTATGGGTGGCCTTGCTCAAGCTGGCGACATTATCTTTAAGCCGACTCAACAATTCATGGAAAAGAATCTTTTCCATGTTTTCCGGGGAAAAGTCAAAATTTTACCTTCAAAGTTAAAGAGGGAAAATGCAGCGGTTCTCGGTGCCGGTGCTCTTGCTTGGAAGGAATTGAATACTCAATATAGTTTATTCCATAGATAAGAAAGTTTCTATCGGATGTCAAAATAAAATATTTTGAGAGGAGAAGATTATGGTTATTGATTGCCATTATCACTTGGAAGAGAGGGTATTTTCGGTAGATCGTCTTATAGGCGAGATGCAAAAATCCGGAATCGACAAGGTAGCACTCATGGGCAGCATGATAGAACCCTTCAAAGAACCGCCAGTATTCCTCATTAATCTATTGCAGTTGATATTGGAACATTCCCTTTCGAGGGGACTGGGAAAGGCGTTAATCTCAAATTTTACTGATCGTGGCGAAGTTAAGATTCTGGGGAAGCCCTACGCCATTGAATCTGACCCGGATAATGAGAAGGTGTTCAGCACTGTCAGGAAGCATCCGGATAAGTTTCTTGGCTGGATATTTGTGAATCCCAAAGGAAAGAAAGATCAGGTGGCGGAGTTTGAAAAGTATAAAGATATGGATGGATTCATAGGCGTCAAGGCACACCCATTCTGGCATCACTTCGAGCCTGTGGAACTAGCGCCCGTTGCTGAGAGGCTGGCCAAGACCGGCAAACCGCTACTCATTCATGTTGGATTCGGCGAAGAAGGTAATTTCGAAGCCTTGCTGAAAAAGGTGCCAAACCTCAAGCTCATTCTGGCCCATGCAGGTTTTCCCAATTACGCGGACACCTGGGAGAAGGTCAAAAATCTCAAAAATGTTTATTTGGATCTTTCGCAGACGAGCTATACAAGCGAGAAAGCAACCCGAAAGGCTGTAGATATTATCGGTGCAGACCGGCTTTTCTTCGGCACGGACGGCCCCTATGGGTTCCATGGAGCTGATCATCAATACGACTATGGCTTTATAAAACGAAGGATTGAGAAGATGTTCCCTGATAAAAAAGTCAGGGAAAAGCTTCTGGGCGGAAGCTTCGCCAGTGTTGTCGGTTTGCGTTAGGTTTCTGGATAGCTGAATATTCAATATCGAGACCATGGGTTCACACCGTCCCTATCGGCCTACCCTGGGTACAGAGGCAGCCCTTGAAGAAATCACGAAAAATAAGGGTATTCTTTATGACAATGCTGTCGCTGATGCCTGCCTGAAATTATTTCGGGAGAAAGGCTATCAGCTTGCATGAGATAGAGAAAACAATCCCGTAGAAAAAAACAAGATTACGTTCTTCAAACAGTAATCGTTAAATGATTCTTCTTTATTTAAAAGTGTTATATATTAATTTAGCGGCGTTTGTAATATTAGCACTGATCCATATTAAACACTGTTATATTCATTCGAGCCAGGAGGATAATAAATGCAATCACCTAAAAGAAAACAATACTCATTGCCGGAACAAACTTTGCGTAATTGGAATGATGCATTATCCAAGCCCCAAGATATAACAGTTGAAGTGATTGAGACAGGTCAGCTTTATATATCAAATCACCTTTTTTTAAACATGAAGCACCCCAACGCCAAGGGCCTGAAAAAAGAAAAATTAACCGTGCCAGTTTATTGTTATCTGATCCATCATTCAATCCATGGGGATTATCTTGTTGATGCAGGACTGGATCGATCCTTTCAGGAAGATACGCATGGGAATATTCGTGGCCCTTTGCGAAAATTATTCTGGCCGCTGAAGAGTTGTCAGAAAAAGGGACAAGATATTGGTTCTCAGATAAAAGACAGAAATGTCGATCTCAAAGGCGTGTTCTTTACACACCTGCATATGGACCATACTTCCGGCATGCAGCATCTGCCTAAGGATATTTGTGTGATGGTGGGGAAAGACGAACCAATATACAGCTTGTGGCCTTTGTTTTATCAGGATAATTTTGCGGGTGTTGAAGCTCTCCACGAGATAAATTTTGATTCTACCCATAATCTTTCTCCGCTGGGCAAATGTGCGGATGTATTCGGTGATGGCTCTTTTTGGGCTATTCAAACTCCGGGGCATCGCAAAGGACATGTCAGCTTTCTGGTGAATGGAAAACAGGATGTGATTTTAATAATTGGTGATGCCTGTGATATAAAATTGGGTTTTGATAAATGCGTTGGTCCTGGATTCGGAAGTTATAATAGCGTAGAAGCTCAAAAAAGCCTTGAACGGTTAAGAGAATTTGCCAATACCTATCGGCAGGTCAAAGTTTTTTTCGGGCACGAAATACCTTGAGAAGAATATAACCATCGCATCCACCGGATATCTGACGCCGCCGGTGATGCATAGCGTTGCACCTTCTTCTATTGGAAATGCTCAAGAGTGACTAAAGAAAAAATGAAATGTGCCGGTTATTGACTACAAAGGTTCAACCTGTTTAAGTTAGCAAGATTGAAGTTTACCATTTGAATTGTGGTATCCAACATCGATAATGAGTCAAACAAAGATTTGCCCTCCCCCGTAACTATCTGAAGCAAAGCGCTATAGGCATCTGACAATTCCTCTTTATTACTTTAAGTTCTCGGTGCTATTCGATCCTTGCTGCGTTGATGAAGGGGTATCATCGGTGTTAGGGGTGTCAGGGGTATCATGGGTATCGTCTTCTGAATTGCAAGGGGCAACACAGTTTTGAAATTCTACGGCACATACTCTCTTATCTGCATTAATATTAAAACAGACTTGCTGTTTTTCGTCGCAAGAACTAATGCATTTTTCTTTACGTGTTTGTGCTGCAATAGAAATGTCAGAAAAAGAGAAGATTAAAAAATACAAGCTTATGACAAAACATGAAATAAGAAGAAATATTCTCAACGGTTTCATTAGGCTACCTCCTTCAGTTTGTTTGTCTCCACGGTTATGTTGAATTGATAATAAATTGTTTCTGCATTGTAATACCAATTCTAAATCAAAGCGCTATTTTTGTTGGCGTCGTTGTCGGCTTCCTCAACGTATGTATAATACGTCTCGTCGCCTTCGCCTAGCCGCCTCAATATCATCTTTGATTTAGAAATGGTATAAGATTATAGAAAGTCCGGTCTTTTATGTCAAGGAAATATTCGTAAAAAAGTATGGTGTGGATTGTGTTTATTACGGATGTATAAAACTCACTGAGCGCTTTGATTTAAAACTGGTAAAAGTATTATGTGCAGAACTTCCTCACCTGTTCCATAACCTTCAATGATTTTACTTCATGCCCCAGAACATGAGAAATGAAACCTATGAGAATATTGCGCGATTCCATTGCCAGGGAATCGGTAAGCGCTATTAGTTTGATTTTATCAATATCCATCTCTTTTCCCAAAAGCAATGTCCGCACAGTGCCTGCGGAAATCGGCTGTTCGTATCTTTGGGGTTTAGCGCAGGCGCTGCATTTGATTCCGCCCTCAGGGGCATGAAAATAATACAAGGTGCCGTTGGTCACCAGAGTTTTGCAAACGATGCAACGATCGATAGCCGGTTCGAATCCTGCCAATTTCAAGAGGCGCATTTCGGAAAAAACGCACGGCGGCATCGGAAGCTTCTTCTCTGCCCAGCATCAGCAGAAAATCCCGCAGGAGCTGAAATATTTTCTCATTCTTTTTTCCCTCCGGGCTGAAGTGATCTGTGAGATCAATAAAGTAAGAAGCAATCAAGGTCTTTTCCATATCCTGACGGATGGCGTGATGGTGTTCAATTATTTCGCAGGATTCAATGAAGGCAAGTGTATCACGGTTTTTGCGGGAAAAAATTATATTCGTCAGCGAAAAGGGTTCAAAGACATTGGCAAACCGCTTTTTGCTTCTTTTGGCTCCTTTGGCGATTCCCTTGAGTTTGCCGAAATCATGACTGTAAAAGGTTACGATTAAATCCGATTCACTGTAGCTTAAGGTGCGCAGGACGAAACCGGTGGTTTTATGGCTTTCTCTGGTATTCATTTTTACTATGAACGACCATCGTATTTAATTTCTCCGCCGACAATCGTAAGAATAGCTTTGCCTTGCATCTGACGTCCGTTAAACGGAGAGTTTTTTCCGCGCGAGCGAAATGCCTGCACATCAACCTTCCATTTAAGTTGCGGATCAATTACAGTGATGTCGGCATCCGCGCCCGTCTTCAATGTTCCTTTGGGCAAATTCAGGATGCGCGCCGGATTAACGCTCATTTTGGCGATTAGTTCAGGCCATTCCAGCGCTTTGTTTTGGATAAGAGCGAGGCTCAGAGCCAGCGAAGTTTCCAGTCCGCTGATTCCGTTGGCGGCATATTCAAATTCCACCTCTTTATCCGTGCGTCCGTGAGGAGCATGATCGCACGCTATGACATCAATCGTTCCATCGGAAAGCCCTTCTTTGATTGCTGCGACATCCTGTTCGCTTCTTAATGGAGGATTGATTTTGAAGTTAGTGTCGTAACTCTGCAACGCTTCGTCGGTCAGGGTGAAATAATGGGGCGCGGTTTCCGCCGTGACTTTCAGGCCTCTTTTTTTAGCCTCTTGAATCAGGCGTACGGAACCGGCGGTGCTGACATGCGCGATGTGGACACAAGTTTTGGTGAATTCGGCGATTAAAATATCGCGAGCCACCATTGCTTCTTCCGCGATGCCGGGGATACCGCGTAATCCTAAAATTGTGGAATAATAACCTTCATTCATTAAACCGGCTCCGGAAAGATTTGTGTCTTCACAATGTGAAATAACCGGTAATCCCAGTGAGTAGGCATATTCCATTGCTCGGCGCATCAGGGCGGCATCCATTACGGGTTTGCCATCATCGGAAATGGCGACAATACCCGCTTCTTTCATATCCCAGAATTCAGTTAGTTGACAACCGGCTGAATCCTTACTGATGGCGCCTATAGGGTAAACATTTGCCAGAGCGGCCTCTGCCGCTTTTCTTTTGATAAATTCGGTGATAGAGCGGTTGTCGTTGACCGGGCTGGTATTGGGCATGCAGGCAATAGAAGTAAACCCGCCGGCGACCGCGGCAGCAGTACCGGACGCGATTGTTTCTTTGTATTCCAGCCCCGGTTCACGTAAATGAGTGTGCATATCAATCAAGCCGGGAACAATAATCATCCCGGCCAGTTCAATAATCTTTATTTTTTCTGAATCTTTGGATTTTGCTGACTTTAAAATGTCGATGCCGATTTTGGCAATCTTTCCATCCTCCAGTAAAATATCCATGTCGGCGTCTATATTTTGGACGGGATCGATTATCTTCGCGCCGGTTAATAATATCTTCATTCGCCACCTCCAATAAGCAGGTAAAGCAAAGCCATTCTTACGGCCACGCCTTTATTTACCTGATCGAGAATTACCGAGTAAGAAGGATCATCGGCAATATCGGGCGATATTTCCACGCCGCGGTTAATCGGCCCAGGATGCATAACGATAACATCTTCTCTAGCCAGTTTGATATTCTTGCGGTTCAGGCAGTAATGCTGGGAATACTCGCGTAGCGTCGGAAAGATGTTTTGTTTCTGCCGCTCCAGTTGAATACGCAGCATCATTACGACATCGGCATTGGTGATAGCAGCCTCGAGTTTGGTGTAAATTTTAACCCCCATTTGTTCGATATCGCGCGGCAACATGGTAGCCGGCCCGGCCAAAACAACTTGGGCGCCCATTTTGGATAAACCGTAAATATTGGAACGGGCGACCCGACTGTGCTCTATGTCGCCGATGATTGCCACTTTCAATCCGGCGATTTTGCCTTTGTGTTCTTTAATAGTCATCATATCCAACAACGCCTGCGAGGGATGTTCATGCGCGCCGTCGCCCGCGTTGATGATTGATTGTTTGACCAGCGCTGCCAGCAAGTGTGGAGCTCCGGCGGCGCTGTGGCGAATGACGATAACGTCCGGATTCATAGCTTCCAGGTTGCGGGCTGTGTCAATAAGAGTCTCCCCCTTGACGACGGAACTGGTTGAAGAGGAAATGTTGATTGTATCGGCGCTGAGTCTTTTACCGGCGATTTCAAAAGATGTTCGAGTTCGGGTGCTGGCTTCGTAAAATAAATTGATGATCGTTTTGCCGCGCAGTGTCGGCACCTTCTTAATTTTGCGGGTGGAAATTTCCAGAAAAGATTCGGCCGTCTCCAGAATCAGATTGATTTCATCAACCGAAAGGTCTTTTATTCCCAGAATGTCTTTTTTTTCAAATTTCATAACAGACCTGAAAGATTTTTTTATTAAGTTTCTTCTATGACTACTTCATCCACGCCGTCTTTTTCTACGAGGTCAACCCGGACAGCTTCCCAGAGAGAAGACGGCAGATTCTTTCCGACAAAGTCGGCTCTGATGGGGAGTTCCCTGTGTCCACGGTCGATTAAAACGGCAAGCTGAATCATCTTGGGCCGGCCGAAATCGATCAGGGCGTCCATTGCCGCGCGGATTGTTCTTCCTGTAAAAAGAACATCGTCAACAAGTATGACTATTTTATTGTCGAGGGAAAAATTTATTTTTGTTTCCCCTAAACGTGGTTTTTTATTGGATGCGGAAATATCGTCGCGATAAAGAGTGATATCCAATATTCCCAGAGGGATCTTTCCGCGTTCAATATCGGACATTTTCTTTTGCAGTCTTTCAGCCAGATAGACTCCGCCCGTTCTGATTCCTACAAGGACGATATTTTCCATGCCTTTGTTTTTTTCCAGAATTTCATAAGCGATTCGGGTAAGACACCGTTCAATTCCGTCTTTATCCATCACTACTTTAACGTTTTTGGTTTCAGCCATATAATAAATGCCTCACTCAGAGATTGATAAGATCGGTTTGCATTCATTAGGGTACCGAGGCGGTAAGGAGGAGGCTCCGGAGGCGTATATGGAACATACGTTGAGGAAGCCGACGACGAAGCCAACAAAGGTAACCGTATGAAGGCAAAGCCGGTATAAAAAAGCCCTTCCCCTTGCGGAGAAAGGCTCTATATACTTTTTGATGATTTTTTTCATTATCAGTTCCTTTTTCAATCTCACCGGATTAAATTAAAAGGGTTAAATTTGTTTTTTTTATACAACTAAGTAGTTTGTGTGTCAAGGTGAAAAAAATAACTGATATAAACAAACAATCTGGAGAAAAAATATGGATATAAATCAAGATCCTCAAATATTTTTATTTTTAAGCAAAATCTTGGGAAAAAAATTACTGGCGCCGCGGGAGAAACATTGGGCAGAGTTTATTGATCCCTATCCGGTAGTTACGGGAATAATATTCAGTTCTGCCCAGAAAAAACCCCGTTTTTCTTTCCTGGAAAGATGTGATCGATTTTAATCAATGAAGTAAATTTCCTAATCGCTGCCAACGGAGATTATGGTCTTCGTGATTCCACGACCAATAAATTACAAAAGCTTTTCCTTCCACATCTTTCAAATTGACAAAACCCCAGAAACGGCTGTCCAGGCTTTCATCGCGGTTATCACCCATGACAAAAATAGAATCCTTAGGAACGGTAATCGGACCAAAATTGTCTCGGGGCTGCATTGTAGCCGGATAAATCATACTATCACTATAAACACCATGAGAGTCGGAATATTCTTTGCCGTTGATGAATATCTTTTTGTTTTTGATTTCGATTTTATCACCGCCCACACCGATAACTCGTTTGATAAAATCTTTAGATCGGTCATTGGGGAAAATAAAAACTATAATTTCCCCTCTTTTGGGTTCTCTGAAAGGAATAATAGTGTTTCTTAAGAGAGGGATTTTTACGCCATAAAGGAACTTATTGACTAAAATATGATCGCCGACAAGGAGTGTCGGCACCATGGAACGGGAAGGTATCTTGTATGCACAGATTATAAATGTCCGAATAAAAAGTGCGATCAAAATCGCAATAATGATTGATTCAACGTATTCTTTAGTTTTTGATTTTATTTTTTCGTTTGTTTTTGATTTATCATCTTTAGCCATATTAACTAGAAACCTCTTAAGAATAAATGTTGGACAGAGAAAAGGCGATCATAAAAAGGGCAATTAATCCTTTGGCCATCTTTCCTCCGATCATAGCAAGAATAGCGCTGCCGGGTGTTCGGAAAGGAGCCTTCAAATTTGATTGGTGGATAAATTCTACTGTCAATACTCCGGCAAGACCTCCCAAAAAAAATCCTACCCAGATGCCCGGTCCCCCCAAAAAATGTGTAAGAAAAAATGCTCCTATAACAGCTCCTATTGCGGCAGCCCCAAAAGATTTTTTTGATATCATTGGCTGATATCTTCCAGCCATAACTAAGAAATCAATTGTTTCGGCAATTATAGCGAACATAAGCAGAAACAAAACAATCTTGAATCCGACATGATCGTGATCAAAGCCGGTGTAAATTGCGTAAAACAAAACATCAAAAAAAATTACAACAGCTCCGGGCAAGCCGAAAAAATTTAGAAAAATGCCTGCAAACAATATCAAAATAAAAACGGTAAATCCCGCTGCGGCGAAAAAAGACAATTTATTTCTTCCTCTTCATCTTGGAAAGTTGCAGATTTTCAAAAAGCAGCACAATCGGACAAGAAATGAATACGGAAGAATACGTTCCAAACACGACGCCGACCAGCAGAGAAAAAGACAGGTCGTGGAGCACCGGACCGCCGAATATATAAAGCGCGATTACAGTTAGAAACACTGTAAACGAAGTCAATATCGTTCTGCTTAATGTCTGATTAATACTCATGTTGATGGTCTCGGCCAGTTTTTGCCGCGGGTTCAATTTTACATTTTCCCTTATTCTGTCGAGCACAACAATCGTATCATTGATGGAATAACCGATGATAAAGAATATTGCCGCGAGAATCGAAATGGTAAATTCCATATTCAGTATGGAAATTGTGCCGATGATAATAATAACGTCATGAATGAGAGCGATTATACCGCCCAGTCCATAGCGGAATTCAAAACGCCATGCTATATAAACGAGCATGGCCAGCCAGGAAAAAATGACGGCAAAAATGGCTTTTCTCTGGAAATCCATACCAACCTTGGAACCGACGACTTCCACGCGCCTGATTTCGTAGTCTTTATTGAAAGCCGCGGTTAATGGCTTATTTACGTTTTCGTCTAAGAGTTTTTGATCATGGAAAGACTCCGAGGTGCGAATGAGAAACTCATTGGGACCGAACTGCTGGATGATACTGTTTTCCAGACGGGTTGATTTAAGCGCGACCCTGATCTTATCGGCGGTCATGCTTTTCTGAAATTTTACTTGAATGATAGAGCCACCGGCGAAATCAATTCCAAGGTTAAATCCGCCGTGGATGATAACAGATGCAATGCTGATGGTTGTCAAGATTACCGAGAAAATTATCGCATATTTCATTTTCCCGACGAAATCTAAGTGAATTCCTGGCTTAATTAACTCCATACTATATCTCCTGCCTACTTATGTATTTGTTTAAATGCTCAATTTCTTGATGTTAAAGTTTTCTGTAAAATAGTCAAAAATTACCCTCGTGACGAAAACAGCGGTGAAGAGGCTGGCCAGAAGACCAATAATCAGCGTTACCGCAAATCCTTTAATCGGACCGGTGCCGAAGATAATAAGAAAGATTGCGGAAACTATTCCGGTCACATGTGTGTCAATAATGGTAATAAAAGCTTTTTTATAACCGGTATCCAATGACAGTCGAATGGTTTTTCCCGTCCGCAGCTCTTCTCTGATTCGTTCAAAAATGAGAACGTTGGCGTCAACCGCCATACCGACAGTGAGTAGCAGACCGGCAATGCCGGGCAATGTCAGGGTGGCTTTGAAGGCCGCCAGTATGCCCAAAACTAAAACGATGTTGATAATCAGGGCCAAATCTGCGATAGATCCCGAAAGACGGTAATAGATAATCATAAATAAAACAACCAATAGTGAACCTATAAGTGTGGCCGTAATACCTTGTCTAATTGAGTCACTTCCGAGTGATGGACCAACCGTTCTTTCTTCCAGAATGTTGACCGGAGCGGGCAGAGCGCCTGCGCGCAAAACAATGGCCAGATCGCGCGCTTCATCCATGGTGAAAGTGCCGGTAATCTGGGCGTTGCCGCCGGATATTCTTTCCTGAATGACAGGCGCCGAGTGGACGACGCCATCCAGAACAATAGCCAGGCGTTTGCGAACATTTTCGCCGGTAATTCTTTCAAAATCGGTAGCGCCCTGGGAATTAAATTTTAGAGACACGGTTGGTTCGCCGAAACGGTTGGAAATTTGCACTTTGGCGGTTTCTAGAGAAGCGCCGGTCAACAGGGCCTTGTTTTTCAACAGATACGGAGCAGAACCTTTTTCTCCGGTTGATCTATCGGAGCGTAAGCCGTATGCGATAATATCGTCTTGCGGAACATTGCCGCGAAGAGCTTCTTCCAAAGAGTTCTCATCATCAACAATTTTGAACTCTAGTAAAGCTGTCTTTCCGATGAGATTTTTAGCTCTATCCGGATCTTTAATGCCCGGTAATTGAATTAAGATGCGGTCTTCACCTTCGGGGATAATTTCAGGCTCCGCGATGCCGAAACTGATCCACTCGATTGCGGATGGTTTCCAAAGAATGTTCAACAGTCAACTTTTTCAAATCGGCCGCTCTTTTATTATTGATTCCTAAAGTCACGAGTTGTCCGCTGTCGCGCGGGTTGGTGGAAACAATTTCCAAATCAGGATACTTGTCCCGCAGTATGTTTTCCAGAGTAGTTTTGCCTACCGCATCGGTCAGTTCCAGTGAAATTGCGGCGCCTTTAGCTTTTTCCACATTCCGGAAACGGACTTTGCTTTCCATCAATGATTCTTTTAAATCATTGGAGGTTCTTTCCATCATGGCTTCCAGAGCTTTATCCGTATCAATTTCCATAAGAAGGTGCATGCCACCCTGTAAATCCAGACCCAAGTGAATTTTATCCTTGGGAAAATATTCATTCCAAGGGGATGGAAGCTGAGGCGTTAATGTCGGTAACAGAAAATACAGAGCAGCAAGACATACAACTAAAGTTATGGCTACCCTTATTTTTAAAGATTTAATCATAAATACCCCTTTCTATACTATGGTTTTGTCGTTGGGGCTGGTGAGCCCGCCTTCTGAAGAACAGCGCCAATAGCGCTTCGCGAAACTTTGATTCTTACCTTATCGGCAATTTCTAAAGTTATGACTGCATCGGCCAAACCTGTTATTTTACCGTGAATCCCTCCGGTTGTCATTACGGAGTCGCCGTAGGCAAGGTTATCCAACATGGCCTTGAGTTCCTTTTGCTTTTTTTGCTGAGGGCGAATTAGTAAGAAATAGAAAATAACAAAAATTATTCCCATGGTGATGATGAAGCCCCAATCTCCGCCACCGGCCGATCCACCACCTGGGGCGCCGCCCATTGCATATGCTAAAGATGTCAATTTAACTACCTCCTTAAATCTGTAAACCTGCTCTTTATCAGATTTTTTTATAAATTCATCTTATTTATTTTAAAAATAATTTTTAAACTCTAAAAAACGGTTTTCTTTTAATGCCGCCCTAATTTTCTCCATTAACCGCATATAGTAGCGGACATTGTGAATTGTATTTAATATCATGGCCAGTATCTCTCCGGCAATATAAAGATGTCTTAAATATGCCCGGGAATAATTTTTACAGGTGTAGCAATCGCACGTTTCATCTAGCGGATTGCTATCTTCCCGCCAGCGGGCGTTTTTTATAACAATCTTTTCTGAATTTGTAAACAATAATCCGTGACGGGCGCATCGGGTAGGTATGACGCAGTCAAAAATGTCTATTCCGCAGGATACTCCGAAAACAATATCCTCCGGTGTGCCGACACCCATAAGGTAGCGCGGTTTATTCACAGGCAATAGCGGAGTAATTGAATCTGTTAATTCATACATTATTTCTTTAGGTTCGCCTACGCTCACTCCGCCCAGAGCGTAACCATCAAAACTGAGTGGAACGACTTGTTCCACAGCTTGTTTGCGTAAGTTTAGATAAGTCCCCCCCTGAACAATGCCAAAAAGCGCCTGGTCAACGCTTGTTTTAGCCTGCCTGCACAAATCCGCCCATTTTATCGTCAAGGCCAGTGATTTTTCGGTTTGAGATAATGTGGACGGGTAGGGTGGGCATTCGTCAAGGCACATCATGATATCTGAGCCCAGCGCTTCCTGGATTTCAATCGCTTTCTGCGGACTAAAAAAGTGTTTGGATCCGTCAATGTGGGAACGAAACAAAACGCCGTCGGGCGTAATTTTGCGCAGTGCGCCTAAAGAATAAACCTGAAAGCCGCCGCTGTCGGTCAGAATCGGATCCGGCCAATTCATGAACCGGTGAAGACCACCCAGCTTTTTGATAGTTTCGTGGCCGGGGCGTAGATAAAGATGATAAGTATTGCCTAAAATAATTTCAGCGCCGCAATTTTTGATCTCTTCAGGCAGCATTGATTTGACCGTGCCCTGCGTGCCCACCGGCATAAACGCGGGTGTATGCACCATGCCGTGAGGAGTAATCATTTTCCCCAAACGGGCGGCAGTGGAACTATCTTGCTTTATTAAATCAAATTGAAAAGGCATCTTTTTGTATCCAAGCCCCGATAAACGGGATAAGTGCGTTAACGAAAATGCTTTTTGGTAAAAAGCATTTTCTAACTTACTAAATAATCAGCATGCAATCGCCGTAACTGTAAAAATGATAACGGTTCTCCACGGCATGCTGATAAGCTTTTTTTATTAATTCTGTACCGGCGAAAGCGCAAACAAGTAAAAACAAGGATGATTGCGGCAAATGAAAATTGGTTAAAAGTCCGTTAACTCTTTTAAATTTATATCCGGGATAGATAAAAATATTAGTAGAGCCGGATTGGGGTTTTATATATCCATTATTATCGGCAACACTCTCTAATGTGCGGGTGGAGGTCGTTCCAACCGCAATTACACGTTGAGCATTATTGATAATTTGGCTGCTGTCTGCGCTTATTTCATAATATTCGGATTCCATAACATGTTTTTCCACTTCATTTACTTCAATCGGCAGAAAAGTTCCATAACCAACGTGCAAAGTTATCGGGGCAATCTGGATGCCTTTGGCCTGTAATGTTTGCAGAACATCAGTTGAAAAATGCAGTCCCGCAGTTGGTGCCGCAATAGAGCCGGGATTTTTCGCGTAAATGGTTTGGTAACGTTCCCGGTCAATCATATCCGGCTCAGCATTTTTTTTACGTTTGATGTAAGGGGGCAGAGGGGCGCGGCCGAACCGGTTTAAATAAGCCTCAAATCCATCTTGTGCAAAAAATTTCAATAGCCATTTCTTGTCGGATATGCGCGTTAAAACCTTGGCCTCACAGTCATTGCCGAGAAGGATAACATCGTTTTCACGCAGTCTCTTTGCCGGTTTTATTAGCGTTTCCCACGTTTGAGACTCTTTTTCGCTTTCTTTCCTTGCTAAGAGCAATATTTCCAGAATACCTCCGGTTTGTTTTTTACCAAAGAGCCGGGCGGGAATCACTTTCGAATCGTTAATAACCAGAACATCGCCGCTTTGCAGAAAATTCGGCAGTTGAAAAAAAGAGAAATCAGCCATTTTTTCTTTGTTTTTGTCCAAAAAAAGTAAGCGTGAGCCGTCCCGCTTTTGGCAAGGATGCTGGGCAATAAGTTCATCCGGCAAAAAATATGAAAAATCTTTTAATTCCATACGTCTCTTTGTGCAAAGTGAAAAGTTTGAGCAAATAATCAGATTAATAAGCTGCTGTCAACACAAATGAGTTTAACTTCGTCCAAAATATATCAGAATCAGCCCAAGAATCATTGCGGATATTCCTAAAAACCGTAAAGTGGAATCCGGCATTGTTGTCATCTTGAGCAGATAAATTTTTAATCTTTCCGGAAAAATAAAATAAGGAAGGCCTTCAAAAATAAAAACCATGCCCAATACGCAAAGAAAGTATTTCATTTTAAATCCTTTGTTTTTGCTTCATTCCAGAGTTCATCCATCTGGGCTAAGGTTGCTTTTTCCAGAGATATTCCGCGGGCGGAAAGTTTAGCGGTGACATAAGAAAAACGCTGCAAAAATTTATTAGTTACTTTGGATAATGCCGTTTCAGCGTCAACTTGAGCGAAACGGCTCAAATTTACCATCGTAAACAATATATCACCTAATTCTTCTTCGATTTCATCATGGTTACGGCTTTTTATGGCGGCGTTGAATTCTTTGATTTCTTCTTTTAATTTTTTCATTATATCCTGAATCTTTTGCCAGTCGAAGCCGTATATGGCAGCTATTGAAGTGATTTTTTGTGCTCGCTTCAAGGCGGGAAATGAAAGCGGTACATTGCCAAATAAATTCTCGTCATCGTTTTTAGCGCCGCGTTCACATTTTTTTATTTTTTGCCAGTTTTCTTTGATTTCTCGCACTGAAATCACCTTTTTTTTGCCGAAAACGTGCGGATGCCGCCGGATCATTTTTTTTATAATTCCATCCAGAACGTCACATAGAAAAAACAGGTCTGATTCCGCCGCCATTTCGGTCAGGAATAATATTTGGAAGAGCAGGTCACCCAGTTCTTCCTTCAAAGCTTGCGGATTTTCTTTAGCAAGAGAGTCGACCACTTCATAAGCCTCTTCCAGAATATACTTGCCAATATCTTCCTTCTTTTGCTGTTGATCCCATGGACAACCATCCGGTGCGCGCAGCTTTTTAATGAGTTGGGTTAATTCTGTCAGCTTTTCTAGAGTTTTATTATCTTTTTTCATTTAAACATAAATCCTGCAACTTTTCGTAAAAACTGTTTTAATCACAGTTTATATTGAGGGTAAGTAGCATATAAAACTATGGCTGACAATAGATGACAATGTTTTCAAAACATGATTATTCGTTATTCATCGGGTGAGTAACAGTTTTACGGCTTTAATGGAGGCAATCTTATCGCGATAAAAAATTGTTAATTTTATTCTTGACAAGGCAAAAAAAAGGCGTATTCTTTGCGACTAATACAAAGGTTTTGGGTATAAAAACCAGTATTATGAAAATCTGTGAAAGGAGGTTAGCCGTTAATGAAAAAGATATTTGCCATTTTTATTTCTATGCTATTCGTTGCTTCTTTATCTCTTGCAGTCGTGGGCTGCAAAAAAGCTGAAGAGCCAGCACCAGCAGAGGCTCCGAAAGTTGAAGCCCCCGTTGTTCAGCCTGCACCTGTAGGCACAGCAGTACCTGCACCAGTGGGCACAGCAGTACCTGCGCCCGCACCTGCACCTGCAAAATAATTGCTTAAATAGATTCGCAGGATAAATTAATCGGACATTCTTTTTATAGTGAATGTCCGATTTTTTTTATACAAAATAGGGATTTATTTTTAAAAATGTGTTATAAAAATCACATAAGATTAAGAGATGTTATCATACAAGCGGGACGTGAAATATAAATATAAGTAATCTCGATAATCATTTGGGAGGTGTATTATGTCAGAAAGAAGCAACGATTTATTAAAAGGTTTATTTATTGGCGGATTAATCGGTGTGGTTTTGGGGATTTTGTATGCACCCAAAAGTGGTAAAGAAACGCGCGAAGATATTGCCCGAACAACTGAAGATCTTTTATCCAAGGGTAAAGAGGAATATGAAAAAGCAGTAGAAAGAAGCAAATCAGCTTATGAAGCAGCTGTTAAACGTTTAAAAGGATTGGAGATATCGGCAAAAGAAAAAGTGGAAGAAATACAAAGTAAAGCAAGTGAATTTGCTCATCAAGGTGCCGATGCTATTGCCGGCAGTAAAAATAGATTAAAAAAGGCAATTGATGCCGGGGTGGAATCTTATCGGGAAGAAAATAAAAAACCGGTTTGATATAAATATAGCAAGTAAAAGTAACACAAAGGTATAGCGCTAATAATATAAGGAGGCGGATACATGCTAGAAATTGGTTTAGTACTTTTGGTTATCATCCTTATTTTGTTGGTAATTTTTTGTATTCCCATTCTTTTGCAAATATGGCGCATCTTGAAGGATGTTAGGAAGACTTTAGAAACTTTAAATCAAAGTTTGCCGACGATATTGAAAAATCTAGAGGAGATTACCACAAATGTTAATAGTTCTTCTGCCATTTTGAATCGGAGAATTCAAGATTTTTCCAACACAGCAGACCGGTCCCAGTTGATTATAAGCGATATTATTGATAATATTCAATGCTTTGCTCCAATAGCCATGAGATTGCCGATTTTTAGGGCAATTAGAAATGTTACTGCGGTTATAAAAGGCGTCCGCGTTTTTATTGACGTTCTTTTAAACAAAGAAAAAGTTTAAACCGGAAGGAATTGTAATGGCAAAAGTAACATTTTCCAGTAAATGGGGCAGCGTTAAGGTTCAAAAAAAGCCAGTCTTACCTGTCATAGAAGCGGAAAAATCGGCTGAAGAAATAGTCCGGGAAATAAAAAAGTCGCAAAAACCTCCGCCAGGTGAAGACTACCGGGAAAAATCCCTGGCGATTAATAGTCTTATCTGTGCCCGCTGCGGCCGGGAATTTACCGAATCCCAAAGAAAACTTTTGACCGTGCACCACAAAGACGGGAACCACCACAATAATCCTGCCGATGGAAGCAACTGGGAAAATCTTTGCGTCTATTGTCACGAAGATGTTCATGGCCGGGGAGTGTTGGCGGAATACCTGGGTGATAAAGCTCATGGCCGGGAGGTCAGTCTTGTCTATGATGATTCGCCGAATTCCGTCGGATCCGGTTTAATGGCCGAGAAATTGAAAAAGGCGCTGCAAAAGAATAAACAAGAGTAAGGATCTTAGCGGAAGGATAAGTTCAAATTTCTTTAGTATGTTCTAATGCTTTGTCCTCTCTAATTTGCAGACTTTTTGCGACCAACGTTGCTGGCATGGTTCCAGTCGTCGTTGGCACGTTGATCATGGCTGAGCTTATTATAAGCCGTTCTCCTGTTGTAGTAGGCCGAGACATAATCTGGTCGCAAGAGGATCGCCTTGTTGTAATCCTCAATAGCGCGTTGATACTGGCCGAATTTATCGTAAGTATAACCCCGGTTGTTGTACGCTTCGGCAAAATCCGGTTTTATTCGAATGGCTTCATTGAAGTCATCTATGGCCAGCTGATAATGACCTCGTTTACCATATATGATCCCCCTGTCGTTGTGGACATCGGCATTATCCGGGTTTAAGAGAATCGCCCTGTTATAATCCTCAATAGCGCGTTGATACTGGCCGAGTTTATCGTAAGTAAATCCTCGTTTGCGGTAGACATCAACATTATTCGAGTTCCTGCCTATGGCTTCATTGAAGCTATCAATTGCCGATTGATACTGACCCAACTTAATGTAAATATCCCCCTTATTGATGTAGGTCGGGATATACTTAGGTTCTGTAATGATGGATTGATTGTAATGATATATAGCTTCCGCATTTCTTCCTTCATTAGACAAAGCGGAAGCAATACTGTTATGCGCCAGATAATTATTTTTTGTTACACTCAGCGCGTGGCCGAAAAGTTTGAAGCTGTTTTTCCAGTAACCACACTGCTGCCATGCTGCTAATGCCATGATGGCAAGAAAGGCTATTCCTGCCGGGAATAGGACCTTTTTCCATATGTCTTCGCGTGGAAACAAGAGCGGAACACCCCAGGCAAGCATAATGGCTATGCCGACATAGGGAAGATAAGTATAGCGGTCAGCCATCGCATGATTTCCGACTTGTACGATTCCTATAACAGGTAGAATAGTTATTGCATACCACAGCCATCCAACAAATAGATACGGCAACCGTTTCACGGCAAGAATGACGGCGGCGCTGATAAGGAAAATCAACAAGGAAGCGCATAGAACTTTCCAAACTTGAATTTGAGATGGGAAAGGATAGAAAACAGACAAATCAAGAGGCCAAAATGTCTTGAACAGATAAGTCACAAAAGAAAGAGGAGCGTTGGCAAGACGGGAACTCAGAGGAAAAATTTTTGCAGGCGCAGACGGCTGAGCATAAAACGTAATAATAGAAAAAACTGCTGACAAAACAAAAAAAGGCAGTTTTTCCCGCAACTGCCATAAAATAAAATTGTCTTTCTTTGATTCAAAACGTTTAAGCGGCCAGTAGTCCAGAAGAATCATAATGACTGGCAAAGTGACAACCATGGGTTTGCTCATCAGAGCGCAGACGAAAGCAAAAAGAACAGGCAAGTATCTTTTCATAGCCGGTTTTTCCGTGTAATATACATACATACACAAAGTAAGCATCCAGAAAAAACCACTTAAAACGTCTTTTCGTTCAGATATCCAGGCGACCGATTCTACATGGAGAGGATGAAGCGCGAACAAAGCCGTTACAAAAGCGCTCTTCCAGATAGTTTCGGTCATGCGATTAAGAAGCCAAAAAAGCAGAAGAGTGCTCAGAATATGCAGGATGAGATTGGTCATATGATAACCACCGGCGTTGGAGCCATAGATCTGATAATCGAACATCAGGGATAACCATGTAAGAGGATGCCAGAACTCGGCGTAGGTCGTGAAAAACGCCCAACGAAATCCGTCCAGTGTGATTCCGGACTGTATATTTCTGTTCAAGGTAACATAAACGGGGTCATCTAAGGTGATGAAGTCAAATTGATTTAACTGCCAGAAAATGGCAAGTGTTGCCGCTATCAAAATGATATATATGCTCAGAATCTGTGTCCTGGAACTAATATTTATCTTATTTATCATAGTGACATAAATATACTAATTGCTCTTATGCATTGCGGGCAAAACAATTCTGCGGCATCAAAGTCTTTGTAAGTTTCTCTCATCTCTAATCTTCAGATTCGGGAATATTTCCCCAATTTTTTATCCAGACTTCAGCTTCACTGTCGCTGGGAGCACGGTAGTCGCCACGCGGTGAAAGAGATCCGCCCGAACCCACTTTGGGTCCATTGGGAACGCAGGAGCGTTTGTACTGTGAAGTTTTAAAAAATCTATATAAATATACGCGAAGCCACTTTTTTATTTCTTTCAAAGTGTAAGAATTTCTCTTATCCGCGGGAATATCCGGCCAAAGGCCTTTTGTTTTATCATTCCAGGCGTGGTAAGCTATAAAAGCTACCTTTGAGGGCAAATATCCGAAGCGGGTTATATAAAAGTTGTTAAAATCCTGCAGTTCATAAGGGCCGATAGTATCTTCTGTTTTCTGGTCCGGCTGTCCTCCGGTTTTTCCCGGGATCAATTCAGGTGAAATTTCTGTTTCCAGAACATCAATGAGAATTTTAGAAACATCTTTTGAAAATTGATTGGTGTGAGCAACCCAGCGAATCAAATGTTGAATAAGTGTCTTGGGAACGCTGGCATTAACGTTATAATGCGACATATGGTCGCCGATGCCATAAGTGCTCCAACCCAAAGCAAGTTCACTTAAGTCTCCTGTGCCTACAACCAAAGCATTGCGCATGTTTGCCAGGCGGAAGAGGTGCGCTGTACGCTGACCGGCCTGGACATTTTCAAAGGTTATGTCAAACACTTTTTTCCCTTGGGCAAATGGATGTTTAATGTCTTTAAGCATCTGTAAACAAGCGGGTTTGATGTCAATTTCATTTGCTTCCACGCCCAGGGCTTTCATTAATTTTAGGGCATTGTTGTAGGTTTTTGCAGAAGTGGCAAAACCCGGCATGGTGTATGCCTTAATATTCGACCGGGGTAGTCCTAAGGAATCCATAGTCTTGGCGGCGACAATAAGAGCGTGGGTAGAATCGAGACCGCCGGAAACGCCGATGGCAATATTGCCGATGCCCGAAGATTTTAAGCGTTTCGATAAACCCTGAACCTGGATATTATAGGCTTCGTAACATCGCATATCGCGCTTGGATGGATCTGCGGGAATATAGGGAAAGCGAGCATATTCTCTATTTAAAATAATCCTGCCACTGAAAATATCCGCATTAAATTCTACTTGTCGAAACGATAAAATTTTTTCTTTGTGAGTGGCCGAGTTTTGACTGAAAGAACTTAAACGCATTCTGTCCTGCGCCAGACGGTCAAGATCGATATCGCTGTAGATTATTTGAGCCTGCTGTGAAAAGCGGGCGGATTCGGCAAGCAGATTGCCGTTTTCATAAATCATGGCATGGCCATCCCATGCAAGGTCGGTTGTCGATTCGCCGGTACCGGCGGCGGCGTAAAGATAAGCAGCGACACAACGCGCCGATTGATTGGCGGCAAGTTGGTGCCGGTATTCGGATTTGCCGATGGTAATATTGGAAGCGGATAAATTGCCGAGAACAGTAGCTCCGGCCATGGCCGCGAAACTCGATGGTGGGATGGGCACCCATAAATCTTCACAAAGTTCGAGGAAAAAATTAAAATTTTTAATATTGGCAACTTTAAAGATAATATCGGCGCCAAAAGGTGTATCTTTTTGTCCGGCTATTTCTATATGGGAAGAAAGTGCGGCTGAGGCGGGTGTAAATTGTCTTGCCTCATAAAATTCGCGATAATTGGGCAGATAAGATTTTACAGCAACGCCCAGTATTTGTCCGCGGTAAAAGACAATGGCGCAGTTGAAAAGCCGGCAATCAACTTGCAGCGGCGCTCCGCAAACTATAATTATATTAATTTTTTCGGAAGCTTTTTTAATTCTGGCGATAGCTTCCCGGACACTCTGTAGGAGCGCGTCCTGATGGAACAAATCTTCATTGGAATAAGCGGATAATCCCAGTTCCGGAAAAATAGCAAGAATCGCTTTATTGGATGCGGCTTCCCGGGCTAGTTCAATCGTTTTTTGCGTATTAAAAAAAGTGTCGGCAACCTTGAGTTCGGGGATGCAGACTGCGGCGCGGATAAAACCATGATTGTACAAATTTAGAAACTTGCTTACATTTTTTGCCGGCATAAGCTTATCCTTTCTCCACCAGGGCATAAGCGCTGTGGTTATGGATGCTTTCAAAATTCTCCGCTTCAATGCAGTACCAGGTGAAATTATCATCTTTATTTAGTTTCACCGCGACACTGCGAACGACGTCTTCAACAAACTTTGGGTTTTCATAGGCCTTTTCCGTGACGTGTTTTTCATCCACGCGCTTTAAAAGAGAGTATACCTCACCACTGGCTGAATCTTCCACTATTTTTATAATATCTTCAATCCAAAAAAATTTTTTAAAGCGCACCTTTGTTGTCACAATACTACGCTGATTATGTGCGCCGAATTTGCTGATTTCACGGGAACAAGGACAAACGGTCGTCACGGGAACCACAACTCCCACTTGAAAATCAGACTGATCGGCGCTGCTTTCCCCGGAGAAGAGACACCGGTATTCCATGAGGCTTTTAGCTTTGGAAACAGGCGCTGTTTTTTCCAGAAAATAGGCAAATTCAATTTCCATATGGGCGGAATGGGCATGCAGTTTCTGTCTTGTTTTTTCTAAAATTGATTGAAAAGTTTTGATGCTTATTTGGCCCTTAAATTCATTAAGCGCTTCCACAAAACGACTCATGTGCGTGCCTTTGAAATGGTGCGGCAGGTTGACATACATATTTATTGTCGCGTTGACCAGTTGGGTTCCTTTCGCCCTGTCAAGGACGATAATCGGATATTTAATATTCTTAACGCCGACTTTTTTAATGTCGATATTGCGGAAATCTTTCTGGTTTTGAATATCAATCATACTGCTCCTGTATATAAGTAACAGCCGCGTTTTCTGATTCCCAAATTTTAACTCGAACAACTTTGACCCTGGCCGTTTTAACTTTTAGTTCCATTTTTTCACAAATATATGTAGCGATATTTTCCGCCGAAGGGTTGATGCCGGTAAATGAACTTAGTGCATTAAGATGCCTATGGTCAATATCTTCAAGAATGTCATTGAGGCATTTTTTTAAAAAGCGAAAGTCAATTAACAGGCCATTATAATTTAATTCTTTAGCCGCTACGGTTATTTCAACTTTAAAATTATGGCCATGTAATTCTTCACATTTGCCGCCGATTTCTGCGAGGAGATGCGCCGCGGAAAATGATTTTATTATTGTAACTTCGTACATTCGCAAAGTCTCCAATTTTCAACTTGCACTTAGTATCATATTTTATGGTAATGATGAATAATTAATTATTGATTGATGCTATTAATAATTAGACTATAAAATTTTACTATAAAGATACGCCTTCATAAAATAACCAGTATTTATAATGTTTCGTCTTCTCCTAATGCATATACTTTTTACGACTCAACTTGGTGGCCTGATTCCAGTCCTCGTCGGCAAGCCGATGCTGTCCGAGCTTATCATAAACGTTTCCTCTGTTGTAGAAAGCCAACAAAAAATCTGGTCGCAGGCGGATAGCCTTATTGAAATCCTCAATGGCGCGCTGATACTGACCGAGTTTAGCGTAGGTAAACCCCCTGTTATTGTAAGCATCGATATTATCCGGATTTAAATGGATGGCTTCATTGAAATCCCCTATGGCTGGCTGATACTGGCCGAGTTCACCATAAGTAATCCCCCTGTCGTTATAAGCATTAGCATTATAATGATTTAAACGGATAGCCCCGTTATAATCCTCAATAGCGCGTTGATACTGGCCGGATCTTTCGTATGCGTGCCCCCGTCCGAGGTAAGCTTCAGCGTAATCCGTTTTCCTGTTAATAGCTTCATTGAAGTTTTCAACGGCAACATTATATTGTCCCAGCTTGGAGTAGATAAGCCCCTTATTTATATAAGGCTTTACATAATTCGGCGCTATACTGATAGCCTGATTACAATGATAAATAGCTTCTTTCGTTTTTCCTTCTTTAAATAGAGCGGCAGCAATATTGTTATGCGCCACATAATTATTTTTTGTTACGTTCAAAGCATGATTCCAAAGGTCGGCATTGTTTTTCCAATAGCTGCATTGCTTCCATGCTAAAACAGCAAGAATGATTAGCGCTGCTATCGACGCCGTAAATAGCATCTTTTTTTTTGTTTTCGCACTATTAATCAAAGAGGGTATTCCCCATGCCAGTATGACGAATATACCGATAAGAGGAATGTAAGTATATCTGTCCGCCATGGAATGTCCGGCAATCTGAATTATTCCAATAACAGGGAAAATAGTTATTACATACCATATCCATCCAGTAAATAGGTAAGGGTGACGTTTCATTCTTACAGCGGCGATAATCGTGATGACGATAATCAGCAAAGATGTTATTATGACCTGCCACGCCTGGATTGGAGCTGAGAAAGGGTAGTAAATAGTCATGTCATAGGGGAAAAATGTTTTTACCAGGTAAGTAACTGAAGCAATTGGCGCGTTGGCCATTCGAAAAATCAGAGGTATTTCGTCTTGAAAGTTGGAAGAGTAAAGTGTGTTTAAAGATGTGTCCTGTTGAGGGTAAAAAGTGATAATAACAACAATGGTTGATAAAATAAAAAAAAGTAGTTTTTCCCGTAACTGCCATAAAATAAAATTGTCTTTCTTTGATTGAAAACGTTTCAGCGGCCAGTAATCGAGAAGAATCATAATCACCGGCAGAGTGACAGCCATGGGCTTGCTCATAAGAGCGCAGATGAAGCTAAAAAGAACCGGCAAGTATCTTTTTATAATCGGTTTTTCCGTGTAATAGACATACAGGCATAGAGTCATCATCCAGAAAAAAGCGCTCAAAACATCTTTACGCTCAGAAATCCAGGCGACCGACTCCACATGGAGGGGATGAATGGCGAAAAGAGCGGCTATAAAAGCGCTTTTCCAGATTTCTTTCGTCATGCGGTTGAAAAGCCAGAATAGCAATAATGTGCTAAGGACATGTAAGATTAGATTGGTCAGGTGATAACCGCCGGCATTCAGGCCGTAAAGCTGATAATTGATTATAAAGGACAGCCATACCAGGGGAGTCCATAAATAGAAATATCTCGTGCTGAACACCCAACGCAATCCATTCAGCGTTATTCCTGACTGGATATGACTATTTTGGGTAACATACACGTCGTCATCGAAGGCGAAGTCATATTGATTCACCTGCCAGAAAACAGCGAAAGTAATAACAACTAAAGCGAAATAAACAATAAGTTTATTTTTGTCGAGATTGATGTTTGTTTTATTTAGCATAGTTACCTGAGTAGTGATTCTATCACATATTTGTATTGCAGTTCAGACATTTTTTGATTATTTGTGAACGGACACGGTAATGGTGAATTAATTATTGGTGGTGAAATTAACAGTTATTCAGTCTAAATTACCAATATTTTGATTGTTGATGGTTTCTATTTTTACTTTTGAAAAAGTGTTTAACAAGTATTTTCCATTAATATTACTAACAAATTTAAATAATTGTAATAAAAAAACATCATTTTTATTTATGGCATAATATATGCTAAATTTAAGGCGAAAGGTTAAATGGGCTGTAAAGTCAGAAGCTCAGAAGTTGGCGGGTTGAAATTAAATGTTGGAAAGGCAAGATATAATAATTTAAACTAATAACTGAAACATGAGGTGTCATGGAAAGGAGAGCTATTATGTTAAAAATTTTTAGTAAAAAAGGACAGAAAGGTTTCACGTTGATTGAGTTGATGATCGTTATCGCGATTATCGGTATATTGGCGGCCATCGCCATCCCGCAGTTTATTCAGTATAGAAAAAGAGGCTATGTTGCAGCAGTCAACACCGATTGTAAAAATGCCTACACTGCCGCTATAGCGTATAATACTGATCATACCGGTATAACGGTAGGAACTGCAGATTTAACAACTGGCGGGTATACACAAACTGGAGGCGTAACCACAGGAGTTACTGCTTGGTCTAGCGAGAGTAGTTTCACTATTACATGTTCCGGTGATCCAAATTGGGGTTTGACTTCACCTACTGCAACATATGCAGTTGCCACTGGTAATTTGACGGTGATTCAGGCTTCGAAATAGAGACATTCAGGTCGTAAAAATTTAAAGGGGCGTTTTAAAACGCCCCTTTTTTTATATTCAAGTATTACACTTAAATTCGTTTTTGCTGAATAATTTATTGAATTTTCCGCTAAATTAAGGCAAATAATCCCTATATAAAAGGCATAATTAAGATTGGAGGTTAAGGTTGAAGGTTTCCTTTTCCGGTATTTTTTGGAGTCTAATCAGTATAGGCATAGGGTTTTTTCTTCTGTACGGCACCTGGGAGACATATTCAGAATATAAACATGTGCAGGATTATAGCGGACGAGCCATCGGCAGTATAACGAAAAAACATTTTAAGCTGGCGTCTGACGGCAGTGGCAATTACTATATAGATTATCAGTTTATGTCTTCCGTCGGCAGTAAAATCAGCGCCAGCAGCAATATAGACAAACAAAAATGGGATATGTTAAAAGTTAATGATACTCTGGAAATAAGATTCGACAGGTCTAACCCAAATCGCAATGTTCCGATGTACGGAGGCAGCCCCTCCCTTGTCTTTGCTTTCTTTATGCTGGTTATGGGGGCGGTGTTTATGCTTTTTGGATGTTCACGTTTTCTCAATAGTTTTCATAAACGTAAATCTCATCATTGAAGAAAGCTGCAAAATAATTTCCTTATTTATATCATGATGACACTTTATTACAGGAGACAAATCATTTCACAACGTTGATTTGATAATAAAAGGGAAAAACTATGTTTGATAAAATTAACATGTATCAGAAATATTCTGTTCTTGTTGTTTTGATGCTGATCATCTTAACGCTCGGCGTTTATTGGTCAGTGCAAAATTATGAATTTATCAATTTTGACGATCCCACATATATCACACATAACAGTCAAATCCAGTACGGAATTACGCTGGAAGGAATTAGCTGGGCGTTCAGCACAAAATATTTCGGTTTATGGAATCCTCTGGTATGGATTTCCTTTATGTTCGATTATAAGATTTTTGGTTTTAATGCCGGCGGTTATCATTGGACAAATGTTATAATTCATATTTTTAATGCCGTTTTATTATTTTTTCTTTTTCGAAATCTTACAGGGGCTGTTTGGCGCAGCGCTTTTGTTGCGGCTTTGTTTGCCGTCCATCCGATTAATGTGGAATCTGTTGCCTGGGTTGCTGAGCGTAAAAATGTTCTGAGCACTTTTTTTTGGATGCTGACGATGTTATTCTATGCTCGGTATGTCAACAAACCTAACGGGAAACGTTATTTGCCGGTGTTCATCAGTTTCGCTTTGGGATTGATGTCCAAGCCGATGCTGATAACCCTGCCTTTTGTTTTATTGCTTCTTGATTACTGGCCGCTTAATCGAACCGCGATAAATACACAAAACGAAACAGATATTCAGGTTACCCCGCTGCAGAAAGCCCTCAGCTCCCGCTGGAGGTTGAATGCTTTCTACCAATCGCGGGATGTCGCGTTTTGGAAAGGAGCCTCCGGCTCCTGCCGGAGGAGTTCCACTTTAAAAACAGAAAAAGAAAAACTTGGTCTTCTGATTTTGGAGAAAATTCCTTTATTCACCTTATCGGCTATTTCAATATGTATAACTATTCAATTGCCTCGGTTGAGTCAATTTACTCAATCGGCCGGAACAATAGACAATTTTTTCATAGGACGGATCAATAATGTTATTTTTTCTTATGCTATGTATCTGAAAAAGTTGTGTTGGCCTATGGATCTTTCTATTTCTTATTTGTATTTCAATATTCCTTTTTGGCAAATATTTTTATCTGCCGTTCTCCTGATCCTTATTACGATTCTTGTCTGCAAATATTATAAAAAATACCCTTATTTGCCGGTCGGCTGGTTCTGGTATCTGGCCACATTAATTCCTGTTATCGGGATTTTTCAGATTGGCGAACATACCATGGCTGATCGTTATGCCTATGTTACTTTTATCGGATTATTCATCATTATTGCTTGGGGCGCAGAACAGATTTCTTCAAAAAATATTTTATTAAAAAAACTATTCATATTTGCAACTGTTTCAATAATTATACTCATGGCAGTAGCAGCACACAATCAAGTAAAACTATGGACTAATACAAGAACCTTATTTGAAGACGCACTGAAAAAAGATCCGAATAACTATGTGGCTTATGAAATTATAGGTCAGGAGATGGCTAAAAATGGTGAAAATGAGAAAGCGTTATATTGCTATGACAGGGCATTGAAATTAAATCCCAGATTCTATGCGGCATATAATAATAAAGGTCTTGTTTTAGTGGGAATGGGAAAGCGTTCCGAGGCGCTTAAAACCTTTGAAAAGGCCATGCAGCTTGATAAATTCGCGGCTGGCGCATATTACAATATCGGGTTGTTTTATTTAGAGGATAATCATCTCGATGAATCCATCGCATATTCTTTAAAAGCTATTGAACTAAAGCCTGATTATACAGAAGCATACAATCACTTAGGTGTTGCGCTTGTAAAAAAAGGAAAGATTCAAGAAGGCATTTTACAATTTGAGAAAGCCTTGCACATTAATCCATATTACAAAAGCGCTCAGAGAAATTTGCAAATTGCTCTGGAAATGAAAAAGAAAAGTAAAGATAGTAAAATTACTCCTTGATGATTTTTAACAATCAAACCATTCAGCGATGATGTTAGGTTGGAGGCACTAACCTGTAAACCGCATAGCCATTGGCATTATAAATCATTTCTGTTGCTCTGTCCATTTGCCGGAGGAATCGATTCACTGTTTCCGGAGAATAATTATCTCGCAGATATTTAAAATATAAATCCGTGCGCACGAGCAGATGGGTGCAGCCAAGGGAACGGATATATGCTTGAAAAGATTTGTCTTCGTGAGAATTTGCCACAAGGCCGCGAATTTCATCTGCTCCGAAAGAGAGATCATCCTCGTATATCCTATCCAGATAATACCCGCGCTGGGCGAAAAAAATTAATCTGATTTTGGCGTTTTCCGGTGTATGGGCGTTAATATATTTGATAGCCGGATAACTGCTGATATGACGTGTAATAAATTCATCTTTAGATTCTTTGCCTAAAACATAATTCGCGGGGCTGATTTTCTGATAATAATTTTTTATATAAAATATATTTTTACTCATCATTAAAATAAAAATAGTGAGCAGAGCGGTCGTCAAAATGTTCCTGAAAGGAATGGAGGTATTCATAGCCCATTTCCAGATGTTTATTAAACCCATTACTGTCAGGATAGATAGAACAGGGACGACAGGCAATATGTAACGTATCCTGATTTCATCAAGGAAAAAGGCAATGAGAACGAAGAAAACAGCAAAGTATATAAAAAAAAGCTTGTCTCGATAGTCTGATTTATTCATCAACGCGAATGGAGATAATATTAATAAAACAGGATTCAAGACGCCGTCGAAATAGCGGGGAATATCATCCTGCCCCTGGAAAAAAAACCGTATGGGAATCAGCACGGTTTCCCAAAAGCCCTCCCCAAACATCACTTCCCGCGTCTGAAAGAGGCCTCTGTATGTATTCCCGGATACCACAGAGTACATGCCTTCCTGAGTTGATATATGGTTTATGTTGAAGATCCCATTAAATAGAGGATATAGGGGATTGCCCGTAAGAATTAAATTTTTAATGAGCCAAGGGGAAAATAGAAAAAGAGAAATAAGAAAAAAGATTAAACCGCACTTGATAGCTTTCCATTGCTTTCCGGTATCCTTGGAATAAACAAATACGATAGCGGTTGATAGAAAAAACAAGGCAATCAACGCGTTGTATTTTGTTCCCAAAGCAAGGCCCATGGCGACGGATGAAAGAAACAGCCATTTAAATTCTTTGAATCCGCCGTCGCGATAGCGAATAAAAGCGAGAAGGCTGACTGTCGTAAAAAAAGTCAAACCGAGATCGACATAGGCTTGCGTAGACGAACGGATTACAACGGGCGTGCTGAGAAAAACAAGAATGCCCAAAAGTCCCGCAATGCGACTCATTTTATTTTTCAAATAATGATAGATGAGCAAAGCTGTCCCGATGCCAAAGCCCATGTGGATGAAATTGGCCAGGAAGTCCTTCTTGAAGTAAAGAGGGATAAAGTAGAGCAGATCAACATTCATCGGGTAGTAGGAGAACTCCGCCCATTTAATATCATAGAATCCGCCATTCTTAAGCCAGAGCTTGGGAATAGCCAGATGATGAATAAGAGCATCGCGGGCTATTGGTGGAGTTAAATTTAATATGATTTCAATTAGTAATAGCAAAAAAATGGCTGTACATAGAACAGTTATAAATAAGTAATGTAATGCTTGACTCCTGTTTATTGCCATGTCTCTAAGTACACTCCCCGGACGCAATATGTTTATTTAATGATTTAACAACATATATAAATGTAAGTCAATAACATACTGAAACATGCTGATTAATTGGGTAATTTTTTCAATCGGTTCATTTTCTCAAACCCCAAAAAATATTAAAAATATCTTGACAAATTACAAATTTATAGTTATTACAAAATTGTAATAATAAATTAAACAAAGTTTCTATAATTGAGGATGGAAAATTATGAAAAAAAATTATCATAACACTGCACAGCGTGCGGCAATTTTAGAATATCTCAAGAATAATAAACATCATCCCAATGCTACAGATATATATAATAACGTTTCCAAGAAACTCTCGACAATATCCGTAACTACGATTTACAACACAATTGATGTACTAAAAAAAGAAGGACTTATTCAAGAATTAGCTGTGCGCAATCATGGAGGAAAGAGATTTGATTACAACATCGTCCCTCATGACCATCTCATATGCAATGTTTGCGGTAAAATTATTGATGTTGAGGTTAATATCGACCATCCTTTAATGCTTGATGAAAAACAGAAAAATGGTTTTGATGTTCGGGAAACACGTATCAAATTTTATGGCATATGCCCTGATTGTAAAGAAATGGATGATAAGTGTAATAATTGATGAAATAATACTTGTTTGGGGTATTTGTTTATTTGAATTAAAAAATTAATAACGCTGAAACCGATAAAGGCAAAACCGGAGTAATCCGGCGACGCAAAACCACGGGTCCTGCAAGGGATAGCCGGGTTACCGAAGAGATTACGGACTAGGGCGCATTTGGAAATTCAGATAATGTCTGGAGAAGAAAAATGCCTATCTCCGTAAAATAAAATGGGCGTTTTTTTCTTCGGGAATAAAATGATTTGTAGAAGGGTGAATAAAAAGTTTAAAAAAACAGGCTCCGCGCGGCCGGCTTTGGCGCGTGCAGTTTGTCTTTTCCTTCCTGTCATTTTTGTATTATCTCTTCTTTTATTTTCCGGGTCCGCCTTTGCTGCCGGGTGCGCCAACCCAGGCAAAGACGGCGCCGGCACCCCTTCAGGCGTCATCAACACCTACTATCCCGGGACCGCATCGGTCTCTGCCGGAGCTACTTCCATTCCTGTAGGCGCTCCTTCGGGCAGTGCAACAGCAATTGCCGCCGGTGATCTGCTGCTGATCATCCAGATGCAGGATGCCGACATCAACAACACAAACACCAATAACTACGGAAGCGGTTTAGCCACCGGCAGCGGCTATACGGCTCTCAACCAGACCGGCCTTTACGAATTTGTCGCGGCTACGGGCGCGGTTTCCGGAGGCTCTGTCGGCATTGCCAGCGGGCTTGTCAACAGCTACCGCTATCGCGCGGCCTCGGGAACCAACGGCCAGAGCGCTTATCAGGTCATCCGGGTTCCCCAATACACGTCGGCTACGGTTTCCGGCACTGCGTCCGCGCTCAACTGGAACGGCAGTGTCGGAGGCGTCGTGGCCATGGATGTGTTCGGAACACTGACCATCAGTGGCACAATTACAGCTAACGGCGCCGGTTTCCGCGGCGGTTTAGGACGGTGTCTTACAGGTGGCGCCGGCGCGAACACCGACTACCGCACTTCCTATACGATTGCCACCAATGCTTCCAAAGCTGAAGGCATTGCGGGTTCGCCATACTACATGAACAGACCGGCGACTTTTGACGGAGCGCCGGTCTCAGTGACTGGCGGCAGCGGTTATCCCGACGGCACAACGACCAATGCTTCTTACGCGCGTGGCGCGCCGGGCAATGCCGGCGGCGGCGGCACTGACGGACATCCAGCAGCCAACGACCAAAACTCCGGCGGCGGCGGCGGCGGCAACTACGCGGCCGGTGGGCTGGGCGGCAACTCCTGGAACACAAATCTGGCCGTCGGCGGCGTCGGAGGAAGTGCCGTTGCCGTTGGCTACAGTCGTGTCGTTATGGGCGGCGGCGGCGGCGCCGGCACCACCAACAACTGCACTGGAGACACCGCAACATACACCAATCCGCCGGGTCTGGCCTGCTCTGACGAAACGGGGGGCACATGCAGCAGTGGCGCGCCCGGAGGAGGAATAGTTATACTCCGGGCCAATTCCATTGCCGGCAGCGGAACGATTACGGCCAACGGCGGCGACGGTTACAACATACTCAATGATAGCGCGGGTGGCGGCGGCGCTGGCGGCTCCGTTGTAATCTATTCGAATGCTGGAGGCTCGGCAACTGTTTCTGCCAATGGCGGTAATGGCGGCAACGCCTGGAGAGGGGATACAGGTGGAACAGCCGACCGTCACGGGCCGGGCGGCGGTGGAAGCGGAGGTTACATTGCCTACAACCCTTCCGGTTTGGGAATTACCACATCTGTAACCGGAGGTCTCTGCGGTGAAACAACATCTTTAAATCAAGCATATGGCGCAACAAATGGATCCGCAGGTTCTGCCGCATCCTATTCGTCAAATCCTCCCGGAGCGCCGCCCGGAGCGCAATGCGTACCGAACCTCTTTATACTCAAATCAGCCAACAAGGCGACCGCCAACCCCGGTGACGTCATTACCTATACGGTACAGATGAAAAACACCGGCATCTGGCTTGCTAATACTGTTACCTTGACCGACGGCATCGGAAATTATGTTGCGCTGCCCGTTACATCCTCGTTCACCTTCACGGATGGCAGCCCTGCGTCGGGGCTCACGCTTGGCACGCCGACGTATTCAAAGGATGGCGGCGCCACCTATGCCTATACTCTGGTATCGGGGGCGGGCGGGGCGCCGGCCGGATATGACGGAGTAGTCACCAACTGGGAAATTATCATGAACGGTAAGATGAACGGAAACGGGGCTAATTTTACTATCAACTACAATGCTATAGTCAAATAACCAAATACGCAGTATTTGTGCAATATATAAATAAGAAAGAAGAAAGGGATATAAAATGATTAAAAAGTATCCGGTAACTATTAAACAAAATGCAAAGATTTTTGCAACAAACAACAGCAAGAAAGGAGGAAGAAATGATTAAAAAGTATTTGACAACTATAGGAATTTTTGTTTCCCTGTGCATCGTCCCATCTCTGGCACTGGCTAAACCGCTCGTCAATATCTCCGTAAAAGCGGAGATGGAGGTATCGGTGAAGGAAGGCGGCAAGACGATTACAAAAATGGTGAAGGCAAATAATGTTACCACCGGCAATGTTATTTTCTACACAGTGAGCTTTCGGAATGATGGCGATGAAAAAGCCACGAATGCTGTCATAGACAATCCGATTCCCAAAGATACCCGCTATGTTCCCGGATCGGCCTACGGAGAGAATGAGGGGGAAATCACCTTTTCTATCGACAAAGGCAAGAGTTACAACAAGCCGAGCCTGCTATTATATGAGATCACAGACAAGCAGGGGAAAACTGTCCATAAGGTCGCTTCTCCGGACGTTTATACCAATATCCGTTGGGTGATTCCGGTCATTGAGGCAGGGAAGCAGGGAGTCGTAGGCTTTAAGGCCATCGTTAGATAAAAGGCGCTGGCGCAATGAACAACACAACTAAAAAACAATAATGGATGAAACAACAACGAACAATATAATTAAATAAGGAGGAAAGAATGAAACAGCAGGAGGTACATAATATCAGAGGACAGCCCGTGGAGAGGGTAAGCCCTTAATCGGGAGAACAGAACAGGAAGTCCGGGCAATATGGCCGGCAACAATTAACAGATAAATTTATACAAAAGGAGATTTAAAATGAAAACACGAACAATACAGAGACGCCCGTTTTGGGCAGCGCTGGCTGTGGTTGCCTCTCTATTTCTGGCGCTTCTCGTTACAGCGCCCGGAGTTCAGGCCACTACCGGCGCCGGCGCGACAATTCTCAACACCGTTGAGATCGACTATAAAGATGCGGGCGGTACACTGGCTTACAGTGCCAATGCGTCAACATATGTAACCGTTAGCCTGGTGAAGGCAGGCCTTACTTACTCGGGCATGCCCACCGGAGCAGCTAAGGGAAAGACAGCCCCAATGCCGTCTGGCCAGACCATCAATTCCGGCGGCACAGCAACGTACCTGATTGCCTTGACGGCCAACGCCAACGGCGGTGATACCTACAGCCTGAGCGACACTATTGGCGCCGTAACCAACATGACCGCCGGCTACACCGTCACCTATGCAACTGTGCGGAATGACGGCACCACCGTAATTACAGGGGGAAGTCCCACCACCGTTGCCCTTGGCGCATCCGTTATCCAGGACAACACTGCCACCACCATCAGCATCCCCGGTAACTCCAACTTGGCGGCTATAATCACATTGAATTCCTCGAATTACAAGGTTCTGGTGGTTAACGGTGTTGATTACATTGTTACTAACATCACGGGAGGTACAGCTCCGGCTAATACCAACGTTGGTAATCAATGGTACACCGGCATGGGAACGCCGACTGCAGAGACTCTGGCCGTCATCACTCTGGCAGCCAATACTGCTGGTTCCAACACAACTCCCGCTTTCACCGCTCATGATGCCACTCTCAAAGGCACTGAGGTCGCAGAGCAGATCCTCGTCAAGGTTAGCGTTATCGGCACCGTCGGGTTGACCATCGGGACCAATGGCGTGGTCCCTTTTACCTTGACCACGACCGACAGTAGTGCTGGTAACTCCGCAACCAGCTCAACAGTTACCACCACCTTCAATGCCACCAATGTGCAGATGCAGAAAACGGTCCGCAACGTAACCCAGTTCGGTTCATTTGCAGCCAGTGCCACAGGCAAACCGGGTGATGTCCTTGAATACCAAGTGCTGGTCGATAATATTGGTGCTTCGCCCGCCCAGGCAATGCAAGCCTCTGACGCAGTACCGGTCTATACCCAGCTCGTATGCGGCGCAGGCGCCCTAGGCACGGCAGCTTGTTCAGGCACACCAACAACAGCTATCATCGCGACAATCAGCGACGGCACAAACACAAGCCTTATCACTTACCAAAGCAGCGACAATGAATGTACAACTGTTCCAACAGGTGTTGGCTCGGGTTATGCCAGCGGTTTTACGGAAAACAGCGCGCTGCACTTTTACCTGGGTCCCGGCTGCACCGGTTCAGCCGGTGGGACTGTTGGCCCCACTGTACAGTACACGATTACGTATCGTGTAATAATGAATTAGTGTCCATCCGGAAAGTCCGGAGAAGACGCTATGTCTAATTAGGAAGGAAGGGGTTTTTCGTCATGGCATTAAAAGAGGGATTGTGCGGATGCGTACGGACAGTGCGCATCCGCAGGAATCCGGTAGATTGAAACAGCCGGGACGGAAAAAAACATTTTTCGTTGAACAAAGAAAGGAATTATTTATGAAACAGATAAAAATAATTATATCGGCCCAACTGGCGTTACTCTTTGTGGCAGCGTTTCTCGTTACAGCGCCAGGGGTTCAGGCCAATACCGGCGCCGGCGCCACAATCCTCAACACCGTTGCGGTCACCTATTACGATGCGGGCGGTGTGCAGGTTTATAATGCCAATGCCACAACATCTACCACCGTTAATCTGGTGAAGGCAGGCCTCACCTACTCGGGCAGGCCAACCAGCGGCAGTAAAGGCTCATCAGCGGCTATGCCGTCTGGCCAGACCATCGATTCCGGCGCCACGGCAACATACCTGATTGCCCTTACGGCCAACGCCAACGGCGGTGATACCTACAACCTGAGCGACACTGTCGGCGCCCTAACCAACATGACTAGCGACACCGTCACTTATTCAACTGTGCGGAATGACGGCTCCACCGTAATTGCGTCAAGCCCCGCCACCGTTGCCCTTGGCGCGTCCGTTGTCCAGGACAACACGGCCACCACCATCAGTATCCCCGGTAATTCCAACCTGGCGGCCATAATCACATTGAATTCCGCTGGTTACAAGGTTCTTGTGGTTCAAGGAACCGATTACATTGTTACCGGCATCACGGGAGGTACAGCCCCGTCTAATACTCACGTCGGCAATACCTACTACAACAATCTCGGTACAGCGACTGCAGAAACACTGGCCGTCATCACTCTGGCAGCCAATCCTTCTGGTTCCAACACAACTCCCGCTCTCACCGCTCATGATGCCACTCTCAAAGGCGCTGTGGTCGCCGAGCAGATTCTCGTCCTGGTTAGCGTTACCGGTACCGTCGGGTCAACTGCGGGGACGAACGGCACGGTGCCTTTCTACCTGACCACGAGCTCCAGCGGCGGCGGTAACTCCGGCAACTCCACAACGATTACCACAACGTTCCGCGCCAGCAATCTGAACGTAGAGAAAAATGTCCGCAACTGCGGCCCGAGCGGCAGTTCTTGCGGAACCTTTGCCGCCACCGCCACCGGCAATCCGGGGGACATCCTTGAATACCAGGTGCTGATCGATAATATGGGTGCCTCCAGCGCCAAGGTAGTGTCAGCCGCTGATGCAGTGCCGACCTATACCACGCTCATGTGCTATACCGGCAGTTATCTTGGCACGGCAGCAGCCTGCGCAGCAGCAACCTACTTCGCTACAATCACCACTGGCGCCAGTACCAGCCAGATCACCTACAGCAGTACTGACGATGAATGTGCAATTGCTCCACTCGGTGTTGGCGCAGGCAACGCCGCCGGTTCTGCGGCCGGCAGCGCGCTGAACTATTACATGGGTACCGGCTGCGTCGGTAGTAGCTCCACCGGCGGGACTGTTGCCGCCGCTGCAATCTACACGATACTGTATCGTGTAAAGGTGAATTAGTGTCCATCCAAAAACAAGAGAAAAAAAGGAGATATTTATGAAAACGATAAAAACCATTATAGTGGCCCAACTGGCGTTGCTTGGGATATTGCTGTGCATATCCGCACCGGCCTGGGCCAACCTGGCGGCCAACACGCAAATCATCAACCAGGCTCAGCTGTCCTACTACGACGGCAGTACAACCCGGTACGCTTATGCCAGTGTTACCGTCACCGTCAGTCTGGTACCGGCCGCGCCAACCATTGTTGCGGGGCCGCCCCAAACCACTTCGTACAACGGCTGTGCGACGACCCTTACCGACAGTTATACCATTACCGCAACATCCAACGGCCCCGACACCTACAACCTTTCCGCTACGGTGTCCGGTTCCACCAACGACACAAGCCCCAGCGCCGTTCCTACTGCTTCTACTGTTACCCTCGGCGCAACGGTTACGACTGTTGGCTCTACTGCCACGGTCCTTGTCGTCCCTTACGATGGCGTTAACGATGGCGTGGATAACGGTATCGCTGTAAACGCCACAGTGGTCATTAGCGGTCAACAAAGAACGGTTACCAACATCGTCGAAAACTCCCCCGCCGGCCTTACCAGCATCACACTGAATACAGCGTTGAGTGGTGCGCCCGGCGCGGGTGTGCTTGTGGCTCAACAGAAGGTTGTCACGACTACGGTCACCTCCGGGTGTATCACCACATCCGGCACCGATGTGACGGTTTCTGACACCCTGACTGCAACATCAGGCGGCGGTACAGGTCCCGGGACTACTTCCGGTGCTGTCCTCAACGACTATACCAGCGGTGTTGCGACCCTTACTAAATTCATCCGCAACGTCAACACGCCCAGTGGAACCGGAACGCCCTATGTCTACAATTCAACCAATTATTATCTGACCGGTGTTACGGCAAAACCAGGCGACGTTCTCGAGTACATTCTGGTTGCCACCAATACCAGCGCCACGGGATCCGTTTCGGCGGCTGTTGTTAGCGATGTAATACCGACAAGCTACGTTACACTGAAGACGGGAGAGTATTCCGGTGGGAAGGATATCACCTATGTTGACGAAACCAGTACTGCACATTATCTAACGGCGGCCGCAGACACCGACGCAGCGACCTATGCCGCCCCCAACCTGACGGTCAATGTTGGTGGAGCAACTCCGGCAGCTCCACCTGCTGCTGGCGGGACGATTCCCCCTACCAAGAGCGTTCTGGTTCTTTACCAGGTTACTGTCAGCCCTTAAGGGATCAAGGCTGAGTTATGATTTTGGGCTGGATACATAAACTGAGCAACGGGTTTTCCGGCAAAAAAGCCGGAAAACCCGTCCGCTTGCCTTTTGCGGGGAGCGATGAAGGCATAGCTTCGTTTAATTCCGGCCGGAATCTGCTTTGTTCCTGTCTGCGTACTGCTGCTGAAGCCGCATTGGGGCTGGCGGCTTTACTTTCTGTTATGATGGTTCCTTCTGCGGCCCTTGCTACTCCTGTTCAGGGTGATACAATCGTTAATAAAGCCTCTCTTTACTATGCGGAAGCTATAACTCCGGCAAAATCTTCGGTGACATCCACCATTGTGATTCCGACAACAACTACCATACAAGCTTTGTTATATGCGCCCACACTTTCCGGAGCTGATCAGGTTAATGTGGCCCCAACTGAATTGTATAAGGACGCCACGGGTACTTTACAGCAAATGCCGGCGACGGTTCCGGTTGGAACATCAACTCCCATCAATCTGAACCAGCCGGTACCTTTGACAACGACCGGCCAGACTAATGTAGGAGAGCCGCTTTTTATCAGTTTAAACTCTCCGGATCAGAACTTGAATCCCACAGTGGCCGAAACAGTTTTTGTTACGGTCACAAATCAAACCAACAATGATGTTGAGGTTGTACAATTGACCGAAACCGGTCCCAATACAGGCGTCTTCACCGGTTACCTGCTAACCACCAGCGCTCCGGTGATTACCTACAATGGCACCCTTTCCGTCAAAGCCGGAGATACTATTAAAATAACTAATGTTGATCCGAATAACAACAATTACACTTCGTATACACTCGTGGTAGTTGATCCTAACGGTATCGTATTTGATTCCAGCACCGGACTGCCGGTATCCGGCGCAACTATTACCATCAAAACCGCTACGGGAGGGGCGGTCACGGTTTATGGCGACGACGGTGTCAGTATTGTTTCATCAACGGTTACTAGTGACGCTTTAGGACACTACCGATTCCCCTTTGTACTGCCCGGCAGTTATGAGTACCAGATCACGCCGCCGTCCGGATACACTTTCCCCAGTACGGTGAGTATAATAAACATTCAAAAACTGCCCGGAGCGCCGTTCGCTATAGATGTCAATGGTTCCTATGGAGGCAGCACGAGCGGGTACTCGGGGATATTTGTCATCAATCCCGGCCCGTCAAGGCGCATCGATATTCCGCTTGATCCGGCTCCTGCCGCTCTTTGGCTTCAGAAGACCGCCGGTAAGGATTCCGCGGGACAGGGTGATTTTATTCCCTACCTTCTGACTGTTACCAATAACAGCAAATCAGTTGCAGCGGGTGGAGTCAGTGTGACCGACACTATGCCTATCGGTTTCCGGCTGCGCAAAGGATCTGTCCAAATCAACAGTGTTCCCGCCGGCGATCCGGCTATTTCGGCTGACGGTCGAACTCTGACCTTCAATGTCGGCACTCTGCAAGCAGGAGCTTCTGCCACGATCAGTTATGTGGTGGAAGTCACCGCGGGAACGCATCTTGGAAATGCGATCAACAGCGCCGTTGCCGGCGCTGCTACCGGAGGAAAATCAAATACCGCCCACGTCACTGTTAAGATCATAGACGATTTTATGCAAACCCGCTCGATCCTGATGGGGCGCATCACGACAGGCGCCTGCAACGAAGAAACCGGAGAGGGACCGAATGGCGTCGAGGGCGTGCGTGTTTATCTTGAGGACGGTTCTTTTGTCATCAGCGACAAGCGGGGGCTGTTTCATTTCGAAGGAGTGCGTTCCGGTCTGCATGTTGTGCAGATGGATCTGGATTCACTGCCGGAAGGTTACGAGGCCTTCGCCTGCACTCAAAACAGCCGTTTTGCGGGACGGGCGTTTTCGCAGTTTGTCGAAACACAGGGCGGAACCCTCTGGCGCGCGGACTTTCATGTTCGTAAAAAAAATTCAGTCCCGATAGGGCCGCTGAAAGGCGAAATCGTTCTGCAACTGGCCAATACAACGGAAGGGAAGAATATTGTTTACCGGATTGACCTGCGGGGGAGCACCCTGCCTGTTGGAGCGGCGAGGTTCAACGTCGTCCTGCCCGAGGGCGTGCTCTACGAGCCGGGCAGCAGCATGATGGACGGCGTTGCCATTGCCGACCCGTTGCAGAGCGACACTACGAGGCTGGCCTTCAAGCTAAACGATCTGCCGGCAGGCTGGCATCACGATATTACTTTCCGGGGAACACCTTCCCGCGACAGGAAAGCAGGAGCGTTAGTGACGCAGGCCTATCTGACTTCCGATGTTGACGCTAAAGCTGCGGTTCTTACACCGCCGGCTGAAACCATTATGCAGTTGGACAAGAATGTAGAAAAATTGCAGATGCCGGAGATTACTCTGCGGCCGCACTTCCCTATCCGTGGCGCCGAACTAAACGATGAAGACCGTAAAAAATTAGACGAAATAGCCGGTTCGCTTTCCGGCCTGAACACAGAAGAAATCCATGTGACCGGACATACCGATAATATGCGCATCGCTCCGGAACATCGTAATGAATTTGCCGATAATCAGGCGCTTTCTATGGCGCGCGCCAAAAGCGTAGGCCGCTATCTGGCGGAAAAGCTCCATATTCCGCCGGAGAAACTGTTTTTAGAAGGGAAGGGAAGCGACCAACCTATCGCGGACAACAAAACTCAAGCTGGCAGGACGCTTAACCGGCGTGTTGAAGTGCGCATCACGTCCAGCCGCGTCGTTGCTCACTCGCGCCTTAGTGTTATTAAGGAACAAAGCGGTGAAAAGCGATCGGAGACCGTCGCGCCGAAATATACGCCGGGTTCTTCAATGACCAAACCGGTTTCCGTGAAGCAGCAGGAATCAGGCCCTGTTATTTTTACTTTTCCCGACGCTGATCAGGAAACACAGAAGACGGACGAAGCGCCTCCACGTTCCGATTCCTCAGGCGCCGCGGCGGTTACGGCTGAAGCTCCATCGGGTGTGACAGCTCCCGCGGCGTCAAAATCTGTATCGCCAGGCGTTCCAGCGGATTCCGCGAAGGAAAAATCAGAGATCACCATCAAGGATCCCAATGGAATACTTGCACCGCTTGATAAGGACATTCTCATCAATAGTATAAACTGCATTCGTGTCTGTCTTGATTCTCATCTGATCCCGCGCCTATTGTTGGACAACAAAGAGGTTTCGGCAGATCGCATTGGCTTTACCATGAAGGATGATAAAGCGGGCAAGACTATTTACAGTTATATCGGAGTAGATTTCGGTAAGTCAGGCGATCACGTTGTCCAATTTCAGGGTGTCGACCCCTTCGGCAATGCCCGTTTCAATCAGACAATATATGTAAAACGCAGCGGGGAGATCGTTTCCATCATTCTGAAATCGGCCGAGGGCAATGTCGCTGACGGTAAGACGCCCGTGAAACTTCGTCTGGAACTCTACGACGCTAACGGCACCCACATTCCCGCAGGAGCGGAGCTGGAAATTCGTGAAGGCACACTCAGTCCATTGAAGCAGCCGGATATTTTTGCGGCGCCGCCAGTTGCCGGCAGTCATCCGCATGTTCAGATGAGCAGGGAAGGAGAGGTCTTGTTCCAACCGGTCAATAATAGCGGCCCATACCGTGTCGTGCTCGGTTACAACAATGCCACAGTCGAAGCGGAAACCTATGTGCAGCCCAAGATGCGCGATTGGATCCTTGTCGGCCTGGGTGAAGGAACAGTCGGCTACAACACGGTGTCGGGCAACATGGAAAACCTGCAAAATACCGGGGTGGATGATAAGCTCTACAAGGATGATCGTTTGGCTTTCTTTGCCAAGGGACAGATAAAAGGAAAATGGCTTTTGACGATAGCATACGACTCTGCCAAGACAAAGGGAAACGACACCAGCGGGTTGTTCCAGACGATCAATCCCGAGACCTACTACACGCTTTATGGCGATGCCTCCCAGCAGCAGTATGACGCGGCCAGCGCCAAAAATTTATATATCAAGATTGAGCGGGAACAGTTTTACGCTCTGTTCGGCGACTTTGACACCGGTCTGACCGTTACGGAACTTTCCCGCTACAGCCGCCGGATGACGGGCGTTAAGACCGAATATCAAAGTAAGAACTTCGAAGTTAATGCCTTCGCGAGCGAGACGGATCAGTTCTATAAACGGGATGAGATTCCCGGCGACGGCACTTCGGGGATGTACCATCTGTCCGGCAAGAACATCGTGCCCAACTCGGAAAAGATTACCATCGAAGTGCGGGATCGTTTCCACAGCGAGATACTGGTCTCATCCAACGTTATGACCCGCTTTATGGATTATTCCATAGATTACGATGCCGGGACGGTAATCTTTAAGGAGCCGGTTTACAACCGCGATCAGCAGTTAAACCCGATTACAATTGTCGTGGAATATGAAATCTTGCCGGGAACCGGTCAGGATTATACCTACGGCGGAAGAGCCGGTGTCAAACTTTTAGATCAACGGCTGAAGGTTGGCGCAAGTTATATTCATGAAGGGCAGGGCGACGAAAGCAGCAATCTATATGGCACGGATACATCATTCACACTGGACAAAAATACGAAATTCCGCGCGGAGTATGCCACGAGCGATTATTCTGCCGGTTCCGATAGTCGTAGCGGCGATGCCTACTTGGCGGAAGTGACGCGCACTGTAAAATTATTTGATATAAAGGCCTACATCCGTGAAGAGCAGCCGGGTTTTGGATTGGGGCAACAGCCGGCCAGCGAGGCGGGCACACGTAAGTACGGAGTTGAAGGCGCCTATCGCTTCAGTGAGATGTTTAAGGTTAGCGGCGATATTTATCGTCAGGACAATCTGCTGACCGAGGCAACGCGTGATGTCGCTGAGGGTAAAATGAATTATACCGGCAAAAGCTATAGCGCGTATGCAGGGCTTCTGTTTGCGGACGATCATGTGGATGACGGCAGCAGCCGGGAATCCAACCAGTTGACCTTGGGTGGGAGAATACCGACCATGTATGAACGTCTGGCCCTGACGCTGGATTATGCGCAGTCGATTGGAAATAACGATAACAGCGATTTTCCGACCCGTGTAGCTCTAGGCGCTGAGTACAAGGCAACCAAAAATGTAACCCTGCTGGCCGCGCAGGAATTCACCTGGGGGAGCAGCGCCATCACGCAGGATACCCGCATGGGAATGCGTTCCACCCTTTGGGAGGGGGCTGCCATGAATGCCAGTGTTGAGCGGCAATTCAACGAGGATGACGACCGTGTCTTTGCCGACGTCGGACTTAAACAGACCTGGAAAATCAACAATGAATGGAAAATAGATGCCGGTCTGGAACGCAGTCAGACGGTGGCCGATGCCACCAACTACCAGATGAACTCGAATGTTCCGCCGGCGTCGGGTACTCATGATGATTTCACCTCTGTTTCCCTCGGAGCGACATATCAGGTCAAACAGATGACTTGGGACAACCGTCTGGAGTTCCGTCTGGCGGACAGTGAAAACAAATGGGGTCTGATGAGTGGTGTGGTAAAAGAGATTGACAGCAGTTGGGCTGAGTCAGGCCGCGCACAAATATACCAAACCTCCGCCACAGCCGGTCTCAACACGATGAAGGTTGATCTGCGTTACGGTCTTGTATTCCGTCCGCCGCAGACAAAATGGATTGCGCTGGATCGCCTTGATTTCATTGTCGACAATGAAAGCGGCGGAGCAAGTGAACAGATTGATTCCTGGCGGTTCGTCAACAACTTTATCACCAACTATCGTCCCAGCAAAGACATGCAGATTTCGCTGCATTACGGCGCCAAGTACAATCAGGAAACAATAGACGGAAGCGACTACAGCGGCTATACGGATGTGCTGGGGGTGGAAGCGCGCTATGACATTACCAAGGATTGGGATATCGGTTTGCAGAGCAGCATGCTCCACTCGTGGAGTTTGGGTCAGTTGGATTACTGTGAAGGGATATCCATCGGTTATAATGTGGTGCAGAATGCCTGGATAAGCCTTGGTTATAACCTGACCGGTTTTGAAGATAAGGACTTCTCTCAGGCGGAATACACAGCCCAAGGGCCTTTTGTCCGTTTCCGCTTCAAGTTTGATCAGGACTCCGTACGCGACGCGGCAAAATGGCTTAACAACGGGAACTGATTTCATCTAATCAAACAGATCCGTTATTAATACCATACCATACATATAGAGATCATACCGTTTCGATTGGAAGATGCCGCCTGTTCGGCGTCACTTCCCGGTAGGGTAAAAATTTTTATTTTAATTGCGCGTCCTTTGGTTGCGCATCCGGTCAAAGGATAACGAGGCGGCAAGGAGGAGACTCCGCAGACGTATTTATATTAATACGTTGAGGAAGCCGACGACCCCGGCCTTCGCCGGGGCAGGCTGTGTCAACAAAGTTAGCCAAAGAAAGCGAATGGGTATCAATTTTCGTGATTGACATAGTAGATCGTTCTTTTTATACTCCCTTCCGTCAGATTGTGTTAAGGTAAGAATATGAAGATAACAGCAAAAGAACCTCTTTCCTATATTGACGGCGGTCCTATTCAGGCTATTTGCCCGTACTGCGGTCACAAAGGCACTTTTGAAGCAATCAGCCGCGACCGTTTCATTCAAAACCAATATATTTGCGGACAGCGCCTTTGCCCGGACCCGGACTGCCGAGGCCACCTTTTCGTTGTTCTTGACAGAAGCGGGGATCTGTTATTTCACTATCCTTTCCGCAATGTCTCTTTAAACAAGGAAAAAATTCCCGCATCGATCATAAAGACCTTTGATGAGGCCGTTACCTGTCATGCCCAAAAATGTTTTGTAGCTTCGGCGATAATGATTAGACGGACATTGGAGGAGATTTGCGAAGAACGAGGGGCGGTCGGAAAGGATCTCAATGCGCGTATTCATGATTTAAAGACAAAAACACTTTTGCCGCAGGAGTTGTTCGACGCAATGGACGAACTGAGCTTGCTCGGCAAAGACGCGGCACGTACAGAGGCCAAAACTTTTGCGCAAATCAGTAGTCAAGAACTCGATGTCGCCATAGAGTTCACTATTGAGTTTCTCAAAGCGCTGTATCAGTACAGCAGCCTTCTTAGTAAAATGAGAGAACTCAAAAAGAATATACCCTGAGCAAGAAAAGCTGACGTAGTGACTATCTTCTCCGTCAGGACTATCAAGGGTAAAGACGCTAATCTTAATGCTTTAATTGTGCTTGATATTTTTGCCGGCAGCGTGAACTTCTCGATAGACAGTCAGATGGCGGATGATTTGGAATATTTGTTTAAAGGATACATTAAATAATGACCGACAAGACTAAAAAATCCGGAATCAAAAGCTGGCCGCGGGATGACAGGCCCAGAGAAAAGCTTCTCAAAAAAGGCGCTGCGGCGTTGAGCAATTCGGAGCTTCTGGCAATCCTTTTGCGCACGGGCGTGAAGGGCATGAGCGCCATTGATTTGGCGCGCCGGATTATTGATAAGTTCGGCACATTCCGCAACATGAGCCATACCGATATACGCGAATGGAAAGAATTCAAAGGATTAGGTCCGGCCAAAATCGCGCAAATCCAGGCCGCGCTCGAAATCGGGCGGCGTTTCCGTGAAGTTGAAGTTCTTCCGCCAAAACAAAAAATAGCTTCTGCCAGGGATGTCGTTAGAATCATCATGCCGCAGATGAGCGATCAGATGCGCGACCTCAAGACCGAAGTATTTAAAGTTGTCTATCTCAACAGCAACAACAAAATAATAGAAATCAACGAGGCCGCCGCAGGCACAGTCAACCATGCTGTGCCGATTGTGCGGGAGATCATTCACGCTGCCCTGCAAAAATTCGCGGCGGCGATTATTTGCGTTCACAATCACCCCAGCGCAAATATCGCGCCCAGTGCGGAAGATAAAAAGTTTACGCAGGAACTGGCCGCTGCCGGAAAATTTATGGACATAAAAGTTTTGGATCATGTCATTATCGGTGACGGCAACTATTTTAGTTTTGCGGATGAAGGGATAATGGGGTAAATATTATTCAGGCAATAAAATATATAAATACAATTTTTTACCTTGACAAACTGGTGCTTTAGGTTTACTTTCAAGCTGGTAATACCACCAGCCACTTGGCTGAAAAGGGAATGAAATGCTTTCACAACTTCTTGAACCAATAAGAACCGATAGTCTTAAAGATGTATTTGTCATTCGTTTTGAAGAGCTTATTCTTTCCGGGAAAGTCAAAATAGGAAAGAAACTCCCTTCGGAAAGAGAGCTTGCCCTTCAACTTGGGGTGAGCCGTCCTGTGGTGCATGAAGGCTTGGTTGAACTCGCTTCACGCGGACTTCTCTCACTCAAACCGCGCTTTGGCGCCATTGTCAATGATTATCGAAAAGAGGGATCAATAACCCTGCTTTCCTCGCTGATACAGTATCAAAAAGGAAAACTGGAGCCGGAGCTTATGGATAGTCTTCTGCAAATGAGAATGTTGATGGAGCCGGAATTCGCGCGCTTTGCGGCCCGAAACAGGACTGAAGAACAGGTCGGAGAATTTCACGAAATTCTCAAAAAAGAAGAATCTGCCGATTATAAAAATATTCAAAATATAACTGATCTGGATTTCGAATTTCATCTTCTTATCGCTTTGGCTTCGGGCAACGTGGTTTTTCCGCTTCTGCTCAATTCATTTCGTCAGGTCTATACCAATCTATCCAGCCAGTTTTTTAAAGATTCGCGAGTCATCGGCACTGTGCATAGGTATCACAGAGATATTATACATGCTTTGGAATTAAGGGATGAAAAAAAGGCCGTATCAATAATGAAAACGATGCTTAATCATGGAGAAAAATATCTCCGTAAAATGATAGTGACACTCGCTAAGAGCGAGCGAAAGCGAAGCTCGAAGCGCAAGTGGAACTATCCCCGAAGCGTAGCGAAGAGGGATAGTGAACACCTTAAGGATATACCAGGCGCGTAGCGCCGTGGTAGAGCGAGCGATGCGACGTTGGTCCCTGCCACCTGAAGGTGGCGGGATAATTCGCTCTAAGATTTCCCGATCACTACGTGTCGGAAAATCAAGGCTCATTAAAGCGTTAGTGGAATTATCCCCGAAGCGAAGCGTAGTGGGATAGTGAAACTCGCAAGAAGACGAACGAAAAACAGGGGGTTGTCCCTGGTATTCTAAAAGGGAGGTTTTTTATGAATACAGTTTCAATGTCGGAACATATAATGAAAGAACCCAAAGGATTGTCTGAACGCGTCCAGTGGCTGCGCGATTATTATTTCCGGGGAACCGAGCGCGCTTGGAACAACGAGTATACATCATGGACTACCGAAACTCCCTGGGATATCATCTATAATGAACTGACCTTTTATATTGTGCCGGAGTCATATACGCTGCTCACCACGCTGGGCGCTTCCTATCTTCAGGCGGCCAGACCCGTGGCGCTCTCTCCGGATTTCTGGCAGTGGCCGCGGGTCCAGCGGCGGGCCTGGTTTGTGAAGGAAGTTATTGTCAATCATGTGCCGCAGGAAATACTGCCGGGCGATCTGTTGGCCGGCGCCAGATTTAACATTCAGACATCCATGTGCTTTACGAAAGAGGAAAGTGAGGAGTGGCTGCGGCAGGTAAAAGGTAAGAATGGCGCCAGAGCGAAGATGAAATGGTTTCATGATCATGGTTATGGAAACGCCGGCGCCACGAGCGGTCATCTTATTCCCGGGTACGAACGATTGTTGAAAATCGGCTGGAAAGGTGTGTACGCCGAACTTCTTTCCCTTTACAACGCGCTGGATAGTAAAGAGCGCGAAGGCGTAAAAGGAGTGCAGCTTAAGGCCATGATGACAGCCTCCACCATGGCGCGGGATCTGGCTTTGAAATACAAAGATCTGTGTTTCGAACTATCTCAAAAAGAAAAAGACCCGGCGCGCAAAAACGAATTAACTAAAATGGCTCAAAATTTAGGCAAAGTTCCCTGGGAGCCGGCGACGACATTCTGGGAAGCCGTGCAGGCGCTGTGGATCAACCACATGCTTGTGTTGACCGACGAAAATTATCCCGGCGCCGGAGTTTCCTTCGGCAGGTTTGATCAGTATCTCTGGCCGTACTATCAGCGTTCAATTCATGAAGGTATGGACAGAGAGTTTGCCAAAGAAATCCTGAAATGTTTTTGGGTTCACGCCAACACTGCCTATGATGCCATGATCCGCAACGGCAATCAGGGTATCACCGCCGGTTTCGGCCAACTCATCACCCTGTCCGGCCTCGGCGCCAACAGCAAAGATATGACCAATGATCTTACCTATGTCATTTTAGAAGTTATCGATGAGATGTCGCCCATCCTGGAGCCGAAGCCCAACGTGCGTCTGCACCGCAACAGTCCTGAAGGGCTGTATGATAAGGTTGTGGAGATGATAGAATCCAGTCAGGGAGCGCCTTTCCTGCTTAATTTTGATGAACGATCCATGGCTGGCATGATGCTCGAGGCAAAAAAAGCAGGTCTGACGCATCTTATCAACAAAGACAATGTTTATGACTACGCGCCGGTCGGCTGTCTGGAAAACACAATGGTCGGCAATGACCGCTCCGGCACGGTGGACAACAATCTCAATTTGCTCAAAGCTGTAGAACTGGCGATGACCGGCGGAAAAGATTTGCTTCCTTTCACCGACCCCATGACCGGCAAGACTGAAAAAGTTAAGCAGGATGGTCCGCAAACAGGAGATGCCGCATCTTTCCAAACATGGGAAGAATTCTGGGAAGCCTACGTCATGCAGACAAAATATATTATTCAAAAATGCGTTGATTTGTACGAGGCATCGGAATCGATACGCGCCCGTTTCTTTCCCACGCCTTATCTTTCCTGCATGGTCAAAGGGTGCGCCGAGAGTGGCCGGGATGTTACGCAGGGCGGGGCCCAAATCAGTTTCACCACGCTGGAGGCCGTTACTTATGCCACAACCGTGGATTCGCTGCTGGCAATAAAATATCTCGTCTTCGATAAAAAAACATGCACGATGAAAGAATTGCTTGCCGCGCTGAAGGCTAATTGGAAAGGATACGAAATACTTCAGGCGACGGCAAAAAATCGCGCTCCCAAATACGGCCGAGACGACGATGAAGCGGATGCCCTGGCCAGCAAAGTCATGCAATTGTGGTGCGATGAAACCTGGCGGCACAGCACAAAATCTACCGGGCGCAGATACCGTCCGGGAATGCTCAGCTGGAATTACTGGGCAGGCGATGGATACATCATGGCGGCAAGCGCGGATGGAAGGGCCAAGGGGCAGTTTTTATCCAACGCGATATGTCCTTCCAACGGAGCCGATATTAAAGGACCGACATCTAACGCGAACTCTGTCGGTAAAGTGCTCGGCGGCAAAGCCCAAGACACAAAGGGCGACTGGGAAGATTACTTAAATGAACTTCCCAACGGCGCCAGCCATACCATAACTTTCAATCCTTCGATTCTGAGAAGTCCGGAACACAAGGATAAATTCAAGGCATTTCTGAAGGGTTATGCTCAAAACGGCGGCACGGCTCTGCAAATCAACATGCTTGATCCCGGCATGCTCAAAGACGCGCAGGATCATCCGCAAAACTATAGGCATCTCCTGGTGCGCATCACCGGATATAATGCCTACTTTACTACAGTGGGAAGAGAGCTTCAGAATGAAGTGATCGAACGTGTCAGTCACAACAAATTTTAAGGAAGTTTCCCGATGACGGAACAAAAAACTACTAAAGACACGCTAGGCACTATCCTGGAGATAATCCGCATGTCCACCGAGGACGGCCCTGGCATCAGAACAACCGTATTCTTCAAGGGATGTTCGCTCAATTGCTCTTGGTGCCACAATCCGGAGAGCATCAGCCCCAGGCCGCAGATTCAATGGCTGGGGACAAACTGTATCGGCTGCGGTATTTGCATAAAAATCTGTCCGGAGTTGGCGCTGGAGAAAACCGAAAAAGGCATCGTCATCAACAGGGCTTTGTGCAATGGCTGCGGTTTATGTACGGAGGAATGTCCCACGACAGCCATGGAACTTTTGGGTAAAAAATGGAACGTTCATGATCTCGCCTGCGAACTCGTCAAAGACCGCGCTTATTTTGAGCCATCAGGCGGCGGCATCACCCTTTCCGGCGGAGAGGCCGCCCTGCAAAATGATTTCTGTCTGTCCCTTTTAAAAGAACTTAAAAGCAGGGGGATTCAGACAGCGCTCGATACCTGCGGGCAAGTGTCTCAGTCATTGCTGGAAAGCCTTTTGCCTTATGTTGATATTCTGCTGTACGACATAAAAGAGATTAATTCGGAGAAGCATAAAAAATTTACCGGCACGGGCAACACAAATATACTTGCCAATGCCATTTTCGCGGTAAACTATAAGAAAACTCATGTTACCCCCAAAACATTTTGGATACGCACGCCGGTGATTCCGGGCGCTACGGACACTGCCGAAAATATTCAGGGCATTGGCGATTTTATCAACGCCAACCTGTATGGTACAGTAGCCAGATGGGAACTCTGCGCCTTCAATAATCTGTGCCGCGATAAGTATAAGAGGTTGGCAATAGACTGGCCATTTGCGGATAAAGCACTGACGGAAAGAGCTCTGATGGAAGAGCTTGCCCGAATCGCCCGCAGCAAAGTCACTCCATCGATTGTCTGCTGGAGCGGATCAACAAAAATTGAGTCCGTGGATCGTCATACCGGTAAAGAGACTGTGTCGTAAGGTAGTTTTTATGTCATTTCGAAGCGAAGCGAGAAATCTTGATTTCAGTACACTTAGCACTTTAAGATTCCTCATCCGATACATCGGGATTCGGAATGACAAACTTTGCTATACAAAGTCTTGAAGGCGGGAATCCGGTACATTTAAAATGTCATACAAAGGAAGGATGTCATGACCATGAAAAGTAATTTTACTGCAGCGGACATGAAGGCTTTCGAGCCTGCCGAGAAAGTTGGAATTATTACGACGGTAACACCCGAGGGTCTTCCCCACATGTCGCTTCTGACATCTGTTATGGCGGCAAAACCAAACCAGCTTACCGTTGGCGAATTCTGTCAGGGCAAAAGTAAAGAGTACATGCGGTTGACCTCGAAAATAGGATTTGCCATCCTGACACTGGATAAAAAACTCTGGCGCGGGAAGGCGCTCTGGACGCATTTAAAGAAAGAAGGCCCGGAATATGAGATATACAACAATCAACCTATGTTCCGGTACAATGCGTATTTCGGCATTAACACAGTGCATTATTTCGATTTGAAGGAGACGACCGATGGAAAAACGCTACCGCTGGCCTCTGTTGTAAAATCGGCGCTTCTGACCAAGATGGCCAAAGGCAGCGCGGCAAAAGGCAATCAGGGAAGGGTGCTTTCGTATTTTGGAGAGAAATTATTTAATGGGCTTGATTCCATAAAATTTTTATCCTTCATCGGCGATGACGGCTTTCCGGTAATCATTCCTGTTATTCAATGTATGGCTGCCGACAGCGGCCGTCTGGCGTTTCATCCCGGCGCTTTTGGCTCCGACCTGAACATGCTCAAACCGGGCATGACAGTAGCCGTTTTTTGTCTGACCATGCAGATGGAAGATGTTCTGGTGCGCTGTATTTTCAACGGATATTCGCGCTATCGCGGTGTTACGCTTGGCACTCTGGATATTGAATGGGTCTATAACTCCATGCCTCCCAATCACGGCCAGATTTATCCGCCCGTGCCCCTGGAGAGGGTAGTTAATTTTTAATGAGACTCACTGAGAACGAGCGTAGCGAAGTTCGAAGCGCTAGTCGAATTATCCCCGAAGCGAAGCGTAGTGGGATAGTGAGTACCTTAAAGGTATCCTAGGAGCGTAGCGACGTAGGATTATGAGAACCAGCGTAGCGGAACGGGATAGTGAGTTTCTTAAAGCTACCCCGGGCGCGCAGCGCTGTGGTAAAACGAGTAAAACGAAGTAGTGATACTCGTTGAGAGCGAGAGAAACGATGCTCGAAACGTAAGTGGAACTATCCCCTGAACGGAGTGAATGGGGATTCGGAGCGTAAGTCGAACTATCCTAGGAGCGTAGCGATCGTGACTCCCGCTGAGAGCGAATGGAATGAAGTTCAAAGCGCAGGAGGAACAATCCCGCTAACGTAGTCGGCAGGGACGTAGGATTATGAGAACCAGCGCAGCGAAGTGGGATAGTGAGTACATTAAAGTATCCCCATGCGCTTAGCGCCGTGGAACATTCGTCATTGCGAGCCGAACCTTGGTCGGCGTGGCAATCCTGTCCATTGTCCTTTTTCCCATTCCCCATTCATGATTCCCTCTTTTTTCTCAACCCTTTTCTATTTTTACGGTCAATATTTCGGTCAATATTTCCTTGACGTAGAGGAACAACGGACTTATATTCCTATACAAAAGAGGGAGTTCTTATCAAAACTATGAGCTTACCACTTCGCAGAACAGGACTAAACAGACAAACGCCTTTTTTCTTCTTGTGTTCGCAATGTCTTCTTTGTTGTCGCCACAAGAAAATCCAGGTCAACCCTTACGAAGTTACACGTCTTGCAGCGAACCGGGGCTTGTCCACCGCTGAGTTCATTAACCGATACACCCACGACAGCGGAACCATTCTGAATTGGGAAGAAGACGGCGCTTGCGTCTTCCTCGATTCCAAGGGGTGTGGAGTTCATCCCGACCGCCCGCTCGTCTGTCATCTCTACCCCGTCGGCCGTCACGTCCTTCCCTCGGGAGAAGAAACCTTCTCCGAGATCGAGCCGGACAAGGGCTGCAAGGGTGTCTATAGCAATGACGGCATGATCGCGGCTTATCTCGAATCGCAGGGCGCCCGCCTTTTCATGGAGGCCGCCGACAAATATCTCGATCTATTCTGGAGGCTGTACCAGATACTGCAAGAAGAGACGGCCCAACCCGAGAAAAAAATGCCATCGCCGGTGTTTTTCAAAAGTACGCCGAAGGCGAACGCGGGAGCGACATCGGATTTGTGGATGTGGATGCCATTGTAGCCGCTTTCTGCGAAAAAATGTGCATACCGTTTCCCAATAATATGGACGACAAAATGTCGATTCACATACAAGCTGTTGAAGCATGGGCAAATATAACAAGGAGGAAATCAAAACATGAAGAGAAAAAAATAAAACGAAACACAAGGGGGACAGGGAAAAAGCCACGTACAGCAGGCGATTAGCATTGCGACAGTTGTAGCCTCGCTGGGAACTTCTCTGGGCGTCGGCGTAGCTGACTTGTTAGCCGCAGAAACAGTTCATCTTCGCGGTCAAGCGACACAACTAAAAGGGGAATTGGGAAACATGACCTCAGATCAGTTGAAGCTCTCCGATCAGATTAAAGTGTTTGAGGCATCTCAGATTAAATTTTGGAACCAGATCAAAGGAGAGTCACCTCAGGGGAAGATCGACATAAGACAGTACAAGGAATTCCAGGCAAATGAACACAAACTTGCGGACGAGATCAAGGGCTTGCAGGCAAATGAATATAAACTTTCGAACCAGTTTAAGTTCTGGCGGGCGAACATGCACAAGGATCAGGCTGACCAGATCAAACTCGACGGCCTCGAAGCAAACGAACTGAAGATAGCAAATCAGATCAAGATGCTTGAAGCCAACCAGATCAAGCTCTCCGATCAGATTAAGTTACTTCAGTCGAACCAGAAGAAATACTAGTGACACTCGTTGAGAGCGAGAGGAACGATGCTCGAAACGTAAGTGGAACTATCATAGGAGCGTAGCGACGTAGGATTATGACACACGCTAAGCGCGAATGGAATGAAGCGCGAAGCGTTAGTGGAACTATCCCCTGAACGGAGTGAATGGGGATTCGAAGCGTAATTGGTAATAAGAGACTCAAACTTTAAAAGCGTAGCGCATTAAAGTTTGCAAGTTGAATTATCCCGCCGTAAGCGGAGGATATCGCAGATATCCGTGGTATCCCAGGCGCTTAGCTCCGTGGGACCGCAGTTATTACCTTGCAGGTGGTAATCCAATCCTCAGGCGTGCTGAAATTTGTTGGACGAACCATCGTAAATTTGAGGGGCTATGATTGATTATATAGAAAAAGCGTTAGAAGGCGATTATAAGCGCTTTGTTGAATATTTAATTAAGATGGTGGAAAATGAGATAGATATAAAAAGGATTCCGTTATGTGAAGCTGCGGAATTAATTATTTCAGATGCTTTCTATCAGATCAGAGGAGAGAAGGAGTCCTTGGATATATTGATGTTAAGAGCCAACCAAAGGCTGGAATCTCCCTGTGAAAACGATAGAGAACTGGAAGCTCATACGCTTGATGAGGTTGTTGAGGAAATTCGCCGTAAAGAAATATACATGTCGGAAAAAACCAGAAGGTTGCCGAGACCGAACAGAATTTGATATGATAATCACTCCTATGTTTTCTACAGATAGAATACCCTCACAAGAAGAATGCTATGAACTCATGGCAAAATATTGCATGCTGCCGAACATCATTGAACATTCTCTACAGGTTATGCGTGTATCACTAGTTATAACAGACAACCTCAAAAATGGGGTGTACATAAACAGGAATATGGTTATAGCGGCGGCGCTTCTTCATGACATAACCAAGACGAGAGCGCTGGAAACAAGAGAACGGCATGATCAATCCGGCGGCGAGCTTTTGCGGGAGTTGGGATTTGCGAGCGTCAGCGAAATTGTTGAGCAGCATGTAATCCTTCTGGATTTCAATCCGCTAGGGAAATTGGAGGAGCGGGAGATAATAAACTACGCAGATAAGAGAGTAATGCACGACAGGATCGTAAGCCTCGCGGAAAGAGCGGAAGATCTTATTCAACGCTACGGCATTACGGAAGAGATAAAGAGCTTGATCCAACAGAACGTAAGAAATGCCTACGCCGTTGAAAAGAAGATCGCGGGTTTCATGACCGTTGACTTGGATAGCGCTATCAAAAGAATCCGGCATGATAAGCAATTATAACTAATCAGCAGCCGGAAAGAGGTAGGGCGTTGTGGAAATGAAAAACTATAATGTTTTGATTATCGGTTCAGGCCCGGCAGGACTTTTTGCCGCTATTTGGCTGGAAAAACTGGGGCTGGATAAAATTGCCATCATTGACCGAAATCCATATCCTGCCGGAGGACTACTCAATGATGGCAAACTGAATTTCGATTACCGCGTCGGGCTGGATATTGATGAACTGCAAATTGATCGCGCCGCGGCAGAAAAAATGATGCAGGAAATCAAACAAGTGTTTATCCGGTTTCCGCGCTGCCGGCAGGTTACCTTTATAGATAATAACAAAAAGCTATTGGCGCTTGCAGAGATGGCCTCTGAGCATGGCGCTCAATTTATCGCGCCCGAGCAGTGGCACTGGGGCACCGATAACGGCAAGGCTTTAGTTGATTATTTGCGTGGATATCTGAAAAAAACTGATTTTCTACTGAACACGGAAGCCTTAGCAATCGAAAAAAGTAATGACAATAATTTTCGGCTTGTATGCCGCTACGACAAAAAACAAATAGACTATAATGCTCAAGTTATTCTGGCTGCCCCGGGGCGCAGCGGCGCCTATTGGTTTCGCGATATCGCCAATGAACTGAGTATCAACAATAACTTCGGTCCAATTGATGTGGGTATTCGCCTGGAACTGAACAGAAAATTTTACGACTGCATTACCGATATTGTTTATGATCCCAAATTTATTTTCAAAACAGCGCGCCACGGCGATAAGGTCAGAACATTCTGCACAAATCCCGGCGGACGGGTGCGAGTGGAAAATTACGGCAATTTCCAATTGATAAACGGCGATGCCCTCTTCGGCAAAAAGACAAAAAACACGAATTTTGCCCTGATTAACACAGTTGCCCTGACCAAACCTTTATCAGATACCACTGAGTTTGGGCAAAGCATTGCCAGACAATTTATTCTGTTAGGCGGCGGAAAACCAATTGTGCAGCGGATAGGCGATTTCAGGGAGGGGAGAAGAAGCTCGCTTGCTACATTTAACAGCGCGACCCGTCATTATGAAGTCTGCAAGGCAACCTGCGACGCAACGCCAGGAGATATCACGTTGGCGATGCCCGCTCGCATTGTTGACAATCTATGGGAATCGCTCAAATCTCTGGACAAAATAATTCCGGGTATTCTTCATCCTTCAACATTGCTATACGCGCCGGAAATAAAGTTTTTTGACACACATTTTCCGACTGACTGCAATCTGGAAACAAACATTAAAGGTGTTTTTGTCGCCGGTGACGGCGCAGGCAAAAGCCGCGGCATTGTGGGAGCGGCAATCTCCGGTATCATCGCCGCGCAAGGCATTAATGACACTCACTGATAGTGAGCCAAGCTGAAAACGAACGAAGTGAAGTTTGAAGCGTAAGGCGAACTATCCCAGGAGCGAAGCGACGTGGGATAACGAGCTTAGCGAAGTTTGTCCCGGCCACCTAAAGGTGGCGGGATAATTCGCTCTAAGATTTTCCGATCACTACGTTTCGGAAAATCAAGGCTCATTAAAGCGCAAGTGGAATTATATCGGGGTTGACACCTCAAACGTCAGAGAATATAAGAATGACAGGCAACTAAAAAATAAATATTCATTTGTTATTTAATCCCGCGAGACTTGGAATGCGGTGTAACTCGCGGGAGGTCTCGTTAATACAGTGAGCCTCCGGCTCCTGCTGGAGGGGGCTCCACTATCCTGTTGCGACTTTTTTTGTAATTAATAGATATTATCGCAAGGTTTGCACTTGAATTGATGTCTGATTCATAATACAATATATTCTATTAAATAACATTAAAGAGGGGCTGTCAATGAAAGTCATGAGCGAGAGTAAGGAATATAAGGAATTTTTTGATGAGGTCCAAGGTTATTACCAGGATGAAGAAAAAAAAGAGGACATCGCCCCAATAGGTAAGCGGCTCAAAGAATTACGCGAGATGCAGAATATGTCCTTGGAACAGTTCTCCAAAATTTCTGGTATTGATAAAGACAAATTGAAAGACATAGAGGACTATCGGATTCTACCGGATCTGGGTACCATCGTCAAGCTATCCAAGGCCCTCAAGATAGGCACAAGTTTTCTCTTGGGCGAGAAATCGGGATACAGCTATTCGGTTATGAGGAAAGAGGATCGGCATAACATACAGCGTTTCTCCACCGGCAGCACGGACAGACCCAACTACCAGTACCAGTCCCTGGCAAGCGGCATCAAGGACAGACACATGGAAACCTTTTTGGTGACCCTCACTCCCGACACTGGCAATGCTGAGCTCTCGAACCATGACGGCGAGGAGTTCCTGGTGGTCATGGAAGGCGCCATCAGAGTGGTACTGGGGAACAAGGAAGAAATACTGAAAGAAGGCGACAGCATTTATTACCTTGCCACCATACCCCACAATGTTATAAACGCATCCGTGAAAGATAAGGCAGTCATAATGGCCGTGATCTACACTGGAAACTGATTCGTCTTTCATGCCCAAAAGGCGTAAGTTGATCGTGTCAAAATTGAGAAAAAAGGCAATAAAAGGAATCAAGAAGGGTGATGTGCTCACCATCACGCGCACTTTTACTGAGCAGGACACCCGGGTACTCGGCGATATCACCAAAGACTATAATCCGGTGCACTATGATGACCGTTTTGCTCAAGTAAAAAACCTAAACGGCCGGATCTGCCACGGGCTCCTGGTTGCCGGCATGATTACTGAGATCGGAGGCCAGATTGCATGGTTTGCCTCAGGCATGAGCTTCCGCTTCAAAAAGCCGGTGTATTTCGGCGACACGATCACCTGCGCATGCACCATCACTGAACTCGATGAAGAACAAAAAGCAACTGCGAGGGCAGTGTACACAAACCAGCACGGCATTGTGGTGCTGGAGGCATTACTGCACGGCTATTTACCCGGTCATTCTGAAAAACAGGTTTTAAAACAGATGATCGCTGAAGGCGATCCCACCAATAAACTTCTCAAAAAGACAAGTGATTAAGATTTTATTCACGATAAATAAAAAAGGAGGCGCGCCATGTATGATTTTTTGCTCACACCGGAAGAGAGATCCCTTAGAGATGAGGTAAAAAAATTTGTCCGTGAGGAAATAACAAGCGATTTTTTGCGAAAAATGGATAAGGATGAGATCGTTTATCCCCGAAAAGAGTTTGTAGAAAAGCTTGCAGCGCTTAACCTGCGGGGCATCCGCTTTCCTAAAAAATGGGGCGGCAGGGAGATGTCCTGGGTTGCTGAGGTTGCGGCAATCGAAGAGATCGGCTGCCTGGGCATGGCCCTGGGTTGCGCGTTTGTCATGCCCTCGATTGTGGGCGAGGCCCTCAATCATTTTGGCACGGATGCCCAGAAAGAAAAATATCTGAAGCCGTATCTTGAGGGAAAGCTCGTTGCTGCTGAAGCCTTGACCGAGCCCAGGGGAGGGTCTGATTTCTTCGGCGCGACCACGCGGGCAAAACTCGATGGCGATCACTTCATTGTGAACGGGCAGAAGCGGTTTGTGGTCGGCGCAGATGGTTCAGACTTTTTTCTCGTGTACTGTAAGACGAATTTTGACGAAAACGCCCATAAATATAACCGCATCAGCCTGCTCATTATTGACAAAGGACCCGGTGTAGAAACGGAGTATCACTACGGCCTTCTCGGCTGCAGGGGCGGGGGCACAGGGAGGCTGGTGTTTCGTAATGCAGTAGTGCCGAAGGAGAATCTGATAGGAGAACTCCATGGCGGCGCCTTCTGTTTCAATCAGATGATGATCCCCGAGCGTCTGACATCTGCCGCAGGATGCCTGGGCATCTGGGGCGCGCTTGATCTTGCGGTACGGTACTCGAGCAGGCGCAGAGCATTCGGCAAGTCCATCAACAAATTTCAGGCAGTGAATTTCATGGTTGCGGATTCCATTACCCAGCTCGATGCGGCGCGCGCCATTACCTATATGGCTGCCAGAGCTGTGGATGAAGATTATACAAACAAGCGCAGGATTGTGAGCGAGGCCAAGCGTTTCACGACCGAAGCCGCGTGGAACGTTGTGAACAATTCCATGCAGATCCTGGGCGGTGTGGGGTATACGGAAGTCTATCCGATCGAACGAGCGCTCCGCGATGTGCGGCTTTCCCTGATATGGACAGGCACGAGCCAGATCATGAACCTTATGATCCAGCATGAATATTATGATGAAATACTCAATCAGCCCTATGACCGCAGGCACATGGAAAAGGATGCCATGAGCCCGGATGATTCAGAGCGCTGCTTTAACGATGAAGATATGTGGAAGGTGCATGATACGAAGAAAGAGTGAGACTCGTTGAGAGCAAACGAAGTGCCGCTCGAAACGTTAGTCGAACTATCCTAGGAGCAGGATATATTGTCGTCGTACAGTTCGCATCATTGTTTTAAAGCCGTGGATATATGCCGAATGCATAAAATATAGCTTGGCGGTATATATCAATGGGCCGGGCAATATCGACGTGTCAATTTGACGAAAGGCACTTTTCCTTTTGCTGCCGCGGAGAGAATCCACACTCTTATGGACACTTTTGAAAAAAATTTTCTACGGCAATTTACGCCTTGTCTGTTTAAGACACAATCTCAAGTGGTTCATGCCCTTGCAGTTGTTCATACAGAATTGGTTCTTATTCATCCCTTTCGGGAAGGTAATGGTCGTGTGGCTCGTATGTTAGCTATTGTGATGGCGGCACAGGCAGGACTGCCGCCGTTGGATTTTGGGTATTTAAAAAGAGATAAAAAGCAGGAGTATTTCCGAGCAGTGCAGTTTGGGTTGGATTATAATTACGAACCAATGGAGAAAATATTCAACGGTGTGGTTAAGAGGACTTTAAAGCGATGCCTGAAACTTTAGCTTTCTTGAGATTTCCTTTAACCCCCATTGCACGACACGCAGCAGTGCGGGTGCCTTCAATGGCCGAGGAGGATACTACAGAGCGGATTAAACGAAGTTCGCGTTCTTTAGCATCCTTTAGGTAGGGATTAGTTTTTATAAGCGTTCGGGAATTTTTTCTCATATTAATGACCGTTATTCGTTTGGAATTATAATAACAAATTTGCAGAAATTAGCAACTGATTTGTTTTAATTTACAATTTTATAATTGCATAATAAATAAGAAGATTTTTATAATGACTGATGAAATTGATGATGAGATTTTGGAAGCGGTACGAATCCCGCACCGCTTCGCTGCGGGATAATTTCCAATCCCGATTTATCGGGATTGGATAGTTCGACTAACTCTTCAACCATCGTCCCGCTTGTCGGGACTCGGTTTTGGAGAGTCTCACTATCTCCAACGCTTCGCGCATCGTTTCTCTCGCGCTTAGCGGGAGTCATTAAAGAAGATGAGAAAGCTGGAGGCTGATGCTGCGCGAATATTATATCAATCCAATGAACTGCTTCGGGAAATGAGAAAAGACAAAGCAAATCAGGAAGAGACACAAGAACAGGGAATGGTGAATAGTGAGGAGTGAAAAGGGAATAGTATATGGTACTTTCGGATTTCATTTTCCTGGATTTACCCTAAAGGGCACCATGGCCCGATCAGGTCGGGAATGACACGCGTCCCACGGTGCTATGCGCCTGGGATAATAAGATGTGTTCACAATCCCACGGCACTATGTGCCTGAAATAATCGGGGACGGTTGTATTTAATTTAATGTTCCTGGATTTCCGAAAATCCCCCTCAATCCCCCTTTAGAAAAGGGGGAAGTAAAGATGGGAATGACAGGTGACGTAAAGCCGCTTATCGTGATGGAAATAATCATTGACAATCTATAATACATCATATAATTACACGTACAATTATATAGAGAGGTGACCGTATTATGTTAGTCGAAACCGATAGGATGATTCCTGTTACCAAATTGCAGAAAGAGTTGACAAAACGTGTAAGGGATATCTCGGAGGGCGGCAGCCCTTTGTTTATTCTTAAGAACAACGAGATGGAGGCCGTTATACTTGCACCCGCTGAATATGAATATCTGATGAATTTATCCGAGCTGATAGAACAGTGTGAAATTAATGATGTCATCGTAAGGAGGATGAAAAATTATAAACGCTCGAAGAATGTTAAATGGAATGATTTGAGGGTTTAAACTGCGATGATCTATTCAATCGAATTTATTCCCGAAGCTGCTGCTGATTATAAATCCCTTGATGGGAGCGTTAAAAAGAAAGTTAATAAAAAGCTCGAAGAATTATCGAAAAACCCATTTCTGGGAGAATATTTAGGCAATAAATTCAATATTGATCTGACTGGATTTTATAAATTGTATGTCGATAATAAAAAAATACGAATTGTCTATCGCCTGCTGGGAGAAGAAATCGAAATCATCGAAGTATGGGGCATTGGCAAAAGAGATAAAGAAGAGATTTATCGATTAATCGGTCATCGATTAAAGAAGAAGCAAGGCTTAAGGTAGTAATCGGGACGCGCATATATTTTATCGGCAATCTGCCGGCAGAGCAGGGCGATGACAAGATGAATTTCACTTCCCTCAATCCTTCTTTAACAAAAGGGGAAGTAAAACAATTTCACCCTCCCTCAATCCCTCTATCCTAAAGGGTACAAACTGGTAAGATAGTTTACAAAACAAACCGGGGACATGGTTTACACTTTACGGCAAGGAGGAGATTCTATGCCGTGGAAAGTGATAAACCAAATGAACATAAAGATTCAACTTGTTAACGACTGGAATCATGGATATTTCAGTGTAACCGATCTTTCTCAAAAATACGGAGTTAGCCGTCCGACGATTTACAAATGGCTCAAGCGATATAAGCATTTTGGTATCGAGGGACTCAAGGAAGAAAGCCGGGCTCCGAAGAGTTGCCCTAATCGAACATTCAAAGAGATCCTGGAACTTGTGATTCAGGAAAAGCTTAAAAATCGTAAACGCGGGCCCAGAAAAGTACGCGCTCAATTAAAGCGTAAGTATCCGACACTTGATCTTCCAGCAGTCAGCACTATTGGCTATTGGCTCAAGAAAGAAGGACTCGTTGAGAGACGTAAGAAGCGATTGCATGTTCCACCGTATACGCAACCATTTGGCGAATGTGATGCGCCCAACAATATTTGGAGCATCGATTATAAAGGGCAATTCTATATGAAGAACGGACATGTTTGTTATCCATTGACACTCAGTGATAACTTCAGCCGTTTTCTTTTAGGTTGCCAAGCGCTGGAAGGTCCTCGCTACTTTCCGACAAGGCGTTGCCTCGTGTCGATCTTCCGTGAATACGGATTGCCCAAGGCCATCCGCTGTGATAATGGAACGCCGTTTGCCAGTAGATGCATCGGCGGCCTTAGCCGGTTAATGATCTGGTGGATTCTGCTGGGGATTATCCCGGAAAGGATCGGAAAAGGTTGTCCACAAGAAAACGGACGGCATGAACGCATGCACCGCACTTTGAAAAGCGATGCTTTGAACCCCATTGCCGGGAATTTAAAAGAACAACAGAAGGCATTCGATATTTTTCGGTATGATTATAACCATGATCGACCGCATGAGTCACTCAATGACGAGATGCCGAGTAATTACTATAAAAAGTCAAATCGGCCATATGTGGAACGTCCGCATCCACCGGATTATGGTAACGATTATCTGGTTCGCCATGTCCGTCACTGCGGAGAAATTAAATTCATGGGCAGGAGGTTCTATCTAACAGAGTTACTCGCAGGTCAGCCTGTTGGGCTTAGAGAAATTGCCGATGGCCTCTGGCAACTTCAGTTCAGCTTTTATGCTCTTGGTTCCATAGATTTGAGAAAAAACAAAGTTATTCGTAACTAAAAAAGTGTAAACGATGTATCCGGTCTAAAATGTAAACGATGTTCCGGTTGCACAAAGGGCACCATGGCCCTGAAGGGAGGGAAGAAAACAGGGAATGACAAAGGTTTAAATGCCCTCCTTTTGTAAAGGAGGGTTAGGGTGGATTTTACGATCATCTTCAAAATCCCCCTCAATCCCCCTTTAGCAAAGGGGGAAGTAAAATCCCGCGGCGCTGTCAAATATGTTGGCGGGATTGTTCCTCCTGCGCTTCGAGCTTCACTGCATTCGCTCTCAGCGGGAGTCACAAGCGCTGTGCCTGGGATACCCAAAGGTGCTCACTATCCCACTACGCTACGCTTCTAAAATTTGGGAATAACTATGTCAAACATAAAGAATATTCCGAAGCACAACAATAAGATTATTAAAGCAGTAAGGGGGATGCTGGAGCATAGAGCCACCTGGCTGTATCTCTTACTTGATGAGGCCCAGAAGCGTGGTATAAGTACTGAAGACTTTGCGAAATCAGCTGTTATGAGATGCGGGTGCTTTCAGGGTGATCAACTAATTGCCAAAGCTGGTACAAGAAGTCTTAAAAGGCTGAAGAAGATACTTTTTACAATGCCGGCCAGAATGGTGTTTGAAATGAAGATTCTGGTATGTACTGATGATCAGTTAGATATAGACTTTCACTATTGTCCGCTGGTGGCAGCATGGCAGTCACATGGGGTTGCGGATGAGCAGATAGCAAAGCTTTGTGATATATCGATGCAGGGAGATAGGGGCATTGCCAAATCCTTTGGTTGTGAGTTGGTACTGGGCGAGACCATTGCTAAAGGATATAATAAGTGTGAAATCAGGTTTAAAAGATTGCAGGAATGACGAATAAGGGAGGATTTTATGGGCAGGTTTATCGATCTTTCAGTGGCGATTGAAAGCGGGTTGCCGAGCGATCCGCCGATGATGATACCAAAGGTCATGTATATCGACCATAAGCTTGGGGCGGAGAGCATGAAAGTATTTTATTCAGGACTAACCGCAAACGACTTGCCTGGCGGGCTCGGCTGGGCGGTCGAGTTTTTGGAGGTCTCAACGCATGCTGGCACGCATATGGACGCGCCCTGGCACTTTCATCCCACACAGGATAAAGGGAAGCCGGCCCTAACTATCGATAAGTTTCCGCTGGAATGGGGTGTAGGCAATGGTGTAAAAATTGACTTTTCCGATTTTCCCGATGGATATAACATCACGGTCGAGGACATAAAAGCAAAACTCGATAAAATCGGTCATACACTCAGTCCGGGGGATGTATTTCTGGCGCAGAGCGGCGCGGCGCCTTACTGGGGCACAGCCGAATATCTTGTGAAAGGCTGCGGGTTCAGCCGGGAAGCGACGCTCTGGATTCTCAACCACGGTGTGCATGTGGTCGGGACGGACGGCTGGAGCTGGGACAGGCCGCTTCCTTTCCAGGCTGAAGAATTTGTCCGGACAAAAGACGCCTCTGTTATATGGGAGGGTCATTTTGCGGGTATTGAAAAGGGTTATTTCCAGATTGAAAAGCTTGCAAATTTAGACCTGCTGCCGTCGACGGGTTTTAAGTTTTACTGCTTCCCGGTTAAAATAAAGGGGGCGAGCGCTGGGTGGATAAGGGCAGTAGCTGAGATTGCATGAGGAAAAGATATGATAAAAAATAATAAATCATTGCTGCGCAACAGAAAGAGTGATCTCAGAAAACTCGTCATTTTGATGAACAAGCAAAATAAAAGATTTATGCCGCCGTTGGAGCCTATATTTAAAATTATTGATTTATGCATCACGCCGGAAGAAATCGGCCTGCTTTTAAAAATGGGTACGGGTTTGTACTCACATGAACAAATTGCCGCTCTAAGCGGCATGAATAGTGAAAAATTCAATCCCATATTCGAATCCCTTAAACAAAAGGCATTTATCGGAATAAAAAATCCTGAAACAAGTGAAGAAAAATATACTCTGCATCCTTTTGTTGTCGGCTGGTTTGAAGGTCAGGTTTCGTTCTTAATCGGCAGACCGGAAGAAAAGGAATTCGCGCAAAGATATATAGAATTTTTTAATTCAGCGCGCAATTTCAATTTCTTTCCCGTCAGGCAGATAATGAATGTTGTAAGCAAGTACGTGCCTGCAACAAATCAGAGTGTCGGCACGGTTCGCGAGTCAAAGAATGCCAAGGGGAAATCAACTATCATCATTGATGAGAAAATAGTTGCGCCGGATTCCAAAATTTATCCGACCAGTTCCATAAATGATATGATTATGGAATACGGAACAAAAAGCATCATCGGCCAATTTAAAGCATGTATGTGCCGGCAGATGACGTCCAAAGCTGATGATCCCTGCCGCTTGAAGATGCCCGATGATATAGGATGCATGGGTTTTGGCGACGGCATCAAAACTTACATGAAGTATGGATATATGCGACAAATCAGCAAGGAACAGGCTTATGATATTATACAGAAAGCAAGAGACTGCGGCGCTGTCCATACGGTATTCCACGAAATGGACGATACGAAGCTCCCGCAAATCGGTATGTGCAACTGCTGCTGGGACTGCTGCGGAATATTGCGCTGCTACAACATGGGAGTCACTCCTTTGCGCTATAGCTGTTATTACATGGCTCAGATTAAGGATAATTCCAGATGCGCGGGATGCGGCAAGTGTGCGAAGTACTGCCCCACTGCCGCGATAAAAGTCGTGGAGAAAAAAGTGGTGCTCGATACAAAGAAATGCATCGGGTGCGGTCAATGCGTTCATCAGTGTGTCCGTTTTGTTGTTGAGCTTGTCGAGAATAAACGCACCGCATTCCTGCCGATGCTCAAAAAATCCGAGGCAAGGATAACAATTTAGTGAAATGAAAAAAGGGATAAGATGCGAGACATTAATCCCGCGACTTGCAATCCCCCGGCTCCTGCCGGGGGAGAAATGCGGTATAACTCGCGGGAGGTCGCGTTATTATTAGGGAGCCTCCGGCTCTTGCCGGAGGGGGTTCCACTTAATAACCTTGCTTAATTAAAGGAGTGACACTGATATGAATTCAAAACTGGTGATAGCGAAAAAAGCCCCCGATTTCAGATTCAAAACACCTTGGGATAACGAGACTAATTTTTATGATGCTGTGGGCAATAGTCCGGCTGTTTTGATTTTTCTGCGCTATTACGGATGCCCGGTCTGCCAGATGGAAATGGCAAAAATAAAACAGGAAACCGATCTGGTCAGGCAGAAAGGAGGGCGCGTATTTGTGGTTCTGCAAAGCGCGCCGGAAACGATTGCTTCTTTAACCGACAAAGAAAATTGGCCGTTTACTATTATCAGTGATCCTCAAGGGAAAGTTTTTCAACTCTATGGTGTGGAAGCCGGTGGAATTATCAGATATCTACATCCCGCCGGTTTAATTGCGGCCATCAAGGCCATAAGCCGGGGGTTCCGTCACGGCAAATTCGAAGGAAAGGAAACTCAACTCCCGGCCGCATTTGCCATAACGGGAGACAAGCTCATCAAGTACGGTCATTATGGAGAAAACATTGGCGATGTGCCATCGCTGGCAAAAATGATAATCAGTATATAACAGATGATGCGATAATTTGGTTAAACAGAATTTGGCCTGACAGTGAGTTTCAAGACCGTCGCTAACTTCCTCTAATGTTGTTTTTTGAATTTCCATTCTAATGCTAAATTTCAATTGAAAATAAACAAAAAATGGCTGAATTCTTGCTTAACATATGCTATAAATATTTAAGCAATGAATAAGTAGTGTTTGAAGGAAAGAGTGAAATCTGAGTATTTTAAAAGGGATGAAGGGATGGAAGAAAGAAGAAGAGCGCCAAGAATAAAGGAGGAGAATGAGGTTGCCATAACAGTCGTCTCTGGAGGAAAAAATCTTCCAGAAGAAGAAATCAAAGATAACTACACTAAGGATATCTCCGTGTGCGGTGCCAAAATTCAGACCAATGTTCTTTTGCCCGTAAATACCCTACTTGAAATAGATTTCACATCAAAAGGTATGCGCCAACAGATGAAAATCCTCGGAAAAGTAAAATGGGGTAAAGTCATCAATGAGAATGAGTCTTATGAGGTTGGTGTGGAATTCTACCCCGGCAAGGAAATCGAGAAACTTGAGAATTACATCTTATTGCAACTAAAATCTAATGAATCTGAGTTTGTCAAAAATAAACTACCCCCAATTGGTTCTGGTAATAAAAATATTGCAGAAACCAAAAAACTATCCCCAATTGATTCCGGTTATATAAATATCGCAGAAGCTAAAAAAGTACCCGCAATTAGTTCTGGTAATAAAAATATCGCAGAAACCAAAAGACTATCTCCGATTGATTCCGGTTATATAAATATCGCAGAAGCTAAAAAAGTACCCGCAATTGGTTCTGGTAATAAAAAGATCGCAGAAACTAAAAAACTACCCCCAATTAAAAAGAAGCAATGGATAAAAATAGCAATAATTTCGTCAGGTACAATTATTTTGATGGTAGTTCTGGTAAAGATATTCGGCTCTATTTCCCTAGATTTTATTTACCCACACACAAATAAAAAAGTTACAAATAATTTTGCCCATGATTCTATAACTACAGAATCAACAACTTTAGCTGCACCACCTATTGATGTTCCAGCACCAAAGGCAGCACCAAGTCCGTCACCAACTCCAGCACCAAAGGCAGCACCAAGTCCGTCACCAGCTCCAGCACCAAAGGCAGCACCAAGTCCGTCACCAGCTCTAGCACTAAAGACAGCACTAAGTTCGTCACCAGCTCCAGCACCAGAGGTAACGCAAAAAATAAAAGTTATCGGTAATAGCGACAGTAAAATATATCACCTTCCCGGTATGAAATACTACAACGCAGTAAAGGCTTATCACCGTGTAGAATTTGATTCTGAAACGGATGCTATCAAGGCGGGCTATAGGAAGGCACCAAGATGAAATCATTCTCAAAGAGAAGAATTGAACCTTTTAAAATAGTTTTGATATAAATGATCGGCGCGCTGAATTGATTTTTTCTCTTGATAATTTCCCGCCATTTTGCTATTTTATAATAACCTATTTTTAAAGGAACCAGGTTGACGCCAGCGACGCAAACCACTTCATCGGAGCTTTTTCAGGCCTGCGAAAAAATTTTTGGGCCTGAGGTGAATCTATCCTTTGAATTTCTGGAATATCTTCAGCCCATCGGCATTAAAACGGCTTACCGGAAAAGAGCGCTCGAGACACACCCCGACAGAGCAAAAGTACTGGGTTCTTTCGACAGAGATTTAAATACGGAATTCATAGATGTCCAGCAGGCCTATGAAAAACTCCTTTTATTTGTTGAAACAAACAACGGATGCACTGTAAGCCCGTTCATCAATGATTTTAAAGTACGACAAGCGCCCACATATCAGTCTCCGGAAAGTTCTTCATACGCCTCGTCATACAAAAACACGCGGCAGCACAAGAGCGGACAAAAAAAAGGCCACCACGACCAAAGATGCGCCAATAAAAAAAGCAAAAGCCATTACGATCATTTCTACACCGGTAGTATCCCGAAAGGAACACTTATGATCGGCCAGTTTTTATACTACTCCGGTCTTATTTCATGGCGGACGCTTATCGAAGCTATTTGCTGGCAGCGGCGGCAACGGCCCAAAATAGGGCAAATAGCCATAGGCTGGGGGCTGATTTCATCCGAGGATGTCATGCAGATACTCACAGATCGGACCCTTAATGAAAAATTCGGCGAATGCGCGCGGCGCATCGGCTATATTTCAAATTTCGAGCAGATTGCTCTTGTCGGTAAGCAACGACAGCTCCAGCGCCCCCTTGGCGAATATTTTGTTGAAAGCGGTATCCTTTCTACCACGGATATAATGATTATGGCCAACAAACAGCTGCTTCAAAATCTTACAGCATGTGGATGGCAAAAATAATTTACATTCTGTGAAATTATTTTTTATTGTTGAAACTCCAATTCTAATGAAACGCAGATATTACAAGCTCAGCACAGTAATATCTGTAAGTTGAATTATCCCACGTGCGAAGCTAAGGGGGACTATAACATAGTGTATAACCTAAATGTCCTCTACGACGGAAGCTTGTTAGTCGAATTATCCCGCGCAGCGGAGGGTAACACCATGGGGTCACAACAGGTGGCGTGAAGTTATCCACGACTAGAGGGGTGAGACGAGCATTCAATGGCGCTAGTGTAGTGTTACATAAATATCTTTACAGTATGTCATTTCGAAGCGAAGCGAGAAATCTTAATGATCATTAGAATATACAAGATATCTCCCGTTGGTCGATATGACAAGATTTCAGCGTAATACCACACTAGCAACACTATCAAGTCTGACGGCTATTGTGGTAGGTATCTTTTGGCTTTGATAAAGCGTTACAAGTGTTAGAGGAAAATAGCCCGTCATCACGATAAGACTTATACCAATTCGCATTCATTCGTCTACCTTTGTTGGCACAGCCTGCCCCGGCGAAGGCCGGGGTCATCGGCTCCTCGACGTATATTAGAATACGCCTACGTCGCCTCTTCCTTGCCGCCTCGGTATACTTTTAACTGTAAATTGGTATTACATCTTTGTACGCGACCGAGGCTTCCTAAATTCCAGAATGGAATGTGTTTTATTGTATTGGCAAAAGCTTTTATAAATAAATACTTAGCAAATATATTTAAAGAATATTATAATAATGTCTGATTGATATTTATATATTGAAATAAATAATTTTATTTCATCGGTTTTTTTGTGAAGTGAAGTTTCATACCCTTGAGAACGGTTACGCATCTGCTCATTTCGCGGTATGCAGGGAGTCCTGCATTTTCAGCAACTCCTCTTAAATGCTCAGCGAAATCTTTTCTTCCGGTTGTCCAGATAACCACAGGTTTTTCGTATTTTTTAACAAGCGCGGCGAGCTCACTAAAAAATTCCACCCTGATCAGCGGCGTAGCGAAGCTGTGAAAAATAATCGAATCAACCGCGGGGTCTGTCATAACTGCTTCAAAGGAGCGTTTGAATACTTTTTCGTAACCGTGGCGTTCAATCGCTATCCAGAGATCAAGGGGATGGTCTGGTTTATTCCAGGGAGGAAAAAGCTCAGCGATGGAGGCGAGTGTTTTATCGGAAAGCTTGGCAAGCGGAAGTTCATAGTCTTCCATGAGATCGGTTGTAATGGTTCCGGCGCCTCCGGAGAAGGTGAGAATGGCAGTGCCGCCTCCAAGATGGCAGATCATCCCTTTAGAAAAAGCTCTGGCCATGTCGGTAAGTTCCGCCGGATCGAAAGCTTCAATGATGCCGGCCTGTCTGAATGCGCCGCTTGTGACTCGGTAGTTTCCTGAGAGACTCGCCGTATGACTTTTTGCCGCTTTCGCTCCTTCATGAGTCCTGCCTCCCATAAGAACAATCACCGGTTTTCTAGTTTTCTTGGCGAGATCGATAAATCTTCTTCCGTCAACGAGTGACTCGAGATAACAGGCAATGACTTCTGTTTCCTTATCTTTTATCATATATTCAAGCAAGTCGCTCTCGTCAATATCGCACTTGTTGCCGATGGAGCAGGCCTTGCTTATGCCCATGACCCCTTCCTGCAGGGCGTGAATCATAAAGCCCGCGGAAAGCATACCGCTCTGAACGATAAGGCCCACATTTCCCGCTTTGAGTATATCGGACCACAAGGCTGAATGGATAAACGAAAATACGTAAGTGCTATGAGCGTCAATGAAGCCCATGCAATTGGGTCCCCATAATCTTATGCCAGCTTTCGCCGCGTTTTCGAGCGCCAGCTTCTGAAGCCTTTCGCCTTCCGCTCCGGCTTCGTTGAATCCTGCTGACTCGATGATGATTCCCCTCACTCCTTTTTTCGCGCATTCGTTCACCGTTTCCGGCAGTTCTTTTGCGGGTATGAAATATATGGCCAGGTCAATATTGCCGGGAATCGAAGCCACATCGGGATAACAGGGCAAGCCTAATATTTCAGTGTAATTTTTATTGACCGGATAAATTTTTCCGCGAAATCCCGCAGTGATATTTTTAATGATATGGTATCCGCCCTTTTTAGTGTTATTAGATGCTCCGATAACAGCAACGCTCTTCGGGTTGAAAAAATAATCAAGCATTTAAATCTCCATTCATTTCAAAACCACAAGAGCGTCAACGGCAACCGGCTTGTCTTCGCAGATAATCAGCGGGTTAATATCTATCTCGGCGATAGAATCATATTTGATTCCCAAATCACCTACGCCAACAAGAGCTTTGGCCAGCGCCTCTCTGTCCACTGCCGGACTTCCCCTGAATTCGCCGAGCAATTTTTTTGTTTTGATTTCGTCAATCATTTCCAGTGCATCTTCCCTGGTGAGCGGCGCAACCCGGAAAGTAACATCTTTGAGTGCTTCGGTAAATATGCCGCCGAGACCAAACATGACGCAAGGCCCGAATTGTGGATCACGAGAAAGACCAATCACAAACTCGCGCGATCCTTTTACCATCTTCTGAATAAGCACACCATCAAGACCTTTAATCTTACCCATAAGCTCGTCAAAAATATGCGCTGCTTCTTCCGAATTGCCGATGTTAAGTTTCACCATGCCGGCTTCTGTTTTATGGGCTAGTTCTGCGGAACAGCCCTTCATGACCACAGGAAAGCCGAGTTTTTTTGCCAGCTGAAAGGCTTCATCTCTTGTTCTGGCGAGGAATGACGGCACAACCTCAACGCCCGCTGATTTGATAACCAAACTTGATTCGTATTCAGATAGTGTCTTTTTACCGCTTGCTAAGGCTTGTTGAATTATTTTTAACATATTATCTCCTTTATAAGATTGTAGTCGTTAATTTATTTTATATGTACTTGTCAAGGATTTAGTGAGACTCGTTGAGAGCGAATGAAGTGACGCTCGAAACGTAAGTCGAACTATCCCCGCAGCGAAGCGGAGTGGGATGCACATCCCAATCTTGCTTTGGTGCATAATATTCGTGGTTGACATGCAGAACTGTTATTCCTATACTTCTTTTCAATCTATGGGAAGACGATAAAGATTAAGGAGTGTATATGGAATCGGACAAAAAAGATGCAATTGACGCCCCGGACAAAAATATTTTCCAATCAAGTTTTACAAAAATCCAGACAAATATCATGGAAACAATTGGTCTTGGTAAAACCGCTACAATCAGCGCCCTAATTTTAATTGCTCTGGTCGCCGTATTAATCGTTTTCCTGTTTATTCATTCAGCTCCGCCTAAAACTATAATCATGACCAGTGGTGATGACGACAGTATGTTTTATAAAATTGCCGATAAATATTCAAAGGTATTGGCTCGCAATGGCGTCAAACTTAAAATTATTAAGTCTGAAGGATCGTTGGAAAATTTGGAGAGATTGTCTAATCCTTCCTATCGTGTTGATGTAGGCTTTGTGCAGGCGGGCTTAGTCAAGGGCCAAAAGATTGATAAGCTGGTGTCGCTGGGCAGTGTTGCCTATGAGCCGCTTTTTGTTTTTTACAGGGGAATCAAGCCCGTGGAACTTCTTTCGCAATTTAAAGGTAAAAGATTGGCCATAGGTCCGGATGGAAGCGGTACTAATTATTTGGCCAAAGCTTTGCTTTCCATGAACGAGATAAAGCCGGGAGGATCAACGAAATTATTGGAAATGGACGATGAAGAAGCGACAAAGGATTTGCTGAATGGGAAAGTTGACGCAGTTTTTTTTATGGGGGATTCAGCATCTTCCCAGTTAATACGCAAGTTGCTGCATGAACAGGGAATCAAGCTCGTTAATTTTACACAGGCCGATGCTTATACACGGCGTGTCGGCTATTTGAATAAATTAGTGCTTCCTAAGGGAGCCATTGATTTTGGAGAAAATATGCCGGATCAGGACGTCCATTTAATCGCCCCTTCAGTTGAACTTATCGCCCGAAATGATTTGCATCCGGCTCTCTCTGATTTACTTTTGGAAGCGGCGAAAGAAATCCATGGCCGGGCGACTCTGTTTCAGGACCGGGGAGAATTTCCTGTCCCTCTGGAGCATGAATTCCGCATCAGTGACGATGCCAGCCGTTATTATAAATCGGGAAAAAGTTTTCTATACAGATATTTTCCGTTTTGGATGGCGAGCCTCATCAACCGTATTCTGGTTGTTTTCCTGCCCATTATTTTAATATTAATTCCCGGACTGCGCGTCATACCTGCCCTCTATCAATGGGGGACAAAAATGAGAATTTACCGATGGTACCGTCAGTTGCTGGCTCTCGAACAGGATATGATCGCCCGGATGGATAAAAATAGACAGAAAGAATTACTGGCGCGTCTTGATCAGATAGAACAAGCTGTGGACAATATGAAAGTTCCGACATCGTTTGCCGATCAATTTTACGTGTTGAGAGGCCATGTCGATTTTGTCAGGGCAAAGCTTATGGAACGCGCGGCAGCAAGCTAATTTAGAAAAAAAGAAAGCTATAGCTATGCTACAGATAAAAAATCACGGTCCAGTAACGCTTTTTTACATGGGGCGGTCGCCTCTGGGTTTCCTTTTGTATCCTGTCCATGCATTTTTAGTCGGCGATATGCTTATTGATACAGGAACCAATCGCGTGGACAAACAGTTTCTTTCCGCCTTAACGGGTAGAGTAATCAATAAAATCGTCAACACCCATCATCATGAGGATCATACCGGCAACAATGGAGATATTCAGGAACGCTTCAAAATTCCGATATACGCCCATCCATCCGCGCTGCCGTATCTGAAAAACCCGCTCTTGAACGTTCTGCGCCTATACCAACAAATCGTTTGGGATTGGCCCAAAGCTTCAAAGGGCACCGCCATCGGCGCCGGCATTGACGCCGGGAATTTTCACTTTGAAGTCATCAATTCGCCGGGACATACCGACGATCACATCTGCTTATATGAACCGGACAAAAAATGGCTCTTCAGCGGAGACCTTTTTTGCGGTACGACTTTTATATACCTCAGGCGTGATGAGAATTATCTGCAGATACTGGAGACGATAAAAAGTCTGTCCAGACTGGAAATAGAAACAATTTTCTGCAACCTCAAAGGCGCGGTGGAAAACGGCAATGAAGCATTACTGAGGAAAATCAAAAAAATGGAACAATTGCGTGACCAAGTGCTGAAACTGCGGGAAAAAGGCCTGTCGCCGCAGAGCATCAGGCAGGAAGTTCTGGGAAAAGAAGACGCGAGGAATCTGATCACAGGAGGTCATTATTCCAAACAGAACACGATCGACAGTATTCTTTCCGGGAAAAGGCCGGATCAGAGCTAATATATTGTAATTAAGTAAATCAATAAAACATAAAAGGAGAATGCTATGTTCGATTACATGATGACCAAGGAGCAAATCAAAATAAGAGATGAGGTGCGTGACCTTGTTAAGTGGGTGCCGCGGCAGATGATTCTGGATATGGATACGGATAAAATCAAGTTTCCGAAGGAGTTCTTGCAGGAAGCCGGAAAGCGTAATTTGCTGGGATGCCGCTATCCGAAAAAATGGGGCGGCCGCGATATGGATTGGGTGACCACGTGTATGCTGATGGAAGAGGTGGGAGTGCTGGGTTATGAGTTTGCCTGTGTCTTCGGCGTGGGCGCGGAACTGGTCTGTGACGCGATTATCCAGCACGGCACAGATGAACAAAAAAAAAATATGTAAAACCGCTCTTAAAGGGTGAGATTTTCGCGGCGGAATGTCTTACCGAACCGCGCGGCGGTTCGGATTTCTTCGGGGCTACGACAAAAGCGGAAGACAAAGGCGATTATTTTCTGCTAAATGGCCAGAAGCGTTTTATTGTCGGGGCCGAGGGAGCGGACTTCTTTCTCGTTTACGCGAAAACCAATCCCGAGGCGAAGCCTCAGGAATCGATCACCTGCTTCATTGTCGATCGGACCGAAGGCGTGGAAGTTAAATATCTGTATGGTCTCATGGGTTGCCGCGGCGGCGGAACGGGTCGTCTAATTTTTCGTGACGTGAAAGTTCCCAAAAAAAATGTGGTGGGAAAAATTCAGGGCGCTTATGCTGTTTTCAATACCATGATGATACCGGAGCGTCTGGGAACAGCTTCCATGACTATCGGCGCCGCCCGCCCAGCTCTGGAGATCGCTACAAACTATACGGCGAGGCGCAAAGCTTTTGGACAGGTAATTGCTCAGTTCGAGGGTGTGAGTTTTCAGATTGCTGAAGCGACGATGTTGCTGGATGCCGCGCGTGCCATGGCTTATGTTACCGCCCGGGCGGTGGACGAGGGCGCGGATATGAACCGGGTCAGGAGAATGGTTTCACAGAGCAAAAAATTTATCACCGAATCATGTCAGAAGGTCGTTCATAATTCCATGCAAGTAATGGGCGGCATCGCCTATACCAATGTTTTCCCCATTGAGCGCATCTACCGCGATGTTCGTCTGGCTTCCATCTGGACAGGAACCAGTGAAGTCATGTCCATGATCACTGCCCATGAATGGTACCGTGAATATTTCAAACAAAAAGCAAAGCAAACGACCCGCGACAGTGAACTCGATGCTCAGGAAGCTTACGATGAAGAAAAAATCTATGACGACGATGATATGTGGAAAAAAGGGTGGTAAAGCTTAAAAAATGGAACGGATAACGTTAAAAATAATGATTGTTTTATGTCTTCTGTCTTTTGCCTCGCAGGCGCTGGCCTGGAATGACCAGACTCACCTTGCAATCTGCAAAGCGGCGGGGTTTGACATGTGGTATAACTGCGCCGGACCGGACATTGCCAAAATTAAAGCGGGTAATATGGAAGCTTACAATCACTGGTTCAATAATAACGCCGAGGCCGAAATCACACCGCAAAAGGTTATGGATCAGATTAAACGTTATAATAAAAGAAATAAAATTCTTGATCCGGAAGGACATCTCTTAGGAGCCATTATTGCCTCTTTGCGCGAATATGAGAAAGATCGTCGATCCGGTAAGTACGCCCAGTATCATCTTGTTTATTGCGCCCATTACATTGGAGATCTCAGCATGCCTTTGCATAATACCGCTTACGATGATTTCAATCAGGAACATCACGAAATCAATGACGGCATAGTGGAAGCAACAATTCTGAAGGAGCCGGAAAAAATAACCATGCACATGTATCCCATAACCTTGAGCAAAAATGATTTTGAAGCCGATCTTGCCCGCGAGATCGCGCGAATTGCGAATCTTAGCCGCAGGCTGGGCTACAAACTGCGCGCGGAAAAAAGAAACATGACGAAGCCGGAAGCATACATCCAGTTAGGACACAGTGCATCACTGTTGAGAGCGGTTTTGCAGCACTATAATCACGGGTGAAATCCTCTTGCGCGATTTCTTTGGCCGGTTCAATCTTGCACGGGTGAACCAGTAGTAGAATTAATTTTGACAAGCCTTGATTATTTTGGTAGAAATTTAACAATCAAAATTATCCGTGCTTGCTTTGGGGTTCATACCAATGATCTTACATTTTAAATTTAGACGGCATCATCAGGTGAAGCTTTTCTTAAAGGTCAGTGGCATTGTTTTTATATGCCTCTTCATAGGCAGTTGCACCACGCTGATTGATAGACATTTTAAGGGCCAGCTCGATTCCTCTCAAGGGAATATAACAGTCGAGGGACTTAAAGATACGGTAATTGTGCGCCGCGACGCTTACGGCATTCCTTTCGTGGAAGCGAAGAACATGGAAGACATGGCCATGGCCGTAGGTTATGTACACGCCTCCGACCGGCTCACCCAGATGATCGGCATGAAGCTGATATCGGAGGGACGCCTTGCCGAAATGGCCGGACCGGATGTGCTTAATCTGGACATTTATATGCGCACTATGAACCTCAAGGGCGCGGCGGAAACTCTCTATAAAAATGTCAATTCTGAAAATCTCCGGCTTCTGGAATTTTATAGTAAAGGAGTTAATGCCTATCTTGACCAGCATAAGGACAAGTTGCCGCCGGGTCTCGCGCTGGCAGGCTACAAACCTGAAGCCTGGAAGCCCATCGATTCCCTCAAGATATTCACCTTGGTGAATTTTGGTCTGTCCTTTAATCTCCATGAAGAAATTGCCGCCTTGAACATCGCTCAAGCTGTCGGCGCGGAGAAAACGGCCTGGCTGCTACCCATCTATCCCGATGAGCCCATTCCGTTCGATGAGGCCGCCAAGCTCAAGGGAATTGATTTGAACAAGGCCGCCGCTAGCGTGGCGGGAATGGCCGAACTTCAACCGCTTTTGAGTTCCGTGGGGTTAAGCGGGTTTGCCGCTTCCAATAATTGGGCAATCGGCAAGGAAAGAACAAAGAACGGTGCCAGCATTTTCTGTAACGATATGCATCTTCCTTTAAGCATGCCGTCCATGTGGAATATGATACATATCCGGTGTGGCGCCTATGATGTTGCCGGGATGAGTCTTGCGGGCGCTCCGATTGTTGTTGCCGGATATAACGGCCATATAGCCTGGGGCATGACCATGGTCATGGCCGATAATCAAGATATATTTCTTGAACAACTCAAAACCGTTAACGGCAAATTACATTATTTATATAAAGGAGAATGGTTGCCCGCCGCAGAGCACAAAGAAATTTTTAATATCAAGGGCAAGTCGCCCGTCACCCTGACTTTTTATGATACCCTACACGGGCCGCTTATAAACGAAGCGCTGAAAAAAGAGCCGATTCATGTCATTCAGGCAAAATCCGTTGATCTTCCTTACGGCGTGGCTTTAAGCCGAACGGTTCCCACCGATGATGACGACAGCATGAATGCTTTCTTCAAACTAAGCTTCGCCGGCTCGGTTGATGAGGCGATCCCGATTATAAAAAAGATAAGATCAATACCGCTGAACATGGTATTCGCGGATAAAGATAATATCGCCTGGCAGGTGATCGGCAATTACCCTGTCCGGGCCAAAGGCCGCGGCCTCATGCCGTCGCCCGGCTGGACAGGCGAATACGACTGGACCGGCCTTTTGGACACAGCCGTATTGCCGAATCTTAAAAATCCGCCTGCCGGATTCATAGGAACAGCCAACCACCGCACGGTGCCTAAGGATTATCCGTATATTCTTTCATCTTCCTGGTACTGGCCCGAGAGAGCCGAGCGCATTATCCAGATGGCATCGGCAACGGATAAACATACTACTCAAACCAATATGGATATGCAGCTGGACACCGTTTCCTTGTTTGTGCCGAAGCTCAAAGAGGTAATTCTGAAAGGAACGCTGGCCGCAGATATTATGAAAGAAATTGACAGTTGGAAGGATGAAAAAAAAGCGGCGGCGGCGCGCCTCGCTCTAGCGATGTTCAAAGACTTTAATGGTGATATGAAAGCCGATTCAAAAGGGGCGGCGCTTACGGGCGCATTTTTACATTGCGCGACAAAAAAAATTTTTCTTGACGAATTGGGTCCGGTTGATTCCATGGCATGGAAATCGTTTTTAGTCGCCAATAATGAGAGCTACAATGCGACGTGCGATCATCTCCTTGTCCGGGGTGACGAGAGCCCTTTCTGGGACGACATAAATACGCCGGAAAAAGAAATCAAGGCGCAAATCATTGCTCGTTCGCTGGCGGATGCTGTCACATTTCTGGAATCAACTTTAGGCAATGACACAGGCAAGTGGAGTTGGGGGGCTCTGCATACCTACACTTGGGAAACCGACTCTTACCAGATGGCGCCCCATCTCGGTTTTATTGAACGAACAGCGCTGAAAAGTTTGTGGTCATACTTCAACAGGGGTCCATATCCCGCCGGGGGCGATATCTTCACGCTCAATGTATCCAACTATATGATGGGCAAGGATTTCAAGACCTGGCTGATTCCTTCCATGCGCATGATTGTTGATTTCGGTCAGGAGGAGCCGATGCTTGCGGTTAACAGTACCGGCCAGTCAGACAATCCTTCGAGTCCTCACTACGAAGACGGAATCAAGGCCTGGCGGGATGGAAAGTATATCCCGTTCCCTTTCAAGGATGCGGCTGTTAAAAATCAATATCAAGATGTGATGCAACTTAATCCGACCGAGAGGATACAGTAATGCTTACGGAAAAAGCGAAGTTCGTATATTAATTGTTATGCCAGGAAAAAAAGAAAGGGACGATAACATGAGCGATAAATCTGATCAGAAAAGTTCAGGTGGTTTAGTAGCTAATAATTTTAGGCAAGGATCTAGGGCTGAACAGATTGCTCAGTATTTCTTCTCTGAATTCTATATTGCAGAAAGAGTACTAAAGGAAAATGACTTTGGCATAGATTTATATTGTTCATTAATGGATGTATCAGGAATAATGGGATATACATCTACGTTATTTGGTGTCCAAATAAAATCAGGGGAAGCAGCGTTTCAATATTCGGGTGAATATGTTTCAGAATGGCTCAAATTGATTAATATACCGTTACTAATGTGCAGGGTTAACCGAAACGAATTATCCATCAAGATATATTCTACTTGGCCAATAAATTCTCTTTTGTCTGGAAATCAAACTTTTACAAAAATATCTTTTATTGAGTCTTATTCTTCTATCGATAACGATGATTCCTTGAAAATGCCAGAAGTAAATGGTGATAGTGCAACTGTATGGATGGGGCCGCCTATTATTGAATGCACACTTGTCGAGCTCATAAATAATTCTATTCCAAAAGAAGAAATTAGAGAAATACTCAAAGAATGGGTTTCATTCGAATCAGATAACTACGCCAAAAGACATCTAGGTACGCCAGTATATTTTGGATATCTAAAATGGACCACAAATAAATCTATAAAATCATCTCAACGAGTATGGTATAAACCTCATATTTTTAATATTGAATACTCAAAAAAAGCAATTCATAGAATCTTGGAGGCCTCTGCATTGATTGCGTTAAATCAAGGTAAAGATAATAAATTTGTCAAAGGGATTTCTGAGCTACTTAAAGACAATGATATTGTGAATCTAGCAGATATGGAGTCGTGGCAGAAAGAGCAAATAGGTATTATTGAGTCATAACCAGATCAATCCACCCGATCGCTACGCTCCGGCTGAATTTTTCGTTAAGTTGAAAATAAATAATATATAATTGTCGCCACTTTTTATATTCCCGACAAGTGGAATAATTAGGGACATCTGTGAGTGTTGAAAAATCCCATGTTTTGAGGCTGTTCAAAAATGTTTAGATGCAAGGCGCGCAAAAAGTCGAACCGCGAGGCGTATATGAATATACGTTGAGCGGTGCGGTTTGCAGCGCAACACCGCAGATGAGCGTTTTTCAACAGCCTCCTCGATTCTTATTATATTTCCTTCCATCATAAATTATATCTTTTCAAAATCAAATCAAAAACACTGGTAAATTCCTTCGGGATAGGATATTAATATTCGCTAAAATTATTACCCCTTTCCGGACGCTATTCAAGTCTAAAAACAAAGGGTTTTAGGAGTTTATCATGTCTTCAGAAAAGAAAAAATCTCAGTTTCGCGGCGCATCCCAATATGTCTTGGATGATGAACTGGCGGAAATCGTAAATGTTTCGATGGCTTTGGAAATGCCCCTTCTGCTCAAGGGCGAACCGGGTACGGGAAAGACCATGCTGGCCCATGCCATTGCCGAAAGCCTGCAAATGCCTCTCATTATTTTAAATGTCAAATCAAGCATGAAACTTATCGAGGCCATGTACCAGTACGACACTCTGACACGTCTCAATGACAGCCGCTTTGGCGATTCCAAACGGGACGTGAGCAATATCGAAGCCTATATCAAAATGGGTAAGATCGGTCAGGCTTTCACGGCCGATAAAAGAACAATCCTTCTGATCGATGAGATCGACAAGGCCGATACGGATTTTCAGGATGACATGCTGGATGTCCTCGATCAGATGCAGTTCGATATCATCGAGATCGACCGGACGATCAAGGCCAAGCACCGTCCGGTTATTGTCATTACATCCAATGCCAAGAAGGATCTCTCCGATCCCTTCCTCGGACGCTGCAATTTTCACCACATAGCTTTCCCCGATCCCGATATGATGCGCCTGATTGTAAATGTCCATTTTCCTAATCTGGATGAGGAACTGGTCGATGTCACTATCGGAACATTTTACCACCTTCGGGAACTGCGGGGGATTGAAAAAAAGCCGGCTACGCGGGAATTAATCAACTGGATTCGCGCTCTGAAAAACGATCCAGACTTTAAGCCTAAAATGCTCAAACAGGGAAGGGTGCCCTTTCTGGGAATTCTCTTCAAGAAAAGCGCCGACCTTCATCAGGCAATTCAACAAGTCACCAAATGACAGAGTTGAGGGTTGAATAGTGTTTGTTGATTTTTTTTATACGTTAAGAGATCGCGGTATTCCCGTCACGCCGACGTCTTTCCTGCGTCTGCAGAAGGCCATGAGTATGGGGCTCATTCATTCCCTCGACGAATTCTATACGGCTGCCCGGGCTATTCTTGTAAAAAGCGAACGTTATTTTGATACATACGATCAGATATTCGCCCACCACTTCAAGGGAGCCTCTCTGGAAGATCCGACGGCGGTGGAGTTGACGGAAATCGCCAGATCCTTGCTCGATGAGTGGCTGAAAAATCCGGAAGAAATGGCTGACGCCTTGGGCATCGATAAAGATACCCTAAAAAATATGACGCCGGAAGAACTGATCCAATATTTTCTGGATCGCCTGAAGGAACAGACTGAGGCTCACCACGGCGGCAACAAATGGATCGGAACGGGAGGAACCTCGCCTACGGGACATTCCGGCGTTCATCCCGGAGGGATGCGTGTCGGCGGGGAGTCGAGGAATCACTCGGCCATCAAGGTCGCTTTGGAGAGGCGTTACCGCGATTACTCTCAGGAGGGGCCTCTGACCCAGGTTCAGATGGGCGAGGCCATGAAAAGACTGCGGCGCATGGCGCCGACGGGTCCCCGGGATATAGTGAACATCGATAAGACCATTTATGAAACCATGCGCAATGCCGGGGAAATCGAGATAATCTTCGACCGCCGTCTGACGGATCGTCTGAAGGTTATACTCCTGATTGATAACGGCGGCTGGTCCATGGATCCTTATATTGATGTCGTTCAGACTCTTTTTCACTATGCCAGTTCCCAATTCAAAAATCTGAAGATTTACTTTTTTCACAACACCATTTACAGCCGCGTCTGGGCCGATCCACAGCGGCATTTAAAACCGGAACAGGTTGATGATTTCGTTCGCCGTGATCCGGAGACCCGTCTGATTATTGTGGGAGACGCCAGCATGGCCCCTTATGAACTTACGCACCCCAATGGCTCAATTTATATAGATGCCAAAGCATCGGGCGCGAGTATAGAACGGCTGAAATTTCTGGCCAAGACATTCCGCCATAGTGTTTGGTTAAATCCCATGCATCCCCGGGAATGGGAATATACAAGGACGACAGAGATAATCCGGCAGATTTTCCCCATGTTTGAACTGACCCTTGACGGCCTGGAAAAAGCGGTTCAGCATCTCACATTCGCAAAAAATTTATGGCGAAATATTTCGCCATAAATCAGGTGTTATTATGTTGCACATTGTCGGAATAGATATCGGATCAGTCGCACTATCCGTTGTTGTGGTTGATGAAAAAGGCGCGGTGATTAATTCATTCTATCAGTTTCATTCCGGAGCCATCAGCGATACCCTGCGCTCGATACTTAATAATATTGATATCGGAAACGTCGGCGGTGTCGCCATGACACTTTCCGGCCTGGAAATATTCAGCAATGTTTCTCGTTATGATACGCAGATTGCCATGATTGCCGTCGTGAAAAAATATCATGACGACGTCGGCAGTATTTTGTTTGTCGGCGGTGAGAATTTCGGCCTGATTACATTCAGCGAAGAAGGCGATTACGAACGCTTCCGGTCGAACTCATCGTGCGCCGCGGGAACAGGCAGTTTTCTGGATCAGCAGGCAAAACGGCTTAATCTTAAAAGCATCGAAACGCTGAGCACCGTTGCTTTCTGCAACCAGAGCGACACACCGAAGATAGCCACACGGTGCGCCGTGTTTGCCAAAACCGATTTGATTCACGCCCAGCAGGAAGGTTATTCCATAGGACAGATCAGCGACGGTCTATGCGAAGGTCTGGCTAAAAACGTCATTGACACACTTATTCCCGATTCGAAAATACGCACACCGCTGATTTTAGCCGGCGGCGTTTCCATGAATTCCGCCGTGGTCAAGCATTTCCGCAACCTTTTGCAGGCCGAACCCGTAATCGGTGAACACAGTCATCTCTATGGCGCTATCGGAGCGGCTTTGCTGTATTGGGAAGAAACAGTTCCCGCGCCGCTGGACGCGAAAGTTTGGGATGAGCTTTTCATTTTGGAAAATAAAGAAAAGACATACGGTTATCCGCCGTTGCAACTGACGCTTTCCAGTTACCCGGAATTTTCCACCACCGCCAGTTATCTGTATAAACCAGGCAACAACCACGCGGCTATTGAAGTAGATATTTATAAGTCCCCGGAAAAAAAGCAGGATGTGTATCTGGGCATCGACATCGGTTCGACCAGCACCAAAGCGGTTTTGATTAATGGCGAAAACGCCGTGCTCATCGGTCTTTACACACAGACCGCAGGCCAGCCTGTGAAAGCCACGCAGGCGCTCTTTGAGGCCATTGACGACATCTCCAAAAAATATTCCTGTGAATTTATTTTTAACGGCGTCGGCGCCACCGGATCAGGCCGCAAATTCATCGGCCGCATCATTAATGCCGATTTGATTATCGACGAAATCACCGCGCACGCGCGCGCCGCTTATGAACTCAACAACAAAGTAGACACGATCATCGAAATCGGTGGCCAGGACGCCAAATTCACCACCATGCAAAATGGCATGGTTACATCCTCCATCATGAACAATGTCTGCGCCGCGGGCACTGGCAGCTTCATCGAAGAGCAGGCCTTGAAACTCGGCGTGAGCATTTCCGACTATGCCAGGCGGGCCATGAATACACCGTCGCCCCTTTCCAGTGACCGCTGCACCGTTTTCATGGAGCGGGATATCAACAACTACTTGACGGAAGGATATACCGTTGATGAAGTGCTGGCCAGCGTTTTGCATTCCGTATGCGAAAATTATCTGGCCAAAGTGGCGGTGGAGTCCAGCATAGGGCAGAGCGTATGCTTTCAGGGCGCTACAGCCCGCAACCGGGCGCTTGTTGCCGCTTTTGAGCACCGCCTGAATAAACCAATATTTGTTTCCCAATTCTGTCACTTGACCGGCGCGCTGGGCAGTGCGCTCATTCTGGCGGAAAACGCCGTGAAAAATTCCGCTTTCCGCGGTTTGTCGCTTTATTCGGAAAATATTCCGGTGGAAAATGAAATCTGTGAATTATGCCAGAACAACTGCAAGATCAACAAAGTTACCGTGCAGGGAGAAACGGTGGCTTTCGGATTTCTCTGCGGACGCGACTACGACACCAAGCATTACGTCGGTTCAACCAAAAAGACCTATGACCTGATTAAAGAACGAAGCAAGGTATTTCTACCGGATAAAAAATCCGTCACCTTCAAAAAATCAGTGAGGATCGGCATTCCCCATGCCCTGTATCTGGCCGAGGAAATGCCGCTCTGGAAACATTTCTTTGCCATCCTCGGCGTGGAAACCATTACATCGGAGGGCTTAAAAAACGCGATAAAATCCGGAAAAAAGATATCGGGAGCGGAATTCTGCGCGCCGATGAACGCCTTCTTCGGTCACGTGCAATATCTGACCGATAAGTGCGATTACATTTTTCTGCCTGTTTATCTGGAAGCTTCCAAGCAGAAGGATGAGGATTACCGTTACTACTGCTACTATTCCCAGTTTGCGCCCACACTGTCGGCGGGCATGAAGAGCCTGCGTCTGCAAAACAAAAAAACCATCATGCCGGTTATCGATCATCACTCCTTTCAATCGCGCATTGAACTCTTTTCCATCTTGAAGTCTATCTTGAACACCGGCTACTGGGAAATTTACAACGCCTATGAGGCGGCGCTTTCCTTTTATTCCGAAGGCTGCAACAACCTGCTTAACGTCTATCAGAGAGAAAAACCGGAGACGGGAAAAATTAGTGTGGCGCTTTTGGGCAGACCCTACGCCATCATGCAAAACTCGATGAATAAAAACATACCGGAAATCTTCAGCGCGCTCAATATCAAAACATTTTATCAGGACATGCTTCCGGTGGATAAGGAAGATTTGACAGAAATAGAACCTCTGCTTAAGAGAATGCACTGGAATTATGCCGCGCGTATTTTAAAGGCCGCGCTCTATATCGCCCGTACACCCGGTCTTTATCCGGTTTATGTGACTTCATTCAAATGCAGTCCCGATTCTTTCTCTCTGGAATATTTTAAACGCATCATGGACAAATATAGCAAACCTTATTTGATTCTCGAACTCGACGAACACGATTCCAACGTCGGTTATGAAACCCGCATCGAGGCAGCCGTGCGCTCGTTTAATAACCACAATAAGAACAAAAACCTTCGCCTGATTTCGTCGCGCGATCTTCCGCTTAATTCCGAGAGCACCTCTAAAATCAAAGACAAGACGCTGCTCATCCCTTGTTTTGATCCGATTAATTCCAAACTGCTGGAGGCCGTGTATATCAAAGAAGGCATCGACGCGCGGATGGTGCCGCTCACTGAAAAAATTATCCGGCGCGGCCTACGCACCAATACCGGCCAGTGTTTGCCTGTGAATCTGATGGCACAATGCTATATGGATTATATCGAAGAAAATCTTCTAGACCCTGCACAGACCGCTGGTTGGTGCTTTGACAGCCACGTGGCCTGCAACATTCGTTTATATCCGCAATTTATAAAAGGGATTATGGAATCAAACGGCAAGGGTATGGAAAAAGTGGATATGTACGTTGGCAGCCTTACGCTTAGCGACATTTCCATACAGGCCTCCATGGAGGCCTATTTTGCCCACATGTTCGGCGGCATGCTGCGCAGAGTCGGCTGTAAGATTCGTCCCTATGAAAAAGAAAAAGGTATGACAGATAAATTAATCGCCCAGTCGGTGAACATACTTTACAACACATTGCTGGGCGGCAGAAACAAAGATGACGATCTGACCAAAGTTATAAACCTGTTCAAAAAAATAGAAACCATTCAGGGATCATGCCCCAAAGTTGCCATTTTCGGTGATATGTATGCCCGTGACAATGATGTGTTTAATCAGGATTTGATTCACTGCATCGAGGAATACGGTGGCGAAGTCATTACGACACCGTTTAATGAATTCGCCAAACTTATTGCCAACCCCTACATGCGACGCTGGTTTCTGGAGGGGGAATTCATGGACGTCCTCGTTACCAAAACGATGATCACGCTGGTTAACCAACTGGAGAAAAGTTATTACAAAATATTCAATGAATTGTTGAATGAGCCGTCTTTGAACACCGACATCGATTACAAAACCATATACGATAAATACGACGTGACCGTGCAGCATTTCGGCGAGTCCGCCGACAATCTGCTGAAAATAACCGCGTTGATGGAGCACCACCCCGACATATCTCTTTTTGTGCAGACCAATCCCGCTTTCTGCTGCGCAGGCCTGGTTACTGAAGCCATGGCTTCGCGCATTGAAGAATATACGGGAGTTCCCATTGTCACTCTTAATTACGACGGCACCGGAAAGAATATTAATTCCAAGATAAGTCCGTATATAAAATATCCACGCCGGAAAGCGATCGCGGTTCACGGCAGGGTCAAAGTCAGGTAAGAGTTGCGAGAAGCGTGAAGATTTAAGATTAGTTGTGGCCGACTTACCCACGTTTTGAGGGGGATTTGCCGACCGACAATAAGGTGAAAATAAATTGGAAAACTCAACTGAAGGGAAAAAACCGAAAGTCGTCATTATCGGCGGAGGCTTCGGTGGCCTGTGGGCGGCCCGCACGTTGGCCAATAAGCCTGTCGATGTAGTGGTAATAGACCGCAACAATTATCACACGTTTCTCGCTCTTCTCTATCAGGTGGCTGCGGCGGAGCTCTCAGCCGAGGACATTGCCTATCCTGTGCGAAGCGTTTTCAGTAAAATACCGAATATCGATTTTATTCTGGCGCACACGCGGCGGATTGATTTGCAGAATCGTCAAATCGAAACGGATGGCGAAACTGTATCATATGATTATCTGATTCTGGCAAACGGCAGCGTCACTGCAACATTCGGCGTGCCGGGCGTAGAAGAGCACGCCTATTTCCTGAAAACACTGGAAGAAGCCGTCGCTTTGAAAAATCATATCATCTGCTGCTTTGAGTCGGCGGCGGGAGAACAGGATGCGGAAAGAAGAAAGAGTTTACTGACTTTTGTTATTGTCGGCGGCGGCGCGACCGGCGTGGAATACGCGGGAGCGCTTACGGAACTAATCCACGGCCCGCTGATCAGGGATTACCCCGGCATTGATTTTTCCGAAGTGCGCATTATCCTGCTGGAAGCTGCCGAACAACTGGTCTCGTCCATGCCTTCAAACATCCGTGACTACACGGCAAGGCAACTGCGGGGAATGGGCGTGGATGTGCGCCTGAAAGTAGCAGTCGCCGAGGTCTTTTCTGACAAAGTCGGTTTGAAAAACGCGGACAATATTCAGACAAACACCGTTATCTGGACGGCGGGTGTTAAGGGAGAAGGACTTGCCGCAGCTTCCGATATTCCGGTTACGCGCGATGGCCGTGTGGCAGTCAATGAGGCGCTGCAGATTCATGATCATAAAAATATTTATGTGATCGGCGATCTGGCTTCTATCAAAAAAGGTCAGCGTATTCTGCCAATGGTAGCGCAAGTGGCCATTCAATCCGGTATCACATCTGCGCGAAATATATTAAGACAAATTGCGAGGATGGCGCCGCAACCTTTTATTTATCATGATCGCGGCTCGATGATTACCATCGGCCGCACGGCCGCCGGAGTCGCCATCGGTTCCCGGACCTTTACCGGATTTTTTGCCTGGGTAATATGGCTGGTTATTCATCTTTTCAATCTTATCGGATTTCGCAACAGGTTGATGGTGCTGATCAATTGGGCGTGGGATTACATTCTATATGAACGCGCCGTGCGCTATGTATTTCCGTCGGGCATACCCTCTGAAGCGCAATGCTCGTCATGTGTCCGGAAGCCCGGGAAAAAATAATTCTCCCGGAAAATGATAAAGAAACACAAAGATTTATGATTAAGGTCTTGGCTGTCTGACACGCAGCGTTCTTTTGGGATAATATTCATGGTTGACTTATAAGCGTGCTCTTCTTATAATCCCCCTAATAAAAAAGATGCCTGATCAAGTATCAAAAAATATAAAAAGGAGCGAAAGGGTGTTGCCCTAATTATGCCTATGAAAATAAAACCACCTTATATTAAAAAAATTGATGAAAGAGGCGATTTGAAAATATGGGTCGTTGATGGCGCGCTGATACGTCAAAAAACTGATGAAGAATTCACAAATTTTGGTCAGCATTATCGTTACTCTTATATTCCTAAGGATGAGCTATGGCTTGACAAGGAAGCCAGTGAAAACGAAAGGAAATTTTTCATTGATCATCTGCTTGTTGAATATCGCCTGATGAAAGCCGGTAAAGCCTATAATGACGCTCTGGAAGAAGCCGACAAAGTGGAACGTGAGGAGCGGAGGCGTAGCGGCGATTTAAAAAAAATAACACAAAACGGCAGTAAATTGCCCGACCCCAATGATGTGCATAAAGAATTATGGAAAAAACTTGAGAATGGCGTTTCCGTCTGGATTGTTGACGGCAGGCTTGTGCGCAGTGTTTTCGATATTGATTTTACCGCCGGTGGTCATGATAAAGTTTACGAATTCGTTCCTGAAAATGAAGTATGGATTGATGACGATATTGTTGAAATAGAACGTGGCTATGTGCTCCTGCATGAACTTCACGAACGCAATCGTATGATCAAAGGCTGGACATACGATAAAGCACATGCTGAATCGAGCAAGATGGAATATCACTGTCGCCATCATCCTGATGAGTTACATGACGCATTGGCGGCCGAAGGGTGGGCATAATCTGACAGTATATTAATTTAATACAATTTTATAAAATAAATACAGGGAGGGACTGACATGAAAAGCGATAGCTTTACCTTCAAAACATCGGACGGAATACAGATATTTACCTACAGATGGATGCCGGATGAAGCCTCAGCTATTAAAGGTGCCGTTCAAATAGCCCACGGAATGGCGGAGCACGCGGGCCGATATGAGCGCTTTGCCGGCGCGCTGACAAAAGAGGGATATGCCTTATACGCGAACGATCACCGGGGACACGGGAAAACAGCCGGTTCGCAGGAAGAAGTCGGCTATTTCGCCGATGAAAACGGTTGGGAAAAAGTCGTGGATGACATGCACACTCTTACCGGCATCATAAAAAAAGAGTGCCCGAAAAAACCGCTTTTCCTTTTCGGCCACAGCATGGGCTCATTCCTCTCACGACATTATTCGATGCTTTACGCCGATGAGGTCACCGGGCTCGTCCTTTCGGGCACGGGCGGCGATCCCGGCGCCATAGGAAAGATAGGCCTTTTCATCGCGAAGATGGACGCGAAGATTCACGGGAAAAAAGCAAAGAGCGAAATTATGAACAAACTCTCATTCGGCGCGTTCAATGGTGCCTTTAAGCCCAACCGCACAGACTATGACTGGCTTTCGCGGGACAACGTCGAAGTGGACAAATATATAAGTGATCCCTGGTGCGGTGCGGTCTTTACGGCGGGTTTCTTCTGCGATATGCTGGGAGGACTCAACTATATCAACAAAAAGGAAAATATTGCGAAAATACCGAAGAACCTGCCCATCTATCTCTTTTCGGGTGCGAAAGATCCCGTGGGCGCGAACACAAAAGGCGTGAACCAGGTATATAATGCGCTGAAAGATGCGGGCATCGGCGATGTGACCCTCAAGTTTTACGAGAACGGCCGCCACGAGATGCTCAATGAGATTAACCGTGAAGAAGTTTTCAGGGATGTAATCGCGTGGATTAATAAACACGTCTGATAACTGCCGCTACGAAGGGATAACAGAATGGATAAGAAAGTACGCGATACAGCGGAAAAGCTCTTCAACGCAGAATATGAAAAACTTACTAAACAGGAAAAGCATGTTGCTCATCATATAACTGAAAGAACCCCTATTTCGACAAATGTCATTCAAGACTATTCCGAACAATTAACTTTGGGCCAGAAGATGGCCGATAGTGTCGCTTCATTCGGGGGATCTTGGGCTTTTATCATAATATTTATGGTTGTATTGATTATATGGATTGTCCTGAATTCGTTTATTCTAATTAAACTTAGCAATAGTTCTTTTGATCCCTATCCGTACATATTTTTAAATCTTATTTTATCCATGCTTGCGGCCATTCAAGCGCCAATTATTATGATGTCTCAAAATCGACAGGCTTATAAAGATAGATTGAGCGCGGAACACGACTATGAAGTAAATTTGAAGGCGGAACTGGAAATAATTGCTCTTCATGAGAAAGTTGACTCACTAAAGCAGGAGCAGTGGAAGGGGCTGATTTCAATTCAAGAAGAACAGTTAAAGCTTTTGGGTCAATTAGTGGAAGATATGAAGAAAGATAATCTTTCTAAATAAAGAACCCCGCGCGGCACGCCGCGCGGGTAGTTTCGTGTTGTTAAGCTATTTGAAGTGGGGAAAATTACTTCTTTATCAGATAATTGACTGCGGCTTCCACACGACGGTTCTCCATACGTCCTTTGCTCGTCTTATTGCTGGCAATCGGTCTATACTCACCGAAACCCAGCGCTTTTATACGATTTGCACCAATACCTTTTGCGACCATGTATTCCTTTACGGCGTCAGCGCGTTTTTGCGAAAGTTTTTTATTGTAAGCGGGGTCACCCACACTATCCGTATGTCCTTCGATTACTACTTTAAGATCGGGATAATCTTTCATCACTTTAACCAGATTATTTATGTCTTTGTAGTAACCTTTCTTAATAGTTGAATTATCAAAATTAAATTTTACATTAAGTTTCTGTCTGCCTTTTTCGATAATGACGGGCTTGACAACAACTTCTTCAATAACGGGCTTGACAGCAACTTCTTCTTTTATAGGACAACCGTCCTTATCCACAGCTACACCGCAAGGCGTGTCGGGGCACTTATCAAGGTAATCGGGAACGCCGTCTTTGTCAGAATCCAAAGGACAACCGTCCTTATCCACAGCTACACCGGCAGGCGTATCGGGGCACTTCGGGGGAGGAGGGGGCTCCTCAACCTTGGATTCAACAATCTTTTTTTCTCCGCCGAAAGCGAAGTTAAATCCCAAAGTGGCAAGTAAATTATCATGGAAGTAATCAGGATTACCCTTTGTGCTGTTCGGAGGAATGATTTCGCGAACATCAGCCCGCAGGGCATTATCGTCCGTGACTTCAGCCTGTGCCACCGTGACGACAGCCATTAGCATTAGAATAATTGTTAAAATGACAATTTTTTTCATAATACTCTCTTTTCGTCCTAATTTTCTATAATAAATATATTTTTCGGGAAAAATTTTACATTATATCTATTTCTGAAGAAATTTTTTTATCAAAATCAACGCAGCTTCTGCTTAGCCACCTGTTTCTTAAAATGCTTGGCCCCAAAAATCAAGTCTTGCTTTTTAATGAATACTTCAGTATCCGGCGGCACAGAATGCGTGAGCCAGACGTTACCGCCAATAACGGACCGGGCTCCGACAACGGTATCTCCTCCCAGAATAGTGGCATTGGCGTAAATTATCACATCATCTTCAATAGACGGATGGCGCTTTTTTGATCTCAACCGTTTGCACTCCGCTTTGGATAAAGACAAAGCTCCCAGCGTAACCCCCTGATAGATACGTACGTGTTTGCCTATTGTGCATGTTTCTCCAATGACAACACCTGTGCCGTGGTCGATAAAAAAACTTTCACCGATATGCGCCCCCGGATGAATATCAATACCGGTGAGGCTGTGAGCATGTTCCGTCATAATCCTTGACATGAGCGGAATCTCCAGATGATGGAGTTCATGCGCGATCCGGTAAACCATGATTGCCCAGATGCCCGGATAACTGAAGATGATTTCATCATAGCTTTTGGCTGCCGGATCGCCATCGAAGGCGGCACGAATATCCTGTGCCAGCATTGTGCGTAACAGGGGCAGTTTCTGGAGAAACTCCACGGCAAGTTTATGTCCCAATGATTCACAGTGCACACAGGACAGGTTCTGGCGGATACAGTTGTGACGGATGGCTAAAATGATCTGTTCGGCGAGCACTTCATAAAGAGCGGTTACCTGCTGGCCCAGATAATATTCCAGGTTGTTCGAATCCAGGCGAGTGCGTATAAAATATCCGGGATATAGGATCAGCGCTAAACGACGCAGGATGTCTATTATCGCTTCCCTGTGCGGAATGGGCTCGGTGCTGACGTGGTCAAAGCAGCCACCCCGGCTGCATGATGCGACCAGCTCATCAACAATAGCCGGCATTTTATCACGGTAATTTTTCGCCGATTTGATTTCATTTTTGCATTTTTTGCCATTGGACCTAGAACTTTTCATTAGAAGACCCTTTAATCCTTTCATGCATAAGACGTAGGCAGCAGTCGCGATTGACTTGCCCCGGATACTTGTACCACAAGTTAAGCTGGAGTTCAGCTATTTTGATTATTCCCAAGTGAAAACCCTATGTCGGCCCGACGGCACAAATAAGTATGTAAATAAGCCTATTTATAGGGGGATTCCTGTATTTTTGTCGAGGTTAAATATTTGTGGATAAGAAAAATTGTCAATAAAAAAATCAATCCCGCGACATGGACTTTGTGCAACCGGAACATCGTTTACATTTTAGACCGGATACATCGTTTACACTTTTTTAGTTACGAATAACTTTGTTTTTTCTCAAATCTATGGAACCAAGAGCATAAAAGCTGAACTGAAGTTGCCAGAGGCCATCGGCAATTTCTCTAAGCCCAACAGGCTAACCTGCGAGTAACTCTGTTAGATAGAACCTCCTGCCCATGAATTTAATTTCTCCGCAGTGACGGACATGGCGAACCAGATAATCGTTACCATAATCCGGTGGATGCGGACGTTCCACATATGGCCGATTTGACTTTTTATAGTAATTACTCGGCATCTCGTCATTGAGTGACTCATGCGGTCGATCATGGTTATAATCATACCGAAAAATATCGAATGCCTTCTGTTGTTCTTTTAAATTCCCGGCAATGGGGTTCAAAGCATCGCTTTTCAAAGTGCGGTGCATGCGTTCATGCCGTCCGTTTTCTTGTGGACAACCTTTTCCGATCCTTTCCGGGATAATCCCCAGCAGAATCCACCAGATCATTAACCGGCTAAGGCCGCCGATGCATCTACTGGCAAACGGCGTTCCATTATCACAGCGGATGGCCTTGGGCAATCCGTATTCACGGAAGATCGACACGAGGCAACGCCTTGTCGGAAAGTAGCGAGGACCTTCCAGCGCTTGGCAACCTAAAAGAAAACGGCTGAAGTTATCACTGAGTGTCAATGGATAACAAACATGTCCGTTCTTCATATAGAATTGCCCTTTATAATCGATGCTCCAAATATCGTTGGGCGCATCACATTCGCCAAATGGTTGCGTATACGGTGGAACATGCAATCGCTTCTTACGTCTCTCAACAAGTCCTTCTTTCTTGAGCCAATAGCCAATAGTGCTGACTGCTGGAAGATCAAGTGTCGGATACTTACGCTTTAATTGAGCGCGTACTTTTCTGGGCCCGCGTTTACGATTTTTAAGCTTTTCCTGAATCACAAGTTCCAGGATCTCTTTGAATGTTCGATTAGGGCAACTCTTCGGAGCCCGGCTTTCTTCCTTGAGTCCCTCGATACCAAAATGCTTATATCGCTTGAGCCATTTGTAAATCGTCGGACGGCTAACTCCGTATTTTTGAGAAAGATCGGTTACACTGAAATATCCATGATTCCAGTCGTTAACAAGTTGAATCTTTATGTTCATTTGGTTTATCACTTTCCACGGCATAGAATCTCCTCCTTGCCGTAAAGTGTAAACCATGTCCCCGGTTTGTTTTGTAAACTATCTTACCAGTTTGTACCGTTGGAATCCCCGGCTCCAACCGGGGGAGCTATGCGGTATAAATCGCGGGAAGCCGCGTTGTTATTAGGGAGTCTCCGGCTCCTGCCGGAGGGGGCTCCACTGATCGATTTTGAAAAACTAAATCATCATCACAAATGTTGATTTCACCTACTTATCCACAGTATTTGGCAGTCGTCTCAATTGAGGATTACTGGTTGAAGAACTAAACCGCTACGCGGTAGCCATCTAATCGTTTTTTCATCGGATCACAACAAACCAGTCCTTATAAATTCAACAAGGTATTTTAGCGCTTGTTGATCAAGCGGAATCCCCATACAGCTTCCTTTGCTATACCGCCTTCATGAACAGGCGGAATTTATAATCAAAGGAGATTGTATGATGGGAAAGTTAAGAGATCAGATGCTTGTAGATTTACAGTTGAGCGGAGCAAAGCCGAGGACGCAAAAGACCTACCTGCGGGAAGTTGAGAACCTGACAAAACACTTTAACCGGTCCCCGGAGGAACTGGGAGAAGCCGAACTCAAGGAGTACATGCTTTATCTTATCAATGAGCGACATTTGTCTGAAGGGACATTCCGGTTTTATGTAGCGGGCCTTAAATTTTTCTACAGAACGACGCTGAAACGCGACTGGCCAGTGGAGAAGATCAGGCATCCCCGGAGCAAGAGAAAACTACCGGTTGTTCTGGATTTATCGGAAGTGGAATCCCTTTTTTCAGTCACGAGGAACCTCAAGCACAAGGTGATCCTGATGATGACGTATTCTTCGGGACTGAGGGTAAACGAAACCGCCCGCCTTAAGTTGACTGATATCGATAGCAAACGGATGACGGTCAAGGTAAATGATGGCAAGGGCGGCAAAGATCGCTACTCCATTTTGTCCAAGACGACCCTTGAGCATTTGCGGCAATACTGGAGAAAATATCGCCCCACGGAGTGGTTGTTTGAAGGGCAAAAGAAGGATGATCACATCACCGTCCATTCGATTCAGTTGATGTTTTATGCTGCAAGAAAGCGTGCCGGAATCATCAAGGCGGCCAGCGTGCATACGTTAAGACATAGTTTTGCCACCCACCTGATTGAAGCGGGAACGAGCCTCCACCATGTTCAACTGCTTCTTGGCCACAGATCCCCGACGACGACCACCATCTATCTGCATGTCAGCCGGTTGAATCTGTCTCAGGTCATTTCTCCTCTCGATAAAGCAACACAACAGATTTCGTAAGCCGGATGCGAACATCTGGAGGTTTTGAAGTAGCGGACATTTTTCGTCAACAGGGTACTGCTTATAGATCATCCCATCGGTTGCCCCGCAATCATCTGCGGGTCATGCACGCCATTGAGCTCTGCAGAACCTCTGTCCTGGGCGGTCATAAGGATAAGTGCGATAACTGCGGCCATCTGGAGATATCTTATAACTCCTGCCGGAACCGGCACTGTCCCAAATGTCAGACCCTGGCGAAGGAAAAATGGATCGAGGCTCGCGGTGAAGATCTTCTGCCAATTGAATATTTTCATGTGGTCTTCACCATACCCTCGGAACTTAATCTCCTGGTATCGATGAACCAAAAGGTCATGTACGATCTTCTTTTCCGTTCGGTTTCCGAAACGGTCATTGAACTTGCCAACAACCCGAAACATCTCGGCGCAAAAATAGGCGTCATTAGTATTCTGCACACCTGGGGGCAGAATCTTATGGATCATCCCCACATCCACTGTATTGTCACCGGGGGTGGGCTTTCCTCTGATGGAAACCGCTGGGTGTCTTGCCGGAAAGGTTTCTTCCTCCCCGTAAGGGTCTTGTCGGCGTTGTTCAGCGGGAAGTTTCTGGATTACCTCAAGCATTGTTTCAAAAACGGTGTTCTGGTATTCGATGGTACGATCCGTCATCTCAAGGTACCCGGCAACTTCAATCTTTTCAGGAAACAGCTCTATGAAAAGAAATGGGTTGTTTACTGCAAACCGCCATTTGGCGGTCCCGAAGGTGTTCTCAAGTATCTCGGCCGATATACCCACCGGATCGCCATCAGTAACAACCGCATCCTTTCCAACCGGGATGGCAGGGTCTCCTTCTTATGGCGGGATTATGCCGACGATAACCGTCAAAAAACCATGACGCTCAAGACAGATGAATTTATCAGAAGGTTCCTTCTTCACGTATTACCCGAACGCTATGTGCGGATACGCCACGTCGGTCTCCTGGCAAACAGAAACCGCCAAGATAATATCGCATTATGCCATACGATGATGGGTGGTGTTAAAAAGGCAACAAAAGAAAAGAGGCGGGAAACCTGGCAGGAGCAGTTGCTCAGAATTACCGGAATCGATGTCACGGTCTGTCCCTTCTGCCAGAAAGGCAAAATGTGCAGAATAGAACGGCTACTTCCCGTCAGGTGCAACAGTCCGCCGGAGTTACTCAGATGAGGTTCACGCACAATGTAAAAATCATATCTTCGGTTTCCTGCGAAAAAAATACTCCTTTTCGCCTTGGTGTCCTATTGTCCAAAATCAAATCTACGCTCAGAAGCTTATCAAGAAGCGCTCAATCTATAACGTTCCCGGCTCACATTACGGATCAGGTTCAACTCAAAACAGACATCCGTCATCGTGTTCTATCTGTCAGGCAGTACAAAAGCAGCGCAAACACCCCATTGAAACCCCATAGCTCACGACACGCGGCTTAGTTCTTCAAGCGTCAATCCAAAATTGAACCAACTCCTCGAACCTCATCGCACTCCTTCGCTTTATCAACTTTGGATTGACGCTTATTCGAAACATGTGACAAACATTCTCCGAATTCCACAAATTACTTCTGATGACATGATGGACGGAGATAATGGAGGCGGGGCGGCCTTGTTCATTACTTATCCCCTTGTGGGTTTGCCGGGTAATCAAGTCTCACCAATTTAAACCTGATTTTTCCAGAAGCCTTGACCTTTTCGGCGAATTAGATTAAAGAAATTACATAAATTATTAATTGAATGCTCTATCATTTTAAACATCCTTGCCTAAGGAACCCCGTGGTTCTTGTTCGGTAAAGGAAAGAATTCATTGGTTTCATAAATATATAAGACCATGGAGGTGACGTGATGGGAAGCGATCCTGCAAAAATCAAGGCGGAAGCCCTGTCCGATTTCTCAAAATTCATCGGTCCGATGAAGGTGCGAACGATGAAAGCTGCCGGGCTTGACATCATCGAAGACAAACGTGAAGGCGTCAGCGTCTGGGACATAACAGGCAAAAAGTACATCGACTGCCAGACAGGCTCCGGCATCATGAACGTGGGGAGGCGCAATCCGGATATTATTGAAGCCCTGAAAAAGGCCCTCGACACCTACGATATTGGCGTCTTTCTCCTCTGTTCAAAGCCGAAAGCCGACCTCGCAAAAAAACTTGCCGAGATCACACCGGGTGATCTTAAGTGCACCATCTTCGGTGTTGGCGGTGGCGAGGCTAATGACGCAGCCATCAAGATCGCGCGCGGCTACACTATGAAAAAGGAAATCATCTACACACAGAGGGCCTACCATGGCCATACTGGGTTTGCTCTTTCCGCCATCGGGCGCGGTGCATACAAGGAACCATTCGAGCCGCTGATTCCAGGGTTCAAGATGGTGCCCTTCGGAGACATAAACGCAATAAAGAAAACGATTACCGACGATACCGCCGCGATAATCCTTGAACCAATCCAGGGCGAGGGCGGCATCAACATTCCACCCGACGAATACCTCCCACAAGTCAGAAAGTTATGCGATGATCACGAAATCCTGCTCATCCTCGATGAGATACAGACCGGTTTTGGGCGGACGGGAAGGATGTTCGCTTCCGAGCACTGGGGCGTTGTCCCGGACATTATGACCGTCGCCAAATCTTTAGGCGGGGGCATCTACCCCATTGCGGCAACCATATTCAAGGAAGAGATTCAGGACTTTTTCATTCCCCACCCATTCATACACCTCTCCACCTTCGGCGGTTCCGATCTCGGGTGCATTGTGGGCATGGCGGTCATCAACTATATACAAAAGCACAATCTTCTTGATCACACCGAAAAGATGGGCAGGAAATTCCGATCCGGGCTCGACTCGCTCCTGAACGAATATCCTTCGCTTCTCCTTGAAGTGCGCCAGAAGGGCCTCATGATGGGACTTCAATACACGAACGAATCTATCGGGCCGCGGATGACAAAAAAACTTGCCGATAGGGGAGTCATCGCCATTTATACCGGAAACGACCCGAGTATCTGTCGACTGATGCCTTCCCTGGTGATTACTCCCGAGGAAGTTGATTTCGTCCTCGATGCCCTTTCGGGTTCAATGAAGGAACTCTCCAGGGAAGCGGGCCTCGGCAAAAACGATTAATATATTTCAGGAGGAAAGACATGGCTACAAGTCAGGATATTCTTGAAGCGCTGGCCGACTACCAGAACCAGTGCAATGAAAACAAAAGATTGCGCAAGATGCAGCGAGACTGGTCGAAGCTTCTTCATTTCATGGCGGAAGACACGGGAGACACGTTCACCATGAAAGTGGTGAAAGGAGAAATTGTCTCCTTTGAATCGGGCACAAACGGAACACCCGATATCATCGTTACGACGACCAGCGAGAATTTCTGTGACATGTTCTGGGGAGACCTGAATCCCTCGCAGAAATATCTTCAGGGGGAAATCCGTGTCAAGGCAAGCCAGGAGGACGTCGTCCGGCTTGATGCCATTACCATGATTATATGGCCAGACGTCTAGGAGAAGAAAATGACCGAATTTAAAAAAGGATAACCAAGGAGGTCCCATGAGTACACCCACAGGGTTGCGCCGTGTTTTAAAATTTCGTACCGTAGTATCAACCAGTACGGGGCTCTCATATGCCGCGGTCAGCCTGCTTGGCTGTATTCAGCTTTCTTATTATCTTAAAGGCGACTCGGGATGGCTGGCAATCCTTATCTCCGGCCTGCTTGCGTTTCTGGCCGCATTGTGTTTTTCAGAACTCAATGCGCTGTATCCGACTGCTGCAGCCATACGACTTTATATGAAAGAGGCCATAAGCGATAAATTTTCACTTATAATGACCTTCAGTTACATTCTCACCATTGTCGCTATAATCGCCGCCGACAGCTATATCATCGGTAAAGCCATCACCTACACATTGAACCTGCCGGATTGGGCGTCCCTGGTCTGGATTCTGGCCCTTCTTGGACTGGCGATGGGTGCCAACCTGAGGGGCATCAAAATAGCAGGGTTATTACAGGACATCACCACATATAGCCTGCTTTCTATTGCAATTCTAATTTCTCTTATTGCCCTTAGCCGCAATAATTTTCAACTGCATTCCCCATTTGCGGCCTTCAGCGATCCCAGCAATCTGTTTAATGCCATAGCAGTAGGAGTATTCGTATTCTCCGCTTTCGAGTGGGTGACACCCCTTTCGGAAGAAATCAGTAATATAAAGTTGATACCGCGTGGCATGTTCATTTCACTTGTTTTACTCTTTGTGTCATATTCATTATTTACCGTTGCCAGCAGCAATGTCTTGAACATTCATGATGCAGGCGTGTCCAATTCACCTGTCCCGCAATTATTACTTGGCAATGCCGCTCTTGGACAGGTCGGCATATGGATTATGCTCCTGGCTACTTTGCTTACTGCCGTGATGACGTTCAACGGCGGCTTTGCAACTGCATCCCGTTTCCTGTACGCTGCAGCGCGTGAAGACACTATCCCACAGATATTTTCGCGTATCAGTATTTCTCATGCTGTTCCGTACATGTCTGTTGTTGCACTGACTATCTTTTCGGCCGTTATTGCCGTCATTGTATTTATTACGGGAAAATTCCAGATATTGATCCTTGTAGGAGCTGTCCTGGAGTCCATAATATACGCCGTTGCCGGTGTATGCGTAATCCAGTTAAGGCGCCGCAAACCTGCTGCCGAGCGTTCGTTCCGTATTTGGGGTGGATGGGCCGTACCTGTCGCAACAATAGTGATCTTCGGCGTACTTGCCATACTTGCTTCGATTATAACCGGCACATCCGGCCTGATGACAGGCACACCCCTAGCGATTACACTCTTGATTTTTCTCATATCGGGACTTTATGTATATCTCATCGTCCCGCGCATCAGGGCTACCGCTGCAGTCCGCAGGGCCTCCAGGACAAAGCGCCGCCCACAGTAATAAAGAAGAAGAAAAAACTAAAACGAGAGTAAAGAAAAGGCCGGGTAACCGCTGAAAGAGGCGGCTTTCAAGCATTTATTCAAGTATTACAATAATAATAAAAAACTTTTCGGGCTGACCTGTCTCCGAAACTTGTGCCACATGTTAATTTAAATTCTGCCATTTTTTATTTTTCAATACACATATGTTTCTGGCGCAGGAGGAGAGTAATTTAATAAACTGTACAGCTTGAATGTGTTGTACTCCTAGCGCCATTTTAAAAAAAGACTTTTGCTTCTTTCAAATTATAGAAAATATCGCCAGCCTCTGCCTTTTTATACAAACTATCCCTTGACAAGCAAAATCAGCCTCCCTATACTTTAATCCATCGAAAGCAATACCTTATCAAATTGTCTTTTTGTTGGTTATGAAAAGATAACTTTTTCTATTTTAATTGACACTAGGAACTGAGCAGATATGTGCGATACATTAATTGTATTTACTCCTAAAGGGGTGATCTTCGGAAAAAATTCCGATCGAGATCCGAATGAAGTCCAAAATCTAGTTCAAATGTCGCCACAAGACCACCCTCAGGGAAAGACAGTGAAATGTACCTACATTGAAATCCCGCAAGTTTTGCACACAAATGGTGTTTTACTTTCTCAACCCTGTTGGATGTGGGGCGCCGAAATCGGAGTCAATGAGTTCGGTGTTGCGATTGGGAATGAAGCCATCTTTACCAAAGTTCCTCCGAGGAAAGAAAATAAATATTTGTTAGGGATGGATTTATTGCGTCTTGGTTTGGAACGGGGGAAAAGCGCCAAGGAAGCATTATATGTAATCATTTCCTTATTGGAAAAGTTCGGTCAAGGGGGAAACTGCGGATTTAATCGTCCTTTTTACTATGATAATTCCTATTTGATTGCCGATAAAAACGAAGCTTACGTTTTAGAAACAGTGGATAGAATGTGGGCGTGGAAGCGGATAACGAAATATTGGGCTATTTCAAACGGAATTAGTCTAACTACGGATTACGACGCAGTATCCAAGGATTTAATTCCCTTTGCGGTGAATAAAAAATGGTGTAAATCGGCTGATCAATTTAATTTCCAGAAGAATTATTCCGCATGGCTTATGACTAAAATTGCAAAAGCCCACTCACGTCGAGCTATTAATTTTGATTGTTTGATGAAATTTCAAGCCGAAATTGGTTCTGCAGATGTCATGACTGCGTTACGTAGCCATGGAGATAATGACAAAAAAGCAGAGTGGAATCCTTTAAATTCTAAATTAATATCGGTGTGTGCGCATGCATCCGGCCTAACCAGCCCATCACATACAACCAATTCGCTGGTACTTTGGATTCCTGCGACTGGACCGTATGCCGTCTTTAGTACCGCTTCCGGCACAGTTTGCACTGCCATCTATAAATTATTATTTGCCAAAGGCTTAAGCTTACCGAAAGAATACAAACCTGGCGTAAAACAGGCACAATTAGACGCTTATTGGTGGAAGGCCGAGCAATTTACCCGCGTTGCCATGAATCATTATTCGGAACTTTATAAAGAATATTTTCCCGAAAGGGACCAATTCGAACAAGCGCTTATCCGCAAGGTGGTGTCCCAACCGTTGACGCAATCGGATATCGAGAAGTCATTCACCGAGGCAAATCGATTAATGGACAAATATTATGTTCAACTCAAGGCACAACCGCCTGATAAGAATGCAAGAAAAAGACAAAGGTTCTGGCAAAAATTTGATATCGTCTCGGGGCTTGCACGCCTCGACAAATAAAATATTTTCATTTTTTAAATGCTAATTCTGGGTAAGATTGACAACGAGGAAATAATTTTTTGATTAGTTAACTTTTGCATTTAGTTCCCCATAGGTTTTGTGCATCAAACCTTAACCAAAAAAATCTTGCGAGATTTGGGTTAATATTTATTAAGGAATTAGAAATGGCCTCCTATGATATTCCCATGCAAAAAATCCGCAATTTTTTCGATGAATCACTTCTGGCTGTTGACCCTTATAAGGCAGTGAGTCGGCACACTGATTATGTTCTATCTCTGTATGATAAAGAGAAACTCCATAAATTTTACATTATTAGTTTTGGTAAAGCAGCATCGTTAATGACACGAGCACTGGCGGACGGCGCTGGCAAAGCGCTTACAAATGGTATCGTGATAACAAAGTACAATCACAGGGGACAGCAATATTTTTCAGATACCATAGTGGTCTATGAGTCCGGACATCCCATACCCGACGAGAATGGCGTGCGGGCTACAGGGGAAGTCTTGAAGCTGTTGAGACAAGCAGATAAAGACACCTTTGTAGTTTTCCTGATATCGGGAGGAGGCTCTGCTCTGCTTTGCTGCCCATATGAGGGGATCTCGCTTGTAGAGAAACAGGTTGTTACGGAGTTGCTGCTTAAGGCCGGTGCTAACATTCAAGAGCTTAATACGGTTCGAAAACACATTTCAGCGGTAAAGGGAGGACGCCTCGCAGAAATTGCCTACCCCGCTAAAATGATATCGCTCATCCTTTCCGATGTGATAGGAGATCATCTGGATGTGATTGCTTCTGGCCCAACATCACCGGATACATCTACATATGCTGATGCAATGAAAGTTATTCAAAAATATGGACTGGCAGCAAGAATGCCAGAGAACGTCATCAATATCCTCACCAACGGTGCACAGGGGCATATCCCAGAAACACCGAAGAAGGGAGCGCCGATTTTTAGAGGGATGAACAACATAATAATCGGGAGTAATGCCATAGCAATGGAGGCGGCGAAAAAAGCAGCCGAACGCTCAGGATATAAAACAGCAATTATCTCTACTGAACTCAGTGGTGAGGCATCAGAAGTAGCAAAAGATCTCGCAAAAGCAGCCCTGGATCGAAAAAAAACGTTGCGTAGAGGTGAAAAAGCTTGTCTGATTGCCGGCGGAGAGACAACCGTGACGGTAAAAGGAGACGGCAAAGGAGGGAGAAATACTGAGCTTGCCCTGGCTTTTGGCATAGTGATACAAGAAGAGTCCGGCATCACATTCTTGTCAGCTGGCACGGATGGGACTGACGGCCCTACAGATGCCGCAGGAGCAGTTGTTACCAGTCAAATGTTTTCAGAGGCCCTCAAATACGGGTTAGATCCACAGGATTATCTCAGGCGCAATGATTCCTATAATTTTTTCAAGACAATAAATGGTCTTGTTATTACCGGACCAACAGGAACAAATGCAATGGATATACAATTGATACTTCTGGAAAATTAAACGTGTTAAAAGACGTCCCCCCTTCGAAATGGAAAAAGTGATCAAAGGAAAAATGAAATGTGCGGGTTATTAACTTCACCTAAGTTTCAGTCGTGGGTAGTTTTCAAAATTGAAGATTACGGATAGAAAGAAAGGAATATTCAGTTTTTGTAGAGAAGTATATTTTACGATCAAGCAATTAATAGTTAACATCCTATGAATACTACTTTATGCGTATAGAAGATGATATATTTTAAGCGATAGCGTTTTCCGTGGATTGAGTTTCATCAACGGCACGCCGTTAATGAATATCACCAGGAACTGTAAGATGATCAAACCGTCCGTAATCACTTGTGATGAAAAGTATTTGCAGCAACTTACAAATCGCCTGCACGAGGAGAAAGGTATCCGCCTCCTCAACACTATCATCATCAAAAATGTCAAGAGCGATGTGAAACAGCTCAATGCCTTCGTGAGCCAAATGATCAAGCAGCAGCCAGATATGCTCCTATTGGATCAGGTCATATTGCGAGATGCGGCTGCCCTAGATTCGGAAATAATCCTCGTCTATAGGGATAAATTGCCTACCATGAAGATTATCATTGTTGGCGAACGTTATAACGAGGAAAATGTTATGGTGATGCTCCAAGCGGGTGCGCGGGGTTTTTTCAAAACTGCACTGGGTGACGAGCAACTTATTAAATGCATTCGCGTGGTGGCCGGGGGAGAGATTTGGCTCGAAGCTGAGCTGATCACACGTGTTTTGGAAGAATTAATCAAAGAATCCATGAACAAAAGAGATATTCTTAAATCTCTCTCCCACCTGAGTTCGTCAAAACTAAAAATGCTTTCCCAGCGTGAGTTGGAGGTTCTGAGGTTGATTAGCCAAAGCATGACCAATGAAGAGATAGCCGATAAGCTTTTCTTAAGTTCCAAGACCGTCAAGACCCATCTGCGCAATATCTTCGCGAAGACTAAGATCCGGAATAGAGTCGAGGCCGCACTTCTGTATACGCGTCATACCCTAATATCGCATTAGTTGTTTTTGCCTAACTCATAAATAAGTCAAAAGAATGTTTCATTCAAATTTACCTAATACTCACTTACAAGAAAAAAATAAAAATCCGAATTTTGAATCGGCAGAATTATTGACTTTACCTTGCTACAAAGGTTCAGTATTGGGCAGTCGTCTGAATTGAGGATTACCATTTAAAATGTGCAAACCGCACAGAACAAAGTATCTGAAAGGAATCTACCTTAAAAAAGTGCGTTGTTTTTCGGAGGAATGTCTTCAAGAAGATGACTGCGATCATTAAACGCTTCAATGAAGATACCATCTTTTTGAACGCTGACAATCGTCTTGGAAGCATTGCCTACACAGGCACTTACAAATTCGTTGAGGCTGATGTTTTTTATACGGCAGATAATAGTCGCAATGGTGAAGTTGTGGCTAACTACTAACGCGTTTTCCTCTTTGTTAATGATCCTTTTCAACGCCCGCCATGCACGCTCTTGTAGTTGAGTCAATGATTCTCCGTTGGGCATTTTGACAGAAGCTGGATCAGTCATCCACTTGTCTATAAAATCTTTCTCGCCGGCTATAATTTTTTTAAAGGTAACACCCTCAAAGTCTCCATAATCCATTTCCATCAAGTCTTGATGAATGTGAAGTTCCTTTCGATGGAACTCATTGATAATCTCCGTTGTTTGCATCGCTCTTTTCAGAGGGCTGGTATGGATCGCTTCAATGGGATGATCCTTCAAGGATAAGGCCAAAAGATGGGCCTGTTCAATTCCGACAGCACTTAATTCAACATCGCTTATTCCTTGAATCCGCTTCTCTTTATTAGAAAGAGTTTCCCCGTGTCTGATGAGAATCAGCTTCATAGCGTCCTTATGCTAATTTATAATTCAGCTTTCTTTGATAGTTAATGCTTATAATATTTCATAACTCTTACAATTCGTCAATTAACACCTAAGGAAGAAAAAAACGGCACGTTCAAAGGTGTGTCCCTTAGGGTGTCCTTTTCATTGAAATCGAGTATAAATGGATGCAAACGATTACACAGAGGGACACCCAGACTTTAATAAAATAATTGTAATAAAACAGATGACTTAGATATCGATGTAATTCGCCTCTCACGCCGGAAACCGGGGTTCGAATCCCCGTGGGGACGCCAATTATATTAGCGATTTAGATTTCAAATGATAATCCTTAATATAAGTTCTGTGAAAAGGTTGGTGGGTAATCTATAGTAAACGAGTTGGAATATTATACCTATCCAGATAACATCCCAACTGACAAAATAGAAAACAAATTGATTATTGTTTAATATTAAGTTATTACAGTAAAAATTTCAGTTTTGCTATGGGATATTATATCGAAAGTATTGCGGCGTTTGTAATATTAACACTGTTATATATCTATATATCCGAGACAAGAAGAGGTAATTATGGAAGAAAAAAATCTCATGCTTGCTATTGATGTTGGCACCACTGAGACTAAAGCGGTACTCGTAAGCCCTGACGGATACATAGATTCCGATCAGTCAACTTGCAGCCTTTCATATCCGGACAAGTCTTGCGTTGAGCAGTCTCCAAAGGAAATATCGGATGCAATCTATAATTCCACCAGGAATGTTATGGCGGCGCATCCCGATCTCGTCGGAAGGCTTGCCGGTCTTGTGTTCACGAGCCAGATGCAAAACACTGTTCCAGTTGGTAAGGATGGGAAGCCCCTCATGAACATGCTATCTTGGATGGATGAGCGCGCAGCCTGTTTCACCCAGGAAGAGATGTTCAAGGGAATTATCAAGATTGAGGGCTATCCCATCATGAAGCTTCTCAAATTCATGATGATAACCGGCGGAGCGCCAGGAAAAACCGGAAAAGATACCGTATGCAAACTCGCCTGGATGAAAAAATACAAGCCTGATTTGTATCATGCCGTCCATAAATTTCTGGACGCAAAGGATTATGCCATTTTTCTTGCCACCGGCAATTATGTGACTTCATACGACATGGCAAACGTTACTTGGCTCATGGATACGCGGAATAAGGATCAGGGGAAGTGGACATGGTCGGAAGATATCCATAAAATGTACGGGCTCGATTCACGCAAAATGCCGGAGCTTAAACACTCAACGGCAATTGCAGGCAATGTCACGGCGGATTTTTCTAAAAAAACCGGTGTACCGGTTGGCCTTCCCGTGGTGACGGGTTCCGGTGACCTCCTGGCATCTGCGATCGGCTCCGGCGCCATTGAGATGGGGCATATGCACGTTAATATCGGCACGGCCGGCTGGGTTGCCACTCACCACCCCGGGACTGCTATCGATACCAAACATTACATTGGAGCAATTGTATCAGGGATTCCCGGCAAATACCTTTTGATCAGCAAGCAGGAAACCCTCGGTGCCGCCCTGGACTGGCTCAGAGGCATGCTGTATCCCGCCGAGTTAACGCAAGGAAAATCAACCGCTGAAATATATCAGATGATGAATAAGGAAGCCGCAAAATCAACCGCGGGAGCGAACCAAGTTATTCTGACACCGTGGCTATTCGGGGAGCGATCACCCATCAACAATCCATACCTGCGCGGTCAGATATTCAATGTCAGCATGAATACGACACGGGCTGATCTCTGCCGGTCGGCAATGGAAGGGATTGCCTTCAATATCCGCTGGGGAATGGACTTCGTGGAAAAGATGTCTTTGAAAAAAAGCAAGCCTACCACGGATGAAGTCCGGTTAATAGGCGGCGCTTCGAAGAGCGACGTATGGTGCCAGATTTTTGCCGATGTCTTGCAGAAACCTATCCTGCAGATGATGAATCCCCAGATGGCATCCGCGCAGGGCGCAGCGACCATCGCGATGGTCTCCTTCGGGATTTACAAGAATTTTAGCGAGATCGGCAGGATGCTGAAAAAAGGGAATCTCTATAGGCCGAATCCGGACAACAAAGCGGTGTATGACAAGCTTTATAAACAATATCAAGCGTTGTATAAGAATAACAAAGGCGCTTTTAAAGACCTCAATCATTAAGGACTATTTATTATGAAACGTTTCATGGATGACTACAAGAGCGAATCATTCGATATTCTCGTAATCGGAGGCGGTATTACCGGTGCCGCTGTTGCTTACGATGCCGCGAGCAGAGGTCTGAGCGTTGCGCTTGTGGAGAAAAGCGATTTCGGCGGGGCGACATCCGCCGCAACTTCCAAAGTAATCCATGGCGGCTTGCGATACCTGAAGACCTTCGAATTCGGACTTGTGCGCGAGTCACTCCATGAACGCCGGGTTATGGGGAATATAGCCCCTAACTTTATTTATCCCATTCCATTCATGTTCGTCAATCCGACATTGGTCATGAAGATAGGTCTTTATGTTTACGATCTGCTCGCATTCGACAAAAAATTCACCTGGGACAAAAGCAAAAAAATCCCGAATCACTATGCCCTGACCAGAGAAGAAGTTATCGGGAAGGTGCCGAATACGAAGCGCGAGGGCTTGAAGGGAGCCATGATCTATTATGACAGCCTTAGTATTTTTCCCGAGCGCTTGACGCTGGCATTTTTAAAATCAGCGGTTCATTATGGAGCCAGGGTTTCCAACTATACCAAGGTGGAAGATTTTTTCATTACTAAGGGGAATAAAGTTTCCGGTATTGTGGTGCGGGATCTTGTGAACAACAAATCGCATACCATCAAAGGAAAAATTACCATCAATTGTGCCGGACCTTGGGCGGACATCGTTCTCAAGTTGGCAAAAAAGGGGGATTCACATGATAAGATTCGCCGCTCCGAAGGGATTCACCTGATTGTGAAGAATCTCATCAATAACCAGGCCGTCGGCACCATGACCAAGACAGGTCACTTTTTCCTGATCCCCTGGCGTGGGTATTCATTAATCGGAACCACAGACAAAGAATATCCCGGAACTCCGGATGAATATCACGTGACCAGGCAAAGCATTCAGGAGTTGCTGGATACAGTGAACATGGATTTCGGCAACAATAATCCAATTCAATACAATGATGTGTTGTTTACATACGGCGGCCTGCGCCCGCTACTCGACGCGCAGAAAGAGGATGTGCATACCACCACCCGTAAATACGAGATTTATGATCATGCAGACGAAGGACTCACCGGCCTTATAACAGTCGAGGGTGGCAAGTATACCACCAGCCGCAATCTCGCACAGAATGTTCTAAAAACCGTGGAAAAAAGACTAGGAGAAAAACTCAGCAAGTGTAAGACTCATAAACAACGGCTTATCGACTGCGAGATAGAGGACATTGAATTATTTATTGATTCTATAAAAAAAGAAAACGGTGATTTTAAAAATACGACCGTCGAATACCTCGGCAGAAATTATGGTACTGAGTATAACAATATCCTGAATCTAGCGCGACAGGATAAAAGGCTGGCAGAAATAGTAAACGATGACGGCGAGATTTTAGCACAGGTAGTATATGCGGTTAAAAATGAAATGGCAGTCACATTAGAAGACATTCTTTTCAGGAGAACAGGTATTGGGACACTGGGTAATCCCGGTGAAGTAGTTCTGGCGAAGATCGCCGATATCGCGGCAAATGAGTTGGGCTGGAGCGCTGACAGGAAAAAAAGGGAGCTCATTGAAGTTGAAAAGGTTTTTAAGCTTCCTGATTGAAGAGAAAAGAGGGACCGCTGTACTAGCTCACTAATTTGGTTATATTTTGGAGTTTAAACGTATTAGTAATACGCCTGCGGAGCCTCCTCCTTACCGCCGCGTTATCCTTTGAAATCGAAATGGTATATATTTTTATACTCGGCCCCCAAAATATTTTCTTAGAGGTAAAAAATAATCAGTAATCAACCATCTGTTTTAGTCACAGGCGCCAGCACCGGTATTGGACTGGCTATCACACAATATCTTGCGTCAAAGGGAATGCATGTTTTTGCCGGGGTGCGAAAACAGGAAGCACTGGAGGGTCTGGCAAAAAATCCAAACGTAACTTCACTTAAACTCGATGTAACTAATAAGGAAGATGTCAAACAGGCAAAAAAAATAATTGAAGGAAGAACCGCAGGATTATCTAGTCTGGTCAACAATGCCGGAATAGGTAAGGGGGGGCCATTAATGGATGTGAGCGTCGATGATCTTCGCGCTCAGTTTGAAGTTAACCTTTTTGGAGTTCATCAAATTACTCAAGCGGTGTTCCCTTTATTATTAAAAGCGAAGGGTAGAATCGTTATGATGAGCAGCGACAGTGGATTTTTCGCGACGCCTTTCTTTGGTCCGTATTGTGCCAGTAAGTTCGCGCTGGAGGGCTATTCCGATTCTCTTCGCCGGGAAATTACCCCTTATGGTGTGAAAGTAATTATTATTGAACCTGGACGGATCACTACTCCGATTTGGGATAAAGGAGAAAAATACCTGAACAAATATGCCGAATCGCTATTCGCTTTGGAGGCCAGAGCGGTTGGTGAATATGCAATCAGGAAAGGGAAAACGGCAGGATTGGCTCCGTTCACGGTAGCCAAAACAGTATATCAAGTCCTGACTGCGGCAAAGCCCAAATTACGTTACATTGTGGCGGAGAATAAATTAGAATATCAATTGATGAAGATATTGCCTACCTCTTATGTGGATAAACTCGCTTTGAAGAAAGTGCAAAAAGTGGTTAAACTTTCTCGTTCTGTCAAGGATCACAGCAAATAAAATTTCTTTTATTAAACTTCACTCATCACGAAATATGAATTCTAACCTCTTTTATTAAAAAAATCCCCGGAATCTTTGAAATCCCGGGGATTTAAACTGGCAGTTAAACAACAGCGCTTTTAGAAGGTAAAAGTAAGTTTATTAATGACCATGTAATTGTCTCTGACATCGTTTTGCTCTGATGCTAAGCCTTTGTAATAATCGCCTACCCACCAGTAACCAACGCCCACCATATAAGACAGATTATTGGTGATTTTGTAAGTACCGGTAACGTCAAGTTCCCAGCCATAAGAGCTGCCGGCCCAACCAGCCGGTATCTCATCGGCTTTCGCGTAAGAAATTGCAGTATTGATATCCAAGTTGGAAATTGGACGTACACCGGCTTTTAGCTGGCCAAACCAGGCATTGGTCATTCCCCCATACCCAGTGTTGGGATAGCTTCCGCTGAAGTTATAAGATCCACCGTAGCCATTAATTGGGCCTACCCAGTAAGTGAGATCCTGATTGAACATAATCAAGCAGGGGTTCCAATCCATGCCGCCACCCAAAACATTCCCTTTAACCTGATCCCCGTTTTGGCCATTATCGCCGGACATGTAGGCTGCGGTGCCGCCGTAATAAACGGAACCTAAATCAACAACGGCATTAAGATAAGCCATGATGTCTTGCAATTGAAAATCGTAGCCCTTTAAGCCATCTTCCGCGTTAATCGAGCCCCAACCGTATATAATTTGCGCTTCCAACTTGACCGGTCCTAACTTGACTTTGGCGTAGGGCTCCAAAGTGTAGATATACATCATATTAGTATATGGTATGTACGAACCTCCCATATTTAAAGGGACACCCCACGCACCCATCCCCGTGGCTAAGTTGGAGCTGGGGAATTGTTTATCATTAGCAAAACGGTTGTAGCTGAAGAGCAAACCGGTCTCGCCACCCTTGAAGTTATAAATGCCAAATGCGCAATACCTGTCGTAATCGGTATCGGTCCATGTAGCTCCGGGGTTCACGGCAGAATAACTTCCGTCAGCTTCCTTGGAAATAGATGCACCGAAAGTAACCGGTCCGATCTGCGCTCCGTATAAAATTTGCCCGGCGGGAGGTCCGCTGCCGCTACTTCCGAAAACGGTTCCCCATACGTTATCCTCCGCATAGCCGACCTGGAACAAACCGATGGGCGAAGTATACTCAATGTAGGCCCAATCAAAGGCGATGTTTTGATGTTCATCCCTGGTTCCTGCCGATTGCGTATCATATGTTCCGGGAGTTGATCTCGCACCGCCCCAGATTCTTTCCAGAGCGTCAAAACGGGTGATAAACTTAAGGCCCGGCGAAATGATAAAGTCCGTCCGGACTCGCAGTCTCTGAAAGTAGAACGCTGTGCTTATATCGTCATTGTTGTGTAAGCCTGACGCGACACCAGTATAAGGGTTAACGCTATTGTCTATTGGACCTTTCATTAGCGATGTTTGATTCAAATACATTCCGGCTACGTAATATGAACCGCTAAATTGTACATCGACTGCGAAGGCCGATGCACTGAAGGTTATAACCAGCCCCAGTGAAAGAAAAACTAACCAAAATTTCTTCATCTTCTTTCCTCCTAAAGTTTAAGGTGAAAAATTCGGCCTTCAAAAAACGGGTATTCTCTAAAGACCACTTCTACCTCAACGTTATCAGCAGCTACAAAAAATGCTTCAAGTGCAAAGCTATCCAACAACTTTGTTTTTTATTGACATGATTAAAAGTCTGATATAAATATTAATTTAATGTAATTAACTTAATATTGTTAAATTATAAAGTCAACAAATAATTTTTGATTTTAAGCATTTTTTGACAACACAAATGATTTCAAAAATCATAACTTAAGGAGATCATTGATTTTCCATGGCTAAGTATAAAAATTATAAAGAAAATGTGCTGGAAGCAAGTCAATGGCTTTACCAGCAGGGCTATTTTGGATCGCAAAGAGGTAGCGGAGGCAATGTTTCGATGCGAATCAACGAAACTGTTATGGCTATTACTCCCTCATCAGTTAGGTATCCGGAGATTACCGCCGAAGACATTTGTATTGTTGACTTCGATCTTTCGGTAATCGAGGAAAATCATAAATTAAAACCTTCCGTGGAATCGGGGATGCATAGTATCATTTACCGTAATAGGCCAGATGTCAACGCGATTGTTCACACGCATCAGACATACGGCAGCGTTTTTAGCCTCATCAATACACCTATTCCCGCTCTTTTCGATGAAGTTGCTTTTTCACTGGGGCAAATGGTGGAGATAGTTCCCTACGCTCTTTCCGGAAGCCCCGATCTTGTCAATAATGTGGCCGGGAAATTAGCCAATAATGCCAACGCATATATTCTCCAGAACCATGGTATACTAGCATTGGGGAGTGATCTCGACAAGGCAATCCTCCATGCAGAGCTTTTAGAGAAGGTTGCCCATATATATTACCTGGCCCTGTCTACCGGCAAGCCGATCACCACTCTTCCCGAATCAATCGTCGAAGTGGTTAAGATTGTAAGAGACAATGAAGTCCAACAGGCAAGGGAAAAAAGCAAGAGGACGTTCAATTAGAATTTTTCAATTATGCCGGGATGAAAACTCGTTAAGCAGTGTTCCCAGCATTCTCCCTACATCAAAAAGAATATTAACCGTAATCCGGTCAAGAAAATCTAAAGCGGAAAGATGAGATTCCTGAAAAATAACTTTTGCGGCGTCTTTCGAACACATATTTGTTTGAGCAGCGACATCCAGATCACTGTTTTGATCCATTTGCCGAAAAGCATCGATGAGCTCCCGGCCATACTGATCGAGGAAAAAATGGAAAATTGGCTTCAAACGTTTTTTAGCTTGATGCTTGTAGGAATTAATCTCCGCGGTAACATTATGGCAAGCAGCTTTTCCTTCGCCGGCACCCTGCAATAAAGCCTGTTTGAAGGCAGGAAACCCCTCGCGAAACCGGCGTTCCACATATATTTCATAACTCTGGTGCACAGCGGAAACAATCCGGAAAAGCTTTTTTGATGAGAATAAGTTCTTGATCAAAAACCATGAAGGTACGGCATGAACATGGAAGGGGTTGCCCAGATCGGCCAGATAATGGGTACAACGGGACAAATAACGCCAGCCCCAATAATCGTTGCCGCTTTCAAAAGCCATTCTGGCAAGATCCATATGTATATGAACAGATTCGGTTGCTATCCCGAACTTCATGCCCAGTGCCTTGAATTGCATGTGCCGCCAGCCGTGAGATCCGCCGGTGGTTTTCTGATTCTTATGGAGATAGAGATCACAATCCGGATTAAGATCAGGTTCCGTGCTGTAAATAACAAGTATCTTCCATGGCTCAATGGTTTTATTCTCGGAGGGGTCAATGCTGTATTCACCATTGCGCTCGTCATAAGCAAAAGACCATAGCGGAGAAAGTTTTCTATATTCTCTGTAACTTTCCTTATATAAATCGATATGCTTTGGACCGATAGGCCAGTTTTTATTGTTGAAATCAGGCTTCGGTTTTATCTGAACCTGCGGCAGGGTCACAATCCTGTCCATGGCTTGGACAGAAAAGTAATTAATGTATTCATGAGAGAACCACGGTGCCCAGGCTAGAGGCATTCGCGGATCGTCATGCAGGTAGTAATCCACAGTTTACATCCTTTAAAAATGAAATGGTATAAAATAAATCTTTTCGGCATCAACATCTATAGCCGGGCGGATCTTATCAGTAACCCGCACCGGCTTAAGAGAATTATTTTTAATTTGATCTATATTTTGAAATCGGTTTTTTTGCCCCAGACCCCTAATGCTATACCGAGTTCTTCATGTTCTTTGGCATATTCTTCCAATTTAATGCCTTTAATTGCTGCATCGATAGCTTGCCGCAAAGCACGTGCTCCGGCTTTAGGTCCTTTGGGATGAGCATGAATACCACCGCCGGACCCGATCATGATGTCCATACCCAGCGCGTTCACGATATCCTGCACATTGTTTGGTGTGATGCCACCCGACGGCATGGGCATTGTGGGTTTGAGGTTCCCCATCGGATAAATCAGGTTCCGCGTCGTGGCCATGAACCGTTCGTGCATGTACATTGCCTTCCCGCCCATGGAGAAGGGAAGTACGATGGAGTCCGCACCGCAAAGCCGTGCAATCTTACCGAAAATTATGGGAGACGATATCCCCTGGTACGGAGACATGAAAAACGCGCCCGCCACATCCATGTGGGCCAGAATCGGTACGTTGATATGCGGATCATCGGCCAGGGCGCGCATCGCCTCGGGTCCGACTGCGAGATAGTTGACCATCATCGCGTTGGCTCCCGCGTCAATGCACCGTTTCGCCAGATCGAACATCCGCGGCAGGCGGTCGGTGACATTCACGGTATAGAGCGTGTGCTCGCCGGTCTTTTCGTACACTTCCTTTTCAACCTTCATGTAGGCCTTGACCCTTTTTACCGCGTCGTTGTAGCGCATGTTGGCAATAAGCTCATCATCCTTGATGACATCGCATCCGCCCAGCGCCGCCTGACGGAAAAGCTCAACTCCCACTTCCAGCGGGTAGCCGCTGCAGGGCTTAATCATGTTATTGAGGAGCGGTCGCCCCTTCTTTAGACCCAGCGCGGTCCACCATCCGTCGGTTCCGAACCTGGGACCGTTATACTGGTCCAGAGTTGCCTTGGGGAGCCTAATGTCCAGAAGCTTTAAATTGGGCACCATGGAGATGTTTCCGACCAATGCGGTTAGCATCATGGGGAGTTGGTCCTCAACATTGACGGAGGGGAAGGCCATCTGGATAATATACTGGCGGGCCATGACGTCCGTAGGCACGCCGTATTCATAGTAAGGCGCCTCGTACACGCCAATGACCTTAGCCACATGCTTGGCGCGTATTTCCGGGGTTTCTCCCGGAACCGGTGTCCAGGTTCCGGTGGTCTGTTCGATGGCGATCACCTGACTCATTACCGACGCGTCCCACGCCTTGTCCATCTGGACCCAGTAGGTGGCAATCAAATGATTTTCCATGTCGATACTCTCTGGTATCGTAATGGGTTTATCCGCGAATGTATCGATGTCTTCTTTTATGCAAATCGAGTCTTTCTTCTTTTTCATAAATTGCTCCTTAATAATTAGTTGGTTTGTGTTTTTTAACTTTTGGGAATTAACGAAAGCAGGTACTCCCATATCTCCAGGATCTTTTTCAGCGCTTCGTCATCGTGCTGCATGCAAGTGTACATACGGGTTCCGGCTAGGGTACACAATCCGTGAGCCATCGTCACCACCTGGTAATCATCCGCGACTTGTTTCCTTGTGAGAATCTGCGTGAATGCGTCCGGTTGAGTCAGGTTGAAGGACAAGAACGCAGTAGTCATATAATGGATGATCGGTCCGAAATTATAGACAAAGAATCCCAGGTCAGGACGTGTCGCGTAAAGATCATTAAGAGCCTTGGTTAACCTGTTGGCGTGGGCGGTCGCCTTCGCCACTGCGTCTTGTTCTACCATGTATCTCAATGCATAATAACAAGCTGCCATGGAAATGGGATTGGCCGCCAGTGTGCCGCCCATGAAGACCTTATCACCCAAACTACCGGAACAGGCGTTCATCACATCTTTTCTTCCTGCTACCGCGCCCGATGAGGGATAACCGTGCGTGATGATCTTGCCCAGTACCGTAAGATCCGGCATGATGTTGTATAACTTCTGGGCGCCGCCCATATCCAGTCTGAAGCCGGTCACCACTTCATCAAAAATCATCAGGGACCCATACTGGTCGCACAGCTTACGGATTGTCTTATTCCATTCCGGATGAACCGGATGCGCGCCGGACTCACCGCCGATCGGCTCGACCATAACGCCGGCAACCCCGCCCTTATCCTGATTATCTTTAAATGCCTTCTCCAAAGCCTCAAAGTCATTGGGTGGCACGTCAACAATATGGACAAAGCAATCTGACGGGATTCCTTTGGATTCAAGCGATCCGGTACCGGGAATATGAATCGAGTAAACCATCTGATCGGACCACCCGTGGTAACTGCCGCCGATCTTGATGATTTTGAGTTTGCCGGTAAAAGCCCGGGCGATTCTGATGGCGGCCATATCAGCTTCGGTGCCGGATTGGAGAAAGCGCACCATTTCCACACTGGGCATATGGTTAATTATTTCTTGGGCAGCCAAAAGCTCATATTCCGAAGTTAAGCCGCTGGCCGGCCCCTTTTCCTTGATGATTTCGATAATTTTTTCGTCCAACGGTTCGTAACTATGACCGAGGATGATAGGCGCTCCGCACATGAGGTAGTCTATATACTCATTGCCATCCACATCCCAGATCTTGTAACCTTTGGCACGGTCCATCGCCAGAGGAAAAGGTTTGTTCTGGCTCAGGTTGTGTTCGACGCCGCCGGGAATCATCGCCTTGGCCTTCTCGAAAATCTCTATCGACCGTTTGCAGCGTTCCGCGTAACGCTTATGCTCGGAATTCAGTTTGTCCTTTGGGATAGGTTGCGCCGGTCGGGACAATATTAAGTCTTTTCTTTTCATTATTTCCGCATATTCCATAGAATCGTATCCTCCTAATTCTTCACTGCGACTATGTTGGTAGCGCGCATACACCGGGTGCCTGTTTATTCATCCGCGCGCATGCTTTTTTCTGAGTTTTGTAGTGATTTAAGAATTCAGCAAATACCTCATCATATATTTTTCTATTGTCTGGATTGGGTGTATATTCCGCCTTTATTTTGATGTATTGGGGAATGTCCTCTAAAGTGATGTATTTGAGGGACATGGAAGCAAGAAATGCCGCACCACGGGCATTGGAATAGATCGGGCCCTTGACCTGTCGGATTTTTCTGTCAAGCACATCGGCAATTATTTGCGACCAGACATCCGAATTGGCGCCGCCGCCGATAAAATTGATGTGTTGGAATGGCCTACCCATTAATTTTTCTACAGGTCCGAGCAGCCATTTTGAGTTGAAAGCCACGCCTTCAAAAACAGCCCTGAGAATGTCTCCCCGATTATTTTCCAGTGAAAGGTTGAATAGCGAAGCGCGGATATGACAGTCGTCCACAGGCGAGCGTTCTCCATAAAGCCAGGGGGTGAATATAACGTTGTTGGCACCGGCCGGCACTCGCGCCACGATTTTATCCAGTACCTTGAAGATGTCCGGGGCATTTTCCTCCATCATCAGTTCATCTTTGTGATACAGAACATTATCTCTCATCCAGGTCAGGCATTTGCCGGCGCATTCCTGTTCACTAAGGATAAGGTAACGGCCGGGAATTGGACTGGGGAAAGACCCTATACTGTGGAAGATATCAGTCTTCTTGAAGGGAACATGGGCAGAGAGCCAGGATGAAGTGCCAATATAAAGATGGCCTTCGTAGTCTCTGACCGCACCCGAACCAACACCAGCTGACGGCACATCTGGTGTTCCACCGATGACAGGTGTGCCGGGTTTCAAACCCAGTTGAGCAGCTACTTCTTTTTTCAACGGACCAAGTATGTCCATGGCCTGGATCAGGTCCGGCAGCTTTGCACGCTCAATGCCAGCCATTTTCAGAAGCTTATCATGATATACCACATGAGAGGGGTCGCGATTGTCGGTAACCCAGTGAGGTACGATCGAATCATATGTGGCTGCGAATTTCCCCGTAAAACGTAAGTTAATATAATCTTTGGGCTCGAGAAATTTATAGGTTTTATTATATATGTCCGGGCAATTCTTTTTTATCCACAGAATATGGCAGATCGGATCCTTTCCGGACAGCGCTGGAGCTCCTCCCGTCAGTTTCAACCAGGTCATAAACTTAAACAGGGGATAGCCCTCGATCTTGAGGGGGCCTTTTAGTATTTCCTTTACTGCCTCGGAACCCCTGCAATCCATCCAAATAATGGCATTCATCAAATGGTTACCGTCCAGGTCTAGCGCGACGGTGCCGGCCCATTGAGATGTTACACTCACGGCAACAATATCTTCAGGTGAAACGAGACCTTTACCAAGTAATTTTTTGGAGGTGGACATAATGGCGCTCCACCATCCTTCCGGATCCTGTTCCGCTCCACCGCCGGGCAGCAGAATGATGGGTGTATCCTTGAATTCGCTGCCGACAACTTCTCCATAAACGGAAACTAAGGCGGTCTTGGGACCGGATGTGCCCAGATCAACCGCCAGAATATACTTGTTTTTGTTTTCCATGAACAAACCTCCTGATTATATAAATGTATTACGGAGAAACTCATTTTAAATACTTTATGAGAAGCTGCCGGATCAACAGGCAACTCATTCAGTGATTGAACGTATTATGTTATTGACGATCTTTTTCAGAACTATTTCCGGGTCATCTACAACTTGATGCAGAGATCTACTGTTGTGCAGTGAAATTACACCATGCAGTGCGCTGATGCTTTGAATTGCCAAAAATTCCGGATCAGCAGTCTTTAAGTCCGGCCTCGTTTCAATATACTCACGAATTATCTTGACGGCAAAAGTAAGTGTCTTACGTGAGTTATGAAATTCATTACTGGATAACTCTTCCAGAGGAGTGCCGATATAATCACTGTATTGTTTTATCAATCTGTTAAACATAACATCGTAAATATTGACGTTATGAGTGCCGAATTCCACAAAAGCGTTAACCATATTCCGAAATCGCTGTGAAGGTGTATCTGACTTTTTCACGGCATTACGGATTTCATTGTACAACATTGCATAGGTCTTTTTATGTATAGCGATAAGGAGCGCATCCTTGCTGGCATAGTAGTTATAGATATTTGCTGCAGTCATATTCATTTTGGAACCAAGCTTGGCCATGGATAGACTTTCGTATCCGTTTTTTACGAGTATTTTAAGGGCGCAATCAAGTATTCGTTCACGAACTGCATCAACTTCTTCAACACTTCTGGTTATTTTGGGCATAATTTAGGACCTCTTTTTAAACATTAATTTTAAAATATAATATTTTTGTACAAAATCAGACTTTTAAATATCATCAGTCTTAACCATCTTGGATTCCTTGAGTTTCAAAATGAGAAACACATTCACTATCATGAACGCTATGAAGACGAGCATAGCGGGCGTTTTTGAAGCACCAGCCGCCGTCAAGATGTCCATGCCGAAGATAAAGATGATTCCAGAAATCTGTCCGGCAAGGAGAAGCAATCCCTGAGAGGTGGCCTCTGGCGCCGGATAGCATATCTCGGCGCCGTACTGGAAGCATATGGGGGCGCCCGCCATAAGAAAAAAACCAAATATAAGGCATGACGCAAGAAGCAGCCAGTAACTACCGGCGAAGGTTAGTCCGGCGATTCCGGGAACAGCGCCGATTATCGTGATGACTATGAAAAGTTTTCTTTTACGCAATTTATCGGAAAGAGGCGGCAAGATGGAGGCGCCGATTATTCCGCCGATCATCATAAGCGCTCCAGCGATCCCGGCTTGGTTTATAGTGAAGCCGCGCGGGCTGACAATTTGCTCGATCCATGTCGTGACCGCATTAAAAATTCCCAGCGCGATGAAGAACACGATGATAAGATAAATCATATCCATCTGCTTCAATATATGTTTCAGGCCAGCGAATACCGAAATCCTTTCGTCATGGCCGGGGGGACAGGGTGGCGTGGGGGGATGTTCTCTGTTGAACAGGATAAAGATCACGGCGCCGGCAAGTGTGACAATTCCGTAAATCATCAGCATCTTTTCCATACCGTACATTTTGAAAAGGAGTGGCGTAAGCACCATCGCAATAATAATTCCTACAAATTGGGCCAGAACGGAGATGCCTGCCTGGGTCGCCCGCTCATGTAGAGGAAACCAACGAACACCTACTTTGGTGACAGAATTAAGAATGAATGGCTGTCCAACAGCAATTCCGATTTGAGCGATGACAATCATATTGTAGTTGGCACCGTAAAATCCTTTCATGAATCCGAAAATCCCCATAAGCGCGGCGCCGATCCCGATCCCGATCCTGATGCCCCATGTGTCGATTATATATGATGCCGGAAAAGATATCGCAATATAGACAATCATAAAGATCAAAGAAAGTAGGTCGATTTGCAAGGCGGGTACATTGTAAAATGCGACCGCTTCGCTGGTTATGGGTGCAAAGATGATCCACTGTAGCTGCATTAACGCGTTGACGAGAAAGTACACCAAAAGCACTACCCATCTATAGCCGTAAATCTTAATGCCTGACTGCTCCATTTTACTGATCCTCCTGTATTTATTATTGATGATATTATAAAAACTTGCATTCACGATGCGCAAGTAAGCCTAATTATCTGCCAACCTTTTCTTGTATGCCCCGCCTTTTGAAAAAAACTTGCTTTTTTAAAAAACCTAGTATAAATATTAATTTAATGATATTAAATTAATATAGTTAAACTATAAAGTCAATAAATTTTTTTCGTAAAATAATTGGCAATACAAATTCGGTGCGTGGAAGCGGGGTGAAACAATTCACCCTATGCTTATTAAGAAGTTAAATTGTTTTTCAAAAAAGCTCTTTCAGAGGAGGTATAGACATCATGAAAAAAATTTTAGCAGGTGTTATAATTCTTTTGTTTGTCGTTGTTTTTTTTAATACTAACGCAAAAGCTGAGAGTACGATTATCGGAACATGGAAGACGATAGATGATGAAGGTCCGAATAAAGGGAAGACGACATCCTATATCGAAATATTCGAGAATAATGGCGTATACTTCGGTAAGATTACCAAACTCCTGATTGATCCTCCTGATAAGGTTTGTAATAAATGCACAGGAGATTTTAAAAATAAGCCGCTCATTGGCATGATCATTTTGAAAGACATGAAAAAAACCGTAAATGTAGATAAGGAATTAGGCATTGAATACGCAGGTGGAACAATCCTGGACCCTGATTCAGGCGATATATATAAATGTAAAATGTGGGTCAAGGACGACGTATTAACCGCTCGTGGATATATTGGCATTAGTTTGTTTGGAAGATCCCAGGAATGGTTGAGAGTTAAATAGTTATAAATTTGTACATTAGAAGATATTAATCGTCTGAAATGAGCAAACGACCTGCTTGATGGCTTAAGGGCAAGTGAAACCATAATGCAAATCGGCGTGGGCATATATGACATCACCGGGCCAGCGGCGGAATACGGCATGATAGGTTATTCCATGCCGGACTAGATAACCGAAGGCATCCATATGAAATTGAGGTCAACGATTTGTTTGTTAGGAAGTAAGAAATAAAAATACAATTCCAAAATCGTCAGAATTGTTGATTTCACTTACGAAGTTTCAATAGAGGGTAGTTGTCAAGATTAAGGATTACTGGTTGAAAGAGAGTAATGTTACCATTTGCTGTTTTGCCCTTATCATTTGCCAAGTTCTCGCAGCATCTATATCGGTAAAACCTTTGACTGACAAACCGGCATTAATTGCTGTATCCTCATAAAACGATAAAAAGTTCGCATTCTCTGGGACATCTACAAGGGCATTATCCACTCTCGGTCTGTCAGGAAGGGAACTTCTGACATACAAATACGTTTCTGCAATCCTGAAACGTCCCTCTACAGCACGGATATCCACTAACAGGTTCTGTACGCCATTTGCTTTTATGACAGCAGTAACTTCATTATACAGCTTTTCAATGCTGATCGCTGTTACCTTGCCTGTCATTATAATTTCAAACATTCCTTCATTCACAGATGTAGTGAGTTGATATTCTGCTTTCTTTTCCATTTATGATTCCTTTGGCAAAAAAAACCGAGACCCACATATGTCGTCTCGTCTTTTAACTGGAGTCCATCATTCTAATTCTTTGTCTTTTACAGGTGATAATCACCATAAAGACTCTGTGACTTCTTTTTTGTTAACTTCCAGTAGAACAGAGTCTTTATAGACTCAATACGAGTATCGCAGTATCTCATATTTATAATATAAGCACCATTCATCATTAATGCAATAGCGGTATTGATGTTTATTACGAATTGAAATCTTGCATCTTAATTACGGTTGATGATTTGAGGACTACAGAAAGTTATCAATAAAAATCTGATTTCCGAACCGGCTGAATTATTTCTTGCACCTTAGTTTCATTAATAGACAGTTGTTAGAGGATTATCATTGTAATCAGTTTTAGAGTAACCTCCCAAATCAAAGGCACCATCCCTTGCCGTTAGCCCATTCTAACAATTTGCAATTTCCCAATTCACATGCTTTTCGCGCGTCGCGACAGCCGGATATGTTGTCGCCATGATTTAGATAAACAAAACCTCTGTTGTTGTAAGCTTTCATATAACCAGGATTCAGGCCAATTGCCTTATTGAAATCCTCAATGGCCAGTTGATACTGACCATTTTTGGCATAAAGAGTCCCCCTGCCGTAGTAGGTTATATCAGAATTAGCTTTCAGTCGGATTGCCTCGTTATAGTCCCCAATCGCCTGTCCGTAATTGCCGAGACCCCCATAGGCATTACCTCTGTTAATATACGCCTCTGCATTATACGGCTTGATTTTGATAGCCCCGTCACAATCTTCAATCGCTTGTCTGTAATTGCCGAGGCCGTTATAGGCAGCACCCCGGTTAATATAGGCTGTATAATCTGATCCGATCTCGATTGCCCTGTTACAATCTTCAATCGCCTGCCTGTAATTGCCGAGGTCGTTATAGGCAACACCCCTGTTATTATAAGCGAGCCAATTGTTATCAGTAACTTTCAAAGTGTGATCAAAAAGTATGATGCTGTTTTTCCAGTAACCGCATTGATTCCAAGATATAAACGATAGAACCACCAGAAATATTATTCCTACCGGAAATATAACCTTTTTTCTTATTTCTTCTCTTTTAATAAAAACTGGTATTCCCCATGCCATCATAACTGCAAGGCCGATAGAAGGCAGATAATGATAGCGGTCGGCCATCGCGTATGGCGCTGCTGTTGATATCTGAATGATTCCAATGACCGGGGCAATAGCTATCGAAAACCACATCCATCCGGCAAACAGATATGGCAGGCGTTTCACCATTACAATTATGGCAGTGGTGATAACAAGAATCAGTAAAGATGCCCCAAAGACGTGCCAAAGGGGAATTTGCTCTGAAAAAGGATAGAAAACAGCCATGTCATGAGGCCAGAATGTTTTTTCCAGATAAGTAACAAAGGCAACAGGCGCGTTGGCTAGCCGGGAAATAAAAGGAAACTGTTTTGAATAAGGAATATCCGGCATATCAGTATTCTCCGGAATATAAAGTGTTATGATAACAAGAATTGCTGAAAGAATAAAAAAAGGTATTTTCTCCAACAGTTGCCATAATGGAATTATTCCCGCAATCTTAGTTTCTGATAATTTCCGGTCATGGGATGGAGATATATTTTTCTTCAGAGCTTCTTTTTTAAATTTGTTCTTCTTTTTTTCTTTATCTGTGGAAACAGATATAACTTCCGGCACAGTTTTTACAATTTTCCGCGACTGAAGACGGTCAAGCGGCCAGTAATCCAGAAGGATCATCACAATAGGCAAAGTGATAACCATGGGCTTGCTCATCAATGCGCAGGAAAAACATAAAAGAACCAGCAGATATCTTTTTATAACCGGTTTTTCTGTGTAATAAACATATAGACAAAGAGTCAGCATCCAGAAAAACGCGCTCAAAACATCTTTGCGTTCAGCAATCCAGGCAACCGATTCCACATGAAGAGGGTGAAGAGCGAAAAGAGCCGCGACAAAGGCACTGCGCCAGATCGCCCCGGTCATGCGGTTAAAAAGCCAGAATAAAAGCAAAGCGCTCATGACATGCAGGATAAGGTTGGTCAGATGATAACCCCCGGCATTCAAGCCATGGAGTTGATAATCAACCATGAAGGAAAGCCATACCAGAGGGTGCCATAAGTCGTTATATCTTGTGCTGAAAGCCCAAAGAAATCCGTGCAGCGTGATCCCGGACTGGATATGAAGGTTTTCTGTTACATAAGTTTTATCGTCAAAACTGATGAAGTCAAATTGATTCATCTTCCAGAAAACAGCTAAGGTAACAACAATAAGAACGAGATAAACAATCAGTTTCTGTCTGTCGGGTCTTATATTTATTTTATTTACCATAGCGACCTACCGCCAATGCTTGTATCACAAGTAAAGTTGGAGTTCAGCCACTTTTAATTATGAGCAATAGGAATCAGATAGAAAAATGATAATGCTATCTCATAACCTGTCAAGTAATCAATGGCACCTACTATACCGACGAGTGAAAATCATAATGCAATCGTAAAAGGTTTATGGAGTTTTTCAAAGCTAGCTAAACAGTTCAAAGTTCACATTAGTCAGTGAGAAATTATTTGCTGAAATTTTCTTTAATCACGAAACACCTATTTCTCGATGTTAGGAAGATTATTAACTTCTTCTATTACTTTTTTGCTGAAATCATTTTCTTTTGCATAATAGGGCAACGGCATACTGGCAACGTCGATTACTAAAGTATATTTTTCTTTTTCGGCTATTTTGCGTACGACCTTCATAATTGGGGGAAGAAGTTTACTACCGATTTCTTCATCCCGCAATTTCATTTCTCTGTTTGAATCCTCAATCAATAGTTGATAATCGCGTAACTTTCTTTGATAGATAGTTCCTTTTTCCTGGAGGGTGGTTTCAGTCATGATTGGACCCTGTATATCTAATTCGTCCTTGAGTTTTTTCAGTTCGTTTTCCGCCGCAGCAATTCCTTCATGCTTCTTGTCATATAATTTCTTGAATTCTTCACCTGCTTTTTTGCCTGCATTCGTGTTGAGCATTATTTCCTGTAGATTGACAAAACCAATTTTGCTGTCAGCGGCATAGCTATTGATATTTATCAGAACAAAACTCATCAGGATAAATCCTGCAATCATACAAACATTTTTTTTCATATCAGATTTCCTCATTTACTTACGAGATATATCTTTTTTACAACTACTGCCTCTTTTTTTGAATTAGATCAAATGCGTAATGTTTGTGGCTGCAAGACTTCATAGCCCCAGGCACCACTCCGGGGCTATGAAATCCGCTATCATCGATGAAGCGGTTACGAAGGATGTCGATGAAGCAGTTGCAGAAGAGGGGTAATATTCTTCTAAGCATTTTATTAAATCTCATGCTTTAGATGATCTGCTAATTGATTTTTTCAGTCACACGAAGCAAGCTGTTAAGCGCATCGTAACTTATATCCTTGATTTCTAACCGCCGCCTAAGGCTTTGTAGAGAGCGATGAGATCGGTGGCTATATTACGTTCGCTCTGTACCAACGCGTCTTCGGACGCGTAGAGAGAACTTTGAGCATTGAGCACGTTGAGATAATCGGTCATGCCTTCAGTATAAAGTTGCAATGACAAGTCCACGGCCTTGCGGTTGGCAACAACGGCATCATTAAGCGCCTTGCGGTGTTGCTGTTCCTTGGCAAACGCAATCAACGCATTTTCCACATCCTGAAACGCTGCCAGGACTGTTTCTTGGTACGTGATGAATGCCTGATCTCGCAGCGCCTCCTGTAAATGTACATTGGACACAATCGCACCGCCCTGGAATATGGGCCAAGTCACCGATGGGCCGAAAGAATACGAACGGCTGGCATCGGTCCACCACGTGCGCAGCAGGTTGTTATTCCAGTTCATCGTACCGGTTAATGAAAAAGTTGGAAAGAAGTCAGCTATAGCGACACCGATTTGTGCGGTAGCGGCATGCAATTGAGCCTCCGCTTCGCGTATGTCGGGTCGGCGGCGCAGCAAGTCTGACGGCAAACCGACGGGCACCTGTGCAGGCACGCCAGGCAGGTTAGTCGTTGGAGATAATTGTTTCAACAATTCCGCCGGCATCCGGGCTAACAGCACGCTCAATGCATAGATGGATTGCTGCGCGGCGGTTTCAAAGACCGGGATTTGAGACTCGGTCGTAGCGACGGCAGAGTCGGCGTTGGCGACGTCGAGCCCACTATCGAAGCCCACATTAAATAGTTTACGAGTAATTTCAGCGGTGTGTTTCTGGGCTTTTAAATTGTTTTGCGCGATTACAATCTCTTGCTGGTAGCCGCGGAGCTGAATGTAATTGAGTGCCACTTCAGCAGTGACGCTGACCTGCACGTCACGGATATTTTCAATTGCGGCCTGGATATTGGCATTGGCCGATTCCACATTGCGGCGCAGGCCACCAAACAAGTCGAGTTCCCACACGGCGTCCAAACCGGCTTGATAAAGATCTTGCCAATGCTGATTGTCTGGCGTAGTGGTCGCATCGTGGAATTTCTGGTAACCGCCGGAGGCTGTAACTCCCGGCCATAAACTACCGACGGCCACGCCCCGCATGGCGCGGGCCTGACGTAACCTCGCCTTGGCAATTTGCAGGTCGAGGTTCGTTCTTACCGCTTCCTCGACAAGGGAGCTCAATATCGGATCGTTGAATTGCCGCCACCAATTAGTAAGGTCGGCCGACTGCGTATTAGCTATTGACGGTTGCGTAATTGGTGTCTTCGTCACACCGACCCACTCGGCGGGGACTGTCGTTGATGGTGGATGATAATCTGGACCGACCATACATCCACTTACTGTCAGCACGGCTAAACAAACGGCCGACGCAAAGATAGAAACGTAACAACGTTGATTGTGCGTATGCATCAGTTCCACCTCACTCATACCGAAGCGCATCGATGGGATCAAGCCTCGATGCTTTCCATGCCGGGTAGAAGCCGAAAATAACGCCCACACTGGCCGAAACGATGACGGCAGCCACTATTGCGCCCACTGAAACTGCCGTTGGCCAATGCAACACTGAGGATACAAGGTATGAACTGCCGCGACCAAGCACAATGCCCAAAGTGCCACCAAGCAGGCATAGCACAATCGCCTCTGTCAAAAACTGCCGCAGGATGTCACCCGGTTCGGCGCCGACCGCCATACGCAGGCCGATCTCACGCGTTCGTTCGGTGACCGAAACGAGCATGATGTTCATGATGCCTACGCCTCCTACCACCAGCGAGATCATTGCCACGCACAAAAGCAGTTTGGTTATCAACTCCGTTGTCGAACTCATCGCCTTGGCAATCTCGGTCATGTCACGTACGTTGAAATCATTCACATCGGTGGCACGAAGGTGGTGCCGTTCGCGCAGCAGCGTGGTTATCTGCTCGATAGCAAAGGGAATCTGGATGGCCGACAACGCAGCGGTCAGTATCTGGTCAACATTGGCGAAACGGATCGGTTGCGGCGCGTCGGCCAGCTCTGAGGCCGTCGGAACATAATAGAGATTTTGCTGGATGTTCGGATAAATTTGGTTGAGTGTATTGACTTCGGTAGTGTTCGCTGTGTTCGTAGTGCTCTGATTGGCATTGGTTAGTGAGGAAGCGACCACGCGATATTTTATTGTCGTCCACGGCGCCAGCAGGATATCATCCTGGTCCATGCCCATTACGTTCGCGCCTTTTTTCTGCAAAACACCGATGACTTTGAAATCAACATTCCGGATACGAATTTCTTTGCCGATGGGCGACTGCCCGTCGAACAATTCGCTGACGATCGTCTGACCTATTATGCACACTTTGCTGGAGTTGCGAACATCATGCTCGGTGAACGCGTCACCCTTGTCCAGATCGTTCCATTCCCGGACATCCAGAAACGATGGAGTGGTGCCATAGACATACGTCGGCACCCAGTTGCGGTTGCCATACACTATCTGCGTGCGTGCGCGCACGATCGGCGCCACATTTCTGACAGCGGGGCACTCTTTAATGATTGCATCCGCATCTTGCGGCGTCAGCGTCATTCTGCTGCCGGATCCTTGGTTGACACCGCTGATGCTGACTGCACCCGGCACGATCACGATGGTGTTAGCACCTATACTGGCCATGGTGCGTTGGATGGCGATAGTTGTTCCGTTGCCAATCTCCATCATGGTTATTACCGCTCCGACACCGATGACGATACCCAGCGTGGTGAGCAAAGTGCGCATCACATTGCGTCCAAGTGCGCTGAAGGCTGTTTTAACAGTGCTGTATAATCTCATACAACACCTTCATGTCCCGGTTGTCCCGTACCGCTTATTAGGCCATCCTTGATATGAATGGCCCGTTGGGCGTGTTTTGCCACGCTGGGATCGTGGGTAACGAGAATGACCGTGATGCCATCGACGCTGTTGAACTGCTGAAACATCTCGAGAATTTCCTCGCTGGTGCGTGAATCAAGGTTGCCGGTCGGCTCGTCCGCCAGAAGCACCCGCGGATGGTTGACCAGCGATCGGGCGATAGCCACGCGCTGCTGTTCGCCGCCGGAAAGTTGGGACGGCTGGTGATCAATGCGATCTGCCAAACCAACTTTCCTAAGTAACTCAGTGGCGCGCTGCTTCTTTTGATGTTCACTGAGGTTCTCCTTCGTATAGGTCAGCGGCATCAGAACGTTTTCCAATGCAGTGGTACGCGGCAACAAGTTGAAGCTTTGGAAAACAAAACCGATTACCCGGTTTCGCAACCGGGCCCTTTCCGTGGCGGTGAGCCAGGTAATCTCGTGGCCGTCCAGCCAGTACTCTCCGGAAGTCGGGTGATCCAAACAACCGAGGATATTCATCAGCGTGCTTTTGCCGGAGCCGCTGGCACCCATCAACGCCACTAATTCGCCGCGAGCAATGTTCAGCGACACGCCCTTGAGCACCGGCAGGTCAACCTCACCGAGATAATAGGTCTTATGTATATCTCGCAGTTCAATCAATTCCATAAATGGGCCGCTATTTCACTAATATTACCGTTCATTACCGGGACTGCTCGATCCAGTCTGTCCTTGGCGCTGCCCCCGCCCCACTTGGGGTGTGAACGGACTGCGTTCAGTATTCGGTACATCTGTAGTTTCTTGTGTTGCCTCGCCGATGACTATGCGCATGCCCTCGGTCACATCGTTGCCTTCAATCTCTGTCACTATGCCATCCGTCAATCCGGTTTTCACGTGGACAGGCCGGACGAACTTTCCTTGCTCGACCCAAATAGTTCCACGCACTTGTGGTTTCGCAACGGTGTCAGGACCACCGCTATCACCTCGGCTCCGGGAACCATCATGTGCATGTGGCGTTTGACGATATTCCGGTGTAATCTGTTTGGGCCTCGGCGACCAACGCAGGGCTGCATTCGGTATCAGCAGCACACCTTTCCCGCGGCCGATCATGAACTGGGCGTTGGCTGTTAGATAAGGCAGCAGTTTACCATCGTCATTATTGGTATTGACTTCGACGGTGTAAGTTACAACGTTTTGCGTCATTGTTGCATTGAGCCGAATTTTGCCGACCTGGCCCTGGAACACTTGATTAGGAAGCGCGTCCACGGTGAACTCCACCGGCTGGTCTTTAGCAACGTTGCCTATGTCGGCTTCGTTGACCGACACCCAAACTTGGATGCGCTTGAGATCTTTCGCAATGAGAAACAGGCTTGACGCACTCAGGCTGGAAACAACTGTCTGGCCGATGTTAACCCTCCGGTCAACAATCACTCCCTTGACCGGCGACTTTATGGTACAGTAATTGAGATTGATCTGTGCGGTGGCGAGGCTGGCTTTGGCTTGTGCCACCGCTGCTTTCGCTTGTTCCACAGCGGCATCGGCCGCCGCAAGGTTGGCCTTGGCTACTTCGTAATTGGCTTTGTACTGATCGTAGGCAGTCTGTGCCAACGCATCGGACGGACCAAGTTTCTGAGCCCGATTCCAGTCCTGCTGGGCATCCAGCAATTTCGCTTTCATCTGGAGAACGTTGGCGATGGCGCTGATTTTATTGGCCTCAGCCTGCTGCACCTGAGCCTTAGCAGTATCCACGGCGGCAACGTAGAGTGAAGCATCAATTTTGGCCAGTACTGTGCCCACATCCACGACCGAGCCGTAATCAATCGCTTTCCCGTATTTGTCCTTGCCGAAGGTGCTAATTAACCCCGAAACTTGAGCACCCACGTCCACTACGACCTCCGGCTCGATCGTGCCCGTTGCGCTGATTGTAGCCACCAGATCACCTCGTTTCACCGGTACCGTGCGAAATGCCGGCACATTCTTACCCTTGGACAAGAATGACCACACACCAACGCCACTGATCACAGCGAGTCCAATAACTATCAGGATTGTTACTATAACTCTTCGTCTCATAATTATCTCTAGTTTACAGATCTACCACCTTCTGCCGCGTCGGCTACGAATTCAGCTAAGGGGACATAAACATGCTCAAGTGTGCTTCCAATTTCTTGGGCAAACCTGGCGTGTTCGCTCATTCTTTTGAGTCGACCATACCTGTTTCTTTCCGTATTAAAGCTTAACGGTTGAGATTAGGAATCTCCATTATCTGCCTGATCTCACGGCTGCGCTGCAATTTCATTCTTTTTGAAGCAATCTCTTATCAGAGACCATTAGCAGACACAGCTGTCTATTTATCCGGGCAGCATTGTGGTAGCTACTTCACGGTATACCCACGACCGTCTAGACAGGCACCCATCGCACGGTTATAGTCTGCACGCATCTGGTTCAACTGTGTTTCTGGCATGCCATTAGCAGGTGCCGGCTGAGTCGGGTCATAATGTGTCTGACTCACAGCCCAGCTATGGCACTCGTAACGATCTTTCGCCTGTTGCTGATCGTTTTGGCCATTGCGGGGATAGATGAACAACTGTCCTGTTCCTGTTGTCGCCGGTGGTGCCTGAGTGACATCACCCTTCGGCGGTTCAACAACCACATAGCCGCCTGCGGTTTGGGTGTAATATGTGTCGTTGGCATAATAGTAAGGAATACCGCCTACCCAAAGCGACGTGTAGTAAAGAGGTAGAAAAGGAACTACCAGACCAAATGGAGGAAAGTCGACAATAAAACCACCACCGAACGGGCGGTACCAGACACCATCATGGAAATAGTATCTTGAATGGCCATAAGTCACCATCCGGTAACCGCTTGGCAGTCTATCAAAGTGCTGACCGCGTGCCGGGTAAGCATGGTTATGGCCATAACGTGAATCCATGTGATGGCCGGAACCGGAACCATGTTCCTCCGCGCTTGCCACCTGTATAAATCCGAACATTATCATTCCTGACAATGTTGCCAGCATAAGCCCGATAATAAAATATTTATTTCTATTTCTAATATATGACATGGTTATTACCTCCATAAAATCAAATCTAAAATATTAATATTCCTTATTGCACACTATAGCCGCGGCCTTCTAGGCAAGCTGACATTGCATGCCGGAAGTCACTTGCCTTTGCCTCATAACGGGCATCCAGCGCCTGATCGCGATTGACATAAGCTTCTTCCAACTGCTGGGCATTCTGCTCCCTGGAAGCATCAGATGCAGCGCCTACAATGGCTCCGCTTCCTGCACCGATCAACGCGCCAGCTCCCGCGTGCCTCGGTCCTGCTATTAACGCGCCCAGCACCGCGCCGGTAATGGCCAGCACTGCAGTATCATTTCCGGGCGGCGGCATTGGGACAACTTTCACGCGTTGTTCGGGCGGGATGGATGACTGGCTAGGATCGAAGCCGGTCTGTTGAACCGCCCAGTTGTAACATTCATAGTGATCCCGCGATTGCTGTTCGGTCGTCTGTCCTTCTTTCGGATAAAAATAAACCTGAGTCATGGGAGTCTTCGGGCTTTGGCTTGCATTCGGAACCTCGCGATACGTCGCAGGGTAACAAGCGGCCAGAGAAAAAATTAATAAGAGAAGCAAAAGCCGAAGGCTTATTCTTGCAAACCAACGTTTTGATATATTTTTTTCTGTAATTATCTTACAAATTGACATCATCATTTGTGTCCTCCTTCTTAGTTTAGCGTCAAGTAAACCATAATCATAAAAGAATGGTTTTTTTGTTGTTTACCAATCCTTTTCTTTTTATGTGTTTTATATCAATCTTATATAATATTAGAGCAAAGGATATGCCAGTCGTATCATTTAAGGTGTAACATACTGAATCAATATGTTATTATAATTTTTAAGCGATCATTAAGCTTCTTTACAAGACATAAATATGGGTAACAAGTATCCAGTTTTAGCATAAACATGCGTAAAAAATACCCGCTTTTCCAATAATCGTCAATTTAAATTTGTTTAAAGATTACCGCTTTAAAGGTGCTAACGTGCGAATAAGCAGCCGCTATTATTTCTCCCCGGCAACTTTCTCGCCAAGTAGTATCTTTTCGATTTTGGGAATATCGGCGCCAGTAACTACTTTACCGTCAATTATAAAAAACGGCGTAGATGAGACGTACATCTTTGCTCCTTCGGACTTATGCAACTTAATCAGGTCGTCAACTTCGGGATTTGTGCATGTTTCGTACTTCTGACCATCGATTTTACCTTTCATCACTTCATCAAGAGCCTTGGCTCTATCATTTTGACAAAGGATATAGCGCACCTTATTGGGAGCATCAGGATGCATCGGTAATGGAATGAAAAAAGTATATTTTGTTACATCTGTACGTGATTCGAAGAATTTAGCTGCATTACGACAAAAAGGACAATCGGGATCTGTAAATTCTATTACGATATGTTTTCCGTTGCCGGTTTTAACTGCCTTTTCCAAAGAAAGGTCTTTAGCTTTTAGAGCTATTTTTTTTTCAAATAGAGCGGAGACTTCCTGTATCCGGTCAAAGGTAAGATTCTTCTTTGTTTTATCGAACATCTGTCCGGAGATGATAATTCTTTCCTTAGGTGCAAAATAATAAATATTTCTTCCTTCCGTAACTTCATAAATTCCTTTAACCGGCGATTCCTTAACTGAATCAAAAGCAATGTCGGGGAAAGACTCCTTCAATTTTTTCTCAATATCAGATTCTGCATTTGCCGCTACCACACACAATAACATCATTGCCAACATCATCATACTTACGATCATTTTTTTCTTCATTAGTTTTCTCCCACAATTCTTTTATTTTTTAATATTTCAGGCAGAAATCCACCTTTTCTATTTTTTTTATTTGTTATGCTAACGCAAATCGTTATCCGATTTTTTAATTAAATGAAGTCATCGCCTTTATTCGTCCTTTTTAATCTGCCTGTAAAATCCAGAAAGGTTCAGGTTTATTTTGATGAGATATTGATTCTTAATGCTTGAACTATAGAAAGTTCATTCCTGTATGTCAATAAAATCTCACAGTGTGAATAGTGTTTTTTACCCCGCTGCAGAAAGCCTCCAGTTCCCGCTGGGGGTTGAATGCTTTCTGCCACTCGCGGGATGTCGCGTTTTGGAAAGGAGCCTCCGGCTCCTGCCGGAGGGGCTCCACTGGTTGTAATCTAGCATTTCCCTAACGTCACGGGTAGTGTCGATGTCCCCTTGATTATTGTTCTACATCCCACTACTCTTCATTCAAAAATCATACTGACAGCGGCGATTATGGCATTGTTATTCTAACCGACAGCTATTACGGAGGATAACATTTTTTAATTTTTTGTCATCCTATTTTCCATGTTCTACTTCCCCTTTTTCATGTTTTCCTTGATACTGCCGTTGCTTTTGCTGCTGTATCTGAGGCTGTCTTTGCTGCTGAACCTGCCTCTGCTGTTTCGTCCGGGGTTGCTGTGTCTGGACTTCTCGTGATTGTTGTCTTGTCTGAGATTTTGGTTGGACCGCGTGAGATGGCTGTTGTGATCGCGTTTGGGGTTTCAAACCCTGGACACTCCAGGTGTTTTGCTTCTCCCAATGCTTACTGCTTTCCCATCCCTTCCAGTTCCGTTGAACTTGTTGCTGAGGTATTCGTTGGTAGTTCCACTGATGCCCTCTCCAACAATGTTCTCTGTAGTCATTCCTCCAGTCCGAAGGTATGCCTGCATAAAAAGATGGAACGCTTTGATAGTAACCCCAGCCTGAATTGTAGTAATGCGAGCGATACCAGCGTCCTTCCCATGGACGCCACCACCAACCACCGTAGAAAAAGATGTCCACATCTGAGTCAGGGACTACGTAGACATTCGTTTCCGGCAGCACTACCATCTCCGGTGGTCCTGCAAATACGATGGACGGAGGCAGAGAAATGTTAATGCCTATATCTACACCTGCCATCGTTGGAACAGGTAATACAAGTACCAACGCCAAAAACAATGTTCTCAAAAGTAACTTTTTCATTTTGTCGTCTCCTTTACACGTCAATAACTACTCCCTCAAGGATTTGCATTTAAGACTAATGTCCGTGCGTCTTTCGTTTCATCCAAGCTATACACTAGCATTTTCTTATCATTAAACGCGATTTTCTTGCCGACATTTTGTTCTATTAATCTGGCCAGATCACTGGGTGACGTGCTGCGAGGATTGAATCTGACAATCTTGATATCATTGGTTGTTTTAGTAGAATGTTTCCCGCCAGGCAGATAGATGCAGCCGTTATCGAAATCTACCGCAAATGCGATTACTCCGGGAATGAGAAAGAAAAGCAGTCCGACAGCATCAAGAATTACGATCGAGGGGTCAAGCCTTCCTTCTCTCTGTCCTTTTCTCTCAGGATACATGATTGTCCCGCAGGCAATTAAATTAATGAAAAAACCTATCAGAATAATTGAAACTACAAACTTCACTTTTCTTTTCAAAAAAATTTTCATAATCAAGTACCTCCAATAGTTAGTTTACAGTGCGGCAAAGATGATTTTGTCAGGAATCGATGGATTTAAAAAGATGTTGCCTCACCATTTGTTCCATCTGCGCAACATGGGGTCCCTCCAATTCCGCGGCTACCTTTTCCAGCAAAGTGGGAATATCAATTTGTTGCGGGCATTTTTCCAGGCATTCCTCACACTGAGTGCATTGAGAAGCGTAACCCGGCTGTCCGGTTAGAGCGCCGCACGTTCTCATAACGTACATGAATGGAGCCTCGGCAGTTGTGTTGTACATATGCATATTGTTATAGATTTCAAAACAATGGGGAATTAAAACACCGGCAGGGCAAGGCTGGCAATAACCGCAGCCGGTACAGCCTACTTTCATTATTTTACGATAAGTCTGTGACACTTTTTCAATAAGCTGCAACTCACTCTCCGAAAGAGAATTTGGATGAGCATTCTCGGCAATAGCGATGTTTTCAGCAATATGTGACTCCTCATTCATTCCCGAAAGCACAACCGTAACCTCAGGGTGGTTCCAAACCCAGCGCAACGCCCATTCAACCGGAGATCTTTTTTGTCCACTTGTATCCCATACGGCAGCCACAGCAGAAGGAGGAGATGGCCTGCCTAGATCGCCGCCCCGCAAGGGTTCCATGACAATTACTCCCAATCCTTTGGACGCCGCATACATAAGTCCCTTCTTGCCCGCCTGATTCTCCGTATCGAGGTAGTTGTATTGAATCTGGCAAAATTCCCAGTCGTAGTAATCTACAATGCTTCGGAAATCATCCCAAACGCCATGAAAGGAAAATCCGGCATTGACAATCCGTCCATCCTTTTTCGCCTTCTCCAGAAAATCCAATGCATTTAAGGATTTCAACAAATCCCAGAGAACTCCGTTCAAGCCATGAAGCAGATAATAGTCAATGCGGTTGGTATTTAGTTTCTTTAACTGGGCCTCCAGATATCTGTCCATTTCTTCCCTTGATTTTATCAGCCAGGAGGGTAGTTTTGTGGCCAAACGTACTTTTTCCCTATATCCTCTATCTAGGGCTCGCCCCAGAAACAATTCGCTTTCTCCCCCATGATAAGGCCAGGCGGTGTCCACATAATTCACTCCTTGGTCAATCGCACTTCGTATTTGCCGGGTCGCCCGCTCTTCATCTATCTTTTGATCTTTCTGGGCAAGACGCATGGCACCAAATCCCAGAATCGAAAGAGAGTCGCCATTTTTCTTCATTTTTCTATACAACATTGTCAATTCCCCTTTCTTTGCAGAGAGATGTTTCTGACCTCTGTAAAATTAGGCGTTTAACCTGCAAACCTAACACCCATTTCAAAAACCTTCCGGCAATCTTCCGGGAAAACCTTTAACTTCCTCTGTGCCTTTCTTGCCTCATTCAAGCCTGATGTCTCATATTTGGAATAGTCATCAAACTGATATGTATCCGTGACCACAAGTGTTTCAGCTGTTCCAAAACATCTTTTAAATGTCATTTCTATACCCATGAGTGTTCTGTCATAACCCATGTCTTCAATAAGGCTTTGTTCAACATTCATGGTATAAATCAGCCCGGTTGGAATACTTCTTTTAAAAAGAAAGGAGTGATTTTCATCATAAATAAGGTATTGGAACAGCAGTCTTTCCATGAAGGATCTTATAACACCTGTAGGCATGCCGAAATAAATGGGTGAGCCAAGAATAATAGCATAAGCGTCATGAACCTTGTTTAAAATAGGTTTCAAATCATCTTTAACCGCACATCTACCATAGCTTTTACCGTTTTTAAGCTTACAGGCAAAACAACTTATGCAGCCTTTGTAATTATAATCGTAAAGATGTATTAGTTCAGTCTCAGCTCCCTTGGACGCTGCACCATCAAGGGCATGCTTCAATAACGTTGCTGTATTCCATTTTTTTCTCGGGCTTCCGTTGAATGCAATGACCTTCATGATCAGATACTCCTTATTTTTTTTGCATTTGTTAGTAAGATTTTCCTTGCCAAATCAAGTCTCGCTTATAATATATATAGACCCGCTGATTGATTTAAATACTGGATTTAATCAATATCCGACGAGTATCAGTCTGTTTCGTAGCAGGCCAATATTTCACCGAAGTAGAGGGTGTGGTAATCCTTTTGGGGATAAAGGGTATCATAATCCTTATCAAGATTAGCAGGGTTCATCGCTGACTTGTAGACAATCTTACACTCGTAATGGCGTCCTTTGGTGTTAATGACTGGCGAAGTAACCATTCTGCCGTTCATTATTTCTAATTTGCACGTTTTAAACTTGTCGACGTCCCGGCCTGATTTTGAGCCACAGAAGGCAATCTCCTCCTGCATGTTTTCCTTGGGAACTGAAACTGTAAAATCCTTGGCTTTTTCGATAATCCCAAAAGTATGTCGGCTCAACCTGACTGCTACCGTCATGATCGGCTTGCTCCAGATAACCCCGAAGGTTGCCCAGCCGATGGTCATGGTGTTAAGGTCATTGCCTGCTTTCACGGTTAAGAAAGCACCTTTTTTGATACTGTTGATACTGTTCTCGGCAACTTTCATATAATCGACATTTTTCATAGTGAGCTCCTTGTGTTATTTTGTTGAGACTTATTTTAAAGCTTCTGCGAAAGTTTTTTCAATGGCTTCTTTTTATCGGAATACCTTTCATCATTTTCATATTGCCTGTATAGAATGTTGGCACAGTGTTTCATTATTTGTTTAACTAAGCGCGATGTTGTTCATACAGATCATAATTCGCTTTTAACATTTCCTGAATCGGCAGTTCATAAGGACAACGTTCCAGGCATTCTCCACACTCTGTGCATTGCTTCACACTTTCCATTGCGGGTCGGCAAAATTAAACTGCAACTTTTGGTGACATGCGAGAAACCACTATCTTGTAACCCATCGCCGGCGTAATCATGACTCCTTGCGGACAAGGCTGACAATACTCGCAACGGCGACAAAACTGCTTGCCCAATTCCACTCTGTATTTTTCCATTAACTGAAAATCTTTTTCGCCAACAATGTTCGGCTTATTATAAGTTGAAATGCGCGTGCCCCTAGCTGCTTATCATCCGGTCATACGTTCAACTTCTAGGCATACCTGCCTCGGCGTGCAGTGCCGGCGGCACATGCAGGGCTAACCCCAGCGTCACCATATCGAGTAGCACGTTGACGCTCTCGTTCACAAAGGGAGCATTCTGATCCATGGCTTTCTGTTTAAGCTCGGTCGGCATCTCCTTCTCCTTGCCGCCGCCTTCCTTTTCAATCTCCTTGCGCAAGTCGGCGAGTCGGATAATGCCCTTCTTTCCGGCGGCCTCTTTGTTGTTCTTTATAATCTCGGCAAACTTTGCGTCTTTGGCGACTCGAGCATTGGATCTTGCTGCTAGCTTCGCGAGCAGGGGCTGCTCCACAGGTTTCCAGAGTAGCGCAGCATTTCCCGTCACGCCGAGGAAGGGTTTGATCGCCTGAGCCGGAAGCGGATAATCCAGCTCTGTTTCACCAACATCTTCGAGAATGAACCAGACAGGCAGCCGCACATTAGCTTCCACGCCCATCTTCTGTGTAGAATTGCCGCCGGGCAGGAAGTATAGCGCCGTGGTGACTGTCATGCCGCCAAGATCTAAGGGTAGTGGTGTCAGTGCCTGCACGGATCCCTTGCCAAAGGTATGGTCCGACCCTACTATCACAGCGCGATGGTAGTCTTTGAGAGCGCCCGCAACGATCTCGCTGGCCGATGCACTCATGCGGCTCGTCAGCACGACGAGGGGGCCCGTATAGAGCGCGCTGGGATCTTCCGCGGGGAACGTAATCACTTTGCGCTTATCGTCTTCCGTCCCTGCTGCGGCAGAACCATTGGCAAGAATCGTCACCTGTTCGCTGTTGTCCTTGATCGCCACGACTCCGCCCTTGCCAAGAAAAAGACCGGCAAGGCGCACAGCCTCCATAAGAAGTCCTCCCCCGTTGCGCGACAGATCCAGTACGATCCCATCGACATGCTGACGTTTGGCTTCCGCGAGAAGGTTTTTCACGTCTTCATAGCAGGATATGTTTTCCTTCTCGTCGCCGTAGAAGGAAGGGAGATCGATAACGCCGAAGCGGTACTGTCTGCCGTCCACTGTCCGTGTCTCGTAATCGATCTTGGCCTCCTGTTCCTTGAGGTCAATCTTGTTACGTGTGATAGTGACGTTGAAACGGTTCGTGTGTTCTGCATGCCGCAGGATTGTCAGGGTTACCTTCGTGCCTTTCTTGCCGCGGATCATTTCGACAACGTCGCGCAGGTCCATGTCGATGACGTTAACGGGCTTTTCCCCTTCCTGGGCCACGGCGATGATCTTGTCCTTCGGCTTCAGTAGGCCCGAGCGTTCGGCGCCTCCCCCGGGGATCAACTCCTCAATGACGGTAAAGCCATTATCGCTGCTGAGGGTGGCTCCAATCCCCTCCAGGGAAAGCTGTATCTGAATCTGAAGGTTCTCAAGGTTTTCGGGGGATAGGTATCTCGTATGCGGATCCAGGGCCAGGGCGAAAGCCTCGGCGGCGCTCGTAATGAGCTTTTCAGGATTGCGTTCGACTACACGCATCGTCTGCAGCTCATAATGATGAATCTGCTGATTCTTAGCTTCCGCCAAATCGACGCCTGCCAGCAGTTCGTTTTCGATCTGGAATTGCACGATCTTTCTCAGAAGCTCACTCTTTTCCGCCGTCGCCTTCACATAGGAGCGCTTGTTCAGGTTGACGTTCAGCTCCACCGTCTCGTCGAGTCGATAGTTCGGCCCCAGAATCTTTTTGACAATGGCCTCGTTCTCCCGCGCCCGTGCAACGAGCATATCATAAACTTGCTGAAGCGCCGTACAGTCGCCTGCTTGCATGATTTCAAACACGCCTCGCAGAGCCGGCTTTAGTCTTTTCAAATCGGACTCATAAAGAAGCGTTTTTGAGGGGTCAAGACTCTTGATCATCTGGTCGATGGCGTGAGTCTCGATCTCCCCGGTCATATTCCGCATCGCGTAGTGGTTGTCCAGGAACCCTTCCATCAGCATAGGTAGGCGGCTGCAGGTAAGGTTTTCGGCCACTGAGGAAACGGGTAACAGCAGGATGAGCAACAGCAACAGAAGCAGCAGCTTTGGGAAATAGAACTCCCTGTTGCTGCTGAAGGCCGCTTTGCGGCTATGATGATGGTCTCCGATTTTGTTTTCGGAGATATTTTCGATGCTTCTACCGCACATGCTCATGCTCTATGTACCTCAAACCGCACCGTGGCACAGATGTCCCTTCTTTTTTGCTCTGTATTAGAAATAATACGGTTGTGAGATTAGAAGGGTGGAAGGGGTTCTGTCAAGGGGAAATTGCATGCAGGGGAAATTGCATGCGGTTGTAGTTAAGTATAGTAAATACGAAGCACCGATTCTGGTAAAGGAGATATGATCCTTGTTTATCCGCTCATGTGCGGTTTGCCTCCGGTAATGCTTTCAGTTATACCGGCTGGAAGCTTTTTCTGTTAACTTTGTTTTTCTTTCTTGCCGTTCCGTTTATTGAAGGCCGTCAGGTATTTTACCGGATGGCAAAGGATTGGGAAAAAAGCCTTATCGGCGGCGCCTGCACCTTCGGCTCTTACGGAATAACGCTTTGGACTATGACGCTGGCGCCTGTCGTTCTTGTGGCCGCCCTGCGCGAAACATCAATTCTATTCGGCACGGTATTTTCCATCTTCATTCTAAAAGAGCGCGTTAATTGGATTCGCGGCCTATCGATTGCCCTTATCATCGCCGGGGCGGTTGCTATTAAGATGTCCTGATACCAATTTACCTGTTAATTACCACCTTGCAATTGGTAATTACAGAGAAGGCAAGAAGTTTTTTAAACCGGCTTGCCCGGTCGTCAGACTGTGTTGTAATAGCAGAAAATGCTATCAATACTGTCATGCCGGTGAAAACCGGCATCCAGAACTTGCTGAAAACACTAGATTCCCCCGTGTCAAGCACGGGGCAGGCTCATCGTCGCGCTGCGCTGGAGTCTATCCAGCGAATGCTGGACGGAATGATAAAAAAATATTAATTATGACCCAGTTTACTTGTCGGGTAATGACAAAGGTGGTAGAAATTCGTTTTACTTGCCGATGACGGCGGTTGCATGATACACTACAGATAAGACCCTTAAAGGTGTGGGGCCTTCGGAATAAACAATTTCCAATCAGACAAACAGGAGGAAGTTATGAAAAAAATAGTATTTGCATTGTTGTTGACGGTTGTTTTTGCTGTGCCCGCTTTTGCACAAATGGATATGCCCATGAAGGGTCATGGGGAAGGGCATGGACGGATGATGGAAATGGATCATATGGACATGATGGGCGGCGATATGATGTGCATAGAACATGAGCACCATATGGGGCTTACCGATGACCAGATGATAAAGATAAAACCTATACACAGGGAACTGCAAAAAAGCCAGATACGATCAAAAGCCGATCTGAAGATTGCAGAAATCGAACTTATGGAAATAATGGAAGTAAAAGATTTTGATTTGGATAAGGCCGGCGACACGGTTAAGAAAATTGGAGATATAAAAACCGCCCAGCATTTGGAAATGTTAAAAGCAATGAAAGATATTCGGACTATTTTGACGGAAGAACAGTTTAAGAAAATGCATAAGATGTGCATGATGAAAATAGGTGAGAAAAAACACGGGAAGATGATGGATAAACCGGCTTCGAATAAACCAAACCCGAAAAAACCAGCGGATAATATGAAGGATATGAAACACTAGATAGAGGTTGCTAAATTGGAAATCAATGCCCAAAGCATTAAAAAAATGCTTCATGATGAAGGCATCGACATGGTTGGGATTGCGGATGCGGCAAAGCTGGTATGCGCGCGACCGCCGCGTCCCGCCACCGCGCTGATGCCTACCGCGCGCAGCGTTATTGTCATGGCTGTGGCTCATAGCATGGGCGCGGTATGCTCGCCTCACATCAAGCTCTGGACCAGGAACAAGATGCAGACATCTCGCCTGCTGGACAGCGTGAGCGAAAAAATATCGCGGCTTCTGGAGAGAAACGGATACCTTACGCTTCCGGTTTCGGCGGACAAACCGGTGGAAATTCACAAGATCAATCCCGATACGGAAAAAAAGTTTTCCCATACGAAAGTGATCGGGCACTTGTCGCTCAAGCACGCGGCAGTAAGCGCGAGTATGGGACAGATCGGCAGGTCGAATCTACTTCTTACTGAACGCTTCGGGCCGCACCAACGGCTCGGAGCTATAATTACCGAGGCGGAACTGGAGCCTGATTCCTTGCGTGATCTCAACCTTTGCGTCGATAAATGTAAAAATTGTGAAAAATCCTGTCCGGTGGGAGCGCTCAAAGATGGCAGATATGATGTTGATTCCTGTTTTAATTACTGGTCATATGGTTTTGAACGACTCCCTCCCCGGAAACTTAGAGAAATGCCCGGCTATATGAAAATGCTCATGCGGCACTTGAAGAGCCGTGACATTTTAATTGAATATGGTCAGACCATGATAACCGACGTGGATTTTTGCATCGAATGCATGAAGGCTTGTCCTGTGGGCAGTGAATGGAAAAAAATACGGCCGTCGTCGACAACAGGAATATAGTCGACATTGATGAAGAATATTATTCAAAGGCGCATAAACATCCTAACGATTCGCTTTCTATAAGGAAGTGGTGGTATACCTTCTAACCATTGTCGGCACGAACTTTTATTTATACAAATAAAGCTTGACTATTAACCATAATTGCCGTAGTGTCCTTCCAACTTCGGATATTTAGAAATAAAGATGCGAAGGAAAGAGTTGAATTTAGACATTATAAAGCACATAGGTTAGCCACCAGGTTCTTTAGGGTCTTGGTGGTTTTTTTAGTTGTGTCATCGTGCTAATTCGACTTTTGGAAATTTAAGAAAGGAGGATTAGAGCTATGTCAGAAGGTAAAGTAAAGTGGTTCAACGAAAGTAAGGGCTACGGCTTCATTTCGCAAGAAGGCGGCGGCGATGTTTTTGTGCATTTCAGCGCAATTCAGGCCGACGGATTCAAGACGTTAAAAGAAGGCCAAACTGTAAGTTTTGATGTTACGAACGGCAAAAAAGGCCTGGAAGCAGAAAACGTCAGACCTGTTTAATTTTTGTTCGTGAAACTGAAAAATTGAGCACTCCGTGTGTGAGAAATCATGGCGGAGTGCTTTTTTTATAGTGAGGCTCTCTGATAATGAGACCCAAGCTTCAGAAACGAAGTGCACTGAAGCTTGCTGGACGAATTATACAAGTAGCGTAACGTCGCGGTAAAACGAACGCAGTGAATAACCTAAAGGTCACTGTAGGTTTGAAGAGTAAGCTGAATCAATGACATTCGCTGAAAATGAGTGTAACGAAATTTGAAGCGTAAATGGAATTGATCCCGCAAGCGTAGCTTGACGGGGCTATTCCTGAGCGAAGCGAACGGGATTAATGACACTCGCTGAAATAAGGATATCAGTTTCAGGATGCCGAGAAAGTTACGACCTTCTGATCGGTGTTTCGTTTGGCCCGTCCTTCGCTTTCGAGGTAAAGTAGATGGGCTATAGCTTCGCCTACGGCAAACCATTTCTGGGCGATGGGGAATTGTTCCCAACTTTCGCAATCAATATCCCATGTCATTCCAGCGGCAATATCGTAGGCGTTCATTGTATTTACTCCTAAAACCTCAAGTGTTTCATTAACTCTATTCTGATGATGTTTCTTCAACGCATCTATCCTTCCTTTAAGGTCGGTAAAGAAATTGCGATGTCCGGGAAGGACAATATTAACGGGTAAATTTCTGACTTTTTCCAGACTTTCCAAATAATTTTTGAGAGAGTTGACTTCGTATGACCATGACTCAATATGAGGCGTTATATCGTAAAGAATGTGGTCGCCGGAGAACAGTATCTGTTTCTTTTCCTCATAAAGACAGATATGTCCCTCAGTATGTCCGGGTGTCAGAAGACATTTAAGGTGGTAATCGCCGATCTTAATAAAATCGTTGTCGTCAAGCAGGTTGAATTCGGGAATCGTTTCCGGGCTATACTTGAATCCGGGATGGTTTTTCAGGGCCTTTAGAAGATCTTCCAGCTGGAAACCGTTGCTTACCGCGTAATCTATCATTGGTTGCCAGCTAATGTCCTTGTCGAAGACCCTGGCGTCGATCCTGCTGAAGTAAACGGTGCTTGTTTTCGTAACCAGCTTGGAAATCAGTCCTATGTGGTCGGCGTGCATGTGAGTGAGCATGAAATCTGTTTTAGACAAATCAATATCAAGAGCGCGCAAACCTTCCTGCATGGCTTCAAAACAGACACTCCGGTTGAATCCGGTATCAATTATAAGATTACGGTCATCGGCTTTGATGACGTATGAATTGAGTTCCTTCAGAGGACTGTTGGGCAGTGGGATTATAATCCGGTAGAGACGGGGCATTAGTTCTTCAAACATCATAAATCATTTATAATTCAATAAATTAAAGTGAATATGTAATTAGCACGTTTAAGTTTTAGAAACAAGTTTTATTACATTTTTTCATATAAAAAGAATAACTTGACATATTTCGCTACAGCATGTATTAAGCCAACCTCACAAAAATGCTCGTTTATGGTGGATACCCCATCTTGCAGAGGTTCTTACAAGCGTGGGGTTTTTTTTGTTAATGAGACCCAAGCATCAGAAACGAAGTGAACTGGGGCTTGTTGGTCGAATTATCCCAGGAGCATAGCGACGAGGGATTTGAAGCAGAGCTTGACGGAACTATCCCCTGAGCGAAGCGAACGGTAGTAATAAAACTGCTATTAAAAGCAAAGCGAGTAGGGATAAGCAAAAGTAATTATTTATTGTAGTGAAAAATTTAAAAAAGGAAAAAAGGTAATGAAGATCGACGATCAAAAAATTCGCAATATCGGAATAAGCGCGCATATAGATTCCGGCAAAACCACGCTTACCGAGAGAATTCTTTACTATACGAAAAGAATTCATGCCATTCATGATGTCAAAGGAAAGGATGGTGTCGGAGCCACGATGGATTCCATGGAACTGGAGAAGGAACGCGGGATTACAATCGCTTCAGCAGCCACATATTGTGAATGGAAAGGCTATGAGGTCAATATAATAGATACACCGGGGCATGTCGATTTTACCATAGAAGTGGAAAGATCGCTCCGTGTTTTGGACGGCGCCATTTTAGTTTTGTGCGCTGTAGGCGGCGTTCAGTCTCAATCCATCACAGTTGATCGCCAGATGAAAAGATATAAAGTTCCCTGCATTGCCTTTATTAATAAATGCGACCGCAGTGGCGCTAATCCTTTCCGTGTAATCAGCCAATTAAAATCAAAGCTGGGACACAATGCCGTGGCCATGCAGATGCCTATCGGTTTGGAAAATGAAGCCGACGGCGTTGTTGATTTGGTCAGTATGAGGGCGCTTTATTTTGACGGCGATAACGGCGAAATTGTCCGCGAGGCGGAAATTCCGCAGAATATTGTGGAAGAAGCCAAAGCGAAAAGAGAAGAATTAATTGATGCCGCTTCGATTTTTTCCGATGAATTGACGGAAGCAATTCTGAATGAAACAGAAATAACTTCCGAATTGATTTATGAAGCTCTGCGTAAAGGCACATTGGAAAGAAAAATAACCCCCGTTTACATGGGCTCGGCGTATAAAAATAAAGGCATACAGCCAATGCTGGACGGTGTGAATTATCTTTTGCCATGTCCTGCCGATGTGGAAAATGTGGCGATGAATATGGGTAAAAACGAGGAACTCGTTGTGCTGGAAAATGATCCAGAAAAGCCGATAGTTGCTTTGGCCTTTAAATTGGAAGATGGCCAGTATGGGCAATTAACCTATGTTCGCGTTTATCAGGGGACAGTGGCGAAAGGATCAACTATTGTCAATATTCGCAACGGTAAGAAGGTGAAAGTAGGCCGCGTTGTTCGGATGCATGCCGATCAAATGGAAGATGTCGAATATCTGAGAGCCGGATATATCGGCGCCTTATTTGGAATTGAATGTTCTTCCGGAGATACTTTTACCTCTCCGGGAATAAATTTAACGATGATTTCAATGTATGTGCCCAAACCGGTTATATCGCTGGCAATCGTGCCTAAAGACAACAAATCTCAATTGTCTATGGCCAAAGCTTTGAATAGATTCTCCAAGGAAGATCCGACTTTTAAGACTTTTGTTGACAACGAAACCGGCGATACAATTATCGAAGGCATGGGTGAATTGCATCTGGATATTTATGTGGAAAGAATGCGGCGGGAATACGGCGCTGATGTCACGACAGGCAATCCCCGCGTCGCCTACCGCGAAACAATAACACAACGCGCCGATTTCAATTATACCCATAAAAAACAAACCGGCGGCGCAGGCCAATTCGCCCGCATTGCCGGCTATGTTGAACCTATCGGCGATGCCGATTTTGTTTTTGAAAATAAAATTTTCGGCGGCGCGATTCCCACGCAATATATTCCAGCCTGTGAAAAAGGATTTAAGCAAAGCATGGCCAAAGGTCCGAAACTGGAATTTCCGATTACCGGCGTGAAGGTAGTCATCAATGACGGCGCTTCACACGCGGTAGATTCTTCTGATATGGCTTTCCAGACATGTGCTCGCGGAGCATTCAAGGACGCGTATCTGCGCGCCAAACCGGTTATTCACGAGCCGATAATGAAAGTAGTTGTAGAAACACCGACGGAATTTCAAGGTTCGGTAATGGGACTTTTAAATCAGCGGCGCGGCATGATTATCGGCTCTCAGGATGAAGATGTCATGTGTGTGATTGAATCACAGGTACCGCTGGCGGAAATGTTCGGGTTTTCGACTATCCTGCGTTCAGCCACGCAGGGCAAAGCGCAGTTCACGATGGAATTTGCTATTTACCGGCAAGTGCCGCAGTCGATTGCGGAAAAAATCGCCTTGGAAGCAGCTGAAAATAAAAAATCAGCCGCCTAATATATTCGAAATATGTTAATAAACTGCAGCGCCCTGAAACGGGAAGGTAATGTTATTCATTTAGATTATAAGGATATTATCATGATAAAAAAAGAAATGATCTACCGTAATCCCCTCATTAAGCTTGGTTATGAAAATGAAGATATTTTGCAAAGCGGAGGATTTGGCGCCGTTTTAGCTCATGCCGGAGTAGGCAAGACCGCCTTGCTTGTTCAGGTTGCTTTAAATGCGATGTTACGCGAACAATCCGTGCTGCATGTAAGTTTGAATGATGCCGTGAGCAAAGTTGATATTTGGTATCAAGAGTTATTTCATAACATCGCCGCAAATTTTGATGCTGCTGAAATCCAGGATCACTGGGACAAAATCCAGCCTTATCGTTTTATTATGACTTTCAAAGTGGAGGGTTTCAGCGCGCCGAAACTGGAAGAACGTTTGACCGATTTAATGGAACAAAATATTTTCAAACCGCATACTGTAATCATCGACGGGTTTAAATTTGATGAAGCCGGTCGCGGGTCGCTCGAACAATTAAAAGGGCTGACGCGAAAATATTCCATGCGCATTTGGTTCACTGTCCATACCCATCGCCATATACCGCCGCAGGAAAATGGATTACCTCTTTCTTTTTTACATGTGGCGGATTTGTTCGATGTTATTGTTCAACTGGCGGCAAAAGGCGATGAAGTATATATTAAATCCCTCAAGGGAAAATCTACCGATTCCACACAAAACGATTTGCTTCTTGATCCGGCGACGATGCTGATCAAAGATCGCCAATAGAAAAAAGCTGTTGCCTTGACGTGCATTCACGCGCCGGAGGCGCGATCATCATCAAAATATTCCTTGCCGGAAAAAGCCGGACGGCTTTACAAAAAACTCATACCCTGACGGGATTGTTGTTTCTATCTCAGGGGCCTGGAAATTTTTCTCCATTCTAATAAACTAAATATTACACTTGAATATTAATGCAATACAAAATATATTAAGCAATATTTAATCGACATGAGAATTCTAGGGAGGTTTTGATATGAACGTAAAAGGCATTGTATTTCTTACTGGAAAAACTGCTATTACAGCTGTTTTCGGCGAGGAACGCTGGAATTCATTTATGGCCAATCTGGCAGAGAAGGACAAATATTTCAGCAATATAATTATGTCCGTTACTCCCATTCCAGTGGAAAAATTTATACTTTTTCTTAACGAGATGTGTAAGGAATTCTTCAACAACGACAGAATGCAGTACTTGACGTTTGGGAAGCAAGCAGCCCAATTTGCCCTGTCACCGGAAGGTCCGTACAAATCTTATTTGCTCACAAAGGATATAAAGCAGTATATTGAGTCGGTACTGCCTAGGCTCTGGTCGACCTATTTTGACGAAGGTATACCTGTCACACGGTTCGAGAACAATGTTGCTCATCTCAAAGTCACCGGACTTCAAATCAAACATCTTTATTTCGAGTACCTTATTATGGGTTTCTTTCAGAAGGCCATCAAAATGTTCGGGAAGAAAAGTGTTGCGAAAAAGATAAGGAGTATTTCATCAGGCGATGAAGATATTTATTTCCAGTTTGAACTTAAGAACTCTTGATCGCTGCTGTTTATTTTGTGCGCTAGAGGCAGACTTTATTCACCTGCTCATAATCGGTAATTCCCCGGAAGACCTTCATTATGCCGTCCATCCTTAGTGTCCTCATTCCCTCCTCGATCGCCAGCGACCTCAGTTGCTCAACGCCGATATTCCTCTTGATCGCATCCTTATAAAAGCCTTCAGAATTTTTTCCCGCGGTCTCGGTATGGATAAGGTAATGAGTGTTGTCGATGGTCACCACCTCTTCCAGGTTATCATCGGATGGAACAACGTTGACGGGGCAGAAACCTTTAAGAAAGAAAATGCTGCTAAGTTCATCGAAATGAAAATTTAACTGTGCTCCAGCCTCAGCCATAATGACTTTCAATTCCTTCTCTTCGCAGCGGAACGGGCGGGCTAGATTGACCTCAAGCTTTTGGCCGTTACGGCAATGCAGAATGACATCTTTCTTCATCTGTCCATCTCCCTTCGCGTCAGCTGCCGCGCGGCGCACATACGTCTCGTAGCCTCCGCTTATATGTGTTTGTCACCAAAGCCAGAGAAATTATTTTCCTCGGCAATCTGATCTGCCCCTGCCGCGGCCTTCTGTAGCTTCATCTGCTAATTTTTCATTTTCGAAGGTAAGTTTATAAATAAAATCATTATCACCGCAATTGTAGCGCCAGACCTCTAATTTTTTGCCGCATTTTTTATGCTTTTTGACTTTACCGTATTTGTCTATAGAAGTGTATCGCTGGCTATTTTCACAGGACTTTTCCTTTGACGTCGGCTTGCCGCAAGTCAGCAGCACTTGTGTCTTGGAGTTGCCTTCACTAACCAAGCCTGATCCGCAGCGAAAAGCCCAAGCGTTGCCGGTGGAAAATGATAAAAAAAGAATTGCCGCAAAAAAAATAATAGTCATGTTTACTTTCATTTTTCTTCTCCCTTAATTAGAATTAAATATTCATATTTATAAAGGTCATAAACAAACTGCCGGATTATTTCCTGCTCATCATTAAACGGTGCTGTGAGCCGCAGTGCCGTCTTTACTTTATTGTTCAAATTCAGGGAAAGAAAATCGGCGAAAACCCCGCGTCGTGTCTTATAATTTAACATTTCAGCAATTTTCTGCAAGTAGGAAAATTTAACGGTAAATTCGTTATGGCCTTTCAGAGAAATCATTTCCGGAATGCCGGATGATTGCAAGGACACATAGGGTTTCATCAGCTCAGGAACAACAGCTTCGCAACTGTGCTCGCTTAAATAAATATATTTGATTCCGGTTAAACAAAGTTTTTCCACTATTTCTATGGCGCCGATGTTGATGTTTTCATTTTCATTCAAACTCAGCGGCAAATCATATTTTTTGTTGAAATACTCCAATCTTTCCAAAAAAGGGACAATGTTTTGATCTGAATTATCATCCTTCCCATGCTCTGTCACCAATGTCGGCAGATCGCCCGGGTTTTCGTTCAGGATAGCCAGATCAAAACCGTACAGGGCTGCGGACGGAACTGCCAAAACATCAGCCAGCTCGAAATCAACATCAAATGATAACAAAGTTTCTTTTTGTTTGGCCAGAAGATAGGGGGAGATATCAATCATCCTTGCCCGCAGTTGTGGATTTAAAGTGAGAAGATCACGCATTAAATAACCCATGCCGCCGCCTATTTCCAAAACTGTGCGGAGTTCATCAACAGGGATTATACCTTTAAGGAAACTGTAAAGATGCTCTCCAAAAGAATGGGATGATGAAAGGATTTTACGACAGGGGCTATCTATAGGCTCCAGAGAATTGCAGACAGTAAGCTCCCAGCCCAGCGAATTTAAATCCTGCTGATGATATTTTGCGGTGGAATTAATGAAATAGCTCATAAAATATGTAATAAAATATTTTTTCTCTTTGTTACCATAATTTGAAAATTATGCTATTAAAATTTGACAATGTCCGCGGAGAGGAAAAGTGTCGCAATATTCTAAAAATATAATCGAGCTTCTGCGTTCTGATCATCCCGATCTGTCCGCCTGGACAATCATTTGCGCAAGCGACAGAGCTATCGATCCTGTCCAGTACCTCATCCACAGCGAGCTTGGCGGCATACTTCCCCAAGTCGAAGGTCTTAATTCCTACATAACCAGAAAGAGCAGCGAAAGATTGAAACTTGAGCCTGTTCCCGGTGACGAGCAGTTGCTTTACTTTATCCAGTTCATTGCCCAGAGATTTCCGGAAGAGCAATATCCTGCCCGGCGCGCCACAAATCTTTTGCCCCTTATCGCCAAACTTGCGGAATATAAAATCAGCAGGGATACGATTTATGGCGCAGAGCGGTTTACCGATGATGAATGGGCCAGACTCGAAGAATATCTGGAAACCGCGCAGGCATTTCGAAAGTGGCTCGCAAAATTAAATTTCTTCATGTCGCAACTGGAAATAGCGGCGCTCGAAGAGATCACTCCCGGCGAAAAGGAATTATTTATCGGACTTCCCGAGATAACGCCGGTGACAGAGCGCTTCTACAGAAAGATAAAAAAAGAGCGATTATTTATTGATCAGCCACTTTTCGGTTCCGATTTATCCGGGCCGGAAAAGCTGCCTTTTGATTCGGCAAAAAATCTTGTGTTGTCATTCGGCGGCGGGGTAGCGCCTTCAGATGGAGCGGGTATTGAGCTGGTTTCACTTGCCGGACTTAATGCTCTGGTTGACCTTGTCATCCTGGAGGTTTCCGCGTTCCTTAAAGAACGGTCTGTCAAAGATCAGCTTATGATATTCCTTCTTGATGAATCGCTCACACCGATGCTTTGGAACAGGTCGCTTAGATATTTCGGCAAGGACGTCAATCTTGCCGTTTGGCTGCCGCTCTCGACAACCTCGGCCGGAAGAAGGCTGCTCGCGGAAATAGAAAAAGCCGGCCGGTCACACCGTATGCCTGATTTTAAAAAGTTTGCCACAATCTGCGCGGTGGAATTATCCAAAAACCGGGAAAATTACGTGCGTGAGGAATGCCAGGCGTTCGAGACGGTCATCTCTTTTGCCACGCTCCTTGATTTCTGGAAAGAGCGGCTGGGGCACAATCTGGCCGATGCCGCGAGAATGCTGATCGAAACGAAAAAGTTCAATGTTACGGGAAAAAGATCAGCAGCGATACAGGTTGTCGGTTTCGGCCATGTTTCAGGAGATAAATTCAGCAGAGGATTGATACTTTCTCTGGATGCAGGCATTATGCCTTCGCAGCCTTTTGAAGGACCTTTTATCAATCCGGTACATGTCCCACAGATGCGAAAAAGTGTGTTTGAATATGAGGATCTTGTTTTCAGGCAGATTCTGGCGCAGGGCGACAGAATCAAAATAATAGGGGTGAACGATACCATAAGGGAGCGAACACCGAGTTACTACATGAGTCTGCTGGCGCAGGAATTCGGAAAACCAATTATGGCAACTGCGTTTAAAGAATTGCTTCCCGCGAGGTCAGACAAAGAAAAGACCGCGATAGTCATTGATGAGAAACTGAGAAACAGGCTCAAAGATTTCACCTATTCGTTTTCCAGCCTGACCAAGATTCTGGCCTGTCCGTTTTTGTTCTACCATCAATATATTCTCGGGATGGCGCCTCCTGCGTTTATGGATGATGATGAAAAAATAAATATGCAGATGGGAAGTTTTGTTCATAAATTCCTTTATCAGCTCTCGACCGGACCAAAAGAAAAGTTTGATGATTGGGAGAAGCTTTTTGACAGATTGTGGGAAAATGATGAAAACGCCGATGTGAGAGACATTGACGGGATTAATATCTACATGCTCAACGCGAAAATTTTATTACGGGAAATATACGCGGATGAGAGAAATTCCGGCGAGCGCGTAATTTTTGCCGACAATGCCATATCGTGCGAGGAGAAATTCCAAGGGATGATCACCGGGAGTTATAAAATAACCGGCCGAACGGATCGGCTGGCCAGGATTGCCGGACAAACCGAGGTTGTTGATTTCAAGTATTCAAAAAAACATGTCAAGTACGAACTTCCCAGGAAATCAACTGTGCTGGATCGCTTTAAAGAAAAAGGTGTTCTGCATCCCGCGGCGCAGCTTATTATCTATCAGCACTTTAATAAAGGTGTTCAAGGCGCGCGCTTTTATTTTCTGAAGGAACCATCAAAAGAGCGGGAAGTAGAGCTTCCTGCTGAAGAAATCGCTAAGGCCCCAGAACTGATGCTGGCCATTAAGGAGCGCCTGGACGTGATAATCGGCGGCGATGAACTTCAGCCTGAGCATGATTGTTCGGAATGTGAATACTGCCGGTTTCAGGCATTATGCGGCAGGGAAGATTATTATAAAACTGCCCGGGGAAATATCTGATGAAAAGTATTCTTCTGAAAGCGTCCGCTGGTTCGGGAAAAACAACAAGGCTCACCGATGAGGTCTTCAACCGGATATTTATCGGCGGCAAATTCATTACTGCGCTGACCTTCACCCGCGCCGCCACAACCGAGATGTGCTCCCGGATAATGGAAAAGATAGCATCAAGAAAAGAATTGCCGCTGTTGGAGCGCCTGCGGCTGATTATGGAGGCCGGACGTGTTGGTTATTCGACGATAGACTCGTTTTTCTACCGACTCTTTGCCGCGGCCGGCTTTGCGCCGAAACTCGCGGACGAGAAGGCGCAGATAGAACTCTTGCGAGAGATAGAAGTTCTTTTCCGCGACAACGTCATGCAAAGCGGAAAAGCCGATAAGTTAATAGTGGCGGCAAGAATTTTAAGGACGGACATGGACACGCTTTGGGATGCTCTGGCGGATGAACAGACCATCGAACGCTGTCTGCTGGATATGGCGAGGCTCAATGACCTCGACGATATCATGAAGCAAAATGGTGTGTTGAGAAACAGACTTTCATCTCTGGATGAAAAGGCAAAAGCTTTCTCTGATCGGGTGACTCCTAATGTGAACAGGTTATGTATAAATTATTTGGGCGATTATGATAGTTTTATTTCTAAAACAGTAGCAACTCATTGTGATTTGGAAAATTACACAAGTCTGGGCAAGAAGATAGCGTGGGATGAAAAACCCTATTCAGAACTGAACAGGATTTTTAAGGATTACAGAGAAACTGCTGAGAAGCTGTCTATCAACAAGGCTCTTCTTCGAGAGCTGGCTGTGGCCTTTCTTTGCGAAATATATTTTGAAGCGGCTGACGCTGTAAAGAACGAAAAAGGATTGATATTTTTCCATGATGTCAGGCGAGGCCTTCTTGATCTGGATGGTGAGGCAGCGAATGAGCGCCCGAAGCTCATGAGCAATTACTTTTCGCTGGGACTTGACCGGACGGAACATCTGCTGATTGACGAATTTCAGGATACCTCGAAAGGCGACATAGAGATATTGCTTCCTCTGATTGATGAAATTTTATCCGGCAGGGGTGAGCGCGGCGAAAGGTCTTTCTTTGCCGTGGGCGACTGGAAACAAATGATCTACGGATGGCGCGGCGCGGATCGCGAGGCTCTGGAAGAGGCTATCGAAAAATACATCAAGAACAAAGTAATTACGGAAAGCTCACTCGAATATAATTATCGCAGCACACCTCTGCTGATTTCTTTTTTCAATGAACTGGTAAAAAATATTTTTGCCGGAAAAGAAAAAACCGAAACGCAGAAACCACCAAAGGAAATTAAATCTTTTGACGGCGTAACCGAGGTGAATCTTTTTGAGTTGGAGAAAGACGGCGCTTCGCAGGAGACTTTCTATCCTGCGATAGTTGAATATCTAAAGAAGAAAAAGGCCGAGTACGGCTGTTCCTGGGGAGATATGGCGGTGCTGGCTTTGACCAATAACCATGTACAGAAGATTGAAGCCGAACTGCTGAAAGACAATATTGGCGTGGCGGCGGTGAAAGGAAGACAGCTCCTTTCGACTCAGGAAGGTGTCGCGGTAATGTTTTTCATTGACGGTGTTTTGGCGAAAGAGGATGACACCCGATTTGTGGCCACAATGGCAGCCTTGCCGCTATTCAGTGAGATGTTCGGAAATATAACGGATATCAGGGCAGAGTTTGCGCAAAAGTTTCCCCAGCCTTTCGGGATGATGGCGGTTAGTTGCGCAATTGAACTGTTGCGCGGGAATCTGCCCGCAACGATACTGGATATCTGGCAGGAAGAGGCGCAGGCTTTCTTCAGCGAAGGTGGCGCCGACGTGGATGCTTTTCTTTTGCGCATGTTCAACATCCGGTACAGCGTGAAGGTGCCGGAGTCGGAGGACAGTGAAAATATCAAGGTGGACACCATCCACGGAACGAAAGGATTGCAGTTCAAGCATGTCTTTGTTTTCTGGAATGAGGAGGAAAGAGAGTCGCCTTTTTATCTGGAATCTGAAAAATGTCATGTACAATTTTCGAGCAAAGAAATTGATTTCCTGAGAGCCAGTGAATCAGAAGTTGCAAGAAATATCATTGAAATGCACGAAACAAATCTGGCACGGCTGCGGCGGGAGAAGGCGAATGTGTTCTATGTCGCCTCGACAAGGGCCATCCGAACACTCACCGTATTTCTGCCGAAAAAAAACAATGAAAACTACAAGCCGGTCCATCAGGCCGTGCTGGATACATTTTCACGTTTTGCGCCGGATGGCACTAGAAAAGAAATCTGTATTTCATCCGGCGAGCCGGAAACACCGCGACCAGTAGCAATATGCAATATGCCGGCAAAGTATAACGATGAGCCGGAAAAATACGGCGAGATTGATCCGGCGCTTGTATCATCTTACATCAAAGCCGGCATTATGAGAGGTGATAGGCTTCACCGCTGGCTGGCCAGGGTTGTTGATCAGACTACACTGCCGCCAGCCGGAGAACTAAACAATGAAGAATATGAAGCGGCAGTATGCTTCGTTCAAAGAAATGATGTTTCGCCGGTAATGTTCCGGTCTGGCAACCTCTATGTCGAGCAGCAGATATCGGATAAGGAAAATTTTGGTATTGTGGATAGAATGATTGTATCGGATAATCTCATTACAATTATTGATTATAAATCCGGTTCCATGAGGGGTCTCAGGCAAAAATACGATGAACAGCTCAAGCGTTACACAAAGATTATGGAAACGCTCTATCCTCAAAGAAGGGTCGAATATTATATGCTTTCGATAGATATTTGATGAGTTTTTTTATTACAATTTTTTAATAATATCTCTTTCGTCAGGCGCCTGATCATCTAAAATTGGTTTTTCCAGTAAATGTTCCGGCAAGAAAAATTTATTAGCTATCAAAGTTGGTATAACAGCGCTGGCAATTACTACACCGACAATATAAGAATACTGATCTTGTGAAATAATATGATGAGATAATCCAAATAGCGCGGAAATAGTTCCAAAAGTCAGACCGGTGGACATAAGCAATGTGTAATACCATTTTTCTTTTTTATCATCCCTGAAATTATGAACAGCCGGATATAGTCCGAATATTTTGGAAATAACTTTCCCTGCAAAAAGAACAATAAAAATCAAGGGGGCGGCAATAAGCGCAGGTATGGACATAAGAGCTCCCGCTCTCAAAAAATACAAAGGTGTTAAAAAGCCGACGGTCAAAGTTCTTAATCTTCGCACAAAGTGACCGTCTTTTTCCATCGTTCTTGCCATTAACATGCCTATCAGATAAGCCGGTAATACCGGTTCGCTTCCCGACCAAAGTGCAAGGACCCCCATTGACAATAATACGAAGATTATCCATTTCGCGCGAATTGCAGCCGTTTTGTATGCGAAATGTTTTATTAAATAATCGGTTACATATGGTAGGGCGATTAATACAACAATTGTTGCTGAAATAAATATCACTGTTTTATAGGTGAAAGGTGCGAATATCAGTCCCAAACCGATAACCGTTCCGAGATCATTGACAAAACACGCTCCCAATATACCTTTTCCGTAATCGGTTTTGTTGAATCCATATTCCAGCATGACGGCGTAAACCACGGCCATTGATGTTGTGGAAAGAGCGATGCCGCAGAGCAGACTCGCCTGCAAACTCCATCCAATCAGGTAATAAGCAATTAATGAACATCCGGTGAAGGGAGCGAAAAATCCTATTAATCCGATTATGGAAACTTCCTTTACCTTGGATTTCATGACATCGGGATTCAATTCGGCGCCGGCAAGAAACGTAAGCAGAATAGCCCCGACACCTGTGCAAAATTTCAACCAGTCGGCATTTAACGAAAGGTTATCCGTTAAATGAAGATTGTAGGCCGCATAACCGGCAGTTGCGCCGACAATGATTTCCATCAAGGCGATTGAGATCTTCAGGCGATTGGCAAGAATGGTTGATAAGACAGCGGCAAAAAACCAGAAAGCCGCGACTAGATAGATATTTTCCATGCGATAACTCCTTATCGAGTATTTGTCAGGAGTTATTAGCAACAGTGGCAATTAAAGGTGAACCCCATCACCCGCGCGAGAAAGAGAATAAATCTTTACGGCGCCGGTGGTTTAACAAAAGAACGTACGGTTGTCAATAAAATATTTACAAAATGACGTTTCACTAAATTATCCATATCTCTCCACGACCAGCTAAATTTTCAAAAGCCGAACAGCTTCTTCCATTTCTGCAGGCTCTTTCAACTTTGCCAGCATTTGAGGCGATTCCTGAAAATTTTCCAGAGCGTTGAAGAATCTGTCTAAAACGTCTCCACTATATGTAGGAATCAAGAAAAGATGCGTATGGGGAATTCTACGCCCACGGGCATAAAGAAATATAAAATCTGGATTAAATGTCGACATCATCTTGTTAGAAACAATCTTCGCTACTTTAAAAAGACTTGCATTTTCCTCGTCAGTCAGTTCGTGCCACCAGGGAATATGTCGCTTTGATAGGACAAGGCAGTGTCCTTTGGTGTAAGGATGAATATCAAGGATACATATTGATAATTCATCTTCATAAATTTTGTAGGCCTTAGCTTTACCAGCTACAATGTCACAAAAAACGCAATCCGCTTGCTCTGTCATTTATTCCTCCCTGTATTCTCGTTATTTCGGCAAATCAGCCTTTATTTCTTTTAATAATTCTTTTAGCTCCGTGACAATCGCATTTAATTCTTCCGTTGCTGAATCCGATAATTTTCCATATCCCCTCATATATTTCGGCCGCAGTTCTTCTATGGCGATATCTACGAATACCAGGGATACGTTGATTTGATTTAACACGCTCCTATCAGGCTTGCCGATACTTATATCTTTTTCTCTTAAAATGCGGCACATCGCCTGACGTAATACGTCACATTTTTTTTCAATTATCATACGTAAATCAGAATTAATATCATTAATATATTGCTGCAGGGGTAATCGGGGAATTATGACATCAATGGTGCACTCAAAATCAGACAAAAGTTTATCTATATGTCTAAAACTAATAAATAAATCATTTTTTTGATTTTCATTCAAATCACTCATTAAGTTTCTCCCTTTTAAGGAAAAAATATATGCGATAAAAATATCATTGAAATTGATTGCATATATGTTGTCCGCCAGCCGCGTGAATAATGCCGCGCAAATAGGCATCCTTTTCTGCTTTGGTCAAAAGATCTCTCTGCAACGTTTTGATCTTCCAACTGTAGCTGTCCATCTCATCGGCAATCTCGGCAAAATGTTTAGCCGCTTCCGTCATCAGGAAACGAACAACTTCTATGTCGACAATTTCCGTCAACACGATTTGAAAATGTCTCAAGCACAATCCACCGGAGGCACTGTACAGTCGACGATTTTTTTCAACCGTCAAGAAGTTCGCCATCTTAGAGATATAGAAAGATTCTTCTTTCCGCATGATAATACACACTCGACAGCCTTTAGCTGCGTTAATCATGGAATTGAGCGAAACGACCGCTTTTACGCGCGTTTCAGAGCTTTCAAGTAATTCTTTGGCGATCTGTCTCATGAGTTTGCTATAGCCTTTGGAAATGCCGAGAGGTGAGCCGACCGTCACCAGTTGCCATGAATGAAATGGGCACAGCCCATGTGCATCAGCGTTTTCCTTTTGAATGTCTTCATTTTCGGCCAGACCGTAAATCCACTGGGAAAAGAAATCAAGAACTCTCTCCCAGATATAATTACATACAGGACAACTGCGCTTTTTTATATCTGCGGCAATGTTGATATGGTCATTGATAAGATTGTTGTCCGTCATTTTACACACCATCCTTTCTTTTGTTTTTGATCATTTCGATTATACCCAAGGGGTAGCCGCCGGTAAGTGCAGCTAAACTGCAAATATAATCAATTGACCAGTTTAAATGATATTTTTCAGAGTGTAAACCAATAAAAGAAATGACATCTTCATCTTTCAAATGACCCAGTGAAACTGTGTCCACAGGAAAAAGTTGCGCCTTCAATAGCATTAAATCATTTGCCGGCAGAAAGTTTTCCGTAATGGCAACAAACTGAAAATGTTTCTCCAAAATAAGATGCCGGAGGAAAATTATTTTCTGTGGAGTTAATTTTGCTATATTGTCAAAAACGATTATTGTTTTCTCTCTTTTTGGTGATTTAACATTGGCGATGCGATAGCGCATGGATTTATAGCCGAACTGCTTGCCTGTTTGCTTGTTTATCTTGAGGATATGCAATTCTTTCATCAGCTTTTTACTCATTTTCCCGGGCGTCTGGCTGAAATCCACAAAAATAAATTGCCATCCATCTTGCAGCAAAGAGGCTATCTCCTTAATCAGGCTGGTTCGGCCGATGCCATATTTTCCGCCCAAAACAATATTATTGCCCTGTTGCAGTTCCCTCATAATATGACTTGTTTCATTTTTCCTGCCGACAAAAATCACTGTTTCTTCCTCTATATAACCTTATGCACGGTTAACTGGATTAGGCGTACGCATCATAAAGATGGTTCCTGCAAGTCCAACAACGGCTGCATAAATAAAACCCCATATTGCGCCGATGGAAGTCCATAAAAGCCCGACAATAATGCTTGAGACAAAATCGCCAATCCCATTAACCACACCAAGGACTCCATTCATGCAACGCCAGCGCGCTTCTGGACATCAAGCAATATCTGGAGAACACTATCAAACGTTTGTTCTTTTATCGGTTGCGTTTTACGTTTAAAAATTTGTTCCTCTATTTCTTTCTTTGCAACGTTATAATGTTTAACGAGACAATCTTCGATCTCCATGTCAACACACCAGTTGACGAAAGGGATTCTCCCTATAAGTTTTTCTATTATTGTTTTCTTCTCTTCAAGGCCAGCAATGTCCAAAGCAAGGCGAATTGCCAAAGTTGATATTTCCGGATCATCGTCATGGAACATTTTTTTGATTATTGGCCAATCTTTTGCTGTTACAGGCAGATTTGCCAGAATACGCATTGCGCTCCTACGGCGTAGCAGGTTCGATGGACTTTCGACCTCCGCTGAATGGTCGTGTGTATTAAGAACTTTCATTAATGCCGGTTTCGCCCGTTTACCCATGACTTTCAGAGCATTTTCAGCGGCGTTTCTGGAAAAATCGTCCATCAAAGCTGCGATAAACAATGGGATGGACTCCGGCCGCCGAAACAAAGAGAGAGCTTCAATTACCCCTGGTAATGCTCGCGCATACGCCATCCGTAAAAGAACCTCGAAAACGTCGTCAGTCTGCCAAATAGCCAACAACCGTGCTGCTGTGTTTTCCACTGCCTCTTCTCCAAAACGAATAACAGGATCTGCTATATATTTCGGCGCGCAAAGATATTCGATCAAGACTTCTTTGGCGCCAAGATCCGCCAGAGCGTTGACTGCTCTTTGACGTGGTTGATAGATGTGACTGGGCTTGCTTTCCAGGAGGTAATTTCTGAGCGGAGCGATTGCCTCCTTACCACATGCTACAAGTAAATCAACGGCGCGCTCGCCATCATGCAAATGATTTAAACCATCAATTAATTTCAATATCTCTTCCGAAGAACTACTCATTTTCTAACCATGAGAACATTACTTAATTTTGTTTGCCAATAAATTCTTTGCCGCGCGGCTGACTAGGTTTGATTTATGCGTCTGGAGGTGCGAAATTACATTCTTACTCTCGGAACCTCCAATCTTTTTCAAAGCCAGTAAAATTTCCTTTATAAGATAATAATCATCGCTTGTTTCTACAATTTCTTTAAATACAGGTATTGCATTTTTACTTTTGATATCGCCAAGAACTTGAGAGGCCATCATTCTGTTTTCCCGAACAGGATGACTAAGCGCATTAATCAGTTTAACCTCGTAAGAAAGATTTTTGTATTCTTTAAGATCATAACCGCAATATTCACATGAGTCAGTCTGGGCATTTATTTCTTTCCAGCAATGAGGACAAAAAAAGTGAGATGGCATAATTTTATACCCCAATATTCTTTTTACATGACTTAGTTATCATGCCGGATGCAAAAAAATTGTCATCAAGCTATGCTGATTTAGGGGATACAAAAAAGAATTATTCGGAAGAAAATGCGGCTGGCTGAGAATTATACTTTCTCCCCGTCGTGTAATTACCATGTTTCTTAACCCCTGCGTCAGCATGTAAACACCTCTGCAGGAGTCATTAGCCACACAAGGCAATTCCAGCGGACTCCATCGCCACATTTTTTATTTTAATAACAATTAGATTTTTAAAAGTCAAGATTGTTTAATCTGTTCCGAATATCTCCCTATACAAATCTTCACCATAGCTGGTTTGCAATGGTTCTCCTTCAATTAATCTGAAAGTTCGTCCTCCGTCGGTTTGTCTTTCAGCCCGCAGAAAAATGATGTTCTCCATTTTTTTATCATAAAAACCATGCGCAAATTCATATCCATGCGTAACGAAGAAAATCTTGATGCGTTTTTCCAATAACGCGCTAATTATCTGCCTTGCAATCTCCGCGCTTTCTCTTTCATTCGTTGCAGCAAATGATTCATTCAACAGCAACATGGAATTTGACGTTAGATTGTCTACGATATCACTCATTCTGCTGAGTTCTTCATCAAGTTTTCCGCTAGTCATTGTAGCGTCTTCTTCCCGTTTGTGGTGGGTGAAAAGACCGTCGCAGACATTGGAACAGAAAGACTCAGCCGGTACAAACATGCCGCATTGCATCATCAATTGAACCAATCCTATGCTTCGCAAAAAAGTAGATTTGCCGCCCTGGTTGGCGCCGGTGACTATCACGAGGTCTTTACTATCGGCATTCCCCTCATTGCCCACAATTTTTTGCTTCATGGTTAAAGCCAGACAAATATCGTATAAGCCTTTAAAAGAATGTCTGCGTTCGTTGGAAGCCACGGGCAAGGGAAAAGATATCGGCTCTCCCATTTGGGCAAGTTGTTCACGTAAATTCAAGCAACCGATATAAAAAGCCAATTCGATACACAACATTTTAAAAAAACTATCAATATGATCGGCGGACTGGGCAAGCGTATTGGCAACAAGGTTGATTCCTTTATCTTTTAATTCCTCCAACACCCTGGCGCCAGCTTCATCACGTTCACTGATATAAAAGGTGTAACCGAGCGTTTTCTGGAGAAAGATCTGCCCCATCCAACTCTGTATTTCGTAAAAGCTCCGCTGTATCCAACTCTGCTTTTTGTCTTTTGGTTTACGAAGTATGTGATCGGCGCCTTTATTTCCTTCTCCCAACGTAGCGCTGATCAAAATTCCGTCACGGAATTTTAGGTCCCTTATATGATTTTGGACGTTAACAAAAAATTCATCATCAAGTTCCTTATTAATCGTCGCAAAAACGCCGTAAAGCCCGATGATTCAAACTTATCGGCATGTTCATCAGCAACATTCTTTAGTTTTTTAAGAAAGCCAACAAATAACTGCAATGCGCTTCTTGCGTTATACAGTATGGAGTGAGGATGTTCACTTAAAAAACCATACCAACTCTTTCTCTTGCTTTCAATTGCTTCTACAGCGATATCGTAGATATCCCTGACAATGGAAGGGTTTTTCAGGCAATCCTTAAGAATATTTTGGCGATAGAGTATTGTGTCCGGATCATTGTTTAAACCGGACAAAACAGCTTTCTTTACCACTTCCAATAAAAAGTTGTTGCTTAGAGCCATGGCGTTGAACAGCGTGTTTAATTCCAGGTCTTGTGTCAGGGCTTGTTCATTCGACGGTAATTTTGGCTGTAAGTCAAAATCATGATCTTTATACATGAGAAAAGCCTTCATGTTTTTATGCGCTCCCTTAAACAATGATATGTAAGCCGGTGCTTTTCGGCAATGGACATCGCGTATGAAAGTCCGTCAGCAGGACTTCTTACAATCTTATAGGTTCGCAATATCGGGTTTTCGGGAACGACAGTGCTGACCATACTTATGGTTTTTTCACTTAAAGAAGCCAATTCATCTATGAACGTTACGCAAACACCCAGCAAATCCAATTGTATTATTCTTTCCATTATCATTTTGCCTAAAAAAACCGCATCTTTTAATGTTGTAGAAGTAAAAATTTCATTCATTATGATAATGCTGTCTGATGTGGCGCGGTTTAGAATATTGTGAATTCTGAAAAGGTCATCCTGAAGTTTGCCACGAAGATTTATAATGTTCTCTTCTTTTTCAAAATGGGTAAAGATACTGTCGAACAAAAAGAGTCTTGCTTTCCTGCCTGGCACGGGGCAGCCTAAGCTGGCCAGATAATGTAATTGCCCGAAGGTGCGGGCGAAGGTTGTTTTACCGCCCTGGTTCGGTCCGGATACTACAAATATGCGCTCATTATCTTTTAGGTAAAAATCATTGCAGACGATGGATGATTTTTCAGCTATGAGTTTATGGGCCAAAGCCAAATCAAAACATTCGTAATCGTAGATTTCCTTGCTTTGATTGGAAATTTGCGGATAACAAAATTTTAATCCAGATCGTTTTAGTACTTCAACATACTCCATGTAGGCTATGTAAAATTGTATTTCCCGGTCAAAAACATTTATCGTTTCATCCAAATAATTGCCGTGTTTCGCACAATAGTTGTCAAGATTCAGAAATATGTCGGGATACAATTTGGCGACCAAATCCAGTATTTGCGCTTCTACGTGATTCATACCCGACCCAGTGGGTAGTTTAGCCCTGTAATCTTTCACCGCGCCTTGTTTAAATTTTTCAAATGTTTTTTCAACTTCCGGACTATAATCAATTTCAGATTCGTATTTGCTAACCTTGACGCAGTTGTCCTTTATGAGAACGCAATATTTTATGGAATATAAGTCGTCTCTTAGTTTTTTAGTTTCAGCCAGAAGCGACGTAAAACGATCAGTCGTGGAATAGTTCGTCAAATATTCGCGGAAGTCCAGAAGGCCACGTGATTTTAAATTTGTCACAGATAAATCGTGTGCTAGGCAATTAACAGCTTCACAATAATTTTCCACCGCCTCCAAAAACCATCCCCCTTTATGGTATTTATAGTGAAGCTTATCTATAAGGAAAAGATCTAAGCGCATTGCGTTCATTTTCTGCGCGAAGAATTTTATAGCCCCAAACAGAGTTTTATTTTCAATGTCCTGAAATATTGCCTGACGATAGTTGATTGTGCCGATGTCGTTTAAAGAAGTGTAAAAGAAAGGCTTCAGATTATATTCCTGCTTGCCGTCGGTTATGGCGTCTATAATCTGATCAAGATTTAAATCGACAAAAAAGTCGGGGATTGCAGTTGTTTCTTTCTTTAAGTTGTTTTCAAGACTTTCAAATAGTACGCTCTTAAAAGTCATGTGACAAACACCCCCTCAGACATGGCGTGAGCTTGTGAAAAATCCTACTGTAGCAAATCATCGCTTTATAGGAGTTATCAGCCCGGCCCGGGCGTTTGTCAGGGGAACTCCATCCCCACATAATTCAATCGAATAATAGTTGGTCTTTAGTTTATGCAAGCAATACACTATTCTATTTAACGGACAGTGTACTGCTCGATAGATAATGGTTATTTCATTGCCTGTTCCACAGCAACCGCGACAGCGACCGATGCGCCGACCATTGGATTATTCCCCATTCCAATTAATCCCATCATTTCCACATGGGCGGGAACCGACGATGAACCTGCAAACTGTGCGTCGGAATGCATTCGTCCCATCGTGTCGGTCATGCCGTAAGATGCCGGTCCTGCTGCCATGTTGTCTGGATGAAGCGTTCTGCCTGTTCCGCCGCCGGAAGCGACAGAAAAAAACTTCTTTCCCGCGAGCAGGCGTTCTTTTTTGTAAACGCCCATCACCGGATGCTGGAAACGAGTCGGATTGGTGGAATTTCCCGTGATGGCGACATCGACGCTTTCCAGATGCATGATGGCCACGCCTTCGCGCACATCATCGGCGCCATAACAACGGACCGCCGCGCGTTTTCCCGTGGAATAAGCTTTTTCCTTTACCACGGAAACTTTACCCGTTTTATAATCGAAGGCTGTCGCAACGTGGGTGAATCCATTCACACGGGCTATAATGTGAGCCGCATCCTTTCCTAATCCATTAAGGATGACACGCAGAGGAACCTTTCTTGCCTTATTTGCGGAGTTGGCAAGTCCGATAGCTCCTTCAGCCGCGGCGAATGATTCGTGTCCCGCGCAGAAAGCGAAACAGGTTGTCTCTTCTCTAAGAAGCATGGAAGCGAGATTTCCATGGCCGACGCCTACCTTGCGGTCGTCGGCTACTGATCCCGGAATGCAGAAAGATTGAAGTCCTTCGCCAAGCGTTTCGGCGATATCGGCGGCATTTTTTTGCCCTTTTTTAATCGCGGCGGCAGCGCCTACTAGATAGGCCCATCCCGCGTTTTCAAATGAAATGGGTTGAATATCCTTTACAATTTTTCTGACATCAACGCCTTTCCCGATGCATATTTTTTCAGCTTCCTCCAAAGAGGAAATTCCATATTTCGCGAGAAAAGGAGTGATTTGTTTGATTCTTCTTTCGTATCCTTCAAATAAAGCCATTTTTTAACTCCTTATCCTTTACGTGGGTTAATTGTTTTTACAGCCTCAGTAAAACGGCCGTAAGTTCCGGTTGCTTTGGTAAGCGCGTTGGCCGCGTCCATTCCTTTGGCGATATTATCCATCATAACGCCAAGTTGAACGAATTTATAGCCGATAATTTCGTTGTCGCTGTCAAGACCGATTTCGGTAACATAGCCTTCAGCCATTTCCAGATAACGGGGACCTTTCTCTTTGGTGCCGTACATGGTGGCAATAACGCTGCGCAGTCCCTTGCCCAGATCTTCCAGACCCGCGCCAACAGGAAGTCCGCCTTCGGAAAAGGCGGTCTGAGTGCGGCCGTAAGCAATTTGGAGAAAAATTTCCCTCATGGCCACGTTTATCGCGTCACAAACGAGGTCGGAATTCAGCGCTTCCAGAATTGTTTTATGCGGCAAAATTTCGGCGGCCATCGCGGCGGAATGGGTCATGCCGGTGCAGCCGATACATTCAATCAATGCTTCTTCGATGATTCCGTTTTTCACATTCAGGGTAAGTTTACATGCTCCCTGCTGCGGCGCACACCACCCGACACCATGTGTAAGACCGCTAATATCTTTGATTTCTTTCACCTGTGTCCATTTGCCCTCTTGAGGTATGGGGGCGGGGCCGTTTTTCGGGCCTTTGGCGACTACGCACATTTGTTCAATTTCATGAGTGTGTTCCATAAAAACTAGATCTCCTTCCAGTAAAATACTACGGGAAATAATGTAGCATCGGGAGTTTATTTTATCAATTTAATTGTTTTTTAAAGCTCAACTTTTTGATTGCCTTGTCAGTATTTTAATAATCGAGAAGTATCAGATTCGGTTATTATATTTTTACAATTTTTCGGATGATTTTTCTATTTGAGCTATCACCCGTTTGATGTCATCGGTTTGTCCTTGTGTGCGGGATAACAGCGCTTCGATAGTGGAAAGTTCCTCGTGGATATAGTTGATGGCTTGCACACGCATCGCTTCAATGGAGTTATTGACGCTCTTTTCCCACTGGTAGGCCAGACGCGACAGGTTAATTCCCACTTCTTTCGGAACGCCTTGAATAAAATGCCGCTCGAAGACGCGCCGAAACAAAAACATCGGAATAAGAAACCAGATTAAATCAAGATGAATATCAAATGATTTGGCAAAAGAAATGTCCGGATGTTTTGGTTCAACGACATCAATTTTCCAATCAACTGCCGCCAGCTTAACACCCAGTACATGTTCAATATTGTCGCCAAGAAATTTGCAAAAAGCCTCCAGTGACCGCGAAAAGCCCGCGTGCGCTTTTTTCAAAGTGCCCAGAAAGTATTTATGTTCGTTTTTGGAAATAACGTTCATTTCTTCGGAGAGAGTTTCCGAAACCCACGCTTCGTAATGTCTTGCAAGTTTCCATAGATTGCCCTTCCACGAAGTTATTTCGGTTTGCAGTTTTGCTATAACTTTCTTTGTTAAAGGCACTTTAAATTGTTCCAGATAAGTTTCTATCAGAGGACGGGTTTGCCGCTGATGTTCGCGGGAAATAATACCCAACTCATCGCGCATTAGGTCTTCATTTACTTTTTCATTTATAATTTTTTCGCGAAGATTCTCCCGATTCAAATCCGCCTGCATTGAAGCGTTGAGAGCAATTCTTAAATAGTTGAGGCATTGCTGCGAAAGGGAACGAACTTTATGATTTAGAATTCTTGAGAATTCGGAATCCCTGTTTGCGCAAATCGTTCTGAAGATATTTTCTTCTACGAGTTGTTTATATTCTTTTGTATTACTTTTATTTGAATAAAGATAAACAGGCAAAGCCCGGTGAAGTTCGCGCTGAAGAGTTTCCTGAAAAAACGAGACAACTTCCTTTTGCTGATCCGGCGAAAGAATATCCGCTTTAGTCAACAGAAGAATAATATTGGGCGTATGGCTGGTCAGTTCGCGGATAAGTTCCAAATCATGTTCAGACAGAGGTCTGTCAGAACTCACGGCCAAAAGCGCTGTGCCGACTGCCGGTAGCCATTGCTCCGAAGTGGATTGATGATATTTATAGACACTGCCCAAACCCGGAGTATCAACCAGACGCAGACCGGAATATTTTTGCATAGACGGCAATTCTATATCAACAATCGCCACGTTTTTTGAATTGCCAGGATTTTCAGCTTCCGATGTGAATTCCGCAATATCGGTCAGCGGCACTTCTGTTATGCGTCCATCAAAATGCCTCACCAGAGCTCGCTCATTATTCCCATATTGTAGGCGGGTTATAGCTGTAGTAACAGGAATAGCGCCGATAGGCAAAACGTCCTGGCCAAGCAGACTATTTAAGAAAGAGCTCTTCCCCGCCTTGAATTGTCCCATCACAGCAACGTCAATGGGTGGGTTTTCCTCAAGTAGTGCCCGTGCGACCTCCAGTTGACGATTTAGAGAAATCATCTGAAACCGTTCACAAGCAGAGGCAATAATTTCTAAAAGATTACGAATATTAGAAAAGGGCATGTTATCTGAGATATTTCCCGTAAAAAACTCCTTCAAGTTAATTTCCTGTAGGAGTTATCAGCAACTAAGGCGGTTAAAGCTAAGGTGAACTCCATCACCTGACTTTTATATTCATATCAAAGGATAAACAGGTCTGTCAAGACTTTATAAAAAACTGTGATCTCAAATCATCTCCTTTGAGCATCTATATGTTTTTGATTGCTTGAAAATACGGGTGAAATAAAAAAGCCCCTTCAGTTTTTTTAACTGAAAGGGCTTTTATTTTTAAAGTAAAAATCAGACTGCTTTCTTGGCTGTTTTTACATCACGTTATGCCTTTTGGGGCGGTTTTGAGATCAATGTAATGGCTGCACCGAGGAGACAGGCGACTCCTGCAATGACAAAGGGTGTTATCCAAATGGACGGATCTCCACCGCCTTTGGCAGCGTCTTTGAAGTATCCGGCGATCTGCGGTCCGATAACGCCGGCGATTCCGTAGGAGACGAATATGAATCCGTAATTTAACCCCACATTTTTATTTCCGAAATAATCAGCCGTGATGGCCGGGAAGAGGGCGAAGTTTCCTCCAAAGTTAAATCCGATGATACAGGCACCTATCGTTAATAGGGTTGCCGTACTGCCCATTTTGTAGAAAAGCAGCATAATGATTCCTTGGAAGAGGCACATTAGGAAAATGGACATCTTGCGTCCAAGCTTATCGGAGACAGTTCCCCAGACGATTCGACCGAGGCCGTTGAAGATTGCGTACAGAGCCATGGCGGTTCCCGCAGCAGCCGAGGCGTCGGCGACAGTCATTCCACTGACCTTCAGGGCGTCGATGCCGAAAAGCTTAATGCAGTAAATAACCATCAGCCCGGCGATTGCCGAGAATAGGAAGGTAAACCATGTCATATAGAACTGCGGAGTTTTTAGCATTTCTCCAGATTCGAAGTTGGTCATACCGAGAGCCGAGTTGCTTAAAGTTGAAACAGCGCCTGAGGCAACCGGTTTGGGAGGCGTCCAGCCTTCCGGGACATAACCTTGCGGCGGATCAATCATGACGATGCTTCCCAAGAGAACGGCAATAAGAAAAATAACGCCGTAGAGGAGAAAAACACTCTGAACACCGCCGAGGCCGAAGAAATTAAGATTGTTAAGCAGGCCGAACCAGGAGTCGGCCGATTTAACCCAAATGGTGGCGCCAAAGCCGAAACCGGCAACGGCAAGGCCGGTTACCATTCCTTTTTTGTCGGGAAACCACTTAACGCCCACAGCAATGGGAACGACATAGGCCAGTCCGATGCCGGCGCCGCCGATAATGCCTATGAAAAACAACTGGGAAAAGAACGAATGTCCAAAAAAACCACCAAGAATGTATCCAATACCGAGAACAATTCCGCCGAGAGAAGCTAGTTTTCTTGGACCTGTTTTGGCGATCATTCGACCCGAAATAATCATTACCACTGAAAAAACGAGAAGGCCGACTGAAAAAATCCATGCGGCCTGTGTTGCGCTGAATCCGTACATTCCACCTTTTTCAAGCGGTTCAGTCAGTTTTGGAGTAAACACTGACCACGCATAGATGGCGCCCAGACACAACTGGATGAGCACTGCTCCGATAACTACGTACCAACGATTCATAACTTTCTCTTGAGACATGTATACCTCCTTATATTGTAAATACGTGATATTCAGAAAATGCAACTGTTAAACAAATTGTCGCATGATTTATCCAAAATTTGAATAAATGTCAAACAAAAAAAGTTTTATCGAACACCATGGCTATGTTAAGCGGAAATTAATCACATAGGGTTAACAAAGCGATAAGTGCTTACATACTGTGAATTGCTCTTTAATTACCTTTTAACCTGCCGGTGACCGATTCTGTAATTTACGATTCTGCCGATGGAATGGAAATCCTTTTCCAGATTGCTCATAATGGCTGCTGCTGAACCAACATCTTTTCTACCTGGATAGATATCGTAGAGGATTTTATATTTTTCGGGCGTAAAATCCGGCATGACAACATTAGCTCCAGCCTGCAACGCCAGAAGCCGTCCCTTAGGATGAATAGTAGCCAGGGCAGTTGTTGCCGGAATGTTGGTGTCGCGGGTAATAAGACGGGCGACAGCTATGACCCGCAAAACAGTGTCGAGATCATCATTATCTATTCCGGCAAGAGGCGTATCAGGATGGGCAATAAATGGGCCAATGCCCAGCATGTCGGCATCCAACAATTTCATAATCAGAAGATCATCGGCTAATATCTCCGGTGTCTGACCCGGTAATCCCACCATGTTTCCCGTTCCGGTTTCAAAGCCCAGTTCTTTCAGATGTCGCAGACATTTTAGGCGGTTCTCCCAATCACAACCGGGACGCAAATATTTATAAAGCTCCTTCGATGCCGTTTCATGTTTGAGCAGATAGCGATTGGCCCCTGCTTGCTGAAAAGCCCGATAATCGTCCAAGGGACGCTCGCCAATGGACAAGGTAATTATTAAATCCGTTTCTTTCCGGATTCGTTCGATCAGGCGGTAGACAACGTCTTGCGAGTAAAAAGAATCTTCACCGGATTGCAGCACCACCGTAGGGACGCCTGTTTTTTTAATTTGTTCCACTGTGGCGATTATTTCATCTTCGGTCATTCGATAACGACTGAGGTTAGAATTGTCTTTGCGCAGACCGCAGTAGAGACAATTGCGCTCGCAGTGGTTGGAAAATTCAATTATGCCGCGCAGAAATATTTCATCGCCGACTTGTTCTTTTCTCACCTTGTCGGCGGCGCTGAAAAGTTCAGGCGAGCACTTAACCAGGAGAGTGAGTAGTTCAAGGATTTCTTTGCGACTTAAATCCTTACCCTCGTGAGCTTTGCCAATCACGTTTTCTGCGGATTTAGATGTAGACATCTCTTTTGCCATCCTCTATTTTTTGCAGCCGGTCGCAAACCATTTTTTTTCTTTTTGTTTTAAAAGTTTCATCCAGCATTTTTTGAATTAATTTTTCTCCTTCTTCGCGCGTTGCAGGACTGGCGTAATCCAGCAGATATTCTTTAAACGTAAAAACGGCATTGGTCTGGCAGAATTTTTGAATCAAACCCGGCTTGGCCAGATCCATGAAGTCCTTGCCTGTGCGTCCCAGGCGATAACAGGCAGTGCAGAAACTGGGAATATGCCCGTGGGTGCTGATATCCAGGATGACTTCATCGAGTGTCCGCGTATCGCCGAGATTGAATTGTGCGGCGCGGAAAGCGTCGCTGGAATTTTCCTGATAACCGCCGGGGTTGGTGCGTGAACCGGCGCTGATCTGGGAGATACCCAACGCAAAAACTTCAGAGCGTAAGGAGGGTGATTCTCTGGTGGAGAGAATCATTCCCGTGTAGGGAACGGCCATGCGAATAATGGCTACCAGTTTTTTAAAATCATGATCGCTTACCGGATGAGGAGGTTTGATGGCCGCAGGCGCGTTGAAGGCGGGCTCCAGACGCGGAATGGAAATTGTATGAGGTCCCACGCCGCAGTCCCGTTCCAGTTGCAGAGCATGGAAAAGCAGCCCTAGGACTTCAAATTTGTAATCGTAAAGGCCAAACAGAGCGCCCAGCCCCACGTCGTTAATGCCGCCTTCCTGAGCGCGATGCATAGCGGTAAGTCGTTTAGCGTAATCTTTCTTGGGACCGGACGGGTGCATGATCTTGTATGTTTCGTGATGGTAAGTTTCCTGAAATAAAACAACAGTGCCGATTCCTGTTTTTTTCAGTATTTTATATTCATCAACATCCAGCGGCGCTATTTCCACATTAATCCGCCTTATTTCTCCGCCGTGTTCTGTTTTAACGGAGTATGCCGTTTCAATGGCTTCCATGAAGTATTCCAGACTGGAGCGGGTAGGGTGTTCGCCGCAGAGCATCAGCAGGCGTTTGTGACCTTCCCGTTCCAAAACCTGCACTTCTTTGGCAATTTGATCCATCGTCAGCGCGACACGATTGAGTTCCTTGTTGTCCCGCCGGAATCCGCAATACAGACAATTATTGGCGCAGAGATTGGCAACATAAAGCGGCGCGAACAAAACCAGCCGATTGCCGTAAATGTCTTCTTTGATCTTGTGGGCTGTTTGCCGGATCAGGGAAATTAGTTCGTCATCTTCCGTTTGGAGCAGCACGGCGACTTCCTCCGGCGTGAGGCCTTTGAGTTCTTTTGCTTTTGTTATAATATCCCGAACTCTTTCAGGTGCGGGATTTTTTGCTTTGTCCAGTATGTTTTCAATTTTTGTATCGTCGATAAAATCTTTAATCATTTTAACAATCCTTATCATGGGCATAATGCCCTCCGCTAGTCGGGATAATTTCCAATCCCGACTAATCGGGTTGGATAGTTCGACTTACGTTTCAAGCTGCACTTCTTTTGCTTTCAACTGGTCTCACTACAACTTACAAATTTCAGTTCACTTCATTTCTGAAATTTGAGTCTCATTATGCTTTAGTCAGAGCCGATTTGACCTGAATGCCTTTGAGTGCTCCCAATTTTCCGGTCAGGGCGCCGATTTCATCAGTGGAAGCATGCACTATAAGCGCAATGATATGTAGATGCTTGGCGGGGTAGGGGATACCCATCCGGCCAATGATAACATCGCCGAATTCACTTAAAATCGCATTAACATTTTCGGCCTGACTGGTTCTGTTTGTGATGATAATGGTAATGGTTCCAATTCGCTTGTCCATATTTATCTCCATATCACGGGCGTTCCACCCTCCGCTGTGCGGGATAGTTCGTCCAACAAGTTTTAGGGCGCTTCGCTTCTAAAACTTGGGTCTCATTAAAAAAAAGAGATTTGACCAGGAAAAATCAAACCTCTTTTACTTAAGATTTTATGTTTCCCCTCAAGATCAGAAAGTTACCCTCCCTCTCAGGCCAATTATTCTCTTTGTTTAAGCTATCCTGAAAAACCTCATTTTGTCAATTTGATTTTTATTATATAAAGAAAACGGGCTTGACTTCAGTGATGGTTTCGACCATATTTCTTGTGAATTCGTTGAAAGGAATTGGCTGATGAAAATATTATACTATGATTGTTTTGCCGGTATCAGCGGTGATATGAATCTGGGGGCGATGCTTGATCTGGGAGTAGATCAGAAATATTTATTAAAAGAGCTCGGCAACCTGCCTGTAGATTCTTATAAAATAAAAGTTTATAAAGATAAGCGCGGGGGCATTACCGGCACAAAATTTGATGTGATTGTTCCATCTCAGAAGAAAAATTTGTCCCGGCGCACTTTAAAGAAACGAACTTTCCGCGATATTTCCGGAATGATCAAGCAAAGCAACTTATCCACCAATGTCAAAAAGATCAGCCTGGATATTTTTACCCGCCTAGCCGGGGCGGAAGGAAAAATCCACGGACATAAAATTGAAGATGTACACTTTCATGAAGTCGGCGCGGTCGATTCGATTGTCGACATAGTCGGTGCGGCAATTTGTCTGGACTATCTAAAAGTCGACAAGATTATCTCGTCATCCATTCAACTGGGTTCCGGCATAATTAATTGCAGTCACGGCACATTGCCTGTGCCAGCGCCGGCCACGGCGGAAATCCTTCAAGGTATTCCCATTAAAACAGGCCTTGTGCCTTATGAGGCGACAACTCCCACAGGAGCTGCGATCATTGCCGTAACAGCAGCCTACTTTACAGAAAAAATCGATTTCACGCCACAGAAAATCGGTTATGGCCTGGGCAGTAAAAATTCATCTGTGCCCAATGTCCTGCGCTTATTTTTAGGAGAGATATCCGATAATGATATAAAAGAAGATGATCTGGAAATCGGTGAAGCTGTTATTATTGAATGCAATATTGATGACATGAATCCAGAATTCTATGATGCGTTGATGGAACGTCTTTTTGCCATCGGTGCGAACGATGTATTCTTCACGCCAATCATAATGAAAAAATCACGTCCGGCGGTAATGGTGTCTGTGTTTTGTGACATGGGGAAGCAAAAATCGATTGAAGAAGTTTTGTGGCTGAATTCTTCCACTTTCGGCCTGCGTTCTTACAAAGTTGTCAAGTCCATGCTGCGGCGGCAAACGGTGAAAGTAAAAACCAAGTATGGCGAAATAACCTTAAAAAACGGATATTTGAACGGACGTATCATCAAGTCCAAACCGGAATATGAAGATTGCAAGAGCCTGGCAAAAGAAAATCGTGTTTCCATTCAAGATATATATAAAAGTATTCGTCTGGCAGAAAGGACAAAAAAGTGAATACTGATGCTTTAAAAATTCTCCTGGAAAAGATCCGCGACAGAAAAATCGATGTCGAAGCCGGAATTTCCAAATTGAAAAATTTATCTTACATTGATTTGGGTTGCGCCAAACTCGATACACACCGCGAGTTGCGCGTCGGTTATCCGGAAGTGATTTTCTGCCCGGGCAAAACCATTGAGCAGATAAAAACTATCATCCGTGCCATGATGGATGGAGATGCTAACATTCTTGCCACACGCGCCAGTGAAGAAGTTTTTGACGCAGTCAAAGAAATTTGTCCTGCTGTTTCGTTCAACCCGCTTGCCCGGACCATTACGCTGACAAGAAAAAAACTGCCTCTGTCCGAAAATTACATCGCCGTTGTGACAGCGGGTACATCAGATTTGCCCGTTGCCGAAGAGGCAGCCGTCACTGCTGAAATTTTCGGTAATCGCGTGGAAAGAATTATCGACGTTGGTGTGGCCGGAGTTCATCGTTTATTTGATCGGTTGGATTTAATCCGTGGAGCGCGCGTGATTGTTGTGGTTGCCGGAATGGAGGGCGCTCTGCCCAGCGTTGTGGGCGGTCTTATGGATAAACCAATAATTGCGGTTCCCACTTCGGTTGGTTATGGCGCTAGCTTTCAGGGAGTTGCCGCTTTGCTGGCCATGCTCAATAGTTGCGCCGGCGGAGTATCGGTTGTAAACATCGACAATGGTTTTGGCGCCGGCTATATAGCCAGTATGATTAATAAACTGAAATAATCAGCGGCGGGGCTGTTGAAAAACGCTCATCTTCTGTGTTGCGCTGCAAACCGCACCGCTCAACGTATGTCCATATACGCCTCGCGGTTCGATTTTTTGCGCGCCTTGCATCTGAGCATTTTTGAACAGCCCCTCAATTTGAGATTTTTGAACAGCCTTGCTGCGTCTTATTTAATTGTCTCCCACTTGGTATCGATTACTTCGTTCATACTGCCGGTGCGGTAACCTTTCAGGTCTAAAGCAGTATAGGCAAAACCGATTTTCTTAAATTGTTTGTATACATTGTCCATCAGCTTCAGATCGAAAAACTTAAGCCGTTCGGATTCCGCCACTTCAATCCGCGCTGTATCACCATGATGGCGCACCCGCACCTGTTTGAAGCCCAAATCAAGTAGATATTGTTCCGCCTTGTCCACCATTGCCAACTTTTCCGGTGTTATTTTCTCACCATAAGGAAAACGTGAAGCCAGGCAGGCAAAAGCCGGTTTATCCCACGTGGACAATCCCATCTTTTTTGATAATTTTCTGATCGCATCTTTTCCTAAACCGGCATCTCTAAGCGGGCTGATAATCCCCAGTTCTTTAATCGCACGCATCCCGGGGCGGTAATCATTAAGGTCATCGATGTTTGATCCTTCGGCAATGTTCTGGATATTATATTTTTTAGCCACTTCCTTTATTTTGGAAAATAATTCGTATTTGCACAAATAACATCTGTTGGACGGATTATCAGTAAAACCTTTGATCTCCAATTCCTCTGATTGAATGACAATATGCTTGATTCCGTTGCTACGGGTGAATTCTGCGGCTTCCTTAAACTCTCTTTCCGGATAAGTTGACGATCCCGCCGTTACAGCAATAGCGCGGTCTTGTAAGACATCATGAGCTATCTTTAAGAGAAAAGTGCTGTCCACGCCGCCTGAATACGCCACGGCCAAAGAACCCATTTTTTTGATATGACACTTAAGCTGTTTAAATGTATTTTTGACTTCCATAAATATGATTATATAACACAAACAGATACTCAAAGCCGCTGATTTTTTTCAAGCAGTAAGCCGTTATACTTTGTATTTTTTTCTTAATCAACTTCATTTCCAGCTTTCTTTTTTCCAGATTTGACTTGCAACCGGTTAAACTCTTTTTTATTGGACATTATGTTCGCAACCTTTCGTGGGGAACAATCATGGCGATAATCCAGGTGCCTGCGTAAAGAAATCCCAAGAGAACGACATCTGTTGGACCGACAGGTAAATCTAATTTATATGCGATGCAGAAACCAAGGAAAGCAGCCACGCCGCCGATCAAAGAAGCAAGTACCGTAAACTGGCGCATGTTGCGGGCAATCTGGTGCGCCGTCAAAGCAGGAATCAGAAGAAATCCGAACGCGATCAGAGGACCGACGCTGAGCACTGCCATCGAAACGGTCAAGCCGATCAGTAAATAGAGCAGCACGTCCCAGAAAATGACGTTCTTGCGCAGTATAATCGCCATTTCGCGATCGAACGAGACAAGGAACAATTCCTTATGGAACACTCCCAGCACTACGATGATGAGCGTAAGCGCGGCTGCCGTCAGCCCAAGATCGAAATTGGAGATGGTGATGACTTCTCCTTTCAGCATATCGAGCCAACCGATTTCGCCGTAAGGGTTTTTTGACAGCAACAGGATGCTCAGTGCCGCAGCCACAACGTACGCGGTGCCAAGACGGCCCTCAGGTTGTCCACGCCCGCGTCGTTCCAAAAACGCCAGCACTAGAATTGCGATCAAGGAGAATGTAATTGACCCGATAAAGGCGAGCATGTGCATGCTGTGTGAGCCATGTTCGGACAGATTGAATCCGAGCCACAATGGAAGTGAAAGAGCAACAGCAACGCCTGTTGAAGAAATCTGAGGCAGTGCTACACCCATGAACACCAGCCGGCGCATTACGAGAAATACGCCGACGAGCGGGCAAGCAAGACCAACGAGCACACTAGTGTATATCGAATTGCGCAATAGAAAATCGGGTGAGAAAATCTGATAAATTATTTCCATGTCAGGCCATCTCCATTTCAATTATTTCCGCCATCCTTTCGGGAGTTAAGAGTTCGTGTGTTGAACCGAGAGACATCTTGCCCCCGTGAAGCCAGATGACTTGTCCGGCATAGTGACGCACCGCTGCAAAATCGTGCGTGACGAGAAGGACTGTGAGCTTCCTTTCTTTATGGATCTGTGAAATAAACTCCAACACCAAATCCTTCGCTTCACGGTCCACACCCACAGTAGGCTCATCCAGCACTAGTACATCGGGGCGCATAGCCAGAGCGCGGGCAATGAGCACGCGTTGTTTCTGCCCGCCGGAGAGTTCGGCAAAGCGCCGACGGGCAAACTCTTCAGCATCCGCAGCACGCAGGCATTCGCGTGTAAAGGCGCGTTCGATTTGAGGGACGATGCGACCAGGCCGTACACGCCCGTATACGCCCATCAGGGCGACGTCGAATCCCGTGAGCAGATAAATCGGGTCGAACTGAAAAGCTTGAGGTACGTAACCGAACGCGAGTGGCGCACCTGTCGATGCTGTATTGATGCAACCCGCGACTGGAGGAAGTAATCCAAGCACCGTCTTGATCAGAGTCGATTTGCCCGAACCATTGGCGCCGAGAATGGCGGTGAAACTTGCACGGTCAATAGAGAGCGAAATGCCGGAGAGCACAGGTTGATTGTTATAGCCGATGCTCAAGTTGTCCAGTGTAATAAGTGGTTCATTCATAGTTTATTGTGTGTCCGCCCGCGCTTGCGCGGACGGACAGATCCTCTTTTTATTTTCTCGATTGCACGGCTTCAACCATTGTATGAACAATATAGTCCATCATTTTGATGTAGGTTTCCGTGTGCGGTACGCCGCCCGGCATGATGGGAAGCGTTATCATGGTTGCGCCGGTTTGTTCGGCGATCCGTTTGGGCACTTTTTCAGGAAACTGCGGCTCGCGCACAACAATAGAAACATGCTCGGCTTTCATCGCTGTGGCCAATTCCTGAATGTAACGCGCGGTCGGGTCGATACCCGGTTTAATTTCAATCGTGCCGAAGTAGTTCAACCCGAAGCGTTCCGCAAAGTAGGGCCAATGCTCGTGATAGGATACGAACTTCGTTCCTTTGAGCGGTTTGAGCGCCTTTTCCCATTCAATAATCTTAGTGTTGAGTTCGGCGAGATACGCATCGCGGTTGCGTGTGAATTCGGCTTTATGCTCCGGAGCAAACGCCGCCAGTGCGTTATAGATGTTCGCGATTGCGGTCCTCGCCAATACCGGATCCAGCATATAGTGCGGATTGCCGTAAGGGTGAACGTCGCCCTCGTAATGATCGGTTGATTTGGGCACATCGCGCGGGATGATGCCCTTGGAGCAATCGATATATCCGGGCCTGTTTATCTGAATGCGCGGGTTCTTACTAGCCTCCATGAGAGCGGGAAGAAAGGCGTGTTCGCAATCGAATCCCACCAGAATCAGCAGATCGGCCCGGTTCATCACCGGCACGAAACTCGGTTTCATCGGCACCCCGTGGGTATCTTCGACGCCGGTTGCTAGACTGCGAACGTCGACCATGTTGCCGCCGACGGCGCGAGCAAGATCCGCCAGATCGGTAAGCGTTGTAACGATGCGGATCTTTTCCGCGTAAGCGGGCATCGCCCACCCGCACAATACAGCGGTAAATGCGATGATCAATAATAGACTATATAATTTATATTTCATGTGGAATTCCTCCTTAGCGTTGTTGCCAACCATGCGAGTGTGAACCGATGATCCACGCCCATTGCAAATAAATGGCATTATCTGCGGGCCTGCCGGATGCTGCGTTGGGATCGGTGTATGTGTACTGAAGGCGCAATTGATTCCAGTGACTCAATGTCCAGGTGATGTACGGAGAGTAGGCGTAGGTTTTGTCTTGATTATTCACCTGGTTCTCCACATATTCAAACATGAACCCGGCTGACCACTGCCGATGGAACTTGTACGTGAGATACGAGTATAGGCCGACGGAGCCGACGGAGCTGCCGGGGAGGGCGTTGTCTGATGAATCGGTTACGTCATAGCGGTTATCGCTATAGAGCACTTCCGTGCCCCAGGTGAGGCTCTCGAACTGATTGTTGCGCAACGGCTTGTAGCTCATCACCAAATCTGCTCCCCAAAGACGGCGCTCGCGTTCGGTAAAGGTATTGCCTGCTACTGTTGGCAACGGAGGATTAACACTGCCGGCGTCTGACCACTGTGCGTCCGTACTTGGATTCCACAGAGCTGAGATGCCGGGTTCGATAGAGATATCGGGAGTCAGGTCGAAATATGTGGACAAGCGTCCCCAATAATTCAATCCGCTGCCGTTACGGAAATCACCGACATTGTTTGGCGGATTGTCACCGCCGAACTGATCGCCCACGCCGACGGTCAGGCTCACGTAATGATCGACCGGCAACAGCCAGTTAACCTGCAAGCCGTCTGTTCTCGATTCACCGCCGATGTATTCGGCAAGCGCCAGCGGACGGTTGACAAACGGCAGTTCGTGGTCGTGAATATCCCCCAACCGGCCGAACTCGCCGAAGAACCGCCCCGCCTTCAGTTCCAGATTCCACGGCAGAGACGTTGTCTGTAGCGCGGCCTCTTCTACCCCCAAAGCCGATTCGCCGGTAACCGGATCGGCTGATGCGTTGATGACCACATAGGCCTTGGCATAGGGGTCCACCGCCGCCGCCGCATTCAATTCCACTGAACGTTGGAACGCATCAAAACCGCCGGGACGGGCGCTCCCCGTCTGCGACGATCCTTTGTCACGATAACTGAAGATGGTCTCTCCCACCAGCCCGATGGATGGGTTAAACTCGCTCGGCAAAACTTTTCTTTGCGCTTCAACTACTTGATCTACCTTTTCCTTCAACTCTTGCACTTGCTGCTGCATCTCACCTGCGGGAGCCGTCTGCCCGGCGGCAGAGCCCTCAGGTTGTGATGCAGAGTTCATCTGTTTGACTTCATTCTTCTTATTTTGTTCTTTTAACTCATTAATCATTATCTGTTGCGCTTTGATTGTTTCTTCCTGCTTTTTTAATGTTTCCTCTAGTGTGCTAATCCGCGATTCAATTTCACTTTCAGCAAATGCATAGCCGGATAGCAACGGGAGACAACAAAGAAAAATAAACAGGATTATTCCTTGCTTCATACACATATCCCCTTCTTCCTGACAAAGAACGTCTGTCAGGAATGTAAATTCTTTTTTATTGATATTGATTTAAATTACACAAATGCTGAAATTGGCGGAGCACGGTCAGAATATACGGGAAATTTGGATAAAGCCTGATGAAATGATTCTTCAGGCTGGTAAAGGTAGGTTGTTGTTGGATAAAAAACAAAAGTTTCGTGAATTTCTAAATTGCCGGAGAAAAATGAAGTTGCGGCAATACATAATGGACATTCATGATGTTCACACCCATCATCATGATGATGGAATGTAATTGCCATGGACGCAAATAGAAAAACAATCGCAAAAAAGAAAAATATATATTTACGATGTAATCGGGGAATAATCATCATTTTCATACGCCGGATAAAAATTATTCTTTACAGGATACATATAGGAAATAAATGATCGTTTGTCAAGATGAAATGTGACGTGGCTATATTAAATACCTTGGCTTTTTCGTAATATTTTTTATATAATCGTGCTACTACTTGCTTATGTTATTACAATTATTATTCTCGTAGCACTGTAATTGATGAATTATCGTTTTCTTAAGGATTTGGCGCAGGACCTCAACGAGCGGTAAAATTTTCTTGACTATTGGGTATTATTATCTATATCTTCATAACACACTCTTTCTGGAAAGGGAGGAAACGTTATGTCCAAACTGGTTCGTTTCGGTGTTTCGCTGGAAGATGATCTTTTAAAAAAATTTGACCGGCATATCAAACAACATAAATATACAAATCGCTCGGAAGCAATTCGCGATATGATTCGCGAAGAACTGGTCAAAAAGGAGTGGACGGAAAATAAGGAAGTGACCGGCGCGATAACGCTGGTTTATGATCATCATACAAGGGAGTTGGTCAACAAAGTTCTGGATGTCCAGCATGATCACCACGACTGCATTCTCTCCACACAGCATATCCACCTTGATCATCACAATTGTTTCGAAATTATTGTGACCCAAGGTAAATCGGCAGAGATAGAAAAATTATATATGAAATTAAAGTCGCTTAAAAGCGTAAAGCATGCCGGTTTCCTTATGGCGACGAAAGGGAAAGATTTACCCTGAAAATCAAGGCGGGAAATAATACATGTTTTGCGCCGATCAGATGCATTCATTATTTGTCTTAAACAGAACTTGACCTGATAGTGAGTGTAAATTTAATCGATAGCTTTCTGTAAGTGAGCGCTCAAATTTTTTTACGAGCATACTTGCTTTCAAATGGTATTCCTTTTTAATGAATGAAAATAATTCCAGTTTAGAGTTACAGTAAGATGTCGATACTACAGATCCTAATACTTGCCGTCGTTCAAGGTGCTGCTGAGCTTTTGCCAATTTCAAGTTCGGCACATGTCATCGTGGCCGAAAAACTGATGCACCTTGACCCGAGTAGCCCGGAGATGACCCTCCTTCTTGTCATGCTTCACACCGGCACAATGTTCGCCTGCATTTTTTATTTCTGGAAGTCATGGAAGGCACATTACTTTTCCTCGGGAACGGCTATATGGAATATTTCTAAACTCGTCATAGTAGCCACCGCATGCACCGGGATTATTGGAATTACCATCAAATATCTGATCGAAAACTTTGTCTTACGAAATGTTCCACATGCAGAAGTAGAACTTCTTTTTGGAAATTTACTTCTAATTGCATCAGCTCTCGCAGCGGTGGGTATACTTATTATCTACGCTGGATATTACGAGAAAAAGCCAAATCCGATATCTCCCTTAAATTTAAGCTCATCCATTTGGATTGGCCTAATTCAAGGTATTTGTCTTCCATTTAGAGGGTTTTCCCGTTCTGGGGCAACGATTTCCACCGGACTTCTTTTGGGTGTGGACAAAATAAAGGCAGAAGAGTTTAGCTTTGCTTTAGCTGTCATTGTAACCCCGCCGGTAATAATTCACTCAGTCCTCAGACTATTAAAGGCTCATGCGGCAACTGCTTTGCATACTACAGATCTAATGGCTCTTTTTTATCCAAGTATGATGGGCATCCTTTTCAGTTTTGTCTCAGGAATTTTGGCTCTTAGGCTTCTCTCCAGTTTCTTAGAGAAGAACCGCTGGCACTATTTGGGGTTCTATTGCCTCTTTGCTTCATGTATCGTATTCATCCTTTACTATTCAGGATTTTAAATTTTAGTCAGCTCTTAAGATTTCCAACGTCATAATAGAAAAAGACAATTATATTCATGATCCCCATGTATTTTCATTTCAAACAGAAATCAGTATTTGATGTCATACTTCTCAAACTTACTATTTGCAATAAAAGAGCGGATGTACTAATATTAAACTATAAATATAAACCGATTTATACATACTGTATAAATATTGTTAGCCAGATGGACAGCGACACACCATTATTCATAATAGCGCTTTCAACAGTTCACACAACGAAAGGAGGAAACATTATGAATGAAGATAGCAAGTTCCAAGTAACAGGCAGAGGCACGACGAACCGAGACTGGTGGCCAAACCAGTTGAAGCTCGATATTCTGCACCAGCATTCATCCAAGTCCAATCCGATGGGCGAGGGTTTCCACTACGCTAAAGAGTTCAAGAGCCTTGACCTCGCTGCTGTGAAGGAAGATCTCGCAGCGCTGATGACCGACTTGCAGGACTGGTGGCCGGCGGACTTCGGTCACTATGGACCATTATTCATTCGCATGGCGTGGCACAGCGCAGGCACGTATCGCACCGGTGACGGCCGCGGCGGTGGCGGCAGGGGCCAGCAGCGCTTCGCGCCGCTCAACAGCTGGCCCGACAACGTCAGCTTGGACAAGGCGCGTCGGCTGCTCTGGCCGATCAAGCAGAAGTACGGCCGGAAAATTTCCTGGGCCGACCTGATGATCCTCGCAGGCAACGTCGCCTTAGAATCGATGGGTTTCAAGACCTTCGGCTTCGGTGGCGGTCGCGAGGACGTCTGGGAGCCGGATCACGACGTTTATTGGGGTGCCGAGAAGACCTGGCTGGGCGGCGACAAGCGCTATTCCGGAGAGCGGGACCTCGAGAATCCGCTCGCTGCGGTGCAGATGGGTCTGATCTACGTAAACCCGGAAGGCCCGAATGGCAACCCGGACCCGGTCGCTGCGGCGCGGGATATCCGCGAGGTCTTCGCTCGCATGGCGATGAACGACGAGGAAACGGTGGCGCTCATCGCAGGAGGGCATGCGTTCGGCAAGACCCACGGTGCCGGCCCTGCATCACATGTGGGGCCCGATCCCGAAGCGGCCGGTATCGAGGAGCAGGGCTTGGGCTGGAAGAGCAGCTTTGGCACGGGCAAAGGCGGCGACACGATTACCAGCGGCCTGGAAGTCATCTGGACCACCACGCCCACGAAGTGGAGCAACAACTTCTTTAGGAATCTGTTCCGCTACGAATGGGAACTGACAAAGAGCCCGGCCGGCGCGCACCAGTGGAAGCCGAAGGGTGGCGCAGGCGCCGGCACGATTCCGGATGCGCACGACCCGTCAAAGCGTCACGCGCCATCCATGCTGACCACGGACCTCGCTCTGCGATTTGATCCTGTCTACGAAAAGATTTCACGGCGTTTCATGGAGAATCCGGATCAGTTAGCGGACGCGTTCGCCCGGGCGTGGTTCAAGCTGACACACCGCGACATGGGTCCGCGCGCACGCTATCTCGGCCCGGAGGTTCCTGCGGAGGAACTCATCTGGCAAGACCCTATTCCTGCCGTCAATCACAAATTGATTAATAAAATGGACATTGCCTCCCTCAAAAGTAAAATTCTGACTTCGGGTTTGTCTGTGTCGGAACTGGTTTCAACGGCCTGGGCGTCGGCGTCCACGTTCCGTGGCTCGGACAAGCGCGGCGGTGCGAACGGTGCCCGCATTCGCCTGGCACCGCAAAAAGATTGGGAAGTCAATCAGCCAGCCCAGCTGGCAAAAGTCCTAAAGACCCTGGAGAGCATCAAGAGAGCGTTCAACAGCGAGCAGTCTGGCGGCAAGAAGGTTTCGCTGGCTGACCTGATCGTTCTGGCCGGTTGCGCAGGTGTCGAGCAAGCTGCGAAAAATGCTGGACACAAAGTGACGGTTCCCTTCACGCCGGGGCGCATGGACGCCTCGCAGAAGCAAACCGATGTGGCCTCCTTCGCCGTGCTAGAGCCGAAAGCGGACGGCTTCCGTAATTACCAGAAGACCAGCTATGACGTATCGACCGAGGAATTGGTGATTGACAAGGCGCAATTGCTGACGCTCACTGCGCTTGAGATGACGGTTCTTGTGGGTGGCATGCGTGTGCTGAATACCAATTTCGGACGGACGCAGCACGGCGTTTTCACGAAGCGGCCGGAGGCGCTGACTAACGACTTTTTCGTGAATCTGCTCGACATGGCCACAGAGTGGAAGGCCGTCTCGAACGCCAAGGACGTCTTCGAAGGGCACGACCGAAAGACGGGCAAACTGAAATGGACCGGCAAGCGTGTCGATCTGATCTTCGGTTCCAACTCCCAGCTAAGGGCATTGGCGGAAGTTTACGGATCAGAGGACTCCCAGGAGAAGTTTCTGCACGACTTTGTAGCGGTATGGAACAAAGTTATGAACCTTGACCGTTTCGACCTCGCCTGATCATAGCATAAACGTCTTCAAGGGCTATTGACAGGGCGGTGAAAAAACAATCAGCTCATCAACCGGTTTCAGCGGACAGCTTACCGCCGCTGAACCGGAAGGGTGCAACTTTCGCCCATTAATCCTTAATTTTAATGACCATCAAAAACTGAAACTTCGTGGTGAAACATTTGTCAAGGCACATCTTTTTAATATCCGATAACTGATCGGTAATGAACACTCTCAACGTCTTTGAAGAGACAGAAGAAGCTCGTAAAAAATCAAGATCATTGAATTCTAACTTAATTTGTTGTAAAATTACTTGTAATAGGTCACTATGCTAAATAAAATGAATATTAGTTCCAAGGAACAGATTCTTATTGTATATATCGTTTTGGCAGTGGTTACTCTTGCCGTTTTCTGGCAGGTAAATCAATTTGATTTCGTCAATTTTGATGATAACATTTATGTCACAGGGAACAGTCATGTCCATTCTGGAATCACGTTGGCTGGATTTCGCTGGGCTTTCAGCACAACTTATGCTGAATTCTGGCACCCCTTAACGTGGTTATCCCTGATGCTCGACTATCAGCTTTTCGGCATGAATGCCGGCGGCTATCATATGAGCAACCTTATCCTGCATATTTTAAGCACTTTATTGCTTTTCTGGCTTTTCTACCGCATGACAAAAGAAATCTGGAAGAGCGCCTTTGTTGCCGCTGTGTTCGCTTTACATCCTCTCCACGTGGAATCAGTCGCCTGGATTGCTGAACGTAAAGATGTTTTGAGCGCCTTTTTCTGGATGCTTACCTTGTGTCTTTATGTCTATTACACTGAAAAGCCGGTCTTAAAAAGATATCTATTTGTTCTTTTGGGCTTTGTCTTAGCGCTGCTGAGCAAGCCCATGGTTGTAACTTTGCCCGTGATTATGATTCTTCTAGATTATTGGCCGCAGAGACGTTTTGAATCAAAAGAAAGCCACTGGCTTTTATGGCAGTTGCGGGAAAAGATGCCTTTTTTTATTTTGTCGGCTGTTTGTTTAATCATTACATTTTATGCTCAGTTCAAGCCGGCAAAAAGAGAACTTCACTTTTCTCTAACTTCCCAGTTTCCCAATGCGCTTGTTTCTTTTGTTGCTTACCTGGAGAAAACATTCTGGCCGCATGATATGACTGTTTTTTATCCGTCTTCCAATCAAATCCCAAGTTGGCAGGTTGGGGGGGCCGCTTTGCTGATTATCGTCATCAGCGCCGTAGTAATTGTATTGGTGAAACGTCTGCCATATCTCTTTGTAGGATGGCTATGGTACGCGATTACTATTGCTCCGGTTATCGGAATAATTCCCATTGGCGACTTTGCGATGGCCGACCGCTACCATTACCTGCCCTCTATCGGTATTAGCATAATGTTGGCTTGGGGAATCCCTGTTTTGATTAAAAGAGCGGAAATAAGAAAATGGTTTTTATTCCTTCCGGCAACAGTTTTTTTATTTCTGGCGGTTTTATCATGGAAACAATGCGGTTACTGGGAAAACGACAAAGAACTCTGGAGTCATGCCTTGCAGGTGACGAAAAATAATTATTTGGCATATAATGGTGTTGGACTAGCCCTTGTTAAAGAGGGGAAAATCAAAGATGCTATTAATAATTATAATGAGGCCATCAGAATAAACCCGAATTATTTACCGTCCTACATTAGTCGGGGGTTTGCTTACTTTAATCTAGGTCAGTATCAATGGGCCATTGATGACTGCAACAAAGCTATTCGCCTAAATAAGAATTGGGCCGAACCCTACTTCATCCGTGGAGACAGTTACTATAACTTTGGCCAGTATCATCTCGCCATTGAGAATTATAACGAAGCCATACGTTTAAATACAGAAAATGCTAATGCCTACATGAATCGAGGGGCTGCTTATTTAAAACAGGGCAACAACGAGCAGGGCTGTCGAGATATGCAAAAAGCGTGTGAATTGGGACAATGCAAATTTTTAAAAGAGGCTAAAGGCAAAGGGTACTGTCGTTGATTTAATGTGGAAACGCTAAAATTGATTCTTCAATCGTAAATAATCAAGATCGTTGGATTCTAACTCAATTTGCTGTAAAATTATTCGCAATAGATAACTATGCTAAATAAAATAAATATTAGTTCCAAGGAACAGATTCTTATTGTATATATCGTTTTGGCAGCGGTTACACTTGCTGTCTTCTGGCAGGTGAATCAATATGACTTCATCTATTTAGATGATAACATATATGTCAAAGGAAACAGTCATATCCATTCCGGAATCACGTTGGCTGGATTTCGCTGGGCTTTCAGCACAACTTATGCTGAATTCTGGCACCCCTTGACGTGGTTATCCCTGATGCTCGACTATCAGCTTTTTGGCGTGAATGCCGGCGGCTATCATAGGAGCAACCTTATCCTGCATATATTAAGCACTTTATTGCTTTTCTGGCTTTTCTACCGCATGACCGGCGCAATATGGAAAAGCGCTTTTGTCGCAGCTTTCTTTGCGCTTCATCCTCTTCGTGTGGAATCAGTTGTTTGGATTGCCGAACGCAAAGATGTCTTAAGCGTATTTTTAGGGATGCTTACCCTTTGCCTTTATGTATATTATACAGAAAAACCTGCCATCAAAAGATATATGCTCGTTGTGTTTTCCTTTGTTTGCGCTCTCATGAGCAAGCCCATGATTGTTACTCTGCCTGTAGTTATGATTTTACTGGATTATTGGCCGCTGGGACGTTTTCAGCCGGACAAAATTGCAGAAAATCCGACGCCTGTTATACAGGTTCATGCAAAAAAGGAAAAACAACAAACCGGGAAAAAAGCGCTTGAGAAAAATGTATCTCCGTCAAACAACCGTAAATTACCGGAAACTAAAATTGCAGGAATAATTCCATTATGGCAGTTGAGGGAGAAAACACCTTTTTTTATTTTATCTGCTATTTTTTCCATTATAACTATTTATGCTCAACGCCCTATGTTCGCAAATGAATTTTCCTTTACTGCAAGATTTGCCAATGCACCTGTATCTTTTGTTAAATATCTGGAAAATACTTTTTGGCCTCATAATCTGGCTGTTTATTATCCGTTTTCAGATAAGCTTTCTCTATGGCAGGTTTTTGGATCAACTTTGCTGATTATTATAATCAGTATCGCCGTAATTATGGCATGGAAAAGGTTGCCATATCTTTTCGTCGGGTGGTTATGGTATTCAATTACATTGATACCCGTAATAGGCATTATCAGGTCCACATCTCATTCAATGCATGACTGCTATACTTACCTTCCATCCATCGGTCTTGCCGTCATGCTGGCCTGGGGAGTTCCTTCACTACTGCCGCGCAAAAACATTTGTAAAATGTTTTTATTAGCGGCGGCAATTGTCTCTCTTTGTACGCTGGCAATTCTGACTAGGCAACAGTGCCGATACTGGGAAAACGACAAAGAACTCTGGAGTCATGCCTTGCAGGTGACGAAAAATAATTATTTGGCATATAATGGTGTTGGACTAGCCCTTGTTAAAGAGGGGAAAATCAAAGATGCTATTAATAATTATAATGAGGCCATCAGAATAAACCCGAATTATTTACCGTCCTACATTAGTCGGGGGTTTGCTTACTTTAATCTAGGTCAGTATCAATGGGCCATTGATGACTGCAACAAAGCTATTCGCCTAAATAAGAATTGGGCCGAACCCTACTTCATCCGTGGAGACAGTTACTATAACTTTGGCCAGTATCATCTCGCCATTGAGAATTATAACGAAGCCATACGTTTAAATACAGAAAATGCTAATGCCTACATGAATCGAGGGGCTGCTTATTTAAAACAGGGCAACAACGAGCAGGGCTGTCGAGATATGCAAAAAGCGTGTGAATTGGGACAATGCAAATTTTTAAAAGAGGCTAAAGGCAAAGGGTACTGTCGTTGATTTAATGTGGAAACGCTAAAATTGATTACAAGTGGTAATCCTTAATTCTGACAACTGCCCAATACTGAATAGTTGTAAAGTAACAATTTTCAAGACACATATTTTTAATATCCGATAACTAATTGATAATGAACACTTTCAGCGTCTTTGAAGAGAGAGAGGCAGTTCCAGATGGTTTTCTTCCAGAATTTTTTTGTTGGTAAGTATTTCTGAAACCGGGCCGTCGGCAACTACGGTGCCTTCCTTAATCACAATGCAGCGATGACAGACATCCATAATCAGATCAAGATCGTGTGAAGCAATTATTTTCGAATGTTCGAATGTTTTGAGTAGATTAATGAGCAATCGCCTTGATCTTGGATCGAGAAAGGCTGCCGGCTCGTCCATGGCCAGAATATCCGGTTCCACAGCGATAACCGACGCGATAGCCACGGCGCTCTTCTGGCCGCTGGATAGATGATGCGGCGGTTTGTTTTGCAGTTCCAGGCCGCTTACCAGATTCAGCGCATATTCCACTCTTTCCCGCACGGCGGTTTCATCCATGCCCAGATTGAGAGGTCCGAAAGCCACGTCTTCATAAACGGTCGGCATGAATAGCTGGTCATCGGGATTTTGAAAAACAATGCCGACTTTTCGGCGGATTTCCTGCCGGGTCTGCCTGGTGAGGTAAAGATCGCCGATGTTTACTGTTCCCGAAGTTGGCATGAGGTAGCCATTCATGTGCAGCAATAGGGTGGATTTGCCCGCTCCATTGGCGCCGATGATGCCCACCGATTCGCCGTGCGTGATGCGGAAAGAAATATCCCGCAGGGCTTCCGTACCGTCCGGATAATGGAAAGAAACATCCTTAAATTCTACAATATGATGACTCATGAAAACACTCCTTGAACAAAGCGTCCCAGTATTTCCGTCGCCGGATAGAACCGGAAGAAATAGAGAAAGACCGCAACGGATAAGGCAAAAATAACATCGCCGGCTTTAATATGAAAACGTTTGAGTGTCGGCATATCTCCCTGAAATCCCCGGGACAGCATGGCGTAATACACCCGTTCCGCTCTCTCGATGGTGCGGATAAAAAGGACTCCGACGAGACGGACAAAAACCTTTATGCCTTTGCCGCGCTGTTCGAAAGATCGCATATTTCTGGCCCGGACTATGCGCATGGTTTCTTCCATGAGAACAAAAATATAACGGTAAAGAAAGAGAAGCTGTGAAACAAAAAGTGACGGAAGACCCAACTGTCTGAGGGAATGGCAAACACCAGGGAAGGATGTGGTGGCAACAAGCAAAAGCGCCGTGCTGACGGTGAGAGTGAACTTGAGTATGATCGAAAAAAAAGACAGCCATCCCGCTGAAATCGTCAGGCCATTAAAAATAAAAACATGTCCTGAATCCAGAAGAGGATTGAAAATCCCGATAAAGACGGCGAAAGGCGATACAATAAGAACTTTCTTGATGATAAACGTGAAGGGAATTTCACCGATGGTCATCAGCAGCATCGGGTAGAGAAAAAAAGGCAACAGGGCGACAATTTCATACTTGGAGAAAGAAATAACGGTAAAGAGAAAAAACAATGTGGCAATCAATTTTGCCCGTGGGTCCAGCCGGTGAACAAAGGTGTTCTTGTATGACAACTGGTCGAGAAATCCGATATTGTAATATTTTTCATCAAAAGTCATGATTTTATCCGGCAAAAATTTCAATAAATAATTTATCGTAAAAAGACTAATTTTTTTTGAATAGCCGAATTCCAAAACCGATAAGCAAAATAAACATCAGAACAATTGCTCCTCCCACAATGCCGGCAACAGATGTGCCGGTTTCAATGCCCGGCCATGCAGGCGCTTCATTTGCCTTTGTTTTTTCTTTTACTGAAGGTTTGAAATTGTAATCGGGAAGAAAGGAGGTTTTCTCCTGGATATCCTTGAATAGAGAAGCTATGCCGTTTGTCTGTTTGGCAAGTTCTGTCTTGCCGGTAACTTTTTTAATGGACCATTCCAGGCCATCCGGATGGGTTGAGGCGAACCAGGAGAGGGCTCCGCCAGTGACAACAGCCAGAATCACAAAAGTGACCATGATATTCTTCAGGGAAATGCCGGCATCGAGAGGCCGCAGGAAATTGCTGGATTCAAGAATTTCAGGCCTGACTTTTTTTACATAGCTGATTATTCCGGCCGTGATAATTCCTTCCACGAAACCGATAGCCAGATGAATCGGCTGCATGAGCAGAATAAATGTGTCGAAGGGCAGCTCGCTTTTACCGGAAAAAAGCGTTTCCAGAACAACCGAAAATGCGCCCAGTTGTAACGCAATAACTACGCTAATAATAGCAGCGATATATATTCTTCTTGTGCTTGTGCCATAACCCGCGACGGGTTTGTAGATCAAAGGATAACCAAGAAAACAAGGATAGAAACCCATATTCCAGATATTACAGCCCAAGGCAAGCAGTCCGCCGTCGGCGAAAAAGAGCGCTTGTACCACCAGTACCGAAGCCAGGACGATAAAAGCCGCATATGGTCCCAGCATGACGGTCAAAAGTATTCCGCCTGCTATGTGCCCGCTCGAACCTGTGCCGGGGATAGTAAAGTTGATCATCATGGCCACAAAAATAAACGCGCCCATAACCCCCATTAACGGAATAGTCTTGTTATCGATATTTTCTTTCAGTTTTCTGGATGAATATCCTATGGTCGCCATTGAAGCGGTCCACATTGTCGCTCCCACCGCCGGGGAGAGTAAAGCGTCTGCCATGTGCATGATAGTTTTTCCTTTCTGTGCTACGAATATTTCTTTAGTGGCACGATTTTTTAATTCTGTCAAGATATTTTATAAATATATATAATTATTAATAAATATTTTACGTTTTTATGTCAAAAATTATCTTTACAAATATAATTTTTCATGCTATTGACCACCAGTCATTTGGTATATATTTTTATGATAATATCAGCTATTTGGTAAATATTTCTTATGATAATATCTGCTATTAAGAAAATAACTGAGTTTTCATTGCTTCTTTATCCCGCTGCAGAAAGCCCCCAACTCCCGCTGGGGGTTGAATGCTTTCTGCCAATCGCGGGATGTCGCGTTTTGGAAAGGAGCCTCCGGCTCCTGCCGGAGGGGCTCCACTTGTTTATGAAGTTCAGGTCTCTCATTTTTAATCACAAAATTGTAAAATTTATAGAAATTAAAAATATGGGCATGTTGCACTTATGTGAACAGCCTTAGATTATTGAAAGGGGGAAGTATGGCAAAAGGGAATAATTCCGAATACAAGAAAATGATTGACAAGCAGTACAGTGACTTGATGAAGCATTGTCAGGTTCAAATGGAAAAAATTGAAAAAGATTTACCTGAGCCAAAGGAAGATCTTCAGGCAGTGTTAAAGGAACATGGCGTTAGTCGTAGGGATTTCATTAAGTGGACATCAGCTATGACTGCCGCTTTGATGCTTCCGCCGATTTTCCGTCCGATGGTGGCAAAAGCAGCGGAGAATTTCAGCCGCCTTCCGGTGGTGTGGCTGCATTTTGCCGAATGCACAGGCTGCTCTGAAGCCTTCCTGCGTTCTTCTTATCCCAATGTAGATGATATTCTCCTCGAGACCATCTCATTGGAGTATCATGAAACACTGATGGCGGCTTCCGGCTATCAGGCGGAGCAAAATCTGGAAAAAGCAATTAAAGATTTTGCCGGTAAGTTTATTTGTGTCATCGAAGGTGGCTTACCCAGAGGGTTGAACGGAAAATATCTTACACTTGGTCCCAAAGGAAAAACAGGTATTCAAGTAGCCAAGGAAGTCACTTCCAAAGCTGCGGCCGTTGTTTGTATCGGTTCCTGTTCGGCTTTCGGAAATATTCAGGCTGCCAAACCGAATCCTACCGATGCGGTTGGTATCAGCAAAGCATTAGGAATCAGCACAGTCAATATCGCCGGATGTCCGCCCAATGCGGTAAATTTCACCGGCACACTGCTCCATTATCTCATGTTTGGTACTCTGCCCACTCTGGATTCACTGGGCAGACCGGTATGGGCTTACGGAAAACGCATTCATGATTATTGCGAAAGAAGGCCTCATTTTGACGCCTCGGAATTCGTTGAAGAATGGGGCGACAATGGAGCGCTTAAAGGTTGGTGCCTCTATAAAATGGGCTGTAAAGGTCCTTACACATACGCCAATTGCGCTAAAGTTCGTTTCAACAACGCAATTTCCTGGCCGATTATGGGCGGTCACGGTTGTATCGGCTGCACCGAACCGGGATTCTGGGATACCATGGCGCCACTGGAAAAACCGCTTGATGAAAAATCTTACGGTGGTGGTGAAAAAACCGTCGATAATATCGGCATCGCTCTGACCGGTGCAACCATTGCCGGTGTCGCAGTTCATGCCGTAGCGAGTGTAGTCAAGCATCGCCATGACAAATTTTTTAAAACGGCTCCCACATCTAAAGAAGACCGGACGGAGGAATAAAATATGACTAAACGAATTATTGTCGATCCCATCACCAGGATTGAAGGACATTTAAGAATCGAAGTAGAAGTTGATAATAACAATGTTATCAAAGACGCGTGGAGCAGCATCACGCTCTGGCGCGGTATTGAAACAATTTTAAAAGGCCGCGACCCGCGTGACGCCGGATTGATCGTTCAGCGTTTTTGCGGAGTTTGTACTTTTGTCCACTATGAAGCCAGCATTCTGGCCTGCGAAGATGCTTTTGGCATCAAACCGCCGCCCAACGCGAGAATTGCCCGTAATTTGATCAGCGCTTCTCTTTACCTGACTGACCATGTTATGCATTTTTATCATCTGCATGGTCTGGACTGGGTGGATGTGGTCAGCGCTCTTTCGGCCAGCCCCCAAAAAGCAGTCGACATGGCCAAGGCTTACAGTCCCAACCCATATAATTGCTCGGCAACTCACTATAAGGCAGTTCAGGAACGCCTTACCAAATTCGTCAAGTCCGGCCGTCTTGGACCTTTCGCCAATGCCTATTGGGGAAATCCATCCTACAAACTGCCGCCGGAAGCCAATTTAATCATTCTTTCCCATTATCTTGATGCCCTGAAGATTTCCAAAGTCGGCGCCCAGATGATGGCTATCCTTGGCGGAAAGAATCCTCATCCGCAGACACTGGTTGTCGGCGGTGTTACTTCGGGTATGGATTTATTTGATGCCGAACGTATGGGTCAGTACCTTTTCCGTTTCAAGGAAATGAAAAACTTTATCGAAACAGCTTATATACCGGATGTTCTTCTGGCTGCTAAATATTATAAAGATGAAGGCCTGCACGGTATCGGCGGCGGTGTCAAGAATTATATGTCTTACGGCGGATTCCCGCTGGATGACGACTGGAACAAATTGCTCTTCCCGCGCGGAATTGTCAAAGATAGAAATCTGGCCAAGCCCTTAAAGCTTGATGAAGAAAAAATTACCGAAGAAGTAACGCATTCCTGGTACAAAGGTAAAGAAGCATTGCATCCTTACAAGGGAACAACAGACCCCGAATACACAGGATATGACGCGAACGGCAATGTAAAGGGTAGTGAAAAATATACATGGTGCAAAGCTCCCCGCTATGACAACAAACCTTACGAAGTAGGTCCATTAGCTCGTATGGTTGTAGGTTATGCTCAGGGTGATAAAAACATCAAGCCGCTTATCGATTCTACGCTGAAAGCAACCGGGCTGCCCGCGACTGTTCTCTTCTCTACATTAGGCAGAACAGCAGCACGCGCTCTGGAAACCAAACTTGTTGCGGACAATACCGAAGCATGGGTCAATGAATTAATCGGCAATATCAAGAAGGGCGACACCCGCACATGGACTCGTTGCGATGTGCCCAAGAAACCGGCTCAAGGTCGCGGCATGACGGAACCGCCGCGCGGCGCTCTCGGTCATTGGATAAAGATCGAGAATCAAAAAATTTCCAACTATCAGGCTGTTGTTCCTTCAACATGGAACTGCTCACCCCGCGATAAAAACGGATTGCGCGGTCCTTATGAGGAATCATTGATCGGCACCAAACTGGCGAAAGTAGATCAGCCGCTGGAAATTATCCGCACCATCCATTCATTCGATCCGTGTATGGCTTGCGCAGTGCATATTGTCGATCCGAAAACAAATGAGGTCAAAAAATTTAAAGTGGCTTAAGGGGAGGTGACCATGCAAAAAACTACGCGAAAATATCTAGGTGTCAAAGAGTGGTCTGCACCCATGCGAATTAACCACTGGACAGTGGCGATCTCAATATTCGTATTGATTGTGACCGGTTTCTATATTGCCGATCCTTTCACGATTTCTAAAGGGGAGACGGTAAATAAATTCTTCATGGGCAATGTGCGTTTTGTCCATATCCTGTTCGGCACTTTTCTCATCTTTCTGTCCATCTGGCGGCTTTATCTGGCCTTCTTTTCCAGATTTCATGCAGACTGGAGGGATTTCCTCGCCTGGACGGATATAAAGGCCCTAATCGAGCAGATTAAATTTTATATGCTGATCAGCGAACATCCGGAAAAGAAATACCTCTACGGACCGATGCAGGCCCTGGCTTATACAGGCTGTTGGTTCATGGTTGTGGTCATCATGGTTACGGGCCTGATCCTGATGGGAGCCGGATACCATGCCGGTCTGACGTCGATCGCATCCTTCGTGCTGAAACCGATTGAAAATCTACTGGGCGGACTGGCCGTGGTGCGCTACGTTCACCATATCTTCACCTGGTTGTTCATCTTGTTTATCGTCGTTCACATATACATGGCATTCTGGTATGACGACGTTCTTAAGCAGGGTACGGTTTCGTCCATGGTCGGAGGAAGAACGTTCAAGAAGATAGACGAGTAATCGGAAGAACTATTGTTTTTTTCGAGAGGGGAGAGATGTAATAATTCTCCCCTCTCATTTTTTAATACGCTGTTAATGAACAATCGTATGCTGAATTATACATGATGACTGGAAAAAAGGAAAAGATCACGATTTTAGGCGTGGGAAATATTCTGCTTGCTGATGAAGGCTTTGGTGTTCATTTTGTCCGCTGGCTTTCCGGACGTTATAAAACTTCAGAGAATGTTCAAATAATCGACGGAGGAACTCTCGGTTACGCCCTGCTGGACATCATTTGCAGTTGTGATAATTTGATTGTAATTGATGTTCTGAAAGCGAAAGATACTCCCGGTTCCATTTACCGCTTTGACATTCAGGAGATGCAGGCACAGATGCCGCCTCCCACAACGGCTCATGAAGTTACTTTTTTTGATGTTTTATTTAAAGCGGAACTAATGGATGAATTGCCGGAAACCGTATTCTTGTGCATAGTTCCCAAGGATTATGGCGACATGAATCTGGAAATGACACCCGTAATGCGGGAAAAGTTTCCGGTTATGGAGAAATTACTTCTGGCAGAATTATCCAAGTTGAATATGACTTTGGAAAGAGCCGATCATGCATGAACTGTATCTGGCGGAATCAATTTTAAATATCATTCAGGACTACGCGGAGCAGCAGCGTTTCAGCAAAGTTAATTCCATTTTGCTTTCTTTTGGCCGCTTGTCCTGCATTGAATCCAAGTCTTTGCAATTTGCTTTTGAAGTACAGGCAAAAAATACGAATGCTGAAAGTGCCTCTCTGGTCTTTCAAATTCTTCCCGCCGTTATTCATTGCTTTTCGTGCGAAAAGGATTTAGAAGTGGAAACGTATTCGGCAGTCTGCCCCCAATGCGGCGGAGAGGAAGTTGTTTTAACCGGAGGTACGGAAGAATTACAAATATTAGAAATGGATGTGGATTAGAAAGTTAGGAACTTATTATGTGTATTGGATTTCCCGGGGAAATCATCTCAATTGACAAGGATAATTACGCGGTCATAGACATCAGCGGCACTCGTCGTGAGGTTTGTTTGGATATCGTGGATGAAGAGGTCGCTGTTGGAGATTTTGTGATTACCCACGCGGGCTACGCCATTCACAGAATAGATGTAGAGTCAGCGAAAGAAAAACTGTCAGCTTTACAAGAGCTTATCGACAATGAAATATATTGATGAGTATCGTGATCCTGCGCTGGTGGCGGGACTCTTAAAAAAAATCAACGAAGTTGCAGGCGCTATTGCTTACCCGGTCACCATTATGGAAATCTGCGGCAGCCACACTTATGCCATCGGACATTTCGGCATCCGCAAACTCCTGCCGGCAAACATTAATTTAATTTCCGGTCCGGGCTGTCCCGTATGCGTCACATCCTCGCGTGATGTGGATATGGCTCTATATTTAGCCGGAATGTCTAATATTATATTCGCTACCTTCGGCGACATGCTCCGAGTTCCGGGAACAAATAGCGACAGTCTCCAGAAAAGGCGAGCGGCAGGCGCTGATATTCGGGTAGTATCGTCCGCCGATGAATGTATTGAACTTGCCCAATCCAATCCACAAAAAGAAGTAATTATGATGGGCATAGGTTTTGAAACAACGGCGCCGACAATCGCCGCCGCCGTCGAGCACTGCCGCAAAAAAGATATTAAAAACTTTTCTGTCTTTTCCGTGCATAAGATTGTTCCTCCCGCGCTCTCAACCTTACTTGCCGATCCTCTGTTGAATATCGATGGCTTTCTTTGTCCAGGCCATGTCAGCACCATGATCGGCTCCGATGCTTACAAAATGATCACCGACGCTGGTCGGGCTTCAGCGATCACAGGGTTTGAACCGGTGGATATTATGGAAGGTATCTGGATGATTTTATCCCAGATCAAAAGCGGCAAAAAAGAAGTGGCAATTCAATACGAGAGGGGCGTCAGACCTGAAGGAAATATTCGCGCCATGAATTTTCTGAAATCAATGTTTAATACGGCAACTGTGGAATGGCGCGGACTTGGGCCGATACCGGACAGCGGTCTGGTTTTCAATGATGACTATGCCGTTTTCGATGCGTTAAAGAAATTCAAAATTCCCGATATTCAATCAGTTCCAATCAAGGGCTGCGGCTGCGGAGATATTTTAAGAGGCATAAAAGCTCCGCAGGATTGTCCTTTATTTAAAGAAGTATGTACCCCCATGAATCCAATCGGACCCTGTATGGTCTCTTCGGAAGGCACATGTTCCACTCATTACAAATATTACTAACGGAGGTAATAAAAGTGAAAGTTTCAGTTGTAAAAAATGTTCTGGATGCCAATGATCGAATCGCCGCGGAAAACAGAGAAATGTTCGATAAGAATAAAGTATATGTAATTAATCTGATGAGCTCGCCCGGTGCGGGAAAAACGTCTTTGGTGGAACGCACCATTTTGGCGCTGAAGAGACAAATACAAAATCGGCGTGATTGAAGGCGATATTCAGGATACGTATGATGCCGACCGTATCGCCAAACTTGATATTCCAGTTGTGCAAATCAATACCGGCGGCGCCTGCCACATCGACGGCAACATGATCCGCGAAGCTCTGCCCACATTCGATCTGAGCAAAACGGATCTGCTTATAGTCGAAAACGTCGGTAATTTGGTGTGTCCGGCGGAATTTAAAATTGGTGAAAATGTGAAAATCATGCTGCTCAGCACGCCGGAAGGCGCTGATAAACCGGCAAAATATCCTTTGATGTTTCAGGAATCAGCGGCGCTTCTAATCAATAAAATCGATCTGATGCCCTATGTGGATTTTGATCTGAAAAAAGCAAAACGAGACGCACTTTCTCTGCACAAAGATTTAAAAATATTTGAAGTATCATGTAAAACCGAGGCTGGTCTTGATGCCTGGATCGCGTGGATTACCCAACGCATAGATTCTTTTAAGAATTCACGGGTATAAACTATACCCTCCGCATAGCGGGATTGTTCAACTTACCAATTCCGCTGCGCTATGTCCGGCATTTACCGGACTCCATTTTCGGAATTGGAGTTTCACAATAGAAAAGTGATTAAGAGAGGACGTTATCTTTTTACCGGTATTGTTCAGGGTGTCGGCTTCCGGCCATTTATTTATCGTCTGGCCGTACGACATGGTCTTTCCGGTTTTGTGAAAAATCGTCCCGATGGCGTGCTGGTCGAAGTTGAAGGAGCGCCTCAGGCAATAGATAATTTTTTTTCCAGTGTCGGTCAAGAAATCCCGCCGCTTGCCGACATTACCGGTATCGCATCCTCCGAAATAGCAGTTACGGGCGATTCCGAATTTCAGATTATCATGAGCGATGATGAGGGACAACGTGATGTTCATATAACTCCCGATTCCGCCGTGTGTGCCGATTGTTTAGAAGAATTATTTGATTCTGCCGACCGGCGCTTTCACTATCCTTTCATTAACTGCACCAATTGCGGCCCCCGATTAACCATTATCAATGACATTCCCTATGACCGTGTTCACACTTCGATGAACTGTTTTCACCTTTGTCCTCAATGTCGCGCTGAATATGAGGATCCGGCCAATCGTCGTTTTCACGCCGAACCCAATGCCTGTCCTGTTTGCGGCCCGCAACTGGAACTAAGGGAGGCGTATGGGGAAAATATTGTCTGTGAAGACTATGTAGAAAAAGCCATAGACCTGATTGCAGCGGGACAAGTATTGGCGATCAAAGGCTTAGGCGGATTTCATTTATGTGTCGACGCTACAAGCGATGAGGCAGTGAAAAAGCTTCGCTCGCGGAAATACCGGGAAGAAAAACCGCTGGCCATCATGGTAAGGGATGTTGAGCAGGCAAGGCTCATAGCCGAAGTTAATAATGAGGAAAAAACTTTGCTCTCCTCTGTGCAGAGGCCGATAGTTCTTTTAAAGAAAAAAAAGAACGCCCTGATATCCTCATTTGTTGCGCCGAATGTTCCCAATCTTGGCATTATGCTGCCTTACACGCCGCTCCATTATTTACTATTGGAAAAAAAATTCCTCGCTCTGATTATGACCAGCGCCAATCAGGTTGATGAACCGATATGTATCAGTAACCGGGAAGCGCAAAAAAGATTAAAGGGCATTGCCGATTATTTTTTAGTTCACAACCGCGACATTCTTGTGCGTTGTGATGATTCCATTACTTTTGTTACCGGTGGAAAGCCTCAATTGATGCGGCGTTCGCGCGGCTATGCTCCCCGGCCGCTGATTCTTAAAGAATCTTTACCGGCAGTGCTCGCTCTCGGTCCGCAGTTAAAGGCAACCCAGTGTATCCTGAAAGATAACTTCGCTTTTCTAAGCCCCCATATCGGAGACATGGAAACACCGCAGGCGAGGGATTTTTTTCATGAAAGCCTTATATTAATGAAAAGAATAACTCAGTCCGCCCCGCAAATTATTGCCTGCGATTATCATCCGGCGTATTATTCCACTCAGGTTGCGCAGGAACTTAATGCGGCCAGAATAATCCATGTCCAACATCATCATGCCCATATAGTCAGTTGCATGGCGGAGAATCAGCTCAACGGCGATGTAATCGGCCTGGCTATGGATGGAACAGGCTATGGACTGGACGGCAATGCATGGGGCGGCGAATTCTTAATTGCCGATGCCACCAAATTCCAGAGGTTCGGGCATCTACAATATTTTGTCCTGCCGGGCGGTGAGAAAGCTATTCATGAACCCTGGCGCATTGGCGTGAGCCTGCTGAAGCAAGCCTATGGCAAGTCTTGGCCGGAGATTGCTTCCCGCTTAAAGTTGGCGCCCGATGCAACTGATTTTGCATTGCTGGATAAAATAATGGCCACAAGACTAAACTCACCGTTATCATCCGGATTGGGCAGGCTATTTGACGGAGTTGCCGCCATAATGGGTCTGCGCCGCAATGTAAGTTTTGAAGGCCAGGCAGCCATGGAGTTGGAAGCAATTGCGCAATCGGCAGGTATTGTGCTGCCTTTTGAAATATTGCGCGATCCTGAAAATTCGTATATTCTGGATATGTCTTCAGTAATCCGCGCAATTGTGGAAAATATTTTTTCCGGTAAAAGCATGGAAGAAACAGCATCTGCTTTTCATGCAACGCTTACTGCGGCCTTTACGGCTATGTCCCTGGAAATGAGAAAAACAACCGGCATCAATCGAGTGGCGCTATCCGGCGGCTGTTTTCAAAATCGGATACTACTGGAAGGGACTGTTAGCGAGTTGAAAAAGAAAGCCTTTGATGTTTATTTTCACAGTCAGGTTCCCGCCAACGACGGCGGTGTAAGCTTGGGACAGGCTGTGATTGCAGCCTCCATTATAAAGAAAGGGATTTAAAAATGAACTACGATAAAATATTACTGGAGCACGGCGGCGGCGGATTATTATCCAATGAACTCATCGCGGAAAAGTTTCTTCCCCGTTTCAATAACTCCTATTTAGAGCGTTTGGAAGACAGCGCCTTATTGCCCATAGGCTCTCAGAAGTTTTGTTTTACCACGGACTCCTATGTAGTAAGCCCAATCTTTTTCCCCGGCGGCAACATCGGCTCTCTGGCGGTGCACGGCACTGTAAATGATCTTGCGGTCTGCGGCGGAAAACCACTGTATCTCAGCGCCGGCTTCATTCTGGAAGAAGGGTTTTCTGTAGATTCATTGGATAAAATAATCAAAGCAATGGCCGAAGCGGCTGAGGAAGCAGGCGTTAAAATTGTCACCGGTGACACCAAGGTTGTTTCCCGTGGCGCCGTGGACGGAATATTCATCAATACGTCCGGCATAGGCATTGTCGAATATCCGGGAACATTATCAACAAAGAGCATTCAACCGGGCGACGCAATTATTATAAACGGCACCATCGGTGATCATGGCGCGGCTATTATGAAGGCAAGAGAAAATCTGGGTCTTGCCTCGGATATTTTATCCGATTCAGCTCCGCTCAACGATTTGATTGGCGCAATTTTAAAATCAAATCCTAACGTGCACTGCATGCGTGATGCAACACGCGGAGGTCTGGGCGCTATCTTAGCGGAAATTGCCAAAAGCGCAAAGGTACGTATCGATATTACCGAGCAAAGTATTCCCGTGCAGGAAAATGTACGGGGCATTTGCGAAATACTGGGGCTCGATCCACTATTTCTCGCCAATGAAGGGAAAATGGTTTTATTCTGCCCGGCAGCTGACGCACAAATTATTTTGTCCACAATGAAAAATCACAAATACGGAAAAAACGCTGCCGTAATAGGCAGTGTCGGTAGTGTTGATAAGGGACGAGTTGTTTTGAAAACTATAATCGGCGGCGAACGCATTGTTGATTTGCCGACAGGTGAGTTGGTGCCGAGAATATGTTAGAATAATTAGTTGAAACACATAATCGAAGAGGAAATTATGACTGAAGAAATCGAAGTTCCAATCGAAAAGTTACACGAATCCATTAAAGAGGAAGCGGAAAAATCCGGAGAAATTTGGGTGTTTCTGGTGGCTCTAAGCACGGCAATCCTCGCTGTGTTTGCAGCCTTATGTTCTCTGATGGCGGGCCATCATGCCAATGAAGCACTGATTGAGCAGATTCAAGCTTCTGATCAATGGGCATATTACCAGGCAAAGGGAATCAAATCAGCTGTTCTCGTAAGCAAGATTGAAACACTCCAGGCCTTCGGTAGGCAAATCTCCGCAAAAGACGAAGAGAAGATTAATAGTTATAAGAAAGAACAAAAGGAAATTGAAGAACAAGCGAAAGAAAAGGAGAAATCTTCTTCTGCTCATCTCACGGCCCACAGCATTCTGGCAAGGGCCGTTACAGTCTTTCAGATCGCAATTGCAGTTTCAGCGATATCTGTTTTGACCAGAAGAAAATGGCTCTGGTATGGTAGCGGCATTCTCGGACTGATGGGTCTCATATTTATGCTGCAGGAATTGCTTTAGCTACATCTTATTGGCCCGCTATCTTCCCGGCACAAAATGAAAACGGTCTGGATGTCTCGACATCAGCTTTGCTTTAGAATCGGTATTAGTAAGAAATTATGCGATCAATTTTACGTGACAGTATAATCGACTTTATCTATAAGAAAGCGACTATGCGGGGGAAATATCACGGTCCGTTGACCTTTCTGGCTGGTTTGTTATTTTTCTGTGCGGTTATCTTCATCATATTTCTGGGATTATTATCGGATAAACTATTGAACTTAAAAGTATGGCCGCTTGCGCCGGTAAACCTTGTCCTGTCCATACCTTTGCTTGCTTTAGGAATCTGCCTCTGGCTGTGGTCTGTATTAACTTTTTTAAAATCCAGAGGAACACCGGTGCCACTCAGCCCGCCCACGAAGCTTATCGTCACCGGTCCTTATGCCTACTCGAGAAATCCCATGCTCTCCGGTCTCTTTCTGATACTTTTCGGCATCGGCTTTTTGTTTCAGTCGCTTTCATTGATCGTCATATTCACGCCGCTGTTTATCTTGATTACCTTTCTGGAATTCAAGATGATCGAGGAGCCTGAGCTGGAAAAACGTTTTGGCGAAGCCTATGTCAAATACAAGGGAGAGGTTTCTATGTTCTTCCACTATCGAGGTCACGGCAAACGTTGATGTTCTAAAATGGCTTGTAATGAGTAAACAAATTCGTCAACGGCTCTTGTTTTTCATTTCATTATAATCCAGTCCAGTTTTTAAGAATAACATGTTCTGTTTATGATGATCTTTTTCAAATCATCGGAAAGGTCATTGAAGTATGAGCAGTAGCCGGCAACACGAATCAGGAGATTCGGGTATTTTCCCGGATGATCGTATGCGTCAAGTAATATTTGTCTGTCGATGATATTTGGCTGAAACTGCATGCCGCCTTTGTTAAAGTATGTACTGATTATACCCGAGAGGTTTCTGACTCCGTTCGGACCTTGAAACAGTGCTGAGTCAACAGTGAACGTAACTGTCGTGCCATTGGGGGCATAGGTTGCAAAATCAACATCGGCGACAGCATTCAGTGATGACAATAAATCCGTCGTCTGCATTCCATAATGAGGAGTAATACTGTTAGCAAGAGAAACGCCGCTCAATCTGCCTGAAGGCAAGGCGGGCGTTTTTTTCCCGTAGACATCATTTACATTCAAGGCGTAATATCCGGCGGTATATATGCCGCCTCGCGGACAGTTTTCCACCGAGTTTAGTGCGTTGATATAAATCTGTAATGTTTTGTTCACCCAAACGACTGCTTCACGGGAACCATCATCACCAAATTTCGGGACATCAAGCGATGCTGATCTTACCTGCTGATAATATTCCCCCTCAAAGTTGTCGTTAATGGCGTTAATGACGTCATTAATTGAATAAAGCTTCTTCTTGTATACCACTTCGTTAATGGCAAATAACGAATCCGCGACGTCAGTAATTCCTACCGCCTGAATGCCGCTGCTGTTTATCGTCGCACCGCCTTCACACAGGTCTTTTCCGCTTTCAATACAACCCTTAAAGAGTGTTGATGAAAGGGGCGTTGTAAAATTTTCACTAATTATCTTTTCAATGCTCTGGTGGTCGGTCAAGATGGAGTTGGTCAGATGATTCAAACGTGTCTGAAAGCGTTGAAGTAACTCATCCATGTTCGCGGGTGGTTTAGGTGTGGAGGCCCTTTTCTTTTTGAACCGTTTCTGGGCCTTCATGTATTTTGAAAGGACATATTTGGAAAATTTATTATCCCTTCGGCAATTGTATTCGAAAAACTTAGTGGTTATTTTCTCCAGTTGATCGACTAAGCCGACGTTCCACAGATCGTCTTCTTCGCCTTTCAGGGCTTGTAAGAAAGGCAGGGCAACGTTCACATTGGCGCAGTCGGTATTGCCAAAATGATCATCAGACACATTTGGTTCAACACATCCGATTACCGCGTAATTTCTCGCATCTTCCATGCGGGTTGTTGGGTAATGCTTTTTCAAAGTTTCCAGGTAAATATCATCATTATACAAGGCAGGCATGGGTGCGCCGTTAATATATACCTCTGCAAGCCTGTTCAGATATTGTATAGGACTGCCCTTATGAATTCTGGCCGTCATATTGCAGGCGTAAGGTTGCAGTTCGCAAATATCGAGCAGCATATAGGTAACGTCATTGGTGGCATCCTTACCGTCTCTGCCAACACCTCCGGCTGTTACAGCCTGGTCCGTAGACATAGTCTCGAAGAGTCTTCCGATTCTCAGATAGGTGTCGCCATCGTTTACCAAGATGGCTTCGTCCATTTTGAGAATATATAAAGCCAGCAGTTCTTTCGCCTTATCGTAATCAATTTTACCGGCCTCTTTATCTCTTTTATAGTAAGGATATAATACCTGATCGAGGCGGCCATGTGATATCGCATTTTCATAGGATTCTGTACAAATCGCGATCTGCAAAAACATCATGCTTTGGAGCGTTTCATGGTACGTGCGGGCAGGGTACTTGGGAACATGTCTGCAGATCGCGGCCATTTCTTCCAATTCTTTGCGGCGTCCCGGGTCTGATTCCTCGCGGCTCAGCTTTGTTAGGCTGTCAGCGTAACGCGCGGCAAAAGTTTCCAATGCCTTGAGGCCGATGATTGCGCCCTCGTAGAAGGCCTGGCTACTGTCAGGCTTTCCTTTTTGCATGGTTTCAATTTCTTTTATGATCCCTGTGGTTCCCAATTCAAGCATGCGCTCGAAGTTAACGGTAAAATGAGCTATTGCGGCCATGTTATTATTAAATCCTGCAACATTTTCGGAGGCGCGGGCAATGGTTAACACAAACTTGGAGATGGAATTATTTACCTTCATTAAAAGGCAGTGCCTCAGCCAGAAAGGAAGAGTTCTATAAAAGAAGTTAAGTCTGTCCTTCCAGGAGCACTGGAATGGAACAGGCTTCTGGCGATGGATTTGATGGAGGATCGAAGCGAAGAGAGCGCCGTAGTGTTCTTCCCATATCTGACCGCCGCATCTCTTGGCGGTGAAATTGCCGACGAGCAGCTCATAAGGGTAGATAATAATACTTTTGTTTTTTAATACATAAGACAGACGTTCCGCCCTGTGAATGGGATTCGGTTTCTTAAAACCATGCTTTTTGTAGTAATCCGTTTTTAGTCTGGATACTTCAAAACAGAGACTCCTACCACTTTCCCTGATAGCGTTTTGGATGTCATAAACGCGCTTGGTAAAGACGGCTTTATGCCTGTAGGCATCCAGATCATAGCACTCGGCTTTGATGCCGAGAAATTTGAATAATTCGACGGCTTTTTTTACGGAAGCAAGATTCTGGTCATTTGTGATATTCAATGACTCTGACGCCAAGCCCAGACGCCTGGCTTTCTCTTCATACATGTTGTGGTATTTCAGTAGTTCGATGGAGTTGTAATCTACAGACTTCAAGAAATCCGCAGCCGCCTTAATATTGTTTTCCCCATCGTTGTAACCTGGCACCATCACCATGCGGAATTTAACCTTGGCGGTTAAAGCAATCAGTTCCTTTATATTATCGTGGATTAGTTTGCTGTCCTGCTTGGTGTATTTCTTATGGAGGCTGTCATCGCCGACAACCTTCAAGTCAGCGAGAAACAGATCTACATAAGGCGCCAATTTATCGATATTCTCCCAAGGGACGTGAAGGGAAGTTTCAACGGCCACATGGATGTTCTCTTTCCTTAATGATTCCAATAAAGGTATCAGGCTGTCCGGGTTCTGTAAGAGAGGCTCGCCGCCGCTCAGGGTCACCCCGCCGTTTGTTTTGTAGTAATAATCCTTGTCTCTCGAAACAAGTTCGATTATGTCGGGAATAGAATAATCACTGTCGGACGCCGGGTCAGGAAGGAATAACAGAGCTTCCGGATTCTGGCACCACAAGCATCTCAAGGAACACCCCTGAAAGAAAATAGTTGTGCGAATGCCGGGTCCGTCATGAACGCAGGTACGTTGTATTTTTAGGACTCTCAGCTTCTCTGTTGGTTCGATTGGATAATCATTATAATTTGGAGCAGTCTGCATTTTTTATTTCTTTGAAATATGTATTCATCTTTTATTTTTCATTTCATTTTCAAAAGCTAGAAGTGCGGAAGGGAAGGGTGCGAGGCTTCGTTTGATCACGCCCTGCAAAAAAGATATTGCCACACCATAGTTGGTTACAGGAACGCCTGCTTCCTGAGCTTTGCGCAAGCGGTTGAGCATTTCCCGGCGATTAATCATGCAAGCGCCGCAATGCAAAATCAGCTTATACTTTTTTAAATTATCAGGATAATCCCGTCCCGAAGATATGTCTATCTGGAGATCGCCCCCCACGTATTGCCTGAGCCAGCGAGGAATTTTCACCCGGCCAATATCATCTTCCAAAGCGTGATGCGAACAGGCTTCCGCGATCAATATCCTGTCGCCCAGCTGTAAGTTGTCAATGGCTGCCGCTCCCCGTGCCATGATGGTCAGGTCGGACTTTTGCCGCGCAAATAGAATGGAGAATGTGGTAACCGGAATATCTTTTGGAACATCGGCCGTGACTTTGAGGATGGCCTGAGAATCAGTTACGATAATCGCGGGCGGATTTTTCAGGTTGGCCAGTGCCGCGGCAAGTTCTCTTTCCTTGACGACGAGAGTCATGGCGTCATTATCAAGCGCGTCACGAATAGTCTGAACTTGGGGCAGAATCAGTCTTCCTTTGGGCGCCTGCAAATCAATAGGTACAACTAAAACGGCCAAACCACCTGGCGGCAGTAAATCGCCGATAAGCGACAGCGTGCCGATGAAATCCGCAGGAGCAACTTCCAGCAATTGCTGTTTCAAGGCATCTAGATAATTCTGGCGCTGGGTTTCATCATTGCAGGAAACCGTTAGAATCCGTTCGGTTTTTTGTTGCAGAAATTTCAGATGATCAGAGGACGGCTTACGCAGATCAATTTTGTTGATGACTATCAACATCGGTATTTTACGTTTTTTCGCTTTGGCCAGAACTGATTCCTCGAAATCTGTCCAGGTATCCGGCTCAGTGATAAGAATGATGAAATCAGCGCGGTCGAAAACTTTGACTGTTTTTTTCAACCGTACACTGGATAATTCCGAAATATCATCAAGACCGGCCGTATCCAAAAAAAGAACGGGTCCCAAGGGCAAAAGCTCCATCGCTTTTTCCACAATGTCAGTTGTAGTTCCGGCAACGGGCGATGTGATGGCAATGTCCTGACCGAGCATTAAATTCAGCAGACTGGATTTGCCGACATTGGTTCGCCCCAGAAGCGCGATATGCAGGCGGTTTCCCTTCGGGGTGTTATCCATTATTTTTTGTCCTTATATCCCAGAGCCGTTAACTGATAGGGAGATAATACTTTATCAATCAATTCCTTTCCCAGTTTTTCTTCTAAAAACCGCCGCATATTTTTTTCGCCGCGGGAAGAAAATTCCGTTATGTATTGCGTGGCCTTTTTATAACCGATCACCGGCAGTAAAGCCGTGATGATCATGGGACTGGCGTCGAAATATTCTTCACATTTTTCTTTGTCGGCCCCAATGCCGCGCACATGTTCGGTGAGCAGTCCATTGATGTTGATCAGTAGATCGAGCGATTCCAAAAGGGCATGTGCCAGTAGAGGCAGAAATTCATTGATTTGTAAAGTTCCTCTGGCCGCAGTTTCGGTAATGATTCCGTCGTTGGCAATTACCTTTATGCCGGTCTGGATGGCCGCTTCAACCAAAACAGGGTTTACTTTGCCGGGCATGATGGAAGAGCCGGCCTGTAATTGCGGCAGTCGAATTTCTCCCAGAAAATTCATTAAACGCAAATCATCGGCAATTTTAATCAGGTTGACGGCATGAGCTTTGAGTATTCCCGAAACTTCCACAAACGAATCAGCGTTAGCCGTTTCACCCATAATATTTTCACCGCGGGAAAGCCCCAACCCGGTTACCTCCCTTAATTTTTCGGTCACCAGAAAAATATAGTCGCGCGGCGCGGCAAGCCCTGTTCCCACGACTGTTCCGCCCAAGTTCACGACGCGAAGGCGTTCCTCGCATTTGAATGTTCGCCAGCGATCACGCGAAAAAGCTTCGGCAAACGCGGAAAACTCCGAGCCAAGAGTGATGGGTACAGCTTCCTGTAATTCCGTTCGTCCCAGTTTGACAATCGCGGCAAACTCTTTTTCCTTTTCCTGAAATGAGCCTTGCAGGCTCGCTATGGCTTTGGATAAATCGCGTAGAAGAAAAATCGCGGCAACTTTTACTGCTGTGGGATAAACATCGTTGGTGGATTGATGGAGATTGACATCTTCCAGTGGATGAATAATGGCGTAATCACCTTTGTTGCCGCCCAAAATTTCTATGGCGCGGTTGGCAATAACTTCGTTGATATTCATGTTGGTTGATGTCCCCGCGCCACCCTGCAGAGCATCAATGGGAAATTGATCAACGAGTTTGCCTACAGAAATTTCATCGCAGGCGGCAATCATTGCTTTTCCTTTTTCCGGGTTGAGATATCCGGTTTCCAGATTGGCCAGACAACAGGCTTTCTTAATCTGAGACAAACTTCTGATCAGACTGACATTTACTTTTCTGCCGCTGATATGAAAATTATCAATGGCTCTCTGGGTGTGGATTCCCCAATAAGCACCTGTGGGTACTTTTAATGATCCTAAGAAATCATGTTCAATTCGTTTATCATTCATAAATGTACAGCTCTATTGATTGGAATTCGTTTGAGTCTCAATATCCCGCTTCGCTTTGCTTGCGGGATAATTCGACTTACCAATCTGACTGCGCCTATAGTGACCTTTAGGTTATTTGCTTGTCACATTGGAGTCTTATTAAAAAGAGGTTTGTCCGGCAGGACAAACCTCTTTGTGTGAAAGTTGATCTCAACGGAAAAATTTATTCATCTTTTCTATGAGGCAAATCAGTGCCTCTCTGTACATATTTAGTGTGCAAAAGCTTATGAGATTTGTGTCCCAAAGGTTCCTTCAGGAATTTGTCGTATAGCTTTTTAACAGATTCATTTTCGTGAGATTGCCGGTGCTTCTGGACTTTCCCGTCATCTTTGTAAAGAGCGGATGTGCGCAGAACTCTGATATCGTTATTTGTGGGAATAGGTTCGCCGCCGCCGGAGATACAACCGCCGGGACAGCACATAATTTCAATGAAGACATAATTTGCTTTACCTTCACGAATGAGATCCATGAGTTTGCGGGCGTTGCCCAAACCGTGCGCGACAGCTATCTTTACATCGCCCAGAGGTCCTACTTTAACAGTTGCTTCTTTAACTCCTTCCAGACCACGGACAGGGGTGATATCCAGGCTGGGAAGATTTTCTCCCGTGACAACGGCATAAACTGTTCGCAGTGCCGCTTCCATAACACCGCCTGTGGCGCCGAAAATTGTTGCTGCACCTGTATATTCACCCATCGGGGCGTCATAATCTTCATCCGGCAGATTGACAAAATCAATTCCGCCTTCTTTAATCATTCGGCCAAGTTCACGAGTGGTAAGAACATAATCCACATCGCGGAAGCCGCTGCTGTTCATTTCCGGCCGCTGGGCTTCAAATTTTTTAGCGGTGCAGGGCATGATGGATACGGAAACGATATCTTTGGGATCGATACCCGCTGTTTCCGCGTAATATGTTTTAGCCAGAGCGCCGAACATTTGCTGCGGCGACTTGCAGGTTGAAAGATGACCGAGCAGATCAGGATAGAAATGTTCGCAGAATTTTATCCAGCCGGGACTGCATGAGGTAATCATCGGGAGGGTTCCGCCTTCTTTCACTCTTTTAAGCAGCTCATTGCCTTCTTCAATAATGGTGAGGTCGGCGGTAAAATTGGTGTCGAAGACTTTATCAAATCCCAGCCTGCGCAGAGCGGCAATCATTTTTCCGGTGACAAGACTTCCCGGTGGCATGCCGAACTCTTCTCCAAGCGCCGCCCGAATGGCTGGCGCTTCCTGAACGATAACATGCTTGGTCGGATCCTGAAGCGCTTTCCATACTAAATCAACATCATCCTTTTCGTAAAGAGCGCCGACAGGACAAACAAGGATGCACTGGCCGCATGTAATACAATTGGATTCAATCAAGGGCAAATCAAATGCCGGGACTACCTTGACATCACTGCCGCGATGCGCCGGTGTTAAAACGCTGACTGTCTGAATTTGATCGCAAACCGCCACACAGCGATGACATTCAATACATTTACGGCTATCCCGTACAATTGAGGGGCTGGAACGGTCGATCAGGCCTTCCTTGGGGAATTGAGTCTGATCGAAGCGAACTCCTTTGAGACCGACAAACTCAGCTACTTTCTGCAATTCGCAGCTGCCGTTTCTCACGCAATAGTTGCACTCCTGCGGATGATTGGCCAGTAACAGCTCGACGACCATTTTTCTGGCTTGACGGACTTTTTCCGTGTTGGTATGGACGACCATGCCCTCACTGACGGGGAAAACACAGGCGGCAATTAAACTGCGCTGACCTTCTACTTCGGTCATACAAACACGGCAAGCGCCTGGTGTGTGTTTTATTTCTGTCCAAGCGCAAAGAGTAGGAATTTTAATTCCAACACTGCGGGCAGCTTCCAGAATTGTTGCGCCCGCTTGTACTTCTACCTGACGATTATCAATAGTCAATTTAACATTTGACATATAATTATTTCTCCTTAATAGCTCTGTAATATTTTAAATGGCCGCATCACAACGCAGACAGCGGCATGCTTCTTTAATGGCGTCTTCACGGTTAAAGCCCAATTCCACTTCCACAAAACTCATTTTGCGAGTATCGTGATTCATTTCCGGCATCGGCATTTGAGGAGCTTCTTCACTGTCTTCATCGATGATTAATGGCACATCGATTTTTTCCATGGCCGGTTTTTCGTAAGCTGGTTCACCGTTAGCCTTACGGATAGCCGCGTCAATGTCGTCGGCTGCCTGATGCCCGGCGCCAATGGCCGCAATAACCGTATCGGGACCGGTTACGGCATCGCCTCCCGCGAAATACCGGGGATTGGCAGTGCGTGATTTGTAATTTTTGCCGACATTGTAACAATCCCACTTATTGATCTCCACTCCTGTTTTCTTATCGACAAAACTCATATCCGGCACCTGTCCTATAGCCGCAATAATGGCATCAATCTTTAAAGAAAATTCAGAACCGGTGACAGCAACAGGCTTCTTACGACCACTGTTATCAAAATCGCCCAGCTTCATGCGCTGGCAGGTAATGGAGTCGACCTTTCCTTTTGTTCCTTCAATCTTCAAAGGAGCAACCAGGTATTCGATTTTGATTCCTTCTTCTTCGGCGGCTTTGATTTCTTCTTCGGCCGCGGGCATATCCTGTCTTAAGCGGCGATAAAGAATGGTGACATTGGCGCCAAGACGCACGGCAACGCGGGCGGCGTCGATGGCGGAATTACCGCCGCCGATGACGACAACTTTCTTGCCAAGGGGTTTCTCGCCTTTAAGCCATTTATCTTCGTTGGCGTTAAATTCACGCAGGAATTCCACACCGCCGTATACATTTTTCATGTCTTCGCCGGGAACGCCCATTTTCTGGCTCTTGTGAGCACCGGTGGCCAGATAGATAAAGTCAAACTCTTTCTCCAGTTTGGCAAATTTAATATCCTTGCCGACACGTGTGTTCAAGCGGATATCCACACCCAGGGCGCGAATATTGTCAATTTCATGATCCAGAATGTTGCGCGGTAGGCGATAGGAAGGAATGCCCCAATAAAGCATGCCGCCGGCTTTGGGCAATTCTTCGAAAACGGTTACTTTGTAGCCACGAATGGCAAGATCACGTGCAGCGGTGAGCCCTGAGGGACCCCCACCGACAACAGCTATCTTTTCTTTACGGGTGACAGGCACAGCTTCGATTTTTGGACGCGGCGCATTGTCCGTAATAAAGCGTTTCAGGAATTTGATGGCAATGGGTTCGTCCATATTGCCGCGGCGGCATTTGCTCTGGCATTTATGATCGCAGACTCTTCCGCAAACCGAGGGGAAGGGATTTGTCTGCAAAAGTATCTTATAGGCATCGTCAAACCTTTCCGCTCTAACCAGCGCGATGTAGGAAGGAATATCCATTTCGATCGGGCAGGTGTGCTGGCAGGGAGATTTAAACATTGCCGAGCAAACAGCGGCACTGCAGCGATGGTTTCGAATATGGTCTTCGTACTCCTTGCGGAAATAACGGATGGTGTTCAGAATTGGATTAGGCGCGGTTTGTCCCAGACCGCACAGTGCAGCGTTTTTAATAACACCGGCCATTTCTTCCAGAAGCTCAATGTCTCCTTCCTTGCCTTTACCTTGAGTGATATTGGTTAAAATATCCAGCATACGTTTTGTGCCCTCACGGCATGGTGTACACTTACCGCAGGATTCATCCTGACAGAAATCCATGAAGAATCTGGCCATATCGACGGCGCACTTGTCTTCATTCATGACGATCAAGCCGCCGGAACCCATAATAGCGCCAAGCTCGACAACTTTTTCGTAGTCAACGGGAGCGTTTAAGTGCTGAATGGGGATGCAACCGCCGGACGGGCCGCCTAACTGGGCGGCTTTAAACATCTTGCCCTTGGGAATTCCACCTCCGATATCGAAAACGATGGTGCCCAATTTTGTTCCCATGGGAACTTCGACCAGTCCTACGTTATTGACATCTCCGGTTAAAGCAAAAACTTTTGTGCCTTTGCTTTTTTCTGTTCCAATGGAAGCATACCAGGCTGCGCCGTTGAGCATGATTTGTCCAACGTTAGCCAAAGTTTCCACGTTATTCAGAATGCTTGGTTTTTGCCAAAGTCCGGCCACAGCGGGGAAGGGCGGTCTCGGGCGGGGCATGCCTCTTTTTCCTTCAATAGAAGTCATCAAGGCTGTTTCTTCGCCGCAGACGAAGGCGCCTGCGCCCTGATAAATTTCCAGATCGAAATTAAAACCGGTGCCTAAAATATTTTTTCCCAGCAAACCCGCTTCTTTGGCCTGGGCAATCGCGACATTTAAACGATGAATTGCCAGTGGGTATTCAGCGCGGCAGTAGATATAACCTTGATCAGCGCCGATAGCTTTAGCAGCAATGACCATTCCTTCCAGAACGGCATGCGGGTCTGCTTCCAGAACGCTTCGATCCATGAATGCGCCGGGGTCGCCTTCATCGGCGTTGCATAAAACATATTTTACATCGCTTTTGGACTGAGCGGCAAACTTCCATTTCAACCCGGTGGGGAATCCGGCTCCACCACGGCCGCGCAGGCCGGAATCAAGCATTTCCTTGACGATTTGATCAGGCGTCATTTCTGTAAGCGCTTTAGCCATGCCGGCATAACCGTCACGAGCGATATATTCTTCAATTTTTTCGGGGTCGATAAGTCCGCGATTTCTCAATACGCGTAATTCCTGATGAGCAAAAAAGGGAATATCCTGCATGGTGGGAATTATTTTATCAGTGCCGGGTTCCCTGTATAACAGCCGCTCCAGAAGTCTTCCCTTGATTAGGTGCTCTTCAACCAGTTCGGGAATATCCTCCGGCTTTAAACTAACGTAAATTACACCCTCAGGGTATGCTACCATGATCGGGCCTAAGGCACAAAAGCCGTTGCATCCTGTTTCTACAACTTTTACTTCTTCAGTTAATTTCCTTTTGTCAACTTCTTCTAATAAAGCTTTTTTGACGGCGAGACTGCCGGAAGATTGACAACCCGTGCCTCCGCAAATTAATAAGTGTGAACGAAAAACTTTCATTTAGCCTACATCCTCCTTAAGAAATGATCATGCTTTCAATTATGAGCGCATGATTGGCGACAAATTTATTTGGTTACTTCAGAGCCTTTAGCCAAAACAAAGGGCGTCTGAATCTCTCCCGCTAAAATGTGCCTTTTAAAAACCTGCCGCATTTTATTGGGGTTCATGTATTCATATTTAATCGGGTCCTGATTCAAAACTTCAACAGTGACCAAAGGCTCACGACTGCAAAGTCCCATGCAACCGGAGGTAGTAACGATAACATCGTTTACTTTCGCAGTTTCAATTTCCTGAAGCAGAGTGTCCATTACTTCTTTGGCACCGGAAGCAATACCGCAAGTTCCCATATGAACGGTGACTTTGACTCTACGATCGCCGTCACGCAAAGACATTTCTTTGTGTACTTTTTCTTTAATCTTTTTTAAATCAGCAATAGTTAATTTCGCCATCGGCGTTTCCTCCTTTTTTATCAGCTTGAAAATTTATTAATTGTATTGACTTAAAATTTCTTTAATTTTTCCCGGTTTACACCGGCCATGGACATCTTCATCCACCACTACAACAGGCCCCAATCCACAGGCGCCCAGACATCGAACCGTCTCCAGTGTAAACATACGGTCAACTGTTGTTTCGCCTTCTTTGATGCCGAATTGTTTTTCCAAAGCTTCACTCAGCGCTTTGCCGCCACGGACATAGCAGGCAGTGCCCAGACAAACACGAACAGTGTGTTTACCTCTTGGGGTCATGGTGAAAAATGAGTAAAAGGTAACAACGCCGTAAACACGGCTCAGCGGCAGATTTAGCCCGGAAGCTATTCTTTTCTGCACGGATATAGGAAGATATTCCAACGCAACTTGTGCTTCTTCCAATACCGGAATTAATCCGCCCGGCTTACCTTTAAATTTTTCAATGATACTGTTTAGCTTTGCTACTTGTTCCTTTGTAAATTCTTTCAATAACTCTGTGTCTTCAGCTTTCATTAAATTCCTCCCTAGATCTTTGGGGACATTTAAGCTTTTGGCTTTATTTCGCTAAAGCCTTCTTCTAAAACACCCCGGATATACTTTAATATTTCAGGATGATTAATAGGTACATCCTTGATTTCTTTGCGTATTTCCCGTGTATCCAGTTTAAACCGGCGGTCATTATGCCTGTATTTGCAAAAAAAATCAACATCTGAATTACCGGCAATAAGAATAATTAATGTAGAGATAAGATTACCCATAGGTTGTCTGTCCACATGACTGAGGCCGAAAGTTGTTTTTACAGTAGTTCCTTTGCCCTTTACTGAATCAATTTGCATACTTCCACCTGATCTTTGGGCGGCATCCGCAAGAAGCGGCAGGCCCAAGCCGATACGCCGCACAGTTTTTGTTGTATAAAATGGATCTAAAGCCTTTTTTATCTCTTCTTGTTTCATTCCGTTACCATCATCGATAATTTCTATGGACAGAGAATCGTTTGTTGTATCTTCATCGACGTTGATTTCTATTAATCTGGCTCCCGCCCGAACGGAGTTTTCGGCTATGTCTAGGATATGTGCGGCAAGCTCAAGCATCAGTTCTCCACGACACAGCGACCATTTTGTTTTTTTAAAGCCATTTTCAATTCAGCAAGAGATGGCTCCTCAAGATAAATTCGTGTAAATGCCGATCCGATATCTTTAATAAAGTGAGAGTCTGAAGAAACAAGAAACGAATATTTACATAGTTCCTTATATGTCATTCTAGCTCGGTTAATACCTGTAAGATGTGTAATCTCAAGAGCGTCAAAACCGGCATTATCAGCGATGAACCCCAGTTGACTCAATACACTAAAGCTTTCCCGGTCTATGTGTGCGGCGATGGCCAATCCGTCAAATTGATGAATATAGCCAATCAGTGATTCCAGGGATAAATCAGTCGCGCCGATCAATAACTGATTATTTATTCCCTCCACCTCACCATGTTCATTGACGATAGCCTGGATGCCGAAGCGTTCTTCATCGTTTTCTCCGGGCAGATGCTGATCGATTATTTTTTGCAGTAATGTGAGATTGAACAGGGAATCGAATATAGCTAAAAGGTGCACTTCTTCACTTGTTGTAATCTCTATTCCAGGCAATATTTTCAATTTGCTGGTTTGTTGGGCGGCTTTAATTGCATAAGGAACGTTGGCTGAAGAATTGTGATCGCATATAGCGATAATATCGAGTTTGGCTTCAACTGCTTTTTGCACTACAGCCAGCGGATGCATATCAAGCTCGGCGCAGGGTGAGAGGCATGTATGGACATGCAGGTCGCAGTTGAAAACTTTTAGCATTTTTATTTACGGAATTAATCAAAAAAATGACTAAAAAACACGCTGTCAGTAAGATGGTTGCCGGGAATTTAATCTTTTTCCCCTAATAGATCGTATATTGCACCGGTTAACTCAAAGGCAGGCAGACTGGAAACCATGATGGGTATTTTTTCCTGAATTGCTTTTTCCAAAGTGTCCCGGGCCGGTTCGCAGGAATTAACCAGAATTATACCGGCATGGTCTTTCAAAGTGGCTACGGCAACTATATTTTGATGCACCTGTCTTGTTATCCAGATATCTCCCTCGTGTGAATTTGCCATTACATCGCTTAAGAGATCTCCCGTATAACCTCCTGTAACTTTATTTTTAAGTCTGTCTGAAGCAGACCTTACTTCTAGATTTAATTTTTGGGCAATAGTTTCGATATCCATGATAAATCCTTAAATGCGTTATGGGATGTTAACAATTATTTTCAAGAAAGTTCCTTTGTTTACTTCCGACGAGATGTTGAATTTGTTGGAATAGCATTGGATGTTATAGAGTCCCATGCCGGCGCCAAAACCCATTTCTCTTACCTGCTGGCTCGCAGTGGAGTAACCTTGCTTCATTGCTAATTCAATATCGGGTATTCCGGGCCCTTCATCAATTACCTCAATCTCGACAGTCTTGGGGGTGACTGTAAGAGTTATAATTCCTTTTCTGGCGTAAGAGACGACATTAATTTCCGATTCATAGCAGACAATGGCTGATTTCCTGACTACATCGTTGGGCAGCCCTATTTCTTTGAGGATAGATTTTATTCGTGTGGCAATAGTTCCCGCGTTACTGAAATTACCGCCTTCAATATCAAAATTGTTCGTGTATAAATAATTTTCAGTCTCAGTTATGTGCACTGTGATCTTCAACTTGTTCCAGACAACCAACTATGCCTTTGGCATAGAGACGGCCTGCTGTTTCAAATAGAATATATTTTGTTGTTAAAATAGGAATTTGAAGTTCTTTGGCCAGCGCAAGCGCTTCCGCTTGCGGTTTTTTCCCTCTGACTAAAATGATCGCGGCAATATCGAGAACATGGGCTATTCTAATGACTTGTGTGTTGGTCAAGCCGGTCAACAGAAGACTTCCAGTTTTCGCGAAGGCCAAAACATCGCTCATTAAGTCGCATCCAAACGCTGTTTTGACTTCCATATTTAATTTTTCCGTACCGACGATTACATCGGCATTAAGTATTTCTTTTACGTCATTCAGCTTCAATATTCAATCCTCATAAAAAACATATCCGATGGTTTTTATTTAAAATATCGAAATTACATTATTGCTTTAAGTAGCATATATTAAACTTTACTGTCAATGAATTCTTATTTGTACAAACTGTGATTTTCAACTTTTTTCAGGCAACCAACTATGCCCCTGGCATATAGACGGCCCGCTGTTTCAAACAGAATATATTGTGTCGTTAAAATGGGAATTTGAAGTTCTTTAGCCAGTTCAACAGCCTCGGGGGAAGGTTCCTTCCCTCTAACTAATATAATGGCAGCAATATGCCGGGTAGCGGCTGTTTTAACGACTTGGGCATTGGTCAGGCCGGTTAGTAAAAGACTTTCCGCTTTTGCGAAGGCCAAAATATCGCTCATCAAATCGGCTCCAAACGCTGTTTTGACTTCCATATCTAATTTTTCCGTCCCGACGATTACATCAGCTTCGAGTATTTCTTTAACTTCTCGTAATTTCAAAGACAACTCCTTTTTTAAAGGCAAATCAGATGTTCAGTGTTTAAAATATCGAAATGCTCAATTAAATTGAATAAAATATAAATTAGCTAATATTTTATTGGCCGCTTCACTAGCATATATAAAGTTTCAATGTCAATAAAATTATTGTGATAAAAAGGATAGCTGCTGTTGCATTTGCACTTGACATGGTTTTACTGCAATGGTAATGACCTCAACACTTTGCAGCATATCGGGGCGTGGCGCAGTCTGGTAGCGTATCTGAATGGGGTTCAGAGGGCCGGTGGTTCAAATCCACTCGCCCCGACCAATTAAATCAAGGGGTTAGCCATTTTTGGTTTACCCCTTTTTTTTGCCTGATAATTCTCTTCCCACTTTTCTTTTTATGTGGCTGTTTATTATTCATTCATACAATCCTGTTTGCCATCTGTCATGCAGATTATTTCCCTGCGACCCGTGTTATTTCCGCTTGAGATAAGGCCTTCGCGGTCGGATGGTTTGATACCAATTCGCATTCATTCGTCTACCTTTGTTGGCGGAGCCTGCCCCGGCGCAGGCCGGGGTCATCGGCTCCTCGACGTATATTAGAATACGCCTGCGTCGCCTCTTCCTTGCCGCCTCGGTATACTTTTGACTGCAAATTGGTATTAGTTGACTCTTCGTTACGCGGTTTTGCGCTCTGCTTGATCCGACCTTGGATTATCCTCCGCAGAATAACGTTTAACTGGTTGCTGCTACACATACCTCCATGTAGCAAAAAGTCCATTGATGGACAGGATAAAAAGAATTCTTTCCCATCACTACCACTGATGCCCGATTTAATGTAGCTGGCGGCTATGAGCCTCCACTCAGGGAACTGTATCTGTAACTCACGACCCAGAAGAAAAGGATGTCTTGAAAAGTATGTGGCATTCCAATTAATTTTCACTAATAGGAAAAGTTACAACGGATATCGATTTGAGCTGATTGATTGAAGAGGGCATAAGGGACGCTTAAACTTCGACCTATCGGCTGCAATGGTAATAAACATAATTCACTCCAAATTAATCTTGATTTTTATTGTCAGGTTGCCTAATATAAAACGTTAAATTTTATTTCGGATTTCTTTCATCCGAATGCCCTTTTTGGAACCTAAATATAGGTAAGGTATTAGTTTATTTGCCTTAAATCCTAGGGAAATTGGCGTCTTATGAAAAAAGTGAAAAACAATTTTTACGGTGTTTTTTTAATTTCCTTATTTATTATTTTGGGTTTTATGGAATTGCCGATGCAGGCGCAGGCCATAGAACCAAAAATGACAGATATTTTGATTACGAACAACACAGAAAATGTGCTTTTATATGGACGATTGGTCAGCGGATTTAAACCTGAAATGGAATTGGCTATTATGGCTGGAATTCCCGCAATTTTTACCCTGCAGCTCGAAGTTTATCAGATAAGGTCTTTTGTATGGGATAAAAAAATAGCCACACATGAAATTATACGTACTATAAAATATGATAATCTCAAAAAAACATTTGGCGTCTACACTAACGGCAATACGCAACCGGTTATTTTTTCTGATTTTGAAAGCGCCCAAAATGCGATGGCGGATTTTAATGGAATTGTTGCTGTTCCTCTGGCTTCCCTGGTTAAGGGGGGGAATTATTATATGTTGATTAAAGTTAAAATGGATAAGGCACGCTTGCCCTTGCACATGGAGAATGTCTTTTTCTTCGTTTCTTATTGGGATTTTGAAACAGCCTGGGAACGGCAGAATTTTTCCTATTAATTTTTGTTTCCCCAAAATAATGAATGGGACTGCCTTGATTAGCCAATGGAAAAAAAACAAAAAAAAAGCAATATCGATGAAAAGGAATTAAAAAAACGCCGCCGTGAGCGCATTATTATGGTGGTTGTCGGCATTTTAGCAATTACTTTTACGCTGCTTGCCAGTCAATATTTCAATAAAGATAATCTGCCTCTATCAACAAACGTTTTCGTCTATGGACTTTCCAGCATTAATGTTATTCTGATAATTTTTCTGCTCTTTCTGATTATCCGGAATGTCGTCAAACTCTTTTATGAACACCGCCGCGGCGTTATCGGTTCCAAATTAAGGACAAAGTTGGTGGCTACTTTCGTCGGATTATCACTTGTTCCGACAATTTTGCTTTTTTTGTTTGCCATTAATTTTCTTTCATACAGTATTGAATTTTGGTTTAACATCAAAATTGGTGATGCTTTAAACCGTTCGCTGGAAGTGGCTCAAGTTTATTACCAGCAAATGGAGGAACAAGCAAAGTTCAATGCCCGTCAAATCAGTGCGGATATCACCAAAAACCATCTCTATGAAAGTGAGCGCATAGATTACCTGAAAAGTTTCATCGGTCAACGCCAAAAAAATTATAAAGTAGGCATGGTTGAAACTTATTTTGATTTTCAAAAAGAAAAAATGGTATTTTCTGATGCCGAACATCCGGAACTTGTTCCGGTAACTCTCGATCCCAAAATGATAGAAGATATTTATTCAGGCAAAGAACAATCCACAGTGCAGCCCACCAATATCGGAGATGCAGTCGTCGGGATTGTTCCCGTATTTTCTAATACAGTGCCTTCGGAGGTGATCGGCCGAGTTTCGGTAAGTTATGTTATCCCAAAAGGGTTTGTGGATAAATTGAGAAGCATAGCCGATGCCTCGGAGCAGTATGGCAAAATTAAATTTCTGAAAAATCCTATTAAATCAAATTACCTTATTACGTTGTCCATTGTTACACTGGTCATCATATTTTTGGCGACATGGTTTGGACTGACTCTGGCAAAGGGAATTACTGATCCTATTCAAGATCTTGTACAGGCCACTAATAGAATTACACAGGGGGATTTAGATAGTCGCATTGATATTGAGGCGGACGATGAAATTGGAATTTTAGTCAAGTCCTTTAATCAAATGACCAAGGATTTAAAGAAAAGCAAAAATAGCGTGGAAAAGGCGAATATCAATCTGGAACAACGGCGAAAATATATGGAAACAGTTTTGCGCAACGTCTCTGCAGGTGTTATTTCCGTGGACAAATATGAAATGATCACTACCATAAATCGCGCCGCCGAGAAAATGTTCGATATCAAAGCGGAGAAGGTTCTTTTTCAGAATTATCGAGATTTAATGATACCGGAACATCTTGCTCTAGTTGACGAATTTTTACAGGAAATGAAGGAAAACAAAGAAAATTTATTGGAAAAGCAATTGGAAGTCATGCTTAAGGATAAAGCTCTTACTATTCTTCTGACGATTACAACAATTCAGGATGAAGAGGGTAATGATTCCGGTATGGTTGCGGTTTTTGAAGATTTGACCCAGCTTCAAAAAGCGGAACGTGCCGCTGCCTGGCGTGAGGTCGCGCGTCGCATGGCACATGAGATTAAAAATCCGCTGACTCCGGTGCAGCTTTCCGCGCAAAGATTGCAGCGAAAATATGGAGATAAGCTGGGAGAAGAAGGTTCTATATTTAAAGAATGCACTCAGACAATTATTGATCAAGTGGAAGTACTGAAGAATCTGGTCAATGAATTTTCCCGTTACGCGCGGATGCCTGTGACTTCCCCTGCTCTCAATGACTTAAATGCTGTGGTTGCCGAATCCGTTTCTCTTTTTCAGGATGCCCATAAGGATATAATGTTTGAATTAAAAACCGCTGAGGGATTGCCGAAATTTGATTTGGACGCGGAGCAAATCAACCGGGTGATGATAAATCTTCTCGACAACGCGGTTGCAGCTATTAACAAAAAAGCCGGTCGCATTGAAATTACTGTAAGTTATGATGAACAACATCTCAAGGCTACAGTATCTGTGGCCGACGACGGCGCGGGAGTTCCTTCGAGTTATAAGAGAAAAGTTTTTGAACCGTATTTTTCCACAAAGAAATCTGGAACTGGTCTTGGCTTGGCAATTGTCAGTTCAATCATTTCTGATCATCGCGGCCATGTAAGCGTTGCCGACAACAATCCCACAGGAACGATTGTTTCTTTTCAGTTGCCGGTTTAGTGAGCCAAGCTGAGAGCGAATGGAATGAGGCTTGAAGCGTAAGGCGAACTATCCCTGAGCGAAGCGAACGGGATTAGAGATTCGCCGGAAGGTATGAACTCCAAAGCTTGCTTATGGATTCATACCCGTGATATGTAAAAAAATAAGAGGACGAAACCTAAAGATTAAATATTATGAATGAGACGATTCTTGTAGTAGATGATGAAGTAAGTATTTGCCAATCTTTAAAGGCAATCTTAAGCGATGAAGGCTATCAGGTTCTGGTGGCCGGCAGCGGTGAAGAAGCCATAAAAATCGTAGAGGAAGAAATGCCGCAGCTTGTTCTGCTCGATGTCTGGCTGCCGGGCATGGATGGTCTGGAAACTCTCAAAGCCTTTAAGAAAATAAATCCTCAAGCGTTGGTAATTATAATGTCCGGCCACGGCACAATTGAAACAGCCGTGAAAGCTACAAAACTCGGAGCCTTTGATTTTATCGAAAAACCGCTATCCCTGGATAAAATTATAATTTTGGTCAACAATGCAATCAATTTAGTTCATCTAAAAGAAGAAAACATTTTATTGAAGCAAAAAGTTTCTCATCAATACGAACTGACCGGCAACAGCTCGGCGATAATCGAACTTAAAGAAATGATCAGCATTGTTGCGCCAACAAATGCGTGGATTTTGATTATGGGGGAAAATGGCACAGGCAAGGAATTAGTGGCGCGTTCCATTCATCACTTAAGCTGGAGATCGCATAAGGATATTGTGGAAGTCAATTGTGCGGCGATTCCCGAAGAACTGATTGAAAGCGAATTATTCGGCCACGAAAAAGGAGCATTTACCGGAGCGACGGAGAAAAAGCGCGGCAAATTCGATCTTGCCCATGAAGGCACTATTTTTCTTGATGAAGTGGCGGACATGAGCCTGAAAGCGCAAGCAAAGATTCTGCGTATTCTGCAGGAAAAAAAGTTTGAACGGGTCGGCGGCAATAAATTAATTGACATGGATGTGCGGGTTTTAGCCGCGACCAATAAGGATTTGGAAGAGGAAATGAAGGCCGGGCGTTTTCGGCAGGATCTTTATTATCGTTTGCATGTAATTCCTTTGATTGTTCCGTCTCTGCGCGAGAGGAAAGAAGATATTAAACCTCTGGCGGAACGTTTTTTTCTGGATTTCGCTATTAAAGAAGGCCAGACGCCGAAGGTTTTAACTGACGATGCCTTGGCTTTACTGATGAAACATGACTGGCCGGGGAATGTCCGGGAACTGAAAAATATTATTGAAAGACTGATTATTCTAACTCCATCAAATGAAATAACCGCCAAGGATATTCCGTTGCTCAATACTAAAATAGACAATATGTCAGTCGACGTTGATTCTGAAGTCATTGCTGCCGACTCTTTAAAAGATGCTAAGATTGATTTTGAACGTAAATTTATCATCAAGAAATTAGAAGAAAACGAAGGCAATATTTCCAAAACTGCCGAAGCCATTGGTTTGGAACGCAGTAATTTACATAAGAAAATTAAAAACCTCAAAGTCGTGACAAAGAATGAGTCTTAAATTTCTTTTTTGTAATTCATTTGTTTTTTCATATCGGAAATAGAAAATTTATTGAAGGGGAGAAACGAAACTCCAAGTACAACTACAATGACCATGGACAAGAAATGGTAAACAACTGCAAAAGAAAGCGCTTCAGCTTTTGCTAAACCAAAAAAACTTAGAGCCAGAACACAGGCGAAATGCCAATTGCCGATATAACCGGGGGCTGTGGGAATGGCTATGCCTACAATGAGAATAATCATTACAACGAATGAAGCCATTACCGGCAAGTTAAAACCAAAAGCGTTCAGCAACATATAAATAGCCAGCACATCCACAAGCCAGACCAAAGCCGAAAGAAAAAACAAATACAATAGAAATTTAATATTAGTTATAATTCGAAAACCGTCTATAAAATGGTGGATCATTTCATCAATCGTATGAGCAAATTTCCCGGGGAGCTTGCTTAAGATACTGTTGATTAACTTCAGCGCTGAGCTTCTACGCAAGACTAGAAAGACGATAAAACAAAACATAATTAAGGCGATCAGAAAGAAAATGATACTCGATTTAATCATCCATGGCGGCAGGTCAGTAAGAAAAAGGATAATCACAGCAATTGCCAGTACGGTAAAACTATCCAACACTCTTTCCACAAGAATAGTTCCCAGCGCTGAAGACATTTTTATGGAGCTTCTTTTGGAGATTAAATAAGGCCTGGCCAGTTCTCCTATGCGCGCGGGAATTGAGGCTATTGCCAGAAAGCCCACCGACGTAATTGAGAAAAGAGAAAATTGATCTATTTTCTCCATCGGCTGTAAAATAACGCCCCAGCGATAAGATCGAAGCCATTGCATTAAAATCACGAAAAGGATGAAAAAGACAACATAATTCAATTGAATATTTCTTAGATCGCGAAAAACATCCTGAAGATTGATTCCTCTTACGGACAAATAAACCAGAACAATGCTTATCAGGATACCTAGGATAACTTTTTTGTTCATTTTTAGTCTTTGGCCAGATAATCGGCAATTTTATCATGTAAGAGTTGGGATGATAGTTTGTTACCGATTAAGCCCACGCGGATGGTTACTGTGGTTAGATTTTTTGATTTATATGTAATCTCGAAATTTACTTTTTCATCATTTATCAATGTGTCAATTGTTCCCTGAGCAATTTCTTTGTTAGGAACTACTTCAGTCCCGTGCATATCGGCCACAGTCTTTTCGCAAGCGCTCCAGACTTTATCATAAGGGGCGGAGTAATCTGTTTTTAGTCCGCCGTTAACATAATAGTATGTTCCTGCTGTGCCTGCTCCGACGGCCGCACTTCCAATAAGCAGTTCCGCGCAACCGGAAAAAAGAAAAGGAATAAATAATGATGAAATCAAGAGCCAAAAATAATTTCTTTTCATGTTTTTCCCTCCGGTAAATTTAATTGATTTATTTAAAGCACAAGTTCTCTGGTATTGCAATCTCAATTATAAAGCAATCCCTTAACAATATCAGTTAGCGGCCTGACTGATTTTATCAAACTCGATTAAAAGCTCTTCCTGCTTTTTACTCAATTCCGTGGGAATTTGCACAAAAATTTCAATAATCTGATCTCCTCGTCCATAACCCCGGATATGAGCGATTCCCTTGCCTTTGAGACGGAAAGTTTTTCCGTTTTGCGTGCCCCTGGGAATTTTTAATTTTTCTTTGCCTTGAAGCGCGGGCACTTCAATAGTTCCGCCCAATGTAGCCTGGACAAAAGAGATGGGAACACGGCAAATAATGTCATCACCTGATCTGGTGAAAATATCATGATCTTCGACGTGCAGAAACACATATAGATCGCCGTCAGGGCCGCCGCGGTTTCCGGCTTCGCCTTCTCCGCGCAGGCGCAGACGTGATCCTGTTTCCACGCCGGCGGGAATTTTCAACTGCACAGTTTTAGATATTTGTTCTTTGCCCATACCCCGGCAATTGTCACAGGGTTTGGATATGAACTTGCCGTAACCGTTGCAGTGCGGGCAGGTGGAACTGATGGTAAAAAAACCGCTGGATTGGATTACCTGACCGCGTCCCTTACAGGTGCGACAGGTTTCGGGCGATGATCCGGGAGCCGCTCCGGTGCCTTGGCATTTATGGCATGTGGCTGATTTTTCCAGTTCAATTGTAGTGGTAAGTCCGAAGGCGGCATCAAGGAAGGAAATATTCAGATCATAGCGTAAATCAGAACCGGCACTGGCTGTGGAACGCGATTGCCCACGCCCCCGTGAATTGCTGCTATATCCGAAAGCATCCTCAAATATATTGCTGAAATGAGAAAAAATATCATCGAAGCCGCTGAATCCTCTAAAGCCGGTGCTATTTAAGCCTTCATGCCCGTATTGATCATATATTTCTCTTTTTTGCCTGTCGCTTAATACTTCATAAGCTTCAGCCGCTTCCTTAAATTGCTCTTCCGCTTTTTTGTTTCCGGGGTTTTTGTCCGGATGGCACTGCATCGCTATGGTGCGGTAGCTTTTCTTTATTTCCTCATTTGAAGCATTTCTATCAACGTTTAAAATTTCGTAATAATCTTTCTTCGTCGTCATGCGCTTTTTGAATCAACCTCTTTTTGTATTATTTTCTTGAGGGAATTGAGCATCTCCTCGTTATTCGTTTTCTCCAGTGCGTGTCGGGCAAAGGAAAATTTTTTCAGGTCGATGGCTTTTTGTCCGATACTTTCCCAGTCGGAAGGTTTTAATTCCAGATGAAGCGCTCTGGCAGCCTGCTGGAAAAGCATGACATCGCCGCTGCTAAAAGCGATATCTTTAATTTTTTGTATGCCGCTGTTGTCATTTGCCTTTTGGTAAAAATCGAGCGCGTCGGGGGAAAAACCTTCATCTAAAAACATGTTGCCATAATTCTGAAGTACAGAGGGATTAACTTTATCAATGTATAATAATTTTTGTTTTAAATGGTAATCAGGCAGTTTTTTTATACTCAAAACAAATCTCCTTCCAGAAAAAATACGTATATATATTAATTTGGTTGTAATCTAATAATGATTTGATTTTAGTCAACATATGGCGATTATTTCACTCCACAAGCCGCATCAGCGCTTCTTCATATTTTTTCCTTGTATTTTCTATGATTTCCGGAGGCAACTCCGGCGCGGGCGGTTTTTGATTCCAATTAATGGATAGAAGATAGTCTCTTAAGAATTGTTTGTCAAAACTTTTTTGCGCCCGTCCCTCCTCGTAATCATCGGCGGGCCAGAAGCGGGAAGAATCAGGCGTGAGCAATTCATCTATCAGGATTAATTCTTTGCCGATTATTCCAAATTCCATTTTTGTGTCGGCAATTATAATGCCGGCTTTCTGAGCGATTTTTGCGGCGCGTTCGTAAATGGCCAAACTGGCTTTGATAACTTTATCGGTAATATCCGCGCCGATGACATCCTCCATTTCTTTTCTGTTGATGGGCGAATCGTGTTCGCCAACTTCCGCTTTCGTAGTTGGGGTAAAAATTGGTTCAGGTAATTTGGATGATTCTTTCAGAGCATCAGGCAATTTAATGCCGGAAACTGTTTTGTCGCGCTGATAATCTTTCCAGCCGGAGCCGCTTAAATAACCGCGGACAATACACTCAACCGGCAGCGGCGTGGCTTTTTTGACCAACATACTTCTGCCTTCCAGATCTTTGCTATAGGGAGCGCATTCTTCGGGAAACTCGGCGGGATCAGTGGAAACTATATGGTTGCCGATAATATCTTTCATTTGCTCGAACCAGAAAGCGGACATGCGGTTTAGAATGATACCTTTGCCGGGCACAGGATTAGGCATGATCACATCAAATGCCGAAATGCGGTCGGTGGTTACGATCAGCAAATAATTTTTAACAGAATAAATGTCGCGAACTTTTCCGCGGCCAATAAGATTTAGAGTTGTAAATTCTGTTTGTTGAATGCTTTTTTTCATACAAAACATGCTCCTTTTAGCGGATGTATGGATTATTATTTTTTTCATGACCTATAGTGGAAGTTGGTGTGCGGCCGTAATTGTGGCCGGGCATCACCATGGTATCATCAGGCAGACAGAAGAGTTTTTCCTGAATGGATTTATACATGGTCTGCCAAGACGCGCCCGGTAAATCGGTCCTGCCCACAGCTTCCACAAAAAGAGTATCTCCGGTAAATACATAGCCGGGCGAATACAAACTAATCCCGCCGGGTGAGTGTCCCGGAGTATGAATAACTTTTAGTTCAACGTTGCCCACGGAAATTATATCGCCGTCTTTGACCATGATATCAGCAGGGGGAGATGCTTTCGCTCCAAACATCTTTAAAATCATGGCCGGTGTTTCCGTCAGCATAATAGCGTCGTCTTTGTGAACAATTATTTTAGCCCCAGTTGCCGTTTGCATTTCTTCGTTGCCCCCAATGTGGTCAACATGGCCATGGGTATTAACTATATAGTTAATACGTAAATTATTTTTTTTAGCTTCGGCGATAATTACTTTAACATCACCCGCCGGATCAATAACCAGAGCGTCACCGGTGATTGTATCTCCGACCAGATAGGCAAAAACAGCCATTTGGCCAACCTGCATTTGTTTTACGAACATGATTATTCTCCCTGAAAAAGTGTTTGCCTAATAACATTTTTTAATTGAAAACGTCAACTGAAATCAATAATATAAGTTATTAATATTATGCAATTATAAATAAAAAGATGATATTGAGGCGGTTAGAATTGGAATTATTGGCGCTTAAGTATTGCTCCAAAGAAACCATCCATATTATGTCTATGCGGATACGTGTAAAAAAAGCCGCGGCTGTCCAGTAGTTTAGGATTTATTGTTGCAGGGGGCTGGCATAAAGAAAATTTTTTGTTCAGCGCCAAGAAATCATCGACTATATTTTCATTTTCTTCAGGCAGAAGTGAGCAGGTGCAATATATTAAGCGGCCGCCTTTTTTAACTGCCATGGAGGCATTTTGTAAAATTACCTTTTGGGCGGAAGAAAAGTTACGCAGATATTTTTCATTGGTGCGCCATTTTATTTCCGGATTGCGGCGCAATGTTCCCAGGCCGGAGCACGGCGCGTCCACAAGAACATGATCAAACTTTTCCTTTAATGAATCGGGCAGGCCGGTGCTCAGATTATCTTGTTGTGTTTCGATTATGGTAATTCCCAGTCTTTTTGCGTCTATTTTTAGCTCGGCAATTTTTTCCAGATTGCGGTCAAGAGCAATAATTCGCCCATTGTTTTTGAGGATTGCCGCTAAATGTGTCGCTTTGCCTCCCGTGCCCGCGCAGGCATCCAGTACGAAATCCGCGCTGTTCGGGTTGATTAGATAAGAAATAAGTTGCGCCGCTTCATCCTGAATACGCAGGAAGCCTTTTGAAAAGAAATTAGTATTTTGAATAGCTCCAACTGAATCGATCAAAATAATGCCATCCGGCGAGTAATTTGTTGGTGTTGCCGTAAAACCGGCATCAGAGAGTTTTTGCGCCAACACTTCCCGGGAAGTCTTCAGTGTATTGACACGCACAGTCAAAGGCGGGATTTCGTTATCGGCTGAACATAAAGACATCGTTTCTTCGACACCAAAGATTTTTATCCATTTTTTAACAAGCCACAGCGGATGCGAATAAAAGGCCGCTATATGCTCAACCGGATTTTTTTCCAGAGAAGAGAAAGATATTTTTTGGCCGCGACGCAGATAGTTTCTTAAAATAGCGTTAACCAGCGCGCTTTTGTCCGGAAATATTTTTTTGGCTATCTTGACGGCTTCGTCCACGACAGCAAAAGCAGGCAGCCGGTCGCTGAATTTGAGCTGATAGAGACCAACGCGTAAAATATTTTTTATGCCTTCGTCCATTTTTTCAAAATCGCCGCGATAAAGTTTTGCTAATATCCAGTCCAGATGTCCCTGAAAACGCAGAACGCCGTAAACCAGATGGGTAAGCAGCCGCCCGTCCGGTGTTCCTGAAAGAGCATTTGCGTCCAGACAATCGTTGATAAGCGGGCTGGCGAAAGCATCACTCGCGCTAACTTGATTTAAAATGTTTACGGCCTGATGGCGAACTGATATTTTCATGATTTAGAGTTTATAACTACGCGGCTTGTGTTTTCGGGATATTTCCCTTTGACTGTCAGATAAAAATCGCGAATTATACTCATATCCTTTTCCAGATCACCGGTTGGGTATATTAGAGGACCTGCGCCGCCGGTTTTACTTGCGTAATCGATAAACGCCAGTAAGATGGGAACATTGGCATTCAGAGCAATATGATAAAAACCTGATTTCCAGCAATCTTTTCTGTGACGGGTGCCTTCGGGAGCTAGCGCGAGAACAAATTTTTCGCTTTCCTTAAATTTGGATGTCATTTGCTCAACGATATTATGGGACAATGACCTGTCGATGGGGATGGCTCCCAACCACGTCATCAACGGAGAAAAAGGCCCGCGGAACAATTCTTTTTTGACGATGTAACGGGCGTCAAGTTTCAGGGCAAAGGCCAGGATACTTCCATAGAATAAATCCCAGTTGGATGTATGCGGCGCGACGACAATAACATATTTTGCCTTCCGGGGCAGCCCTCCGGATGTTTTCCACCCAAGTATTTTTAATAGCATTACGGAAATACCCCGCAAAAATGATTTTACAACTGGAGTATTAAACATTGTATAACGCATAAAATTCCAGACTTGAGTGATTCAAATTTTTTTTATTGCAAAATAGTTCCCGTCGGCACACGATAGCCGCGCAGAAAATCGGAAATGAGCATTCTTTTCTTTCCGGCCAATTGGACATCTTTCAAAATCACATAACCGTCTGATGCCGCCACGGGAATGCCAGCGGCGCTTGCAGAGCCGATTGTTCCCGGCATTTCTGATACTTTATTTTTATTGGCCTCAGCGGCAAATATTTTTAAGCCCTGTCCGTCCAATTGTGTATAAGCGGCTGGTGTTGGACTCAACCCGCGGATGAGATTTACAATATCTGATACTTTATTATTCCAATCGATTTTCCCCGTTTCTTTTTTCAGGCGCGGCGCGAATGTCACAATCGATGCGTCCTGCGTTTTTCTTTGTGCGGTTCCTCCTGCCATCTGCTCTATGGTTTTAATAAGCAATCTCGCGCCGAGTTCGGCCAGACGGTCATGCAACTCGCCGTATGTTTCGGTTGCGCCAATATCAGTTTTCTCTTGCATCAGAATATCGCCGGAATCCATTCCTTCATCCATCAGCATGATGGTGACGCCTGTCTTAGTGTCTCCGCGAATGATCGACCAGTTGATTGGAGCCGCGCCTCTGTATTTGGGCAGAAGGGAAGGGTGGATATTCAGGCAGTGGAGAGGCGGATAATCAATAATCTCTTTAGGCAGAATCTGGCCGAAGGCAACCACCACGACCATTTCCGGATTAAGTTTTTGGAAAGTATCAAGAAAAGAGGAGTCTCTAACTTTCTCCGGTTGATAAACAGGCAAGCCGAATTTTTGCGCCAGAACTTTAACCGGCGGCGCTACTTCTTTTAATCCTCTTCCCTGAGGGCGGTCGGGCTGTGAGACTACGCCGATTATCGGATACTGTTTGTCATGCAGTATCTGCAAGGAGGGAAGCGCGAAAGCGGGCGTACCCATAAAAAGAATGCGTGGTCTGGCCATGGGAAAATGTCCTTTCTTTTTTTTCTAGAAAAACATATATGGAAGAAAGAAAAATGTGTCAAGGATTACGAATTATTAAAGGTTAAACCTATTATTGTGAGACTCAAATTTCAAAAACGAATAACCTGAAGGTCACTATAGGCACATTGAAATTTGTAAGTCGAACAATCCCGCACAGCGGAGGGTATAATACCCCAATCAGCTAGCTGCGGAATTATTTCCAAAGTTTGTTTTGGGGTTTTATACCCGTGATTACACGAACCAAAAATAAGTTCTTGAATTTACCGCTGGATTTTCAGCTTTTTTTAGCAGCCACGTTTGTTTTCGGATTTTCGCAGAGCATTGTCGATTCCACTTTTAATAATTTTTTGAATGAAACTTTCATAATCAACAATCTTCAGCGAGGGCTTATTGAACTTCCCCGTGAATTGCCCGGTCTTCTTACAATAGTTGTTTCCGCGATTTTGTTTTTTCTGTGTTCCAGAAGGCAGGCGGCTTTGGCCAACATTTTGTGCGCCTTTGGCATATTGTTCATCGGATTTTTTTCGCCAAGTTTTTCCATAATGCTTATTTGGCTCTTCATATTCAGTGCCGGACAGCATTTGTTCATACCGATGAATCAGAGTATTGGAATGGAGTTGTCCACTGAAGGAAAAACCGGCAAAAGACTGGGCCAGTTCAGCGCCGTAGCCAATGTTTCCATGATCATCGGCAGTTTTGCCGTCTTCATCGGTTTTAAGTTTTTCCATCTTAATTTCAAGGCATCATACGTTGTTGCTTTTCTGGGATTTCTTACAGTATCAATTCTCATATTCCTGATGAAAAAGAACGAGCCTGTTTCAGCCAGAACAAAGTTTCAGCTCCGCAAAGAATACAAGCTGTTCTATTGGTTAAATATCCTGTATGGGACACGCAAACAACTATTTCTCACTTTTGCGCCGTGGGTGCTGGTTACTGTGTTCCGGCAAAAGACGCAGGTTCTGGCGACTCTTCTGGCTGTGGGCGGCGTCATCGGTATTTTTTTCAAGCCCATGCTGGGGAAGGCGATTGATAAACTGGGTGAAAGATTCATTCTCTCGGCGGAAGCGGTGGTTCTCGTATTCGTCTGCATCGGCTATGGTTTTGCCAGAGAAATATTTACGGAAACAATGGCGCTGTTCATTGTTTTTATTTGTTATATTGTTGATCAACTGCTCTTATCCGTAAGCATGGCGCGGGCGACATACCTCCAGAAAATAGCCGTCAGGCCCGAAGATGTTACGCAGACGCTGACGATGGGAGTAAGCATTGATCACATTTTTTCTATTACTATCGCTGTCTCCGGCGGTTTTATCTGGCTGAAATTGGGATATCAATATGTCTTTCTGCTGGGCGCGATCATCGCCGTGATTAATTTCTTTTCCGCACTGCAGATTAAAACAAACGCCCAAAGAATTAAGTAAAGCGTGTCATTCCCGACCTGATCGGGAATCCAGTAAAAGCTGGAAGTCCAAATTAATATCACTTTAAAATACAGTTATGATATAAGAACAATACAGGAACTTTTGGTCATAAAGATTTAAAAACGACAATGATTTATACTCATGTTTTGAATAAGCGACCATCAGCGGTGAGAAGTCCGGCTGACAATGTTTAAATAATTAAGGGATGTTATATGGATCTGCATAACATTCCAGCAAAATGGTAAGAATTTTGTTGATAGTGATTATAAATTAGGTTATTAGATAGAAAAACATAAAGTATTTTAGAGAGGTGTTGTGCCGACAACTTTATCGGTGTTTGCAGTATTAACATAGATCCATAGAAACAATGTTATCTCAAAAATAGGGGACTGAAATGGCAACGCGAAGAGAGAAGATTGTGGAAAAGGCACTGGAGTTACTGGGCGGCAATCCAGACGGTTTACGCTATTCAGCGCTTGTAAAAGAAATATCGAAAACCATGCCGGAAGTACCGGTCAACACTATCCACGGGACGGTATGGGATCTCGAAATTCAGCAATCCGCAAAAATATATAAGCCTTCTCGGGGCCTGTACAGGTTGACGAAGTACAAGCCCGACGACTCCGGTGCTATGCCTTCGGAGCCTGTAGCTCCAAAACCGAAGCAGGCCGCAGCTGTCAAAGAAGAGGCTTTCTACGGCCCGTTTGCTGACTGGCTTGTCAATGAATTGGAAGACTGCACCAAAGCAATAGCCCTGGGCGGAAACAAATTTAAGGACAAATGGGGAACACCAGATGTCGTGGGGAAGAATGAGTCTAAACGAAGCGACATCATTCAAGGTCCTATCGAAATTGTCTCTGCTGAAATTAAAACCGATGCCAATCAACTCATCACGGCGTTTGGCCAGACTTGTTCATATCGATTGTTCAGCCATAAAGTGTATCTCGTCATCCCCCGCAACGCGCCCCAGGATGACATCGCCAGACTTGATTCTCTTTGTATGGTCTTTGGCATCGGGCTCATTCTTTTCAATCCGGAAAGCGTTGAGAACCCCGAATTTGACATACGGGTAAGGGCAATAAGACATGACCCGGATATGTATTACGTGAACAAGAACATGAAGTTGATCGAGAAGGAATTATTCCAGTGAGATAACCATCGGCTGCAGTGGCTCGGCGAAAAACGGCCTCGCCTCCCACTGAGCCGTATGTTATGCAGACAAATGAATCAAAATATGTTATAATATCTCATGAAATTAGATAGAACTAAAACCATATTAAAAAAACAAACCAAACAAGATGACTGCTTTGTAAATGCTTCTTTTCAGGAAAGAATATCTATTGTTTGGGACCTGACATCTGAATTGTGGTCACTTAAAGGCGCTGGCGATGCTGAACAAAGATTACAAAGACATGTTACAAATCTTATTAAACAATGAGGTCAAATTTCTCATCAATTCACTTCGGCTGATTTTTGCCGTTCGATAAAAAAACAAATAGTAAAAGGAGGAAATGTTATGACGACATTCATAATGCAGGGGAAGTATACAGCTGAGTCGGTGAAGAAAATCAGTAAAGGTCGCACTGTGAACGCAATTAAAATCATAAAGCAGAGCAAAGGCAAACTGGTAGCTGCCTATGCCATGATGGGAGAGACAGACTTGCTGTTCATTACCGAGTTTCCCGGCGTGGCCGAAGCAATTAAAGCTTCCATCAACCTGAACAAGATTTTGGGGATTTCATTCGCTACTCTGCCCGCGCTCAAGGTTGAAGAATTCGACAAATTGGCCGGTAAAAAGTAGTGGTTCTTGGACAGGCTACGGCAACTGAAATTCCAAGTGGCGCGTACGATAAGTTAATCACGGGTATGAACCCCAAAGCAAGCTTTGGAAACAGATTCCGCAGCAAGCTGCGGGGTATTAAACCCTCCGCTTCGCGGGATTGTTCCCAATAGCGTTTAGCTATTGGATAGTTCGACTTAGGCTTCAAACTTTACTTCATTCGTTTTCAGCGAGTCTCACTACAATTTACCAATTCCGCTGCGCTTCACTTTCGGAATTGGAGTTTCACAATAAATGAAACAAACAAACAAAACATTGGATCATGACACCGTTACGGCGGTGTCATGCTTAAAGCGTATATTAAGTTATAGGTAACGAGCCGGCTGATTTTCTATTTGTGTCTACATTCAAAAATGAAGATAAAAGAAGTACACGCCAAATCCATCCTTTCTACGTCTAAAATATACGACTATGTCGTCAATCCATATATCGGGTGCCAACACGCGTGCTCTTATTGTTATGCCAGATTTATGAAACGGTTTACCGGACATAAAGAACCCTGGGGTGATTTTGTAGATGTAAAAATCAACGCGCCCAATTTGCTGATTAAAGAGATAAAGAAGAAAAAAATGGGAACAGTATGGGTGAGCGGCGTTTGTGACCCATATCAGCCACTGGAAGCAAAGTACAAACTCACGAGACGTTGTCTTGATATACTTGCTCAGAACAATTGGCCGGTGTTTATTCAGACACGCTCGCCTTTGCTTATTCGGGATTTGGATATATTTAAAAAATCAAAGAATATCGAAGTCGGGTTTTCCATCACCACAGCGAACGACGAAATAAGAAAAATATTTGAACCCTATGTGCCGCCCGTTGAGAAACGTTTGAACGCCATCGAAACATTGCATCAAAACGGCATTAGGACTTATGTCATGATTGCGCCGATCCTTCCGGAGGCCGAGAATTTGATCAAGATACTGGCAGGAAAAGTTGACTACATAATTATCGACCGGATGAACTATTTCCACGCTGATAAGATTTATGAAAAACATGGGTGGAGAGATAAGAATACATACGAATATTTTAATCTCATCGGAAGTAAGATAGTAAAAGATTGTGCTAAATTGGGAATTGAGTGCCGGACGGCCTATTGATTTAACCCCCAAATTTCTTCCGTTGACAGGGAATGCCTCTTTCCTTATACTTTCATCTATCAAATATTTAGGAGAAAAAAATATGACGATCAATATAAAAAGAGAAGAGCATATTATGCTCATTGAAATCGACAGACCAAAAAAATACAACGCCCTGACACGGGAGATGTATTCACAAATGGCGCGTGCCTATTACCAACTAGATCAAGACGACAATTTGTGGGTGGGGGTTGTTTATGCCAACGGGCCGCATTTTACGTCGGGACTTGAGTTGACCGATTGGGCGGGTGTATTTAACGATGGTACGGGTTTTTCTCTGAACACAGAAAATGAAATTGATCCATTTTATATGGTAAATGAGAAGCGCTGCAGCAAACCGATTATTTTTGCTGTTCAGGGATATTGCTATACTTGGGGGGTGGAAATGATGCTCAACGCGGATATTCGCGTGGCGGCATCCGATACGCGATTCGGCCAACTGGAAGTGCTCCGTGGATTTTTTCCATGCGGAGGAGGAACAATTAGATTAGCCCGGGATATTGGCTGGTCCAACGCGATGCACTACCTTTTAATCGGCGATCAATGGAGCGCCGAAGACGCCTATCGCATGGGGTTGGTGCAGTATGTGACCGAGCCGGGAAAGCAACTGGAAAAGGCGATGGAACTGGCACGGAAAGTGACGAGCGCCGCGCCGTTGGGGGTGCGCAATATTTTGAAAAGCGGTCGTCTGGCGGAAACGCAGGGCGAACAAGCTGCAAAAAATGTTATTTTTCAGGATGTGGCCGAAGTCATGAAAAGCGAAGATATGAAGGAAGGTTTGCTATCGTTTATTGAACGCCGCAAGGCAGTATTCAAAGGTAAATGACCGGAGAAAAGTGTAATTGCCGATGTAGAGAAAAGATGTTTTGTATAAAGGGAAAAAAGCAATGGAATGCAAAAAAGAAACAAATCTCGATAAATGTAATTGCACGTATGAGCCATGCAGTAGGAAAGGCGTGTGTTGTGATTGTCTCACGTATCATTTGAAGAGCAGGGAACTGCCGGCTTGCTGTTTTTCGAAAGACGCGGAAAAAACTTACAACAGATCATTTGAACATTTTACAGAACTGGTATCAAAACGTCGAATATAGAAAATATTGGCCTGCGGTCATTAACCCACTACGCAGAAGGCCCCCGATTTTGTCGGGGGATGAATGCGCCTTCTGCTACGGGATGTCGCATAAGTATTCTTCGGCTCTTTGAGCCGAAGCTAGATTTTGGGGCCGCCGACTCCCGTCGGCGGGGCTCCACCATTTAACAGCCAAGTTGGTTGTTATATAAAAGGGGGCTATATGCGCAACAAAGTTATTTTTTTACATATTAGCTATTGGTTCGGAGCCGTGCTTGACGGTTTAATGGTCGTTCCGATGTTGTATCCTAGAATTGGCGGCATCATATTTGGAATGGATAATTTTAATCCGGGGAATGATTATAAATACGCTATGATGGTTGGCGCTTCGTTAATGCTTGGTTGGACTGTTTTACTTATTTGGGCGGATAGAAAACCTGTCGAGCGAAAAGGAGTCATTATGATCACAGTGATTCCTGTTCTTGTCGGCTTGATATTGGCCGGAGTGTTCGCAGTTTATTGCGGATTAATTAAGATTGAAAAAATGATTCCGACGTGGATAATTCAGTCAACATTGCTGATCTTGTTCTGTTACAGCTACTATCTGAATCCGGCGGAAAACAAATAACTTCATATTACTGAAAGATGTGGAAAATATGATTAATCTCAGCAAACAACAGACGGATGCCGCTCAGGAGTTTGCGACCGCGACTATTGAAGCATTGAAGATGCCCAACGGAGTTCATCCCGGAACAGTGGTGACGGCGGCGGCGCGCATAGCGGGCACGTATCTCTTCCGTTCCTTAGGTCTTAAATTACCGGGGGTCAAACCGGGACAGTTCGTATTATCCATTGAAGCCAATGAGCAATGGCCGCAGCTTACTCAAATCGCCATTAATTGTCTTGCCCGGGTCGGAATCAAAGTTGACAATACCCAGGCCGGCAAAGCCATAGACCAGAAGCACAAGCCGATGCTGGAGTTTCTTGATACGCAGAAAAAACTGGGACCGATGTACGCGCCAATCAAAGAGCGCTACGGCTTTTCCTCACTGGAAGCGGCACAATCCGTGGCGGTAGCGACGGTTCTTCTCATTAGACATGGCATCAAATTTATCGAGCCTAATACGGCTCTAAACATTGCGGTATTTGGTTTTGTCGAAGGCGCCAAAACCGCGCCGGAGCCGGTTGATATGCAGCGTATTAAGCCTTCAGGGTAATTGTCTGGATTCAGAAAGTCGCCGATGCCAAACTGCATCAGAAGTCTAACAAATAGTGAGGATGATTAGTACTAACTATAGATGGTAGGAGGCCATTATGAAAAAAGAAGTTTTAATTGCAAAGACAATTCCGTTTTGGGGAACGTATTTCCGCTTCATGGTCAGGATTCCCCTGTTGGGGAAAATTGTTGGGCTAACGAACAAAGCATTGGGACGGCTTCTTCCTCGTATGTATTTTTTAGGTTTTCGCAAAGAAGTGTCGTACGAAAATGCTGTTTGGAATTGGGAAATTTTTCTCAAGCTAATTGGGGCTGAATATGATGTGCAGGTAACCTCTCCGCAGTCAAGAGTTTATAATTTTAAAAAGTGCCCCGCGGGACATTGCCGATTGGAACATCTTGATGCGTGTAATGCTACGATGGAACTCGATAACAGTTTGGTCGAAAAATCCGGAGCAAGACTAATAGTTGATAAGCGACTTCCCCTCGATGGCATTTGTGTTGAAAGAGTAGTTAAAAAATGAAAGAGACAATTAAAAAACGAATTCTCAAAAATGAATTTTATACTGCCGAGAAGTGTTACGTTACTGAATTATCCAACACGCCCGACGATCCGGATGTGTCAATTGCCCGTGCCAGGGTGACGCCGGGAGTTACAACACGCTGGCATCGCCTTAAAGGAACTTGCGAGCGCTACTTAATTATCAGCGGCAGGGGTGTTGTGGAGATTGGAGAGAAGTCACCGCAGGAAGTAACCGCTGGTGACATTGTGCTTATTCCGCCGATGTGCCGTCAGTGCATTACCAATATCGGCAAAGATGATTTAATCTTCCTAGCCATTTGCACGCCTCGTTTTACACAAGATGTTTATGAACAGATTGATGATACCACCACTTGATGACGGCATAAAATATTGCGGTTAATTTTTTCTTGACGCGCAAGACATGACTTGCTATCAAAAAACAATGAAGAAGAAATATCTTATTAAAATAATTTGTATAGCGGTGTTAGTTCTCGTGTTTTGCACTGCTGAACTCTAGATTAACATGTGGTAAAAATGAAGGTAACTAAATAATCTGATATTCTTATAAGAGATAATTCAAAGTCAATGGAGATTATGAAAAAGCCCATTAAAATTGTATTTTTGGATACCAGTACAGTTGGTAATGTGGATAATCTTGCAATGATTCAATCACTTGGAGAGTATACCGGCTATGAAATGACCACATCCGTACAGCGTATTGAACGTATAAAGGGGTATGATGTAGTAATTACCAATAAAGTGATCATTGACCGCGAAGTGATGGATAACTGCCAGGAACTAAAATTGATTTGCATTGTGGCTACTGGCATGAACAATGTTGATCTGAGATATGCCGCTAAAAAAGGAATTACTGTAAAAAATGTTGCCGGCTATTCCACCGAATCAGTTACCCAATGCACTTTTTCCATGCTTTTATTTTTATTAAATAGTGGCGCTTACTATGATGACTATGTAAAGTCGGGAAAGTATGTCGCAAACCCGGTATTTACGCATCTTGGCCGTGAATTCTGGGAATTGAAGAATAAAATTTTCGGGATTATCGGAATGGGAACCATCGGCAAGCGAGTAGCGCAAGTTGCCGAAGCATTTGGAGCCCGGATTGTCTATTACTCCACATCGTGCAAAAATCTAAATGTAAAAGGCTACCAACATCTTGAGCTTCCAGAATTGCTGTGTATGGCCGATGTTGTTTCTATTCACTGCCCGTTAAACGAACAGACGAGGAATTTGCTAAATGAATCTCATCTTAGGATGATGAAGCCGACAGCATATCTTTTGAACATGGGTAGAGGCGGTATCGTTAATGAACTAGCCCTCGCACGAGCCATTGATGAAAATCTGATTGCAGGTGCGGCGCTGGATGTGCTGACTGTCGAACCAATGTCGGCGGATAGTCCATTCTTGAAAGTTCGCAATACACATAAACTATTCATTACACCGCATATAGCTTGGGCCAGCCGCGAAGCCCGCAGATTGCTGATCGAAAGAACAACAGCAAATATAAGAAGTCATTTTGGAATATAATGGCCTTTTTACGCGCTCCTTCAATAGATTAATTGGTAGATGAGAAGAAGGAAATACGCATATGAAAATTTGCTTTGGTTTGTTGCTATTCATTTTAGTGGCATTACTAATAACTCTTGGCTGTGCACATAATGAAACCATAGACGGTTTCAACGCTAATGAGTGGTTTGAAATGGGCCGTCAGGCTAATATTGATAATCGCTTGGACAATGCACTGGATGCATTTAATAAAGCAATAGAACTCGACCCAAAAGTTGCAAAAGCCTATATTAACCGCGGAAATATCTATTACTATCGCGGCAATTACAGCCAGGCAATTGCAGATTACAGTAAGGTCATTGAGCTCGACCCGGAAGAGGCAGAGACCTGCATTAACTGCCGTGGAAATGCCTATTATAGACTTGGCAACTACAAGCAATCAATTGCGGATTACGACAAAGTTATTGAGCTTGACCCGCAAGATTCAGAAGCTTATGTTAGCCGTGGAAATGCCTATGATAGCCTTGGCAATTACAAGCAATCAATTGCGGATTACGACAAAGCCATTGAGCTGAATCCAAACTATGCGGCGGCTTATGTTAGTCGCGGGGATACTTATCGCAGTCTTGGCAACTACAAAAAGGCAATTACGGATTATAACAAAACCATTGAGCTAAACGCAAAATTTGCACTTGCCTATTATAACAGGGGACTTGCCTACAGTGCATTTGGCAACCACAATCAGGCCATTGCGGATTGGAAAATAGCAGCCAGCCTAGGTCTTAAAGAGGCACAGGATTATTTAAAACAGCAGGGGATCGCTTGGTAAATCATTTGCCATCCTTACTTTTAGAAAAATGTGTAAACAGATAATTGACTGCTTCCTGAAATGTTGTTTTTTAAAATCTCCCAATTCATACAATATTTCAATCGTAATAATTACTCAAAAAAAAATTTGAAATAAAAAAGGGGCTTTTTTAAAAGCATGATGTCCAATAATTTGCGGATATTCTAAAATTTTTATTTGTTAGACTGTAAGTTTATAGCTTTACGTTTCAGCAATAATGAGATAATATAACAAATTATGATACGCTTTGAAGAAATTGTAAATATTGCGATCAGAGAATCTATGTCGGATATCCACATCACAGGCGAACATCCCGTGGTATTACGAAAAAATGGCGAAATTCAATTTAACAAATCCGTAATGTGGACCCATCAGGAAATCGATGATCTCATAAGAAAGCTATTGACCCTCTCGCAACTAGAAAAACTGCGGCGACAAAAATCAGTCGATGTTGCAGTTTCCTCCGGTAATGCGCGTCTTCGAATCAACGTTTTTAGCACAGTGCATGGAATCAGTATGGCGATTCGGATTCTTCCTGGTCGCATACCGACAATCGAGGAGCTCAATCTTCATCCCTCACTCCACGAAATTTCCAGAATCAAATCCGGTTTGGTTCTCATCTGCGGCCCCGCAGGAGTCGGGAAGACAACTACAATTGCAGCCATTATAAATGATATCAACAAATCTCGCCAAGTACATATTGTCACGCTTGAGGACCCAATCGAGTACCGCTTTCAATCGAATAAAGCCTTTATTGAGCAGCGTGAACTTGGTTCTCATATTCCTTCCTTTGAGCAGGGTCTTATTGATGTATTGCGCGAAGATGCTGATGTTATCGTTGTCGGAGAACTACGTGAAGCGGAGACAATGCGACTTGTTCTCAATGCCGCAGAGTCCGGACATTTAGTAATTGCCACAATACATGCAGCGACTCCGGAAGAGGCCATCTATCGCATGTGCAATGCCGTTTCCGCAGATACTCAAAATGATGTGCGAAATCAACTAGCGTCAACACTCGTTTGGATAACTGTTCAGCAACTGTTGTATCTGGAAAAAGCAGGACAACGCGTCCCTATCCTGACAATTCTTCGCGGCACTCAAGCAATCAAGAATAAAATTCGCGATAACAACCTTCATCAAATAAGCAACATCATAGAAACCTCGAAAAAAGAGGGTATGTTTTTGGCCGAGCGTTATTTGAATGAATATCTGAATACTCGTTCCAGCTTTACCCCCATTTGGAAGACTTTTCTACCGTCCACAGAATTATCGCAGAGTGTTTTTTATAAGTCGCCGCTGACGGAAGATGCCCCGCAGATAAAGCAAGTGATGAAATACCAAACCAAAACAGTAGAAAAGCCAATCGTTGACACGTCCGGATATGGTAACGAGGATTTCGACAACATACTTAATATTGGAGTCAATGATGAAAATATTGGCTCTATACTGCATATAAATGCGGATGACGATAATGTTGACACGATGCTTAATATAGATGACAATATTAATCTACAGGAAATTATCGCAACGCTGAATAAGGATAAGAAGTAAAATCTTCTGTCGCTTTTTTAACTAACCCTATCAAATATTTCTCTTGAAAATTAATTATTCAGATAGTACCTCAAGATAATTTAATTAATTATTTTAAACAAAGGAGTGCAAACGATGATGAGATCATACTATAAAAAAGCGCGGACTTACGTGATGATAACCATTTTTATTCTATTTTCTCATGTCATTTCTTTTGCACAATATGAAGGCATCACGGGTGTGCAATTAACAGATGAAAGCGTCGTATACGGAAGAGTTACGAAAATAAATACTGACGACATTCAAATGGAAACGAAAGAAGGCCAAATAATGACCATCAAATGTAATAAAATAAAAAGTTTTATAACAATGAATTTCTTAAGCGGCATTAAATTTAAAGACGGCAGTATAATATATGGTACTATCATCGAAGTGGATGTTAACAAAGTTATCGTGCTGACTAAATATAACGAAGTGGTTACAAGGAAGTTTACCGATATCGATTCTTTTATCAAAGAAGATAACGAAGAAATTTCAAAGCATTTTTTTACTTTGGGAACAGAAGTATCTTATATCAAATATGAAGAACCCGGTTCTATTTCTATGCAAGAGAAAGGCATGATGTATGGTATAGCTGGTTCGTATGCTTATCACGATAAGCGGATGGTCGTAAAATTAGAGGGAAAGTTTTCCTATGGACAGGTGGATTACGACGGCGCCTACCAGGACGGAACCCCGTTAACTGAGTCAGGCATATCTGATTATATGTTGGAATTGAGATGGCTACTAGGTTATGACTTCGTTGCAAAGGCCGTCACGATTACTCCTAACTTAGGGGTGGGATATAGATATCTACAGGACAATTCGCAGGATAAATCTGATGCTGGCTATCAAAGAGAATCAAATTATATCTATATCCCCATAGGCATAGGAACTGTTGCCAATTTAGGTAATGGCTGGTCTTTGGGAACAAATATTGAATATGACCTTTTCCTGTGGGGAAGACAAATATCTTATTTAAACTTTATTGATCCAAATTATAGTGCAATCGAAGATGAGCAGACGCAAGGCTATGGTGTCAGAGGCTCAATATCCATTGCCAAGAAAGGTAAGAAGGTAGGTTTTATAATAGAACCTTTTATAAGATATTGGAATATTAAAGAGTCACGAGAAGGATCTATTCTTTATGACGGAATACCAGTCGGTTATGGTATAGAACCGAATAATGATTCTACGGAAATTGGATGCAGATTAGCAGTAACGTTTTGATCGTGACATTCAATACGTTTACTAATACCATTTCTAAATCAAAGATGATATTGAGGCGGCTAGGCGGAGGCGACGAGACGTATTATACATACGTTGAGGAGGCCGACAACGACGTCAACAAAAATAGCGCTTTGATTTAGAAATGGAATAAATGCACAATTGACTGCTGATACGCAAGATGAGCTTGTGTGGGAGTGTCTTTTATTCACATGAAATTTTCCGGATCCACATCAGCTGTAATTCTTACTTGACTATTCTTATTTTTACCGATAATTTCCCGCGCGATTTGATGCAGGGAATTTATATCGTTTCCTTTAATCAGCATCTGGAAGCGGAAGCGTCCTCTGATTTTGGCCAGCGGTGATTCCGCCGGGCCGATAATTTCCGCGATATTTCCATGCTGCGCGCTCAGCTTTCTGGCCAACTTGCCCAATCGATGTGCCTCTTCAATTAACGCATCCTTCTTTATTGAAGATAAACGTAAATTGATAATCCGGCCGAATGGCGGGTATTGCAGAGCCTTGCGAAATTCAGTCTCCTCCGCATAAAATGATTTGTAATCATGGTTTTGGGCATGCCTTAAAGCGTAATGATCGGGATTAAACGTCTGGATAATAACTTTGCCGGGAGTTTCTCCACGACCGCCGCGTCCGGCAACCTGAGTAATCAGTTGAAAAGCTCTTTCCGCGGCTTGAAAGTCAGGCATGTTGAGGGCAGTGTCGGCGGAGATAACGCCCACCAGTGTTATGAAAGGAAAGTCATGACCTTTGGTAATCATTTGCGTACCGATAAGAATATCAATTTCCCTTGCCTCCAGCGCCTGAAGAATTTTTTCCTGAGCTCCTTTCCGGGAAGTAGTGTCGGAATCCATTCTTTGAATACGTGCTCCTGGGAAAGTCTTTTCTATTTCTTTTTCCAGCTTTTGCGTGCCGACTCCGTAACTTAAAATGTGGCTGCTCTTGCAGGATGGACAAAGCGGCAACAATTTTATTGTGTAGTCGCAATAATGGCATTTGATCACGCCTTCCGCGACGTGGTTTTTCAGGGAGACAGCGCAATTGGGACAGCGGAAATTATAGCCGCAATCACCACAGACGAGAAAAGTGTCAAATCCCCTCTTGTTGAGAAAAAGCAAAACCTGCTCTTTTTGGGCAAGAGTCTCCTTTATGTCCGCAATCAGGGAGTCGGAAAGAATAGGCGTTTTGCCTGATTTTTCCTGCTGCGCTTTCATATCAATGATTTCAACGACAGGCATGGGTCTGTTATCCACGCGCCGCGATAATTCCAAATGACAAAATTTTTTTGTCTGAGTGTTAAAGTAAGTGCGGACGCTGGGTGTGGCGGAACCTATAATTACAACAGCGGAAACCATCTTTGCCTTTAAAACAGCCAGGTCGCGGGCATGGTAGCAGAGCCGTTCATCCTGCTTGTAAGAGGAGTCATGCTCCTCATCGACAATGATTAATTTCAAGTTCGGCAGGGGAGCAAAAAGGGCGGAACGGGTGCCGATAACCAGATTTATCCGACCGCGTTTAATTTGACGCCATTCGTCGTAACGGATAGTTTCAGCAATGCCGCTGTGAAGAACGGCGATTTTTCGTTCATTGAACCTTCCGGCAATGCGGGAGATAAGTTGCGGTGTCAAGGCAATTTCCGGAACAAGGTAAATAGCAGAACCGTCATTTTTCAAAACTTTTTCGATGGCGTTTAAATATATTTCCGTTTTTCCGCTGCCCGTCACTCCATGAAGCAGAATTGGAGTAAAAATATTTTTTCCCAGATAGCGGGAAATTTCCTCCAGTGCGCGATTCTGCTGATTATTGAGGATAATATGGCTTTTGTTTCGACCTATTGATGAACCGAAGAAGGCCGTGCGTGTTTTTTCTTTATCAGCAAATATGATGATTCCTTTATCGCGCAGTCTTTTAATAACTGCGCTGGAGATATTGGATTCGTTAATCAAGTCATTTAAAGATATTGGCCCTTTAGCTTGAATAAAATTGATTAGCTTTTCCTGTTTATCGGTCAATTTGGACTCGGCAATTTTGCTTTTATTCAGGGTAGCAATTATTTCGCTTTGCGGAGAAAGTTGCTTTTTTTGTTTTTCTTCAATTTGCAGAAGACCGGCTGAATGCAATTTCTGTAATATTGAAGAAAAATTTTTAAATCCACCTACTTTGGTTATATTTTTTAAAGCTATGCCTTCAGGATGTTCTTGTAAAAATGTAAGCAGTTTTTCTTGAACGGGAGGCAGTTGAAGTTCATTTGTCCGCGGTAACGGGGTGATCCAGAGGAAATCTTTTTTTTCGGAACCGGAAGGAATCAGTTCAGCCAGAGTTTTTCCCAGCGGATATATAAAATAATTGGAAATCCATTGGTAAAAATCAAGATCGCTTGAACCGAACAGAGGCTCATCATCAAGTATTTCGACAATTGATCTTATATTTTTCAGATCGCAGGAAGAGATTATTTTGATGATAAAACCGGTTCGTTTTCTACGACCGAAGGGAACAAAGACGCGTTTGCCAATTTCAACTTTCTGCTGCAAATTTGCGGGAACTTCATAAGTGAAGGTTTTTTCAGACGGAATGTTAAGGGCGACATTTACAAACATAGGATATTGATATCATCTTTGATTTAGAAATGGTATAAGAAGTTTAACCGATTATTTCTGATTAAAAAAACAAAAAACGCCCCTATGCCAGGACGTTTTAATAAAGACTTTGTATTATTTAAGGTTATTCACCTTTGAGTTTTTCTAGTTTTTCCTGTTTGGTTTTGCAGTCGATGCAAAGGGTGGTAACCGGTCTGGCCATAAGTCTTTTTTCGGAGATCTGCCCGCCGCAAACTTCACAGATTCCAAAAACGCCATCTTCGATTCTTTTGATAGCTTCCTGCATTTTCATAATCAGCTTGCGTTCTCTGTCCCTGATGCGCAATTCAAAATTACGGTCGGCTTCCAGAGAAGCTCTGTCATTTGGATCTGGATAATTTTCTTTGCCGTTGGTCATTTCGGAAACAGTTTTCCCCGCCTCACTAAGCAACTCATTTATTTTTTGAGTGAGTAAAGCTTTGTATGTTTCCATTTTGTCCTGTTTTAACGTCTTATGTTTTTCCAATATCGATACTCCTTGCATAATAAAAAACTTAGCTTGCACTATTACCTAATGGAAATTTATTTGTAAAGGAAAAAATTTATATCAACAGTATTTATAGATCATATTCTGCCGGCGCAAAGGAATATAAGAAAAATTACCAACAATATTCAATTATTAGAACAATACAGCTTTTTTATCTTTTCTACGATATTTGTTGTGGATTTTCCTTTAATTTCAGGGATTATTTTCACTCGGCCTCCCCATTTCTTTATTTCTTCTCGTCCGACAACCTTTTCTTCCGGCCAATCGCCTCCCTTGATAAGGATATCCGGTTTCAGGTAATTGATTAGTTCCAACGGTGTTAATTCGGGGAATATTGTCACGAAATCAATAAATTCAAGAGCGGCAAGTATTTCCGCTCTTTCTTTTTCAGGCACCAGCGGTTTTTTTTCTCCCTTGATTGACCGGACAGAAGAATCGCTGTTGAGAGCCAGCACCAAAACATCGGCGGTTTTCTTTGCTTCGCGCAAATAACGGACATGACCGACATGCAAAATATCAAAACAGCCGTTAGTGAAAGCGACAGTTTCCCCTTTTTTGCGCAGTTTTTCCAGCTCATCTTTAAGAGCGTTTCTTTCCAGAATTTTATTCATTCTTACTCCTTATATAAGAATTTATAGCAAGTTGCTTTCAAAAATTTAAGTATAAATTTATGAAAGCTTACTTGGTATTATACCCGATAAATCAACCTTTTAATAGCCAATAGCTAATGGGTATAACTTTGGAGAACTCTGGCCAGCGTTAAGACAGTAACTTTTTGCGCTCCAGCTTTGATCATGGTTTTAGCGCATTCGTTGATAGTGGCGCCGGTAGTATAAACGTCATCGACGAGGATGATATTTTTGCCGGCAATTATTTTCTTGTCGTTGACCTCAAAAGCTCCCTTGATATTTTGCTTTCTTTCGGTTTTGTGCAAACCGGTTTGAGTTAGAGTAGATTTGTGTCTCTTTAGCAGGGAAAAATTAATGGGGATTTGCCATTTTTTTGCAAGAGCCCGTGCCAGAATGAGGGATTGATTAAAACCGCGTTCGCGAAGTCTTTTTATATGCAGAGGCACAGGTATCATTAAAGAATGATCGGAGAAGTCGACATCCGGGAAAGAGAAATCGGCCATGAAAGAAGCAAGCATAGCGCCGACAGATATATTGTTTCCATATTTGAATTTATGAATTACATCCAGAATAATAGTTTCATAACTGAAGACAGCGCGAGCGCAGGAGAAATAAGTTTTATTCTCTATGCAATTTCCGCATAAATGACTTTCCGCCGGACTATCTAAAAAAGTCGTGCCGCAAACAGGACAGAGACTACCTCTTATAAATTTAATTTTTTCTTTGCAGGCAAGGCAAAACAATTGTCTACCCCGTGACAAAATTTCAGCACAGCCCATACACTGGGGTGGGAAAATAACATCGCTGATATCATTTAAAACTTCAGTTATCACATCATTCCCTTGGTTAACCGCTTTATTTCCGTGGTATTTTCGTCAATATTCATACACGGGGCATCCCACAGATTTTCTATATCATAAAAAGCTCTAAGTGATTCCAGAAAAACAGAGATTACGACATCATCATAATCAAGCAGAATCCACTGGCCGTTGGCCTCGCCTTCAACACCCAAAGGCGTGATTTTCGCTTTCTTTAAGAATTCCTTAATTCCATCGGAAATAGCCTGAACCTGCCGTTCGGATGTGCCGCTGCAAATAATCATATAATCGGTAAAGGCGGAAATTTTTTTTAAATTCAAAACAACAACATCTTTTGCTTTTTTCTGCAAAGTCGCGTTGATGCATAAAAGAAGACGCTCTCTGGTTTTATCTTTTTTCGCCGGCAAACAAACCTCCCGTTAAACATTGTATTTATACTATATATGCCACAAATGGACGAAATTGACAATGTTGCATTTAATATCCGTTATTCTAATTGTGAAAAAAAAATAGCTATGGTAAATCAAATCACCGTGTTCAATTTGGTTTGATAACATAAAATAACAAGGATTTCGTTATGCAGGATATTTTAAGCAAGGTTCACGCGCATATGCCATATCATCTTCTGCCTAAATATCTGGAGATGGTTTTAAAGCGTAAACTGAATCTTGAAATATATTTCAGTCACTATGCGTTGCAGAATTTAGATAAAACAAAATGTATAGAGACGGCTAAATTTTTGGCGAATGCTGGGTTAAAAATAACTTTCCATGCTCCTTTTATGGATTTGCGTCCGGCAGCGCTGGATGATAAAATCCGGCAAGCGAGCGTTGAGAGAATAAAGCAGGTGATCGATTTAGCGCCATGTTTTCATCCATTGAAAATTGTCTGCCATCCGTCGTTTGATGAACGGTATTATGTTGATTGTGACGATTTGTGGCTGGAGAGCAGCATTAAAACCTGGACGGAGTTGATCGCGGCGGCCAAAGACGCCAAAACAATTATTGCGCTGGAAAATGTCTATGAAAAAAATCCGCATATTTTGCGCCGTCTTTTAGATGCCCTGTCTTCGGATAATATTTGTTTTTGTTTCGATACGGGACATTTAAATGTGTTTTCTTTCGCACCGCTGAGTATCTGGCTGCAGGAACTGGGGAAATATTTAGGGCATCTGCATCTGCATGATAACTACGGAAAGACGGATGAGCATCTTCCGGTAGGATGCGGCACGTTTCCTTTTGCTGAACTTTTTGAAACTCTCCGGGCAATCGGAGCGAAGCCCACGATAACATTGGAGGCTCATGGTGAAGATAAACTTTGGGAGTCAATGAATAATATTAAAAATATGAATCTTTTAGATTTTTGAAGTAAGATGACTTATGCTTAAGTATATCGGAAAAAGAATATTATTTATGATTCCGCTTTTGCTGGGAATTACGATCATTTGTTTTTTCGTTATGCACCTGGCTCCCGGTTCGCCGACCGATTTGCAGACCCAGATGAATCCGAAAGCTTCCGCCCAGATGAAAGAACGCCTCCAGGCTTTGTATGAACTGGATAAGCCGATTCATGTGCAATACTGGTCCTGGCTGAAAAAACTTAGTCACGGAAATCTGGGCATTTCGTTTTCGTCTGATCACCGGCCCGTCACCGCCAAAATTATGGAAAGGCTGCCCATAACCATCATGATAGAATTTTTATCTCTTTTAATTATCATTGCGATTGCCGTACCTTTGGGAGTGCTTTCCGCTGTCCATCAGAATTCGCTCTTCGATAAGATTGCCGGCGTATTTGTCTTTATTGGTTTTGCGATTCCTACTTTCTGGCTGGCGTTGTTGATGATGATATTTTTCGGCATCAATCTGGGGTGGCTGCCCATCTCCGGTTTACGTTCTTTAAATTATGAATACCTTACTCCTTGGGCGCAGTTCGTTGATTTAGCCAAACATCTGATTCTACCCTTGTTCATTTCTTCTTTCGGAGGATTGGCCGGCCTTTCCCGTTACATGCGCGCGAACATGCTGGAAGTTATAAGACAGGACTACATCATGACCGCACGTGCCAAGGGGTTGAGCGAAAGGGATGTCATTTACAAACATGCACTGCGCAACGCGCTTTTGCCGGCGATAACCATTTTAGGGCTTTCCATCCCCGGTCTTATCGGCGGGAGCGTCATCTTTGAGACAATTTTTGCTATTCCGGGAATGGGTCAGCTTTTCTATATGGCAGTTATGGCGAGAGATTACCCGACGGTCATGGGCATTTTGCTCATCGGCGCCATTTTAACTCTTTTAGGCAATTTGATTGCCGATGTGTCGTATGCTGTGGCGGACCCGCGTATACGCATATCGTGACGGCTTTATAAAAAGTCCACCTGCTTTGTTACGCGGCGGTCTTTGTCGTTGCGGCGTATGAAAAAATACGCCTCACTCCTCATGGCCTTGCGCGCCTCGCATCTGGAGCTTTTTCTTAAAGCCGTCTTGAACTTGTAAGATTAGGTGTTAGAAAAATGAGCTTCTGGGAAACGTTTTATAAAAATAAATTAATGGTCGCCGGCAGCGGACTTGTTTTGCTGTTGCTAATTATTTCGCTTCTGGCGCCCTGGCTGGCTCCTTATGACCCCGGTAAAATCGATTTGACCAACGTATTAGCTTCCCCTTCGATGAATCATTTGTTTGGAACTGATCAACTGGGGCGTGATGTGCTGTCCCGGATGATCTGGGGCGCGAGGATTTCATTGAAGGTCGGTTTTGTGGCTACCGGCGTCGCCATCATTATCGGAACGATTCTCGGAGCTGTGGCCGGATATTATGGAGGTTGGGTTGATTCGGTGATAATGCGGTTTGTGGATATTATGCTTTGCTTTCCCACCTTTTTCCTGATCCTGGCTGTGATAGCTTTTCTGGAGCCTTCCATCTGGAATATCATGATCATTATCGGCTTGACAGGTTGGATGGGAGTAACAAGGTTGGTACGGGCTGATTTCATTTCCTTGCGGGAAAGGGATTTTGTTCAGGCCGCAAGAGCAATAGGAGCCGGTGATTTACGGATTATTTTTTTACATATTCTCCCTAACGCGATGGCTTCGATTTTAGTAGCGGCAACGTTGGGAATTGCCGGGGCGATACTTACCGAATCGGCCCTGAGTTTTTTAGGGATTGGCGTGCAGCCTCCGACGCCAAGTTGGGGCAATATTTTGACTGCCGGCAAGGATAATATTGACATTGCCTGGTGGCTTTCCCTCTACCCGGGACTGGCTATATTGATTACGGTTGTCGGTTACAATCTTCTGGGAGAGGGAATAAGGGACTCGCTCGATCCGCGCTTGAAAAAATGATGTCTTCCGCTTGGTTTTTGTTCATACTTGATTAAATTGCAAAAATGTAATAGTAAACTGCTCGTTCAATTTATGTAAGGAGAAGAAATCAATATGTCCAAAAAAGTTAATGAAGAATTACTTGACCTCGACAAACGCATTCTTTCGCGCAAGGTCTCACGCGGCGAGGTTTCCGAAAAAGATTTACAAAGCGTTCTTAAAACACTTCCCGATGTTGCGGAAAATGCCGAGGAAGTCAGTTCTGAATGAAAACGAAAAATAGTATCTTATGCTTATTGACTCCCATGCTCATTTGGAAATGAAAGAGTTTGATTCCGACCGTGAGGAGGTAATCAAACGGGCCGGAGAGGCGGGAGTTGATTTTATTGTCACCGTGGGAACAAATTTAGCGCTAAGCCGCAAAGCTGTTTCCCTTGCCCAAAAGTATCAAAATATTTACGCGACAATCGGCATCCATCCTCATGATGCGGCAAAAACAGATAATAAAACATTTGAATCTCTCAAAGAGCTTGCGCAAAGGCAAAAAATTGTTGCCTACGGCGAAATCGGATTGGATTTTTTCCGCAATATTTCATCTCAGGATAAACAAATAGCAGTGTTCGGCTTGCAACTGGAATTAGCGAAGGAGCTTAATCTGCCGGTGATCATCCATGATCGCGAAGCCCATGAGCTGACGCTGAAAATGGTTAAGGCGTCCGGAGTGCGCCGGGGAGTGTTTCACTGCTTTTCCGGTGATTATGTCATGGCTAAACAATGCATAGACCTTGGCTTTTACATTTCCATTCCCGGCGTGGTGACATATGGTAAGGCCAAAACAATTCAAGATGTCGCCCTCCGCGTTCCGCTTTCTTCTTTGTTGTTGGAAACGGACGCGCCCTATCTTACCCCCGTTCCTCATCGCGGTAAAAGAAACGAGCCTTCTTTTATCATTCATACGGCAAAAAAAGTGGCAGAAATAAAAAAAGTCAGCTTAGAAGATATGGCTCAAATGACATCAGGCAATGCAATGAATCTTTTTGGCATTAATGCCTCCGTTGGAAATTAGCCGGATTTTCTCCGGTATATATTAAGTGTAATAATGATGGAAAATAAATTGAAAGCTGTTATTCTTCTTAGCGGCGGGATTGATTCCGCCACAACGCTGGCTATCGCTCAAAATATGGGATTTGATATCGGAGCTTTGAGCTTTCGCTATGGTCAGCGGCACGTTGTGGAACTGGAAGCGGCCGCGCGTATCGCCCGAAGCAGAAATGTTGCCGAGCATCTGATCATCGATATTGATTTGCGAAAGATCGGCGGTTCCGCGTTGACCGCTGATATCGCTGTTCCTAAGAACAGAGGCGTGGAACAAATGGGAAAGGAGATTCCGCTAACGTATGTTCCGGCGCGCAACACCATATTTCTTTCTTATGCCTTGGCCTGGGCGGAAGTAATATTGGCAGCCGATATTTTTATCGGCATTAACGCCCTGGACTACAGTGGCTATCCCGACTGCCGTCCCTACTATATTGCCGCATATGAAAAGATGGCTAATCTGGCGACGAAAGCAGGTGTTGAAGGCGGGCAGAAATTTAAAATTCATACTCCACTCATTCAAATGAGTAAATCACAAATTATCCAAAAGGGCATTGAACTGGGAGTTGATTATAGCCTGACGCACAGTTGCTATGATCCGCAGGTCACGGGCGAAGCCTGCGGCGAATGTGATTCCTGTCTTTTGCGGTTGAAAGGATTCAGAGATGCCGGCGTTAAAGATTCTGTAAGGTATAAAAAGGTTTGGCCTTGAGCTATCTTATCAAAGAGATATTTTATTCAATTCAGAGCGAAGGTTTTTATTCCGGCCATCCGGCAGTTTTCTGCCGTTTTGCCGGTTGCAATTTATGGTCGGGAAAAAAAGCTGACCGTGAAAAAGCCGTTTGTAAATTTTGCGATACCGATTTTGTCGGTTGTGATGAACCGGAAGGCGGCCAATTTTCAACGCCGGCAGAGTTGGTAAGAAGAATTGATAAATTATGGCCGAAGGAAAATATAAAATCGGTCCGACCGCTGGTTGTCTGCACAGGGGGGGAGCCATTGTTGCAATTGGATGTAGAGTTGATATCGGCATTGCATGATCAGGACTGGGAAGTTGCCGTCGAAACCAACGGCACTCTTCTGCCGCCGCCGGGTATTGATTGGATCTGTGTCAGTCCGAAAGCCGGCGCTAAGTTATTGGTAAGTTCAGGTCAGGAGTTGAAATTGGTATTTCCCCAGCCGGGAGCGGAACCGGAAAAATATGAGCGGCTGGATTTCCAGCATTTTTCCCTGCAGCCTATGGATTCACCTGATCGCGATGTTAATACGCGCCTGGCATTGGAATATGTTCTGTCGCATCCGCAATGGCGGCTAAGTCTACAAATGCATAAAATTTTAGGTGTAAAATAGGGAGTGTTGGATGGAAATTTTTAAGGTGTTTAAATTTGACGCGGCTCATCGCCTGCCCAATGTAGGGCGTGAGCACAAGTGCTTCCAATTGCATGGGCACTCCTTCAGTGTCGAAATTCATATCCAGGGCTCAGTAGATCCGCATTCCGGCTGGGTAATGGATTTTGCCGATATTGCTGAAGCGTTTAAACCTCTGCACGATCAACTGGATCATAAATATTTAAATGAAATTGACGGATTGAATAATCCAACATCGGAAAATATCGCTAAATGGATATGGAAGCGTCTTCGTCCGACTTTGCCTCAGTTGAGTAAAATTGTTGTCCGGGAAAGTACCGACTCGGGTTGTATTTATGCTGGAGAAGAATTAGGATAAAATATGCAAATTAAACACATTGCTTTTTGGGGGGTAATGTAATAAATTTAAAATAGGGGTGCTGCTTGATAGCTGAGATTATACCCTTTGAACCTGACACGGGTAATGCCGGCGTAGGGAGTGGCGACAATAAAACTATTATCAGAGCCATATCCTATGAAGGCAAAAGGGTATGGCTTTTGTTATTTAATGTATCTGCAGAGCGTTGAAAAAATCGGATCATTCAGGCTCAGAGTATTTTTTCGGTTATGTCCAAGAGAAATTTGCGGGGCAGGGCGTCCGAAAAAATCCTCGATTCGCTCTTAATGCTCCGATTTTCAAAAACGAAGATATAAAATTTATTTAGAGAAGTTAATATGTCGCAAGTAGTAAATATAGTCAGTGGCGGACGCTTGGGCGATCAGTCTTTCTTTCGGGAAAAAATTTCCGGAATGGGAAATTGCCTGATTATTTGCTGCGACGGCGGCGCGCGTCATGTCCAATATTCAGGAATTAAGCCGGACGTAATCATCGGTGATATGGATTCGATTGATCCCGCTTTGCTGGAAAGTTACTCTGCCCGGGAAATAAAAATTATAAAACATTCCGCAAACAAAGATTTTACCGATACGGAACTGGCGCTCGATTACGCGGTGAGTCTAAAACCGGAGACGATATATATATGGGGCGCTCTGGGCGGCAGAATTGATCACACCCTGGCCAATGTCTTCCTGCTTTGCAAGGGACAGGAAAAGGGAATCAGGACTTGTCTTATTGACGAGTACGGCGAAGCTTTTGTGTTGGATAGGGAAACTTCTTTTATAAATGAAACAGGGAAAACAGTTTCTCTTATCGCACTCAGTCCTGAAGTTACGGGAATAAATCTTACGGGCTTTCTTTATCCTCTTAAAGATGGAACCTTGGCAATGGGTGTATCCCGCGGCATCAGCAATATTATTAATGAAGACCGCGCGAGCATAAGTGTAAAAAACGGGAAACTTCTTGTCATCAAATATTGGCAAAAAGATATTTTTCCGGAGGCGCTTTGATTTATGAGGCCGGTTAAAGTATTGTGCATAGGCGGTTCCGATTCCGGCGGCGGCGCAGGAATCCAGGCGGATTTGAAGACTGTCAGCGCGTGCGGCTGTTATGGGTTGAGCGTAATTACGGCAGTGACCGCGCAAAACACTCAAGGTGTTCAGTCTATACATCCTGTTCCACAAAAATATATTTTGGCGCAGTTGGATTCAGTTCTGAACGATATCGGCGCTGATGCGGTTAAAACGGGGATGCTTTTAACAGTGGGAGCGGTTGAATCCGTTGTAAAAAAAGTCAAAAAATATCGTCTGGAGAAATTGATAGTTGATCCGGTGATGGTCGCCAAGGGAGGCCGTCTTTTAATGCAGGATGTGGCAAGGAATATACTTATCAAAAAGCTGCTGCCGCTCGCTTTTATCTTGACGCCGAATATTCCCGAGGCGGAAACATTGGCGCAAATGAAGATTAGATCAATTGCCGCGATGAAAAAGGCGGCGGTCATAATTCATGGAATGGGCGCAAAGAATGTGCTGATTAAGGGAGGGCACCTGCCGGGAAGCAAGCGATCGGGCGCTCTGGATGTTCTTTTTGACGGTGAGCATTATTATGAGTTTTCCTCTCCCTGGATTGATACGAAAAATACTCATGGTACCGGTTGCACATATGCGTCGGCGCTGGCGGCGGGCATCGCTAAAGGAGAAAGCGTCTTTGATGCCGCATGGCAGGCCAAAATTACGGTTACAGCCGCCATTGAGAATGCTTTGAGTCTGGGAAAGGGGTATGGATCGGTCAATGTCTTTGGGAAAACACTTTAGGCTGAATAAGCTGCTTTAATATTTTGGAGGAAGAAATGACACAGTTAGAAAAAGCCCGCAAAGGCTTGATTACGGAAGAAATGAAAATTGTCGCCGCAAACGAAGGCGTAGAAGCAGAGTATATCCGGCAGGGGCTGGCCGCAGGCACAATCGTTATTTGCCGTAATGTAAATCATACGGCCATCCAGCCTCTGGCGATTGGCAATGGTTTGCGCACCAAAGTGAATGCCAATATCGGCACATCCAAAGACAATAATGATTTGACTCTAGAGTTGGAAAAATTGAAGATCGCGGAAGCAGCGGGAGCCGACGCTGTGATGGATCTTTCCACCGGCGGCGATCTGGCACAAATCCGCAAAGCGGTCATGGAAAAGGCGACAGTAGCCATCGGAACAGTGCCAATTTATCAGGCGGCGGTAAAGATTTTACTGGAGAAGAAAGCGATATCGGAAATGACCGCGGAAGATATATTTGCCGTTATCGAAGAAAACGGCAGAGACGGCGTGGATTTCATTACCGTTCATTGCGGCGTTACCAGACAAAGTGTTGCGGCGGTGGAAGAGCAGGGAAGAATCTTAGGCATTGTCAGCCGCGGCGGCGCCATGATCGCCAACTGGATGCATTGCAATAAACGCGAGAATCCGCTTTATGAAGAATATGACCGGCTTCTGGAAATAGCCCGTCGCTACGACATGGTTTTGAGCCTCGGCGACGGACTCCGGCCCGGAGCCATAGGAGACGCCACAGATCAGGGGCAATTGCAGGAGCTGATAATTTTGGGGCAACTGGCCAAGAGGGCGCGCACTGCCGGAGTGCAGGTGATGATTGAAGGTCCCGGCCATGTTCCCCTGACCGAAATTGAAGCCAACATCAAACTGCAAAAAGAAATCTGTCAGGGCGCTCCGTTTTATGTGTTGGGGCCATTGCCGACGGACATCGCGCCGGGCTATGATCACATTACTTCCGCCATCGGCGGAGCGATTGCCGGAGCCGCCGGGGCGGATTTCTTGTGTTATGTCACACCTGCGGAGCACTTGCGTCTGCCGACTCTGGCCGATGTTCGCGAAGGCGTTATTGCCGCGCGTATCGCCGCGCATATCGCCGATATCGCCAAAAATGTTCATGGCGCCCAGAGAGAGACGGGAAAATGTCGCGGTGCAGGAAGAATTTTGACTGGCAGGGACAGGTGGATTTATCCATCGATCCGGAAAAAACAGTCGCGCTTCTAGAAAAAAGCAAAAGCGCCAAGGATGAGGGTTGCACCATGTGCGGTGAATTATGCGCTATTAAATTAGGGAAACAGTAATCATAAATTCTTTAGCGTTTAAAGAAGTGAAGCGTGAAAGGTGAAGAGTGCAAAGTAGGGTCTCCCTTTTCTAAAGGGAGAGAAAGAGGGATTCAATGAAACGTGCTGAAAACGAGTTTTGCGAAGTTTGAAACACGAGTTGAATTGTCCCAGGCGCTTAGCGCCGTGGGATAATAAATGTATGACAAAAATCTCCCCGAGCCCCTCTTTAAAAAAGAGGGAAAAAACTGGATTACCCGGTCACCCAGGCAACCGCCGGGCTATGAGGCCGAGTAAGGACAATTATCGGGTAAACTTCCTCTGTCATTCCCTTGCGAGCATGGGCAAGACACGGGAATCCAGAAGCCTTTAATTTTTTTGAACGGAAAAAATAAAATGGGAAAAGGCAATCGTCAGCATGCGGAAGAAATAGTCCGCCGGTTGAAACAATCGGGTTATGAAGCCTACTTTGTCGGCGGTTGTGTGCGTGATTTTGTTCGCGGTGACATCCCCGGCGATTACGATATCGTGACTTCCGCGCGCCCCGAACAAGTTACGGCGCTGTTTGATCACACCGTGGCCATCGGCGCAAAGTTCGGCGTTGTTGCCGTGATTGTGGATGGTCATCCTTACGAGGTTGCCACATTCCGTAGTGATGATGTTTACGAGGACGGCAGGCGTCCTTCCCATGTTCATTTTTCTTCAGCCAAAGAAGATGTGTTCCGGCGCGATTTCACGGTCAACGGACTTTTAATGGAACCGGAAACGAAAGAAATAGTCGATTATGTAGATGGCCGCGCTGATATTGAGAAAAAAATAATCCGCACTATCGGCGATCCCGACAGCCGCTTTAATGAAGACTTCCTGCGCATGCTGAGGGCTATTCGTTTTGCCGCTAGCCTTGGTTTTGCTGTAGAACCTACCACGCAAAAAGCAATAGAAAGAAACGCGGCGAAGATAAAGCAAATCAGCGCTGAACGCGTGCAGGAAGAACTAGGCAAAATTCTCACGCGCGGCGGCGCCCGACGCGGTTTTGAATTATTGATTGACACGGGTATTTTGAGGGAAATATTGCCAGAAATGGATAAATTGAGAGGAGTGGAGCAGCCCCCGCGTTTTCATCCTGAGGGCGATGTCTGGCAACATACATTGAATATGCTGGAGTTGTTGCCTGAAGATGGGGAGACCAGTGGAAATTTATGTCTGGCATGGGGAACACTTTTACATGACGTCGGCAAGGCTATCACACGCAGCGAAGATGAAAACGGCGTACATTTTTACGGGCATGTTAAACAGGGCGAAGAAATTGCCGATGATATTATGCAGCGTCTGAAATTTTCCCGCGCTCAGAGGGAAACGGTGCTCAATCTCATCCATTATCATATGGTTTTTATGAATGTTCAAAAAATGCGTCCGGGCCGGCTCAAACGATTTTTACGCATGCCGGATTTTAATTTACATCTGGAGTTGCATCGCCTTGATTGCCTCGCCAGCCACGGCATGTTGGACAATTATGAATTTTGCCGCGATCAGCTTCAGCATCTGGCTCAGGATGATTTGAACCCGCCGCGCTTACTCACAGGCGATGATTTGATTGCCCTTGGATTTACTCCGGGAAAAATGATTGGAGAAATTCTGCAAGCACTGGAAGATGAACAGTTGGAAGGAAGGATTACAACACAGGTAGAAGCCAGAGATTATGTGTTTGTGAACTGGAAGATGAAACAATGAGAAATTACCGGTTGAATATTATTTTGTTTCTTATTCCTCTGCTCTTATTGTCATGCTCCCATTCTCACCGAACTTCGCGTTGGACACCGCCATCGACGCCCCCAAAGATAAAGCAAAAACCGGCATTGGAGTTGATGGGATATATGATTCAAGCCGGCGCCTTTAAAAAGGCAGAAAACGCGGTGCGCTTAACGGAGGTATTGAAAGAAAGTGGTTTGGATGCCACATATTTCCTGGCTTCCGATAAATTCTTTAAAGTCCGTTTCGGCAATTTCACCACAAAGGAAAAGGCAAGGCAAAGAGCAGAGAGTCTGAAGGAGGCAGGGGTTATTAATGAGTTCTACATTGTCCAGCCCGAAGATTACTCGGTTGCCAAACGCAAGGAATATGGCACAAATTACCTGCGGGAAGCTCTGGTCAAGTCCGCTCAGGATTTTATCGGAGTCCCTTATCTATGGGGCGGCACTTCTTCCGATAATGGATTTGACTGCAGCGGATTGACTATGACCGTGTATCAATTAAATGGTCTGAATCTACCCCGCAACTCGGCAAGGCAGTTTGAAGTCGGCAGTCCGGTGGACAGCGTCAGCGATTTACAGAAGGGTGATTTAGTGTTTTTTTCGGCGAAATGGAAATTTGGTGTTTCGCATGTGGGAGTTTATATCGGAAATGGAAAATTTATTCATGCTTCCTCACGGGGCAAAAAAATTCGCATCGATTCCCTATCGACGGCTTACTTTACGAAACACTATATCGGCGGGAAAACTTATCTCTGATAAGAATATATTTTATTGATGGTCGGGAAAACCACAGCAGATAAGGCTTCCAGCGCTTATCCGGGAATAATAAAAATAGTCCGGTGTTTAATTTATGATTGCCTGAATCTTTTTTTTCAAAATGAAGAACCGTATGCCGAAAAAAAATAAATAAAAATATTTTTATTTTTTCCATAGTTTTTGTTGACGTAATGAAAAAATTAAAGTAAAATTTAACCATAAGACGGTGTATGAAGTGTTTTAATCCAATAATTTTGATAAAAGGAGGCTTCACCTGATGGCAACAGCAAAGAAAAAAGTTGTAAAGAAAGTTGTGAAGAAGAAAGCAGCTCCCAAGAAAAAAGTAGCAAAAAAGAAATAAAAAAATTTTAGTTGTTCAAGTTTTAAAAGGTTAAAGTAAAAAAAACGTAGTTGATTATTTACACCGCGCTTCAAACATAATGGCGGTAACTGTTGCAAGAAACGGTTACCGCCATTGTTTTATAACAATTGCAAATGATGTCTTCGCCGCAACGGCAAAAATTACCGACGATGAATAATTCTATTTAGTATCACTCTCCTTTCACTGTTGCTTTTTGAACAAAATTATGTCAACGTGGCGCACAGAAGTGTCCGTTTATTGTGAAACTCCAATTCCGAAAGTGAAATTTGGCGCATGCCGGGCGAAGCGCAGCGGAATTGGTAAGTTGAACAATCCCGCGAAGCGGAGGGTTTAATATTCCGCAGCTTGCTGCGGAATCTGTTTCCAAGGCTTGCTTTGGGGTTCGTACCCGTGATCAGTGATAGAGCATTAAATGATTATTTCCCCAATATTTAAAAATAGGGACAGATGGAGTTCATGCTGGAATTAAAAAAATTATATTTTACTGTTCAGGATGACGATGTCGACAACGATGTCCTGCGCAATATTATTGACGGCATAAATTTCACTTTCGAAAAAGGAAAATTTTACGTCGTTACAGGTCCGAACGGCAGCGGAAAAACTACTCTGGCTAAACTGATCATGGGTATTAATCCGGTGTCTCATGGTTCCATTATTTTCGAGGGCAAGGATATTTCCAACCTTTCAATTACTGAACGCGCAAAAATGGGCATCGCCTACAGTTTTCAACAACCAGCTCGTTTTAAGGGAATTACTTTTCGTGATTTGCTGGCTATTGCTACCGGAAACAACGATGAGAAAAAATTCCTGGAAATGGTAGCCCAGGTGGGCATCTGTCCGTTGTCTTTCCTTGATAAAGATGTTGATACTACGCTTTCCGGCGGAGAAATAAAAAAAATAGAACTGGCTACGACAATTGCAGCTAATCCGAAACTGGCTATTTACGATGAGCCGGACACTGGTATCGATTTATGGACAATCGGTCCGATGGTCAGCCTTTTGAAAAAAGAACTCTCCCCGAATAAAACAACGATTGTTGTCAGCCATAACAGGGCTTTTCTGGATGTGGCGGATGTAATCATAATTATCGATAAGGGGCGGATTGTTTATACCGGCGATTTGAAGAGAGCGTTGCCGCTGTTAACTGATTTGAGCATTTGCGCTTATCATAATAACTGCGAGAGGGATCAAGATGCTGGATGCCTTAGATAAAAAATTATTAAAAACAGTCGCCGATCTTGAAGGATTGCCCAAGGGAGCCTACAACATCAGAAAAAACGGCAAACTTCTTGACCGGCAAAAATCGGCCAATATTAATATTGAAACCAATGCAGAAGGGACAGGCATTATTGTAACCATTAAACCGGGTACGAAAAACGAATCCGTCCATATACCCGTTATTTTAAGTCAGGCCGGTCTTTTTGATGTCGTTTACAACTCGTTTATTATCGGTGAAGGTGCGGAAGTGACGATAGTTGCCGGATGCGGCATCCACTGCGGCACGTCTGAACCCGAAGGCCATGCCGGCATCCACGATTTTCAAGTTGGAAAAAAGGCAAAGGTCACGTATGTGGAAAAGCATTTTGCCATGGGTGAAGGAAAAGGCCGACGCACGCTTAATCCGACAACGAAAGTATTTCTCGACGAAGGGGCAACGGCGGAAATGGAATTGACCCAAATCAGTGGTGTTGATGAAGCCGACCGCTTAAACGAAGCAACTCTCGGTCCCGGAAGCCTTCTATTGATTACGGAAAGGGTTTTGACCGAAGGCGAGCAAAGAGCGGTATCCACAAACAACATCATCCTGCAGGGTTCCGGAAGCAGGGCCAATATGATTTCGCGTTCGGTGATGAAAGGAAATTCCAAGCAGATCTTTCACGCCACAATGAATGCACTGGCCAAGTGCTTCGGTCATATTGAATGCGATGCCATTATTATGGATAACGGCACAAATGAAACCATGCCCGCACTCAAGGCTCTCCATCCCGATGCCGAACTTACCCATGAAGCCTCGATTGGTAAAATTGCCAACGATCAATTGACCAAGCTGATGAGCCTCGGACTTACTTACGATCAAGCGGTCAATAGGATTATTCAGGGCTTCCTGAAATAAAATTACAAATTTGCCTCGACCACAATGATTGGTCTTGGCTTACGGCGTTAAGGAGCAGTTAAAGATGACAACAAAAATTGAAAGCAGGGTTGGATTCAATAATCTGTTGGTAACCGGCGGTTGTGGATTTATCGGCAGTAATTTTATCCGCTATTTAATGGACAAGGGCGATTTCTCCGGCAGGATAATTAATGTTGATAAATTAACTTACGCGGGCAATCCGGAAAATCTGGCCGCCGTCGCCGCTGATTTTGCGTCGAGATTTATTTTTCAAAAGGTGGATATTTGTGATGCCGCAAAATTGGAAGAGGTATTCTTGCAAAATGAAGTTGATGCTGTCTGCCACTTTGCCGCCGAATCGCATGTTGACCGCTCCATAAAAACTCCTGGTGATTTTATCCAAACCAACATTATCGGAACTTTTAATCTACTGGAGTGCGCAAAAGCCCGCGGGGATAAATTCAAAATCTTTCATCATGTCAGCACCGATGAGGTTTACGGCAGTCTGGGAGCCGAAGGCCTTTTCCGCGAAGATACTCCATACCGTCCCAACAGCCCTTATTCGGCATCCAAAGCCGCTTCCGACCATCTGGTACGCGCTTATTATAAAACTTTCGGCCTGCCTGTGACAATTTCCAACTGTTCGAACAATTACGGCCCCTATCAATTTCCGGAAAAACTAATTCCCCTGATTGTTCTCAACGCACTTGAGGGAAAGCTCCTGCCTGTTTATGGCGACGGGAAAAATATTCGCGATTGGCTCTATGTCGAAGATCATTGCGAAGCCATCTGGACAATTATGAATTCCGGCAGAACCGGCGAAACATACAATGTCGGCGGCAACGCGGAAATAGAAAATATTTTAATCGTGCAAATGATCTGCGACATTCTTGATGAGATCAAACCCGCGGAAGATGGAAAGCCACGGCGCAAGTTGATTACCTTCGTCCAGGACAGACCCGGCCATGATCGCCGTTATGCGATTGATTTTGCCAAACTGAATGCGGAACTCGGCTGGTCTCCACGGGAATCCTTCAAATCCGGTCTGCGCAAGACTGTCGAGTGGTATTTAAACCAGAAAAAATGGGTGGAGAATATCAAAACCGGCGCCTACCAAAAATGGATTGAAGAGCAATACGGTTCATAGCGTTGTTTAAGATGTTAAACAACGAAACCATGAGTATGCGACGTTTGCAATATTAACACCGATCCGTATAAACAATGTCAGAACCCATGAGGCATATATGCTTGCTCACTACCAGTCACTTCGCGATCTCGCAGATCCACAACTCATAAATGCAATTCGTGACATTCGGCCAAGGCCGCTTGCTCAGGTGCGGTTGTTTGAGCTCATTGCGGATCGAGACAAGCTTCTACCTCTAGGGCACGGCATCTACATTATATCCTCGCCTACGACATATTCAAGCAGTCACGCTTTAGCACAGCATGAATTCTTGTATGTCGGAGAGTGCAAAAGCCGCAATTTTGCTGAGCGCCTTAGTTCTCATCTTGCATTTGGCGAACGTGGCATTCTGGCAACGCTTAGAAAGAACATAACAGCCACAGGGCTGTTTCAAAACAGCAACGATGCCCTTTGCTTCATCGGTCAGTGCGGTCTCAGGCTGATTGACTTTGGCTCCTATCAAACCCTCGACAATGAGTGCAGTCGGTTTGAGAAAAAGCTGCAGGTTCTCTTGGCGTCGCACCTTAATTCAGTTCGTGGACGACGTAGGAACTAGGAAGACTATAAAAGTTCTAACAAAATCAATACAGCCGATCGCTCTGCGCTCCGGCTGATTTTTTCGTTCGTCCGCGACTCTGTTGTGTCTCATCCATTACTTTTTCTCCAGTCCAGCCACATAATGTAAAGAATCATACAGATGCTATAGACCGCTGAAGGTACTGCGGCTTCCTTGGCAAACAGCGCGATGGCCAATCCTCCCGAAATGCCCTGATTTTTCAGAGTGCCCTGAAGAACCAGACCAACTATATTTTCTTTATCCACATTCAAAAGAACGCCGATCTTTTGAATGATCCATCCCAAAACAAACGTCGTGGCAAACGCTATCCCGGCTACAGGGATAATCGTAAGTGGCTGACTGAATATCAGATCTCTGTTCACTCCGATAATGGAATATAAAACAATAAAAAAACCCCAGTTGGTCAGCGCGCCGCGCACCGGGGCGAGCCGGTCCTGCCAGTTGAAATAGAGAATTATCCGGGACAAAACCAGCGGAAAGACAATGAGTAAAAGCATGATGCGGAGAAGTTTGTAAGGATCGTCAAACCCTGTTCCGATGAATATCCAGAACATGAGCGGCATAATCAGCAAAGCAGCGAGATAGGAAGCCACTGTGCCCGAGAGCGTCGAAGAGACATTGCCTTCGAGAATGGCCGTGAAAGGAATGACAGCCACCGCCGGAGGCACCGCAGCGATCAGAACAAATCCTATCCACAAATTATGGTCGCCAATCAGCAAAGCCGACAAAAGCAGAATGGCGCCGTTCAGAATCACATAGGTCATCAAGATTCCGATAAGCGAAGGCTTAAGTATCGCGCGGATATTAAGGAAATAGTCGTTAGGAACATTTATCGTCGCCAGCATCATCACCAGCGCCAGCGCGGGCATCATCAATATTTTTGTCCACTGTGCCGCCTGCGGCAGGACAAGTCCGAAAGTTATGGCCAGAATAAAGACAAAATTACGGTTGTTCAAAAGATGAATCATTGAAAACCTTAAATATTATTATTTATCACCGATATTGGTTTTGCTATTACGAAATACATATCATAAATTGGATTATTGAAAACGTCTTTTCTATATATCGTTAATAGGGGTCTTCACTCGAAAATAATCAAATAATGGTTGAAACTCTATCTTGATATGTGGTATTTTTTATCATAGCAAGTCGTACTAAGATAATGATTTATATTGACAAGTAAGAAAAATAGTGAAAATCTTTTTTGAAAGATTCAAAAGAGGCTGAATACTTATCCTTAAATAATTAAATTTAGCCAGGGGGGTAAAAAAGATGATGCTGACTCAGTCTAAACTCACCAAATTGGTTGGTTTAATAGCGCTTCCATTGGTTGTCCTGCAACTTACCAGTTGTGCTACAATGACGCCATTGACTGCAGCAGCCAGGGACGGTAATGTCGCCACGATCAAGGAGCTTTTAAAAAAAGGAGCAAAAATTGATGAGCCCAATCCAGGAAATTGGAACGCAACACCATTATATTGGTCATTATCTAATTGTAAATTTGAGGCAGCGGAATATTTAATAAAAAAAGGGGCTAATGTAAATTCTGCCGATTCCTTTGGTATGTCACCCTTACACCTGGCTGTTTGTTGTAAGGATGCAGATCTTTCATTAATCGAGCATCTCATTGAAAAAGGCGCGGATGTCAATTATAAGAATACACCTGATGGTTGGACAAGCTTACACTTTGCAATTTCTTCCGGCGCTGATGATGTGGCGAGATTGTTGATTGAAAAAGGCGCTAACGTAAATGCCATTACTGATGACGGAACAACTCCCCTTATACTTGCAGCAAAAAATGATTCCGTTTTTATAGCAAAACTTCTGCTGGAAAAAAAGGCAAACGTCAATTGGCGTGATATACACAAAAAAAATGCCATGTCATATGTTAAAATTATTTTCCATAAAAAGAAGAAAATGATTCAACTTTTGGAAACTTATGGGGGCAAATAATAAGTATTCATGATTACGGGGGAGTCTCCGGTTCCTGCCGGAGGGCGCTCCACTAATCATCAAATTACTTAGTAATGAAAGAAATAATCATAGTCATCAGCGGTGTCATTTTATTTTTGATCGGCATGATCAATCTTTCTTCCGCCGTTCGGAAATTAATTGATGTACGCATAAAAGAATACATTAAATATGCCGTCGAAAAACCGCTTTACGGACTGTTCAGCGGTGTGATTTCGACAATTATTTTTCAAAGTTCATCCGCCTCCACCGCGCTCACCGTCGGGCTGGTAAGCGCCGGATTGATCAGCTTTTATAGTTCTCTGGCGATTATTTTAGGCGCTGATATTGGAACCACTTTGACTGTGCAATTTGTTGTCTGGCATTTTACGGAAATATCGCCGCTTTTTATTTCCATAGGCGGGCTTTTATGGTTAACTTCCCGGAGTAGATGGCATATTACCGGCCAGATAATATTTAACTTTGGATTGCTCTTCTTTGGCTTAGGATTGATTAGCCAGGCAGTGGAGCCTTTAAAAAATTCTCCGGTTTTTTTGAATTTGTTTACGCAGACCAAGAATCCATTCCTAGGTATTGGGCTGGGAATTGCCGTTACCGGTATTGTTCACGCTTCAGCCATACCTATCAGCATTATGGCGCTTTTAGCGCAGCAGGATTTAGTTTCTCTGGAAAACGCGCTGCCGGTGATTATGGGAGCGAATATAGGCACGACTGTTACAGCTCTTTTAGTCGGAACTGTGGCAACTGAAAGCGGTAAAAGAACAGCCGTATCTCACTTGATCTTCAAATGTATTGGCGTTTCCCTGTGCTTTATCTTGATGCCGTATTTTCTGGTTATATTGAAAAACCTTTCTTCCAGCGTCGCTCAGCAAATTGTTCTGGCGCATTTTTTACTTAATTTTGTTATTGTCCTTACGTTTATTTTTCTTCTACGTCCTTTTGCCGGTTTAATGCAAAAAGTTTTACGGGGAGAAGATGAAACCTTGCCTATCTGGCCTGAATTTCTGAATCGAAAGAATTTATCGAATGCCAAAAAAGCGCTTGATGATGTGCAAAAAGAATTGCTGAGAGAAATCAGTCTTGTTCGAAAAATGTTTTTAAACGCTACAAATATGATTGACCTAGCTCAAGAGGGCAGGAAAAGAGACATTTCATATATCGAGATTGTCGTTAATAATTTGCGCGCGCAAATAGTTAAGTTTTTATGGAGAATGTCAGCCCGACATCTTTCGACTCAACTTTCAAAAAAAGTTTTTGCTTTTACTGCAATAGCCGGCGATATTGAAAGCATCGGCAACCATGTAGTGTGGATAGCGGAGTTAGCTACGCAAAAAGCGGACAAAAAAGTCAGGTTTACCGAAAGCGGCAAAAAGGAATTGCAGGAAATCATTCTAATGGTCAGTCATAATCTTGATGAAGCTTTATCTCTGATCGAAATGTTCGATAAGGAAAAGATCAACAGTATTATTAGACGAGAAGAAGAAATCGATATTGAGGTGAAAGAAGCGCGAAACAAACACCTCAAAAGATTTCATAACCGTCTTTGCAGCACCGAGGCCGGACTGATTTTTGTCGAGATGCTCATTCATCTGGAACGCATTTCCGATCATTGTAACAATATCGCCGAATATGTTCTTGATATTAAGAAATAAATACGTATTGAACTAATCAGTAATATCTTCTATAATTAACATAATTTGCGCCAGTTCTAAATCAAAGATGATATTGAGGCGGTTAGGCGGAGGCGACGAGGCGTATTTTATATACGTTGAGGAAGCCGACAACGACGCCAACAAAAATAGCGTTTTGATTTAAAATTGGATTTATTTGCTTGAACATCCGTGTCTTAGGAGGCATCAAGATGAATAAAAGAATGAACGCTTTAAAGTTTGCTCTGGAAAACGAGCATAAAGAACGAGAATTTTATCTGGCTAACGCACGTAGAACAAGGAATTTGGCCGGTAAAAATATGTTCAAGCAAATCGCCGATGAAGAGAAAGAACATTATGAAATTTTAAAAAAACTGCATGAAAAATGGAAAGAGAAAAAAAAGTGGCCGGAAACGGTTCCGTTGAAGGTAAAAAAATCTTTGGCCGGCAATATATTAAAGTCAATGTCGGGTAAAAAGTCCGCCCGGTTCACCGGTAATGAAGACGACTTGAAAGCGGTTCGCACGGCGATTGATTTTGAAGCAAGAGGTATGTCGCTTTACGCGAAATTGGGGGAGGGAAGCGCCGATCCCAGGGAAAAAGATTTTTTTAATTTAATAGCCGGTGTTGAGCGGCAGCATTTTCTTTCCCTGCGTGATACGGAATTGTTCCTGACTGATCCTGCCTCCTGGTTTCAGAATACAGAAAAAGCTTCGTTAGATGGTGCTTAAGATGAGACGCAAGCTTCAGAAACAAAGTGCACTGAAGCTTACAGGTCGAATTATCCCGTAAGCGAAGCGACGCGGGATTAGGAAAACATTATTTTAAAGCGAAGCGCGTAACACTGAAGGTCACAAGCAATGGCCGCTCAAATGAATCTTTTTGGGGCAACTGATGATTCGTCGGTATTTGTTGCGGATAGTTGTTCCAGTTTTGAGTGTAGTTCCGTCCATATGTTATAGGATCGTTCCAGTTCAGCGGCAATATTCTTCAATTCTATGTTGATAGCTTTAATTTTAACTGAATCCCTGTGTGTTTGCGGATCGCACAGGGCGTTTTCATATTGGTTCTTTTTTTCTTCCAGTAATTCTATTTTCTGTTCTATTGCCGTCAATTCTTTTTTGCAGGCATTTTTTATTTTTGCCAGTTTATTTCTTTCTTCCGCTTCCTGCCTCTTTTGCTCTTTTGTTTTGAAAATATTTTCCTTAACGTTTTGTTCACTTATTTTTACATTTTCTTTTTGAGGTAAATCTGTCTGACCGCGTTTTTCGATAAAATATGAATAATTGCCGAAGTAGTCGTTGATTGATCCGTTTTTCAGTTCAAAAACTTTATTGACCAGATGATCCAGAAAATAGCGGTCATGCGAGACGATGGCTACAGTGCCGTGATAGTTGATCAGCGCGTTTTGAAAAATATCTTTAGTCTTCAGATCAAGATGGTTGGTCGGTTCATCAAGAATCAGAAAGTTTGTGTCGAGAAGCATAATATTCAAAAGAGCGAGCCGTGATTTTTCCCCGCCGGAAAGGACGGAAATCGGTTTATGAATATCATCTCCCGAAAATAAAAAAGAGCCCAGAAGATTGCGTTTTTCCTGATCAGACGCATGGGTCGGTATGGAATTTATTTCTTCCCAGATTGTCTTGTCGTAATTTAAGTTTTGCGAGCTTTCCTGAGAAAAGAAAGCCATGTTTACACCCTCGCCATATTTTACTGTTCCGTAAGAAGGTTGCTCCGAGAGGCTTAACAGACGGGATAATGTTGATTTACCGGAGCCGTTGACGCCGACAAAAGCCACCTTGTCACCGCGGAATAAAGTAAAATTTAGATTTCCAAACACACTTAAAGTGCCGTAATTATGGCCCAGATCAATTGCTTTGACTACTTCTTTAGCGCTTTTTTTACCTTCGGGAAATTTCATGGTCACGCTTTTGGATTTTGTTTCCAGCGTTACCAAAGAAAATTTTTCCAGCATTTTTATGCGACTTTGCACTTGAGCAGCCTTGGTTGCCTTGTAACGGAAACGTTCCACAAATTCTTCAATTTTTTTAATTTGCGCTTTTTGCAGCTCCATTTCTTTTATTAAAGCGGCGCGCCTTTTTTCTTTTTCGGTCAAATAGTAAGAATAGTTGCCTTTATAAATATGAATATTGCGGGCGGACAGCTCGACAATTTGCAGGGCGATTTTATCAAGAAAAAAATGATCATGAGAAACAGTGATGATTGTTCCCGTGTAATTCTTAAGATAGGATTCCAGCCATTCCATGCTTTCCGTATCCAGATGATTGGTCGGTTCATCCAAAAGCATGATGTCCGGCTTGGCCAGGAGAATTGATGTAAGCAGGATGCGCATTTTCCATCCGCCGGAGAATAACGCGCAGCTTTGAGTAAAGTCACTTTCTTTAAACCCGAAGCCTCTGAGCACCTGTTTCGCTTTGGCTTCAAAAGCGTAACCATCGAGCGCGGCAAATTGCGCCGTCGCATCGGAGTAGTTTTGGGAAAGATTCTTATATTCAGGCGTGTTTTGTCTGGCTTGAGAGATTTGGTGTTCCAGATTTTTTATGGATTCTTCCAGCGCGGCAATACCGCTTTTTCTTTTGAGAAAATCGATCAGGGTGATAGATTCAAGTTCCACCAGATCTTGCGGCAGATAACCGATTGTCTTTTTTTTTCTGTTGGGAATATCAATAATGCCGGAGTCGAGATGAACCTGCTCCAGTATTGTCCGAAATAGAGTCGTTTTACCCGTGCCGTTATCGCCAACAAGACCGATGCGGCTTTTGGGATGAATTGTCCAGTTGATGTTATCAAACAGCTTCTTGTCTAAAAAAGACAGGCTGACGTTGCGGAAATAAATCACTAGAAGCTCCTCAATGAATCTGCGGCGCTATACTGTCAAATTTATTTTAAAATCACAAGAGTAAATATTAACAGATGATAACCCAAAACAAGTGGTTGGTGTAAAAAGGCGTCACAGGAATAATAATTATTATCGGAAAAAAATTGGGCGTAATAGGGGATGTGAAATTTATCTAATGTGGAGCGATAGGCGAAGCCCGGCAGGGAACCCCGGCGGATGCTTGGGGATGCCGGGGAAGGGTGGAGTTGGTTTAAAAAATGAATTAATATTTGACATTTGTCAATTAAGTATGTTTCTATTATCACAGTTCTTCAAATGTTATCAGATTCAGATTTTTAGAGGAGTAGGGTGGACGGAGCAATACGCGTCCATTGACTTTAAGTGTGGGATCACTGGAAAGGTGCCTCCCAATGAGTTGTATGTTATTCTAAGAAGATGAAATGATGAAACTATTGGAACCGAAGGAAAATCCCATAGGAATTATACTTGCAAGTCTGGCCAAAGGCCGCGTAGGCATTACGCCCGCTTTCGGATAATCTATTTCCGAAGCAGCTGCAGTATGCCTAGACGAGCAAGGGCATTCTCAGTCCAACGAATATGGCGATATCTGGACAATATGATATCTCTGCCATAGTTGAATGGATGTCGCCTTCGGACCAAGCCAAACGCTGTTGGAATGATGATCAATATGCTACAGAGCATGGTGCATATTGCGTCGCTTGTCTTATTGTTGAACAGTGTAGACTTGAGGTAGTCGAGCGATCCAAAAAAAAGACCGGCTTTGATTTCTGGCTCGGTCGCAAAGATGATCAAGGTTCCCTCTTTCAAGGATTGAGCAGACTAGAAGTATCAGGTATCCGAAATGGCAACAGAACTGAACTGGAATCTCGAGTGAAGCAGAAGATAAATCAAACTAAAGTTTCTGATGGTGTGTTACCCGCTATAGTCGTTGTAGTGGAGTTTGGTAGGCCAATCGCAAAAATGGTGGAAAGATGCAAGACGTAAATGAACTACATCGGCAAGCAATGGCTTTAGTTGATCAAGCCGAAGAAGCCAAACGCAACGGTTTCACGGACAAATACCTTGAGTTTACTCGAGATGCACTACGTTATGAGTCAGAAGCTGCTTGGGAAATAGCAGGGGAAATTGCACTCGAACCGTCTCGTTCTGTTCTCTTTCGCAGTGCCGCAACTCTTGCAATAGAATGCCATGAGCTTCGTGTTGCAGAAAAAGCTAATTGCCGCAGCACTTGCAGGTCAACCGCCAACTGAAATCGCGGAGGAACTTAGAGATCTTTTAGAGGATGTTTATTTTCATAGACATCTCGAAGTGAAAGGTGTTGCGCTTTCTCCTAGCGAGTTTCAGATGATGTTGGAGGGTGGGGCTGTTGGTTTCGGTATTGCACGAAGTGACGCTTTTATTCAACGTGTGAGGGATATTGAAACACTTCTCTATAGGACAGCGGAACGCCTATTGGGTCGGGATTTTCGGGAGGTCGGTCGACGGAAGAAGGATCTCGCTCAGAGTCTGGAATTGTACCTTTCTGTTCCACGCGCTGCAAGTTTTGCAGTGACGCTTAGGCTTGGCAAGAGTACTCAGCTTGAGTTGCCGGGCATAGATTTTTCTGCCAATACCATGAAAGAACTGCTGGACGGGATAACGATGATAAACGATGGCGACATGGATGCGCTTCAAAAAGCGATTCCAGATGATTCTTACAGGGTTAACTTTATTGGCTTAGTTGAGCGACTTTCACCTGATGGGGATAACATAAAGACGGTAGGATTCACCGCCGGGTCTGATCAAGAAAAACGCATTGTGGCTCTTGCCACTCCCAAGAAAGAGTTACGTGAACGTATTCGAAAAACCACGCGCACAGAACTGCATGAACCAGAGGCAGAGCATGTGGAGATCCAAGGTGTTCTCTTGGAAGCCGACGCAAAGAAACTAAAAGAAGGTATAATTGAGGTTGTCGATTCAAAGGGCACTGCACACAAAATTACTGTACCAAGGGGAATGATGAGCGACATCGTTAAGCCGATGTTTGAAGAAGAGGTTGTCGTGTTTGCCATTCGTAGGGGTAACAAAATTGATTTGCAGAGCATAGATTTAGCCAAAATTGGGGAAGGGGTCGACTGACAAGACAAGACAAAATATAAATAAAATCAATTAGAGTACACGACATGCAAAAATAACAAGAAAAGACTTTGGCGAGACGCTTTTCTTAAATCGTTATGAATAGGAGCCTCAAATCAAGATGTTTAACTTCAAGACAAAGACAGCAAAATGGTAAAAGCCCAACAAAATTTAAAAAATCATACCCAAATATTAATCTTCACCTATCTCAAGTTTACATAACATATCTTATAGGACGTAAGGTTTAAATTGGCATTCAGGAATGGCGGGGTCTTTCAGGTTATCTAACTAAAAATGACGTTTAGATTTAAAAAGAATTAAATTCCATCATCAGCCAGTTGTTTAACAAGTTTCATCTGGCGATCCGATAGCTTCTTGGGAACTTCGATACTGATCTTTACGTACTGATCCCCTTTTGTAGTGCCTTTTAACCCGGGTACTCCGTAACCCTTCATTCTTATCTTTGTGTTGTTCTGAGTACCGGGACTAAGCTTAAGTCTTTTTACAGAGCCATCTAACGTAGGAACATCGATGGTAGTTCCCAAAGCTGCCTGAGTAAATTTGATAGTTTTTTCAATATATAAATCATTGCCGTCGCGGGCAAAGATCGGATGCGGCAGAACGTTTATATTTAAATACAAATCTCCACTGGGGCCCCCATTAAAACCAGATAATCCTTTACCAGGCAATCTAAGCTTTTTACCGCTGCTGATTCCGGCTGGTATCTTCACATTGATATCTTCGATATGGTTTTCCAGTTGAAAAGAAATCTTTTTATCGGCACCTAATACTGAATCTTCCAAAGATATCGATAGGTTATACTCGGCATCCTGTCCTTTTTGAGGCATGTTTGCATACTGTTGCCGTCCACTGCCCATTCCGCCGCCTCCAAACAGTCCGGCAAATGGATCATCATAATCATCACGGGCACCGCCGCCTCCCCTTCTGGTCGTCCGAAATGTTGTTCGGCCTCCCCCTCTTCCTCCTTCAAATCCAAACCCGCGTAAAATCTCGTTAATATCAAAGTTACGGAAAATATCTTCCTGAGAATACTGCTGACGGAACTGATCCGCGGAACCGAATTGATCATATTGCTGACGTTTTTCGGTATCACTTAAAACAGCATAAGCTTCGCTAATTTTTTTGAACTTTTCTTCCGCGCTTTTATTATTGGGATTCTTATCCGGATGCCATTTTAAAGCAAGCTTACGGTATGATTTTTTAATTTCATCAGCCGTAGCTTTTTTATCTACGCCCAAAACATTATAGTAGTCTTCTGCCATGGTATCCTTTATTTATTATGCGTATTTTAATCACGGGTATAAAACCCTCCGCTGCGCGGGATTGTTCAACTTACCAATTCCGCTGCGCTTCACTTTCGAAATTGGAGTTTTACAATGAAACACTCGTGATTTAAGTTAAGCATCAATTCCCATTTGAAAAGCGGTTAAATTGATTTTAACCAACTTTTCCGGAAATGATTTCTTAATGACACTCTGCCAGACGGATTGATCAATGCTCATCAGATTGGATAGCGCGCCCAGGAGAACCACATTTGCTGTTTTGATATTGCCCGCTTTTTTCGCCAGCTCCGCGGCGTTAAAGCTTATTACTTTGCCGTAATGCTTTTTTAAAAAAGTATCATCTTCTTCCGGATATGGCGCTTCCCCCATGTTGACTGCCGGCGGATAAATTTCTTCCGTATTCAAGATGATAGCGGCATCTTTTTTGAGGAACCTCAAATAGCGCAGAGCTTCCATTTTTTCAAATGAAACAAGTATTTGGATGCTTCCGGGTTCGGCCAGCGGCGAATAAACTTTTTCCCCGTAACGAACATGACTGGTTACACAGCCGCCACGCTGGGCCATGCCGTGTACTTCGCTTTTTTTCACATCCAAACCGGCATCCATTATCACTTCGCAGATGATATCGCTTGCCCGCAAAATTCCCTGTCCGCCAACACCGGCAAACAATATGCTTATTACTTTATTATCAGACATTAAATATTCCTTTAACCCCGATAAACGGGATAAGTACGTTAACGAAATTATTTTCTGCCACTCTTTTCAGTACCCCCTCGCGGGGTAGATAAGAGCAGAAAATAATTTCTAACTTACTAACTTATAGCTTCGAACTTGCAGACCTGCGCGCATAAACCGCATCCATTGCAAAGAGTTTCGTCAATGAAGGAAATGCCCTTGCGTTTAGAACCTTCCTTTGTTATGCCTTTCTTCCAGGAAATCGGCGGACAATTCAAACCCAAACATGCTTTGCATCCCTCACATTTATCAGGATCAATTTTCAACGCCGGTTTCGCTTTGATATTGGCTCTCTTAAACAAGACGCAAGGTCTTTGGGCAATGATGACTGAAGGTCCATCTTTAGCCAGTTCTTCTTTGATGGCGCTTCTTGTTTCTTTCTGATCTAGAGGATCAATAACCTTTATATTATCAATTCCTAGAGCTGAAATTAAAACCTTTAGATTAACCTTCTTCGTCTCTTTTCCCATCAGGGTATAGCCAGTCCCCGGATGCTCCTGCATGCCGGTCATGGCCGTTGTACTGTTATCCAGAATAATGATTAAAGCATCGCTGTTGTTATAAGCCATATTCAGCAGTGGCGTAATCCCTGAATGCAGGAATGTGGAATCGCCTATAACACCAACAACCTTGCCCTTCCCTTTCTCTTTTAAGGCCTTGCTCATGCCGTGCGCCATGCCGATGCTCGCGCCCATGCATATGCATGAATGCAAACCTTCCAGAGGTTTCATATAAGACAAAGTATAACAGCCGATATCGCCATGGACATAAGCCTTGTGTTTTCTCAAAGCATAAAATAATCCGCGGTGCGGACAGCCGGGGCATAGATTCGGTGGACGCGCTGAAAGTATTTTTTTATAAGGTGAAATATACCTGTCAGTATTTCTTTCAATCGAGTTTTTAATAACACCCGGGTCAAATTCAAGGGTATAAGGGAATATTTCCTTGCCGATGCCTTTAATTCCCATCGCTTTGATTTGATCTTCCAGAAAAGGATCCAGTTCCTCAACGACATATATTTTTTTAACTTTAGAGGCGAAATCGCGAATTAATTTTTCCGGCAAGGGATAAACAATCCCCAGTTTCAGGTAGGAATAATTCGGAAACACCTCTTTGGCGTAGTTATAGGGCATTCCGGCAGTAATGATTCCAACGTCCGGGTTGTTGATTTCCATTTTATTTTCAGGAAATGTTTCCACAAATTCTTTCAATGCCTGCTGGCGTTTTTCCACTTCCACACGCCGCGCGCGTGCATTGTGGGGAACCATTACATATTTCTCTGCGTCATAAATAAAACCGGTTTTGTCTTTGTATTTTTCCGGCTCTTCAAGAATTACTATTGATTTGGAATGAGCAACTCGGGTGGTTGAGCGCAAAAAAACAGGAGTGTCAAACATTTCGCTGATTGCAAAAGCGAGTTTGATATATTCTTTGGCTTCCCGGGCATCGGCCGGTTCCAACATGGGAATTTTAGCAAATCGGGCGTAATGGCGATTGTCCTGTTCATTTTGAGAACTATGCAATGAGGGATCATCAGCGCTGACAATGACCAGCGCTCCGTTTGTGCCGGTATAACTGACTGTGAAGATCGGATCAGCGGCCACATTAACGCCAACATGTTTCATAACGGCCAGCGCCTTTTCTCCCGCCAGCGCGGCGCCGATGGCAACTTCGACGGCCACTTTTTCATTGGGCGACCATTCCGCGTAGACATCTTCGTATTTGGAAAATTCTTCAAGAATTTCCGTGCTGGGAGTGCCCGGATATGCGGCGGCGAATCTAACGCCCGCTTCATAAGCGCCGCAGGCAATAGCTTCATTCCCCGACATTAACACTTTCAAAATGTTGTTCCTCCGCATCGTATGATAATCAGCTTAGAGAAGATATTTTTCGCTTGATAAAAATCTTCATGGAAGGATCAGAGGTCTTTTCCAACGCGCTTTTATAATTCTCTAAAGCATTCTTTTTGTCGTTTAATTGTTCATACATGCGGGCAATATTGCAAAAACCGATTGATTGAAATCCGACATTATCACCCTTTTGAGCTTTTTCAAAATATTCGAGAGCAACTTTAAGGTCTTTTTTTGCTTCATAACAATACCCCAGTGAAGTTAAAGCCAAAAATGATATACCGGCATTGTCCGATCTGGAAGAAGAAACAAATTTCTTATATTCAGTAATGGCATTATCGACTTCACCCAAATTGTAATAAAGATTTCCCAAGTGATAATGGGACATCCGCGCGCTCAAGCTATGGGGATATTTATTAATCAATTCCTGGTAAACTTTGATGTTTGCTCTGGCATCATCCGGTTTCGAAATATTTCTCGTCATATTGCTAGCTTTAGCGTACATTTCTCTTGCGGAAGATTGATAATTGCTCCAGTACACATAAATACCGAACGCGATAACTGCGGCTAAAACGACAGCCGTCACAATGGCATAAAAGCGGGTTTTATTTTCGTAAATGTAATCACTTATTATTTCTATGCTGGATTGAAAAGCATCAGGTCGCTTCAGTTCTTTTTTTGATAATTTTGCCGCCATATTATTCCCCTTTAATATTATATTTATTTATCAGTTCAAGAAGCAGTTTAGGTATTCTGCGTATTTTCCCCTCATTATTAGTGCAGGCATGAATGGTATAACCTTCCACAAGCACAATTTCTTTATTTTCGTCCCATATTTGGGAATTAAATCTAATAGTAGCCTTCTTGATATAATCAAACTTGGTTTCGATAGTCAGGAGTTGATCATATGTTGCGAATTTCAGATAATCACAACTGACCTTTATCAGCGGAAGATTAAGTCCAAGCTTTCCCAATTCCGTGCAGGGAACGCCCAACTGACGCATAAATTCATTCCGCCCCAGCTCAAACCATTTTATATAGTTTGTATGATAAACCACTCCCATAGCATCGGTATCAGCATAAATAACTCTAACTTTTGTCAAGTTGTTAACCGACAAACGCCCTCCAATCTTTGATAAATTTTTCTATTAATAAATGTCCCGGAGAAATCAAAATCGAACTTTCTTTGGCGTTTTTTTCATTAAAGGGCAAACCTGCCGCTTTGTTTTCTTCTTTGCAGGAAGATAAAACCGCGAAGGGGCTTGGATCGCTGACATGGGTTCTAAGATCCAACGGTGTCGGATGATCGCTCAAAACAAGAAGCCGGTAGTCGCCGAAAGATCCAATTTTATTTAAAATCGGCCCCACTATTTTTTCATCAAAGAGCTCAATGGCTTTAATTTTACCGGCGGCGTTTCCTTCATGTCCCATTTCATCAGGGGCTTCCAAATGGACAAAAACAAAATCCATAAAATTTAAAATATCCAGAGCCATCTTGGCTTTGCCTTCATAATTAGTATCAATGTAACCGGTCGCCCCTTCCACAGGAAAAACTTTTAATCCGGCAAAAATACCGATGCCTTTGAGAAGATCGACGGCGGAAATCATTCCGCCCTGCAGGGAATACTTTTGAGTAAGCTGAATCATCTGAGGCTTTTTCCCCTGCCCCCAAAGCCAAATGGAATTAGCTTGTTTTTTGCCCGCTTTCTGTCTTTGAACGTTAACAGGATGGTTTATTAAAATTTCCCCGGCACGTTGCATAATTGAGTTTATTTCCAGGGCAGAATCACCACGTGGAAGATAAGATGCTATGGATTTTCCTATTATATCATGAGGCGCCGTTGTTTCCGGAGATGAAGCGGCGTCACGCCAAACAAATAAATGGCGATAACCGACACCGGGGAAAAATTGGTACGGAGACGAACTAAACATTTTATTTAGATCGAGAATAATTTCTCTGGATTCTTCAGTGGATATATGACCGGAAGTAAAATCATCCATAAATGCGTTCTCGGAATCCTTTTCTCCTATTGTCACAAGGTTGCAGCGATAAGCTATATCATTTTGTCCGAGACTTATTCCCATGCTGGCAGCTTCCAAAGGTCCCCGGCCGGTATAAGTTTCTCGAGGATCATAACCCAACACACTCAAAGTGGCAACATCGCTGCCCGGAGTAAATCCTGCAGGAATCGTGTCCACAAGGCCTAATGTGCCTTCCGCGGCAATCTGATCAATATAAGGAGTAAGGGCGCACTGCAGTGGAGTTTTTCCGCCAAGCTTTTCGGTCGGATAATCGGCCATTCCATCGCCAAGTAAAACTACATATTTCATATTTATGTTTTGAGAATCTTTTTTGTTAATAATTTTAATTTAACTCGTCCTCAATTCTAATTAGAATAGTTTTGTCCTGAACCATATCCAGTTTATCTATCTTTTTGAGAGCCTGGCGCACATTTTTTTCCTGAGCCCTGTATGTTGTCATGACAATCGGCACAGCGACTCCCTTTCCCCTTGCCTTCTGAATGCAAGTGGCAATGCTGATATTATTTTCTCCGAGAATGCCGGATATCTTGGACAGAACACCGGGACGGTCAAGAGCGGAGAAACGGAAATAATATTTTGTTTCAATATTGTCCATCGGTATTAGCTTTATTTGGGTCATGGCTTTTTCATCAATTGATCGCAGAGGCACCCGGCCGGTCACGCCTTTTAAAATATTGCGGGCACTGTCGATTATATCGCTGAAAACCGCGCTGGCTGTGGGCATCATTCCCGCCCCCTGCCCGAAAAGAAAAACGGGACCAGAAGCATCACCCATGATGTGAAAGGCGTTATAATTTTGGTTGACATTGGCCAGAAGATGACTGGAAGGAATCATCGTCGGATGAATTCTTGCTTCCACCGCGCCATTCTTAAACATTGCTATAGCAAGCAGTTTTATCCGGTAACCCAATTCCCCGGCAAACCCGATATCGTCGCGGCTGATTTTGGTGATGCCTTCAAGATAAATATCTTTCAAGTTTACTTTCTTTCCGTAAGCAAGCGATAAAAGAATAGCCATCTTATGAGCGGTATCGGTTCCTTCTATATCGAAAGTAGGATCAGCTTCAGCAAATCCAAGCTTCTGCGCCTCTTTTAAAACAACATCGAACATCTTGCCTTCGTCAGTCATTTTAGTCAGAATGAAATTGCAGGTGCCGTTCATAATGCCCATAATGGAGTTGATCTTATTGGCAATAAGGCTTTCTTTGAGAGTCTTGATTATCGGAATGGTTCCGCCGACACTGGCTTCAAAACCGATATCCACTGCCTGTCTCTGGGCAGCCGGAAATATTTCATTGCCGTAAGTTGCCAGAAGCGCTTTGTTGGCGGTGACAACATGTTTACCTTTGGCGATTGCCTCCAGAACAAAAGTGCGAGCCGGTTCATATCCACCCATCAATTCAATGACAATGGAAATATCTTTATCGTTGATTATTTCCCGGGCATTAGTAGTCAGCAGATTCTTATTAATTTTAACACCGCGCGACGAGGTAATGTCGATATCGGCAATCTTTTTTAAAACCAGCTTGGCGCCTAGCTTTTGAGTAATTAGTTCCTCGTTTTGCCGCAGTAGCTTGACCACTCCGGTTCCTATGGTGCCAAAACCGATTAAGCCGATATTAATTTTTTTCATTGCACGTACCTGAAATCAATGTTTAATTTATATTTTGCCCATCCAAGGACAATTGTTAAGGGTGTTGTTCTTATAACAAAAACAGTCATTTTGTCAAACAAATATAAATAATATTTAAAACGTTAAGTAATGAAAATCCAAAGAATTAAAAGGGAGAAATAATAGATTCTGATTGTTGTTTAGAAATGATTTTATAAGCCTTACGGCGCCGGGTCGTTTTTTTACACGCGTCGGTTGAGAGGACGCTTATATTACCGTCAACTTCCAACATAGAGATGAAGACAATTCGCAAATAGTTATTTTCTAAAATATCATTAAAAGACTCCTATTATATTTTTAGTTGAAAATAAATTTCATCATGAAGAGGCGTGGGAATTCCTGTTTCTTTACCTGCTTTACAAAGATAAGCGGTCAAGGCGTCAATTTCCGTCTCTCTTCCTTTTTCTCTGTCAAGTTGCATGGATGTTTTTGAGTTATGACCAAAACCGGCAACCATTTCCATCAATTTATCAACTATATTTTCCGGCAGAAAAACATAACGTGCTTTGGCAACTGCTGCGACTTCCAGCATCATATCCCTTGCCTTTTTCCTGAGCGAAGAATCCCCCAAAATAGCACCGTATGTCTTGTTGGTGGCGGACATCAGAGATGCCAGAGGGCACATCAGCAAATATTTTGTCCATAAAACTTCGGAGATTTTATTCGTTAATATGGCGTTAATTTTTGCTTGCAATAAAATATCTAGAATGTATTGGTATTTTTTAGCTGATTCATCATCCGTACCGAATGTCAGTATACATGCGCCATCCTCCTGATGGATAACACCCGGCTTTTCAATGTGGGAAATAATATAAACACTGCCGCTTATGATAGTCGCCTGCGGCAATACATAGCTAAGTCTTTCCGCGCTATTGACGCCATTGAGAAGAGGAATCACTATGGTGTTTTTATTTATGCAGGATTTGAATTGTTGCGCGGCACTCTCTAGTGAATAACTTTTTGTGCAGAAAAATACCAAATCGAAAACGCCTGCTTCAATTGGTTTGTCTGTGGCGATTTTTGGTCGGGCAACGTAATCCCCTTCCCGCGTAAATAATTGCAAGCCTTTTTCTTGGATTGCTTTTAAATTGTCGCCGCGGGCAATAAAAATAATTTCGTGTTCGAGAGAACTTTCAAATTCTCTGGCCAATTTCCCGCCGAAGTATCCCCCTACTCCGCCTATGCCGACTATGCCTATTCTCATCCCGTCCTCGCTAAATCCAGTTTTCCCTGCCATTTCCAAAGCAATGTTTCTTTCAAAATTATATGTTCCGGCTTTTCTAAAAATGGATCACGCTGGGCTAATTGAAACGCGTCTTCTTTAGCATCGTTCAAAATGCGTGCGTCACGAATGATGCTGGCGATGCGAAAATCAGGCAATCCCGATTGGCGTGTGCCTAAAAAATCACCGGGGCCGCGGATGGCCAAATCCTCTTCGGCAATAACGAATCCATCGTTAGTTCTTTCCATCACCTTTAATCTTTTTCGCGAGTCAGCCGAACACTTGTAATCCGCCAACAAAATGCAGCTTGAGGGAATATCGCGCCGCCCTACCCTGCCGCGCAATTGATGCAATTGCGAAAGACCGAAACGTTCGGCGTGCTCGATGACCATCAATGATGCCCGCGGCACATCAATGCCCACCTCGATAACGGTTGTTGATACAAGGATGTTAATTTTATTGGCTAAAAATTCTTTCATTACTCCGTCTTTTTCTTTCTCTTTCATTTTGCCGTGAATGAGACCAATTTTATAATCGGGGAAAATATCTTGCTGCAGATGTTTGGCCATATTTGTTGCGTCTTTCAAATCCAGATTTTCCGATTGTTCCACCAAAGGATAAACAATAAACGCCTGATGGCCTTTCGCCAGTTCCGTGCTGATTGTGTGATAAACTTTCTCTCTCCTGCTTTCCGACACCAAGACAGTGCGTACCGGTTTTTTGCCGGGAGGCATTTCATCAATTACGGAAACATCCAAATCGCCGTAAACGGTCATCGCCAACGTTCGCGGAATCGGTGTCGCCGTCATGACAAGTACATCCGCATTGATTCCTTTGCCGCGCAAAGTCGCTCTTTGCATGACGCCGAAGCGATGCTGCTCATCAATGACAACCAATCCCAACTTGTAAAAATCGACATCTTCCTGAATTAAAGCGTGAGTGCCGATGATGATATTGGCTTCGCCGCCGGCTATTTTCCCCAGTGCCTCTTTTTTTTGAGCGGTGTTGAGGCCGCCGATAAGTAAAACCGCGTTCAATCCGAGCGATGTCGCCCAGTTTTTTATATTTTGATAATGCTGCTGCGCTAAAATTTCCGTAGGTGCCATTATCGCCGCCTGATAGGAATTCTCGCATGCGGTGATCATTGCCGCCATAGAAACAATAGTTTTGCCGCTGCCTACATCACCCTGCAAAAGTCTGTTCATAGCGGTTTGCTTGGCCATATCGGTTTGTATTTCATTGATTACCCTTTTTTGCGCCTCCGTCAAATCAAAAGGCAGAAGCGCGAGAAATTTTCTTAAAAGATTTCCCTGAATATCGAATTTTATCCCGGCTTCTAAAATTCGTCCTGATTTTTTTACGGCCAGGCCTAATTGAAAAAAGAAAAATTCATCATAAATCAACCGGCGATGCGCCGATGAACAAGCGGATACAAATTGCTCAGGTAATTCGTTATTTCCGGGAAAATGAACGGACAATAGCGCTTCGTGTATATTGAGCAAATTGCGCTTATCGCAGATATTATCCGGTATAGGTGAAGCCACATAGCGGGAATAATTTTCCAGAGCGAAATTCATTACCTTGCGGAAATATTTTTGATGCAGTCCTTCTGTTTCAGAATAAATGGGCACTATTCTTTTAAAATTTAAAAGATTTTCTTCATCCTTTTCATCGAGTATTTCATAATCGGGATGAATCATTGCCTTGCCGCCATAATCGGGCCTTACTTCTCCGGTAAATATTACTTTTGTTCCCTTCTTGAAAACACCAAGCAGGTACGACATCTGTCCTTTAAACCATTTTGCCGTAAGATTTGCCGTACCATCGCTGACGACGGTTTCCAGTATTTTCTTTCTTCCATAGTAACGGTACTGCGTCGATATTACCGTACCCACGGCGCTCTGAATTTTTTCCACTTCCAAACGATTTATTTTTTTAATTTCCCTGCGGTCTTCATAGGTTCGCGGCAGAAAAAAGAGCAAATCTTCAACAGTAGCGATTTTCTTGGCGGCAAAGCGAGCGGACATTTTCGGCCCGACACCCTTTAAGTATTGAACCGGCATGTTAAGTTTGGTCAAAGCTTCTTTTAGATCGGATATCCTTTTTATTGTCTGTTGATCAGGAGGATGAGCCGGTCCGGGGGCTGTTGAAGAATTAATAACGGCTTTAATATTCTCCACTATAATTTGCGCTCTTTCTATTTTATATTTTTTAAATTTCAGCTTTTGCCAATCATAATCGGAAAATATTTCCAACAATTCCTCTGTCAAAGATAAAGAATCATGATTGGAAGTCTGTGGCAGGCAACTTTTTAATAATAACAATAAATTTAAAAGAGTTTTTCCTAAATCTTTTATGTTAGATATGTTTTTATAATTATCTTTAGAAGCAAAACGCAAAGGCTGTTCTATTTTTTGCAGAATCTCTTTTGGTGAATCCATTTAAGTCTCCACATTGGAAAATTGGCAAACCTAACCCCAATAAATGGGATAAGCCCCGCAGATACGGGATAAGTTCGTTATTGAATTTGCTTTCTACAAGAAAGCAAATTCTAACTCACTAATGCGTTAACGAAATTATTTTCCGCCGGAAAATAATTTCTAACTTACTAAATAATTTCCAGTGAATTGATTGTTTTCTGTTAACAAATAAATTTTGTTTGCGCAAGGAATGATTGACTTAAGAGCTGATTTACGTTACATGAATTCATATGTTTTCCATCACGGGTATAAATCCCGGGATATTATACCCTCCGCTTGTAGCGGGATTGTTTGACTTACAAATTTCAATACACCTATAGTGACCTTTAGGTTATCCGTTTTTGAAATTTGAGTCTCACAATAAATAATCAAATTCATACAGGGGCAACATGACAACTAAAACTACGTATAAAGACGCGGGAGTAGATATTGATACCGCCAATGAATTTGTAGAACGCATTAAACCATCGATAAAAACAACAGCGCGTAAAGAAGTTATTTCCGGCATTGGCGGTTTTGGCGGTCTTTTTCATCTTAATTCAATTGATTTAAAGAATCCGGTACTAGTTTCTTCCACCGACGGTGTGGGAACTAAACTGAGAATTGCTCAACTCGTGGATAAGCATGATACCATCGGCATTGATCTTGTAGCCATGTCGGTAAACGATGTCGTCGTTCAGGGCGCTGAACCCTTATTTTTTCTCGATTACCTTGCCACGGGAAAAATAGAATTGGAAAAAAGCGTCAAAATTATCGAGGGCATTGCTGAAGGATGCCGACAGGCCGGCTGCACTCTTCTCGGCGGAGAAACCGCTGAAATGCCCGGTTTTTACAAAATCGGCGAATATGATCTTGCCGGTTTTTGCGTCGGCGTTGTGGAAATGGAAAAATTAATTAATGGATCAGCAATCAGCGTCAATGACAGGGTTATCGGACTTGCTTCCAGCGGTTTACATAGTAATGGCTTTTCATTAGCCCGGAAAGTTCTTCTGGAAAAAGGGAAATTTGGCGTTAACGATAAAGTCGACGGCTTAGATAAAACAATTGGCCTGGAATTGCTCGAACCGACAAGAATTTATGTCAAATCGCTTTTGAATCTTTTTAAGATTTTTAACATAAAAGGTCTCGTGCATATCACCGGGGGCGGATTTTACGACAATATCCCGCGAATAATACCTCAATCCTGCCGTTGCGTTATTAACAAAAGCAGTTGGCACATACCGCCTATTTTCGATGTTATCCGGGAAATAGGCGACATCGAAGAAAAAGAAATGTTTCGTGTCTTTAATATGGGCATAGGGATGATGATCATCGTTGCGGAAAAAGAATGTCAGGATGTGCTTGATCGTTTGAAAATGCTGGGCGAGAAAGCTTATCTGATCGGAGTCATAGAAAAAAGAGACGATAAACAGGATCAAGTTTGTCTTTATCGGGATTAGGATAAAATATATGTCTGATTTGTTGAAATTGGGGGTTTTGATTTCCGGAAACGGTTCTAATCTGCAATCAATTATTGATCATATTGAAGAAGGCTCATTAAAAGCGACCATTAAAATTGTTATTAGTAATAATCCCGAAGCTTACGGAATAATCAGAGCAAAAAAGCACGGGATTCCGGTTGTTGTTTTAAAAAACGGGGATTTTAAAAGCAAAGAAGAATTTGATTTAGAATTAATAAGAATATTAAAAAACAATGGTGTGGATCTGGTTATTTTAGCCGGCTTTATGCGTATTATTACCCCCACCTTTTTGAAATCTTTTCCTCAAAAAGTAATGAATATCCATCCTGCCCTCCTCCCATCTTTTCCCGGTATTCACGGACAGAAGCAGGCTTTGGAATACGGCGTTAAATTCTCCGGCTGTACCGTTCATTTTGTTGATGAAGTCGTGGATACCGGACCGATCATAATTCAAAGCGCTGTGCAGGTTTTTGATGACGATACAGAGGAAACATTAGCCGCAAGAATATTAAAAGAAGAGCACCGGATTTATCCCCAGGCAATTCAATTATTTGCTGAAGGCAAAATTGAAATAAAAGGACGCAAGGTGAGCATTAAAAACTAAAAAATAAACTTTTCTCCCCGCGTTTTTATTTCAGCTCTTCACTATCACTATTGCATTATGAGGAAATAATTTAATTAATGAATGATCTGATTGTAATAGGCGATGATATTGCTTCCCATGTTGCCGCAGCAGTTGCTTCCAGTAATGGCATCAATACAACGCTGCTGTCTGAAAGCGGTATCGGAGAAGAAATATGTTTAAATAGTGATCTTGTTTTTAATGTTGATCCAACGCCCATGACCGGTTTCGGTGCAAATCAAACCGGCAGTTCCCTCCTGGATAAAATAGATATTTCCATGGAAAGCAATTTGTTGAATCCCGCTTACCAGATCATTCTGCCTGAACACAGAATAGATTTTTTTAATGACAAAGAATCTCTGGTTAAAGAAATGGTCAGAGAATTTCCAGAACTATCCGAGGAAATCAATTCCTTTTACGATGCCGTTGTGAAAAACTCGAACATTGTTGATAAATGGCTACGGGATCATCCTTATATTCAACCAAAATGTTTAAAGGATTGCGTTGACTATCTTAAGATAACACCATATTTGATTAAGTATAAATTGGATAATAATAAACTAAAAAGGATTATGTTTCGCAATGCTTCCTTTAAGAAAGTTATGGAAGCGCAACAAGCATTGCTTTCCTTCAAAACAAAAGATCAGGATTCTATTTTCTCGCATTTTCAATATTCCGCGCCTCTGCGTGGCATTTATTATTTTTCACAAGGCAAGCAGGAATTACTCAATTCTCTGATAAAAAAAATTGTGGCCACAAAAGGTTTGTGTCTTAACAATTGTGAAGTATTGTCAATTAAAAAAGGTGAATTAATAGAAGTAACTTATAACGATAAAAATGGTGTCGCTTCAAAGATTGAGGCCGCTAATTTGATTGTCAGTACGAAATGGCAAAACATGCATTTGCTGATTGAGCGCAAAAAGACGCTTAATTTTGATGATTTGATCAGGCCAATTAAAGTTTCTTATTGTCCTTTTACAATTCATTTGGGTGTTCGTCAAAAATCTATACCTGAAAAAATAGCAAGGCATGTTGCGGTAATCAGTGACGTGAATAAACATATTTACGATGATAATCTGATTATTTTAGAATTAAATGCTCGTGAAGATGAAAACAATACTTCCGCAACGCAGAGTTTACTATCGGCAACTGTTTTTCTTCCTGATGATCAAATGTCCTGGTCCAAGGAAAACTTAACCGCAAATGCCCGATCAATCATTGAGCGGCTCGAATTTTTTCTGCCCTTTTTAAAAGAAAATATTGAATTCTTCGACATAAAGGAATCTATCAATATCTCACAAAAACAACGCAATGTTGTTAATCCAAAATATCAATTGCAAAATTCTTTTATTTCCGGCTTTGCCGCGAAAAACAATAAAACAAGATTTGGCAATATTTATCTTACCGGTGCTTCATTATTAACAGACGCCGGCTTCGAGGGAGAAATTATTTCCGGTATGAATGCCGCAGCCTGCGTAGCCGATAAAAGGAAGTGACCTATGGAATATAATTTTTCCATACCCAATCTAGGCAAGAGACTGATTAAATCACCCCTAAACATCAGCAATTTTACACAAGACAAAAAAAGATTATTATTCAATTCATATTCAGATAATTACTTATCCAGCACTGATAAGGAAGGTCAGCCGCTTTCTGTGGAACTTGCCGGCCCCCGTGATAAGATATTTTTTGATCCATCCCAAACAAAAGCGGCAATTGTTACCTGCGGCGGGCTTTGTCCGGGCATCAATGATGTAATCAGATCAATAACGATGACATTATTCTTCAACTACAATGTAAGAGATATTGTTGGCATTAAATATGGTTTGCGGGGATTAAATCCAATCTACGGACATGAATTAGTCAAACTATCCCCTGAAATAGTCAAGGATATAACCAGTATTGGCGGAAGCATTCTGTCCTCCTCGCGCGGACCGCAGGATACTGTCCAGATTGTAAATTCACTTTCCCGATTAAATATTAATAATCTCTTTTTTATCGGAGGCAACGGCACAATGCGGGCAGCCGAAAAAATCGCCGCTGAAGTGACCAAGAGAAATTTGAAAATAGCGATAGTTTGTATTCCCAAGACGATTGATAATGACCTTAATTTAATCCAAAAATCTTTTGGTTTTGATACGGCAATAGAAAAAACTGTTGAAGCTATAAAGAGCGCTCACGTTGAGGCCAAAGGAGCATTCAATGGAATTGGTTTGATTAAAATAATGGGTCGTAATTCTGGCCATATAGCTACTCACGCGGCGCTGGCGCAAAATGATGCGAATTTTGTTTTAATCCCCGAAGTGCCTTTTGAACTCAAAAGGGAAAATGGATTTCTCACAGCATTGAAAAAACGTATAAACTCCAGAGGGCATGCGGTAATTATAGTTGCGGAAGGGGCGGGTCAGGATATTATTAGAGGGGAAAAAACTCCCATAGAAAAAGATCCTTCAGGAAATATTCGTTTGCTTGATATAGGATTGTTTCTAAAAAACGCCATAGAGAATTACTTTGAGAAAATTGATCTGGAAATTAATCTAAAATATATCGAGCCCAGTTATCTGATTCGATCGGTTTCGGCAAATGCTTCAGACAGCATCTATTGTAACTCACTAGGGCAATATGCTGTACATGCGGGAATGGCTGGGAAAACCGGTCTTTTAGTGGCTATGATGAAAGACGAATATGTTCATCTGCCTTTAAATACAGTTGCTTCCAGCCGCCAAATTGATCCTCATGATAATATTTGGCTGAGCGTTTTAGAAACGACGGGACAACCTCCTTCCATGAAAAATTGATTGTACGGTGGAGCCACTCCGGCAGGAGCCGGAGGCTCCTTTCCAAAACGCGACATCCCGCGATTGGCAGAAAGCATTCAACCCCCAGCGGGAACTGGGGGCTTTCTACAGCGAGGTAAAATAATCTAAAGAATATAGGATGTTAAATTAGTCTCTTTATTTTGCGGTGACCAGATTGTTCACAACCTGCGCCTAATTTGATCTCATTTTTAAAAAGATAAAATAATACGAAAAAATGCTTGCAAAATACTGCCTTATGGTTTATTACGACGCACACTTTTAGGAGGATGTTTAAATGTCTCGTGTTTGTGAAGTATGCGGTAAAAAACCGTCAATTGGCAATAAAGTGAGCCATGCTAATAATAAAACGTCAGCGACATGGTATCCCAATTTGCAAAGATTACGTTGCGTTGATGAAAAAACCGGATCGGTAAAGAGAGTAAAAGTTTGCACTCGTTGTATTCGCTCAGGCTTTGTAAAAAAGGCTATATAAAAATCGGAAGTCAACCATAATTCTTTATTGTTTTGATTGTTTCCCGGGAAAATTAATTTCTTCCATTTTATATTTATTTTTTATATCTTTAATAACAGCGCTAATATCTGAAATGAAATCAGGAATAATGGAGATTTGGATTATTGCTGTTTGAGAATCTATTGTTGTTACCGTGGCCATACCCTCATATCCTTCAATGATAAATTGGACCAAGGCAATATCTTTTCTCTTTAATTTAAAATATTTCTTTATCATCTTTCTTAAAATTATCACTGATCGCTGTAAAGAGCAAGATTCAAAGACCAATTGACGCCAACGGATAAAGATTGTATGGTTAAGTTAAATTTCGAAGTACATAAGAAAGCAAGATAATGACAATATCTAACCAATTGCCTACAACAAAATGGAAATTAAATGATGCCGGCGATAAAAATATTGAAAAACTATTGAGTAAAGAGTTTGGAATTCACCCGATTATTTCTCAAATTCTCGTCAATAGAGGCATCGATGACCTGGAAACAGGCCGTCACTACCTCTACCCTTCCCTCAATGATTTACATAGTCCCTTTTCGATGAAAGATATGAAAAAAGGTGTTTCACGTTTATTGAAAGCAATTTACGACCACGAAGAAATCATTATTTATGGCGATTATGATGCTGATGGGATAACTTCCGTTGTTATTCTTTATAAGTTTATCAAAGAAATAACTCCTCATATTAATTATTACATTCCCGACAGATTGCAGGAAGGTTACGGCTTGAAAATACCCGCCATTGACAAGTTTAAGAATAATAATGTCAAACTGATCATTACTGTTGATTGTGGTATTTCCGATCTGGAACAAGTTGCCTATGCCCAATCACTTGGCATCGATACAATTATACTGGATCACCATGAAATATCAGGTCTGCTGCCTCCTGCCGTAGCCTCAATAAATCCGAATCGTGAAGATTGTCCTTTTCCTTTTAAAGGACTTGCCGGCGTAGGCATTGCTTATAACTTTCTCATTGCTTTGCGCGGCATTTTAAACAAAAAGGGATTCTGGAAAAATAAAGATTATCCCAATTTAAAAGAATATCTTGATGTTGTCGCCCTGGGAACAATTGGCGACATCGCGCCTCTTGTTGACGAGAACAGAATCTTTGTTAAAATAGGACTGGAATTAATTACCGAAGGTAAACGGCCGGGAATCAAAGCTCTCAAAGAGGTTAGCGGCGTTGATAATCAAACAATTGATTCTTTTAAAGCATCCTTTTCTCTTATTCCCCGGATAAATGCCGCCGGACGCATCGCATCTCCTCTGGACGCGGTTAAATTGCTTCTGACTGAAAATATGACTGAAGCCCGTATATTGGCTGATAAGCTTGATTCCTATAATCGCAACCGGCAAACAATGGAAAAAAAGATTCTCAGTGAGATTCTTGAAAAAATAAGCGCTAACCCGGATGTTGAAAAAATGAATGCGCTTGTTTTTGCATCTGATAAGTGGCATCAGGGAGTTGTCGGCATTGTCGCTTCGCGTCTGGTTGACCTTTTCAACCGTCCGGCATTTGTCATTAGTTTAAATAATGGTTTGGGTAAAGGCTCGGGAAGAAGTGTTTCCGGTTTTAACATTTACAAGGGAATTCAGCAGTGCGCGCCTCTTTTGCTCTCTTATGGCGGTCATTATCATGCCGCAGGAATCTCCATCAAAGAAGAGAATATTGATGAGTTTACCGGTCTTTTAGATGAAATAATCCGCAATAGCGTTCAATTCCCGGAACTTCTTTCTCAAACGTTTATTGATTCGGAATGTCAACTCATAGATATTAATCTAAATTTGATGGAGCAGATCGAAATGCTTGCGCCCTTTGGCAGTAATAATCCGGAACCGGTGCTTTGTGCCCGCAACATCAAGGTTTCCTCTCCTTTTATTGTGGGTAACAACCATCTTAAAATGTGGCTCAACGGCGATGGAATATCTTGCGATTCAATTTGGTTCAGTATGGGCAAATACCTGCCAGCGATTAATGGCGCCAATATTGACATTGTCTTTACACCACAAATTAATTACTGGAATGGCTCTTCCGAGATTCAATTGAAGATGAAAGACGTAAATATTATTTCTTAAAAATATTAAGTGTATTTAGATTAATATGAACTCAGCCACCAAAGCAGCAGTGAAACTCGAATTACAGAAACGAAGTGAACTGGAATTCGTTAGTTGAACTGTCCCCTGTTAGTGGAGAAAGCAGATTAGTATCAGGAGAGAAATATGAACTTAGCTATAAAAGGGGCATTATTCAACGCGCTACTGTTCCCCGGCTGGGGACAGATATATTTGAAAAAGTATAAAAAGGGGATATCAATAATAATCGCTATTATTGTCGGAGTTATATCTATTTTATGGTCTGTAACTCAAGCTACAATAACTATTTTGAAAATCGCGCCTTTTAAAAAAGGAACTGTTACTTTCAACGCTGTTGTGCAATTGGCAATCGACTCGATGAAAGCGCTGAGCCTGCCTTATTTTTTCTTGATTTTATTATCTATGATTCTGCTTTGGATTTCTTCCATCATTGACGCTTATCAAATCGGGAAGAAAGAAATGGCGAAATCTAGTAAGTCCTCTGATCAACAATCAGTTTCTCCTGAGGTTTGATTTCACCGGCGCTAAGATATTCCAGATTATTAATTCCCACTGTGCAGATTTCGCGGAATATTTTCTTGAAATTTTCTTCCCAGGAAGCGCTGCCGATTTCCGGTGATATTTTTTCAATCCGCAACTTCAGAATATCTTCATGACCCGTACGGCTGACAACCACCTGAAGAGGTAGGTTATTGAATTTTGTCTGAAGCATTTTGATCTGACTGGGAGCTACAAACAATCCACGGACTTTTACGGCATCCCCTACCCTTCCCGTGATTCCGGCAAGACGATAGGAAGTCCGGCCGCAGGGACATTTATCTGTAATCAGACGCGACAAATCACCTGTTCCGAAGCGCAATAAAAAGAAAATGTTATTGAGTCTTGTAACTACAATTTCTCCCAACTCTCCATTTGGAACATTTTTGCCGGTTGCGGGATCAACTATTTCCACTATCGTTTCTTCGCAGATATGCCACCCTTTTTTCTCTGAACACTCATATGCCACGTCGCCGACTTCAGTGGCTCCGTACATTTGGTAAGTATCAATGCCGTATTCGTTTTCAAAAGACCGGCGCAAATCAGGCAAAAGCGGCTCTGCGGCAAAACACGCTTTCTTGACTAGAAAATCTTTTTTAAAATCAAAGCCCATTTCTTTTGCTTTATTTATAATGGCCATTAAAAAGCTGGGGGTGCCTACATAAGCCGTCACTTTCAAATCTTTGATTAACTGCACCTGAACCTGGGAAGAGGAAGCCCCTGAAGGTACAACCGTGGCGCCGACCCTGCGCAGGCCGTTGTGAAAAGTCAAACCGGCGGCAACAAGATGATACGAAAATGCGTTGAGTGCGATATCATTCGGACCGATGCCCGCGGCAAAAAAAGCCCGCGCCCATAAATAATCAGTCTCAGAAAGATGCGGTTCATAAACCGGCCCCGGAGAAGTAAAAACACGATCAATAGGGATGTCAGGATTTTCTAAACCCGCGTAAGGTGGATCGAGTTGTTCCATTTCCACTAATTTTTCGCGGGAAGTAACCGGCAGACACACCAAATCTTCACGTGATTTAATATTGTCGGGATTAATTTTATGAGCATCCAGCATGGCCTTAACATGCGCTGACTTTTCGTAACCGAGCTTTGCCATTTCCGCCAGAGCTTTATCCTGTTGGCTTTTTCTTTTTCTCTTCCCCCACGATTCTTTTTTATCAAATAAGTTATCCATATTCCCCTTTTTTTAATTTTATTCTTTTAATGTTATTCCTTTAAGCCACGATTGCCTATTACCTTTTATGTTAGGACGGAAAGACATAACATCTTTTGTTAAAGAAAAAAGATTTCTAAAGAATTGCGGTTTTATTTGAAGATGAATTTTATTTGATATGCAATACTCCTTATATCTCTGGTAAATAGCTTCTTTAGAAATTGAATATTGGATTCCTAAAACACATTCAGTATAGAGAAATTTTTCAATTGTATATTCATTAAATTTTAGTGTTGTTTCAGAATAATTATCTTCGATTTTCAGGTGAAAAATATTAGATAATTCCCATAGAATATTTTTCGCTTCATTACTTGATGTGCTTTTCAATTTATCTTTGATAAACACTTTAGCTTGTTGTGCTGCATCCATATCCACTTAAATACTATCTGTAAGTTCTGCTCTAATTCCTTCTAAAAATATTTCACATTTTTTTCTTAACTGAATATCAAGGAAATTATTTGGATGAATATTCTTCTTTTTTCTATTACATTTTTTACAACTGGGAAGTACATTCCAAGGTACATGCTGACCACCAAGTGAAATAGGCACATAATGATCAATTTCGATCTTATCTCTGATATGTCCATCATATAAATTTGTATTGCAATATGGACATTTTTTATCAAAGTAATTAACTGCATCGAATATAGCTTCTTCGATTCGTTTCTCAAGATCAGGGACTGCAATTATGTTATTTTTTTTATCCATATATTTTTATTAGACGAATATCTAACAACTATCAATTATTTTTTATACCCTTTCGATTTCAAAGGATAACGAGGCTGCAAGGAGGAGGCTCCGCAGGCGTATATGAACATACGTCGAGGAAGGCGACGACGCAGTTGACGAAGTTAGCCGCAGAAAGCGGAAGGGTATCATAGCCAGCGCTTGCGGCGGCGATAGGACTTAACGTCCTTATACGACTTGGCAATTCCCGATGCCGCCATTCCCAGATAAAATTCCTTGATGTCTGGATTATCCGATAACTCTTTGGCTGTGCCTTCCATCATGATTTTGCCGTTCTCCATGACATAGCCGTAGTGAGCGACCTGCAAGGCCATCCGGGCGTTTTGTTCTACTAAAACAATTGTCGCTGACTGGTCTTCATTAATTTTTTTGATGATGCGGAATATTTCCTGAACAACCAGCGGAGCCAGACCAAGCGATGGTTCATCCAGTAATAAAAGCTGAGGATGAGCCATCAAAGCGCGACCGATAACCAGCATTTGCAATTCACCGCCGCTGCAATAGCCGGCCAGCGCTTTTCTTCTTTTAATCAGAGCGGGAAAATAATTATAGACAAGTTCCAAATCCTGTTTATACGGTCTACCGAATCGAGTGGCTGTGCCTACGCGTAGGTTTTCTTCAATCGTGAGATATTTAAAAGGCTGACGTCCTTCCAGAACCTGAATGATGCCCTGACGGGTGATGAATTCCGGCGCCTGATTCTGAATATTGACGCCGTTATAAATAATAGTTCCTTCTGTAACTTCACCGTTTTCCGGTTTCAGCAATCCGGAGATAGCCTTAAGAGTTGTTGTTTTCCCCGCACCGTTACTGCCTAAAAGTGAAACGATGTGACCCTTTTCGACACTTAAAGAAACACCTTTTAATACCTGTATAACATCTGAATATACAACAGATATATTATTTAACTGTAAGAGAATGTCTCCCATTTTTTCATCCTATCTCATATGTTGTCATATCGACCAACGGGAGATATCTTATATTTTTTATCATCAAGATTTCTCGCTTCGCTTCGAAATGACACATTGCACACTACACTGTTCCTCTAGTACGAGAACGGCCATAGCCGGAAACTTGAACGGATGATCCGCCATATTTCGGCCAAGCCCTTCGGTTCAATCAAAATAAATAATACAATGGCCAGCCCGAAAACAAATTCTCTAAGCGGCGCCATATTCAAACCCAAGTTGGCAATTGCTCCGACATTCATTAACACGCCCGTTAGAAATCGCAATAATTCATTGAGCAGCGTAATAAATGTCGCGCCGAAGATAGCGCCCGGAATATTGCCCATGCCGCCAATGATAACCATCGCGATATATTCAACCGAAAGCCCGAGATTAAAGGGTTCCGTTGTAATGCTCACCATGTAATAAGCCCAGAGAGCGCCGGCAAAACCAGCATAAAAAGAACTGATGCCGAAGGACAGTAGTTTGTATTTAAAAATGGGGATGCCCATCCCTTCCGCAGCGCGGTCATTATCACGAATGGCGATAAAAGCCCGCCCGTATTTGCTGCGCATGATATTTACCGCAAACCACGTCATGCAAACGAGACTGACAAAAATAAGAAAGAAAAATGATTTATCGCCCGAAATTTGCCACTGCATGATTTGCGGCACCGGCAGAGTAATTCCCATTGTACCTTTCGTAAGACTATCCCACTGGATCAAAATGTATTCAATAATAAATTGCCCGGCCAGAGTTGCTATCGTCAAATAAAGACCTTTCAAGCGGCCGGATGGTATGCCGATAATCATGCCAACGAGAGCGGTAATGATACCCGCCGCTGGGATGGCGATATAGAATCCAACTCCCAGCCTTGTGGCCATTATTGCCGCCGCATATGCGCCCACGCCAAAAAATGCGCCATGGCCGAGAGAAATTTGTCCGGTGTAACCTATAAGGATATTGAGCCCGATAGCGGCAATAGCCGCAATACCGATTGTATTCAGAATGTAGAGCATATAAGGGCTGACAACAAATGGAGCGACAAAGAAAAGCAATGCCAGAAAAACTCCGAGACAGACCCGGCCAAAGTCCGTTTCGAAGATATTTAATTCCTGCGCATAATTTTCGCGGTAATTGCCGCAGGGATGAAAAGAAAATTTTCTCATTTTTCGACTTTCCTAATCCCGATAAACGGGATAAGTCCCGCCGTGCGGGATAAGTGCGTTAATGGATTTGCTTTACAACAGAAAGCAAATCCCAACTTACTAACGCGTTAACGAAATTGCTTTCTACCAGAAAGCAATTTCTAACTTGCTAAACTCTTTCAATTTCCACCAGGCCAAATAATCCGTATGGTTTGACCATCAGAATAAACACTAAAACAATATAAGGAACAACGTCGCACAACGACGGCGACAGATAACCGCCGGTAAACGTCTCCAGAAGCCCGATGATAATCCCGCCGATAATCGCGCCGCCAATGCTGTCCAAGCCGCCTAAAATAACCACGGGAAATACTTTCAGGCCAATGGAACTCAAATCATGAACATTGACGCCGTTGATAATGCCAAGAACAATGCCACTCATGGAGGCGACAAGCGCGGCAATCGCCCAGGAAAGCGCGAATACACGCCGCACATGAACGCCCAGTGAAAGGGCCGCCTTCTGATTATCGGCGACGGAGCGCATATAAATTCCCTGCGCTGATTTTTTAAAAAACAGGCCGAATAGGACGAGAAAAATAACGCTGATAATCAATGTTGCCGAATAAACTGGAGCAATATAGATGGGGCCGAATTGCAGCCCCATGGTTTGAGGTAAAAATTCCGGATAGGTATACAAATTACCGCCCCAGATCAGCAAAATCAGGCCTTTGAACATTGCTGATAATCCTACCGTCAGCATAATAACAAAAATAAGTTTTTCGCCGATTAATGGACGCAGAAAAAATCTTTCAATGAGGAATCCAAGAATAAAGCAGCCGATAAGGGTCAGAATAAAAGCGACAACGATAGGCAGTTTTGCCCAGGTTACCAGCGAGAGGAAGAAGAAAGCTCCCAGAGCCAAAAGTTCGCCGTGGGCAAAGTTCAATACGCTCGATGATTTAAAAATCATGACAAAGCCCATCGCTGAAATACCGTAGAGCAGACCGACACAAATTCCGTTGACTAATAATTGCAGAAAAAATTCCATCTCTTAATTCCTTGTAGCAAGTTGCCTTCAAACTTTGAAATAAGAATTATGAAAAGCATACTTGGTATTATGCCAATGATCAATTGGCATCAATTCACATTGATAATATTTATCGTTGTTTCTATCTCACCTATTCTTCCGTCGCGATATTTGACTTTACCGGTAACTTCAACATTTTTCTGGTTTTGGTACATAGCTTCAATTATTTTCAGATACAGGCCGTAAACAAAGCGGCGGCGTACCTTCCCTGTCCGCGTCAGTTCTTCGTCATCCGCATCCAGTAGTTTATAAAGGAGAACAAATTTCTTAATCTTCATTACTTCGGGAAGCTGTTCATTGACCTGACGAACTTCTTTCAAAATCAACTCTTCTACCGCCTGCTGCTGGGAAAGGTCCATATAAGTCGTGTAAGGAATCATTCTTTCCTCCGCCCAGTTGCTGACATTTCCCAAATCGATATTAATCATGGCTGTAATGTATGGGCGCGCTTCGCCAAAAGTTACAGCCTCTTTGACATAGGGGCTGAATTTCAGGCGTGTTTCGATAAAATCCGGCGAAAACGCCTCGCCGCTTTTATTGCGGATAATATCTTCCTTCCGGCCGATGATAAGCAAATGACCGTCGCTGTCGATGTATCCGGCATCGCCGGTTTTGAGCCAGCCGTTTTCAAAAGCGCCCTGTGTTGATTGGTAGTCGTTATAGTATCCGGAAAAATTTGCTTCTGATTTTACCAGCACTTCCTGATCATCGGCTATCTTTACTTCGGTCAGGGGCAGAGGCTTGCCGACAGTTTCCAGTTTAACTTCGTTATCCGGTTGTATTTGAAATATACCACCGGATTCTGTCAGACCATAGCATTGCTTTAAATTCAAACCGATAGCCCGGAAGAAAAGAATGACATCAGGACTGATGGGATGGCCGCCGGTAAAGGCACTGTGAAAATGAGCGCATCCCAGACGATCCAAAAGCGGCCGGTAAACAGCCACAGACATAAATTTACCTAACGCCCGTAAGAATAAAGGTATCTGTTGTTTGTGCGACTGTTTCTCCACAACTTTTTTACCTACCGACTCACCCAAATAAAATAATTTCTTCTTCAGCCAACTCGCATCGGAAATTTTTACCCTTATACGCGAGGCCATATCCTCCCAAAATCGCGACGCAGTAATAATCATTGAAGGACCTATATCCCGAAAATCTTCCAGCACAGTTTCCGCTGTTTCCGGGAAATTCATTATCATCGCGCTATCGAGCGCCACTCCCATTCCCCACATCTGATCGACAATCCACGCCGGAGGAGACATCGACAACCAGTTTTCTCCCGGTTTGATTTTTGTTTCCTCCACCCATTGAGTTGCCATAACAGTCAGATTGCGGTGTGATAACATAGCTATTTTGGGAACACCGGTGGTTCCTGATGTTTGAATCATTACAGCTATATCTTCCGGTCGGCCTTTTTTTATCTCCTCATATATAAAATTAGGATTTTCTGAATTAAACTTTTCACCTATATCTAAAAGATGAGCATAGCTAATCAGCCAGGAATCATTTTCGTAAGATGTCATGCCCGTGGGATCGATATAAACAACTTTCTTTGTGTGAGGCAGCTTATCTTTTACCTCTAAAAGCTTGTCAACCTGTTCCTGATCCTGAACGACAACAACAGGCGAGTTAATACGTTTTATGGAAAAAGCCAACTCATCGGCGATGGAGGAAGTAAACAAATTAAGGGTTGTCGCGCCCAGAGCGTGCGCTGCAAGTTCCGAAAAAAGCCATTCCGGATGATTATGAACAATTAGACAGACATTTTCACCACGCCGCAGATTCAGCGCGGCAAATCCAGCCGCGGTTATCCGCATATAGCGGCAATATTCAGCCCAGGTGTATGTCTGCCAGATGCCGTATGCTTTTTCCCGGATTGCCGTTTTTGCATCGCCGTACCGGGCAGCATTTTCCATTAACAATTGCGGCAGCGTTACTTTGCTTTTGCCGGGTTTATGTTGCAGGTCTCTATCCAAAATATCACGCCTTAAATATTTATAATTCTTCCGCCTCGCCAAGATACGCCTTGATGACATCCGGGTTGGCGCTGATCTCCTCAGCGCTGCCTTCACCCAGTTTTTCTCCAAAATTTAAAACCATAATTCGCCTGGCGATACTCATTACGATAGACATGTCATGCTCGACCAGAATCATCGTGAGTCTCCATCTGTGATTCAATTCCAGAAGAAAGCGGACCATGTCTTCTTTTTCTTCCATGTTCATGCCGGCAAAAGGCTCATCCAGAATAAGCAGCTTGGGCTCCAGAGCCAACGCCCTGCCCAGTTCCACTCTTTTCATCATGCCATAAGGAAGAGAACCAACTGTTTTTTTTCGAATGGACTGCATTTCCAAAAAATCTATTATTTCTTCGAGGATTTGTCTGTGACGGATTTCTTCTTTTTTGACTGAGCCTGAAAAAATGCAGGAACGAACGAAGCTGTACTGGCAATGAATATGCCGGGCCAGCGTCATATTGGCGAGCACAGTCATCCCCGGAAATAGTTCTATGTTTTGGAAAGTTCTGCCGATGCCCACGCCGACAAGCTGGTGGGTATGCAAATGGGTAATGTCTTTCCCATTGAAGATTATTTTGCCCTGCTGGGCTCGGTAAAAACCGGTTATACAATTAAGCAGGCTTGTTTTACCCGCCCCGTTGGGGCCGATAATCGCCATCAATTCTCCCGTATGAACCTTAAGATCAACATCCTTGACGGCAATAACGCCGCCGAAACTTAAACGTAAACCTTGAATCGCAAGTTCAGCTTTTTTATCTTCTTCCCGCCGGTTAATCATTATGGACGGCCGGCTGCGAAAAGCTTTCATTAAAACCTCTTCATACTAAACATATCGGGTATCTCTTTACTTATAGGCGTTGCTAAAAATTACGAAATTTCGGGCAACGCCTGTTTTTGATAATAAGAACCTATACGGTTTTGGGTTCATATCTATGGTTTTTTGAGCAGTTTAATTTTGTCTTTTCCCGGAACATAAAAATTTGTCAAGGGTACATATGTTCCGTCTTCCTTCACTTTAACCATACGCGCAGTAAAAGAAGCTCCGTGATCATCTTTTGTATAGGTTATCGCCGGCACTAGACCTCCGAAATCCTCTTTATTGAAAGATTCCAGAGCGGCATTTACTGTTTCCGGATTGATAACTTTGTTTTTTTCATAAGCGCGGATAAAGGCACGTTCCATAATCATGCCGATTGCGACACCTTCCCAGTATGAAGCATCAAATTTGTCTACTGTTTTATAACGTTTCCATAACTGCTGCATTACAGCAATTCCTTTAGATTTGTCGGTTGGTAATCCACCGGGAAACTGAATTGTGAGGCGGTCTTTAATCAGACCCTTGCCCATTTTGAAAAAGTCGGGATCGGTTGACGTCCATGTTCCCAGAAAAACGGGGCTGTAATTTATACGATCAGCGCTTTTGAAAGCCGTGATGATTGCGGAAGGCAGCATTTGCATAAAGACGTATTCAGCGCCGGCTTTCTGTAAGCGAAGAAGCTCTGTGTTAAGATCAACTGTTTTTGGCGGAAACTCTTCCACGGCCACCAAATTTATTCCAAGTTTCTCCGCGTATTCCTTGCTCGGAGCGTGAATAGAGCGGCCATAAGCGTTATTGTAGGTGAGAAGACCAACTTTGGGAGCATCTTTGCCTTTATGAATTGCTTTTATGTATTCTAAAACGGCGTGACAATCCATTTTGTAACTACCGAAAGGAAGATACATATAATCTACCGGTTTTTCCAATATTTCCCAACTTGTGGAATAGTTGATTGTCGGCACCTTGTATTTTTGTATAATAGGTTTGGCAGCCAGTCCTTCACCCGCTCCCCAAGTCGCGATCATATCCACTTTATCCTGCAGAACGAATCGATTAACTGCCGCTTGCGCTTCGGGAACTTTATAGGCCGTATCCACAGTAATCATTTCGATCTTGTTGCCGAACACACCGCCCTTAACCTCATTCACGTAACGGAAATAATCGCGTTGACCTTTTTCGTGAAATTGTCCCCAACTTGACGCGGGGCCAGTCAGGTTGATTGCCGCTCCTACTTTAATTGTCTTGGCCTCTACACTGCCAAAACCGGCAACCAAAAAAACAGACGCTAAAATTATAATCCAGAATCTTTTTCTCATGTTCATTTCCCCTCCCCTTTTGATCTTTTTGATTTTGTACCCTGCCCTAATAATGGCAAAAAAAAACCGTGAGCTGATATTATCTGCCCACGGTTCATTCCCTTTGTAAATGGTCATGATTCTCTAAGGCAGACCCTGAAGTTAATAAAGCTAAAGAAATAAAAGAAAACTGCCCGTTTTAAGAAATAAATTTTTAACATCTTCGCTGTCACCTCTTGTATGGCGCATATAGAGCAAATATGCAGTAAAAGTCAAGGAAAAAGAAATATTATCCTTCATGCAGATATTGATCAGTTAATGATTATTCGTCATGAATTTTCAGTCCGGTTCAACGCCGAGTTTCTCAATACGGTGTCGTAATGAATCGAACGTTATTTTTAATAATTCTGCCGCTTTCTTTTTCGATCCTTTCGCTTTTTTTAAAGCTTTTTCAATCAGCATTTTTTCGATTTTATCTAACTCTTCATTCAAGTCTATTCCATTATCTGCAATGTCAACATCATATTTTGGAGTTTCAAATGTTAAACTTTCCGGTAAAATTATGTTGGAACTCTCCATAGCGACACCACGTTCAATGATGTTCTGCAGTTCACGGATATTGCCGGGAAAATCATAATTCATCAATAGTTCCATCGCATAAGAAGAAATAGTCTGGATTTCTTTACCAAACATTTGTGAGTATTTTTCTATGAAATTATTTATGAGAAGCGGAATATCTTCTCTGCGTTGCCTTAACGGGGGTATGAAAATAGGAATAACATTTAAACGGTAATAAAGATCTTCACGAAATTCCCCTTTTTTGACTCTTTCCTGCAAATTCTTATTCGTAGCTGAAATTATACGCACATCAACCTTGATGTCTTCCGCACCGCCGATGCGCCTGAATGTTCTTTCCTGAATTATCCGTAAAAGCTTGACCTGTAGAGATGGTGATAATTCGCCTATTTCATCTAGGAATATCGTGCCGCCGCGCGCCATTTCGAAAAATCCCTGCCTGTCGGCATAAGCCCCGGTAAAAGATCCTTTCATGTATCCGAAAAGCTCACTCTCCAGAAGATTCTCCGGTATTCCTCCGCTATTAATAGCAATAAAGGGCATTTTAGAACGCGAAGATTTTTCGTGAATAGCCCGGGCAACAAGTTCTTTACCTGTTCCGCTTTCTCCCAGGATTAAAATATTCGCCATCGTATCGGACACTTTTTTTATCGTAGCAAATATTTTAATCATTTCACGATTTGTTCCAATCATGCCGTAAAATGAATTCTCTGCCGTTACTTTTGTCTTTGATTCTTTTTTCTGTTGCTGGTTTTCACTCACCAATCCCTTTTTAAGCAAAGCCGCTCGCACAACTTTTTTGAGATCTTCAATGCTGCCGCCTTTCTCCACATAATCATAAGCGCCTTCCTTCATCGCTTCTATTGCTGTTTCTCCCGAAGCAAAAGCCGTAATAAGAATAACAATTGTTTCCGGTCTTTGGTCTTTAATGGTTTTAAGGAACTCAATACCGTTAATTTTGGGCATTCTTAAATCGGTGATCACCAGGTCAAAAACGGTCTTACGACAGAGATCAATTGCCTTTGCCGGATCTCCGGCGCTGATCACATCATAGCCTTCCTTTGTCAGCATGATTTCCATAAATTCCCTCATACCCTGATCATCATCAAGAATCAAAATTTTTGCCATATGCTAACTCCATTTTAATTTCATTTGCCGCTTATTTGTTGACGGGCAGCCATACGGAGCATATTGTACCCTGATTTAACGTACTCTTTATTTTAATTCTTCCGTTGTAACCATCAACAATGTGATTGACAATCGTCAATCCCAAACCGGTTCCTCTTTCCTTATTTGTGAAAAAGGGCTCAAATATCTTCTTTAAATCTTTTTCTTTAATACCGCATCCGGTATCCGAAACTTTCATTTCGGCATATTCTTTCTCATCCGCTAATTTTACCATTTTAGTTTCGATGGATAAAACACCGCCTTCTTCCATAGATTGAATCGCATTAAGTACAAGATTGTTGATAACTTGTCTAACCTGTTCCTTATTGGCAAAAACTTTTGTTTTGTTGGAGAAAACTTTCGCGATTTTTATTTTACTTGTCCAGTTTTTGTTTAATTTTATATAATCTAGAACCTCTTCGATAATTTCGCTTAAATCAACCAATTCTCTGGACATAGGAACCGGGCGCGCCAGTGAAAGAAAATCGCGGGCAAAGCTGTCTAATTGATCTTTGCCGCGTAAAACTATTTTCATCAATCGTTCATCAGTTCCATCCAACTTCAATCCTTGTCCTAAAAGTTCAATGGAACCGGTTATTGCCGCCAAGGGATTTCTCATTTCATGAGCCAGGGCCGCCGCCATTTCACCAATCAAAGCCATGTTTTTACTTCTTTCAAGTTTTTCTTCCATCTGTTTTATTTTCGTTAGATCCTGAAAAATTAAAATACTACCGATCTGATTATCATACCTGCCTATTAATGGAGAAATCGACAAACCCAGATTAATCTCATTACCCGTTTTCCCCGCGATGATGACTTCCAATCGTTTTTGGGTTTGTTCACTAATCGTCTCTACCGTCAAAAAGGGCAAAAATTCCGGAAATACGTCTTCAAGTTTACAATCCAGAACTTTGGCTCGCGTAAATCCTGTGATTTCTTCAGCCGCATGATTAAAAGTCTTAATCGCGTTCTGCAAATCAATTGTCATGACGCCGGTGTAAACCGATTCGACAATGCTGCGAAAAAGCAAATCCAGTTGATTAAATTCCGATTCTTTTTCTTCCAATAACTGTCTTGTCTTCTTTTCCTGCTCAACAACAAAACTTGCCAAAATAGCCAAAACATAAAATGATACAATATGTACCAGAGTGTTTGTTAATACATCTGTGAATTTAAGATTATAATCATATTCAATAGAATAAATAAAAGGCACTACCCTGTAGTATTGAAGCTCCATAAGTAAACCGTAAAAGATACTGGAGGTTGTAGCAACAATAAAGCCTCCTCTGCTGCTGAGAAAAATTACCGAATAAATTATTGTCAGTGTGTAAAAAAGAGAATAATCAATCTGTGTGTTGCCGGTCAGGAAAATAAGAAAAGTGATCAGAATAATATCTACACTTATTTGCAGATAGATATTATACAGTAAATTATTGATGAATTTAAAAAGTAGAATATAAAGAATCGAAAATAAATAAATTGCGGCAGCTACGAGGTAAAAAAAGTTAATGGTTATTTGCGATACAGAAAATTCGTGTTTTTTAATGTCGATAATAATAGTAGAAACGAGGAACAGCGTCACAATGATAATTCTGGACATGATTAAGATGAATAACCGCTGTTTATTTTTTTCTTTCATTAAGGCTTCGCTATTTAGTACAGGCATTTTAAATTCCTTTTAACCACGGGTACTATAAGTACCCTCCGCTTCGCGGGATTGTTCAATTTACCAATTCCGCTGCGCTACGCTTTCGAAATTGGAGTTTCAACAACGAAAACATGGATCATATTATAATATTTTAGCAGTTTTAGCCAATAAATTTGAATTATTTTCCTTACAGAGAAAAGTGTTATTAATATGCGCAGACCTTTAATTTATCTCTTAATTGCTTTAATCGTCGGAATTATCACCGGCAGCTTATTAGCCGTATCCTATTATTCATTATTGGCTGTGCTTATTTTAATTCTTTTTTTCCTTTTTGTAACCATAAAAAATCACAGGTATGAACCCCCGAAGCAATCTTTGGAAACAGATTCCGCAGCAAGCTGCGGGGTATTATACCCTCCGCTTCGCGGGATTGTTCAACTTACCAATTCCGCTGCGCTTCGCTTACGGAATTGGAGTTTCTCGAACAAATGGTCAATCGCCGGCTTTTTCTTGATTATAAGTTTTATTTTTACTCTAGGCGTATTTGACATTCAAAAGCAAAATTATTTCATCGAAGATGAACGGAACATAATACAATATATTGATAAAGGCAAAGTTACAGTGGAAGGGATTGTCATAGAAAGTCCTCTCTCCTACCTTGATAAAAAAGTTTTAATTATACGCTGCCTGCGTGTAATTAAAGATAATTCGTATTTTCCGGTCTCAGGAAAAATTCGCCTGGCCGTTCCTGCGGATATAAATTTTCAATATGGCGATTTTATACGCTTTCATTCAACCTTAAAAAAAAATCCATAATTTCAATAATCCGGGCGGCTTTGATTACGAACATTATTTGAACCTTCAGAGCATTTATGCCGTTGGATTTATCGCCGATAATTCCCAAATTATACTTTTGAGACAAAATTCCGCAAGTTTCCTGCGATTAAAACTGGAATTTTTCAGATTTTACTTGAAACAGATAATTTATAAAAATGCTGCTTCGCCGCAAAGGGAAATCATTGAAGCCATGACAATCGGCAATCAAAAGGCAATCCCTACGGATGTGCGGGACAATTTCAACAAGACCGGCACCGCACATATTTTGTCAATTAACGGCCTGCATATCGGAATAATCGCGTCTTCCGCATTTTTCTTTGTTTTTCTTATTCTGAAGTCCTCCCAATATATGATGCTAAGATTTAATATAATTAAGCTGGCGGCGTCAGCCGCGTTTTTTATGGTATTAATTTCCGCTTTCATTGCGGGAATGGAAATTCCCGCAATGCGGTCAACTCTCATGGCGCTGATTTTTTTGATTGCCCTGATCTCGGGAAAACAAACAGACCTTTACAATACGCTGGCTCTGGCGGCGTTAATTATTTTGGTTATTTCACCGGAAGCGTTTTTTGACAGTTCCTTTCAACTTTCCTTCATTGCTGTTTTAGCGCTCATTTACATTGTTCCCCGTTTCAGCGATCTATCTTTTTCGCAACCGGCGCTTCTTCCACCATGGGGCCAAAGCATTATCAGGTATATATATTTGTCGGCTGTTGTATGCAGCGCAGTAACAATCGGCACCCTGCCCTTGATCATGTATTATTCGAACCGTGTCTCTTCCATAACAATCATTGCCAATCTGATTTTAGTTCCTCTTTTAGGAACACTGGTGCTGACTATATTAATGTTCTTTATTTTATTCGCCTTCTTTTCCCCGGTAATTGCCGGTTACTTGATTAAACTGGCTACTTTCTTTGTGCAGATCTCGGTAAACATAATAAACAAATTAGCGGCGCTCCCTTGGTCTTCTTTCAATTGCACTACACCTAACATAGTTGAAATTGCGGTTTTTTATTTGTTCATCTTTCTTGTTATTCAATTTATCGACGCGAGGGAAAAAAGGAAAACCCCAAAGGAATTTTCACCGCGCCGTTTCCGGGTTTTAAAGTATTTATTATTTATCACTGTTTTATTTTTTGCCGCAGACATAATTTATCTTTCCTTCAAGGATAAATTTCCCCACGATTTAAAAGTAACGGTTATTGATGTGGGACAGGGAAATTCCACGCTGGTGCGGTTTCCCGGCGGAGGCAATATGCTTATTGACGGCGGCGGTTTTTCGGACGGATCCTTTGACGTCGGTAAATCTGTTGTCGCCCCCTTTCTCTATCATGAAAGAATAAGCAATGTTGATACGGTGGTGCTGAGCCACCCCCATCCGGATCATTTGCTGGGACTTATTTACATTATGAATAATTTTGCCCCCCGGCAAGTCTGGAGGTCGAATTTGCCCATTGATCTAGAAGATTATCCGGAATGGGGAAAAGCAATCAAGACCAATAATATCAGCGTATCTTTGGTTTCCGATGAATTTCCTGAAAAAATATTTAACGGCGTAAAAGTCAAGGTCTTATGGCCGCCAAATTATTCTGTCCAAGATATTAATAATCTTTCTTACGATGAAGTCAACGATTCGTCCCTTGTCTTGAAAATAACATTCGGCAAGGTAAGTTTTCTTATACCCGGCGATATCTCCGCCGATATTGAAAAGCAGCTCATTAAATCTAAAATAGATTTACGCAGCGATGTTCTGGTGGTTCCTCATCACGGTTCAGGCTATTCCAGCAGCGCCGAATTCATTAAAGCTGTCGCCTGCCATTATGCGATAGTCAGCGCCGGTAAAGAGAATGTATTTCATCATCCGCATCCGTCAACCCTCCAAAGATATAACAATGCGGGCGTTAATCTTTTCCGCACTGATCGCGATGGAGCGGTAACAATAACGACCGATGGAAATGATTTGCACGTCATCATCTTCATCAAACAAAAAATATGAATAAACAATATCTTACGGCCATAAATAACATTGACTTTATGATTTTTAAGCTTATAATGTAAACGAATTAAAGATTTTTCGTATAACTTTTTTAATAATTTCAGTTATCAGATTTGATGATTATTTTTCAGACTTAAATCATCCATTTCGCGTAAATAATAATAATCATTAGCTGATAATAAAAAAAATTAGCGATATGAAAAATAAAACAAAAACTATTTCTGGAAATAAAAAGCCCGCAAAGATTGCAAAGAAAAAAACACCTCCTGAGAAAAAATCTTTATCATCCCGAAAAAAGAACGCTAAAAAAACTATAAAAAATAAACCCGTATTAAAAAGTTCCGTAATCTTGAAGAAACACACAACTAAATCATCCAGTATAATCGCTGAAAAATATCGGGATATTCTTGAAAGTATTGAAGAAGGTTATTTTGAGGTTGATCTTGCCGGCAACTTTACCTTTTTTAACGATTCAGTGTGTCGCGACACTGGCTATTCCAGAGAAGAATTGATGGGCATGAATAACCGTCAGTACACAGATGAAGAGAATTTAAAAAAAGTTTTTCAGGCGTTTAATAAAGTTTACAAAACAGGAAAACCCCTCAAGGAATTCGGCTGGTATATTACAAGAAAAGACGGCTCTAAAAGATACATCGAGGGATCTGTTTCGTTATTGAAAAATTCATCAGGCAAACCAACGGGCTTCAGAGGAATTGTACACGATATAACCGGGAGCAAGAAGGTGGAAGAAAAATTAATAAACAGCGAAGAAAAATTCCGCACTCTGGCCGAATCCAGTGCCTTTGCCATCATGATGCACCAGGGCGACCATTGGATTTACGCGAATCGCGCGGCTGAAGAAATTTCCGGTTACACGGAAGCGGAGCTCTGCGGCATGCACTTTTGGGATATTGCGCACCCGGACTACAAGGACTTGATTAAAGAAAGAGGCTTCAGTCGTCAACAGGGGAAGGCACTGCCGCGTGCTTATGAATTCAAAATCATTACAAAAGACGGCACGGAAAAATGGGTCAGTCTGTCCGGAAACGCCATCAGATACGAAAATAAACCCACGGCTTTGATTTCCGTAACGGACATCACCGAACGTAAAATAACAGAGGCTGCCTTGAAGGAAAGCGAAGATAAATTCCGTACCATTTTTGAGAATAGTTCTTCTGCAATGGCAATTATCGAAAAGGATACAACAATATCAATGGTCAACAAGGAATATTGCAGGATTGGCCTTTTCGAGGAAAAAGATGTCATCGGAAAGAGTTGGACAAAGCAGATTCCCCCTGAAGACCTCAAGAGATTAGAGGAATACAACCGGAAGAGACTGATCAATCCGAATGATGTCCCCGGTAGTTACGAATTTTCATTTTACCGCAAGGACGGTGCGATTAGAAATGGACTCATATCTGTAGCCGTTCTTCCAAACACCCAGAGAATTGTCGCTTCATTTATCGACATAACCGAACGCAAGCAAGCCGAAAAGGAGTTGCTAGAAAGCGAACAGAGATACCGGGACCTGAGCATAATCGACGACCTCACGCAGCTTTACAATTCCCGGCATTTTAAAACCGAGTTGGAAAAAGAAGTAGAGCGGTCGAACCGCTATGGACATCCTTTAACCCTTTTGTTGTTGGATCTCGACAAGTTTAAAGATTTTAACGATACATATGGCCATGTCCAAGGGGATTATGTCTTATCGCGACTTGGTCATGCAATAAAACGAAGCCTGCGCGAGATAGATTCCGCCTATCGTTACGGAGGCGAGGAATTTACGATTATCTTGCCAATGACCACAAGCGAGGAGGGAATAGTAACGGCGAAAAGAATCCAAAGGGAATTCAGGAAAGAGAATTTTTCTCTGGTAAAAGGTAAAGAGGTTCATATGACGGTAAGCATCGGTCTGGCGCAATACAAGCCGAAGGAAGAAATAAAGACATATGTTCACCGGGTGGATCAGTTCATGTACAAGGTAAAAAAGCACGGAAGAGGCAAGATTTGTTCTGATGATGGGGATTTGCGATAAAAAAAGTGGTGTCCCATAAAAGATAATAAGGAAAATTGAATTATGAAAAATAAACCTATATTCATATCACGTCCAAAAAAGAAGACCAAATCCGGATTAAAAAAAACACCGGCTGTGAAAGCGGCCTTGTCGGGCAAGACAAAAAAATCGGCGGAAAAAACAGGCAAAAATAAAATCGGAACTTCGGACAATACCCGCCTGCGCAAGATGCAGCGTGAGCTGCGGGAAACCAAGGAACGTTTACGCCTGCTTTCCGAAGCGGCTGAAGAAGGGATCGCTATTCACCATAATGGCGTGATCATTGACGCCAATGATGCTTTGGCGCGCCTCTTTGGATACGAATTATCAGAAATGATCGGCATGCGGGCGGAAAGGCTTGCCACACCCGAATCATGGAAAGTTATAAGGAAACATATTTCCCGAAAATACGACAAACCATATGAAGCCGTTGGGATAAAGAAAGATGGTTCTACGTTTATATGTTCTCTGCTTGGCAAACCACATAAATATAAAGGCCGCGCATTTAGATTATCCGTGTTCCGTGACATAACCGAAATCAAGAAGGCAGAGGATGAATTACGCCACGAGGAATATCGGTTCAAAGCTCTTATTGAGCAATCTTCAGATATCATTGTTTTCGTAAATAGAGAAGGGATCGTCACTTATGAAAATCCGGCGGTGGAGAAACTTTTGGGATTAAAACCGAAGGACAGGATTGGCGTCAACATATTTAATCGTATTCATCCGGATGACTTGAAATTTGCAAACGATACATTCAATTCGTTTAAAGAGAATACGTCTTCCAAGGATATAAACTCCCCTGTTCGACAAATACGTATTCGTCATCAGGATGGAAGCTGGCGCACTTTTGAAACAGCGGCAAGCAAACTGTTACACGATAATATTGTTGAAGCTGTAATTATTAGCCTCCGTGATATCACCGAGCGCAAGAAGGCGGAGGAAGCGTTGAGGGAAAGTGAAAGCCGATTTAGAGCACAGTACAATGGCAACCCCATACCGACGTTTACATGGCAAAAACAAGGGAATGAATTCATCCTGATAGACTTCAATGATAGCGCAAAGATCTTTACAACCGAACAAAGGAACTCTTTCCTGGGGAGACAGGCTTCCGAGATTTATAAAAATCGGCGGGAAATATTAGGATGTCTCAAGAAATGTTTTGATGAAAAAAGAATCATAAGGATAGAATCCATATCAGAACATTTTATGCCGGGCAAGTCCGTCATGATTACGTTCGTTCCCGTTTCACCTGACCTGATTATGGTATATTTGGAAGATATCTCCGAACGAAAAAGGACGGAAAAAGAAATCCAATTTAAAGGAAGGCTGCTGGACACAGCTGCCGATTCAATCCTTGTTCATGATCTCTCCGGCCGGATTGTTTACGCCAATAACGTGGCGGAAAAAATGCGTGGATTTCAAGACGGAACCATGATTGGCAAGGACATGAAGTTATTTACCACCCATGAATACGCTCGCTTTATCTCCGAGAGGATTTCTGAAATCAAGCAAAAAGGCGAACTAACATTTGAATCATATCACTACCGAAATGACGGCTCATCTTTTCCGCTCGAGGTCCATGCGCTGCTGATAGATACTGGTGAAGAAAAGCTGATTTTGCGAATCGGCCGCGATATCACCGAGCGCAAAATGTCGGAGCATCAGATCAACCAACGGCTGAAAGAGCTGCAGGCATTTTTCAATCTGGCCGAAATAACCGAAAAAGATGGTATTACTCTGGAAAAGCTTTATCAGGAAATTGCGGATATCCTGCCGGCAAGCTGGCAATACACGGAAATCACCTGCTGCAGGATAGTTATACACGACAGAGAGTTCCGAACGAAAAACTTCTCGGAGTCCGCATGGATACAATCCACGCCCATTAAGGTGCATGGAGCAGTTGCCGGTAAGATCGATATTGGTTACCTTAAGGAAATGCCGGAAGATTACGAAGGGCCGTTCATGAAGGAAGAACGATTGCTTCTAGATACTATCGCCGAGCGGTTAGGACGAATCACCGAGCGTATGCGGACGGAAGAATCTCTTAAAGAGACTGAATTAAAATTCAAAACAATATTCGATTATGCGTCGGATGGAATTCTCCTGTTAAGTGTCAGCGAAGGAAAGTTCTGGGCCGCTAATGAAAAAATATGTACTATGCTGGGATATACAAACGAAGAACTTCTTAATCTGGGCATACCTGATATCCATCCCAAAGATGTTGTTCCTTTCGTTATTGATCAAGCTGAAAAACAATTGAAAAAAGAGATATTGGTTGCAGAGAATGTACCTGTAATAAGAAAAGATAAAACTGTTTTTTTTGCAGATATAAGTTCTTCGCCGCTTACATTAGGCGGAAACGAATACTTACTTGGCATATTTAGAGACATGACCGAGCGCAAGATGGCAGAAGAGGCACTGCTGGAGAGCGAAATCAAATACCGGACCCTTTTCGAATCTGCCGGTGACACCATTTTCTTGTTGGATAAGGATATCTTTATTGACTGTAACCAAAGGGCCCTTGAGATGTTTCGTTGTACCAGAGAACAGATTATCGGACAACCTCCTTACCGATTCTCGCCGGAAGTTCAGCCTGATGGAAAGGAGTCCAAAATAAAAGCACTGGAGAAGAACAACGCGGCGCTTGGGGGTCAGCCTCAATTTTTTAAATGGAAGCATATTCGTTATGACGGGACACCTTTTGATGCAGAAATCAGCCTAAACGCCGTCAACGACAAAAGTAAAAACTACATCCAGGCAATTTGTCGCGACATCACCGAGCGCAGGCGGGTGGAGGAAGAGCTTAATAAATACCGCGAGCATTTGGAAGAGTTGGTGCGTGAACGCACGATAAAACTCGAAGCATCCAATAAGGAACTCGAGGCGTTTTCATTTTCAGCTTCCCACGACCTGCGTGCGCCCATTAGGACAATTGACGGGTTCAGCCAGGCGCTTCTGGAAGACTACAAGGATAAACTAGATATGCAAGGCAAGAATTATCTGATAAGAATCCGGTCGGCGACAAGTCATATGATAGAGCTTATAGATGATTTGCTGCAGCTTTCCCGGATCACGCGTGCGGAAATGAACATTGAACAGATTAATCTGACCGGAATTGCCCGATCCGTAATTGATGAATTACATAAATCTCAGCCTGAAAGGTATGTTGAGACAAGAATAGCCGACGGCTTGGAAGAAACTGCGGATTCGAGATTAATGCGCATTGTCCTTGAAAACCTGATGGGCAACTCCTGGAAATTCACGGGAAAAAAGGCTCACGCCGTAGTCGAATTCGGATTTATGAAAAATGGCGATAGAAAAACATATTTCATCCGTGATAACGGAGTTGGCTTCGATATGGCATATGCGGACAAACTTTTCGCCCCCTTCCAGCGCCTGCACACTGACGATGAATTTCCGGGCACCGGAATCGGCCTGGCTACAGTGCAGCGTATTATCCACCGCCATGAAGGCAGGGTTTGGGCGGAGGGACAGATAAACAAAGGCGCTACGTTCTATTTCACTCTTAATGAAAAATAAATATTACTGATTAAAGACAAAGGAGATGAAAAAGTGAATGTTTTGCTAAGCGTTCTGATTGTTGACGATTCGGATGATGACGCCATGCTGATGATACGTCAGTTGCGCAAAGGAGGCTTCGACCCGAAGTGGGAAAGGGTGGAAACAGCCGAAGCCATGGAAACCGCCCTTGACCGGGAAGAGTGGGACGTTATTCTTTGCGACTATAAAATGCCGCGTTTCAGCGGGCCGGCAGCCCTGAAACTTGTACGGGACAAAAACATCGACATTCCGTTCATTATTGTGTCCGGCGTTATCGGGGAGAACACGGCTGTGACTGCAATGAAATCAGGAGCTCACGACTATCTGATGAAGGACAAACTCGCCAAACTCGTGGTCGCGATAGAAAGAGAAATTCGTGAAGCGAAAATGCGTCAGGAAAAGAAAAAGGCGGAAGAAATGCTCAAGAAGAGCGAGGAAAACTTCCGCCATTCCCTTGATGATTCCCCGCTGGGCATTCGTATTGCGAGCGCTGATGGCAAAACACTTTACGCCAATCAGGAGATTCTAAATATATACGGCTACGATAACTTTGAAGAGCTGGCCTCAACTCCTCACAAAAAGAGATACACACCGGAGTGCTATGCCGAATACGAGATCAGACAAGAAAAAAGGCGGCGCGGTGAATATGTTCCGTCACATTATGAAATAAGCATTGTCCGCAAGGATGGCAAAATCCGCAACCTGGAAGTATTCCACAAGCAAGTGCTTTGGAATGGAGAAATACAATTTCAGGCTTTGTACGCTGATATTACGGAGCGCAAACAGTCCGAAAAAAATCTGCGGGAAAGCGAAGAACGGTATCGCATTGTCGTGGAGAATGCGCATGAAGCCATCATCATTACTCAGGACAATAAAGTGGTCTTTGCCAATAGTGCCGCCGCAGAACAGATAGGCTACCCCAAGGAAACATTGACATCCGGCATTTTTACAAGCTTCATCCATCCCGGCGATCGCCGGATGGTCGCCGATTACAGCATCAAGAGATTGAATGGCGGGGAAGTCCCTTCTATTTATGCTTTCAGAATTATAACTCAGGATGGAAAAGTAAAATGGGTTGAACTGAATGCCACTATTATTGAATGGAATAAAAAACCGGCCACATTGAATTTTTTGAATGACATCACCGAGCGTAAGTTGCTGGAGGAAGAGCGCATCGAAGGCTATAACCGGATGAAAAAAGCCTTGCAAGCCACGGTGCAGTCGATCGCCTTGATGGTAGAAACGAAAGATCCCTATACGGCCGGTCATCAGGATCGTGTATCCCAACTGGCTCAAGAAATTGCCAAAGAAATGGATTTAACGGAAGATCGGCAGGATTTAATCAGGACCACATCCATCATTCATGACCTCGGCAAAGTATCCGTTCCGTCGGAAATTCTCAGCAAGCCGACTAGGCTTAGCGAACTGGAATTCAACATCATTAAAGTTCATTCCCAAGTCGGTTATAATATCCTGAAGGATATCGATTTCCCCTGGCCGGTGGCTGATGTCGTTCTTCAGCATCATGAACGAATGAATGGTTCAGGCTATCCGCAACATCTTAAGGAAGAAGCGATTCTATTGGAAGCGCGGATTCTGGCTGTAGCCGACGTGGTGGAAGCCATCTCATCTCACCGTCCCTATCGTCCCGCCCACGGTATTAATTTTGCTTTGGATGAAATTTCCAAGAATAAAGGCATTCTTTATGATGCAAATGTCGTGGATACCTGCCTGAAATTATTTCGAGAGAAAAACTTCGCCTTTAGCTGAGTATCTTTGCTGAATATCCAAATGTCCAACATGGATTGATTAATTCCAGATATTGGCGTTTTTCAATAGCCCCACGATCTTAAATTTTTCCCATTGCCAAGAACAGCCGAATATGCTAAATAAATCCGCTTTAAATTGTGGCTATAAATTATGGAAAAAATTACAGCAATTCGAGGATTTAAAGATATTCTGCCGGAAGACGCCAGCCGCTTCTGGCAAGTCGAGTCTGTTGCCCGCCAGGTTTTTAACTCTTTCGGCTTTCGGGAAATCCGCGTTCCCATTATTGAAAAAACAGAACTTTTCAAACGGAGCATCGGGGAAACAACGGATATTGTCGAAAAGGAAATGTACACATTCGCCGACCGGGACAATGAATTTTTAACCCTGAGGCCGGAAGCTACCGCCTCTGTCATCCGCGCCTATATTGAACATAACATGTTTACCGCCGAACAGATAACCAAACTTTTTACGATTGGTCCTATGTTCCGCCGCGAAAGGCCGCAGAAAGGCCGCTTCCGTCAGTTTAATCAAATGAACGTTGAGCTTTTCGGTGAAGACAAGCCGCAATCCGATGCCGAAATAATGTTTATGTTGATGCATTTCTTAATGAGCGTCGGCTTAAAAGATTTGCAGTTGGAAATAAATTCTCTGGGCTGCAGCGCATGCCGTCCCAAATTTTCCAGGGCTGTCATTGATTTTTTAAAAGGAAGTGAAAAAAATCTCTGCCCTGACTGCCAGAGACGCATCAATACCAATCCCCTGCGGGTTTTCGACTGCAAGGTGGAAACTTGCGCTTTGATTATTGCCAACGCGCCCAGAATACTCGATTTTTTATGTTCTGACTGCGAAATTCATTTTTCACAGGTACAAACATTGCTGAACGACTTGCACATATCTTTTAGCATCAATCCCCGGATGGTCCGAGGACTGGATTACTATACAAAAACCGCGTTTGAAGTAAAAACATATTCTCTAGGAGCGCAAAACGCTATTGCCGGCGGCGGCAGGTATAATGGCCTGATCCGTGATCTGGGCGGGCCGGAGGTTCCCGGAATAGGCTTTGCCGTCGGTTTCGAACGCCTTATCGCCTGTCTGCCGGAAAAAGGAGAAAATAAATTTAAAACCGATATATTTGTTGCCGCTTTGGGCGCGCAGGCTCAGAAGTTCGCTTTCAGCCTTACCAACGAATTGCGTCGCTCGGGAATATCCGCGGAAATGGATTACACGGATAAAAGCCTGAAGGCACAGTTAAAACGGGCGGATAAATTAAACAGTTCCTTTGCTCTTATTCTGGGTGACAAGGAAATTGAAGAAAAACAGACCCTGTTAAGAAACATGCGGACAAAAAATCAACAGACAATCCCTTTGGAGGGTTTGCTAAAATCAATAATAAAAATTATTAAAGAGAGGTAAAAAGTTTTGGCTGATTTTTTAACAAAAGACAAGAGAACGCATTACTGCGGAAATCTGGATATTGCTCTTGCCGGACATGAAGTTACCCTGATGGGCTGGGCGCATCGCCGGCGCGATCACGGAGGCGTCATTTTTGTAGATTTACGCGACCGCGAAGGAATAGTACAGGTTGTTTTCAACCCGGAGGCCGGAGAAAATGTTCATGGAGAAGCCCATAGAATACGCTCTGAATTTGTTCTGGCCATCAAAGGAAAGGTACGCAAAAGGCCGGAGGGTATGGAAAATCCGGCGCTGAAAACCGGTGAAATCGAAGTTATCGTGTCCGAACTGGAAATAATGAACGAATCCAAGACTCCGCCCTTCTCTTTTGACGACGAAGAAATTTCGGAAAATATCCGCCTCAAATACCGCTATCTGGATTTGCGCCGTCCGGCAATTCAGAAAAATCTTTTTTTACGCAGCAAACTTGCCGCCGCGACTCGCCGTTATTTTGAAGAAAACGGTTTTATCGAAGTGGAAACGCCTTTTCTGGGCAAGAGCACACCTGAGGGCGCGCGCGATTATCTGGTGCCTAGCCGGATTTCCAAGGGAATGTTTTATGCCTTGCCGCAATCGCCCCAGATATTTAAGCAACTGCTGATGGTCTCCGGTTTCGACCGTTATTATCAAATAGTCAAATGTTTCCGTGACGAGGATTTGCGCGCCGACCGTCAACCGGAATTTACGCAGATAGACGTGGAAATGTCTTTCATTACGGAAGAAGATATTATGAGCATGATGGAAGGTCTGATGAAAGCAATCTTTAAGGCCTGCCTCGACAAGGATCTAACACTCCCCCTCCCCAGATTGACTTATGCAGACGCGGTAAACCGTTACGGCAAAGACAATCCCGATTTGCGTTTCGGTATGGAAATCGTGGATATTACCGCCATTGTCAAACATTCAGGATTTAAACTTTTCACGGAAGTTGCTGCTTCCGGCGGAATCATCAAGGCTATAAAAGCCGAGCAGGCTGCCACTCTTTCGCGCAAGGATCTTGATGCGCTGAAAGACTTTGTCGCAATTTACGGCGCGAAGGGTCTGGCCTGGGCCAAAGTCAACACCGCTGACTGGACATCGCCCATTTTTAAATTCCTTAAACCGGAGGAAGTGTCAGGAATAGCCAAGTCCATGAACGCTAAAGATGGAGATATTATTTTCTTTGTCGCCGATACTCCGCGTGTCGTCAACAACTCGCTCGGCAATCTGAGAATACATCTGGCGAAGAAACTGAATCTGATTGATCCCGACGCTCTGGCGTTTACGTGGATCACGGAATTTCCGCTCATGGAATATTCGGAATCGGAAAAACGCTTTGTTTCCACACATCATCCGTTCACATCGCCGTTTTTGGAGGACTTGCCTCTGATGATCACCGATCCGGGAAAAGTTCGCGCCAAAGCTTACGATCTTGTACTTAACGGCTCGGAAATCGGCGGAGGAAGTATCCGTATCCATCATAAAGACGTGCAGGCTCAGGTCTTCAGCGCATTGAAATTGACCGACGAAGAGGCAAGGTTGAAATTCGGATTTTTGTTGGACGCCCTCGAGTACGGAGCCCCGCCTCATGGAGGACTGGCCTTCGGTCTGGATAGACTCACCATGATTATGACCAGGGCGGAATCGATACGCGACGTAATCGCCTTCCCGAAAACGCAGAAAGCAGCCTGTTTAATGACCGACGCTCCTTCCAAGGTAAGCATCGAGCAATTGATGGAATTATCGCTTAAAATTGTTTAATTGTCTATACTGGAGAAAATGATGTTAAAATCTAGAACAGGAAAAAAATCCATCGCTCTAAAAAGCAAAACGATTAAAAAGTTTAAATTAAAAGAGCCGGATAAACCGAACTTATATAAAGAAATATTTCCATACAGTGAAGTGAGCAAAATTGTTTTCGACAACAAGGTTGTTCCGATGCGCCCGGCCAAAGAAATTTTTATCACGGACACAACCTTCCGCGACGGCCAACAGTCAAGGCCTCCCTACACCGCGGAACAAATTGTCACTATATTCCAATTGCTCAATAAACTCGGCGGCCCCAACGGGGTTATCCGTCAATCGGAATTTTTCCTTTACAGTAACAAAGACAAAGAAGCAGTGGAAAAATGTCTGGGGTTGGGTCTGCCTTATCCGGAAATAACCAGCTGGATCAGAGCGGCCAAAGAAGATGTTTCTTTAGTCAAGGAATTCGGATTGAAGGAAACAGGCCTGCTTACTTCTGTTTCCGACTATCATATTTTTCTCAAACTGAACAAAAAGAGAAGCCAGGCGTTGGATGACTATCTTGGTGTAGTTAAATCCATTCTGGATTTAGGAATAATTCCCCGTTGTCATTTTGAAGACGTTACCCGCGCCGATATTTATGGATTCTGTATTCCTTTCGCTCAGGAATTGATGAAACTTCGGGAAGAAAGCGGCATAGATGTCAAAATCAGACTTTGCGACACAATGGGCTACGGCATTACTTATCCCGGTGCCGCCCTGCCCCGCAGCGTCGATAAGCTCGTTCACTCTTTTATCAACAATGCAGGAGTTCCCGGCCATCTGCTGGAATGGCACGGTCATAACGATTTTCATAAAGCCATGATTAACGCCACAACAGCCTGGCTCTATGGATGCAGCGCGGCCAATTCAACTCTTCTGGGGCTGGGTGAAAGAACAGGCAATCCGCCCATTGAAGGTTTGATTTTCGAATACATCGCGCTTAAAGGAAACAATGGCATTGACACCACTGTGATTACCGATATCGCCGAATATTTTGAAAAGGAAATCGGGGTAAAAATTCCGCACAATTATCCTTTTGTCGGTTTGGGATTTAATGTCACCAGCGCGGGCGTTCATGCCGACGGCCTCATTAAATGCGAAGAAATTTATAATATATTCGATACCAGAAAAATTTTAAAACGACCGATTACCACAACCATCACCGACAAATCCGGCAATGCCGGCATCGCTTTCTGGATTAATCAACGTTTTAATCTGGAAGGCAACAAAACGGTGGATAAAAGGCATCCGGCAATTTCCAAAATTCATAAATGGGTAACGGAACAGTATGAATCAGGCCGGATCACCTCGATTTCTCCTGAAGAAATGGAAAAAAGAGTGCGCCTGTATCTGCCGGAATACTTTATGTCGGAATTGGAAAAGATTAAATTCATGGCGGAAAAGGCGGCGGTTGACGAGGTCAATCAGATTATTGAACATCCTCTGATGAAGACGATGGATACCGAAAAACAAGAACCTTTTATGCAAAGCTTCGTTGATGAACATCCTTCAATACAGTTTGCTTACATTGTTGATATGAATGGCCGGAAGACCACCAAGAACATCACGAATATAGCTGATCGCGCCAAATATGAAAACTATGAAGTAGGAACCGACCAATCCGACCGGGAATGGTTTATCAAGCCTCTGCTAACGGGCAAGGTTTATGTTTCCGATTTCTTTATCTCCAAGATGACCGGTATTTTATGCTTCACTGTTTCCGCGCCTCTCGTTAACGATAAGGATGAAATGATCGGCATTTTCGGAGTGGATATTCAATTCGAAGACTGGGTAAAAAGAGCGGAGGATATGGAAGATATGGATCATATCGCTCTGCGTGCGGAATACACGGAAATGAAATCCAAAGCCAAACACGGCCATCATTAGGGAGACTTCAATTCCGCAAGCATGGTGCAGCGGAATTGATTAGTCGAACTTATCCTGCAAACGAAGATTTGCAGGATTAATAAGACTCCAATTCCAAAAGTGAAACACATTGGAATTGGCTAGTCGATCTTATCCCGCAAATGTAATTTGCTGGGGTGATGAGACTCAAGTTTCAGGAGCGAAGCAAACTGAAACTTGTAAGTCGAACAGTCCCACACACGAAGTGTGCGGGATTAGGAAATCCTTCTTCTTTTAAAACGACATGTACTGAAATCTGATAGAATATACAACAAAAACCCGCTATTTCTAACGGGTTTTTGCACTTTTTAAGACTTTAATGGGATTATATCTTGGAGGCGGCACCCGGATTTGAACCGGGGAATAACGGTTTTGCAGACCGCTGCCTTAGCCACTTGGCTATGCCGCCATAAAATAAATGGAGCGGGCGAACGGATTTGAACCGTCGACGTCTACCTTGGCAAGGTAGCACTCTACCACTGAGTTACGCCCGCTCATTAAAAGCGGCGCTGACTATAACAAATAGATTTCGCTTGTCAATAGAAATTATGAATATTCGCAGATAAAATAGCAAATCTCTTTTCCCCTCGCTAGTAATGAAGATTATCTTTCTTTACTGTGGTTTGGTAAAATTTTATAAAATAATCAATACCTGAATAAATCGTAAGAAATAAAGCGATATAGAGAATTACCGTTCCAACAATATGGGCATCAATGCCGAAAATAGAATAATGGATCATCAGCGCAGTTACCGCTATAATTTGCGCCAAAGTCTTTTGCTTCCCTAAACTGCTTGCCTGGATATAATTACCTTCGGAAGAGGCAATACTTCTTATTACATCGACAATCAAATCCCGAATAATTGTTATGGCTACGATCCATGCCGGTATCCTACCGATAGGAATCATCAGAATCATCGCCGTGTTGACAATGAGTTTATCAGCAATAGGATCAAGGAATTTCCCCATTGTTGTAATTAAGTTGTATTTTCTGGCAAAGTAACCATCGAAGATATCGGTAATCGAAGCTATAGCAAATAATATGGCTAAAATCAGGCTCCAGAATTCGCCGGGCTCCAAAAGTAACACAAAAAGAAAGGGAACTACACTAATTCTCAACAATGTTATAGTGTTGGGTAAATTGAATGTTTCATATTTTGAAATCATTATTTTTAACGCCTGTTGAAAATATTTCAAAAAAATATCAAAATGCCGAATAAATCTATTTTTTAGGCACTTTTTCCCAGTCTTTTAAAAAAGTCTCTATTCCCTTTTCCGTTAATGGATGCTGAACCAATTGAGCTATTACTTTAAAAGGAATAGTGGCTATATCCGCGCCCATCATAGCAGCATCCAAAACATGCCGCGGATGACGAATGCTGGCCACAATGACTTCTGTTTCATAAGCATAATTATCGTAGATAGTAAGAATTTGTTCCACCAGTTCCATACCATCATGAGCGATATCGTCCAAACGGCCTACGAACGGGCTGACATAACGCGCACCTGCTTTCGCAGCCATCAGCGCCTGTAACGGAGAAAATATTAAAGTTTGATTTACATCAATACCCGCCTCGGCAAACATCCTTGTTGCCTTCAAGCCCTCGGTGGAAAGAGGCACTTTAATGACGACATTATTTCCCAAACGAGTCAGTTTTCGGCCTTCGGCAAACATTGCTTTTGCCTCCATGCTCATAACTTCCAAACTTACCGGCCCCTTTACAATTTTCAATATATCCTTAACAACAACGTCAAAACCTTTTTTCTCTTTAGCAATGAGTGATGGATTGGTGGTAACACCATCCACCATCCCCAGTTTAAGTCCTTCCTTAATTTCTTCGATATTAGCAGTGTCAATAAAAAACTTCATAAATTCTCCTATTGTGTTTACTTATTTTTACCCAATTCATATTTTTCACTACATTGCTTACTGCAAAAATAATAGTAATTACCAGATATTTCTTTTTTAAAGGCTTGGCTCAGAGGCACATAAGTATGACAAAAAGGATCTTCAACCAAGTCTTCTCCCTCGATAGCCGTTGATTTGAATTGATCATTTTCTTTTTTTACCGGTTTTAATTGGCCTAAATTCTGAATTATCTTATACAGCACATAAATTAATATTATAAATAAAAAAAAGCGAAACATAATATTCCGTTACTGGTTGACTCTTAATCTCTGATCATTTCAACCATTTTATTGTCACTTAACCGCTCTTTCAGCCCGCGCATAGAAATTCCAAAAGCAGGATGAATAAAATAAGAAGCTATTTCGCATATTGGTTCCAAAACAAAGCGCCGTTTTGAAATTTCCGGATGCGGAATTATCAAATCATGATCTTGAATCCTTTCCTGTCCGTAAAAAAGGAGATCAAGATCAATAATCCTCGGGCCACCTTTCACTTCCATTGCTCGGCCCATATACTTTTCAATGTTTTGTAGCATCTGGAATAGGTTACGGGCAGAAAGAACCGTTTTAATTTCGACAACTGCATTTATGAAGAAATTTTGGTTCTCAATACCCACAGGCTCAGTTTTATAAAAAGACGAGGCTCTTGTTATCTCAATTCCTTTAACCAGGGAAAGACTTTCAACAGCATGTCGGCAGTTTTTTAAAGCGTCGCCCAAATTAGAACCGATCCCAATATAACAGATAATGCCGTTCAAATCCTAATATAACCTTTTTAAGTCTTATCCCTTAATCCTAAAACATCCTGCATATCATACAGACCGTTTTCCTGATTGACAATCCATTGGGCTGCGCGAATTGCTCCTTTGGCAAAGTTGTCGCGGTTGTGGGCACGATGAGTGAATTCCAGCCTTTCTCCGATTCCACCAAATATGACTGTGTGATCACCTACAATATCGCCGGCTCGAATTGTTTGTATTCCTATTTCTTTTTTAGTTCTTTCACCAATCAAGCCTCTTCGTGAATAAACCACGGACTCTTCCATATTGCGCCCCAATTTTTCAGAGATAACTTTCGCCATTTGCATTGCCGTTCCGCTGGGAGCATCCTTTTTTAAATGATGGTGCGCTTCAACAATTTCGACATCGTAATCATCTTTAAGAACTCCCGCGCAATATTCCAGAACTTTTAACATCACATTTACGCCAACGCTCATGTTGGGAGTTAATACACAACGTGTTTTTTTGGCCAAGTCTTTGATTATTTTCATTTCACCTGGAGTAAATCCAGTGGAACCGATGACGATGGCGCGATTTTTTTCACTGGCGATTTTTAAATAATTAATAGAAGCTTCATGATTTGTAAAGTCGATAACAACATCAGCATCATCAATGCAATCAGTTAATTTGTCGCACGCCAAAATACCCGTCTTACCCAATCCCAGTCCCTGACCTATATCACGGCCGACAATGGGGTGCCCTGTTATCTCTACTGCTGCTACAACTCTGATGTCCTCCGTCGTGGAAATGAGGCTGATAATTTTGCCGCCCATTCTTCCACCCGCCCCTGTAACGACAGCTTTAACCATAAAATTATCTCCTTAAATTATTAACTCACGGCAAGATAATCAAATCAAGCCATAATTGACCATAATTTTTCTTAGTTTTTCAAAATTAGCCTCAGTCATTTTACAAAGAGGCAATCTATATTCATATTCTATTTTGCCCATAAGTGCCAGCGCCGCTTTAACCGGAACGGGATTGACTTCGATAAAAAGAGCATCGATCAATGCGCTCATCTTATGATGAAGAGTTTTGGCCCTAACCATATCGCCGGCTGCAAAAGCATCAACAAGGCCTGCCATATCCGCGGGAGCCACATTAGAGATAACGGAAATAATACCCGCGCCCCCTATTGCCAACAACGGCAAAGTGAAAATGTCGTCACCGGATAAGACAGCAAAATCCTTGTCGCAGAAATTAACAACATCACTCATCTGCTTGATCGAACCGGACGCTTCTTTAATTCCGACAATATTTTTTATTTTTGCCAGTTTGGCAACCATTTCCGGCATAAGATTCACTCCGGTGCGGCTGGGTATATTATATGGTATTATCGGAATAGGAATACTTTCAGCTATAGTTTTAAAGTGCTGATAAAGCCCCTCTTGAGTAGGCCGGTTGTAATACGGACAAACGATGAGGGCTCCGTCGGCGCCGGCTTCATAGGCATGTTTGGTCAAGCGTAATGCCTCGGTAGTATTGTTTGAACCTGTTCCGGCAATGACCGGAACTCTTTTTTTTACGGCGTCTATTGTAATTTCAATAACCCGATCGTGTTCTTCATGAGTGAGAGTCGCCGACTCACCGGTGGTGCCGCAAGGCACAATACCGTCTGTTCCATTAGCAATTTGAAATTCAATGAGATTACGCAAAGCTTGCTCATCAACCTGACCGTTTTTAAAAGGTGTAACAATAGCTACTATCGCTCCCTTAAACATAAACGTGGCTCCTTATATTATGTTTGATCATTTAAAATTAATTTCGGCTAAGGGCCCCTCCAAACAAACGCTGGAATTGTCACAAAGCATTAAGCGATAATTATAAATCTTTCCCCGCACAACTTTTTTATCAGTAAAACCAAGAATACTGGTTTTTTTATTTTCGAGCCTCATCTCTCTTAGCGGCACAATACCTACTCTTTCGAATGTCCTCGGACAATCTTTGCATTCATTTCCGGCACTGCCAACTTCGCTTCTCTCGACAGCAATATAATTAATTTTTTCTTCTTTATCGTAGAAATCCCATTTTAATATTACTGCATCACCCGATGAAACAGCTTTCATATTTTGCACCATCTGCCGATGATCAGATGCCACAGATAAGGAAACCGGATTTTCTTTCAGACCACAACCCGTAAAAAAAAACACCGTCATTAGACAGGCACATATGCTATTTTTTGCCGTAACTTTTTTCAAATTCCCTGATCCTTTTCAGCACTTCAGTCGCTGCCGTTCCTCCTGTATGTTTACGTGAATTGACTGCATTTTCCAGTTTTATTTTTGCTTTAATATCTTGAGTAAACCCATTATAAAATTTCTGATACTCCTTTAAAGTTAAATTTTCCAATTCTTTTTTATTCTTTAGGCAATAAGCGACGATTTCCCCGACAATTTCGTGCGCCCGGCGGAAAGGCAAACCCTTTTCAACAAGATACTCCGCAACATCGGTCGCCGTGGAAAATCCCGACTTGGCAGCCAAATACATCTCTACTGCATCAAATTTTGTATGTCTTATCATTTCCGTAAAGATTGCCAAACAATCTTTTACGGTATCTACGGCATCAAACAGAGGTTCCTTATCTTCCTGTAAGTCGCGATTATAAGCCATGGGTAATCCTTTGAGAATAGTCATTATCGTAAAAAGATCACCATAAATCCGTGCGGTTTTGCCTCTAATTAATTCCGCCACATCTGGATTTTTCTTTTGAGGCATAATACTGCTGCCAGTGGTATAGGCATCGGATATTTCGACAAAACCAAATTCATTCGAAGACCACAAAACCAAATCTTCACAGAAGCGGCTCAGATGCATCATGACCAGAGATGACGCAAAAATAAATTCCGCTATAAAGTCCCTGTCCGCAACCGTGTCCATACTGTTCTTGCTGACTGCCGGGAAATTTAATATTTTCGCTGTCCGCCGGCGATCAATAGGCAGACTCGTACCGGCCAAAGCAGCGGCTCCTAAAGGTAAAACATCTAGTCTATTTTTACATTCATTTAATCTTTGGACATCGCGCGTAAACATTTCCCCGAAAGCAAGAAAATAGTGGGAAAGTAATACCGGCTGAGCCTTTTGCATATGGGTATAGCCTGGCATTATCGTCTTGATTTCACTTTTTGCCAGTTTAATCAACTGTACCTGCAAATCAGTAACAAGGACAAGGATATTTTTAATTTCTGCACGCAGGAAAAGCCGGACATCTAATACTATTTGATCGTTGCGGCTCCTGGCTGAGTGAAGTTTCCCTCCGATCTCACCAATGCGCTTGATCAGTTCTTTTTCTATAGCCATGTGAATATCTTCATCAGCCGGACTAAAGGTAATTTTGTCTTTTTCTAAATCCTTTAATATATTTTTCAGAGCAGAGACGATTTCGGCCGCTTCATTTTTGGATATTATTTTTTGCTGGGCCAGCATCATGGCATGTGCAACAGAACCTTCAATATCGTAAGGATAAAGTCTCCGGTCGTAATGAATGGAAGACGTAAATTTTTCCACATTTGGGGCTGTGGGTTTTTGAAAACGGCCGCTCCATGGTTTCTTTTTGATTGCCATGCATTTTCTCCGCGTGATTAGCTTTTATTTCGTAAAATATTTTGGATTATCAAACGTAATCCATTCAACTTGATAAACCCTATTGCATCCTTTTGATTGTAAGCCTGATCCTTTTCAAAAGTGGCAAATGTCTCACTGTAAAGAGAATAAGGCGATTTGCGTCCGACAACAATACAGTTTCCTTTATACAACTTCATTCTCGCGGTGCCGGTAACATTTTCCTGCGTCGCATCGATATACGCCTGGAGAGTTTTCATCTCCGGCGAATACCAGAAACCATTATAAACAAGCTGGGCATATTTCGGTATAAGAGAATCTCGCATAATCATTACTTCACGATCCATCGTAATGGATTCCACAGCTCGATGAGCCGCCCAGAGCACAGTGCCACCGGGAGTTTCATAAACGCCTCTCGATTTCATTCCGACAAAACGATTTTCTACCATATCCATGCGGCCGATGCCATTGGCGCCGGCTATCTTATTCATATAATCCATGAGTTTTGCCGGTGATATCTTTTTTCCATTGACGGCCACGGGATTCCCCTTTTTAAAATCAATTTCCACGTATGTGGGTTTATCCGGCGCCTCCTCAGGAGACTTCGTCAGCACAAAAATATCTTCCGGGGCTTCCGCCCAGGGGTCTTCCAGAATTCCACCCTCATGCGAGATGTGCAAAAGATTACGATCCGAGCTATACGGTTTAGCTTTGGTTAAAGGAATAGGAATTTTATGCTTTGCGGCATAATCAATCATTGATTCGCGGGAATCAAATTTCCAATTGGCATCTTTCCAAGCCGCTATAATTTTGATTGACGGATTCAAAGCATAGTAGGTAAGTTCGAACCGGACCTGATCATTGCCCTTGCCTGTCGCGCCGTGAGATACGGTATCCGCGCCTTCAATTTTCGCTATTTCGATTTGCCTCTTGGCTATCAAAGGCCGCGCCAACGATGTGCCTAAAAGATATGTGCCTTCATAAATGGCGTTGGCGCGCAACGCTGGAAAAACGAAATCCCGCGCAAACTCTTCCCTTAAATCATCAATATATATTTTACTCGCTCCGGTATTAATTGCTTTTTCTTTCAGACCAGTCAGCTCCTCTTTTTGTCCAACATCTGCTGCAAAGCAGATTACCTTACATTTGTAAGTTTCGATCAACCAGCGCACAATTACCGATGTATCCAGTCCACCGGAATATGCCAATACAACCTTTTTAACTGCTTGTGACAATATTTATTCCTCCTATCCCCGATAAACGGGATAAATGCGTTAACGAAATTATTTTCCGCCAAATAAAGCAGAAAATAATTTCTAACTTATTAAAATAATATTTCCAAAATAGCTTTTTGCACATGCAAACGATTTTCCGCCTGATCAATAACCACCGATTGCGGACCGTCAATAACGTCGGAAGAAATTTCTTCCCCGCGGTGCGCCGGCAGACAATGCATTACCATTGCATCTTTTTTCGCTTCTTTTAAAGTTCTTTTGTTAATCCGGTAATTTTTAAATACTTTTTTTCTCTCTTCCTGCTCGGATTCTTGTCCCATGCTCGCCCATACATCCGTGTACAAAACATCGGCACTTTTTGCGGCCTCCAATGGGTCCCGATAAAGGGTAATACCTTCTTTTGCGTCTTTCTTCCCTTTAGCCAGTATTTTCATATCAGGATCATAACCTTCAGGACAAGCTAATGCTAATTTAATTGGCAATTTGGAAGCAGCTTCAATCAAAGTATTGGCAACGTTGTTGCCGTCGCCTATATAGGTTATCTTCAACTTATCATAAGATCCCTTCTTTTCCTTTATAGTAAACAAGTCGCTCAAGATTTGACAGGGATGTAAAAGATCGGTCAAACCATTAATTACCGGAATTGAAGCAAAACGGGCAAATTCTTCCACACTGTCCTGGGCAAAAGTTCTGATCATAATTCCGTTTAAATAACGCGACATCATGCGGGCGGAATCGGAAATAATTTCGCCGCGACCTATTTGTGTATCACGGGAATTTAAAAATAATGCAATCCCGCCTAATTGATACATGCCTACTTCAAAGGATATCCTTGTCCGGGTGGAAGATTTATCAAAAATCATCCCCAGTGTTTTTCCTTTAAGGGATGCGTGCTCTTTTCCCTCTTTTAAGAGTTTCTTCAGTCTTGCCGCTTTTTTCCAGATTATGTCAAAATCCGCCGTTTCCAGTTCATAAATACTTAATAAATCTTTCTTCATTTACCCTCCATAACTTCATCAAGCACTTTTATCGCTTGATCGATGTCCTGAGTAGTAATAATCAACGGCGGCACAAAACGCAGAGTTTTGCTGCCGGCAGAATTGATGAGCAATCCTTTATGCATGCATTCATTTATAATATCGTTGCTTTCTATAATGAGTTCGGCCGCAAGCATCAAGCCCTTTCCCCTGACTTCTTTAATGATCTTATGTTTTTGTTGCAGGTTCTGCAATTGTAATAAAAAATAACCGCCCATTTCCCGGCAGTGTTCTAATATTCCTCCTTGCAACATCTCTTTTACAGTCGCGTTTGCCGCAGCCATAGCCAAAGGACTGCCGCCAAAAGTAGAAGCATGATTACCGGGGACAAAAGCTTTGGCAATCTTATCTGTCGTCAACATTGCGCCCACGGGAAAACCGTTACCCAGAGCTTTTGCCAAAGTCATTATATCCGGTTTTATCCCGGAATTTTCATATGCAAAAAGTTTTCCCGTTCTGCCAATTCCGGTCTGAACTTCATCGAGAATTAACAAAATTTCATGATGATGGCAAATATCCCGCACAGAAGCCAAATAATTATTATCAGGAATATTTACACCGCCCTCTCCTTGAATCGGCTCCACCATTATACCGCAAGTTTTATTGGAAATTGCCGCTTCCAAAGCCTGTAAATCATTGAAAGGCGCATAAGTAAAACCTTCCAGCAACGGCGTAAATCCAAATTGAAATTTTTCCTGTCCGGTAGCCGTGATTGTGGCCATGGTCCGGCCATGAAAGGAATTCTTCATGGTTATCAATTCAAATTTATCCGGACCCATATTTTCATGGGCATATTTTCGTGCCAGTTTAATTGCCGCCTCGTTTGCTTCCGCGCCGCTGTTGCAGAAAAAAACTTTATCCGCAAAAGAATTCTCCACGAGCAGACATGCCAGTTGAGCCTGCGGTTCTGTATAATATAAATTAGAAACATGCGTTAAGTTTTCTAACTGTTCCTTTACCGCTGCAATGACCTGCGGATGGGAGTGACCAAGGTTGCAAACTGCTATCCCGGCGACAAAATCAATATATTCCTTGCCATTGACATCCCATACCTTTGCGCCTGAACCTTTCACGAGAACTATCGGAAAGCGTTTGTAGGTATTCATTATATTTTCATCGGCCAAATCTATTATTTCTTTTTCTTTCATTTTTTACATATCTTTCTCAATTAATTACAAAACTATTTCCGTTCCTATTCCTTTATCAGTAAATATTTCCAAAAGAATCGCATGCTTTAAACGCCCGTCAATTATATGGGTCTTTTTTACTCCTCCTTTAAGTGCCTTCAGGCAGCATTTAATTTTAGGAAACATACCTCCCTCAACAATACCATCGTTAATTAATTTCAAAGCTTCCTTATTGGTCATAGTATTGATTAGCTTTTTATTTTTGTCCAGCACACCCGGCACATCAGTTAATAGCAAAAGTTTTTCCGCTTGCAGGGCTGACGCGATTTCTCCGGCAACCACATCCGCATTGATATTATAGGTCTCTCCTGCATCACCGATTCCCGTGGGAGCGATTACCGGAATAAATGAACTATGGCTAAGCGACACTATTAATTCCGAATTTATAGTCTTCACTTTCCCCACCAGACCTATATCGATAATTTCCGGCGGCGTGTGCTTCGCTTTTTCTTCATTCAAATAATACTTTTCTGCATTAATCAAATTGCCGTCTTTGCCGCTCAAGCCCACTGCATTCCCGCCATGCCTGTTAATTAAACCAACGATTTCTTTGTTTACCGTACCTACTAGGACCATTTCCACAATATCCATGGTCTCTTCGTCAGTAACCCGCATTCCTTGTATAAATTTTGATTCTTTACCGAGCTTTTTAAGCAATGTCCCTATTTGCGGACCACCGCCATGAACAATAACCGGATTGATGCCGATATATTTCATCATGACCACATCCTGGGCAAACTTATCTTTCAACTCATCATCAATCATGGCATGACCGCCGTATTTGATGACGATTGTCTTATTATAAAATCTCTTGATGTAAGGTAGGGCTTCCAGCAGTATCTCGGCCCTTTCCATCGAATTTTGAATATTTTCCATTTTCAACTCCATTAAAGAATATACCGGCTCAAATCTTCATCTTCTATTATTTCGTTGAGTTTTCCTTCTACATATTTGGCATCTATTATTATTTCTTTTTTTTGCATGTCAGGAGCTTCAAAAGAAATTTCATCTAATAACGTTTCCATAATTGTATAGAGCCTTCTGGCGCCGATATTTTCCGTTCTTTCGTTGACTACTGTCGCTACTTCCGCAATGGAGGCTATGGCTTCCTCCGTAAATGATAATTTTAAGCCTTCCGTCGCCATCATTTCAGTATATTGTTTTACTAAAGCATTGTTGGGCTCGGTTAAAATACGGATAAAGTCTTCTTTACCCAACGAATCAAGCTCGACACGGATGGGAAAACGTCCCTGTAATTCCGGAATCAAGTCGGAAGGCTTGGAAGAACTAAACGCGCCCGCGGCAATAAAAAGGATGTGATCTGTTTTGACCATTCCATAGCGGGTGTTAACGTTGGATCCTTCCACGATAGGCAGCAAATCTCTTTGCACGCCTTCACGTGATACGTCCGGTCCATGGGAAGCGTCACTGCCGACAATCTTATCAATTTCATCCAGAAAAATTATACCCGATTGCTCAACTCTTTCCAGCGCTGTCTTCGTCACCTTATCCATATCGATTAATTTTTGTGCTTCTTCTTCCTCCAATATTTCCAGGGCTTCCGGCACTTTTACCGTTTTAACTTTCTTTTTTTGCGGAAATACATTTCCCAACATGTCTCTTACATTTAGCCCCATATCTTCCATTCCCGCAGCGGAAAATATTTCGACCATGGGGCCGCTTCTGGTTTCGGTAACTTCCAGATTAACTAACCGATTGTCGAGTTTGTTTTCCTTAAGCAAGTGCCTTAATTTTTCCCGTGTGGTATCAGACTTCTGTCCCCGATCTTCAGCATTTCGATCCTTTAAATCCGTGTCATCGGAATTGGTCAACATATCGCTAACCATTTTTTCATTAGGGCGCGGAGGAAGCAACAGATCAAGTAATTTTTCCTCCGCAATTTCTGCCGCTCTCGTTCGAACATTTTCCTGCTCTTCCGATTTAACCATATTCAGGGACAATTCCACAAGATCCCGGATCATGGATTCGACGTCGCGTCCTACATAGCCAACTTCCGTAAATTTGGATGCTTCTATTTTTAAAAAAGGAGAATTATCGAGTTTGGCCAACCTGCGGGCGATTTCTGTTTTGCCTACACCGGTAGAACCGATCATGATAATATTTTTAGGCGAAATTTCATCAGCCAGATCCTCCGACACATTTTGCCTGCGCCATCTGTTGCGCAGCGCAATGGCCACAGCCCTTTTAGCATCAGCCTGACCGATTATGTGCCGATCTAATTTTTCCACTATTTCGCGGGGTGTTAACCCATTATTATACATACTTTATTTTTTCCCCTTATCTTTACTGTTTTTTCTTTCCTTTGTTTCCATATTAACATCTATTTCTTCCAATGTTACATGGTCATTAGTAAAAATACAAATTTCCGCCGCTATATTCATGGCCTCTTTAGCGATTTCTGACGATGACAGATTGCTGTGACGCACCAGCGCACGGGCCGCCGCCTGCGCAAAAGGTCCACCAGACCCGATAGCCATAACATCGTCATCGGCTTCAATGACATCGCCATTGCCGGAAATAATCAGCGATTTATCTTTGTTTACGGCGATCATCAATGCCTCTAAATGTCTTAAAACACGGTCCGTCCTCCAATCTTTTGTTAATTCCACCGCCGCTCGCAGTAAATTGCCGTTGTATTGCTCCAACTTTTGATCAAACCGGTCGAATAAAGTAAATGCGTCCGCTGTAGCACCGGCAAAACCAACAATAACTTCATCGTTGTAAAGGCGTCGCACCTTGCGGGCTCCGTGTTTTAATATTGTTGTATCCAACGTAACCTGGCCGTCACCCGCTACAGTTACCTTGCCTTTATGCTTGACTGCTAATATTGTGGTACCTTTTATGTTCATTTTTTCTCCTCAAAAACAACCAAATATTCTCTCTAACTCTTTTCCCCGTTTCTCGCTTCGCTCAAAAGCAATAAATGAGACTAAGGCTTTTTCGGTGGCTTCGCCTTGAAAAAGCCTTAGTCTCATTTACGCGGGTGAGCTTTGTCGTAAATTTCCATTATACGATTAATATTTACCGCTATATATTTTTGTGTCGTCGAAAGGCTCTCATGCCCCAGCAATTCCTGAATCGACCGTAAATCCGCTCCTGCATTCAGAAGATGCGTGGCAAAACTGTGTCTCAATGCATGCGGACTTATTTTGCGGCCTATACCGCTTTTTCTGGTTACCTCATTAACTATCCGGGCAATACTTCTTGTTGTTATTCTTTCACCCCGAGCGTTTAAAAATAATGGTTTTTTTAAAATATCACCACTTGTATCTTTTCTCATTTCTCCGATTTTTCCTAAATAATCCTGAACAGCTTTTAAGGCTGTCTCGCCTACTGGAACTATTCTTTCTTTTCTTCCTTTACCCCTCACCTTAACGAGTTTTTGATTAAAATCAAGATCAATTAAGTCCAATCCCGCCAATTCACTGAGGCGTAATCCTGATGAATAAAATATTTCCAACATGGCTCGATTACGCAAACTCAAAACCGAACTCTCTTCTCGTTCTTTCAGAAGCTCAAAGATCTCATCTACAGAAAGAAAATTAGGCATATATTTTTCCGTTTTTAATGTTTGAATCATTTCCGCAGGATTATTTTTTATTTTACCGGTACGCAATACGTATTTATAAAAAGATCTCAGTGACGATACCTTGCGGTTAACCGTAACTTTTTTTACCTTTTGACGGTATAGGTAGCTTAAGTACTCCCGAATATTTTCCGGTTCGACTTTAATTATTTCATCCTGGCTTTTTATGAAATGGTTATCATGCAGGAAGCGAGCGAATTCCTGAATATCGGAAATATAAGCCGCTCGCGTATGCGTAGAAACATTTCTTTCCACTTTCAAATAAATTTGGAAATCTTGAATGATGTTTCCCATAGTATTTGTACCAATTCGACTAACACTTCCTATAGTCAGCGAGTCTCAAATCCCCATTCGCTTCGCTCAGGGGATAATTCGTCCAGTAAATTTCAGTGCGCTTCGCTTCTGAAACTTGGGACTCATTACATCTTATACTTACCGAAATCCTCCGCTGAAAGATTTTCCAGAAATTCTTTAATTTTCTCATCTTTTAATTTATCCAGATCACTGAGTTTAATACCAAAATCAACATTGCGCGATTTTTCAATGACCTCTTCATCGACAAATATTGGCGCATTTGCACGCAGCGCTATAGCAATGGCATCGCTGGGACGCGCATCAATTGTAAAATTCTGCCCTTCCCTGCTAAAATAAATATTAGCAAAAAAAGTATTACTGCGAATATCAGCAATCTCAATTCTATCAACCTTCACGTTTAAAGATTTCAAAAATTCGTTAAACAAATCATGGGTCATAGGCCGGGGAAAAACAATTTTTTCCAGTTCCGTAGCAATAGCGCTGGCCTCAAACAAACCAATCCAGATCGGGATGGCTTTATTTTCGTGTACATCTTTCAATATCACGATTGGTGTATTGGTAATAGGATCTATGGTCAATCCAGAAACCTTCATTTCAATTAACATGACCAACCTCCCTAATCAATTTTCCTCTTAACGAATGTAAATATGCTTTTGTTATTTTCACATCAACCAATTTGCCGATCAATTCCAATTCACCTTTAAAGTTAACAATTCTCCAGGAGCTGGTTCGTCCCATTAAATCATTATCAGAATTTTTGCTTTTACCTTCAACTAATAATCTCTGTCTGCTGCCTTCCAACGCTTTGTTTTTTTCCAGTGTGTATTGATCCTGCAGCATCTGCAGTTGCTCGAGCCGCCTCAACTTTTCAACTTCATCAACTTTTCCCTCTAACTTTTGCGCCGCAGTCCCTTCTCTTTCAGAATACTTAAATGAAAACAAAGAATCAAACCTGATTTTTTCCATCATGTCAATGGTTTCTTGATAATCCTTTTGCGTTTCACCCGGGAAACCAACAATAATATCCGATGTAATACTTATCAGTGAATTTAATGCACGTAAACGATTAACTTTTTTCATGTATTCTTCAATGGTATAACCCCTGTTCATTAATGCCAATATCCGGTTCGATCCTGATTGCACCGGAAGATGTATATGTTCGCATAATTTTTCCTCTTCCGCAAAGCAGTTTATCAATTCGTCAGAGAGGTCGCGTGGGTGTGATGTGGTAAATCTGATTCGTTCGATATCGGAAATTTTACCGATTTCTTTAATCAAAGAAGCGAAAATAAATCTATTAGGCAGCATTTTGCCGTAAGAATTAACATTTTGTCCCAAAAGAGTGACTTCTTTGATACCATAATGTGTAAGTTTTTTTATTTCCTCGATTATATCATCAGGTGGTCTGCTCATCTCCGGACCACGCAGAAAAGGAACCACACAGTATGCGCAGAAATTGTTGCATCCCTGCATGATTGTGACAAAAGCACTAACGGCGTCCTTTGGGGGCGGAGCAAAAACGCCGATGGAATTTAACGACTTATGAAAATCAATCTCGGTTATCTTTTCTTTTTTCTTTTTTATAGCGGCAACCAGTTCAGGCAAACGATGAATGTTGTGTGTGCCGAAAACAAAGTCCAGATATGCAACTTTTTTATGAAATTTTGTTCCCAGATGCTGCGCCAGACAACCTCCCACGCCGATAATCAATTCCGGATTCTGTTCTTTAAGTTTGCTGATCCTTCCCAATTCACTGTAGACTTTGTGCGCTGCTTTCTCCCTGATAGAGCAAGTGTTGAGCAATATTAAATCGGCCAACCTGATATTCTCGGTCAATTTGTAACCGCTACCGGCCAGCAAAGCAGCCATCTGCTCCGAATCATGAACATTCATTTGACAACCAAATGTTTGAATATATAAATATTTATTTTTCATTTTTATCCAATCGATTAATATGAGAAAAGCATTAATATTTAGACTCTTGTTAGTCAACTGATTTTTAAGATTTGGTGCGGATGAATTTTTATAAACAGAATAAAAGGTTACTCAGATGTCCAAATTCTTCTATGGAAAGAGTCTCCCCCCGTCGTTTGCCGTCGATACCAGCTATATCCAGCGCCTTTTTTATATCGACCTCTGAAACTCCTTCCAATAACTTTGATTTCTTCAAATTATTAATCAGTGTTTTTCTGCGCTGTGCAAAGGCGTCTCTGACCAATTTCATAAAGAAGTCTTCATCCGCAAGTTCCATTAAAGGCCTTTCCAAGAAAAACCCTTTCATTACTGATGATTCTACTTTAGGACGCGGATAAAAACAACTAGACGGAACATCTAATACTCTTTCTACCTCAGCGAACATTTGTAAAATCACGGAAGGCACTCCATAGTCCTTGCCAGACGGAGATGCTACCAGCCGCTGAACCACTTCTTTTTGCAGCATTAAGACAAAGGAATCTATCAAATTCCGGAAAGACAATAAATGAAACAATACCGGAGAGGAAATGTTATACGGAACATTGCCGATAACTTTAATTTTCTTGCTTCCATCCCTTGCAATTTCTCCGAAATCGAATTTCAAAATATCACCAGAATATATTTGTATATTGTTATATTTCAATAACTTATCTTTCAATACTTCAACTAACTTATCATCCAGTTCAACGGCTATTATTTTTGCGGCATTTTGTGCTAAATCTTCTGTTAAGACACCAATTCCCGCTCCAATTTCTACAACTATATCATTCTTTGTCACCTGCGCGATTGCGGCAATTTTTCTGATGATATTTTTTTCTATCAGGAATGATTGTCCCAGCCGTCTGCGTGGTTTAATGCCGTAACGATGAATTATTTCCTTAGGTGAACTCATGGCTATTTCTCTCGTGTAGAAAAAATATACGATTAAGGTTATGCTAAAGGCCAGCGGGAAACGGCATTTAAATCCAGCGAATCTCTTTGGCCGTTTTTGAGCATAATTTCGCCGATAGCCGCAATCATTGCCGCATTATCCGTACATAATATTGCCGGTGGTATAAACAATTCCATATTTAGGGCGGCTGTTGCCGCCGTGAATCTCTCGCGCAGCCTGCCGTTGGCTGCGACTCCGCCGCAGACAACGATCCGATTAACATCATTATCTTGAGCTGCTTTTATTGTTTTTTCCACCAGCACATCTACTATCGCTTCTTGATAGCTGGCTGCTATATCAGGAAGTTGACTTTCCGGAAAATCGCAGCCGCGTTTTTTTAACATTATCAGCAGGGAAGTCTTCAAACCGCTGAAGCTGAAATCAGGTGAGTCTTTCATCGCCCGGGGAAAAATTAATGCCTGCGGATTGCCGTTTTTTGACATTTTATCAATCACCACACCACCCGGATAACCAAGCTTCAGAAGTTTTGCCCCTTTATCGAATGCTTCTCCGGCGGCATCATCGCGTGTCTGGCCAAGCAACTGAAAATTGTGGTAATCTTTTACCCGGTAAATATTGGTATGCCCACCGGAAACAACCAAAGCTATAAAAGGAAATGACGGCGCTTTTTCAGCGAGAAATGCCGCCGCAATATGCCCTTCTATGTGATTTACACCCACGAAGGGAATATCTAAAGCATAAGCAAGAGCCTTGGCCGTTGACAAACCGATTAAAAGAGACCCGATCAAACCGGGACCGCGAGTTACAGCAATACCTTCGATTTCCCGGAGTGTTATATAGGCATCATTCAACGCCTGTTTCAATACGAAATTGATAGCCTCAATATGTTTACGAGAGGCAATTTCGGGCACAACGCCACCATATGGAGAATGTACCGTTATTTGTGAGGCGATGACATTGGAACATATTTTCCCGCTGCTTATTACCGCTGCCGCAGTTTCATCACAAGATGATTCAATTCCTAGAACTAACATAAAATTCTTCTTTCATTTTTCTCTTTGCTAAAAAAGATAATTATCTATATAAAAGCAAGGACAATTTGTAAATAAACTTTTATAAGTGTTCATATGCTTGGGAAATGCGATGGAATTTAAAACAGATTTTTTAATTTTGGGTAGCGGCATTGCCGGCCTTAGTCTGGCCATTAAAGCTTCGACTCTAGGCAGCGTCGCTTTAGTGACCAAAAAAGAAAAATCCGAATCTAATACCAATTACGCTCAAGGCGGAATTGCCGCCGTTACCGATAAAACAGATAGTTTTGACGAACATATCCACGACACCCTAATTTGCGGCGGCGGTCTTTGCAATAAAGATGTTGTCGAATTCATCGTCAAAGAAGCCCCTCCCCGAATTCAAGAGCTGGTTGACTGGGGCGTAAATTTTACAAAATCGGAAACAAACCCCAACCTTTACGATCTTGGCCGTGAAGGCGGCCATAATCATCGACGGGTTTTACACGCCAAAGACTTCACCGGCCAGGAAATCGAGCGGGCACTAAATGAAAAAGTTTCCCATTTAGAAAATATCTGCATTTACGAAAACCACATCGGCATTGATCTGATCATAAAGAAAGATGAATCTGATAAAACCGGACATTGTCTGGGAGCTTACGTTCTTGATATAAATAAAAATGAAGTTCATACTTATCGCGCGAAATATACTATTTTGTGCACAGGAGGAGCCGGAAAGGTTTATCTTATTACAACAAATCCGGATATCGCAACGGGAGATGGATTGGCCATGGCGTATCGCGCCGGCGCCAAGATCGCCAATATGGAATTCATTCAGTTCCATCCGACTTGTCTTTATCATCCTGCAGCCAAAGCTTTTCTGATCAGCGAAGCTGTGCGCGGTGAAGGGGGAATCCTCAGATTAAAGAACGGATCAACTTTCATGGAAAAATATCATCCCATGAATAGCCTCGCTCCCCGTGATATTGTCGCCAAAGCAATTGACACGGAAATAAAACAATCAGGAGATGAATATGTTCTTCTGGACGTAACTCATTTGGAGCGTGATTTTCTCATCAACCGCTTTCCCAACATCTATAAAAAATGCCTTGATTACGGCATCGATATAACCTCAGATCCTATACCCATCGTTCCCGCCGCTCATTACATCTGCGGCGGTGTTGCCGTTGACTATCACGGCCAGACATCCATCGCCAATCTTTTCGCCTGTGGTGAAGTTTCATGCACCGGATTGCACGGAGCTAACCGTCTGGCCAGCAACTCTTTACTGGAAGCTGTCGTCTACTCACATCGTGTTTATACCGAAATTTCCCGACACTATGAAAAAATGAAACATAGCAATGCCTTCATAGCTCCGTGGGACCCCAGCGGAACCACGGAAAGCGATGATAGCGTTGTAGTTACGCACAACTGGGATGAAATCAGGAGATGCATGTGGAATTATGTAGGAATCGTCCGATCGGACAAAAGATTGGAAAGAGCGACCCGCAGAATCGATCTTATTCAGAAAGAAATTGACGAATATTACTGGAATTTCAAAGTTACAAAAGATCTTATAGAATTGCGCAATATTACCACCGTAGCCAAATTGATCGTCCGGAGTGCTTTTCTCAGAAAAGAAAGCCGTGGTTTACACTATAATATAGATTACCCCGACACCCGCGATGAATTTAAAAAAGATACAATTATTGTCAAAGAATAAATTTATTCCTTATTGTCGAACACGCGATTAAAAATAAAATCTATATTCTTCAAGAAATTATTTACATTAAAAATTGCCGCCAATTCCTTCTTCTTCAGATACTTGGTTACCGTGGAATCATTTCCCAGCAAATCTCTGAATTCCAAACCTTCATTCCAGGATTTCATCGCATTATTCTGTACGACGGCGTATGCGTCCTCTCTGGTTATGCCCTTTTCAATAAGAGCCAACAAAACCATTTGTGAAAAAATAACACCGTGGGTCATATTCAGATTATAAATCATTTTCTCCGGATAGATTAAAAGCTTATCTATCATGTTCGTAAACCTAAACAACATAAAATCAAGAACGATTGTGGCATCCGGCCCGATAACTCTTTCCACGGAAGAATGACTGATATCCCTTTCATGCCAGAGGGCAATATCTTCAAGAGCGGCAATAGCATAGGAACGCACCAATCTGGCCAAGCCAGACAGATTCTCTGAAAGAATTGGATTGCGTTTATGCGGCATAGCCGAAGAACCTTTCTGTCCAGGTGAAAAATATTCTTCAGCCTCCCTCACTTCTGTTCTTTGCAGCAGTCTTATCTCCTGCGCAAATTTATCTATTGACGAGGCGATAATCGCCAGTGTGGTAAAGAATTCCGCATGGCGGTCACGCTGAACGATCTGGGAAGATACTGGCGCGGGTTTTAAACCAAGCTTGCCACAAACGTATTCCTCCATAAAAGGATCGATAAATGAAAATGTGCCCACGGCACCGGATATTTTACCATAGCTTACAGATTCTTTTGCTCGTACAAGACGTTGGCGATTTCTCTGCATTTCCTGATACCATAAAGCCAACTTCAGGCCAAAAGTAATCGGCTCTGCATGAATTCCATGTGACCTGCCGATCATTATAGTATTCTTATTTTCGTAGGCTCTCCTCTTTAAAACTGTCAATAACCTATCAATATCTTCCAGTAAAATTTCAGCCGATTCTTTTAATTGAACAGCAAATGCGGTATCCAGCACATCGGAAGAAGTCATGCCCATATGAATAAAACGTCCGTCCTCACCCACCTTTTCCGTTAGGGAAGTTAAAAAAGCGATTACATCATGCTTTGTAGTCTTTTCGATCTCATCAATCCGCTCGACGTTTATCGAAACATTTTTTTTAATATTTTTTAGTGCGCTTTTGGGTATTTTGCCCAGCTTAGCCATCGCCTCACAAGCTAATATTTCCACATCCAGCCATTTTTGATATCTGCTCTCCGGGCTCCAAATCTTTGTCATTATCTCGCGGGAATATCTAGGTATCACGTTTATCTCCTCTAATTATTTTATCTGTACATGACAGGCTTCTTTTACCGTCCAGTCGACCTTATTATTATTACGATTTCTATCAATCAGTCAAGAATTAATAATTAATCTGTGGTGGGCTGGCATATACGCTGGGAACCATCCTTTATGCATGGGGAAAACTTCCATTTAATCACGCAATTTGGCATTTATTTGTCCTCTCCGGCAGCGTTTGTCATTTCTGCGCCGTTTTGTTTTACGTCATTCCGCTGAAAGCTTAAACTAATAATGTAATAATATCAGTCGTTTCACTGATTAATTTTACATTCTCAAATCATTCTTGAATTATCACTTTTTAAATGTTAGATACGCCTGACTATAAATATTTACGGTATTAAAAGGAGATAAATATGCGAAAATTTTTTCTATACATATTTTGTTTGGTTATTCTTCTGCTGGCTACCGGTTCACTTTGGGCAAAGGATAAATACACGGTAACCGTTTTACCTTTTACACTAAACAGCGCAGAAAATATCGATTATGTTAAACAAGGAATAGAAGAAATGCTTTCCTCACGTCTTTCCGTTCCCGATAAAATCAATGTCACCGATAAAAATCTTGTCATGGAAGAGCTTAAGAAATCTAAAATAAAAAGCATAACTAAAACCGATGTATATAATCTTGGCAAAAAATTAAATTCCGATTATGTCGTTTGGGGAAGTATTACTAAAATTGGCAATAGTATCAGCATTGACGGAAAACTTGTTGATATTGCCACTTCCAAATCTGATATAGGCATTTTTACTCAATCGCAAAGTCTTGATGAAGTAATTCCCAAAATCAATGATTTTTCCCAAAATGTTGTTCAACATATTCTCGGCGCAACACCGCAAGCAAGCGCACCGATTGTTTCCGCGCCCGCACCTGCGCCCGTTTCTCCTGTCCCCCCTCAAGTGCCTCCGGCTTTGTCCCGTGAATCACAAATAATTGCGAAAATGAAATCGGATAGTAAGAAAGGAACTTTGACATCAGTAATTAATCCTGAATTTATCAACGCAGCGGAACCTATTAATCGAAAAGAATTTTGGATGAGCCAAAAAATTCCTACCGAATTTAAAGGAATGGCGATAGGAGATGTAAATAACGATGGTATAAACAAGATAGTTGCAATCGATAAAAATACCGTTTACATATATCAAAAAGCGGAAAAAGAACTGAGATTATTACAGAAAATTAAAGGGAATTCTTATGATAATTATGTAGCAGTAGATGTTGCCGATATAAATCACGACGGTATGCCTCAGATAATCGTAACATCATTAAACGATGCGTTACTGGATTCTTTTGTTCTGGAATTTAAGGATGGTAAGTATGTAAAAATTGCATCCGATATACGTTGGTTTTTACGTGTAATCGATACCTCTTCCGGCCCACTACTTCTGGGTCAGGGATACGGTCTGGGAAAACCATTTGATACACCAATTTATGAAATTGTTTGGAGGGATGGCAAGTATGTTTCCGATCAAAAAATGAAAATACCTTTGGGCTTGTCTATTTATGGACTGACTATCGATAATCTTGGAATTGGTGGAAGTGATAAAATAATTGCCTTGGATGATTTGGACTATTTATACATCACAGAAAAAACGACTAAACCTTTGAGCCGTCTCACCTCCATTGGTTTCACTAGTGACGAACTTATTTGGAAAAGTGATGACGTATATGGTGGCAGCAATAACTACTTGGAAAATATTGAAAACAAATCCAATCCTACAGACAGCGATAAGGAAAGATACGCCTATGCCAATTTACGTATTCTCACTTTTGACACAAATAAAGACGGTAAAAAAGAAATTATTATCGTTAAAAATTTATCTTCCAGCGGCCGTATTTTCAAACATCTTAAACTTTTTACTGCCAGCGAAATATACAATCTGGAATGGGATGGAATGGGAATGGTGGAGAACTGGCACACAAAGAAAATTAACGGCTACGTGGCTGATTATTGTATTAAGGATATCGATAAAGACGGCAAGCCCGAGATTGTGCTGGCATTGGTGCAATCTGTCGGCGCTTCTCTAAGTGATAGAAGTGTGATAGTCGTGTATAAGATGGATACAGCTCAATAAGTAATTGACAAAATTTGTGCACTTAGATATAGCGTCGCACGATTAAAAAACTTTTTAAGAAATTTTTTTCCCATAAAGGCGGTGTAGCTCAGATGGTTAGAGCATACGGCTCATATCCGTAGTGTCCGGGGTCCGATTCCCTGCACCGCCACCAATGATTACAGGGACTTAGGGATTTTTCTAAGTCCTTTTTATTTTCAGGGCTAATTTCAGGGCTAATACTTACCCCATACACATTGTCAAGGACACTCATAGCTTTCATTTTCTTTTGCTTGAACGAGAACAGATATTTTTGCGTTGTAGCAATATTCGTATGTCCAAGAAGTTCGCTGACCGTCTTAATATCAGGCATGTTGTTTTCACTCCCCATAGTGATTGTAGAAGCAAAGACATCCCTTAAATCCTTTGCAGTGATTTTAATTCCCGTTGCTTTTCTAATCTTCACAAATAGTTTATCTCTTCTTAAGATACGTTTGCCATTGTCATGGTGGAAGATGTAAGGAGAGTCTGTTTTATAAGCCTCTAGCCCTTTCAGAACTTGAAAAAGACCATTACATATTTCTATTGACCTCAATGACTCCTCTGTTTTAGTTCCTCTTAATATTATTTCACGTTTTTCATAATCGACATCTTCCCAACGTGAAGAAAGTGCTTCTGTCAGCCTTGCCCCTGTAAAGAGCAAGAACCGGAAGAAGTAAAGTTCTTCGCCCTTTAATTCTGCTTCACATATTTGAATCTGTTTCAGTGTAAATCCTTTTTTAATTATTTTGTCTGGCCGGATTCTCTTTCTCACTACTTTTGTCATCGGATTGACATCAATGATTTCTACTTTTAGAGCCCAGTTCAGAAGTGAGTTTAAATCAGCCACATAATGATGGATAGTTTTTTTCTTTATATCTCGTTTAAGCTGAGCATCAATAAAGGCATCAATATCAAGATGAGTAATATCTTTAATCCGCTTATCTCCAAAGAACGGAATAAGAAAGCTCTTAAAATTAGAATATAATCCTCTCAACCTATTTTCAGATTTTCCTATATGCGCCGAATGTTTTAAAAATTCATTCACTGCATCAATGAACGAAGTGCCGGGGCCGGAAAGATGGTTAACTTCACGCCTAAGCTTTCCGAGAAAATCCTCTGCCGCCTTCTGTGCTTCGTCCCTCGTATTCCATGCGAAGCTCCTGTATGTCAATAGGCATTGAAAATAGACCCAGCATCGGCGTCCAAAACTGACCCACCCCTGAGTAAAAAATATATGTTTATGAAGACCTGTGTTTCATCCTCCAGCTTTCATTCCCGGTTTCTATGATTTCACAATGATGAGTAAGGCGATCCAGCATTGCGGTAGTCATTTTGGCATCACCAAACACTTGAGGCCATTCACCAAAGGTTAAGTTTGTTGTCATGACGATAGATGTTTGTTCGTAGAGCTTGGATATGAGATGGAAGAGCAGTTGGCTTCCGTTTTTTGAGAAGGGCAGATAGCCCAGTTCATCAAGCAGCACCATATCAAACCGAATCAGTCGTGCAGATATTTTTCCTGCAAATCCGGCCATTTTCTCCTGTTCCAACTCATTTGCCAAATCCACCAGGTTATAAAATTTGCACTTTTTCCCATCCCTGACGGCCTGCGCCGCTATTGCAGTTGCCAAATGTGTCTTGCCGGTACCGGTGCCGCCTACGAAAATCAGATTGATATGCTGTTCAATAAAATCCCCCTGATACAATGATTGAATCTGGTTTTTATCAACCGAACTCCCTTTGAAATCAAAACTGTCGATATCTTTGGGCGCAGGAAACCTGGCCTGCCCCATTCGATAGCGGATGCTTCTTATATGCCTTTCAGTGGCCTCGGCTTTAAGCATTTCTAAGATCATCTTCTCAGGAGTTGACCGGCTCTTTCGTCCATTTGACAACGCTTCATCATAAACGGACTGCATGCCCTGTAATTTCAGCTTTCCCATAAGCTCCATGATCTCATTACGCAACATTGCAGTCCCCCCTCATTAAAGATTCATATCGTCGGCAATCTGCTATTGGTTCCTGTTTCAGAATCAGGTGGGGAGGAATGCCTACATCCGCGGCAAAGTCCTTTTCCTGATTCCTGTTGAGAAGATTGATAACGACCTCCTTACTTACAGCTCTCATCTTCAAGGCGTCTTCGCATGCCTTGTCAACGGCATCAAGACCGTAAAGAGGTACGGCATTAAGAATTGCCACAAATTGACGATCCCAGTCGGTAAAACGGTTTTGCAATCCGTTGAGGACGTTTCCCATGCCCGTGGGAAGATCCCAGTCTTTGAAAGGAGCTCCGTTGCGTAAAGCGCCTGGTTTCCGTTCAAGGGCAGAAACATAATGCCATGGATTAAAAACCGTCTTATTTTCTCCAAAGTGCCTCTCGTGTTCTCCTACGACGCGGCCATCACTGACGATCATTATTCGATCGGCATATACTCTTATTTGTACGATTCTGCCTGTCTGACTGCAATCAACACTGTATCTGTTACGATCATAGGTCACAAGCGAACTGGATGTAACCCTGGCAGGACGTTCCCCATACCCATCGAAAGGGGGAGGCAGACTGATCATGCAAGGCTTCTCTTCTTCGTACACCTCCCAAACCGTCTTGTCGGAAAATGTCGGATGCTTATGGCTCTTTGCCCAGTTGATACATTGTCCTTTTAATGTATTGTTGAGCTCCTTGAAGTCCCTGGCCTTGATCTTGGGAATGAAAAATCTCCTTCTGGCTAAGCCTACCTGGTTTTCAACCTGACCCTTTTCCCAGCCCGCACCCGGTGTGCAGCTTACAGGATCAAAAAGATAATGGGAGCTGAATTGGACGAAACGGCTGTTGAAGTTCCTTTCTTTTCCTCCGATGATCTTGTTAACAACCGTCTTGAGGTTGTCATAGATGCCTCTCCTGCACACGCCTCCGAAGAACTCAAAAGCCTTTATATGGGCATCAAAAACCATCTCCTGGGTTTCTCTGGGGTAGGCTATGCAAAGAAAATAGCGACTGTAGCATAACCGCAGATGGGCAACCTTTACCTTTAAACTCGCCCCGCCTATCTCTACCCATTCATGGCTCCAGTCAAACTGAAATGCTTCCCCTGGTTCAAATCTCAGCGGTATATATACACCTCCCGTTGAGATCTTCCGCTCATTGCGCCATCGCTGAATATACCGCCTTACACTGTCATAGCCGCCCTCATAACCGTTCAGTTGAATATCCTCAAAAAGAATCTGTGCCGTTCTCCTTAGTTTCTTCGGCAGTTTCTCGTCCTCATCCAGTTTACCGTCAAGCATTTCTATAAACGGTCCCAGCTTAGGAATTGGCTGTTTCTGGCGCTCGTACTGGAAAAGGGTCTCTCCACTCCTGATTGCTCTTCTGACTGTGTTCCGTGATAGATGAAGATCTTTTGACGTTTGACGAATCGATTTGCCATCTCTATGTACTGATAACCGTATCTTCCGAATAGTTTCCACCGTGAGCATCCCTTTCTGCCTCCTTCTCCCATATTTATGGCAGAATAGAAGGCTTGCAGGCCTGGGTCAACTTTGAATGCCGATTTTGCCTATTGGTGGGTCATTATTGCATGCCGATTCACATCTATTGAAGCAATTGACAAAAACGGAACTTCAACCCTGATTGTAAACGCAATATCTACGCTCACGTCGATCACTCAAGAATTTAGCAATAAGGCCAAGGTGCAAGAATTGATGGAGTTGGTGAAACTGTTTGCTCCATCCTCAACAGATGAAGCACAAATTACCAACGACATCGAGAGAATTCCTTGTCCTCGATGTGGAGAAATGATTGCAAAAACAGCAAAGGTATGTCGTTTTTGCAGAGCAGAATTTTGAAGTCGAATTTTAATCAGCAGCTGAACCGTGCCCGGCGAATTTTTTATTGAACCTTTTAACCAGTAATCCTTAATTCTGACAAATACTCTACTACCAAAACTTTGTAGGTGTAAGCAATAATTTAATTCATTTCTTTTTCTACGAATATTCATGACTATTTTTAAATCCCTCAAATTCTCTTTCAAAATCATCACCAAGAATTTCAAACGGCGGCACATATTTTTGCCACTTCACAGGATTAATAAAATGTTCGCGCCCGATTCCTAAAGTATATTCACCGTCAGAATTTCTTATTTTATGCCGCATATTATAAAGACGCTTTCTATAAAGCCATAACAAAGCCCTTATTAATTTCATTTTATCTTTTATCTTCTTATCAACATCATCCATAGGTGATAAAGACTGTGTAATGTATCGCGTCAAATAACTTGCTAGAACAGCACCGTTGTCATGATGTTTTATCCGTTTTCCAAATCTTATTCCATTAGGCTGTGAGTAAGGCCAGAACTTACTTAAATCCTCAATCTTCGCCACCCATGAACCATAAAACAACAAATGAAAATGAACCATTCCCTTTTCTGTAAATTCCATTACCCATGTAATAAAATTATTTGGCTCACTATGCTTCTTTTTATGCATTCTTAATTTACGCAAGAAATCAGAAACAAAAAATCCGCCAACTACAGCAAGATAAGCTTCCAATCCTAGAAACCACCAATCAGGAATAATCTGTTTTACAATATCAGGATCAAAAGTAAGGATTAAATGAGTTACCTTTTTTAATCCCTTTACTTCATCCAAGGCACGCTGACCAACAATCCAACTATAATTGTATTCACTATTCCAACGCGATTTAGTCGGAAATGTTTTAACCTCTCCCGCTTCATTAATTAAAAGTGGTGATCTCGAACGATCAACTCGAATTAACATTTTTCTAAAATCATTAATAATATCCTTTTGGTCAATTAGACCATATTTAATAGATTCTGATATTTTATGATCCTCTAACCAATTATTACCCCCAGTAGCAAGGCCATAAGGGCAAACCCTTTCTTTTTTTGTTTTCTCGTCAAACTCGACACTAGACAGGCCTGGACGTTTTCGCCGTGCCCTGCTTACGCTAGGAACCGGCACGGCTCTCGTCTCGACAATCCGTGAGCCTGTAACATTATCCAAAACAAACGGGACTAAATCTGACATGGAATACCCCCTATAATACAAGCAATTGATAATAAGCGTCCATGATCATTCTTAAATAAAAAAACACACAGCCTAATGCGCACCAGCGTTTGCCAGCGAGAGCTCCCAGTTGCGCTTCGGCAACTCTCGCTTCGCTGGCTATTTTTAAATTTTCAATCAATTCATTTTTCATAAGGCAAGACCTTCACAAATTCTTTCTCCAAGGGCTGATCTTGAGTCAGAATAAACAAAAAAAGACGCAGGAGATCACAAAGTCGTGTCTCACCACGCCCCAATAATAGTTTGATTATATTATCTATTTTTGATTGTTTTAAAATTAAGGATTGATTTTTTGAGAGCTCATATCCGTAGTGTCCGGGGTCCGATTCCCTGCACCGCCACCATAATAATTACAGGGACTTAGGAGTTTTTCTAAGTCCTTATTTTTTGCGTCCGTGCCATTTTCTGTTACAAAAATGTCATCTAATACGCTTACAGCCTTCATTCTTTTCTCTTTCAATGAATAAAGATCTGTCAATAGGCATTGAAAATAGACCCAGCATAGGCGGACTTCTCATTGCATCATGTTTATAGGCGCAAGAAGAAGATATCTTAAATATATCAGAAGCACACTTAATTGATAATTGTCAATATTTATTCATTTTTTTAAACCAACTCCACCTTCCCTATCGCTCCCATTTCTTTTTCCAATATAATTATTATTCCTGCAACACCTTTGATTTTTATTCCGAAATCAAGAGCAGGTTTAATGTCATTTTTGCTTTTCACTTTATTGCCGATGGCGGAAGCTGCGGCATCAGCAAGTGTCGCGGATTTGGAAATTACGCATACCGCGTCGGCTTTGCCGAAACTCAAAGAAGGCCCTACCGTGGCGGATGATGTGCAAATGCCCAACGGTGTTTCTTCCGGTTTTACGATGAAGTTCACATTATAACTTAAAGGAGATTCTCCGGCAAAAACGGAAGTTATTAGTTTGTTTTGTGACTTTATGAAAATATCTCCGCCGTTTTCGATAATAAGGTTTTTCGTCTGATTGATAAGATCATAGCCAATAAATTCGGATACCGCTCCGGCAACCCCGGCCATCGGCCCTACCCCACAAATTTTAGATTTAGCGAGCATATCCCGGACAATCGGCGGCGCTAAATCGTCTTCCGGAAGTGGCAGAAGTGACGTTCGGAAATCCTGATGATTTTTAATGTATGTTTCTAAAGAGTGACGATGCTTGGCAAGAGATTTTAAGGCTTCATCTGTAAGATTGGTATCCGAGCTGATTAACAAATCGCTCTCGGCAATTTTGACATTATATGAAGTAAGATTATCCTTATTGATTAGTGATCTGTATGTTCGTTCTTCATATTTCATATTATATCAATTTTAAATCAATCTTGGCCTTTTTGTACCTCTTATTAAGTTCCCCTTTTAAAAAGGGGGATGAAGGGGGATTCAATGAAACTTACTAAGAACGAACTTAGCAAAGTTCGAAGCGCAAAGTTGAATTGTCCCAAGCGCGAAGCGCCGTAGGATAATAAACACAAAAGTAAAAATCCTCCCTAACCCTCCTTTATATAAAGGAGGGAATTAATCTGGATTACCCGTTCACCCTGCATGCGCTGGGCAACGAGCCGGGTAATGACAAACAAAATTAAAAAGCCCCCGATTCTTCTCTTTAATGCCATTTTATTCAAAGGATAACGCGGCGGCAAGGGTGAGACGACGAGGCGCATTAAGTAATACGTTGAGAAAGTCGAATCCGAAGCCAACAAAGTTAGCCGAAGAAAAAAATAGTGTTAAGAACCACGGGTATAAATACCCTCCGCTTTGCTGGATTGTTCAACTAACCAATTCCGATGCACTTCGTTTTCGGAATTGGAGTTTCACGAATAAATTGTGGCGCCCTCCCCTAATATATTATCCGCTTCTTTTTTTAACTTATCGTTAATGTCAAGGCGGTATTCGTCACCCAGGTAAACTACAGTTTCACTTTTTCCATTAAGAATGTGCACATAACTTTCACATTTACCGTGGAATTTCTTTATCGAAGTAATCAGAGATGAAATATTTTCTGTTGAGACTTTACTGGCATCAACCATGAAACGAACCTGCTTGTAGGGACTTTCCAACGCTTGCGTTAAAGAAGTTACTTCCTGTGCCATTACTGTCAACTTCGGCATTTCTTCCGACCCGCCGACATCAAGTGTTCCCTTGATCACTATCGGCTCTTCCTCATGCAAAAGCGTATAGTATTTCTTATATATATCCGAAAAGAATATAGTGTTTATTGAACCCTGTAAGTCTTCGAGCGTAACGTAACACATAATGTCGTTTCTTCTCGTCTTTTTTTCGCTGATACCGCTTACAACGCCGGCGATAGTAACGTTATCTTTGTCTCGCTTGGAATTTAAATTGTCTGAATTAGCGTTGGTAACTAACTTCAAACGGTCGGCAAAACGCAGCAAAGGATGGCCGGTAATATAAAAACCTAAGGCTTCTCGTTCAATAGAGAGGAGCTTCTTATGGTCCCATTCGGGTACGTCATCCGGAATTTGATAAGAATTTAATCCGTTTTCTCCGGATGAGGAGCCGGTATCAAATTGGTCGAAAAAACTGGATTGATTGCTCAGTTTTTCTTTTTGACTGCGCTGAGCCTCGTCCATCGCTTGTTCAAAATATTGCATGAGTTGACTTCGCTTGTAACCTAAAGAATCAAACGCGCCGCACTTAATCAGGCTCTCGATGACTCTCTTATTTACTTTGCGCAAATCAACACGGCTTAAAAAATCCACGAAAGATGTAAATTTCCTATCCTGCCTGACTGATATTATCGAATCGATCGCGGCCAGACCGACATTTTTAATTGCCGCCAGTCCAAAGCGAATGTTATCACTTGTTATGGTGAAATCTCTCTGTGATTCATTGATGTCCGGCGGTAGAATGTTTATACCCATTTCTTTACAGGCGCTCATGTACCTGATTATTTTATCGCGGTTATCCTTTTCACTCGTGAGTAGCGCAGTCATAAATTCCGCCGGATAATGCGCTTTAAGATAGGCCGTCTGGTAAGCGATTATCGCGTAGGCAGTGCTGTGGGACTTATTAAAGCCATATTCAGCAAATGTCTCCATCTGTTCCCAAATTTTTTTGGCCTTGTTTTCATTAATCTTATATTTTCTGGCGCCTTCAAGAAATTTCGGTTTTTCCTTCTCCATCTCCACGGCTTTCTTTTTGCTCATGACTTTACGCAAAGTGTCGGCTTCGGCCATAGTGTAACCACCAATAGCACCGGCAATCTGCATAACCTGTTCTTGATAAAGAATAATGCCGTAGGTTTCCTTCAGGATTGATTCCAGTTGAGGTAGTTCATAAGATATTTTTGTTTTCCCTTGCTTTCGGGCAGTAAATTCCGGAAGCATTTTCATAGGACCGGGACGGTAAAGCGCGATCAAGGCAATTATATCTTCAATATGATCCGGCTTTAAATTGATTGCCAGATCTGTCATGCCGGTACTTTCCAGTTGAAAGACGCCGTCTGTTTCTCCCCGCACCAAAAGATCATACGTTTTTTTATCATCCAGAGGCAGATTATGGATGTCTATTTCAACCCCTTTTGATTCCTTGATGAAATTAAGGGCATTTTTAATCACCGTTAAAGTTTTCAAGCCGAGAAAATCAAATTTTGTCATCCCGACGGCTTGGATGTCGTTCATTGAATACTGGGAAACCACATCTTCTTTCGGCGAACAAAGTGGAACTCTTTCGACAAGAGGCACATCGGATATTACTACTCCCGCGGCATGGGTTGATGCGTGACGGTTAAGCCCTTCTAAAATGCGGGACAAAGACAGAAGCTTTGCTACGGCAGGGTTATTTTTTTCTTCCTCTGCCAGTCGTGGCTCCGCCTTGATCGCTTCATTTAGTGTAATGTTCAGTGTGTTGGGAATCAGTTTGGCGATTCTGTCCGCTTCACTATAAGGTATATCCAGAGCCCTGCCTACATCCCGTATAACTCCCTTGGCCTGCATTTTCCCAAAGGTGATAATCTGAGAAACCTTGTCCTGACCATATTTTTCAGTCACGTATTTAATAATATCATCCCTGCCTTCTTGACAAAAATCAATGTCAATATCCGGCATGCTGATACGGCTGGGATTTAAAAAACGTTCAAAGAATAAATTATAACGGATGGGATCAATGTTGGTGATTCTTATCGCATAGGCAACAAGGCTTCCCGGCGCCGATCCTCGTCCCGGACCAACAGGAATATTATTGTGTTTCGCGTGTTTGACAAAATCGGAAACAATTAAAAAATAACCCGCAAAACCCATGGCCTTGATTATTTCTAATTCTTCATTGAGGCGTTTTTCGTATTTTTCCTTAATATCAGATTCGTTTTCTTTTTGATCTTTTAATATAATGGGAAAGAGTTTTTCCAGCCCTTCCCTCGCCTTGCGCTCCAGATATTCGTTAAGAGATTCTTCTGGATTTTTGACTTCAAAATTAGGCAGATAAAACTTGCCCGATTCCAGAGAAAAATTGCATTTTTCGGCAATACTAACTGTGCTGGACAAAGCTTCGGGTGTTAAGGAAAACAGCTGATGCATTTCTTCCGACGAACGAAAATAAAACTGATCCGTGCTCAAGTGCATTCTGTCCATGTCTTTTATTGTCTTGCCTGTCTGGATGCACAAAAGAACATCATGAGCTTCAGAGTGATCGCGTTCCAGATAGTGACAATCATTTGTAGCCACAAGGGGGATGGACAATTCTTTGCTTATCTCGATCAAACCGGCATTGGCGATTTTTTGTTCAGGAATGCCGTTTTCCATTATTTCCAGAAAGAAATTATCGTCGCCGAAAATTTCCCGATAAGTAGCAGCGGCTTTCTTGGCACCTTCCATGTTGCCCTGCATAATCAAATCGGCGATTTCGCCATGTAAACAGGCGCTGGAGGCAATGAGCCCTTCGTGACATTCTTTCAAGAGCTCCTTATCTACACGAGGCCGGTAATAGAATCCTTTTAAATAGCTGGCCGTAGTAAGCTTCATGAGGTTTTTGTAGCCCTGTGTGTTTTTTACCAGAACAATTAAATGTTTCGACGTTTCACCGGCAATTCTGTCGGTCAGCTTATTGGGAGCCACATATAATTCACAGCCGATTATAGGCTTTATACCGTGTTTGTATGCCTGGTGATAAAAATCAATAGCGCCAAACATATTGCCATGATCGGTAATGGCAACCGCCGGCATTTTGTATTCCCGGGCTTTTTTGAAAAGGTCTTCCAGACGAATCATTCCGTCGAGAAGGCTGTATTGCGTATGGAGGTGAAGGTGGACAAAGTCAGAGTGTTTCATTTTTAAAACTAATCCAGCCAATAATTCGGCGCTTCCTTGGTAATGATTACATCATGAACATGGCTTTCTCTTAGTCCAGCCTGAGTAATGCGGACAAAACGCGCTTTGACAATCAATTCCGGGATTGTTTTGCAACCTACGTAACCCATGCCAGCTTTCAGTCCGCCGATAAGCTGAAGAATGCTTGCGGACAGCGAACCGCGGAAAGGCACCCTTCCCTCAATTCCTTCGGGAACTATTTTTGACGGACCTTCAATATCATCCTGATAGTAACGATCGCGACTGCCCATTTTCATCGCTTCCAGCGAACCCATGCCGCGATAAACTTTATAACTGCGCCCCTGAAATAAAATGGTTTCTCCCGGACTTTCTTCTGTTCCGGCAAATAATCCACCGATCATCACACAATGGGCGCCGGCGCCGATTGCTTTGACAATATCGCCGGAATATTTTATACCGCCGTCGGCCACCACAGGAATGCCCTTTTTTGCAGCGATTTTATACGTGTCTCTTATTGCCGACATCTGGGCTATACCGACTCCGGCAATAATTCTGGTGGTGCAAATGGAGCCGGGACCGACACCGACCTTTACGGCATCAACACCGGCGTCTATTAGAGCCTTTGCTCCCTCCGATGTCGCGACGTTTCCGGCAATTAATTCGCAGTTGGGAAAATTGGATTTTGTTGCTTTAATAGCTTTTATCACTCCTGCGGAATGCCCATGTGATGTGTCAATAGATATTACGTCAGCGCCGGCCGCCAGCAGCGCATCGATTCTCGCCTCCCGGTCGATAATGCCTACAGCCGCTCCAACACGTAGCCTTCCTAAAGAATCTTTGCAGGCGTTAGGATAACGGCGTATTTTTTCAATGTCTTTAATTGTAATCAAACCTTTCAATCGATACTGGTCATCAACAACAAGTAATTTTTCAATTCTATGCTTGTGCAGGAGTTTCTTCGATGCCTCCAGGGAAATATTTGCAGATACCGTGACAAGATTTTTCTTGGTCATGACATTAGCCACAGGCTGATTCAGATTTTCTTCAAACCGCAAATCGCGGTTGGTGAGTATTCCGACCAGCTTTCCTTTTTTGACTACCGGCACGCCGGAAATGGAATACTGATTCATCAGCTTTAAAGCATCACTGACTTTTCTTTCAGGCTCGATGGTGATCGGATCAACAATCATACCACTTTCCGATTTTTTTACTTTATCCACTTCAATAGCCTGTTGTTCTATGCTCATGTTGCGGTGGATTATGCCGATACCGCCTTCCTGAGCCATGCATATCGCCGTGCGCGATTCCGTTACGGTGTCCATGGCGGCGGAAACGATGGGAATATTCAGAGAAATATTTTTTGTTAATAAAGTTGAAGTATCTACATCCCGGGGTAAAACATTGGACGCCGCCGGAACTAAAAGAAGGTCATCAAAAGTCAAAGATTCTTTTATTGTATCGTCGAGCATTGTATCCTCCGTCTAACTTATAAAGCCTGATTGTTTTTAATAAAATATTTTTCGCCATTTAAATTAATAAAATAATGGTTTCCATTTTCCGCTTGTTCGATAAATTTAGCCAATTGATAATAACTTTTACGTGAAAACCGGGCGGTAAATTTTCCCTCTTTAACCCGGCAGTAAAGAACATTATGCTTGCCTATATGCAAAGAGTTCATTTCCAGTTTTTCGCAAGAATCGTCATTTAAAAGTACGTCAATTTGAAACCGGCCACCATCCGACAGTTGTGTTTTATAAACAGCAGCAACAACAAAAGCGGTATCCTCTACATCAAGACAACAGCGTTCTTCACCCAGTTCAATTAAATATTTACCGCATTGATCAATTTGAAGATGTTCAAAAAAGACTCGCAAAATTTCTTTACGAAACATGTGCGCGCCTTTGTAGTACCATACTCCTTCTTTATCTATCCTAATATCAAAGCTTTCCATTTGGCTTAAAAACTTTTCCTGCTGTCCAGCAATATTGTTACCGGACCATTATTAACAAGTTCAATCTTCATCATTTCCTGAAATTTTCCCGTGGCCAGAGATTTAACTTTTTCTTTGGCTTCTTTAATAAAGTATTCGTAAAGTTTATTCGCTCTGGCCGGTTCTTCCGCATTGACGAATGAAGGACGCCGCCCTTTTATGCAATCGCCTAATAATGTAAATTGTGAAACAACCATCATTGAGCCGTTTATATCCAACAAAGACCGGTTCATCTTGTCTTGTTCATCTTCAAAAATGCGCAAGTTGATAGTCTTTCCCAAAATATAATCTGCGTCAGCCTCGGTGTCTTCTTTTTCCACCCCTAATAATACAAGAATTCCTTCATTTATCGAGGATAATTCCTGATGGTTAATCTTGACGCAAGCACGATCGACTCTCTGGATGACTGCACGCATTGGTGATCCTGTTTTAAATTGAATTTATGTTAGCAATAAATTGTCTTGCGTTCAAGTTATTTCTCTGAAAAAGGATTCAATTTTTCTTGACAGCTGTTGTTTTTGCTGTTAATGACACCCCGGTTTTGAGGTCAATGGCGTTTAGGAAATCTTTTTCTATTCTTCACTTTTTCCGTAACGTCTTAAAAACGGAGTAGTTTATAATATAAGGGGGTCGTTCAAATGCTTTGTCAAACTGTTAAAACGGGATTTGAGTGCGCTTTTATGAGCAAAAAAGGATGCGGTTTCTTCAATGGCAGCTGCCAGAAAATAATTGATAAATGCGATGGTTGTGCCAAGATAATTGATTATGAATCCGGCAAATACTGTAAGGTTTATCCTGATCCAACAAGCAAGTGGCAAACCGGTAAATGTCCAACCGCAACGCACATTAAACTGGAAATACAAGAATCAGCGCAAAAAATCAATCCGCTCAAAGCTTCCAAAAGAGCAAGTAAAAAATGATAACAACTCCGTGACTTTTTGTCACGGTGAAGATATTAAGTTTTTACAAGTTATTTGTGAGACTCAAATTTAATGAGACACGCTGACTATAGGAAGCGCTAGTCGAATTATCCCGCCAAAGGCGGAGGGTTGAATACATCGCAGATGGATTTGGGATTTCATACCCGTGATTTTCAGGAAAATAAAAAAGCCGGCGATTATCATCGCCGGCTTTTTTAGCTGATCATAGTTCTTATTTTCTGTAATTCCTGTTTAATCAGATTCAGCGTTTGTTTCTCAGAGGGTTTTTTAATTTCCGGACCGCTATTCCCGCGCATTTTATAAAGCTGCTTTTTGGCGCCATCGATGGTAAAACGCTGCGTGTACAACAAATTCTTAATCGTCAATAATTCCTGCACATCTCTTTTTCGGTATAAGCGTTGCGCAGTTTTTGTTCGCACAGGACTTAGTGTCTTAAATTCGGTTTCCCAATATCGGATGACATAAGGCTCGACATTGACGATTTTGCTTACTTCTCCAATGCGGAAATATGCCTTTTCGGGAATTATTGTTTCCATAAAGTTTCTTAACCCTTACGGCCAAGTTCAACGGAATATATAACTTAAATAATAAACCTGTGATTGGTTTATTAAAAAATATTTTGAGAAATATTTGCAGATGGACTATTTGCTTAGTTTAGAGCTTTACGCAATACCTGCGAAGATTTGAAAGTCAAAACTCTTCGCGCGGTAATGGAGATTTCCTGCCCGGTCTGCGGATTACGGCCGCGGCGTTCTCTTTTTTCTTTTACCATGAAATTACCGAATCCGGAGATCTTCACTCTTTCACCTTGAGCCAGACAGTTCTTAATGATGTCAAATACAGATTCAACGATATCTGCCGAATCCTTCTTGGAAAAACCGAGCTTTTCATAAACATTTTGAATAATATCAATCTTCGTCATTGTATTCCCTCCATTTAACTTTTTCTATAACTTTGTTTTATTAGCTATTCGCCTCTTATTTTTGCACCGGTTAAATTAACGGTCTTCTGTAAAATTCTGTCGTGGACATTATTTAATTCTAAATCAGTTAACGTACGATCGGGAGCGCGATAAGAAAAACGCAATCCTAAACTTTTCGTACCTTCTAAAATTTCTTTTCCACTGTATACATCAAAAATACTTACATTTTCAAGTAAATCTTCTTTTTGTTCTAAAACAATATTCAACATTTTGCCGGCTTCTATCGTATCAGGAATAACAAAAGCGGCATCACGCATTACCGCCGGATATTTTGATATTTCCTGATAGACAACGCCTTTGTCTTGGTAAGCAGAAACAAGAATATCTAAATTAATTTCAAATACATAGACGTTATTTTTCAAGTCGATCTTTTCCAGAACATCGGGGTGAACTTCACCAAGAAAACCAATCTGCTGATCATTTAAGAATATGCCGCAGGATTTACCCGGATGTAAAAAGGGCTCAGTAACTTTTGAATCATATCTTACATTATTTAATTTAAAATCGAAGAAGATATTTTCGAGGCAGCCTTTCAAAGTATAAAAGTCAACACTTTTTCGTGAACCCCACAAATCATCCGCTAGTTTTCCCGTTAAAAGCCCTGCGAACATGTTTTTTTCTTCGGGGAGTCCAGTCTTACACTTAAGAAAAATCCGTCCTATTTCAAATATTCGTAAATCAAAAGAACCATTATTGGCGTTCTTCTTTGCCGTTTCCAGCAAACCATAAATCATTGTTGTTCTCATAGCGGAAAGGTCTTCGCCCAGCGGATTTTTTATCCGCACCAGACGTCGTCGTTCATCATTGTCCGGCAAGCACATAAGATCTGTCGCAACAGGAATGCCAAAACTGTAATTGATGATTTCCGTATATCCGCCGCCCACAAGCAATTGTCGGATTCTCTCTTCCATGTCCAAACGAGGAATAACTTCAATCTCCGTAACAGCAACAGCGGGCAATGTAATGGGAACGCGATCGTAACCATAAAGCCGGATTACTTCTTCAATCAGATCAATTTCCCGCACGATATCAACCCGGCATGTAGGGGGTGTAACAAGATACTTGCCCTTTCCATTTGGCTTCAAAACCATGCCGATACTACGCAATATTCGAACGACATCCTTTGCCTCAATTTTCATACCGATTACCTGGCGGATTCTGTCCAAACGCAGGGGAATATCTCGAACGATGAAAATTTTTGCGGGATATTCATCAATATAATTCTTACAGACAGAACCTCCGGAAAGATCAGCAATCAGTTGGGCTGCTCGATTAAGAGCTTTGACCACTCCTTCGGGATCAATGCCTCTTTCAAAACGAAAAGCGGCATCAGTCGGCATAGCCAACTTTCGCGCTGAACGGCGTATTGATGTAGAATTAAAATAAGCGCTTTCCAGTAAAATATTTCGCGTATCTTCTTTAACTTCGGAATTCAGTCCGCCCATAATGCCACCGATAGCAACGGGTTTTACGCCGTCACATATCAATAATGTATCTGTTGGAAGTACACGGCTTTTACCGTCGAGAGAAATAAATTCTTCATTCTCTTTAGATTTGCGGACAACGATCTTTTCTTCTTCCAAAAAGCGAAAATCAAAGGCATGCAACGGTTGTCCCATTTCCAGCATGACAAAATTAGTGACATCAACAATGTTATTGATGGCACGCAATCCGGCGGCTTCCAGTCTAGTCTTCATCCAAACGGGCGATTCTCCAACTTGAACATTTTTTATCATCCTGGCCGTGTAACGGGGGCAGGCATCAGCGTCAATTATTTTGACTGAAGTCAATAGATTGATATCTTCAGATAATTCTCTAACCCTAACGGACGGTTGTTTAATTTTTTTGCCGGTAATGGCGGCCACTTCTCGCGCTATGCCGATCATGTTCAAACAATCGGAGCGATTGGGAGTAACACCTACGTCCAAAACGGTGTCTCCTATATTCAAGGCCGTCTCTAATGGCAGACCAAGCGGCAAATCCGATCGCAAATGCATGATTCCCGACGCATCGTCGCCTATTTCCAGTTCAGCTTCGGAACATAACATGCCGTCTGATTTCTCACCGCGTAATACGGATGATTTAATCGTGTATCCGCCGGGAATTACCGCTCCTACTTTGGCCAGAGGGACAATATCGCCGGGGGCAATATTTTTAGCGCCGCAGACAACAGGATAGTTGTCCGTTCCATCGCTGACGCTGCATAAAATGAGACGGTCGGCGGAGGGATGAGGTTTTACAGAAATTATTTTAGCGACAACAACGCCGCTGAACTGCGAACGAATAGTTTTAATCTCGTCCACTTCCAGACCGGTCATTGTTAATTTATGAGCGAGTTCTTCCGCCGTTATTTCTACATCGACATAATCTTTAAGCCATTTGAGACTGACCAGCATAAAGAAAAAGCTCTCCTAAAATTGCTTAAGGAATCGGGTATCGTTTTCAAAAAATAATCGAATATCGGAAATGCCATATTTCAGCATGGCGATACGTTCCAACCCGAGGCCGAAAGCAAATCCTGAATATTCCTCGGAGTCATAATTCACATTTTGGAATACGGCCGGATCAACCATTCCCGAACCTAATATTTCCAGCCAGCCGTTCTGCCCGCAAACCCGGCAGCCGCGTCCGCCGCACATTACACAGCGGATATCGACTTCAGCCGAAGGTTCCGTGAAAGGAAAAAAACTGGGACGAAATCGCAACGTCGTTTTTTCCCCGAAAATCTTTTTAAGAAAAGCTGTTAAAATTCCTTTGAGGTCACCAAAGCTGACCCCTTTATCTACAAGCAATCCTTCTATTTGATTAAACATCGGAGTATGAGAAACATCAGAATCGCGCCTATAAACTTTTCCCGGCGATAAAATCCGCAGCGGCGGCTGAATTTTTTCCATAATCCTCACCTGCACCGGCGAGGTATGCGTGCGCAAAACTATATTTTCTTCAACATAAAACGTATCCTGCATATCCCTTGCGGGATGATCCTTGGGAATATTCAGCGCTTCAAAATTATAATAATCAAGTTCGACTTCCGGTCCTTCCACTACGGAGAAACCGAAAGAAGCAAAGATAGCGCAAATTTCCCTGCGGATCTGAATTACTGGATGAATACGTCCGCACTTAATCACACTCCCCGGCAAAGTAACGTCTATCTTTTCCTTCGATAAGATGTCTTCTTTTTTCCTAATCGCCTGCCGTTGAAGCGCTTCTTCAATTTTTGTGTTAAGTAAGTTTTTCAGTTCATTGCAGAGTTTGCCGAAGAAAGGTTTTTCAGCATCGGGAACCTGAGCAATGTTTCTTAAAAGACCGGTTAAAAGCCCTTTACGGCCAATATATTTTGTCCTGATAGCTAGAAATTGATCTTCTGTTTTTGCCTTTTCTAATTCGGCAAGAGCGTTTTCTTCCAGTTGTTGAAGCTCTCTAATCATGCCGCCTGCTTGCCTTTAGCCGTTGCAACAATATGGGCGAATCCTTGAGGATCATTGACAGCAAGTTCCGCCAGTATTTTACGATCTAATTCAATGCCCGATTTCTTCATGCCGTCGATTAAACGGCTATACGATATATTATTTAGGCTGGCAGCGGCGCTAATGCGCGCAATCCATAACTGGCGAAATTCTCTTTTTCTCGCGCGACGATCACGGAAAGCGTACTTCATCGCCTTATTTACTGCTTCAGTAGCCGTTCTGAGCAGACGGCTGCGAGCGCCAAAGAAGCCTTTGGCCATTTTTAATATCTTCCTTCTTTTTTTGCGGGCATTCATGCCCCTCTTTATCCTAGACATTTTCTCTTTTCTCCTAATTGATAACGAATATAATCATCACTATTCCTATAGATAAGGAATAAGTCTCTTAATTGCCTTATGGTTTGCCGAATCAACAATCGCTGATCTTCTGTAAGTTCTTTTTCTCTTTGTCGTTTTTTTTGTGAGGATATGACTGGCAAAAGCCTTGCTGCGCTTTACTTTGCCCTTTGCTGTAAGCGAAAAGCGTTTTGCCGCTCCCCTGTGAGTTTTTAATTTTGGCATGAGATTATCTTTCTCTCCTTATTGTTTTTTGGGTGAAACTATCATCACCATGTTGCGCCCTTCAAGACGCGGCTCTTGATCTATAATGCTTTCTTTGACCAGTTCATTTTTTACCTCATCCATCAGTTTGCGGCCTATCTCGGTAAAAGCAATTTCCCGGCCCCTGAACATCATGGATATTTTTACTTTATTGTTATCCTTCAAAAACTTTTTAATGTGTTTAAGCTTAACCTGCACATCATGATCTTCTGTTTTTGGCTTTAATTTAATTTCTTTAACTTGTATAATCGTCTGGCTTTTTTTGGCATCATGGAGTTTTTTGCTCTGCTTGTAACGATATTTACCGTAATCCATTATTTTACAGACAGGCGGATCGGTAGCCGATACTTCCACCAAATCCAAACCGGCACTTTCTGCATTGGCCAGCGCTTCTTCCAATGAAATTACACCCATTTGCTTTCCCTCTTCGCTGATTACCCGAACGGTAGCCGACTTTATTTCTCTATTTATCCTTAAATCTTTTACTATATGTCACCTCCTGAAACTATATAAGTTTAATAAAAATCTAATTTTATTGTTTTTTCTCGCATATTTCCCGCAATAAAGCAATAAATTCATCAACAGGTAATGATCCCAGATTCTGACCTTCTCGCGTCCGTGGAGCGACTGACAGCGCTTCCACTTCTTTATCTCCGATGACCAGCATATAGGGGATTTTCTGCATTTGCGCCTGACGAATTTTATAACCTAACTTCTCATTATCAAAGTATTTCTCACAACGAATGCCCGATTGAATCAATTTATTATAAACCGTTTCAGCATAAGGTATATGTTTATCTGTAACTGTCAATAAAGCGCATTGCGTAGGTGAAAGCCAGACGGGAAAAGCCCCGGCATAATGTTCAATAAGTACGCCCATAAAACGTTCGACAGCGCCAAGTATCACCCGGTGCAGCATGACCGGCCGGTGTTTTTCTCCATCAGCGCCGATGTAACTTAAATCAAATCTTTCCGGCAATGTAAAATCGCATTGAATCGTTGCACACTGCCACTTTCTTTTCAAGGCATCTTTTAATTTGAAATCAATCTTTGGTCCATAGAAAGCTCCATCACCGGCGTTCACTTCGTAACTTATTTTATTATCTTTAAGAGCATCCTCCAACGCATTAGTAGCTAAGTCCCAATCTTCATCAGAACCAATAGACTTTTCCGGTCTGGTGCTTAACTCCACTTCATATTCAAATCCGAAAATTCCCATAGCATAATTGACAAAATCTGCAATGGCGCGGATTTCTGAATTTAACTGCTCCGGCGTGCAGAGTATATGCGCGTCATCCTGCGTAAATTGCCTTACCCGCATCAAGCCATGCAAAACGCCCGTTTTTTCGTGACGATGAACAGTGCCCAACTCAAAATAGCGCAGGGGCAAATCGCGGTAACTTCTGATTTTGGATTTATAAATCAACATATGCGCAAGACAATTCATAGGCTTGATGCCGTAAACCTGTTCATCCACCTCGGTAAAATACATATTGTCGCGATAGTGATCAAAATGGCCGGATTTCTTCCATAAATCAACCTTGAGGATCTGAGGACCCATAACCATATCATACCCGCGCTTCAAATGTTCTTTTCTTTCCCACTCCTCAATCAGGTAGCGCAACATCATGCCTTTGGGATGAAAGATAATCAAACCAGGACCAGCCTCTTCGTTTACCTGGAAAAGATCAAGCTCCCTACCCAAACGGCGATGGTCTCTTTTTTTCGCCTCTTCCAGTAAATTCAAATAATCATTCAGTTCGTTTTCATTGGCAAATCCTGTGCCGTAAATGCGTTGCAACATTTTATTATTTTCGTTTCCGCGCCAATAAGCGCCCGCGACGCTCAAAAGCTTGAAGGCCTTAATTATGCCTGTCGAAGGTATGTGCGGTCCACGGCATAAATCAATATAATCACCCTGCTTATAAAGACTTACCTCTTTAACATTTTCAGGCAGATCATTAATCAGTTCGACTTTATAATTTTCTCCTCTTTTATTAAATAATTTCACCGCATCCTCGCGCAGAACATCTTCGCGGACAAAAGGATGATCAGCAGCTATAATTTCCTTCATACGATTCTCTATTTTGGGAAAATCATCTACAGTAAAAGGTTCTTTATATTCAAAATCGTAGTAAAACCCATCTTCAATAGAAGGACCTATGCTTACTTTAGCGCCCTTGAAAACTTCCTGAACAGCTTGAGCCATCACATGAGATATGCTGTGTCGCAGTATAGCCAAACCATCATTGGAGGATATGTTGATTAAATTGATAGTGGAATCTTCCTTCAGGATATAGCTCAAATCCACAGCTACTCGATTGATTTTAACTGCTATGGTATAAGTCAAAGCTTCCTTTTTCCAGATTCCTATGGCTTCACCGGCAGTTGTTCCAGCTTTAAACGACATTTCTTTATTGTCGGGGAAAAAAATTTTTATATCCATAATTAATTTAAAAACTACCAAAATAATTGATTAAAATACATTTTAAAAGGGCATCACTATTTTGCTGATGCCCTTAAAGTATTTACACTTGTAACATACTATATTTCAAAAAATGGTAGGCAAGCAGGGATTTGAACCCTGGACATCCACCGCGTCAGGATGGCGCTCTCCCCCTGAGCTACTTGCCTACAAATAATAAAGCCTTTTTAGCTTTTTTAAGTTTTGCTGAATTAGCAATAAAACGTCTTAGTGTCAAGCTAAATATCTTATTTATTAGCTTATTTTTAGGCTGTTCGATTGACAAATTTTATCCCCTTAATTATGTAAATTAATCCTGAAATAATAGTAAATGATGTTGTTAACCAAGAAAGAATTATAATCCAATTGTAGCTTATTATATCAAAAGTATAAGTTTTAAAAAGTAAAGCAAAAAAGACCGTCGCAATTTGCAGAGTAGTTGTAACTTTGCTGACAAATATCGGTTTAATTTCATAGGATACAGACATCATGTATAGGATCACTATCCCCAGTAGAATTATAAAATCCCTGCTGATAACAATTACTGCAAGCCAACTGGGAATTAAGCCAAAAATGGCTAAGGCTATAAAGCTTGTAGATAAAAGTATTTTATCCGCTAAAGGATCTAAAAAAGAACCTAATTTAGTTTGTTTGTTTAACAAGCGTGCCACGGTGCCGTCCAAAGCATCGGTTAAGCCGGCAATAATAAAGACTATCAAAGCCTTCGTGTACGACCCTTGAATCAAAAATATTACAATAACGGGAACAAGAATGATTCGTAACAAAGATAAAAAATTTGGTATGTTCATGTTAAATTTATTTATAATATTTTTTTTCTTAATTCTAACGATTGTTTCTTATCTTATGGTATTCCACTCAAGTTAGGTGTATATATATTTTCCTATCCACGCAAATTCGGGCCATCCGGAAGAGTTTTCAAAACTTTTGTGACGACTTCATCAATTACATTTTCCAAAACCTCATGGAATTTTCTATCCATTCCATTGTGAGTTAAATCAAAATTTCTGCTTGTAGATTCTCCTTGGGCATTCCAAATAATTTCACCAGTCCGCGCGCTGCGCAGTTCACAACGAATAGCTATGGTTATAGGCGTATAAAATAATTTTTCCGGCCCAACACCTTCCACTATCGCGCAATACAGCCCGGCATCCGCTCCCACTAAATCTTTTAATGCCTGGGGGGCAACGTTGGTTGCGTTTCCTTTCGCTCCCTTTGCATACAAAGGCTCCAGCTCCTTGTCTATTTGGTCCAATGGCAGCTTGGGATAGCCTTTATAATAAAGCTCTTCAAACAGTCTGGCGCGTAATAATTGGGAAGTTTTATCATCATCAACAGTTTTTTTTTCTACAGGAAGCAAAGCAATAATCCTTGTCGGATTCTGATCATAATTAGGGTTCATTACATTCGGTAACTTGGCGGAACATCCGCTTATCATTATGCTCATGATAATTAAAAAATATATATGAAAATTAATAATCTTCAAGGCTTCTCCTTTTCTTTACCCTTCGCTGCTCATTTTCTTAAGTTTTTCAATTTCTTCTTTAATAACTCTTTCAGCTATTTCCGGGATTATTTCCCGCGCAATTTTTTCGGCAATTTCTGTTGCCCGTTTCATAATTTCTTTATTAAGATCATTTGCCGTTTGATTATCTTCGATCACATCTTCAAGAGAGCGTATCTCACTTTTATTGCTAGCCGCACTTTCATAACCGCGGCCATCGACAACAATAACCTCTTGATTATTTACACTATTTGGTTCTTCGTAAACATCAGTTAAATCATGAATATTTTTATCTTTTGTTGATATGGAATCTGAACCCATGTTTATCTCCCTCAAGACATATTGCCAAATAAATAAAAAAACTATTGAATGATTTGATTTTGTTATCATAGTGCATGAAACAGTTCAAGAAATATATGATAATTTATATTTGTTTAGACTTTGATTTATTTAGTATTTAATGGGGATGGTATTTATTAAATATTTTTACAGTTGACATCTTCATGGTGTTTCAGGTTTAATAGCAACAAATAAAACCACCTCGAATGATAAATTAATGATGAAACGTATATTAATTACCGGCGGCGCAGGATTTTTGGGTTCCCATCTTTGTGAACGATTGTTGCGGGAAGGAAACGATATCATTTGTCTGGATAATTTTTTTACCGGCAACAAAGAAAATATTACCCATCTTTTGGGCGCTCCTCATTTTGCATTGATTCGTCATGACATTATTAATCCGATTTATTTGGAGGTCGATGAAATATACAATCTGGCCTGTCCGGCTTCACCGATGCATTATCAGTTCAATCCGATCAAAACCATCAAAACGAACGTCATGGGAGCGATAAACGTTTTAGGTATTGCCAAAAGGACAAAAGCAAAAGTGCTTCAGGCTTCTACATCGGAAATTTATGGCGATCCTGAAGTTAATCCGCAAAATGAATTCTATTGGGGCAAAGTTAATCCTATTGGAATTCGCAGTTGTTATGATGAAGGGAAGAGAGCTGCCGAATGCCTGATGATGGACTACCGCCGCCAAAATTCCGTCAATACAAAAATAGCGCGAATTTTTAATACCTATGGTCCGCACATGGCAATTAATGACGGCCGTGTGGTAAGTAATTTCATTATCCAGGCCCTAAAAGGCAATAAAATTACGGTATACGGAGATGGTAATCATACCAGATCATTTTGTTACGTCGATGATATGATTGAGGGGCTAATCCTGATGATGAACTCGGCCGATGAATTTTATGGTCCAGTCAATATCGGAAACCCCGGAGAATTTACCATTCTGCAATTAGCACAAATAATCATTAGATTAACAAACAGCAATTCCGAAATCGCATTTCAACCCCTACCTTCTGACGACCCGGCACAACGCAAGCCGGATATATCTCTCGCCAAAGAAAAGATTGGTTGGAGCCCCAAAATAAATTTAGAAGAAGGCTTAATTCGCTCAATTGCATATTTTCGTAAAATTCTAAAAATCTTATAAATGGCGGAGGCAATCCAAAGCAAAATGAAATTTAAGAAAAAAATTCTTTGTATTGGTGCAGGTTATGTAGGAGGGCCGTCCATGGCCATGATTGCTTACAAATGTCCTGACTGCCGAATTACCGTAGTGGATACCAATCCTGATCGCATTGACGCCTGGAATTCAGAAGAGCTTCCCCTTTATGAACCAGGACTTGATAAAATTATTAAAAAAACACGCGGTAAAAATTTATTCTTTACCAAAGATATTGAAAACCAAATAAAAGAAAATGATATTATTTTTGTCAGTGTAAATACTCCCACTAAAACTTACGGTGCGGGCGCCGGAATGGCAGCCGATTTAAAATTCGTGGAAAAGACGGCGCGTCAAATTCTGGAACATTCCCGATCATCAAAAATTGTAATCGAAAAAAGTACTCTGCCTGTAAAAACAGCTCTCGCGATGGAAAGAATACTGGCTTCGGGAAAAGGTAAAATTACTTTTGAAGTTCTTTCTAATCCTGAATTTATGGCGGAAGGAACGGCCATTAGCGACCTGGAAAACCCTGACCGCGTTCTCATCGGTTCCCACGAAACAGAAAGCGGGTTGAAGGCTCGTGCAGAATTGATCGAAATCTACGCCCGATGGATTCCCTTGGAAAAAATAATCACATCCAACATCTGGAGCAGTGAACTATCCAAACTGGTCGCCAATGCTTTTTTGGCTCAACGGGTGTCATCCATTAATTCCATTTCTGCCCTGTGTGAAAAAACCGATGCCGATATTTCCGAAGTAGCCAAGGCAGTCGGAATGGATTGCAGAATTGGCGACAAATTTCTTAAAGCCGGTATTGGTTTTGGCGGATCTTGTTTCAAAAAGGATATTTTGAACCTTGTTTATCTTTGCAGCTACTATGGTTTGCAGGAAGTTGCGGCTTATTGGGAAAGTGTCGTCAAAATTAATGAATATCAACAAGAACGTTTCACTGCGAATATTCTCAAAAATATGTTCAGCACTTTAGCCGAGAAAAAAATATGTATCTTAGGATTTGCTTTTAAAGCAGATACCGGAGACACCAGAGAAAGTCCGGCAATTTATATTTCACAAAAACTTCTAGCGGAACATGCTGAAGTAATTGTCTCCGACCCCAAGGCGTTAAAAAATGCAGCTATTGATCTTGAAGGTACAAAAGGAAATGTGAAATTTATTGAAGATCCTTACCGGGCTGTTGCCGGTTGCCACGCTCTGGTCATCCTTACCGATTGGGATTCATACCGGAAGCTGGATTTCCAAAAAATATATAACTCCATGACTAAACCGGCCTTTCTTTTTGATGGCCGCAATATTGTTGATCACAGGAAATGTTTTACCATCGGTTTTAATGTTTATCCTATCGGCAAACCGGCGTTGAGTCATTTCAAAAATTAATCCCCTTTAGCTTCGCACAAAGTCAAAGGCGTTTTTTATTAGTTTAATTTCGTTTCCGGAAGGTAACATCGTAATCGCCACTACATCAAATCGTGCGTCGGCATCGGTTATATTTTTACTCTGCAAATACCATAACGCCAGATGGGACATCTTCTTTTGCTTTCTTATTCCCACCGCTTGTTCTGGATAGCCCAATTCTCCGGACTTTCTTGTCTTAACTTCAATAAAAACAAGTTCGCTTTTATCCCGTGCGATAATATCTATTTCTCCCAAAACGCAACAAAAATTGATTTCGCTTATCCGGTAACCGTTTTTTTTTAGAAAAGCGGCTGCGATCTTCTCACCTTCTTTTCCAGTAGTAATCTTTGCCGTATTTTTCATTTTACACGTTAAATTCAAAAGAGATCTGGTTTAAATTTTTGACATGAAACGATTTACGATGAATTTTACACATGCCAAATTGTTTAATAGCGCTGCAGTGTTCTTTAGTTCCATAACCTTTGTTTTGCTGAAAATTGTATTGAGGAAATTGGCGATGATATAATTCCATAATTCGGTCGCGGGATACCTTGGCGATGATTGATGCCGCCGCGATAGAAATACTGCGAGAGTCCCCTTTTACCAATGGTTTTTGGGGAGTGAGGACAGGAATACATTGAAGACCGTCTATTAAAAGAAAATCAGGAGAAGGGGAAAGTTCCAGAACGGCTTCGCGCATAGCCTGAAGAGTTGCTCTCAGGATATTAAGTCGATCAATTACATCAGAATCAACAACTCCCATGCCGATCGCAACAGCTTCACTTTTAATTATCTCGAAGAGTTCTTCTCTTTTGCGGGCTGAAAGTTGTTTGGAGTCGTTTATTTTAGTATTTACATAATCAGGCGGAAAAATCACAGCCGCTGCCACAACTGGTCCTGCCAGCGGTCCCCTGCCCGCTTCATCAATGCCGGCAATGAACTGGTAGCCTTCTTGATAGGCAATTTTTTCAAAAGTGTCCATGAAAAAGGACCCGTTTCCGCAAGTCAGTTATCCCATGCCAGAAATCCAAACAAAATTGGTTTGAAATTGATACAAATATCTTTTATTGGTTTGTGGCTTCCTTAATCCTTGCTTTTTTGCCCCTAAGGTTTCTCAAATAATAGAGACGGGATCTACGCACCTTTCCTTTGCTGACGACTTCAATCTGGTCAATAATCGGTGAATGCAAAGGGAATGTCCTTTCTACACCGACACCGTAAGATATTTTTCTCACTGTAAAATTGGCCCGGCTGTTACCCTGTCTTTTACGGATTACAACTCCTTCAAAAGCTTGAATTCTCTGCTTTTGGCCTTCGATGATGCGCACATGTACTTTTACCGTATCACCCGTTTTGAAACCGGGAATATCCCCTCTCATGTATTCTTTTTCAATCATTTCTATAACATTCATTTATATTTCCTCCTGCAATCTTCGCATTATATACACTTTATACGCTCATGACTCTATCCAAAATAATCGCCACCGCCGACCTTACCGCAAGGTGATTATAATTGTCTTGACCTTTTACCGGTTCTAACCGGTAATCAGCCGAATTTACTACTTCAACGGCTATACCCGATCCTGTGCCGAAAATAAGTAAAAAATTTGAATCGCTTTTTTTTAGCGCCTCTTTTAGTTGAATAAATTTTAAAAGATCACCTTTTAAATTAGCGCCGGTAACAACAGTTTGCGGCACACATCCTGTTTCCCGGGTAATATCAGATAACACGTCCGGCAAACTTTCTTTTATCCTAATTAACTCAAAAGCGGATCTTCGAAATTTATTATAATTTGCGCCATAACCTTCCCGCCAATGATTGATAATTTCCTGTGCCAAATTCCGCTGTTCCAATATAGGATTTACTATGTAAAATCCTTGCACTCCATATGTTTTAGCAAGTCTGGCAATATCGTGAATATCCATATTGGCAATGGCTGTAGTTACGATCTTGCCTTCTTTATTATAAACCGGATAATGTAAAAGAACTATGTAAAGCATTCACGCTTTTCCGTTTAGGATTAAATTGTCCTAATTAATTGGGGAAAACCCATACATTATAAACTTCTCAAAATCAAGACTTTATATGTCTTCTAACTTAATTTTCTCCAGATTTTTTTTATCTTCAGCCGAAAATTTGATTTTTTTCAGCAAATCCGGACGGCGTTGATATGTCCTTTTAAGCGATTCAAGCCTCTTCCATTGTTCAATTTTTGCGTGATTTCCGGATTGTAAAATATCCGGCACTGTCCAACCCTTATATTCCGCCGGTCTGGTATATTGAGGATATTCCAAAAGGTTATGAGAAAAAGATTCACCAAGAGTTGATTCAGGATTTCCCAAAACATCAGGAATAAGACGGGAAACAACATCAATTAAAACTAACGCGGCCATCTCACCACCGGTTAAGATATAATCACCGATGGATATTTCCCGATCAACTAAATGTTCCCTTATCCTTTCATCCACTCCTTCATAACGTCCGCAAATAATTATTATTTGTTTTTTTTCTGCTAGTTCGGTCGCAATTTTTTGATTAAAAGTTTCTCCCTGAGGAGTCATCAGCACTACTAGGGAATCGTCTTCAGGGCTCCTGATGGACGCCAGCGCCTTTTCCACCGGTTCCACTTTCATGACCATTCCGCAACCGCCGCCGTAAGGAGCATCATCCGTCATCTTATGCTTGTCATTTGCCCAATTGCGTATATCGTGCAAACAAATATTTAAAAGACCTTTATCTTGAGCTTTCTTTAGCAGGCTGAAATTGAGAGGGGACGAAAACATTTCGGGGAAAATGGAAAGGACATCAAATTTAATCACTTTTTACAGTCCTTCCAATAATCTGATTATCATAACACGGCGATTTATGTCTATCTTCCGGATCACATCGGCAATAGCTGGGAGAAGTATCTCTTTTTCTTCTCCCTTGCAAACATAAACATCATTGCTGCCTGTGGCGAAAACTGATTTTATTTTGCCGATATATTTATCGTCTTCATTGTAAACATCAAGACCGATAATATCCCGATAGTAATATTCTCCCTCCGGCAGTTTTTCTTGTTGATCTTCGGACAAAAATACTTTACAGCCGACTAATGCCTGTGCTGATTTTACATCCGGTATTCCTTCCAGTTCGATAAATAAATTTTTGCCGGATATATCAACTTTTCTGAGGCCAAAACGATTTTTTTGCCCTGAACTTATTTCAATATAAACAAACTTAAGTTCGGCAAAGTTATTATTTGTCTCCTCATAACAAAAAACTTTAAGACACCCCCGGAGACCGCGGGTTTTTACAATCTCCCCGATTGCAAAGAGAGCCATTTCCTGCCTATTCAATAATTTCTAAAACTGCCCGTTTATGCATCTTCGCCGAAGCGGCGCTTAAAATCATCCGGATAGCCTTGGCAGTTCTTCCTTGTTTTCCTATTACTTTTCCCAAATCTTCTTTTGCCACACGCAATTCAATCACAGATGTTTGTTCGCCGATCACTTCAGTTACTTCAACCTTATCCGGAATATCTACCAAAGACTGTGCTATATACTTGATCAACTCCTTCATCGCCATAACCTCCACTGAATTTGATTAATTATTTTAGAAATAATTTTGTCAATTATAATTTCAAAGTTTAAACGACACGTGGACATAAAAAATTCCGTTATCCCGCCCTATGAAATGATCAAAACCACTAAGCTGTCTTATTTGATTCTTGCTTCAATACCTTTTGTTTTCAGCAAATTAGCTACCGTCAGAGTCGCTTTGGCGCCCTTTGCCAACCAGTCACGAACCCGATCTTCTTTTAATATAATTTCCGCCGGATTTTTTTTCGGATCGTAATTACCTAATATTTCCAAAAACTTTCCATCGCGGGGGAAATCGGTCTCCGCTGCCACAATACGATAAAAAGGTTTGCTTCTCGCACCCATACGCGTCAATCTAATTCTAACAGCCATTTATTTTAAATAATACCTCCTTGAAATAGTAATTTTTTTACATAACTTGTTTTTTTATCATAGTTTATTCTATTTTAAAAGGGAAAATTCCTCATTATTGATTTAACACCGTTTTTCTGCTTAAATGTTTTCATCATTTTCCTGATTTCCGCATAATTTTTTAATAAACGGTTCACATCTTGAACGGATGTTCCACTGCCCAACGCAATTCTTTTGCGTCGGCGTCCATCAATGATAAGATGGTTATAACGCTCTTCTTTTGTCATAGAATCAATGATCGCTGTCACTCTAATTAACTCCTTCTCATCAGGCTCCATATCTTTAAGCGCTTTCATTTTGCCCAAGCCCGGAATCATACCTAAAATATCTTTCATGGATCCCATTTTTTTAATTTGAGTTAATTGATTACGGAAATCTTCTAGTGAAAAATTATTCTTCCTGATACTTTTTTCCAGTTGAATCGCCGTCTTTTTATCAATATTAGCCTGCGCTTTTTCCACCAAAGTCAGAATATCGCCCATACCCAGAATGCGGGAGGCCATTCTTTCCGGATGAAATACTTCAAGGTTATCTATTTTTTCACCTATACCTACAAACTTTATAGGTTTTCCAATCACTGATTTGAGAGATAGCGCAGCGCCGCCCCGCGCATCACCATCCATTTTTGTCATGATAACGCCATCAATACCGATAATTTCATTGAATTTACTGCCGACATTGACGGCATCCTGTCCCGTCATCGCATCCGCAACATAAATAATTTCCGCGGGGACAACTTTTTCTTTGATTTTTTTAAGCTCTTCCATCAAGAGATCATCGATGTGTAATCTTCCTGCGGTATCAATAATGATTACTTCATAACCATTTCTTCTGGCTTGTTCCACCGCCTGAACACAAATTTCCACAGGATCTTTTAAACCACCGGACTCAAAAACGCCTACGTTAATCTGTTTTCCCAACACGGACAGTTGCTCGATTGCGGCCGGCCGATAAACGTCCGCAGATACAAGGCAAACCTTTTTTTGTTCTTTCGATAACAAGAGGGCCAGTTTTGCGGCAGTTGTTGTTTTACCGCAACCCTGTAAACCGACAAGCATGATCGGAGCGGGAATCCGCGAGCCGAACTTGATATTGGCGCTGACCCCACCCATAAGTTCGACCAGACGGTCATGAACGATTTTTACCATCTGCTGGCCGGGAGTAATGCTTTCGAGAACTTCTTTGCCGATTGCCCGCGCCCGGACATCTTCGATAAAATCCTTAGCCACCTTGAAATTAACATCGGCTTCTAAAAGCGCCATGCGGATTTCCTTGAGCGACTCATTGACATTCTCCTCGTTTAAAATTCCGCGGCTTTTTAGTTTCTTAAAAATATTTTCTAATTTTTCAGACAGATTTTCGAACATAATTAAATAACCATAACTTGAGATATTTTTTAATTTTTCTTTGCTTCGCTGTCAACGCTTTTGATAATGCAATCCGTTCCTGTTTTCCGTGAAATTTTTTGCGCGGCTTCATCTGCTTGAACCTTATCTTCAAAACCGGAAACGACCACGCGATACAAAATGCCTTTTCCCTGGGCATCAGTTTTAATCACTTGTGACGTAAAACCTAATGACGCTATCTTTTTACTCATTTTATTCGCCGTGGTTTTATCCTTTAAAGAAGCGACTTGAATTTTAAATTTTTGCTTATTGGAGTCAATATTCGGTTCATTTTTGCTTTCTTTGAGTTCGCCTTTCTCCTTAGATTTTTCATTTACCGACACTGGCGGTTTTTTTACTTCTATATTAAAATTTCCGGCAACAGTTTCTTCCCCATTTAGGGACGGGGGAAATACCGGCTGTTTTTCAGTAACTGGCTGTTCTTGAATACCTTTTTTACTGGTCAAGGCCTTGTAAAATGTCAGATCAATATTTTCCTTGTTTTGAGTTTGCGGTTGATTTGGTCCGTTTTTATTATCCGTTGCGATTTGTGCGGCCCTGATTTTAGCCGGTTGCCAGACCAGTGCTAATGCTTTTTGGGGAAGCGCAGCGATTTTATCCGGATAAGTATCAATATTTTTCCCGACATCAACGCCGAACAAAAAAGCCGTGCATATAAGAAAGGCCATTCCGACAACGACGATGATTAATCCCGCCTTCCCTATTTTTAATTCAAAGTTCTTAATGTTTCCGGTGGCCATTTATTCGACTAAAATATTTTTAATATAAATCAAGAGTATAAATCCCATATGGCTTCGCCTGTTCGTTATCCCGCTCCGCTTCGCTACTTTCTATATATGTATAGATATTCACTATCCTACGTCGCTACGCTCCTAGGATAGTTCAACCAACAATTCGAACTTCACTTCGTTCGTTCTCATCTGGTCTCACTACATCTTTTCCGGCGCGCTCACACCTAAAATTTTCAAAGCATTTTGTAAAACAATTCTGATTGCCTTAATCAGAAAAAGCCTCGCCGCAGTCAACCGATCATTATCTGAAATTACCTTATTCTTATTATAATAGCTATGAAAAATTCCGGCTAATTCATTCAGATAAAAGGTGACGCGGTGCGGCTCTAAAGATCTGGCGGCGCCGTAAATGGTTTCCGGATAACGCACCAGCAATTTAATCAAAGTTTTTTCTTCCGGTTCATTCAAAATGGAAAGATCGACATCCGCACAAACAGGGAGGGCGACACCACGTTCCTGCGCCATTCTCACAATGCTGCAAATCCGCGCGTGGGCATACTGCACATAATAAACCGGATTTTCACTGGATTGCTTTTTAGCTAATTCCAGATCAAAATCCAAATGGCTGTCGGAACGGCGCATGAGAAAATTATAACGGGCGGCGTCTTTGCCCACTTCATCAAGAACTTCCCGCAAGGTCACAAATTCACCGGACCGCGTGGACATGGCCGCGGGAGTGCCACCCCGGAGTAAATTTACGAGCTGCACCAGGATAATTTTTAAAGCGTCTTTATCGTGGCCGAGAGCCTGAATTCCCGCCCAGAGACGCGGCATGTAGCCGTGGTGATCCGCGCCCCAGATATCGATAACTGTTTCAAAATTACGGGAAAATTTATTTTGATGATAGGCAATGTCGGCGGCAAAATAAGTCGGCTCGCCGTTTTTGCGGACAACAACCCTGTCTTTTTCATCGCCAAAATCGGTTGTTTTAAACCACAAGGTTTCGCCATCGGAATAAACAAATCCCTGTTCTTGCAATTTACCCAAAAGCTTAGCTACGCCGTTATTTCTATACAATTCTTTTTCGCTGAAAAATTCATCAAAGACAACGCCGAAATCCTTTAAATCAACTTTAATTTCTTCCAGAATAGCCTGCCCGGCAAATGATGTAAAATAGCTGATAGTTTCTTCTTCGTTGGACTGGAGATATTTATTCCCTTCCTTTTTCATAATTTTACCGGCAATGTTTTTGATGTAATCGCCCCGGTAACAGGTTTCCGGAAATTCAATTTTCTCGCCGGAGAGTTCCCGGTAACGCAGCAGGACAGATTTTCCTAAATTGTTCATCTGATTTCCGGCGTCATTGATGTAATATTCTTTGGAAATCCGATACCCGGCTGTTGTCAGCAAATTGGTAATGACGTCGCCGACAACGGCGCCGCGGGCATGGCCGATATGCAGAGGTCCAGTGGGATTGGCGCTGACAAATTCCACCTGCACTTTTTTGCCGCCGCCGATATCAAGGCAGCCGTACTTTTCTTTTTGTTCTTCGATATTCCGGAAGGCTTGATGCCAGGCGCTGTCTTTAATAAAAAAATTAATAAAACCCGGGCCGGCTATCTGCGTTTTCTCGATAATATTTTCCGGATCGTCAATATTATCCTGAATTATTTGCGCGATTTTGCGCGGATTTTGCTTGGCCTGGGCGGCCAGAATCAGCGCCGCATTGGCGGCGTAATCCCCATGCTCCAGATTGCCGGGGGCTTCCACTTCCAGGTAAGGTAAAGAAATTTCGGGCAACTGACCCTTTTGGACAGAAATATTTAAAGCGTTTTCCAGTAGTTTTGTAATCTTATTTTTCATAAACCAGAGGATACCTTTTCATCAATAACATTCCGAAATTTTTTTATAAAAGGAGATTTTTGAAAAAATGCTCTGTGTGTCATTTCGAGGAGCAAAGCGACGAGAAATCTTTTTTTACATTATTATTTTATAAGATTTCTCCCTACGGTCGAAATGACAACCGACGAGACGATTTTTACTAAACCTACTCTATAAAAAAATGACAAGCGGCTTTAAATATCATTTGCCGCTTGTCACTGCAAGTTGAACTATTACATTTTAAGCCTGTTGATCTTTTTTAACCGTCGCTTCGATATCCTGATCTTTAATGGACAGGTCGCGGGAGTAATCAGGACAATGGACAAGTCCCTGCGCGTCCGTGGCGACACTGAACCTTTTTTGACAACTGACTCTCCAGGCGCAAATCGCGCAATATTTTTTTTCGTTACCCATAAGCAAATCCTTTTCCAGATTAAATCAACATTAACACCTCCGTTATCTTATTGCAAACGTTTATCTCTCCAATAAAGAATATTAGTCAAACTGGCCGCTGGGGTTATCTGGCCTATATCTTGAGTTAAAGCGGCAGTGCCGGCGCCGCCACTGGCAGTTACATACGTGTCGGCTGTAGAATAATCCGAACGATAAGAGACAAGGATCGAAGAAGCTTCGCCTTGTCCAATATGTGTAATTGTCTCTGCTCCGGTACAATAATTCAGCATATGGTCAAATGCATCCCCCGACGTGCCGCAGGTAGTGCCTGAGCCTTGATAGGGGAGATAAGTTGGAAATTGGACAATGCCGCCGAACAGAGCCGGATCAGAAATCATTTTTTCCCCTTGAGGATTGGTGACTACCGTGCCGGTAGAAACAGTAACAGGGTTTGTGGAAAGATTGTAATACCAACCGTTATTTGTTGCCGTGAGACAATTATAACACGGGTTCGTACTATTACTCGTAGTCGTACACGTGTCGGCGATACTGGTGATATTGGTCAGGGTGGCTGATGTGATGGGCGTCGTTAAATTAAACGATTCCTTAATCCCATAAAGCCTGTTCTTGGTATCGCTGGTATCATTCGTTGGTATTAATGTAGGATTATCAGCTTCCCCTGTGCCGAAATAGACCCATGGATTACCGTTAGCGTCTTTGGTTACTAGTATCGCAGTAAATATGTCTTTATGCGTATTGCTTGCCGGGGTTAGGCCGGAACCTCTCTCGACATTCGCAGAAGCAAAGAGGCGGCTGCCCGTCCAATTAGACGTGTTGCAGGAGGTACAGGGCGAGCCGGTATAACTGGACAGATTACAGGCAGCACAGGCATCTATTGGGCAGAGCCGGAAACGCCAGATATTGCCGCCCATATCCCCCATATAAACTGTATCGATGAATCCGTCATTGTCCAGATCCACTGCCGTGGGCGCCGCCGGCGCGGAGAAATTCATATTGCTGTCATTGGCATGCGTGTAACTCCAAAGTATAGAGCCATTGCGCAGATCAACAACAAAGAACCCTTTGCCCATGCTGTATGTGGCCGGAGTATTGCACGCATAAGTTGTTGAGAGGTCGGCCGACACGCAGGTTGACGGATCGTAACCGCCGCCGATGAAACCGACCCATTGTTCGTTGCCGTTAATCTTTACCCGACCAATCTGCATTTTGCTCCAGGATTGGGCAAGATACAGGGCCTGCGACGCCGTCGGCTGCAGATTCCACAGTAATGTAGGCATGTTGGATGATGTAGTATTCGTGACATCAAGCGCGTAATAACCGCAATAATAGGGATATGTTGTTGAATAAGAAGAGCTGAATCCGGACGTGCTTGTGGAATAACAGGTTGAAGAACTGCTCCAGAGATACGCTCCTGATCCATCCCCTTCCCCAATGACTGCTATTGTGTGCCAATCGCTGGGATTTTTACTTGTGCCGCTGCTCCATGATGAAGGTATCCAGGCATTAGTTATCTGCAAAGGGCCGTCCACGAAATAATCGTGAAATTGCGTAAGATCCGCGCGATCGGAAGCGTTGTTATATGCTTCTTCTTGTAATTTCTGCAGCAGGTTGGGAGGAATGAAACTCCAAACTTCGTCGCCGCCTGTCGTACAATCGCTAGGGATGCTTACGTCACCGGTGTTGCCGGTACGGAAAGCATGAAGCTGACCGTCGTTGGCGCCGACCAATACAAGCTGTTTGCCGCTGGCCGCCGACCGTTGATAGGTGCTGCTGAACGAGTTATAAGATGTTCCGCAATCCCGCGGGTCATAAAAAAATGGGTTGGGAGTTGTAACAAGTGCCGGATTCCCATGAAATGGGTCGCCCAGCATCCAGTTCTCCAGATTGTAGGCTGGGTTTCCTTGATAAAACCCGACCACAAGATTACATAATGTGCCACAAGTCGTAGCGGAAGCGCCGCCGCCAAAATCGGCATCTGTCATGTTTGAAGTATTGAAACCGGTCAGCGCATTACCGCTTGCCCCTTTATATGTCCACATATTTCTTGAGGAATAGGGTGTGGTCGCCAATATTGCCCCCGCATCCCAGCAGGGAGGAGTTAACAATGCACCGTTGCTTCCAATCGCATATTTTTTCAGATGCCCCGGCCAAAACGGGTCTTTGTTTACTCCCGAAGAGGCGTTAGGATTAAAGGAAGCTTCATAAATATAATTTTCACCCTGAACGCGGGCGGCGGCTATCGCGGCCTGAGATGAAAAGGAATAGTTGGCCGATTGAATCGCGGTTATGGCGGCGGTCAGAGAGTTTGTCAAATCTGTCGGGTTGCTGGCCAGAAAGGCGTAACCGCTGAGGTTATATGAACCGGGGTCGGTGCCGTTGGAGCAGGGATTGGTGCCGACCGTAACCGCCGTCGTGTCGCCAGTCTGCGTCACATTAGGGTTCCTCGTTCCACCGTAATAGGCCGTCCAGTTTAACGTGTTCTGATCGGTCTGAGGCATCTGTGCGCCGAACCCCACAACATAAACTTTGAAATTTAAATTGGCTGCCTGCTGTGCGTAGTATACGGGCGATCTTCTTTGCGAAGTTCCCGTTGATGAACCATTGCCGGAACATGAGTATGTATCGGCTCCGTCGGTGATGAGGATAATGGACTTCTGACGGCATGACGCTTGGGGATCCAGCCCCTTTTGGTACGTGAGATAACTTGCCCCTTGAGCCAGGGCGTTTCCCAGAGGAGTGCCACCGGCATCAGTAAAACCGACGACGCATTCATTCTGGGGGGAGGACGTTGTGCACGAGGTAACCGTTGACGCGCAGGAGGTGGCATTATTGCAATAAATATCCGAGTAGGGTGTGGTTGTCACATTATCGCTTAGTGTAACACCCCAGTCTAGTTTAATGCACGCGTTGGAGTTTGTGTAAGCATAAGTGCTTGTGGTGGCAGTGCAGTTATAGTAACGCATGAGACCGAACCGCACATTCATGGCGGTCATGTCCGTTGAGTTAATAGTGCCGTCGTTATTATAATCCAGGAGATCGAAGATGGATCGTTTGGCGATAGCAATTTTAGAGCAATTCGTCGTGTGGCCTGTTCCCGATGAAGCATAAAAAGGGCCGGAGCAATCGGTAGCCGAACTCCAGGGAATGCTGGAGGTTGAGCTGCTGTTATTGTCGTAGGTGGTGCAGGGGTTGTTGCAAGAATAGTAACATAATGTTGTATGTCCCGTGCCGGATGTCGTGTAGAAAGGACCGTTTGTGCAGTCGCTCGCGGAATAAAGATTCTGGGAAATTGTGCATGTTGTGGAACTCGGACATAAAGTTGTATGACCGGAACCGGAGGACATGTAGAAAGGGCCGGCTGTGCAGTTGTCACCTGCGGTGTCCCAAGCGCCGGCAGTGCCGGAAAAAGGGGTCGTGCACAGCGTGTACCTTGTACATGCTGTTGTATGTCCCGTGCCGGATGCCGTATAGAAAGGACCGTTTGTGCAGTCGCTTGCGACATAGCCAGTAGTAGCAAAGTATGTGATCGCTGTACAGCTTTTTGTGTGCCCGGTGCCGGATGACGGATAATAAGCTGCTCCGCTGGCGCCGCAGCTTGAAGACGAAGTATAAAAATTTGTAGCTGAATTAAGTTGATTCGATCCTGCGTTGAGATAAAAAGCGCCGGTGTAACTGGTGCTGCAATTCGAGCTCGTTCCGGCAACATAGAGATTTCCTGTGGGCATACTTGCAGGATTCGTATTTGTATAAGGACCGGAACTGCTGCAGCTATTGCCGGCGACATAAAAGGATGTTGCGGATAGACAATCAGGTCCGGTAGGGAGGGTATAATAAGGACCGGTGTTGCTGGTGCAGTTGCTCGAACCGTGGAGATAGAAAGTCGGACTCGTACCGTTGGGCAATTCCGCCATGCTCCCTGTCAAGTCCTGGATTATCAGGGCATCGGGGGTCACTGTTGTCACCCATAGAGCTGTGTCATCTGCGCGGGATACACCCGCGAATAACGCTGTCAACAGCGCCGCTATTATGATCGCATTTATTTTTCTGGACATAATCATTACCTCCTTAAGGACATATCCACACCGGACCGAATCCGATGCCGACGTCTATTTGGGCTTGTGAGTTATAAGATGTGTTTTCGCCTACTACGCTTACTTGGTAACGCACGTTCGCCCAACAAGTACTATTACCGGGTATGATAACGGGCGTGCCGGTCTGTACCGGAGAGCAAATCGCAACCTTTGTAGTATGATCCGTTGCGTTGGGTATCGACTGAAAATTATAAGTACTCGGATTGGGATTAGTCAGGCAAGTCGTCGTGTATTTGCCATTTAATGCCAATTGATCTAGCGTAGAATTAGGATTGAAATTTTGTATCACTTGATCAATCCCGCTCTCGGCGGCCAACATCGCCTTCTTGTTTCCCATAGTCAAGGTACTGGTAAGCGCATCACCTACGGACATGTTAATGACAAGCATGGCCACAGCTATCAGTATCATACTGGCAATGATTGCCGCCAATAATGCAAATCCTTTTTCATTGCGAAAAGTCGTTTTTTTCATGGTGGTCATGGTATGATCCTCAATTTGTACAGGGCACCACATGGTTTCGGGGAATAACGCTTGTCGAGTAAACAAATTGCCTCTGGGCGTTGCCGACATTAGTGGAAGAAGTCTTTACGACCAGTGTAATTTCCACCCTTCTAATATTGGGAATATTTACGCCGATCGACCCGGTGCCGTCGGGCGTAAGCAGACTACCGTCACCGGCATAGTACCTGAAAACAGGTATCGCTGCGTTACTTGGCCCGGCCGTGTTGTTGACCACCAGAACCGTCTGAGTGGCCGCGCCGCTAGCGGTTGTTGCCCCCAGAAAAGGCTGAGCAGAGCCACAATTTGTTGACCTGGTTATGTACTGATTTGTCGAGTCATAAGCGTATGTAATTATTTCATTAGGATTGCTGGTTGTATTGATTACGCCGGTACCATTTACATCCATTTCTATGGTTATCGAGTTCGCCGTTGCCGCCTGAATTCCCCTATATGTCATATTTGACGATGGGCTGGCACAATCTGTAGGACTAACCCATATTTTACATTCCAAGGTGGGGTTATAAGATGCCATCTGTATTTCCATGGCCATTAATTCCAGTGCGCCGCGCACATCCTGCTGTGCGCTGATTCTTCTTTCAACTTTAGATGATGAAATTTGTCCCATGTTGATAGTTTCGTAGACTGCCACCAACATTAAGCTTCCGATGAACAGCGCAATAACGGCCTCCACTAATGTAAATCCGTTTTGTTTTTTCATATTTCCGTTCATCGTCACAAGCCTTATATTTTGGGTCAACCATGTACTGGTGGACACCCTTCTGGATAGGCGTACATATCCTGAGCCGCAACAATCACGCTCTCTGTAATGCCGGTTAAGTTGGCAGGCCACGTCACTGTGACCGTAATAAGGTAAACTCTCGGGTTGACACCGGTCGCGCTTACTTGAGATATGAATGTATTTACCGTGTAACAAATATCCCCTGATATGGCAGAACTATTGCCGCTGACACAAACTGAAACCGTTAAGTTTGTATTTAATATATTACCCGCTGTCGGGTCATTTGCAGGGGTATAGCAGGGATTCAAAATGAGGGTTTCGTAATTTTCCAGTGTTTTATATAAAATCCCCGATGCCCGTCCCACATAATCGGATTTTGCCATTGCCTTCCATCCTGTAGAATGAAGGGACAACAGCGCCATTATACCTATCGCGGTTAAAAAAATGGCAAGGATCACCTCCACCAAGGTCACACCTTTTTTATTGCATAGAGTATGTAACATAGGTTTTTCCTGTAATATTGCTGGTAATGGTGGCCGTGGAATTTCTGATGTTGTTAAAGACAACGCTTCCTAGTGAAGTGGTTCCCCGCGTCTGAAAGTAGATGATATTACTTCCGTAAGTAGTGCTGTAGATAGACAGTCCCGCCCCTATGGCCGTGGTTGTCTTTGTGGATAAAACCGTAAAGGTGGTGTTCGTAGTGCAAGAGCTGCAGCAGGCGGCGTTCCCCTGTTCAATAGTGTATTGGCCAGGTGTTCCCGTAGTGATGGTCATGCGGTAGCATAGCCCTTGCGTGATGGAACTTTGTTTTGCATACGCCATATCAGATGTCAACTGTCTTGCCGCTGTTCGCAGGTAGGTATTGTTTGTATAATGACGATAACCAAAAGATCCCATTGTTGTTGTAATTGCGATAATGGCTAAAACGATCAATACTTCTAATAAATTCATGCCTTTTGTATTCGTAATTTTCACTGTTTACACCAAAATAAAACCATCATTACGCGATTTATATTCCGTCAAAATCGGGGTAAATCAATGCCCCATAACCAGTAAACGCATAAATGAATCCCCCCAAAAAGGATAGGCAATCGCGGCCGCCGACAAAAAAGGCCCGAAAGGAATAGCGTATTTCATGTCCTGCTTTTTAATAATCATTGCTGTAATGCCGACTATCGCCCCGGAAAAAGAACTGAACAATAAAATAAATATCAGCGATTTCCATCCCCAAAATCCGCCGATCATGGCCAGAAGTTTAATATCGCCGCCGCCCATTCCCTCGCGCTTCGTCAGCAACTCATAAACAAACGCTATCGCAAAAAGCACGCCGCCGCCAATTAAGAGTCCAATCAACGCCTCCATCCAGGGAATTTTCACCAGAAAAATTGCCGCTAAGCAAAATATGGGTATTCCCGGCAGCGAAATAATATCGGGAATAATCTGATGATCCAAATCAATGAATGTTATAACAATTAAAACAGCGGTAAAAATAAAAAATATCAGGAATTTCAACGTAAGGCCGAATTTTATAAATAACAGCAGCGCAAGCAACGCGGTGATTAATTCCACCAGCGGATAACGCCAGGAAATCTTTCCGCCGCAATCCCGGCATTTGCCGCGCAGAACAATAAAGCTGATTAAGGGAATATTATCGAAATTGCGAACGGGATGCTGACAATAAGGACATTGGGAACGTGGCTTCAAGATAGATGTTTCCGCCGGCAGGCGAAAAATGCAAACATTTAAAAAACTGCCGATGGCCGCGCCGAAAATAAAAGCGAAACAGTTCAGAAGCATAGAATCATTTTCAATCTATCTTTTTATTTGCTGTTTTGGTTTTTTGGCAGGATTGCTGGACGACTCTGAAGTTGCCCGGCAGTTCTGCCACCCTATCCCGTTTCAAAGACTTAGGCCAGTAACTTTGCGTCCCACCTTTTCAGGCGGTTTGCCCTTCTCAAGCTTTGTTTTATTATAATGCGGAAAATAACCAAAGTCAAGAGAATTTATAGAAAAAATAGCATCAATGCCAACGTGACGATTTCAAATTCATCCGTCTTTTCTCTCCCAGTCATATTGTATCTCACCGCCGTGCGCGGGCAATCGATATTCATCCGGTTTATTGTAATTATAAACTTCCGTCGGCGTGTTGATAACTATTGATTCTTCCTCGGAAATACATTTAAAACCATGATAAACCAAAGAAGGAATGTGCACCAAAACCGGATTATGAACACCCGCGAATATTTCATTGATTTCGCCATAAGTAGGTGATTTTTTACGGTTGTCGTAAAGAACTATCTTCATCATCCCCTTAATCACGGCCATATTATCAGCCTGTTTTTTATGATAGTGCCAACCCTTGACGACCCCCGGATAAGCCGTAGTCATATAAACCTGGCCGAACTTTTGGAAAAAATTATCGTCCGCGCGCATGATTTCCATCAACCGGCCGCGCTCATCGGGAATGACTTTTAGTTTTTTTACTATAACGCCATCAATCATATCTTGTTTGCCCCCGTTTTCGCCACCATATTTCCGGCGGATTGTAAAGATTCAAAAGTTCCGGCGTCCGACCACCAGCCGCCCAGCACATCCCATTGCATCTTTCCTTCCCTGATGTAAAAATTATTCACATCGGTAATCTCCAGTTCGCCGCGCTGTGAAGGCTTTAATGACCGGATGAATTCAAAAACCCGGTAATCATACATATAAATTCCTATCACGGCATAGTTGGACGCTGGATTGGCCGGTTTTTCTTCCACACGAATAATTTTTCCCCCTCAAAAACAGGCACGCCGAATCTTTGCGGGTCAGACACTTCTTTCAGCAATATGCGGGCTCCTTCTTTTTGTTTACGGAATGCGTCCGCCGCTTCCCTGATATTGCCTTCAATAATATTATCTCCTAAAACGACGGCAATCTTGTCCCTGTCGGCAAAATGTTCGGCAAGACTCAAAGCCGCGGCAATGCCGCCCTCTCCCTGCTGGTATGTATAATTGATGTGTTTAAGACCAAAGTCTTTGCCGTTTTCCAGCAAGCGTAGAAAATCACCGGCATTATTGCCGCCGGTGACAATTAATATTTCCTCAATTCCGGCATTGACCAGAATTCTGATAGGATAATAAATCATCGGTTCGTTATAAACCGGCAGCAAATGCTTGTTGGTTACTTTGGTCAGGGGATAAAGCCGGCTGCCCAATCCACCGGCGAGAACAACTCCTTTCATGATAGCTCCTTAACTCGTACTTTAGTTTGAAATATTTATTTTTTTTCTTATCATATCTATAGGCTTATCGACAATAAATTTCTTTGCATCTTAAAAGGGAATGAGGTAATTGTTCACATATGCATGATGAATATTATATGAAACTGGCTATTGCTCTTGCGCGGAAAGGACAAGGTCATGTCAGCCCCAATCCCATGGTCGGCGCCGTCATCGTTAAAAACGGCCGGATCATCAGTCGTGGTTACCATCAGCGTTTCGGCGGTAATCACGCCGAAATCAACGCGTTGAAAAACGCCGTTGAAGATGTCGCCGGCTCAACTCTCTATGTTACTTTAGAGCCATGTTGCCATGAAGGGAAAACGCCTCCCTGCACAGACAGTATCGCCAAACACAAAATTGCCCGCGTTGTTATCGGCACAATTGATTCTAATCCTCTTGTTTCCTGCCGGAGCATTAACTATTTGCAAAGCTGCGGCATAGAGGTTAAAACCGGCGTTCTGGAAAATGACTGCCGCAAGCTTAATGAAGTGTTTTTCCATTTTATGGAAACCGGTTTGCCTTTTATCACCATAAAGTACGCGCAGACATTGGATGGCCGCATAGCGACAGCAACGGGAGAATCTCAATGGATAAGCTCGGAGGCTTCCTTAAAATTTACTCATCAGCTCAGAGCGGCGCACGATGCCATATTAGTCGGCGCGGGAACTGTGATCAAAGATAATCCCGAACTCACGGTGCGTCTTGTTCGTGGCCGCAATCCGTTGCGCGTCATTGTCGATTCCGAATTAAATATTTCCCTACAATCTAAAGTTTTTCAGAACGTTTTCAAGGCTCCAACACTTATCGCAACAATTAAAAATGAGGATAATCCTCAATTTCAAAATATTGCCGGTTCAGGCGTGGAGCTAGTCGCCATTGGTGCCGATGACAAGGGAAATGTCGATTTGAAAAAATTATTTAAAATACTTGCCGGAAGAAAAATATCCTCGATCTTAATTGAAGGCGGCGCTCAAATCATCACTTCCGTATTGAAGAACAATTTAGCCAACCGACTGGTGACAATCATCGCGCCGAAAATAATAGGCAGCGGAATCGAAGCTGTGGGTGATCTCAATATCAGAAATCTGGAAGCGGCAAAAAAATTATCTATTCAGAAAATTTCAAGACGCGGGGATGATATTATCATCGACAGCCGTTTATATTAACCCCCGATAAAAGGGATAATTTCTAACTGTCTAAACTATCAATTAAATTTTGCGCGGCCTTTATACCGTCCAGAGCCGAACTGATAATCCCTCCGGCATATCCGGCGCCCTCGCCGCAAGGATAAATGCCGCCGATACTTTCACTTTGACCGTCGCTGCGGCGGCAGATGCGCAAAGGCGATGAAGTTCTCGTCTCCACTCCAATCAAATGGGCATCTTCGGTAATAAATCCCGGCATCTTTTTATTGAATTCCATGAGGCCGCGTCTTAAAGAATCGGTTACAAATTCCGGCAATATTTCCTGAAGCGCTGCGGGCTTTACTCCGGGAAGAAAACTTGTCCGCCCGACAATGCCGGCAGGTTTGTCCTGCAGAAAATCAATCATCTTTTGCGCCGGAGCCTGATAATTGTTTCCTCCTGCAAAAAAAGCTTTGCCTTCCCAAACTTTGCGAAAATTCAGACCTTCTAGAGGTTGATCATGAGAAGCAAAATCATTTACACGGATATTAACCACAACGGCGCTGTTGGCAAATTCACCGGAGCGCTTGGCGTTGCTCATGCCGTTGGTTATGACAAAACCGGCAAAAGCGCCGCAGCCGATAACCGATCCGCCCGGACACATGCAAAAAGTATATACAGAACGGTTCAAATCTGGAATCGGAGACGTCATAAAATATTCCGCCGGTGGCAATTGCGGATGATTATGCCACTTGCCGTATTGGATGGAATTAATTAATTCCTGCGGATGCTCCACGCGCAATCCCATGGCAAATGGTTTGGCCTCCATTAGCACACCGCGTTCAAAAAGTTTTGCGTAAGTATCATCGGCGCTCTGGCCCATGGCCAAAACAACATGATTGGTTTTAATCTCTTCTTTTTCATTTACTATCAATGCGCCGATTGCCTTCCGCGAAATTAAAAAATCCGTCACCTGTGCGGAAAATCTGATTGCGCAACCCATCGCGATGAGCTTTTTTCGTAGGTTAACGATTATTTCCCGGAGGCGGTCGGTGCCGATATGCGGTTTGGCATCAGTAAGAATTGTTTCAGGAGCGCCCATTTCCACCAAAATCTTTTTTACCCAGGAGGAATAAGGATTCTTTGTCCGGCTGGTCAGCTTGCCATCGGAAAATGTTCCCGCGCCTCCTTCGCCAAAAAGAACATTGCTTTGGGGATTAAGAACGCCCTCCTCCCAAAATTCCCGCACATCTTTTGTTCGTTTTTCTATAGGTGTGCCCCTTTCCAACAGTATTAACGGAATGCCTCGCAGGGCAAGAACATATGAAGCAAAAAGACCGGCCGGGCCGCTGCCGATGACTACGACAGGAAGCTTTGGCGGACAAACCGATAAAAGAAGTGGTGTTTCCAATTCCTTTTTCCGGGCAGTTAATTGCAATCCTTCACTGAATTCATCAGGTAACTTCGTGTTTTCGGAAACGCTGATTCTAAGGGCATAAACAAAATGAGGCGGCTTATGGCGACGGGCATCTATTGCTTTTCTAATAACTTCTATGGCGATAATATCATCAACGGATATATCCAGAATCGCCGCAACTTTTGCTGCCAGCAATTCTTCGCCTTCACCTAAGGCCGATTTAATACCGCTGAGATGTAAAACTTTCATCATTTCTCCGTTGCAAAATGTCGGCAAATATTATAACTCAAATGCAAAGGATTTCAAATTAGTAAACTATAATTTTTCAAAAAACTTGACTTTCTGACAATTATGCGCCAGATAGCTTGCGCTAATTAAAATTTATTTTCGGGGATTAATTTTGAAGGGATATATTAAGATCAACAAAGAAATTTGCAAAGAATGCCTCTTCTGTATTCATTTTTGCCCTAAAGATCACATTATTCCCTCAAAAGAATACAACTCCCGCGGCTACCATCCTGTCTGTGCAAATAAAGAAAAGGAATGCACCGGTTGCGCTCTGTGCGCGACGATGTGTCCGGAGGTAGCTATCGAGGTTTACCGTGAATAAAGTTTTAATGTCGGGAAATAATATCATTGCTGAGGCGGCAATCAGAGCCGGATGCCGTTTTTATGCAGGTTATCCGATCACGCCTCAGAATGAACTGACAGAATATATGGCGGAGCATATGCGTAATGCCGAAGGAGGAGTTTTCATTCAGTCGGAAAGCGAAATAGCCGCTATTCACATGATTACCGGGGCGAGCGCTGCGGGTGCCAGAGTTATGACTTCATCTTCCAGTCCCGGCATTTCCTTAAAACAGGAAGGGATTTCATCGATGGCCGCCTGTGAACTTCCCGGCATTATTGTCAATATCATGCGCGGCGGCCCCGGTCTCGGGAATATTCGTCCAGCGCAGGGAGATTATTTTCAGGCGACCCGCGGCGGAGGTCATGGCGACTACCGCACAATTGTTTACGCCCCCGCAACCTGCCAGGAGCTGGCCGATCTGACCATGGACGCTTTTGACCTCGCTGATAAGTACCGCACTCCGGTGATGATTCTAGCCGACGGCATGATGGGACAAATGATGGAGCCGGTGATCTTTAAAAAACCAAAACCTCGGCAGTACAGCAAAAAATTCATCATGCACGGTGCAGGCAATGGCAAAAGCAAAATTATCCGCGGTCTCATTCTCGATCCGATTGACATGGAAGAACACAATTGGAAATTAGCGCGTAAATATCAAGTTATTACCAACAATGAAACTCTCCATGAAGAGTATAAAACAGAAGATGCGCAACTTATCATTATTGCTTACGGTACGGCGGCTCGCATCGCTAAAGGCGCTATCAAACGCCTGCGTGGCAATGGTATGAAGGTAGGACTATTCAGGCCGATAACCCTTTGGCCTTTCCCGGAATTGAAATTACGGGCATTATCGGCAAAAATTAAAAATTATTTGGTTTTTGAAATGAGCACCGGACAAATGCTGGAAGATGTGCGGCTTGCACTTCAGGGTTATGCCGATATTGAATTTCATGGCCGTCCCGGAGGTGTTGTTCCGACCCCGGCAGAGTTAGCTAATGTTGTTGCAAAGTATTACGAAAAATAGAGATTAATCTGAAAAAAACATTTTGGATCATCAAGATATGGGAAGAAAAATTTTCAGCAGGCCAAAAAGTTTAAAGGAAAATATTTTTCACTATTGCCCGGGATGCGGGCATAGCATCGCGCATCGTCTGGTGGCCGAAGTTATTGATGAGCTGGGTATCAGAGGCAACGTTATTGGCGTCCCTCCTGCGGGTTGCGCTGTTTTGGCATACAATTATTTTGATATAGACATGATTGAAGCCCAACATGGCCGAGGACCGGCGCTTGCTACAGGAATAAAGCGCACACTGCCGGATCGTGTTGTTTTTTCTTATCAAGGTGATGGTGATCTGGCGGCAATCGGCATTGCGGAAAGTTTTCATGCGGCCAATCGCGGTGAAAACATCACCGTTATTTTTATCAACAATGCCGTTTATGGTATGACCGGAGGCCAGATGGCGCCGACAACAATGCTGGAGCAAAAAACGACAACAACTCTGGCCGGACGCAGCAAGACATTAGACGGTTATCCCGTAAAGGTGTGCGAACTCTTTTCCCAATTGCCGGGAACAACTTACATAGAGCGCTGTACCGTAAATTCACCGGCCAATGTAAACAAAACAAAAAAAGCAATAAAAAAAGCTTTTCAATGTCAGATTGATGGGCTGGGCTTTTCTCTGGTCGAAATTCTTTCTCCCTGCCCGACTAACTGGAAGATGACTTCTATCGATTCCTGTAAATGGATAGATGATGTAATGAGCAAAGAGTTTCCTTTGGGTGTTTTCAAAGACAATATCGCTTCCGCGGATAAACCTGCGAGGTCTTCCTTATGATGACCAAAACAATTTTTTCCGGTTTCGGCGGTCAGGGCGTCTTGATGATGGGGTACAGCTTTGCCCACAGCGCCATGAGCAAAGGTTACCATGTAACTTACCTTCCCGCATATGGCGCGGAAGTGAGAGGCGGCACGGCCAACTGCACCGTTGCCGTTGCCGATGAAGAAATTGCTTCTCCCGTTGCATCGGAACCCGATCATTTGGTAGCGATGAACTCCCCTTCCCTCTTTACTTTTCAAAGCAAGATTACTTCAGGCGGCGCTGTTTTTATTAATTCTTCGATTATTGAAGCGCGTCCCAGCCGCAGTGATGTTCAGATATATGCTGTGCCCTGCGGCGATATGGCTCAAGAAATGGGCAACAGCCGGGTAGCCAATACTATCATGATGGGAGCGTTTATTAAGAAGACGGGCATTGTTCCAGCCGAAATTTATCTAAAAAGTCTCGAAAGTATCATGGGAAGCAAAAAAAAATCGGTGGCTGAAATTAACCGGAAAGCTTTCGCCGCCGGATTTGAGTTTGTAAAAGATTAATCACGGGTACTATTGTACCCTCCGCTTTGCGGGATTGTTCAACTTACCAATTCCGCTGCGCTACGCTTTCGGAATTGGAGTTTCACAAAAAGGACATTTTATGGCTGTAAAACAAATTTCCGTTCTTTTGGGCAATGTGCCCGGCTCTTTTGCTAAACTGATTCATATTCTCGATACTGAAGATATCAGCACTAAAGCCGTATCGGCTGCCAGTATCGAACACGACAGCCGAGTTCGTCTTGTTGTCAACGATCCTGACCGCGCTGCAGCGTTGCTGGAAAGCTACAATTTAAATTTTGAAGTCACTCCTGTTTTAGCGGCTGAAGTTCCCTTACACGCTGGCGGCATTAACGCTATATTAAAACCACTGGCCAAAGCAGAAATTAATATTCTTTATCTCTACACAACAATTAACCGTATCGGAAAAGAGACCATCGTTATTATCGGTGTTGACCAGTTGGAAGAGGCCAGAGAAATTCTGACGGAAAACTGGATTCACTTAATCGACGACGAAATTTATTCCATTCCTTAAGTTTTATTAAAAAAATGCCTGTTTCCGTTGAAAAAGAAAAATCTCTCGCCGATAGAATGCTTAAGTTGGGGGTGGTGGAAAACGATTTTGAAGAATCATTTATCCGTTCTTCCGGTCCCGGGGGACAAAAAGTCAATAAAAGTTCTTCCTGTGTTTATCTTGTCCACATTCCTACCGGTCTGGCGGTAAAATGCCAGCGAGAAAGATCACAGTCATTAAATCGATTTTTGGCTCGAAGATTATTGTTGGATAAGATTGAATTGCGGCAAAAAGGTTTTATTGCCGATGCCAAAGAAAAGCTGGAAAAAATTCGCCGGCAAAAAAGAAAACGCAGCAAAAGGGCGAAAGAAAAAATCCTTTTAGAGAAACATCAGCAAGCAGAAAAAAAAGTTTTACGTGGGAAAGTGGTTGTGGATGAATAAATAAATTGTCCTAACCAATGTTTAGCTTTACAAACACTGTAAAATTAAGGCTGGTCAGTTTTAAGCAGGCAACCTACAAAACTTTACTGTGGTTTTATGATGGATGGTGATGACTACGGATTGGAAGAAAGTAGTTGTGTGCAACCGGAACATCGTTTACATTTTAGACCGGATACATCGTTTACACTTTTTTAGTTACGAATAACTTTGTTTTTTCTCAAATCTATGGAACCAAGAGCATAAAAGCTGAACTGAAGTTGCCAGAGGCCATCGGCAATTTCTCTAAGCCCAACAGGCTGACCTGCGAGTAACTCTGTTAGATAGAACCTCCTGCCCATGAATTTAATTTCTCCGCAGTGACGGACATGGCGAACCAGATAATCGTTACCATAATCCGGTGGATGCGGACGTTCCACATATGGCCGATTTGACTTTTTATAGTAATTACTCGGCATCTCGTCATTGAGTGACTCATGCGGTCGATCATGGTTATAATCATACCGAAAAATATCGAATGCCTTCTGTTGTTCTTTTAAATTCCCGGCAATGGGGTTCAAAGCATCGCTTTTCAAAGTGCGGTGCATGCGTTCATGCCGTCCGTTTTCTTGTGGACAACCTTTTCCGATCCTTTCCGGGATAATCCCCAGCAGAATCCACCAGATCATTAACCGGCTAAGGCCGCCGATGCATCTACTGGCAAACGGCGTTCCATTATCACAGCGGATGGCCTTGGGCAATCCGTATTCACGGAAGATCGACACGAGGCAACGCCTTGTCGGAAAGTAGCGAGGACCTTCCAGCGCTTGGCAACCTAAAAGAAAACGGCTGAAGTTATCACTGAGTGTCAATGGATAACAAACATGTCCGTTCTTCATATAGAATTGCCCTTTATAATCGATGCTCCAAATATCGTTGGGCGCATCACATTCGCCAAATGGTTGCGTATACGGTGGAACATGCAATCGCTTCTTACGTCTCTCAACGAGTCCTTCTTTCTTGAGCCAATAGCCAATAGTGCTGACTGCTGGAAGATCAAGTGTCGGATACTTACGCTTTAATTGAGCGCGTACTTTTCTGGGCCCGCGTTTACGATTTTTAAGCTTTTCCTGAATCACAAGTTCCAGGATCTCTTTGAATGTTCGATTAGGGCAACTCTTCGGAGCCCGGCTTTCTTCCTTGAGTCCCTCGATACCAAAATGCTTATATCGCTTGAGCCATTTGTAAATCGTCGGACGGCTAACTCCGTATTTTTGAGAAAGATCGGTTACACTGAAATATCCATGATTCCAGTCGTTAACAAGTTGAATCTTTATGTTCATTTGGTTTATCACTTTCCACGGCATAGAATCTCCTCCTTGCCGTAAAGTGTAAACCATGTCCCCGGTTTGTTTTGTAAACTATCTTACCAGTTTGTACCGTTGTTTGATTCTATTGTTCAGGGGGGAAGCATAAATGATTATAATCACACAGTGGTCATGAAGTCCTGTAAAGTGTAATGTTGAAAATTAATCATATTCTTCACATCCACAACCCATGGCTTGGCCTTTACAAACTGGACACTGCTCAGCATCACATCCACTACAATGATATTGTCCCACTACCGCAAAGCAATCATGACAGGGTTTTTCTTTAGCCATTTCATAAGCGTTATAAGGCACACCTTTCTCGTCTAGATATGGCTTCCCATTTTCATCCAACCATTTTTCATAGCCATACTTAATTCTTCTATAGTATTTACCTTCATGTTTAATTGTTTTTTGTTTCTGGGATTCTTGGAACTCATCATAATATTGGAAATATCCATATATTCGTATAGCCAACTCAGACACATCTTCCCTTTTTAATGTCCTTTCTAAGCGATGAAGCCCCATTGTTCTCAAATGATGTACTTCGTTAAATATTTTCGTTATTTTCGGATAATGTATTCTGGAAAAACCATCATCATTTTGAATTATATTTTCTTTCAATGCTTTTGACACAAGCAGATTGAATTTTGGACTTTTTTGTCCTTTTGGATGATTGAGTTTTTCAAGTAAAAATTTTGTTAATAAATCATCTAAATCCTTTATAAAATCGTAATTACTTATATAGCATGAATCCCATTTTCTAAATAATATTTCATAATTATGTGCCGTACTATCAAAGAAATCACCTGGCATGAACGGATCAATTATTTTTCCTAATATATGGCGTTTTAACGATCTTAAGTGAGGTTTTTGAAAGAATGGCTCAATTAGTATTTCAACAATCGGCAAAATTACCTCGTTGATTATATCGTGCCTAGGATGAACAGTATAAGAATAATAATACAACGCTTTATTCAAAAATAGTTCTTGAAAAAAAGCATCAACCTTGGCACCTGGCACAAGCTTTATTTTCAGATATATTCTCTTAAATTTAAAAATTTTATGTTTTGTATATCCAGTCGCTAGTACATTATCCAAAATTTTATAATTTATGCGCAAATTATAATTATTCGCTAAATTTTGTAGAAAGCCGATAAATGCTTTGGCCGCCGTGTGATAATTAGCCTTAATATTTATATCGCATTTAAATTCTGCCATGGCTTTCAAACCCATTATGCCTATTTCTACTGAATGGAGATATTATATAAATTGCAAATGATGATAAACGATTAAAAGATTGCATATTTTTATACAATCTTCAACTGAAGAGTACAGGAAGGATGATTTGCTGCTCATGTGTGAAAGGCGGTGTCATTAACCCTCTACGCTTCGCTTCGAGGATAAGTTCACCTAACAAATTTCCGTGCGCTTCGCTTCGAGAATTTGAGGTGAACTAAAAAAGGAAGAGAAAGTCGATGCACGCTCCCCCTCCCTTATGATAATAGCAATTATTTTTTAGCCAAGGTACTTCAAAAGCGGATTGGCGTAAAGCACAATCAGCGCGATAACCAGCGCGTAAATAGCCAGAGACTCAATCATGGCCAGACCGACCATCATGGTCAGAAGAATTTTACCTTGAGCCTCAGGATTTCTGCCAACGGCATTTGTTGCGCCATTTAAACCATTGCCCATGCCTAATCCTGTCCCCAGTGTGCCAAAGGCTATTGCTAAACCGGCCACAAATAAAGACATGCCGATTATGATAGCTTTTGTGTAATCAACCGTTCCAGCAGCCGCTTCCGAAGCCGCAAAAACGAACGGAGATGTAACCATTACCATTACCATCGCGATCAATACATGAATTAAACTTTTTTTCATTTAGATTCTCCTTTAGTATTTTATGATAATCTTAAAAACCCTTTATTTATATTACTCGCACCTCCTTTCTATAAAATTTGACACTTTCGGGTTTCTTGTTGTATGTTTTTAACGGTGCACATACTAATTGTCAAGAAAAATTTCCAAATCCAACAAATAATACCATTTCTAAATCAAAGATGATATTGAGGCGGCAGTGAAACTCGAATTACAGTTACGCAGTGAACTGGAATTCGTTAGTTGAACTGTCCCGCTTCAGCGGGGCTAGGCGAAGGCGACGAGGCGTATTATACACGCGTGACCTTCAGGTTATACGTTAAGGAAGCCGACAACCCCGGCTTGCGCCGGGGCAGGCTGTGCCAACAAAAATAGCGCTTTGATTTAGAAATGGTATAACTTGATTTTATTTTCCAGGCAGGATAAAATTCTTTAAATGAAAAAATTAACTGTAAAACAGAAAAAAGTCTCTGGTGTAATGCAAAAAGATATGGCGGTGACCAGATTTCCTTTTAATCAATTAGGTAATCTGTGCGGATTGACCAATGAGGATGTTTTGGATACAATCAAACAGCTTTTTAAAAAAGGTTTTATTCGCCGATACGGAGCAATACTTCATCATCAAAAAGCCGGATACGAAAAAAACGCGCTGGTCGTGTGGTCGGTGCCCGCGGAGAAGACAGAAAAAGCGGGAAAGATGTTCGCTTCCTTTCCTTTCATCTCTCACTGTTATGAAAGGAAACCGCCCTTTAGAGAAAAATATAATTTTTTTACCATGCTTCATTCCAAAAATGAAAACATTTTATCACTGATGAAAGATGTGGCAATTGTCACAAGCATCAATGATTATCTGATTCTGGAGAGCGTTCAGGAATACAAAAAAACATCTCCGGAGTATTTTGAATGAAAAAATCTAATTCAGATTATTTTCTCAAAGCAGGTCAAATCATCGCCGGAGGCGTTAACAGTCCGGTACGCGCCTGGAAAGCGGTCGGCGGAAAACCTGCTTTTGTGAGCCATGCCAGCGGCAGCAAAATTTATGATGTCAAAGGCAAAGAATATATTGACTACGTTCTTTCGTGGGGACCGATGATTTTGGGACACGCCCATCCGAAAGTTATCGCGGCTATATGTGATACAGCCCAAAAAGGAACAAGTTTCGGTGCGCCGACTCAAGCCGAAACGCAAATGGCAAAATTAATTTCCGAGGCTATTCCTTCTATAGAACTTTTACGGATGACCAGCTCCGGTACGGAAGCAACAATGACGGCAATCAGGCTGGCTCGAGGCTTTACCGGCAGGAATTTGATTGCCAAATTTGACGGCTGCTATCACGGTCATTCTGATTCTCTTTTGATTAAAGCCGGATCAGGCATGGCAACTTTAGGCATACCGGGTTCTTCGGGAATTCCTCCAGAACTTGCCCGGTTGACATTGAGCTTACCGTATAATAATATTGAGGCACTCCAAAAAGCAATAGAGCGCTATGGCTCGCGGCTGGCGGCAATTATAGTTGAACCGGTGGCCGGAAATATGGGAGTCGTCCCGCCGCGGGATGGATTTTTAAAAAAGCTCAGACAACTTACTAAAAAATACGGTATTGTTTTAATTTTTGACGAAGTAATCACTGGATTTCGCTTTACCTTCGGCGGCTATCAGAATTTAATAGGAATTAAGCCTGACTTGACCTGTTTGGGTAAAATCATCGGCGGAGGAATGCCTGTAGGAGCAATCGGCGGCAAAAGAGAAATTATGGAAAATCTCGCCCCCGCCGGAGGGGTCTATCAAGCGGGAACTCTTTCCGGAAATCCGCTGGCGATGACTGCAGGCTTAACTACCCTTAATATCCTTAAAATGAAAAAAGTTTCTTTCGCCGCATTGGATGAAAAAACCAATCAGCTCTGTCGGCACATGGAAAACCTGTTTACCGTCAAAGGAATTGATATTTGTATAAACCGTGTCCATTCGATGTTCACTATATTTTTCCAGTCAGGTCCGGTTTATGATTTAAATACTGCCCAAAAATCAGATACGGCGCTATTTGCCCGTTTTTTCCATGGCATGTTGAAAAGAGGCATTTGGCTGGCGCCGTCGCAATATGAGGCAGGGTTTTTATCTTTTGCCCACACGAATAGAGATGCGGAGCAGACAATTGATGCCTGTTCAAAAACATTGAAAAACCTGTGATCACTACATTGACAAGTATCAATCAATCCTGTAATAGTTCTCGCATATTCCATAAATTGTCCTGAAATAATTGATTAGGAACAGAATTATGAAAAATATGTTAACTGCTCAATCCTTTTTTGCCGGGAAAAACAAAATCGCCGTCATCGGTTTGGGATATGTGGGTTTGCCTCTGGCATCGCATTTATCGCGACATTTTAAGGTAATCGGTTATGATATCAGCGAAGCGAATATTGCCGAATTAAAAAGAGGACATGACCGTACCATGGAACTGTCCGATGCCGAATTAAAAAAAGCAAAAATTCAGTTTACCTCCAAAACGGCTGATCTCTCCGCATGCAAACTCTTTATCGTCGCCGTTCCCACGCCAGTTGACCATTTCCATGTTCCCGACCTTAACGCGATAGAGAATGTATCAGCCACAATCGGCAGACAAATGTCTCCCGGTTCATGCGTGGTCTATGAATCCACAGTCTATCCGGGTGTTACGGAAGATGTTTGTGTTCCCATATTGGAGCGCGAATCCAAACTTAAATTCGGCAAAGATTTTACCGTGGGTTATTCTCCCGAACGAATCAACCCCGGCGATAAAGTCCATACAATCAACAACACGGTTAAAATAATCTCGGCCTCCGACACGGCTACACTGAATTTACTTGAAGGCATATACAGCGCGATTGTCAAGGTCAACTTGCATCGCGCATCATCAATAAAGGTTGCCGAAGCCGCTAAGGTTATCGAAAATACGCAGCGAGATATTAATATAGCGCTGATGAACGAACTCGCCATTATTTTCAACAAAATGGGTATCGACACTCTGGAAGTTTTAGAGGCGGCAGAAACAAAATGGAATTTTCTTTCCTTCCGGCCCGGTCTTGTCGGCGGTCATTGCATAGGTGTTGATCCCTATTATCTAACATATAAAGCGGAAAGTATCGGCTACCGTCCGGAAGTCATTCTTGCAGGACGCAGAATCAATGATAATATGGGCAAGTATGTTGCGGAACGGGCGGTTAAGATGATGATTGCCGCTGACATTCAGGTGCGTAAAGCGCGTGTGGCTGTTCTGGGCTTATCATTTAAAGAAAATATTCCCGATTTGCGCAACACACGCGTTATCGATATAATCAATGAATTGAAGGATTACGGCGTGGAGGTTTTAGTACATGATCCTCTGGCCGATCCTGAAGAAGCACGTCAACATTACAACATTGAAATTGTTTCGCTAAAAGAAATCAAAAATGTTGATGCTGTTGTTTTAGCGGTAGCACACCGCTATTATCAGGAAATGGGTCTTTCGCGCATTGCCGGCCTCTGTCGCAAAAGCTATCCGATTTTGCTCGATATCAAAGCTATTTTTGAGCCGGAAACGGCAATTTCAACAGGAATTAATTACTGGCGTTTATAATATTTACTTTTCATAAGGAGATGAAATGAAAAAAGCTTTCATTACCGGTATTACCGGACAAGACGGTTCTTATTTAGCAGAATTTTTATTGAACAAAGGATATGAGGTTCACGGTTTGATTCGCCGATCAAGCTCTTTCAATACCGAGCGTATTGATCATCTTTACCATGACTTCCATACCCCGGACACAAGATTATTTCTCCATTACGGTGATTTGAGCGTCTCCGGTCACCTTATGGATTTACTTCATTCCATACGGCCGGGCGAAATTTACCATCTTGGAGCCCAAAGTCACGTGCGCGTGAGTTTTGACATGCCTGAATATACCGGCGACGTTACCGGATTAGGAACTTTGCGAATTTTAGAGGCAATCCGCAAGACCGGCATTAAAACTAAATTTTATCAGGCATCCTCAAGCGAAATGTTCGGAGCAGCGTTGCCGCCGCAAAATGAAAAAACAAATTTTCAACCGCGGAGTCCTTATGCCGCAGCAAAAGTTTATGCTTATCATATTGTGCAAAACTATCGTGATGCCTACGGCCTTTTCGCTACTAATGGCATTCTTTTCAATCATGAATCGCCGCGGCGCGGAGAAACGTTCGTCACTCGAAAAATTACCCGGGCAGCCACACAAATAAAACTGGGGTTAAAAAACAAACTCTTCTTAGGGAATCTGGAAGCAAAAAGAGACTGGGGGTTTGCCGGCGATTTTGTTGAAGCCATGTGGCTGATGCTGCAGCAGGACAAACCGGATGATTTTGTAATCGCCACCGGCGAAACTCATTCCGTGCGCGAATTCACGGAAAAAGTATTCAGCAAACTTGACCTTGACTATAATAAATACGTTTCCGTTGATCCTCGTTATTTCCGTCCCACTGAAGTTGATGTTTTGTTGGGAGACGCGACTAAAGCTAAAAAGGCTCTTGGCTGGAAGCCGAAAGTCAGTTTTGATTCTCTTATCGACATGATGATCGCCTCCGATATGGAACTGGCCAAAAAGGAAAAAACCCTCGTAGACGCTGGTTTCTCCTGCAACAACAAAGAACGTTTTAGTTAAATTGAAAAGAGGATCCTGCCTTGCTTAAAAATAAACAGATAACCGTCACCGGAGGCAAAGGCTTCTTGGGAAGCCATTTGTTGAAGAAATTACAAGATCGCGGCTGTCGTCATGTTAAAATTGCCGATCGCCCCGAATATGATTTGACTGATATCGGTGATATACGCCGGATGTATGAAGAAACCAAGCCCCAAATCGTAATTCACCTTGCCGCTAAAGTCGGCGGCATCGGCTTTAATCAGGAAAAACCTGCCGAGCTTTTCTACGATAATTTAATCATGGGCATTCAACTGCTGCATGAAGCCTGTCTCCGGAATATTGAAAAATTTGTTGCTTTGGGAACAATTTGCGCTTATCCCAAATTTACTTCGGTGCCATTTAAAGAAGAAGATATTTGGAATGGCTATCCGGAAGAAACCAACGCTCCTTACGGGTTGGCAAAAAAAATGATGCTGGTGCAATCGCAAGCTTATCGTCAGCAATACGGCTTCAATTCCATTTTTTTACTTCCGGTGAATCTTTACGGTCCGGGAGATAATTTTAATCCCCGATCATCCCATGTTATCCCGGCATTAATCAAAAAATGTTTTGATGCCATTGATAATAATTCAGATACATTGGAAGTGTGGGGAACAGGCGCAGCTACCCGGGAATTTTTCTATATAGAAGATGCCGCCGAAGCTATTTATATGGCTACGGATGCTTATAACAAAAGCGACCCTATCAACATAGGCGCGGGCTTTGAAATATCGATCAAAGAGCTTACGGAACTTATTACTAAACTTTCCGGTTTTCAAGGGGAAATTACTTGGGATAAATCCAAGCCCGACGGGCAGCCACGCCGAATGCTGGACACAACTAAAGCGTTAAAGGAATTCATGTTTACTGCCAAAACAAATTTAACCGAGGGACTAATAAAAACTATTGACTGGTATAAAGAAAATCGTCATTTGTTAAAAAAATGAACGCCGGTCATTTTTTAATTGACTTGCCTTCTTATTCATGTTAAGGAGTTCTCCGTAAAATGGATCCTGAAACCAGAAAGTATGCCATGCAAATGGCGTTTGCCAGCACAATAGGCATAGCCATGGTTCTGGCTGTATTTGGTTGCCTTTTACTAGGGGTTTATTTAGATCGTAAATTTGACTCCGGCCATGTTTTTACTGTAATTTTTTTATTAATAGGCATTTCGGCCGGATTTCGTAATATATATGTTTTAATTAAAAAAAATTTTACAGATGAAGAACAAATAATAAAGAGTTTAAAAAGTGAACCTCATCGTCAAAGACCCGCTCCAAAGAAAAATTGAAATTTTTAACTGGATCATTCTGGCAATCGTTTTTATTTCATCCTTGATTTTCTCTCCTATAAAATTTTCTCTCGGTGTGCTTTTAGGTGGTTTTATCAGCATTCTCAATTTCCACTTTATGGCGCGCGGTTTACAAGGACTTTTTAGAAATCCTGCCGGTAACGTTAAAGGCCCGGTTATGGTCAAGTATTATATTCGCTTGGCGCTGACCGCTGTTGCTTTATATTTCCTGATTGCCAATCACACAGTAAATGTTATCGGACTGATTATCGGACTTTCCATTGTCGTAATTAATATATTAATCATTTTAATTATTGCCTTGGCAAAAAAAACTTTATTGAGGAGGTTTATTAAAGTATGCACCCCCTGCTTTTCTTGGAAAATGAACATATTCCTGAACAAGTAATGTACACCTTGTTTATCATCGTCCTTTTGTCTCTACTTTCATTTTTATCCACAAGACGTATGGCAGTTTATCCCGGAAAATTCCAAAATGTCATGGAAGTGATTATTGGCGGCATTGATTCTCTGCTTGGTGAAATAATGGGACATAACGGCAGACAATTTTTCCCTCTTATTGCAACCTTGGGAATATTTATTCTGACATCTAACCTTATAGGTATCATCCCCGGTTTTGAATCTCCTACTGCAAATATTAATACTAACGCGGCTATGGCTATTGTTGTTTTTTTATCCACTCACGTCGTTGGAGTCAAGAATCATGGATTAAAATACTTCAAACAGTTTATGGGACCGGTCTGGTGGCTTACACCTCTTATGCTGCCTATTGAAGTTATCAGCCATATTTCACGGCCACTTTCCTTGACATTCCGATTGTTCGGAAATATCAAAGGAGAAGATATCGTTCTCCTGGTTGTTCTTTTTCTGGTTCCATACTTTGTTCCCCTTCCCGTTTTCATATTGATGATTTTTACATCTTTGGTTCAGACGCTTGTTTTTATGCTTCTTTCCATGATGTATATTGCTGGAGCTCTGGAAGAAGGTCATTAATCCCGCGCCCTGGGACGCGGGAGGTCGCGTTATTAAAAGGAGCCTCCGGCTCCTGGCGGAGGGGGCTCCACTTTTGCACGGCTTAGAAAATTTATAAATTTAGTTTGCGACGGGAAATTTTGATAATCAGTAAATCAGGATTTCCCGTTGTATTTATGATTTTGCTAATCAAGGCTCCGGCAAAGAAACACGTATAATTCTGGTTACTGTCTAAAGCGAATTAATTCACGAGGGGAAGGCAAAAAGACATATACCTCTTTTTTACTTTATAAAGAGACTAAGCATGAACATTAGCGGAATAATCCTGGCTGGCGGCAAAAATTCACGTATGCGCGCCAACAAAGCATTTCTGGAAATTGACGGAATCAGCCTGATTGAAAAAACGATTAACATCTATCGCCAAATATTCAGCGAAATTATTATCGTCACAAACGATCCTTTTGCTTACGTTGAATTTGCCGACGCAGTTATCGTTACCGACATTTATAAAAATAAAGGACCAATGGGAGGAATTTACACAGGACTGTTTTATGCAAAAAATCCTTACGCTTTTGTTGCCGCCTGCGACATGCCTTTTTTGAATAAAGATTTTATAATTTATTTGATTGAGCAGACAGGCAAGCATGACGTTATCATTCCCGAACTTCCCGAAGGATTTCAGTCTCTGCATGCTATTTATTCCCGCAAATGCCTTTCCCATTTAAAACGAATGATTGAGGCGGACAAACTTAAGATTAGCGGATTTTACAAAGAAATACGTTTACTGAGCATTAAGGAAGAGAAAATAAAACCTTTCAATAAAGATGGCCGCCTTTTTTTCAACATCAACACTCCAAAAGATTTAAAAGCTTATCAGTAATAGATTAATCATGTGCCGGCGTAGGTTGAACCCATTTTTCACTTTCCCCATTGTAATACCATTTATCAGGAAAGCCGCGACGGCGAGTAAATATGGGATTATCCGCCCAGTGTATGAGTTCTTTATAAGCGCCATAAATTTTTCTGAAGGTTGCTGCCTGCCCACCCATATCGGGATGATGAATTTTAACTTGTCGCCGGTAAGCATTTTTTATGATATTTTTTAACTCATGAGAGTTAAGATCATCTTTTTTTATTTCCAAGCAATTTAAGACTTCCGATTTGATGCTGGGTATCCTCATTAATCTTGGACGCTGTGAGCCTTCGGAAATAGCGTGCCGTGTTGCCAACTTCAAAACATGCTGAGAGGCAAGATATTTTTTATTTGTGCGTTTCGACTCCGCCCACCATGCTTCCCCCATATTGTTGGTCATTACACTAAAATCAGCGGCGGGATTATTGCCTTCTTTACGTTTGCTTACATAACGGAATATTTCTTTAATTCCATTAGGAACAATGTCCAATATTATAATAGTGTCGGAAAAATAAAAAGTCGCATAACGCACATTTAATGCTTGCAGTAAACCGTTCTTCATATTGAGTTTCTGCCGGAGATTTTGGCGGCATTTTACAGAACAATAACGGCGGTTTTTAATATTTTCTGTCGTGCCGCAGGAGAGACAACGATTTTTACTTTTAACAGTCATTTTACTTTTTAATAATTCGCCGCGCCCAGATATCCTTTAGCCAGCGCTTTGTTCACATGCAGCACACCTTTGTTCATATCCTTCATCGGATAATCCGGCATAATAATCGGCAGATTGTCCGCATCAATTTGTGTTCTAATAACCGATCCAGCCGGCACATAGCGGCCATCGGCCACCTTGACACCCATTAAAATAACACCCGGCTCAATAACGCAATTTTTTCCGATAAAAGATTTAAAAACCAGCACCTTCATCCCCACGAAGGTATCATCCATCACGACAGCCGGCCCGTGAATCTGTGCCTGATGCGCCAGTGAAACACGACTACCCACGTAAACCGCGTATTTTTTACCGTCAATTTCCATTAAGTTTTTTCCCACCGGTTTGCCGTCCAATTCCGTCTCCAGCGCATGAATGACAACTCCGTCCTGAATATTGGTTTCATTGCCGATATATAGCGGCTGACCCTCGTCACCGCGTACGCAAGCCGTCGGTGCGACCATCACATTATTACCCAGAATAACGTTACCTATAACCGCCGCCAGCGGATGAACAAAGGTGCCCGAACCGATCACCGGCTCGGATACCTTTGAGCTGAAATCTGTTTTTACATTTTTTTCGATCATTTTCTTCCTCCGTTATAATGAGACTCAAATTTTACAAGTGTAGCGCAGTAAAATTTGTAAGTCGAATTATCCAATCCCGATTTATTGGGATTGGATTGAATTGAATTCTCCACTACTTGCGAAGAATATATTATGGTTCAAGTCAGAAACTTGAATCAACCGTCACTTTTTTGTTTTTCCTTCTGCAATAGTTCCTGCCATACTTGCCTAACAATCTTTTCAGTTTTAGTAATGCTGCCTTCGTTATCAATTACAATATCGGCCAGCGCAATTTTTTCACTAATCGGCATCTGGCTTCTCAATCTTTTTTCCGCCTCTTCTTTGTTAACGCCATTGCGCGTCATCAAACGACTGACCTGTTCTTCCGGAGCGATAAGAACCAACATCGTCAGGTCAAACAAATGCTGCATATTGACTTCGAACAGAAGAGGAACATCGGAAAGAACAATGGCATGTTTTTCTTTTTTTCTGATTTTTTCCAAACGTGCATGCCATTCTTGAAAAACCATAGGATGAATAATGTTGTTGAGCTCAATTAATTTTTCTTTGTTGGCAAATACGATATTTCCCAGTTTAACACGGTCTATTTTTTTATCCGGTTGGAGAATTCCTTTACCGAAATGATAGACGACGGCTTTCCATGCCTGCTTTTCCGGTTCCTGCACTTCATGAGCAAGCCCGTCGAAATCAATCAAATAAGCGCCTTTCTTCACGAACATCTTTGCCACGGTTGATTTTCCGCTCGCAATGCCGCCTGTTAATCCAACATTCAACATGATTTATTTCTTATTTAAGTTATAGATAATACGCAGACCGTCCAGCGTCAGCATCTCTTCAATTTTATCGATGCTCTTTGTCTCCTGAGCTACAATCCGCGCTAGCCCTCCGGTCGCAATCACCAGTGGTTTGGTTTTAACCTCCGCTTTCATCCGCTCGACAATGCCGTCAACCAGTCCCGCATAACCGAACATAATGCCCGCCTGCATTGCGCTTACTGTATCTTTCGTGATTATCATTTTAGGTTTGCTGAACTCTACTCGCGGCAATTTTGAAGCCTTTTCAAAAAGAGCTTCGCTGGAAATCACAATGCCCGGAGCAATACAACCGCCCATATATTCCCCTTTGGGAGAAACATAATCAAAGGTGGTTGCAGTGCCAAAGTCAACAATAATTGACTCTTTGTGGTACTTGTCATAAGCGGCGACAGCGTTGACAATTCTGTCCGCTCCGACTTCTCTGGGATTGTCATAAAAGATAGGCATCCCCGTTTTAATTCCGGGACCTACTATCATGGGTTTTATGTTAAAATATTTGATGCAGAGAGGCTCCAGAATATTGAGCATGGGCGGCACTACACATGAAATAATAATGGCTGATACTGATTTGATCTCCTTAGCTTTCATCCTGCTGGACTGATATAAATTATAAATTAGCACACCATATTCATCGATGGTATGATCAATCTCCGTCCGGATACGCCAATCGTGCTGCAAAGATTCTTCATCAAAAAGCCCTAGAACTGTGTTTGTGTTACCCACATCAATGACTAAAAGCATACCAATTACCTCTTGACTATTGTTGCATCCCCTGCTGATATTTTAACTTTTTTATTTCCCGCTGCAAGAAGAATCAGGGAACCATCATCATCAAGGCCGATGGCTTTGCCGCTCACAGCCTCTTCCCGGAACATTACCTCAACTGTCTGGCCGATCATCGGCGACAAATTCTTCCATTTTTCTTTGATGCCGCCAAACCCTTCTTTCAGTAATTTCTTATACCATTTTGCCAGATTTTCATACAGGCTAATTATCAATTCCTGACGGGATATTTCCTTGCCGGTTTCCATAGCCAAAGAAGTCGCTAAATTGCGTATTTCCTGTGGAAATTGATTATAGTTAATATTCACATTAATGCCAATGCCCAATACAATAAAATCAACTTCGCTTACCGTAATTTTCGCTTGGGACAAGATACCGCAAACTTTTTTCCCATTGATTAGAATATCATTAGGCCATTTGAGTTTAATCCTGTCAGGACAATATTTCTCCAATGCTTCGGCTAAAGCGACACCGGCTAATATCGATATTTGCGAAACTTTAGCCGGCTCAATTTTCGGCCGTAAGATGATTGAAGTGTAAATGTTACTGCCTGCCGGTGAATGCCAGACCCTCTGCATGCGGCCCTTGCCCGCGCTCTGGCTATTCGCTATCAGCGCCGTCCCCTCCGGAGCTCCTGCCAATCCCAAACGAAACGCCTCGTCATTCGTCGAACCGATTTCATCATAATAATATAGTTGATGGCCGATAAACTTACCGTCAAGGCTTTGTTTTAGTTTTTCTTGATTTAACTTCATAGGCGTCATTGCAGAATATCTACCAGAATGACAAACGTTAATTACTACAGAGGCTAAACTGAAATTTTCAACAATATATCCACAGCTCGTACAGAATGGGTAAGTTCGCCTATGGAAATCAAATCAACGCCGGTGACGGCGATTTCAGAAACACTTTGCAGGTTGACGTTGCCGGAGGCTTCCAGAAGCGCGCTTCCCGCCACAAGATCGACGGCTTTTTTCATTGCCGGGATAGTCATATTGTCCAGCATTATAATATCAACACCGCACTTCAGTGCTTCTTTTACTTCCTGTATATTTTTAGTTTCCACTTCGATTTTCAAGGGATGCGTCAGATGCTTTCTTTGCGCCATCACTGCCGCTGTTATACCGCCCGCAGCTTCGATATGATTATCTTTAATCAACACGCCGTCATATAAACCGGAGCGGTGATTGCATCCGCCGCCGATACGAACAGCCATCTTATCCAGAATGCGCAGGCCGGGCACGGTCTTGCGCGTGTCGAGAATTTTTACTTTTGTGCCGCGTACAGCATCCACGTATTTCGCTGTCAGCGTGGCGATACCGCACATCCTCTGAAATATATTAAGCGCAACGCGTTCTGCCTGTAAAATATTGGACAAACTGCCGGAGACTTCGGCTATAACATCGCCCTTCTTTGCCCGGAATCCGTCATTCATTAATTTCTTAACTTTGATATTTTTATCTAGAAGTTGAAAAGTTTCGGCAAAAACATCAATTCCGGCAATGATAAAATCATCTTTGGCAATAACTTGCGCCCTGCCCTTTTTTTTGCTGCTGACCGTTGCCTGTGTAGTGATGTCACCTGTGCCGATATCTTCGTCCAGGGCGAACTGAATTATTATTTTTATCTGTTGAGAGACCATCTATCTGATTACCTGTAATTGTCTGTTTCTTTTTCCCCCTTTTTTAAAGGGGGATTTAGGGGGATTTCACAATTGAGATAATTCCTTAAAATCTCCCCTAACCCCTCTTTACAAAAGAGGGGAATTTCTCCTCGCAATGGTAAAGCCATCATACGGCAATCTCTTTTAGTTTCTTCAAGGCTTTTTCCAGGGCGGCAAATTTTTCCTTGCAGTCTTTTAATTTATCTTCTTCCTTTTGAATAATTTCCGGCGCTGCTTTGGCTAGAAAATCACGGTTGGCGAGTTTTTTTGAACTTTGGTCCAAATCTTTGGCTACTTTCGCCAGTTCTTTATTCAGACGCGTTTTCTCTCCGGCGATATCAACAATACCGGCCAGTGGAACAAAAATTCTTGTCGCGCCTATTACACCGGTCGCCACGCCTTTCGGTTCAACGAGATTTACTCCGACGGTCAATAATTCCAGATTAGCCAGATTCAAAATATAACCTTTGTCAGTCTCAATGATTTTTTTACTTTTCTCGTCCGCTGCGGAAATTGAAACTTTTAACTTTATTGACGGAGGAATCCTCATTTCACCGCGGATATTGCGGATCGAAGTGATGATGTCCATAATCATTTCCATCTCTTTTTTTGCCGCTTTGTCTTCCCATTTTGCGTCGACAATAGGGAACTTGCTGATCATGATAGAATCCTTGTTGCTTCCATTCAGCGTCTGCCAAAGCTCTTCCGTGAGAAAAGGCATAAAGGGGTGTAAAAGTTGCAGCATTGTTTTAAATACTTCCAATAAAGTTCGTTGAGTAGACAGTCTTTGTTCAAGTGTTACTTTACCATAAAATATTGGCTTACTTAACTCCAGATACCAATCGCAGAATTCATGCCATATGAAGCGGTAAAGCGCCCCGGCTGCATCGTTGAAATGGTATTCATCAAGACTGCGGGTGACTTCTTCGATTGCTTCATTTAATTTTGCCTTTATCCATTTGTCCGGCAGTGAATCGGAAGCATTCAGGGGCGCTGATTCATCGTAGTCCGCCAGATTGCTTAGTGTCAATTTGGACGCGTTCCAGATTTTATTGACAAAAAATTTGTAGCCCTCGATGCGTTCCGGCGACAGACGCACATCGCGTCCCTGCGCGGTATAGGCTGCCAGTGTGAAACGAAACGCGTCCGTTCCATATTGATCGATCATCAAAAGAGGATCAATGCTGTTGCCCTTTGATTTGCTCATTTTTTCCCCTTTTTCATCCCGCACCAGCGCATGCAGGTAAACATCCTTAAAGGGAACGTCTTTCATCACATAAATTCCCATCATCATCATCCGGGCCACCCAGAAGAACAGTATATCGAAACCGGTAATTAAGAGTGATGTCGGATAAAAAGTTTTAAGAGCTTGTGTTTTATTCGGCCAACCCAAAGTGGAAAAAGGCCAGAGCGCGGAACTAAACCAGGTATCCAGAACATCTTCATCCTGCTTCAGAGCTGTGCCGCTGCAATCGGGACATTTATCTGGATCCGCCATGGCGACAATCACTTTGCCGCAGCCGTCGCAATACCATACGGGAATGCGATGTCCCCACCATAACTGCCTGGAAATGCACCAGTCGCGGATGTTGTTCATCCAGTCAAAATAAGTTGCCTCCCATGAGGCGGGAACTATACGCGTTTTTTTCTTGATGACAGCAGCTATAGCCTGTTTGGCCAAAGGTTTTATCTTGACAAACCACTGTTTGGACACCATCGGTTCAATATCTGTTTTGCAGCGGTAGCACTGGCCGACATTGTGCGTGTAAGGTTCGGTGCCGACCATGTAACCGCCCTTCTCCAGATCGGCCAAGACGTTCTTTCGGGCTTCATAACGATCCTGTCCTTTGTATTTGCCGCCGTGCTGATTGATTATGCCGTGACCATCCATAATGGTGATGATTTCCAACTGATGGCGCCGGGCTATGGCAAAGTCATTTGGATCGGAACCCGGAGTTATCTTCACTGCGCCGGAGCCGAAATCCATCGTCACATAATCATCGGCAATGATCGGTATTTTCTTGTTCATCAACGGCAGAATTACAAATTTGCCGACTATTTCCTTGTAACGCATATCTACAGGATTGACGGCAACAGCTGTATCACCCAGCATTGTTTCCGGCCTGGTGGTGGCCACCACAATATTTCCGCTGCTGTCGGCCAAGGGATAACGGATATTCCAAAGGGAGCTTTGGTCTTGTTTGAATTCCACTTCCAGATCGGAAATTGCGGTGTGACAGCGGGGACACCAGTTGACAATATAGTCGCCCTGGTAAATCATGCCTTCATTGTAGAGTTTTACAAATACTTCTCTGACAGCGTGAGACAGACCTTCATCCATGGTGAAGCGTTCTCGCTCCCAATCGCAGGAGCAACCAAGACGTTTCAGCTGATTAATTATCACGCCTCCGTATTTTTCCTTCCATTCCCAGACGCGGGCGATGAATTTTTCGCGGCCTAATTCATGGCGGGATAATCCTTCTTTCATCAATTGTTGTTCAACAACATTTTGCGTGGCAATGCCCGCGTGATCCATGCCCGGCATCCAGAGGGTGTTATAACCCTGCATTCTTTTGAAGCGGATAATAATATCCTGTAATGTATTATTCAAAGCATGCCCCATGTGCAGCATTCCGGTTACATTCGGAGGCGGGATTACGATGGAAAAAGCAGGCGCTTCACTTTTATCCAGAGCGTGAAAATAATTATTTGTTAACCAGTAATCGTATAATCTTTTTTCGGCATCGGCCGGTTCAAACGCCTTGCTTAACTCTTTTGTTGCCATTAAATATTATTCTCCCATCCATAAATCACTGGCATACTGCCCTCCGCTTACGCGGAATAATTCGAACTCGAAGTTTCAGCGCATTTTGCATGATCCCACATTGCTTCGCAAGTGGGATAGTTCGACTTACCAATCTGACTGCATCATCCCAACTCGCTTCGCGATTGGGATAGTTCGTCCAACAAATTTCAGTGCGCTTCGCTTCTGAAACTTGGGACTCACTAAAAAAGGGCTTGCGCCCTCTTTGACTTTTTTATTTAACCCTGAGGCGGATATATATCCCGCATCATGAGCATTTTACAAACCCGCAGTGGAACTCCCTCCGGCAGGAGCCGGAGGCTCCCTTTAATAACGCGACCTCCCGCGTCCTACGGCGCCACCCCCCCGGCAGGAGCCGGGGGGTGGCAAGTCGCGGGATTCAATTTAATTTCAATTCTTTTTTCAATTTGCGGATAATCAAAAGCGCGTCCACACCGGTTACCGGCTTCAGCGGCGCAAATTCACCGGTCTTGATATTTTTTGCTTCCATAATTCCGCACGAAGTCACGGCTATAATAGCCTTGAAGTAAGGCATGTCCGCAGGCACATCAGGAAACAATGATTTTGAATTAACATATCTGGCGGCATAATCCTTCTCGCCGGTTAGTTTTATTAGTATATCTTCCAGCATTATGGCATATTCGCCGCGGGACAAAACTTCGCCGGGATTGAAATTGCCTTTCGGATCATTTTCCAGTCCGCGAACGCCTGTTTCCAGTATTCCTTCAATGTCCGTTTTTAAAGGATGGTCCGCGATATCTTGCGCCAACAATTTAACAGGTGTAGGAGGAGGCGCCTCTGTTGAAACTTTTTCAACATCCTTTACCTCTGTTGAAACTTTCGGCTCCGGTTTTTTATAAAGTTCTCTAATTTTTAATTCCTCCATAAATATTGCCGCAACATCCGCTCTGGTAATGAATTCCGTGAGAGCAATCTTCTTTCCAGCTTCTGTCGCAGGCATGGCGAGTTGAACCTTTTGCAGGAATTTTAATTGCGCTTCAGCATCAGCCACATGATCGGTTTTTAGTTGTATTACCTTGGCAAACATTAAATCGGCAAGATTGAATTCCAGCGCTTCTTTGTATGCCAGACCCATAAAATAATAAGCCGGTGAATGTTTGGAATCCGTCATGACGGCTTCATCAAATTGATTTTTCGCCAACTCCAGCCATTTATGATCCGATTTATTCAAGGTGTAGTAACGAATTTTAGCGACATTAACAAAAAGTTTTTCGTCTGCATCCTTTGCGTATTTCAAACCATACGCAAGATTATCCAGGGAAGCGTTGAAATTACCGGTATAAATATTGACTAATGCCATGCCGACATAAGCTTTTGAATATTTGGCATCAAGCTGAGTCGCCATTTCAAATTCCCTCTTAGCGTCGGTATACTTTTCCTGATCAAGAAGTTTCAAACCGGTGAAAGTATGATGTCCCGGAGTATCCAGTTGGCTCACAGCCACTCTTGCCTTCGGCCCGCAGGAAATTATTAATAATGCAACGGTACAAAGTATAAATAGAGTTATTAATGTTCTAATTATTTTTTGACGCGCCATAATAATTCTCTTTTTTCAAAAGGCTTGAATGTATCCTTAAAAACATCTGTTATGACTATCTTCAGAAACGGCTGAAGTCAAGTAATATTGCGCACTCTATGTTTTTTAAACTGAGTGGGGTTGTTTCCAGAATATTTCAATATTTTTCTTAATTTCTCCAAAAGAATCGCTATTAAACCAATTTATTTCCTTATCTGCGGCAAACCAGGTCAATTGCCGTTTAGCGTATTGCCAGGTATCGCGCTTGATTAAATCTAACGCTTTTCCCCAATCATACTTTTTTTGTAAAAATCCTATTGCTTGCTTGTAACCTAATGACTGCAAAGGCTTGAGTTTATAGCTGTAGCCTCGGTCTAAAATACTTTTAACTTCATCCAAGAGCCCATCGGCGATCATTTTTTCCGTACGCATTATTATTCTTTTCTTTAACTCTGCACGGTCAATCTGAATGCCTATTTTGTAAGTTTTATAAGGACAATCGGCAAAAGAATGTCTTTTTTGTTTGGCCGAAATTGACTCTCCGGTTTGTTCTAAAACTTCCAGTGCGCGAATGACCCTTACAGAATCATTGGGATTTATTTTCCGGGCGGCATCCTCATCCCTTTGTTGCAATAAATCATATAGGTATCCTTTTCCATGCTGGTCATGCAATTGGCGATAATAATTCCTGATATTTTCATCCACTTTCGGCGTTTCAATAATTCCTCTCAGGAGCGCCCGAATATACAGCCCTGTTCCTCCAACAATAAAGACGGGTTTACCTTTCCTGGCCAAATCAGCAATAATGACGCGCGCCTGTTCTGCAAACATGGCGGCGTTAAATTCTTCGTCGGGATCAACAACATCTATCAGGTGATGTTTGACTTTGTTTCTTTGTTCTCTTGACGGTTTTGCCGTGCCGATATCCAGATAGCGGTATACCTGCAAAGAATCGGCGCTGATAATTTCTCCGCCGAATTCCAAGGCCAGATTGATGGCTAATTCAGTCTTGCCCGTAGCAGTAGGCGAATTAATTATTACCAACGGCGCTTTTCCCATCTTTATTTTTTCTACTTCCTTTTAAACATTCTTTCGATTTCGCTTAAGGGGAAATTAATGGTGATCGGACGTCCATGAGGACAAGTAAGATTAAAAGGCGTTTCTTCCAGGTCGCGGCAAAGAGCGGCTGCTTCTTCGGAAGAAAGAACACGGTTGGCCTTGATTGCCGCGCGGCAAGCCAAAGAAGCAAGTATTTTTTCTTTCTTTTCCTGTAAAGAAGGCATCTGATTTTGATCGCTTAATTGATCGGCAATATCGGAAATTATTTCTCTGGCTGATACTTGCGACAGAATTGCCGGAAGCGTTTTGACGACGAGCGCGTCCCGGCCGAAGACTTCAGTTTCCAAACCGATTTCTTTTAAAAAATCAACGTAGCTGGGAAAAAGTACAATTTGTCCCGGAGTCAAATTGACAATTTCCGGCATAAGAAGTGACTGGCTGGTAATTTGCGGCCCCATTGTTTTTTTTAATCGCTCCAGAATTATCCGCTCATGCGCCGCGTGTTGATCAAGCAGAATCAGGCCGTCATTGCCGGCAAAAACAAGGTAGGTATTGGCAAATTGTCCCAGATATTTTAAACTGGAAAAAATTACAGCTTCCTTGTTCTCAATGTTGTCGCTGCTGAATGTCGCAACGTTTTCCGCAACCGAAGAGCGCGTTAATAGATTATTGTTAATTGTCTGCTGCAAATTTTGTCGGGAAAATAAACCGAACGATTTGGCGGGAAATTTATCCGCCGAACGCATATAGCTCGGAACAGATTCTTTTTCTTTAGGCGCCAAACGATAAATGAAATTATCTCTCGATGTTTCAGCGCCGGCAAGACTCTGCGCGATTGTCTTGGATACCAGATCATAAACGCCATGCGAATCTTTAAAGCGAACCTCCATCTTGGCCGGATGAACATTGACATCGACATCTTCAGGAGGCAGATCAAGAAACAAAACGGCGGCAGGATAGCGTCTCGGCTCGATAATCTGACGGTATGCCGACAATACGGCATGGGTCACACTGTTGTCGCGGACAAAGCGTTTATTGACAAACAAATATATACTTTTGGAATTGGACTTGGTAACTTCCGGACGCGAGATGAATCCCGTCAAACTTAAATTTTCTTTTTGCGCGTTTATTAAAACGCAATGATGGGAAAAATCTTCACCCATGACCATGGCAATGCGCTCAGATACATCTTTGACCTGAGGCGCGGTGAAGGCATCGCGTCCGTTAATATTAACTTTAAAGCTTATCTCCGGATGGGCCAAGGCCAGGCGTGTGATTGCATCCAGACATAAACCCTGTTCCGTGGTTTCTGTTTTGAGAAATTTCCTGCGCGCTGGAACGTTGGCAAATATTTTTGTCACCGATATTTGCGTGCCGGAAGGACATCCCGCAGGCACGATTTCATTTATTTTACCGGTTTCCAGTGTGGCCTTCGTTCCTTCCAAATCATCTTCTCGCCGTGTTATTAACTCCACCCTGGCAATAGAAGCGATACTGGGCATTGCTTCGCCGCGGAAACCAAACGAAGCAACAGAATAAATGTCTTCAAAGTGATAAATCTTGCTGGTAGCATGTCTTTCAAAAACCAGCGCCACATCTTCGCGTTCTATACCCGATCCATTATCAATCACTTTTATCGATTGGCAACCGCCCTTCTCCAATTCCACCCTGATATCGGTAGCTCCGGCATCAATAGAGTTCTCCACCAGTTCCTTGACAATAGACGCCGGCCTCTCCACCACTTCACCAGCAGCGATTTTATTAGCAATTTCTGAAGATAAAACAACAATTCGTTTAGACAACCTTTTTTCCCTTTATGAATGATATGCTTACCTTCTTACGGTTTCTGCTTTTTCTTAATGCTACCAGCATCGTTCCAAATCGATTTAATTGCTTCTGCAGTTTGATTATCATAACAATCAAGATAGTCATAGTGCATATATTCGCGTTCTGAATATCGAGCACCCATCCCCCATATAATCATAGTTGCAACATTATCATGACCTTGTTTAAGTATTTTTACTATTCCGTCTGGATCATTCTTTAAATCATATGCTATCTTTCGTATGGTGGCGTCATAATCATACCCGGCGAGTTCAAATATTTTACGAAACTGATTAACAGATGCTTTTTCTCTTTCAAGGCCTGTCATACTATTGCTGAACTTTGGCGGAATATAATTTTTTGCCACTTTTTCAATTCTTTCATAAGCATCTTTTGTATAAGGGGCAGCGTCTCCTGCAAGCACGTAAGGTACGATAAAGAACCCATTTAATAAAACATATGTGATAATAATTATCGGAAAAAATATCTTCTTTATTGCAAACACCTCCTAGACGAATTAATTTTTGTAACTGGTAATTCTCAAATAATCCTTTAATGCCAGTTACCACGGCTATGTAGTTTTTCCTGCAGTTTGAATTAACGCCTGCATGATCAAAATATTGTTGGCGCCCGCATAAATTAAAAAAGCCACAATCATTTAATTATCGTGACGGCGTCTTTTTGGCAAATTTGATATACTGTTTAATCCAAAACAATCATCACTTTGCACTGTTTCAAAAAAGACGCTCTCACCGCCGATGATCTAACTTTTTGAGCATCGGCATTGCTGATGATCATATCAGATTTACCGGCGCCGCTTGAACTCAGAGCCTTTACCGTTATTGGATTGGCGCCTACGCGTTGATTGCTCTGCGCCGCCATAAGGTCACGCGCATAACCGCTGATTCCATTCTTTATTGCATATTCAATATCAACATTTGCTGATCCGTAAACTTCCTTCCCGTCCTCATCAATGATTCTCGGTAACAATGCCGGACGCGCTTGGATTCCGCGGGCATCAACTACAAGGCCGGTGTAGACGACTTGCTCTGGAACTTTCAAAGCTGAAGGAATAGGCAAAGCCATTGACATGGCCAGCGGCATAATTATCTTAGCCAAGTTTCCATAAAGAGGCATCTTTAATCTGACTTCTGCCGTGCCGGCGGACACGTATTGATAATCCGTGATTTCAGCGCCTTTCGCCAAACCGTTTACTTGCGCATCAACAACATCGCTTCCTACGGTAAAATCTTTTATTGAAGTTGCCGAATCAACTTGCAGGCCTCTGATGATTTCCAGTAAATTACGCAAGGCATTTGCTTTAGCCTCACGCAGAGCGATGGGACGCGCGTTAATTTTTCTAATTAAATTATCAGGTAGAGCGCCAATACCGACCGCTTCAATATACCCCGCCGACCAATTAATATTTCCTTGACCAACCTTATCCACAAGGTCGGCTGCGCTTACCTTATTCTGACAAATACCGCTTCCTGTAAAAAGGAGCAGCAAACTTATAGTAACTACAACGGTTGTGAATCTTGATTCCATAATGTTCCTTTGGCAATTTTCGAAAACTGATAAACTTAAAACAAACTAAGTTTCATTTCTATTAATAACGGGCATACTACACCCCGCTTTGCGGGATAATTCGACTAACGCTTCAAATTTCACTTCGTTCGTTTTCAGCGAGTCTCATTACAACTTACCAATTTCGTTTCGCCTATAGTGACCTTTAGGTTATTCGCTTCCGAAATTGTTGTTTCACAAAATTTTTGCGGTCAGAAATACCAAAATATCTGCCGGGTTGCAATAAGAATTAATATTCGCCTTTTACTAAATAAATAAAAAGCAAAATGCGGCGGCGGTGTTCGTTGAGTTTGAACGGTCTTTAACATCATTTACTTGAGGTAGCCCTGGCTTTTTAGAATCACCCGAAGCTTCTCCAGGGAATCAGCTAAGTCATGGAACTCATCGGACGGACGCAATTTGATACAGTCAATTTCCCTACCCTCTTGAAGCGCTTCTATTGAATTTTTTAAACGGTAGATCGGACCGGCGATGCGATGGGAATAAATCAGGGACATTATACCCACAAAAAGCATACCAAGAAAAAGTACAGCCATAATCTTCATTCTAGTTTTAGCCCATTCTTCCATGAAGTTATAAGATTGAATATTCAGTTCTTCTTGAATTATACCTAACCTTTTGGAAAATACTTCGAGCTGATTGTTTACATCTTTGGGAAGATTGTCTGCCTGGATTTGTTTAATCGTGTTATCGATGGAAGAAAATTCTTCAACGATTTTCAATTTCTGTTTTTCCACCAACAACTCTCCGCTTTGGTTTATAAAATAGATACAAAACAGGCTCATTAGTAAAACAGGCAAAACACTCATCATAATATATTTAAATTGTATTGAGAAATTAACAAAATATCTTTTTCTTATTTTCTTTGCAGCCATCTTCCGCCTCCTGTTTTAGAAAGATTTATTCATTAAAATAACATGTTCCGGGAGTATAAGTATATTTTGTGCCACTAAAACCTTCATAGGCTGTAGAGCCGAGTTTCCGCCATCTTTTTGATGTTATCGCATTATTAACAAAGATATTTGTAAATAAAGGGTTGTCCGATGAAGCATAGCCGATATTGGCTGAATCAAGAGTCTCGGGACATAACGGAAAGCGATTTTTCAGCATAGAATCGATGTAATAATCGGTGATAGCGATTTTTATGCGGCCTACGTCCTGTTTTTCAGCAGCAATCTTGGCTTCTTCGCTAAGACTGTAGAATTTGGGAATAATGACAATGACCGTCATGATTATGATTATGACCAATGCAGTAATTTCTAATCGGGTAAGTTTTGTTTTACCGTTTTTATTCATATTTTATATTATACACCAATTTTCAGCATAATCATTCTTTTTTCTCCCTTTTTTACTTTTAGAGAAACTTTTAATTCACTGGCCATTATTTTGTTTTTTTGATATGAATTACAAGATTTGAATGTTTATAAAAACATTGAAATTGAAGAAAGGGGAAATTTGTAATCGGCGAAATTCTGGCAGATAAAACAGTAGAAGACGTTACCTAAAAAGGAGATGTAGGTATGAACGTAAAAGGCACTATTTATACTACAACAAAGGCTACTGTCATCGAAGCTTTCGGCGAGGAACGCTGGAATTCATTTATGGCCAAACTAGCGGAGAAGGACAAATATTTCAAGAATATTATCATGTCCGTTACTCTAATTCCGTTGGATAAAGTCATTGTTTTATTTGACGAGCTGATTAATGAGTTCTTCAACAACGACAAAAATTCATACATGATGTTTGGTATGGTTGGCGCCAAATATGCCCTGTCGCCGAAAGGCCTGTACCAATCTTATCTGCTCACAAAGGATTTAAAGCAGTTCGTCGAATCGGGCCTGCCTAAACTCTGGTCGACCTATTATGACGGTGGTGTCGTTATCGCACGGTTAGAGAACAACGTCGTTCATGTCAAAATAACAGGATTTCCCATTAAACATTTTTACTACGAACAACTTCTTAAGGGTTACTTTAAGCAGGCCCTCAAAGTTTTCGGAAAGAAATCTGTTGCGACCATGGTCAGTAGTCTTACATCGGGAGATGATTATATTTATTTCAAGTATGAACTGAAAAACTCTTGACGGAAAATATTATGTGCGGCCTTGATGCTTGCTGAATTCTCCTGCCAGTCAAGACGAATTAATTTTGCAACTTGCAACTTTTCAGATAATCCTGCAATCCCAGTTGCCACGGCTGCATTGTTTTCCCTGTCGTTTGAATAAATTTTTGCATACTCAGAACGCTGTAGGCTGGTCGTTTGGCCGGTCTTTGAAGTTGATCGGATTTAATGGGTGTAACGTCAATGTCGTGAATTCCTGCTTCCTGCAATATTTTCACGGCAAACTGAAACCAACTGCAACTGCCCCTATTGGTTATGTGAAAAATTCCCTTAGCGTTTTGCTTAATCAGCAAATCCACTGCCGCAGCTAAATCTTTCGTGTAGGTAGGCGATCCTGTTTGATCATCGACGATTGTCAGTTTATTAGTAGTTTCAACCTTTTCCAAAATCGTTTGCACAAAGTTTTTCCCGCTTACCCCATATAACCAGGCAGTGCGGATCAGAAGATAGTTATCAGAGAGAGATTGGAGGTAGCGCTCACCTGCCATTTTAGAAGCTCCGTAAGTGTTAATCGGATTACAGAAATGATCTTCTTTGTAGGGCTGATTGGCCTTACCGTCAAAAACATAGTCTGTACTGAAATGAATGATGCGGATATTTTTATCCCGGCAGGCATCGGCAATATTTTTTACCGCTTCGGCATTGACGGCAAAGCATTCGTCTTTCGATGTTTCACACCCATCAACATTGGTATAAGCGGCGGCATTGATAACGATGTCCGGTTCTATTTCCTTGATAGCCCCATTACACTCGCTTGCAGAAACAATGTCAATTTCTTCTTTATCCAGCCCGACAACTTTGTCCCCCATATTAAGTTTTAAAAGAAGATCGTGTCCGAGCATTCCTTTGTGACCCAACAGCAATATTTTCACTTTAGTATTTAACCTCCTTTAAAAAAAGACCACAGGCCGGCGCCGTTACTCCTGCGATAGTTCTATCTCTTGATTCAATAACTACTTTCATTTCCTCCGGCTTTCGTTTATCGCGACCAACCTCAACCAGTGTGCCGATAATGTTACGTACCATGTATTTTAAAAAACCTTGAGCTTCCACCATAATTTCTATAATTCCATCATCACATTTTTTTATTTCAATATCCGTAATCGTCCGCACACGGTCTTTAACATGAGTTCCGGTTGCACAAAAGCAGGAAAAATCATGCGTGCCGATTAAATATTTGGACGCTTTTCTCATTCTTCCGATATCGAGAGGAAAGCGAATATGCCAAAAATAATTTCGTCCCAGCGCCGGACGCAGGCGCTGATTGCATATTTTATATACATAAACTTTACTTTTAACATCTCGCAGCGCATGAAATTCATCCGCAACCTCTTCCAATTCCTTAACAACAATATCCGGCGGCAATACGCTGTTCATTCCCATGAATATTTTATTAACCGGTAATTCTGTCGAACATCTGAAACTACCCACTTGATTTAAGGCATGCACTCCGGCATCAGTTCTGCCGGAACCGATAACGGCAACTTTCTGCCCGGTGATGAGCTTTATAGCTTCTTCCAGGAGTTGTTGAATGGATGTTCCATTTTCCTGCCTTTGCCAGCCGCAATATGCAGAGCCGTCATATTCCACAGTCATTTTAAAATTGCGCATATTATTCCCTGATGCTTTTTTCACTTACGAATTTATTAGGTTTATTAAGAAAAATAAAGAAGAACTTTTGTATTATCTTCCTTTATCAAATAATTTTCTCGATAATTTTCATCATTTTTTCTTGCCAGTTTTCCTCAAACACGCTAGCATTACATGGAATCTAGTATTTTTAATATATTACGGAGAAAATTTATGTGTGATGACTTACAAAAAAATACAACGCAAGGCAAAATAAAAGACTTTGAGAAAAAAAGCCAAACCTTAAAATTAATGGGCGGCGAAAAACAGATGGAGAAACAACATAAATCCAATAAACTGACCGCCCGCGAACGTTTGGATTTATTTTTTGACGAAGGCACTTTTCAGGAAGTTCAGCTTTTTGTCCAACATCGTTCCTCCCTCTTTGGTCTGGATAATAAAGAAATCCCTTCAGATGGAGTTATTACAGGCTTTGGTAAAGTAAATGGACGGATTGTATTTGCTGCGGCGCAGGATTTCACCAGTTCCGGTGGAAGCCTCGGTGAAATGCACGCGAAAAAAATATGGAAAGTGATGGACATGGCTATCGCCGCGCAAAAGCCTTTTGTGGCCATTAACGATTCCGGCGGCGCGCGTATTCAGGAAGGAGTTCCTTCGCTTGAAGGCTACGGCGGAATTTTCTACCGCAACACAACCGGTTCCGGTTATATTCCGCAGATAACCGCCATCATGGGTCCAACCGCTGGGGGCGCTGTATACTCCCCCGCCCTTGCCGACTGGGTTTTTATGGTCAAAGGCAGCAGTTATATGTATATCACCGGGCCGGAAGTCATCAAAGCGGTAATTGGCGAAGAAGTCACCCATGATGAATTAGGCGGAGCGGTTGCTCACGCGACGAAAAGCGGCGTCTGCCACTTTGTCACAGAAAGCGATGCCGACTGCATCGAAAAAATAAAAAACCTGCTGTCATATATGCCGGATAGCTGTCACGCTCCCCTTCCTTTGGCTGATTGTACAGATAGCGCGGAGAGAATTTGCGAGGAACTGGATACTATTATTCCAGATAAGGGCAACCGCGCATACGACATGAAAAAAATTATCAAGTTCATTGCCGATAATGGCGAAGTATTTGAGCCGCATGAACTCTGGGCGCAAAATATCATCGTCGCTTTTATCCGCATCATGGGAAAACCGGTTGGCGTCATTGCCAATAACCCCCGTTTTGCCGCCGGCATTCTGGATGTGAACGCGTCCGATAAAGCAGCACGTTTTATTCGTTCCTGCGACGCATTTAACATACCTCTTTTGACCTTCACCGATGTTCCCGGTTACATGCCGGGCACCAATCAGGAATGGTCGGGCATAATTCGCCACGGCGCGAAGCTTCTTCACGCTTATTCGGAAGCGACGGTGCCGAAAATAACCGTCATCACCCGTAAAGCTTACGGAGGAGCATATATCGGTATGTGCAGTAAACAATTAGGCGCTGATTATGTAATGGCGTGGCCGACTGCCGAGATCGCCGTCATGGGAGCGGAAGGAGCCTGCAATATTATTTACCGCAGTGAAATCTCTACTGCCAGTGACCCCGCGGCTAAAAGAGCGGAACTTGTCGCCGCATATGAAGAAAAATTCAATAATCCATATTTCGCGGCATCAATGGGGATCATTGATGAAATTATTATGCCGCGCGATACTCGAAAAAGAATCGTTGCTCTACTGGACGCGTTAAAAGATAAAAGAGAAACAAGGGTTACCAAGAAACATAATAATATACCGCTTTAAGATTTAACGCTAAATTTACAAATCACTGTCGCCTGCTTGCGGGTAATAGCTCATATAATTGCAATTTCCAATCTTTTTAATATGGTATCTTTCCCCAGTATCAAAAAGATTTTGTCCAATTCCGGACCGTGAACCTTGCCTGTGAGCGCGGCGCGTAGAGGCATGAAAAGTTCTTTGCCTTTAGCGCCTGTTTTTTCTTTGGTGTATTTAATGGCAGCTAAATAGTTTTCCCGCGGATTTCCTGCGATGGTTTTTAAATATTCACCGAACACTTTGACAACCTGAGCGGCGCTTTCCTTCTTTAATATTTGTTTTGCCCCAGCAGTAATTTCGTACTTAGCATCGAAAAATATATCTATGTGACTGCCGATCTCGGCAAGTGTAGTCAATTCGGTTTTTACTAGATCAACAACCTCATTGAGCCATTTTGCATCTATAGCGGCAGTTATATATCCTGCCTGTTCTAAGAACGGTTTGAGCCTTTCGACTAAATTTCCCATTTTGCAATTCCGGATATAAATCGCGTTAAGCCAGTGAAGTTTTTCTTCATCAAATATGGCACCGCTTTTGGAGGCGCGCTCCAACGCAAATCCGGCAATCATTTCCTCACGGGACAATACTTCCCGGCCATCCGTAAAAGAACTTCCCAAAAGCCCCAGATAATTAATCAGCGCTTCCGGTAAAATCCCCTGTTTGCGAAATTCACCGACAGAGACAGAACCATGGCGTTTGCTGAGCTTGGCGCGATCTTTGCCTAGAATCAGCGAATGATGAACAAATGTTGGCGGGATAAAATTGAAAGCTCTGTAGAGCATCATCTGCAGAGCCGTGTTAGATAAATGATCTTCGCCGCGGATGACATGCGTAATACCCATGAGATGATCATCAATAACCACGGCGAAATTATAAGCGGGCATACCATTGGACCTGACAATAATAAAATCGCCGATGGCCTCACCGTCGAACTTCATTGTTCCACGGATTAAATCTTCAAATTCAACTACTTGCGGCTTAACCTTAAAGCGAAATGAATGTTTTCTGCCTTCGTTTTCCCGCTGTTTTCTCTCCTCAGATGTAAGATTTCTACACCTACCCATATAGCGGGGCATACGCTTGCTCAATATTAAAGCCTGGCGTTCTTCTTCCAGTTCTTCTTCAGTGCAGTAGCAGGGATAAACTAAATCAGCGTCTATAAGTTTCTGAAGATGTTCCTTGTATATATTCAAGCGTTCGCTCTGTTTGTAAGGTCCGTAAGAGCCGTTTTTCTGCGGGCCCTCGTCCCAATCCAGTCCCAGCCAGCTCAAATCATTGAGCAGATTTACCTGATAAGACAGAACGCTGCGTGATTCGTCCGTGTCTTCAATGCGCAAGATAAAAGAGCCACCATGATGACGGGCAAACATCCAGTTGAAAAGTGCAGTGCGAGCATTGCCCACATGAAGTTCTCCGGTGGGAGAAGGCGCAAACCTAACTCTCGGCTTTGGAACCATCATTTTTCCTCTCTTTTACCGTAGCAATAGCGAATGCAGCTATTCCTTCATTTCTTCCTATAAAGCCCATGCCTTCGTTTGTTTTGGCTTTGATGTTTACAGATGTCTCCGCAATATCCAAGGCAAAGGCAATATTAGAAACCATTTTACTGATATAAAGCGCAAGTCTAGGCGTTTCCATTACAACAGTAGAATCAACATTGTTAATTGAAAACCCCTTTGATTCGATTATTTCTTTTACTCTTTTCAGAAGAGTAACGCTGGAAATATTTTTGTACTCGGGATCATTATCAGGAAAGTGCTTGCCGATATCCCCGCATCCCGCAGCTCCTAAAAGCGAGTCACAAATAGCGTGAATAAGCGCATCGGCATCGGAATGTCCCTGAAGGCCTTTATCGAAAGGAATTTTTATTCCCCCTAAAATAAGCTTTCTATTGTGAGCAAATCTGTGGCTATCATAACCAAAGCCATTGCGAAAATTAATGCTGCTTCCCTTTTTCATCAAAGCATCCGCAATTAATATATCTTCCTGAGTCGTAATTTTAATGTTTAAATAAGAACCATCAATCATTTTTACTTTTTTTCCGATTCGCTCTACCAAAGACGCGTCGTCAGTGCCATAAAATTTTTTATTATAGGCCGATTTGTATGCTTCTTTTAATAGTGCGAACTTGAAGGCCTGAGGCGTTTGTGTCAGCCATAAATTCTGCCGAGGAATTGTGGCCGTAACAGTATTATCTTTTTTTGTTTCTTTTATGGTGTCGTTTGCCTTTACACCGACTGATGCCGCACCTGTAATTTTCGCGGCAACAATAACCTGCCTGATTAATTTCTGAGTAACAAGCGGTCGCACCGCGTCATGAATAACCACAACATCACATTTACCTTTAATGGCCGCAAGGCAGTTTCTCACGGAATCCTGACGTTCTTTTCCTCCGGCAACGACAGTTGTAACTTTCGTTAAGCCGTACTTATCTACTAACGCTTGCCGGACTGAAACCAAATCATCAGGTGGAACAGCCAAAATAATTTGATCTATGTCTTCAGATTCCTGAAATACTTTGAGAGTATGGATCAAAACCGGTATATGATCCAGTAATAGGTACTGTTTGGCCATATGAGCTTTTAATCTTTTTCCTGCTCCACCGGCGGGGATTATGGCTATTCTCTTCATAAATTAATTCCTATTTTAAACCTTTGATACCATTTTTAATTTAAAAAAGAAATAACTCAAAAAAAAGCCCGGAAAATTATTTCCCCGAGCTTTTTTAGTGTTTTTTATAATTTTAAAAAGGAATCTTAATTTTTGTTAAATCTTTTTATCCGCCGCTTCTTTTAATTCCGAAAAAATCATCCTGCCTGCGGTGGTTTGCAGGACACTGGTTACTGTCACTTTAACATTCATGTTGAGCATTTTTTGGGCATTGTCAACAATAATCATCGTTCCATCATCAAGATAAGCAACACCCTGCCCCAACTCTTTGCCTTCGCGAATTATTTTGACGGTCATCTGCTCCCCGGGAAGCACAACAGGTTTCATGGCATTGGCCAATTCGTTAATATTCAATACGCGAATACCCTGCAGTTCGGCTACTTTGTTTAAATTATAATCATTGGTCAGAAGTTTAGCGTTTAGTTGCTTGGCTAACGCTACCAGTTTGCCGTCCACTCCTTTTATTTTGGGGAAATCCTGTTCAACTATTTCAATGTTTATAGATGAACTTTTTTGCATGTGATTCAGGACATCAAGCCCTCGCCTTCCCCGCATTCGTTTCATCGAATCCGAAGAATCGGCTATAACCTGCAATTCGTTCAGAACAAAACGTGGAACAATCAAATTTCCTTCAATAAATCCGCTGTCACAAATATCAGCGATTCGTCCTTCAATGATTACACTCGTATCCAGAATACGATTATCAGTAGCAATTTTAGAGTCGGCGTTAAGAAAATTAAATTCTTCGACTTTTTTTGACCCCAAAACAAGACCAAGGTAACTGCATATTCCTGTTATCAACAAATAAATCCAGGGAACTGTTTGTTGATTATTTTTTATCTTACTAACAAAGTTCAAACCAAAGCCTAATATTAAAGCAATTACCAAACCGGCTATCATGCCTGCTACGCCGCCAATGATAACCTTGATAGATAATTTACGGATGTCCTTTTCAATTTTTATAACTAATAGTGCGAGTAAAAATCCGATAATAAAGCCGCCAATGGATTCGAGAGTAAAATAAGAATTTGACGCAAATGTAAAATACCCTATAAAGAAACCACTAATAGAACATGCCAAGATTAAGATAATCCTAACGATCAACCGCCTCACCTCCTTTCATTTAATAGTGTATTAACTTGTATCGACATTGAGCTTGTTGTCATATTAACAATATTCAATTAAGAAATCCGGAGGCAACATTTACGGTTTCCCTGAAGTAAGGAAAAGTAATCTGCCTATTTTCAATTTTCAAAGAACTGTTTTTACGAAGCAAAAAAACGAGAATTATTGAACTGTGAATATCTTTTGCAAGTCGTGTTCAACTTCAGATTCCTGCGCGTTGGTAGCGACGGAGATTTCTTTGACCAGCAAATTTTTAGCCGTATCCATCATTTTTCTTTCCCCGAAGGAAAGGTTCTTATCGCTTTTTAAAATAAATAAATCTCTTAAAACGCCGGCAATTTCAAATACTGAACCGGTTTTTATTCTTTCGAGATACTCCCTATAGCGCTTATTCCATGTCTGCTTGTCGATAGTAACGTCCTTATTACGCAGAATTTCATATACCTTGGGTATTTCCTTTTCTAAAATTATTTCACGCAATCCGACCGCTTTAACACTCATCATCGGAATCATTATTCTCATGCCGTTACCCATTATTTTCATAACATAAAAGGGCTGTTTTTTACCCATAACTTCCCTGTTTTCAATAGCTTCAATGACTCCGACACCATGAGCTGGATATACCGCCAAATCCCCTACTTTAAACATTCTTCTTTCCCTGCCTTTCTAGACAATCATAAAATAGTAGTTTACCATCATTTATACCTTTAGTCAATAACCAATAACCAATTACCTTTTAAATGATTAATTGATAAGTATGAATCGAAAAGAAACGTAATTTCGGCTATTAAAATGATTTCAAATACTTGAAAGATTTTAATCTCCCCCTAAACTAGTTTAAGATATTATTATAATTAGTTTTATTAGATTAATCAGGGCGTTTTATTGTGATTGAAACTAAAAAGGAGCGCCTTTAATAAAAAGTGAACTTCTTAAAATCATTGGCATCCGCACTTGAGCTAACCACTTATCTTTAAAGAATCGGTTATGAAAACAAGATGATTTTTGAACGCACCGGAACACATGCTGACCTATTCCGCTGATTATAAGAATTAAGTATACTGTCACCGGAATTCCAGATTTTTATATTAGAATTTACTTAGTGATGTAGGAGTTAAACATGTAATAGTATTTTTAAATCCCCTCACTTTAATTTTTCTGTTCAAATTTTCCAAATATTCAAAACCAACTATTGGTTTATTTTTATCAAAAGAATAGTTCGCAACAGTTAAAGCAATGGCAGAAATATCACATATTTTTTCTAATTCAGACTTTGATTCCAGTAATTTTACGGTTGGCAATAATATTCCAGTTGTATACGATAAAAATTTTTGACTGGATAATTTTCTGATTATACTATTGACCTCCTTTGCAAAAGGTTGAAAACTTGCTGATACACGCTCGCAAAACTCACAAAACTTATTAAATGCTTCGTCATCTTTTCCATTACGATATAACTCATTAATTTCAGACTGATATTTTTCAATTTCAGAATAGAATTCTTGACTTAATGGAAGTAAATCTTTGCGAATTATTTTAACGTCTTTCCAAGTTAATTTTTTAATAGAATTTGGTTTTATAAATATTTCAGGAATTGCAAGAGAAATTAATTGATAACCTTCCTCTATATTTTGAGCATAATCAATTTTATTTAGGTTTACACCAGATTTTGAAGAAAGAGAATATTCATCGTTTGTTAATAATCTAATGTTACGATTATTTTTTATTTCATTGCTAATAACACTCATATATGATTTGCCGACTTCCGGGTAACAGACCATTTCACCAGGTGACCAATTTACTATAATGTGCTCTTCAAGCATTAATTCAATTAATGAATGTTCCAACTTCTCGTGTAAAAACCAATACCACTCTACTGTCTTCCCAATTAAATCATCAATAGAGTTTATTTTGATGGAGTCATAAAATCTTGTATCTACATTCCATTTTGTTAATACATCAAGCATTTTTTCTGCTGCTCGTTTTCTTTCTATGTCTTGAATTACTAAAAAATCTAAAACATTATATTCTAACTCCGTATTAACTTTATCATATAGCTCTGCCGGATAAAAAGTAAGATTTGGACATTTACCAGAAAGGAAATCATCAATAGCAGACTTATGACTTGGAGGAATGATGGTTCTTACTGAACCCCAGAACAATGCTATTGTTTTAATTAAATTTTCATCGTCGATGAATAAATTAGGGTAATATACTATTTCCATATTCTTTGTAATATAACCTAAATACAGCTTGTTTATTGGAAAGAATTAGAATTTTTATATAACTAATAAAAATTTTAGAACAATGCAACATTAATTTAAGTAGTCATTTGCCCCGCCAAACTTCGCTCGCGGGACGGTTCTACTAACAAATATTACTGCACTACGTTTTTGGATAAGAGGTGTCACTCGCCCCGCTTCGTTTCACTCACGGGATAAGAAAAACTAACACATTTCAGTTCACTGCGTTTCTGAAATGTGTTAGTTTTTCTTATCATAAATCATCCACTGTTCAAACGGACGGTCTTCATCGTATTCTGAAAGCGGCGCTATTTCTCTGATAAAACGGGAAGGGGCCAGATTTAAAACACCGGAAGAGCGGGTGTAATCTAGAGCTGGATAACACAAGTAGAGTTGGTCTTTGGCTCTGGTCACCGCCACATAGAATAGCCTTCTCTCTTCTTCTTCGCCGTCCGGTTCTTTCAGCGCCCGCTGCAGGGGAATCATTCCGTCCGCGCACCAGATTAAAAACACATAAGACCACTCCAGACCTTTAGCCTGATGAATTGTGCTTAAAGCTATCTTGTCTTCATCATCTTCTTCCCCGATGCTTTCTTCTTTGGCCATATTGGTCAACAATGCCAACTCATTGAGAAAATCTTCCATCTGCAAAAACTGAACGGAAAAATTTCCCAGTTGAATCAAATCTTCTTCGCGCGAAGAAGCGTCGGAGTAATTGTCCTGTAAATAGATACGGTAGCCTCCTCTGTTTAACAAAACATCTATTACCTTTTCCGGAATACGTTCAGAGTCAGATAATTCCAGAAGCTGCCGGATAGTTTTACGGCATTCCTCCAACCCAGGTTTTGCGGACTTGGACATAACCTTAATAAATTCGTCCGTCAAAACAGCATCCAGAGGATTTTCTTTCTTCTTCAAATATTGCCAGATTTTATTGAATGTCGCCTTACCGATTTTCGGATACATTACCAGCAGACGCCGCCAGGCCAGTTCATCGCGCGGATTGACTAAAATTCTCATATAGGAAGTCACGTCTTTAATATGCGCCTGTTCGAAAAAACGGATACCGGAACGCATATCAAATGGAATATCGCGCCGGACAAATTCCATTTGCATTTCCATGGAATGGTAATGCGCGCGATAAAGAACGGCTATTTCCTTCAGCGGCACTCCTCCCCGAATCAATTCCATTACTCTCTGCGCAACGAAGTCCGCTTGTTTCACAACATTCTGCGCTGAAACCATAACCGGCCGCATACCTTTTGAGCGCACAGCTTTCAATTCCTTGGGAAACTGTCTTTCGTTATTCGTTATACTCAAATTTGCCAGATGCAATATTTCCGGCGTGCTGCGATAATTTGTTTCCAGTTTGAATATTTTACAGTCCGGATAGCGGTTGGGAAAATTTATAATGTTATTAAAATTTGCGCCACGAAAAGAATATATGCTCTGAGAATCATCTCCCACCACCATCAGATTCCTATGGCTGGAGGCCAGCAAGTCCACTATGTCGGCCTGAATGATATTGGTATCTTGATATTCATCCACCAGAACATGTTCGAATCTGCCGGAAATATTTTTTAATAAATCGGGATTATCATGAAAAAGATTGCGGCAATTACTTAATAGATCATCAAAATCCATTACCGCAAGCTCTTTCTTTTTTTGTGCATAGAGACATGCTATCTGGTTAATTTCATTTGTTAGATGAAGAAAGAAGGGGTACTTGGATTCCAGCAAATCATCCAATGTATTTTGTGTATTGGTTGTCAAACTTATGATCTCGCCAACAATGTTACTCTTGGGAAATTTGCTGAGCTTCGGATCAATTTTTAATTCGGCCATACAGCTGGCAATTAGTTGACGAGAATCTTCACTGTCGACGATAGAAAAATTATTTTTATAACCGATATAATAGGCATAGTTTCTCAGAAGAACATGGGCAATATGATGAAAAGTTCCGCCCATAATTCTTTTTGTATCGGAATTAATCAGACTCTCCACGCGGTTAAGCATGGAACGCGCCGCTTTATTGGTGAAGGTTGCCAGTAAAATATTTTCCTGCCGTACACCGCTTTCCAGCAAACGGGCAACACGGTATGTCAATGTGCGTGTTTTGCCGCTTCCCGCTCCAGCCAGAACAAGAAGCGGACCGCCTTTTTCCATTACAACTCTATACTGCTCCGGATTAAGCTCTTTTTCATAATCAATCATTAATTTAATTTAACCAGCAATCTAAGACGTAGATACTTCCTTTTCAGCGCTTATAACTAAAAATATTCACATGTTCAAGTTAATATCTAATACCTCGTGAAATCATTTAATAAATTTACGTCTTATATACTAAGAATTTTAAACATTGTCAGAAAATATTCTGATTGAATAAGCTTTTTCCATTTTAATATTCAATAAATCCGCTACCCATTTCAGCTACATATAGACCATTTATAGATTAAATTTGTCTTGATTTTACTTGCCGGATACGCTAAACAAGCGCGCATTCAAATGAAATTGCTTTGTTGAACAACAAGGAAATATTGAAAGGAGTTTTCATGGCAAAGTACGAATCCAAATCCCTGAGAAATTTAGCCGTGGTCGGACACGGTGGAACGGGCAAAACATCACTTTGTGAATCTTTATTATTTGTTTCCGGAAAAAGCGAACGATTGGGCAGGGTCGATGACGCGACATCCTGTATGGATTACGAACCGGAAGAGCAAAAACGGCGTGTATCGATCAGTTCCGCGGCAAATTTTGTCGAATGGGAAAAACATAAAATTAACTTTATTGACACACCGGGCGATTCCAATTTTGCCTTTGATATAAAATGTTCAATGAGCGTTGTCGAAAACGCGGTTGTAATAGTTGACGCTGTCGGCGGCGTTGAATTTCAAACACAAAAAGTTTGGGAATTGGCCGATGAATTCAAACTTCCCCGCGTTATTTTCATCAACAGGTTGGATCGTGAACGCGCTAATTTCACCACAGCGCTGGAAAGTATTAAAAGCAAGTTTAAGAAAAAAGTAACTCCTGTTTGTCTGCCTATCGGCGCTGAAGATAAATTTAACGGTATCGTCGATTTAATAAGTTTGAAAGCTTATTTATTCAGCGATAACAAAGGAATCGGAAAGGCCATAGATATCCCTGAGGAAATGAAGGATGATGTAAAAATCCTGCGTGACTCCATGGTTGAAGACATTGCCGAATCCGATGATGAACTGATGAATAAATATCTGGAAGCGGGCGAACTTTCCGACGAAGAATTAAAAATAGGATTGAAAAAAGGTGTTTCTTCGGGAAGCTTAATTCCTGTTGTCTGCGGCTCTTCAATGAAAGGAATAGGTATTTCCTTATTGCTCGATTTGATCGTCAGCTCATTTGCTTCTCCTGTTGATCGTGGTCCAATAAAAGGCAAAAAACCAAAAACTGACGAGATTGAAGAACGGCAGCCTTCGGAAGACGCTCCCTTCTCAGCTATAGTCTTCAAAACAGTTGCCGATCCTTACGCAGGCAGATTAACCTTATTCCGTGTTTATTCCGGCAAACTTAATTCGGATACGCCTGTTTACAACTCCTCAAGAAAGATTACTGAAAAATTCGGTCACATCTTTTTCCTGGAAGGTAAAAATCAGAAAAATGCGGAAGTGCTTATACCTGGCGACATTGCCGGTGTGGCCAAACTGAAGGAAACAGGAACCGGAGATACCCTATGCAATGAGAAAAATCCTATCATCTTTGAGAAAGTGGCCGTGCCTCCACCAATCATGTCTTACGCAATGGAACCAAAAACAAGAGGTGACGAAGACAAGATTGCCTCATCGATTCACCGCCTGACGGAAGAAGACCCGACAATCGTATTTTCCCGCAATATTGAAACCAAGGAAATGATTCTATCCGGAATGGGCCAAGTACATATCGAGGTCAACATCGAAAAGATGAAAAGAAAATTCGGTGTCGAAGTAAATTTGAATACACCCAAGATTCCATATAAAGAAACCATTAAGGGAAAAACTAATGTTCAAGGGAAATACAAAAAACAATCCGGTGGACGCGGTCAGTTTGGCGATTGCTGGATCGATATTGAACCCCTACCCCGCGGCGGCGGATTTGTTTTCGAAGATAAAATTGTCGGCGGCGTTATTCCTGGCCAATACCGACCGGCTGTAGAAAAAGGCATTGTGGAAGCGGCGGCAAAAGGCGTTATTGCCGGTTATCCGGTTGTAGATTTTAAAATAGCGTTGACCTTCGGATCTTACCACACAGTGGACTCATCGGAAATGGCTTTTAAAATTGCCGGTTCCATGGCTTTTCAAAAGGGTGTTATGGATTGTCAGCCGATTCTCCTGGAGCCAATAGTAAACATCGAGATAGAAATACCCGAAGAATATATGGGCGATGTGATCGGAGATTTAAACAGCAGGCGCGGCCGGGTTCAGGGAATGGACGCCAACGGTTCCAATCAGATAATTAAAGGCTCTGTGCCTCTTGCAGAAATATTAAAATACGCGCCGGATCTGCGTTCCATGACCAGCGGCCGGGGGAATTTCACCTATACTCATTCCCATTACGAGGAAGTTCCCGCTTATATCGCTGAAAAAATTATAGCCGAGTCGAAAAAAGATAAAGAAGATTAAAGAACCACGGGTATGAACTTTAGAAATATCTGTTGTGTTCATACCTTCCGCTTTGCGGGATTGTTCAACTTACCAATTCCGCTACGCTTCGCTTTCGGAATTGGAGTTTCACAATGTTTACTGCCGGAATCATAACGGTAAGCGACAAAGGATCGCAAGGTAAACGGCAAGACTTAAGCGGTCCCGCAATCGCGGAAATGCTTGCAGGCGCCGCAATTGAAATAAAAAACACCCTTATCATTCCTGATGAGAAAGATAAAATTCAGGAAGCGATTATAAATTTTGCAGATGTGGAAAAACTGGATTTGATTTTAACCACCGGCGGCACGGGCGTCAGCCCCCGCGATCTTACTCCGGATGCCACTCTGAAAGTTATCGACAAAGAAGTTCCCGGCATGGCCGAAGCCATGCGTTATCAAAGCAGTAAAATCACTCCTCATGCCATGATTTCCCGCGCCATAGCAGGAATTCGCGGACGCTCTCTGATAATCAATCTCCCCGGAAGCCCAAAGGGCGCCAAAGAAAATCTTGCGGTAATTCTGCCAGCGTTGAAACACGCTATTGAAAAAATCAAGGGAGATGATACGGAATGTGCTTCTTCATGAATTCCAAGGCGTTTTTTTGATGCGTTCCTGCCCAGTAAACGTTATGGCATTGTGGGCATTGATTATACTCAGTACAATTTTCAAAAACAAATGGCGGCACTAAATCACGCACATCTTCTCTGGCAACGGGATAAAGCTTTTCATTACAATTAAGACAAATTCCAAACATCTTTTGCTGATCTATTTTTAAAGAATATTTACTTATAACATTATTTAGTTGGCCGGCAACATCAACAACCGTAATTAAAAACAGTCGTCCCGAAAATTGGCGTGCTGTCATATCTTTTCTTCTGGTAAGGACAATTCTTCCTTCCGTTTCAGCTTGACGCAACATTTCCCTTCCGGCTTCTTTAGTGAACACGACTGTGTCGTAACCTAAAATACGCAACCACTTAGCCAAACGTCCCAAAGAGGCATCGGTAATAAACTTAAAATCGTCAAATATTAAAGGAGAAATATTATTTGGGTGTTTTGTGTTCATCAATTATGGGCGGCGCTTCATTGGATTGAAGCTCTTTACGCAAATCGCGGACGATTTTATTCAAACGTCTGATGGTACGATTTAAGCGAAACCTTTCTATTATACCCCAAAAACTTGTAATGATAACTCCAACCAGAAGGGAAATAAAAATAAGCAAATAGGCCGGCATGGGGGGAATATCCATAAATTTATAATACTGCAAATGAATAGGCGTTAAATTTTGCTGAGAAAAAGTAACGATAAATAAAGCAAATATTATAATTAAAATTAAATAAATTATCCTCATAACATCATGCCTCCTGATGATATTTATTAAAAAGGGGCGCAAGATTAGCCGCGGTTTTAGCTATATCCTCCGGTATAACCCGTACATTGCCAACTGTACTCATGAAATTAGTATCGCCTTCCCAACGCGGAATCACATGGACATGAAAATGATCTTCAATGCCGGCGCCGGCGGCCTTGCCAATATTTACACCGATATTAAATCCGTCTGGATTCATAGCTTCCTGAAGAGCCTTTACAGCTATATCCAAGAGATTAAATATTTCTTTTCTTTCTTCCTGAGTCAACTCTTCAATTTTCCCGGTATGCCTCTGCGGTATTATCATTAAATGCCCGTTTACGTAAGGGTATCTATTCATCATTACGTAAGAGGTTTTACCTTCGAATAAAATATACTCATCACATCTGATGGAACACTTACAGAAAACACAGCCATCCGGCTTTTCTCCTTTAATGTAGTCCATCCGCCATGGTGCAAATATTTTTTCCATATCTAAAACCAGCCTACTAATCTAGCAGCTTGAATACTCATCTCCTACAGCAGGGCACTCCTATTATCAAATATTAATTATCCTACCTTCTATATCTTTGTCAATTTCTAATATGCCCATGGTTTTGGAAGACGTGAAGTATCTATCTACCGCCGAACCGGGATTAAAAAACAACACGTTACCTTTTTTATGGTTTGCCGGTTTATGCGTGTGTCCATAAACGATACAATTCACATCTTTAAATCCAGCCGATATTCTTTCTTCAATGTCCCAGGGTGATCCCCAACCATGAATCAAAAGAAATTTAAATCCTTTTATTTCGAAAAGCAAATGATCGAGAAATTTTTCTCTAACGGAATAATTATCCATATTACCGCATACCGCCTTGATTTCTTTGCCTCCGAAAATTTTCAAAACGCGCAGATCAACCATATCTCCCGCATGAAGAATAATATCCGCATCGCCAAAATGTTCAGCAACTTTCCTTCTCATCTTATCATCATAATCTTCCAGATGAGTGTCGGAAATTACCCCAACTTTTATCTTCTTTTCTTCCATAATTAACTGATAAATTATTAGCGGTAAGCAGTAAAAAAAACAAGCTTTAAATTGACTTTATTGCCAACTAAAGTTATTATTTTAACTATGAATAGCATAGAAAATTCCCTATTTAAAATTGGCTAAATAATGGAAAAAAATGCCGCTTGGAAAAGAATTGCTGATTTAAGAAATATCATCGAATATCACAACAAGCGCTATTATCAGCAGGACGCGCCGGAAATATCCGATGCTGAATACGACCGCCTGATGCGGGAACTGCAAGAATTGGAACACCAATATCCTGATGAACACCTTACATCCTCCCCCACTCAGCGTGTTGGCGCAGCGCCGCTCAATAAATTCCTTGCTTTCACCCATCCTTCAGCCATGCTCAGTTTAGCCAACGCTTTTTTCAGTGAAGAAATAATTGAATTTGACAACCGCGTTAAACGTCTGGCTGGAGTAGACAATATTTCCTATGTCGCCGAACCGAAACTTGATGGTCTGGCCGTGAATCTCATTTATGAAAAAGGTCTTTTTATCCGGGGGGCCACTCGAGGCGATGGCGCTACAGGTGAAGATGTCACGCAAAACCTCAAAACTATTTCTTCGCTTCCCCTAAAAATGAAGAACACGGGTGAAAAGCCGATTCCCTCTTTTATAGAAATACGCGGCGAGGTTTACATAGAAAGCGAACCTTTTCAAAAATTAAATCACCGTCGTATTGATGAAGGAGAAGAACCGTTTGCCAATCCGCGTAATGCCGCGGCCGGTTCTTTGCGCCAGCTCGATTCAAAAATAACCGCCCGGCGCCCATTAAACATCTTTTTCTATCATGTTGGTGAGGTAAAAGGAATCAGCTTTACCAGTCACTGGGAAGTGCTTCAAACGCTCACAGATTGGGGTTTCCCGGTCAATCCTATTATTGAACAGGCAAAAGACATCCAGGGATGCATTCAATATTTTGAAAATGTTTTCAAAGAAAGAGGAAATTTACCATATGAAATTGACGGCATTGTTTTAAAAGTTGATGATCTGTCGCTGCAAAGAAGACTTGGCAACGTGTCACGCAGTCCCCGCTGGGCGTTGGCCTGCAAATTTCCGGCAGCGCAGGCAACCACGGTGGTTAAGGATATCTCTGTCGGCGTTGGACGCATGGGCACATTGACGCCTGTTGCCATAATGGAACCAGTTAACGTTGGCGGCGTCATGGTCAGCCGTGCCACCATGCATAACGAAGACGAAGTTCTTAAAAAAGATGTCCGCGTCGGTGACACTGTCGTAATTCAGCGTGCGGGCGACGTTATTCCGGAAGTTGTCAAGGTTATTATGGAGAAAAGACCAACCGGAACGGAAAAATTTAAAATGCCTGACCATTGCCCGGAATGCGGCTCGGAGATTGTCCGGTTCGAGGGAGAAGTGGCGCATCGTTGCGTCAATATTTCCTGCCCCGCGCAGTTGAAAGAACATATTCGTCATTTCGCATCGCGCGGCGCGATGGATATTGAAGGCTTGGGAGAAAAAATTTCAGCGCAGCTTTTCGATGCGAAACTAATTTCCGATCCAGCCGATCTTTATTTTTTAAACAAGGACCAACTTGTTGCGCTTGATCGCCAGGCGGAAAAATCAGCGCAGAATTTAATCGAAGCCATCCATAAATCTAAAAATCCTCCTCTGGATAAATTCATTTACGCTCTGGGCATCAGACACGTGGGAGAACGCACTGCCAAACTTCTGGCAGACCATTTCGGTAGTATGGAAAATCTGATTACCGCAAAACAGGAAGATTTGACGTCTATAAATGAAATCGGACCGGAAATCGCCGCAAGCGTCGTTGAATTTTTCCACGAACATAAAAATATCGACGTAATGAATAAATTCAGAAAAGCCAGTGTAAAACCTCAGAAGAAAGAAATTAAGACCGAAACGCCCCTACAGGGAAAATCGTTTGTTTTCACCGGCACAATGGAGAGCATGAGCAGGAACGAGGCAAAAACAATTGTCGAGAATATGGGCGGGATAATCCATTCCAATGTAACAAAGAAAACAACTTATGTCGTCGCCGGAAGCGAACCGGGCTCAAAGCTGGACAAAGCCAATTTATTGGGCATTGTGATTTTAAATGAAAAAGAATTTTTAAAATTAATTGGCAGATGAATTATGAAGTGCATGCATGTTTTTATCAGCGGTCGTGTACAGGGAGTATTCTTCCGAGCGGAAACGCAAAGAGCGGCAAAAGGCTTTAACCTTACCGGCTGGGTAAGGAACATTTCCGATGGCCGCGTGGAAGTTGTTTTTGAAGGCGAAGATGAAAGCGTGGGAAAAATGCTTGAGTGGTGTCACACCGGCCCGCCTGCGGCAAGAGTTGAAGAAGTTTTAATTACAGAAGAACCTTATATTGGCGAATTTCATGATTTCAGTATTAAATATTAATTAAATATTTTTTTCATTAACGGTCAATTCGATTTTGTTATATTGTTGATTTAGCGCCTACAAATAAACGAGTTTGAAAAGTCCTGATGTTGTGAATTACACTTTAAAAAGTTTATAAATCGCCTAATACCATTTCTAAATCAAAGGTGATATTGAGGCGGCTAGGCGGAGGCGACGAGGCGTATTGTACACGCGTGACCTTCAGGTTATACGTTGAGGAAGCCGACAACAACGCCACCAAAAATAGCGCTTTGATTTAGAATTGGTATAAGATATTTACAGGACAAAGAAATAAACTTCATGATCGAAGGCTCTATTTTCATAAAAAATAGAAGCATTGTTAAAGAACAAATAGCCTCATCACTTCACTCTTAAGTTAATTTACTAAACGCCGTATTCGGCTCTTTCGATTAACTCTACCTGCATTTCCTTATTTAGGGTCACAAAATAGGCGTTATACCCGGAGATACGAACAAGTAAATTCTTGTAGTTATCCGGATTGGCCATTGCATCCTTAAGAACATCAGAATTGACTACGTTAAATTGCATCTGCATGCCCCCCTGGTTAAAATACGTTTTTACATAGGAATACATGTGATCGACGATTTTCTCGCGACTATCCCGAGGGGACGGAATTAATTTAACGTTAAAGGCGATATTGTTGTCCATACATTCAGGATCAAGCTTTGCTACATCTCTAATATTATCAAGAAAATTGTGTGAAGCGGAAGGATGTGGAGTAAGTCCAGGAGTAAAGGCTTTACCGGCCAGCTTTCCCGAAGGCAAAGCACCGGAAAGCGATCCATAGGCAACATGCTGAGACATCGACCAAAAACCAGCGGTATAGGGACCTCCTCGATAATTTATATGGGCGTCATAACAGTCATGAATCAGCTTCGCCACTCTTTTTGCCATTATCAGGGCATCTTCGTTACCCGAACCAAAAAGGGCGACTTTGTTTTTTACCAAAGTATGTAAGGTAGTGTGGTTGACAAAATTTTCATCTATGGCCTTTTTGAGTTCAGCAAAGGTTACTTTCTTTTCATCAAAAACCAGTTTTTTGATGACGAGCAAAGAGTCTGTAACGTCGGCCAACCCAATATTGGAACTTCCCGATGAATTATACTTAGCACCACCTTTTGTAACATCCCGGGCATTATCAATGGCACCGTCGATCAAAGTGCTCAAAAGAGGTGTTGGCCGATATTCGGCATGAATCTCTGCCAATAAATTATTAAGTTCCACTGCCTGGTCAATTAGGAATTTTTGTTGGGCGGCATAGGCCTGGAAAAATCCTTCAAAGTTCTTAAAATCTCCTTTTCCCGGACTTCCTGTTTTTGGTCCTAGGTCCCATTTCATCAGAGGGTGACGACCATTATTAAGGGCCATTTCCAATGCAGCAACCATATTCATTAAGATGGAACCAGTATGAGCCATGTGTTTCCCGGAAAGAGTCGGTTCCACACAACCAGTGGCTGCCCAGTCGCGGGTGTCTTCTATAGAGTAACCGAATTTCTGCAAGGAAGCGAAAACAGCCTGATCGTTGTGCATAGACGGTGTGGCAGCCGTAATATAATTCACTTCACACAGTCGTTTCAGATAGGCATCACTGTTTACGCCGGGATGAAAGCGGGCGTTAATGTTGGGATCACGTATGGAAAGAATTTCCGTGGTCTTCAGAAATATATAGGTCATGTCGTTGATCCCGTCATTCCCTTCCGGAGTTATACCCCCCAAGGTAATAGCCTGATCTGAGGAACTTCCTCCGAAAAGATAGTTGCCTATGTCTGGAACCAATGGCAGGTGATCAGTTCCCCGCATTAAGAAACATCCTGCAAGTTCGATCGCTCTTTTGATATAATTTTCGCGCTGCTGCTCCGTTGAGATATTTTCAATGTCTTTTTCAAAATACGGCTGTAACAACTGGTCAAGTCGTCCCATGGACAATCCTGTGTTGGTGCTTTCCATATGCAGGGCCACCCAGGTTATCCAGAGCAGATTAAAGGCCTCATCCAAACTCTCAGCCGGTCGGACAGGAACCTTGTTGCAGATTTCTGCAAGCCTTTCCAATTCGGCTTTCCGTTTTGGTTCTTGCTCCTGTGACGCCATTCTTTCTGCCTCCAGGGCAAGATTGCGAGCATATATGTTTATCCCCTCCAGAGTAATTGTCATGGCCTGCAGGGTTTTTTTCTGCCCTTCATCAAGACCGCCTTGCTTCAAACGTGACTCAATATCAGCAATAATACCGCCGGTTCCCTTTTTTAATATTGTGGAAAAATTCGGAATGGTATGGGATATGCCCACTGATTTCCATACAAAATAGGCTACAAAGCGCTCATCTACCCTCAGGCAAAGGGGACTGTTGTGCTTTGATCTGGCAACTTCCCGGAAATTTCTTTTTATCCAAAACGGGAAAACCTCATCGTGAAGTATCTTAACATTTTCCGGCGATATTTTATAAGGATTGAGCATCCGTTTGTCGACGGAGCGAAGCTCTCCCCAAATCATCGTCCCTTGGGCGTCGGGATAGATTATGACGCCGGTCGGCTCCTTCGAAGTTGAAGTTCCAGCAATTAATTCATTCTGAGCTATTATCGCTTTCCTGTTTTCCATCAGATGTTTGAAAGCATATGCCTGACGAAGTTCTGGATACCAGGGACGGCCTTCAGAATCTTTCTCAAAACCGTTTTTTCGGAACCAGTCGGTAATAAGTTGAGGACGTTCAACACATACCTCTGGCATGATATTGAAATGACGATCCAGCATCCTTTGCAGACGCGGGAAATCATCCAAACCGTATTCAGGCAGGTAGGGGTCTTTCAAATACTTTACACCCTTATCTGCTCGTTCACCTTTCATACGATATTTTCTTCTGGCGATGAGTTCCGCGGAGAGTTCCGGTTTATTTAAAGCGTAGCGACGCTTGCGCGCCTTAATGTCGTCACGATGCGCCTTATCAAGCATCAGTTGATGTATTCTTCCCATTAAGAGGGATATATAGAAATTGAAAAGCTGCAGACAGGAGAGATTCCCGTCCATGATCATTCGGTTTTTCAAGATCAAATTGAGCATTTCATTGGGCGTAACCTGAAGCATTTCCATGAGTGCTTTATCGTTTACAAAACGAAGTGTGACATCCACATCTTCAGGTATAAAAGAAGAGACACGCACTCGGCCGTTTCTAAAAGAAATAGACTGTTCCACGGTGTTGGTTATGGTTGAGAATCCCACAGTAAAATTGATCCACCCATCGGTATTGCGCAGGTATAATCTTAGAGACGGTCGAGTGTTAAACATGAAAGCCATCATACGCAGAAGTGATCCCGTAACGAGATTCATTGGCGTGATCTTCATAATTTGTCCACACACTCTGATTTGATTGTTTTCATAATGTCCTGCGTCATGCGCTTAATGACTGCATCCACATGATCTTCCACCTCCTGCAGGACCCGGCTGTTAAAAAGGTTTATCAACCCATTAAGAGTGCACCATATCTGGAGCATGCGGAAACGGATAGTGTCAATATGAACGGTTTTATTATTCGTAAAGAGATCGGACAATGCCTGGATAGTAATATCAGCCGATTTGAGCGCTGTCTGTTTCTCAAGTAAGGCTACCTGTTCCATAGCTGTGCTCCTGTAATCAGCATATTTGGGTGTGTTGCGGCTGAACATGATCTCGTAATACTCCGGATTGTCCATACCGAACTTTAAGTAAGCCAGCATCATGTTTTCCAGCTTTTTTTTAGGGTTAGCGGGTCTCTTGTATGCTTCATACAGAAAGTCATAAAGCATTTCGAATCCGCGGGTCTGGATGAAAAGGTAGAGCTCATCCTTGTTTGTAAAATAGTTGTAGATGTTGGCTGCGGTCATGCCCAGCCGGGTGGCAAGCTTACGCATGCTGAAGTGCTCGAATCCATCCTCAATGAGATGCTGCAAAGCCGTTTTAAGGATGCGATCCTTTATCCCCATTACCTCTTCAGCAGCGCGTGTTGTCTTTGGCATATGACCTCATGGATACTAACGATGTTAAATTAACACTGTTAATATCTTATTGTCAATCAAATTTTGAAATTGTGAGAGATTATCGTTAAAATTAAAAGGTAAGCTGTTAAATATTTACATTTGAAATATTACAGCAGTGCTAAATGTTAGAAACAATAATTAAAGGAAAAAGTGATTGTTTGTTACTTATCTACAATCTCATGGAAAGAATAAAATTGAAGATTACTAATCAAAAGGTGTGACGATGCAACTGAGGTGTGCCATTACACTTTGTCTCAGTAGTCGTTATGGACGAAGACACCGATGATTCAGAATCAAGAACACCTGAAAGATTGCTGAACGGGTCTCCGCCAAATCTTTTATAGGTGCAAAGAATCTCAAATTATTTGTTGCGTAATTTTAGATTATTTTCCCATTTTTTTGAGCAATTCATTCACTTTTTCATTCATGCTTTGCTGTCTTTCATCCATTTCTTTACTGAGGTTATTCAGTTGGATTTGCATTACTAGCACGAGTATCAGCAGACAAGCGAGAACCACACAAAAAACCGTCATGTCAAAGTCCATAGCACTCTCCTCTTGTTAAGTTAGAATTGTACTATTTCAAGCAATATTGGCTTTAATGTAGCATAAATTTAATAATTTGAAAAGTGAGGAACATATTCTGCTGAATGTATATGCGGTCTTTCGTCTTATATGTTTGTCCTTCTGAGGAAAATGAATGTATCAATATCTTCTATTTGGGGAAATATATTTTCAAAGGCCACTGCCACGTCACGATCAAAATGTATATTAACGTTGTCCATGATTTCCTTTTTTGCTTGAAATGGTGACAGCGCCTTACGATAAGGCCTGTCAGAAATTAAAGCATCATAGACATCGGCAACTGCAATTATTCTAGCGCCCATGGGAATGTTCTCACCTACTTGAGAATGGTAGCCGCTGCCATCCCATTTTTCATGATGACCGAGGATAAGGGGGAGAATTTCCAGCACCTTGCCTCCTACAGGCGCAATTACATTCACAGCGGTTTGAGGATGATTCTTAATCATATCTTTTTCAATACCGGACAATTGTCCAATCTTTTGTAATAATTCACTACTAATGCCGATTTTACCCAAATCATGCAAGAGAGCAGCTACGCGGATATTCTCTACTTCATAAGGGGTACATCCCATTTTTAGCGCGATTTGTTCCGATATAACGGAAACACGGTATGAATGGCTCTGCGTTTGGCTGTCTACAGAATCTATAATAAGGGCAAGCATTTCTATCACCCCCTGATACGTTTTGTTGATTTTTTTGTATGCTGCTTCTTTCTTTTCGTAGAGTAGCCCCATGGTGTAACCCGTTATGAGCAGGAAACCTCCCCATGTTAGCAAATCTAGCCAGCGATAGAGTTCGCTATCCGATTCGAACTTAAAAGAGAATGGATATGTATATGCCATACCGAAGATAAGGGTAATCGAGAAAAATGCAGCTAAAGTAGCATATCGTCTCCCGAAGAAATACGCGCCCAACAGAACCGGAAGATAAAAGAAACTCAAGAAAGCCCTTTGTGTCAATAGGCATTGAAAATAGACCCAGCATCGGCGTCCAAAACTGACCCACCCCTGAGTAAAAAATATATGTTTATGAAGACCTGTGTTTCATCCTCCAGCTTTCATTCCCGGTTTCTATGATTTCACAATGATGAGTAAGGCGATCCAGCATTGCGGTAGTCATTTTGGCATCACCAAACACTTGAGGCCATTCACCAAAGGTTAAGTTTGTTGTCATGACGATAGATGTTTGTTCGTAGAGCTTGGATATGAGATGGAAGAGCAGTTGGCTTCCGTTTTTTGAGAAGGGCAGATAGCCCAGTTCATCAAGCAGCACCATATCAAACCGAATCAGTCGTGCAGATATTTTTCCTGCAAATCCGGCCATTTTCTCCTGTTCCAACTCATTTGCCAAATCCACCAGGTTATAAAATTTGCACTTTTTCCCATCCCTGACGGCCTGCGCCGCTATTGCAGTTGCCAAATGTGTCTTGCCGGTACCGGTGCCGCCTACGAAAATCAGATTGATATGCTGTTCAATAAAATCCCCCTGATACAATGATTGAATCTGGTTTTTATCAACCGAACTCCCTTTGAAATCAAAACTGTCGATATCTTTGGGCGCAGGAAACCTGGCCTGCCCCATTCGATAGCGGATGCTTCTTATATGCCTTTCAGTGGCCTCGGCTTTAAGCATTTCTAAGATCATCTTCTCAGGAGTTGACCGGCTCTTTCGTCCATTTGACAACGCTTCATCATAAACGGACTGCATGCCCTGTAATTTCAGCTTTCCCATAAGCTCCATGATCTCATTACGCAACATTGCAGTCCCCCCTCATTAAAGATTCATATCGTCGGCAATCTGCTATTGGTTCCTGTTTCAGAATCAGGTGGGGAGGAATGCCTACATCCGCGGCAAAGTCCTTTTCCTGATTCCTGTTGAGAAGATTGATAACGACCTCCTTACTCACAGCTCTCATCTTCAAGGCGTCTTCGCATGCCTTGTCAACGGCATCAAGACCGTAAAGAGGTACGGCATTAAGAATTGCCACAAATTGACGATCCCAGTCGGTAAAACGGTTTTGCAATCCGTTGAGGACGTTTCCCATGCCCGTGGGAAGATCCCAGTCTTTGAAAGGAGCTCCGTTGCGTAAAGCGCCTGGTTTCCGTTCAAGGGCAGAAACATAATGCCATGGATTAAAAACCGTCTTATTTTCTCCAAAGTGCCTCTCGTGTTCTCCTACGACGCGGCCATCACTGACGATCATTATTCGATCGGCATATACTCTTATTTGTACGATTCTGCCTGTCTGACTGCAATCAACACTGTATCTGTTACGATCATAGGTCACAAGCGAACTGGATGTAACCCTGGCAGGACGTTCCCCATACCCATCGAAAGGGGGAGGCAGACTGATCATGCAAGGCTTCTCTTCTTCGTACACCTCCCAAACCGTCTTGTCGGAAAATGTCGGATGCTTATGGCTCTTTGCCCAGTTGATACATTGTCCTTTTAATGTATCGTTGAGCTCCTTGAAGTCCCTGGCCTTGATCTTGGGAATGAAAAATCTCCTTCTGGCTAAGCCTACCTGGTTTTCAACCTGACCCTTTTCCCAGCCCGCACCCGGTGTGCAGCTTACAGGATCAAAAAGATAATGGGAGCTGAATTGGACGAAACGGCTGTTGAAGTTCCTTTCTTTTCCTCCGATGATCTTGTTAACAACCGTCTTGAGGTTGTCATAGATGCCTCTCCTGCACACGCCTCCGAAGAACTCAAAAGCCTTTATATGGGCATCAAAAACCATCTCCTGGGTTTCTCTGGGGTAGGCTATGCAAAGAAAATAGCGACTGTAGCATAACCGCAGATGGGCAACCTTTACCTTTAAACTCGCCCCGCCTATCTCTACCCATTCATGGCTCCAGTCAAACTGAAATGCTTCCCCTGGTTCAAATCTCAGCGGTATATATACACCTCCCGTTGAGATCTTCCGCTCATTGCGCCATCGCTGAATATACCGCCTTACACTGTCATAGCCGCCCTCATAACCGTTCAGTTGAATATCCTCAAAAAGAATCTGTGCCGTTCTCCTTAGTTTCTTCGGCAGTTTCTCGTCCTCATCCAGTTTACCGTCAAGCATTTCTATAAACGGTCCCAGCTTAGGAATTGGCTGTTTCTGGCGCTCGTACTGGAAAAGGGTCTCTCCACTCCTGATTGCTCTTCTGACTGTGTTCCGTGATAGATGAAGATCTTTTGACGTTTGACGAATCGATTTGCCATCTCTATGTACTGATAACCGTATCTTCCGAATAGTTTCCACCGTGAGCATCCCTTTCTGCCTCCTTCTCCCATATTTATGGCAGAATAGAAGGCTTGCAGGCCTGGGTCAACTTTGAATGCCGATTTTGCCTATTGGTGGGTCATTATTGCATGCCGATTCACACTTTGATTGGCAACGAAGAAAAAAATGAAACCTGTTATGACAACGAGAAGGAAGATAATGATAAGTTCCCTGTCAACTTTAAATAATCTTTTTAAATTTTTCTTCTGTATTTTGTCCATGTTCGTCTCCTAATAAGAAAAATAAATAATTAGGCAGGGGTTTGACCTGCTCGCATCGGACACGATGCCTTTATCGTAATATGCGTACTCCAAAGTGCATATCCACTATCAGCATTTGTTCGTTTTGTAAGATATTGCTTTCCGATAAGTTAAATGTACGAGAATTTCGTTTGCATGTCAATTATTTAAAAGTCAAAATTAGGTTGAAACTTCCATATCGACAATCGACACAAAGAAGAATAAAAATAGCCATGTTGATACAAGATTTTTGAATCTATTTACAGGAGAAAGGTTGAATAATTATTTAGATTGACGATTTGTTTGTTTCAGGAAGAAGGAAATAAAAAAAAGATAAAAAATATACTTCCGAATCGTCAGGAATTGCAGATTTTACCTACAAAGTCACTCTTGGTTTCATCACTGAAAATCAATGATAACCGTTAGAAAGTTAGCATCTTAGCCCTTGGCAGATTATAATGCACCTTATTGCCCTGTCCGGTTTTTAGGGAGAGGCTTAACTAGTGGGCTGAAAATTAACGGGTGTGCTGTACGGAGTGTATTCAGTGGAAGTCCCGTGAAGAATTCAAGGAACTGATCATCTACCGCACATGCTATGAAAAGATAGTTAAATAAATCCGTTAGGAAGAAAGTCATAACCGATTTTTATCTCGGTTATGACTTTCTTGGCTGAATATTTAATTCCTTAGCCGGAACACTCTTTTTTCTTGTTTCTAATTAATTATTTTTTAACGGGACCTACTGGCAAGACAACCCGCCCGAACACAGTATTGCATATACCAGCAGCTGAAGTATACCAGGCTGCAATAGCTGTAAGAATACCGACATAACCGCCCATTGTATGTGCTAACGCGTTGCCTGCCGCTCCGATGGTAAGTAGAATAAAGGCTATAAGCAGCAAAGTGAATGTAACAACTAGAGCCTTATTTGTACCAAAACTGCCGATCCACATGTAAAAGGTAAAAATGGTCCACGCTAGCAAGAACAACCAAACACCTTGACTAGGCACTGTAACCAATTTCAGGGTGGCTAGAAGATCAAAGACGCCGAGGGATATCCAAAAAGCACCATATGATGCAAATGCGGTAGCACCAAAAACATTGTTCTTTTTATATTCCCACATTCCAGCCAGTATTTGTGTTGCGCCACCGTATACCAGTGCAAGGGCAATCACTACGATGGTTGCTGCTTTGTCGACGAACCCTGCGTTTATCATGCTCAGGCAAAAGGTGGTTAGGGCAAAGCAAGCCAGACCAAGCGGCCCTGGGTCGGCAATTGCCGATTCTTTAATTTCGTAAACGTTGTTTTGCATCAGATTTCACGTCCTTTCATTTTTTTATTTTCGGCATCCCAATTATAGCGGTTACAAAAACTTAAAAATAAAGATTATTCCTATTTTGTTTTTTTGTTCTAATCACTTCCAACTAACCTAAAAATAAAAACGGTCTTGAGGACTTATAGAAAAATCAGCCCCGGAATACAGGTTTGTAAGAACTTGCTTTCTTAGGAAGGAGAATATAGAGAAACCACGATTGTATGTCAAGGGGAATGTTGGATCAAAAAAAGTGGAGTGGGGTGTCTATGTTTGTTGGACGTGAATAGTGTTTATTATGAATTGAAATGTTGTATTTTAATCGATGTTGACGATTTGAGGAGGAAGAAAAAAATAAAATTTCACCTAACAATACCTAATCAGATCCTTCAGAATTGTAGAATACACCTGCAAGTCTACAATATTTGATGGTCGTCCGAATTGAGGATTACCATTTAAAGGCGAGGTTTTTCACTAGTTTTTCCCATTTAAAAAATCCTGATATGCGGCAGCTGTTTCTTCAGGTCTTTCCATCATTGGAAGATGACCGCATTCTTTAATTATGACAGATTTGGAATTTCTTATGTTTTTCTCAAAAATCGGAACAGAGGAGATATCAATAATTTTGTCCGAATCTCCCCATACAATTAATGTGGGAGCCGTAATTTTATCTAATTTGTTTTCTAGGATAAAATTATCTGTCATCATATCGTTGAATATTTTTTTGTTAAGAGGTCCAGCCTCTACCGCTTGTTTCGCTAAATATTTTTTTATAAAGGAAGGCATTTTAGGTATTTTCACAAAACAAACTTTCAATAATTTATCATAATCGTTTACATCTTTAACGATCAAAGGATTTATGCCTTTTTCCAAAAGCAAGAAAGCTTCGCCTCTTGTTGGTGCATTTACGCCAGCGGAATCAAAAAGCGCTAGAGTCTTAACCTTTTCAGGGTAATCCGCTGCGTAATTACCGGCGATATTGCCACCCATTGAGTTTCCTACTAAATGAAATTTTGTCAGTTGTAATTCTTTTGCGAACAAGTTTAATCTTTCTTCTTGTGACATAATGTTATATTTCGCGTTCTGGGGTTTAGAGCTATCACCGAAACCGGAGAGGTCAGGAATGATTACCCTGTAATTGGGTGTAAAGTATTTCGCAATTTGTAACCAGTTATCTTTACTTCCGCCAAAGCCGTGAAGCATAATAATAGTATCGCCCGTGCCACCCTCTGCGTAAACAATTTTAAAATCAGGAATATCAACGGATTTAATCGTTAGATTGTCATCTTTGCGCATGCCGGCAATGTGTTTGTTGTACAAATAAGGGGCGCAAGAGATTATTGTTGTGATAGCTATTGAAAATGCTGCGATAATCAAAATAATGGTTTTCTTCGAAAGCTTTTTCATAATTCCATCCTTAAAATTAAATTTTAGTCTAATCTGGAACTTTTGATACTCCGTCGGTAATGAGCTGTCAAGAGTGAAATTGCCGCCTCAAAATTTGCTACATTGGCTTGTCAATATTATTCATTACTATTTGTAATCTTCGATCTGCTGCTGAAACTTTATTTTAACACTTAGGAGGAAGTTATCAATAAAAAACTGATTTCCTGACCTGCCCCAAATCCTTGTACCACATGTTAAGTTAGGATTCAATGAAGCGGTGATGAACGATCCCGCTGTTGATTCGATATTATTTCACAGCTACGCTACGCCGCTCATCGAACCGGAATTCTTCGAAGAGCTTGCGGCCCTTGTCAAACAACATGAAAAGCCTATAATTTTCTCGGTGGTCGGAAGAAAAGATTTTTGTGATAATTTAAAATTTCTTGCCGAAACTGCTGGAATTCCAGCTTACCGTGAACTCGGCAGGTGTGTAATCGTCCTTAAGGGAATAAAACGTCACTTTACAAAAAAACCTATAGATAAATCTGATCATTAAGCCTAGTATTAATTTAAAGAGACCGAAGTAATATTTTTTTTCTTGACATTCTATCTACTAGATGGTAGATAACATAGCATGAGAAGATTAACGGATAGTACAAGAACCAAAATTATCGACGCAGGAGAAAAGCTCCTGCTAAAAAATGGTTTCAACGGCTTCAGCTATGCCGATATAGCCTTGGCTCTCGGGATAAAAAAATCTTCAATCCATTACCATTTTCCCAGTAAGGCCGATCTCGGGCTTGCCGTTATTCAACGGGCCAGACAACGTTTTAGCGGATGGTGCGAACGTCGGGAGACAGCAGCGATGGCCGACTGGGATAAACTGGATCGCTTTTTCGAAATCTACCGGCATTATCTTACCAAGAGCGAATCTGTCTGCCTGAGCGGCGCAATGCAAACGGATTTCACCACTCTGCCCAAGCCAATGCAGGAAGAAACAAAAGGTCTGGTGTCTGATCTCCTGAACTGGATGAATAATTTTCTGGATAGAGGCAGAAAACTGGGCACATTCTCGTTCCCAGGAACATCCCACGATCAGGCTGTCGTAGTGCTTGCCGTCATGCAGGGCGGACTGCAGATGAACCGAGTGTTGGACTCTCCAATATTCGATATGGCGGCAGCGCAGATACGCTGTTTGTTAAAATCATAAACTCAGGGGAGGACGCATTGATTTCTTTTTCTCAGCAAGTCCTATCTCGGGTGCACCGTCAGGTAAAGTTTTAGTGGCTACGGCAACCGCAGAAGAGTTATATTGGTATCATCTATAGTATTTACAGACTAAAGGAGTAGAAATATGGATATTAAAAATATTATGGTTATCGGTTCAGGTCTCATGGGATCAGGCATTGCGCAGGTTTCCGCTCAGGCGGGATATAACGTCATCATGAATGATATAAAGATGGAGTTTATCGACAAGGGCTTCAACTCCATCAGCAAGTTACTCGAGGGACGCGTAAAGAAAGAAAAAATAACCGCCGCCGATAAGGATGCCATCTTATCCAGAATCAGCAAAACCCCTTCTCTTGAAGATGCAAAAAAAACCGACTTGATTATTGAAGCGGCTTTTGAAAATTTTGAGGTGAAGAAATCTATTTTCCAGAAGTTAGATTCTCTTTGCCATAAGGATGTAATCTTTGCCACAAATACATCTTCCATACCTATTACTACTCTGGCGGCAACAGTGAAACGTCCGGAAAAGTTTATCGGCATGCATTTTTTCAGCCCGGTTCCGGTAATGCGGCTGGTTGAAATCATTCCGGGATTTAAAACAGCTGAAGAGACGACAAAAATAATTGAAGATGTTGCAGCCAAACTGCAGAAAGAAACCGTCCGGGTGAAAGATGTTCCCGGATTTCTTGTTAACAGGGTTAATGCGGCATTCAGGGCAGAGATTTATAATTGCCTGCTGGAGGGTGTCGCAACTATTGAAGATATAGATAAAGCCATAAAACTGGGACTCAACCATCCTATGGGACCATTCGAATTAGGTGATTTTGTAGGACTCGATATAGGTCTAAATGTTTTCAGAACACTTTATGAGGGATATAAAGATCCGAAATTCCGCCCCGCTCTAATTTTGGAGAAACTTGTGCAGAGCGGGGACTTGGGAAGAAAAACTGGAAAAGGATGGTATGATTATACCTCAGGCGAAATGAAGCCGAGAAAAGATGTAAATTTTTAAAATAAAAAGGGTGATGAAACCATGGAAAATGTAGTCATTTTAAGTTGTGTACGCACTCCCATCGGCGCTTATGGCGGCTCTTTAAAAGATACCCCAGTGTATAAACTCGGCGCTATAGTTCTTCAGGAATTAGTAAAACGGGTAAAAATAGATGCGGCGCAGGTTGAAGATGTGGTTATGGGAACGTCTTATCAAAACGGTGAATGCGCTAACGGCGCGCGCATGGCAGTTCTTGAAGCCGGTTGGCCGGACTCAGTTCCCGGGGTAGTTCTTGATCGGCGCTGCTGCTCCGGTCTGGAATCTATTTTTTTCGGCGCCATGAAAATACAAACCGGGAATGCCGATATTGTTATCGCCGGTGGTATGGAATCGATGAGCCAGGCCGAACTATATATTCCCGGTGATATTAAGTGGGGACTGGGAGGCAAAAATCATGAAAAATACGGTTTCATGCCCAGAGGACACGGCGCCCTGGCCATGTGGGGAATTCCTTTCTATGATCGTCTCCAGCGCGCGCGAGTCATGTCGCAACCTATTGCCCGATACGGCGAGCTAAGTTCCATGATGACCTGGGCCGAAGCCGCGGCTAAAAAAGAAAAAATAACCCGGGAAGAAGCCGACCGATGGGCATTGCGGAGCCATCAGAGAGCCATTGCGGCGCAGGATGCCGGAAAATTTATTGAAGAAATTGTTCCCTTTCCCATCGGCAAGGATAAGAGCGGACAAACTATTTTCTTTAGTACCGATGAGGGACCGAGAAGAGAAACTACCCTAGAAAAACTGGCCAAGTTAAAGCCCGTTTATTCCGATGGTGTCTGTACAGCCGGAAATTCTTCTACTGAAAATGACGGCGCGGCGGCTATTTTGCTCGCTTCCGAGAAAAAAGCAAAAGAGCTGGGAATAAAACCTCTCGCTTATTTCCGTTCCTGCGCGATCGCGGCAACCGATCCGACTTTAACTTACCCGGCTGTGCCTATGTCCGTTCAAAAAGCTCTGCAAAAAATTAATATCTCCATAGAACAGATAGATCTCATCGAGGTTCAGGAAGCGTTTGCCGTTCAGGCGCTGGCCGACACGAGGCTTTCCGGCATTAAAGATAAGGTCATGGATGAAAAAGTGAATGTTAACGGTTCTGGAATTTCATTGGGGCATCCTATCGGTGCTACCGGTGTAATGCGCTTAACAACACTTATCGACGAAATGACCCGAAGGAATTGCCGTTATGGTCTGGAAACCATATGTGGCGGCGGCGGTCAGGGTATCTGCATGATCGTGGAAAGAAAATAGTTTGAAGAAGAAATCGGGAGGATTATAAATATGGATTTTGCATTAACCGAAGAACAAAAAATACTTCAGGATATGGCGAAGAATTTTGCCGAAAATGAAATTAAACCCCATGTAGAAGAAGATGAAAAAAACCAGCATTGGCGCAAGGAAATATTCGACAAAATGGCTGAATTAGGTTTCTTCGGTTTCTGCATAGATGAAAAATACGGCGGAAACGGTATGGGTTTTCTCGAAGGAGCTCTGGTCATCGAGCAAATCGCCAAAGTCCATACTTCCTGGCGCATGGCTTTCAACATGCAATGCTGGGGTCCTTCCTTGACCATTCAAAAATTCGGCACAGAAGAACAAAAACAGCTCTACATTCCGAAATTCGTCAGCGGCGAATATGTTGGCAGTTTCGCCATGACGGAAACTGATGTCGGTTCCGATGTCGCCGGCATGAAATGTCTGGCGGAAGACAAAGGAGATCACTATCTCCTCAATGGAAATAAAATGTGGATTACGAACGGAACAGTTTGCAATCATGGTTTATTATATGTAAAGACGAATAAGGACGCCGGAGCCAACGGCATAACCTGCTTTATCATGGACTACAGCCTCCCCGGCATTACCCGTAAGAAGATTCATGAAAAAGTGGGACTGCTGGCTTCCGATACGGCGGAAATTACTTTTGAAGATGTGAAGGTACCGAAAAAACTTGTTCTGGGAACTGTCAACAAAGGATTCCAAATGTGCATGATCCAGTTGAATTCCACGCGTCTCGGTTGTTCGGCAGGCGCCTTGGGACTTTCCGGAGCTATTCTGGAAGCTGCCATTAAATACGCGAATGAACGATCTCAGTTCGGACAAAAGATCGGCAAATTCCAGTTGATTCAACAGCAGATCGCGGAAATGAAAATGGGTCATGAAGCAATGGCTGCGCTTGTTTACAAAGCGGCCTGGTTGAAGGATAAAGGCCTTCCCAACGTGATGGAAACATCAATGTCCAAACTTTACGGAGCCAAGGAAGTGGTGCACGCAGCGAATGAATGTATGAAGTTGTTCGGTTCGTTCGGCTATTCCGATGAATATCCCTGCGGCCGCTTCCTGCGGGATTCAAAACAATTCGAAACACTGGAAGGAACTTCCAATATGCATACAATGATCGTGGCTAATGCCGCGCTCGGTTTCGCTGTCAATAGAGTATAGGCTTTTTTAAACACGGCACAACACATTTGCACCGAAAAATGAAATGAACATACATGAATATCAGGCCAAAGAGATTTTAAAATCATACGGTATTCCAGTGCCGGGCGGACGAATGGTGAAAACAGTCCGGCAAACACAGAAGGCTGTAGAGGAACTCGGCCGTCTTTGTGTGCTGAAAGCGCAAATTTACGCCGGCGGGCGCGGGAAAGCCGGAGGGGTAAAAAAAGTAAATGGCTCTCTGAATGCCTGCGAAGCAGCAAAAGATCTCCTTAAAAAAAAGTTGGCGACTGTTCAGACCGGAAGCAAGGGGCTGGCTGTCAAGTGTCTTCTTGTTGAGGAAACAGTTGAAATCGAAAAGGAGTTTTATCTTTCCATTACCCTGGACAGACGAACATCGCGCTATTGTCTAATCGCTTCCGACCAAGGGGGTATGGATATCGAAGAAGTGGCGCGCGTGTCGCCCGATAATATTCATACTCTTTATATCGACCCTTTCATCGGAGTGCGCTCCTATCATGCCCGCGGAATTGCAATTTCCCTGGAACTGAAAGGAAAAATTGTCGAAGATTGTGCCAAATTAATTCAAAATCTGTATAAAATTGTTTTGGAAAAAGATTGCTCATTAATTGAGATTAATCCCCTTGCTGTCAGCAAGGCCGGTGAGTTGATAGCCATGGACTGCAAAATTAATTTTGACGATAACGCCCTCTTCCGGCATCCTGATTATGAAAAAATGATTGATGTTTCCCAACTGGATCCTCTGGAGATTCAGGCTAAAAAACTCGATCTCGCCTATATTAAATTAAATGGAAACATAGGATGTATGGTGAATGGCGCCGGTCTGGCCATGGCCACACTGGATGTCTTGAAAGAATATGGAGGCGAGCCTGCCAATTTTCTTGATGTCGGCGGCGGAGCCAGCAGAGAAAAAGTGGCAGAAGCTTTTAAAATTATTTTAAAAGATAAAAAAGTAAAAGGAATTTTTGTCAATATCTTCGGCGGCATTATGCGCTGCGACATTATCGCGCAAGGCATTATCGACGCCATAAAAGGGACTGCTTGTCATCTTCCCATCGTGCTGAGAATGGATGGCAGCCGTCTCACCGAAGGCATCAGCCTACTGTCTCAATCAGGATTGAATGTGGAAACGGTTGATAATCTGGGAGACGGTGCGGCAAAAATTGTGCAAAGGGTGAGTAAAAAACGCAAAGTCACCGCCAATTGAGAAATAACTAAGAGCCAACGGATAAAAAATGGCCATTTTGATCAACAGTGCTTCCAAAATAATTGTTCAGGGCATCACCGGTAAAAGCGGCCTTCTTCACGCTTTGCAGTGCCGTGATTATGGAAGCAATATTGTCGGTGGCGTCACTCCGGGGAAAGGCGGCATTACCATCGAGGGATTTCCCGTATTCGACAGCCTTAATGAAGCTGTTCACGCAACGGGAGCTACCGTTTCGATGATTTTCGTTCCAGCCCCCTGGGCGGCAGAAGCGATTACGGAAGCGGCGGATGGCGGGATTGAACTGGCCGTTTGTATAACCGAAGGCATTCCTATCCGCGATATGGTCGTTGCAAAAAGATATCTTCAGGACAGTAAAATGAAGCTTGTTGGTCCGAATTGTCCCGGAGTCATCACTCCCGGTAAATGTAAAGTGGGAATCATGCCCGGCGCCATTCATAAAAAAGGAAACATCGGCGTTGTCTCGCGCAGCGGCACACTCACCTATGAAGCCGTCAAACAATTATCAGATGCCCAACTCGGCCAATCTACTTGCGTGGGCATCGGCGGAGATTCGATCATCGGCTTGAGTTTCGTTGATGTGCTGAAACTGTTCAATGATGATCCAGAAACAAAATCAGTTTTTATGATCGGCGAAATCGGCGGCGATGAAGAAGAAACAGCGGCCGAATGGATCAAAGAAAATATGAGAAAACCTGTTGCCGCCCTTATTGCCGGACTTACTGCCCCTGCGGGCAAACGCATGGGGCACGCCGGCGCGATTATTACCGGCGGCAAAGGACGTGCCGCAGACAAAATAGCTACTCTCATCGAATGCGGTATCACCGTAGCAAAAAGTCCTACTAAAATGGTCGAGGCGATGAAACAAGCCTTAAATATGAAAAGCTGGTCAAATCATAATTTGCGGAGTTAAAAAATGAAACAATATTTTGAAAAAATGGATCCTTTAGGAAAAGCCCTTTCGCCGGAACAAATCAATAATACAAAGGACAACCTCAAACAGGCGGAAGAAGTAATGAAGCAAATCGATGCCGAGGCGGAGAGGATTAAAAATGTCGGCATGCCGCTGGAAAAAATACACGAGCGCGATGAAATGAGCGTCTGGGAGCGTATTGATTATCTAGTCGATCCGGGAACATTTTGTCCATTGCACTCCATCTTCGATCCGGCAAATGAGGAATCGGGCAGTACCGGCGTTGTTGACGGGCTGGCACGCATCAACGGCAAGTGGTGCGTTTTGATCGGCTTTAATAATAAATGGATGGCAGGCGCCTGGATTGCCGGGCAGGCGGAAAACAATCTGCGGGTGACGGATATCGCCAAAATTCTTCACGTTCCACTCGTCTGGCTTGTAAACTGCTCCGGTGTCAAACTTCCCGAACAGGAAAAAATTTATGCGAATCGCCGCGGTTCGGGAGCATGTTTTTTCCGTAATGCCGAACTGGAACAGATGGGCATACCCGTTTTTGCCGGCATCTACGGAACCAATCCCGCCGGCGGCGGCTATCAGTCCGTCAGTCCGACTATTCTACTCGCCCATAAAAAAGCTAATATGGCTGTGGGCGGCGGCGGTATCATGAGCGGGATCTTCCAGAGAGGTCATTTCGATGAAGACCGAGCTGAAGATGTCATTAACGCTGCCAGACATTTCAAATCGGTTCCCCCGGGAAGCGTGAAAATTCATTATGATGTGACCGGTTTTTTCACCGCTGTCTTTGATGAAGAGAAGCAAGTTCTCGACGCCATCAAAGATTATGTGGCGGATATGCCTGCGTATCATCCCCGGTTTCTCCGAGTATCCGAACCCGCGGAACCTAAATATTCGCCGACGGAAATCATTTCCATTATACCGATGAACAAAGAAGGCGTGTATGATTTTGAGCAGGTTCTGGCCAGGCTGGTGGATAATTCCGAACATATGGAATTCCGTCCGGGATTCGGCCCGGAAGTATACACGGGTTTGGTAAAAATCAACGGCTACCTTACTGGCGCCATCGGCAATCGCCAGGGCATTCTGCCCAATTACCCTGAATACACCAATGAATACGCCGGCGTCGGCGGCAAGCTTTATCGTCAAGGATTAATCAAAATGAGCGAATTTGTAACGCTTTGCTCTCGCGACAAGATTCCGTTGATTTGGTTTCAGGACACTACCGGAATCGACGTGGGTGATATCGCGGAAAAAGCGGAGCTGCTGGGATTAGGTCAATCATTGATTTATTCAATTGAGAATACAGATCTTCCGATGATGCTCATTGTTTTACGCAAAGGCACTGTTGCCGGACATTATGTTTTAGGAGGTCCTCAAGCCAATAATAATAACGCTTTCTCGCTGGGCACGGCGGCAACCGAAATCAATGTCATACAAGGCGAAACAGCGGCCGCCGCAACTTACGCCCGAAGACTGGTCAAGGAAAAAGATTCAGGGAATCCTTTAAAGCCCGTTATCGATAAAATGAATGAGATGGTCGAGCATTACAACAAGACTTCAGGCCCTTTGTTTTGCGCCAAGAAGGGTTTTGTGGATGAAATTGTGCGTTTTCATGATATTCGGAAATATATGGTGGCCTTTGCCAATTGCGTTTATCAAAATCCGCAGGCGATCTGTCCCAAACATCATATGATTCTGCCGCGCATCATTCGCTCCGAAATCGTAAAGGGTCTTGACCGTCCATAAACAATGGAACTGTTCACTGATATTTGCGAAAAGAATATCAAAAAGAAAGGAGTGTAAAAAGTGGAGTTTAAATACGACATAAGAGATTTAAAATTTATTCTTAAAGAATGGCTGCCCACGGAAGAAGTGCTTGCCTGCGACAGATTCAAAGAAAATTTCAGCCTCGATGATGTGGAAATGCTGCTGAACGAAGGATATAAGGTTGCCCGTGAAATCGTGAATCCCATCAACGCTCCGGGAGATAAGATTGGCGTTAAGTTCGAAGACGGTAAGGTGACACCCGTTCCCGGCTTCAAAGAAGCCTACCGGTTTTTACAGCAAAACGGCTGGGGTTCAAGCAGCGAATGCATCAAGGTAGAAACAGGAATGCCTCTGATTCTGTACAAGGCCATCGCTGAAATGAATGCCGCCGCCTGCCCTGCTCTTACCTCCTGCATAAAATTAACCAGCGGAGCGGCTAATCTTATTCTTCGTTTTGGCACTCCAAAAGATAACGATATATTTATCCCCAATATGCTCAGCGGCGATTGGCAGGGAACCATGTGCCTGACCGAACCGAACTTCGGCTCGGATACCGGCGATATTATCACACGCTCCTATCCCACAGACGATCCCCGCATCTGGAAAATCAAGGGAAACAAAATGTTCATCACTGCCGGAGATCAGGGAACATGTGAAAACACTATCCATATGGTGCTGGCGCGTCCCGAAAAAGGAGCGCCGGGCTCGCCGGGCATCGGGCTTTATATCGTTCCTAAAATTTGGGTCAATGATGACGGCTCGCTAGACAAACCTAATGACGTCATCACAGTTAGCCTCGAGCACAAAATGGGACTGCACGCACAGGCGACAGCACTGCTCAATTTCGGCGATGACGATAACTGCCGCGGCATTTTGCTTGGTCCTGCTCCCGATGCTCAAGGATTTTCTCAGGGCTTGTCCATGATGTTCCACATGATGAACGAATCGAGAATCGGCACCGGCCATAATTCGAATACTCAGGCGGCGGCAGCTTACTATTTTGCCTCGCAGTACGCCACGGAACGAATCCAGGGACGACCTTTCGGTATCAAAAACGCGGAGCGTGTTCCGATTATTAAGCATGAAGATATTCGCCGTATGCTTCTCGAAATGAAAGCCACGGTCGAAGGAATCCGGGCGATGATTTTCAAAGGATTCTACTATCTCGATATTCAGGGCAATTCCAGCGATAAGGAGAAAGCGAAAAAATTCGGTGAATTTGCCGAAATACTCACACCGCTGGTCAAAGGCTACGGTAGTGAAACCAGTCTCGGCATTATCGCTCAAGCTATTCAGATCCTGGGAGGCGTCGGCTACTCGACGGAATATCCGGTGGAGCAATATCTGCGTGATTCCAAGATTCTGACCATCTGGGAAGGCACGTCTTTCATTCATGCCACCGATCTTATCGGGCGTAAGATGCGCATGAAGGAAGGCGCGCCTTTTGCCCACTGGCTGGCTTCCATCAAGGAATTTATCGATGCTAACATGAACGCCGGTGGTTGGGAAAAAGAAATAAAAAATCTGACCAAAGGTTATCAAGCCCTGATAGAAGTTAAGGCAACCTATGATTCCTGGTATAGTAATTTAGATGCCAAGCGGCAGCTGATACCGCTTAACGCCGTGCGGGCGCTCTTTGTCTGTTCGCAGGTCTTTGTGGCCCAATGCCTTGTAGAACAGGCGTTGATTGCTTCTCAAAAACTAACGTCGGTGAAAAAAGGCACAAGTGAAGCGATATTTTACGAAGGCAAAATCGCGTCCACCAGATATTACTTGAACAACATACTCCCTCAAGCATTTCTCACTACAGAACTGATTAAGAGTGAAGAGGATATTGTTTTGACTTGTCCGGAAGAATCATTGGTTATTAATTAAATCTAGAAGGAGAATTTCCATGAGTTATACTACCATTATTGTCGAAAAAAAAGCCGAGGAGAAACTAGGCATCATTACGCTGAACCGTCCTGAAGTGCGCAACGCGATCAACCAAACCGTCAGAAAGGAATTGGCGCAGGCTATCGCCGATATGGAAGCGGATGCGAATGTGCGCGCTGTCATCCTGACCGGAGGGCAGAAGGTTTTCGCCGCTGGCGCAGACATTGCGGCTATGGTGGAAAACACGGCCTTGGAGATGTTTTCCAATTCGGAGCTTTGGGATATCACATTAAAAATGGAAGAATCGAAGAAACCGTTTATCGCGGCAATAGCTGGCTTCTGCCTGGGCGGCGGATGTGAATTAGCCTTGGGCTGTGATATTCGCGTAGCCGCGCAAAGCGCGCAGTTCGGACAGCCGGAAATTAATATCGGCATCATTCCCGGCGCCGGCGGAACGGTCCGCCTTTCCAAACTCGTCGGTCTGGGTAAAGCCAAAGAGCTTGTCCTTACCGGAAAAATAATTTCTGCCGAAGAAGCCCTATCCATCAATCTGGTCAATAAGGTTGTCCCTGATGACAAACTGATGGAAGAGGCTTTTGCCATGGCCAGGATGATCACCAGGCACAGTCCGATTGCCGTGGGTTTGGCAAAATATTCCGTGCAAAATTCGAAAGACGTTGATAACTACACGGGCAAAATTATTGAAAGGGCTTCCTTCTCGCTTGCTTTTGCCAGTGAAGATCAAAAAGAAGGCATGAAAGCCTTCCTAGAAAAAAGAAAACCGAGCTATAAAGGGAAATGAGGTCATCATCAATACGTAGGGGGAACATATGTTCATTTGGCTTTTTCACCGCATTAGCGGCGCGACGCTGATCGTTTTGATCGGCATCAAAATTTTAACCGGCTATTTTCTTTTACCCAAAGATAACAGACCGGACTGGGCTTTGAGTCTGCATAGGCATCCGGTTATTGATATTCTTATCCTGATTCTTTTCACTTTTCACAGCATCTACGGTATCCGCACCATCATTATTGATTTTGGTTACCGCAAGGAAAAGCAGTTGTTCTGGATCTCAAACATTACCGCGGCGGCTGTTTCGGCCATCTTAATTTACTTCTTTGTCCGGGTTTTGTAATGATGATTACTCACGATATTCTCATAGTTGGCGGCGGGTTAACCGGACTGCGGGCGGCCGTCGGTCTTTGCGATAAATACAATGTGGGATTGATTTCCAAGGTCTATCCCTTGCGTTCACATTCTATTGCCGCGCAGGGCGGCATTAATGCTGCGCTGGCAAACAATCCCGAAGGGCGTGATGACACATGGGAAAAACACACTTTTGACACGGTGAAAGGCAGTGATTACCTCGGTGATCAAAATGCCATTGAAATCATGTGCAGGGAAGCCCCGGAAATTGTTTATGAGATGGAACATTGGGGCTGTCCCTTCAGCAGGTTTCCCGACGGCACCATCGCCCAGCGTCCCTTTGGCGGCGGCGGCTATCCGCGCACCTGCTATTCCGCCGATGTTACCGGCCATTCTCTTTTGAACACTCTTTATGAAATGGCCGTATATAAAAATGTTAAAATCTATCCCGAATGGTTTGTTACCGGCCTTTGCGTGGAAGACGGCCAGTGCCACGGCGTCATCGTTCTTGATATACATACCGGTGAATTAATTCCCGTTCGCGCCAAAGTAACGGTATTCGGCACGGGTGGCTACGGAAGAGTTTACCGAAATTCCACCAACGCTCTGATTAACACAGGCAGCGGTATTGGCATGGCTTACAAGGCCGGAGTGGGCCTGAAAGATATGGAGTTCGTCCAGTTTCATCCCACAACACTTATCGGCACAAATATTCTGATGACTGAAGGCTGCCGCGGAGAAGGCGGTTATCTGTTCAACAATAAGGGCGAGCGGTTCATGAAGGATTACGTTCCCACGGCCATGGAGCTTGCTCCCAGAGACATCGTTTCCCGCTGTATCCAGACGGAAATCAACGAAGGACGAGGCTTCGACCATCCGCTGGGGAAATACATTCAGCTTGACCTGCGGCATCTGGGTGAAAAGAAGATTCTGGAGCGGCTTCCCGGTATCCGTAGTATCTGTATTGATTTTATCGGCATTGATCCGGTGAAAGAACCGATTCCCATCATGCCTTCCCAGCATTATTCGATGGGCGGAATCGATGTCAATGAAAAGGGCGCATCCGAAATAAAGGGGTTTTACGCCGCGGGCGAATGCGCCTGCGTGAGTGTCCACGGCGCCAACCGTCTGGGCGGGAATTCTCTGCTCGATACCATCGTTTTTGGAAAACTCGCCGCGCAGGCCATTGACAAAGAATTATCCGGGCATGATTTAAAGCCGGAAGAAAAATATCTGCTGAATTTAAAAAAAGACGTAGAAAAAAAGATTAACCGCCTGACAAAACCGGGCGGTGAAAGGCCTTACAAACTGGCGGCTGATTTAGGCACCGTGATGAGTGAAAAAGTAGGTATTTTCCGTACTAAAGATGAATTAGCTCAAGCGTTGGATGAAGTCATCAAAATAAAAGAAAGATATAAAAACGTCAGCGTTTCTTCCACGGATAAGCATATGAATTATGAATTGCATAATGCGCTGGAACTGGATTATATGCTGGAAGTTGCTCACACTATCGTTCTGGGAGCACTCCTGCGTGAGGAGAGCCGCGGCGCTCATTTCCGGCGTGATTTCGACACCAGAAACGATAAGAATTGGCTTAAGCACACCATCGCCAAGATGGGCAAAGATTCAGAACCGGTCATTTCTTATAAAGATGTAATAATTACACGTTATCAACCAATGGAGAGAAAATATTGATTAAGAGCGATACCTATACATTCAAGATTTTACGTTATGACATCAAAGAACCGGATAAAGAACCGCACTTTGTATCCTACAAGATTAAGGTTATCCCCGGCCTGACAGTATTGGCGATGCTTATACGCATTCGTGATGAAATTGACGGCACTCTATCCTTTAGATCTTCCTGCCGTTCAGCCATTTGCGGCTCATGCGCAATGGTCATCAATGGAAAAATAGACCTGGCTTGCCGGACACAGGTAGCAACTTTCGGAACGGACACGATCATCCTTGAGCCTCTGCCCAATTTTGAGATTATCAAAGACCTCGTGGTTGAGATGACTCCTTTCTGGCAGATGTATGAAAAGATAAAACCGTATCTTATACGAAAGAGCCCCGCTTCCGAAAAAGAAATTTATCAAAGCGAAAAAGACCGGAAGAAAATCGACCAGTTTATCAATTGCATCCTTTGCGCCTGCTGTTACGGCGCCTGCCCTGTTCTGAATAGAGACCCGCAATACACCGGGCCCGCCGCGCTGGCCAAATTACAGCGCTTCTCATCCGATTCCCGTGATGAAAGGCCGGCCAAGGCTCTGGAGATTTTCAACAATGAAAAGGGTGTCTGGGGTTGCGATACTGTATTTCGCTGCATTGACGCCTGCCCGAAAGATGTGCGTCCTACCGACGGCATTGTCGGCTTGCGCAAAACAATCCTGAAAAACAAAGTTAAAATACTGTCGGGGGTGGGGGAAAATGAAGCTTAAATATTCCCTGATTTCTCGCAGACAATTTCTCAATACACTTTTCGGCGGCTCTCTTATTGCTTTCTTCTCCGGTACTATTTTTTCCCTGGTTAAATTCGCCTTCCCGACTCTTGGCAAGGAACCGGATTTTGTTGTTCTCGACAAAAAAGATTTTACCGATATTCCCAAAAATTCGGCGAAAATTTTCGCCTGGGGAGGAGTACCGGGACTCTATTTGAAAAAAGACGACGGAAGTGTTGCCGCTTTGAAAGGCGTCTGCACGCATATGGAATGCAATGTGGCTTACCGGCCGGCGGAGAAAAAATTTTACTGCGCCTGCCATAAGGGCTGGTATGACGAAACGGGCAGGAATATTGCCGGACCGCCGCCCAAACCGCTGGAATTTTTTGAAATCACGGAAAAAGGCGAAAAACTGATTATCGCCAGGAAGGGAGCTAAAGTTGATCTGGCCAAAGTTTAAAGATTGGATTGATGAGCGTTATGATGTTGCCGAATTGAAGAAGCTTGCCAAAAGCAAACTTATTCCTCAACACCGGTATGATTTTCTGTATTATACGGGCGGCATTACTCTTTTCCTTTTTATCCTGCAATTTATAACCGGAATGCTGCTGGCTTTTTATTATATTCCCCATATCGACTTTGCTTACGAAAGCATTATTGATATTGTCACGAAAATAAATATGGGCTGGTTTTTTCGTTCGCTGCATCACTGGGGCGCACAGATCTGCATCGTTTTTGTTTTTATTCACCTCTTCGGCACACTGCTGGTTAAATCATACCGCAAGCCACGAGAGTTTCTCTGGGTTACAGGATCCATTCTCCTGGTCATCTCCATTTTCTTTGGCTTGAGCGGTTATTTGATGCTCTGGGATGAACGGGCTTTTGCTGCGGTACGAGTAGCCACCGGTGGCGCCGGCGCCTTGCCTTTTGTCGGGAGTTTTATCAAAATTTTCTTAAGAGGAGGCGTTGACGTAACAGGCGATACCCTCACCCGCTTCTATGCTTTTCATGTATCCATTCTGCCCGTGTTATCGCTGTTGCTCATCGGCGTACATCTACTCTTTGTGCAATACCACGGCATGAGCATACCCGTTTCGCTGGAAAAGCAAGAACTTAAAGAAGAGCCTTTCTTCCCCAATGTTTTTTACAAAGATGTGATGATCTGGCTTGTCGTGCTGGGTGTTGTGGTGACCCTGGCAATTTTACTGCCGCCGGAAATTGGCAAAAAAGCAAACGCGCTGGCTCCGCCGCCGGAAGGCATTAAACCCGAATGGTATTTTCTCTTTATGCTGGAGACGCTAAAACTTTTTCCCGGAACCATTCTGGGCTTCAATGGGGAAACCATAGCCATTGTCTGCGTTTCCATCGGGATATTCTTTTTCTTTCTCATTCCCTTTCTGGATCGCAAATCCAACAGAAGCGAAAGAAGCCCCATCTTCACAGTCATTGCTGTTGTTTATCTTCTTTATTTTGTAATCATGACTCTTGTCGGCTTTTTTATTTAGGTGAACTTATGAAATATCTTATCAAGATACTATTTACTGCTTTAACAATTTTCTTGTTCAGCTTTTTAGCCTTTGCGGAAGAAATAAATCCCGTTTTCCCTAACAACTCTGTTGAGGCTTACACAATCTATACGAGTCTTGCTATTTTCTGGCTTGCCATCATCGGACTTATCGTGGTTATCAAAATGAAGCTCAACGAAATTGAACGGATTCAGAAAATGGGCATCAATAAGGAAGATCCTCACACTCATCTGCTGGAATAGTGTCAAACTAAAAAGATCTTGAAAATTTATTTCGCACGGAGCGACCCGCAATTAATACTGTTTTCTTGTCCGCCGCTTCTGATAATAATTCTGAACCTTTGCCAGTGCACGAATCGCCTGTTCCGGTGACGAGTAGGCCATGATCACAATTGCGTCAAGATGTTTTACAATATTACCCTTGTCGGGATTGTCAAAACCGACAACATCGATAACCGGCAACATCCACCATCTCATCGATGGTATCCGCCACAATGATGGTGTTTTCGAGGCCTGTTCAGCGTTCACTCGCGTTATGGCCTGCATGCTCGCCAAGTCCCTTATGGACCCTCTGCATCAGAGGCTTCAGCCGCTTCGTTGCCTCCACGACTGCCCTGATTGCTACCGGCTGGAGCGAAAGTTGCCGGACGGGATTCGCACCCGTTGAAAAACAGCGCCTTTCTCACGGCGCACTGCTGACTTCACCTACAAACAAACGATTTTAAAAAGTCTTGATGTTGAGTATTACCATTTGTAATCATGTTTTTTCTATTTCATGGAAGTTAGTAGATTTTCTCCATTCAAATAAAGATTTTACTTGCATATTAATGCACTACCAATGTACATTTTAACATATTTAATCCACATAGTCATTCTGAGGAGGTTTCGATATGAACGTAAAAGGAACTTTTTATGTTTTAACAAGGACTGCTATGACCGCAGCTTTCGGTGAGGAACGCTGGAATTCCTTTATGACCAAGCTGGCAGAGAAGGACAACTATTTCAGCAAGATGATTATGTCCGTTACCCTCAGTCCGGCGGAAAAATTAATCATTTTTTTTGACGAGATGTGTAAGGAATTCTTCAACAACGACAGAATGCAGTACTTGATGTTTGGGAAGATAGGCGCTAAATATGCCCTGTCGCCGGAAGGCCCGTACAAATCTTTTTTGCTCACAAAGGATATAAAGCAGTTCGTCGAGTTTGCCCTGCCTAAGATCTGGTCGATGTTTTTTGACGGTGGTATAGTTACCACACGGATCGAGAACAACATCGTTCATCTCAAAGTCACCGGGATTAATATAAAAAATTTGTACTTCGAGCAACTTGTTATGGGTTACAATCAGCAGGCCCTCAAAATTTTCGGGAAAAAATCCGATGTAAAACGGGTCCGGAGTCTTGCATCGGGCGATGATGATATTTATTTCCAGTTTGAACTAAAGGACGCTTGACCACAAAATATGATGTGCGGTGTCAATGTTTGTCGGGCGTTAATAGTGTTTATTACGAATTGAAGTCTTGTATCTTTGTCGAGGTTGACGATTTATTTGTTTTAGGAATTTATCAATAAAAAACTGATCGGTTTTGAAAAACCAAATCATCATCACGAACGTTTGACAGCTTGCCGAACGGATATCCGCCAGATACTTTGGAGGCGAAAAGAATCTAAAATTATTTGTTGCGTAATGCTTCATTAATTTTTTTCTTTAGTAGTTCCTCTATTTTTTTACTGAGGTTACTCAATTGTAATTGTATCGCTAGCATGAACACCATTAGAAAAAAACAACCCCGACAAGAGCATTATATTGCATACCACACTCCTTTTGTTAGGATAAAAATCCGCTATTTTTCAAACATTACCGCTTGTAATGTATCATAAAACGGCAGAATCGAGAAACAAGAATAAGGAAGGAATACTTGCCTGAAATAACGAGTGTGTCAGACCTTATGATTACTATTTGACCTATTCTTGACGTTATGATTCAGAATAAATCCTGTCTCTACCGTTTTGCTTAGCCCGGTACATGAGATGGTCTACTCGGTGAACATAGGCTTTCATCTCTTCTTTCAGTTTGTACTGTGCCAAACCTATACTGACCGTCATATAAATATTTTGATCCAACGTTGGGGAAAAAGCCTCTTTCCTCAATTCCGTTTGGATTCTTTTAGCAGTTACAATTCCTTCCTCGCTTGTCGTCATTGGCAGCATTATCGTAAATTCATCGCCGCCGTAACGATAGGCTGAATCGGGATCACGCACGCATCGTTTGATAACCTGACCGAGTCGGGATAACACATCGTCTCCCTTAATATGACCGTATGTGTCGTTGAAATCCTTGAATGTGTCGAGATCCAGCATCAGAAGGGTCAGAGGTTGTTCATAGCGATTCGATCTTTCTATTTCTTTTTCAAGCTGGGAGTAAAAATATCTTGAATTGTAAAGTTGAGAGAGGTCGTCGATTATACTCAGTTCCAGGTACCTCTTTTCGCTTTCCTTAATATCAGAAAGTGACCTGGCGACCTTCATTCTTAATTTTGTAATGTATCCGCCAACCACTGAAAACCAGGGAAGAACCAACGCAAGAATCACGATATTCAATACGTCAACTCTCTTATTGATGGATTCTGGATGGGTTTTGTATAGCATAAAGATAACCAACACATAGTTAACCACGGCATAGGTAGACAGAAAAAGAAATTGCCGGACATTTAACTTGAAAAGTCCGAAAACAAAAACAACCATAGAGCCAAGCAGAACTAAACCCCTCATGGAGTCTGCGTAATACACAATCACCATGACCCAGTATGTGGCAATAATCATCTGGAGAAGTGTCAGGCTCGGATCTTTCAACTTTTTATTTAATCCGCTTCTGATTATTGCATATATCAGAAGATTACAGATAATAATTTCCAAAAAATTGATGATTAGCTCATTTAACGTCTGTCGTTTCATTTGCAATTGTGAATAAAGCACAAAGGTAATAGTCATCCACATTATATATGATCCGAATGCCATTAAAAATCGTTTGATTCTCAAAGTCTGTTTATTATCGTCTTTGGGAAAAATACTATAATACATTCGTCATTTCCTTTCCTTTATCGTCCAAAAATCACCGATTATTTGTTTTACCTGCTAACCTGCCCCAGGTACTTGTGCCAAATATGAAGTTGGAGTTCAGCCATATTATGATTAATTCCGATTGTAATGTTGCATAAAATTGAAAATATGAAAAATAAAGACTACGGGAAACAAGAAATACTTTGCCTCCTCAATTACTTACCAAAATTATTGTTCTGCTAATGAAAACATTAGGCCCTTCAGTCAATATAAAGCCAACCTCTCTGGCCTTTTTGATAATATCATTAAACTCAGCTTTTCGCACAAAAAATGATGGCTCTACTACTAGAACTTGGCCTTTCGGGTTTAAAATAGATTTCAATTCTTCAAAAAAATCTCTTTGATTTGGTACTTCATGGATTACATAGAAAGCTAAAACAAAATCAACCTTATCAGATATACCGATTTTATTTTTTTCAGATTTATGGAGACTAATACGTTTCTCAAATTCTGTCCCTCGAATTTTTACTTTCAGTTTTTCAAGCATTCCATCTTGCAAATCAGTTGCGATAACTCGACCCATTTCCCCGACCATTTTAGCTATTTCTGTTGAAAAAAATCTTGGACCGCAACCAACATCAAGAACAGTCATTCCTCCTTTGACGTAGGATTTTAATATCTTCCTGGGGTCTTGTACCCATCTTCGGACTCTATTATCGAGGCCACCCGCCCTTTCAACTGGGCATACTTGATGCTTTCCCTTTTTCACACTCAGCATTTTCATAAGCCATTTTTTATTATTGCCTTTATAAAAGTTGTCAACAAAATTTTGCTCTAGGATATATAATCCATACTTGATTTTTTAATGATTACTAATTGTAAAATAGCATAAAATTATAAATTTGAAAAATGAGGATTTGAGGAAGAAAGATAGCAGTTTATACACCTAGAATTCAGCTTACCCAAATAAGTATTTCGTTTTTATGATTTTACTGTTTGCCGGCAAACTAATCAGCATCCCATCACGTCCAATATCAATTTTCCCTTTATAAATTTTCCTTGCGTCACCTAAAAACACATTGTGCAGCAAAGTTGATGGCAACGGTGGTATAATGTGAGTTAGCGTCAGATAGCTTACGTTAGCTTTTGCAGCAACCTTCGCTGCCTGCTCAGGGCTAATGTGATATTTGGGAATATCTTCTGTTATCTTTGCAACTGTGGCACTACCCGTAAGATTTGCATTTTGATGTATTATTTTTACTAGCTCCGGGTTCAGAGCTTCACAGATCAACAAATCAACCCCCTTTGACTGTTCTACCAGGTTTTCTGTGTAAACGGTATCACCACTGATGACAAGACTTCTGCCTTTATACTCAAATTTATAACCTACAGCAGGATACACCGGAGCATGATTGACATTAAATGCCGTAATCTTCACTCCCTCCCTGTCATAGATTATTTTGCTGGCCATGGGGTCTCTTCCCAGATCAAATTCAATTGCCTTCCCTCCTGCGCCACTTGGTGGCAAAGTTTTTTCACCGTGATGAGCAATTCGATATCCTTTATCTAGCGCATATGCTATTTTGAAACCCTCTACAACGGTACTAATTCCTATTGGACCATATATCGGCAACTGATCACTATGCCCACCTGCCGCCCACCTTTGCAACATTGTTTCCCCCAATCCACCTATGTGATCTGAATGAAAGTGAGTTATAAATACGGCTTCAACATTACCAATACTAAATCCTGCCCCCTGCAAGTTTCTGGCACTGCCATCCCCGGTATCCACAATAAATAAGTGAGTCCCAGCTTGTACAGCCACCGATGGACCGGCGCGTTTGATGTCTGCAATTGGGGAGCCTGTGCCCGTGAGCACTGCGTGCAGTCCATCTTCCAAAGTTAGTTTTAAGTGCTTAATTTTATATACGGCTACTGCATTAATCAACCAATGAGGAGGATTGGAAATAATGATGAATCCTCCCAGTATTGCTAGAAGTAATATTGAAGCAACAACAATGCTCACCTTTTTATATAATTTCATGACACCACGCTCCTACTTCGATTTGGGGAAATATGAAAAACAATATTATAGAATATCATATCCAGTTGTTGTCAGGCCAAAAATATCTATACTTTATTTCAGATAAAGAGGTTTTAATCCTTTCTCTAATCTATTAATGTTGTCAGTCACTACAGACACAATCCCTTGAATTGATACATCAGTTGTCCCCGCAATATGAGGAGTAGCCAATACATTGTACTTAAAGATGGGGTCATCGGGATCAGGCGGCTCCTCCCAAAATACGTCAAGACCTGCACCCCCAATTTTTTCTTCCTTTAGTGCCATTTCGAGAGCATTACGGTCAATCAACCCACCCCTAGAAAGATTAATTATAAATGAGCCCGGTTTAATTCTGTCGAAAGCATGCCTGCCTATCATATGCTTGTTTTTTGACGTTAAAGGAAGGCAAAGAATCACATAATCAGATCTGCTTAACAACTCATCCATGTCTTCCGGAGTGCCAACCCATTCCAGATCCAACTCCTTCTTAGCTTTCTGGGGATTGTAACATTTGATTCCAATTAACCGAGCGTCAAAGGCCCTGAGTCTTTTAATCAGGGCACGTCCAATACCGCCTAGACCGACAATGCCTATCGTCTTGCCTTTCAATGCTTTGCCGGACGGAGATCCCATTTGCTTATTAGCAAAGCTTGTCGTTATCTTCCGTAGATTTCTTGATAATCCGATCATCATGAAAATACCAAGTTCCGCCACAGAATCTGCATTACCGGAAATATCAGTGGGGACATTTGCTACCCATATATTCTTGTCACGTGCCGCTTCAATATCAACCCCTTCTAATCCAGAACCACATTGCTGAATTAATCTAAGACAATCACTTTTTGCCAAAGCTTTTCTGTCTATGATGCTCATAGTAGGAATTAACACATCAAACCCCTGCAAAGTCTCGAATCCAAAATATCCGCTAGCGTGAAATTCATGTTGAGGCAGTTTATCTTTTAGCATGTTTAAAAAACCACCCCAGGCATTTTCATGAGCAGCAAATAATATTTTCATAATTAATTATCCTAATACGGTACTAATTATATTTTCTTCTGAACATCTACCCATACATCCCGAACATCAATAGGAGAAAATCCAGATTTGATGAAAAGTTTTTTCCTCTTGTGCTTCGAACTTCACTTCATTCGCTCTCAACAAGAGTCACGATCGCTACGCTCCTGGGATAAAAAAGGTGTTCCCCCCTCCGCTACGCTTCGGGGATAGTTCGACTTACGCTTTAATGAGCCTTGATTTTCCGAAACTTAGTACTCGGAAAATCTAAGAGCGAATTATCCAGCCATCTTGATGTGGCAGTGACAAACTTCATTTCGTTTGTTTTCAGCTTGTCTCACTATCAGCGAGTGTCATTGATCGCTTCTGCAAATCCTTTCATAGAATTAATAATCGTCGCGTCGTCAACACAAAAGGCCATGCGAAAGTATCCGGGGCCGCCGAAGCCGCTGCCGGGAACAACAAGAATATTTTTCTGCAACAACATTTTGACAAATTTCACATCTTCAGGAATAGGGCTTTTTACAAACAAATAAAACGCCCCCTGCGGTTTATTAAATTTGTATCCGGCTTTAGCTAATCCGGCGCAGAGCAGATCACGTTTTTTCTGATAAACTTTCACGTCAACGGACACATATTGAAGTCTGGAAACTATACGCTGCATAAGAGCCGGCGCGTTCACAAATCCCATTATGCGCGTGCATAAAATCAGCGCGTTAATAAAATCTTCTGCTTCATGAATTTTAGGATTAACGGCAATGTAGCCGATTCGTTCTCCAGGCAGGGAAAGCGTTTTGGAATATGAATAGGCAACTATGCTGTTGGGATAAGCCTTCAACACGCTAGGCACCTCGATGCCATCAAATACTATTTCCGTGTAGGGTTCATCGGAAATCAGGTATATAGTTTTCTTGAGCGCCCTTCCCTTTTTTTTCAATAATCCGGCCAAATCAACGATATTTTTCTTGCTGTAAACTTTGCCGGTCGGATTATTGGGTGAATTAATAATGATTGCTTTTGTCTTTCTGTTGATTGCCTTCGAGATTGCTTCAATGTCTAATGAAAAGTCATCTCTGGTCTGGGCATATTTGACGATACCGCCATAATTTTCAATGTAAAAGGGATATTCCACAAAAAAAGGCTTGAGCACTATGACTTCATCTCCGGGATCAAGAAGCGCCTTTAAAATAACATTAAGAGCGCCACCGGCGCCGCACGACATCACAATATGATTGGCTGACATTTTCAATCCGGTCGTCCTGCTTATTTTACCGGCTATAGCATGTCTTGTATCATGATATCCCGCATTAGGTGTGTATCCGTGTTTCATCGGAATAATTTCGGCCGCCAGGTGGATGAGTTCCCGCTTAAATTCATCAGGATGTTCAACGTTGGGATTGCCCAGGCTGAAATCATAAACCTTGTCCGCGCCGTATTTCTTTTTAAGAAGAATACCCTCTTCAAACATTTTCCTAATCATCGATGATTGAGAAATGGACAATTTGATTTTTTTAGCAATGGTCATATTTATAAATCCCGTTTGCTTTGAGCTTCAATATTTAACTTCGCGATATCACGGTTACAATTAATTTGCCGGATATGTTTTATCCCGCTCAATGGTGTTTTTTCCTTCTTAATAAAACAAAAATCCCCAGTAAAATTAAAACAGCGGGCAATAAATACTGGGAGTACTGGGAAAGATCAAGACCGCAAAATTTATAAATAAGGAATACTACTCCCGCAATAGTGATGAACCAGCCACCAAAATCTCTGACCCTTTGAATTATTGTGGATATTCCAATGACGATTATCAGTATCGGCCATGTTTTATCAAAACTATAGGTGGTTTTTGTGCCCATAAAGATTAATACCCCTAAGGTTATTAAAATCAATCCTCCTGTCAGCTTGTGAAGTTTTGAACCAACCATGAATATCTCCTCCTTATAAATATTTTAGCGGCAGAAGATTAACTTCTGCCGCTTTGACTTATAATTTATCCGCTAATTTTAAAAATGGTTTAAATAAATCAATGGGTATTGGAAATAATATCGTGGAATTGTGTTCCGCAGAAATCTGATTCAATGTCTGCAAGTAACGCAGTTGGAGCGACATTGGCTGTGTTTCCATTAAAGCGGCCGCTTCAATTAATTTCTGCGCGGCTTGGAATTCGCCTTCAGCATTGATAACCTTGGCGCGCCGTTCTCTTTCCGCTTCCGCTTGTTTGGCTATTGCCCGCTTCATTTCTTCCGGCAAGTCAATTTGTTTCACTTCCACCAGCGATACTTTAATGCCCCAAGGTTCAGTACTGCGATCCAGGATTTCCTGCAAGTGCATATTGATCTTTTCCCGCGCCGAGAGAGTTTCATCCAACTCTACTTGACCGCAAACACTGCGGAGTGTGGTCTGGGCAAGCTGAGATGTGGCGTACAAATAATTTTCTACATTGATCACCGCATCGTTGGCATTCACAACACGGAAATACACAACGGCGTTAACCTTAATGGATACGTTGTCTTTGGTAATAACATCCTGCGGAGGAACGTCCATCGTGATTGTCCGCATATCAACCTTTACCACCCTGTCTATGCCGGGGATAATGATGATCAAACCCGGTCCTTTCACGTCTCTAATGCGGCCTAAACGGAACACAACCGCTCTTTCGTATTCATTCAATATACGAATTGCTGATGCCAGAAACATGACTACCAGCACTACAACAACAATCATCGGTACAGGAAAAGCGCCAACCATTTTATGTTCCCTCCTTTTATGTACTCTTAGAATTATTTTTTAATCTCTTCCACGATTAATCTTAATCCTTCAACTTTAACAATTTTTACCCTTGCTCCTTTTTTTACCGGTTTTTCGCTCATCGCGCTCCAGTATTCTCCTCTGACAAAAACTTTTCCATCCTCGCCAATATCGGTCAATGCATCGGTTTCCTCGCCAATCATAGCCTCCGCGCCCGTAAAATGTTTTCTTAATTGCGCTTTAATTGCCAGCCAGATAACCACAATAAAAAAACCGGAAGCCACAACAATCGCGGGAACCAATACCTGTAATGAAAGACGCAGCGCCGGTTCCGTCGTATCAAATAATAACAGAGATCCCATAACCAATGAAATTATTCCTCCCACAGTAAGCATGCCATGACTCATAACTTTTATCTCCGCGATAAATAAGATTACACCGAAAATTATCAAAAGAATTCCCGTATAATTTACCGGCAACGTCGAGAGGCCGAAAAATGCGAGCAATAGCGATATGCCGCCGATTACTCCCGGTAAAATTGCGCCCGGTGTGGAAAGTTCAAAATAAAGTCCCGCCAGTCCTGTCAATAAAAGAATATAAGAAATATTTGGGTCGGAAATGGCCGAAAGTATGCCCTGCCTTGTTCCCTTCTTTTTATTATTAATTACAGCGTTTTTTGTCGACAATTTCTTTTTTCCGTTGACCAAAGTAACTTCTTTTTGATCGATATCGGTTAAAAGTTTTTCGACATTGGGAGCCACAAAATCGATTACATTTAATTTCAGGGCTTCTTCGGCAGTTATTGATTCGCTTTTGCGCACAGCTTTTTCCACCCACTCTTCTGAACGTCCCCTTGTTTTGGCAATGCTGCGGGCATAAGCCGCGGCATCATTTTCAATTTTCTGAGACATGTTTTTGTCCTTATCTTCTGACGAGCCACCGATACCAATGGATACGGGATGGGCAGCTCCTATATTCGTACCGGGAGCCATTGCGGCTATATGAGCGGCTTCCGTGATAATGACTCCCGCTGAAGCGGCACGGGCGCCGGAAGGAGATACATAGACTATCACCGGCAGAGGCGCGTTCAGAACGCTTTTGGCTATATCACGCATGGCCGTGTCCATTCCGCCGGGCGTGTCCAGTAAAATTATCAGACCTTCGGCATTATCATTTTGAGCTTCTTCAATGCTTGTAGATATGTATTTTGCCGTCGGCGAAGTGATGACTCCATCTACTGTAATGACATTAAAAACAGGATTTTTCCCCTCAGCTCCGGCCAGAATAGCCGTAAATATTAAAGCAGAAATTAATGCATATTTGACTATTTTCAACATTTGAGCACCTCTTTATTGTGAAACTCCAATTCCGAAAGCGAACAACCTAAAGGTCACTATAGGCGCAGCGGAATTGGTAAGTTGAACAATCCCACGAAGTGGAGGGTTTCATACCCGTGATTGTGCTTTTAAAATATTTAACTTTATATTTTTTTCATTATCATCTGAATATCCTCCCACACCTGTTTTTTAGCCGCGGGGTTTCGTAAAAGATAGGCCGGATGATATGTAGGCATTAATTTTATTCCTTCATAGGAATGAAAACGGCCGCGTAACGCGGATATCGGTATATCTGTTTTTAAAAGTGTCTGGGCGGCAAAAGTTCCCAGGGCACAGATTATTTCCGGAGAAATAATGCTTAGCTGTTTCTTCAGAAACGGTTCACACTTGTTTATTTCCTCCGGCAACGGATTGCGGTTTGCCGGCGGACGGCATTTGAGAATATTGCAAATGTAAACATCCTTACGCTGAAGTTTCATTCCCTTAACAATTATATCTGTTAAAAGCTGTCCTGCCCGGCCGACAAAGGGCAGTCCCTGTTTATCTTCATCAGCACCGGGCGCTTCCCCGACAAACACTATGCGCGCTTCGGGATTGCCTACGCCAAAAACAAGATTTTTTCTTGTTTTTGCCAGTTGGCAATCCCGGCAATTCGCCATCTCCTGTAATACTTTTGCTAATTGTTCTTTTTTATTCCCGTAATCAGTTTTTACTTTTTTAATTGCCTGAGGAGCTTTCTTCCATTCCATTCCGACAGATAAACTTTTTTGATTTACCACCTGTCCTTTGAGCCCTTTAACCGCATAGAGCAATTCTGTCTGTAATTTATTCCTGGCAAGATCTGAAAAAGATTCATCCATTACTTTTTGCGACTACCCTTCTTTTTGATTATTTTTAGGACGCAATCGAGAATTTTCTCAGCAGCTTCAATTTTTGTCATTTTTTCAAAAGACTCCACCTTGCCCGCGCCGTCAATTATTGTGATAATATTAGTATCTGCCCGAAAACCGGCGCCCTCTTCCTGTAAATTATTGGCAACGATCAAATCCATATTTTTTTTCGTTAGTTTCTCCCGGGCATTGACCAATAGATTTTGAGTCTCCATAGCAAAGCCGACCAATATGCGATTGCCCTTATTTTTCCCGATTTCAGCAATGATATCCGGATTTCTTTTTAATTCCAAAGAAAGCGCTTTCTGATCCTTTTTGATTTTTTCCGCAGACAACACCCTGGGGCGGTAATCGGCAACAGCAGCGGCCTTGATGATGATTGCCGCTTTTTTATAATTATCCAGCACTGCTTTATGCATTTCTTCCGCAGTACGCACTTTGATTATTTTTTCTACCGGGGGAGCGCCAAAGTAGCCGGACCGCTGATTAAGGTAACTTCAGCGCCGCGCCTGCGCGCCGCAATCGCCAAGGCATAACCCATTTTCCCCGATGATAAATTGGTAATAAAACGCACCGGATCCAGAGGTTCTTCGGTAGGACCGGCAGTGATTAAAATCTTTGCTCCGTCCAAATCTTTGGGAGTCAGAAGCGTTTCTATTTCTTCGACAATTGCCTGCACATCCGGCAGTCTTCCCTTCCCTTCGGTTTTACAAGCCAACTCACCTTCCGCGCAATCCATTACAACATAACCATATTTTTTCAGTTTTTTTATATTTTCCTGAACAATGAGGTTGACCAGCATCTTATCATTCATAGCAGGGCAAATAAGCGTCGGCTTGACTTGAGCCATAATCGTTGTGGAAAGCAAATCATCGCCTATACCGGAAGCAATTTTCCCGATTATGTTTGCCGTGGCAGGAGCTATTACAAAAGCATCGGCAAATTCAGCAAGCGCGATATGCGCCATATCGTATTTATCCGTTGGTACAAACATATCCGTATATACTTGATTTTGTGAAAGGGTTTGCAGAGTTAAAGGGGTAATGAATTCCGCCGCGCTTTTGGTCATGATGACTTTTACTTGCGCCCCTGCCTTGACAAGCGCTCGAGTCAATTGCGCCGCTTTATAAGCGGCAATCCCTCCGGTAACACCGAGAACAATTTTCTTATTTGTAAGCATATTTACAATCTTTCAAGTGATTTTTATTTTACCATTTCCCTTAAGTTTGAAATATAACAGTGCTTCTTAACAATATCAAGGCATAATTATCTGGCTTTATATTCAAATTTGTCTTGCAAAACATTATTAAAGCTATTATAAGCCGCGCAGTCGTATTATCTTATTATTTTAGAGGATTATCATGAAAAAATTCAATTTATTTTATGTCATAATTTCTGTCGCAATTCTAATTATAACCGTTCTCGGCTGGATTTTTTTTGGCAGTTATCTGGAAATAGAAAAACCCCTAATTAAATTCGATCAGGAAATTACAGCAATTGGCAGACAAAAAACCATTGGAATTACTTTTTCTGATTCTAAAAGCGGTATCTCTCATTTAACGGTAGAAATAATTCAGGATAATAAAGGTCAGATTCTGGCTGATAAAAAAATCCCTTCTAGGGGGGAAAAACAGGAAATTTTATCCCTGACTATAAACACGACAGATTTAAAACTCCACGATGGTCCAGCCATTATTAAAATTACAGCGACAGACTATTCTCTTTTCAAAAATCAAACCATTCTGTCTCAATCGGTAAAAATTGACACAATCCCGCCGCAGATTAATCTTCTGAAAACTGTCAATTACATAAATCAGGGCGGCACGGGCTTTGTCGCCTACCAGCCATCCAAAAAAATCGCTTATACGGGGGTTTACGTTAACGATTACTTTACGCCCGGTCATACTATCTTGCAAAACAATATAACAACTACGGTAACCTATTTTGCCGTGCCCATAGACGCTTCCAAAACAAAAACGAGAATAACGATCTTTGCGCGCGATGATGCAGGAAATGAAACAAGGATGGCCTTCCCTTGTACGATCAAGGCGAAGAAATTTCGCTCAGATAAAATGAATTTAAGTGAAAGTTTCCTGCAGCAGAAGATGCCGGAATTTCAGGCAATGGTTCCCTCTCTGCAAGGAAAAACTCCCCTGGAAGTATTTATCTATATCAATTCCCAAATGCGCAATGATAATTCTCTGACTATACAAAACATTTGCAAAAAGTCCGCGCCTAAAGCACTTTGGGAAGGCACTTTCTTGCGCATGAGCAATGCTGCTCCAATGGCTCTTTTTGCCGACAAGAGAGATTACATGTTTGACCGCAAAGTTGTTGGTGAATCTCTTCACACCGGCGTCGATCTGGCCTCAACTACTCACGCGACTATTGAAGCTGCCAACAACGGCATTGTTGTATTCACCGGCACTTTAGGCATTTACGGAAACGCCGTTATTATTGATCATGGCCTCGGATTATTCAGCTTATACGGACATCTATCCGCTATTACTACCACCGTCGGTAAAAGTGTAAGGAAGGGTGAAAAAATAGGTAATTCCGGCACATCCGGTCTAGCCGGTGGAGATCATTTACATTTCAGTATTATTGTCGGCGGACAATTTGTCAACCCGCAGGAATGGTGGGATCCACACTGGATAAAAGATAATATAAATAATTAAGACTTCCCCATTTCTACATCAAAGCGCTATCTTTGATCTAGAAATGGTGTATAAACTAATTCAAAAAATACCTGTTAATTTTTGTTTATATCGCGATGGTTTAAATTGACCAAATACTTCATCGTCGAAAAATATGAATCTAATTTATTAGCCATAACTACGGAGCGATGTTTACCGCCTGTGCAACCCATGGCAATATTTAAACGCACCTTCCCTTCTTTTTCATAGAGGGGAATAAGTAAATTCATTAAATCTAATATTTTTTCCAGGAATTTTTTACTTTCCTTGTTTTGTAAGACATAATTTTGCACATCGGCATGATGGCCGTCATAATTTTTTAAATTTTCAACAAAATACGGATTGGGTAAAAACCTTACGTCAAAAACGAGATCAGCATCAACGGGTAATCCATAACGATAGCCGAAAGAAGTTATATTAATGACCATTTTCTTCTGCCTGGAAGACGGCAAAAAATGACGTTGCACGATGTCTTTCAGCTGGTGAACATTAATGGAAGTTGTGTCAATAATCTTGTCCGCCATTTTTTTTAGGGATGATAATTTTTCTCTTTCCATCAGGATGCCTTCCATAATCAATCCCCTTTCGGAAAGAGGATGAATACGTCTGGTCTCGCTGAAGCGATGCAATAGTGAATCGTCGCTGGATTCAAGGAAAAGGATTTCAATTTTGTAGCCTTTTTCTTTAAGTCCCGTAAATATTCTTTTATATTTATCGAGAAAGCTTCTTTCACGCAAATCCATGACCATGGCCACCTGTTTTATTTCCGGTGATGAAACTGTAGTAATGGAAAGAAATTTCGGCAGTAAAATGACCGGCAGGTTATCCACGCAAAAGAAACCGATATCTTCCAGCGCCCGCAAAGCTGTACTTTTCCCCGAACCGGAAAGACCGGTGATAATGACGACTCGCAGATTTTTCATTTAATCTACCATCCTTTCTTAATTAAGGATGCAGGCATTATCTTGATCAATAATTATCTTATATAAATCACTCTGAGATTTTGCTATCAAAAGCATTTTTCGAAAATTAGCTATTTTTAACATTTTAGAAATCCTGGCCAAAATTTTTAAATGTTGACCCGTTGAATTTTCAGGCGCTAAAAGCAGGAAAAAAAGATGTACGGGTTTTCCATCCAGTGCATTATAGTCTATGCCTTCCGTGCTGCGCCCAAAAGCAACAATGAGATCATCAAGCTCGGGTATTTTGCCATGAGGAATAGCAATCCCGTCGCCTATTCCCGTAGAACCAAGATTTTCCCTCTGTTGTAAAATTTCAATAATCGAGGAAGAATTAAGCCTAAAACCTCCCTGGATAATTGTATTAACTAACTCCGTTAACGCTTCAGTTTTTGTTTTAGCCAATAAATCGGTATTAATTAATTCCATTTTAAATATTTGATCTAACCGCATTTACTGCACCTTCATCTTGATTTTTATGGCACAGGCTCATTTATAAACACCCCTTTAGCTGTTTGTCTCAATCAGCGCATAATTTCCGTCATCGCGACGATAAACTAAACTTACATTTTCAGAAGCAGAATCACGATATATAATAAAGCGATCTTTTGTTCCTTCTATTTCCATTATCGCTTCATCAAAAGACATGGGCTTCAGTATAACTTTACGCGTTTCCGCAATTTTATTTATGTTTGATTCTTCCGTCTCTTCTCTTTCATCTGACATTGGCTTGCCGCGCCGAATATTTCTGGGTTTATGTTCTCTTATTTTTTCTCTTTGCTTTTTAAGTTGCCTTTCGATTTTTTCTATGCAGCTGTCGATTGCGAGATGCATGTCTTTGGCTTCTTCTTTTGCATTTATATTCCAACCGTTAGAGGTTAGATTTATTTCTGCAAAATTCCTGAATTTTTCCATGGAAACGATAATATGAGCTTCGGCAGGTGTATCTAAATATTTTTTCAGCTTCTGAATTCTTTCTTCTGCATATACTTTTTGCCAATTTTCACCTTCACCATTTCTAAACGTTACCGAAATTTTCATAATCATTCCTCCTCAATTAAATTAATCTGCCCAACCCAATTTTTAAAATTATCATTGAACTGGCAATAAAGAAGGCCAGTCATATATTGATGTAAAAACTAAAAGTCAATTAATATTTTACATCATTAATCTTTTGAGCCGCTTCTCAAATGCAATTAGTTAAAAATATTTCTTCCTCTTCGAAGAAGGTAGAATGCCCATCATTTCCCTATACTTAGCTACAGTGCGCCTGGCGATATTTATTCCTTTTGCTTTCAACAGATCAACAATCTCACAATCACTATAAGGTTTTTTAGGCTTTTCCCCGCTGATTATTTGCCTAATTTCTTCTTTGACACTTTTCGATGCAATGGTTCCCTCGGATACTCTTTTAATGGAACTGCCGAAGAAGTACTTCATTTCAAAAATTCCCTGGGGTGAATGCATATATTTATTGCTGACCACCCGACTGATCGTTGATTCGTGCATTTCAATGTCATTGGCAATATCACGCAGCACTAACGGTTTGAGGAAATCAATACCACGGTCAAAGAAATCCTTTTGAAATTTGACAATGCTTTCCGCCACTTTATAAATTGTATTCTGTTGTTGTTGTATGCTTTTAATCAGCCACGTGGCAGATTGCACTCTATCCTTGATGTATTTTTTCCCGCTTTCCTCCTCACCATGGCTATGATTGGTAATTCCCGCCATAATTTCACGATAAAAATTACTGATGCGCAGACGCGGCAAACCATCATCATTAAGAATTATTTTATATTCATCTCCCGCTTTGACAATGTATACATCGGGAATTATCGGCTGAATCTTATCTTCGGAATACATGCTGCCCGGTTTTGGATTCATTCTGCTGATTAATAATACTGCTATTTCCACGTCGCGCAGAGGTACTTTTAATTTATGGGCAATATGAACATAATTTTTCAGCTCCAGGTCTTTAAGATAGTTTTTGATTATGACTTCAATAATCTTGTTTTCTGTGCCCAGCATTCTCGCTTGAATTAACATACATTCCTGAAGATTACGGGCAGCAATTCCCGGCGGGTCAAATTCTTGAACCTTTGCCAGAACAGCTTCAACGAATTCGTTGCTTACGTTTTCCAATTGACCAATTTCGGGCACAGTCGCGCATAAATAACCATTCTGGTCAAGATTGCCGACAATTTGAGTGCCGACGCGTGTTTCATCTTCCGTAAAAGACGAAAGATTCATCTGCCACATCAAATATTTTGTCAGCGATTGACCTTCGGAGAGAACATTATCCCAAGAATGCTCTTCCGCATCTGGACCGCCGTACTTTAAACCCACAGGGCCATAATCTTCCAGATAATTAGTCCAATCAAATTCTTCACGATTGTCTCCTTCAGCGAGCAGATCTTCCGCGCGTTCAATCGCTTTTACTTCTTCACGTTCAACAGGACGGATATCTTCCGTGATTTCAGTATGGACATCCTCATCAGTTCCTTCGTCCGGAGAAACTTCTTCCAAAAGAGGATTTTCTTCCATTTCCTGATTAATTGTTTCTACAAGTTCCAGGCGGGATAACTGCAGCAATTTTATAGCCTGCTGCAGTTGAGGTGTCATAATTAATTGCTGGGAAAGTTTTAAGTTTTGTTTTAACTCAAACGCCATAATAGTAAACAATCATCGATTGCGATTTTTATAAATTGAAAGCTTCACCAAAATAAAATTTTCGCGCCAGTTCGCTGTTGGCAATTTTATCCGGCGCACCTTCAACAAGTATAGCCCCTTCATTGACTATATAGGCCCGATCACAACAGGAAAGAGTCTCCCGTACATTGTGATCGGAAACGATGATACCGATTCCTTTCACTTTTAATTTTTCGATTATTCTCTGGATATCGGCAACGGCCAGCGGATCGATGCCGGCAAAAGGTTCATCTAAAAGCATGTACTTGGGGGAAGTAACCAATGCCCGTGTAATCTCCACTCTTCTTCTTTCGCCTCCGGAAAGAGAATAAGCATGATTTTTCGCCAGTCCGGTCAGATCGAGTTCAGAAAGAAGCTCTTGAAGTTTTTCTCTTCTTTCATCCTCCCGCAAATCAAGAGTTTCTAAAATGGCCATTATATTTTCTTCTACAGTAAGTTTACGGAAAATTGATGGTTCCTGCGGCAGATAATTTAAACCTTTGCGCGCCCTTAAATACATGGGAAAGCTGGTGATGTTTTCACCATGTAGAAAAATTTCCCCGGCATCCGGCTTAATCAGTCCAACAATCATATAAAAAGTGGTTGTTTTGCCGGCGCCGTTAGGACCCAGTAAACCGACAACTTCTCCCGGTGAAATCGATAAGTCAATATGATTGACGACTTTTCTCTTATTATAGATTTTGATTAACCCTTTTGTCGATAAATTGTTCATAATTTAATGCGCCGGCTGCCCGCTAATTGACTCCTGCTTTTTCTTTTCCTGTGGAAAAATTATTGCTTTAACCTGTTTTTTTGTATCACTCTCCACCAGTCCCCTATTTTCATTGAGAAAAACTATCACTCTATCTCCTTTAATCGAGTTTTTGCCTTCGCTCAATACAGCATTGCCGGTCATAATAACTTTACCGCTGTCCCGTAAATATACTGCCTCATCTCCGGTGGCTATTCTTTCTCCTTGCGTCAAGGAAACATTTCCCTTTGCTTCTATTTTTTCGAGGGTGCCCGTTGCCTCGGTTTCTGTTGTTCCTACTTTTACTTTTTTGTCAGGTTCTTTTTTATAATACAAATTTAATTGGTCTGCTTTCAGAGCTTTATTGCCTTGTTTGGCTATTGCATTACCTGAAAATACGACCAGTTTCTTTTCGTTAAAAGCTTCCATTCGGTTGGAAGTAATTTCTATAGGTTCATCAGATTGTTTACTTATAAAATTATTATCAGCATATGTGTAGGACGCTGTTATCAAAATAACAAATAAAACCACGGGTATGAACCGCAAAGCAAGCTGCGAAATATTGTACCCTCCGCTGTGCGGGATTGTTCGACTTACAAATTTCAATTCACTTCGTTTTTGAAATTTGAGTCTCACAATAAACGAATATACTTTTTTACCAATCATTTCATTTCTCAATCAATTTAATTTTGCTTTAACCATAGCGGGGATATTCAATTCTCCCTTATTTATAAAGAGTGTTAGACCTTGGCCGGTTATTTTCATGCGCTTATTTTCCATGGTTACCGGAGCGTCGGTATAAAATTTTTTTTCGGCATCGTTATATTTAAAATGATCAGTAGAAAATTTATCGCCGGCATCAGAAATGATGACCACATTATTTTTTATTTCAATGTTCTTTGTATCCGTAAACATCTGGCCTTTATCACCCTTCATTATAAATACTTTTCCATCAGATGTTGTTAATTTTATTTGAACCCCATCAAATACTGCAAGATTTTGTTTTTTGTTATATGTAGCTGTTTCAGCCGTTACTTCCCATTTGACGTTTGCTTCACCGACTTCCGTATAATTGAAACCTTTAATTTTCAGATCAACATCGGGCAATGCCTTTAATAAATTGCCGGGTTTATTAACTTTATTCTTTATTATAGCTACAGTAGCAATCAAAACGACTGTTAAAACAACTATTATTGACGATATAATTATCGATTTTTTATTCAATTTCATTTCTTACTCAAATTAGTGATGTTCCGTTATTGCACAATACCACCGTACATCTGATTTTATTATATCACTCAGATTCCCGTGTGTAAAGGTATATGGATGATCAGGGAAGATGAATTGAAGAAATATTGCTAACTAGAGCACTATTAAAAATTCATACATATTCTGTAAACTCATACTTAGCGGCAATTTCCGGCCATTTGCCCTGAGCCATCAAAATCATTTCACAAATCTCTCTAACTGCGCCTTGACCGCCTTTATGCGCGGTAATATAATCAACCGACTTTTTCACCACATCAACGGCGTCAGCCACCGCTGCGGAAAAACCCACGCTCTTTAAAACAGGTATATCCACGATATCATCACCTAAAAAAGCCACCGCGCCGGCCGATAATTTGTGTTTTTCTAAAATTATTCCCAAAACCTCTTTTTTATTAAACGCGCCCTGATAGACATCATTAATCTCCAGATCCTTTGCTCGATACTCAACTACTTTCGATTTTCTTCCTGTTAGAATAGCGACCTTGAGTCCATAACGTTGAAGTATCTTTATTCCATGTCCATCACGGACATTGAAATTTTTTAACTCTCCCCCTCGATTATCCATTATAATACATCCATCGGTCATGACGCCGTCTACATCTAAAATCAACAGTTTTATTCCTTTGAGTTTTTCTTTAATATTCTTCTTCATCTACTTAATTATCCTTTATAAATTTTAATTTCGAATTTATTTCATCCAATTATTGAAAGAGTTATCCCGGAATTTACTGAATTGGAACTTTTACTAAATTGTCAATTTTTTTCAACATCGTCAACAATTCTTCCAGTTCATCCAGATATAGCGAATTAGCGCCGTCGCATAGAGCTTTTTTAGGGTCGCGGTGCACTTCCACAAATATGCCATCCACACCCGCGGCCACCGCCGCCCGCGCCAGATACTTGACCATATCTCTCTGGCCACCTGATGACGTTCCCTCGCCTCCGGGCAACTGCACGGCGTGTGTGGCGTCAAATATTACCGGATATCCCATACCCCTGATAATCGGCAAAGAACGAATATCAAAGACAAGATTGTTGTAACCAAACGACGCGCCCCGTTCTGTAATCATAATATTTTCATTACCGGCTGCTTTTGCCTTTTCTACGATATTGGCAACATCCCAGGGAGCAAGAAATTGTCCTTTCTTGATATTGATTACGCGGGCTTTTTTCGCAATATCGACAATAAAATCGGTTTGACGGCAAAGAAATGCCGGCACCTGAACAACATCCAATATTTGCGCGGCGGCATCAATTTCCTCGAAACGATGCACATCGGAAAGCATCGGTATGCCTAACTTCTCTTTGATTCTTTTTAACATTGCCAATCCCTTTTTTGCTCCGGGCCCTCGATAAGATTTGATCGAAGTCCTGTTCGCTTTGTCGTATGAAGCCTTAAAGATAAAAGGGATTTTCAATTTTGTCGTAAGTGTTCGCAGATAGCGAGCCGTTTTCATCGCTGATTCTTCATTTTCCAGAACGCATGGACCGGCAATCAAAACAAATTTTTTATTATCTCCCACAACAAAATCACCAATGCTGATTTTCTTCATTATTCTTTACTCCTCTTTTCTTGAGCTTTTTCCTGCAAAAGTTTTATTTTTAGTTTTGGTATCTTTTGAGCCGCTTTTGCCGATTCGGGATTGAGTTCATATGCGTTGGTATACGCTTTCAACGCCTCCTGATAAAGACCTTTTTGCTCATAAGCTTCTCCCATATTGGCGTATATTTCATCATCATCGCGGTCGTATCTCAAAGCGATCCTGTAATTTTTGATGGCCGCATCCAAATCATTACAAGCGGCATAAGCATACCCCAAATTATCGTAAGACCCGGCTTCTTTCGGTGCCAAGCTGACTATTTTTTTGTAATACTTGATTGCCTGCGCGCACTTTTTCTCTTTCAGATAGAACCGAGCAAGAATGCCCAATATTTCTTTTGTCAGCGGAGACACTTTTTCATATTCGGCAATCGCCTTCTTTTTCTTTCCCAGTTTATCATATGTATAAGCCAGATTATAATGCAAAATGGAACTTTTAGCACCGTATTTAATCGCCTTTTCATAATTTTCAGCCGACGCGGCATATTCTTTTAATTCGCCATAGGCGAAACCCAAATTAGCATAAATCGAAGATTTATCAGAAGCAGTCGCTGCCAATTTTTCGTAATATTTTACTGCCTGATTAAATTTCTTATTTTTAAGCGCCAAAGCGGCGAGACGTCCCAATGCATCTGCGTCTCTAGAATTCATTTTTAAAACATTCTCGTATTCTTTCATCGCTTCAGTATCCATTTTTCTTCTTTCATAAGCCGCACCCAGATTAAAGCGGATTGTGGGATTATCAGGATTTAATGAAACCGCCTTTTTCAAATTATACAGTTCTTCCGAAAATTTGCCGCTTCCGGCATAAGCTGAAGCTATATTGGCATAAGCGGCAACCAATCGCGGCTGCTTTCTTATAACTTCCTTATAACATTTAATGGCGTCATCGTATTTTTTTAGTTTTAAATAAATATCACCCAAAGGAAGTAAGGCCAGTTCCGTTTCTTTGGAATGTTCAGCAACATATTTGTATTCGTCAATGGCTGAATTTATCATATTGTTCTTTTCATAGGCTTCCGCCAATTTCAATCTCACGGGATAATTATCCGGTTCAATCCGCACCGCCTCACGATAATTTTGTAGCGCCGGACTCCACAATCCTTTTTCCTCCAGAGAAAAACCGAGGCTGACATAAGCCTGCGTTTCCTTCGGATTGATTTTGATAATCCTCCTCGATGTCTTTATCGCATCGTCAAAATCATTTTTCTTGATATAGCATTTAGCCAATTCTCCCAACGCTACGGAATCATCAGGTTTAAGCTCCACTACATATTTATATTGGCTGATGGCATCATCCAACCTGCCCTGCCTAAAATAAACACCGGCAAGAATCTTGCGCATACTGATATCGTTTTTATTCAGGACTATCGCTTTATTCAAATATTCGATTTGCTCCTTCATATTTGACGAATCTTTAGCGAACCTCAACCAGTCCTGAGGGGTAATTACGACTTTAAGCCCAACAGCGGCAATCGTTTCATCGCGAAAATTTATCAATATTTTATAATCGGATACGATTCCGGATTTATCAATTACAATATTGTCTTTAATAATCTTATTGACGAGATCAACACCCCGCAATAAAATACTCAAATCGTTATCACCCTTGCTCAAGCCTTCAACCTTTATCGATGTGTATTTGCCCGTCAGGTCATCACTGACCACGGATTTAACCGCGAATTCGTCGCGGTAAGTCACCTCAAGAGATTCATCCTTTCCGACACGGATATCATTGCCGTTTTTTTCGACTTCCAAATAATAAAAATGAGGTCTTTCTTGTAATGCGTAATAGGAAAAAGTGTTTTTTATTCGGGAGGCCTTAAATGCCAGAGAATGGAAAAATTGAGGATAGAAAAAAAATAATAAAACAGAAATTAAAACAACAATAATCAGTGCGATTGGTATCACTATTGTAAATGATGTTGCTTTGCGTTGTTCTTTGTTATTTGTATGTCGATTAATCATTGCCCTCTCAATATTTGAAAATATTTACCCCGCTGCATAAAGCCCCCAGTTCCTGCTGGGGTTTGAATGCTTTCTGCCAATCGCGGGATGTCGCGTTTTGGAAAGGAGCCTCCGGCTCCTGCCGGAGAGGCTCCACTCTTACAAGTCACGGAATATTTGCCGGAGATCAGCCCCGCGGATGATATTTCTTATGAACTTCTTTTAACCTTTCCCGCGTGATATGTGTGTAAATCTGGGTTGTTGAAATATCGGAATGCCCCAGCATTACCTGCACCGTGCGCAAATCAGCGCCGCCTTCCAAAAGATGAGACGCAAAAGAATGACGGAATGTATGCGGATAAACATTTTTCCGCAATCCTGATTTTCGGGCGTAACCGACAACTATTTTCCAGAATCCCTGTCGGGTAAATTTTCCTCCAAAGCGGTTTAAAAATAAAACATCCGTGCTTTTTTTCTTCATTAATTGCGGCCTGGCCTTATCAACGTAACGCCTGACGCAATCGTAGGCTATTTTGCCGATTGGGACAATCCTTTCTTTGCTGCCTTTCCCCATGACAATCAGGAAACCGACCTGCCAATTAACGCTGTTCATCGTCAGATTAATTAATTCCGAAACTCGGATTCCCGTAGCGTATAAAAGCTCGAGCATGGCGGTATTTCTGATAGCGGCAACCGTCCGAGTTCCCGGCTGCTCTAAGATATTTTTCATTTCCTCCTTGCTTATCGTATCGGGCAGTTTCATCCATACTTTAGCCAGTTCGATATTCGCCAGCGGATTCTCGCTGATTATCTTTTCGCGAAGAAGATATTTATAAAATCCTCTCAAAGCAGCCAGCGACCGGTTCATGGAATTGGCCGCTAATCCTTCGTCTCTGATCCGTGTCAGATATTCAACAATCACCTCCGACGTGACATTCTTTACATCGGTTATTTTCTTGTTCTCCTCAACAAAGACAATAAACCGGCGTAAATCACGGCCGTAAGATTCCAGTGTGTTTTGAGCGACACCGCGTTCGATCAAAAGATGATTAAAATACTTCGTCAATAACTCGCGCATATGACTTTTTAACGCAAATATTCCCCCGAAGCAAAGTTTTTTTATTGACTTATTCTGAAATCTCGTAAAAATAAGAATTAAGAAATTTAGAATACTCTCTTCAGGGGAATTTACTAATGAAAAAAATTATTATTGCCTCCGATCATGGCGCCATAGCTTTAAAAAGTGAAATTATATCCTTTTTAAAGACAAAAAATTGCGAAATAAAAGATATAGGAGTAAATAGCGATGAACCCGTGGATTATCCCGACATCGCTGTAAATGCCTGTGCCGAATTTAAAAAAGGCGGATATGAGTTCGGTATTCTGCTCTGCGGCACAGGAATCGGAATGTCCATAACCGCAAATAAAATTAATGGTATCCGGTGCGCTTTAGTTCACGACCTTTTTACCGCCGAGATGGCCAAAGCGCACAATGACGCTAATTTTATCGCTTTTGGCGGAAGGGTAAAATATTCCGTGCCGGTTACTGAAATGATCAAAATATTTATGGAGACAAAATTTGCCGGAGACAGGCATTCAAGAAGAGTAGCCAAGATTATGGATGTAGAAAAACAGTCTTAAAACAAAACTTTTAGCCAAGGCATATACATGATGGAAGTTCTGGATAAAAAAAAGATTCGCAAAGTTTTCCGCGATGTGCAAAAGCATCTGGCAATCGCGCAATTAATCCGACGGTTTTCCACCAATAAAGAAGACATCAGAAAAACAGCACTGAACCAAGTTGACCTGTCGAATTGCCAAAACGTATTGGAACTAGGCTGTGCCTTCGGCGCTTTTACCGAAGCTCTAAAAGACAAACTGCGTCCGGAAGCGAAAATCACCGGTATTGATATTATCCCCGAATATAAACATTTCTTTCTGGAAGCCTGCCGGCGCGCCGGATACTTAGGTCACTTTTCATCTTTCGGTATTGACAGGATGAAAAAATATACAGCCGCTTCCTTTGATCTGGTTATCTGCAGTTACGCTTTATATTTCTTCCCTGATATGATTCCGGAAATCGCCCGAGTCCTGAAAAAAGATGGACTTTTTATCACCATTACCCATTCCCGGGCCGATATGCGGGAGATGGTCGACATTGTCAAAAAAATCTTGAAGCAAAATAATTCACTGAATGAAAAGGAATCTCTGCCGATAGAACTCATTTTTAATCAATTTTCCGCTGAAAACGGCGAAATTCTTCTTCGTCCGTTTTTCGGCAGGATAATAGAAATTGATTTTAAAAACACCCTGGTTTTCAAGCCCCGGGAAATTGGCTCTTTTATAGATTACTTTCAATTTAAAAAATCTTTTTTCCTGACGGGTACGGACGCCCATAATAAAACTATCATTAATCAGCTTATGCGCGAGCTTCAGGATATGGCGATGAAGAAAAATTTAGTCACCATGTGTAAGGATGACAAAATTTTTATTTGTTCTCAACCTTTGATTCCCAAGGAAGCATTATGAAAAAACACCGCAAGCATTGCCTTTACTGTGGAGGAGAAATTACAAAGAAAAGTGAAGATGGCGTCATGAGGGATTTCTGCCCCTGTTGTAATTCTTATTTTTATGAAAATCCTCTGCCGGTCGTTTCAACGATTGTCGAATCTTCGCGACAGATACTTTTAGTTAAACGCGGGAGAGCGCCCTCTAAAGGACTATGGTGCCTGCCGTCAGGATTTGCCGAAGCCGGTGAAAGCATAGAAGAGGCGGCCTTGCGCGAACTGAAAGAAGAAACGGGCATCAAAGGCAAAATTACAAAATTGCTAGATGTAGATTCCTATAAGAGCCGCTTTTACGGCGATCTGCTTTTTTTGACTTTTATTGTGGAACAAAGCGGCGGAAAACTTTGCGCCGGTGATGATTGCTCGCAGGCCCGTTTCTGGCCGGTAAACAAATTGCCACCGCTCGCCTTCCGTTCCAATAAACGCGCTCTGGAAGCCTACATTAAAAGCAGGAAAGATTACTGGGCGATATTTGATTCCATTGAACACACGGATAAAAAAACGCTTCCGCCCGCGGTCGCGAAAAATTCTCTGACGCGCCGTCTGGTTAACGTAATTATTAAAAACAAAGAAAAGATTATCGAACAATGGCTGGAAGATATTGCAATGAATCCATCCACTGCTGATTACCAGAAGGTTGAAAGAACGGTTTTGTATAATATATGCGACAGGATTCTTTCCTTGTTGACTCTCTGGCTGGGAGGCCTGCAAGATGTCAACAGAATCAGGAATTTTTACACAAATCTAGGAATGGAAAGAAAGAAATCCGGTTTTAAAATCAGCGGAACATTGAGCGCGCTCAGCCTCATCCGCAAACACATCTGGACTTTCGCGCTGGCGCAGGATTCCTTGCAAAAGAATCTTGATCTTTATATGACTTTCGAACTGCAAAGACGCATGACTATCTTTTTCGATCTAGCCACTTTTTATTTAACCAGAGGACACGAAGAGTGACAAATTGAGCTTTTGCACAATTGTTTTGCAATATAAAAAATGTCATTCCGAACGGATGTGAGGAATCTTGGCTTATAGATTTTTTAATAAAGATTTCTCGCTTTGCATCGAAATGACACTTAAACCATATCGGGAGGTACTTTATGGAATTCAAAGAAGCTATGAAACAAAGACGTGCCGTTAATTTTTTTGATCCAACCAAGGATGTAACCGATGCCCAGCTAAAACAGATAATAGAAACCGCGGCGCTTGCGCCTTCGGGATTCAATCTCCAGCCATGGAATTTGATTGTTCTCAGAGACAATGTCCAGAAAGAAAAACTTAGAAAAGCAGCTTGGGATCAACCCAAAATAACCGATGCGCCTGTTGTCCTGATTGTTCTGGGCGATCGCGAAGGATTTAAAAAAGGCAATGCTAGTTTTGAAAAAGATTTTGCAGAATCGGTTAAAGCGGGCATTATGAAGCAGGAGCAGTACGACTGGTTTGTCAACGCGGCAAATTCTCTTTACGGAGTTTCATCTGAAAGGCAATTGGCTTTTGCCTGCAAGAACGCCGGATTTTTCGCCATGTCATTAATGCTTGCCGCGAAAGATGCCGGACTGGATTCACATCCGATGGACGGCTTCGATATCGACGGTGTAAGAAAGGCCTTTAATATACCCGACCAGTACTGGATTCCTTGTTTACTGGCAATCGGTCATTTCGATAAAACAAAAACTCTTCTCCCGCCTAAATGGAGAAAGAGCTATGATGAAGTAATTGTAAGCTTTTAATAAAAAACGAACAAAACACCTCTATTGGAGGACAAAATAAAAGTTAGAATTCTAAGAATTTTGTCAGCATTTATTATTCCAACGATTGTCTTAATCTTTGTTATTTCAATGAGAGTTGGATTTTGGGATAGATGGTTCGGTCTTGATAAAGTTGCAATAATTGCAGAAAATTTTGAGAGTTCATATACGCCCAATGCCTCGCATCCTATTCGGCTTGGTGATCCAGGCTGGAAGCCACTCCTAAAATTAATATCAAAATACTCAATAGCTAATCTTCCAAAAGATAAAGAACCAAGAGTATTTGCCCGTTTTGTAGCAATTTTATCACAGAAAACGGATCTTGGACAAGGCAGAATTGCAGAGTGGACAGCACCTTCAACTCCAATAGCTTTAATCTATAGAGAGTGGCCAGGGCAGAGCGTATCACCTCAAGACTATCGAATTGTGGGTACAATTGGTGATCTTCGCACTTGGATAAATCGCAGTAAAGATGATTTTCGCTTTATCGTACAAGATATCCTTTTAGCTATTCTTTCAATTACGTGCGGCATACTTGTTCTGGTAACTGAGAAAGTCAGTCCTAAACGCTAAACCTTAACCGCAATCTTATGCTGATTTGGTTCAAAAAGTATATAACAATGCATCTGAGATTTTCTCAAAGTATTTTAGTTAATATAATTGCTTCGATGAATAAATTAACTCGCGAATTCCAATATACTCAAAATAACCTGTTGTCATTTGCTAAAAATCCGGTTAAATAAAAATACAACAATCTAAGGAGTAAGAAAATGGCCGCTAAAATTAAAATGTTTACATTGAGCACCTGTAGTCATTGCAAAGCTACAAAGAAATTCATGCACGATAATGGCATTGATTTTGATTATATTGACGTCGACTTGCTTCAAGGTGATGACAGGCAGAAAATTTTACAAGAAGTGGAGAAATACAATCCCCAGCGTTCTTTCCCGACCATTATCATTGGCGACAATATAATTATCGGCTTCCGGGAAAGCGATATCAGGGAGGCCTTAGGTCTTTAATGCTGCCTGCCGAACTCTATGAAATGTTGAAAAAGGTTCAGGAGCCCAAAGGCTATTTTTTTAATAACGATAAAGACTGGGTTCTGACAATTTTAGGCGATCTTTTAATAAACAAGGACCGCTATGGGTATATGTCCTGCCCCTGCCGTCTGTCTGCCGGTAACCGCGAAAAGGATGCCGATATTATCTGCCCCTGCCAATACCGGATGGAAGATGTCAAAGAATACGGCAGTTGTTATTGCAACTTATATGTTTCTCTCCAATGGAATGAAGGCACAATCAAACATCAATACGTCCCCGAAAGAAGGCCAAAAGAAAAGAGCGATTTCTGAATGGCGGCAGTTTTTTCTTATTTTCTCTATTTTCAGTACATGAATGTTTTTAATATTTCCACTTGATTTCCCTAAATAAATTATTATATTCAATCAAAGTCAAATGTTTTTCTTTGGAAAAATTTGAAAAATGATACCATTTCTAAATCAAAGATGATATTGAGGCGGCTAGGCGGAGGCAACGAGGCGTATTGTACATACGTTGAGGAAGCCGACAACGACGCCAACAAAAATAGCGCTTTGATTTAGAATTGGCATAAGGAGTTTTCTCCATGATTAATCTATATACCTGCAAGAAAAAAATGACTCTCATTAGTGAGATATGCACTGACAGTACTTGTGAGTGGCGTTTAAAAAATGAGGCCTTTTTAAATTGTACATGGGTTGCCTGCAACTACGGGCCATTCACGTTGGAAGAAGTGGGCGATATGATGGGGGTTACCCGTGAAAGAATCCGGCAGATTGAAGCTAAGGCCTTAAAAAAGCTGCAGCATAAAAAGAGAAGAGACCAGCTTAAAGATTTTGCCGTGTAGGGAAATGATTGGGATAATTTATAATGAGCCTTGATTTTCCGAAACGTAGTGCCCGGAAAATCTTAGAGCGAATTATCCCGCCACCTTCAGGTGGCAGGGACAAATTCCACTTCGCTCCCGAAAAAGGTGTCACTTATCCCGCGTCGCTTCGCTCCTGGGATAATGCAACTTACGCTTCAAATCCTACGTCACTTCGTTCCTAGGATAATTCGACTTACTAATTCCAATACGCTCCGCTTTTGGAATTAGAGTCTCATTACTTCGCTGCGCTCGTTTTCAGCGAGTTTCATTATTTTTTCTTGCGGGATTTTTCAGACAACATTTCGTTAATTGTAATTTTGCGTTCATCACGGGCAACCAGCAATGCGCATATTGACGATTCAATATCCAGCGCGGCCATTTTATCCATGCGCGGCACAATAGAGCATAGGTTTTTTAATTCTTCAAAAGCTTTGGGCGAACGTTTCGCCAATGTCTGGGCCATATTCTCCGCTACCTGCATAAATTTCTCCGGCGGTTCGACTTTATTGACTAGTCCAATTTTCAAAGCTTCATTCGCTCCTATAGGCTCTCCCAGCATTACTATTTCCTTAGCCTTGGTTATACCTACAATTTGACTCAATGGATAAAAAAACGGATTAAATCCAAATTTCAACTCGGGATGACAAAAAATTGCGCTTTCAGAGGCAACGACAAGATCACAAACAGTAATCAGATTAAAGCCGCCGCCTAAAGCAATACCGCCCACAGCCGCGATTACCGGTTTTTTGCAGGAATAAATTTTTTTCAAATACTTCATCATTGATTTAATAAATTCATCACATTCCTCATTAGGCAAGCTGGACATTTCTTTGATATCCATACCAGCCGAAAAAACATATTCTCCCCCGGTAATAATTATTGCTTTAACTTCCGGATCAATTTCCAAATCAACAAAAACCGTATATAAATCCTTCCGCATATCTTTGGAAATCGCGTTCATATCATGAGGACGGTTTAATTTGACTACCGCGTATCCGTTTTTCTTTTCAGTAATTATTGTTTGATAAGTCATTTTTTATTATCTACCATTAGTCGCAACTCTTTACCGGTTTTAAAAAACGGCACTTTTCTTTCTTCCAATTTTACCTGGGCGCCTGATTTCGGATTTCGTCCCATGCGCGGTTTTCTTTCTCTGACTACAAAACTGCCAAACCCCCTTAGTTCAATGCGTTCTCCGCGCTTTATCGCATCGATCATCGAATCAAATATTATGTTTACAGCATAAGTCACGTCCTGAAGGGGATAAGATTTCAATTCTTCCTGCAATTTTTTAATTAAATCGTTTTTGGTCATAATTGTCTCTACCTTTTACCTGACAGGATAATATAGATAATTTAAGCCGCTCAAACTTCCCATTTTTTCTTTTAGGGAATTGCTAATTTGACTGGCCGTGCTTTCCAACAGATAATCAAAAATAGATGTCCGCTTTTTGCTGGGGTAAACCAGATCATATTTACCGTCTTTTCCTGCTAATTTACTAGCCAGTTTAGCGGCGGATGACATATCGCCAAGATAATCAACCAATCCTAGTTCTTTCGCCTTACGTCCGGAAAATACACGGCCATCAGCAATCGCGACGACCTTTTCCCGGGGAAGCTTCCGTTCTTTAACGATCACATCAACAAACTGGTTGAATATGTCATCTACCAGATCCTGAATTATTACTTTCTCTTCAGGAGTCATTTCTCTTAGGGGCGATCCAATATCTTTATATTGTCCGCTTTTTACTACTGAAGATTTCAATCCGATTTTCTTCATCAACTCTTCGACATTGGCAAACTGCATGATTGCCGAAATACTGCCTGTAATGGTTCCGGGATTTGCCACAATCTTATCCGCGGCACAAGCTACAAGCAAACCGCCGGAAGCGGCAACTGAACCCATGGAGACGACAACTTTTTTCTTTTTCTTAAGTTCAATTACGGCATCGTAAATTTCCTGAGAAGCGGCGACACCACCGCCGGGCGAATCCACTCGTAAAACGACGGCAACTATAGAATCATCCTTGCCGAACTCATCCAATTGTTCGGTTATTAGTTGAGAATCAGCAATTATACCTTCGACATTAACAACTCCAATTTTGTCATTTAAGGAAAAACTTGTTTTTTTACCCAAGTGCAAACCAGCTTTATAGAAAAAAAAGTAAAATGAAATACCCAGAACCAGAAGTATTAACATTCCAAAAATTACAGGATGTTTTCTCATACTATTATTCACCTTTTTGCGGATTGATAATTTTTACTTCTGCCAACGCCTGACTAAGATTAGATCCTATATTTTCTTTATTATTAATATATTGATTGGATGTTGTGGTTGTCGCTGGGGTTGGAGTTGGGACCGGCGCCGGAGCTTCCAATTCTTTTATGCTTAATCTAATTTTCTTGGATTTAGGGTCAATACTCTTTACTGCGGCCGATACAGTGTCTCCTATAGAATAAAGCTCCGAAGAAGTCTTTACACGCTTTTGGCTGATTTCAGAAATATGGACAAGTCCTTCGATACCTTCTTCAATTTCCATAAATATTCCAAAATCCGTAAAGTTCGTTATTTTGCCGGTAACAACACTACCCGGCGCATATTTTTGCGATAAATCATCCCAGGGGTTTTTTTCAATTTGTTTTATACCCAGAGAAAATTTTTCGTTTTCCACATCCACGTTTAACACTACCGCTTCAACTTCCTGCCCTTTTTTAAAATATTCAGAGGGATGAGTTACTCTATGCTTCCATGAAATATCAGACACATGAATTAATCCGTCAATCTTTTCCTCAATTCCTACAAAAACCCCGAAATTGGTTATATTCCTGACAATACCTTTAACAACAGTTCCGACCGGATATTTTTCTTTTAGTTTTTCCCAGGGATTTGGCGTTGTTTGTTTTAAACTTAAAGAAACTCTCTTTGTTTCCGGATTTACTTCCAAAACCACAACTTTTATTGTTTCGTCTATTTTCAGCACTTTTGACGGATGCTTAATTTCTCTTGTCCAGTACATTTCCGATATATGTACCAGTCCTTCAACTCCAGGCTCCAATTCCACAAAAACACCGTAGTCCGTCAAATTTACGACCTTGCCTTCGACAATCGAACCGACCTGATATTTTTCTATGATTTTTTCCCATGGATTATCCATTAACTGTTTTAGACCTAAAGAAACCCTCTCCTTATCCGAATCAAAGGAAAGAACTTTGGTTGTAATCTTTTCACCCTTACGGAAATTTTCCGCAGGCTTGGTAATCCTACCCCAGGAAATATCCGTAACATGAAGCAGTCCGTCAATGCCTCCTAAATCAATAAAGATGCCGTAATCCGTGATATTTTTAATCACACCTTCTACAATATTACCTTCCTGAATAGATTTTAAAATATCTTTCTTTTCCGCTTCTCTTTCTGAAGTAACAATCGAATGGCGCGACAAAACGACATTGTTGCGCTTCCGGTCATATTTTAACACGTTGAAATCCAAGGTTTGGCCGACGAATTTGTCTAAATCTTTAATGGGACGAATATCTACTTGAGAACCGGGGAGAAAAGCGGGAATACCGATATCAACGGAAAGGCCTCCTTTAACTTTTTCAATAACAACACCTTCGACCAGTAAATTATTTTCATAAGCGTTTTTAATTTCATCCCAAATTTTTAATTTGGACGCTTTGTCTCTTGATAAAACCAAGGTGCCTTCTGAATCTCTTTTATCAATGAATACATTTATTTCATCGCCAACTGAAATATTGATATTTCCTTGAGCGTCTTTCAGTTCTATGGCGGGAATGTAACCTTCAGTTTTCCAACCAACATCAACCATTACCTTATCGTCTTTGATCTGTACAACTTTACCTCTGGCAATGTCACCATATTGCAGCTGGTTTAGGCTTTGTTCGAAAAGTTCTTTAAAATTCATTCCTTCTTCTTTGGCTGGAAATGATTGATTTATTTTTGAAGAACCCGCGTCAACCTCCTTTTCTTTTGTTAAGTTTAAGTTGTTATTGTTAACCATTATACCAATACCCCCTATTTTTTATGAACCTTATAATCTGTAAAATTTAACACACTGAATATTAAATATCAACATAAATCAGAGATATATGTATTTATGGTCTATTTTAACTTATTTTGCCGAAATATGTGAAATGATTTTGTCTACGACTTCCGCCGCAGATACATTATTCGAATCAATTATTATTGCGCCGTCGGGCGCTTTCAAGGGTGCAATATCCCGCTGTTTATCCTGCTTATCTCTGGCGAACATGTCTTTTTGAATTGTTTTATATTCAATTGAGGCGCCTTTTTCCAAAAGTTCTTTATACCTTCTTTTTATTCTTTCTTCTAAATTGGCATCAAGATAAAATTTATAATCCGCATACGGAAAAACTACCGAACCCATATCTCTTCCTTCCGCAACAATACCACCTTTGGCTCCTGCATCTTGCTGCAGATTAAGTAACCGTTCCCGGACTACGGCAAAAGTAGAAATTTTTGAAGCAGCCAGTCCGACTTCTTCTGTGCGGATTTTTTCCTCGACATCTTCCCCATCTAGAAATACTTTCATTTGACCATCAATATTTTTCAGAGCTACAGTGGTATTAGAACACAGATTCGCTAAAGCGGCAACATTGTCTAAAGATACTTTAAATTTTAATGTTTTATAAGCCAGGGCTCGATAAAGAGCGCCTGTATCCAAGTAAATATAATTCAGTTTCTTTGCCAAAGTTTTGCTTACAGTGCTTTTACCGGCGCCTGCCGGTCCATCAATGGTTATAATATATTTTTTCTCCATACCCGATAATCCTTGTTAATTTTTTAAAGTTGACTTTAAAAAAAAAGCATGTCTTGTCTTTAAATTATAAAAAAGGTAATATATAAACATTATTCTTTAATTTAAAGACTGCTTATGTGTAAATTTACTCAAAATCAATATATTTCTTTTGCTGTTGTTTTTTTTATCTTATTGTTTCGCGCAAGCATTTGTTTTGCCGAATTCACCCTCGATGATGAGAAAAAACTGGGTAAGGAATTTCACGACCAAATGGTGAAAAATCACCTTCTCCTGGAAAATAAAAAGCTCAATGACTATATAAACAAAATCGGCAATTTGATGCTTGCGCAAAGTAAAAAAGCGCCGTTTGAGTTTCATTTTTACATTGTGAATAGTAACTTAATCAATGCTTTCAATACGCCGGGTGGTTATGTATATGTCAATAAAGGCTTAATTAATGTTGTAGAAAACGAAGGCGAGTTAGCCGGGGTTATTGCTCATGAACTTGGCCATGCCAATTCTCATCACGTTGCCAGTCTTATTGAAAAATCAGAAAAGTTAAATATTGCTACATTAGCCGCAATTATTGCCGGAGCTTTCCTCGGCGGCGGCGGCCAAGCTACGGCGGCCATTGGCGCCTTTTCTATCGCCGGCTCCAGCAGCCTAACACTAAAATTTATGCGTGAACATGAAGAAGAAGCGGACCGGTTGGGCTTGAGCTACTTAGTCAGCGCCGGCTACTACCCCGCAGCAATGGTTGACTTTCTCAAGATTATGAAACAGCATGAATTTTTCTCCAAAACTGTCCCTTCCTATCTACAAACACATCCGGGCACTGATGATCGTATTTTTTATCTGGATAGCCTGATTTTAACGCGATATCATCAAGTAGGAGTAAAAAACATTATTGGCAATCTCAGCAGGATGCAGGCTCTGGTTTTATTAGACACGGATGATCTGAATGCAAAGTACAAACAACTGGAAGAATCTTTTAAGAAAGAACCTAATAACATTGATTTACTCTATACTCTGGCTTTAGCTGAAGATCAACTCGGACAAACAAATTCCGCCCTTAATCACTATCAAAAAGCGCTGAGTTTATCTCCACGGGATGAAGATGTTTTAAAAAATATTGGTTTAATTTATCTTAAAATGGGGAAAGCTGATCTAGCGCAAGACTATCTTCGGCAAGGTGTAAATGTTAATGCCGACAACAATGAAATAACATTGGCGCTGGGTAAAACTTATTTTGCCTTGAGTAAATACCAAGATGCTCTTGACTGCTATCTGAAATTGAAAGATATCACATTTGATGAGGAGGATATTAATTATTTAATTGCCATGACCTACGGCAAACTTAACAATCAAGGCGAGTCTCATTATTATTTCGGCTTGTATTTCAAAAAAGCGAAAAAGAAGGAGAGCGCTCTATTTCATTTCAAAGAAGCGCTCAATTATTTTCCTCATGGTTCGGAACGAACTGATTCCATTAATCAGGCAATTAAAGAATTAAACTCAGACGAGCATAAGCAATTGTTCGGGAAATCAAAACATTGAAAAGGATTACAAGCAATGCCCATTTACGAATTCAGATGCAAAAAGTGTAAAAATATCTTTGAAAGTTTGATCTTTTCATCAGGGGAAGAAAAAAACTTTTTTGTCCCAAATGTGGATCAAAAAAGCCACAGAAGGTCATGTCCGTATTTGCCGGAGGCAAGTCCAATTGTTCTTCCTGTACATCAACTTCCTGTTCCCCAGGATGTTCCTGTCATTAAATGAAAGATTCTTTTATATTGCGAAAAACCTCTCAATACATTATAAGGCTTCAGCTTTAATTTTTTTTATGAAAGGAGTCTTATAAAGTGAACATTTTAATTTTTGGCCCTAACGGCAGCGGCAAAGGAACACAAGGCGCGATTGTGCAAAAAAAATATGGTGTGCCCCATATTGAAACGGGAGTCATTTTCCGGCAAAATATTTCGAAGAAGACCCCACTGGGTGAAAAAGCGAAAGCGTTTATCGACCGCGGCGAACTCGTCCCCGACGATATTACCATCCCCATGATTCTGGACCGTCTCAAAGAAGACGATTGCAAAAAAGGTTGGCTTCTGGACGGCTTCCCCCGCAATCTGGCACAAGCTGAGGCGCTCTGGGCCGCTCTGCAGAAAGAGAACATCAAACTTGATTATGTTATCGAAATAAATTTGGATCGCGAAACAGCAAAGAAACGCATTATGGGACGCAGGCTGTGCAAAATGGACAATAACCATCCCAATAATATTTATATTGATGCTATCAAACCTAATGAACAAGATGGGAAATTAACCTGCCGTGTCTGCGGCTGCGCTGAATTGACTACACGCGCCGACGATCAGGATGCTGCCGCTATCGACAAACGTCATGGTATTTACTATGACACCAAGACGGGCACCCTCGCCGCTGTCAATTATTTTAAAGAAAGAGTGAAAATAATTTCTATCGACGGCAGCGTTGGCGTGAAAGAAGTAACCGAAGAACTTATGAAAAAACTGGCTTAATTGGTCAGAAAATACCTAAAATAAAAGCCCCCCAGAACTACTTGGAGGGCTTTTTTTAAAACAACCCTATGGAAAACATCAGGAACTTCAGCATTATCGCTCATATTGATCATGGCAAGTCAACGCTGGCCGACCGTCTGATTCAATTTACCGGCGTATGCAATGAAAGAAACTTTCAAGATCAAATTCTGGATAATATGGATATTGAAAGGGAACGCGGCATTACCATTAAAAGTAATGCTATTTCTCTGCCCTATCGCGCTCATGATGGAAAAGATTACATCCTGAATTTGATCGACACGCCGGGTCATGTTGATTTTTCCTATGAAGTTTCCCGGTCTCTTGCTTCCTGCGAGGGTGTCCTGCTTCTAATAGACGCGGCGCAGGGCGTGCAGGCGCAGACTTTAGCTAATTTTTATCTCGCCCTGGAACACAATCTGGAAATTATACCCATCATCAATAAAATTGATTTACCTTCGGCCGATATTGACCGCGTTTTAGAAGAAATTGACTCGGAACTGGGCATCGATCCTTATACTCATATAAAATGTTCGGCCAAGGAAGGAATCGGTATTGAAGAAATTCTTGAAGCAATCGTCGAACGTATTCCGCCGCCCAAGGGCAGTTCTGAAAATCCGTTGGCGGCATTAATTTTCGATGCTCATTACGACTCTTTTCGCGGCACAATTATTCACTGCCGTGTTTTTGAAGGTACTATTAAAAGCGGCGATATCATCAGATTCATGTATAACAATACGACGTATAAAGTTGAAGAAGTCGGGCATTTTTTGCTTAAACGCGAAAAACGCGAAAAACTCTCCGCCGGTGAAGTGGGCTATATCATCGCCGGTGTAAAAACCGTGGCGGATGTACGCACCGGTGATACCATTACGTTACAGGATAGGCCCTGCGGCCAGCCGCTGCCCGGATTTAAAGAAGTTAAACCGGTTGTCTTTGCTTCCATTTATCCTATTGCTTCCGACGACTATCAGGACTTAGCTGATTCGCTGGAAAAATATAAACTCAACAATGCTTCGTTTATTTATGAAAAAGATTCCTCTGCTGCACTCGGTCAGGGTTTTCGCTGCGGATTTCTTGGTCTGCTTCATCTGGATGTAGTTCAGGAAAGATTGGAAAGAGAATATAATCTATCCATAATTCTTTCCGTGCCCAGCGTGCGTTACAGATTCACGCTCAAAGACAACAAAGTTATTTATGTGGATAATCCCACGCACTATCCCGATCCCGCGGAAATTGCCAAAGGCGAGGAGCCTTATATCCGAGCTGGCATGATGCTTCCCGAGCGTTATTTAGGGGCGGTAATGAAATTATGTATGGAAAAGCGCGGCACCAATTCCAACATGAATTACACCGGCCCCGGACGCGTGGAATTATCCTACGAAATGCCGCTGGCCGAAGTCATCTTTGATTTTTATGACCGCTTTAAATCGGTTACTCAAGGCTATGGTTCGTTTGATTATGATATTATCGATTATCGTGAAAGCACTCTGGTCTTGATGGATATTCTCGTCAACGGCGAAAAAGTTGATGCTCTTTCGCAGATTGTCCATCGCGAGCGGGCACGGGCTCGTGCGCTTCTGGCTTGCGAAAGATTGAAAGATGAAATACCTCGCCAGATGTTTAAAATTGCCATTCAGGGCGCAATAGGTTCGGAAATCATCGCCCGCAGTACCATCAGCGCCTTTCGTAAAGATGTAACGGCTAAATGTTACGGCGGTGATATTACCCGGAAAAGAAAATTGCTTGAAAAACAAAAAGCCGGTAAAAAACGTATGAAGATGATTGGCAACGTGAGCATTCCGCAGAGTGCGTTTCTGGCGGTTCTTAAGTCTGATACGGATTAAATCTTTTGTCGTTTATAACGATTGCATCACCATAGTAAAAAAATGTCATTGCTTATCCTCCGCTGGCGGAGGTGTCACGCAGTGACGGAGGTAGATAAAGTATTTTCAATTTGCTGATTGAATAAATATTTCAAACAAACTAATTCATCCACCCCCTGCCCCCGCCAGCGGGGGACACTCAAAATACTAATGATATGAGAATTAATTACGACATAGAATCGCAAGCCGGGCTTTATATTCACATTCCTTTTTGCCTCGGCAAATGCGGCTATTGCAGCTTTTATTCAATTAAGTCACTAAATCTGATTCCTGAATTCATTGATGCGTTAAATAAAGAAATTAAGTTCTATAGTAAATCTTTTAAATCTTTTGATACTGTCTATCTCGGCGGCGGCACCCCTTCCCTGCTATCCATCCAGCAAATCGAAACCATATTTAAATCAATAAATAAATCTTATAAAATTGATTCGCACGCAGAAATTACCATAGAAGTAAATCCGGGAGACGTCTCTTTAAAATATTTGCAAACTCTGCGTTCATTAGGCATTAATCGATTGAACATCGGTATCCAGTCCTTTGATAATAATATTCTTAAATTCCTTGGCCGCAGACACAATTCCGTAGAAGCAATTTCCGCTATTAATGATTCTAGGAAAGCCGGTTTTGCCAATATCGGGATTGATTTAATTTATGGAATTCATGGTCAAAATATTCCCATGTGGAAAAAGACTTTACAAAAAGCTTTATCTTACAAGCTTGAACATATTTCCTGCTATCAGCTATCGCTTAGCGAAAAAATACCTCTTTATAAAAAATATTCGTTAGAAGGTTGGCAGCTTCCCGATGAAGACATAGAGCTCAAATTATTTTTAACTACAGCCAAAGAGTTGGAAAATGCCGGTTACATTCACTACGAAATTTCCAACTTTGCTCGTGCGGAAAATTTAAAATCCAGACACAACATAAAATACTGGCAGCATGTGCCTTATCTTGGATTAGGACCCGCCGCGCATTCTTTTTTAAATAACAAACGCTGGTGGAATAAAGCCGCGGTCAAAACTTATTTACAAGAAATCGCTGCCAGGAAAATGCCCGTTGAAAATGCAGAGACACTTTCAGTAGAACAAATGCAACTGGAAACGTTATTTCTTGGCCTGCGCACCAAAGCTGGAATTGATTTAAAGCTCTACAAAACCAAATATGGTGTTGATTTGCTGGAAGATAAAAAAATAGTTATTGAATCATTGATTAGAAATAAACTTGTAGAACTAAAAGATGGCTTCTTACGCCCGACCCGAGCGGGCATGGCTATTGCTGACAGCCTGGCGCTTATTTAATTATTTTCTAACGCTCCGCATAATCGGCTGGCAATGCAGCGCAGCGGAATTGCCAGCCCGGGTTGATGCAGTTGTTCGATGTTCTCTGTTATGTTTCACCGCAAAAAGTACCAGTAATGGTAGCACGTGCATCTGGATTCCTATCAACGATAGCACGACACGCACTGCGCGGGTCCCTATAGCCGTAAAGGGGTTTTGCCTGCCCTGTCATGAGCTTGTAGCAGTGCTGAGTTACGCGGAAGAAGAAGTCCTCACCGTAAGTATCAGTTAGTTTTGGGCAGCCTGGAGGTGGCTCGTGAAGGAACTTGAACGGATGTTTGAGTAGATCCAGAGGTTGCAATAGGACAACCTCTTTCTCACGGTAAGCGATCAACGAGGTCACGTCAGCGCATGCTTCCTGAACAGCCTTTACTTCCATATTCCGATAGTACCGAATCTCGTAGGGGCTGGTCGCCTCTTTCCCAAATACGATGTCCACCTGTGGCGCGTGTGGAAACATGAACTTGAGGGTAAGACTGATGTCCACTGGAACGTGCTCCCCAACTGAGCACCACGCATGGTCAAAGGCATCATCAAGAGAGGATGTCCCGATACCATCCGGCGTGATTACGAGATAGTCGCCTAGAAGAATCTGGGAAGAAAGGTGGGCCAGCCGTGCAAGAACGAACAAGTGAAGCGCGTGCTCCCGGCAAAACCAACCGCAATCCAAGGAACCATCCGCCATTCTTATCGGCGGTTCACTGTATATATGGTTCAACTCTGGCTTGACCTTGTTTCTGAGCTCATCGTGAAAGTTCATTTCCCTGCAATCGAACATCGTTTATATGGATCTGTACTAATTTTATCGTTTGATCTATCTTATCGTAACAGATGTAATTTGATGCTCAAGATGTTTTTTAATTTTCTGAAATTTTTCTTCAGGATAAGATTTTTCATTCAGGAATTCTTTATCCAGAACTTTTACCGGTACAAACTTTTGTAAAACATAATTTTTGGCGCCGGAAATCAGCAAGGCAATTTGCTGAATATCTTTTTCCTCAAGCTGGGATTCTACAATTGTAGTACGAAATTCATGAGGTATTTTTTCTTTTAAAATAAGCTTGATACTTTCCTGAATAGAATCAGAATTGACCGGCGCTTTGACTATGCTCTCATATTTTTCTAAAGGCGCCTTGATATCCATAGCAATAAAATCCAGCAGTTTATTATCAAGTAGATCTTTGATAACTTGCGGCTGCGATCCGTTGGTGTCCACTTTAACGGTAAACTTCATTTTCTTGATTTTTTTAATAAAGGATGTCAAATCATCCTGAAGAGTAGGCTCACCGCCGGTAATTGTCACAGCGTCGAGTTTTCCTTTGCGCGTTTCAAGAAATTCCAGAACTTCGTTTTCTTTGATGCAAGGCTGAAACAATCGTGGTTCCACCAATTCCGGATTATGGCAATATGAACACCTGAAATTGCACCCCTGTAAAAAGATAATGGCGCAAATTAATCCCGGATAATCAATAAGAGATACTTTTTGCAAACCGCCGATTTTCATTTTTTCCCTTTATATTTTAGGCGCAGAAACGCATTGTGAAATAATGCTTCTTGCAATTTTTAATTTAATGAGTCCCAAGTTTTAGAAGCGAAACGCGCTGAAACTTGCTGGACGAATTATCCAATAGCCAAAGGCTATTGGAAATTATCCCGCAAAGCGGAGGGTACAATACCTAAAGCTTGCTTTGGGTATTGTACCCGTGATTTATTGAAATTTGAATACCCGCCGCGAGTCAAACTCTTCCTGCTTGCCTTTATTCCACTGTTTAACCGGCCGTAAATAACCAACCACACGGGAATATACCTCACAATCATCATCACAGGTTGGACACTTATCCTTTTCACCCTTTATATACCCGTGTGATGGGCATACGCTAAAGGTGGGGGTAAACGTTATATAAGGCAAATGATAATTAGAACAAATTTTGTGAACCAATCTTTTTACAGAGTTTGGATCATCAATTCTCTCACCGGCAAAGGTATGAAACACAGTGCCGCCGGTGTATTTTACCTGAATTTCATCCTGCAAATCCAGCGCTTCAAAGACATCATCGGTATAGTTTACCGGCAATTGTGTGGAATTCGTATAAAACGGTTCCGCATGTTTCGATTTTTCATCACTTGCGGTGATGATTTCAGGATATCTCTCTTTATCAATTTTGGCCAGACGATATGATGTCCCTTCCGCCGGTGTCGATTCCAGGTTATAATTATTCCCGGTTTCCTTCTGGAAATTGATCAGTTTCTTTCTCATAAAATCAAGAACCTGTTTAGTGAAAGCCTGACCTTCTTCTGAAGCAATGTTACTGCCGAGCAAATTTAAACAAGCTTCATTCATTCCGACGAGACCGATGGTGGAAAAATGATTCTTCCAGTATTCATTGAATCTCTCCTTAACGTTGCGTAAGTAATATTTTGTGTACGGATAAAGATTGCCGTTTGTGAATTTTTCCAGAACCTTTCTTTTAGTTTCCAGACTTTCCTTTGACAGTTCCATCAGTTTTTCCAATCGCTGCAGAAAATCTTTTTTTGATTTGGCCAGGTAAGCAATGCGTGGCATATTAATGGTAATAACGCCGATTGATCCGGTCAAAGGATTTGAACCGAATAATCCGCCGCCCCTCATTTCCAGCTCACGATTGTCTATGCGCAAGCGGCAGCACATGCTGCGGGCATCTTCCGGATTCATGTCGGAATTGATGAAGTTGGAGAAATAGGGAACGCCGTACTTTGCCGTCATTTCCCACAAATCCTGTATATTAGGATCATCCCAGTTAAAATCTTTAGTAATGTTATATGTCGGAATTGGAAACGTAAAAACTCTGCCTTTGGCGTCACCTTCCGCCATAACCTGCAAAAAGGCCTTATTAAAGAGGTTCATTTCCTCCTGAAATTCTTTATAGGTCTCTTTTTGCGGCTTACCGCCGATAACTACATTCTGATCCGAATAATATTTGGGAACAGTCACATCCAGTGTTACATTGGTGAAAGGTGTTTGGAAACCTACTCTTGTCGGCACATTAATGTTGAAAATGAATTCCTGCAGGGCCTGTTTAATTTCTTTATTAGTTAATTTATCATAACGAATAAATGGCGCAAGCAAAGTATCGAAATTGGAAAAAGCCTGCGCTCCTGCTGCTTCTCCCTGTAAGGTATAAAAGAAATTAACTACCTGACCCAAGGCGCTGCGTAAATGATTTGCCGGCTTGCTCTCGACTTTGCCGGACACGCCCTGGAAACCCTGTAGGAGCAAATCATATAAATCCCAGCCCACGCAATAAACAGAAAGTAAACTTAAATCGTGAATATGGAAATCACCATCAGTATGCGCTTTGTGAATTTCCGGCGAATATATTTCATTAAGCCAGTAAACCTTGCTCACTTCTGAAGATATGTAATTATTCAAACCTTGCAAAGAATAATCCATATTGCTGTTTTCATTTATTTTCCAATCAAGCTTCTTTAAATACTGATCAACAAGATCAACTTCCATTTTATTGGTAATATCCCTTAAACGGGAATGTTGATCGCGATAAATTATATAGGATTTAGCCGTTTTTCTATAAGGAGACTGTAAAAGAACTTCTTCCACGACATCCTGAATTTCTTCAACAGTTAAAATTTTGCCATCAAAAAGTTTTTCGGTAAGATTTAAAACCTTTATAGTCAATTTATGCGCTTCCTTAAGATCGAATTCACCAGTGGCATTACCGGCCTTGGCAATGGCATTCGTGATTTTTTCCGCATTAAATTTAACTGAACGGCCGTCTCTTTTCTTAATTTTAATGTTCATTAACTACTCCATTAACAGATAGAATATTAAATATCGCTGCATCTCAATGACGCTATATATTGGGGTACGGATGAATAATACTACTACATATAGTATTTTTCAAGAAAATAATAAAAATATTTTTTGTTTGGTATTTTGATAGGTAAATTACTTTTTAAGCTATTAAAATGATATGGCTATAGTGAATTACACCTTGTTGTATTCGGAAAAAATCATAGAAAAAACGGCCCTTCCTTGAGTGGATGATCGCAAATCGGTGGAATAACCAAACATGGCCTTAAGAGGCACTTTGGCTTCAATTTCACTTACTGTGCCCTTGGGATTAACGGATTGAATTTCACCTTTACGGGCGTTGATATCTCCGATAACATCACCCATAAATTCACTGGGAGTAATGACATCGACCATCATAATAGGTTCAAGCATAACCGGATCAGCCCCGCTGCAACCGTCACGGAAAGCAGTTGCCGCGGCAATTTTGTAACCCTGGGCAGAGGATTCACCTTCCCTATAAGATCCGCCGACGACCATTACTCCGACATCCATTACTGGATAACCGTTTAATACTCCGTTCATAGTTGCTTCTTTGATGCCCTCTTCAATTACATCATAATACTCCGCGGGAATAACACTATCATCAACATTAATAATTATTTCATTGCCCAAACCTCTCTTACGCGGAGTTAAAGAAAGCCGGACATGACCAAAATGCTTCTTTTCACCCAACTCCTTTTCAAATATCCCTTCAATCTCCGCCTTCTTTTGAATCGTTTCACGATAAACAACCCTGGGTTTGCCGATATTGACATGACAGTTGAATTCGCGAAGCAAACGATCAACAATAATTTCCAGATGCAGTTCACCCATGCCGGAAATTATCGTTTGCGCAGTTTCCTCTTCATATTTTACTTTCAGCGTAGGATCTTCTTCTATCAACTTATCCAATGCCATTGCCAGCCTTTCCTGATCCGCCGGTGTTTTGGCTTCAATGGCCAGACTGATTACCGGCTCGTAAAATTCTATCAATTCCAACATAATCGGGTGCTCTTCAACGCAAATAGTATCGCCCGTTGTTGTAGTTTTTAATCCTAATACCGCAACTATATCCCCCGCGGAAGCCATGTCTATCCTCTCCCGTTTATTGGCGTGCATGCGTAACAGGCGGGCGACTTTTTCCCGCTTCTTTTTTATTGAATTATAAATCTCGTCATTGACACGGATTTTGCCGGAATAAATCCGCAGATAGGTAAGCTTTCGGCCTTCATCAAGCATAATTTTAAAAGCCAGTGCCGATAGAGGTTCCTTGTCGGAACTATGCCTGACCTCTTCTTTTTTGGTAACAGGATTTATCCCTTTAACTGGCGGAATATCTTCCGGAGACGGCAGGTAATCGATGACGGCATCAAGAAGTGGCTGGATTCCCTTATTTCGCAGAGCCGCACCGCAAAGCACCGGCACTATTTTTAGAGAAATTGTCGCCTTCCTCAAAGCTTTTGCTATTTCAGCCACGGTAATTTCTTGACCGCCAAGATACTTGTCAGCAAGATTATCATCAACCTCGGCGAGTGTTTCGATAATCTTTTCCCGCATTAATTTTGCCTGACCGGCAAATTCTTCAGGAATTTTCTGCGTTAAAATTTCCATACCATGGGTTGAATCATCCCAAACCAGCATTTTCTGATTAATCAGGTCAATCGCCCCTCGAAAATTATCTTCACTGCCTGCGGGAATCTGGACAGCAACGGGAATGGAAGAGAAACGCTGACGCATCATTCCGATAGCGCCAAAAAAATCTGCGCCGATTCTATCCATTTTATTAATGAAGGCAATTTTGGGAACACCGTACTTATCGGCTTGGTGCCAGACAGTTTCCGATTGTGGCTGCACGCAACCGACAGCGCAAAAAACAACAACAGCCCCGTCTAAAACACGCAGGGAGCGCTCCACTTCGATGGTAAAATCCACATGCCCGGGTGTATCAATTATATGAATATCATGATTATTCCATTCGCAAGTTGTTACGGCTAAAGTGATGGTTATGCCTCTTTCCTGCTCCTGCGGCATCCAATCCATAACGGCTTCGCCATCATGGACTTCCCCCATCTTGTAAGATTTTCCGGTGTAAAAAAGAATTCTTTCCGTCACCGTTGTTTTTCCGGCGTCGATGTGAGCGACTATACCGATGTTGCGTGTGCGGGATATTTTTGATTTCGCTGCCATAAGATAATTAACTATTTTTCTCTTTTTCCGGAATAAGAAGTTCCAAATCAGGGCTAAAAGCTTTTTGAGTAGAAATATGACCTTTAATTGATGACAGTTCTTTACCTTCCACTAATATTTTTACTTTTTTTATACCGGGAACATTTTGAGTTATGGAATTTGTCAAGGAATAAATAGTAGCCATTTCCGCCGTAGAACCACCCTGATGCAGCTTAGTCAGGTTCTTGCTGAAGTTAACCAAAGCGATTTCAGCATCGACTACTTTTACATCTCTGATACTAACACCTGCTGGAAATGTGTTAACCAACCCTGTTTTTGAACCTTCAAGCAAGGCTTTAACAATTTCTTTGGCTTGCGCCGCAGCATCATTTTCCTTATAAACATAACGTTTTTCTGGCATCAAAAAACGCTCCTGCGGATCAGAAAAATAAATTTTAGCCACTAGCTTTTCTTTCTTTTTCAGGGCGTCCATGTCCACGGGAGGAAATAGAAGGTTAAACAATGTAACAAAGAAAAGAACAAGCAGAACAAATATTCCGCCCAGGATAAGCGATAAATAAAGAATTCTTGTAGACTTCTTTGTTTTCTTTTCCTTGATAGTTTCCGACCGGCGCTGTCTTTTGGTCGTCATAAAAACTGAACTCCTCTTTAAAAACTGCGCCAATCTAGGGTATTTTACCTTAGCTGTCAAGAAGAACAAAATTAATGAGCCTTGATACTTTTTTGAATAAGGTATCATTCATTATCCCTGCACGCTTCGCGTGAGGGATAATTCGACTTACAAGTTTCAGCTCGCTTTCATTATCCCGCTACGCTACGCTTCGGGGACAAGTTCGACTAACGCTTCAAACTGCACTGCGTTTGTTTTCAGCGAGTCTTACTAGTAATTTTCGGCCAAAACCTCATAATACGATTGCGGATGTTTGCAGGCGGGACACTCTTTGGGTGCTTCCGGTCCTTCATGCACATAACCACAGTTGATGCAGTGCCATTTCACAGTTGCTTTCTTTTTGAAAACGTCATTACCGGCAATATTGGCAATGAGTTTCCGATATCTGCTCTCATGGAATGTTTCTACCTTGGATATTTGTTCAAAAGATATAGCCACTTCGAGGAACCCTTCTTCCCTGGCAATTTTGGCAAAATTCGCATACAGTGTTGTCCATTCCATATTTTCTCCGGCGGCTGCCGCCTCCAGATTGCTCTTTGTGTCACCGATTACACCCGCGGGATAAGAGGCCGTAATCTCAACTTCGCCACCCTCAAGATGTTTAAAAAATATCTTAGCGTGTTCTTTTTCATTTTCTGCCGTCTCTAAAAAAATGCGTGAAATCTGTTCAAATCCCTCTTTTTTAGCTGCACTGGCAAAATAGGTATAACGATTTCTTGCCTGTGACTCGCCAGCAAAAGCCGCTAATAAATTTCTTTCCGTTTTTGTTCCTTTAATTGATTTGGCCATAGTTCATCTCCTTTCTTTCATGTTTTTCCTATATTATAATACTTCGCACAAACTTATCAATGGTCACTTCAAAGATTATTTCAAATCCTTACCAATGGCGAAAGCTTTCCCCAGATATTTTCCAACTCCATAATAGAATTGTATTTCAGGTCCATAAAGTATAGGATTAATTTTTAAAATATCCGGCAGTCCATCTTCTGTCAGCATTTTTTCATCGACCTTGACATCAATAATCTCGCCGATGAAATGCGTATGTATACCGATTTCAATAGTATCTAAAAGTTTGCATTCCAGAATCATCGGAAATTCCTGAATATAAGGAGCGTCAACTTTTTCGCTTTTTATTGCAGTAATCTTTGCCTCTGCAAATTTATCAACATTTCTACCGGAAACAATACCGCAATAGTCCGCTATTTTAACCTGCCCAGAGGAAGGCACATTTACCGTAAATGCCTTACGCTCCATTATATTGCCGTGCGTATAAGTAACTCCTCTTAACGATACAGCCACACATGGCGGTTTGGAGCTGCATACTCCTCCCCAAGCTATGGTAGCGGCATTGGGTTTTCCGCTTTTGTCATATGTCCCTATCAACCATACAGGTGTGGGATAAATTAGAGTTTTGGCATCGAAAGACTTTTTCATAAATTTCTCCTGACTCTTTATTGTGAAATTATATAAAACAATGAAAATAAGCAATAAAAAAAGGGGCGTTTTAAAACGCCCCTTTAAATTTTTACGACCTGAATGTCTCTATTTCGAAGCCTGAATCACCGTCAAATTACCAGTGGCAACTGCATATGTTGCAGTAGGTGAAGTCAAACCCCAATTTGGATCACCGGAACATGTAATAGTGAAACTACTCTCGCTAGACCAAGCAGTAACTCCTGTGGTTACGCCTCCAGTTTGTGTATACCCGCCAGTTGTTAAATCTGCAGTTCCTACCGTTATACCGGTATGATCAGTATTATACGCTATAGCGGCAGTGTAGGCATTTTTACAATCGGTGTTGACTGCTGCAACATAGCCTCTTTTTCTATACTGAATAAACTGCGGGATGGCGATGGCCGCCAATATACCGATAATCGCGATAACGATCATCAACTCAATCAACGTGAAACCTTTCTGTCCTTTTTTACTAAAAATTTTTAACATAATAGCTCTCCTTTCCATGACACCTCATGTTTCAGTTATTAGTTTAAATTATTATATCTTGCCTTTCCAACATTTAATTTCAACCTGCCAACTTCTGAGCTTCTGACTTTACAGCCCATTTAACCTTTCCCCTTATATACAGCAATTTATATGCCACTCACAATAATTACACTTTTAATATAAAAATTTTAAATTAACCAGAAAAATCAATAAGTAAAGTTATAAACATCTGTTTAGAACAATGGATATAAGAAACCTTACCGACAAGAATAATGGATATATTCACCAAACTCTTGTTATTTTCACCACCAATTTTTTTTCACCATGGTTGTTAAATTGGAGCGATTTCAAGGTACATCTTGACTGGACACTATCTGTCAAGTCAAGATAGGTCATGATAGTTTACTGCTAGTTTACTCATCCAAAAGAAAGTAAATAACAACTTATAATTACAGGGATAGTATGGTCGGGGCGGCAGGATTTGAACATGCAAACATATATAATAACAGATTAATGTAATTGATATTTTTTTAAGATAGAGGATGTTTAGAGGATTTTTAACTGAACAAATATTTCTTTCACCTACTATTCCACAGTATTTTGCAGTCGTTTGAATTGAGGATTATTATTTGAAAGTGAGTAGCGAGTATGCTTGATTGACAGGTTATACCTAGACATTTCCGGTTTCGACATTGCAGGCTTTATCGGTGAAGGTATAGCAACCTATATCAGCTAACATAAATGATGTACCTATCAATATCCAATGTCAGTTATTTTTGATTGTTGAATCTCGGAATTTGCAACACAGGGCAGCTCGATATCAAATTTGATAATACGAAGAAAATTTTTCAAGTCCAAGCCGCCCTTACTAATTTTAAATCTTGGACCAAGTATAATCTTTTTTATTATGGTAGAAGCATTTTTAAATTTTCCTAAATCCAAATCTATGCACGTAGATTCCGTTCCATCCGGTTTGTTTATAATCGATATTGGCTTCATAACAATATCGCCATATGTTTTATCTATTGAATATCTTTTACTGCCTTCAGATCGCCATATATTTGTTATTTCGGGTATGGTTCTAAATAATCTCCACTCATTTTCCTTTTTATACGTTTTATTTTTAAATTTTACAGCAGATAACAATATCGCAGCTACGTCGCTTAGAACACATCTCATAACCATTCCTTCGTAAGAATCATACCCATTTATAACATTGGCATTATTGCCTGCTTCGTATAAATGTTTAAATATTCGTGGTACGATGGTAAATTTAAGATATTCTTTTTGTTTTCTTTCATCATAAATGACCCTTGTTAGCTTTTCACATTGACATTGTTTAGCAATGTCGTCTAATATTTTTTTATCGCATCCAATTGCAACCCCTTTGCCATTATCTCCGTAACACTTCCACTGTATAGGGTCATCTTCAGATTTAGAAAAACAAGCGATGTATGATGAAGATTTAACGTCATCTATATTTTTACTTATGTCTGAAACAATTAGGCCAAATGCTTCCTCATTATCTTTCCCCTCGTACTGGAAGGTGAAGGGTTTTTTTGCATACTCCTCATTAAGAGTATCGGGCAGTAATTTTAAGACGTGAGTAACTTCAGAAGAGTCTTTCATTTTAAAAATATCTGTTAATCTTATTGTTCTGTTTTTAAGAATTATTTTAAACGTGTCTATGCTACAATAATGATATAAAATTTTAGGAATTTCATCTTTTTTCATAAAATTCTCTCACCTAAGGATAGGCATTAAAATAGTTTTTTTTGTGTAGGACTATTCGGAATCTTCTTTTCCGCTATCCCGTATCACCCATCCGCTGAACAGGAAATTCCATATGTCAACAATTTGGAGCACAGATACTTAATAATAAATTAGGCCATTTATTAAAAATCTTTGGCTGGTTGTCAATGCTATAAAATTGTCATTTTTCGGCTCTTATGGCAATTGTATAGAAATACTTATTGCGGTGAAAATACCTGAATACGATTGTTATCGGTATCCGCCACATATATGTTCCCAGAGGCATCCACGGCTACACCACTGGGATTAGAAAACTGCCCATTACCTGTTCCCAAAGACCCCCACATGGTAATTAATGTCCCCGATGAGGAAAACTTCTGGATGCGATTGTTACCAGAATCCGCCACATAGACATTTCCGGAAGCGTCGACGGCTACACCAAAGGGATTAGAAAACTGTCCAGCCCATGTTCCAGAAGACCCCCATGTAGTGATTAATGTCCCAGACGAGGAAAATTTCTGAATACAATTGTTACTATTCGCCACATAGACGTTCCCGGAGGCATCCACGGCTATACCCACTGCCCCCAAAGACCCCCACGTGGTGATGAATGTCCCCGATGAGGAAAACTTCTGGATGCGATTGTTACCATTATCCGCCACATAAACATTATTGGATATATCCAAGGCTACACCAGTGGGATATCCAAACTGTCCAGTCCCTGTTCCATAAGACCCCCATGTGGTGCTGAATAACGTAAAGCGTAAAAACACTTGGATGCGATTATTGTCAGTATCCGCAACATATATGTTCCCAGAGGTATCCACAGCTATACCAAGGGGTTCACGAAACTGTCCAGTCCCTGTTCCATAAGACCCCCACGTGGTAATTAATGTCCCCGATGAGGAAAACGCCTGAATTCGAGCGTTACCATTATCCGCCACAGAGACATTCTCGGAGGTATCCACGGCTACACCAAAGGGATCTTCAAACTGTCCAGTCCCTGTTCCATAAGAACCCCATGTGGTGACAAACTTGTATGGTGATGCCGCCACTGTTACAGTTACTGTATAATCCTGTGTCGAAGCATCTGCCGCAGTTACTGTATATATTACCGGATTGGTAAAGTTTTGTGCCACTCCCGATGCCGGACTTATACTTGCGCCCGTCTGTGTAATTGTCGGTATGAGTGCTGTTACTACCGTACCGTTTGGCACTGTGATGGCTATTGAATGAGTTGATTCTGTGATTACGCCTGTTGCAGCCGGAGATACAATATTGAACACAGTAATTGCTTTTGCAGATGATAATGGTGCTGGTGTAGAATCACTACCACCACTGCAACCTGTAATAACCATAACCAACACAGCCGCCAAAAACATAAATGTATTTTTCATTGCATTCTCCCTTCGCAAATAAATTTGATAATGTGTTGTCCTTTTATTTTTTAAACAATAATGATTGAGCACTTTTATACGAACTTCACTTTTTCTGATGAGTTAAATATCATAATACCACTATTCATTTTTTATGAAAGATAAAAAATTACCTTATTGATAACGAATTGAAATCTAGTATATTCGTTGAGGTTAACGATTTGTTTCTTTCAGCTTACTATAAGGAAGATAAGAGAGGACATGGTATTTTCGATCTGTTAAAGTTGAATAGCCAAAACAACGAAAGCAGAAAGGAGAAAAGACCATGTCCAAGAGTGATTATAACAAGCAAGTGTTACGTCGTCAAAGGATTAGAAAAACAACCCTCATTGTTGGAATTGACATTGGCAATGCCTTCAATGCAGTGGGATTTATGAACAAGGAAGGCAACGTTTTAGGAAGCTGTGCAAAGCTTTATAACAGTCGGGAAGGATTTGAGCAGTTTGTGAATATGATAGAAGTGCTAAAAGCGAAGCATAAACTTAGAGATGTTCTCATCGGAATGGAACCAACGGGCCATTACTGGAGGAAGTTGGCCTATTTTGCAAAAGAGCATGGCTATGAAGTTCGTTTTGTGCGGACTACGGCACTGAAACATCACCGGGCACTGGATGAGAGTTCCTCTGCCAAGAGTGACCAAAGAGATGCGTTAACTATAGCGAACATAACCCGGGAAGGCAAATATATTGACACCATCATCGAGGATGGAGTACTGAGACAGCTGAGGACATTATCGAAGGCGCGGGAAAGACTTCTCCGATACAGCGTGAGTGCCAAAAACTCATTACATGCCGCCCTGGACGACTATTTTCCCGAACTGCATGAGATATTCTGGTCAATGGGATCACGGAGTTTGTGGACTATTCTTGAGCAGTGTCCTTTCCCTCAGGATGCCATGTTGATGGATGTGTCGACTCTTACAGAATTGATTGCACGAAGTTCAAGAAAAAAAGCCGGCTCTGTGCATAAGGCAGAAAAACTTGTTGAGGCGGCTGAAAAAAGTATTGGCGTAAAACAGATTGGCAACGCTGACCGATACCGGGTTCAAATGTGCCTTGAAGAAGTGAAGCGGACAGTTCTATCGCTCAAGAATATAGACAAACAGTTGAAGTGCCTATTGAAGGAGACATCCGCAGCGTCCTATCTGATGAGCATACCGGGCATCGGCCATCTTTCTGCCGCCGTGTTTTTGGGAGAACTGGGCGATCCTACCCATTTTCATAATGCCCGTCAGATTGTGAAGTACGCCGGATATGATCCTCAGGAAAGTGATTCAGGGTCACGTATTGGCCGGAAGTTCATATCCAAGAAAGGGCGATGGCTCTTACGGAAATATCTTTTCTTTATGAGTATGAGGGTAGTGGTACTGAGTAACTATTTTCAGGAATATTACCTTCGGAAATTGGAAACAAAAAACAGGGTTGGTCAACAGCCCAGACGCAAAGAAATGCTCTGTGCAGTGGCTATTAAACTGATCAAAGTGATATTTGCCTTGCTGCGGGATAAGCGGGAGTTTGTAGATTTGGCGCCTGCTGCTGCGGCATGAGCATAAACACATATAATCAGAGTATGGTTGTGGCGGAAGGAAGGACCGTGTTACTTCGTAGGCTAGAAGGCTTGCGCGATTCAGCTTGGTCAACTTCCACCACCCTTTTCGTCCTGTATAAGGTAAGTTGGGCATTGAAGGCCCGCAGAATAAAAGAGGTTAGGTGAAAAGGAAAAAAGGTCGAAGTACCACCACAACCATTTTCAACTTTAAAGACGTGTACAAAGAAAATACTTGACATCTTCCTTAGAAGAGGAAGAAACAAACGCCTCCTGCCATCATCAATATTTAATTTCTAAGTACTCCCTAAATTTTTCTCTTGACAGATTAAAAAATTTAGAGCAATGATGTTGCGTGATGTGAAATAACATCAAAAAGGGGGTAAATATGAAAAAGGCTAAAGAGCAATATACGGTTCAATTAGAACCCGAATTCGTTGATAAACTGGATAGAATGGCGGCTAAGTTTAATCTTAGTAGAAGTCAGCTTATGCGTAACCTTATGGAGTCAGGCTACGATGATGCCGTTATGTTGGATAAAATCGGTCTAATTGCAGCTTTAAAGTTCGGGCAGAAGATGGTTAGGGGTATTAAAGAGGGTATTGCAAGCGGAAAAATTACGTTTGATAAAGAAGGAGAATTAAAAATTAAGGAATAATTGAACGACGAGAGACCAGATCATGCGTCAACATGACTGATCTCTCTAAACTCGTTTCAGAAAATATGGCTTGCAGCTCACACTCTAAAACAGGTCTGTTCGTTTTTATAACACCAGATCGAATTTTATTCCAAGCCTTTTTCTGAAACATTCAGAAGGGCTTTTTTTTATGTCGATAAAGAAATGTTGTTCAAGTATTGCGCCGCCCAAAGCACAGGGCGTAGCGCCCGCAGCTGTGGGCGGGCATGGATGCCGGCGCAAGGGTAATTATACACGTGGTCATTTTTCTCAGAGAGAGTCCCCCTTTGGTCTTGGATCTCTTATACGTAATTCACACAAAACAAATCAGAGGATAGATAATGTCTTTTTAAACTTGAAAGATGAAAAAGATATTAAACGTGATTTTGATACAATGAAAATCAAAGTCGAAGGCAAAACATTTTTAACAAAAAATAAGGAAACCGGCGAATTCCTAAAATTGCCAAATGGGTCAAGATGGAATTCTGATTCCCGTTATTTTAGCAAGCTGAGAGCAAAGCTGTTCAAAGAAATAGATGGCCTAAGACATGCTCGGTTATTGACATTGTCATTTGATCCTTCGCTCGTTAAATCTCATATTCCGCACTGGTGGCCGTGGGGTATTCAAGAATTTTTAATCGTATTTGGTAATTTATATATTTCAAGGTTTTTAAAGCGGTATCAGATATATTGGAAGCGTCAAGGTAATAGCTGGCATTATATAGCTTGTGTAATGGAAATCCAGCCGGGAACTGGCAATGTTCATTTTCATCTTGTATTCCGTAGATCATGGATTGGTGATGCTAAAACACTGTTGTCCTTTTGGGAAGGGTCGAATCAACCGGCGGGTCTTGAAATCAGTAAAGGCAAAACTGCTAAAGGTGCTATTTCTTATATCTCAAAATATGTCACTAAACTGGAATCCTTCACAAATGAAAACAAGTGGTCATATCTGAATAAGTTCATGTGGTATTTTCGGGTTCGTATTTACAATATAAGGCATCATCGACAAAACGAGACGAATCCTGCCGGTTCTCAAGATCATTCTTCCGAAGTTAAAAAGAAGTTCGAATACATAAGTCAATCCAGTTATTCAAAAACTCAGAATCGAATGAAAAAAATGTCAGACGGCTCTTGGACGGAGCAAGATGAAAAAGATTTTCAAAATGAAAATCGGGTTATTGAGGGAATTAAAATGACCGGTAATCTGAGGGCTGATTTAAAGAAACTTCGCAAATTGCCAGTGCTGTATCCTGATCAAATCAGGAAGCCGGTTTAAATGGGTATCGTTATGGCTTTGAACTTCTTCTCAGAACATGATAAAGAACTCCATAAAAATTATGGGGGGACTTTGTGTATGAAAGGTGGAATTTACAGCGATGAAAAATGCCCTGTTTGCGACAGTCGGCTTTCGGATAATCATCTAACTGCCTTGGCATGTCCAACGCATTCTAAATGTAAGGCTAACAGTCACGTTGTACGATTTGGTAATATTACAAAACGTTTCAAGTCTTATCAGGAAGCATCCCGCTTTCTCACCGGTCTTCGATTCAAAATTGATGAAAATACTTTTGATGAGAGGGATTACAGGCGTGACAATCCTCTCGGTTTTATTAACCTGTCTGCAAAATGGCTTGAATGTAAAAAGGATGAGATAAAATTCCGGTCTTGGAAAAATATTGAAAACCATATCAATCTAGCAACAACTTTCTTTCAGGACATGAATGTGAAAGAAATACGTTACGGCAACATAGAAGATTTTTTAAAATCCATAAAAGGTTTATCTGATAAAACAAAGCATAATATTTTATCTACCCTTCATTCTTTTTTTACATGGACAAAGAAGCGGCAAGATATAACGGAAATGCCGGATTTTCCAATTGTCAATTTTGTCTTGGGTTATCGTCATACCATTGGAAAAGATATTCAGTGGCAGATATTAGATGAAATTAAACGGCTAACCTATTCGATGAATCCCAAAATATGGCTTGGGATTAAATGGCTAACAACATACATTAGCATTCGTCCTGGTGAGTTAAGAACTCTCACTGAAGGCAATATAGACCTTGAAAACGGCTATCTTTTTTTCCCTCATCCGAAAGAAAAACATTATAAGTCCGTTCCTATTCTGAAAGAGGATATTGACCATATCAAAGAAATCGGTCTTTCGCCTTTTTCTGCTATGCCTTTTTTTAGGCATACACAAATATACAAACAAGATGCTCAACTTGCAGGAAAACAATTTGGTCAACATCTTTTTTACGATTGGTGGAAGACTGCTTGTAAAAATCTCGGAATTGAATGTGTAGATTTGTATGGCGGCACACGTCATTCATCGGCTAGAGCATTGAGAAAAACAAGAACTCCTGAAGAAATAAAGAAGGCAACAATGCATAGCACTAATAAAGCTTTTGATCGCTATTTTGATATTGAAGCCGATGATGTGAGAAGCATTTATCAGGATACAGCAAAAGTCATTAAAATTGATAACGGATTGATAACGAAAAACAAGCAGTTATAATTGTCTATCCTATTGTAATTACAGGTATTATATGGTCGGGGCGGCAGGATTTGAACCTGCGACATCCTGCTCCCAAAGCAGGCGCGCTACCAAGCTGCGCTACGCCCCGATTTTTAATTATTCAATCTTTCCCCCGAGGGCTTTTTTGAGCTTGGCAACAGCCTGCCCTCGATGACTTACTTTGTTTTTAATTTCTATCGGCAATTCCGCGGCAGTCATTTTCAATTGCGGTACAAAAAAAATAGGATCGTAACCAAAGCCATTATTTCCGCGCCGCTCATCAATTATTTGTCCGTTCCATTTACCTTCAAAATAATCGTAACTGCCATCTGTTTTATACAAAACCAACACACAACTGAAAAAAGCCGTTCTTTTTCCCTGCGGAATATTTTTTAATTTGGCTAAAAGTTTGGCATTGTTGTCGGCGTCAGTGGCCTTTTCTCCGGCATAACGCGAAGAATATATGCCCGGTTCGCCTCCCAACACGTCCACCTGCAATCCGGAATCATCCGCCAAAACAATTTCGCCGGTGAATTCCGAAATTATCTTTGCTTTCTTCAGCGCATTTTCCAGAAAACTATTTCCATCTTCGACAATTTCCGGCGCATGTGCATAATTACTCAAAGAAACCAAGTCGATTCCCATTCCTTCAAGCATTTCTCCAATTTCTCTTACCTTTCCTTCATTACCGGAAGCGAAAACAATCTTCATGCTCTCAGGTCACCCACTACTTCTTTTTGCCGGTCGATAATCTTTTGAATTCCGCTTACGGCCAGTTCAGTCATTTGATCCAGTTGTTCTTTATTAAAAGGAGCATGCTCCGCCGTGCCCTGCACTTCAATAAAAAGGCCGGAACCGGTCATAACAAAATTCATATCCACTTCCGCACGGGAATCTTCTTCGTATTCCAAATCGAGAAGAATTTGCTTATCAACTATCCCCACGCTGATCGCGGATAAATAGTCGCTGATGGGAATTTCGTTTACTATGCCTTCCTCTCTCAACCTTTTAAATAAACCTACAAGCGCGATAAAAGCACCGGTAATTGACGCCGTCCTTGTTCCGCCATCGGCCTGGATGACATCGCAATCTAAATAAATGGTTCTTTCACCAAAGGCGGTTAAGTCCGTCACCGCCCTCAGCGATCGACCAATCATCCTCTGAATTTCGTGTGTCCTGCCTCCTAAATGGCCGCGCACTGATTCCCGCGCTGTCCGCGTTTGCGTGGACATGGGCAACATAGAATATTCAGCCGTCAGCCAACCTTTTCCCGTATTTTTCAAGAAAGGCACCGGTTTATTATCCAAAGATGCCGCACAAATTACTTTGGTATTGCCAAACTCAACCAAAACGGAACCAAAAGCGTTCTTCAAGTAATTATTGGTAATATTGATCGGCCTTAGTTCTCCGAATTTTCTGCCTGATTTTCTTTCGATGATGAATCACCTGAAAAATGTTTTAATACTTTTTGCCAAAGCCTTGGCAATTTCTGTTTGCGTATCCGGAGAAAGTAATTTCTTTTTATCTTCAGAATTAGTGGCAAAGCCCATTTCCACAACCACAGCAGGCACCAATAAACCATCAATTATCGGCAAATCAGCTCTCCGCAGGCCTCTGCTCTTTCGCGGGAATAAAGTGTTTAAGTTTTCTTGAATAATTCTGGCCATTTTGACGGAATCATTAAAAGATTTATTTGCCATCTGCAATTCACTACCTTTAGCTGTCTTTTTTTCTTTTGTTATATCCTTATTTAGTTCCGTGTAATAAAGCTCAAATCCAGAAGCGCTCTTGCCAAATCCGGCATTAGTATGGAGACTTAATAAGATGTCCGGTTTGATCTTCGCAATATTATTTTTCCGATCTTCCAGACTAACCTCTTTATCTGAATCGCGGGTTAAAATAATTTCCAAACTATTTACTTCGGCAAGTTCTTTCCTTATGGCCAACGCAACTGCCAGGGTGATATCTTTTTCGTCAACACTGTTCGTCAACTTAATACCTGTATCCTGCCCTCCATGAGCCGGATCAATGACGATTAGATGCTTTCTTGAAGCCGCAGATAGCTCCGAAACGCCGCAAGCTAAAAATAACAGAGCTAGGATGCCTATTAAAGGCAATATCTTTTTAATATAAAACATAACTTCACCTGTTCCGAGTTCGCGCATGCTTATAGCAGAGTCGCTTCGTTTGTCAACAATCAAATGAATGAATACATCAAGTTTCAGAAATGGCGTAACCTTTCAATGGATTTAACAAATTTCAATTGCCTAATTGCCGACAGAACTTGATTAAGTTGCTGTAAATTATTTATGTCGATTACAAAATTGCAGGTAGCAACCATGTCAATCGTTTCTATCTGCGCATAACTGATATTGATGTCAAAAGATGAGATTACGGAACTGACTTCCGTTAAAATACCTTTAAGATCGTCACAGACAACTTTAATGTGGACGGGATATGTATACTCTTCTCTGGTATTCCATCCCACACCGACAATCCTCTCCGCATCCATTTTTTTCATGTAGGGGCAGTTCTTTGTATGCACTATAATCCCGCGTCCTCGAGAAATATAACCCGATATTTCATCTCCGGGAATGGGATTGCAGCATTTGGCAAAATTCACCATTATATCGTCTATATCATCAACGCCAATAAGCGATACACCCATTGATGTCGAAGCGGTCTTTTTTTTCTTTATCTTATCTGTGACCGGCTCGGGAACATCGACCGATTCTCCGGCCAGAAAGCAATTAACTACCCGTTTTGCTGAAATCCGGCCAAGACCTACATAAGAAATTAAATCATCGAGGTGATTTACAGAACATTCGGCAAATACTTTTTTAATTTCTTCCGACTTAACATAATTGCTGAATTTTAAATTATGTCTTTTAAATTCCTTTTCCAGCAAATCGCGCCCCAGAGTCATGCTGTTTGCCTTCTCTTCTAAATTAATCCAATTTCTGATTTTGGAAATCGCTCTCGTTGTTACTACACTTTTCAGCCAGTCTTTGCTGGGATGGTGACCGGCCTGAGTTATGATTTCAACTGTTTCACCATTTTGCAGTTTATATCTTAGAGGAACGATATTTTTATTTACTTTAGCGCCAATGCACTGATTGCCAACGTCGGTATGAATGCTGTACGCGAAATCAATGGGCGTCGCCCCTTTCGGGAAAGACTTGACATCGCCGTTGGGTGTAAAAACATAAACCTCCTCCGGAAATAATGCCAATTTCAGGTTGGACATAAATTCCTTTGGATCTTTTATCTCGTGCTGTATCTCCATCACTTCTCTTAGCTTCTTAATTTGATTTTCTTCACTGTTCTTAAAGGCAGCGCCTTCCTTATATCGCCAGTGGGCGGCAATGCCTTTTTCCGCCCATTCGTGCATTGTTCTAGTCCTGATCTGGATTTCCACTCTTTCCCCATAAGGACCGATAACCGTTGTGTGCAAAGATTGATAATGATTGGCCTTGGGCATGGCGATATAATCCTTAAATCTTCCGGGAACTGGCTTCCACAATGCATGCACCATGCTCAGCGCCTCATAGCAGGTTTTTTCCTGATCAGAATCCAGTATTATGCGAAAAGCAATGAGGTCATAAACTTCGTCAAAATTTATATGTTGCTCGTGCATCTTTTTATAAATACTATAAAGATGTTTTGCCCTCCCTTCAACTTTGCATTTAATTGAAGATTTCTCCAATTCCGAGAAAATAATACTCTTAACTTCTTCCGTATAACGTTTGCGGGCTTCATTTGATTTAGCGATTTTTGCGGTTAATTCGTTATACGCATCAGGAGCAATATACTGAAAAGACAAGTCTTCCAATTCCATCCTCATTGAGTTAATTCCTAGACGATTGGCCAATGGCGCATATATATCCATAGTCTCTCTGGCAATATAAACTCTTTTATCCTTGGGATGATGTTGTAAAGTTCTCATGTTGTGAATACGGTCAGCCAGCCGTACCAGTAAAATCCGGATATCAGCGGACATGGCCAGAATCATTTTGCGAAAGTTTTCCGATTGTCTTTCTTCCTGGGAGCCAAAAGAGATACGGCTGATTTTGGTCAATCCTCCTACAAGAAAAGCAACGTCTCTGCCGAACTCCTTTTCAATCTGTTCCGCTGTAGTTAGAGTATCTTCGATTGTATCATGCAGCAATCCGCTGATAATCGTCGCGGCATCCATTTTCATATCGGTCAGAATCCCCGCGACTTCCATGGGGTGAGTAAGATATGGTTCACCGGATAACCTTACCTGCCCCTGATGAACTGAAGCTGAGTAGATATAGGCCTTCTCTATCATTTCCAGATCTTCTGGCGGCAAATATGTTTGGGCTTTATCGATAATATCATTGATACGTAGCATTAAGTACCCAGTTTTTTAACTTACGGCTATAGTAGAATTCATTTCCTGCTCTATTATTTGTTTAACTGCTTGAACTGCATCCTGAAGCGAATATAACTTATTTTCGCCGGTCTTTCTAATTTTCAATTCAACATTTCCCTGAACAAGATTTTTCTGACCGATAACAATTCTGAGCGGAATTCCTATTAAATCGGCATCTTTAAATTTCACGCCGGCCCTTTCATCGCGATCATCGAAAATAACTTCAATGCCCTTGGCAAACATGGAGTTATAAAGATCTTCCGCGGCCTGCATAACAGTTTCCTCATTTATATTTACCGGTATTATGATTACGTGATAAGGCGTCAAAGGCATCGGCCAGACGATTCCGTTTTCGTCGTAATTTTGTTCAATTGCGGCGGCAATGGTTCTTCCGATTCCAATTCCATAACAGCCCATTATCATGATTTTTTCCTGACCGTCTTTATCAAGATATAAGGCCTTCATCGCTTTGCTGTATTTTGTTCCCAGTTTAAAAACATGGCCTACTTCAATACCCCGCGCAATTTTAATGTTACTTCCACAACGGGGACATTTGTCCTGATCAGTAACAACACGAAAATCAGCAAAAGCCTCAATTTTAAAATCCCTGCCGATATTCACGTTTTTGATATGGTAGTCTTCTTTATTGGCGCCGGTGACAAAATTAATCATGTCAATTACGGAATAATCCAGAAGCGCTGGTATTTTTATATTGACCGGTCCGGCAAAACCACGCGGAGCGCACGTTGTCTTCATAATTATTTCATCAGAGGCAAGTTCCATTTCAGCCGCACCTAAATAATTCTTCACTTTTATCTCATTGACTTCATGATCCCCACGTATCAGCAAAGCATATGATTTACCGTCGGCGTTGTAAATTAATGTTTTCACTATATCCTGCGGCTTCACTTTTAAAAAAGCGCTCACCTCTTCAATTGTTCGCGCATGTGGAGTATGAACTTCCTCCATGGGTAGAAAGTCGTATTCGTAAATTATTTTTTTCTCCGGACATGCAACTTCAGCCTTTTCCAGGTTAGCCGCGTATGAACATTTTTCGCAAAATACCATTGCATCCTCACCGGAATCAGCCACTACCATAAATTCATGCGAATATTTCCCGCCAATACTGCCGGAATCAGCTTCCACCGGACGGAATTTCAAACCGCAACGCCGGAAAATATTGTTATAGGCTTGAAACATTTTTTCATAACTTTTTTCCGCACCCGCCTCATCAACATCAAAACTATAGGCATCTTTCATCCCGAATTCGCGGCAACGCATGACGCCAAAGCGCGGACGCACTTCATCCCGGAATTTTGTCTGAATCTGATAAAGATTGCGTGGTAATTGACGATAGGTTTTTACATCATTGCGGATTAAACTGGTGATTACTTCTTCATGAGTCGGCCCCAGACAGTATTCGTGATCGTGACGATCGCGAAACCTCAAAAGTTCTTTTCCGTAATGCACCCAGCGTCCCGATTCCTGCCAAAGCTCCGCAGGCTGCACCATGGGCAGATGAACTTCCTGCGCACCGGCTTTATTCATTTCCTCCCGGATAATTTGTTCCAGCTTGCGAATAACCCGATAACCCAGCGGCAGGTATGAATATATGCCGCTGGTCAATTTTCTAATCATCCCCGCTCTAATCATTAGTTGGTGGCTTATAACCTCGGCATCGGAAGGAACTTCCCTGCCGGTAGGCAAAAACATCTCTGAATAACGCATTAAACTTTTTTCCTTTCTTCAATCATCAAATTTATCTCTTCCAATAAAACTTTTACAAAATTTTTTTCGTCAACTTTTTTAAAAGCTTTTCCTTTTTTAAAAAGAATCCCCTGCCCTTTGCCTCCCGCAATGCCGATATCCGCATCGGCAGCTTCACCCGGCCCGTTGACTACACAACCCATCAGAGCTACTTTCAAATAATCTTTTCTACCGGCAAGCGCTTTCTCAATCTTACCGGTCAAACTTAGAAGATCAATTTCACAACGCCCGCAAGTCGGACAGGAAACGATATCTGGTCCGACTTTTCTAATGTTCAATGCGCGCAAGATGCCATAAGCGAGGGGAATCTCCATAACTGGATCTCCCGTAACTGAAACTCTTATTGTGTCACCAATGCCTTCATAAAGAAGAGTCCCGATTCCCAGCGCTGACTTTATTGCGGCATTAACCAATGATCCTGCTTCCGTCACTCCCAGATGCAAAGGATAATCGGTTTTGGCGGAAATCGCGCGATAAGCTTCAATCATGGTGGGTACATCCGATGATTTTAGTGACAATTTTATCTTGCCAAAACCCTGATCCTCAAAAAGCTCAATATTTTGTAAGGCGCTTTCCGTAAGGGCCTCCGCAGTAGCGCCGCCATATTTCAGCATTAGATCTTTTTGCAGAGAACCGGAATTAACACCTATACGAATCACAATTCCCCGCTCTTTGGCCACTTTGATGATTTCGCGGATTCTATCTCTGGCGATATTGCCGGGATTAATCCTAATACCCGCCGCACCTTGTTTCATGGCATCTATGGCCAGCCTGTAATCAAAATGAATATCGGCAATCAAGGGTAAACGAATTCTTTTTTTTATCTCGGAAATCGCCTTTACAGCTTCTTTATCAGGCAGGGCAACGCGAATGACCTCGCATCCGGCTTTTTCGAGAGACTTGATCTGGTCTACTGTTGCTTTCACATCGCGCGTATCCGTATTCGTCATTGATTGCACAATTATGGGAGCGTCTCCCCCTATGGACACGCCGTCAAGATTGATTTTCTTAGTTTTTCTTCTCTTGATTAAGGATGAATGTTCCACAGACGTCAGCCTTCTAATATATTTAATTACAATGAATTTATAACATGTGAATTAATCTTCGGCAATGAGTAATTTATCCTGAAAACAGCCAATAAAAACTTATCATTAAAAAAGTTTTTTTTGCGTAGAAATGAAGCTATTGATATGGTATTTTTCCATTAATTTTTGATTAACATTATCGGGCACCAAACCTTTTACCGATCCTCCCAAGCTCACCACTTCCTTGATTAACTTAGAACTTGTATAAAACCATTTAAAGCCGCTCATAAGAAAAACCGTTTCGATTTTTTTTGTTTGACGCCGGTTCATCAGCGCCATCTGAAATTCGTACTCGAAATCAGAAAGAGCGCGCATTCCGCGTAATATTATATTGGTACCGGAAATTTTCAAATAATCAACAAGCAATCCGGAATGGCAATCCACCTTAACTTCTTTAGTCTCTCTAAATATTTCCCGAATCATTTCCATTCTTTCTTCTATTGAAAAAAGATAAACCTTATTAGGATTGTAAGCAATGAGAACGATGATTTCATCAAACATTCTCAGTCCTCTTTTGATAAGATCCACATGACCATTGGTAATGGGGTCAAAGGAACCAGGGTAAATTGCAACTTTGTTAACGAAATTTTCCTGTGTCATTTCCACTCCATTTTAAAAAAAGTTAAGGCATTATCGCCATATTTTCTCTGATCTGTTTGATAAATATTGTCATTTGAATCACTAAAAGTTTCTTTTATAGAATGTTGAATTACAATTATGCCATCTTTTCTGAGAACATGATTTTTGCTCAAAAACCTAAGTGTTGCCTTCACCAAGTCCCGATTATAGGGTGGATCGGCAAATATAATATCAAATTCATATTTTTTTCTAAAAAGGTCAAGCAGACCAAACTCGATATCTCCGGCAATTATACGGCAATTTTTATCTAAACAACATGTTTGGATATTTTTTTTAATAACCTCAACTAGGTGTTTATTTTTCTCCACAAAAAAAGTCCCTTGAGCTCCGCGGCTGGCAGCTTCCAAACCAACGCTGCCCGATCCGGCAAAAAGATCGAGAAATGTTTTATTCTGCAAAGGACCCAATAAATTAAAAAGAGTTTCTCGTAAAAAATCAGAAGTCGGCCGTTCCTTTGATCCTGAAGGAAAATGCAACGTCCTTCCCTTGGCCATACCTCCAATAACTCTCATAACTTTTCACGATTACGCTTACAAACTCTCAAGCAATCAATTGATTATCCCGCCTATGAGGGATAATTCGGAATATTATTTTTCTTTTCTTTAGTTTTTTGTAAAAACTTTATCACCCACCAAATCGGTCCGGAAAGAGTGTAACCTAAGATAATCACAAAAAACATTATTTCCGGCCAATGAAAAATTATAATTAGTAAGACTGTTGACCAAAAAAAGATAGTGAATGGTTTACGCGAGAGGAGTTTCATATCTTTAAAACTGTAATACTTGACGCTACTGACCATCAGCAATGACAAAATAACTACAAAAATCATGATAAAAACATTTTGAAACTTGCCTTCCGCTCCTGTCCAATCAAAGAAAATTACTGTAGTCGCCACAACCAAAGCCGCAGCTGGAATGGGTAATCCATTAAATACGGCACTTTCAATAAGACCGATCTGGATGTTGTACCTAGCTAATCTTAGAGCGCCGCAGAGAACAAATAAAAAAGCAACTATCCAGCCCAGTTTACCGTAAATAGACAAAGACCAGCTATACGCCAGAAGCGCCGGCGCAACACCAAAAGCTATTACATCGGCCAGGGAATCATATTCCGCGCCGAATTTGCTCGTTGTATTTGTAAGACGGGCAACGCGACCATCCAATCCATCAAAAATCCAGGCTACAAAAATGGCTGCTGCCGCGGGAACAAAATACTCTTTAAATGAAGCTATGATAGAATAAAATCCGCAAAATAAGCTGGCCGAGGTAAATAAATTCGGCAACAAATATATGCCTTTCTTCATCCGACCCTTTCGGGGAAAATTTTCTGTATTCATGACAAATACCCTAAAGATGTCTGACCTGCCTCAACCTTGTCATTCAGCTTCACGGAAATTCGAGAATCTTCAGGCAGGTAAACATCTACTCGCGAACCAAATCGAATTAAGCCGAAACGTTCTCCTTTTTTAATGTTCGCTCCAACATCGACCCAGCAGACAATTCGACGCGCGATAAGACCGGCAATCTGCACCATCCAAACAGATCGTCCATCCTCGGTGCGAATCATAACTTCATTACGTTCATTATCGAGCGAAGCCTTATCTAAATTAGCAGAAACAAATTTGCCCTCGTGATAGTTAATAGCTTCTATCTTACCCGAATAAACAGCGCGATTAACGTGCACACTGAAAACATTCATGAAAATACCTATTTTTTTAAATCTTCCGGAAATAGTTCCACTTACTTCAACATTTTCGATTTTGATTACTTTACCATCAGCAGGAGAAATTAAAACTTTTTCTTCCTCCTGAAAAGACCTTTCCGGATTGCGGAAAAACCAAATAATAAAAGATGTAACCAGAGCGAATAAAATTATTAACCACCAGTTCCTGCCTAAAATGGCGACAAAGACAGTAACTATAAGAGAAAAAATTATGAAAGGGTAACCTTCGTGAGCAATGATATTATCATGTTTCATAAAGCTTTATCTTTTCTTAAACCAGTTTGCATTTAACATGATACCGGATCAGCAAAAATCAACGTCATATTTAATGCAGTTTAGCATTAAATGGGTTTTTTTGATATATTAATTGACCGTTCTTGTCAATAAATCTTTAATTTTTATGCAAAAACAAATTAAAATAGCTATTTGGTGGAGCCCCCGCCGGCAGGAGCCGGAGGCTCCCTAATAAAAACGCGACCTCCCGCGAGTTGTACCGCATTCCTCCTCCGGCCGGAGCGGGGGGATTCCAAGTCGCGGGATTGACTCTTGCTTACCCGGCCTATATCCTATATAGTAAAGGATAAATAGGTTACTAACTTTTTCCTGGTTGTCGTCTATGCACAAAATTAAATGGAACCTAGTTTGGGGTGTGTTTATTACGTTTGTTTTTCTCCTCCTCCTATCTATTCGCTTGGAATTATTTCAGAAAAATTCGGAGCCCGTATCGTTTGTTCAAACCACAAAATCACAGTGGCCGCAAGACACATGGATTAATATTTATCAAGACAATAAAAAGATTGGTGTTATTCACCGGACTTTTACCACCCTGGAAAAAAGATTCCACTTTAACGAAACAGTTTTTATGCAGATTAACACGATGGGTGTAACGCAGGCGCTCAACATTATGACCGAGGGCGATTTGAACCCCGACATGACTCTCTCCTCATTTAATTTTAACATGAATTCCAATCTGTTTCGTTTTAATGCTCATGGCCGCGTGGACAAAAATAAACTGATCTTATTCACCGGCTTACCTGGTACGCAAGAAAAAAGTGAAATCCTGCTCAAAAATATTCCTTATATAGGCGGCAGCATTTATGATGCCGCATTTCGTGCTGATTTGGAAAAAGATATAACTCGCAGTTTCAGCATTTTTGACCCTTCTACACTGTCAATCCGGTCAATTAAAGTTACCAGAGGCGCAGATGAAATTATTCGCATCATGGGGAAAAGAATATTAACAAAAAAATATTGTGCCGATGTCATGGGGACTAAAAACTGCGCTTGGATTAGTAAAGATGGAGATGTTGTAAAAGAAACAGGCTTCATGGGCCTCTCTATGGAAAAGGTCAGCCAGCAAAAAGCTCAAGAAGGAATAACTGATCACGGAAGTATTGATTTTACTCAAATCGCCTCCATTCCTTCCAATGTAAAAATAGCTGAACCGGAAAAGCTCAGCAAAATTAAAATCAAAATCGATGGTCTTAGCGGCATGTTATTACTTGATAGCGACAGACAAAGTTTTAATCATAACATTCTAACCATAGCCAAGGAACAATTGTCATCGTTTTCAACTTTAAAGAATAATCTTCCTAAAGAAATTGCCGTTTTTTTAAAACCTGCGCAACTTATACAATCCGAACATCCGCAAATGAAAGCGCAGGTGGAAAAAATCATCAAACCAACTGACACTTCCGAACAGAAAGCAAGAAAAATTGTCAACTGGGTTTACAGCAATATTGAGAAAAGGCCGGTATTGTCGGTGCCCAACGCACTGGAGGTCTTAAAAAATAAAGTCGGCGATTGTAAAGAGCACTCAATTCTGACAGTTGCCCTACTGCGCGCCGCCGGTATTCCGGCGCAAATAGAAACGGGATTGGTTTATCTGCATGGCCGGTTTTATTGGCATGCGTGGAACGTTCTCTACTTGGATAAATGGATCACTGCCGATGCTGTTTTCAATCAAATTCCAGCTGATGTGACCCATATCAGGCTTGTCCGCGGTGATAGCGTTGAGCAACTGAACTTAATTGGCGTGATGGGTAAAATCAAGCTTGAGGTGCTGGAGCAAATGAAATGATCAAACTACACGAACTAACCAAAGATTACGGTACTACTATAGCGGTAAATAAACTCAGTTTAAATGTAGCTGCCGGCGAAATTTACGGCTTTATCGGGCCCAACGGCGCCGGTAAAACTACAACAATTCGTCTGATGGGCGGCATTCTTGCACCTACCTCCGGTAATATTATTATTGGCGGATTGGATATGGCCAAAAAACCTGTAGAGGGGAAAAAAATGATCGGTTTTATTCCCGATAGGTCTTTTCTTTACGAAAAGCTTACAGGGATGGAGTTTCTGCGTTTTTCAGCCGATTTATACGACGTTAAGCAAGATGCCTTTTCACAAAAAGCCCAAAATCTTCTGCAACAATTTGCCCTTTGGGATTGGGCTGATGAGCTGATCGAAGCTTACTCACACGGTATGAAGCAAAGACTCATTATTGCTTCTGCGCTTTTACATGATCCCAGAATATTGATTATTGATGAACCTATGGTCGGCCTTGACCCAGCCGCCGTGCACATGGTTAAGGATATTTTAAAAGAACTGGCCGCGAATCAAACAACTATCTTTATTTCCACACATACTTTAAGCATCGCTGAGGATTTGTGCCATCGAATCGGTTTAATTCACAAGGGCACCCTGTTGGCCCAGGGCACCCTTGATGAATTGAAAAATATTGCAAATCTAGGCGAAGCCAGACTTGAAGAAGTTTTTCTAACCATAATAAAAGAAAATACTTTTATATGAATACTACTCTTTCCCTATTAAGACCGCGTATACTTTCCACCATCAATAGTTTGCGGCCGAATAATGCAAAAAGCAACTGGTCGCGTATTTTCATGTACGGCACGCTCGGTATTGTCTTCTGGACGGGAACTTTCATGATTTTTTATCGAACGTTATTTTATTTTCAAAGTGTGCAGGATTTCGGCAACATATTAGCCATGAAGCTTGTTTCCATGCTCATTATGACTTTTTTCACGCTTTTGCTCTTCAGCAATATCATTAATTGTCTTTCTCATCTGTATTTAAGTCAGGATTTACAGCTTCTACATTCACTGCCGGTTTCCTCCAAAGATATTTTCTTTTCACGGTGGTTCATCAGTACCTTTGACAGTTCATGGATGATCGTCGCTTTCAGTCTTCCGGTTTTTTTATCTTATGGATTGATTTACAAAGCAGGCATTATTTTTTATGTAATCTTTTTAGTTGCAATAATTATCATGTGTTTTATCGCTTCGGCACTCAGCGGTATTTTAGTTTTATTTGGATCTTTAATACTACCTGCCGGACGAATCAGAACGATTCTTATAATTCTGGGCGTCATTATGATAATAATTCTTATTCTTCTTTTACGCTTAACACGACCGGAACAACTGGTTAATCCGGATAGCTTTGCTTCCGTTGTTATTTATTTAAATTCAATGCAAACTCCCAATTCGCCGCTATTACCCACAACATGGATTACCGATTCCATTAAAGCTGCCCTCAATGGTGAAATAAAAAGCTGCCTGTTCAATATCGCGCTTACCGGAACCTGCGCCTTCATGCTTATTTTCATCACCGACATAATCGCCCGGTTTGCGTATTTTATTGGTTTTTCTAAATCGCAAACAACTCCACAGCGTCTTTTCGCGCCGGTAAAATACAAAAATTATAATTGGGAAAATTCATTTAATTTTCTCCCGCGCGAATCAAAAGCTTTCGCAGTCAAGGAAATCAGAACTTTTTTCAGGGATTCGGCACAATGGCCGCAATTATTTCTAATGGCCGCTTTGATCGCCATTTACCTCTACAATTTTTCTGTTTTACCTCTGGACAAAACACCAATTAAAACTATTTACCTGCAAAATTTGTTTTCTTTCTTAAATATAGGATTGGCAGCTTTTGTGCTTACCGCCATTGCCGCCCGTTTCGTTTTTCCGGCAGTAAGTATGGAGGGTGAAGCCTTTTGGATTGTTCAAGCGGCGCCCGTATCGCTAAGAAGCTTTTTATGGATAAAGTTTTTTCTGTATTATATACCTCTAGTAATTTTGGCGGAAGTTCTCGTTGTTGTTTCCAATTTTTTGCTGCAAGTTTCTCTTTTAATGATGGTTCTATCGACCATAACAATCTTTTGTATTGTTCCCGCCGTTGTAGGCATGGCCATTGGCCTAGGTGCTGTCTATGCGGCTTTTAAATCGGAAAATCCGGCACAGGTTGTAACCAGTTTTGGCGGACTGCTTTTCATGGTTCTTAGTTTTTGTTTAATTGCCTTTGTCATAATTCTGGAAGCAGGACCAGTGTATCACATGTTTATGGCTAATTTGAGCGGCCGGAATATTTTTCTATTGCAAATAATCTGGTCAACTGTCTCCTTTTGCTTCGCTTTTTTTCTTTGTCTCTTGGCCACATTTTACCCTATGTATCTTGGCGAAAAAAAACTCCGGATCAGATGAACCAATACTTTTGTAACATTCAAACAATCAAGTCCCATCAAGCGGCGGTCGAAACACTTAAAGATTAAAATTGTCTTGATTTTACTTACTAAATAAGTTAAATAAATATGTATTACAATTATATTTTATTGTTACTGACACTAGTGATTAAAATACGGAATATTCTTTTGTTAAGTCGTAACTAAGATTATCTGGAGTAGTATGGAAAAAATTTGTATCGTAAAACGACGGCGAGAATACACTCAAACGGAAGTTAAGCTTTTAATGCCGGATAATCTGAATGATACTTTTCCACAAGATATCTCAGCAAGCAACCTTGCCATCAATACTCGCCCCGAATTTTCCGATAAAATACCGGATGTTAAGCTTGTACGGCCGGATAATCTAAGTGATAATCTTCCATCTAAGGTTGCCATAAGCAGCACCGCCGTCGATGCCCACCCCGAATTATCCGATAAAAAAACCGAGGTTAAGCTTATATTGCCGGATAAGCTGAGTAATAATTTCCCATCTGAAGTTGCCATAAGCAGCACGGCTGTCGATACCCGACCCGAATTATCCGATAAAAAAATAGTAGAGGAATTCATGGATAAGTCCTCTACAGTTATTTCCATAACTATGACAAAGGAGCAATCAACGCTGCTGCTGCAATCGGAATATATTAAAGAATTGTTGAGCGGAGCAAAAAGTGACCCCTCTTTGGATATAAAACTTACTCCGGACGGCCGAATTTCTCTCAATTATCATTTTAATGATTCTTTGATTATAAGAATGTTATCTCCAAATCAAGTTTGTCAAATGCTTCAAATCAGCAGAAGTTTTTTGCAGAAAATTATCAATGAGAAAAAGCTGAACAGTTACAAACTGGGAAGAATGAGACGCTTCTTGCTGGAAGATATTCTGGAATATTTGAGCAGTGATACGGAATTCACTCAACTGAATAATAAACAGTGAGATTATTTAATATTGAAGGATAAACTTTTTTTATAATAAGTTGTAAGGAGAGGAAAGATGTACACCGACTATTGGAATTTAACCAAACCACCTTTCGATAATGTTCCTGATTCTTCAATGTATGTAGATTGTCATGAATCCATGGAAAATGTTATTTCCGAAACAATCTTTGCTATTAAAGAAGGCAATGAATGTTTTGCTGTTATTTTCGGTGATGTAGGTTTAGGCAAAACTCTTTCTTTGCGCGTAATCATTGATTCATTAGAGCCGGAAAAATACAAAGTCGCTTTAATTACCAATCCCGCTCTTTCGTTCATACAACTGTTGAGAGAAATTATCGGCCAGATAACCGGAAAACAATGTGAAGAAAAAAAGAAGGTCGATTTGCTCGAAATATTTAATCGTCTTTTATTTGAAACAAACGATCAGGGTCAAAAAATTGTAATTGTTATTGATGAAGCTAATGTTTTAACTTCCGCTAATCTTGACGATTTGCGCCTTTTAACTAATATGCAAGATGACGAGCACAATCTTTTCACTTTGATTCTTGCTGGCCAGATTGAACTGGCGGAAAAATTAGAACATCCTAAAATGGCCAATTTATTTCAAAGGATTGGTACTTATGGCCATATAGAAAAACTGCCCTCAGAGGAAGCTCTTAAAACTTATGTCGAAACAAGACTAAGACTTGCCGGCAATCAAAGAAAAATATTCGCAGATGACGCTATTCCTGTAATTTGGGAATTTTCTGAATATGGCACACCTCGTCTGATAAACAAAATATGTAAACTTTGTTTAAAAGCAGGCGAAACTAACGAATTTCAAACGATATCAGGTGAAGTTGTCGCGCAGATTGCCGATCGCTTCAAGAAAATAAGTAAACCTACTTTGCCGAAAAGTAAAGCTCATAGCCGTCCAGAGATAGAAACACAAGAAGAAAATATTCCAAAAATTGATACTGAATTACCGAAGAAAAAACCCGGGACTCCAGTTCCAAGAAAAGCAGCGCCTAAAGTAGAAATCCTAGATGTTCGTCCTCAAAGGGAAGAAGCCAGACCCGTTCAACCAAGTGTGTTTGTCCCCGAGCAACCTCCGGCAAGACCTGTTCCACCTCCAATGGAAGAAGTTAGACCGGTTCAACCAAGAGCGGTTGTCCCCGAGCAGCCTCCGGAAAGACCTGTTCCACTTCCAATGGAAGAAGCCAGACCCGTTCAACCAAGAGCGGTTGTCCCCGAGCAGCCTCCGGCAAGACCTGTTCCACCTCCAATGGAAGAAGCCAGACCTGTTCAACCAAGAGCGGTTGTCCCCGAGCAGCCTCCTGTAAGACCTGTTCCACCTCCAATGGAAGAAGTCAGACCCGTTCAATCAAGTGTGGTAGTCCCGGAACAACCTCCAGCAAGACCTGTTCCACCTCAAATGGAGGAAGCTGTCCGTGTTGAAACAAAAGCGGTGCCCCTAGCAAAACCTGCTGCAAATTATGTTCCTATTCAGGGTGTGCCCTTGACAAAACCTGCTCCAACTAATATTCCTCCAAAACTGGAAGAAGCAAGGCCCGTTGAAGCAAAACAAAAAGAAATGGAAGAACAGCCGGAACAAGCTGAAAAAGAAGTTTATGAAGTAGTATTAATCGGCCAACAGAATGTAGAGCTTTGTATTCCTGCTCATGTTATAAAACAAGCGCAATTGGCAAGCTCTGAAAGTAAAAACAAATTGGCGGGATATTGGTCGGCGCAAATCATTAAAGGAAATCCGCACATAATGAAATCATCGCTCTCTGATCCTGTTGCTATATGGTTTGAAGTCAAAAATGTTATTTTAAAGAAATTCAACAGCACCTAAAATACAAACGATATGATGACTTCACTATAAAACAATGAATAAAGAATTTTTAGAAAAACAAACGTCTCAAAAGCCTTTTAACGCTTATCCGAAAAATATCAAGCTCACAATCGCAAATCGTAAAAAAGATAATATGAAAGACGCTTATTCTGCTGATGATTACGTCAATTGGGGTTTTATTCATCTGGAGAATAAAGATTACGATGAGGCTTTAGAATGTTTTCAAAAAATAACAGAACTGGAACCGGACAACCCCAAATCTTTTATAAATCTCGGACATGTCTATGAAAAAATGGATATGTTTGATTCTGCAAAAAAATGCTACGAAAAAGCCTTAAAAATAAATGATGACAACATTGAAGCAATTATCAAAATCGGGCATATATTAGAATTGCAGATTGATTATCACCATGCTGTAGATCAATATAAAAAGGCTATTGCGATCGATCCTCAAGCAATCGAGCCTCATTTTTGTTTAGCGACTTTGTATGATAGACACGACATGTATGATGAAGCAGCGGAAGAATATGAAAAAATTATTGAGATTAATCCGAAACACGTGAAAGCTCTTCACAGTTTGGGCAGAATTAATTTTCAAGACGGAGACTATGCTAAAGCTTTAATAAATTTCCAAAATGTTTTAAAAGTGGAACCGGAAAACATCGATGCATGGAACGATTTGGGTTCCGTTTATGAAATAACTAACAATCTTATACAAGCTATATCAACTTATCGCAAAACTCTTAGAGTTAATCCTCTTCACGAAGAAACCAACTTTAATTTGGCTAACGCCTATTTTTCTTTATTCTTATCAAATCCTAATATTGTAAATATTGAAGATATAATTAAACGTCTTTATTTTGTCCTTTCGCGCAACCCGTACAATGAAAAAGTTCGGGATCTTTTAAACAAAATACAAGGATCTTATGCCCCCGGGAAATCATAATATACCATTTTGCTTTCAAAGGATAACGCGGCGGCAAGGAGGAGGCACCGCAGGCGTATTACTAATACGTTGAGGAGGCCGACGACGCAGCCAACAAAGTTAGCCGAAGAAAGCGAATTGGTATCAATTCTCAAATAAAGTTTTCTTCACTAGGGCATCTGCCGAACGTAAATAAACAGGAACAAAAGTTTCAGCATTAAGCAATTCGTTTCGATTATATTTCTCACGCCCTAAAATACCAACGGATGAAGCCCGGATATACTGTTGTGCGGCTGAAGCAATATTAATCTTTTTATTTTTGGTCTTACTTATAATTCCGGCATACTTGATCGCTCCATCACCTACAAATATTATCTCCTGTTCCAAATTATGGATAATTCCCCGTGGATCAACAACTTTATCTGTACCGATCTGATCCAGACGGCCATTTTCGTTATACAGGTAATATGCAATATAAACCTGTCCGCGACCAGCATCCATTGTAGAACAAATTATTTTTGAACTTTTGCCTACGTTTAAAGCGAGAGCCGCAAGGGTAGAAATCCCGACAGCGGGTTTTTCTGTTGCCAGCATCAGTCCTTTGAGTGTACTGACTCCAATACGCAGCCCTGTAAAAGAACCGGGACCAATGGTGCAGGCAAATAAATCAATTTCGAAAATTTTTATTCTTGTTTGAAGACAAGCTTGATCAATTGCGGGCAAGAGCACCTCTGAATGATTTAAACCAACATTGATGATAGCATCATAGAGAATAACATCATCTCGCAATATAGCAACTGCGGCAGTTTTAGAAGAAGTATCAAAAGCTAAAGTCAACATAGTTCACTTAAATATTTTCGTGATGTCATTGACAACTTTTAAGTTCAACCGTTCAATATCAATAAAAATCACAAAAAGCATTAACATCAACAAAATAACAAAACCGATTTGTTGAGATATTTCCTTTACTTTGATGCTTATATCCCTTCTGTTTACGATTTCAATCAGGTAAAAGAAAATATGGCCGCCGTCGAGAACAGGTATGGGAAAAAGATTAATTACCCCTAAGTTAATGGAAAGCACGGCCATAAAGAGAATGAAAGGAATTATGCCTTCTTTTACCTGAGCGCCGGCAACTTGAGCAATAAAAATGGGGCCGCCTAAAGTTCGTGGCGAAATAACCCCCTCCAACATTTTAACCACCGAAATAACCGTTAGTTTACTAATATACCAGGTCTTGCCGGCCGAAGCTATTATTGCGTCCCATGGGTTTCTTCTTTCTATAATTGTTTTCCCAGCGGGAGAAACTCCAATAAGGTATGTAGATTCTTCTTCACCAAAAATATTTTTTGATTTAGATAATTTGGGCTTAATTAAAAGAAGTTTGTTTTCCGCACCCCTCTGGACAGCAACCTCCATTTCTTTGCCTTTGCCTTCAGCTATTTTGGGTCTTATATCTTCCCAAAAGACAATTTTCTGACCATCGATGGCAATGATTTTATCACCATTCATCATGCCTGATTCAAAGGCGGCAGATCCTTTTTGCACTTCACCAACGTCAGCGGTTAAATTCGGCAAACCGTACATGAAAACGATAATAAATATTACCAGCGCCAGTAAGAAGTTGAAAACAGGACCTGCCAGAATAATCAGCATTCGTTTCCATCTTGTCTGTTTATAAAATGATCTTTTTTCATCTTCCGGTGACAATTCTTCAGTACCCGACTCACCCAGAAGTTTGACAAATCCGCCTAAAGGAATCCAGGAAAGTACATATTCCGTTTCTCCAATTTTCTTGCCGATGATCTTCGGGCCAAAACCGAGAGAAAATTTAAGAATGCCAACGCCGGCAATTCGCGCGGCCAGAAAATGCCCCATTTCATGGACAAAAATAAGAACACTCAGTAAAATTATAAAAGAAATTAAGGTAATCAAGTTATTATCCTTTCTATTATTTTTCCAGTTTCTCTTCTAGCCCATAGATCGGCTTGTAGAATATCATCTAATGAGGGATTATTAATTAAATTATTTCGGGCAAGAACTTTTTCTATTATTTTGGACAAGTCAATAAAACGAATCTTTTTCTCCATGAATGCAGCTACCGCTACTTCATCGGCGGCATTTAAAACAGCAGGAGCTGTGCCGCCGCAGAGGCCTGCCGTGTAAGCAAGGCCCAAGCAGGGAAATTTCTTTATATCCGGTTTAAGAAATTCCAATTTTCCTGTCTTTACAAGATTAAGAGCTGAAAGATCATTAATTATCCTGTCCGGATAAGTTAAGGCATAGGCAATAGGTATTTTCATATCCGGAATGCCCATTTGAGCTAAAAAAGCGCCATCGATAAATTCAACCATGGAATGCACTATGCTTTGCGGATGGATTAAAACGTCAATATTACGGATATCTACATTAAATAACCATTTAGCCTCGATCACTTCCAACCCTTTGTTCATCATCGAAGCAGAATCAATAGTTACTTTCTTTCCCATCTTCCATCTGGGGTGATTCAATGTTTGACTGAGATTTACTTTCTTCAATTCATTTATGGTGAAATTTAAAAACGGACCTCCGGAAGCCGTTAAAATTATCCGCCGCAAATTCTGGCTATTATTTCCTTCCAAGCACTGAAATATTGCGCTGTGTTCGCTATCAACAGGAATAATTTTCACTCCTTTTTTAATCGCCATTTTAGTTACAATTTCCCCGGCCATAACCATCGTTTCTTTATTAGCTAAGGCTATATCTTTGCCTGCTTCAATTGCTGCAAGTGTCGGTATTAAACCGGCGGAACCTGATATGGCGGAAATGACAATGTCTGCTGAAGGAAATGAAGCGATTTCTTTTAAGCCTTTTTTATCATAAAATATTTTAACCTTATTTTTTGCTGTTAAGGCCTCTCGAAGTTTAAGAGCACTCTCTTTAGTGCTTACAGCAACTACTTTGGGCTTGAATTCTTCTATTTGCTTTTTGAGCAGCTTAATATTTCTTCCAGCAGTAAGAGCCTCAACTTGAAACCGCCGCGGATTTTTCCCGATAACATCCAACGCGCTGATGCCAATCGAACCTGTTGATCCTAAAATTGTAATTTTTTTCATTTATTTAATCACAAATATCCGGTAATAATAAACAAACGGGGCGATAAAAATCAGGCAATCCAAACGATCAAGGATGCCCCCGTGACCGGGTAAGAATGAACTCGCATCCTTAAATCCATAATTTCTTTTAATGGCGGATTCACAAATATCGCCTAATTGCCCGATAATACTGCCTGTAAAAGCAAGAATTGCTATTTGCGTCAACGATATTTCCGGCAAAAAATAATATGCGAAGATCAGACAAGCTATTGTGCTTCCCAGGACCAATCCCGCCAAACCTTCCACAGTTTTACCGGGACTCACTAAAGGCGTTAATTTATGTTTGCCGAAATACTTACCCACATATAACGCGACTACATCGCCCACAAAGGCAAGGATCAAAACAAACAATATCCATAAAATTCCTTTTTCCATCATTCGCAATGAAATGAAATAAGACATTAGAAAAGGTATATACATCATGCCGAAGATTACTTTAGCGACGGATAAAACATCATAATTTGATTCTTTAATCGACAAGACAAATAAAATGAAAACAATTAATACAGAAAAGGCCATTACGGCAAGTAAATGCTGATTATTTCCCCATAAGGCAAACAGAGGAATTATTATCGCAAAAATCACACCCTCTATTTTTTCACTCGCGAAACCTTTTCCGAAAACCATGTTATTATATTCCCATACCCCGCCCAGAATAAAGAAAATAACGACTGCGGCAAAAATCTCTTGAGAACCGAAAATTATAATGATTAATAGTACAGGCACCAAGATAATACCCGTCAGCCATCTCTTGAAAAATGAATTTCCTGTCTTGGACATAAATTCAAACCTTAATTTTTAAGAATTTGGGTCTAGATTTAAGAATCCTTTTCCTTTAACTGTTCGCTGGTCATACCGAAACGTCTTTCCCGCTTCTGATAGCTGGCAATTGCTTTAAAAAGATCATCCTTTGTAAAGTCAGGCCAGAGGACATTAGTAAAATAGAGTTCTGTGTAAGCAATCTGCCAGAGTAAAAAATTACTGATGCGATACTCGCCGCTGGTACGAATCAATAAATCGGGATCAGGCATTCCTGAAGTGTATAAATAATTATTGAAAGTTTCTTTATTAATTTCATTAATATCTATTTTACCGTTTTTATTATCCTGAATAATTTCTTTTACAGCACGGATAATCTCATCCTTTCCACCGTAACTCAAAGCAATATTTAAAACCATTTTGTCATTGTCAATCGTGATTTCCTTTGTCTGCAAGAGTTTTTCTTTCACTGACGGATGCAAGCGATCTATTTCGCCGATTGTTGTGAGCCTGATTCCCTGTTTTTGCAATTGTTTTGTCTCTTTGGTCAAATATTCGTCCAGTAGAAGCATCAAAGCTTCCACTTCCTTCGCCGGACGTTCCCAATTTTCTATGGAAAAGGCATATAGGGTAAGATATTTTATGCCGATTTCCCGACATGTTCTAACCGTTGTCCTGACAGCCTGAGCGCCTTTTTTATGTCCGCGAATTCTGCCTATTGCATGTTGTTTCGCCCAACGACCATTGCCGTCCATAATGATGGCTATGTGTTGGGGTAAATTCTTGAAATCAATTTTTGTCACTTATTTAGCTCCAGATTGATTTTACACTAGAAAAACAAATGGGGAGTTCTTGACTCCCCATTTCCGTATTTATGTAAAATCCGGTTTAGATCTCCATTATTTCTTTTTCTTTGGCTATAAGTATTTTATCTGTTTTTTCAATATACTTGTCAGTTAATTTTTGAACTTCTTCTTGCGCCGTAAAAAGTTCGTCTTCAGAAATTTGATTGTTTTTCTTTATATTTTTTAATTCTTCATTCGTATCTCTGCGCGCATTACGTAACTTGATTTTTCCTTCTTCTGCCATCTTTTTCACAACTTTAGCTATTTCCTTGCGCCTCTCTTCCGTCAATTGCGGAATAGTTAGACGTATTACTTTGCCATCATTTGAGGGTGTTAAACCTAAATCCGATTTTTGAATAGCCTTCTCAATTGCACCAATTACTGAAACATCCCAGGGAACAATGAGAATTAGACGGCTTTCCGGAACAGAAATGTTCGCCACTTGAGCAATGGGAGTAGGTGCTCCATAATAATCAACCTTGATACCATCCAATAATGCAACGGACGCTCTGCCTGTTCTTACCCTGCTGAAAGACTTGCCTAAACTAATAATCGTCTTTTCCATTTCATCTTTAAATTTCTGAAAAATCATTTCTTTAGACATATCATTCTCCTACGTAAGTACCAATTTTTTGACCACAAATTGCTTTACGGATATTCCCTTTCTTCTGCAAATTAAAAACAATAATAGGCAACAAATTATCGCGACACAGTGATATAGCAGTTGCATCCATTACTTTAAGATTTTTAGTCAATACATCAATATAGCTAATATTTTTAAACATAACCGCCTTATTATTCTTTAACGGATCACTGTTATAAACTCCGTCAACCTTGGTGGCTTTCATAATTACATCCGCTTTAATTTCCATAGCCCGCAAAGATGCGGCGGTATCTGTTGTAAAATATGGGTTGCCGGTTCCTCCGGCAAATATCACTATTCTTCCTTTTTCCAAATGGCGCATGGCTCTTCGCTGAATAAACGGCTCGGCAACTTCATGCATTTCAATTGCGGTCTGTACACGCGTAGGAATTCCACACCTTTCCAGAGCGCTTTGCAAGGCAAGGCTATTGATGACTGTGGCCAGCATCCCCATATAATCCGCTGAAGTTCTATCGATGCCCTTTGAACCGGCTTCCAACCCGCGAACTATATTGCCGCCGCCAACTACAATTCCAATTTGAATATTCAGATCAGAGAGAGATTTTATTTCCTCAGCGATATAATTAGCTACATCCGGATCAATTCCGAAAGATTGATTACCCAAAAGAGATTCTCCGCTTAATTTCAACAATATTCTCTTATAAATGGCTTTTTCTTTTTTTTTGTCCATTTATTTTTTTATTTCCTCTCCCAGTTGAAATCTCGCAAATCTTCGAATAACAACATTTTCACCAGTTTTAGCAATAATGTTATTCAAAAGCGTCCCCACAGTAATATCTGCATCCTTTATAAATTTCTGTTCAATCAGGCAGACGTCTTCATAATATTTTTTCAGTTTTCCCTCGATAATTTTGTCCCAGATTTTTTCCGGTTTTTTTTCTTCACGTAACTGGCTGCGATATATTTCTTTTTCTCTTTCTAAAGCATCAGCAGGAATTTCATCAGGCCGGACGTAAAGCGGATTTGATGCCGCAATATGCATGGCAATATCTTTGGCCATTGTTTGAAAATCTTCTGTTTTTGCTACAAAATCAGTTTCGCAATTTATCTCCACCATAACCCCGATTCTACCACCCATATGAATATATGAAGCTACCGTGCCATCTTTGGCGGCTTTAGAAGATCTTTTCGTTGCCGCCGATAATCCCTTTTTTCTTAAAAAATCAATAGCTTTTTCAAAATCGCCGGCAGCTGCCATTAACGCTTCCTTGCAATCCATCATGCCCGCACCGGTTTTCACTCTTAACTCTTTTACCATTCCTGAAGATATTTCCAATTTTACATTCCTCCCTGTTAATGTCCAAAATAGTTTACAATTATTTGAATGATTCGTCGGCAGATTCTTCCGACTTCTCAATTATATCCTCCCTCTCCACACTTTCGGGGACATCTGTTTCCCCTGATTTGGGTTGTTCAATCAACTCTGATTCTTTATTTGATTCTGCAGTTAGCTTCTCTTCAAAGCGCTTTTTCCCTTCCAAAACCGCATCGGCAAATTTAGAGGTAAATAATTTAATGGCTCTGATAGCATCATCATTTCCCGGTATAACATAGTCGATATCATCCGGATCACAATTCGTATCAACGATTGCCACTATGGGAATTCGTAATTTTTTCGCTTCATTAACTGTTATATGTTCCCGACTGGGATCGACAATAAAAACCGCTGCCGGTTGAGATTTCATATTTCTGATTCCGCCTAAAACATTTTCCAGTTTGTCCTTTTCTTTCTGTAATTTGGTTATTTCTTTTTTAGGAAATGCTTTAATGGAATCATTATTAAACATAGCAGTTAAATCATTTAAACGGTCGATACTTTTTTTAATGGTGATGAAATTAGTCAACATGCCGCCCAGCCAGCGTTGATTGACATAAGGCATACTGCAACGCATAGCTTCTTCCTTAATAGCTTCCTGTGATTGCTTCTTGGTGCCGACAAAAAGGACATCTTTGCCCTGGCTGACAGTATCAATAACAAAATCATACGCTGTCTGAAATAGGCCGACGGTTTGTTGTAGATCAATAATGTAAATATTATTTCTTGCCCCAAAAATGTACGGCTTCATCTTGGGATTCCATTTGTTTGTCTGATGTCCGAAATGGACACCCGCTTCCAGTAAAAGTTTCATTGAAATTGCTGACATATTTTTCTCCTTTTTTGTTTTTTCCTCCATTCCCTTCAACTTACACGGCACACTTATTTAAAAGCAACGTACCGGTAATCCAGAAATGTGTGAATTTTGAATTTGGCGGCAATTAACACAAATATTGCGAAGAATCAAGTTTAAATAACTGCTTTCAAGACCCAAATTAACATCTTTTATCCAGGATTAAGTCGAGTAATCAGCATTTATTTTCACATACTCATAGGAAAGATCAGATGTATAAACATAATACGATTTGTCTCCTCCTCCCAACTCAACACGCACATCAATCCGGTTTTTTCTAAATATTTCCTTCAATTTATTAAAATTAATATTGACCGGCGAATTTTGATAAAATACTAACATATCTCCAATAGATAGGCTTATTTTTTCTTTCTCCATGGATATTCCGGAAGAACCAAGGGCGGCAATTATTCTCCCCCAATTGGGGTCTTCTCCAAAAAACGCCGTTTTGACTAAATTGGAGTTGGCAATCGCATACGCTGCACCCCGAGCGTCCGACTTTGATTTGGCGCCTTCCACCATAATGGAAATAAATTTTGTCGCCCCTTCGCCATCTTTAACAACCGCGTGGCAAAGCTCCATTAAGACATCCATCAACATGTCACGAAACCGCTGCAAACGGGCTTGCGCCTTTTCCAACGGATTGTTGCCTGCCAAACCGTTGGCCAAAATAATTGCCATATCATTAGTGCTCATACAACCGTCAACACTGATGGAATTGAAAGTGGAATTAATTACCTGATGAAACACTGTGCTCAAAGCTTTGGAATCAATTAAAGCGTCGGTCATTACATAAGTCAGCAATGTAGCCATATTGGGTTCAATCATACCGGCGCCTTTGGCGATGCCGCAAATGGTAACATCTTTTGCTCCGACCACACCTTTGCGTATGGCGATCTTGGGATATTTATCCGTTGTCATCATCGCCTTTTCCGCATCCTCGATACCGGTTTCATTTAATCCTTTAACCAAGCTGCCTATGCCGCTTTCTATCTTTTTTAAGGGAAGTCTCTTTCCAATAACTCCTGTCGAACTTACCAGCACAAGTTCATCTTTTATTTTCATTTCTTTAGACAAAGCCGCTGAAACAGCTAACGCGTCCCTGTAACCTTCTTTTCCGGTTGCCGCGTTGGCACAACCACTGTTGGTAATGATCGCTTGGGCCATCCCTTTTTTAACACGCTCTTCATTAATCAGTAAAGGTGCCGCTTTGAAAGTGTTTTTAGTAAATACGGCCGCCACTTTCGCGGGTATGGCAGAATAAATTAAGGCAAGGTCTTTTTGATCAGACCCCTTAATTCCTACGGAAATCCCGTTGGCCAAAAAACCAGGTACGCTAATTTTTGTTATGCTTCTAACCATGAACCCAACTCCTATTTATTAGCCCCGCAACATTTTTTATATTTTTTACCGCTTCCACAGTAGCAAGGGTCATTTCGTCCAATCTTGCTGCCTTCATGCTTAATTGTTTTATTTTCCGGCACATCTTCGCCACGGCTCATAATATAATCTTGTTTTTGTTTCTGCCGTATTTCTTCTACTTCTTCCTCTCTTTGTATTTTAACCAAACATAATTTTTCCAATACATCCATTTTAATACGAAAAATCATTTCCATGAACATTTCATAGCCTTCACGCTGATATTCTCTCACGGGATCCTTTTGCCCGTAGCCGCGCAAACCAATTCCTTCCCTCAAATGATCCATAGCCAGCAAATGCTCTTTCCATTGAGTATCTATTGCCTGCAGCATGATCGCTTTAATTAAGTAATCCATGAGCTCTTTGCCAAATTCATTTTCTTTATCATGGAGAAGTTTTTGAACATTTTTATTTATTAATTCACTGATAGACGATTCAGCAGAAGTAATTTCATTCGTATTAGCTAAATTAAGTTTTAAATTGAACTGCTTCAATAAAGCATCGTCAAGCCCTTTAAGATTCAAGTCTTCTTTATGTCCTTTTTCAGGTATATATGTTGATAAAAGATCCCCAACAATTTCTTCAACCATTTCTTCAATATCTGCCCATAAGTTATCACCACGTAAAACTTTTTTCCGTTGTTCATAGATTACTTTCCGCTGCCTGTTCATTACGTCATCGTAATCTAACAGATGTTTACGAATATCAAAGTTTTGTCCTTCAACACGTTTTTGGGCATTTTCTATAGCTCGGGAAATATATTTATGTTCGATAGGCTGATCTTCTTCTATGCCGATCCTGTCCATAATTCCCGATATTTTCTCGGCGCCGAATATCCGCAGCAAGTCATCTTCCAAAGAAAGATAAAAGCGCGAAGATCCATTATCGCCTTGCCGACCGGATCGCCCACGTAACTGATTGTCTATGCGGCGGCTTTCATGACGTTCGGTGCCTAAAATATGCAGACCTCCCAATTCCGCCACTCCTTCTCCCAGACGAATATCCGTACCACGACCGGCCATGTTGGTGGATATTGTAACCAACCCCGGTTGACCTGCCTGAGCGACAATTTCCGCTTCTTTTTCATGATTTTTCGCATTCAGCACGTGATGTTTTATACCGGAACGCGTAAGATATTTACTTAAGAGTTCCGACTTCTCGATGGAAATTGTTCCGATCAAAACCGGCCGTTTTTCTTTATTTAGAGATTTAACTTCCTTAATTACGGCGTTAATTTTTTCCTTCTCAGTTTTATAGATCAAATCGTTGTGATCCTCGCGAATCATCGGCATGTTGGTCGGAATAACCAAAACATCCAGATTGTAAATTTTCTTGAATTCAGCCGCTTCCGTATCGGCTGTTCCTGTCATCCCGGCCAGTTTTTTGTACATTCTGAAATAATTCTGAAATGTGATCGAAGCCAATGTTTGATTTTCCCGTTCAATCTTTACTTTTTCCTTGGCTTCGAGAGCTTGATGCAGACCATCACTGTAGCGCCTCCCGGGCATAACTCTGCCGGTAAATTCATCAACTATGACAACCTCGCCGTCTTTGACTAAATAATCCACATCCCTTCTAAACAAAGTATGGGCGCGAAGAGCCTGATTGACATGATGAACGATTTCAATATTGCGCGGCTCATAGAGATTCTGCACATTCAGATATGATTCCACGTGCGCGACACCTTCTTCCGTAAGAACAACCGTGCGGCTTTTTTCGTCAATCGAATAATCGCGTTCTTTTTTCAAACGGGGAATTATTTGATTTATTTTATAGTATTTATCCGTTGACTCTTCGGAGGGACCGGAAATGATCAACGGAGTCCGGGCTTCATCTATCAGAATGCTGTCAACCTCATCAACGATGGCATAATTGAACTCGCGCTGAACATATTCATCAAGTGTAAATTTCATATTGTCGCGAAGATAGTCAAAACCGAATTCATTATTTGTTCCGTAGGTGATGTCTGAGTGATAGGATTCTCTCCGCTCGGAATCATCCATCCCGTGAACAATAACGCCGACGCTCAACCCCAGAAATTTATAAATAGGCCCCATCCATTCCGCGTCTCTTCTGGCCAGATAATCATTGACAGTAACAACATGACATCCTTTTTCCTCCAGCGCGTTAAGATAGAGAGGCATGGTCGCGGCCAGTGTTTTTCCTTCACCTGTTTTCATTTCAGCAATCTTGCCTTCATGCAGAACAACCCCGCCGATTACCTGAACATCGAAAGGCCTCATCAGCAAAGTGCGGCGTGAAGCTTCCCGTGCTACGGCAAAAGCTTCGGTGAGAATATCATCAAGAGTAAAGCCGTTTTTTAATTTTTCTCTGAAATAGGGAGTTTTTGCCCGCAATTCTTCATCGGTTAAGGCCATCATCGCCGGCTCAAAATTATTAATTTCATTTAACAGCAACAACAATCGCTTTAATTCCCGGTCATTTTTTGTTCCCACAATTTTTTTCAGTAAATAATTTATCATTGATTAATTACCTTTTAAAAAAAAACCGGTAAATTTACCGGTGCATTTAAATAGTTTTACTTTATCTATAGTATTGCGATTTTATTCACAATCAACAAATTAGCTGTCTTTCAAATACTTCCTCGGGTTAACAGGGACATTATTGACAAAAACAGCATAGTGGAGATGCGTACCCGTACTGCGGCCGGTATCGCCAACGTAGCCTATTATTTCACCTTTTTTAACTCTCATCCCTTGCCTTACGGCCATCCGGGACAAATGGGCAAAACCAGTAGCCAGGCCGCGGCCATGATCTATTTTTATGTAATTACCGTCCTGCTGATCATATCCACTAAAAATTACAAGTCCATCTGCCGGCGCAACTACTTCTTTGCCAAATCGGGTTGATATATCCAACCCTTTATGAAATTCAGTACCTGATCTAAAAGGTGATTCTCTTACGCCGAATTCCGATGTTACCCATCCCTTTACCGGCCAGATAGAAGGTGTAGCGGCAAGGATAGACTTTTGTTCGCGTAAAAAAATCAATAATTCATTAAAGCTCTTTTCCCTATCTTTAGCGTCTTCATTCAACTTGGCTATATTTTCACGGATCCCCGTAATTAACTTTTGTTGATCTTGATCTAATAATTCTTTAACTCTCGTATCCCTATCGGATCCGCCAATACCTAATGGCAGTTTCCTATCCCGGCTGGTTTGATCTTCAGACAGGATCCTAATCTTTTTATCAAATTGCCGAAGTTCTTCCATCCGACCGGCAAATTTATCTATTTGCATGGCCAGATCCTGGAATTGCTGAGATTGTTCTTTGGTTTGTGCTCTAAGCCTTGCCAGTTCAGCCCTGTCTCTCTTAATACTGGCATAATCATAAACAACATATAGGGTTACGAGAACAGTTACAATGGAAGCAATAAGAATATTGCGAATTACAAATTTGGAAACGGATATTTTTTTAACGCCGCTCTTTCGGCTGGGTATAATCATCAATGTAAAGTGATCCGACATTATTTCTTCCTTTGAGATTTGACTGAGATTCGCAAGCATTTAATTAAGGATGTTAGATAACTACCACAAAAAAAGAATCAAAGTCAAGAATAACTTGTTTCTCCGTTATTACTTGAATTTTTTATATTTATGCCCTATTGTGTTTGACAAAAAGAATCGTATAATTTTATGAAGATAAATAAGATTTTTCTAATTATCAGGTTGTTTTCCATTCTGCCGGCGTTTTTATCAATGTCGTCATGTCTTCTTGTTCCTGCGGCTCATAAATTCGATGCCGCAGTGTTTTTGAAATCTCAGTCACATACAATCGATACGTCAACCCAGATTATCTTAGTCGTAGATAATAGTTCTTTTTTCTTTACGAGAACAACACTTTATACAATGGAAAAGCGTGGCGATAAATGGCAGATGGCCTTGGAACCTTTTAATGCAGTAATAGGGGAAAACGGTTTCGCGCCGGAAGGGGAAAAAAGAGAAGGCGACGGCAGAACTCCTTCAGGCATCTATCCTCTTAAAATGACGTTCGGCTATGAGGAAGCTATAAAAACAAGAATGCCCTATCGTCAGACGTTAGCTGACGATATTTGGGTTGATGACCCTCAAGCCGATGATTACAATCGCTGGGTTAAAAGACCCCAAACGCGCGCGGCTTCCTATGAGATAATGAAACGCGATGACAATCTCTATAAATATGGAATCATAATCGAATACAATACAGATCCCGTAATCAAGGGCAACGGCAGCGCTATCTTTCTACACGTCTGGAAAGGAGAAGGGATACATACCGCTGGTTGCGTGGCGATTTCCGAAGAAAACATTCTTAAAATTCTCGACTGGCTTGACCCTGCGGCAACGCCGCTTATTATTACGGGCATTAAAAATAAGATGGAGACTGTTAGATGAAATTAAAAATTTTACTTGCATCATTGATTTTCACTGTTTTGTGTTTCCCGCAATTCGCGCACTCCGGCGCCGGCGTTGATAAAATGCCGGATTCATTTGTTGATATACAGAAAGTAATACCGGATGTTATTACAGATATTCGTTATTATGGCTCGCATAATTTCGTCGGGGAAAAAGTTGACGGCTACATGGCTCCTAAATGTTTTCTCACCAGAGAAGCCGCGGAAGCTCTTACCAAAGTTCAAAAAGAACTGGAACCGTTTTCGCTGTCGCTGAAAATTTACGACTGTTATCGTCCGCAGCGCGCGGTAAATCATTTTGTCCGCTGGGTAAAAGAAATCGAAAACACTAAAACCAAAAAAGAATTCTATCCGACTATTGATAAAAGAAATTTATTCAAAGATGGTTATATCGACAGCAAATCAGGTCATAGCCGCGGCAGCACTGTTGATCTGACCATTGTCCCCTTGCCTACCCCCGCGCAGCAGCAGTATTCACAGGGACAGGAACTTTACGAATGTTATCTTCCCGCTGAAAAACGTTTTGCGGATAACAGCATTGATATGGGAACCGGCTTTGATTGTTTTCATGAACTCTCGCACACGGCAAATACCAATATCGGCCGTCAACAAAAAATTAACCGGCTTCTGCTCAAATCACTTATGGAGAAACACGGATTCAGAAATTATGATAAGGAGTGGTGGCACTATACACTGAAGAACGAACCTTACCCTGATACTTATTTTAATTTTGTAATTGAGTGAAAAATATGAAAACAAAATTACCTCCATTTTTAAAGTCATACGGCTTCTCATTCATTTTGATTATATCCATCATTATCGGCTCTGTTCTTGGAATCATCTTCAAGAAAGATGCCGCTGTTTTCAAACCACTCGGAGATATATTTCTCAATCTTCTTTTTACCATCGTAATCCCACTGGTTTTTTTCTCCATTTCGTCGGCAGTCGCCGGAATGTCGGATTTGAAGCGCCTGGGGAAAATATTGACAGCCATGATCGTCGTCTTTACCATTGCCGGTTTCATCGCCGCCTGCGTTATGATGATCGGCGTCAAGATATATCCTCCCGCGCTCGATATAAAAATCAACTTAGGTTCATACCTGAAGATTGAGCATTTCAATACCGCCGAACAAATTGCGAAGGCCCTAACCGTATCGGACTTCCGCGACATCATGAGCAAGAATAATATGCTGGCGCTGATTATTTTCTCCATTCTCATCGGCTTGGGCGCATCCTCCGCGGGCAAAAAAGGAAAGGCTTTCGCTGATTTCTTAAGCGCGGGAACCGAAGTTATGATGAAAGTTATCGGCTATATAATGCTCTATGCACCGATCGGTTTATGCGCGTACTTCGCGTACATTACAGGAGCTTTCGGCACAGAGCTTCTCGGTTCCTATGCCAGGGTTATAATCCTGTATTTCCCTCTTTCCATCCTGTACTTTTTTGTAGCCTTTACACTTTATGTATACATAGCGGCAAAAGGTCCGGGCGTTAAGGCATTCTGGAAAAACATCATTCCTCCATCTATAACCGCTCTGGCGACGGGAAGCAGCATGGTCACTATACCATCCAACCTCGATGCCGCTGATAAAATGGGCGTTCCCCGGGAAATTAGTGATATCGTTATTCCTGTAGGCGCGACACTTCACATGGAGGGATCTTGCCTCGCCGCCATCTTAAAAATAGCTTTTCTTTTCGGTGTATTCCATATGGATTTTTCCGGTGCCAGCACCATATTGACGACAATTGGAATCGGCATGCTGACGGGGATGGTCGTCAGCGGCATACCGGGCGGCGGCACGATAGGTGAACTGCTGATTATCTCTCTTTACGGCTTTCCGCCTGAAGCATTTCCATTGATCACGGTAATTGGCACTCTGGTTGACGCTCCCGCGACGATGGTCAACGCCGTCGGTGATAATGTGGCCAGCATACTGGTTGCAAGAATTCTGGGCGGAAAAAATTGGATGAAAGAGGCTTGAGTTTGGTGCTTATAAAATGGCTCCATCGTGCTCAGAACCTTTTTACGACCATGCAACCTCTCGCTCCACTGCCCAAGCAAATCTCGTCCGCCGATGGCGGATTCAAACACTTGCTTGGGCTGACGCTTCGCTGCAAGGGCATGGTACCCGTAAAAAGTTCAATTCGCACTTCATGAGCCATTTTATCCATATTGTTGGGGCACCAACCTATACATATATTAATGAAATTATTATTTTTTAAAGTGTATAAACTGCTATGTTTCTTCCCGTTATCCTCAAGTGGTCAACCGTGACTAAAATACAACCTTCAATCGAAAATAATCAAAAAAGACTGAACTCCAACTTGACATGTGATACAAGCATCGGCAGTAGGTCGCTATGCTAAATAAAATAAATGTCAGCCCAAATGAACAAAAACTAATTGTTTATCTCGTTCTTACTGTCGTTACGCTTGCTGTTTTCTGGCAGGTAAATCAATTTGACTTCATCAATTTCGATGATGATATTTATGTCACACAGAACAGTAACCTCTCGTCCGGAATTACGCTGGATGGATTGCGTTGGGCTTTCAGCACAACTTATGCCGAATTCTGGCACCCGCTGACGTGGATTTCTTTGATGTTCGATTATCAACTTCATGGGATAAATGCCGGCGGTTACCATCTAACCAACCTTATATTTCATATTATTAGCACGCTTTTGCTCTTCTGGCTTTTTAACCGCATGACAGGGGCTATCTGGCGTAGCGCTTTTATAGCCGCCATTTTCGCTCTTCACCCGCTTCGGGTAGAATCGGTTGCCTGGATTGCTGAGCGCAAAGATGTTGTGAGCGCATTTTTCTGGATGTTAACTCTTTGTCTGTATGTTTATTACACAGAAAAACCGGTTATAAGAAGGTATCTATTTATTCTTTTGAGCTTTGCCTGCGGGCTTATGAGCAAGTCCATGGTTGTTACTCTGCCCATTATCATGATCCTTCTCGATTATTGGCCGCTTGGCCGTCTTCAGTCGCAAAAAATCGGACCCAACTGGACGGACATCGTGCCGGTTTCTACCAAGCAAAGAAAACAAAAAAACAAATCAATAAAAGGAGCCCTAAAGAAAAATATATCTCCAACCAATAATCAGAAATCATCAGAAGCTATGATTGCGGGAATAATTCCGTTATGGCAACTGCGAGAAAAAATACCTTTTTTTATTTTTTCAGCAGCTTTTTCTATTATCACGCTTTACGCTCAATACAATATGTACGTAAAACATCCATTGCATCCATTGGGTTTCCGGATCGCAAATGCGCCAGTTTTTTTTGTAACTTATCTGGAGAAAATATTTTGGCCTTATAATCTGGCTCTTTGTTATCCTTCTTTAGATCAAATTTCAGTCTGGCAAGTCTTAGGCGCAGTTTTACTGATTCTCTTTATCAGTGCTGCCGTCATTGCAGCGGTAAAACGTTTGCCGTATCTCTTTGTTGGATTCCTATGGTATGCAATAACTATTTTACCGGTTATCGGGATCATTCCGGTCGGAGACCCAATGGCTGACCGCTATATTTATCTGCCCTCTATCGGAATTACCATTATGCTGGTCTGGAGTATTCCGTCTTTGATTAAAAGTGAAGAAATACGCAAAAAAATATTATTCCCGACAGGAATAGCCGCTTTGGTCATCCTGGCAGTTTTAACTTGGCAGCAATGCGGTTACTGGAAAAACAGCATCACTATCTTTAGCCATACTTTACAGATAACAAAGAATAACTTTATTGCACACAATAAACGAGGGGCTGAATACGATAAACTCGGCCAGTATCAGTTGGCCATCGAGGACTATAACGAAGCAATCCACCTGAAGCCGGATTTAGCCGAGACCTACAACAATCGGGGGAATTTATACGATAAACTCGGCCAGTATCAGTCGGCCATCGAGGACTATAACGAGGCAATCCGCCTGAAACCGGATTTAGTCGGGGCCTACAACAATCTGGGGAATTTATACGATAAACTCGGCCAGTATCAGTTGGCCATCGAGGACTATAACGAAGCAATCCACCTGAAGCCGGATTTAGCCTTGGCCTACAACAATCGGGGGAATGTACACTATAAACTCGGCCAGTATCAGTTGGCCATCGAGGACTATAACGAGGCAATCCGCCTGAAACCGGATTTAGTCTTGGCCTACAACAATCAGGGGAATGTATACAATAAGCTCGGCCAGTATCAGTTGGCCATCAAGGACTATAACGAGGCAATCCGCCTGAAACCGGATTTAGCCTTGGCCTACAACAATCGGGGATTAGCTTATTTGGCGCAGGGCAACAAAAATCTTGGCTGCTTTAATGCACAAATGTCCTGCGCAATGGGAGTCTGTAAAACATTAGAACTGGCTAAAAGCAACGGTTATTGCCTTTGATTGATTGGGAATCCAATTAATATGTGGTAAATCTTTTTCCAAAGTCATCAGAATTTGGATTGAACGAAAGACAAAGAAAAAATGCCAACTTCACAAGGTACATTAAGCTCGGTAGCACCCCACCATAAGAACTTGATACCGGTCTTGATTTGCCTGGCTTTGGCGATACTCACAGTTATCACCTTTTGGTCCCTCAAGGACTGCGGTTTTATCAACTTTGATGATACTGTCTACGTGTATGAAAATTCTTACGTGCAATCCGGTCTTAGTGCAAATAATATAGTACAGTCCTTTTCTTCTGAATTAGTGGAGAAAAGCAGCAATTGGCATCCAGTAACATGGCTGTCATTGATGCTTGACTATCAAATCTTTGGCCTTAACCCCTCCGGCTATCATCTGATGAATCTTCTCTTCCATGTTCTGAACACCATACTCCTTTTTCTTATATTCTACCGGATGACAAAGACACTCTGGCCAAGCGCCTTTGTAGCTGCTCTGTTTGCGATACATCCCCTTCATGTAGAGTCTGTTGCCTGGATAGCAGAGCGCAAGGATGTTCTTTCCACCTTCTTCTGGATGCTCACCATGGGAGCGTACAGTTATTATGTGGAATCTCCGGGGTTTCGGAGATATTTTTTTGTTCTTCTGTTTTTCATCCTGGGCCTGATGTCTAAACCCATGCTGGTAACCTTCCCTTTTGTGCTGCTGCTTCTGGATTACTGGCCATTGCAGCGTTTTGGAGGAACAAAACCGGAGCATAAAGTTCAGCCTGAAGTATCGAAGTCAGTAATTTCTGACAAACAAAAAAAGAAATCTAAAAAGAAGCCTGCGGTAAAGGAAACGTTGGAAGTAAAGAAACCAGCCGATCCCGAATACAAATGGTCATTGATCTATCCTCTGCTCTGGGAAAAAGTTCCCCTTTTTATCCTGGCAATACTTTCCAGTATTGTAACATACATCGCCGGACAAAAAGGAGGAGCGGTCTCATCTATTGAAGAGCTTCCATTGGTTGTTCGTATCGGGAATGCCTTCGTTTCCTATATAACTTACATTGGAAAAATGATCTGGCCGGGTAATCTTGCTGTCCTTTATCCTAATCCAAGGTTTTTGGTGCCCTGGCAGGTTTTTGGATCAGTATTACTATTGATAGCCATCACCCTGGCAGTTTTTTGGATGTTTAAGAGATTCCCTTATCTGGCAACAGGCTGTCTGTGGTATTTGGGTACGCTTGTGCCCGTTATCGGTATAGTTCAGGTCGGCTCTCAGGCCATGGCGGACCGATACACTTATATCCCCCTGATTGGGTTATTCATTATAGTGGCATGGGGTGTTCCGGAACTATTGAAAAAATGGAAACACCGGAAAGAAATACTTTTGGCATTATCTGCATTGAGCATTTTGTGCCTTTCTATCATTACATGGACACAGGTCGGGTACTGGCAGAACAGCATTACATTATATGATCACACTTTGAAAGTTACTGATTATAATTGGCTCATTTATAATAACAGGGGGGTTTCCTATAATAGCCACGGCAATTACAGGCAGGCGATTGAGGATTTTAGCAGGGCAATCGAAATCAAACAGGGTTATGCGGATGCCTATTACAATAGGGGTAATGCTTATAAAGGCCTCGGCAATTACCAGCAAGCGATTGAGGATTTTAGCAGGGTGATCAAAATCAAACAGGGTGATGCAGATGCATATAATAACAGGGGTGTCGCCTATGCTGGTCTCGGCAATTACAGGCAGGCGATTGATGATCATAGCAGGGCGGTCGAAATCGACCCGGGTGATGCAGAGGCCTATTACAATAGGGGTCTTGACTATAACAGTCTCGGCGATTACAGGCAGGCGATTGATGATTATAGCAGGGCGATCGAAATCAAACAAGGTTATGCAAAGGCCTATTACAACAGGGGTCTTGCTTATCTCAATCATGGCGATAACATCTTTGGCTGTCGCGACGCGCGAACAGCATGTCAATTAGGGAATTGTAAATTATTACAAGCCGCAAATACAATCGGATTATGCCACTGATTAAGTACTGTCATGAACATTTGCAATAAATGTAAAAAAGAAATCGTGGAGGATTTTTTTGTCGGACGGCAAACGCAATGCCCTTCCTATGGCGCTGACTTGCATTGCTGCCTAAACTGTTCGTTTTACGATGCCGGCGCATATAACGACTGCCGTGAACCTCAGGCCGAAAGAGTGCTGGATAAAAGCCGTTCCAATTTTTGTGATTTTTTCAAATTCAAACAAACAGGAAATTCCGCCTGTGCTTCTGGTTCAAATATCAAAGACAAATTGGAAGAATTATTTAAGAAAGGCTGAATGCTGAATTAACCAGTAATATATTGCGTCGTTAAATCCATGCCATATTTCACTCGATAATTATGATTCTGCCGACTTCTAGTTAATCCAAGTTTTAAACAGATTATTTTGTACTCGATTATTCACTCTGTTTTTTCAAATCATTCATCATGTAGTCGACAAGAGCCTTGTAATCTTCGGCGCTAAATTTAATCGGTTTCATGACGCCTTGGCCTCTGGTCAATACAGAATAAATCTTTTTTTCACTGAGATTTTTCCAGGCGGAAGATGTGGTAAAATCTTTGGGATTATATTGTGCCTGGTAGGCAGAAACAGGAGCACCTTCTGATTTAATGAGATGGCATGCTGTGCAGTTATTTCTGAATATAGCCTTACCCTTGCTATAGTCTTTGCAAAATGCATTGCCGGCAAGAAAAAGATTAATTCCGAGAAGTAATGAAACGTAAATGATATAGCGAGTTATTTTCATAAAAGAACAACTCCATGGTATTAAAATGTATTGTAGAATAAGCGAAAAGATGCTTTGGATGCAACCATTATTTTCATTCTTATTTGTGCCGACGTGTCGGCATGGGGGTTTCAATCGGAATCAAAAACTGCTGAATTCTAATTTAACATGTGGTATAATTAAAAGGAATAATGTTAGATTTACAAAATCCCTCTTAAGGCGTCTTGCCAATATTTTTTCGAGTTTTGGTCATGACTTCCGGTTTCACGGGGGCTTTCACAAAGATTGAGCTATTAAATATTGGAATGTTTCATGAGTTCATTATATTTGATGATTGGCGCTTTATGTTGTTTTGTTTTGGCGTATCGCTATTACGCTGCGTTCATCGCAGCAAAGGTTCTTATGCTGGACGACAGGAATATCTCGCCGTCCACTTCCTGCAATGACGGACAGAATTATGTCCCCACCAATAAGTGGATCGTTTTCGGCCATCATTTTGCAGCTATCGCCGGTGCGGGACCACTGATCGGACCCGTCTTGGCCGCTCAGTATGGCTGGGGACCGGGATTTTTCTGGATTCTGCTTGGCAGCGTCTTTGCCGGTTGCGTCCATGACATGATCATTCTTTTCGCATCCTATCGCCACCAGGGGCAATCCTTGTCTGTCATCGCCGAAAAGGACATCGGCAAGATCACCGGCGGCGTTACGGCGGTCGTGATTCTCTTCATCATCATCGTCGCCTTGGCCGGACTGGGTGTAGCCGTGGTCAACGCCCTGTTCAACAATCCCTGGGGCGTCTTCTCCATTGCCATGACGATTCCCATCGCGATGTGCATAGGTGTTTACATGTTCAAGATCAAACCAGGAGCGATTTTTTCCGGATCTATCGCCGGATTCATCCTGGTCTGCGCCGCTGTACTTGTAGGCCCCTTTGTTGCCGACTCCGGCATTGCCTCCTGGTTTATCTTCAGTAAGAAGGAAGTGTCCGTACTCCTGCCCCTCTATGGCTTCTTTGCAGCAGCCATTCCCGTCTGGCTCCTTTTAGCCCCGCGGGACTATCTCAGTACCTTCATGAAGATAGGCGTCATCGCCGCCCTGGCGGTTGGCCTTCTCTTCGTGAACCCGACGATAAAGATGCCATTCACCACACAGTTCCTGTCTGGCGGCGGTCCGATTATCTCCGGCCCCTGGTGGCCCTATGTGTTCATTACCATCGCCTGCGGTGCTATTTCGGGATTCCACTCCCTCATCGGATCGGGAACGACGCCGAAGATGATCGAACATGAAACGGAGATCACCTTTATCGGCTACGGCGCCATGTTGACAGAGGCTTTCGTAAGCATCATGGCCCTGCTCTCCGCCATCACCCTCAATCCGAGCGACTATTATGCCATCAATACCTCTGCCGACGTCTATGCGAAACTGAAGATGAGCGTCGTCGATTTGCCGGTTCTCAGTCAGTTGGTCGGGTTGGACATTGCTCATCGCCCGGGTGGCGGTATCTCTCTGGCCGTGGGCATGGCCCATGTCTTTGCCAATATCGGAGAGGGGCTCCGACATACGATGAAGTACTGGTTCCAGTTCATAATCATGTTCGAGGCGTTGTTCATCCTGACGACCATCGACGCCGGAACGCGGGTGGCCCGCTACATCCTCCAGGATATTCTCGGCTATGTCTTTAAGCCCCTCAGCCGGAAAGACTGGATACCTAGTACGGTGTTGTGCAGCGCCCTCGTTTCTTTAGCCTGGGGTTATTTGCTATACACGGGTGATATTTCTTCCATCTGGCCGATGTTCGGCGCCACAAATCAGACCTTGTCCGCCCTAGCGCTGGCCATCGGCACAACTATCATTTTAAGGATCGGGCAGAAAAAGATCTATGCGTTGATCACCTTTGTTCCCTGCGTCTTTGTGACAGTCACCACGTTTACGGCGGGAATCATGAACATCCAGATGTACCTTGCCAAGAATCAGATGCTGAACACTTGGTTGAGTATCGGCATTATCGTGCTCGTGGTTATCATTATTACAGACAATTTCCGTGTCTGGATGAAACTGCTCAAGACCGACAAACCCGTCGGCATGAATGTCGAACGTGATACCGTTTACTGTCCGGAAATTTCACCTGATGCGCCGCCCGACGCTAGGCCATGATTTCACAACACTACTGTGTATTCTGATCGCTTCTTTATAATACATGTGAAGGTCACGCTACAAAGACCCCAAAATAGACATTGAGCGATAATACCCTAAAAACTTCCCTCCCCTGGCGGGAGGGAAGTAAAGGGGGTACAAACTGGTAAGATAGTTTACAAAACAAACCGGGGACATGGTTTACACTTTACGGCAAGGAGGAGATTCTATGCCGTGGAAAGTGATAAACCAAATGAACATAAAGATTCAACTTGTTAACGACTGGAATCATGGATATTTCAGTGTAACCGATCTTTCTCAAAAATACGGAGTTAGCCGTCCGACGATTTACAAATGGCTCAAGCGATATAAGCATTTTGGTATCGAGGGACTCAAGGAAGAAAGCCGGGCTCCGAAGAGTTGCCCTAATCGAACATTCAAAGAGATCCTGGAACTTGTGATTCAGGAAAAGCTTAAAAATCGTAAACGCGGGCCCAGAAAAGTACGCGCTCAATTAAAGCGTAAGTATCCGACACTTGATCTTCCAGCAGTCAGCACTATTGGCTATTGGCTCAAGAAAGAAGGACTCGTTGAGAGACGTAAGAAGCGATTGCATGTTCCACCGTATACGCAACCATTTGGCGAATGTGATGCGCCCAACAATATTTGGAGCATCGATTATAAAGGGCAATTCTATATGAAGAACGGACATGTTTGTTATCCATTGACACTCAGTGATAACTTCAGCCGTTTTCTTTTAGGTTGCCAAGCGCTGGAAGGTCCTCGCTACTTTCCGACAAGGCGTTGCCTCGTGTCGATCTTCCGTGAATACGGATTGCCCAAGGCCATCCGCTGTGATAATGGAACGCCGTTTGCCAGTAGATGCATCGGCGGCCTTAGCCGGTTAATGATCTGGTGGATTCTGCTGGGGATTATCCCGGAAAGGATCGGAAAAGGTTGTCCACAAGAAAACGGACGGCATGAACGCATGCACCGCACTTTGAAAAGCGATGCTTTGAACCCCATTGCCGGGAATTTAAAAGAACAACAGAAGGCATTCGATATTTTTCGGTATGATTATAACCATGATCGACCGCATGAGTCACTCAATGACGAGATGCCGAGTAATTACTATAAAAAGTCAAATCGGCCATATGTGGAACGTCCGCATCCACCGGATTATGGTAACGATTATCTGGTTCGCCATGTCCGTCACTGCGGAGAAATTAAATTCATGGGCAGGAGGTTCTATCTAACAGAGTTACTCGCAGGTCAGCCTGTTGGGCTTAGAGAAATTGCCGATGGCCTCTGGCAACTTCAGTTCAGCTTTTATGCTCTTGGTTCCATAGATTTGAGAAAAAACAAAGTTATTCGTAACTAAAAAAGTGTAAACGATGTATCCGGTCTAAAATGTAAACGATGTTCCGGTTGCACATGTTTTTAGGGTATTATCGCTCAATGTCTATTTTGGGGAAAGAATAGTACCTTGAAATGTGCACTTGCAGATGATATTATTACTCCGGCAACAAAATATATAAAAGGTGTCATTCCCGCGCAAGCGGAAATCCAGTAATAACAATAAATTTAATTTATGGTAATATAAAATTTCAAATCATTATTTAAATATTTAATTGCCGGAGTAATAGAAGGCAAATATATGAAGGCAGCCGCCAAGAACAGTTAAAGTTAATACCATTTCTAAATCAAAGGTGATATTGAGGCGACGAGGCGTATTGTACATACGTTGAGGAAGCCAACAAAAATAGCGCCTTGATTTAGAAATGGCATAAGACGGTATAGGGACGTGATATTGAGAAGACTCTATATATTTATTATTTGTGCGTTTGTGGCCTTTTTTTGTGTTACCCCGGTATCGCTATCGACGCCTTCATCAGATGGAACCGGGAATGAGAACTGGCGAATAGTTGGAGAGTCTGTTATATACCGCGACGAATCTCCTACAAAAGTTACAGTAATCGGTAATTCCGTGCTTATTCCGGTAACCTTGGTATACCGAGGCAATCAGGTTGATGTTCAACTTTTGCTGGATACGGGCGCTTCAGCGACAGTAATAAACACTGAGATTGCCGATCGATTAGGCGTCAATCTTAACTCGGCCAAGAAAGTAAAAGTCCATGTCGTTGGAGGCCGGGTTATTGATGCCCATTTGGTCACGTTAACCAGTTTGACCGTCGGCCCTCATACAAAAAATAATGCTCTCATAACAGTCGTTCCGCATGAGGGCGCGCGGGAGAAACATGACGGGCTTTTGGGCATGGATGTGTTACGTAACTTTAAATACAGAGTTGATATCGATAAGCAGCTCATCATATGGGAATAAAAAAGGGGTAAGCCAACTATTGGCCACCCCTTTTTTTTAATGGTCCGGGCGTGTTGAACCGCCCGTCCCTGAATCTCATTGGCATTATTGCCTGATGTCGGATAACATCGACGGCTGTCGTCCAGTAATCTCTATCTTATGTATGTTGGATGCGTTAACATTAAACTGATTTCCTGCGATGTATAAGGCAGCCAACACCACTTTCTTCAAACCCTGACCTCTCAAGAGGCTTTCCGGCGCGCCTATTTTCAGGGTACCGTTACTATCCAGAGAAACCGCCAGTTGCACTTCCGTGCCATCCGACATTATCACAGTGTACAGCACAGAGGAACTATTACCACTCCCGGCAGGGGCAGCAGCAGAATTGCCGTCCACTGGCTGGAGCATAATACCGTTTGCTTCACCTAAGATACTAAACATACTTACAGTCCATATTCCATCCTCAAGGAAATAAACCGGAAGAATTGCTTTACCAAAGGATGTAAATTCCCTGGCGGTTAGAAGTGTTACAGACTCTCCATATTGTGTAAACTGCAGGTAACCGCCATTGTCCGCAAAAGATATCCGCGGTTCTCTCCACGAGTCGGCAGACGGGATTTCCGGCGTAGCAGAAGGCAAGGACGGAATGTAAGTAATCTCTATCGAAGGCAGTGTGATTATGCCGTTGTAGTTGTCCACCGTCGTAACCGTGTAATTGTTGCCCGAGTTGCCGTCGTTAATCGTGTATCCGGCAGACACGCTCAACGTCTTGCCGATGCCAATATTCGGATTGTCGTACGTCTCCGCCAATCCTGTTGCCGTATCGCTACCCTGTAAGCCGCTTACCGAAGGAATAGCCGCCGCAGATGTCGTGCCATCATAAATCTTCACATTCGTCAACGCCGTAATCGTTAAGGACGCCGGTGTAATGTTAGCCAAGGTCTTCGCAGTGCTGTTCACCGTGTAATTGCCCGCATCAGCGCCGGCGAGGCTAAGGCCCGTCCCTGTTACCGTCTTGTTTGTGCCTACGTTCTTAGTAGAGAAGGTGGCCGTGTCTCCAACATAACTCACTACATCTCCGCTAATAACACCCGCAAGCGTAAGATCCGTGATCGTTGCCGCAGTGGTCGCGTCGTAAACTTTGTTGGCAGCAGTGATGCTGCCGGTTAGCGCCAGCTTGCTGACATTGTAATTGCCGGTCATACCAGCAAAGGTGTAGTTGTTCGCGTCTGCTCCGCTCAATCCGGTTATGTATTCGATGCCGGTGTAGCTGCCTGCGTTCAAATTGCCGCTCGTGCTCGTGTTGCCGTTGGTGTTGACTGCAACTGTGACTATACCCAAAATGTCGCCGGAAATGGCATTACTGAAGCTTGCTGTCCCCGGCTGCAATGACGATCCGTAAACCGAACTGCCCGTGCTTATCGTCCCGCTCAACGCCAACGGGCTGATGGTGTAGTTGGCTGTGGGAGTCGTAATTCCAGCAAAACTGTAGTTGCCCGCATCCGCTCCGCTTATGGAAGTGACCGTCTGGTTGTAGGTACCGACTATAGGATTGCCACTCGTGCTCACGGCACCCGTGTTCACGCTCGCCGTGCCCGTTACCTGGTCTTCACTGATAAGGTTGTTAAACGTCACTCCTCCCGGCTGCAACGTCGATCCGTAAACCGATCCGCTGGACGCTATCGTGCCACTCAACGCCAACGGGCTCACTAGATAGTTGGCTGTGGGGGTCGTTAATCCCGCAAAACTGTAGTTGCCTGCATCACCACCGGTTAATGTGCTGCCCACCGCCTGATAGTAACTCCCCGCATTCAGGTTATTGCTGCTGCTGTACGCCGGGGATACTATCGTCGCCGTGTCCGGATTGACAATGTCCCCGCTGATTACTCCTATCAAGTTCACCGTACCCGTCGCCGCTGACGTACCATAGGTCGTACTCACCGACGCTATCGTCCCGCTCAACAACAGCGGGCTTACTAGATAGTTGGCTGTGGGGGTCGTTAATCCTGCAAAACTGTAGTTGCCTGCATCACCGCCGGTTAATGTGCTGCCCACCGCCTGATAGTAACTCCCCGCATTCAGGTTATTGCTGCTGCTGTACGCCGGGGATACTATCGTCGCCGTGTCCGGATTGACAATGTCCCCGCTGATTACTCCTATCAAGCTCACCGTACCCGTCGCCGCTGACGTACCATAGGTCGTACTCACCGACGCTATCGTCCCGCTTAACGCCAACGGGCTGATGGTGTAGTTGGCTGTGGGGGTCGTAATTCCAGCAAAACTGTAGTTGCCCGCATCCGCTCCGCTTATGGAAGTGACCGTCTGGTTGTAGGTACCGACTATAGGATTGCCACTCGTGCTCACGGCACCCGTGTTCACGCTCGCCGTGCCCGTTACCTGGTCTTCACTGATAAGGTTGTTAAACGTCACTCCTCCCGGCTGCAACGTCGATCCGTAAACCGATCCGCTGGACGCTATCGTGCCACTCAACGCCAACGGGCTCACTAGATAGTTGGCTGTGGGGGTCGTTAATCCCGCAAAACTGTAGTTGCCTGCATCACCACCGGTTAATGTGCTGCCCACCGCCTGATAGTAACTCCCCGCATTCAGGTTATTGCTGCTGCTGTACGCCGGGGATACTATCGTCGCCGTGTCCGGATTGACAATGTCCCCGCTGATTACTCCTATCAAGTTCACCGTACCCGTCGCCGCTGACGTACCATAGGTCGTACTCACCGACGCTATCGTCCCGCTCAACAACAGCGGGCTTACTAGATAGTTGGCTGTGGGGGTCGTTAATCCTGCAAAACTGTAGTTGCCTGCATCACCGCCGGTTAATGTGCTGCCCACCGCCTGATAGTAACTCCCCGCATTCAGGTTATTGCTGCTGCTGTACGCCGGGGATACTATCGTCGCCGTGTCCGGATTGACAATGTCCCCGCTGATTACTCCTATCAAGTTCACCGTACCCGTCGCCGCTGACGTACCATAGGTCGTACTCACCGACGCTATCGTCCCGCTTAACGCCAGCGGGCTGATGGTGTAGTTGGGCGTGGGAGTCGTAATTCCAGCAAAACTGTAGTTGCCCGCATCCGCTCCGCTTATGGAAGTGACCGTCTGGTTGTAGGTACCGACTATAGGATTGCCACTCGTGCTCACGGCACCCGTGTTCACGCTCGCCGTGCCCGTTACCTGGTCTTCACTGATAAGGTTGTTAAACGTCACTCCTCCCGGCTGCAACGTCGATCCGTAAACCGATCCGCTGGACGCTATCGTGCCACTCAACGCCAACGGGCTCACTAGATAGTTGGCTGTGGGGGTCGTTAATCCCGCAAAACTGTAGTTGCCTGCATCACCACCGGTTAATGTGCTGCCCACCGCCTGATAGTAACTCCCCGCATTCAGGTTATTGCTGCTGCTGTACGCCGGGGATACTATCGTCGCCGTGTCCGGATTGACAATGTCCCCGCTGATTACTCCTATCAAGTTCACCGTACCCGTCGCCGCTGACGTACCATAGGTCGTACTCACCGACGCTATCGTCCCACTCAACAACAGCTTGTCAACAGTCAGCGTGCCGGTTGCATAACTCAGCGCATAGCCCAGTTGATCCACTGCGCCCGATGGCGTCAGAGGGTGGCTTCCCGCAGTCAAATTACCGGAACTTGACACAACACCATCATCCGTAACCGTAGCCGCCGTGCTCAGCGCCTGTGCCGCCGTGTCACCGTTTTGCAGATTGCTGACCGTAACGGCATAACTAGGAGGTATATTTCCGTAGGTGATCGCATAACTATCAGCAGTAATGGTGAGCGTGGGCTGCTCGCGATAAATCGCATAGATGCCGGTGCTACCCAACGGCAGAGTATAATTGGTCGCCGTGGAACTACTGTTATAGCGGAAATCACCGCTGCCCGCTCCCACTAAAGCCGTCACGCCGGTACTATCCGCCACGGTGCCGGTGTAAATTATTGCGCGTCCCGGCGTGCTGATGGACCCGCCGGTCAAGAAGAGAACATTGCCGTTTGTCGAATCAAGAATAACCGCTGAAGTTCCGGTATTCGTGTTCTGGAGAACTCCGGAAACGGAAATATTACCGGTACCGGAATTCTGCGTCTGCGCGTAAATCGTGCCCGTACCCGTGTTGACGCCATTGAAGTTAATGTTGCCTCCGGCAGTCACGGACAGGTTTCCATTAAGAGTTGAAGTACCCAAGCTGATGTCGTTGGTATCATATATCGAAACATTACCCACATTCGTGATGGTCACCGTGCCGAAATCATTTCCCGCGTTTGTGGCAGTGAAATTGCCCGTGCCGACAATATCCAGTTCGTAGCTTGCAGCGTTTACGATACCGCCTAGCGTCAATGTGGATGTACCTGTGCCGGTTCCAATGCTACTCGCGCTGCCCAGGGTAACCGGTCCGCTGTAGGATGCCGACGTTCCCGAATTAATCAGAGCGCCACCGTTGGAAATTCCTGTGCCATTCAGTGTCAAGGGTTCAGCCGTTGACAGTGTATAACCGTTGAGATCCAGCGCTGCGCCCGAAGAAACGATGGTCGCACCATCTATGGTTCCCAGAGGAGAATTCGTGCCATCACCTGCCGCGCCCAGCGCCAGTGTGCCCGCGCTGATGGTCGTCAGACCTTTGTAGCTATTGTTTCCGGAAAGTGTCACGATGCCACTGCCCTGCTTGGTGATGCCATAATTGCTTCCGCCATCCGTGATTACGGCGCTGACGATAAGCCCGGTCGCCGTCCCTGCAGAACTCAGGTTGGAGTTACCCAGCAAGGTGAGACCGCCCGTGGCTAAAGTGCCCAAACCCACAGAATTCGAAATGGTGCCCCCGTTAATAGTCACTGCGTTATCAACCGTCGCGCCGTTGATGATGTCCAGTGTATTGCCACCTACTACTATTGTTCCCGTTCCCGCGGCGCCTTCACCACTTATGGCAAGCGTGCCCGCGCTGATGGTCGTTCCACCGCTGTAATTGTTCGCGCCGGACAATGTCACTGTACCGGTTCCCAACTTGGTGATGCCATACGGGCCGGGACTTTCCGTGATTACAGCACTGACGGTAAGACCAGTCGCCGTCCCCGCAGAACTCAGGTTGGAATTACCCAGCATGGTGAGACCGCCCGTGGCTAAAGTGCCCGAACCCACAGAATTCGCAATAGTGCCCCCGTTAATAGTCACTGCGTTATTAACCGTCGCGCCGTTGATGATGTCCAGTATATTGCCGCCTACAATTATTGTTCCCGTGCCCGCGGCGCCCGACGCACCGCTTACAGCCAGTATGCCGCCGCCCACTGTTGTCCCTCCGGTATAAGCGTTAGCTCCGCTCAATGTCAGCGTACCGTTGTCAATTTTGGTCAACGCACCGGTTGTGCCGGGGCTCGCACCTGAAATTGTCAGGTTATTGGCAGTAACATCAATGGACGATGTGGTTCCGTCAGTCAACGTGAAAGTCCTATCCGTCGAGGCCGTTGCACCGGTATATTGCAGTGTGCCGCCGCTGAGTACCAAGTTGGCGGCTGAGTTGCTTGCCGCACCGAGGTTCCCCGCAACTCCGCCATTACCGATGGTTGCCACACTGAGGATACCGGCATTAATAATCGTTGCACCCGTGTAGGTGTTCGTGCCCGATAGCGTCCACGTGCCGACGCCATTCATCGTCAGTGTGCCGGTACCGGTGGTAATCGTGCCGCTGATTGCGCCATTACTCGCGCCCGCCAGCGTCAGGTTATACGGTCCTGTCACTGAGTTGGCGTTGTTCAATGTCAGCGTGCCCGCATCAGACTGGATCGTCGCCGCCCCGGTCAGCGTCACCGTGCTGCCCCACGTGTTGTTGCCGCTGAGATTGCGTAGCGCTCCGTTGTCGCTCGCGCCTGTACCGGCGATGCTCAATGCTTCCCCGGTTACCGTGATACCGCCTTGCAATTCAAGCGACGCGCCGGAGGCAACCGTGGCGCCCCCTGCGGATGTGCCCAGGGCGGAAGCATTGCTGATAGAAAGCGTGCCCGCGCTGATGGTCGTCGTGCCGGTATAGGTGTTCGCGCCGCTTAACGTCCAGGTGCCGGTACCGATCTTGGTGAGTGTGCCTGTCCCCGTTCCAATGACACTGCTTATTGATCCGTTGCCCGACCCGCCGATTATCAGTCCCTCGCCATACCCCCCGATTGTCCCAAGGTTAGTGATATTGATATCTCCCGCGTTGGCAATGATGCTGACGCTGGCACTTCCCAATGTGATCAATCCACTGTAAGATACGGAAGTACCAGAACTATTAATCAGAGCGCCACCGCCCGAAATTCCCGTGCCTCTCAATGTCAAAGGCTCTCCCGTTGATAGTGTATAACCATTGAGATCCAAAACCGCGCCCGAGGAAACGATGGTTCCAGAATCCGGGGTGCCCAGAGGACTGTTATAGCCGTCACCCACCGCACCCAGCTTGAGCGTGCCCGTGCTGATGGTCGTAAGACCGGTGTATTCGTTGTCACCAGACAGTGTTAGCGTGCCGTTGCCTGCCTTGTTGATGCCTGTGCCTGTGCTGTAGTCGCTAATGACGGCCGAAATCGTCAGACCGTCAACCGCGTTACTAACGGTAATGGTGCGGGAGTAACCTCCCAAACTGAGATCGAGATTGCCGCCAATCAAGGCGTTCGTAGCGCCGCCGGTTGATGTAATACTGCCGCCCAACGTCAGCGTGCTGGTAGTAACATTATTACTGTTTGTAACGGTCCCGCCGCTAGCGCCGCTCTTGACAGTGAGCGCTCCGATGGTATCTGAATAACTGTTCAGATCATACGTTCCACCATCATTGACCGTGACACTGCTGCCCGAGGGAATGGCGTTGTCCGCTCCATTTTGAAGTGTGCCACCGCTGACGGTTGTTAAACCCGTATAGGTATTCGTGCCCGACAGTATCAGCGTGCCGTCGCCGATCTTGGTAATTCCACCAGTCCCGCTGATAACGCCCGTGTAGGCGGCGGGACTGGTACCATCACTGCCGATCGTTAATGTTGCCGACCCGAGAATTACGTTGCCGCCGTTGTTGCCGCCACCGGTGAGTGAACCGATTGTATTATTGTATCCGGTGGTGTTCAAAGTAGCGCCGGGAGCGTTAGCCATGATCACCTCTGAGTTGAGGCCGAAAGCCTGGGTCGCAACGCCTGCTTGGAGCGTACCCGCATTAATCATCGTTGCTCCGGTATAAGTGTTCGGGCCGCTTAACGTCCAGGTGCCCGAGCCGTTTTTCGTCAGCGTGCCGGAGCCGGTGGTAATCGTGCCGCTGATCAAGCCATTGCCCAAACCCGACAGCGTCAGGTTCTGTGACGTTCCCGTCACCGAGTTGGCGGCGCCCAGCGTGAGTGTGCCGGAAGCAGACTCGATGGTTGCCGCCCCCGTCAGCGTCACCGTACCACCCCACGTATTATTGCCACTGACATTTACCAAAGCTCCGTCAACGCCGCCTACGCCCGCGCCCGCAATGCTCAACGCCTCCGCACCAACCGTAATTCCGTCCTGCAATTGCAACTCCGCGCCGCTTGCAACCGTCACTCCGACGCCACCAGTCATGCCCATGCCCTGTGAATTCTGGATATTCAGTATGCCTGCATTCACATAAGTCGCGCCCGTGTACGTGTTCGTGCCGGACAGCGTCCATGTGCTTGCGCCGGTCTTCGTCAGCACGCCTGTTGTGATCGCGATAACCCCGTTCTCCACGCCGGCCCCACTGCCCGTGAGCGTCAGATTCTGCGTATTACCTGTAATTCCCCCACTCAGTGTCAGCGTCCCGCTGCCGGAGGCATCCACCGTACCCGAGCCGGTTAAATTGATCACCCGGTCGCTGACATTCGCCGCCCCCGTATACTGCAATGTCGCCGCCCCCAGGGCTATCGTGCCGTTGGCTACCGAAGTCGGGGCGCCTAAAGCACTGGCCCCGACGTTGACCGCGCTAATACTGTTCACGCTCAGCACACCGCCATTGATCGTTGTCACACCCGTGTATGTATTGAGACCGGAAAGCGTCAACGTGCCCAAGCCAGCCTTAGTGATGCCGAAAGCGCCGCTGATAATCGCAGAAATCGCCAGACCGTCACCCGCGTTACTAACGGTAATGGTGCGGGTGGCACCCAAAGCGAGAGTGAGATTGCCGCCGATCGAGGCGTTTGTGGCTCCGCCGGTTGAGGAAACATTGCCGCCCAACGTCAGCGTGCTGGTAGTAACATTATTACTGTTTGTAACGGTCCCGCCGCTAGTGCCGCTATTGACAGTGAGCGCTCCAATGGTGTCTGAATATCCGTTCAGATCATACGTTCCGCCGTCGTTGACTACGACAGCGCCTGATCCAATCGCATTGCTGACTCCGTATTGAAGCGTGCCTGCATTGATGGTCGTTGTTCCGGAGTAGGTGTTCGCTCCGCCCAGTGTTAACGTGCCCGAACCTGTTTTGATCAGCCCACCCGTACCGCTGATGACGCCACTGTAGGCTGCGGGACTGGTATTGTCACCGCCAACCGTCAACGTCGCCGATCCAAGAGTTACGTTGCCGCTACCGGTGAGCGAACCTATGGAATTACTGTTGTTGTTAAGACTTAAAGTAGCGCCGGAATCGACTGTCACTGCCGAGTTGACGCCGAATGCTCCGGATGCCGGGGTCGAGATCGAGGTCGAACCTGCTTGGAGCGTACCCGTGGCGACTTCCGTCGTTCCGGTGTAAGTATTCGCACCGGACAGGATGACATGTCCACCATCATCAGTTGTCGTCAGACCGTAGCCGCCGCTGATTATTCCGGACAGGGTAAATGTGCGTGAGGAGCTATTATTGTAAACAAAACTGTCCGCCGTAAGAGAAATTGTTCCGCTTGCAGTCACACTGCCCGAGCCACTGGTGGTATTTCCCTCGAGGGTTCCACCATTCAAAACGAGATTTTCGGCGACCGTTAAACTGCTCGTTGTGTTGTAATAGAGCGTCGCGCCGCTGTTCACCGTCGTGGTGTTCGAAGAGCCAAGCCCGTTCGCGTTGCTTACAGTCAGCGTGCCGCCGTTGACTACAGTATTGCCGTTGTAGGTGTTTGCGCCGGAAAGCGTCCATGTGCCGCTGTCAACTTTGGTCAGCGTGCCTGCTCCCGTCCCAAGAATGCTGGCCAACGTGCCGCCTGCCGCGCCACCTAATGTAAGACCGAAACCCGAACCGGTTATCGTTCCGGTATTGCTGATGTTGATCGTTCCCGCGCCGCCTACAATGCTGCTCGCGCTGCCCAACGTTATCAATCCCGCATAGGTCGCACCGGTGGCTGAACTGTTAATTAAAGCGCCACCACCGGAACCGTTACCGTTCAAGATCAAAGGCTCGGCTGTTGAATAATTTGTTCCGTTCAGATCAAGGACTGCACCATTGGCAACGGTGGTCCCGTTACCTGTTCCACCCAAAGCAGAAGCATTGCCGAGTTGGAGTGTGCCTGCGCTTACCGTCGTTAAACCGGTATAACTGTTCGCTCTCGAAAGTAGCCATGTGCCGCTGTCAACTTTGGTCAGCGTGCCTGCTCCCGTCCCAAGAATGCTGGCCAACGTGCCGCCTGCCGCGCCACCTAATGTAAGACCGAAACCCGAACCGGTTATCGTTCCGGTATTGCTGATGTTGATCGTTCCCGCGCCGCCTACAATGCTGCTCGCGCTGCCCAACGTTATCAATCCCGCATAGGTCGCACCGGTGGCTGAACTGTTAATTAAAGCGCCACCACCGGAACCGTTACCGTTCAAGATCAAAGGCTCGGCTGTTGAATAATTTGTTCCGTTCAGATCAAGGACTGCACCATTGGCAACGGTGGTCCCGTTACCTGTTCCACCCAAAGCAGAAGCATTGCCGAGTTGGAGTGTGCCTGCGCTTACCGTCGTTAAACCGGTATAACTGTTCGCGACGGAAAGTACTAGTGTACCGCTGCCTGTCTTTGTAAACCCATTACTACCACTGATTGCTCCGCTTAAGGTGAGCTGCGTGCCGGCAACATCGATCGTGCTGCCTGCCGCTCCCAATGCTACTGTGCCGCTCAAACTCGATGTGCCCGTGGAGGTAGCCAGCGTGCCGCCGTTCAAAGTCACTGCTTCCGCGCCTATCGCCACATTTTGCAAATCCAGTGTCGCGCCGCTCGCCACTGTGGTCCCGCCGGCTGCCGTTCCCAAATTTGAAGTACTGGTAATTGCCAGCGTGCCCGTGTTTACCGTAGTCGCACCGGTGTAAGTGTTCGCTCCTGAAACAGTCCATGTACCCGTGCCCCACTTGGTTACTCCACCTGCCCCGTTCCCAATAATACTTTCAAGACTGCTGCCGGTGGCCGTGCCTCCCAATGTAAGACCGAAACCTGAACCGGTGATCGTGCCGGTGTTGCTGATGTCAATGTTTCCGGTGCCGGCGATACTGCTCGCGCTGTCCAAAGTGATCAGTCCGCTGTAGGCCGCGGCGGTTGAACTGCTGTTCGTCAATGCGCCATTAGTCGAAGTTCCAGTGCCGTTCAAGGTTAATGGTATTGCCGATGCCAGAGTAGTGCCATTCAGGTCAAGGGCCGCGCCACTGGTAACGGTAACTCCCGATGATGTGCCTAATGCAGTAATACTGCCCAGTTTGAGTGTGCCTGCATTGATTGCCGTCGCGCCTCTATAGGTATTCGCACCCGAAAGTGTCACTATGCTGGAGCCCTGCTTGGTGATGCTATACGGGCCGGGGCTTTCCGTGATTGCGGCGCTGACGGTTAGCCCGCTGCCGTTGGAACTCAGGTATGAATTGCCATACAAGGTGAGACCGCCTGTGGCGAGTGTGCCCAAGCCTGTAGAATTAGCAATAGTCCCGCCATTAATGGTGACCGGATTATTGACTGTCGCGCCGTTGATAATGTCTAGTATGTTGGAACCTACAGCTATTGTTCCCGTACCCGCGGCGCCTGATGTGCCGCTAACGGCCAGCGTGCCCGCACTGATGGTCGTGCCGGTGTAGGTGTTTGCGCCGGACAAGGTCAACGTTCCGTTGCCCGCTTTATTGATGCTGCCATCACTGACAAAAGCTGAAATCGTCAGACCGTCAGCCGAATTCGTTGTGGTAATGTTGCGTGTAGCGCCTCCCAAATCAAGATTGCCGCTGATCAAGGCGTTCGCGTAACCGCCGGTGGAGGTAACATCGCCGCCCAGCGTGAGCGTGCCAGCGCCGGTGGTGACCGTGCCGCCGCTGCCGGAGCCACTGTTGACGGCAAGCGCTGAGACGGTTTGCAAATGGCCATTCAAATCATATGTGCCGCCGGCATTAACCGTAACGCTGCTGCCGGTAGGAACAGCGTTGTCTATTCCATTCTGAAGCGTGCCGGCGTTGATGATTGTCGCACCGCTATAATTATTCGTGCCGGAAAGGATCACTGTGCCGGCACCAATCTTGGTGATGCCATAATTGTTCCCATTATCTATGATTGCGGCGCTGACGGTTAGCCCGCTGCCGTTGGAACTCAGGTATGAATTGCCATACAAGGTGAGACCGCCTGTGGCGAGTGTGCCCAAGCCTGTAGAATTAGCAATAGTCCCGCCATTAATGGTGACCGGATTATTGACTGTCGCGCCGTTGATAATGTCTAGTATGTTGGAACCTACAGCTATTGTTCCCGTACCCGCGGCGCCTGATGTGCCGCTAACGGCCAGCGTGCCCGCACTGATGGTCGTGCCGGTGTAGGTGTTTGCGCCGGACAAGGTCAACGTTCCGTTGCCCGCTTTATTGATGCTGCCATCACTGACAAAAGCTGAAATCGTCAGACCGTCAGCCGAATTCGTTGTGGTAATGTTGCGTGTAGCGCCTCCCAAATCAAGATTGCCGCTGATCAAGGCGTTCGCGTAACCGCCGGTGGAGGTAACATCGCCGCCCAGCGTGAGCGTGCCAGCGCCGGTGGTGACCGTGCCGCCGCTGCCGGAGCCACTGTTGACGGCAAGCGCTGAGACGGTTTGCAAATGGCCATTCAAATCATATGTGCCGCCGGCATTAACCGTAACGCTGCTGCCGGTAGGAACAGCGTTGTCTATTCCATTCTGAAGCGTGCCGGCGTTGATGATTGTCGCACCGCTATAATTATTCGTGCCGGAAAGGATCACTGTGCCGGCACCAATCTTGGTGATGCCATAATTGTTCCCATTATCTATGATTGCGGCGCTGACGGTTAGCCCGCTGCCGTTGGAACTCAGGTATGAGTTATTCAACAACGTAAGTCCGCCTGTGGCCAGCGTGCCCGTGCCTGTGGAATTAGAAATGGTGCCCCCGCTAACGGTGACAGGATTGTTAATAACTAAGCCGTTGCTGATATCCAGTGTGCCGTTGCCTACTGCAATCGTTCCCGATCCTGTGCTACTGGAACTGCCGAAAATAATGCTGCCGCCATTGATATTGGTGCCGTTATAGGTGTTCACTCCCGAAAGCGTCCAGGTGCCCGTGCCGATCTTCGTTATCGCACCCGTTCCGATGTTAATATTGCCGCTGATTAAGCCGTTGCCGGAGTCCGCCAATGTCAGATTATATCCGCCGGTTATTGCGGTGGCGGCATTCAGCGTGAACAAATAAGAAGAAGAATCGGCCTGAATGCGGGAATCTGCCGTAAGCGTTATTGTACCGCCCCATGTATTGTTGCCGCTGAGGCTGCGCAGAGCGCCATTGGTGCTCGCGCCGGTACCGGCAATGCTCAATGCTTCCCCGGTTACCGTGATACCGCCCTGCAATTCAAGCGATGCGCCGGAGGCGACTACCGTACCTCCATCTGTCGTGCCCAGAGCCAAACTATTGCTGATGGAAAGCGTACCCGCATTGACGTTGGTCGCGCCGGTATATGTGTTCGCACCGGATAAAGTGAATGTGCCCGTTCCCTGCTTGGTCAGCCCGCCCCCTGTTCCGCCGATAACGCCCGCATAAGAAGTATTGGTCCCATTACCAGTCATCAATGTATTCGCGCCCAGTGTTACCGTAGTGCCGCTCACACCGGCAAGCGAACCGATGGCTTCACTGTCATCGAGCGTAAGATTGGCGCCCGATGCGGAAAGATTTACCGCGCCGGTAATGGTGCTGCCGCCGCCGGACAGAGCCAGTGTGCCCGCGCTTACCGTCGTCGTGCCACCATAGGTGTTCGCGTTGGAAAGTATTAGTGTACCATTGTTCGTCTTTGTAATTCCGTATCCGCTGCTGCCATCACCGATTGCTCCGCTCAACGTGAGCTGCGTGCCCGCAACGCTTATTGTGCTGGTCGCTGCTCCCAGTGTTATCGCGCCGCTTAAACTCGATGTCCCCGTGGACGTTGACAGCGTGCCGCCGTTCAAAGTAACCGCTTCCGCGCCTACCGCCACATTTTGCAAATCCAGCGTCGCACCACTTGCTACCGTGGTCCCGTTATCCGTCGTGCCTAAACCCGAGGCATTCGTAATCGCCAGTGTGCCCGCGTTTACTGTCGTCGCGCCGGTATAGGTGTTCGGACCCGAAAGTATCAGTGTGCCGTTATCTGTTTTCGTAAACCCGTATCCGCCGCTGATTACTCCGCTCAATGTGAGTGACGTGCCAACAACATCTATCGTGCTACCCGTCGCTCCCAACGTCACCGCGCCGACCGAACTCGATGTTCCCATGGAATTCGCCAGCGTGCCGCCGTTTAAGGTAATGGCGTCTGTCGCACTGCCCGTTAATGAATAACCGTTAAAATCAAGCGATGCTCCTGTGCCAACTATGGTGCTGCCTGTGGTTGAACCCAGCGGCCCGCTGCTGCTGCTTGTTGATGATACGCCAAGTTTAAGCGTGCCGCCGCTAATGGTCGTTCCGCCGGAGTAGGTGTTCGGACCCGAAAGCAGCCATGTGCCACCATTAACTGTCAGCGTGCCCGAGGTTGTGCCAAGAATACTAGCCAGCGTGCCGCCTTGCGCACCGCCCAGTGTCAGGCCAAAGGTCGCGCCGGTTATCGTTCCAGCATTGCTGATATTGATTGTACCCGAACCACCAACAATGCTGCTGGCGCTGCCTAATGTTATCAATCCTGCATATGTCGCGCCGGTGCCTGAACTGTTGATCAATGCGCCACCATTGGAAATTCCTGTTCCGTTCAGCGTCAGGGGCTCAGCCGTTGCCAGTGTGTAGCCATTCAAGTCCAGAACCGCACCAATTTCAACAGTAGTTGCCCCTGCTATTGTTCCAAGAGGAGAATTGCTGCCACTGCCTGCCGCTCCAAGTTTCAGCGTGCCGCCTTGGATGTCGGTCGCTCCGGTATAGGTGCTGTTACCGCTCAGAGTCCACGTACCCGTGCCTGTCTTGATTACTCCACCTGCACCGTTCCCAATAATGCTTTCAATACTGCTGCCGGTGGCCGTGCCGCCTAATGTAAGACCGAAACCTGACCCGGTTATCGTTCCGGCGTTGCTGATGTCTATGTTCCCGCTGCTAGCAACGATGCTGCTCGCACTCCCCAAGGTGATTAATCCTTTGTAAGCTGCGGCTGTTGAACTGCTGTTCGTCAATGCGCCGCCGCTCGAAATGCCCGTGCCGTTCAATGTCAGGGGCTCAGCCGTTGCCAGTGTGTAGCCATTCAAGTCCAGAACCGCACCAATTTCAACAGTAGTTGCCCCTGCTATTGTTCCAAGAGGAGAATTGCTGCCACTGCCTGCCGCTCCAAGTTTCAGCGTGCCGCCTTGGATGTCGGTCGCTCCGGTATAGGTGCTGTTACCGCTCAGAGTCCACGTACCCGTGCCTGTCTTGATTACTCCACCTGCACCGTTCCCAATAATGCTTTCAATACTGCTGCCGGTGGCCGTGCCGCCTAATGTAAGACCGAAACCTGACCCGGTTATCGTTCCGGCGTTGCTGATGTCTATGTTCCCGCTGCTAGCAACGATGCTGCTCGCACTCCCCAAGGTGATTAATCCTTTGTAAGCTGCGGCTGTTGAACTGCTGTTCGTCAATGCGCCGCCGCTCGAAATGCCCGTGCCGTTCAATGTCAGGGGCTCAGCCGTTGCCAGTGTGTAGCCATTCAAGTCCAGAACCGCGCCGCCGGTAACGGTAACTCCCGATGACGAACCCAGCGCGCTGGTATTGCCCAGTTGAAGCGTACCCGCGCTGATTGTAGTTGCTCCGGTGTAGGTGTTCGTGCCGGACAAATTTAACGTGGCAGTTCCTTGTTTGGTCAGTCCGCCGTTGCCTTGGATTGCACCGCTAAAGGTGCTCGCGCTTCCGATGTTGATAGTAAGAAGGCCGCCATTGGTGTTGATGGTTCCTGATCCGGAAATAGTGGTGCCTGCATTTAGAGTTACAGGCATAGAAACATTACTACTAGTAATACTATAAGTACCAAGGACGATGGAGGTATCGGCGGTCAATGTCAATGAGTGAGAACTAAAATTACCATTTGTAATATTCGTACTTAATGTGATCGTACCACTAGCACTATCATTATTAGTAGCGCTCGTGTTGATTAATACGTTGTTAGAATTAAGTGCAGTTACTAATCCTGACGCTAAGATATTAGAGGTTGCCGTGGAAGAACTAGTAAAATTCCATGTGCCTCCTGTAAAGCTGCCATTGGTATTGGCACTTGTTGAAATTGTGACATTGGTGGGATCGAAGAGTAGTGTCCCGATGTTACCGTTGGGTGCAAGCGTGCTGACCACACCGTTGAAGTCAAGTACGCCCTTGCTCGACACTTCCACAAATCCGCCATTGCCTGAAAGCGCGCCGCCCTGGGCGCTGATCGAACCGTAATCACTGGTGGTGTTGTCGGACCACACAGCCACATTACCGCCGTTGCCGCTTTTAACGGCATCGGCGCTGACGGTCACATTCGGGCCGACGTATGTGAGATAGGCATTGGCTTCCGGCCCTGCTCCATGAAAGTTGCCGCCGATGAGAACTGTGCCGCCGCCGGTTGCGCCGGAGGCGTTGATATTCGCGTTGTCAAAAAGGCCGACATATTCGCCGAGGACTTGTACCGTGCCGCCCTGACCCGTGCTGCTGGATACATCCAGAATACCGTTGCCGGAGACCTCGGTCACGCCGGTGTCGCCGCCGTCGAGAATAATCGTGCCGTTTTTATTGCTGATTCCCCTGGCTTCGATGATTCCTTCATTATTAACGACGGTATCGAGCACAGCGTTGGCCGATCTGGCGCTCATAAGCACCATGCCGCTGTCCGCCTGAATCAGGCCCTTGTTGTCCACAAGCGCGTTCAATGTCGATTGGGAGATGGTAACGTTAATCAGTCCGTCGCCCGCAAAATCCAGGTTGACCGCGTCGCCGGCAGCAAAGGCCACGGCGCCCTGCGGAGCGGTTATCGAGCCTTCGTTGAGGATACTCGGAGAGATGAAGGCAATCACGCCGCCGGGAGCGGCCGTAATGCTGCCCTGGTTCAGGATACTGCCGGCAGAGCCGTTGGAGATGAAGTTATATTTGCCCGCCAGAAAATCGGCGTCGGCAATATCCAGAGTCGAGGCGACCATGCCTCCGACGTCTATCTGGCTGGTGGCGCCGAAAATGATGCCCGCGGGATTCAGCAAAAAAATAAGTCCATTGGATGTGAGATGCCCGTAAATCTGGCTTATATCCTGACCGACTACCCGGTTCAGAGCGATGCTGGCCACACTGGGCTGCTGAAAGGTGACGCCGGCATTCTGGCCAATGCTGAAAGTCTGCCAGTTGGCAATCATCGTGTTCGTTGACTGGTTGACCGTCATCTGGTTGCCGTTCTGGGAAATGCTCCCGGAACCGGCAGTAATTGTACCGCCCGTGGGTAAAGTATTCGCGGGAGGCGCACCGGCCATCGCGTTCGCCGTCAGGAAAACCATTACGAGAATGGTTATGGCCGGCAGTAAAATTCCGGCGCGAAAATATCCGGCGATGTTCCGACAGCCTTTCCTTCCTTTTATTTTTTTCGAATTGCTTTGTGCCCGGTAATTAAGACGGCTCATGGTTTGCCTCCACCCTTTTTTTAGACAATTATTATTGGTCCCATATTAGAAACGACATTTCCTTCATAAAATCCCTCCTAACCTCCCTTTATACCCTGAAGGGCACATGTAAAAGGGAGGTACTCTCCCCTCTTTTTTAAAGAGGGGAGAGGGGAGATTTTGAAATTTTGTACTCATTCTCCCGCTACGCTTCGCTTCGGGGATAGTTCGACTAACGCTTCAAACTTCGCAAAGCTCGTTCAATAACAAGATGTGCTCATTATCCTACGTCGCTGCGCTCCTAGGATAGTTCGTCCAACAAATTTCAGTGCGCTGCGCTTCTGAAATTTGGGACTCACTAAATCCCCCTCAATCCCCCTTTAGTAAAGGGGGAGAAAGAGACTGTGCCATAGTAATTCAGTCTCTTCTATTAATAACCCGTTGCACAGCATCGGGTAAATCGCTCGGAATGACATCCTCCCTAATTTTAAGATTCCTCGTATGCGCTCCAAAGAAACTTCAATGAGCAATCCCCCTCTTTGCTAAAGAGGGGCTAGGGGAGATTTTTATTTATATGCTCATTATCCTACGTCGCTGCGCTCCTAGGATAGTTCGTCCAACAAATTTCAGTGCGCTGCGCTTCTGAAATTTGGGACTCACTAAATCCCCCTCAATCCCCCTTTAGCAAAGGGGGAGGAAGAGACCGTGCCAAAATAATTCAGTCTCTTCGCCGGTATGATGATTAAGGAAGTTGTGCAAAGCTCTCAAAACATCATCCCGGAAAAAAAATTACTTGTTCCACCGGGCGTTGAACTCCTTGATTAAAATGTTCGTCAGATCATGTTTTTCAGCGGCAAAGGCGAATACATCCAGTCTGCCGAATATGTAATCATAACCGTTTTTCTTCGCATAATCGTTCAGAACGGGGGTAAATTCGTCGAGCACTTTACGGCTGAGTTCCGCATCGTAAACTTTCAATTCCTCCTGGTATGATCCCAGAAGCCTCTGCAGTTCACGGGCCTGCGCGGCGTAATCGCGGTCTTTATCCATCAGGCTCTGGGGAATTTTGTCACCCTTCTTCAATTTCTTGGCGCCGTCCTCGATGGCTTCTTTAAGCGCCTTGAGTTTGTCGGAACGCACATTGATTTCGTCCTGATATTTTTTGGTTCGCGCCATATACTGTTCGTGAGCGCTTTTGCCGGCATCCGATTCGGCAATTAGTCTTTGCAGATCCAAATGTCCAATCTTATAATCGGCTGCGTAAGCGCTAAAGCTGCAAACCAGAATAACTGCCATGATAACTACGATTTTTTTTGTCATAAATGATGCTCCCTTTCTTTGGAATTAAAATTAGAAATATATATTTGCCGTCAGCCAAAAATGTCCCGTATCGCTTCTGCCGTCAGCATTGTTGCCTTCAAGATCGCGTCCGGGATTGCTGTCGATTTGCTGGGCATACATCACATTAAGCGCGTACAAACCCGAACGGTTCAGACTGACGCCGCCTCCGGCGCCCGACAGCCAGTAACTATTTTCGCCGGTTGCCGTAGTTACGGCGTTCGGCCATAAATTGTGGTGCAAGGTCGCGTATGCCCCGTCATAAAAACCGAAAATCTGGAATGTTCCCACGACCGGCATCTCCATACTGTAACGCAACTCCGCGCTCAGGAGATGTCCTTCATCACAGGGCGCTTCCCCCACCGGATAGGCGCGCACGCCATAAGGCCCGCCCAAGATAAACTTTTCACTCGAATCCAGGTTGTTCAAGGCAAACTGCCCGCTGTAAGACAGGTTTAATGTCACATTATTCATCACGCGCTGAAGACGGTTCAGGCTGACATTAAACCTGGTGAAACTTCCATTGGTCTGGGGTCCGTAAGAATCCGCTAATTCATAACTTTCAACACCTGAAAGATCGAGGTAACCCTCCGTACCCGTCAATTTTACAGAGCTGTATCCTCCTCCGAGGAAACGATCATAGAAATCCCACACCAGTCCCGCGGTAGCCGAATGCTTCTGCTTTCCGTCGATTTGAGCGCCGAGAAGATCATCCTCGAATTTATCGTATTCATAACCCAGCGTCGCCATCAGATTATCGGTGCGGCTGCGTATAATCGGGTAACTGAATCCCAGATTGGCGGTAAGAGCGTCGCCCTTGGCGTCCAGAGGGGAGAGCGAATCATCCACCTTATAGTCCATGTAACCCACGGCAACGTTGGCGCGCAGTCCTTGTGAACCAAGCGGCAATGAGTAGCCGACGCGCCCCTGATAGACTCCCTCGGAACCTGTTGCCTGAAGGGACAACTGATCACCTATCCGAAAGGGATCATTCAGAAAAAACATGCCGTTGCCGCGCCAGTCACCCGTCCAGTGGTTACCGTAATTATCTCCCCAGATGGCTCCGCTGATAAGGCGCCCTTCATCCATATTGACGGTGAGCTTTGTTGAGCCAAGAGTGGAGCCCGCGTCCAAAAATGATTTTGCCGAAATTCCCGGGAGATCATTCAACAACAGGATGGATCTCTCCAGTTGTCTTTCCTGAAGAGGTTCATCAATCGGTAAAGCGCCCTGAAGAATATTCATGGGAACACTTTCCCGAATGCGCACATCTTTATCCCGAAGAATCTGCGGTTGACTTTCCAGGCGTCCCTGTAAAACGGCGATCTCGATAATGCCGTCAGTAATATCCTGTTTGGGCAAATAGGCACGGGCCAGGAAATATCCCTTCTTTTTGAGATAATCGGTCACTTTATCTGCTAATGCCTGGAGTTCCTGAAAACTCAGCTCCTTACCAACAGCGTTCGAAACCAGGGGATAAAGTTCATCATGGGTGGCCAGGTTGCCAAATCCAGTGAAACGAAAGTCCTTGACCGTTACCTTGACGCCTGTATCCGTCAAGACCGGGTGTTCCACTGTTTCCTGCTGTTCCGGCATACGCTGAGGAATTTGGCGCTGCGGTTCCTGCTCGCGCAAAAGCTGGCCGGCGTCAGTTGGAGCAACAGGTGGAGCAGCAAAAATCGGACCAGACCATATCAAGAAAAAGATAACCGCTAATGCTACATATCTGAATACCCTCATTAAAATCCTCCTTAACGGATAATTATCTGTTCGACAAACACTTGACGGCGCCTCAGCGTAGTAAAAAATTAGAAATTCATTTTTGTGTGACGCTGTTTAAATTTAATTTTTATAATGACTTTTAAGGGGACTGTCAAGATAAATATTCACAGTAAATTCCAATAATAAATTAAGGTTATCAAACCCTTAACCTTTAATTTTACATCCTGAAATTTTTTTAACAGGATTAGTCCTTCTAGTGTAGTGTCGCAATGAAACATTGTCATATCGAAGCGAAGCGAAGCGAGAAATCTTGATCTCAATAAATTCAGCGTTTTAAGATTCCTCACATACGTTCGGAATGACATTCTTTGCTATTGCGACACAGTCTCAGGGGATGGAAGTTTTTAGGGTATTATCGTTTTCAATGTCTATTTTGGGGATAAAAAATGGCGCCATTTTAGAATCCGTTTTCCGGATTAATAAAATGCCGCCATCCAAATAATTTTTAATTTTAATCGGCAAAAATTTTCCTGCTGCGATCAAAACACTCTGATCGCAGCAGGATTTACCGATGCTTTATGGTGTTACCGTAAGCAATGTAGTGCCGGAAACATTTATAGCAGACCCGTCCCACCATCTCACTGTTGCCGTGATAGTTACAGGACCGCCCGCGCTAATACCCCGCACAAGTCCCTGAGAGTGATTATTGAAGAACCAGAACCACCACCAATAATAGAAGGAGGCAATTGTTCTATCCGACGAACTCCAATACAGATACGGGGAGTTCGTTATATCCTCGGTATAGCCGCCCGAGAAGTTTCCTGTTGCCGTGAATTGCAGAGTACTGCCGGCAGCGACACTACTGTCGGCCGGCGTTATCGTAATAGTCTGCAAAGTAGCCACTACTGCGGTGAGCGTTGTACTTCCCGATATACGAGAACGAGGATCCGTGGCCGTAATAGTGGGTGTACCGGCAGCTCTGGGGGTAACCACACCTTTGGAAAAATAGGAATTACTGACGCGCGCAAGGCTCCTTGATGAAGATTTCCACATCACTTGTCTTGTAATATCGCGGGTTGAGCCATCCGAATAAGTTCCCGTTGCCGTAAATTGCACCGGCCACCCCACAACAAAGGTCCCATTGGCAGGTGTCACCGCTATGGAAACGAGCCATGCGTTCGACACGGTAAGGGTGGTAGACCCTGTGAGGGTTAACCAGCTTGCCGTGATGGTTGAGGTGCCAACGCTCAAGCCGGTTGCCAAGCCGTCAGCGTCAATGGTCGCCACATTGTGTCCATGGAGATCCGTAGCACTCCAGGTAGCAAAAGCAGTCACGTCATATGGATTACCGTCGGAATCGATTAATGAAGCATCGAACTGTTCCGTGCCTCCTACCTGAATGGTCGTATCAGCAGTGACCGTGAGGCTACTAAGCGTTGCAGCCGTCACCGCAAGGTTGGCGGTGTAGGGAACGGCATTATACGTAGCTGTGATGGTCGTGGTGCCTGGACCCGCAACGCCGGTTGCCACACCTGACGAAGGATCAATGGTCGCAACACCTGTATTTGAAGAACTCCAGGCAACCTGCGTGGTCATATCCCGTTGAGTACCGTCGCTAAAATACCCCGTAGCTGTAAATTGATCCGGAACTCCTGCGGCAATTGATAAATAGCTGGCCGTCACCACTATATTACTCAGCGTTGCATTACTAATCGTAAGGATGACATTATCTGTAAAGGTACCGGTGGTGGGGTCGGTGAGCGATGCCTTGATGTTTACAGTGCCTGCATTCACGCCGTATGCCAAACCGTTAACGCCATTATAGTTAATGGTCGCGGAACCACCATCACCGCTAGGAATTGAAGTCCAAGTAGCCAAATTAGTCACATCCACGGGTCCGTCGGTATAAATACCGGTCGCCGTGAACTGCTGTGTATATCCTGCGGGGAGAGGAAGTACGGAAAGCGTATCCGGGCTAATGTCAATTTCAGTGAGGACTGCCCCCAGCACTGTAACGGGAGAAGCCGTCGAAGTAACGCCGTTGAGCGATGCCGTGATGTTTGCAGCTCCTTCGGCCGCGCCATATGCCATGCCACTGCTCGCGCCGGTTTGACTTAAGATGGTTACATCATCACTATCAGACGTCCACACAACCTGCGTGGTAATATCCGCAGTGCTACCATCTGAATATTTTCCGGTTGCCGTAAACGGTAAATTCTGCCCTTTGTAAATAGTAGACGAACCGGCAGTTTGCGTCGGCTCAGGAGTCACCCCTGATAAGTCGGGTGTCACCGTTATGGATTGAAGCGCAACTCCAGCACCACCACCACCACCGCCGCATCCGGCAACCAGTAATGCAAATAAGATTGCCATTAATAAAAATATCTTTTTCATATTGCCCCTCCTTAATCTATTAACGTACCGCAAGTTATAATATTTTCACACACATTTGGTGTAAATGTACAACGAATTCTGTTTAAATGCAAATAAATAATTGCATTGAACAATAAATTTTTTTAGTTGCAATTATTAGCTTCCCGACAACCGGAAAACAACATTAATTTACCGAAGCCTAAGAGCCTGTTTTATAATGTATTTTATCTTTCCTAATTCCAATCAGAGTTATCCCGCCCGCTCTTGGACTTTTTCAGCGCCGCCTTCACCTTGTCAAGATTTCTCTGCGCCCGCTCGTAGTATGAAGGGTTAGCACTTATCGCCTTTTCGAGAGCGGCAAGGGCACTATCGTATTTATTATCTTTCATATGGAGATAGCCGATGTTATTATAAGCAGCTGCCTCACTGCCGCCTTTCTTAAAGGCCTCCAGGGCATCTGAAGTATTCCCGATCCTGTAGAGAGCCAGGCCAAGATTATTGCAAATACGCTTATTGCCCGGGTCAATATTAAAAGCCTTAAGGAAAGCGTCTACAGCTTTGTCGAATCTTCCGGCGGTATACCGGGATATCCCCAGATCGTTGTAAACCGCTGCAGAATCAGGCTGGATCGCAAGCGCTTTCAAGTATTCCTCCTCCGCCTCGGCGTGATGCTTCTCGGTATCTAAAATTATGCCCAGCAGTGCATGAGCCTGCCAAAGTTTGTTATCAAACTTGATAGCTTCATTAAGGTCGCTTTTGGCAAGATCTAACTTTCTCTGAAGAAAGCGCACCTTTGCCCTGCCCTGGTGCGCGGAAGCATTACTGGGCTCCCTGACAATGACCTGATCAAATTCCTTAAGGGCATCTTCCGGCAATCCCTGGCCGAGCAAAATCTTCCCCATTTTGTAACGGACAGTTGTTCTCAAAGGATCTCTGTCCAGACTCTTCTGGTATTCGGCAACTGCGGCAACAGAATCGCCCTGCCGCACATAGTTATCTCCCCTTTGTTCAAACATTTCCGCGGTTGCCTCGTAACCGGCCGGCAAAGCCTGCTCAGGAGCCCTGGCTGCCAATGCCTTTTTCTGTTGCAGGTCTACCATCTTTGCTTTATAATCATTCATCACCGTCTGTTGATCTTTTCCCGTAGCGCAACCGCAGAGAATAATTAAGACCATCCCTGTCAGAAAAATTATGGCAAAACGCTTCCAACGGTTCATTTTATCTTTTTTCCTTTTTATCATGATTCCTCCGGTTTTTTATTGCGATAATAATTTCAGTATCCGTATCACCGCCGGCCCCAGCATTACCAAAAAAAGTGCGGGAAATATGAAAAGAATGGTTGGAAAGAGCAGTTTCACGGGAAGTTTTGCCGCCATTTCCTCGACCCGCTGCGAACGTTTTATTCGCAGCGAATCCGAGTGAATACGAAGGGCCTGGGCGATGCTTGTGCCAAACTTATCGGTCTGGATCAACATAGCCACCCAACTGCTCACGTCTTCGAGGTCTATCCTGTCGGCCATGCTTCTCATGGCTTCCTTACGCTCTTTGCCCGCCCGTATCTCCAGATTGAGAAGATTAAATTCATCGTTTAAGACTTTGTTACTGAGCCGCATCTCGTCACCCACCCTCTTGATTGCGGCGTCAATTCCCATGCCGGCCTCAACACAAACGGCAAGAAGATCAAGCGCATCCGGAAAAGCCCGCAAAAATTCATCCTGTCTCCGGGATGTTTTTAGAGACAACCACAGGTTCGGGAGATAGAAACCGATCAGACAAACGACCAGCAGCAGCGTAACGGCTTGAAGCGCGGAAATATGCAAACTGAAGAAAACAACAAATGCAAAACCCATAGACAGGCAAGCGGCACAAATCACCTTGGCGCCGAAAAAAGTAATGATCACGTTCCTACTGCGGATGCCTGCTTTCAAAAATTTCTTCTGGAGAGTGGATATTTCCTTTGTCTCCTTCGGTTTCACAACATTACCCAGATATCGGATCATGCCAATGAAATATCGAGACAAAGGTTTTGTCGGAAGATCCTGTTTCTCCCGTTCAAAGATGGCGTCGGTTGTTTTCGAAAAGTCTTTAATCTTTTCCGCCAGATCAGCCCGTTGTTTTCTTTCGCGCAAAATCATGTAGATGCTCATAAAGAAGAGCATTACAGCAATAAAAGCACTCACTGCTATTACAACAGCCACTACTTTTCTCCTCTACACTTTTATATTGATCATCTTTTTTACAACCGCTATGCCGAAAAACATCATTATCACCGCTAAAAAAAGAAGCAAACGCCCTAAAGGTTCGAACACCAACACTCCAATATAATCGGGATTGAACAAGAACAACGCGGAGGCCACAACGATCGGCATGGCAAACAGGATAATGGCCGAGAGCTTCCCCTCCGCCGAGAGGGTACGAATCTTGCCTCTGAGAACGAATCGTTCGCGAATGAGCCTGCCGATGGTATCAACTATCTCATTGAGGTTGCCGCCACTTTCTCTCTGAATGATGATGGAAACCACCAGAAACTTGATATCCGGACTATCAATACGCATGGCCAGGTTCCGCAGGGCCTGTTCCACACCGACGCCGAAATTTATCTGATTTACAATTATGGTGAACTCGGGTCCAAGAGGTTCGGGAAACTCCTGTCCCACCATCTCCAAACCGCCAACCAGCGCGTGACCCGCCCGAAGAGATCGGGCTACCATACCCAGAGCATCGGGTAATTGTTCCTCAAATTTCTTCAGTCTCCTTGCTTTCATACTTCTAAGAAAGAAAAAGGGGACAAAACCAAAAGCAAACCCCAGAAGAGGCACTAGAAAGCCTTTTGAAATCATTAACAGCAAAATAAAACCGCCGAGGGCGAGAATCACAGAGACGAGCAGGAAGACTGCAAGCGGATAAGATGTGCCCGTTTGGATAAGAAAATTATCCATTTTTATCACAAGAGGAATGCGGGAGAGAAATTTGTTGAGCCACGGCACATTGCTTAAGGGGCGTGTTTGCCCCATGAGAGACACCTCTTCCCTGCCTTGATTTGAGATCTCTTTAAGCTGCTTTTTTATCCGCTTGATTTCAGGGGTTGATTTATCCTTCAGAAAAAGGATGAGTCCCTCTATGATGCAGAAAACTGCGATGGCAATCGCAGTCGCTATGAAAAAAGTCATCATCATCTTTTTTGAATACCGACAAGTCCGGTCCTGGACATCTGGAACGGTTCGTAGGAAACATTGATGCCGTAGGTTTTGAATTTTTCGAAGAACCGGGGCACCACTCCTTGCGCACGGAAGCTTCCCTCGAGCATGCCTTTGGAATCAAGGCCTGTCTGTTCATAGCAGAAAATTTCCTGCATCGAGATCGTATTTCCTTCCATGCCGACGATTTCCTGAAATGAAATCAGTTTTCTGCTGCCATCCATCATGCGGGAAACCTGGATGACCACATCCAGCGCCGAGCTTATATATCTTCTCACAGCTTCATTGGGAATATTGAGTCCGGACATTGCCACAAGCGTTTCCAGTCTTAAAAGCGCATCCTGTGGTGAATTGGCGTGGATGGTGGTTAGCGACCCGTCATGGCCCGTGTTCATGGCTTGAAGCATATCCACGACTTCATCTCCTCTCACCTCGCCCACAATAATCCGGTCCGGCCGCATGCGAAGACTATTCCTGACAAGATCACGCTGGGTGATTTCACCCACGCCCTCGATGTTTGGAGGTCTTGTCTCCAGACGCACCACATGCTCCTGCTTGAGCTGAAGTTCCACCGAGTCTTCAATAGTGACGACGCGTTCGTCACTTGGAATAAAGCGTGATAATACATTGAGAAGCGTCGTTTTCCCGGTACCGGTACCGCCGGAAATCAGCACATTGAGTCTCGCTTTCACGATACCTTGCAGTAAAATCGCTATGTCCGGGCTGACCGAACCCAGGCCGATGAGATCATCCATTTCCAGAGGATCAGCAGAAAAGCGTCTGATCGAAAGCATGGGGCCGTCTATGGACAAAGGCGGAACAATCGCGTTGACACGGGAACCATCAGCGAGCCGGGCATCCACCATGGGACAGGACTCATCGATCCGGCGTCCCACCGCCGAAACAATTCTGTCGATGATCTTCTTCAGGTGAATATTATCCTTGAAGCGAACGCCGGTAAGTTCGAGCTTCCCGGAGCGTTCCACATAGATCTGCCTGTAAGTATTCACCAGCACGTCGGTAACCGTCGGGTCATGCATGAAAGGCTCAATGGGACCGAGTCCGAGCACTTCGTCCTGTATCTCCTGATAGAAAAGCTCCTTTTCCCTCGCATTCAGGGGAAGGGTCACCTCCCCCTTGGAGAAGAGGTATTCCACAGCTTTTCTTATCTCCCGCTTCAGCGTTGCTGCATCGAGAGAATCTATCAATGAAAGATCGAGAATATCGAGCAGACGCTCGTGGAGCCTCAACTTCATCTCGTTATATTCATTCGTCTGTGTAAAAACCTGTTGTGTGGTACTCTTACGTTTATCCAAACTTTTCCCCCATTGTTAGAAATTCCCGCGCTTAGAACCGGCTAAAAAAAGATTTTTTCTCCTTGTCCTTAACAGGTTCTGCGCTCGAAAGCTCGGCAGCCAGTTCCAGTATTCTCTTCGTTATCTCAGCGTTTGAAGCGCTCTTTACAAGCGGCACGCCGGTATTGATAGCGTTTACCGTTTCCCGGAAATCGTTGGGTATATTCCATCTTATGTCCTTTTTGACCATTTTGCGCACTTCATCCACGGAAACACCGTATCTCTGGTTGTAGCGGTTCATCACTGCTATCGTGCTAGCAGCCGGGTAACCGAGATCGTAGAAAACATCTATCAATTTTTTGAGATTGATGATTCCCTGCATGGTCGGTATGGTAACAAGCAGTACTTTATCCGATATGCCGATGAAATACGTCGATATCTGCCCCAGCAACAGACCGCCATCAATAATAACAAAGTCGAACAGGGAACGCATGAGATCCAGCACCCTTTCCACCCTTGCTGTAAATTCGGGCGTCATACCGGCCTCTTCCTTGATCATGACCGGCGCCGACAGTACATATATCCCGCTTTCGTGCTGTTGAAGTATCGTCATCAAATACGTGGCATCCAGCCGCGAGATATTGCGGGAAACCTCGGCCCAGTTGAATGAGGACTTCAGGTTGAGAAAGAGCGTAACATCTCCGGAAAACAGATTCATATCCACCAGAGCAACGGAAGGATGCTTTTTGAAATGCGCAATGCCTGTCGCGAGGCTGACAGCCATCGTCGTTGTTCCAACACCGCCCTTTGTTCCGAAGACAGTGAAGACTTTTCCCTTCGTGATTTTTATATCCTTGCCCACGCGTTCTTTCTGAACAAATTTCAGGAGCGCCACCGTCACGTCATCCTTCTTGAGCGGCTGCGGGAAGAATTCCTTTACCCCTGTGCGGAGGGCCCGAAGCAAAAGGTTGGAATCCGCCTGCAACGCGGTGAGAAAAATCTCCCCAGCTTCACCGGAGGCCCGAATCTCGCTCAGACGCAGGAAATCTTTCTCCACATCCCGGCCCACCTCGAAAATCATAAGATTACAGGGGACTGTTGAATCTATGAGTTCGAGTCCTTCGACCGAACGAATGATTTGAGTCAGATCTTCTTTCGTACGGAAATTGGTATTTTCCAACCGCACGGTCAACTCATTATTCCCCATTACTTCCTATTTTCCTTTCGACAAATTATTCTTTAGTTCCGGTGGAGCCCCGCCTTCGAAACTGTGTCGTAATTTGTTTTTGTGTCATTTCGAAGCGAAGCGAGAAATCTTGACCTCAATAAATTTAGCGTTTTAAGATTCCTCACATACGTTCGGAATGACATTTTTTCTATTGCGACACAGTCTCTTCGCGGGAATGACAATGTTGTTTGTTTTATGCCGCTGTGCAAAGATCTCCCGTACTATCGTATTTACCGCTCTCATTTGCTTTCTTCACCGATAATTCTATTCGCATCTCATCGTCGTACTGGCCGTCAAGACAGGATTGGCAATCCCGCCGAATGATGCCTTGCCGAGCATCAAAAAAGTATAGGGGTAGGTCACAGTCACCTGTAGGCCAGTTGAGGGGACGTTGGAATCGGTACATAACGAGCCGACGTCGACCGTCACATTATTAGCACAACTACCACTACTACCACTCGCAAAGGTAATAAGGAGACATTTGCCATTAGAATCCTGCAGCGAACTGTAAACCGCCGTTTGAATATCGGAAAGACCGGGACGCGGTGTAGTAGCCAAAATCCCGGTTCGAGCCCCCGACCTGCTCGCGTTACTAATCAGTTGCTTATCATAAAGCATAAAGGAGAATTCAATTATGCCGAACAGTATAATCAAAAACAACGGCAGCAGCAGCGCAAACTCAACAGCCGAGACGCCGCGTTCATTTGATCTTCTCATATCTCCCCTCTGCCGAATATTATTGTCCTGACGTGATGCCACCGACGGGAAGCGTGTACGCCGGTTGCTGCGAGGCTTTCTTTTCTTCAAAACCAGCGTAATATCTGTCCATCAGGTTCTGCCCCGCAATCCCGCTTAAGCCATCGACAGGCTCCGTGTTTTCCTCCGCATAGGGATTGAGTACCTGATTGATCTTTAATAATTTGTACGACGTCCCGTAATCCATATCAAGCCTACTGGCAGCACATGCGCTCAGAAGGGCAATGACCGCTATTGTACAGGCAAATAAAAAGAACAAACGTTTCATCCTTGCCTCCTTATGGTATAATGTGACCAAAATCACCATCCAGTCCTCCACCTCCGGTAACCGCTGGAACAGAAACCGATGAACCGGAGCCTATAAAAGTCCTCTGTCGTTCGCTTTGTATTCCCTCTTCAAGACCAAGGCCGTAGAATTCCAGATCGTTGGGCTCCACATACTGGTCAGTCGGCAGCGTCTGCTTCGCCATATCAACAGGCTTCACAAGGTGGGGGGTTACGATGATGACCAACTCTGTCTGATTTTTCTGGAAATCAGAGCTCTTAAATAGTGCTCCAAGGACGGGAATATCTCCGAAAAATGGGAATTTTTTTACTATATCCTTCACTTCATCCTTGAGAAGGCCGGCGATGGCAAAGCTCTGACCGTCGGCAAGCTCGATGTTCGTCGAAACGCGCCTTAGCGTGAGACCAGGCACGACGTAGCCTGAAAGGCTAACAGCGTTTGTGTAGTCCAGATCAGAGACCTCCGGCGCCACTTCCATATTGATCCTCCCTTTGCCCAAGACAGTGGGAAGGAAATTGAGCGCCACGCCATACGTCTTGTATTCTATGGTAGTGGAACTTGTTGCGGTGCCCGGAACCGGAATGGGATATTCACCTCCCGCAAGGAAATTGGCCTTTTTGCCGCTCATGGTGATGAGCGTCGGCGCTGCAAGGACCTTGAGCAGATCGTGTTCCTCCAGAGCATCTATCAAGGCTGTATATGTTACGTCCTGACTTATCCTCGTGCCATTGATAATGGTTGAAAGAGGATTTGTAGTCGGATCAACAAGCGTGCTGATAAAAGATAGAGACCCATCTGTTCCCTGACGGCCTATCGCACTGAAATTGATGCCCAGTTGCCGAATGAGAGTTTTTGACATTTCGGAGACCCTCACTTCCAGCATTACCTGCTGAACACCTCCCACTTCCAGAAGGTTGATTAATTTCTGCTTATCCGATTCGCCTTTTTCGCCTTGCTTGCCCGGAGGCAGGTATGAACCAGCTACGGAGAGCAACTGAGACAGGGTTGTCGCATTCGAGACCTCCCCGGAGAGAATAATACCATCCTGCGTCGCCGTAACTTGAACACCTTTTTCATAGGGGAAGATTTTATGGATTTTGTCCTTTAGAGAAGCTACATCGGCTGTCACCTCCACATCAAAGACCGCAGAGAGTTTATTCCCCTCTCCCCAGAAGCAGAGACTTGTGACTCCCGGCGATTTTCCCGTGACGTAGATCTGCCAGGGCGTGAGGATGATGACATCCGCAATTCGAGGTTCAGCTATGGAGAACCTCTTTATCGGCGTTTTACTTTCCAGGATCACTGATTTCCCGGAAGGTACGGTAAGATTTTCCGGATTTGCCGGGTTGATTCTCACACGTTCCGGACCATCGGCCATGCTCGCAACCGGAAAGATCAGAAAGAACACAAGAATGAGTAAAAGAAGGACTGTTCGATTTCTTCTTTTCCTGAGCATCATTATTCTCCCTCCTTTTCGAACTTATATTCGTTTACCGTCGTCCCCCTGATACCCTGAACGACAAGCGCCTGCTTTTTTTCGCTCACCACGACCGTTGGTTTTGTCTCGTTCACCACGACTGCCCGTTTTTTAGCCACATGAGCGCGAACCGGTCTGGCAACAACCACCGGACTTTCCATTGGAGTGCCGGGTGAAGAAAGAAGCACAGGTACTGTGACACCTTTTGTCGTCACTTCATCCATGTCGGCAGGATTGCGAAGAGCCAGCATCACCTTGCCTTCCGTTGCAGCCAGCGCCAGTTTCTCCCCTTCGCCGGGTGTAACTTCCAGGGTGATTACATCCACGAAGCCGGGTTTATCCGGTTTGCCGATTCTTTCCGTCTCTGTACCCACAGCCAGAACACGTACATTCTCCAAAACCGTCTTGGTAACAACGGGAAGTTGTCTGCCTTCGTCTCCAGACTGACGGCTGATGGTTACAAGCACGTCTACGTGGCTCCCCGGATTGATGAAGCCTGACACACCGATCACCTTGTCAACACTAACCGCCATGGCCCGTTTATTCGGGGAAATGAGAGCGCTTACCCCTCCTGTCTTCACTGAAGTCGGTGCGAGCTGCGAGTCAAACAAAGGCTCTCCCTCCTTTACCGGGTAAAGAAGGGTCCTGCCTATGACGTCCGAAGGTTCGGAAAAGCTTCCTTGAGGCAGGCTGGTCTTGAGAAAAGATACCGTTTTTACCTGCGCCGCATCCAATACTTTGCCCCATGGTATATCGGTCGCCGCTACGACAACAGACCGTGTCACAACCGCACGGTTCTGAATGGCTGCCCGTTTCTGCAACCAGACAAAGGTGCCTGCTCCCGCCAGAAGGGCTACGATTACTCCCGCAATCAATAATAACAAAGATATGTCTTTTTTCATCGCCTCACTCTTCTTCCTCTCTTAAATGAAAAACAAAAACTTATCTGCGTTGTATTTATATACTTTATTTTGGGAATAATCTCATAATTTAATTTTTATGTCAATAAAATCGTTGACAACATAAAATCATTGCCGCCCCAAAATAGACATTGAAAACGATAATCCCCTCACCCCACCCATCTCCCGTCACAGACTGTGTCGTAATTCGTTTTTGTGTCATTTCGAAGCGAAGCGAGAAATCTTAATGATCATTAGAATATACAAGATATCTCCCGTTGGTCGATATGACAAGATTTCAGAATAACACCACACTAGGAAATGATTGATAGTTCTGGATATACCCTTAAGGGGCACACCGCCGGCCTTCGAGACTGTGTCGTAATAGCAGAAAATACCATCAACACCGTCATGCCGGTGAAAACCGGCATCCAGACGTCGTCCCGTCGAAAGACGGGAACCAGTTCAAAACTACTGGATTCCCCCGTGTCAAGCACGGGGCAGGCTTATCGTCGCGCTTCGCTTGCACGGAATGACAAAGAATGACTATGCTACAGTCCCTTCGTCGGTATGACATAATTGATGGTTTTATGCAGTTTTGCAAAGGTCTTGGAATGTGCTTCCGGTTAAAACCATCCGCACAGGATTATGAGGATATGCGCTGTCGATCTCATCCCAATTTGCAGTCAAAAGTATACCGAGGCGGCAGTGAAACTCGAATTGCAGGAACGAAGAGAACTGAAATTCGTTAGTTGAACTGTCCCATTTCAGTGGGGCAAGGAAGAGGCGACGCAGGCGTATTCTAATATACGTCGAGGAGCCAATGACCCCGGCCTTCACTGGGGCAGGCTGTGCCAACAAAGGTAGACGAATGAATGCGAATTGGTATCATCCTTTCAGTGCGACTGCCGCAATGGTGCCGACGGCAATTGCCACACCGTAGCAGAGTTTGGGAGGTTTTTCCGCATTTTGAGGTTTGTCGTACTTCAAGTTTTGTGAATAAACAAATTCTTTGATCATTTCCACAAGGGCAGTCCTTGTCGCGCCGGCGCGCGGATGAAACATGATGACGGCCAACGCGTAGATGCCACCGGCAAGGGCGCTGCAAAAAGCCGCGTAAAGCGTCATTTGCGGTCCGAGCACCGATCCCACCGCACCCATCAGCTTCACGTCTCCCGCTCCCATGCCGTCCCTAAGATAAAAGACGACAAAAACTCCTATGCCAAGAAGAAGTCCCTCCATGCCAAATAAAAAACCGTCAATACCTGCAGAGATTATATTGAGACCAAGCCCTGTGATCATGGCCGTCAAGGTGAGCCAATTGGGAATCCGGTTGCTCCGGATGTCGGTCACACAAGCAATAAACAGGACACTGTACAAAAATAAAAGATTTAAAATCTTCAACTATTTATTATTGCGATTGCAACTGTCCTGCAATGTTATTGAAGACACTCATGATTGCAGTTCTCACAGATTGGAGAGTCGCGAGTAGGCCCAGCGCAATCACCGCAGCAATAAGAGCATACTCAATCGCCGTCACGCCTTCTTCATCCTTTAGAAATTTTTTTATTTTCTGCATAACATTTCCCCTATATTGTAAAAAAATTTTTATTAATCATATCAACGGATGATTATTGCCGCAGGCTTACCCCGCCCCATCACCACCCGTATTTTAAAGTTCTTAAAAAATCGGTCGTCGTCTCTCCTTTAGTTCACAAGCTGGGCATATTTGGGAGAATTGGAGCTTCCCGACGAGGCAGACGAGACAGGCGGAGTCGTAGATATTCCACTCGGGTTGAAATAGCCGGTTATTGTAGGATAATTACCGTAATGATTACCGTAATGATTACCGTAATGATTTCCATAACTATTAGTAGAAACAGCAGTAACATTAAAGCTGACATACCCTACAATGGACGGCTGAGACTGCTGAAACTGCTGCCACGGCAGGAACTGCGATCCCCAAGATGGCCTCCCTGTATTTCCTGACATCACGGTAAGTGTAATGTTGCCCGGGCCCGAGGGGGGGCTTTGAAACCACTGCACGCCGCGAAGATTTGTTTGATTCGATGCAGAATTATGGCTGAAGAATTGGTTGATTCGTCGTGAAGATATGGATCCCTGTGAAGGAGTACCCGTAGTACCCGAAACAGCACAAGATTGACAAACTGCCATTGCCGTAGCGGAAACTTTGGAAGTATATTTCCCTATTGCTGCCCCAAACCAATTATGAACAGTTTGATTGATTGTTATCTTGAGAGTCGGCAAACTATTCATTGTGTAAGCCTCATACATCAGGTTGTCTGCGGTGAGTGGAACGCCATCCGCTGTATTGAGGCCCATTGCGTTTTGTGCCGCAGTCACTGCGGCTAGGACTTCTGATTCGTTCCAACTTGTTGAAGTAAATTGATCTGCCGCAGATAATGCGGCCGTGTCTGCCGCGTTCTGGAGTTGGCTTTTCACAAGCATGAGATGACCAACATCGATAGCCAGGGCAAAAAAACACAGAATGACAGGCATGAGAATAGCTGCAATAACAGCAAACACCCCGGTCTCATCGTTGTAGAAATATTTAATTTTTCTACGGTTTCTGATCTTTTGGTTCATAACTGCCCCCTCCGTAAAAACCTTACGCTTTATGTTAATACTTTTGTTCTTGTATGTCAAGGAATTATTTCACGAACTTGTCCGCTTCTCATTTTTAAAGCAGTGTATATTATCCAATAGTTAGCCTGGCCTTGCTCTCATTAAACTTCATCTAACCTCACCCTCATAATCGTTTTTTACAATGGGGTGATAGCATCGGCACGCTTCGGCGGTCTTTTACGCTAATCAAATATTGACCACGAAGAGTATTTTATCTCATAACTCGAAATAGTCTGTACGAGGTAAATAAGTTGGGCGACAATTTAATAGCCTTTAGCCAATCCGGATAACCGTCCACTTGGAGACGGTTATAAAAAGTGGACTGTTGGGGGGCGGCAGAATAAAAATTCCTTTCGTTTGAAGCATTACTGACGAGGATCATATCAATCTTTCTTTTGCGGATTAATTCGTGCGCCTCGTCATCGGATTTTGCTGTCATAATTTTATACGTATCAAGGATCCCCTGTGCGTTACGATGATAGGGGGTGCCAATAATTTCATAGCGGGTTCGATACAAAATTTGAGGACCGTAATCGATGAACGCCAATATCCGGATTTTACGGGCTTGCCCGGCATCAAGTTTATTGAGCGCATCACATAATTGTGAAAGCGGAACGACTTTTTCCTTTTGCCTTGACTCATCATTTTTCTCTACAATTTTCCCACAAATAATACCCGGCAAAAGAAAAACGACACAAAAAGATATAATCGTGACGGGCAAAATGAAAACTCTAAATAAAAGCTTTACATGATTGACTTCCCATCTTAGCATCCTGCCCAATATGGCAGCAAGAGGAGCTAAAGTAACAATATTCCCGTACAGTAAAAGTCTTCTTTCAAAAATTCCGGCCGACGCGAATAACAGGATTCCCGATAAAATAAATATCCACCCCTTCAGGTTTTTATCAGGTTCTTTCCAGAGAATGAAAATAATATACAAGATACCCATAACGGCGGAACTCAAGAGTTGAATTAATGGTATTAGAAAATCCCTACTCAGGGGAGGCTGCACTTCCACAACCTTATTGAGCCAGATCGGTACAATCCTCGGATCAATATCAGCATAACCTCCCCGATAAAAAGCGGGGAAGAAAAGCCATAAACATAGAGCCACCGTTGCTGCGCCAAGCGAAGAAATTATAAAACGCCAAGTGCGGCCTTGTTCGGGAAACACATGGTGGCGTCTCAAAGAAAATACGACGATCCAAAAAAGACTTACGAGGCCAAATATGAACCAGTGAACCAGTGATACTTCGTCATATTCAATGCTTTTCAAATTATACCAGGGATATTCCAGAATAAGTGCGGCACCGGTAAAAACAAAAAGGGCTATGGAGTAATACACATTTTTACGGATAAAGTCATCGTTATCATCATCGAAAATCCAGAACAGACCTAGCAACAGGAAACTCAGAAAAATAAGTAGCAAGGATTCTACATGGATCCACAAGGAGAAGGCACTCGCCATTCCTGCTATAAAGCAGAGAGTTTTGTTCAATGAGCCCAGAATGAGTCTTAAAATAAGACCTATGTTGATAATAAATATTAATCCCAGCAAAGAGTGATGATCGGGCCTGCCGATACTATAAGCTGCCATTGCTCCAAATTGAAAAATAAACAGTAAACTTGTTAGATTTGAGTCATCAGAAAGCATGGGCCGAAAGGTCCATGGAAGAATCATTAAAGAAGCCGCCAGTAAAAAGGGACTGATTAAAACCCCCCACCAAAACAGGCCGGTTTTGAAATCTGTCAACGGTGATGCAAGCCATGCACCCGTTAACAGCAAAACGTCGAGCGGCCTTGTCCAGTGAAGATTTTCACCAAAGGGGACATTGCTTCTGGGATAATTGGAATCATACCATTTACCGCTTTCATGCAACTGAACAACGCGATTCAGCCGTGTGTAGCAATCCGTATCCGCCAATTCACCCTTCTGCACGCACCATCGCCCCTGCATATAGAGTGCTATAAATAAAAGAACTATGACTACAGTCAAAAACCAGATGAAGTATTTTGATATTACGGCGGAATCAGAATTTGCTTCCATTCATGAAATCCCTCTGATTAATGCAGTACAATCGTTTTACTCAAATATTGATAATGACGACCGAATCTATTTTTTTCATCGGCAAATGGAATTGATTTTACTGAACCATAGCTTCTTTTAATCTTCTGCGCCACAACTTTATCTTCAAATAATTTTTCAATGGCGTCGCCGAGATAATTGAACCACATGTTAATTTAGGATTCAACCATTTTATATTTCTCAGTTCAGGCGCGCCTTCAACGCTGGAGGACGACAATTCAATGTAAGGTTTTATGAGGTTTTATGATGATATACCATTGTGGTCCCCCCTTCTTTGATGCTTGCCGAAAGGGCAAAAAAGGTTTATATGAGCACTGAATAAGAAGACAGGAGTTCCTATACTTTCCCACACAAAAAGGGGGTTCTTATCAAAAAAATACTATCAATTATAATACCGACATTCAACAAAGGCAAAACCATTCGCATAGTCCTGGATAAAGTAAAAGCAGTGCAATTATCCGCTGGTGTTGACAAAGAAGTAATTATCGTTAATGATTTTTCTACCGACAATACGGAAGAAGAAATACTACGATACAAACAAGATAACCCTGAACTAAATATCGAATATTATAAACATTCCTTAAATAAAGGCAAAGGCGCCGCGATACACACCGGGATTGATAAAGCTAAAGGAGACTTCATTATAATTCAAGATGCCGACCTTGAATATAACCCGCAAGAATATAATGTAATGCTACAACCAATATTAGACGGCTTTGCCGATGTGGTTTATGGCAGCCGATTTATGGGCGGAAATCCACACCGTATCTTATTTTTTTGGCATAGTATCGGTAATCGTTTTCTTACATTCATTTCCAATATGTTTTCTAATTTAAACTTAACAGACATGGAAACCTGCTACAAATTATTCAGAGCTGAAATCATTACATCCATTAAACTTCGAGAAAACCGCTTTGGTTTTGAACCTGAAGTAACTGCAAAAATTGCCAGAATAAAAAATATACGAGTTTATGAAGTTGGCATTTCATATTACGGACGCACATATGAAGAAGGAAAAAAGATTGGCTGGAGGGATGGTATCAGCGCACTTTGGTGCATCCTGAAATACAATATATTTTTGCGGTAGTCCTAACTATTAATTGTTGAGTGCCACGACATCGTAGACGGAAAAATGTGCCAAGAGATCGTGGACAAAGTTCTTTGACAATCGAATAGCTACCACGCAATTTCATGAACATCTAAAACAAATTGGAGGTGTTCATGAAAGAAAAAGAAGACAAACAGCAACGGATTTTAGCTGTGCAGCGATTCAAAAGTGGTGAAAGCCCGGCATCAATCTGTACATCCCTGAATAAGTCAAAAGCATGGTTGTACAAATGGAATAAGCGTTACACCGATGATGAATCTTGGAGTGAGAGTCGTTCTAGACGGCCAATTGGCGTTGCCACATACACGCCGGTAGAAGTTGTAGAAATAGTCAAGATGATTCGTCTTAATCTCTACAACCATGATCTGTTTTGCGGCGCTCAGGCCATTCACTGGGAAATAGAAGACATCGGAGTAAAGCCGTTGCCTTCCATCAGAACCATTAACCGGATATTGAGCCGCCATGAGCTGACATACCGTCGAACAGGCAAATATGAAGCCAAAAGCACGGCATATCCAAAGTTGCCGGAGCTTAGGCCAAATCAGACTCATCAAGCCGATCTGGTCGGACCGTGCTACTTGAAAGGCCCTGTGCGGTTTTACAGCCTCAATGTGATTGATACGGCAACTGTTCGCTGTGGTTTGTATCCATCTCTATCCAAGTCTGGACGAGCAATTATTGACGGCTTATGGGCCATCTGGTCGCGTTTGGGAATACCAAACAACGTACAGATTGATAATGCCATGACTTTTTATGGCAGTCCCACACATCCTCGTGGCATGGGGCCGCTTATTAGGTTGTGCCTGCATTATGGCGTTGAGCCTTGGTTCATTCCGATGGCCGAACCTTGGCGGAACGGAATGATCGAAAACTTTAATAACCGCTACCAGCAAATGTTTCTCAACAAGAACGTTATGGCAACGAAAGAAGAGCTCAAAACTGGTTCGCTGGTTTTCGAACAGCGCCACAACAGCAGATATCGTTACAGCAAGCTTGATGGAAAAACGCCGCTGAAAGCTCTGGCCGCCTCAAACGTAAAGCTGTGTTTCCCGAAAGAAAAAGAAGCGCCAAATCATCGCTTGAAAAAGCCGGAAACTGGCAGATATCATTTGGTGCGACTCATCCGGAGTGATTTGAAACTTAATATCTTTGGCGAGATGTTTCCTGTCTCTCCGCAACTAAAACACGAATATGTGATAGCTACAATCAATGTCAAAGAACAAAAACTAAAACTCTTCCTGGATAAAATTCAGGTCGAGGAATTCAAATATAAGTTACGTTAAAATACTGAGTGTCCACGATGTCCTGGCACGAAATATTGTCTACGATGTCGTGGCACTCAACAATTAGACAATAATTACAAATAAATCAATTTGACAGTAAGTTTCAAAGCGAGTAGAATTACCTCACAGAAAATCTAAAAATAAAGATTTCTGTTTATGTACATTAAAGGAGGCAAATTATGAAGATATTCAGGACAAACAGTTTAGTTGCCGTTTTGCGGGGACTGTCTGCATTCATTTTTATTTTCTTCTTAGTGCCGGCGTTGGTCTATGGACAGGAACCGGTGAAGACGCATCATATACATGAGGCAATTTCAAACGGGCAGGCAAGTTGGGTAGAGCGGCTTCCGGCATCACAATCTTTACAGCTAAACATCGTTTTGCCGCTACGCAACGAGGCGGAACTCGACAAATTGTTGAACCAAATTTATAATCCGCAAAGCCCCTCCTACCACCAATTTCTCAGCGTGGAGGAATTTACCGAGCGGTTTGGACCGTCACAGGAAGATTATGATGCGGTGATTAGTTTTGCAGAAAAAAACGGATTAACTGTGACCGGCGTTTCTCCCAATCGAATGGTAGTTGATGTTGAGGGACGTGTGGTTAATATTGAACGAGCGTTCCATGTGAACATGAATGTTTATCAGCACCCGACGGAAGATCGTGTTTTTTACTCTCCGGATCGGGAACCAACGGTGGATGCGCCTATTGCCTTGTGGCATATCACAGGCCTCGACAACTTCTCTATACCGCGGCCGGCCAGTCTCATGAGAGATACACGAGCAAAGAGCACTAAGACGACAGGTTCGGGCCCCAATGGCTATTTTATCGGCAGCGATATGCGGGCGGCCTATTACGGTGGAACAGCTCTTACCGGCAGCGGCCAATCGGTCGGGCTGGTGGAATTTGCCGGGTACAACATAACTGACGTCAACAACTATTTCAGCAAGGTGAAGCAAACGAATAGTGTTGCCATAGTTGGCATATCAGCAGACGGGAAATCCAGCTTGAGTTGCACAGGGAAGTGCGACGACACCGAGCAGGTATTGGACATTGAAGAGGCAATTTCGATGGCACCGGGCATGAGCCAGGTCCTTGTATACGTATCAGCCACCAGCGACGTCAGCATCTTCAACAAGATGGCGACGGACAACATTGCCAAGTCATTGTCCTGTTCGTGGGGATGGAGTCCGGCTGATCCAAATAGTGATGATCCGATATTCAAAGAATTCGCGGCACAAGGTCAAACCCTGTTTGTGGCATCTGGCGACAGCGGCGCTTATAATACAAGATCAAAATCTGTTTATCCAGCGGACGATGCGTATGTCACTTCAGTGGGTGGTACGGACTTGACTACCGCCAGCGCGGGCGGCCCCTGGAAATCGGAAACTGCATGGTCCGACAGTGGCGGCGGAATTTCTCCAAACAAAATTGCGATCCCCAGCTACCAGACAACTACAGGCGTTATCACCACAGCCAATAAAGGGTCAAAGGTTTATCGTAATGCTCCTGATGTTGCTGCGGAAGCGAACACGGACAATTACATTTGCTATGACGGCACCTGTGCTGGAGGATGGGGCGGCACGAGTTTTGCGGCTCCTCGCTGGGCTGGGTATCTGGCGCTGGTGAATCAACAATCCGTTGCTTATGGCAATGGTACGCTTGGCTTCATCAATCCTACAATCTACTCAATTGGATTGGGGGCAAGTTATGGCAATAACTTCCACGACATTACCAGCGGCAATAACGGTGCGTATTCAACGCAAAAAGGTTACGATCTGGTGACCGGATGGGGCAGTCCGAATGGGACCGGTCTAATCAACTCCCTGGCTCCGTAAAGGGGAAATAAACTAACACTGTGTCGCAATTTTTGCTGCTAGTAGATGTTAAGGATTGCGACACAGTGTAGATACAATTCGATCCGTAATCCTCAATTTTAACAAATTCCTGCTACTGAAACTAGACAAGTGAAACAAACAATCTCGTCCTTCCTTAATATGTTTCAAGATAGAGCTTTATAGACGAAATGAATAAAAGCACAAAGACATCTGATAAAATTTTCAAACCAAAATTCTTTTTCAGAAGCCCTCATTTCCAGTCTATTATGGCCAGTGCGCAACTGCGGACTCCCCGTAAAAATTATATGCTGGACAATTCTCAAGAGATAATTGTCGCCACATCTACCGGATCAAAGTTGCTTTCTTTTTATTCGCATCATGAAAAAAGCAGGGGTTTGATTATTCTTCTGCACGGTTGGGAAGGCTCTTCTTCTTCCGCTTATATTTTGGCCGCCGGAGATTATTTTTATAATCTTGGTTTTTCCATTTGCCGTTTGAATTTACGGGATCACGGTGATTCACACCATCTCAACGAAGGTCTTTTTCACGGTGCCCTTCTCGAAGAAACATTCGAAGCCGTAAATTATTTATCACAGCACTCAAAAAAACTCCCCGCGTATCTGATAGGTTTCTCTTTGGGCGGAAATTTTGCTTTGCGTATCGCCATGACACATTACCGGACACCAATAGCAAACTTAAAACATGTTTTTGCCGTCAGCCCGCCTCTCGATCCATACAAAACTACTTTGGCTATCGATAACGGTTATTTTTTCTATCGTAAATATTTTCTGAAAAAATGGAAACGGTCTTTGATCAAAAAGCAGCGGCTTTTCCCGGGAAAATATGATTTCACAAAAATGTTGAAAGCCAGAACCTGCATGAAACTGACGGAAGACATTATGCTTTACTTCCCCGGCCTGAGCTCTTACCGCGACTATTTTAATTTATACACACTGAAAAATGATTCTTTTCAAAATTTGAATATACCTGTAAGAATATTTATCGCGGAGGATGATCCCGTAATTCCCAATGAAGATTATTGCCGGATACAGGAAAATGCATTTTTAACAATTACAAGACAAAAATTTGGCGGTCATTGCGGTTTCATCGATTTATTCCCGTTAAGATGCTGGTATAATCAGAAAATAGCCGAAATTATAACTCAGATTTAAGGACATTTAGTTTCATGGATTTAACACTGCTTCAGCAAAAATATATTTTCCCACGTTTCGTAAGAGATAAATTAGCCTCGGTGCCTATCGATTACAAAGAAATGAATCTTAAGATTGACAAATCCAGACAAGAAAGCTCTGGCCATCTCAAAGCCGCGGTCGTTCTATTACTAAATTTTAAAAACATTTATGGCAAATCCGAATATGTTTTTCAGCTCATTAAAAGATCGAATACGGTTTCCCAGGGCGGAGACATCAGTTGCCCCGGCGGAATGCTGCAACCGAGCAGGGATAAATTTTTAAATTTCTTTATAAAAACCGGAATGCTCCCCGCCATGCGCGGCAGAAGATCAAAACATATTCAGGGCGGGGACAAGGAAACAGCATCTCTCATTCATCTTTTTCTAACCAACGCGCTGAGAGAGTCATGGGAAGAAATAGGATTAAATCCTTTCAACATTAAATTTCTTGGCGCCCTGCCCTCTTACTCTCTGACATTATTCGCCCGGACTATTTTCCCCATAGTATGTCTGACACGTAAACCTTTCAAGTATCGAATAAGCTCGGAAGTGGAAAAGATTCTGGAAATTCCCGTCAGTTATTTCTTCAACAGCGACAATTACGCCACGCTTGATATAAAAACATCTCTGGGAAAAGATACCGAGCCTCTGCAATACCAAACGCCGTGTCTGACTATCCCCGATGGTCAGGGAGGCGAGGACATCCTCTGGGGCGCCACATTTAACATTATTAATAATTTCCTTCGGATCATTTCCGATAATAGCCTGCCCTCTCCTTCTTCTTCCCGGATTTTTAATAAAGTTCTGACCACTCATTATATCTCCGCCGGAAAAACTTGATTTCATGGCCACCTTATTAAATGATTTAAAATCACGGGTATGAACACCAAAGCAAGCTTTGGAAACAGGTTCCACAGCAAGCTGCGGGGTATTAAACCCTCCGCTGCGCGGGATTGTTCAACTTACCAATTCCGCTACGCTTCGCTTTCGGAATTGGAGTTTCAACAATAAATATTGTCTTTAATTGACAGGTAGTACCGATTTAACCTATAATACATTATTACTTAGCTTCGCATGTGGGAATAAATGGAGTCTCTTATGGAACCAGAAATTTTTCTAGAACGCCTCGACGGCTTTAAAAAATCATATCCGGAAAAATTCGTTTCAGAAGATAAAATTTTCAGCCATATCCGTCGCGGCGATCATATTTTTGTCGCCTCCGGCTGCGGCGAACCTCAATACCTTGTTCAGGCGATGATACGTTATGTAGAATCCCATCCCAAAGCTTTTTTTGACGCAGAAATTATCCATGTTTATTCCCTGGGACTAGCTCCTTACGCCGGCGCTAGATATAAAGCGAACTTCCGCCATAATTCCTTTTTCATCGGCAACAGTACGAGAGATTCCGTTAATAAGGGAATGGCGGACTATACGCCTATTTCCCTTTCGCAAGTCCCCTCACTTTTAGCCAGCGGTGTTGTCAGGATTGATGTAGCGCTTATACAAACATCCCTGCCGGATGATCACGACTACTTAAGCCTTGGTGTCAGTGTGGATATTGTTAAAGCCGCTACGGAAAAGGCTAAAATTGTTATTGCTCAGGTTAATCCTAACATGCCCCGGATTCACGGCGATGGATTCATTCACATTAAAGATGTTGATTTCATTATTCCTTACGATGAGCCGCTTTTAGAAGTTACAGGCGCTCAAACAAGTGAAGTTATCAAAACTATCGGTAAAAACGTGGCACGCCTGGTGCAGGACGGTGACACCATTCAAGTCGGCTGGGGCGGCCTGCCCAATGCAATCATGGCCAGTTTATATAACAAAAAGAATCTGGGAGTGCACACGGAACTTTTAAGCGACGGCTTGGTGGATTTAATCAAAGCCGGTGTTATCGATAATTCCAGAAAAACCATTGACCACGGGAAAACCGTTGCTTCTTTCAGCATGGGAAACAAATCCACTTATGATTTTCTTAATAACAATCCATCCATATCATTCCGGACTCTCGACTACACCAATAATCCATTAATTATTGCCCGAATAGAAAACATGGTCGCCATTAATAGCGCATTGGAAATAGACCTAACCGGGCAAGCGACATCGGAATCAATCGGCGGTGTCTTTTATAGCGGCATCGGAGGGCATCAGGATTTTATGAGAGGTGCGTTACTTTCCAGAAATGGTAAAACTATACTGGCGATGAAATCTACTTCTCTCAACGACACCGTTTCCCGCATTGTGCCCGCCCTGAAAGAGCAGGCCGGGGTAACGCTTAATCGCGCCGATGTGCGTTATGTAGTGACCGAATACGGCATTGCTTACCTGCACGGCAAAAACATCAGAGAACGGGCCATGGCGTTAATTTCTATAGCTCATCCCAACTTCCGGCCATGGCTGATTGAAGAGGCGAAAAAACGCGGACTGATTTTTAAAGATCAGGCATTTATCCCCGGAAAGCGCGGCGAATATCCCGAAGATTTGGAAACATATATTACAACCAAGACAGGGAACCCCATTTTTATCCGACCGGTCAAAATCAACGATGAACCTCTTTTAAAAGATTTTTTCTATTCTCTTTCCGATAAGAGCATTGAAAGACGGTTCTTATCGTTTCGTAAAGACATGCCGCACGAAATGCTGCAAAATTTCGTAATCATCGATTACACGAAAGAACTTGTGCTGGTAGTCATCATAGGAGATCAGTCCAACCAGTTTATTGCCGCCGTTGGCCAATATGGAATTGATGAAGCCACACATACTGCCGAAGTTGCATTTGCTGTTCGTGATGACCAGCAAAATAACGGTATAGGTTTCGCGTTGCTGCAATATCTCACTTATCTCGCCAAAAGACAGGGCTTGCTTGGTTTTACAGCGGATGTTCTGGTGGAAAACAAACCTATGCTTCATGTCTTTGAAAAAGGTGGATTTGATATAAGGAAAACGATTGACAGCGGGGTTTACGAACTGACACTGAAGTTTAGAACATAACTTATAAAGGGAGTTTTATAATTGATTAATCCTCATGTATTTCGAGAATACGACGTAAGAGGCGTCGTGGACAAAGACTTTAATGAAGAATTTATTTTCAACCTCGGCCGTTCTATTGGAACCTATGCCGCTCAACATAAAATAAAGAATATGACTATCGGGCGTGATTGCCGTTTGAGCTCTGACGCTTATCACCATTTATTAATTAAAGGTCTTAATTCCTCCGGCATCAATACGATTGACATAGGCCTTTGCGCTACACCCATGCTTTATTTCTCTATCCGCCATCTTCACGTTGGAGGAGGAGTGATGATTACGGGCAGCCATAATCCACCCGAATTTAATGGTTTCAAGATTTGTATCGGCCAGGACACTATTTACGGCGATCAAATTCAGGAACTGAGAAAAATTATGGAAAGCGGCAAATATTCCGCAGGAAGTTCATTATCGCAATCGCTGGACATTTCTTCAGAATATGAAAATTATCTTTTTGATCATTCTAAAATCATTGGAAAGATCAAGGTTGTAGTTGACGGCGGCAACGGCGTCGGGGGGCTTTTTGCTCTTCCCCTCTTAAAGCGTTTCGGTTGCGAAGTTATTCCCATCTATTGCGAACCTGACGGCCATTTTCCTCATCATTTCCCCGATCCCACTGTAAAAGAAAATTTAGCGGAATTGATTAAATTAGTCGGCAGTCAAAAAGCGGACTTGGGAATAGCATTTGACGGCGATGCTGACCGTCTCGGAGTTATAAGCGATTGCGGGGAAATAATTTGGGGAGATAAACTGCTGCTTCTTTTTGCCCGTCAAATTCTCCAGGAAAGACCAAATTCCACAATCATCGGCGAAGTGAAGTGCTCACAAGTTTTATTTGATGATATTAAAAAACATTCCGGCAGGGCAATCATGGGGAAGGCGGGACATTCGCTGATCAAGGCAAAAATGAAAGAAGAAAAGGCTGTGCTGGGCGGTGAAATGAGCGGGCATTTCTTTTTTGCCGACCGTTATTTCGGCTATGATGATGGTATTTACGCAGCGGTCAGATTATTGGAAATCCTTTCCCAAACAGGTAAAAAAATAAGCGGCTTGTTTTCCGACGTGCCGACAACTTATGCCACGCCGGAAATCAGAGTCGATTGCACCGACGACAAAAAAGCGGAAGTTGTGGAGAGAATCAAAAGACATTTCCGGAACACGCCTGGCATTGTTGAAATTGACGGAATACGCATTCCTTTTGAGGACGGATGGGCGCTGGTGCGTTCTTCCAATACCCAACCGGTCATTGTTTTGCGTTTCGAAGCTTCATCGGAAGAAAGCTTGCAGCGAATTCGCAATGAAGTGGAACCGCTGCTTACTATTTGAGATTTTTGCAAAACGGCTCGCCAATTAAAGTATTAGGAGAACTTATTTGACATAAAAGACCTGTTTTAGTAGAATTCTAATAATATTCTTTTGTTTAGAGGAGGTTTTTCTCATTATGGCTACAGTGATGCCGGAATCGGAACATGTGCAAAAAGCAATTAGATGGATATCCACAAATTTAGAAGATAACGAAAATCAACCCCTGCAACCGCTTATTGAAAAGGCTGTTTTCAAGTTCGACCTGTCTCCCAAGGATACTGAATTTTTAATGAATTTCTTCCGCGAACGGGGAAAATAGGCAAATAACAGATTATATCAATTTACAAATATGAACCCCACAGTAACCTTTGGAAACAAATCCCAAAGCTTAATATGGGGTATTATATCGCCTCTCTTACGGAATAATTTAACTAGCAAGCTTCTATTCGCTTAGCTGATGTAATTATTTGCTCTTAAGTAATTCTCTAATATCAGTAAGCAACTCCTGATCTTTTGTCAGCGGTGGCGGTGCCGCAGCGGCTTCCTGTTTATTTTTCATGAGCATGCCGATAAATTTGACAATGAAGAGATATAAAGCCAGAGTTACAATCAGAAAGTTGACGATTTCTCCAATAAATAATCCGTAAGGGATTTCCTTACCGTTAATCACCCATTTCCAGCCCAGATACCCCTGCTGTCCAGGCATTAAAACGCTGATCAGGGGCATAATGAGATGTTTGACCAGAGAATCGACAATCTTACCGAATGCCGCCCCGATGATCACACCGATGGCCAGATCAATTACATTACCCTTGAACGCGAAATTTTTAAACTCATCCAACATTCCTGATACTTTTTCTTTGGCTTCCATATTCTCTCCTTTCGAGAAATCTTTTATTTACTACTCAATCTTGGACATTTCTTCGTAAATCTTCAAATCTATCATACTAAAAAAACTGTAATACTGCTCTTTTTCCAACAGGCGTCGCATTTCCCAGCCCGTTTCCGTCTTTTTCTCCGTCGTCACGGCAAGAGTCACCTCACATTCCTTCCAGTTGAGCCGCTGGACTCGAGCATTGGCTTTTGTCCGCCAATCACCGGATACTACATAATCAGAATCGACCTGGTGATTTTTCTGATCTATTTTGACATTACTACCGATTCTTTTTTCTTTAAAAATACTGGCGATGGCTTTGAGAATTACTGTTTCTTTGGCTTCATAAACATACTTGTACTCATCCGGTTTGGATATAACAACCTTCCCTATGTCTGCAGAACAGGACACTAAATTCAAAACAAAGATGAGAACAATTAATAAACGAAAGGGCAAAAATAAATATTTAACCATGGCATTTATCTCATGATGATTTATTTGTGAAACTCAAATGTAATGAGACTCGCTGAAAACGAATCCCGACTTTTCGGGATGAAGTTTAAAGCGTTAGTCGAATTATCCCACGTGCGAAGCTAAGTGGGACTATATTAATACTAAGCATTTCGCTGCTAAAAATTTCCAAAACCCGGTTGGGCGTTCATATACGCTTGTCGTTATTTGTTATTTCCGCTTATCCACCAATCTCCTTTTTCTTTGAACCACCAATGGGAGGAATCCGTTTTAATAATTCTTTCGGAGAGCTTTTTCCCGTTTTCAGTGCATAATCTTTGCAGCGCAAAGTTTATCCATTCTTCCGAATATTTATTTCCCAGATCACCGCATTCTTTCAACTGCAGGATAAGAGCAATCTGATCGGCATCGCGGGCAGCTAACGATTCCTTTGTTTCTTTCGCGTTAAACTCTTCAATCACCGACCGGATATCGCCGCCGAAAAAAAGCCCCTCCGTCAATTCTTTTACGGCTTTGTCTTCGTCCACATCCACATATTTTTTATTGACATAATTCATATCTCCGGTGCGCGCTTCAGGCAAATCATGAAGAACACACATTTTCAACACGCGCAGTTCGTCAAGTGAATCATCCATTTTACAAAGAGTGTAGCCGACAAATACAGTGCGCAAAATGTGTTCGGCTACCGATTCACTGCCGCTGCCCAAGAACTGATAACCGCTGCGCGGTGTTCTGTTGAGCATTCCGACTTCAAATAAAAAATTGGCAAGATTATCCATTGTTTTCCTTTTTCAATATTCTGATCCGATTGGCCATCATTTCCGATGTCTTCGTAATTTGCAATTGCAGTGAAGCAATGCTGTCGGGGCGCATGCTGACTATCCTGTCCAGTTGCCCTTTCCAGTGTTCCAGAAGAGCGATTTCATTTTCCTTCAATTTCTTTTCAAAACGCTCCTGATACTCTTTGATAAAAGCGGCGGATGAGTCCTGTGACGCCATTTTGCACCCTCCTTCTTATAATTTCGCGGCATTATATCATTCACATCCAAACATGCAACAAACAATTTATCATACCAATTTGCAGTCAAAAGTATACCGCGGCGGCAGTGAAACTCGAACTGCAGTTACGCAGTGAACTGGAATTCGTTAGTTGAACTGTCCCGCTTTGGCGGGGCAAGGAAGAGGCGACGCAGGCGTATTCTAATATACGTCGAGGAGCCGATGACCCCGGCCTTCGCCGGGGCAGGCTGTGCCAACAAAGGTAGACGAATGAATGCGAATTGGTATCCAATGATAATTTGACAGTCTCTTATAAATACTATAAGTCACGTGCACGGATATCGAGCCGTCATGCTTTGGACGATATCCCTATGTGCTTTGCACAAGGGATAATTCGACTTACAAAAATGACTTCGCTACGCTCGTTATTTTTGAGTCTCATTAATTAATGAAAAATAGGTGAAAATAATATGCCAGTAAAACCAAGACCTGAAGACATCGCCGGTGGACAAGCGATTCTTGAAGGCGTTATGATGCGCCACGGCAATAAAATAGCAGCAGCGGTCAGAAGACCGGATAAGGAAATTGTTTTTCAGGAGCGTGAATATATTCCCCTGACAAAACGCTATAAGACATTCGGATGGATGTTTGTCCGGGGAACCGTTACTTTATTTGAGATGATGATTATCGGGATTCAATGTCTGATGTTCTCGGCGGAAGTCGCTCTGGCCGAAGAAGAAAAAAAACCCCAAAGCTGGGAAATGTATCTTTCGTTTGTCATCAGTTTTGCTGTCGCCATTTTTTTCTTTATCGTCGTGCCGGCGTTTTTCTTTACCAAGATAAAATATTACATTGATAATCTGCTCCTGTTAAACATTCTGGAAGGATGTGTTCGCCTGGGGATGTTTCTTTGTTTTCTGGCTGCCACACTCTTCATGGCGGACATGCGGCGCGTCTACATGTATCACGGCGCCGAACATAAGACAGTTTTTGCCTGGGAACACGGTCAGGAATTAACCGTAGAAAATGTCAAAGAGTTCTCCACCCGTCATCCCCGTTGTGGAACGAGCTTCATTCTTTTTGTGATGATTGTTTCCATATTGGTTTTTTCTCTTTTGGGACGTCCGGATTTATTGCATAGAATAATCTATAAAATTTTGCTCCTTCCTGTTGTTGCCGGCATTTCTTATGAAGCAATCCGCTTCACCGGAAAATACAGCCACTCCAAGCTGGTGCAGATAATGAGCTGGCCTGGATTAACACTGCAAAAAATTACAACAAGAGAACCGTCCGATGATCAAATCGAAGTGGCCATTGCCGCAATGAAAAAAGTGATTTGACATCACGTTGTTCGTCACTGTAATATATTCTCGGCAAAATATTTTAATTTATATAATTATTTGAATGGTTTTTATTATGGTCAAAGCTATTGCCCTTTTCTCCGGTGGATTAGACAGCATGTTGGCTGCAGAACTGGTTCGCAGACAAAAGATTGACGTTCTGGGTCTGACATTCACAACGCCTTTTTTTAACGCTGAGAAAGCGCGAGCCGCAGCCAAGCAAATCAATCTTCCTCTGACAGTTGAAGATATCACCACCGTACATCTTAAAATGCTTAAGTCTCCCCGCTATGGCTATGGCAGGAATATGAATCCCTGTATCGATTGCCACACACTTATGCTACAAATTGCCGGAAAAAAAATGGAAGCCAACGGCTATGACTTTATTATTACCGGAGAGGTTCTCGGCCAGCGCCCCATGTCACAAAACAAACAATCTCTTTATGTTGTCGCAAAGCATTCCGGCCATCCTGACCACATTCTACGCCCTTTGAGCGCTAAGCTTTTAGAGCCGATAAAAGCGGAAAGAGAGAAAATAATTGATCGCTCACAATTGCTTGCTATTCAAGGACGCGGCCGCAAAGAACAAATAAAACTGGCTGCCGATTTCGGCTTTAAAGATTACGCTCCGCCTGCCGGTGGCTGCCTGCTTACCGATCCCATTTTTACGCGCCGCCTGCGCGATTTATTTTCGCATCAGGAAGATCATGATATTCATGATCTGAACTTGTTAAAATACGGACGTCATTTTCGCGCGGATGATCAAGGGAAAATTATTGTCGGCCGCAATAACTTTGATAATGAAAGACTGCGTGAACTCTCGACGGATGATGATGTTGTTCTTTTTATGGCTGACTTTCCCGGACCTAACGTTGTAATACCTCACGGAACTGTCGCCCTTCTGCCGCTTGCAGCATCACTTTGTGTTCGTTACAGCGATGCCCCTAAAGATCTGGAAGCGGAAGTGGTTTGCCTGCATAAAAATTCATCAGAGGTGATCCAAGCCAGAGCAGCGACAAGAGAAGACTGTGAAAGATGGATTATTTGATTAAATGTTCCGGTCTTAAAAGATCGTTAACAGTTTTCACGGGATTGAATATTATCAATGGAAATTCCACAAGTACCGTATTCCAGTATGCCATGCCTCCGTTCCAAAGACCGGGCAACTCCAGCGCTTTCAGAGGGCGTCCCTTTTCATTTTTCACGGTAATTAAATAAGCGTCTGGATTTACGTAACTGTCCAAATTGAATTTTCCCCCCCGGTAATTTTTGATGCAGCAGACCATGTCCACCGGATTGAAATATTGCGCCGTCGACCATATAGCCATTTGTTTCGAACTGCTTTTGTCCATGTGCCCGCTTTCAACAATCTGCAATGTTTGATGACCATCGCGCTGATCAACCCAAAATGGAGCGCCGCCTGGTTCACCTTCGTTTCTCACTATCGCGCAGACACGCAAAGGCCTGTCCAATAAAGAAAACATGATTCGCTTTTGAATCTTCAGGGATTGACGGGACATGCTCCGTGGAAATACGATATTAAGCCTCCGGGAACAATAATTTTTGATTTCATCAATTTGCTTGGAATCTTTTTCATCATTTTCCATCTGACGTAAAATGGCAAATATTTCCTGTTGAATCTGCAGGGTCAATCCTCCCAACATTTTTTTATAGGGAAGAATTTTCTTCAAACGTTTTTCCGGAGCTATGTTATCTATATTCTTTATAAAGATAAAATCTGCATCAAGATTTTGTAAATTTTTAAGCAGTGAGCCATGACCGCCGGGTCGGAAAATGAGGTGACCTCCCGCATCACGCAGCGGCAGATTTTTTTCATCAACGGCCAGCATATTTGTCGACGGCGATTGAACCGATAAGGATAATTTATATTTTATCCGGCAGTTGTTTTCGTACTTGGACTTTACAGCTTTTATTTTCTCAGCAACATTTTTTTTGTATTCCTGAGAAATTGTAAAATGTAAATGGCAGACATCGCCTGCGCCCCGAATATATTGAGCGGCCTCAAATAAATGCTCTTCGAGCGCGGTGCGCGCCTCCCCTTCTGAATAGAGATGAAAAGGAATCAATGCCTTGGGCAGACAGCCAAAATTCAAACCTTTGGCCGACAAAATATAATTCAATAAACCTTTTATGTTTTTTTGTTCAACGAATTCAGAAGCACGTTTGTTTCTTTTGATCAGAGAGTAAAAAGGATACTTTTTAAAATTACGCAGAAATGACTGATTGAGTTCCGGAGAGCCAAATCCGTCTTTTTCCAGAGCCGAAAACCATTCGGCAAACATACGGCTGGCGGCGCCGGAAGCCGGAACGAACTTAAGCAATCTTAATTTTCCCGCCTCTCTGTCGTAGAGTTTAATCAATTCATCCATTGCGGATTTTTTGATCGATAAGATTCCATCATCAATCACGCAGGAGCGATTCAATTTCAGATAATTGCGGCCATGGCGATATGATTCCATCTGCTTTCTTACATCATGTGGAGTCAATCCCATTTTTTTTATTCGCCGCAAATCATTTTGAGTAAATAAATTTAATTCTTTCATATCCTTTGTCTCTTTAAGTTGCGCTTTATTGCTGATGCTATGGTTCTTTTGCCTTGGGTTTTGGATAAAATGTCAGCCTTTATTTTTTTATTTAACATCAAGTTTTTATGTTGGCAAGAATAAATAAGCGTTAAACCCCTTCTCCAAAAAGGAGGTTCTTATCACATTATTACCTAACAAAGATTAATGCATTTCGGGAAAATATGATATAGAACAATCAGGATATTGGAAAGAATATTTATTGTTGAAACTCCGATTCCGAAAGCGAAGCGTAGCGGAATTGGTAAGTTGAACAATCCCGCGCAGCGGAGGGTTTAATACCCGTGATTCGAAAACTTTTATAAGCAGGAGACTTTATAGAATGAATGCCTATATCTCCAACACTGAGGTAACAAAGGTTTGATTATGGCCGATGTTATGCCGGAAAACACAAATCGTAATCACATCCTCGATCTCGAAACGGATATCCAAAAGTCCATGAAATCCGGATTTCCACAACTTTTCTTCGCTCGCCAACTGGAAAAACACTTTTTCGCCGACACCCTTAACACCCGTTTAAATCGTTTTTTCGTCATGGGAGTCGTAGCTATCTTTATGTATAATCTCTTCCTCTTCACGGACAGAGAAATGCTCCCCGATATTTATCTGACGGCTTGGAAGATCCGGTTGGGGATTGTCACCCCTGCCATGTTAATATGTCTGTTAATCATGCGTAGACGGGCATTCGCCCGATATATTGATTTCCTCGTCGATTTTCTCATCATTCTCTCCAGTGGGAGTATCATTCTCATCCTGGATTTAAGTCATCATCCGAATGTCGTGCACTATCATACAGGCATCATTCTAATCGTGATGTTCGGCAACATTGTCATCCGCCTTAGGTTCTGGCATGCCTTCAGTGTTTCATGGCTGACTTTCTTCCTGTATATCCTGACCGTTACTAACATCACGCCGATGACGCCACCGGTAATGATCAACAGCAGCGTGGTGCTGTTTACCGCTATTGTTTTCAGCTTGCTGGCCAATTATCAGATGGAAAGAGATCTGCGCTGGAATTATCTGCGCAATCTCCTGACAGAGATTGAGACGATTCGACTGGAAAAGACAAAAGATGACCTAGAGTTTCTATCTTCTTCCGATGTACTGACCGGGCTGGCCAACAGGCGTCATTGCGACGCCTTTCTGGATGCGGAATGGCAGATGGGTATTCGATATCGAACACAACTGTCGATGCTTTTTCTGGACGTTGATGATTTCAAAGCCTACAATGACCACTATGGTCACCAGGCCGGAGATATCTGCCTTCAAAAAATTGCCAATATTATCAAGGAATGCGTCCGTCGTCCCCATGACCTCTGCGCGCGCTACGGGGGTGAAGAATTCATCGTTCTGCTGTCTAACACCTCCCAGGAAAGCACCTTACAGGTTGCGGAGAAAATAAGGAAGAGTGTTGAGTTGGAAAATATTCCCCATGCTTATTCACGAGCCGGTTCCCACGTCACCATCAGTATCGGTGTTGTCAGCATGATACCCCAAGCCGGGCTAAGCAAGGACATATTGATCGAAAGAGCTGACAAAGCGCTTTATAATGCAAAAAAAATGGGAAGAAATCGGATCCATGTGTTTACGCCCGTGGAGGATCATTTCTGACGATATAAAATAAGGCAGACGAAACAGCGTCGAATCTGCCTCAATATGAATAATTATTTTTATCGGAACTATACCCTTTGTGGCCATAATCCTCCGTCAAAATAGTCTTGACAAACAGGATACTTCTTCACATACTCCGAAAAAAAAGAAACTTTTATCAATAAATTACAAACCATGAAAAATAAATCGGCAAATTTTACTTTTTCAAATTCAATCCGCCATTTTTCCATCATCCCCAAGGATGATGCTAAGCAGGCGCTGCGCATCCGCCGTTTTTTCATGGCAGTGGTAGCCTCCGTCTTTTATGCTTCCCTTATGTATATCTCCTATCTGGCGGGCTATACGGAATGGAAGGCCATTATCGGATTGCTGATCATTATTCCCATCATGACCATTTTCTTGTATATAGTGTTCCGCACGGGCCTGAATCTGAAAATGGCCGATCCCAGTCTGACGGCCATTCAAATGTCCTCCGCCATTCTTACTGGCATGTTTGTTATGTTCTTCGCCAATGAGGCCCGAGGCACCCTGCTGTTGAGCTACATTATCATTTTTCTTTTCGGTATCTTTCGTCTCAATACTCGCAGTTTTATATATATTAGTATTTTTACCTTGTTCACCTATGGAATCGATATCGCTTTGCTCAAGATATTCCGTCCTCAAGGCGTCAATTTTCATATTGAATATCTTCAATGGGTTGTTTTGGCTCTTGTCCTGGCGGCTTTTTCCGTCATCGGCGGATATATCAGCTCTCTGCGCCATAATCTGAGCATCAGCAAAGCGGAACAGGCAAAATCCATCGAAATCATCAGGCAAATGGCCATCCGGGATGAACTGACCGGCCTGTACAACCGTCGCCATGTCCTGGAATTACTTGATCACGAAAAGAATCGTACATCACGCGGCGGTGGCATCTTCTGTCTTGCCATCCTGGATATTGACCACTTCAAAAATGTAAACGACACTCACGGGCATCTTGTAGGTGATGAAGTATTAAAGGCTGTTGCCGTTAAGATCAAAGCTACCATGCGCAATACGGAATATTGCGCGCGCTACGGCGGCGAGGAATTCCTAATCGTGCTGACGCAAACAAATATTGAGGGAGCGCTTATAGGTGTAGAACGTGTGCGTAAGAACATCGAAAAACTTCCATTTCCAGACGTTGGCTCCGACTTTAAAATTACCGTTTCCATCGGTATTTCGGAATATAAAATGCGGGAAGAAATTGATGTTGTTATTGCCCGTGCAGATAAAGCCCTTTATCTGGCCAAAGAAGGTGGACGAAACCGCGTTGAATCTGTCTAGTGACGAAGAAATAACTTTTCGAAGTAAATTGACAAACCCGCCTACTCCCTTGTAAAATAAGAAATACAATTACAGGAGCAACCGCATTGAACTATTTATATCAATCCCGCGAGACTTGGAATCACCCGGCTCCAGCCTGGGTAGGAATGCGCTGTAACTCGCGGGAGGTCGCTTTATTAAAGGGAGCTTCCGGCTCCTGCCCGTGGGGGCTCCACTTATCAAGAGTAATTTTAATCGTCGCATTAATAATTACCAGTGCAATTAACGGCGAGGCACAAATAGGGTGGCACCAGTCAGTTGGACAATCCCTTATCAATGCACTTAAAATCAGCGAACCTCTGACCTTCTGTAATGAACCGGTTCCTCTTAGCAATCCTGATGTAAAAGAACGAATGGAAAGAGAATTGCTTGTATCTCTGAACAACAGCGACGAAGTTATTTTGTGGCTTAAACGCGCCAACCGTTATTTTCCCCATATTGAAAAAGTTCTAAAAAATAATTCCCTGCCCGACGATTTAAAATATATCGTTATAGCCGAAAGTTCTCTGAAGCCACTGGCAACATCAAATAAAGGAGCTGTGGGATTTTGGCAGTTTATCGAAAATACCGGCGTTAAATACAGAATGAAAATCAATAATGATATTGATGAACGCCGTAATTTTTATACTTCCACAAACGCAGCAATAGCTTACTTCAAAGACCTTTACGCGCTGTTCGGTTCTTGGACTTTAACGGCAGCCGCATATAACATGGGCGAAGAAAGTCTGGAAACGGAAATGTTGGTGCAAAAAGTAAACAATTATTATCAGCTTTACTTAAATCAGGAAACGCAACGGTACGTTTTTAGAATTTTAGCCGCAAAGATCATCCTTTCTAATCCGGAAAAATACGGATATTATTTGACTGAAGAAGATCTTTATAAACCGGTGCAATTTGATCGTGTAGAGATAACCGCAAATCAGCCGGTGCCGTTATACATCATTGCCCAAGCGGCAAATACTTATTTTAAAGCAATCAAGGATCTTAATCCTCATATAAAGAATTATTACCTGCCTGTCGGCAAACATGATCTTTTGCTTCCCAAGGGTGCGGCCTCCGGATTTTCCGAAAGATATGAAAATCTTCTGAAGCAATGGCTGGATGAACAAGCAAAATCTGTTTACACGGTTAAAAAAGGAGACAATCTATCCAGCATTGCTAAGCGTTTCAATGTTTCGGTTAAAGCAATACTGATCTGGAACGGTATCTCCAATGCCAAGGATGTGTCATCTGGAGACCAGCTTTACATCTTTTCCAATACAACATTCAAACCGGAGAATAATACCGGTGGAGCCACTCCGGCAGGAGCCGGAGGCTCCTTTCCAAAACGCGACATCCCGCGCGATTGACAGAAAGCACTCACTCCCCAGCGGGAGCTGGGGGCTTTCTGCAGCGGGGTAAAAATGAAACTGTAGAAGATTCCGTCTCACCGCTTCCCTAGATAATATTTGACTTGTTTAATTATAGATGTCAATATTTGCCATATTTCTTGACAAATTATTCTTTCTGACTTAATTGCTAATAATCCACAAGTATGAACCACTGAACAAGATTCGTGGTATGTGGTACAATAAGGCGATGAAGAAATGACGAATATTGTCGATAGAATAAAAAAACTGAAAAAAGAAAAAAATGCCGTTATCCTAGCTCACAATTACCAGCTTCCTGAAATTCAAGATATCGCCGATTTTGTAGGCGATTCATTAGGATTAAGCATTGAAGCGGCGCGGACAGACGCCGCAATAATAGTTTTTTGCGGCGTTCACTTTATGGCGGAAACTGCGAAGATATTATCTCCGCAAAAAATTGTATTGCTTCCGGATAAAAATGCCGGTTGTCCGATGGCCGATATGATTGATGCGGATGGCTTAAGATCGCTTCAGGCAAAACATCCTGATACTATAACCGTCTGCTATGTAAACACTTCCGCCGCAGTAAAAGCCCAGTGCGATTATTGCTGCACTTCCGCTAACGCAATAAAAATCGTGCAAAATATTTTGCTCAATCACAAGAATAAGGAAATTATTTTTATTCCCGATAAATACTTGGCGCAATACGTTTCCGCGCAGGTGAAACGTAATTTCATTATCTGGGAAGGATATTGCCCAACCCATGCTAAAATTCTGCCGGAAAATATTATGCAAGCCAAAAAACTGCATCCGAAAGCCAAGGTTATTGTACACCCCGAATGCAGACCGACAGTTACGGCGCTGGCTGATGTTGTTTCTTCCACCGAAGGAATGAGCAAGTATATCCGGAAAGCGGCGGAGACGGAATTCATTATCGGCACGGAAATAGGTATAATTCACAGAATAAAAAAAGAAAATCCGGATAAATATTTTTATCCGGCAACAGAGATGGCTGTTTGTCCCAATATGAAAAAAATCAACCTGGAGAAAGTTCTTTGGTCGCTCGAAGATTTATCTCATGAAATTATAGTGCCGCCGGATATTATGGAAAAAGCGCGGCTCTCCATAGAAAGAATGCTGCAGATAGTTTAAATTTACTTTGTCCAATATTGTAAAAAAACAAGGCTATGAAATATTTAGAATGATCACGGGTATAATATCCCGCAGCAGGCTGCGGGATATTATACCCTCCGCTTTGCGGGATTGTTCAACTTACCAATTCCGCTACGCTACGCTTTCGTAATTGGAGTTTCACAATCATGAAGAAAAATATTATTGCTTCAAATAAATTTCCCGTTTTTGGACCATATTCCGCCGCCGTCGAAGCCAACGACTTTATTTTTATTTCCGGACAGCTGCCGATTGATCCGTTTACCGGCGAAATCATCAACGATATTAAAACAGCCACCCGACAAGTGCTCATGAATATACAAACGATATTGGAAAAAACAGGTTTGGACATGTCCGATATTGTCAAAACAACTATCTTTTTAAAAAATATTGCCGATTTTTCTGCTGTTAATGAAATATACGCCGCTTTTTTTCCTCAAGAACCGCCGGCGCGATCAACCATTGAAGCGAGCGTATTACCCAAAGGAGCTCCGATAGAGATCGAGGCTATCGCTATAAGAAAATAAAAAATAATTAATCAGTCAACATCGTGAGTCTCCTACGATGCCTTCCAGTACGGCGACATGCCGCGCAGTCTTTCAATGATTGCGGGCATTTTATCAATTACAAAATCAATTTCTTTTTCGGTATTATAAATACTTAAGCTAAACCGAATTGACCCGTGCGCCATAGTGAAGGGAACGCCCATCGCCCGTAAAACGTGAGAAGGCTGTAAAGATCCTGAAGTACACGCCGAACCGGAAGATGCGCATATTCCCAGTTCATTCATCAGAAGCAAAATTGCCTCGCCTTCGACATATTCAAAACTGATATTCGTTGTATTGGGCAAACGATTTACAACGTCACCATTGACTCTGCTTTGAGGAATTCTTTCCAAAAGCTCTTTTTCCAGCTTATCCCGCAGGCGCTTCACTTCCTTATTTTCTTTTTGCATATTTTTATCCGCAAGTTCGCAAGCCTTGCCCAAACCGACTATGCTCGGAACATTTTCCGTGCCGCCACGGCGTCCCTTTTCCTGATGCCCTCCGATAAGAAAAGGCGAAAACCTTGTGCCGCGACGCACATAGAGAATGCCGATCCCTTTAGGCGCGTGCAGCTTATGTCCGGATATGGAAAGCATATCGATGACATTGTTTTTCATTTTAATCGGAATTTTGCCGGCGCTTTGAACGGCATCAGTATGAAATAAAATTCCTTTTTCATGCGCTAACTTGGCCGCTTCTTCCACCGGAAATATTACTCCGGTTTCATTATTTCCCCACATCAGACTGACCACAGCAGTATCGGGAGTAAGGTTTTTTTCCAGATTTTCCAGATCCAGCAAGCCATTTTTATCTACGGGCAGTTCGGTTATCCGATAGCCCTGAGTTGCTAATTGCGCGGAGAATGCGTGAATTGCGGGATGTTCCACGCGGCTGGTTACGATATGCTTTTTATCCGGGTGAATTGCCAGCGCCGATCGGATGGCGGCATTATCACTTTCCGTGCCGCAACTGGTGAAAATGATTTCCTCCGGCATCGCGCCCAAAAGCGCCGCCACTTGCTCACGCGCAGTGCGAATTTTCTGTCCAACCTGACCGCCAAAACTGTGCATGCTGGAAGGATTGCCGTATAGTTCACGAAAATAAGGCTGCATTGCCTCCAATACTTCTTCAGCGACCTGAGTAGTCGCATTGTTATCCAGATAAATAGTATTCATTTGGAAACCTCCTCAACCACTATATCCGGTGAAACAAGTTCTTTAAGGCGATGCTCAACAAAATGTTTCAGGGTTATATCCGAAGCTTTACAGGTAGAGCAGGCGCCACGGGTGGCAACAATGACCCGGTTGCCGATAATATCGATAATTTCTATATCGCCGCCGTCATGTTTAAGCGAAGGCCTTATTTCCCGTTCGATTGTTTCTTCAATCAACCGAATCTTCTGAATATTGGTGAGTTTTGGTTTAGTATCTGTTTTAGGCTCACTGCGCACCTGATCGATGATTTGCTGAATGGCTTCCTGACAAGACCCGCATCCGCCGCCCGCTTTGGTATAATTGGTCACATCTTCCACAGTGGAGAGGTTGTTTTCACGCACCGCCCGCTCAATTTCCTTATCGGTCACTCCGAAACATTCGCAAATAATTTTCGCGCCTGCCTCTAGGGCCGGGGCGCCGCGGTAATTTTCCACCGCCTTTTCCAAAGCCTGCTTGCCCATGACGGAACAGTGCATTTTTTCATCCGGAAGACCTCCCAAATAACCGGCGATATCCTGATTAGTGACTTTCAGCGCCTCTTCCACTGTCATCCCTTTGATCATTTCCGTGAGAGCCGATGATGAGGCAATAGCGCTGGCACAGCCAAATGTTTTGAATTTCGCATCCTTTATTCTTTTATTCTCATCCAGTTTAAATGTAAGTTTCAGCGCGTCACCGCAGGCGAGCGACCCGACTTCCGCTACACCATCCGGGTTTTCGATTTCGCCGACATTGCGTGGATTGAGAAAGTGCTCTTTAACCTTTTCTGTATATTCCCACATAAGAAACTCCTTCAACCTTAACTGGTATTAAATAAAATTTCTTAACGTAATCTCTATGTAATAATATAAGTCAATATCCTGTCTTGTCAATTAAAAAGCATATGAAGAAAATACATCAAATTTATCTGATATTAACATAACTTGTTGGCATTTATTAGCATGAATATGTTATTATAAATTCCAAGGTCATTATTGCTTGGCTATAAAGGCCGTCTTCACTTTTTTACAAACGGATTAAAGATGAACAAAGAATGCAAAGGAGGTCATACAAATGAAGATACTCGGTATCAATGCCAGTCCCAGAGGTTCTAAAAGTCAAACACGTAAACTGGTACAGGCCGTTCTTGATGGAGCAAGATCTCAAGGCGCTACTATCGAACTGGTGGATCTTTCGAGATTGAAAATAGAAGATTGTATAGCCTGCGGGATTTGTTACGAAACCGGCAAGTGCCCAAAAAGGGATGATTTCCAGACTCTTTACAAAAAGATATTATCCGCTGATGGCCTGGTTATGGGTTCACCCAACTACTTCCACTCCGTCACCGCTCAAATGAAAACCATGATTGACCGCATGGCTGATGCTGTTCACTGTCAATTATTAACCGGCAAATATACTGTTAACGTAGCCACATCAGGAGGCGCCGGGCATTACAAACAGGTCCTTGATTACCTGAATGAGATCATGCTCAACTTCGGTTCCTTCGTCACCGGCAGCGCCGGTGTATCCGCAAGACAAGGAATAAAAGCGTGGGCAAACGCCGGCACAAAGGCTTTCCAGCTTGGAGAAACTCTGGCAGATAATATCAGGGAAAAGAAGAATTATGTAAAACAGAGCAAACGATTCAGGCAAAACCGGAAATATTTTCAGGATTTGGTGAAACTTTACAAGAACGTGTGGATTCATGAATATAAATACTGGGAAAAGCTTAAATGGAAGTGAAATTTTAAGTTTGGGTCTCATTAATTTCAAGGATTAAATAATGATATCTTTTCCCACCCTTGAATTCATCATCAGAGATTACGGTTATTGGGCTTTGCTCATCGGAACCTTTTTTGAAGGGGAAACAATTCTAATCATTGCCGGTTTGTCCGCGCATTTAGGGCTGCTGCAATTACCATATGTAATGTCGATCGCTTTTATTGGCTCCTTTTCCGGCGATCAATCATATTATTTTATTGGCTACTTTAAGGGAAGAGAATTACTCCAGAAACACTTAAAATGGAAAAGACGCGTAGACATCGTTAATAAGCACATCGAACGTTATCACAATCTCGTGATTCTGGGATTCAGATTCGTATATGGAACGCGTATCGCGACACCGTTCGTTATAGGAATGTCCAAGAATATTAAAGCGACGCGTTTTGTAATTCTCAACGCAATTGGAGCCATAATCTGGTCGGTGTCTGTATCCGCAGGAGGTTATTTTTTTGGCTATGCACTGGAAGGCTTTTTAAAAGGCGTTAAATACTACGAAAAACTGGCCATAATTATTATTATAATCATGGGAATTGTTTTATGGATTATTCACCGGTATAGAGCCAAAATACATCTTGACAGAAGCATATAGTTCACCCTTTCTTGTCCAATGCGTCTATCGCTTCTTGGGCAGTCTTTGATAACGTAGTGCTTCCCCGTGAGATTGTATTTAAAAATATCTTGGATTTTGATCCGCCAATTTTACCCAGAGTTGACAAACAGGCGTAAATGATTTCCAACTGCTCCTCGGTGAGGTCTGTTTTAATAAATTTTAAAAGGCCGGTCCTTCCCTTCAATAAATCTGTTACTATTTCCAGGATTTCATCCTCCAAAGTATTCTTATTAATGTAATCTGTTTGTTTCCCCATTGCCCTTAATAGAACTGCAAGACGTTTTGCTTCATGGATTGTTATATCTTTCTTCTGCAGTAACTTTGTCTTTATATATAGGCAAAGTTTGTTGACGGATTCTTCAGATAATGATGATTCGCGCTCTATTAATGTCGCCGCGCGGTCCAACACTTTTTCATCTTCATCATCCAAAGCCTCTATTATTAAAATCTCCGCATCTTTTTTATTTAATTTTACGGCCGCATCAAGAGTTCTGGTTCTAATGTTTGGGTTTGTATGTTTGGTATGCTTTTTAATCACATCAATATCATTATCACGACCGACATTTATAATGACCAGCAAAGCAATGTTTAACATGGGCAGGGATTGGCTCCGGTCATTCAGTATTTTTATGGCCCATTGCCTGGCCAAGTCCCCTTTTTTAGACATTATATCGATTGCATTTTTCAAAACACCAGGGTCCTTACCTTTAGCAAACACGGAAACTAATACTTTTACGCACGTGGACGACATCTTCATGAGAATCTCGTCCATTTGATTCCGCAAATCCTTTTCGGCTTGGATGTATTCTTCGGCAAATATTTCATCTGAACCCTCAAAGATAGAATCAGGCAAGTTTAAAAGCAATTCAGATGCATCTAAAGAAACATCCTTTCGCGATGAAAAATCGCCTACTACTTGCACCATTTTATTAATTACCGGCCATTCTCTTAACCTGATAAGCGCTGAGATGACCCTGTGGAATATTTTTACAATATCTTCCATCTCTTCAATGGATGAAGCATTAAGGACCTTGTCAACGTACGTATCTATTTCTGATATGATGTAGATTGCCAATTCTTTGGTTTTTATATTATACTGAACTCCCTCGGGAAGCATATCAAAAGGAATAATTTCATGTTCGTGTAATTGCTTGAACAAATCTGCGGCATTCGGCAATCGTTCGGCAACAATTCGCTTTGCCGCCATATCAAGCATTCCTTCTAAATACTTACATCTTTGTTGAACTGTCGAGTCATCCTGATCAGGCCGCAGTTCATCTTTAATTTCCTCATAGGCCTCAAAAACAGCCTGCGAAACGGGTACAACGATATACGCCGGCAGTGCATGAATGATCATCTGCTCCAGTTCGTTATATTCCAATGATTGCCCAAGATAGCTTACGATGACATCACAGTTAACAATCAGATCACGGAGCAAATCAGCGTTATGGAGAGGCCGTATTATATCCTCAATAATTTGACTTTTCATCAGCTTAAGTTTATCAGCAGAAGCAAGACGAAACATCGGTATTGTTTTCATATCTTTAGCGAGACGGCGTAATATAATTGACACACGCCAGGGAAGCTTCCCTCGGGGAAGCGCCATATCAGTTTTGAAAACGGTTGAAATCTCGCTTATATCTGAATCAACAAGAGCTTTGGTTAGATACTCTCCCAAATTTGAACTATCGTCAGAATCAGCGATCGGCTCACCCATGACATCAATGAATGATTCAAAGTGTTCCCGTGTAATATATTTTTTGATGACAAAACTGTTGAGACTTTTTCGCTCGAAGTAATCTTTGAGTTTGGGAACAAATAAATCTGAAGTGTCCGATTTGGTTAACCTCCGTATATTGACTGGTTCATCCAGAATCCCGCTGATATGGATATCCGTTACTTCTCCGGTATCGTGACAGGTAAGCATGATTTCCGAAGAACTACCGAGGGCATTTATAAAAGAATCGTATAGCCCTCGTTTTACTTCTGCGGAAATCGGATGATCGGAATCATAATAACCACTTCGTGAAATGGCCTTCGTCAGATTTATAACAAATTCGCAGGCGGTTTTGGCCTTGACAAATTCTTCGGGCGTTAAGTCCCTTTTATCATCATGCTTGTAATGACTATCAGTGGTTGTCTTCATTAGTATTTATCTTATATTTATTTTATTACTAAAACGAAGAGCATGTGAACATTAGTTAGTGTAAACTCATATTTGCATTTGATATTTTGGATAAGATATTGCCTCTGACTGGATGTAGTGTAGGAAATTTGTGATTGGATGTCAATGAAATAATAACTGTTTTTATTGCCCGGATTACTCTTTCGGCGACAAAATCTTCAGCCTGCTGTGTTTCCTGCTGTAAAAGAAGTAAATGCAAAATCCTATAGCCATCCAGACAAAGAGGCGTATCCAGGTGTCAAGCGGTAAAAACACCATCTGGAGCAGGGTCACGATGGCGCCGGCTATGGGAACAAATGGAACCCAGGGAGTGCGAAACACGCGCGGAATTTCCGGGTGACGGTAGCGCAGCACGAGCACGCCTATGCACACGATGACAAACGCCAATAGTGTGCCTATGGAAACCAGTTCACCTAGGATATTAATGGGAAAGAGACCTGAAACTACTATCGCAACACACCCGGTAAGAATCGTCGGTACGTACGGTGTTTTGAAACGCGGATGAACGCGGGCAAACGTTGCGGGCAACAAACCGTCACGCGCCATGGCAAAGAAAACGCGTGGCTGGGCCATGAGCAGAACGAGCACAACAGAACTCAATCCGGCAATAGCGCCGATCTTAATAAAAGGTCGGAGCCACGCTATACCCGGACCTGCGGCATTAACGGCAACGGCAATAGGATCCGGAACTGCCAGACTGGTGTACTTCATGATACCGGTAAGCACTCCGGTCATTAGGATAAAAATAATAGTACAGGCAACGAGCGATCCCAGAATACCTATCGGCATATCGCGCTGAGGATTGCGCGCTTCTTGAGCCGCAGTGGAAATTACGTCAAAACCGATGTAAGCGAAAAAGATCACGCCTGCGCCTCGCACCACGCCACTCCAGCCGAATGATCCGAATTGACCGGTATTATCGGGTAAGAATGGAGACCAGTTGGCAATCTTGATGAAAAACACGCCAACGCCGATAAAGAGAACAATGACCAGCAGCTTAATAATCACAATGAAATTGTTAACCCTCGCCGATTCACGAATGCCTATGACCAGAAGTGTGGTCATTAATCCAACGATAAATATGGCCGGACAATTCAGGATTGCGCCGGTTGCGTGCCAGCCGTCTGTAACGGAATAGGACAGCGGCGCGTGGCATAAAGCCGCCGGTATATTGATATTAAAATCTTTTAGAAAACTTAACACATAACCAGACCAGCCAACAGCGACAGTTGATGCGCCGAAAAGGTATTCAAGCACAAGGTCCCAGCCGATAATCCACGCCAGAAATTCTCCCAGTGTCGCATAGGCATAGGTATAGGCGCTGCCGGAGATAGGAATCATTGATGCGAATTCCGCATAGCAGAGTCCTGCCAGCGCGCATCCTATTGCTGATATGATAAATGACAGCACGATTGCCGGGCCCGCGTAATTTGCAGCGGCCTGCCCTGATAACACAAAAATTCCCGCGCCGATAATAACGCCTATCCCAAGGCTGATCAGACCCCATGGTCCGAGGACACGTTTCAACTTATGCTGCTCGACCTCAGGCTCATTCATGATAAGCTGCAGCGGTTTTCTTGCAAATAAACCTTTCATATTTCAATCCTTTTACAACTGACAAGGCATCACCTTTTCATGGTTGGACTATATAAAAAACCCCATCATCTATGTCAATAAAAAACCCGCTTTTACACGGGTTTGAAAATAACAACCTCAGTTGAGATCATACTACAGTCATTTATCTTTCATCTTATCCAGTCTCAACTGGGCTTCTTTGTGTCCTTGCTGAGCCGCTTCACTATACCACACCGCAGCAGAATCTAAATCCTTTTTAACGCCTCTACCCTCTTCCAATATCAAACCAAAATTGAACTGTGCTTCCGCAATTCCTTTTTCAGCAGCTTTTAAAAACCATCTGGCAGCCTCCGCATAGTCTTGTAATCCGCTACTATATATTAAACCCATATTATACTGAGCATAAGCATGACCTTGTTCAGCAGCGTCGAGATACCACTTGACGGCTTTAGTATAATCCTGCTGAACACCTATACCATTCTGGTACATAAATCCCAGCTTATACTGAGCATCAACATGACCCCTTTCAGCCGCCTTGAGATACCATTTGAAGGCCATTGCATCGTTTTGCTCAACTCCTTTACCATTCTGGTATAACCAACCCATATTATTCTGGGCGTCAGTATGACCCTTTTCAGCTGCCTTGAGATACCATATAAATGCTTCAGTACAATCCTCCGGACCACACTTACCATTCTGGTACATCAAACCCAGATTATTCTGGGCATCCACGTGACCATTTTCAGCCGCCTTAAGATACCATTTAAATGCTTCAGCATCGTCTTGCTCAACTCCTTTACCATTCTGGTACCTCCAACCCAGATTATTCTGGGCATCCACGTGACCATTTTCTGCCGCCTTGAGATACCATTTTATGGCCTCAGAATCATCTTTCGGAACTCCTTTACCATTCTGGTACTTCCAACCAAGGTTATACTGGGCTTCAGCATGACCATTTTCTGCCGCCTTGAGATACCATTTGACGGCTTCAGCATCGTCCTTCGGAACTCCTTCACCATTCTGGTATATCAAACCCAGCCGGTTTTGGGCAGCAGCATCACCTGTCTCAGCCAACGTCCTGTACATTTTGATTTCTGCGTCATTACTCATTGAAAATCACCCTATTTTCCCCCTTGACAACGCTGACAAGGGAAAAAGATACTTAAGCTATTGACTCTGGTGGGTCTGTTAAACATTTTCAATAATTATGTTTTCTCAGTTCGAAAATTTACGCGCACCCCCCCAAAATACCCCTAATTACACAAAGGTTCTTTTAATTATTCTGTGTATTTTAAATTTATACTATATTTTAATTTTAATGTCCAATCTTGAATCTTCTCCTGATAAGCGTTTCTCGAATATTCTTACTTAATCCACCCGCAAGATAACCGCTTCGCCTTGTGCCAGGCCGCCACATATGGATGCCACACCATAGCCGCCGCCTCTTCTCTGAAGTTCATAGGCCAAATGCATTGTGATTCTGGCGGCACTCGCGCCTACGGGATGACCGATAGCAATGGCACCTCCATTGACGTTGGTCTTTTCCAGAATCTCTTTCCATTTTTTTTCATTATCATTCGCCAGCATTTTTGTGGCCGTCAGAGTAACGGCAGCGAACGCTTCATTGATCTCAATCAGATCCATTTGGTCCAAGGTCAAACCTGACCTGTCCAATGCTTTCTGAATAGTATAGGCTGGGATTTCGGCAATCGCTCTGGGCGCTGTCGCCGATGCGACGGCAGCCACAATCGTAGCCAGAGGTTTAAGTCCTTTCTCTTTTGCTTTCTGCCTCGTCATGAATAATATTGCGCTAGATCCAGCACTAATGGGTGGCGCATTGCCGGCTGTAACTGTCGGGCTTCCATAAATAGGCCGTAGTTTGGCGAGGGATTCCATGGTGGTTTTACGGGGTGATTCATCCTTTTCAATGACTATGGGGTCTCCTTTTTTCTGAGGAATAATTACTGGAATGAGTTCTTCGCCGATTTTGTACTTTCCCGCAGCGAAAGCCTGTGCATATTTTGTTTGGCTTCCCAGCGCCCATTCATCCTGCATCTCCCGAGTCACCCCATGCTCCAGTGCAACTTCCCCCGCGTCTTTGGCCACCGGGTTAAATCCCATGGCAGTGTATCCCAATTCAAAAAGACCATCTATGAGTTGGATATGTCCCAACCTCATCCCTTTTCGCAAGCCAGGTGCCAGATGTGGTGTCCTAGGCATATTTTCGGAACCTACGGTCATGGCGATTTCCGCTTCACCCGCTCTGATGGCCACAAAACCAAGGCGCAGACAAGTGAGCGAGGAGCAGCAGGCTCGATCAAGAGAAAGAGAGATGTTTTCTGCGGGGAATCCTGCCAGGAGAGTAGCCTGCCTTGCCGGCACATCTGTTTCCAGAGCAAGCTCCGCTAGAACACAGCTGCCATAGTTGATTTCATCGATTTCACCGGGGTTGATTCCAGCTCGCTTGACAACCTCTTTCATGATCATGACCCCGAGATTAATACTGGGAATATCCGCCATGGCCGAGTTGAAATTGCTGAAAGGTGTCCTTGCGGCGCTGACAATAACGATATCATCTTTGTTTTGCATATTGAAATATCTCCTCATCAATTATTTATTTATCTTAAAGTCCTGGGGCTATCGTCATCTCACAAGAACCTGACCCGTATTCTGACAGTCCTATTTCTTGGTGAGGATAAGGTTATCCAGACCCATTTCATGCAACGCAACAGGAAACATTTGAAAAGCCGGTTTGATCACCGGTAAAAGCTTCAGCATGGCGGTCACCTTGCCGCCCTGTTTGATGATGCCTTTGGTGATTCCGGCAATGGGGTTTTCGAGACCGAACCAGAACCGGTGTGAATGGTCGGCTGGCTGCTTTGACCACACGTCCGCTTTTATATCGCAAGGCCCTAGATAAACAGTGCCGTAATAACCTGGCTTGGTTGGCGGGTTTTTAAGATCGATTGTTATCTCCGTATCTGGGTCTGTATACATAAATTTTATAATGATACCCGCCTTGCTCATTTTTGCACCAATCTTATCGTCCTTTAATACTCTATCCAAAAAGTATCCGTATATCTTGTAGAGATCCTCTGCATCCTTATAGTACTGGCTCATGTTCTTCCTCCTTTGATAAAATTTATTGTTGAAACTCCAATTTAATGAGACACGCTGAAAACGAATCCCGATGTGTCGGGATGAAGTTTGAAGCGTAAGTCGAATTATCCCACATGCGGAGACATGTGGGACTCTATACCGTACCCCGCAGCAAGCTTTGGGGTTCATACCCGTGATTTCTATCTTTTCCGTTGATCAAAACGTCTGCCGAAAATCATACCGGCAATTCCTATTTTCAACATCTGAACAGTGCCACCAGCCACGCCCCACGCTTTCGCATCACGGTACATGCGCTCCACGGGGAATTCAGTGCTGTACCCGTATCCCCCGAATACCTGCATGGCCGTATTCGTTATATCTACCACCATCTCGTTTGCATACGACTTGGCCATTGATGCCTCGTATATCGATGGTAGCCCCTGTCCCGCGCCGTTAACAGCGCGATATACCAGAAGTCGCGCCGCATCCAGTTTTGACGCCATATCAACCATCATGAACTGCACCGCCTGGAATTCGCATATGGGACTTCCAAAGGATTTACGCTCTATGGCATAAGTTTTCGCCTCCTCAAAGGCGCCGCTTGCTATACCCAGACACATCGCAGCATTGCCACACCGCTCGATGTCGAAGGTCCACATAAGCTTGTTGAACTCGCCCGGTGGTATGACCAGATTTTTCTTCGGGACCCGTACATTGTCGAAGTTGAGATCGCACGACGGCATGCCTCTGAGTCCCATAAATTTTTCCTGCTTGCCGAAGCTAAAACCCGGCATCCCTTTCTCCACAAGGAGGCCGCCGATTTCCTTATATCCTTTGATGTTTCCGAAGCGTGTGTACACCATATAGTGGCTGGCATGACCCCCGCCGGTAATGAAACATTTCCTTCCGTTGAGGATATAATAATCGCCATCCTCCACAGCATTAGTGGTAAGAGCTGTGAGGTCAGACCCCGCTTCAGGCTCAGTCATACATACCGATACACTCAGTTCGCCCCGGCACACACCTGGCACGATTGCCTCTTTCTGCTCTTTGGTACCGAAGATGTCGATTACCCTTACCGGCCCCACGTTCGACTCGAACACCGGCCCGGCAATCATTGGACTGAATTTGGCCAGCTCCTCAATACAAAGAATAGCATTCATCGCAGGCTGAGCCCCGCCGCCATGTTCGGCTGAAATGGTCATTCCCAGCAGTCCTAAACCGGCATATTTCTCAAGCAGGTCGAACGGGAATTCTCCCGTTTCGTCAATATGCCGCGCCAATTCCTTGAATTTTTCCCGCTGGCCCATGCTTCTGATGGTATTGACCAGCATCTTCTGTTCTTCACTTAGTGTAAAATCCATTCTCATTCCTTTTATGTTATAATTACGTTATATCAGAGAAACCAGATCCCTGATGTTCTTCGTCTTTTCCATGTTCATAATTTCATCGATGATTCTTTCACTCTTTTTGGGATCACGTTTTCCGGAAAAAAATTTCACCTTACGCTCTAAATCTTTGGCTTCCATTGGATCACGGGGGTCGCCTTTGGGGATGTCTACCTGCCTGGTTAATCGCTCCCCATTATTCATCAGGATTTCAACACGGCTCGCGGTTTTGTCCGGATACATTTTATTTAATTCGTCGTCCGACTTCACCTTCACCTTTTTCGCCAACGCAATCACGGCAGGGTCCACGATACGCCGCTCAGTCAGCTGCACCGGCCCCAGTACATTGTCAAGGATACACACCGCCACAACATGAGGGATGGAGAATTGCGCTGAAACAAAGCTCCCGCCATCAGGAACGCCTTTCCCCACTGCCAAGGCGGCCACTGCGTAGGTTGATACACTGATGGAATCAATATCGTCAGGCATTATCTTCTTTTCTTTCATCATCATCAATGTCGCTTGGGCTGCTCCATGGGTGTGACGGCAGGCGGTATAGGGTTTGAAATAAATATCCATAATGGAATAGTACTCGCCCAGCTTATCAGTTATCCGTTCCAGTTTCGCATCCACGCGCACGGTTATCTGAGTGAAGCCTCCTTTGAGTTCCGTTCCTTCGAGGACATAGGGACTACCGGTGACGCCTTTCCCGGCTAAACCTGCAGCCATAATACCGGCGCTCGCCGCCTGGCCTCCCTGTATGATCTTCACCGTGTACCCACCCATGAGCTGTTCCGCCATGGATATGGGTAGAATATATCCGGCATTCCCCATCGCGTTCAGCATTTCCGGATATCCGTGCCCCATTAATTTAGAGACCGCAACTGCTGCCCCGAGCGCGCCGCATGTGCCGGTAGGAAGAAATCCTGACAGCGTGTGAAAAGGATGCATGGACGCCGCCACTCTATTGGCCACTTCGTAACCGGCTACTACAGCTTCTATTAGAAGCGTACCCGGCAAATTCAAACTTTCTGACATAACTAAGGACGCCGGGATTACAGCCGACACAGGGTGGTTTCCGCCGAACCGGAGCCCGTCCTGCGCCTCGATCGCCTCAGCGGTGGTTCCGTTGATGAAAGCGGCGTTCTGAAGCCCGGTCTTGAATCCACAACCTAGAGCCGTTGCGGCTTCGGGACCACCTAGAGAACGTACGAAATCAACAACCGAACGCACAGCATCAAGTTCCAGTGATCCATAAATATTCGCCACGTAATCCAGCACGCAGAGCTTCGCCTTATGTTTCACTTCATCTGGTAATTTTTTAAATGAAAGTTCGGAGCAGAACTGTACAAGATTTTGCGTGTAATCCATAAATATCTTTTACCTCTGGTCATCTCGAATCTTGCGCCCTCATTCCATGCAGGCATCGATTCGTACTGTTATACATAACCTCGTTTCTTGTATATCCGAATCATCCTGTGCGGGTCTATTACTTCTCGCATCACCCGGATCTCCTCTTCCCGAGGAGGCTCGGTCTCACACACATCATCGCTCACTTTGAGAGCCCAGGGAGTGAGCTTCAGCACCTCGTCCACCGAGGTTCCAGGGTGATAGCTTTCGAGGTATGCCTCTTTTGTCTCCCTGTCGAACCTCATAACAGCCTTGTTGGTTATGATCACCTGCGGACCGGTATCGGGCGGAAGCCCCCATCGCTCCCGCGCACCAGGGCCGTTAAGGTATCCAGGCGTGGTTATAAAATCGACCTTCCCCTTGAGAGTCCTGTCATTGTGAAGTGCGATGATGAGCACCCGTTTCGCCAGTGATCCGATCGGGTTGGCGCCGCCAGATCCGGGAAGGCGGTTTTTAGGGCTCTCATATTTGCCGATAACCGTGGTGTTAATGTTTCCATATTTGTCAATCTGGCTCCCGGCGAGGAACCCCACATCAACCCAGCCTCCCTGTAAAAACATTCCCATCACATCCACCAATCCGCCCGTCATAGCTGCTCCGGGATTGAGGCATGGGTCTCCAACAGAAAGAGCCGGCCGCGCCGGCCGCGCATCGAACACGCCCGATTCCTGCATCAACATTGCACCGGGAGCGTGCGTATATCGGGCGATATTGGCCGACATTGTGGGAAAGCCGGTGCCCACGACTACGATATCGCCTTCTCTGATTTCGCGGGCGCCGCAGCATGCCATTAATTCCGGTTTTATATAATCATCAGGATGATTGCTCATCGGTCAACCTCTACGTTCAGTAGGCATAGGACACGGGATATCCGTAATCGAACTTGGCCTGGAGCTGTTTATATTGTGCATATCCAAATTTCTGAATATAGTGTTGTATGTATTCGTTCCGGTCTTTCATACCAAAGACCCATTCATCCATGAATGTCCGGAAACCTTCCACCGTATTTGACGCCTCCTTGTAAAGGTACCCATAGGATAAATCCATGTTATAAAAACCCGGTGTATATCCGGGATGGGCTCCAAAGGGCTCTTCGGTAACCGCAACAACTTTAAACGAAGGAACGATGGTTCGCGACGGGTCCTTGCCCACGGTCTCGCGGCTTACGATTCTTTCGCAGCTGACGATTACCTTTTTCGCCGCGTTGGCGCCCCATTTGCAGTCACCGCCGATACCCCACATCTGCGCGTTCCCATCCTCATCCGCCTGCTGTACATGTACAATAGCCACATCCGGTCGAAGCGCCGGAACGAGCAAAACGGGGCTCCCATTAAATGGAGATTCTATCATCTTATACTTGTTGTCACCCATAAAGGATTTTATGTTCATCAGGTCAGTCCCCACCATATCCTTCACCGGCACAAAGGGCATCCCCAGAGCACCAGCCATCAGCATGAGGGGAAGCGAAAGGTTGGTATATTCTTCTATTTCTATTTTATGGGGGATTCCTTGTTCAATGGACCGCCGGTAGCATCGGGCGAGTCCGTACAGACCCAGGGAGATAAATGTTGAGATGAATCGCTTTACGCAACCCGCGCCGATAAGCATATCGAAGTCATCCGCCGCATTGCTTCTGGTGATGGTGAGATCGCGCTTTCTCTGCCGGATGATCTCGTGGATGGCCGCGAAAGGTGGCCTGCAGACATACCCTCCAATGAACAGGAAATCGCCATCGCCGACAAAATTTTGTATGGCATCAGCGGTGGTCATCACCTTGCCCATATCGATCCTCCTTTGATTATTATGCTGTCTCCGGCATTACCCAGTCTTATCACTTGCTGACTCTGTTCAATGGCAGATTTCGAACTCAGTCCTGCTGATGATCTCGTCCTGGGCTATCTCGCTCAAACCGGTGAATTCTGCCGAATAGCCGCTGACCCGAACGAATAGGTCACGGTGCTTTTCCGGATGCAGCTGCGCATCCCTGAGGATTGCCGAATCCACCATGTTGAACTGCACTTGCGTGCCGCCATGCCTGAAATAGGTATTGATAAGAGTCGTGAGGTTCTCCGTGCTGATCTTTTTCCCTTGAAAGCGCATATTAAGATTTGCTCCGTTATATACCCGCTCCACAGGAAGCTTCACCACTGAATTCATTATCGCGGTCGGTCCTGACACCGCGTTTCCCGTTGTCGGCGTTATGCCGTTTCCAAGCACGTCCCCCGCGAAACGACCATCAGGCGTCGCGCCGGTAAAAGCGCCCATCGTTATATGGAAACCAACGGAGAATATGCCCGGCCAGAATGCGCCTCCCCGAAAGTTACTGTATTTTGATAGAACATCACAGTAGTGATCAATCACCCGCAAGGCCATCGCATCGACATCGTCATTGTCATTCCCATATTTCGGAACCCGGTTCAGCAAATAGGCTCGCTTGTCCTCGGCATCCTGCCAGTCGTTCGACAGCCATTCGGTCAAATCGGCCATGGTAAACCGCTTATCTTCAAAAACTGTTTTTTTCACCGCATACAGGCTGTCCACCACGTTGGCAAAACCCATAAACTGCACGCCCGTGGAATTGTAGACTGCACCTCCCCTCGTCAGGTCGAGACCCCGATCCAGGCAGGCGTCTACCATTGCCGATGCAAATGGAGAGGGGACGGTTTCAGCAATCACGCGGTCCAGTACATCCATCCCCCGGACCATTTGATTGATAAAATGGCGCACCTGCTTATCGTAGGCTTTCCAGAGGTCGTCGAAATTTTTAAATCCCACAGGGTCTCCCGATTCAATGCCGCTAGGATAACCAAAAATATTATCTATCCCGTTGAGCAGTGCCAGTTCGACACACTTGATGCCGCTGAACTGCACCGCAAAGGTTGACCCGAAAGTCTTCCCCTGAGCATTCGGCTCCAGACAGCCCACTACACCGTAATCCCGCGCATCTTCAATCGTGTGACCCGCCCGCACAAGCGACCGGACAATTACATCATCATTAAAAAAATGCATCAGCACTCCGTCGCGGTCGTACTCGACCGCCCTGCGCATCAGCTCTGCCGGACAATCAGGAGAAACCCTGACACCAAAATTGGGTTGCACAGTCCTCACGTCGGCGTAAGCATCCAGGGCGATATAGCTCATGTCGTTGGTGGCGTCCAGCCCGCCGGGTCCCACGCCGCCCACAGTAACATTCTGCGTCGTCTTACCTTCGGTGCCCTCTCCGCCCGGAATGAAAGCCTCCTCAAGAACGTTCCAAATCTCATTTGTCTTAATAAAAAGCATGGCCACGAGTTCCCGCGACTTTTCCGGTGATACCCGTTTTGCTTCCAAATCCTTCCGATAGTATGGGAACAATATCTGATCGATTCGGCCCAGCGATATGGAGTTTCCACCCGATTCAATTTGTGCGACCAAGTGAATAAAATAAACGCTCTGAATCGCTTCGTGCAAGGTTTCGGCCGGGTATTCAGGAACACGGCTGCAAACGCGAGCAATCTCCCTAAGCTCTGCCGCCCGCTCACGATCTTGCTCTGCCGCTGCCATTGAAAGCGCGAGCTCGCTGTAGCGACGCGCGAAGGAAATAACGGCTCGACAGTTTCGTATCACCGCCTCATAAAAGAGGCCTTTTTCATCTTTCTTCTCTTCCGGGGAGAGACTCGCCAGCTTTTGCTGGACATCGTTAATGACGCCGCGAAGTCCGCCAGCAAGCACCCGCTTATGGTTCATGGTAAAATGTCCGATTCCGTAAGTAATCTCGAGCATCATGGTGAAAATGTACTTATCCATGTCGGTTTTCACATCTTCCGGCAAGAGCTTTTGCATGCGCTCTTCCACTGTCTTGCCTTTCCAGAAGGGAAGAATTTTTGTGGCAAGTTCATTCTTTTCTTCCCGCGTAATCATTGCCCTTTGCAGACCACGTGTATCGAAATTTTCAAGGTCTCCCTCTATCCACAGGGACTTGTTTTCCGGAAATAGGGGAGCGCCTTTAAGCTTGGAGGTGCGGCACCCGACGATGATTTCATCATCACGGATAATGACACTGATACTGTTCAGAATATGTTCGAAGGCGAGGCTCATCCTTGTCATTGGATGTTTGTCCCAGTGAAGCATCATCGCTTCGGTGAGGTATCGGGCTCGTTCTATACAGACCTCCTGCGGCGCCTTTATGATCTTCCAACGAAGCGCGTCCACGCGGGACTGCGCAGGGGGTTGACGAAGTGCTTGCTGTGTGCTCATGGAATACCTCCTAATACATCAAACTTTTATATGCATGTGGTTGACCAGTATCGCGTCCCTCATCCATCGCGGAAGGATCTGGTTAAGCCAAAGAAAGAAACTGCTCATAAAATCAATCTGGTTGAACAACGGCGGCTTTTCCGTTTCAATAACCTTCACGATCTTTTTTGCCGCATAGGGCGGCGTCGGCGCCGTTTTGATTAGTTCGTCGTCACGTTCGATAAACCGCCGGGCCCGATCCCGGTAGACAGAATTTTCGGGCGGCAGTACGTGGATTTTAGCCGCAAATGTCGTGGAAACCTGCGCTGGCTCGATCAGTGCCACCTGTATGCCGAAGGGAGCCACTTCGTACTTGAGCGAGAGGACCATCCCCGTAACGGCGAATTTACTCGCGGAATATATCGATTCAAATGGGAAAGGAATGCGCCCTACCAACGACGACATGGCGATAAGCTTGCCTGATCGCCGTTTCCGCATCGACGGAATAAAAGCCTGAAAAATCGCGGCCGCCCCTATGACATTTATTTCGAGACACTTGAGCGCTTTCTCGAGATTCACTTCCTCAAACGGGCTGAAGAAACCGATCCCTACATTAGAAAGCACAGTGTCGACATGCCCGTAATGAGCTAGAACCTGATCACTGAATTTTCTGATCGCAGGACGGTCGGTGATATCGATCACTTCGAGCAGATGATCACCGCCGATTTCCTTCAGCTCCTTCACAAGAGACGTTATACCCTTGGAATCGACATCAAAGCCCGCAACGGAATGGCCCGCAGACGCAAGCATTCTAGCAACGTGACGCCCCATTCCATCCGCGCAACCGGTTATGACAACAACCTGCCCCATAGCAATTCCTCCTTCAATTTTTTTCATACAGCCATGCTTTGTGAAGACTGCGCGCGATACGATTCACCAATCTGTTTCATTGATTCTTCAAAATCAGGATAGATCATCCGGTATCCCATTGACTTTAATTTGCTGTTATCGACAATGTAATCATTATAGAGATATCGTACCGCGTCGAGTTCCAAATCCGGTATCCTCCCTTTTCGAGCTGAAACCGTGCCATCCACCAGCGCGACAGCCTTCACCAGCCATAGCGGCAGGTGCAGCTTCGGCGGCTTGGTGCCGAAAGCAGTGGAAGCCATCATTAACGCTTCTCCGAGTGCCGGATGGGAATCGTCTGCAAGATTAAATGCCTCTCCGACTGCGGAATCAAGAGAAGAGAGATAAAACACCGCCGCGGCAACATCTTCGGCCCGTATGTTCGAAAGTAACTGTGCGCCACTTCCGGGAATAGCGCTGATGCTGGTTGGGCGAGAAAAGGCTTTGCCCGCGCCGTCATTACAGCGCGGCCCATACACAGTACACGGTCGCGTTATAATTGCCGGGAGGCCTTCCTTGATTCGGCGCCACACCACATCTTCACCGTCACGCTTGCTCCTCCCATAGAAATCCTGTGGATCCCGAGGACTGTCCTCTTTAAACGGTGCTCCCCGGTAATACCCGTATACACTTGTGGAACCGACATGGATATAGCGCTTGACCCCTTTTTTTAGCGCGAGGCCGGTGATGTGTTCGACGCCTTTAACGTTGGTTGGATAAAGAGATTCATAAGGTGTGGAAAAATTACAGATGGCTCCCAGGTGGAAGACCCTGTCTACACCGCCTTCAAATAGTCGGGGAATCGTTTCAGGTTTCGTAAGGTCGGCGGCAATATATTCAGCGCCCAGGCGCTCGAAAAAAGATGTGTCCTTTCTGGGCCGGGCTGTAGCCCTGACGCGAACTCCCTTCTGGGTAAGAAATTCAACAAGGTGACTCCCCATAAACCCGGCCGCGCCGGTAACGAGGGTAATGCCATCAAATTCCATGATTCTCTCCCTTAGGAAGATTATAATTATAAAATTGCTAGATTTTTCCCAGTAACTGCGCCTTTCGAACTTTTTTCTATTTCAGCACGAGCATGGTGAAGCCATTCCAGGTACATCTCATTCTGGTTTATGCCGAGCTCAATAATGAGACTGACATAAACGCCCTGTCGCTTCCATCGCTTGCTGTTTATCTGTCGTCGCTTTAATTGAGCTTTGAAAATTTCTATCTGTTCGTCTATAATCTTCAGCGCCCTATCGTCCTCCCCGAATCCGAAGAATGCGAACTTGAGCAAGAACGGATCCCTGATGAGCATAGGCCTCTCTGGGGATTCAGCAAGCCAGCGTGAAAACTCAACCACTCCCTTGTCTGTTATCGAATACATTTTTTTATGCGGCCCACCAGCTTCCGACGGTGCGACTTCAAGCATATTGATAAAACCTTCTTCTTCCAAATCTTTTAGATTGGGGTAAATCTGTCCGAAATTAACCGACCACATGTGGCTGAAATTTTTCTCGATATGTTCCTTGATCCGGTATCCATGCATATCTGAATAATTAAGGAGCCCAAGAATCGCATATTTAATCGACATAGATTTTCCTTTTTGATCTTTCTTTCACTAAAATCACTATATACTTTTTATATACTTGTCAACAATTAATTTACTGGATTCGTTTTAATTTAATCATATAGATGAAATAAAGAGATTTCCGCCATTTATGGCGCACAAGAGCCTTCTCATATACTCGCGCTGCAAAAAAGGAAGTTCTTAGTGTGGGGCATCCTCAATAAAGAGTTTGTTCAATCCGCCCAACATAAACGATGCCGATTCCTGAGCCATTTGCATGACATCTGCGGAACGGTCCTGCCAAAGCAGATAATAACAGGCGATGCGCTCATAGATCCCGATGATGCAGACGGCAATCAATTCCGGCGATAAATTCGTCACGAACTGCTTGCCTTGTATCTCACTGATCTTAATAATTGCATCCTTGATATCCAGCGTGAGCTTGACAAACACCTGCTTCCTCTGTTCTTCGACTTCCACGCTTTGACCGACCGATTCCCTAAAAAAAATAGCTATTTTTTCAGGATAGCGCAAACAAAAGTCTCTAAGAAATGCAAATGAGATCACCCGAAAGCTATCGAAGGAAAATTCTGTCTTTTGAAATGCCTCACCCATTGATTTTCTCAGATCATGCCCAATTTCCTGCATGAGTTTAATTAGTAGTTCCTCTTTGTTCTTGAAATAGAAATAGACTGAACCAGTCGACACCTCTGCCAGATCAGCGATTTCTTCGATGCTTGTCTGATGATAGCCCTTCCGGGCGAACAGCGTCTCGGCCGCTTTTAAGATTGTATTACAGCGATTTTCCTTTTCCCGGAGACGCCGCATCGACCGTCTTGGCACGGCATGGTCCGTCTTGTTTCCCTGAGTCATTTAATTCACCTGATTCTTCATATCATGATACGACTTCCATGGTTCTTACACGAGACAAGATCGCATGGGCTCCCGAGATAATCTCTGTCACCACCTCAGCAATCGGCTTGATCTCATGGATGAGTGAAGCCGCCAGACCACACGCAATCGGTACGCCTTCCGGGTCTCCCTTGGCGTACATTTCCCGGCCCACCTTTCCACCGACGATCGTGAGAAGCTCAGCCAATCCAGCCCCGCGGGCTTCCATCTCCAGCGCTTTACCGGTCGCCCAGTTCTTCATGCATCGCATGGGGTTATTAAGGGTTCGCATGATGAGGGACGTATCTCTTTCCGTCACCTCAAGATAGCGCTTCTTCATCGTTTCATTCATCGTGCTTTCAGATGTTGCTACAAAACGGGTTCCTATGAGCACACCTGCGGCCCCATAGCACATAGCGGCAGCGAATCCCCTTGCATCTGCAATACCACCGGCGGCAATAACTGGAACTGTAAGTTCGTCCACCGCTCTGGGCAACATGATCGACAGCGGGACGTCATCCATGCCAGGATGGCCGCCGCATTCAAAACCAACGATGATGATTCCATCAACACCACTGGCAACGGCCTTTTTTGCAAAACGCAGTGTTGGCACTTTATGAAATATTCTGATTCCTCCCTCCTTGAGCACAGGGATAAGGAATGCCGGATCGTTGCCGGCCGTCTCAGCCGCCGCCACCCTTTCTTCAGCGGCGACCTTCGCAAAGCCCAGCGATCGTTCCCCGCGCCCCAATTCGGGAAGCATGCTGATGTTCACCCCGAAAGGCTTATCCGTCAGATCACGAGTTTTTCGAATTTCCTCCCGAAAATCCTCAGCGGTCGGAAACGTTTCCGCCGTCAGAAAAGCCATCACACCCGTATTCGCTGCCGCCGCGACAAAAGCAGCAGTCGAAAGCCATTGCATTCCCCCCATCATGATCGGGTGACGAATCCCCAACATTTCCGTCAGTTTTGTTTTAAACATTCTTTTTTCTAACACCTTTATCGGGAGAGAGTCTCTCCCATTGCTACCGTCTCCGTTTCAGCGGATGTTTTTACAGCCCGGACAATCAACCACGCCGGAGAAGGTTCAAAACCCCGATGTTCGGGCAATGATTTCGTACATAACCTCATCCGCTCCCGCACCGATCGACATAATTCGAGAATCTCTAAAATATCTGGAAATAAGCGTCTCGTTCATAAAGCCCATACCCCCGAACATCTGCAGACAGCCACTGGCTACCTCGGCAATCAACTGTCCGGCAAACAGTTTCCCCATCGATATCTCGCGGGTTACGTCCAGTCCTTCCACTTTCATGCGAACAATATGGTACGTGAGCTGCTTCAGACATTCATTTTTCATCAGCCACCCCGCCAGCCGGTGACGCAGAACCTGCTTGGTGATGAGAGGCTTGCCATAGACGATTCTCTGTTTCAGGTAATCAACCGTCATATCGATCATATCCTGAACGCACACATGGACGCCCGGCAGGATCGTAAACCGCTCATGCTGGAACTGTTTCATCTGATAGATGAATCCCTCCCCCTCTTCACCGATTAAATTCTCCACCGGCACGGCTACATTGTCGAAAAAGAGCTCCGCCGTATCACTGCTTCGCAAACCCAGCTTATCGAGTTTCTTGCTGACGACAAAACCGGGCAGATTCGTCGGTACCACGAAAAGACCAAATGAATGATATCCCCCATCGTCACTCGTTTTCGCCAGCAGGGTCAGAAAGTCGGCTTGGGTACCATTGGTGATATAGGTCTTGGATCCATTGATGATATAGTGATCCCCATTCTTCACGGCCTTCGTCTTAATGGCAAATACATCCGATCCGGCGTCCGGCTCCGTGACGGCAATGGCCGACACCATATCGCCGGAGATCGCGCCTCTCAGATATTTGTCCTTCAGGTATTCGCTACCAAAGGCGTCAATCGCGGGCGTCGCCATATTGGTCTGCACGGCAATCGCCGTCGAAACACCCATTCCGCGGATATGTCCGGCTTCTTCCAGGAGAACCGTCTCATACCAATAGTCGAGCCCCTGCCCGCCGTATTTCGGATCGTAACGAATTCCGAGGAAGCCCAGATCTCCCATCTTCTTGAATAGCTCATGCAACGGGGCTGTCGTCTCCTCCCATTCGTCGATATAAGGATTGATTTCCTTATCTATAAATCTTTTCACCGATTCCCGGAACGCGTTGTGCGTTTCATTGAAATACATTTGTTCCTCCTTTTTGAGGTTGAGTAAAGACGAAGGGCTGCGAAATTAAATCGCTTCGCCTTTATTTTTACCTTTAGACTTTAGCCCTTAGTGCCTTCTTATCCACCTTCCCCACAGCCGTCAACGGCATAGCATCCGTAATCTCCATAACTTTGGGAACCTTATAAGGTGTCAGGTTTTCCCGACAATGATCGAGCAGTTCTTTTTTAATCGATTCAGGATCTTTTTCCAGAGCCTGCGCGGTCAGTTGGATCACCGCCTTAACCACCTGGCTATCCGGCCTCTTGGGATCCGGCATCCCGATAATGGCGCAAAGCTGAACCGCCGCATGCTGACTTAAGACATCTTCAACCTCTCGGGAAAACACCTTGTACCCCCCCACGATGAGCATATCCTTGGAGCGGTCAGCGATGAAGACATACCCGTCCTCATCCATCCTGACCACATCGCCGGTATAAAGCCACGTTTCCTGCTGGTACTCTCTCAAGGTGTTTGCCGTTTCTTCGGGCTTGTTGTGATACCCCTTCATCACCTGAGGACCGTGAACGATCAGTTCTCCGACTTCACCCACCGGCATTTCTATCGTTCCTGTTTCAACATCGACTACTTTAATCCGGGTACTTTGCAAGGGCAGTCCGACAGAACCGAGCTTCTTTTTCCCTTTGCAGGGATTCATTGTGATGACGGGGCTCGCTTCAGTCATGCCTAGAATTTCCACCACTTTCCCTTCACCCACGATCGCTTCCAGGGCCGTGATGGCCTCTTTCGAAAACGGCGCTGCACCGGAAATACAAACCTCACAAGACGAGAAATCAATTTTCGCAAAGGCCGGATTATCCATCAGCATCTGATAGAGGGACGGGACATGCAGCATGATGCTGGGACGATATTTGGAAATTTCCTTGCAGACATGGCCGGTGTTTCTGGGGTCGGGAATCAGGCACTGGGTGTAAGACATAGACATTGTTATCAGCCCCAGATAGAGACCCGCCTGATGAAAGAATGGAAATCCCGAACAGGCGACCCCTCCACCCATCTTAAGGTTGAACCATTGTGTTGCCTGAGCGATATTGGCAACAAGATTGCGATGGGTCAGGACCGCCCCCTTGGGCAAACCTGTCGTGCCGCCGGTGTACTGGATCAAACAGGTATCCCCCGGATCGATATTCACCTTCCGCCTGGACTCCCCATATTTCTTGATAACATCCATAAAGGAAACAATCTCTTTGCCGGCGATCGGCTCAACCTTGCCCACGGGTACTTTCTTCAGTAATTTTCCCAGGAATCTCTTAGGCAGCGGAAGAAAGTCAATAATATTTGTAACGATACAACTTTTTAGCGACGGAATGTCGTTGCGAATTTTTTGCACGCGATTTTCATAAATTGCATCCAGCGTTACCAGACACTTTATGTCCGCGTCATTGATCTGATTGGCCATTTCCTTGGGCGTCAAGAGCGGCGAAACCCCGCTGGCCACACAACCTGCACGAAGAATACCGGCCAGGGCAATCAGATACTGCGGGGTATTAGGAAGGTTCACACCAACCACGTCGCCCGGAACACAACCCTGGCTGGCAATGTATCCGGCAAAACTACCGGAGAACCTGTCCAGATCTCTGAAACGATAGGTACTGCCAAGAAAATGAAACACAAACCTATCCGGATCGTAGCTGATAGCTCTTTCCAGCAGATCCACATACGTTTCATCGGGAATCGTTAACTCGGGCGCTAACCAGGGATCATACGATTTCAACCACGGTTTGGTATCGTAGACTGTCATTGAACACCTCCTTTAGGCCGCATTTTGCCTTTAGCCTTTAGTTCTTATTACGATCGCTTCCGGCATTTCGATGACTTTTGCACGCAGATATTCGCCGAGCGTCTTCGCCTGTGGGTCACTGCGCATCGATGCCGCAACACCTTCCCCGAGCACGCCCTTGATATAAAAATTGACGGCCAGGAGATTGGGAAATTCGTATCGTTCCATCTCAAATCCGCTCATATCGCGCAGGAGCTCTTTCAATTTTTCTGTCGTCAGGAATACCTTCAGGAAGGCGTAAGCCTCGGGTGTCTTCGCCCATACCCCAAGATTGGCGTTGCCACCCTTATCGCCGGAGCGCGTAGCGAAAACACGCCCCAGAGGCATTCTAATCATCTTCCCCACGGGCAGCGGAGGAATCGTAATCTTTTTGGTATCCGGCACAGGCGCAGAGGGGTTCGGCAAAACAGAATCCACCATCACAACCTTCTCCTCAATCATGACTTTCTGCTGGATATGCTTGGTTGAGATGAGTGTCGGCCAATGGATGATGGCGGGGCCGCCTTTGGTCGGCGGAGCTGTTGCCGTAAAACCGGGGATGTTGGCCAGGCCAAGCTCAACGATCTTCGCAGAGAATTTACCGACTTTTTTCGCATCCGGATCCATCACCGATACGCGCAGATAGGCAAAGGCCTCATCATTTGTTTGGGGATCATCCTTATCGGAACGGATCAGTTGCACATTTTCCACGGCAAACTTCCCCCGGCCGCCGAGACTGTCGAACAATGCGTCTTCGAATATCCTCGCCTTCTTTTCAATATCAAGCCCCGTGAGAACTATCGTCATCGAATTGCGATAATTGCCTGCATTGTTTATGCAGACTTTGGTCGTCGCGGGGGGAGGCTCACCTTTTACTCCGGTAATCTTAGTCCTGTCCGGTCCCTCTTGGGAAATTTCGATCGTATCGAACCGTGCCGTTACATCCGGGGTCAGATACTTCGGTCCTCTTACTTCATAAAGAAGCTGGGCCTTGATGGTATCGATCGAGACGAGACCTCCGGTGCCGGGATGTTTGGTGATCACAAAGGAGCCGTCCGCGAAGATTTCGGCGATGGGATATCCTACATTGAGGAACGAAGGCACTTCCTCGATGAAGGAATAGTTCCCCCCAGTCGCCTGGGCGCCGCATTCAATAATATGACCGGCAACAGCGGCGCCCGCAAGCTTGTCCCAATCCTGGCGCTGCCATCCGAACCACCAGGCGGCCGGACCCATCACGACTGAGGCATCCGCAAGACGCCCGCCAACCACAATATCCGCCCCCTGGGCCAGAGACTCCGCAACGCCCCAGCCACCCATGTAGGCATTGGCAGATATAGGCATCGCGCCGGCTTCCTTCAGGCTGATTCCCTTATCCAGGTGAATAAACGCTTCCCCCTTCTCCTGCAGATCAGCCAGTCGTCCCATGAGATCATCGCCTTCAATGCAGGCAATCTTCGGATGAAGGCCCAAGGTGTCTGCGATCTTCTGCAGCTCCTTCGCCAATCCCTGCGGATTTAATCCGCCGGCGTTGGAGACAACCCGAATGCCGCGGTCGAGACATTCCCCCATCACCTGTTCCATTTGCTTCAGAAACGTCGGCACGTAACCCGTCTCCGGTTTCTTCATCTTCATGCCGAAGAGGATCGCCATTGTGAGTTCCGCCAGATAGTCTCCGGTCAGAATGTCGATGGGGCCACCCTGCACCATTTCCTTGGCCGCCGTAAGGCGATCGCCGAAATAACCGCTGCAATTGGCGATGATGACCTTGTCATTTCTTCTTGGATCTTTCGTACTCATATATTCCCCCTATTATCGGTTATCATGTTTATCTTTATCGGCCGGTAAAAACCGGCGGCCGTTTTTCCATGAAGGCCGTGATGCCTTCCCGCGCATCGTCCGTGCTCACAACTTCCTTGAGTTTTTCGGAAAGATAATTCAGTGCGTCTTTCAACGGCATGTTCGCCGCTCCGTAAAACGCCTGCTTGCCGATCCGCATCCCGATCGGACTTTTGGAAACCAGGGTCTTGAGGACGTTGTTCACTTCTTCGTCCAAATTGCCCACGGACACGACGCGGGTGATCAATCCCATGGCTAAGGCCTCCTGGGCCGTCATCCGCTCGCCTAATAAAATCATCTCCATCGCCTTTTTCTGCAGGACATTGCGAAAAATCAGCGCACCGATCATCATCGGCCACAGCCCGACATTAACTTCCGGCGTGCCGAATTTAGCGTCGTCTGCTGCGATTACAATATCGCAGGCCAGCATAAAGCCCATTCCGCCGGCCAGGCAGAAGCCCTTGATGCGCGCCACCGTCGGCTTGGGAAAACTCGCCAGCCTGTCTAAGAGACTCGCATAATATCCGAACACATCCTTCCCCTCTGTCGCCATGCCGCCTGCGAGTTGCGCGCCGGTGCAAAAGGCCTTGTCGCCCGCCCCAGTAATCAGAAGGGCTTTCACAAGCTCATCCTTTTGGGCCTGATCGAGATAGGCGTGGAAAAGATCAATCGCCTCGGGTGTAATCGCGTTTCGCTGCTGCTCGCGATTAATTGTGATGGTCCCAATGCCATTCTCGACCTGGTAGAGCAAATGCTGATCGTTCATGAAATTGCCTCCTTGAATTGTTTGATGTTTACGTTGATTGGGTATTCTCCGGTTCCTTCTCGATGTCTATCAGAATCTTTCCGGGCATGACCTTTTCACCGACAGACACGTTGATTCCTGTCACCCGACCCGGGAAAGGAGCGGACAAGGTTGTTTCCATCTTCATTGCTGTCAGGACAATTACGCCATCCCCTTTCTGCACACTGTCGCCCTCGGCGACTATTATGCGTATGACGACTGAAGGCATAGGCGGTGTAATCACTTGGGGAATTCTTGTCAGATCTTGCGCACCTTTTCTGATCCGTGCCGTTCTGTCGGCATCTTGAACGACATAAGGCACTCCTCGAATCAAGATGGTTTTTTCGCCTTTTTCACCGGTGACAAATGCATTCGCACCGACACCATCCACCACCCAATGAACGTGATGATCAGAGATGACTGTATAACTAACATCCAGCGTTTTTTCACCGGTGGAAACCTTCAGATGATTTTCTTTCACCGGATCTACGCCATAAGTTAGCGTTTCTTCACCCATCTTGAATCTGTAATGCATTGTTTCCCTACCTCTCCATCGTGATCATCCGGCACTTTTTTTATCTATCGCCGCCAGTTCCCCAGACTGTGCCAGGGGGACAATGTCTCAACCGCGCCTGCACTTGAAATTTTTGTTTTTTTCTGACCGGCAAGGTCATCGATGATGTAAGCGATGCAAGCCATATCGGCAGCCGTTCTTTTTGGTTTCCAGTCTATAAAATGGGAAGTCAGAAAATCGGTGAATGTTTCCCCGGTAACAAAAGCTTCCGACTGGAGAACATCGATCAAAAAGGGAATGCCGGTCCGGATTCCCATAATGACGAATGCTTGAAGCGCCTGAATCATCCGCTGAATGGCGACGTCTCTGCTTTCGGCATGGGCGATCAGTTTGGACAGAATGGGATCGTATTCCACTGGAACCTGAAACCCGGCATAGACACCGCAATCATTCCGTATTCCCGGGCCCGACGGTTCTTTCATGTAGATGATTTTGCCGGGAGAAGGATAGAAACCCTGTTCCGGATCTTCCGCATATATACGGCACTCGATGGCATGCCCTCTTCCCTGAATCTCCTCTTGCACCTGGTTCAGTGGATCGCCGGCAGCGATCGCAAGCTGGTGCCGGACAATGTCGATGCCGGTCACCATCTCCGTTATCGGATGCTCGACTTGGAGACGCGTATTGACTTCCAGAAAGTAGAAGCTGCCGTCGCTGTCCAGTAGAAACTCCACCGTACCCGCATTTACATACCCGGAAGCCCTGGCCGCCGCGACAGCCGCCATTCCCATGCGCTGCCGGAGTTCTGGCGTCATGGCGGGCGACGGCGTCTCTTCAATAATCTTCTGGTGACGTCTTTGGATGGAGCATTCCCGCTCTAGCAAATGAACAACATTTCCATAGCAGTCGGCCAGAATCTGGAACTCGATATGCCGGGGTCGGGCAAGATACTTTTCCAAATAGATCGAACCATTGCCAAAGGCACTGGCGGCTTCGCTCGCGGCAGACAGGCAGGCCTCGCGAATCTCCGCATGCGTTTGCACAACGCGCATTCCCTTTCCTCCGCCTCCAGCCGCTGCTTTAATCAGGACGGGGTATCCCAAGCCGTCAGCCTCGCGGGCGATGGTCTCCGGGTCCGACTCTGGGCGAGTCATGCCGGGAATAACGGGCACACCATTTTTAATCATCGTCTGCCGTGCGACTGTTTTATCTCCTAATGCACGAATTACAGACGCCGGCGGTCCAATGAAGATCAGGCCGTTCCGTTCGCAACGCTCGGCAAAATCCGCGTTCTCGGCCAGAAATCCATAACCTGGATGAATTGCTTCGGCCCCGGTTTCTGTCGCAGCAGTGATGATTTTATCGATATTGAGGTAACTCTCCGCCGGTTCGGCATCGCCCAAATGGACGGTCTGATCGGCCTCGAGGACATGAACCGCGTGCCGATCCACATCTGAATAAACAGCGACGGTCGCCACACCCATTTCCCGGCAGGTATACATGATGCGCCGGGCAATTTCCCCTCTGTTGGCAACCAGAATCTTTTTGAACATACTTTCTTTCCTGTTCAACTGTCCACAATGTTCATGTAATCACGGGTATGAATCCCCAAAGCAAGCTTTGGAAACAGATTCCGCAACAAGCTGCGGGGGTTCATGCAATAGTCCCACGTCGCTTCGCTCCTGGGATAGTTCGTCCAGCAAATTTCAGTACGCTACGCTTCTGAAACTTGGGACTCACTAAATTGGAGTTTCAACAATAATTTTACTTTACGCCGTTCGTGTCGGAGTCTATTCTCTTATTGCGCTACATCCGGAAAATGCCGTATCCCAAAATATCGTCGCGGATTGGGGCGTTCATGGCGGCCGACAGGGCAAGACCCAGCACATCCCGTGTATCGACCGGATCGAGAATGCCGTCATCCCAAAGTTGGGCCGTACTGTAGTAGGCATTGCTTTCCGTCCTTGCGGCTGCAATCACCGGCTCGCTGATCTGTCTCACCTCTTCAGCAGACATCGGTGGTTTACCCTCTTTGGCAAGCTGGTCATTTCTCAGCGTGACAAGAACACCTGCGGCCTGTTCCCCTCCCATGACGGCAATTTCGGCATTGGGCCACATCCAGAGGAAACGCGGCGAATACGCCCGCCCGCACATGGCATAGTTGCCCGCCCCATACGATGCGCCAATAATCACTGTAAATTTGGGAACGGTTGCGTTGGCCACGGCATTGACCATCTTGTGACCGTCCTTCGTGATGCCAAGCCGCTCATACTCGCGACCGATAATAAAACCATTGATATTTTGGAGGAAAATGAGCGGTATCTGGCGCCGATCACAGAGCTGAATGAATTGGGTGCCTTTCAGGGCGCTATCGGAGAACAGAATGCCGTTATTACCGATGATCCCCACGGGATAGCCGTGGATATAAGACCATCCGCAGACCAAGGTCGGCGCATACAATTCCTTGAACTCCAGGAATTCACTCCGATCAACAATACGCGCAATCACTTCTCTGACATCGTAGGGCACTTTAATTTGACGGTTGACAATGCCATAGATTTCTTTCGGATCATAAATGGGCGGCGCCGGCTCTTGCATCGATAGTCTGGTTTTTTCCTGATTGGGGAGGTTTTTGATAATCTTACGCAGAATTTCTAGGGCATGCCTGTCATCTTCGGCATAATAATCGGACACGCCGGACTCGCGGCAATGCAAGTCCGCGCCCCCCAGTTCGTCCGCCGTCACCTCCTCGCCCGTGGCCGCCTTGACCAGGGGTGGACCGCCTAAAAAGATTGCGCCCGTTCCCTTGACATGAACAACTTCATCGGACATAGCGGGTACATAAGCGCCGCCGGCAGTGCACAGACCCATCACCGCCGTGATCTGGGAAATCCCCATCTTGGAGATCTTTGCCTGATTATAGAAAAGCCTTCCGCCGTCGTCAATATCCGGAAACACCTCAGACTGAAGTTGCAACAAACCGCCGGCTGAGTCGATCAGGGTAATGGCAGGTAGGCGATTTTCCATAACGATAGTCTGGCAGCGCAGGCTTTTTTTAACGGTCAGGGGATAGGTAGCCCCACCCTTGATCATTGCGTCATTACAAGTAATCAATACTTCCTTGTCGGCGACGACGCCGATTCCCGAAACGAGACCCGCACCATGGATTTTTCCGTCATACATGCCCCGGGCCGCAAGCGGAGCGATCTCCAGAAAAGGGGTGTTTCTATCCAGCAAAAGTTCCAGTTTCTCCCGGACCGGCATTTTCCCCTGAGAAATGAGACGCTTCCGGGCAGCCGGAGAACGATCCTCCCGGGCGATCCGGAGTTCTTCTTTCAGATTAACTACCAGTGATTCCATCGCCTCGTAATTCTTTAGGTATTCATCATATCTGGTATCAATTTTTGATTCGATGACATCCATAAAGCCCCCTTACACCGGTGCTATTATTTAATTTTTATAATATTGTTCATATTTAGAATCTTATTCTAATTAATAATTAAATTCAATTATCATGTCAAGCTTTTTTTCAAGATCATATTACGTTACCGTATTGCGGTTATCATTTCGTTGCTTCCTTTAGATCCATAAGGTCTGACAACTGATCACTATTAAGAATTTATAATTGTAATAATTTTCAATGCCATCTTATTTGGACACTATCTGTCAAGTCAAATATAGGTGAGAACATTTTAACTAATATTAAATTTGTGAAATAATTAATAACAATTTAAAAATAAAAAACCCGTTATTTCTAACGGGTTTTACACTTCTTTGGTTTTGTTTCAAATCCCTGTCAATAGGCATTGAAAATAGACCCAGCATCGGCGTCCAAAACTGACCCACCCCTGAGTAAAAAATATATGTTTATGAAGACCTGTGTTTCATCCTCCAGCTTTCATTCCCGGTTTCTATGATTTCACAATGATGAGTAAGGCGATCCAGCATTGCGGTAGTCATTTTGGCATCACCAAACACTTGAGGCCATTCACCAAAGGTTAAGTTTGTTGTCATGACGATAGATGTTTGTTCGTAGAGCTTGGATATGAGATGGAAGAGCAGTTGGCTTCCGTTTTTTGAGAAGGGCAGATAGCCCAGTTCATCAAGCAGCACCATATCAAACCGAATCAGTCGTGCAGATATTTTTCCTGCAAATCCGGCCATTTTCTCCTGTTCCAACTCATTTGCCAAATCCACCAGGTTATAAAATTTGCACTTTTTCCCATCCCTGACGGCCTGCGCCGCTATTGCAGTTGCCAAATGTGTCTTGCCGGTACCGGTGCCGCCTACGAAAATCAGATTGATATGCTGTTCAATAAAATCCCCCTGATACAATGATTGAATCTGGTTTTTATCAACCGAACTCCCTTTGAAATCAAAACTGTCGATATCTTTGGGCGCAGGAAACCTGGCCTGCCCCATTCGATAGCGGATGCTTCTTATATGCCTTTCAGTGGCCTCGGCTTTAAGCATTTCTAAGATCATCTTCTCAGGAGTTGACCGGCTCTTTCGTCCATTTGACAACGCTTCATCATAAACGGACTGCATGCCCTGTAATTTCAGCTTTCCCATAAGCTCCATGATCTCATTACGCAACATTGCAGTCCCCCCTCATTAAAGATTCATATCGTCGGCAATCTGCTATTGGTTCCTGTTTCAGAATCAGGTGGGGAGGAATGCCTACATCCGCGGCAAAGTCCTTTTCCTGATTCCTGTTGAGAAGATTGATAACAACCTCCTTACTCACAGCTCTCATCTTCAAGGCGTCTTCGCATGCCTTGTCAACGGCATCAAGACCGTAAAGAGGTACGGCATTAAGAATTGCCACAAATTGACGATCCCAGTCGGTAAAACGGTTTTGCAATCCGTTGAGGACGTTTCCCATGCCCGTGGGAAGATCCCAGTCTTTGAAAGGAGCTCCGTTGCGTAAAGCGCCTGGTTTCCGTTCAAGGGCAGAAACATAATGCCATGGATTAAAAACCGTCTTATTTTCTCCAAAGTGCCTCTCGTGTTCTCCTACGACGCGGCCATCACTGACGATCATTATTCGATCGGCATATACTCTTATTTGTACGATTCTGCCTGTCTGACTGCAATCAACACTGTATCTGTTACGATCATAGGTCACAAGCGAACTGGATGTAACCCTGGCAGGACGTTCCCCATACCCATCGAAAGGGGGAGGCAGACTGATCATGCAAGGCTTCTCTTCTTCGTACACCTCCCAAACCGTCTTGTCGGAAAATGTCGGATGCTTATGGCTCTTTGCCCAGTTGATACATTGTCCTTTTAATGTATTGTTGAGCTCCTTGAAGTCCCTGGCCTTGATCTTGGGAATGAAAAATCTCCTTCTGGCTAAGCCTACCTGGTTTTCAACCTGACCCTTTTCCCAGCCCGCACCCGGTGTGCAGCTTACAGGATCAAAAAGATAATGGGAGCTGAATTGGACGAAACGGCTGTTGAAGTTCCTTTCTTTTCCTCCGATGATCTTGTTAACAACCGTCTTGAGGTTGTCATAGATGCCTCTCCTGCACACGCCTCCGAAGAACTCAAAAGCCTTTATATGGGCATCAAAAACCATCTCCTGGGTTTCTCTGGGGTAGGCTATGCAAAGAAAATAGCGACTGTAGCATAACCGCAGATGGGCAACCTTTACCTTTAAACTCGCCCCGCCTATCTCTACCCATTCATGGCTCCAGTCAAACTGAAATGCTTCCCCTGGTTCAAATCTCAGCGGTATATATACACCTCCCGTTGAGATCTTCCGCTCATTGCGCCATCGCTGAATATACCGCCTTACACTGTCATAGCCGCCCTCATAACCGTTCAGTTGAATATCCTCAAAAAGAATCTGTGCCGTTCTCCTTAGTTTCTTCGGCAGTTTCTCGTCCTCATCCAGTTTACCGTCAAGCATTTCTATAAACGGTCCCAGCTTAGGAATTGGCTGTTTCTGGCGCTCGTACTGGAAAAGGGTCTCTCCACTCCTGATTGCTCTTCTGACTGTGTTCCGTGATAGATGAAGATCTTTTGACGTTTGACGAATCGATTTGCCATCTCTATGTACTGATAACCGTATCTTCCGAATAGTTTCCACCGTGAGCATCCCTTTCTGCCTCCTTCTCCCATATTTATGGCAGAATAGAAGGCTTGCAGGCCTGGGTCAACTTTGAATGCCGATTTTGCCTATTGGTGGGTCATTATTGCATGCCGATTCACATCCCCCTTCGCTACGCTTCGGGGATAGTTCCACTTACGTTTCGAGCTTCGTTTTTCTTGCTCTCAACGAGTGTCACTATGGTGGAGGCGGCGGGAGTTGAACCCGCGTCCTGTAACCTAACTAAGCGATTTAATTACAGTGTTTTTAAACCGCTACAAAAGTGCTACAAAATTTTAAATCAGCCGGAGCGTAGCGATCGGTTGTATTGATCTTTTTATGTAATCTTTAAATTTTCAATTCTTCTCCGATTCTTTCAGCAAGAAATATCTTTAACAACGACTGATATGGAACATCTTTTTTATTTGCAAGAAGCTTAAGTTCTTCAATCATCGATTCAGGGAGACGAAGTGAAATTGATTTTATCGAAGGTTTAAGATTTGATAACATAACCTTTTTTGCTTTTTTCCAATTGATATATTCTGTTGAATCATGTGTTGCCCAAAAAGTTCTTTCTTCATCTTCATTTTTAAATTTTGGTATTTTCTTTATGGAACTCATATTCTTTCCTTTCTTTTCGATTCATATCTCTGGCAGAAATTACACGGATTTTTTGATTTCTCAAAGTGAAAGCTATAAATAAATATTTCATCCCATCAGTACATCCAAGTGCATAGTAGCGTTTCTCTATAACAGAGTGACCTGTGTCATCATAAATTATTAAAGGGATATTAAAAAATGTCTGTTCACATTCGGAAGGAGAAACATGGTGTTTAATCCATATTTTATTAGAATTATGTTCATCCCATTCAAAACCTGTACACTTTGACAGGATACCTAATTTGTCTTCTTCTTCTGCCATGAATTAAGTATATATACATCATATACAGTTGTCAAGATTTAATTTAACTATTTTTGGTCAGCCTTTCTTCCTCTGAAATCCGTAAAGTGTCTCTCTTGAAAATTATACTTACTTTCAATTAGTAATCTTAGACAAATTTACCATGTTTTACGAAGTTCGCTTTTTATCTTTATTACCAGAATATGCGAAACACTGTAGACAATTATTTGCTGACAATTATGGTATGTTTTTCTTTTAAGAAAGAAGAAGTTGTGTTAGCGTGATACTCAAAACATTGGAAAAAGCGAAGCTTGTTTATTAATTGTTGAGTGCCACGACATCGTAGACAATATTTCGTGCCAGGACATCGTGGACACTCAGTATTTTAACGTAACTTATATTTGAATTCCTCGACCTGAATTTTATCCAGGAAGAGTTTTAGTTTTTGTTCTTTGACATTGATTGTAGCTATCACATATTCGTGTTTTAGTTGCGGAGAGACAGGAAACATCTCGCCAAAGATATTAAGTTTCAAATCACTCCGGATGAGTCGCACCAAATGATATCTGCCAGTTTCCGGCTTTTTCAAGCGATGATTTGGCGCTTCTTTTTCTTTCGGGAAACACAGCTTTACGTTTGAGGCGGCCAGAGCTTTCAGCGGCGTTTTTCCATCAAGCTTGCTGTAACGATATCTGCTGTTGTGGCGCTGTTCGAAAACCAGCGAACCAGTTTTGAGCTCTTCTTTCGTTGCCATAACGTTCTTGTTGAGAAACATTTGCTGGTAGCGGTTATTAAAGTTTTCGATCATTCCGTTCCGCCAAGGTTCGGCCATCGGAATGAACCAAGGCTCAACGCCATAATGCAGGCACAACCTAATAAGCGGCCCCATGCCACGAGGATGTGTGGGACTGCCATAAAAAGTCATGGCATTATCAATCTGTACGTTGTTTGGTATTCCCAAACGCGACCAGATGGCCCATAAGCCGTCAATAATTGCTCGTCCAGACTTGGATAGAGATGGATACAAACCACAGCGAACAGTTGCCGTATCAATCACATTGAGGCTGTAAAACCGCACAGGGCCTTTCAAGTAGCACGGTCCGACCAGATCGGCTTGATGAGTCTGATTTGGCCTAAGCTCCGGCAACTTTGGATATGCCGTGCTTTTGGCTTCATATTTGCCTGTTCGACGGTATGTCAGCTCATGGCGGCTCAATATCCGGTTAATGGTTCTGATGGAAGGCAACGGCTTTACTCCGATGTCTTCTATTTCCCAGTGAATGGCCTGAGCGCCGCAAAACAGATCATGGTTGTAGAGATTAAGACGAATCATCTTGACTATTTCTACAACTTCTACCGGCGTGTATGTGGCAACGCCAATTGGCCGTCTAGAACGACTCTCACTCCAAGATTCATCATCGGTGTAACGCTTATTCCATTTGTACAACCATGCTTTTGACTTATTCAGGGATGTACAGATTGATGCCGGGCTTTCACCACTTTTGAATCGCTGCACAGCTAAAATCCGTTGCTGTTTGTCTTCTTTTTCTTTCATGAACACCTCCAATTTGTTTTAGATGTTCATGAAATTGCGTGGTAGCTATTCGATTGTCAAAGAACTTTGTCCACGATCTCTTGGCACATTTTTCCGTCTACGATGTCGTGGCACTCAACAATTAATTGTTATAAGGAATAACTGAAATGTACATCATGGATTTTTTAAATAATTCATCTATGGCAGCGTTTTTTGGAGCACTGAGCGCATTTTTTTTAGTTGTTCTTAATGATTGGAGACGTGATAGGAAAAAACTAAAAATAATTCGAAACGAAATTCAAGTTGCATATGCGAATGCAAAAAATAAAACCGAAACCGTAAAACGTAATCGTGTCGCTATTCAGGATCACAATCAAATGATTATTGCTCCAATTTTGAAATTTAACCCATCAATAATTCGTCAACTTTCAATACAAATCTTAGATAAGTTCGGTCAGGATCAACGACAGGCAATAGATGCCATTTGCTACATTATGGAATCTATTGATGGACTCCTCGATTCTGCATTAAAAAGAGCGGAACGCATTTCAGAGATTAATGGGATTGAGCGAAACCAATTATGTGATCGGCTGATTATTGATTATAATGATGCAATCGTAAATCTGAATCGATTAAAAGAAATGAGCAACAATTATAGCTTAGGGAAATACAAAGAAATTATAACTAAACAATGTATTCGGTCTGAATACGAAGAGTAAAAAAAACTTATAACCTGGCACTTCACCGGCAGGAAGGGCATGGAGCCTTCGCTGCAGGAGTTCCGTGTTATGAAATAAAATAAAGAGGGAGGAATTAATGCAAATATTTGAAATTTCCGGTAAATCACTTTTCCCCATAAAATATGTTCCTTTCCCCAGTGAAAAAGAAATTCAAAATGTGACCGAACAAAATCTTCAGGCAATATTTGGATTTAAGTTTATTTGCTCAGAGTTTTCGTTAGGTCAATTCCGACTAGATACAATTGGTTTCGACGAAGAGTCTAAGTCATTTGTGATCATAGAATACAAAAAGGACCAAAATTTCAGTGTAATTGACCAAGGATATGCTTACTTAGCCCTAATGCTGAATAACAAAGCAGATTTTGTGCTCTCATACAACGAGAATACAGCATCATCTTGTAAAAAGGACTGTTTTGACTGGTCCCAGTCGAAGGTTATTTTTGTATCTCCCTCCTTCACGCTTTACCAAATAGAAGCCGTAAACTTCAAGGATCTTCCGATCGAATTATGGGAGGTGCATTTATATTCTAATGATACTATTGGCTATAACAAGATAAAGTCTCAACGTGCAACCGCGAGCTTAGGCTCAATCACGAAGGCAAGTAAAACCATTAAAAATGTAAGCGCAGAAATCACTGTATTTAGTGAGGAAGACATACTTAATGGAGTTGAAAACGAAATCAGGGAAGTTTATATGTTAATTAAACAGATAATACATCAAATCAGTCCAGATGTTGAGGAAAGAATAAAAAAGTCCATGGCGTGTTTTTACACTGGAGGAAAAGGCTTAATATGGGTAAAACCCACTAAACGAAAGATTACAGTATGGTTGCGTAAGGGAAATTACAAAGACAGAAACGGGCAGATGATACGAGAAGGTTGGGGCAAGTTACCTGAACTCCATTTGGCAGCCAACGAGATTGACTCTGTCTTCATTCGAAGGCTAATTGAGCAAGCCAATAATCAGAAATAAAAGAATTTCATAACATAATGCCATTCAGCTCGCCATGTCCCCGGGCCCCGTTGATGTTTTTGTTGATCAAACATTACGAATGGTAATCCTCAATTTTGACAATAGCCCTCTACTGAACAGTAGTAGGTGAAAGCATCAGAAATCATTAGTAAAAAACATCCATAGCATCTTTTTAAAATACTTTAAAAACGGTTCCGGCGAGAATGGACACGCCCAGAGCTCATCGGAGCCGGAACCGCTTCATATTAGTTAATCAAAAATAATTCTTGACACAATAATAAACCTATGTTATTAACTTTTTAAAACGGTTACAAAACTATATCTATTGGAGGTAATATTATGGGACGTCCACCAGTAAAAGAAGCTAAGCAACAATATACAATAATGCTGAAACCCAGCATTATTGTAGAAATTGATAAATATGCAGAGAAGTATAACCTTACTCGCAGCCAGTTAATGGGCAATCTAGTTGAGTCAGGACTAGATGATATGAAAATGTTAGATAAATTTGGAGTTATTCCCCTTATCTACCAAGGAAGCAATATATTGAAAGCATTTAAAGAGAAATTATTTAGAGGTAAAGTTTCTATGAATGACAAAGGAGACATACAAATAAAAAAATAAGTAAAAAAGACGGGAGAGAAGACAAGCGGGCAGCAAGTCCAATCTCCCTAAACCACGTCTCAGAATATGGCTTGAGGGCACATGATCCAAAACAGGTCTGTTTGTTTTATAACATCAGATCAAAGTATATTCAAGAAGCCTTTCTGGGACAAAATCCTAGAGGGCTTTTTTTATGATTGAAAACGATTCTAAAGATTCTAAGGAAAACACCCCGTCTGCGGCGGAGGGGCGCAGCGCCCCGATCGCTACGCAGTCGGCGGCGGGCGATAATGAAAGGGCTAATGATTGTTTTATAAAATCCGAATATCTAACTGTCGATATTACCAATGGCCAGGAACTAAACTTAGAAGAACTAAGGCAACGGTTTCCCCGCATTGCAATCTTTAAACTCCCACATCTTGTTTTATTTGGAAATCATATTTCCCTTTACAGGCTTGACCCAAAACTGGGGGTGAAGAAATGAAAGGTATTTCAGCCCCAAAAAGTCAAGAAAAAGATGGCTCCAATGCTTGTATAAGAGACATATTTTTACATAAAAATAAAAGTCTAAAGAAATTAAAGCGTTATATAAGTGGTAAAAATGCTTTTAAGACAGAATTTAAGGAAAAATTGCTCATATACCCAAATATGGTTGAAATCAGACCGACTAACCCATTGAAGCAATCAGACAATAAAACAGGGGAAAAAGGCAAAATCATAGAATTTAGTAAAAAATCCAGAACAGCGTTTATAAAGTTTCTTTGCAAGATCAAAGATAAACTTAATCTGTGGCAGGATGTAACTTTCGCAGATGATGTTATGCAAATCAAATCGGAAAGGAAAGAAGTTTCAAACAAGGCATTAAACCGATTTAGACGGATAGTGCTTAATAAATATCCATCAATTAAAATCGTCCATAAAAGAGAATGGGAACCAAGAAAATCGGGAAATTTGAAAGGAGAGCGTATCCCTCATTTTCATATGTTCCTAAGTGTTCCTGATATGAGTGAAGATTATGAACTTTTCAATTTGGCATCTGACTTAGCAAGGACATGGGTTAGCTGCACCAAAACAAAAGAAATTCAGAAATCCCTTAGCGTTGCTCTGCATTCTAAGAGTTATCGAATTATAAAATCACAGAAGCAAGCGCAAAAGTATGCAACAAAATATGTAACCAAACCCGGTAAAAATTGGACGGAAGACAGTATTGGTCGGAGTTGGGGAACAATTGGAAATTTCGATATTGCAAAGCCTCAAGAAATAGAATTGACACCGGATGAAATGGTGCATGTTAAAAGAAGATTCAGAAAAGTAGCACCAAAAAAACATTTCATCCAAAAAGCTTTAAGAAAAAAAGAAACACCAACATTTCTGATCGTCCAAGAAAATACAGTAAATCGAATCATAGAGCATACTCAACAGGAATTAGGAAATGAATGCCGCCCTTTCATTAAGGCGAAGGGAGATCAAAATTGAATTTCTCTCAGATATATGATAATGACCTCCATAAAAATGATGGGGGGACTTTGTGCATGAAAGGTGGAATTTATAGCAGAGATAAATGCCCTGTTTGCGGAAGTCAATTTGTTGATGGGGGTAATGCCCTTATATGTCCGAATCATAAAACTGCTAGAGCAACCCGATTTTACGTTAAATTTGATACCATTTACCATCGGTTTCAGTCTTATCAAAACGCTTCGCGATTTCTTACCGGATTACGATTTAAAACAGACGAAAACACCATAGACGCAAGAGATTATAAAAGAAATAATCCTCTGGGATTTATTACCATGAGCAATAAGTTTCTTGCTACTGTCAATCCTAAGACAGCAAAGAATATGAGACCGCATATTAATCATGCTCAAAACTATTTTCAAAATAAAAATGTCAAAGAATTAAAATGCGGCGATTTTGAGGATTTTTTAAACACTCTTAATTTATCCGATAAGACAAAGCACAATATTATTTCTACAATTCATGTTTTCTATAAGTGGATGCTGAAACGGCAAGAAATAAAAGAACTGCCGGAAATTCCCGATGTGTCTTTTGTCTTGGGATATAGGCGCACAGTTGACAAAGAAACGCAAAGGGCGATCATCGAGGAAATAAAACGTATTGCTCCGGCCAAGGTTTATTTGGGTGTTAAATGGCTTGCCACGTATTTCAGCGTAAGACCGGCTGAGATGATAAATATTAAAGAAGGTGAGATTGATACAGGCAATGCCTATCTTTACTTCCCTCACCCCAAGGAAAAGCGTTTCAAAAGCGTTCCTATTCTACCGGAAGATGTTGAGGTATTAAAATCGTTTCCGAAATCCTTGCCGACAATGCCGTTTTTTAGGCATGATGGAGGAGTCCAGCGAACCGTAAAAGATCAGCCATACGGTGAAAAGTATTTTTACAAATGGTGGGTAAAAGCTTGCGCTAACCTAAATATTGAAGGTGTTGATCTCTACGGAGGAACTCGTCACTCTACTGTCAGAGCGTTAAGAAAGTATTATTCACCGGAGGAAATCAAAGAAGGCGCCATGAGCAAGACCAATAAAGCCTTTGAACGCTATCTTGGACAAGCCGTTGATGATAGTATTTTGTCCATGTATAAGAAAGGCGCGGAAGTAATACCTATAAAAGAAGGTGCTACTAAAGTGCTACTGTCTTTTGAGGGGGTAAAAAATTCTAAGTAATTGTAATTATTATAACTTTATGGTGGAGGCGGCGGGAGTTGAACCCGCGTCCGAAAACCTTCCGCTGCAGCTTCTACGTACATAGCCTTCGTTTTAGAACCTTCACGCTGGATTGCTCCCTAAGGCCGGATCGCCCCGCGCTATCCTGTAAGTATTCGCCGCCCTCCCCTAGGCAAGAAGTTTGGCTATCCTGTCTTAATGACGTTCTAACCAAGCCAACAGGAGAACCGGGCAGAACGTTAGCCGTCTAAGCGGCTAAAGCGTAATCGTAGTTTTCTGCGATTATATGTTTCCTACCTGTTTAACGAGGCCTGTAGGAACCTCGGTACGCTTCTACAACTTCAAATGTCCCCGTCGAAACCGTGACGCCCCCTTAAATTTCATTTACTTATAATATAGACACTTACACTACTTTTGTCAAAGGAAAGATTTAACAACAAGGAAAGATTTAACAAATAATATCTTCTTGTTCCACATTTTATAAATTTTATCTTCTTTTTATACCGTTTCTAAATCAAAGATGATATTGAGGCGGCTAGGCGAAGGCGACGAGGCGTATTGTACATACGTTGAGGAAGCCGACAACGACGCCAACAAAAATAGCGCTTTGATTTAGAAATGGTATTAAACCTTTATCAGCTTTGATTTAAAATCTCGGGCTAAAGTGCGGCGCTCTTCGCGCTCTTTGATATCCTGACGGCGGTCATATAATTTTTTTCCTTTGCCGATGCCAATTTCCACTTTCACCTTGCCGTTTTTAAAATAGAGTTTGAGCGGCACAAGCGCCAAACCTTTTTCTCTTGATTTGCCGTAGAGTTTTTTAATCTCCCGTTTATGAAGAAGCAGTTTGCGCGGCCGCAACGGTTCATGATTGAAGCGGTTCCCGTGATCATAATGACTGATATGCATCTCGCGCAGGTAGACTTCATCATCTTTGACAACGGCATAACTGTCCTTGAGGTTGGCTTTACCAGCACGCAGCGCCTTGACTTCCGTTCCGGATAAGACCATGCCGGCTTCATATATATCGCCGATATCATAATTAAGGCGCGCGGTTTTGTTGGAAGCAATCATTTTTTGTGCTGTATTTTCTTTTGCCATGGTTCAATTTTACATTAAAATGAACTTAAAGCTATTTATTTTTTCCCTGCCGGTTACACCGGCGGGATAGTTCGACTTACGCTTCGAACTTCGCTGCACTCGTTCTTAGCGAGTCTCATTATTTCTGCGGCAGTAGGTAATCCGGTTTTACATGGCTCATAGCTTTGTATATGTTATCACGTATTTCTTTATTATCTCGCTCCAGTTCATTCAACAAGTTCTTAACATAAACCCGCTTTGATGTAAGGCTTGTCGGGCAATCATTTTTCACAGTTGGAAATTGCCGCTCCCTGCCGTATTTTTTTACCAATTCCTCCCGTAAATAAGCGAGCGGTCTAATAATGTTAAGCTTACCGCCGAATATGCTCTGATTGGGCATCATTGTGCTGATTTCCCGTCCATAAAACATATTAATAAGCAGTGTTTCAATAATATCGTCCCTATGATGGGCAAAAGCTATTTTATTACAACCCTCGGCATCAGCTATCTCAAATATTTTTTTGCGCCGCAATCTTGAACATAAAAAACAGGGGGTTTTCTTATTAAAATCAGAGTGCGCCAGATTACCTATATCCGTCTTTTCCATCAAATAGCGGTAATTATTTTTCTGAAAATATTTTTCCAATTCATTATAGGCTCGATACGTTGGATCAAAACCCATGTCTATATTGACGGCGATAAAAGAAAACCGGGGAAGATAAATCATAGGTGAATCGAGCAAATCCAGCAGGGCAAAACTATCCGCTCCGCCGGAAACGCCTATCAGCACACGGTCCCCCTCTTGGATCATTTTATAATCCAGCACGGCTTTTTCCAGCCATTTTTTTAAATGCAGAAAAAGTTTTGTGTTTTTATCTTTTTTAATCACATCCATATTCATTAAACTATTTATCCGACTTTTCTATCGGAATCAAGCCACTTCGCTTATCATCTTGAAATCGAATGGTTTCTCTGTTATGGGTTGGGGCAAAGCAAAAAGGAGGTTTTTTATGCCGGAAATTATCAATATTCATGCCAGGGAAATACTTGATTCCCGGGGAAATCCCACAGTCGAAGCCGAAGTTGCCACCATATCAGGATTTACAACGCGGGCAGCCGTGCCTTCAGGCGCATCGACCGGAGAGCATGAAATGCTGGAATTACGTGACGGCAACAAAAAAAGATATAATGGAAAAGGTGTAAAAACTGCGGTTAAAAATATTCTATACAAAATCGGACCGGAAATCATCGGCATGGATTGCCGCAGACAGCGCGATATCGATTTTGCCATGATCGAACTGGATGGAACCGCGAATAAAGGGAAACTTGGAGCCAACGCCATACTGGCCGTATCCATGGCGTGCGCCAAAGCGGGCGCGGAAATATCCGGCCTGCCGCTCTACAGATATCTGGGCGGAGTCAACGCCAAAGATCTGCCAATCCCGCAGTCCAATATTTTAAACGGCGGTCAGCATGCCGACAATAATGTAGATATTCAGGAATTCATGATCATGCCCGTGGGCGCACCCAATTTCAAGGAAGGCATTCGCATGAACGCGGAAGTTTTTCATGCTTTAAAATCAGTACTCAAAGGTAAAGGTTACAACACAGCCGTTGGAGATGAAGGCGGCTTTGCGCCGAATTTAAAATCCAATGAAGAAGCCCTTTCGCTGATTATGACTGCCATCGAAAAAGCCAACTATAAACCCGGTAAAGACATCATGATCGCTCTGGATTCGGCGGCCAGTTCCTTCTTCGAAAAGGGGAAATATATTCTGGCAGCGGAAAAGAAACCTCAGAAATCCGCCGAGGAAATGGTGAAGTTCTACGCCGACCTCGTAGCAAAATATCCGATTATTTCTCTTGAAGACGGACTGGCGGAAGACGACTGGGCAGGCTGGAAAATATTAACCGATGAACTGGGCGGCAAGATTCAAATCGTCGGTGATGATATTTTTGTAACAAATATTAAACGCCTGGAGCGAGGCATTGAAATGGGTGTAGCCAATTCCGTATTAATTAAACTAAATCAGATCGGCACACTGACGGAAACGCTCAACACAATGGAACGGGCTAAAGAAGCAAGTTACACTTGCGTTGTCTCTCACCGCTCCGGCGAGACGGAAGACACCTTCATGGCGGACATCACCGTGGCCACCAATTGCGGACAGATTAAAAGCGGTTCGCTTTCCCGAACGGAAAGACTGGCCAAATACAATCAACTGATGCGCATTGAAGAAGAATTGGGCGATTCAGCCAACTACCGCGGCATGGAAGCGTTCTACAGCATTAAACGGCCATCTAAAACTGCCAAGAAAAAATAACTTTAATTGACACTACGCTAATCCTTCAATAAGAAATTCTTACAAAAACTTAAATAGGCGGCGACGCAAAACTTCCATTTCCGCTCTGTTTTCTGTTAGAGCATAAGAGACTTCTTTTTTTTCGTTTTTTTCATCTTTTATCGTGGTTATCAGTTTTGCTTCTTCAAGAAATACAATGACATTAAGGTAATTCGATTGAGAGAGCGCTTCCGGCCGTAAAACTTCTCCCTTACGATACATTCTGTCTCCGAGTATCCTGATTTTCTTTAACCAATCCTTTTTTGCTTGCGGATTTTTCTTTAAATATAAGCAACTTCTCATGACGATCCAGAACGATTCCAGATAATTGTGAATCAAATCGGCAAAAGGTTTCAGTTTCCTACTCCCCCGTCCTTTTATTTCTATCCAAACCTGACCATCGCGTTCGACGGATGTGATCATTTTTCTGTCATATAAATAAGCGAGCACTTCATTGACTTCTTGGGCGTCATCCTTTCGTTCATCAAAAATAAACTCATTCCACAAAAGTTTTTTAAGAAACTTATAATCTCCAATGATCCGGGCAAGCGAAGTCATATCGTCACTGCTTTTAATCATGGATGTGGCGACAAAACAAAGAGGCACAAAAAAATGCAAAATGTTGTTTTTATAATATTCCAGATTAAGCCTTTTTTCTTCTTTCAACGAATAAACCACTTCCTGCATTTCTTCATCTTCGTCCTCTTCGGCTTCAATTCTGGAGATGAACCCGGACTGCACAAACATGTTGAGGGCTTCATTTATCGCCTTCTCTCTATTGGCGAATGTTTCGGCAATCCTGACTTTTTTCATAAAAAGGTATTCGTAGAATTCATTCAAAATATTCAGCAACTCGTTGTGAGATATCCCACGCCGGTCATGACTCAAAATCACAGCGGCAACAAGGGAGAAAGGCGTGACCACCGAAACATTGTTTATTTCCAAAACTATTTCATACCCTATTTTCCGGTATAGGCTCTGCCGTTCATCAATGGTCATTTGATCTATCGGCTTTTCCTGTTCCTTCAGATAAGATTTCATAACAATCGGCTCGCCGATGTTCACGTAAACGCGGCCAAACCGTTTGCGTAATATTTTACCGGTTTTAATTATCTCCGCTGCATTTTCCGGAGTTTTGGACGCTCCCGAAAGTTCTTTAAGATATGATTTCTCCTCAATCACACGGTCATAGCCGATGTAAACCGGAATAGCGGCAAAATTATCGCAATACTTTTCCTGATAGGCTTGAATAACCATGGAAAGAAGACCGTACTTGGGCATGACCATTTTCCCTGTGCGGCTGCGTCCACCTTCAATAAAAAATTCCAGAGGCAATCCTTCTTTCAAGAGAATCGCCAAGTACTTGGAAAATACTTCGGCATAAAGTTTATTGCCTTTAAAGCTCCGCCGCAGAAAAAAAGCTCCGGACCTGCGAAATATGTATCCCATGGGAAAAAAGGTCATGTTGCTACCGGCGGCAATAAAGGGGAGCTGGATATTGTTCACGTATAAAACATAAGATAATAAAAGATAATCAATATGACTGCGATGGCAGGGAATAATAACAAAAGGCATTTTTTTGGAAATATTTCTTATCTTGGCCATGCCTTCCAAATCAACCGATAAACCATCGTAAATATTGTTCCACAACCAGTTGAGCACTAGTCGCAAAAATTCTATAAACGTTTCATTATAATCGGCGGCAATTTCGTAAAGATAACGGCGGGCATCTTTTATCACCGCTGTCTTGTCTTTATTTTCTCTCGCTGTAAAATCATCAATGAACTTTCTCATGGATTGGTCGCTCAAAACCATGCCGATCAGTTCTTCCCGTGATTTTAAAGCCGGTCCAACTACAGTGTTTTTTTCTTTTTCAATGCGGTCAATTAATTCTCCCCGCAGTTCGTGAACAATCGATGCCTCGGAAATACTTTTACCTTTATTCAAATATTCGGATAATTTGATCGGTTCCGCGGGAATAACAAAAGCATTGTCGGAATAACGCATAAACGTAATTAAACGTCGCAAAGAACCTGTATGCTCCGTCTGTCCGAAAAGAATATTAATCAGGTTTTCATCCTCTTTCTCACGCCTGCGCCCGTATGAAACTAAAACAGGAACAATAAAAATGGGGAAATCGACTTTTTTCTGCACATTGATCAAGCTTACCATTGCGCTTTCCGCAGACCTGTTTTCAATGAATTCCGATTCGCCTAAATGAATAACAACGCTCTTTTTCTCATTAACCATTCTCTCGAGATAAGCCAATTTGCCCAGCCAGGCTTTCTGTTCTTTTCCGAAACGGCGCAGAAAAGAAGACCAGAAAAACTTCATCATTTTGGGAAACGGCTGCCAAAAGGACATGTTCATTCCATGGCAAAATACAGGTTCAGGTAGTCCCTTGCGCCCAACAAGTTCATAAATGATCAGGCTGTTAAGTTCACTTCTTTGGTTTAAAGCGTAAACAACAACGCCTTCCGCTGAAAGTTTTTTAATAGCGTCAACATATTCATCGGCAATGGAAACATGTGATAGAAATGTTTTTATCAGACGTAACTGCAAAAAATTTTGCTCATCGTAAAGACGTCCGGAGTAATATTCTTCATCTTGATTTGGTTTGGCTGAATTCATTTTTTATTTCGCTCAGATATGATTAGGCTTTCTTTTTAAATGATTTACTCGTCTTCATTTTTAAATTCGTCAGGAAAACGTCTGACCATATAATCATTAACATACGTCCGCACTTCAGAAGCGGTATTGAATGAAAGAGCTTTCTTCAACATTATTTTCGACTCTTCAAGCGTTGACTCTCTTATTATTTTCTTGATCCTCGGAATGGCCAGGGAGTTCATGCTCAATTCATCCAACTCCATTCCCAGAAGAATCAATGAACAAAGGGGATCGCCGGCCATTTCACCGCACATGTCCACACTCACATTTGCTTTATGTGCTGCATCCACCACGTTTTTTATCAATCTCAAAACAGCCGGATGCAAAGGTTCATACATATAAGTCAAACGTTCATTGGCCCTGTCGATAGCCAGAGAGTACTGAATTAAATCGTTTGTGCCGATGCTGAAAAAATCCACCTCGCGCGCCAGTTTGTCGGCAATCACAACCGCGGCAGGCACTTCGATCATCGCGCCGATTTCCATTTCCGAAGCGATTTCCACTCCCTGCGCCAAAAGCTCCTGACGGGCTTCTTCCAGCAGTTTTTTTGCTTCGCGAATTTCTTCCACGCTCGAAATCATCGGAAAAAGAATTTTTGTTTTTCCGAACGCGCTGGCACGCCAGATGGCTCTTAATTGTGTTTTGAATATTTCCACTTCCTTCAGGCAGAAACGAATAGCCCTCATTCCCATCTGCGGATTCAATTCCTTGCTTTGCTTCTGGTAGTTGGGGAATTTATCGCCGCCTAAATCAAACGTGCGTATGGTTGACCACGATAAATTTTTCTCGGTAACCACTTGACGATAGTTATTGAAATGGTCTTCTTCCGTCGGCAAATTATCCCGATAAATATATAAAAACTCCGTCCGGTAAAGCCCGATATTCTCCGCACCGTGAACAATTGCAGAAGGAAGCTCTTCGATAAATTCTATGTTGCATCCTATCTGCACATGGTAATTATCAAGCGTCACGGCGGGCAGTTTCGCATATTTAAGATACTCATCCCTGGCGGCGTCATAATGACGTTTCTTGTCTTCGTATCTTTTGAGCATATCGGGATAGGGATTAATCACGACCAAACCGGATGTGCCGTCGACGATAATTTCATCGCCGGTGTGGACGGAGCGGGTAACATTATCCAGTCCGACAACCGCGGGTAATTCCATTGACCTGGCAACAATAGCCGTATGCGACGTGCGGCCTCCGCTGTCAGTGGCAAAACCTAATATCTTATCCAGCTTCATTTGAGCCGTATCAGCGGGCGACAAATCCTGGGAAACTATGATGATGCCATCCTGATCGGCATCCCATACGTTTTGCTGCTTTTCACCGGATAAATTGCGCAGCACCCGCTGAACAACATACTGCACATCACTGACGCGACTGCTTATGTAGGCGTCTTCAACGCCTTCAAATATCTGTTTGTAATGATCGAGCGTCATGCGCAAAGCCCATTCCGAGTTGACTCCTGAGTCACGTATATATCTAATCGTGCGATTGGTGAATTTTTTGTCTTTTAAAATTAAAATATGAACATCAATCACATAAAGCGGTTCTGTAACTTTCGCTTTCTTAAGATTTTTTTGGATTTCCAACAGTTGATTTTCGGATTCTTTTAACGCTTTTTTAAAACGATCGATTTCTTTGGGAATCAACAAAGCATCGTTGAGTTTATAAAAAGCAATCTTGCTGTCGAGAGAATCAAAACGGTAAACGCTGCCGATAGCGACGCCGGGAGAAACTCCGACGCCCTTGAGAACAAATGTTTTATCCGTCTGATCAGCGCTCATTTTATCTTTTTAATCTTCTCCGAATTTATTTTCAATAAGCTTTTCCAATTCCTGTATGGCTATGAAAGCGTCATCTCCTTCAGCTTTTATCGTCAGCGTTCCGCCATAAGGGCAACCGAGGGTAAGTATATCGAGAATGCTGTCTCCATTGACAGTTTGTCCGTCGTGTTCGATATAAATTTTTGCTTTAAACTGCTGAGCTACTTTTACAAAAGACGCCGCCGACCGTGCATGCATTCCCAGTTTATTTTTTAACTTTAAAGTTCTGGTTTCTGTCAATTAATCAATCCCGTCCATGAAATAAGAAAAAATATCACAACAGCGCCATAAATAATATAATTTTGAGATATACCTTTTTTAATCATTAAAAGACATAATAAAACAACAGCCATCGCCGTTAATTTAATAATAACGCTATAAGTTTTAATGAAAGGCCAGTTCCCGTAACAAGAGAGCCAGATAACCGCTCCGGCCAGTACGATCAAGGAAAGCCAGCGAATTTTTACGGCAACACTAGGTAAATCCAAAGAACGAATAAATTCAAAGCCCTTCTTTCCCTGCCGGTAACCTTCGACAAAACCCTTTAACCTTATCCAAAAGTGAGCCGGCGTATAGATTAACAAAAAAGCAACAGGAGCAAGCATTAACCCCATATAGGATAAAATAACGGCAAAAATCGAAGCAAAAGGCCTCAGGGCGCCCCAAAAAAAAATATCGCCTATGGCGGCGTAAGATCCCATCAAACTTTGTTTAAGTGGAGGGATATCCAAGATTTCGCCACCGGCCTGTTCTTCTTCCAAACGAACAACGGAACCGATAACCGATGCGGAAAAATAGGGATTGGTATTAAACATCTGCAAGTGCATGGTCAACATTCTTTCTGAATCCCTTTGTTGTAATCGCAATTCCCGAATAAGGGGAATTATTGCCATGGTAAAACCCAAGTTTTGCATCCGCCGGAAATTAAGCGTTGTCTGGATAAAAAAAGACCTCAAAAAAATCTTTGCCAGTGTAGTCTTTTTCACGCTTTTCAGGCCTCAGAATCAAATAACTAAATATATTTAATAACTTTTATTTACGGGCTAATTAATTAACATAAAAGATTAGTGAAGTCAATTAATGACGGCGCAAGTAAAACATTGTAAATTTTGGCTTATTTGTCGGCGGAATCGCTTTACAGAATTGGCTTCGTAGAAATATAAGCGATTTTATTTGACAGCTTTGCACAACCACTCTAATCGTCATACCGCGCGAAGACCGGTATCCAGGAAACCATTGATAATACTGGATTCCGGTTTTCACCGGAATGACAAAATTGGTGGTTTTACATAGTTATGCAAAGGTCTCTATTTGTAGCCTATCTCCGGCGTTAGCTTTGCCCTTCCTTTGACAAAGACACCGCTGCCTCTGGCAATCTCCCTGTTTTCCGCGTCGTAGAGAACGGACTCCGCAAGATATTGAGTTTTAGTAGAATTAACGACTTTGCCGATGGCTTTTATAATGCCTTGATCAACAGGCCGGAGAAGATAGATATTAAAACTTACCGTCAATACAAAAACATCCTCGACCAACGAATTGACGGCAAAGAAAGCCGCGTTATCGAGCGCCAGAAAATACATGGCTCCGTGCAGCGCGCCCGCCGCATGAAAAAGTTCATGTTTTACGGGCAATGTTATTTCCGCCTGCCCTTGGCTGATTTCCACACGCGCGCCAGCTAGTTTTACAATCGGCGCCGAATGCATCATATTCTCCAGCTTCCGGTAATGCTCATTTTTTAACATTTAACACCTCTGATTAAAAGCTGATTTGGTGATTAAAACTCAATCAGACCTTTTTCAACGTCATTGTAAATTTCATCAATTTGATTTTGCCGGGCGATGGTCTGGTCAATGGCAGTTACAATCCGGCAATAGTATCTTGGATCGTCCATGTTGCGATCTTTTCTGTCTTTGAGATATTTTTGCAGAACCTGATAGCCGCCGATCTGATAATTCCAGAGTTCCAACGAAACATTGTCGAAATACTTTTCCTTATTGATATAAATTCTCTGTTCAGCTTCGGAATATATTATTTTCTCAATTCTGTCATTATCGCCGCTGCCCTGATACTTGGCAATTAGCTTGTTGAGCAAATCGCTTTTCATCAGATGCAAATCGGCAAGTTGTTGACCCAAATCGGCCATCTTGCTGAAAATTTTATATTCGGCGGTAAATGGCACACGCGGAAAATCTATTTTTAAAAACTCGGCATATTTTCCCCGGTAAATGTTGCTGTAAAACACAGCATAGATGTAATAAAAGATTTCTTCCGGCGTCAATTTTTTCTTATAAGTTTTATTGAGCTTTTCATAAACGGCTTTATCAATATTGGGTATCCGGTCTTTGCTGCCGTAATCGGCTTCCGGTTCAAAAAGCATTAGGGTGCTGAAATGTGATTTCTTCTGAATTTTATCTTTGCAAAGATAAAGAGGAAATAAAATATTCACTTCCTTCATTGAAACTGAATGATGTGTAATAATGTTTTCAGAGATAAAAGCATGCTCCCAAGATTTACTACCTTCCACTCGTTTGCTCAACGCAAGACCGAGATTGCGTTCCAACATATGACGCATAAATTCAGGTCTTCCCCAATCAACCATTTTAGGTGTGTTATAAATATCTCTTATATCAAATGGCCTATAAAGAATTTTCTGAAAATATTTTTCCCAATCTTCATCCTCTGCGAGTGCCTTTCTTGCCTCTGGTAGTTTCCACTCACGCGTATCTTTCAAGTGATAGGCGTTTTGTATAATTTCATCAGGCACTGATAAATTTCTAAATTGTAGAATTCTATTTTTTAAAACATTACTATCAAAATCGATAACAAATCCGTCTCTGGCTGTTACAATCCCTGTTACATTAACCGGGAAAATGTCAGGTATTGATTTCCATGTAAGATAGCTTTCAATCTTATCAGTATGTCGTGGAACAAAAAAATACCATGGACTTGCGGGTTTAAGCTTTGTGTAATTTTTCTGTATAAATTTATTTGAATCTAACCAATCGTATTTTACATCGCGCAATCCGTATTGGTCAGCATGATAAATATCGCATACTTTTTTATTCTTCTGTTTAATAAATAAGGCTATGGCTACGCCCTGCCTTATATCGAATACATTTTTATCTTCGCTTCCATCAGGGCATGTTTCTTTTTTGAGGCTGTTGCCGTGCAAGTCAAGTATATAGATTTCGTTGAATGTGCGCATTAAACTTTGGCGCATGCCTCGAAATGTCGGATTATCCAGATAACTATGATTGGTAATCATACCGACTACGCCATAACCGATTTGATCAATCTTCCATTGAACAAATCGTAAAAATTTTACATAGTCATCTTGTAGCCATAACTTCTTTTCGCCTAATGGGTGGCCATCAACAAAATAATAGTCCATCAAAATATCGCCTATAAATGTTTTTTGTATTTTCTTTGTTTCTTTTGTTACTTTTGACGATATTTTCTTATCAACTTTATTTGAATCAGGATTCCAGAAATATTCTTTTACATATCTTTCACCCGGTTTGAGTATTTTTTCAATTTCGCCAGGATTAGATGAAATGCCACTATATGGTGGATTGCCAAGCATTACCAAAATAGGTTGATCCTTTTTTACTTTGCCAGCCAGATGACTTTCTTCACTTAGTGAACTTAATACGGGAATATCAACCTGCGCCAGATCCTCCATCTCCAAGGTGTTGGTGAGATATAGATTGAAGCGTTCATCATCTTTCAGACGGTAACCCAGTTCTTCAAACATAAAACTCATTTTGAGATGGCCGATGGCGTAGGGTGCCATCATAAGTTCAAAGGCATAGAAATTAGGTAGAATTTGGTTTCTGATAAATTTGGTCTTTCCGCCTGCTCCGTATTTATCCGTATATTCCTGCACAGCGATCTTCAGCGCCTCCGCCGGGAAAGTTAGAGTGCCGCCCGCCGGATCAAGCAGTGTGACCTGCGGACTGGCCAAACCATCGGTAAGATTAAAATGCGTTTTTAAAATCTGGTGAATCGAACGCACGATGTAGCCGACAACAGGTTCCGGCGTATAATAAACGCCGCGCTTCTCCCTGATGGACGGATCATACGCTGTAAGAAACGTTTCATAGAAGTGAACAATCGGGTCTTTGCCTTTGCCCTCTCGATAATAGTCATGGAGTATTTTATTGACATCGGAGACATTCAGCACTTCGGCGATATCATCAACAATTACTTCCAGCGGTTTGGGCGGCTCTCCCAAAGAGATAAAATGAAAGACATCTCTTAAAATGCCGATGGTTTTTGGAATGTATTGAAAAGCCAGCGCTCTGTTGAAGGAATTATCTGCACGAGTTCTGGCCGCAAAAAGCCCATAGGTAATGGTTTGCGAATATAAGTCGGCAAATGTCTGTTCGGTCAGCGTTCCAATTAAATATTTTTTGAAAGCTTCATAAAAGCCCAATATCGCTTTTTTTCCGGATTTGCCTTTTTCCGCAAGTTCGATGCTGACGACTTCGTCGCGCAAAAATTTTGTTCTTTTAGCCAATTCGAGAGCCAGTGTTTTTGCCGATCTTACCTGAGGCAGGGAAAACGAGAAAAATGTGTTGAACAAATCAGTGAACTTGTCTTCATTTTCCAACGGCGGCGCAACGGAAAGTTTTTTTGCAATAACCGGACGTCCAATTAAAGCCGTTTTTATGAGTTCGCCATCACGATATAATCTGAATTCATAAAAATTTGTTAGGATTACATTGGGAAAGGTATTTCTGTATCTTTTTAATTGTTCTGTTTCCTGTATTGTGTCGAGATTGGTAATCGAAGGGTCTTTTGCTTCGATGTAGCCGGTTATGTGATTTTTGCCATCCCAGATGCGGAAATCGGGATTTCCTGCTTCGGTCTTTTTCGGCAGAATCGTTATGCTGACTTTCTTGATTTTATTGGCATCTGCAAATTCCAAAATTAAATTTTCAAGATGTTTATAATAGCTTTCTTCTCTTGCATCGCCCTTATTAATTGTTGATTGCAGATCGTTTAAGTATTGTTTCAGCATTAGTATTTAAGGCTTTCGTATTTTGACGTAAAACTTATAATAATTTGGAATTTGTGTTTCAATATACGGCCTTAAAATTTAAAGTCAATTAAAAAATATTGTAATCTTGATTACTTTTGTAAATAATCTACCACTATGGTAAATGATTCCTACGATGAGAAATGATATTTAGATTGCCACGTCGCATGAGGCGCTCCTCGCAATGACTATTACTTGAAGGCAACTTAGTATGAGTAAAAATATTCTTTTAATAAACCCCTGGATTCACGATTTCGCGGCATACGATTTCTGGATAAAACCTCTTGGCCTGTTATATTTGGGCGGTTTGCTGCGTCAAAACGGTCATCAGATTAATTTTATCGATTGCCTTGATCCTTATCATCCGACAATGCTAAGCGAAGATCACAAGCGGCCACAGCGCCATTCTTACGGCCGAGGCAAATTCTTCCGGCAGGTTATTCCCAAGCCCGACAGCCTAAAAATGATCTCGAAAAATTATTGCCGCTACGGGATTACACCGGAAATCTTTCGCGAAGATTTAAAAAATCATCAGGATACGGACATCGTTTTAATCACTTCGATGATGACTTACTGGTATCCCGGAGTTTTTGAAGCGATTAAAATCATCAAAGAAGCATCGCCTTCCGTACCCATTGTGCTGGGCGGCAAATACGCGACTCTCTGTTATGATCATGCTATAAAATATTCCGGCGCTGATTTTGTAATTTCCGGCGCGGGAGAAAAACAAGTTCTTCAGTTGCTGAAGGATTTATTTGGTGAAGAACCTTCCTTCATACCCGATAATGAGAACCTCGATTCCCTGCTCTATCCCGCTTTCGATTTAATCCGCAAAATTGATCAACTGCCCATTGCCACTTCCCGCGGCTGCCCGTACCGCTGTAGTTACTGCGCTTCACATATTTTCAACAACAAGTTCCGGCGGCGTAATCCGGTAAAAGTCGTTGACGAAATCGAACATTGGCAAAATAAATACGGCGTGATTAATTTTAGTTTTTACGATGACGCCTTGCTTGTTAATCCCGAAGAAATGATAATACCCTTGCTGCGCGAAATTCAGAGAAGAAATTTGTCCTGCCAGTTCCACTGCCCTAACGGATTGCATCTGCGGGAAATAGACAAAGAGTTAAGCCAATTACTTTACGATTCGGGATTCAAGACAATTCGCTTCGGCTTTGAAACGGCGGATTTCCACAGGCAGAAGCAAACCGGAGGAAAAGTCATAAATAAAGAATTATTTGAAGGCGTGCGTCATTTAAAAAATGCGGGGTACAAAACAAACGATATAGGAATTTATCTTCTCTGCGGCTTGCCCCGTCAAAGCGCCAAGGAAGTCATCAGCAGCGTTGAATTTGTTATGGAATGCGGCGCCAAACCGGTGCTGGCCGAATATTCGCCCATTCCCGGCACAAAAATGTGGGCGGAAGCGGTAATTGCATCTCCCTTTGACATTCAAAGCGAACCGGTATATCATAATAACTCTTTGCTCTCTTGCCGGAACAATGATTTTAGTTACGCCGTTTATGAAGAATTAAAGAAGAAACTAAAGAAAAATTAATAATTTGATATGGAAAAAGTAATTGATTGGTTATACCTTCTTGTCATGCCCGCGTAGGCGGGAATCCAGGATCACGGAATAAAAAAGCCTCTCTTATGTTAAGGATGAATAGATAATTAATTTCATGTTGAACAAAATTAAATTATGAGTAAATTATTATAAATAAAAAATCTGGATTCCCGCCTGCGTACCCTGAAGGGCATCTACGACGGGAATGACTATTATGGATAAATAATATATGACAACTTTTCTAATCTGGATTAAAAATTCGCTGATACTGTTGCTATCTTTGCTTTTTTTAATTATCGGTGTTAATACTTTATGGAGTTCCTATAATTTAAAAGATCCTCAGGAGTTCGTCATGTATTTTTTTTCCGCATCTCTGCTGATTTTGGTTTGTATTGTTGGAATCATCTACTTTTTTTCACGTTTATTTACTAAAAAACAAACAGTTGGATTTATTAATGATGAAACGAAATAGCATCGCCCGATTTGTTTTTGCGCTGGTTGCCATTCTTTTAATTTCCGGCCATTCTTACGGTTTTGATCTGGACAAGAAGGTTGTTAAAGCCAAGCTGAAAAACGGTTTAACCGTTCTGATGCTGGAACGTCATTTAAGCCCTACCGTTTCTCTCTATATCCGGCACCGTATCGGCGCCGCGGATGAAACGGAAGGCGTATACGGCGCCGCCCATTTTTGTGAACACATGATGTTCAAAGGCACCAAAACCATCGGCACTAAAAATTATGCATTGGAAAAAAAGATTCTGGATAAAATTGAAAAAACAGGCGCAGCCTTGGATAAAGAAAAACGAAAGGGCGAAAAGGCCGATCCCAAAATTATTGAGGAACTTACTTCCCAATTAAAAAAATTACAAGATCGGAACAAGACATATACTATACCAAACGAAATTGACCGGCTGTATACGGAAAACGGCGGATTGGATATGAACGCTTCCACCGGCCAGGACGTCACCACTTATCAGGTCAGCCTTCCCGCCAACAAAATCGAACTCTGGGCAAGGATTGAATCGGATCGTCTGCTAAATCCTGTCTTTCGTGAATTTTACACGGAACGCGATGTGGTGATGGAAGAAAGAAGGCAGCGAGTGGAAGCCGACCCGGATGGTAAATTATACGAAGAATTTTTAAGCGCCGCTTTTAAAGTACATCCCTATGGAAGGCCGATACTGGGCCGGACTCAGGACATCATGAATTTGAGTCCGGACGCGGTAAGAAAAATATTTGCCGAATATAGAGCGCCGGAAAGCATTGTGATTGCTGTTGTCGGCGATATTAATCCGCAAAAAACGCTAAAATTGATCGAAAAATATTTCGGCCGGATTCCCGTAAACAACAAAAAGAAAAATGTGATTCCGGCGGAGCCTCCGCAAACAGAGGAAAGAAAAGTGGAAGTGCTGTTTGATGCCAGTCCGATGATATTAATCGGCTATCACAAACCAACAGCTCCGGCTTACGATGACTACGTTTTCGATGTTTTAGAAACAATCCTGACCACAGGCAGAACAAGCAGATTATATAACTTAATGGTAACGGAAATGGGAATTGCGGAAAGCGTGAGCATTTCCAACGGTGTTCCGGCGACAAGATATCCCAACCTTTTTACGATATTTGCCAAGCCCCGTTATCCTCACACCAATGCTGAACTGGAAGAAATTATACTTCCCGAAATAGAGAAAATTAAAACCGAACCGGTAACTGAAATGGAATTAGCCAAAGCTAAAAATCAGTTGAGAATGGATTATTTTAAAAATCTTGATTCCAACGGCGAAATTGCCGCGATGCTGTCTTATTACGAAGTTCTGCTGGGCGATTACAAATATATATCCAATTATTTAAACATCACCGACAAGGTGACGGCGGAAGACATTCAAAAAGTGGCAAAACTTTATCTGAATAAAGAAAACCGCACGATAGCCGTTTTAGAAAACGACAAAAAGAAGAATTAAACGCGGACTTATATGAAAGATAAAATAATGAATACAACATTTAAAATCTTTGCTATCTTACTACTCAATATCTTCATAATTAGCGGAGGCGCACTCCCCGCAGCAGCAGCGTCTAGTTCTCAATTGCCCTCCCCGGACAAAATTAATTATCCGCCGTTACAATTTAATCTGCCGCAAACTCAACGTGTTGTTTTGGAAAACGGAATTGTTCTTTACATTCTGGAAGATCATGAATTGCCTTTGATTCATGTCAAGGCTCTGATTAGAACCGGAACGATGTATGACCCTGAAGGCAAGGAAGGCGTTGGCGAATTGACCACCTATGTAATGAGAACCGGCGGGACTGCAAAATTGAACAGCGCGGAAGTTGACTCTCGATTTGATTTTATGGCCGCGTCCGCGGCAATTTCCATGTCCATGGAATCGGCGCAGGTCAATTTTTCTGTTTTAAACAAAGACATTGACCAGGGACTTGACCTCTTGGCGCAAATACTGATTCAACCAGCTTTTGAACAAAATAAGTTTGAACTGGCTAAGCAATTAAAGAACGAAGAATTAAGAAGACTGAAAGACGAACCGCAAAGCCTCGCTTTCCGTGAATTCAACCGCCTTATCTATAGCGGAGACCCGCGTGGACGCTTCCCCTCGCATAAATCACTTGCCAATATTGAACGCGATGATTTAATCGAATTTCACGGCAGGTTTTTTCAGCCGGACAATATTATGTTTGCCGTAAGCGGAGATATTACTAAAGAAGAAGCTGTAAATAAATTCCGCCGGTATTTCGGTGACTGGAAGGCAACCGGCAGCCCGGCCGATGTTCCTTCGCCGCCTCAAAAATCAAATGCCGGAGTTTATTACATTGATAAAGAAATCGCTCAATCTACAATTATCAGCGGCCAATTTGCCGCAAGTAAAAATGATCCTGATTTTTATGCTTTCACCGTTCTTGACTTTATTATCGGCAGCGGCGGTTTTCCGTCCAGAATTTTTAGCGTCGTGCGCAATAATGCAGGACTGGCTTACAGCGCCGGAAGCTTTTACCGCCCTAAACCCGCCTACGGAGTTTTCGGCACTTATGCCTTTACAAAAACATCTTCAACTCTAAAAACTCTTTCCCTGCTCGATTCTGTTTTAGAAAATATTCAATTCAATACAATTACGGAGAATGAAATCAATTGGGCTAAAAAATCGATTAAAAATGGTTTTATCTTTTCCTTTGTCACTCCCGAACAAATTGTCTGGCAACAGATGAATATCGAATATGAAAAACTGCCCGCGAATTTTCTCCTTGATTACCGGAATAAAATAGAAAACGTCACTCTTGAAGACTTGAATAAAATTTCCGTAAAATATCTGGATAAAACAAAAGATGTCGTCTTAATTTTAGGTGACAGCAAAAAATTTGACGAATCATGGGCAACAATCCAGCATACTTTAATAACTCCGGAAGAATAGTTTTTTCTTTTATTGTATCTTTTATGATTAACGCAGAAAAATTCAAAAGGGTATCCCAGAGAATCGATTCTTACCGTGAAGCAATGATTGAATTGCAAATAGCTCTCAGCGGCGTCTCTGCAGTAGGACCGGAAAACGGCGGTGACGGGGAATTATTGAAGTCTGATTTATTGAAAAGTCGCCTTATCCAATTAGGTTTTAAAAATATCCGGCACTATGACGCGCCGGATAACAGAGTTTCTTCCGGCATCCGCCCTAATTTTGTCACGACGATAGAAGGCAAAAATAAAAACAAGTTTATCTGGATTATTACTCACATGGACATTGTTCCACCGGGTGAATTGCGTCTCTGGAGCCATGATCCTTACAATGCCTATGTAAAAGACGGTCATATTTTCGGTCGCGGCGTGGAAGACAATCAACAGGACATGGTGGCTTCCATCTTCGCCGCCAAGGCTCTTATTGATGAGGGATTAATGCCGGAGAATTCGATTAATCTCGCTTTTGTTTCCGACGAAGAAACATCAAGCAGTAAGGGACTCTATTATATGATAGATTCCACGGACAATCTTTTTAACCATGATGATTTGATTGTTGTTCCTGATTCGGGAAATCCGCAAGGTTCGTTAATTGAGGTCGCCGAGAAGAGTATCCTCTGGCTATGTTTTAAAACAATTGGAAAGCAATGCCACGGCAGTAATCCGCAATTAGGCAATAATGCCTTCCTTGCGGCATCGCATCTGGTGACAAAATTAACTAAACTCAAAAAATTATTTCCCAATACTGATCCCCTTTTTGATCCGCCGGAAAGCACGTTTGAACCGACAAAAAAGGAAGCGAACGTCGGCAATATTAACACCATTCCCGGCGAAGATGTTTTTTGCATGGATTGCCGTATTCTGCCGGATTATGACTTGCAGGATGTAATGACGGCAATACAAAAAATTGTTCATGCAATTGAAAAGAAATTCAAGGTTCAGATAGAGATATCGACCGCGCAATACGTGCAATCGGCAAAACCGACTTCGCCCGACGCTCCAATCGTCAAAGCGCTTATGGAAGCCATTAAAACGGTTTATAATGTTAAAGCATTTGCCGGCGGCGTGGGCGCCGGAACAGTTGCTTCCTACATCCGCAAAAAGGATTATCAGGTAGCGGTCTGGTCGAAAACCAGCCAAACAGCGCATCAGCCGGATGAATACTGCTCGATTGACGATATGCTGGGTAATGCAAAGGTCTTTGCGCATCTGTTTTTGCAGTATTAAATTGTGTTGCTTTGGACAAATCAAAGTGATAGAAACCAGCGCCTGAATTTTAGTAATATAAATTAGTGGTCAATTTGGCATAAAGATGTAACTAATCATAATTTTAAGATTTGAGTGATAGATATCTCTTTATTAGAGGCTGAAAACTCTTTGAAACAAGCACCCAAGAGTGAATCCGTAGAGAAAATTTCCTTTGCGGATCATAATTTACTGAAAAATCTCTGCGGCGAACACGATAAGCATCTTAAACTTATCGAAAATCTGGAACCGGTCATGGTAAAAGCCTGGGGAAATAGCATTACTATTTCCGGCAAAAATGCCAACGTTCGCAAGATCAGCGCCATGCTGCTGCAGCTTTATTCGATAATGGAAAAAGGTTGGCATATTCATTCATCCGATATCGACTACGCTCATCGCATTCTCACCGAAGATGTAACTTTCGAATTAGCGCGCATATTCCTGGACACTGTTTTTATTTCCTCCAAAAAACGCATCATTACCCCCAAAAGCATTGCGCAGCGGCTTTATATTGAACACATGCGAAATTTTGATATGGTTTTTGCCATAGGTCCCGCCGGAACGGGAAAAACATATCTGGCTATGGCCATGGCCGTGTCGCATTTGCTGGAGAGGAAAGTGGAAAGAATAATTATGGCGCGTCCCGCTGTGGAGGCCGGTGAAAGACTGGGTTTTTTACCGGGAGATTTGGCCGAAAAAGTTAATCCTTATTTGCGCCCCTTATATGACGCGCTTTATGATATGATAGATATGGAAAGGGCAACCGCCCTTATCAATAAAGGGTTGATTGAAGTTGCTCCTCTCGCTTTTATGCGGGGCAGAACGCTGAACGATTCTTTTGTTATTCTGGACGAAGCCCAAAATACCACGTCCGAACAAATGAAAATGTTTCTAACACGGCTGGGATTTGGTTCTAAAGCGGTAATTACCGGAGATGTTACGCAAGTTGATTTGCCCATGGAAAAGATTTCCGGCTTGATTGAAGCGGAACAAATATTAAAAAAAATAGACCGTATCCGCTTCGTTCATTTCTCGCAAATCGATGTTGTCCGGCACCCGTTAGTTCAGGATGTCATCAAAGCCTATGCGCGTTTAGATAAAGAAAAAACAAATAATTCCAGTAAATAAATTTTATGAATTTTATCGAATCAACCACAAATAAAGTGACAATATTTTTCAAGAAATTACTGGAAAAACATGATTTACCTCTTAGTTTCTTGAAAAACAGCAATTTCCAAAGATGGACTATTGCCGTCATTCTCTGCTTAATTTTAGCCGTCATCCTGGCGCCGGAAATTAATATCTCCGCACCTGAATTCGAACTAGGAATGATCGCCCCCAGAAATATTAAAGCAGATCATTCTTTTCAGGTTGAAGATCCACAGGCAACTGAATTGAAGAAAAAAGATACCGGAGATGCCAATCCGGTATTTTTTCAGGTGGAAAAAAATGAAATGATCGTCAGGGAGGGAGAAAAAATCGGCTATTTGGAGTTAGCCAAATTAAATGCTTTCTTTGAATCCACCGAGAAAACAAAATTTTTCAGATTTACAGTTTTTCTGGGATTTTTCTTCACAGCTCTTTTTCTTTCCATTGCTTTGTACCTTTGGCGAACAAGAAACTGGATTAAAGTTTCCGCTCGTTCAAACGTTGACTTGCTTGTTTTCGGCATTATTGCCCTTTTACAAATATTATTCATTAAAGCAGGAATCTTCATTTCCCTCGCGGTCAACAGAGCGCTCCCATGGATATCAACTGATTCCTGTTATTTTGCCATACCGTTCGCGCTGGGAGCAATGAGTGTCGCCATATTGATTAACAGAAATGTCGCCTTGATAATAAGCGTGCTCACATCTTTAATGATCGGCTTCATTTTTGATGATAAAATTATTTTCCCTCTCTTTTCCTTTATGGGCTCGATTGCCGCGTCTTATCAAATTGTCCGCATCCGCCAGCGTTCTGTTTTCTTTAGAATCGGACTTTTTCTGGGCATTATAAACATGGCCGCTATTGTTTGCCTGAACCTTATCACAGGAAACTTATTCAATGACTTGTTCTTGCGGCTGATAATGGGATTTGTTGGCGGAGTTTTTACCGGAATCCTTGTTGCCGGAATCACGCCCATTTTTGAAAGTCTTTTCGGTTTTATTACCGACATTAAACTGCTGGAACTGGCGAATTTAAATCAACCGCTGTTTCAACAAATGATTATTGAAGCGCCCGGAACTTATCACCATAGTATCATTGTCTCCTCTTTGGTCGAGACGGCGGCCGAGGCTATTGGCGCAAACTCTCTACTGGCAAAGGTCAGCGCCTATTACCACGATATCGGCAAATTGATGAAGCCGCAATATTTTATTGAAAACCAGCTTACAAACGAAAACAAACACGATAAACTTTCACCGAAAATGAGCAGCCTAATTATTATTGCTCATGTAAAAGACGGCTGTGACCTGGCCTATCAGACCAAATTAGGACAGCAAATTATAAATATTATTCGAGAGCATCACGGAACGGGCATTGTAAGCTACTTTTACGACAAGGCTAAGAAAGACAAGGATGAAGCCATTCGTTCTTTATCAGAAAGTGATTTTCGGTATCACGGACCGAAACCACAAACTAAAGAAGCCGGACTGGTAATGCTTGGAGACGTTATCGAAGCGTCATCCCGCACCCTTTCCAATCCGACTCCAGCCAGAATTCGTTCCTTGGTAAGGGAAAGAATTCAAGGCATTTACACGGACGGACAGCTCGATGAATGCGAATTAACGTTAAGTAATTTGAACACGATAGCGGAAACTTTTACTAAAATTCTTACAGGAATTTTTCACCATCGCGTTGATTACCCTGAATCGGCGCATAAAGAAACAAACGGCAAAAAAGAAATTAATGAAACTGCAAATCAGAAACAATCAAAATAAAATTAAAATAGATAAGCGCAGGATTCGTGGTACAGTTTTAAAGATTTTGAAGATCCTCGACTGCGCGGATAAGGAAATCAGCCTCTCTTTTGTTGATGATGAAAATATTAAACAGTTAAACAAACAATATCTGGGCAGGGATAAGGCAACCAACATTATTTCCTTTTCTTTGTGGGAAGGCGAATACGGCAATATAAATCCTCAAATTCTTGGCGACATTATTATTTCCGTCGAGACTGCTCAACGGGACGCTATTAAAGAAAATCTAACTTTTAGTCAGGAGCTTGAATTCCTGATAATTCATGGAATTTTACATTTATTGGGTTATAATCACGAGAATACTTCTAAAAAAGAAACAAACAAAATGCGGCAAAAAGAAAAGGATTTGTTTACGGCGATTTACGGCTGCGAAGCTGACATAATTTAAACAAAATAAAATTTTTTCACAGGAGGCGATAGAAATGAATTTATCTTTAGACAATAAGGTTGTTTTAGTCACCGGAGCAAGTCGGGGCATAGGTCAGGCAATCGCTATGGGAATGGCGCAGTCCGGCGCCGATGTCGTCATTGCCAGCCGGAAAATAGCAGATCTGGAAAAGGTCGCTGCGGAAATAAAGAAAACGGGGAAAAAATGCCTGCCCATAGCCGCCCATATAGGTAAGATGGAAGACATAAAAAATCTTGTCGATAAAGTCATGGCGGAGTTCGGAAAAATTGACATTCTAATAAACAATGCCGCCACTAATCCCACAATGGCCTCGGCAATCGATATAGATGATCGCGCCTGGGATTCCATAATGAACCTTAATCTCAAAGGCCTGTTTTTTTTAAGTCAGACTGTAGCCCGGGTAATGAAGGAAAAAGGAGGAGGTAAAATTATCAATATTGCATCCATCGCCGGAATTACTCCAGACATACTGCCTGTATATTCAATAAGCAAAGCCGCCGTTATTATGGCCACAAAAGTAATGGCTCAACAATGGGCCATATTCAATATTAGGGTAAACGCTATCGCTCCGGGCTTGACCAAAACCCGCTTCAGCGAAGCGCTCTGGAAGAATCAGGACATACTTAATATAGCAATGAGCAGGACTCCTCTCGCACGGCCTGCCGAACCGGAGGAAATGGTGGGAGCTGTTATTTATCTGGCTTCGGACGCGTCAAGTTATGTGACCGGACAAGTGCTTGCTATAGACGGCGGAATGACCATCTGATACGCTTTTTAAAAAGCATTGAACTAAAACGACTGATGAAGTAATATATGGACATGAAAACAAATTCAAACATATGCTTTATTAAATCAAACGGAATTTTAATTCTTCATACAGTTATGGCGGTTTTATCAGCCTTGATAATTGTAACAGCCCACGTTGCTTATGCCGATATCTATAAATTCGTGGACGAAGAAGGCGTGCTTCATCTGACCAACATGCCTACCGATCATAAAGCCAAATATGTCCTGGTCATGAGAGAAAAACGAATTCTCTTCCAACCCGATATCGACGTAAATAAATACGATTACCTTATCACCAAGGCCGCCGATAAATTTAAACTTGATTCAGCCTTGATTAAAGCGGTCATTAAAGCGGAATCCAATTTTAATCATCGGGCTGTTTCACGGGCGGGAGCCCAGGGTTTAATGCAGTTAATGCCGAAAACCGCATCTGATATGAAAGTTGAAGACTGCTTTCATCCGGAAAAAAATATCGAAGGCGGAGCGCGTTATCTGCGTTATCTTCTCAACACCTACAGAGGCAATTTAGATCTCGCCCTCGCCGCTTACAACGCCGGAGAAAAGGCCGTTGCCAAATATAATTACAACATCCCTCCTTATCGGGAAACTAAAAATTATGTAAAGCGTGTTTACAGCTTTTACGATTCCTACAGAAATAATGACACTCGCTAAAAACGAACGCAGTGAAGTTTGAAGCGGAAGTGGAATTATCCCCGAAGCGAAGCGTATGGGGATGAGACCCGCTGATAATGAGACCCAAGCTTCAGAAACAAAGTGTACTGAAGCTTGATGGACGAATTATACCAGGCGCGTAGCGCCGTGGTAAAATGAACGATGTGAAGATTGAAGCGTAAGTCGAACTATCCTAGGAGCGCAGCGATTGTGACTCCAGCTGAGAGCGAATGGAATGAAGCTCGAAGCGTAAGAGGAACAATCCCGCCAACATAGTTGGCAGGGACGTAGGATAATGACACTCGCTGAATATAGGAAGCGTTAGTGGTAATGAGGCTTAAAATTCAAAAGCAATGCGCATTGAAGTTTTTAGCCGAATTATCCAATAGCCAAAAGCTATTGGAAATTAATGAAACTCAAATATTACAAACATAGTGCAGTAATTTGTTAGTTGAATTATCCCGCCGCAGGCGGAGGATATCGAAGATATCCGTAATATCCCCGAAGCGAAGCGTATGGGGATTAAAGTACCCTAAACAGAACTTGTCCTGACAGTGAGTGTCAAGACTATTGATAGTTGACTGTTATCCACAAATCGTGAACCTCGACGAATATGCTACCTTTCCCCTGAAAATGTACCTTTTAAAACAGATTTTGTTAAAGAGCTGTATGTGATCAACAGGAGGCCGGGCAGATCGTAAAAATTTCCCCTGCGTGCTCTTGGCAACATTCCTTTGTTCTTACGCCTGGCCAGGTCAGTTTCAATTACGGGGTCGTAACCACCAGTAAGATTCGACCTTTGCCCTGTTGAATCATTCTTTTCTTTTACCAATGATTAGGCCGCTGCCTTCTTCAACTCTACCTCATAGCCGAGATCTTTCAAACGCTTGATGTGGCCTTTTACAATCTTGTCTTCTTTTCTCCGGCTCAAATAATCATGGCCAAGCTCTTTATACGGAATCCCGGTTTTCAAAATCTGATAAGCCATAATCAATATCTTGTGGCCAACGGCGATCAATGCGCGTTTCTTTCCTCGTCTCCCGACAAGACTGTAATATTTAGCGCTCAGATAAGTGTTTTTCATTTTTGTTGCAACCCAGGCACATTGGGTCAATATCGCCCTCAAGTTTTTATTGCCGTGGGTTGTCTTGCCACTTTTTTTTACCGGCGCTCTCATTATTTCCTGGACTCATTCCCGCCCATGCTGATAAATGCCCTTCGGATGGAAAGACATTCATAGCCGCACCAATCTCGGCCAGGATTGAGGACGATCCTTGTTCCTTCACGCCGGGAATGCTCGCCAGTAATTCCCTTTCACGATGATAATCTTTCAGCTTCCCGTTGATTTGCCGGTCCAGATCGGCAATGATCTTCTCCAAAAATGCAATATGATCCAAGGAGGCCTGAATCATAAAACCATGATGATCGCGAAAATGCCCCTGCAGGGCTTCTTTGAGTTTCTCTTTCTTGCCCTTGAGTCTCCCGACAGCTAACTCCGCCAGCGAATCCGTATCAAAATTGCCAGACATGATGGCCTTGATCATTCGGCTGGCGCTGACTCCAAGTGTGTCCGATACTACTGACGATAATTTAACATTCGCATCCTCCAGTACCTTTTGTATACGGTTCTTCTCCGCTGAAGCAGCTTGTATTAATTTCTGCCGGTAGCGTGTTAAATCCCGCAAATCACGAATCGCCTGCGGTGGAACGAAGCTCGCCGTTAACAGTCCGCTTCGCAATAACTTGCAGATCCATTCGCTGTCTTTAACGTCTGTCTTCCGCCCTGGTACATTCTTGATATGCCGCGCATTGGCCAATATCACTTCAAAACTATCCTCCAAAATGTTAAACACCGGTTTCCAATATGGCCCTGTGCTCTCCATCGCAACATGGGTAATGCCCAATGTAACCAGCCAGCCTTTCAAACGCAGCAAGTCGCCGGTCATCGCACTAAATGTCCTGATCTCCTTCTTGATCCCACTGCCCATGACACATGCCACCACCGTTTCCTTATGCACATCCAGTCCGCATCCTTTATCAATAATGATATCCATACCCTGACCTCCTTCTATATGTATTAGATTATATCGATAACCATAAATACACCAAAGGGCTGAGGCATGACAATATTTTCATCCTCCTTTGTGACAGAGTGCTGTCATGTGGGTTTCAATTCATAATAATTACAATTTCGTCTGATAAACCTCGACAAAGCACCTCACATTTTGTGGTCAATATCCCATTGACATACAATTACGAATTATCTACACTCTTTACTACGAAAACAAGTTCTTATCAAAAAATCAAGGAGGGTATTAAAAATGGCAAAATTAAGCAAAGACCGACTTATTTTTGGAGTGTTCTTGATTATTGTAGTGGCCCTAGGAGAGATCATTCTAGGGAAATTAAAACTTCCGGCCTGGCCGGCTTTTATGATCATGATATTTTTCTTTGAAGCGCATATGGATATTAAGAAGGCCCCCCATATTCTGGTGGGAGGTTTGTTCGGCATCGCCAATATAATCCTTATCAAAATATTTCTGGGGGCTGCGGCTGCTTCAATGGGATTAGAATTGGCTATGCTGGTGTATGTGATCGTTTTTGTGTACCTGATTGTCGCTCTCGGGGAAATAGTACCTGTAATTTTTAATAACTATGCTTTCATGTTCTTCCTGATAGCGGGCGTGGCCGCCAAAGGCCCGGCACCAAATGTATTCGCCTGGATGGGAGTGGAAGTCGTCGGTGGAGCAATATTCATTGCCGCCATACTGGGCATTATGAAGATAATGGGATACTTGGCTGCGAAAAAAGCATCTTGAAAAACAGATTGAGGTAACTCCGGCCATAAAAAGGGGCGACCTCATATATGTTAGCGTGGGCAGATAGTCAATATTGTAAATCACTTATTTAGGAGAGGAAAAATGATAGAGAAACCATGGCATCGTCACTATGATTACAACGTACCAACAACTATCCGTTATCCACGGCTAGCTATTCATGAGTTGCTAGATCTTCCCGCCGGTGCATATCCGGACAAGGCTGCCCTGATTTTTTTCGGCAGTGAGATGACTTTTTATGAGCTGCGGCAGGAATCCAGACGTTTTGCCAATGCTCTGGCCAGCCTTGGAATCCAGAAAGGAGACCGGGTGGGACTACACCTGCCCAATTGCCCTCAGTATATGATTGCTTATTACGCAATCTTGTCCATCGGGGGAATAGTCGTCAACCTCAATCCTTTATACACTCCCGACGAGCTGAAACTGATGACCAATACTTCGGGTCTGACGTCTCTTGTCACCTTTGACATGGCTCTTCCGGCTATTCGCACACTGTGTAAACAAGTCAATATTTCTAGAGTAATCGCCACCGGAATCACCGACTATATCAAAGGATTTCCCGTAAGTACTTCCAAAAGTCTTGATTTGTTAGCGGACTGGCATCATTTTTCGGAACTCCTCGCCAAGTATCCGAATCCCAAACGTTCGAAGATCCCAGTTAATCCCGAAGATTCCGCCCTGATTCAATTTACCGGCGGCACAACCGGAATACCAAAAGGCGCCGTTCTTACCCACGCCAACGTTGTGGCGGCTACAATGCAGGCCTCGCTTTGGGGAAACTCAACAATCATTTACACTCCCTATGAAAAACGCAATGTCATGGCTATATTGCCTTACTTCCATGTTTTCGGCAACATTATGGTGATGAACTGGGCTATGTTCAATTGCGCGACCCAAATCCAGGTTCCCCGCTTCAATATAGACGAGATGATGGAGCTCCTCGCCAAATTTGAAAAGATTACCTTTTTCCCGACAGTTCCGACACTGATTACCGCTTTGATCAATCATCCCAAATCAGCGGAATTGAACCTGGGCAAAAAATTAAGTTTATTGGCCTCGGGCGGAGCGCCAATGCCTGTAGAACTTATTGAACAGGTCAAAGATATGGGAATTTATTTCAGCGAAGGCTATGGTCTTTCCGAATCCTCCTCGGTGGGTATTTTTAGTCCTGTTCTGGGGCTAAAGAAAGCGGGTAGTATAGGTATTCCCTTATCGGATAACGATGTGCGTCTGGTGGATGTCGAAAATGGGGAAACGAATGTTCCCGACGGTCAGCCGGGTGAAATAATCATGAAGGGACCTGTAATCATGCAGGGTTACTGGAACAATCCCGGCGAGACAGCTGGACAGCTCAAAGACGGTTGGCTCCATACGGGAGATATTGCTACCAGAGATGAAGATGGCTATATCTTCATTGTCGACCGCAAGAAGGACATGATTATCGCCGGCGGATTCAACATCTATCCACGCGACATTGATGAAGTCCTCTTCCAGCATCCCAAGATCGCCGAAGGCGTGGCTATAGGTGTTAAAGACAAATACCGCGGTGAAACAGTCAAGGCATTTGTCGTTTTGAAACCCGGAGAAAAATGTACGGAAGAAGAAATTATAAAATTCTGCAAGGAAAAACTGGCGCCCTACAAGGTGCCTAAACTGGTTGAATTTCGCGATTCGATTCCCAAATCCGCAGTCGGTAAAATCCTGCGTAAGATTTTACGAGAAGAAGAGGAAGCAAAAGCGAAACAAAATCATTAATATGACCGGTTCTAGCCGTTCACGTTCGGGATTCGTCCCTGCATGAACAGATCATCTACTGTGAGATGAGAAACATGCTATTGAATGGGGGGGATAGATTTATCAGCAGTAATCAATATTTACTTGACACACAAGACTGTATTCTTATGGTTTAATACCAATTCTAAATCAAAGCGCTATTTTTGTTGGCGTCGTTGTCGGCTTCCTCAACGTATGTATAATACGCATCGTCGCCTCCGCCTAGCCGCCTCAATACCATCTTTGATTTAGAAATGGTATAATCATACAAAAGTATGATTTTTAGCGAAGAATGAAAACCGGGCATACTGAAAAACGGGGAATGAATAATTATGAATAAAAGAAGGAAAGCAGAACGACTGGAAGAGAGGAATGAAGTTACCATAACAATCATCTCCAGAGAAAAAAATCTTCCTAAAGAAAAAATCACAAATAGCTATAGTATGAATATATCTGTGTGCGGTTCTAAAATTCAGACCAATATTCTTTTACCCGTAGATACTCTCCTCTTAGCAGATTTCTCATTAAAGGCTCTACAACAAAAGATAAATGCCATCGGAAAAGTAAAATGGATTAAAGTTATCATCGAGGATGAATCTTATGAGGAAGGCGTAGAATTCGACAATCCATCAAGTAAACTGGCGAAGTATATAGGGTGTAAACAAAGATCTCAATGTCTTAATCAGATTTAACCATACTTGTTTAAAATTCCTTTCTTTCTGTAATCCTCAAATCGTCAACCTTGTAAAGGATGCTTTCTTTCAATTCGTAATAAATGAAATTCACGCCCGAAGACAAACATTGTTGCCACGTCTCACATTTTATTTATGCACACCTTTCACCTATCGGGCAAACCGCGATGCATTTAAAACAAGCATATTGAAATCCGATGAAGGAAGCCTGATAAAGACTCATGAATATGGGCTCTTTGAGAAGTATTTTCTGCTCCTCCGGAGATTTACCCATGAATTGCCTGATATAACCAATTGCGCTGCCAATTCCATAAGGTTGCGAGGTCCGAAGACATTTTATATTATCCGTTTTACCTTCAACATCAAGGGCTTTTCCAGGACAGGCCTTGATACATAAATCGCAATCTATGCAAAGGTCTTTCTTAAAAGGCGGATCTGAAGCAAGAGGCAATTCTGTTAACAATCCCGTTAAGCTGAGGCGAGATCCAAAGATCGGATGAATAACGAGATGATGCTTGCCGAAGACGCCAAGGCCCGCTGCAATTGCGGCATGACGAAGTGATATATCACCTAACAATCCCAATGCCGGCGCCTCCATATCCAAGGGATAGGACGATAATATGGGGGATGTTCTGGCCTTGTATTTTGTCTCGATAAATCTGGCAATGAGATACAGGTGATTTTTTGAGGTATCCATCACGCCCATGCGGCCACTCATATTGATCCGGGGATTGTTGCTATCCAACGCACCATCGATCATTCTATGTCCAAGAACTATGATAGATTTTGATTTTGGCAATATAGATTGTGGATCCGGTGATTTTTCTGATTTATAATCCTCCAAAGAGGTAAATCCAATCACATCCACACCCAAGTCCAAACCATATTCCCTGATTTCTTCCTTGCTCACGACGACCTCCTTTAATGTCTTCTTATTCCACTTTGAATTTCTCTAAAATGCCATTCAAGATTTTTCTATAAGACTCCACCTCTTTCGGGGTAAAGTTCTCTTTGATTTTGCCGTTGATGAACATGATAATCATCTGTGCTTTTTTTCCTGCTCAAGTCCTTCAGGAGTAATGCAGATCAGAATAGCCCTTCTATTTTCTGGAGGAACCCGCCATTTAACAAGATGCTTATTTATCTACTCTCTGCCACAATGATGCATTGCCGTTTCCGAAACCACCGCAGAGCATGGCGACGCCGTATTTAGCGTCTCTGAATTCGGTCTTCATTATGTTATTGAGCGTCACGATGATCCGGCAGCCCGACTCTCCTAAAGGATGGCCAAGGGCCATGGCGCCGCCCCAAACGTTCACATTATCAAAGGGTGCGCTCTCGGCAATGCCCAGTTCGCGCAAACAGGCCAGCGCCTGACTTCCAAAGGCTTCATTAAGCTCCCAGACACCGATATCTTTCACAGACAAACCGGCTCGTTTCAAGAGCCTTTGGGCAGCATAGATGGGGCCGACACCCATGACCGTAGGATCGCATCCGACCATGGCGCCGCCGGCGTATTTTATATGGTAGTCAAGACCCAACTCATCGGCTTTGTGACGACTCATAAGGAGCAGTGCCGCTGCACCCGCCGTCAGCGGAGAAGAAACTCCAGCCGTCACCACACCATTTTCCTTAAAAGGCGTTTTCATGGTTGTCATCTGCTCCATGGATACGTCATCACGGATCCACTGATCCGTCGTGACCATGAATTTTGTGCCGTCTTCCTTTTCTCCCTCAATGGGAACAATTTCTCTGGCAAATTTGCCTGCATCCCTGGCCGCCGCCGCCTTCTTGTTGCTCCAGTACGCCATCACTTCCGCGTCTTTGCGGCTTACTTTCCAGAGTTCAGCCACTTTTTCTGCTGTGTTTCCCATAGGAAGGTCTCCCATGTAATAGCGTTCAAAAATCTTCGGGGAAATATCCAAGGCAAACATCATGGGAACTTTTTCCATGTCCTCTACGCCCGATGCGATATAGATGTCCCCCTCGCCACACATGATGGCCCTAGCCGCATGTTCGGTTGCCGCCATCCCCGATGGGCATTGCTGGTTGATGCCGTTTGACGCCACCACTTCCGGGAAACCACCGGCCAACCAAGCAAGTCGGGCGATGTCATTCTGCATGCCCGCCTGATTGGCTGTTCCACAGAAAACAGCTTCGACCTCTTCAGGTTTCACTTTTGGGTTTCGCTCAAAAAGGGCTTGATAGACCTTGATTAATAATTGTTCCGGCCGGATATTTCGGAACCAGCCCTTATCCTTGTGAGCTCGCGCATTGGCGCTTCGGACACCGTCAACAATAACGCATTCCTTCATAAAAGCTCTCCTCTCTATTTATGGATTGATTTTCTAAATTTTTTTTATTTAAGCACTGATAGTATTGATCCATCTCTGTAGGAGCATTACAAATATAAAACGACAGACATCAGTTATACTAATTTCCTGCTAATTTATTGCTATATTAGTCCAGTTCTTTTGGATAGCAATTGAGGAGCGTCTTTTCGTAAAAGTTTTTTATCCAGCTTGCCGACAAGAGTCAAAGGCAGCTCTTTCATAAACTCAATATATTTTGGCACCTCGAAAGGTGCAAGTTTTTCTTTTGCGAAGGCAATGATGTCCTGCTTCAAATCCGATTCGTTCCCTTGGAAGGTATATTTCGGATCCAGTTGGATAAAGGCGGCAACAAGCTCCGATCCGGGACGTTCCGGATTGGAAACACCAACTAGTGCAACGGTTCCGACAGCCGGATGTTCGGTAAGTATGGCCTCAACCTTGACAGAAAAAACCTTGTAGCCACCGACGATGATCATATCCTTTGTACGATCGACAATGCGCAGGTAACCCTCTTCATCTTGAACAGCCACATCACCCGTATGCATGTATCCATTGTCATCTATGACTTGCCGCGTTTCTTCCGGTTTGCCATGATAACCCACCATGACCTGCGGTCCCTTTACACATATTTCGCCGGGCACACCGAGAGGTACCTCCTCACCACTGACGGGATCGAGAAGCCTAATATCTGTATTGATGAGGGGCAAGCCGACGGATCCAAGTTTTTTTCTTCCTTTCACGGGATTGCTTGCTATCAGGGGCGATGTTTCTGTCATGCCCAGGTTTTCCAGCAATTTCCCTTTGCCGACGATCTTCTCAAATTCTTTTTGTGCCTCTTCGGGAAACGGTGATGCCGAGGATATGCAAGTCTGCACATTGGAATGATCCAGTGTCTGAAACTTTGGATTTGCCATGAGCATTTGATAGAGAGCAGGGACACTAACAAGAAGGCTCGGCTTATATTTTTCTATTTCAGAACATATGTGGTCTGTATCGCGTGGATTGGGAATAAGAACCTGTGTTGCAGCCATATGTATCGCGCATATGTTGACAAAGAGGCCTGCGATATGGAAGAAAGGGAATGCAGATAGTCCTACCACTTCGCCATCTTTCCAATCCAGCCATTTTCGGTAAATCAGCAGATCGGCGATGGAATTTCTGTGGCTCAGCATGGCGCCCTTGGGCATGCCGGTCGTACCCCCGGTATATTGCAGATAGGCAATGTCGTCCGGCGTCACATCCACTTCGGGATGCTGCTCCGAAAGTTCCGCATCATTGAGGATATCGTCAAAAATTCTGACTGTCCTGCCCTCCTGAGGCAATACTTTGGCTTCAAAGCCTGGAAGAAAACTGGCAGCCCTGGCGGCGATAATTATCTGTAGATTAGGCAATTGTTGCACAAGCTCTGGAATCCGATCCGGGAAATTAATATCCAGCGCAACAAGCGCTTTCGCACCGGCGTCACTAAGCTGATAGGCTATCTGCTGTGTAGATAGAAGCATCGACACGCCTGATACGGTGCATCCAGCCTTCAACGTGCCAAGCCAAGCGATGATGTATTCAGGCATATTGGGCAGGTTGATGCCTACGACATCCCCTTTCCGAAAACTGTTGGTAAGAAGCATATTGGCAAACCGGTTGCTGGCCGCATCAAGCTCCGCATAGCTGACATGCCTGCCCATATAGGCAAATGCCGTCTTATCGGGATATTTTGTAAAAGCAGGCCGTATGACCTTGGTGTATGCGTTTCCAAACAAGGCCGGATCGATGTCATCCATTCCTTCATCATAGGATGCGCGCCAGAATTTTTCTTTCCCCATCTTTCTTCCTCCCTTTCAATCGTTCAGAAATTATGTTTATCCCACAACAATCAGTCCGAAAACAGGTCCGCATGTATCTCCACAGTCAAACCATCTGCGTTTAACAACAATCTATACAAACCTTCTATTTTCGGCAGTTCATAACCGAAGAAATAGCGGAACGCATATAATTTTCCTTGGTAGAATTTTAAGTCGTCTTCCCCGGGTTTGCTATGGATGGCCTTGTTGACGGCTAAAGCCTGCAGCAGCCACTGCCACGCGACAGCGACGATACTGAAGAACTCCATGTACGGCGTGGCGTCCGCGAGGAACAACTCAATATTCCCCTTAATCGCGACGCCTATTAAACCGTTCGTTACTTCTTTCAGCTTTTCTGTTGCCTGCGCGAGTTTGTCGGCATACGCGGCAAGGTCAGTGTCCGCCTGTGCCGTGTTGACGGCTTCCTGAATTTCTTCAAGAAACAACTGGAAGGCTTTCCCATTTTTCATTGTAATACATCTTCCCAGCAAGGTGATGCTCTGAATGCCAGTAGTCCCTTCGTGGATCGGATGAATGCGCACGTCCCGGTAGTACTGCTCCAGGGGAAAATCGTCGCAGTACCCGTATCCCCCCAGACACTGGAGCGCATGACTCACGGACAGGATACCCATTTCTGCGGGATATGTTTTCGCGATCGGCGTGAGCAGATCCAGTAATAGTTGATATTTCTCCTTTTCTTGGCCCTTTAAGACTGTTGTCAGGTCGCTGTACTTAGTGCACTGCATGAGAAGCGATAGCGACCCTTCGATGATAGCACGCTGGCAAAGAAGCATGCGTTTGATATCGGCGTGCTCGATAATAGGTATTTGAGGCTGGGTCGGATCCTTGGATGTGACAGCCCTTCCCTGGGGACGCTCTTGCGTATATTGCAGAGCGGCGTAATACGCAGCCGAAGCGATAGCCGTCGCCGCAAACCCGACGGAAAGTCTGGCCTCGTTCATCATCTGGAACATGTACGACAGGCCCTTGTTGGCCTCGCCCACCAGGTAACCATGGCAATCGCCATTTTCGCCGAAACTCAGCTGGGTGATCGGGGCACCCCTGTAGCCCATTTTATGGTATATTCCCGCGACAGTCACGTCGTTAAAGACAAGATTTCCTCCCGCATCGAATCTTTTCTTCGGCACGAGGAACAAAGAGATTCCCTTGAGGCCCGGTGGTGCCCCCTCCATCCTGGCCAACAGCAGGTGGACTATGTTGTCCGCACAGTCGTGATCTCCCGCGGAAATGAAGATTTTCTGTCCCTGCATCATGTAATGCCCTTCGGGGGCGGGTGTCGCGGAGGTGGTGATGTCGCCGAGAGAGCTTCCAGCTTGGGGCTCCGTCATGGCCATGGTCCCCTGCCATTCTCCCGAATAAAGCCTGGGGATGTAGACCTGTTGCATAGACTCTGTTCCGTAAGACGATATAAGGTGCGCCGCACCCGTGTTGAGCCCGGGATATATGCTGGCCGAATAATTCGCCGCGTTGAAAATGAAGGTGGGAAGAAACCCCACCAGAATTGGCACCTGCTGTCCTCCATGCGCGTGTGGCGCGAATATGGAAATCCAGCCGCCTTCTCCGCTCCCTTTCATAAATGAACGTACCATTGGATGAACACTCACCGAGCCGTCGGTGAATCGAGGAGGGTTTTTATCCATCTCCTCCAGAAACGGCCGGAGTTTCCCGCTGCCGATTTTAACGGCAGTTTCAAGAATCATGTCGAAGGCTTCGATACTTTGTTCTTCATAATAGGGGTATTGAATCAAAGAAGCTGCGTCGAACACCTCGTAGAGCATAAACTTCAGATTTTGCATGCTTACAAATTTTTTTTCCATTATCACCTTCCTAGTATGTAATCTATACAAACGGCGCACGTGTCTTTATTGGCACGCTACACAGCGGAGGCCTTCTGTTTCGCAATTTCTTCATCACGCAACACTCGGCGCAGTATCTTTCCTGTGGCGGACATGGGGAGTTGCTGGCGGAATTCAATTACTTTAGGAACTTTATATGCGGATAGCTTTCCCCGGCAATAGTCCTGGATTTCTTTTTCCGAGGTCACCGCGCCCTCCTTCAGCACAATGACGGCCTTGACCGTCTCGCCCCTATACGGATCGGGAACGCCGAACGAACACGCATCCTTTACTTTGGGGTGCTCATAGAGCACTTCGTCGATTTCACGGGGATAGATGTTATATCCTCCCGCAATGATGATGTCCTTTTTACGGTCAACAATGAACAAATAGCCGTCGTCATCCATGTATCCGATATCGCCGGTGGAGAGCCATCCGTCACTGATTGAAAGTCTGGTTTCATCTGGCTTACCGTAGTATCCGCTGCATACCTGCGGCCCCTTGACGAGCACCTCCCCAGCCTGATTGCACAGCAATTCATTCCGGCCTGTTTCGATATCCACAATGCGACAATCGGTGTCCGGAACAGGAACCCCCACGCTTCCCACCTTGGTCTTCCCGCCCCAGGGATTGAAATGGCAGATGGCCGTGGTTTCGGTGAGGCCGTAAAGCTCGATAATGGTCGTTCCCACCACGGATTCCCAGGATCGGATGGTTTCGAGGGCCATTGGCGCCGCGCCGGACAGGCAGCCCTTTATGAATGAAAAATCTGTCTTCGCGAAATCGGGATGATTCATGAGTCCCACGTAGAGGGTCGGGACGGCGCCGAAGATCGTGGGTCGGTATTCCCGAATCATCGTGCGGATAATACTCGCGTCGGGCCGTGGAACGAGCACGGCAGTGAAACCACGGTAAATGCACTGGTTCATGATATCGGTATACCCGGCAACATGAAAAAACGGCAATACCGCGAGCACTTTTTCCTTCGCCTCCTCCAAATCGAACAGCCACGCCTTGAACTGCTGAACCGCGATGCTGGAGTTTGCGTGGCTCAACATGACTGCCTTGGACACGCCGGTAGTGCCTCCAGTGTACATAAGTGCTGCCAGATCATCGAAGCCTACTTCGGTCTTCGGCAGTTTGGGCGAAGTGCCTTTTAAGAGATCCATGAATTCATAAACCCCTTTTTGGGGCTCGATATCCATGTGCAGGTTATAGTGGTCCTTCTGTATCTGGCTTACCGGGGCGGAAATAAAATCCCGTATATGGCAGGTGATGATAGTAGCAACCGATGTCTTATCCTTCAACAAAATGATCCGGGGCACGAAAAAATCCAGGCATATGGCAGCTTTCGATCCCGAATCGACAAGGTTGTGCTCGAGCTCCCTTTCGGTATAAAGCGGGTTATTCATTACGGCGACTGCACCTAACCGGAACAGCGCGTAGGTGGCAATGACCATCTGAGGTATATTTGGCAGGATGAGCGCTACCCTGTCTTCTCTGCCGATACCCAACCTGGCCAGCGCCGAAGCACACAGGTTAACATAATCGTCGAGCTGGGCGAAGGTGATCACATTGCCCATCATCACGAGGGCCGCATTTTCCGGATAGAGCTCTGACGATCTCCGCAACGCTTCCGGCATGGTAATCTTCTCGTATTCAATTGAGGCCGGTACCCCGGGGACATAGGATTTATGCCAAATTCTTTTTTCCATATAACTCCCCCTTATATGTTTTGTGCAGGCATATGACTGAATTAATATTACTGCCGGACTTGCGTTACCGCGGGCTCGCCACGCCCCTGGCAAAGAGCAGCGTCTGGTTCCTGTCCTCGATGTGCAGCGCTTGTTCCATTCCACCGGCATCAAGGTTCATGTTTATGGCTTCCTTGGTGAGGCGCAGCCCCATCGGATTTTTTGAATTCATGATTCGTGCAATTCCTAGCGCTGTTTCAAACAGCATTTCGCGTTCGACGACCCGGCTCGCCAGACCCAGGTTCATGGCCTCCTCCGAGGTCATGAACGCTCCGGTCAGCATGTATTCATAAGCCCGACCTGCCCCGATCAGGCGCGGGAGCAGGTAACTGCAGGCCATGTCCGCCCCGCCGAAGCCCACATTAATGTACGACGCAGCGAAGCGAGTATCTGTGCTGATCACCCGAACGTCCGATGCGAGAGCGAAGCTGAATCCTAGACCGGCAGCAGTTCCGTGAATAACGCATACGATAGGCTGGGGAGTGGGACCTCATCGAAAGCATCAGCCTGCTCATCCGTACCTGAAAGCGATAAAATTGATCAATGCTGATCGTCTGGGAAGCTTCCGCAAGTGAAGCCAGATCTAATCCCCCGCAAAATCCCTTTTCTCCGTTTCCCTTCAATAGTATAACGTGCGTATCGAGGTTGTTTTTTTGCATCTCCCAAAAATGCTCGAGTTCCTCCAGCATCTTCAGGTTCACCGCGTTGTATTTTTGCGGTCGGTTGAGAGAAAGGACACCGATGCCTTTTTCCATTTCCGAGTATTCCAGGGTTTCATAGATTACTTTGTCATCTTTCATAGCAATGGCCTCCGCGTTTATCCGTCTCATTTCTTGTCGGGCGCATCCGAGGGAGCGGATTTGTCTCCTGTTTCATCATCCAGTTCCAGATGCAGCGATACACGTCGTGCGTCTTTTTTTTCGATTATGCCGTGCAGGATTGAATTTACGATTCGATCTCCATGCTCGATCAAATTTGCAGGGCTTCCCATCATTCGCCATCGTGTGCAGAGATGCTCGATTGTTCCAAGGATGATAGCTCTTTCCAGGTACGGGTCCGTCGTGCTTTTAAAAGTGCCGTCGTTGATGCCTTCCCTGATGCAATCGAGTAAAATTGATGCACCCTTCCTAATTATTTTAAAGGCCTCGGTTGACCGGAAATTCCTATTGGTCTTTAACTGAAGCATCACTAGGGAGGTATATTCGGGATTGTTCTGGCATACTGTTAAATAGTTCTGTACGATTGCCTTGATCTTGCCCTCGGCACCCCTGATAAATGGAAGAATTTGTTCAACGAATTCAATTGCTTCAGCTGTTATTTTCCCGGGGATTGCGAACAGGAGGTCTTCCTTGCTTCCGAAGTATTCGTACATGGTCGCTTCGGAGATGCCGACCAGTTTTGTTATCTCCGATATGGTCGCGTCCCGATATTCTTTCTCAGAAAATACCTTCAACGCCGCATCGATTATCTCATTTTTCCTATTATCTTTTCGATTAATATTTGTCATAAAGTCCTTTTATGAATTGAATTAATATATATATTGCTAATATGTAAATACTCTATAATAATTTGATTGTAATAATAGTAATATTCGGAAATTTATTTGTCAAGTATAATATTGTTCGGAAATATGATAAATAAATATATAGTTATTCAGATAGAGAGTATTTATTGACCAGGAGGGAAAAGAGTACTTTTATAAGAGAGTGGTTCCTTCTTTTAGTAATTATCACTTCAGGCCTGCTCTAGACGCATAATGCTATCATGGCTGAACCAAGACGATGAACCTTTTTTCCTGAAATCCTCAAATCGTCAACCTCGAAGAATATGCAAGACTTCAAACGCTATTCCTTATAGACGGTAGTATTTTATTGAACTATTTTAAAAAGCATAAACATCGTAACGTCGCGCTTTATATGCGTAAGCGTAGCACGTCTTATCAATATTGTTCACATGAAACGTTATCTATGCAAATATAGCTTGACTATTATGCACTATTGCCGTAGTGTCCAGCCACCTTCGGATATTGAGAAATCAAGATGCGAAGGAGAGAGTTGAAATTAGACATTTTGAAGCACAAAGGTTAGCCACCAGGTACTTTAGAGTCTTGGTGGCTTTTTTAGTTCTGTCACAGTGCTGATTCGACTTTTGAAAATTTATGAAAGGAGGATTAAAACTATGTCAGAAGGTAAAGTAAAATGGTTTAATGAAAGAAAAGGCTTCGGATTTATCGAAAAGGATGACGGTGGTGATGTATTTGTTCATTTCAACGCTATTCAAGCCAGCGGCTTCAAGACGTTAAATGAAGGCCAGCGTGTCAGCTTCGATATCGAGAAGGGCTCCAAAGGCCCGTCGGCAGTCAATGTAACAGCTCTGTAATTAAATAATGTTAACAGAAGATGCCCTCCATCAGAAATTTATTTTTGGGGAGGGCCTCTTTATTTTCAGCATAATTTGTAAAGTTTGGAAAAAAGATAAACAATGGAGTTTGAAAATGGGAAAACCTATATACAACTTTGGCAAGACCGCCAACGTAAAAGCACAACAGCAGAAGCAAATGGATAAGGCTTTAAAGCGTAGGATAGCTAAGCAGAGTAAGGCTAATAGAAAGTCTTACACACCGAACGAAGACTCAGCAACAGCCTAATAGAGCTGGGTAGCAGACATCGCCAGAAGCACGGCATAATCGACATGCCCCCCAATATAGGTTGTTACTTATTATTCAATCAATGAATAAAGTAAGAAAATCACATAGCTGCTTTGATTCGATATGTACTACACCACCGTGTGTCTAATTATCAGATTAGATAGAATCTATTCTAGAAATGGAAAAATAACTTTGATGAGTTTATGGAATATTAAGGAGATATCATGAGCCAGCACAAGATCGAACGGAAAAAGGAACTGGACCGCAAAAGGAGAAGGCGGAAGCAAAGCCTGAAGCTCCAGACAAAAGAGACGAAAGCTTCAAACAAGAAGAAATAGGCGAACGTGGGAAACCATGATGGGATGGATGGTGACGATGTTTCCCAGCGTCCAACTGATCATTTTCTTGATTTCTACGCCTTAGTTATATGCGACAAATGAGTTTACTTGCTAATAGTCAGAATTAAACCAAAGGAGAAAATAAACAATGGGAGAGATTCTAAAACTTCCAGGTGGGACTGTGAATCCGAACAGTAAGGTCATAATGTGGGAAGTCGTAACAGCTATCGGTAAAGATATTAGAAGTGACAGACAAAAAGTCCTTGGAGGATGGATTGTCAGAACATTTAAAACCGATGAGTATGGCCGTGCGGTGGAACAAAATTTTGTGCTTGACCCAAATCACAAATGGAAGGTATGTAAAAAAGATTTATTTAAACCTAAAACAGAGGACATTTAAAGAAAGAGAAAATTAAAAATGTATAATATTATTTTTGAAACAGGTAACTTTGTAAATGGCATATTCAAGTTTATAGAAGCAAACTCGTTTATGGGTCCCTGTCGAACTTACGGGTATATTGTTGCTATGCTTTTTGGATTATTTCTTTTAGGTACTATGGGCAAGGCTGTCTATGGTGTAGTCAAAGACAAATAATATTTACCTTTAAAGAAAGGGGATACGTAATGGGAGACAAGGGCGGCAAGAAAGATAAGGAAAAGAGTCAGAAGCAGAACGCTGAAAGGCAGAAGCAAAAGTCAAAAGATAAGTTTAACAAGCAGCCCAAAAGAAAGCCCTGATAGAAGATTACATTGCGGAAATTGACGTGATATTTCGCAGTCTAATTAACTGAAAACACTCTTGGAGATGCGCCATCTATCAGGAAATGCGGAATTAGATGTGTTGGCATCTTGATCAAGTCTGAAATTATTATACCGTTCGGAAATCCATTTTTTAATTTTGATGTCGGATAATGCCCGTTCGTCCATGTTCTTGCTAAGATAATCGTCAATGGCTTCCTCCTTGATGATTATCTCGATCTTTCTAGATCGCTTGTTTTGTTGGTGTGGGTCGTTTTCGAGTTTCCAGTCGATTTGTATTAAATAATCGCCTCTGGAGAGCCTCGAATCAACCCAGGCATTAATGGGTAATAGCGGCTTTATAATCCGCAGCCAGTAATCAAGCAGATCTTCATTCATGGCTGGTTATCTTCATCTTTTTTGACCATCCAGACTTATCTGTCTTAACATTTCTACAGGTTGCATTATATTGGAGTGTAAAAACAATTTTCCCCTTGTTTTGTGTATCTTGATCGATGCGATAGCTTGTTATTGAACCTCCGAAAAAAGATGGCTCCTGTTGTTTTTTGTGAAAATAAATTTCACCGCCGACCAATTCCTTAGCCTTGCTTTCATCTATCTTCCACCAACCGCTTTCCCATCTGCTTTCTGGTAACCTTACAAAATTATTCAATGGCTCAATTATATGTATATTCATTTTATTCTCCCTTTATAATAATCACTTGGTACAATCCAGATTCTCCCCCATTGTTTTTTCATCTAAAAACAAAAACCCTGCCTTGTCCTCAATTCTGGCATCTATCCGACACCGAACAGTTATGTGTATGGTCTTCACTTCCTTAATGTCTCTTTGATTTCTCCAATGACTTGACAAGTGCCAATCTCTTCCCCTCCCGTTTTTTTTCCCGTCTCCAGAAGTATCGGAGCTTGCAGACTTCGCCAATGGGCAACCCCGTCATACCCTCCAAGTCCGTAATGCGAATATCGGGGTTTTTGTCAAGCTCCCGCACGATGATTTCCTCTTGCTGGCTCATCTTTTCACCCTGCCTTTCCTGAGAGAAATAAAAACCCCTCGTAGAACATTAATTCTTGCGAGGGGCTAACAAGAACCACTTATGTCGTGTTGTCTTTTAGCTGGAGTCCTTCATTTTGCAGTTGGTCTTTTAAGAGTGATAATCACCATGAAGACCCTGTGTTTTCTTTTTTATGTTGACATCCGATAGAATAGACTCAATACGTGCATTGCAGTATCTCGTTTAATTGCGTCATTTCATCTCCTAGCTTATAATATAAGCATGCTCGGCATTAATGTCAACGTGTCTGTTCTTCTCCCTCAATATGGCTTTTGAAGTGAGACTTTGTGATTGTGTCAATAGCGCCGTCGCTCCTGGTGAATATATACTCGACCTTTCCCGGTGCATTGACCGTTATTGTTCCGGTGAATGTAATCACTCCGGGGCAATCTCCCCAGAATTTGGCGGGTGATGCACTCAATACCACCCTTGTTACCTCAGCATCGGCCGATTGTGGTGAAGCAAAACTGATAACGACCGATGCCAATACTGCCAAGCTGCCTGCGGCAAAACATATCATATTACCTCCTTTATGGTTAAAGTTAATACGAGAAACCAATCGGCACATATTGGCAAACGATCCCTCTTGTCCTGACAATGCAAATGATGCCCTCCGGCACAGCAGTGAAACAGTAACACAAAAGAATTTTTGTTTGATAAGAATTTGATTTTTATGTTTCAGAGTGTAGGGTAGGCACGCTTGTGTGTCAATTAAAAAATAGAGTCCCGAAAATGAAGGTGTTTATGGTATGATCTTTGTGTGGGTCGTTTGAAGCAAGCTGTAGGTGAGCATTTAGTATTTTTCACGGAGAAACTTTCTTTCAAATAGTAGTCCTTGTTAGTGAAAGCAACGAACAGTCAAAATTGAAAAAACGCTTTATTACAAATGTAATGGTGAATATTACCTTGTGAACAAATATGATATTACTTACAAAATAATATCTTTAAAAAAAGGATTTGTGCTAAAATAAAGTAAAGATTAACATCAAATGTAAAAAGGAGGCATATAAATGAAACAAATATTTTCTACACTGTGCGTCTTTATTGCCTTGGCATTTGTAGATAATGCAGCAGCTTTTTATAATTGTATAGATAGTCAAGGGAACCCAATAATTACAGACAACCCCCCGCCCGGTGCAAAATGCGAATATATGGGAGGGCAAGAAGAGAAATCAATGCCAGAAAAAGGGAAACCAATAGTCAAGACAAGTATTGCACCACAGAAAAATGAAGTAAAGAAACAACCACCACCAGTAAGCATAGAGCAACTTCCGATGAATATTAATATTAGAAAATTGACTAGAACAGGTACTGTTTATATGGATGCAACTTATACCAATAATTCTGACAGAACGATTGTTAGCTTTAGTGCTGCAGTATTGTTAAAAGATGACAATGAAAAACACAATTTATCTTCCAATGATACTGTATTACCAGGAGAAACATCACCTAAGTTTAGTACTTTTGGCCCTAAATCATTAAATACAAGAGATATGGAAATTCTTAAATATCGTATATCAGTAATAAATGAAGATGGGTCAAAAACATCTTTTGAATATGACAATAAATTGAAACAATATAATTTAAGATAATTGAAAAAATATTTTTAAGACATACATATGATGGCCAATAAGGAGATTCTATGGGCGCAAGCTTTTTCGGGAAACACCTTTGCATAGCTTATCTTGCTTTTGTAGCTTTCACTGTAAGTGATTGTCAAGCATCCGTACGCTTCCTGTTTATTGGTAATAGTTATATATACGTTAACAACGGCATAGATAAACAATTGGAAAGCCTAGCCCCTTCAATCGAAACAGTGCGCCTGGCTTTTGGTGGATATACCCTAGAAAAGCATTGGATTGATGGCAAGGCCTTACAAGCAATTCGTCATGGTAAATGGGACTATGTCATTTTGCAGGAACAAAGCCAGACACCAATTTTTGATCAGAAAAAATTCTATGATTTTGCGAGAAAGTTTGATCAGGAAATAAGGCACAGTGGTGCTAAGACTATTCTTCTCATGACATGGGAACGACCTGATAGTATTAATTATGGAGTTACAACGGCCAATTTGGCGGCAGCCTATAACACACTCGGTATCGAACTGGGATCCAAAGTAGCCCCAGCTGGGTTAGCCTTCGCTCAGGCCATTAGTGGCAAGCCCAATCTGTTACTATACAGTAAAGATGGACATCCAACAAAGGAAGGGACTTATCTGGCGGCATGTGTACTTTACGAAACAGTATTTAAGCACAGTCCCGTCGAGAATACTTATTCAGACAAGAGTATATCTGTAGAGACCAGAGCCTATCTTCAGCGAATTGCCGCGGGAAGCATTGGATACTAACTTCCTCATTTTTCAAAAATTTAATTTTATGCTAGGTTACAGCCCGGGGACTACCCCCAGCAATATTGCCACTATGAATTAGAGTTTTCCAGCAAAATATCTTCTTTTTGTGCAAATTCCTTCGGCGTGAGAAAATCCAGCGTGCTGTGAGGCCGGTTTTCATTGTAATCTATCCGCCAGTCTTCAATTACTTTTCTTGCATGTTCAATGCTTCTAAACCAGTTTACGTTCAGACACTCTTCTCTGAGCCTCGCATTAAAACTTTCCATAAATGCATTATCAACCGGTTTCCCAGGTCTGATAAAGTGCAGTTTCACTTTCTGACGGTAGGCCCACTCATCCATTGCGTTGCTGATAAACTCGGGACCATTATCTACTATAATATTCTCCGGCAGCCCATGCATCAATGATGCTTCGCTCAACAATGAAGTCACTCGCCTGCCTCCTATGGATCGGTCCACCTCTATTCTGTGGCATTCCTTTGTAAAAGTATCAATGATCGGCAGTATTCTTATTTTCATCCCGCTGCCCAGTGAATCATGCAGGAAATCCAGTCCCCATAACTCATTCCGCTTCTTAGCTCTTGGTATCGCTACCCTTGCATATGATGCTCTCTTCTTCCGCCTGCGTATGGTTAATGACAACCTTTCTTCTTTGTAAATCCGCTCTGTACGTTTATGATTTATTACTAATCCTTCCCGTTTTGCTATGGCATGAAACATCTGGCAACCGGATCGTCGCCTCTGCTCAGCAAGTTCCCTTAATCGCTTTCTCAACGCAGCGTCTTTGTCCGCTTTTGCCTCATACCGCAACGTGTCTCTGCTTAATCCTATCAACCTGCATGATCGCCTTATGCTCAACCCAAAGCTCTTTATTATAAATTCGACAGCTTCCCTACGAACTCTGGGCTTAAAACTTTTTTTCGATGACCGCCTTTAATGCCTGATTATCTAAAGTCAGATCGGCAACAATATGTTTTAGCCGCCGGTTCTCTTCTTCAAGTGCCCTCAACTTCCTGGCATCGCTTACGGTCATTCCTCCATACTTGGCCTTCCAGTTGTAATATGTTGCGTCGCTGATTCCATGTTTGCGGCATACATCCATTACCTTCATCCCTGTTTCCGCTTCCTGCAAAATACCTATAATCTGCTCCTCCGTAAATCGCTTCTTCATCTGTGCCTCCTTTAAAGTGTTTTTTTATTCTACACTCTAATTACTTCTGGCACAACTTGCAGGGGGAATTCCCCCCGTAATCAATATTTAATTGACATACAAGGCCGAAATTCTTATAGTTTACATATTAACAATCAAGGGCCTTATCAAAATTAAAAGTAAAAAGGAGGAATAATAAAAATGCGCTGGAATCATTATCTCTCTTACTTTTTCGGCGGTGCCTTCCTTGCCAATGCTATTCCACATTTTGTAAACGGGGTTATGGGGCATCCATTTCAAAGCCCATTTGCTTCTCCACCGGGCGAAGGGCTGTCTTCAGCAATGGTGAACGTACTATGGGGCGCTTTTAACCTCTTTATAGGTTACTTACTCGTGTGTCGTGTTGGAACCTTCGAGCTACGCAAGACGAAACATGTCCTTATTGCTGGATTAGGTGCCTTGCTGATGGCATTGATGTTGTCCCGAGCATTTGGACGCTTCTATGGTGGCATCTAATAGAATTTTTATGTTGAGATGAGTAAAGGAATGTTTATAACCTCAACAAACATTTCTTCCTGTTTATCCACAAAAAATAACTCTTAATGAATATACAATCTTTCCCCTGAAAATGTACCTTTTAAAACAGATTTTGTTAAAGAGCTGTATGTGATCAACAGGAGGCCGGGCAGATCGTAAAAATTTCCCCTGCGTGCTCTTGGCAACATTCCTTTGTTCTTACGCCTGGCCAGGTCAGTTTCAATTACGGGGTCGTAACCACCAGTAAGATTCGACCTTTGCCCTGTTGAATCATTCTTTTCTTTTACCAATGATTAGGCCGCTGCCTTCTTCAACTCTACCTCATAGCCGAGATCTTTCAAACGCTTGATGTGGCCTTTTACAATCTTGTCTTCTTTTCTCCGGCTCAAATAATCATGGCCAAGCTCTTTATACGGAATCCCGGTTTTCAAAATCTGATAAGCCATAATCAATATCTTGTGGCCAACGGCGATCAATGCGCGTTTCTTTCCTCGTCTCCCGACAAGACTGTAATATTTAGCGCTCAGATAAGTGTTTTTCATTTTTGTTGCAACCCAGGCACATTGGGTCAATATCGCCCTCAAGTTTTTATTGCCGTGGGTTGTCTTGCCACTTTTTTTTTACCGGCGCTCTCATTATTTCCTGGACTCATTCCCGCCCATGCTGATAAATGCCCTTCGGATGGAAAGACATTCATAGCCGCACCAATCTCGGCCAGGATTGAGGACGATCCTTGTTCCTTCACGCCGGGAATGCTCGCCAGTAATTCCCTTTCACGATGATAATCTTTCAGCTTCCCGTTGATTTGCCGGTCCAGATCGGCAATGATCTTCTCCAAAAATGCAATATGATCCAAGGAGGCCTGAATCATAAAACCATGATGATCGCGAAAATGCCCCTGCAGGGCTTCTTTGAGTTTCTCTTTCTTGCCCTTGAGTCTCCCGACAGCTAACTCCGCCAGCGAATCCGTATCAAAATTGCCAGACATGATGGCCTTGATCATTCGGCTGGCGCTGACTCCAAGTGTGTCCGATACTACTGACGATAATTTAACATTCGCATCCTCCAGTACCTTTTGTATACGGTTCTTCTCCGCTGAAGCAGCTTGTATTAATTTCTGCCGGTAGCGTGTTAAATCCCGCAAATCACGAATCGCCTGCGGTGGAACGAAGCTCGCCGTTAACAGTCCGCTTCGCAATAACTTGCAGATCCATTCGCTGTCTTTAACGTCTGTCTTCCGCCCTGGTACATTCTTGATATGCCGCGCATTGGCCAATATCACTTCAAAACTATCCTCCAAAATGTTAAACACCGGTTTCCAATATGGCCCTGTGCTCTCCATCGCAACATGGGTAATGCCCAATGTAACCAGCCAGCCTTTCAAACGCAGCAAGTCGCCGGTCATCGCACTAAATGTCCTGATCTCCTTCTTGATCCCACTGCCCATGACACATGCCACCACCGTTTCCTTATGCACATCCAGTCCGCATCCTTTATCAATAATGATATCCATACCCTGACCTCCTTCTATATGTATTAGATTATATCGATAACCATAAATACACCAAAGGGCTGAGGCATGACAATATTTTCATCCTCCTTTGTGACAGAGTGCTGTCATGTGGGTTTCAATTGATAATTGATAAACGCAGACCATTGTTGATATCTTTTATGAGCCTAACTAGAACCTGATACCAAAATTCCCAGTAATCCTTACGCCACTTAAGTTTACATTCGTTCCGTAAATACTAGGATCTAACCAGACATACTCACACTCCGCTCCAATAATGAAATAAGGCTTAATATTAAAATTAATGCCTCCACCAAGATGAACTCCAAAAGCTGTGTCATCATCGCTGACAGCATAGTGATAATAATAATCATTTGACACATCAATGTGATCATGCACGAAATAGGCTCCTATTCCAGCTATCGCATATGGCTCCACAAAAATATTAACAGGAAGGCTAACCTTCAGAGATGCGGTTAGAGGTACCACTTCGATATTTTCATTTCTTGGATACGTAGCGCCTGGATATACAACACTAACGTTCCCTTCTGTCTGGAAATAGCCGACTCCCAATTCTATTGCGAGATAAGGATTGAAATAGTGTCCAAAGGCGACCGCAGTATTAATCCCCGTATCATATCCACTCAGGTCGTTAGACGTGGGAATGTAGGCACCCAATTTTCCGACTACATAATTGTATGCGGGTATTACAACAGGACCGGGAGCAGAAACCGCCATTGTAGGATCAGCTCCCATTACAGGCGACACACTAGTTATCAATATAAACATGCAAATCAGACAAACCCAATATCTTCTCATTTTATTTCCCTCCACATCCCTATTTCGCACTGTATCCGCGGGCATCAAGACACGCCCCCATCGCACGTTTATAATCTGCATTTTTCTGAACCGACGACATTCCGTCAGCTGGCTTAGTCGGATCATAGCCAGTTTGGCCAACAGCCCAGCGATCACACTGATAGCGATCCTCCGCCTGTTGCTTCTCACTCTGACCATTACGGGGGTAGATAAACAACTTAGTTGACGGTTCCACGATTGATTGCTGTCCTGTTTGTGGAGTACCAGCTTGAGGTTGAGGATTAACAACCATATAGCCATTTGCGGTTGGTGCATAATAATCCCCGTCAGCGTAATAGTAGGGATAACCATCTATCCACATGGTTTGGTAATAGTCTGGCAAATAAGGGATTATTCCAACCCAAGGATACCACCACCCACCATACCAGTATCCGTAATGTCCGTAGCGATATCCGTAATACCCGTGATATCCACCGTAGTATCTGCCGTGATATCCACCACGTTGATATTCAGCACTGTGATATCCATTACCGTGATGCCCACCACCGTGATGCCCACCGGATGACCCTCCATCTTGTCCTGCACTTACTGGACATACAAGTAACAATGCCAACATAATCACGAATGCGACGTACTTAATTATATTGCGAATATTTTTCATATGCATCTGCTCCATAAAATAGATATTTTCTAATATACTTACTATGCGCCCTAACTATGGCATCCAGACAAGCAGGCATTGAACACAGGAAGTTGAGTATCCTTGGACAGTGGATTTACGAGAAAGACGATCGTTGTGAAAATAAGAACTGCCCAAGCAACTTTTTTCATATTTCCCATCCTTTCCTGATTCTGTAAGTATATTTTAAGTCTTTATACTCCACTTTTCAATGTGTTATTATGAATAATAAGCAAGAAGTACACCTAAAAGAGAAAAATAACATAAGTATTTGATATCAAATCACATATAAAAATTAAACATTTTCTTGAGTGGCTCTTTTTCATTGAAAATGGATAGAATGTATCCAGTGATTAGTATCCAGTTAGATAATAAGTATCCAGTGAGGCAGTCGGTTATTTATTTCATTTCAGCAGATGGCTTACAACCACCACTGACCTTGATTGTTATACTCTCGTTCAACTCGTAATCTTGAATCCGTGAATATCGCCTCAGCAATGACTTGGGATGGTTCCTATGGCTTGTTTCCTCTAAGTGTTAGACTGAATACTTTCATGTGCTTAGTAGATTTCAAATGGGAATCGTGATATGAAAAACTATACAATGTAAAAAATTATGATTCTGAACCATTCAACCTTACATGAGGGAAGAGGTATTCAACAAATCTCAATAGTTTCGTCAAATGTACGTAAACCGCTGTGCGGGATAAGTAGGTAATGTAAAAATGACCAATGATGCAGAAATTAAACTATACAGGAGGTTGGCCGAGACAGGGGATGCTGCTTCTCAAAACCGACTGGGATTGATGTACCAGAAAGGTGAAGGCGTTCCGCAGGACGATTCTGAGGCTATCAAATGGTTTCGCAAGGCGGCTGAGCAGGGTCATACTGATGCCCAGAACAATTTGGGGAGGTATCAGAATAGTGAAGGCGTTCCGCAAGAAGATGCTGAGGCTATCAAATGGTATCGCAAGGCGGCTGAACAGGGTTATGCCGATGCCCAGAATAATCTGGGTTTGATGTACCAGAAGGGTAAAGGCGTTCCGCAGAACTATGCTGAGGCTGTCAAATGGTTTTTTAAAGCGGCTGAGCAGGGTCATGCTGATGCCCAGTATAACCTAGGTGTGATGGACGAAAACGGTTATAATGTGGGTGCGATAGACGAAAACGGTTTAGGCGTTCCACAGGCTTATGCTGAGGCCATCAAATGGTATCGCAAGGCGGCTGAGCAGGGTCATTCTGGTGCCCAGTACAATCTTGGTTTAATGTACCAGAATGGCATAGGTGTGAAACAAGATTATAAAATGGCGGCGAAGTGTTATCTCAAGGCGGTTGAGCAGGGTCATGCTGATGCCCAGTATAATCTAGGTTTGATATATAGTAGTGGATTGCAGGACTATGCCGAGGCTGCAAGATGGTTTTTAAAAGCTGCTGAACAAGGAATTGCCGATGCACAGTTTAATTTTGGTTTGATATTAGAAGAAGGTAGAGGAGTTAAACGGGACTTATATTCTGCCGAGGTGTGGTATAGTGAAGCTGTTCAGCAGGGACACAAAGATGCCCAGTTGAGACTGGATAAGATGAAATACAAATAACTATAGTATGTAAACTCGATAAGCCCTTCTTCCTGTTAGTGAGTATTTAGGATTTTTCACGCATATACTTTCTTCCGAATGATATTTTTTATCTTTTTTAAATATTAAGCCAAGAATTATTTCACATATGATTAACTTGACAAAATGTGTTTTTTTTATATAAAAAAGAAACGTTTTTTTCTACTTAAATCTTGCACTTTGCCTCAAACTGAAAAGTTAAATTAGACTTAGACAATGTAAAGGAGTCCATAAATGGAAAAGAAAGCAGATTATCAAATTTCTTTCTTTATGAATGACGGTATTCTTGAGGTTGTAATAACAGGCACTGCAATAGGTCATGCATTTAAAAAAATGATGTATGAATTGGACGATATCCTAAAAGTAAATTACGCAAAGGAAGTAATATTTGATATACGTACCTTTCGAGAAGATATAGACTTTGGAACAATTTATAATTATTTTAGGGAGCACGATTTCTTTATGAAAGGGGTTAAAACCGCAGTAGTGGACTTTCAAGAAAAAACTTCTTTTGCGATTGCATTAAAAAATGCTGGTGTGGTTGTGGAAAGGCTTCCTGATATAGACTCTGCAAAAAATTGGATTAAAATCAATCCAATTAAAGAATCATGGTAAAGGGGCTAAACAAACAATTTTTGATGTTTTACCTCAACCAGTAATCATCAATTCCGGCAGTCTCTCACCACTGTGGACTTGTAGGTGCAGTCCGCAACTTTACCGATTCAGAAATCATATTTTTATTTCTTACTTCCTTTTAGTGAGCATTTAGGATTTTTCACGAGCATACTTTCTTTCAAATGGTATTCCTTATACATCCATCTTTATCCGGTCTTATCTGCGGTAAAATATCCTTTTTTTATATTTCATGGCAAAGGCAATTTTCTATTTACAGCTTGCCATTGTCCCTTCTGTACTGATAGAGTAATAATAACACTCACAGAGAACAAAATTTCACAGGATGGTGCAGGGTATGGACAACAACGACGATATAAAATTGATCCTCATGGAGGAACAAACCCTTCTTTCACGCGAAAGGACTATGCATTCATATATGCAAACAGGTCTAGCCTTCACGTCCGTCGGTCTTGTTATCATGAAGTTTCTAAACGGTCTGCTATATTTTTGCGCAGGTTTATCCTTTATTATCCTGGGCTCCCTTCTCATCGTCGCAGCGGCGAGGCGGTATGAGCACTTTAGAAAGGCAATCCGGAAACTCCGCGATAAGGAAACAAAACTCGGGGCTGAAATTGGGATGGTACGATAGAAAAAAATCAGGGACGAATGAAACCTTTGAATAGGAAGGTTGTTCGTAAGCAAAATCAACATTAATAATAGGTAACAGTCGACCAAAATCTCAAGATGCTCTCCGGTGCATCTTAACGGTAGGTCCACCTAACCTGTTCCCCACGAAACTGTATGCCACTCAATAGTTGTAAATAAACGGAACAGACGACATCTCTCACTAACTGAATGAAAGCAACAAATCGTCAGGCTCTACGAAAATGCAACATTTCAACCCATAATAAACACAATTAAAATCCGATGACAAACATAGTCACCAAATATTATATTTTGTGATCAAAATTATTTTATTTCAAACTTGTAATAAATATCGTTATTGCCCGTTGAGAAACCCCTAACCCGATGCTCAACAGCTTCTTTGCCGAAAATATGGATGGCCTGCCGTACGTAACCCATAACAAGGTATTCGAAGTAAATATGCCGGGTTGGAAGTTCTGCAATTGTGATGTGAGCGACGTTGTTCTCGAACCGAGCGGTAAACGCACCCCCATCAAAATAGGTCGACCAGATTTTGGGCATAATCGACTCTATAAACTGCTTTATATCCTTCGTAAGCAGATAAGATTGGTACGGTCCCCCTGGCGACAGGGAGAAGTCAGCAGATTTTTCTCCCAGCTTCCAGTAGTGCATTTTATCATTATTGAAGAATTCAATAAGCACATCGTCAAGAAACAGGATGAATTTATCCAGAGGAATGAGGGTAATGTTCATAATCGTCTGGTTAAAATATTTGTCCTTCGCTGCTAGCTTGGTGCTAAAGGAATTCCAGCGTTCCTCGCCGAAAGCTTTAATAATTGTGTCTCTTCGCGTAAGATAAGCGGTGCCTTTTACGTTCATATCAAAACCTCCTAAAATTCCTGTGTGGATTAAATACTTAATAATCAAATTACTCCCACTTTATATCGAAAACAGTTGCACCGGCACCCTCCCATAGTTTTTCTGTCAATTCTATTTTAATGTTTTTTCCGCCTGTCATCTCAAGCAGCGTATCCAGATGTCCCATCAATTGATAGCAAAAGGGTAAATTGCCCGGATCAGAATGGTCATAATTATGTAATATGGTTGCGTGTTTAGCATCAATTTTATTGAATTCGAGAGGACTGACATTAAAAAGCAGCCCGTATATAGCCACAAAAGACCTAAGAGCGTTCATCGGATTGTTGTTGGATATGATATGTTTATAAGTTGTCTCAAATAGCTCTTTGCCCCTGATTCTTCCTCTTAAACGCACAATGTCCGTGTTACCGCCCGCAAGCAACTGAAAAACGGCACGTCCGCATCTTCTGTATGTTTCAAGAGGATACCATGCACCGGGAAGAATCATTTTATTTATTATCTCCAAGTCTTCAGGTTTAAGATATTTTTTCCAATCCTTATCTTTATTTCCCCTGATCATACGAACCTGATCGATCAGCATAGTACCTTTAACTTTTTCATCAGACATTTTTATACCTCCCCCAATGAATAATTATTATTAAATGACTATTCAAAATATTTATTATGAACCTCTGTGTCGTTTTTAATCGGTAGCTACATAATATCTGAATTATTGGTGGTAATATATAATAATTGGTCGATGAAAGCAAAGCTTTGTTTCAAAACGTAATCCTCAAAATTAAGACTTTTCAAAGTCGTTTGTTTGTGAAAAAAACACATGAACCATTTTCTCCTATACTGGAACTTCACCCTTTGTCGGATGTTCATAGTGACCATATTATATGGTCACTATGCCAATGTGTAGCTCTTTTTCCTCAAAAAGCAATGTTTTGCATTCCTGGATCACTGAGCTCATATTATATCTTTCTTTTTCTTCTGTCTATCTCCCTCAATTCGCGGCGCATGATCTTGCCGATCGCACTCTTGGGTAGTTCATCAATGAATTCGACAAGAGTGGGAACCTTATATGCTGCCATTTTCTCCTTGCAGAAGGAAATCACCTCTTGTTTCGTAAGAGTCTCTCTCGGCTTAATCACGATATAGGCCTTTACCGTTTCACCTCTGTATTCATCGAGAACACCAATACAGCAAGCCTCAATAATCTTGGGATGCTCAAAAAGTATCTCATCTATCTCCTTGGGATAGACGTTGAAACCACTTGCAACGATTAAGTCCTTTTTACGGTCCGATATGGTAAGGTACCCCTCTTCGTCGAAATACCCGATATCCCCTGTATAAAACCATCCATCCTTAAGAGCATGTGCTGTTTCTTCCGGTTTTTTATAATATCCGGTCATCACCTGGGGGCCTTTAATGCAGATTTCACCGGCTTCACCGATGGGACGTTCCCTGTTACCTGTTTCAATGTCCACGATTTTTATGTCCGTGTTGGGAAGCGGAACTCCCACGGTGCCTATCTTTACTTTTCCTCTCCAGGGGGTGGCAGTAGCAAAGGCTGTGTTTTCCGTTGCTCCATAAACATCATAGATGATTGCGCCGTGGAGTTTTTTTAACTCGTTCAGCGTGTTTTCCGGCAGAGGAGCTGCACCGCCGAAATATCCCTTCACAAATGAAAGGTCCATCTTCCTGAATTTTTCGTTGCCCAGAAGGGCCGTATATATCGTGGGCACACCGGGAAGGAATGTAGGCCGGAATTTTTCAAGCATGTCAACTATAACACCAGCCTCCGGCTTTGGCACCAGCGTACAGCACCATCCATTCCAGATGGGGAGGTTCTGGCTTACCGAGTATCCTGCTGAATGGAAAATGGGATAAATCCCCATCAAGTTCTGGAATTGGCCCTTGAGATCGGGAAACCATGCTGAAAACTGCTGCACGACCGACGAGATGTTGGCATGGGTCAGCATAGCGCCCTTGCTGACACCTGTTGTTCCTCCTGTATAGATGAGGGCGGCCAGCGAATCCCATCTTGCCTTGTTTTCCACCGGCGAATCAGAGTATTTAGCAATAAGATCCAAAAATTCGTAGACATCTGGCTGCTGTTCCACTTTTCTGAACATTCCTTTTTTAACATAGGGAAAAAGCTGCTTCTTGGGAAAGGGTAGATAGTCGCTGATGTGGCACGTGATGATTGTCTTGATCTTTGTTTCACCTTTGATTTTAAGCACCCGGGGAAGCAATAGATCCAGTGTCATAATGATAGAGGCATCTGAATCATTGATCTGGTAGGTTAATTCCCGCTCCGTATAGAGCGGATTGTTCATGGCGGTTACCGCCCCTGCACGATAGGCAGCATGGTTGGCAATGATTACCTGTGGAATATTAGGCAGGAGCATGGCCACAATGTCTCCCTTTTTTACTTCCATGTCAATCAATGCCCTGGTAAAACTGTTCACCAATTTTTCCAGCTGCCGGAAGGTGATCTTTTTACCCATGTAGATAAAGGCAACTCGCTCCGGAAAATTGTTCGCGGTTCTCGTCAGAACTTCCGCCATGGTGATCTTTTCCAGATTGATTTCAGCAGGAACATCTGGGGCATAAGATTTGTGCCATATTCTCTTTAAAGACATATTGCTCCTCCTTTTTTTTGGAAAGCGCACTCCTTAACCTTTTTCCTACTCCCATCACTGGGTACTGCAACACTCCTTCCATGATTAGATTTATCTCCTGCTCGTAATTATGCAGGAGAAATGAGAACAAACGAAATTTTCTATCGCCCGTTGAACCGCGGAGTTCGCTTTTCAAGAAATGCTGAAACGGCTTCCATCATGTCTTCATTGGGCACCACAGCAGCATTCCTCTGGGCCACATATTCCAGGCCCTGCTGAATACCGTGGTCACGGCTGTAATTTGCAACTTCCTTGATTCCCTGAACAGCAAGCGGAGCCAGATTGGCGATCTCTTCAGCCAGCGTCCGGGATTCCTCGAAAAGGGACTCGCTGTCTTCGCAGAGCCGTGTAATGTAACCCATCTTCAGGGCTTCCTCCGCGGTCCAATCCCTCCCAGTCAAAGCAAGTTCCCTGAACCAGCCCTGTCCGATAATGTGAGGAACTCGCTGCAAGGTGCCGATATCCGCTATGATGCCGATTCGGGTTTCCCGGATGGAAAAGATGGCGTCTTTAGCCGCGATCCTGATATCACAGGCACTGGTAAGATCGACGCCTCCGCCGATACAATACCCATGGATGGCAGCAATAACAGGTTTCCTGCATTTTTCAATGGCGGTCATACTCTCCTGGAGCTCTATTATTTTCCTGCGGAGCCAGTCACGGTAAACGGCTAACCCATCCCCGAGTAGGGCCTGGGCCGCAACAAGGTCCAGGCCGGCGGTAAAACTCTTTCCCCGTGCCCTAATGACAACGACACGCACATCGAGATCTGCATCGAATTCTTCAAAAACCCGGCGCATCTCCTGAAAAAACTCCATGGTCATAGTATTGCGCTGTTTCGGCCTATTCAGAACCAACCATGCTACGTGTCCGATTTTCTCAACCTTAAGAAACGATTCATTTTCCATACTGGTCACTCCTTATGCAGAAAACTGCATATCTTCAAATGGTTTTGGACAAAACAGGTTTGGAATTAAGAGATGATTTCATATCTATATAAACCTTTTCTACAATTTCAGCAAGTTTCAAACAACGTTTTTGCTTACTTCGTAAAAGCAGATGTTTTTGTCTAATCTGTTTGCGCCGTTCAAGAACGTCTCTTTTTTCCAAAACATTTATTATAACCTAAAACCGTTTAAAATTTTAATCCCTCATCTGTCCACTTTCCTTCGTAATCTTTAATATAAATGTAGTGGCGTAGAAATTCAGAACGAAAATATCTCTTGACATTTAAGTAAGTCAAACTAATTATGAACAATGCCAATCATTGATGAGAAATTCAAAGAGTATATACCATTGCTCGAAGGAACGATTCAAATCATTAAGGAAATGGGTATCCATATTGAAGAGATGAGGGATCGGTACGTCAAGGTCATCCTTCCGCTTGCGCCCAACATCAATCATATCGGAACCATGTACGCCGGTTCTCTTTTTACCGTCGGTGAATATATCGGCGGCCCCATATTTTTCGCGTCCTTCGATCACACAAAATATTATCCCATAGTAAAAGCCTTGTCGATTCAGTACCGCCGTCCAGCAACAACAGATGTGACCGTTGAGGCGTCGCTTAGCAAGGAGGAGGTTGAGGCTGTTCAAAGAGAGGCGGATGCAAAAGGAAAAGCCGACTGGAAAATGGATCTGGAACTAAAGGATAAATCGGGACAAGTCTGTTGCCTTATGCAGGGTGTGTGGCAGATGAGAAGAACATAAAAGAGTTGCAACATATAAAAGTAAATCCAATTGCTTCAAATAACAGAATAAATGAAGGTCGGAAACAGAATCATCAAACCAGAGCAACAACACCTCAAATAAATTGTATTTATTTCGAATAGTTTGATTCCGTATTTGTAAAGGGTTGAGGGAAATGCCCTATGTGGATGCGGTAAAAATAAAAAAACAGGAGAAATGCGATGATTCTAGCATCAAAAGAAATGATCCGGCATTGGACGGACGCAGGAGCTTGGGGCGACAAGTCTTTCATTGATTACTTCAAGGATCATGTTTTGGCCGAACCCGAAAAAGTCTGCCTTGTGGATCCTATCAACAAAGAAGCTCTGGTTGGCCTGAAACCGGAAAAGCTGACCTACACTGAGCTTTCCAAGGCGATTGATGCTGTGGCGGAAGCCTTGCTGGATAAGGGAATTCGCAAGGACGATATCATTATGGTCCAGTTGCCGAATATATGGGAACTAGCCATGCTCTATCTTGCCATTACCCGGACAGGAGCATTGATTTCGCCCATGCCTATGCAGTGGCGGATTTCCGAGTTGCAATTCATCGCATCCATGACTAATGCCGCAGCTTTAATTACTGTTGATACATTCGGTGGTTTCAATCACATGGATATGGTGACACGGCTTCAATCTTCTACTCCATCCATCAAATCAATTTTTACACTCACAGACATCAGAGAAATGTCAAAAGGTCCTGTCACTGGACGCTTGGATAAGATCCATATCGATGCGAATGATATTTTCACCCTCTGCTGGTCTTCCGGTACGGAGGCGCAACCGAAAGGATGCCCCCTAAGCCACAACAACTGGCTCTTCCTGGCATCCCTGTGCTTTGAAGCGGCGCCTATCAAACCGGGCGATAATCTAATTACGGCAGGCCCTCTAGTTAACATGGCTTCTCTAGGAACTGTCTTTGTTGAATGGTTGAAGGGCGGCGGAAAGTTCGTACTCCATCATCCCTTTGATGGACCAACATTCATTCTGCAACTCATCATTGAGGAGATTCATTACACACTCCTCGTGCCGGCTGTTATCAACGCGCTCTTGAAGCATCCTCAGGTGGATAAGTTTGATCTCAGCAAGATGAGGGCAATTACCCTAGGTTCAGCGCCTCCCTCACTGTGGTCGGTTCAGGAATTGAAAAGGCGATGGGGAATTGAGTTCGGAAATATCTGGGGCCAAAACGAAGGAACTGGCAATATCGCAGGAGCTTATAACATCCCCGATATGGAAATGCGAATCGATAACTTTCCTCAATATGGGAAGCCCGGTTCGAATTGGTCGAAAGGCTTGTTGAGATTCGTTAGTATGAAGGTTGTCGATCCCGTAACGGGCAAGGAACTTACTGAAGAAGGACAAATCGGTGAACTCTTCTACAAGGGACCGAATGTTATCCCTGAATACTTTAAGCGGCCGGATATTACCGCCAAAGCCTTTGACAAGGACGGATTTTTCAACACAGGTGATTTGTTCCAGATCAAGAAGAATGATTGCGTGGGATTTTTTGATCGCACAAAAGATATCATTATCCGCGGCGGCTTTAATATCAGCGCTCAGGAGGTGGAAAACATGCTCCTCGGACATCCGAAGATCCTTGAGGTCGCTGCCATTGCCATGCCGGATGAGGTCATGGGGGAAAAGGTCTGCGTCTATATTGTTCCGAGAGATGGCCAATCGGTAACTCTTGAGGACGTTGCAACCTTTATGAAAGAATCAGGAATTGCGGTCTATAAGATTCCCGAGAGGATAGAACTCATTAATGCAATTCCACGGAATCCTGTTGGGAAAGCCCTTAAAAATGTCTTGCGAGAAAATATAAGAAAAAAATTGCTGCATCCTAAAAGCGTTTAATAATCAGAGGGGAGAAAACCTGAGATTCAATAAGCACTTCTTCCTTATCCACAAAAAATAATTCTTAATGAATATGCAACCTTTTAATCGGAAATAATCAAAAAATGGCTGAACTCTCACTTAATATGTGAGACAAGTATTTGAGACAGGTCAATTCCCGCGCAATAATATGCGGCGTTAGCCCATAATCTTCGATGCCAGGATGCGCTCGACCTCCGCGTCTGATTTTTTGAGCACCTCCTTCAGAAGCCATCGATTGTCCTGACCGAGTTCCGGCGCGGAACCGCGCACTTCGACGCTAGTGTTCACCGCCTTCACCGAGGGACCGAAAGTCGTGATGGAACCTCCCCCCGCTAGCTGAAGCTCGACGAGCATGCCCCGTGCCTTTGTGTGCGGATGTTCAACAACCTCTTTCACATTATTTACCGGTCCCACGGGTGCTCCCGAACCTCTGAGCAGATCAACGACCTCCGCAGTTGTATGCTTCGTGCTCCACTCCTCAATTATCACTTTCAGTTCAGCCTCGTTTTGGTTGCGCGCCATAAGGTTGCTGAAGCGCGGATCGTCCGCAAGTGCCGGCATGCCCATTCCCGCACATAGACCTTTCCACGTGTGGTCACTTATGCATATGATGAGGACGTAGGAATCCGAAGTTTTAAATGTATCGAACGGAGTGATGAAATCAAATCTATTGCCGGTGGGCTGCGGGATGTTTCCTGAGACCGTGTATTCGATGAACTTTGATTCCAGAAGGTTGATGCCCACGTCGTACATGGCTATGTCCAGGTGCTCGCCCTTTCCCGTTTTTTCGCGTGCGTAAAGTGCGGCACACACCGCGAAGGAGGCATTATACGCCGTAGAGATGTCGATAATAAGGGTGCCGGTGCGAAGCGGGGGCCTGTCCGGGTAACCGGTAGTGCTCATGAGCCCCGATACCGCCTGGATGACCGCGTCATAGCCCGGTAGCGGTGAGAGCGGCCCATATTGCCCAAAGCCTGAAATGGAACACATGATGAGGTGCGGGTTCACCTTTGAAAGTGTCTCGAAATCGAGCCCAAGCTTATTCATGGTGCTGGGAATCATGTTTTCCACAAGCACGTCGCTCACGGAAACAAGTTCCTTGAAGAGAGCCGTGCCTTCTGATTTCTTTACATCGATGACCGCGCCACGCTTTCCATGGTTTAGAGTGGCGAAGGAGGCGGATTTACCATTTTTGTATGGTGGAAAGAGTCGAGCCTCGTCTCCAAACCCTGGCTTCTCGATCTTGATCACTTCGGCCCCCATGTCGCTCATAAAGTAGCAGCAGCCGGGACCAGCCACCGTGGTTGAAAAATCGATCACCCTTACCCCATCGAGCATTCCCTTCATTACATTTCTCCTCCTTTATTAATGGTATTATTATGTATAATGTTTTCTATATCACCTTATTGCAATAGTTCCAAATAAGAGTACTGAATCGATAAATCTGCATAACATGCTCGGAGTATCAATGTTGGAGAAGAAAAAGAAATGCGCGTATAATCTGCACTTTCATGTCAAACTTAATCTTAGTTAAATAATTTCTTTCTTCCTCTAATGTTGTTTTATGCTTTTCCCAATTTGTACAACATTAGTAATCAATATTTAATTGACATGCAAAACTGACAATTTTATAGTGCGCCATGTTTATAGCAAATATTTGAAAGGAGAACCCAGATGACACCATGGCTCACATTTGTGATTATCGGTGTTCTTGCTGGCATTGCTGCGGGCATCTTCGGCGTCGGTGGAGGGATCGTCATCATACCTGCGCTTATTTATTGGGCCGGTTTCTCGCAGCACAAGGCAACGGGAACGAGTCTTGCGGTACTGCTTCCACCCATCGGAATCGCTGCAACATTTGAATACTATAGGCACGGAAACGTAGATGTGCGTGCTGCTGTCATTTTAGCAGCGACCATGTTACTTGGCTCGTGGGTTGGTGCCTACTTCGCGAACCAAATGAAGGGGTCCGCAGCTCCGCCTTATCTTTGGCCTTTTTCTTTGCACTATTGGTGCTTATCTAGTGTATGGTGCGTGTAAGCAACTGGGCTGGATCTGAACTGATTTCTAAACAAATCGCCCAACAGATTATGAACCCGGACGCAAATTTTGCTGCGCTTCATATGCGCCAGTAAAGATAGCGTTGATTTCTTGATCCTTAATTCTCAATATTGATAAATGAAGACTTAATAGTAACTAGATGCGAGCAGTGAACTTACTGGTTCGGAGATATTGAAGACTTCCTGAACTCTTCACTTGATGGAAATTGAATAATATGCAAGATTTCAAATAGAAACTGTCAAATCATTTTCCGAATGAATCTTCGCATGGAGGCTTATAATAACGATTTGGACCATTGAAATATGGAAAGTTCAAAAGAAAGATATATTCCTGCCTTGGGTTATAAAATACTAACCCCATTATATGATCCTATCGTTGCGGTTACATGCCGAGAGAAAAAGTTTAAGCAGGCTTTACTAATTCAAGCAGGAATAAAGGAAGGACATCGAGTTTTGGACTTGGGCTGTGGGACTGGAACTTTTGCAATACAGACTAAGCGCTTGATACCTAGTGCCAAAGTAATCAGTATTGATGGAGACGAGCAAATTCTCGAAATTGCCCGATCAAAAGCAGAAAAGGCTGGTGTGGATGTCGAGTTTCGCCGTTGCTATTCTTCACAGTTGCCCTTTGACAACAATAGTTTCGATAGAGTTGTTTCAAGTCTATTTTTTCATCATCTGGTGATTGATCAAAAGATTTTGACCATAAGAGAAGTTTTGCGGGTCTTAAAGCCTCATGGAGAAATACATGTTGCTGATTGGGGTAAGCCTTCTTCCCACCTTATGAGGAATCTATTTTATTTCATTCAGATCCTCGATGGCTTTGAAAGTACGAAAGACAATGTCCAAGGTCTTCTGCCTAATATATTCAAAGATTGTGGTTTTGAATATCAGTCACTACGAAATAACATATCAACCATGTTGGGAACCATGGCTCTTTATAGTGCTATGAAACCAAAGATTAGCTGAACGGTTAGAACATTATACTCTTTCAATATGAAAGCAATGATGCTGAGGGAATCCAATTCCGATGCTTTGTAAGTGCTTTCAGCAAACACTTCTTCCTTTAATCCTTATTTTCCAAATTTCCGATTTTATGCTAGGTTACAAACAGTAATCGTTAAACAATCCTTCTTTATTAAAAGTGATATACGGTAGGCTGAATGAAATGGAGATAATATGTTAAAAGATGAACGCAGGGTAAATAAAAGGGCAGATATTAAGCTTGAAATTTCATATGTACATGAAAATGATTATCTCATATCTTTTACAAAAAATATTTCGGCAGATGGCATGTTTGTTGAGACAGAAGAACCGCCGGCAGTAGGGTCAACAATAAAATTGATTTTCTCCATAGGCAATTTAAAAAAAATGGAAATTAATGCAGAAGTTATATGGATTAACAAAGGCGCTTTGTCAAAAGATCATGGAATGGGTCTAAAATTCCTTAATATGCCCGTAAAAGACAAAGATGCAATCCTGAAAGAAATTAATATAGTTGCGGTTCTATAGAAATATTACATTTAGACCACGAGCGAATCAGATTACATTGTAAAAAGATTACAACTTTCTAACGAAATTATCAGATTATTTCAGTCGAAAAACTGAAACTTTGTAGGAGGCATCAGCAAGCATTTCTTCTTGAAACAAACAAAACGTTATCCTTGTCAGATCTTCTTGCTTTCAATCAGTAATCAATAAAAACTTCCCAAAAAGCATTACACCTGATATTAGAAAAGGCACTTGGAGAGAGTGAAAATATGACAGGAGAACCAAAACGATGATTTACAATGAAGAATATGAAACTTTGCCCAGAGAAGCCCTGAAAGCATTACAATTGAAAAGATTACAGCAAATTGTTAATCTGGTCTATAACAACGTCGATTTTTATAAAAAGTCCTTCGACAAAGCGGGAGTAACTCCTGATGACCTCAAAACTCTCGATGACGTTAAGCGATTTCCCTTTACCACAAAGCAGGATTTGCGGGACAATTATCCGTTTGGAATGTTTGCCACACCGATGAGTAATATCGTTCGTCTGCATGCGTCATCGGGAACAACAGGCAGTTCCACTGTTGTCGGCTACACGAAGCGCGATATCGACACCTGGGCGGAACTGATAGCTCGCTGTTTGGTAGCCGCCAACCTTACCAAGGGTGACATTATCCATAATGCTTATGGCTATGGTCTGTTCACCGGCGGTCTGGGCATTCATTACGGCGCGGAAAAACTCGGGGCCAGCGTTATTCCCATGTCCGGCGGCAATACCAAGCGGCAAGTGATGATTCTCCAGGATTTCGGTCCAACGGCAATATGCTGCACCCCTTCATATGCGCTGAATTTAGCGGAGCAAGGTAAAGCTATGGGTATCGATATGCGTTCTTTAAAGTTGCGAGTGGGCATCTTTGGCGCTGAACCATGGAGCGAACAAATGCGCCGGCAAATTGAAGAAACCTTTGGCATTAAAGCTATAAATATATACGGCCTTTCCGAAATCATAGGGCCCGGCGTTGCCATTGAGTGCAGCGACATGCAGGAAGGTATGCATATTTTTGAAGATCATTTCCTGGTGGAGACTATTAATCCGAAAACGGGCGAGATTCTCCCTCCCGGCGAGCAGGGCGAACTGGTATTTACAAACCTGACCAAGGAGGCTTTCCCCTTGATCCGTTACCGGACCAGTGATATTTCCCGTCTGAATACGGTGCCCTGCCGTTGCGGCCGTACGTCTTATCGCATGGATCGCGTCATGGGCCGGAGCGATGATATGTTGATCATCCGAGGCGTTAATGTCTTTCCCTCACAGATCGAGGCCGTACTGGTTGCAATCGAAGGCTTGGAACCTCATTATCAGCTTATTGTTGAACGTGCAGGCACTCTTGATACTTTGGAAGTACAGGTTGAAGTTACAGAGGACCAGTTTATCAATGCGGACGAAGTAAAGGTGCTGCAGACACTGGAAAAGCGATTGATCAAGGATATGAAAGACTTTCTGGGAATTACAGCTAAGGTCAAACTCGTGGAACCCCAAACCATTCAGCGCTCCGAAGGTAAGGCCAGTCGGGTGATTGATAAACGGAAAATATAATCACTATGTCATTTTTGCTGAAACTTTATAAATACCTGATGTATTGACATTGTTACACTCACAATAAAGGTGTCGACAAGGATATTTTCATTCTCCTTTGTGACAGAATACGGTCATTTATGTTTCAACCAATAATCCCTCAAATCAGACGACTGCCAAATAATGTGGACAAGTAGGTGAACTCCACAAGCACTTCTTCCTTAGTCAACAAAACACCAACCTCGATAAACATACTAGATTTCGATTTGTAATAAACACCTTTAACGTCCGAAGACAAACATCGTACAGATCATCTCCTTTCTTTGGTCAGTATTGAATTGACATACAACGGCCAATCCCCTATATTTCCTTCTAAGAAAAACAAATTCTTATTGATTTAATCGGTGTGATTCATGAACATTGTAATCTGAACGACTTGCCAATGTTTACATTGGTTGATATTCTTAGCACGATAGATGTCTATGATGATTAGATTGACGAAATTGGCCTGGATATTACCCGGCAAGACGAATACATGTGCTGTTTTTGGTCTTTTTGCTGTACTCCTGTGTTTTTTTCTTACCGACTGCGGCGTCATTTCAATCCCATACAAGGTTGTAAAAGGGACGGTCAAGGGTACGTATTATGTGGTGAAAGGCACCTACGAATTGACTGCGGAAACCACGAAGATTGTATACCATATCGGAAGCTTTACCTTCAAGGTGGTAAAAGCTCCCCTTGATTGGGATCTCATGAACAAGGACATCGAGACCATAGATGGTCTTTCCCCGAAAGAAGCAATTCGACAAGGCAGGGTGAAGAATGCTCCTTACAAGGTTAAGGGAAAGATGTACTATCCCATATCTGTTGAGAAGGCTTATTCCTACAAGGAAATGGGTGTTGCCTCCTGGTATGGTTACGAGACCCTCCGTGGTAAGGGCGGCCGCATGACTGCAAACGGTGAAGCCTTTGATCCAAAGGGATTGACAGCCGCCCACAAGCAATTACCCCTTCCTGTTCATGTCAAGGTTACAAATCTTGAAAATGATCGATGGGTTATTGTCCGGGTAAACGACCGTGGGCCTTTTCCAAGTAACTTCAATGCCGCGTCTGGTAACAGAATTATTGATTTGAGTGAGGGTGCTGCCAAAAGGCTGGGCTTTTATGATAAAGGATTGGCAAGAGTGAAGGTGGAAACTATTCAACTGCGAGAAGAGAAGTGACAGTTACAGGAGTACTGCGCCAAATGCCTGAAATGCAGGTTACAATTGGTTATCCTCATTGTAAGTCTATATTGAAAAACCTTAACTTGTAAGGGTAACAAACAATTCTGTCGATTCCGAAATCAGATTTTAATTTCTTACTTCCTCTTATCCACAACTTTTTGGTATTGATAATCATTCAACCTTTTAATGTAAAAGAAACAGAAAATACATAAAGTTGGAGAAGAGAGGCAGGCCGATAATCAGCCTGCCTTGAATGCATGAGAAAGCAAGAGAAATGAAAAAAGTTTTAAATCACGTTGCGTTTACATAGATAGCACGTAGGTGTTTTTTATCGATCTTGCCAACGCTGGTTTTGGGAATAGCATCAGTGATTATATATTTGTCAGGGATCGCGTACCGAGGAATTTTCCCCTGCTCAGCACAGATTTTCATATGGCCTTTTAGAACCTCCGGTGTAATACCGTCATTGCGAAACTGTGGCGTCAGCACAACAAGCAACATCGGCCGTTCTCCCCACTTGGAATCGGGAACACCGATTGCCGCAGCCTCTTGAACAGCGTTATGAAGGCTGATTGCGTTCTCTAGATCAAGCGATGATACCCACTCACCACCCGTTTTGATTACATCCTTGAGCCTGTCCGTAATCTGGATATAGCCGTCTTGGTCCATGTAACCAACATCGCCTGTGTGAAGCCAACCGCCTCGCCATAGTTCCGCAGTCTTTTCCGAATCCTTGTAGTATCCCTGGGTAAACCAAGGAGCACGGATGACAATCTCGCCGGTGGTTTTGCCGTCATTCGGGAGGAAATTATCGCTAGGATCAACGATTCGGATATCGACAAGCGAAATAGGCATACCAGTCTTAATGGCGATATCACTTTTTTGTTCGTTGTCGAAACGTTTCATCGATGGCTTTAGATTGGATACACTAATGACCGGGCATGTTTCAGACATGCCATAACCAGTCATTACCTGAATCCCCAGGTTGATGGCAGAAACGGCAAGTCCCTTGGCTAGACGTGCGCCGCCGATAATCACTTTCCATGCAGAAAGGTCGATTTGTTTTGCAATCGGGCTTGCGACGATCATCTGAAGAATCGTGGGTACGCAGTGGGAATAGGTGACCTTTTCTCCAACAATAAGTTTGATAAGCATCTCTGGTTCATATTTGCCCGGATATACCTGCTTGATGCCCATCATGGTGGCAATATAGGGAAAACCCCAAGCATGAACATGAAACATGGGTGTAATGGGCATGTAAACATCCGATGTGGAGAAACGCAGCGGACTGTCGTGACCGCTTACGGCGATGCAGACGCTCATCGCGTGAAGAACGATCTGGCGATGGGAGAAATACACGCCTTTGGGCAGGCCCGTTGTTCCGGTTGTATAGAAAGTCGTAGCAGTCGTATTTTCGTCAAGATCGAGGAATTCGAAATCCGCTGATGCCGTAGCCAGTAGAGCCTCATATTCTCCATCATAGGCAACGTCTGTCTTGGGCGGTTCGTTGCTGTCAGAAAGAATAATAACCTTCTTTACGTACCTCAGCTTGTTTCTAATGGAGGCAAGAAGGGGCAAAAAGTCGGTATTGATGAGAATAACATCGGCTTCGGCATGGTTCATTGTGTATTCAATTTGATCGGGGGAAAGACGCCAGTTTACAGTGAAGAGAACCGCTCCCATCATAGGAATCGCGAAGAAACATTCCAGATAGCGGTGGCTATCATAATCGAAGACTGCAACAGTATTTCCCTTCTTCACGCCCAATCCGGCGAGGGCGCTTCCCAACCTGTTGATCCGTTCAAATAGATCGTTGTATGTATAACGCATCTTGTTGCGGTATACGATTTCCTGGTTTCCCGCAGTAAGTTTTGGTGTGTTTAATAATTCTTTAATCGTGAGTTGAAACCCGTAATTATTTCCGTTTAAAGATTTATTTTTCATATAGTCCTCCTTTAATCTTTATTTTCTTTGGCTGATATCATCTGCTAAAGCAGGAGGAAGAACAATCCGCATTAAACTGTTTTACTTGTGCTTGAGAGGATTAAAAAAAGGTAAGTCGATGACCTACAGGAAAGGTTGCTAAAAAATAGAAACTATTTTTTTGATTTTCTCTCGTTTTCAACCCAATGAAGCGCATAACGCAAGAGTTCTATGCTGTTCTTGAGATTCAGCTTCTCTTTGATGCGTTCGCGATAGGTACCGATGGTCTTAACGCTTAAATGAAGCCGCAAACCGATCTCGCTGATACCCAGTCCCTCGCCGATGAGTTGAAAAACCTCGATTTCCCGGTCTGTGAGGGCCTTTAGCGGAGATTCAACGGAATCTGCGGGGCCGTCAACGAAACGGGAAAGCATTTGTTCCGTCATTTTGGGGCTAGCGTAGATGCCGCCGGTCATTACTTGGCGGATTGCCTGAACAATGGAATCGGAAGCCTCCTGCTTCATTACATAACCCTTAGCGCCTGCACGCAATGCTCTTTCTGCATAGAAAGACTCGTCGTGCATGGAGATGACCAACATGCTTATGCCTTTGTGGAGTTTACGGATTTCCTTGATAAGATCGATGCCGCTCATGTCCTTCAGGGTAATATCCACGATAACCATGGATGGTTTCTGTGCCTCAACAGCCTTCAATGCGCCGTGATAATCATCAGCTTCTCCACAAACGCATAGATCGTTTTCCTGATCGATGAGTTGAGCGAGGCCATTCCTGAAGATGGGATGATCATCAACGATGAGGATTCTATACTTGTCTGTTTGAATTGTTTTTGTTGTGGTCATAAAAGTCACTCTTTGTTCAAATTAAAAGTGCAGGTTACCAGTACGCCTCCGCTTTGTTCAGATTCGATGCGCAGGGAAGCTCCTATCATGCGGGCGCGGTATTGCATTATTCTGAGACCGATGCCGCCGACCTTTGTCATATCCTTGATACCAATGCCATCATCAAGAATAGATAGAGAAACTGTTCTGCTGTTGTTGAGGAACTCCATCACAATCTTAGAGGAGTGGCCGTGTTCGATGGCATTATGAATTGATTCTTTTGCGATGTAGTAAAGATGCGTGGCTAAAGAGATGTCATCTATGGGAATATGTCTGGGACAACGGAAGACGCAATTAATGCTGAAAATGTTCGATGTGGAATCGGCAAGTTCTTCCAACGCCGCTTCAAGACCAAGAGACGTAAGCTGGACAGGACAGAGTCCTCGGGCGAGACGCCTCGTCTTTTCAATTGCACCCTTGACTAGTTGATTGATCTCTCCGGCATAGCGCGCATTTTCATCGGAAATAGGGACGAGTTTATCTTTAAGCACTTTGGTCATTACATCAATGCCGATCAGATGCTGGCCAAGATCATCGTGAAGTTCATAGCCGATTTTCTGGCGTTCTCTCTCCGTTATATCGAGAACTTCTTTTTCTAACTTTTTAATGGCAGTGATATCCACCATTGAGGCAATGCTTTGTTTCGTTCCCGGAATCATGGCAATAGTCATGAAGATATGAAGAAGATTGCCGTCCTTGTTTATAATTTTAAATTCGTAATTTCTGGGTGCAGCTGGCGGATTTTCGCGCCTAATTTTGTGGAAAGAAAGAAGTCGGTCAACATCGTCTTCGGCTACATATTTGGTCCAGGAATTACCGATTATTTCCTCGCGAGAATAACCGGTAAAGTTCGCAAAATCATTGTTCATCATAGAAATAGTCGTGTCTCCTTCGATGACGATGGTTGCAGTACCGGAATTTTCAAATAAGGTTCGGTAAAAATTACTCGAATGTGTTAATTTTTCTTCGATTTTTTCGTAATTACGTGCTTGCGACTTGAGCTTTTTAATTTCTTTACGGGCTGTTGCTAGTTCTTCGATGTACTGAGTCTTAGTTTTATCTTTTTTCTCCACTAATGATCCCCAATTATCTTCTTTTTTTGTAATTCTATATAAGAATAGAATATTTGTCCAGTGTCTAGTCTTCAAAAGGTTTTGGAAAGAACAAAAGAAGCAAGAAGAAACATATAAATGCCGATTTTTTTAGAGTCACGACAATATGGTCTTAATAGACAATTTAATAATCAGTGTCTTGGGTGAACTGAAGCTGATTGCTTACGCTCCTGCTGATTTTTTCGTTGTATCTTTCAGTAGAGTAGAGAGCTGGCGTAGTAGCCGAATGGTTCTATCTCCAGCTCCCCCTCATCAGTAGGGTCGAAGACTAGCGCGCCACCGAGTGTTATCAGTACGTTTCCAGCCTCCGCCTCGTCAAACGTAGCGTGCGGGTTTCCCGCACTACGCTTTCCTGTTAACTTCATCTAAAGGTTTATGTGACCTATCAGCCTGGCAGAGCTTTCAGACCTGATAATATCTAACCTTGTAGTCATTATATAACCCAAGGTTCTTATAGAACCAGTCCCTATTCCACCTGTTCCAGCCGAAACCACAGCGGTGCCTTGCACGCATCTGATGTCGCCGAATCTTTTTCTCCACCCAGTCTTTGATGTATCCAAAACATCCACTGGCATGTCCAACCCGAAAGTAATTAACCCATCCTCTGAGAATTGGATTAATCAGGTATATAACCCTATCTACGGGTTGTGAGTTGTGGCGGCGAAACACATCCTTGAGCTTTTGTAGCAAAGCAGTCCGTGCCTTCATTCTCGGTATAATTCGCACTCCCCACTTGCCCTGGAGGGTTTTCACCTGCCTAAAGTCAAACCCAAGAAAACTGAATGTCTCGTCTTTATTAAGATCCACTATCCGAGTCTTATCCTGATTTACTTGAACGTCAAGCTTGTTCAATTCCTCAAGAAGTCTCCGATAGGCCGCCTTTTCAAGCCAATCCCATTTCTGAAAGCCATCTATGAGAATTACCAGATCATCGGCAAATCGTGCATATTCAATATATGTATATTTACCATTATGGGTGACTTCTTTCGCCCGTTCCAGCATCTTATCCACTTCATTGAGATAGAGATTACTGAGTAAGGGCGAAATTACTCCCCCTTGTGGTACTCCCCGCTTACCGTTGGCTTCCAGAATCAGCTTCAGCAGTCGCATCACATCACCATCGTTCACTCGTTCAGCAATCTTACTAAGAAGGATATCATGCCGAACATTATCAAAGTAGGCCTTAAGGTCTACATCGATGACTCGTGTTTTCCTTTTCACCACTGCTTCTGCTACACGGTCTACAGCCGCATGGGCTGTCCGCTTGGGTCGATAACCATATGACCCTTCTTGGAAATCCGCTTCAAAGATCGGCTCAAGGATTAGTTTCAATGCTCCTTGAACCACACGGTCTCGAATGCAAGGAATCCCCAAAATTCTGACTCTATTTTTGTCTTTGGGTATCTCCTTCCTTCGATTCCGCATCGGCCGATACGTGCCAGAGACCAGTTCATCTCGTATCTGCTCAAGAAAAGCTTCCAAACCCAATTCCTCAATGGCCTCAAACGTTACCCCGTCTATTCCCGGTGCACCATTATTCTTCTTAGCCATCTTGTAGGCCTCTTGAAGCGTCTCCATCCTGCAGACATGAACATACAGTCCCCAGAAGCGCCATGCCTTTTCAGCCTTCGCCTTTAAGTATATCTTCCTCCTCAGGTCCTGTAAACTGACGGGCGCCTTTATCATTTCGCCCTTACCTCCCAATGTTGTCAGAAGATCATTAACAGCAGGGCTCCTTTGCTCCCCGGACATTACTCCGGTTCATCGCTCTTACGAACCCATCCGCCACCCTCTCGCCTTCGATTCACTTCCCGCTGTTTACAGTTATAGAATCTACCTTGCTCCAGAGATTTCTTCCTGGGACGAGGAGGGCTTCTCCAGTTGCTCGGCATGTCCTTGTCACCGTGCTGTCGCTATCACCCCGCTGGAGTGGGGAAACGTTTCAGTCAGTCTACGTCGCCCCATGCTGCCTTCACACTACGGTTACGTGCTCGCCCTCCAGGGCTACGAATTTTCGAGGCTACCTCTGCGTTCACTTTCATTACGGCCCGATGACTCGCAACCACCCTCTCGGTGGCTTTGTCGATAGGCTTCAGAGTTTTGGTTTCCCGCCACCCTGCTATCCAAACTACGGGGCTCCTGACTTTTACCCCGGCAGGACTGACTCCCGCTGAACATATCAGCCTTTGCTGGACACACGTTCCGTACGTGAACCTCTCGATTCATACGGCTCGTGCCAGTCTTCCTCCGGAAACTTTTCAGTTCCGGCCTACCTCGCGAGAAAAAGTTCCTCCCAGTTTCCCGGTTGACCCATACTCACGATGGACTGACTCATCCCCTTCGCTCCATTCTCATTACAAGAACTTCATCACTACTACAGGATGATCCGCCCCCTTTCACAGGCATCAATACTTTCCCCCTTCGTGGGCTACACTTATAGGGTTTTCTCTTAGCATCCCGTGAAGAGTTCCTACGTTCTGCAAAAAGCCCGAATCAAGCTCGTGCCGACTGTACGCCGGAAGCCGCGCAGGCAGTAAATCAGGTATCCCCTACGCTAATCTTGGGAAGCGTTAAAGTCCCCAATTTTGACTCCATCTAGAGTGGTGTTTCGACGCTTACATCGGTTAGCTTGTGCTCACCTTCTTGATTCACACCTGACGCATCTTGTGCGCCTTTTCCATCAACGCTCACTACCATGGCTTTTGACCACAGCAGCTTGTGGCGGTTTGAAGCCTCCCCCTGCAAGGCGGCTTCGGAGGGCCCACCTCCATCTCCTTTGCAACTTCGTAGCGCAATTAACGCTCACCACAATGGCTCTTTATCATCGCAGCTCAAGGTGGTTTGAAGCCTGCTCCTGCAAGCCGACTTCGAGGGGCCTCCGCCCTCATCTCTTGTGCAGCCTCGTGGCGCACTTACTAATTGAAATGTTGCATATTCGGCAAGCATGACGCTTTGTTTCTTAGAGGAAGGTAGTCGTATTCTACAGGAACAGAAAATATACTGTAAATACTTGCACATTTCATCCCGTATTCAATGAGTATGCCGGTGCAAACCGGCCACTGATTCCGTTTCAAATTCAATAAGCAGCTCTAACAAAACGACCTGCACATTTGAAATATTGGATGCCTACAAAAAGTCAATTCTAACATTTTCGAGGAAGCATGATTTACAGTCCATTTTTACCTTTGCTGTCAAAATAACTTTGTCATACAGCAGATAAATGTAAAAGAGCATAATTGTATGCATTTGCCTCAGAGCGCATCGATTCCGTATATTGAATTCTCTACATTGTATGTTTTTAAAGCATGTCACTTCTCTTTCATTATATTTATAGCACGCCATATTTTATAAACGTACCAATTACGCTTGTTTTTGCTACCCGCATTGTAGCAACCAACTGCTTCCCAGGTATAACCGTATCTTTGCATGCACCCGGCTAATATCCATGCTCCTACATTAACATTATAACATGGATCTCCTAATTGTGACCACGCATCAGCGCCAAGTACTTTATACCATCTGGAGTTGATTTGCATTATTCCGTAATCATAAGATCCATTTTTATTCCAATTGACGGCACCTGGATTAAAATTGGATTCTTCCTTTGCAATGGCATATAAAATATCCGCAGAAATATTATACCGGCAGGCTGCTTCATCAAAGCAAAAACAAAAAACGTCAGTTGAAAAATAAAATATTATAATAATGAGAATCAATAAATATTGAGATATTACTTTGGCCATACTTGCCTCTAATTAATAAAAGACATATCCAGCTGCCCGCTGGGTTTATCAGGTTTAGTAATGCGCTCATCTGAAGCCAAAATGGCCTCTTTTGAATCTTCTACTGTCTTTTTATAAATATCGACTTTCTTAATCAAACTTTCCAAAAGCATATCTTTTCTAATTTCTAAATATTCATTCAATACCTTATAGGAAACATAGGGGACTTTTACCTTACAGTAATCGTAATTACTTAATTTTAATATCCCTTCCATATCCGGAAATTGCTGAAATACAGATGGCAACACTAAAGGCTTCGTTTTTGAATTCCTGGTAAAAGTAAGACCGTCTCTTATGTCCGAAGGACCCATAGACATGGACTCACTGGATTCCAATACTTCAGTTTGGCCTATCGCCTCAGAAAAATATTTTGCCGTTTCCGGTTCGGCAATGGAGAGTATTAATTTAGATGCACAGCCATTAACAATGGACTGTCTGCTTTCTTTTCCATAAACTTTTTCTATTTGTCCAATCTCCTGTGTTCCAATCCAAACAGATGCGCCCTTTGATCGTGCCCGTGTCAATAATTCTATTATCGAACTCATATTGTTCAGCGATCCGAATTCATCCAGAAAAAAATATATTCTGCGATTGTAATCGTCCGGCATTGATAAAACTTCGTGGCTGGCCATTTCCAAGAGTAATGTTAAAATCGGTTTTAAAACGTCTTTGCTTTTGCTGTGATTAACTAAAAATAAAGTGCCGGGCTTCGGATCATGCAGCCATTTTCTAATGGAAAAACCACCATCTTCTGTCGCCATTAATTCTAAAATGGCTGTGTATTGTAAAAGCATTGCCATAATACCTTGTGTCTGTTTCGAAGATGAATCCAAGATCATTTCCCGGCCGGTTCTTCCTTCTGGAATGGTATTCAATATTTTCACAATTTTACTTGCTCCCGATGACAATACGTCCCATATTTTTGCATTGGAATACATTTTATTGCGGTAACAATAATACAATATACCCCGGAATACTTCCCGGGAAGCATTAGCCCAAAATGGATCTCTGCTTCCCCCCGATCCGGGAATCATGCCATGACAGATAACTTGCTCAATATCCATTTTTGATGTGCAATCATTAAAGATAGTCCAGCGTGCCGACCTTTCATCAATAGGATTAAATATTATATCCCTTTCCTTCTTGTAATTTGTCGGAATATAATCGCCCTTGTTATCGTAGAGAATAATTTTTGATCCGATAGTTTGTAAATGAGTAACGACTCTTTTGAGAGTTTGAGTTTTACCTGACCCCGTTCTTCCTACAATGAAAAAATGTTTCGTCTCATCGTCAACGGGAGTTTTAATATCGGCAATGGGTATTGACGTCTTTTCTTTATTCAACAGCATTAATAATTTATCTGAAGAAATAAATTTGGCGCCGTCGATATATTTATCCTCTTCCTGTTTCATGGATCTTTTTCTAAAATAATGAAGGGTGAATACGGTAATTGTAGTCAAGATAATGAAAAATATTGTCAGATAAAAAGGCAGGATTTGGAAAAGCTCCTGCCAAAAAATATCCCATGCCGACTTAAAAACTTTCATCGTATTATTAATAAGTCCCCACCACATATTTTCCAAACACCAACTGCTTATTTGCCAAAATCTATTTTTAAAATTAGCAATAACTAATGATGTAAAACCTGCGCTTAACAAACCGGAAGCAATCAATATCCACTTGAACATTTTCATATTCATTAGGAAAAAACTGAGCCAGGTTTCAAATCCCTTAAATGCTTTTATATGATGTTTGCTATCCATAATTCACTCAATTCTACATGGAGAGATTTCCTGTTTTCTTATAATTGTCGAATATTCCCTTTGCGGTTTTAAATATCCCCACCCAAGCATCCATGCCTTTTTCTTGACGAATATCTTCAGCAATAAAAGAAGAATTCATGATGAGCAAATTTATTAAAAATTTAATATCGCCTTCTATTTTTTTTAAATTTATAATTGTTTTCTCTGTATCTTCGTGTTCATAGGCAAATATTATTTTTTGCCGGATTAATTCGGACATCGAGCATTTTTTCTCTGCCGCTTCCTTATCCATTCTCGCCCTTAGCTCACCGATTATCTTAGCCCCAACAATTTCTTTCACGTTTAAACCTCATATGAATATGTTTTTATTGTAAAATTATCCTATTTTTTGCTTGCCGCTTTAAATAGTTATTAAATAATTATTAAAAATTAATATTTAACAATATCATATATTTAATAAATTTTTGCTCTTGGATCACCGTTTATTCAGCTCCAAAAACCTCTTTCACGTTTAAACCACATATGCGCCTGTTATCATTAACAAATTGTCTTATTTTTTCTTTGCTGCTTTAAATAATATTTAAAGCTTAATATTTAATCATATTAGGTACTAATGGCCATTTTTCTTTCCCGCTTTTAAATTGTGGCAGAATTTTTCTGCGTAGGGTCTCCTGTAGAAAACCCGTCTACCCTTCCATTAACCTCTTACCGAAGTTCTTCACTTCCCAACCTCAAATATGGCGATTATTAAATTTCCGGTTCCCTATCGAAAGAATTACTGCTCTGAGGCATTTGCTCTATGGCATATCCGTCTTTTTCCATCCAGGATAAGTCTTTACTCTGGATGGAATCAGCAATATCTTTTTCAACTTTGGAATAAATATTTATTCCATTTTTCATTTCATCATTTTGGATTGTATGATCAAGTGTGGATTTTTTATCCTGCGGCTTGGAAGCATGTTTTGTTAATTGATCGACATCATCGGTTAATAAATAAAAATCATCTTTAGCCCGGGTGGCGGCAACATAAAACGAATTAAGATTTACTCTGTCGGCAAGAGCGCTGAATATAACTTTGGAATATGATCCGCCCTGTGATTTATAATCGGTAATGGCGTAAGCATGATCGACATAATTATAGTGATTTAAATTTACATTGATCTTATTTTTACCGACACTGACATTGATAATTCCGCTTTCATCAATCGAATTAATCGTTCCTTGCTGGCCATTATTAACACCAATTAATTTATTATTTTTTAAGAACATTATGTGATCGCCCTGAGCAAATTCTTTTATCGTATCCACCGAGCCGGATATTTTATCTCCGTTCTTAAACATATCTATTTTCTGTAGAGAACCGTTATCCAGAGCGGCGGTGATTGTATTATTGTTTAAATCAATATTGGTTATTTTTCCGGAAGTTCCCGGCTCGATCCCGTCGAAAGATTTTTTAATATGAATTGTATTTTCAATCTCGTAATTAGAAGAAAACCGTTTTTGAATCCCCACAAGAGAAATAGGAGCTCGTGTATTAAAAAGGAAACCTTTGCCGTCGATTATATTATTATCTACCAGATAAGAACGTATGTCGGAATTTAAAATATCCTTTTCCTTATTGGTGGATGTAACGACAATGGAACTGGACGGATCATTTTTATATAATTCCAAAATCAAATCCCTTCGATCATCTATGGAAATTCTTTCATACAGTTTATTATTCTCATTGATAAGATTGACGGCATCATTTATTTTATATTTGCTTTTCGCTAGTTTAGCCAGTTTGATTGTATATGCATTTTTCTGACGGACGCTTTGCGATAATTTAACCACATGAATGTCGCCTTTTTCCTGAGCATCTTGAAAAGCGCGTCCGGCATCTATTGCCTGCAATTGTTTCATGTCACCCAGTAGAATTAATCTGGCATTGTCATCAACGGATCTTTCAATCATGGAATGTGTTTGCAAAGAGCCCAGCATCGAAGCTTCATCTATAATTCTTAAAGAAATACCGCTGTCCTTGGATTTATGGAGTAAAAAAGAATCAACAGTGCTGCCTTTGGCGCCGGTGGCGCTGATAAATTCCTCGACGGCTTTGCCGGTTTTGGAATGGCCGGTCAGAGTAACAAGTTTTTCCTCACAGGCATCGGCGACGGCTTTAAAAATAGTTGTTTTACCGGTCCCCGCGTCTCCCTGAACGACAATAAACTGATCAGCGGATGTCATTACATCAATAAACAAACTTCTTTGATCTTTGGTCAAACCGTGAGGTGCAATATTTTTATTATTATTTTCAAAACTGCTAATAACCTTTTCCGCGTCTTCTTTGCTCATTAAGGGATTCACTTTCCCTTTTCCTGATTCCAGCATCCGTAATATGTTTTTCTCCGTCTCGATCATTTTGTCCGTGCTGTAGATTCCGGGTGCTATTTCCGTAAACAGTTTATCTCCGTTCACATTTTTATCGATCTCATTAGTGATGTCATTTTTGTTATATTTACCCATCGAAAGAGCCAGACTATGTTTAATTAAATCTGAAGTGGTAAACGTAGATTCAGTGGAGGTAAGATCATTAACAACATGACGAATAACGCTGTTTACAGAAATATCATTGACAATTTTATTATTAAACGCTGCGGTAACCAACGATGCCAATTTATCCGGGGAATAACCGATATCGTTGGCTTGCTTATTCCAGGAATCGATCAAATATTCTTTTGTTAAATCTGATTTTTCCGGCCTGCTTTCCAGAGTCGCAATTACTTGTATTTTGGGATTGGTTTCCAGAACATTGTTGTTATCCAAAAATTCAGCTTCCGCCTGTTTGATATTGGATGTTCTCTTGGAAAACGTGTCAATTAACCCTTTGGGTACCCCGGCTACCTCGTATAGTCCGTTTGGTTTGATTTCTATTGCATAACCGATCTCCGATAAGCCTTTTGCCATGCTCGCGTTATAGACGGCGGTAATCTCTTTTTGATTCTTGAATATTTCATCGTTATACAGAGCCCTGTAGGAACCATCATCACGTTGCACCATGTTGCAGATCAAAACATGAGTATGGGAATTAGGATCGTTTTCGCGGCTGGTCGAATGTTCATATGCGGAAAAGATACCCCTTCCCTGAACATGGACAACATTTACTGCATAGTTAATCGTTTCCCGGTAGGCTATGTAATTATCATCAATATGCTTTACGACATCTGCAATAGCGGCCAATCTGGCAGCCTTGATTCTCTCATCCCCGGCGAGATGTTCCATAATGGAAACGCTTTTAGGATCGGAAAAAACAAAATCAACGCCGGCGCGATGTTCCGTCCGTCCTGCTGCGGAATAAGTATCCTGAACAATCTGTTCGCCGCTTAAATTATTTCCTCTGATGATATTATTAAAATCATCCTTCCGGACAGCAGCGCCTGCCTCCAGGCCAAGAGCCTCTAAGCCCCCGCCCAGCCATCTGCTGTTATTTTTTTCGTAAACAGGATCTTTCTCGTAATAATATTTACTTGCTGCCGTTGCAGATTGAGATACCGGTCCCATCATAAATTATTCCTCGATTATAGATATGATATTTAACTTCAGCGTTTCGTAATCTTCCGGCCAGCCGTTGGAAACAAAAGAAGTGACTAACTTATGCAATTTAATTCTTTGGACATTAATTCTTTTTGCTTTATCGGCCTTAGCTTCCATCTTTATTGATTTCATTCTTTTCTTCAGCGCATCCATTTGCTCATCAAAACTTGGCTTCAATTTCTTTTTCTCCTTTGCAGCATCTTGCATAATTAAACTCCTCCATTTTTAATTTTTATGATCAATTATTGGGAATTTTAATAAAAGCTTGTTTCATGGCGGTCTTGAATCCCGGCCCAGAACGGTCACTGTCTCTGAACAGAGACGGAATATTATTTAAGCATGCCCTGTAGAGCTCACCGGCTTCTTCGCCCATCATTTCGCGGAATCTGATTTCGATCTCTGCCTGTTTCTCTCTTTCTTCCAATTCCTGGAGCTCACGAACCCTGTTCTCCATTTCCTCCACGATCTTGCGTTTATCTTCCAAAATTCTTTCTTCGAGAGTTTTAAATCCTTGCGGAGGCAAATATGTTTTGTTACGTTTGATACAGCCATAAAAGTAGTTCACGGGTGTATTTTTTAGGGATGCCTTTTTGTTTAGTGTTGTCAGGTCGTAACTGCAGCGGGAAAGATACAGCAGCATATCTTCAACTTTTATCGGAACGTCGCTGAATTCTTCTATCCATCTGAGCACGGTATCAGGTGCAAGCTTTTCTTCTATCCAAAATGCAAAATCCGGATGCGTTGCAAAAATTTCTGCGACTTCAGTTAGTAGTAGTTTATTATTATATATACTACTACTACTACTACTACTAAATAAGTCTGTCCGACTGTCTGTCCGACCGAGTGTCTGTTCTTCCGTGTGTTCTTCTGACTGTCCTTCTGTGTGTCCTTTTGTCTGTACGGATTTTGTGTCCGCAGACCGATTCATACCTTTCTTGTCCCATTTCAACGGTCTGCTGAAATCATAGAAAATACCTTTTTCTTTCCAAAATTGTTCACAGCGAACCTCGTCGAGTTCGTAATAAAGATATTGTGTGTTGAGATGCCGGAGACGGCCTGTATTTAAAACGCAGTTGTATTGGCGAAGAGATCTGATGGCCGTGCGGACTGAGGCAAATGTCAGGCCAGTGGCATAAGCAATATAATCGAGTGTAATATACTTATCCTTGATATGGATCATAAAAGCCAGGACGGCGCTTTGTCTTTCCGTAAAGTGAGCAAAAGGAGGAGCTGACCTGTCTACCGTAGTCAAAACGAGAGTTGCGGAGGAATCCCATTTTGTAGACTGTTCTTCTGTGTGTTCTTCTGCCTGTCCTTTTGATTGTCCTTTTGCCTGTTTGACTGTCTGTTCTACTGTGTGCCCTTCTGTGTGTCTGTTTGACTGTCCGACTGACTGTCTGTCTGTCCGACTGTGTGTTCTTTTGTCTGTCCTTCCGTCTGTTCTACTGAGTGTCCGTTCTTCTGAGTGTTCTTTTGTCTGTTCAGGGGGAGAGTCAACTCCACGAAACTGGCCAGATACGTTTGTAACCATTTCGTCAACGAGCCTGCCCATAATGTTAGATTTTCCGGTTGAACTTTTAGTCTGCATAAATGCTTTCCTTAATCAGGGGTTAAGGATGTTACTTTTACTTTCTATTGTATTTATGATCTCTTCAGCAATTTTCATATATGCGCCGGCGCCTGGAGCGCCGATTCTGTAACCAAAAATAGATTGATTAAAAACTTCTGCTTTCTGAAAATCGGTGTTCATAGGAATGGTCTGACAGAAAACCTCATCTTCCAAAAAAGTCTTCCGTATGGCATTGACGACCGTTTTACAGATTGATGTACGGCTGTCCACCATGGTGATCAGGAGCTTTAAAAATTTGAGATCAGGGTTATAGCGGTCGCCTATATCATCTATAAAGGATTTTGTTTTCACGAGTCCATTAAGCGAAAATTTACTGCCAGCCATGGTGGGGACTATCACAAGATCAGATGCGATCATCGCCGCAATAACGAATACATCAAGGTTGGGGGGACAATCAATGAACGTGAAATCGAAATTATTCAAGGCGTAATTGCGCACACGTTCCCGCAGCAGAAAGAGGGTAGCTTCTCCTCCCAGAATGATCCTGGGACCGAGGATAGCTGAATCAGGAATATTGGGTATAAAATGCAGCCCATTCTTGACGGCCGGATATATGCAGCTTTCTATATCGGTGCCCCCGTCGCCACTCCGGGGATCTAATACATCGTAAAGGCTCTTGACAATCGGTCTTCCAATACCATCCTGCAGGATGTCAGTCGCGTTGCACTGATTATCCATATCGATGATTAGAACCCTTTTCCCAAGCCTTGATAATGCCTCTCCGGTATTGATTACCGTTGTAGTTTTCGCTGTGCCGCCCTTATTATTGATGACGCTGATAATCGGTCTCATTGTCTGCGCCTCATTTTATTCAACCAACTTTATTGTATTTTTTTCGATATACTCAATAATATCAGCCACCCTATATCTGATACTTCCACGCATGTTACCGGTTTTGACTATTTTAACGTACCTACACCCACGGGAACAGTGGCGATCATTGCGCAATGTCTGAAGAGAAACGCTTAAAAGTTTAGAAGCCTCAGATTCTGTGATTAATAATTTCTCCATCGCTTTTTTCTCCTTGCTTTTTATTTTCAGTTCATGTATATTTAATACCAGCACATAACCTGTGTTTACTAATATATATTGATATATAGCAGGCAATACACTTGTGTCAAGGAATTTTTATGGATAATTTATCGGTCAATAAGCTATTTAAATTAGTCAGGGAATTAACTGGAAGCACTCAGCCTGAGGTCTCGGCAAGTGCGAAAATTGCCTATCAATCATTGCAGCAATTCGAAAAAGGGCAGGCAAGTCTTTCCAAAGAAACTTTAAAGATGATGGCCAGGGCGCTATATATAAATCCTGAGTATATAGATGATACTTCATTGTATCCGTTCAGAAGCAACGGCCGTTTAATAAAAATGTTTATGCCGGACGGTCTTATCTTTGATAATCTCGAACCATTGTATTTTTTATCAAAACTAAACAAGCAAATGCGCATAATTACCCTGATTGCGCCGTTTCCCGAGTTAAAAAGATTTAGGAATATTGGATTGCCCTTAATATATGCAATAGCATTGAAAGATGACCACAAGAATGTTTTTTTATTTAGACGTAAAAATAAAAAAGGCATATTCAACCTGTCAGCTGATTATCCCAGCCCCATCGTAAAATTGACAAAGATATCTCAAGAAAACAAATCTGCTATATCTATTGCTCAAAAAGAATTATCCAGAAATGCTTTCGACAAAATACGTGATTGGAATTTGCTTTCCTTAAAAGACATTAAGGATTTAATCGATGAAGAAATTAAATTCACGAAATTGTTTGAACCAACTGAAGCTGAAATTCTTCAACTCGAATACCAGCGGACTATGGGAATAGAAAGTCTTTCCCGCTATGAACTCATGTTGATTAATGAGATTCGAACGAAGGACATTGCTATAGAAAAAGTATCAAAAATGCTGGAAGAAAAATAAAACGCTATGCCAGAACGACTTATATCCTCATTGTTCTTCATTTTGTTCATTCTAATCTTAACCCCTTTTTTATGTATCAAAAAACTAATGCTTAAAAAGTCCGATTTAAGTGGTTTTTGCTGGGGATAGTGCTGGGGAAATCTAATTTCTATTACAGAAATAATGACAAAATAAAAAAGGAGTCAACATAACTTGTTGACTCCTTTAAGATTTTCTGGCGGGGCCGATGGGACTTGAACCCACGCCCTCCGGCGTGACAGGCCGGCGTTATAACCAACTTAACTACGACCCCAAAAAATCATTTTTATTCTGTTTTCACTTTATCAATTCAGCATTAATGGTAGGCGGAACAGGGATCGAACCTGTGACATCCACGGTGTAAGCGTGGCGCTCTCCCAGCTGAGCTACCCGCCCATAATAAATGAAAAACGCTGTGGCGCTTCTAGCAACATTGATATTCCTTGTCAAGTTATAAAAGCGCTAATAATCTTTTAATTTACTGATTGGGGAATTACCGGCGCTGTTGCTGTGACTTTTGCGTCAATATCTTCTTCATCCTGAACAAAAGCAATTTTCAGCACTTCGTCGATATGCTCGACAAAAATAATCTTCAGCGCATTCTGCACATTTTGCGGAACTTCCGCCAGATCTCTTTCATTATCTTTCGGAATAATAACTGTTTTAATATTGCCCCGATGAGCGGCAAGAATTTTTTCTTTGAGACCACCGATCGGTAAAACCCGGCCCCTTAATGTAATTTCACCGGTCATGGCTAAATCGGCGCGCACTTTTTTCTGCATCAGCACTGAGGCAATGGAGGTAGCCATGGCAATTCCCGCAGAAGGGCCGTCTTTGGGAATGGCCCCTTCCGGCACATGAACATGAATATCAATTTTTTTATAAAAATTCTTCGGCAAACCAAATTGTTCGGCGCGAGCACGAATATAACTTAAAGCAGCCTGAACTGATTCCTGCATGACATCGCCTAATTTCCCCGTCATGATCATCTTGCCGGTGCCTTCCATAATGGATGCTTCAATAGCCAGCAGTTCTCCGCCAACTTCCGTCCATGCCAGTCCTATTGTCAAACCAATTTTATCTTTTTCTTCTATTTCTCCATGGTGGTACTTGGGCACACCCAAATACTTGGAGAGGGATTTAGAAGTAATAACCATTTTATTCTTACTGTCATTGTTTACTATTTCTTTGGCTACTTTGCGGCAAATAGAGGCGATTTCCCTGTCCAGGTTGCGCACTCCGGCTTCCCGCGTGTATTGACGGATAATTTTGAGCAATGCCCCTTTAGTGAATTCGATTTTCTCAAGCACAAGACCATTTGCTTCTACTTGTTTTGAGATTAAAAACTTTTTCGCTATTTGCAGCTTCTCCGGTTCGGTGTATCCTGCTATTCTGATCACTTCCATTCTGTCTTGCAGTGGAGCGGGTATTGTCTGCAAAACGTTTGCTGTCGTAATAAACATTATTTCCGATAAATCATAATCGACATCGATATAATTATCATTAAAGGCAAAATTTTGTTCCGGATCGAGAACCTCCAGCAATGCTGATGATGGATCACCTCTAAAATCAGAACTAAGCTTATCTACTTCATCCAGACAAAAAACGGGATTGTTTGAACCGGCTTTTTTCAACAACTGGATAATTTTACCCGGCATAGCTCCTATATAAGTTCGACGATGGCCGCGAATTTCAGCTTCATCGTGAACGCCGCCCAGAGAAATGCGCACAAATTTTCTATTCGTGGCTCTAGCCACTGATTTAGCGATCGATGTTTTTCCCACACCCGGCGGGCCTACCAGACACAAAATCGAACCTTTATTTTTCTTTACCAGCGATTGCACGGCAAGGTATTCTATAATACGTTCCTTAACATTCTTTAATCCGAAATGATCTTCTTCCAGAATAGCTTCCGATTCCTTAAGCGTGAATTTATTTTCTGTTTTTTCCGACCAAGGCATATCCAACACCCAGTCAATATAATTTCTGACTACGGTGGCTTCAGCGGACATGGGAGTCATCATTTGTAATTTTTTAATTTCCTGCCGGACTTTTTTCACTGCCTCTTCCGACATCTTTTTTTGCTTCAAGCGTTTTTCCAACTCACTTATTTTGTTGCGAAAATCATCCTTTTCGCCCATCTCCTTCTGAATGGCGCGCATTTGTTCATTTAGATAATAATCCTTCTGCGTCTTCTCCATCTGCTTTTTAACGCGTCGCTTGATTTTTTCTTCGACCTGCAAGATCTCAATTTCAGAGAGCATCAGCGAATAAATTGTTTCCAGACGTTCACCGATGTTAAATATCTCGATAATTTTTTGTTTATCTTCCAGTTTCACATTAAGATGGGTAATAACGACATCTGCAAGTTTCGAAGCATCTTCAATGGCTGCAATTGTTCCTATCATTTCCACGTGAATTTTCTTGCTTAGTTTCAAATAAAACTCAAAAGATTCTTTAATGCTGCGCATCAACGCTTGCTTCTTCACATCATTTTGATCATCAATATCCTCGATCTCATTTACTTTAACCAGGAAAAAATCATTATTGGGCAAATATTCTTTTATGACTCCGCGAGTTTTTCCCTCAACAAGCACCTTCACCGTTCCATCAGGCAAACGCAAAAGTTGAATGATAATGCCGATCGTTCCAATATGATAAATTTCTTCCTTTTTCGGATCATCATCCTTGGCATTTTTCTGGGCAACCATAAAGATACTCTTTTCGTATTTCATAGCCGATTCGAGCGCGGCGATGGATTTTTCACGGCCGACAAACAAAGGCACTATCATATGCGGAAACATCACAACATCTCTCAACGGTAAGAGCGGAATTACGATTGCTTTGTCCTGGTCATTGATTTTTTTCTCATCAAACATATTTTCACCGTATACTTTTTAAGCGGATTCAGATCTATTTTCGTAAATTAAAATTGGTTTTTCTTTCTTTAAAACGACCTCTTCACTGATGACACATTCCTTAATATCAGTTTCTGAAGGAATGTCATACATAACTTCCAGCATAGTGTTTTCCAGTATGGAGCGTAAGCCGCGCGCGCCGGATTTTCTTTCCATTGATAACTTGGCTACAGCCCTTAGTGCCCCGTCTGTAAATTTTAAAACTACATTTTCCAAAGCAAATAACTTTTTATATTGTTTGATAATGGCATCTTTCGGCTCCACTAAAATCCGGATTAAGGCCGCCTCATTCAATTCATCCAAAGTGGCGATAACGGGTAGGCGACCAATAAATTCCGGTATTAGCCCAAATTTCAATAAATCTTCCGACCGGGTTTCTTCAAGTAATTCACCAATTCTCTTTTCCTTCTTGCTTTTTATTTCGGCGCCGAAGCCCATCGCATTAACACCCAAGCGTTTGGAAATGATGTTTTCCAAATCATTAAAGGCGCCGCCGCAAATAAATAAAATGTTCGTTGTATCTATTTGAATAAACTCCTGTTGAGGATGTTTACGTCCTCCTTTGGGCGGAATGTTGGCCATTGTTCCTTCCATAATCTTCAACAATGCCTGCTGAACTCCTTCACCGGATACATCTCTTGTTATGGAAGGATTTCCGGATTTCTTCGCAATTTTATCTATCTCATCAATATAAACAATGCCTTTCGACGCTCTAGTAACATCATAATCGGCGTTTTGCAGCAAACTTAAAATAATGTTTTCCACGTCTTCACCGACATATCCGGCTTCCGTCAAAGTCGTAGCATCGGCAATCGTAAAAGGAACATTGAGAAATTTTGCCAAAGTTTTCGCCAGTAATGTTTTCCCTGAACCTGTTGGACCAATCAGGAGAACATTACTCTTTTGAATTTCGATTCCGTCGGGTTCAACATGAGAAAATAATCTTTTATAATGATTATAAACGGCAACCGACAAAATTTTCTTTGTTTTTTCCTGACCGATTACGTATTGATCTAAAAATTTCTTAATTTCTTTGGGATGCGGCAAACCTTTTGGGGAATCTTTTTCTACAAGATTATCTTCTTCTTCCTCAACAATATAACGGCAAAGTTCAATGCACTCATCACAAATATAGGCTGTAGGACCGGCGACCAGTTTTCGCACTTCACTTTGCATTTTCCCACAAAAAGAACAAAAAAGCATACCCTGCCCCGTCCTATTATTCTTGCTTTTCTTTATCACTTAATTCTCCTTTTTTATGTTAGCTGAAGAATCCGGCTTGCGAACTATAATTTCATCGATTAAACCATATTCTTTAGCTTGTTCACTAGTCATAAAATAATCTCGTTCCGTATCGTTGATAATTCTGGAAAGCGGCTGTCCTGTTAAATCGGCTAAAATTTTGTTCAACTCATCTTTTAATCTTAATATTTCTTTTGCCTGAATGCCAATGTCCGTTGCCTGTCCCTGAAAACCTCCCAATGGTTGATGGATTAAAATTCTCGAATGAGGCAGGGCAAATCTTTTTTTCTTTTCCCCCGCCGCTAGAAGCAATGCGGCCATACTTGCCGATTGTCCCATGCAAACCGTCGAAATCGGTGACTTAATGTATCGCATCGTATCATAAATAGCCATACCTGAACTTACGCTGCCTCCGGGAGAATTTAAATAAAAAAATATTTCTTTATCCGGATTTTCGGCCTCCAAATACAACATCTGAGCAACAACTAAATTAGCTATATTATCATCGATAGCCGTCCCCAGAAAAATAATGCGATCTTTTAATAAACGGGAATAGATATCATAAGCCCGTTCACCTCGTCCGTCTTGTTCAACCACCATGGGAATCAAATTCACTATTTAACCTCCACATCCACACCATTTTTTTCAATAATTTTAATATTGGCATTCTTTTCGATAAAGTCAAATGCCTTTTTTTGCATCAATTCGATTTTGAGATTATCTTTTCTTTCTTCATTGTCGTACATTTTCCTTAATGATTCGTAATCCCGGCCATACCGAACAGCTAATTCCTGAATATATTTTTCCATATCTGATTCTTCGACTATTAATGATTCTTTTTCAGCAATCTTTTTCAAAAGCAAGAAAGATTTGACTATTTTTACTGCATCATCTTTAAATTTATCATGCATCTTAAAGCTAAGTTCCATCGCATTTTTCTCATCCATACCGGCTGAAGTCATCCTTTTTTGCGTATCAGCCATCATATAATAAATTTGTCTTTCCAGAAGCGATGGTGGAACTTCAAAATCATTTTCCTTGATTAATGCTTCTGTAATACTGTTTTGCAGATTTGTTTCCGCCAGGCGCTGAAACTTTTCTTCCAAAGTTTTACGCACATCTGCTTTTAAATCTTCTATAGAATTGTACCTTTCAAAATTTTTGATAAAATTTTCATCTATTTCCGGCAACTTCTTCTCTTTTATGTTTTTTACCGTTACATTAAACACTATCTCTTTCCCGGCAAATTTCTTTTCGTGATAATCCTCAGGAAAAACAACATTAATCGACTTTGTTTCTCCATTTTTCATACCGATTAATTGTTCCTCAAACCCGGGAACAAATTTCTGTGATCCGATTTCCAGATAATAGTCGCTCGCTTTTAACTCCTCGAATAATTCTCCATCAAGGCTGCCGGCAAAATCAATTACTACAAAATCACCGTTTACAGCGGGTCGGTCATCTTTTATTTCCTCCATTGTAGCAAACATTTGCCTTATTTCATCCATTCTTTTTTCCATGTCACTATCGGTAACTTGAATTTTTTCTTTTTCCAGTTCTATTCCTTTATAGCCTTTGGGCTCAAACTCCGGCTCCGTTTCAAAAGAAGCAGAAAAGGAAAAGGCTGTGTTTTCCTTTAACCCTTCCTGATTTATTTCCGGTTGTGAGACTGCAACTATCCCTTTCTCTTCCAAAGTCTGCCAATAATATTTATTAACAATATTAGTTGCCGTTTCTCCTTCTGCTTGTTCTTTATAATAAGTTTCCAACACTTTGCGGGGAATTTTCCCCGGGCGGAAACCTTTAAGCCTGGCCTTTTTCCCTACCTCGCGATATACAGCATCCAGTTCATTTTTAACTTCGCTCCACGGTATTTCCAATGATATTCTTTTCTTTACAGGACTCAATTCTTCCATTTTCACTTCAACTTGACTCACTACGATTTCTCCTTCTTTATTAAATACTTACAAATTACTGTTGAATATTGGTGCGAGAGAGGGGACTTGAACCCCTATCCGCACTGTGCGGGCTGGATCCTAAGTCCAGTGCGTCTGCCAATTCCGCCACTCTCGCCCGGAATTTACTAGATTATATATTCATTACGTATACAAATGTCAACGCGGATTATTTTATGTGATTACAGACAAATCCAGTCAAATTAAGCTTTTTGTGAGTTCATGTATTTGATTATCTACTTTTTTGCAAGGAAAATGTCTTGCTCTTAATAGCAACTGTGTTTCACGTCAAGTAGTATTTTTTAACAGCCTGATTCATTCCAGCAGGTACCATTTTTGATCATTGTATTGAGGATAATCATAAGCTTCCTCATGCAGGCAGTAATGGCAACTTTGTGTTTCTTCCCAGAGCTGATCAACCTGTTATAAAAGGCTTTTATCTTGGGGTTGTGACAAATGCCTGATATGACACACATGTATAATACGGAACGGATTCTTGCCCTGCCGCCCCAGATGGCACGCCTGCCTTTGTATTTGCCACTCTCCCGATTCAGAGGTGCAACCCCAACAAGGGCCGCTATCTGCCTTCGGTTCATTGTTCCAATCTCCGGCAGATCGGCAAGGATGGTCAATGACATAACAGGCCCAACACTGGGAACACTTTGCAGGATCTTGTCCATATGCCGCCAATGCGGGCTTTTTTTGATAAGATTTTCAACCTCACGATTGATTTTGGCAAGTGCCTTCTCCAGCCCTTTAATGCTTTTTTCAACATCTTTTTTTGTCCACTTCGAAGCTGTGGTCAAACGGTTTTTCTCAGCCGTCAACATTATGACGAGCTGGCTGCGCCTGGTATTAAGAGCATCCAGCATTTCCGTTTCCTCGGTCTTTAACGGCCTTATCTCCGGCCTCACCGAATCTGCAAATCGTGCAATAACATGGGCGTCAATTTTATCCGTCTTGGCCAGAACACCCATAGCTTTGGCAAAATCTCTCACCTGTCTGGGATTGACACAAACGGCGGGAAACCTTGCAACAACCAGGGATCTGAGAGCAGCCATTTCCAACCCCCCTGTGGCTTCAAGCACAATTAGCTCCGGCTGTTTTGACTTTACGAAATCCGTCATCAGAGATATGCCGTCTTCCGTATTGGCAAATGTCATAAAATCCACCTGAGGCCTTACACCTACATCAAGTTTCTCCTTCGAAACATCGATACCGATAAATGTTTTCTCCTCTTTCATATTTTGTTCTCCTTTTCCCTTCCTTGCGAAAGATGCGGGATCTGTTTAGGTCCCTGGCAACTGTTCGGGTTTAATTTGGAGAAGGTCGCAGCGACCCAAGCTACTAAACGGGCTCTGCCCCACGGTGCAAACGGTCTACTGCAATCAACACAACACATATTTATATTATCCTTATTTAACATATGCTATTACGTTTTTATGCATCTACTAAACGATTTTGATTATACAAGATGCTAAATAATAATTTTTTACGCATATTTACATTCTCTCCTGCGGCAAGAGCAATTTCCTGCCGCAGGGGTACGTCTGTTTCTCAGGAAGTAAGTTTAAACTTGAATGGCGTCGAGAATTCTAAAGGACGGGATTTTTAAATAATTGAGCTTATGAACTTCTTCTTTATTGATACAATTGACAATTTCCCAGCAATCTTTTTTACGCATTAATTCTTTAAGTAACAGATTATTTAAACGGTGACCGGATTTGTAGGCCATGAAGTGGCCGATAATCGGCATTCCCAGCAAAAACAAGTCTCCGATCGCATCAAGAATTTTATGTTTTACAAATACATCCGGAATACGCAGTCCCTCTTTATTGATGATTTTTTTGTCATCAAGAACAATGGCATTTTTCAGTGAGCCGCCAAGCGCCAAACCCTTTGCCTGTAAAAATTCCAGATCTTTCAAAAAACCGAAAGTCTGCGCGGCACAGATTTCTTTTTCATATTTTTCATCCGAGAAGGTCATGCTGTATGATTGCTTGCCGATAACAGGATGTTTAAAATCGATTTCATAAGTTATTTTAAATTCATCCGCCGGCAGGAACATGGCGCTGGCATCGCCTTCAGTCACAGAAACAGGCTTTTTAATAATCAGCAGTCTTTTATTCTTCTTCTGCATGTGCGTGCCTACTTCTTTGAGCATATTAACAAAATAAAGCGCGCTGCCATCCATTATAGGCACTTCAAAAGAATCAAGTTCAATAATTGCGTTGTCCACACCCATGCCGCTGAAGGCCGATAGAAGATGCTCTACCGTGGAAACAGTAACTCCGTTGGAACCAAGTGTTGTTGCTAACGTCGTACCACAAACATTATTATAATTGGCGTGAATCGGCTCAGCATCAGGCAAATCCTTACGCACAAAAATTATACCAGTATCTACCGACGCCGGCTTTATCTTCATATTAATCTTCCGGCCAGTATGCAATCCAACACTGAAACAATTTATTTCTTTTTTTAATGTGCGCTGCAAATGCATACTTTTTTACCAAAACTAATTTAAAAATTTGATGACTAAAGTTATAGCAAAGATTATACCATATTTTATAATCTTTCCCGTAAATACTAAGTTACTATAATAATTATGATTTTATGATAATACCCCTGGAGGGAAATAAGCGTCTCGCATTTTATTGTGTCATATAAGCCACAGTTGATGACTTATACCCTTTCGCTTTCACAGGATAACGAGGCGACGAGGAGGAGGCTCCGCAGGCGTATATGAAAATACGTTGAGGAAGCCGACGACGATGCCAACAAAGTTAGCCGAAGAAAGCGAAAGGGTATGGATTTATTTGTAGAATCGTTGCTTTTCGCTGTATATACAGCCGCAATATTTTTGGCGGTACATGCCTAGTTCCTTGGATATTTTCACACCTTCATCCCATCCAGCGCGGAAATCCTGATAATAAAAGAATATTCCCAATTGCTGGCTTAGGTTTTTTCCTATTTCCCGAATCAAGTCATGCTTTTGATATTTGCTGTAAAGCAAGGTGGTTGTAAACCCATCGTGTTTTTCCTTTATCGCTAACTCAGCCGTGTATACTAAACGATCCCTCAGGCAGAACTCGCATCTTTCATTTTCCTTTAAACCGGCAACCGCCCGCAAATATTCTTCCAGCGGATAAGCTTCAGGATAAATAATGTTGAGAAATGTTTTATTCGCGTAATCGGTGAGAGTCTGGCTGCGCCTCTGGTATTCCTGATAAGGATGAATATTGGGATTATAAAAAACGCCGGTGATTTCATGCCCCTGAGTTCGTAATTCTTTCAGGGGATAAATCGTGCAAGGCCCGCAGCAGATGTGCATTAGAATTTTCATATTATAAAACTATTTTTTAAGAATAAACTGGTAACCGTCCCCATTTATTTCATTATTTTTGAATCCAAGGAAACCTAACTTTTAAAATAATTAAAGAAATAGATTTATAGAGAATCCATAAACAAAAAATTATACATAAAACAGAAATAAGTTTAAAGAATAGCCAAGCTTTCGTGTAAAAAAACACATACGAAAACCCCACAAGAGGGATTAAAAAAAGAATTGCTCCTGTACAAAGAGCCCTAATAGTTATGGATTCTTTTTCAACTTTTAAAACCTTCTTTTTAGAAACAAGAGAATTCTTCTTTTGCTTTAATTGGTGGACTTTAAGCTGTGTCATTAGGTAGACAAAAGGACGCCTTATATAAGAAATGTTTCTGTAAAAATTTAATGATTTTGCACTTCTAAAAAGCGCTCTTCGGTACGACATTAACAATTCATTTAGATTATACTCTTCAAGTAACTGCTGATATTCTTTTGTAAAGAATGGTTGTTTTATGGGTATGCTGCCTTTAATTTCATTATACATTTGAAGAATTGCTCTGCCCTGTAGGCTTGTAAATGCGCTTTGAAGCCTTTCTAATTTTTCTACCCTGAAAAGTCCTATTTTTTGTAATGCATTTAGTTCTTTTACCTGATGATTTGCGACATTACTCCAAAGATCCCAACTAAGATAGTGTAATTTACTTTTCTCAAATTTCTTATTTTCTTTATTAAAATCGATGTAAAAACCAGCCAACTTTATTAAATTTAACTCAATAGCATACCAAGGATTACTTTTTAACCAATCCGCTATAGCATTCGAATCTAGATTAAACATATCCCTCGTCCATGATACACTACCCGCAAGCAATTTTGATTTATGATTATTGAAATTATACCAAAAGTCCTTCCTTGCTTTTTCATCGTCTTTTTCAAAAAGTATTGTTCTATAAAGCAACACGGCCTTTCCAAGTTCTTCGGAAGCTAATAAATATAATGAAAGAGAAACCCGCTTGGATGCCGCCCCTTTTAGAGTATTAGCAGAATGAAGAATCTCTTGAGCAGATAACAGACATTGCTTTGTTCCCTGCTCTATTTGTTTTAAGTCCAATTTTTGAATCATTGTGTATTATTTAAGAACTTGAACCTCAATATTCTGGGAAAATTGATAAAATTTTACTAAAGTTAATTACTGGCACACCATACGAGTTTTTTCCCCAATTTATACATTCGAAATAAAGAAAAATCTTTTTTAAACCTTTGATATTTTAATCTCGGTCTAAAAATTTCTCCCTGTTTCGGGGCTGTTCAAAAATGCCCAGAGGCAAGGCGCGCAAGAACCGTATCGCGAGGCGTATATGAACATATGTTGAGCGGTGCGGTTTGTAGCGCAACACAGCATATGGGCGTTTTTCAACAGTTCTATATACTAGAAAATTTCTCCCTGCCCTGTGGCCTTCAGGCCAAAGTGTTCGTACGCTCTGGCGGAGGCGATTCTTCCCCGGGCTGTTCTTTGCAGATAACCTTCCTGAATCAGATACGGTTCATAGACATCTTCGATGGTCACTCTTTCTTCGCCGATTGCCGCGGCAAGGCTGTCCACGCCGACCGGTCCACCGTTGAATTTTTCAATCAGCGTAAGAAGCAATTTTCTGTCCATTTGATCAAATCCTTTTTGATCAACCTCAAAGGCATCCAGCGCTTCCCGCGCGATTTTCCCGTCAATTGTCCCATCTGCTTTCACTTCGGCGTAATCACGAACGCGTTTGAGCAATCGATTGGCTATACGCGGTGTGCCCCGCGCGCGCCCGGCCAGTTCTTCTGCCCCGACGGCGGCAAGTTTTACTCCCAAAATGGAAGCCGATCTTTTGAGAATGATGGCCAGTTCCTGAGGCGAGTAAAATTCCAGACGGAAATGCATGCCGAAACGGTCGCGCAAAGGTGAAGTCAATGAACCGGCGCGGGTCGTCGCTCCCACCAGAGTGAATTTGGGAATATCCAGTTTCATTGATCTGGCCGATGGTCCCTGCCCGATTAAAATATCAATATGGAAATCCTCCATGGCCGGATATAAAATTTCTTCAACCACGTGGGAAAGCCGGTGAATTTCGTCAATGAAGAGAACTTCATGCTCCTGCATATTCGTTAAAATCGCCGCGAGGTCTCCCGGCCTTTCAATAACCGGCCCGGAAGTAACTTTGATATCCACGCCCATTTCTTTGGCAATAATATAAGCCAGAGTGGTTTTGCCCAGACCCGGCGGGCCATACAAAAGAACATGATCGAGCGCCTCACGGCGTTTTCTTGCCGCTTCAATAAATATAGCCAGATTGCTCTTAACTTTTTCCTGGCCGATATAATCTTTTAATTTTGCCGGACGCAAAGTAACTTCAAAATCATTTTCTTCCTCGGTGCTCAAAGGGCTAATTAAAGAGTTTTTTACAGGTTTATCCATTGCACATACCTTATCCGGTCAATTCAACCGGCAAGAAGTTTCAAAGTCTTTTTCAGGAGCTTATCCATTCCCAACTTTTCTTCGGATGAACGCAGAACCTTATCCAAAGCTTCTCTGGCAACATTGCTTTTATAACCTAAATTCACCAAAGCGGAAAGCACATCTTCCACGATAATCTCGCTTACCTGATGTTGATCATCCGTCACCGGCGCATTCTCCGTCATCATTTTCTTGATAACTTTTTCCTTTAACTCCAGAATCAGACGTTCGGCCATTTTTTTGCCAACTCCGGGAATATTGACCAGCTTGCCCACATTGCCGCTGGATATAGCGCGCAACAGATCCTGAGCGGAAATGCCGGACAGGATATTCATTGATATTCTCGGCCCTATGCCGCTCACGGAAATCATCAACTGGAAGAGGTCCCTTTCCTGAACTGTGTAGAAACCAAATAAATTTATGGCATCCTGTTTGACGTTGGTATGGACATGCAGCGTTATTGTTTGTCCGGCTTCCGGCAACTCATAGAAAGTTGTCAAAGGAATAAAAACACGGTAACCGACGCCCTGAACATCAACAATGACATGCGAAATACCCTTGTAAACAATTTTACCGCTGATTAAGGCAATCATTATATTGACTGTTCCTTTAAGAAATTAGCGTGACATATCGCGGTCGCCAGCGCGTCCGCGGCGTCTGCCGGAGGAAGCTCGGGCAGTTTTAAAATAGCTTTAACCATCACCTGCACTTGTCTTTTCTCCGCTCTTCCATAACCCACCACTGCTTTTTTCACTTCCAGCGGCGAATATTCAAAAATATTCAAACCATTTTCAGCTCCGGTAAAAATTACCACGCCTCTTACCTGAGCCTGCTTAATCAAACTGCGCACATTTTTTCCGTAAAAAATATTTTCCAGCGCGATGGCTTGAGGCATTGTCTGAATGATCACCGCTGATATTTGGTGATAAATGGAAATTAACATCTTGGATAAAAGTGAATCTTTTTTCGATTTGATTTCGCCATGGAGAACATGCCGCAAATAATTGCCTTTTTTTTCAATGATGCCGTAACCGGTGACATGGCTGCCTGGATCAATTCCTAAGATTCGCAATTTTTTTCATTCCGTAAATAATTTACTTTTACCGAACTACATTTAAAAGGATACTGCTTGAAATTTGATATCTTAACTTAATTTCTGCATGACATCTTCATCTATATCGAAATTAGCGTAAACATTTTGCACATCGTCATTATCTTCGAGCTTTTCCATCATCTTCAGCATTTGTTCCGCTTTGTTCGCTCCCAATTTGACGGTATTGGATGGAATCATACTGATTCTAGCTTCCAGATGTTTTATCCCCTTGGCATCAAGCGCTTTTTTTACAACTTCAAATGAAGCGGGATCCGTAATCACCTCATATTCACCATCTTCACTTTTCACATCTTCCGCTCCGGCTTCCAAAGCAAGTTCCATCAGAGTATCTTCATCAATAACTTTTTTATCAATAACAATGCTCCCTTTTTTCGAGAATATCCACGACACACAGCCGTTTTCACCAAGATTGCCTCCGTGCTTGGAAAAGATATGTCTGATTTCCGCCACTGTCCTGTTTTTGTTGTCGGTCATAATTTCTACAAGAACTGCTGCGCCACCGGGGCCATAACCTTCATAGGTAACTTCTTCATAATTCGCCGCGCCTTCGCCACCGCCGATACCTTTTTTTATCGCCCTTTCTATATTATCCTTGGGCATGTTTTCTTCTTTAGCGAGCAAAACCGCTTGCCGAAGTCGTGAATTTCCTTCAATATCGCCGCCACCCAACCTTGCGGCCAGGGTTATTTCTTTAATAATCTTGGTAAATATCTTGCCGCGCTTGGCATCTATCGCGCCCTTTTTTCTTTTTATTGTGCTCCATTTAGAATGGCCGGACATGTTACTTCTCCTTAAAAGTTCTTTAATCCCGCAATGCGGGATTGTTCAACTTACCAATTCCGATGCGCTTCGCTTTCGGCATTGGAGTTTCACAATAACACAAGGCAATAAGCTTGTAAAGTTTATTGCTTTTAATCTGTTCCGAAAATTAGCTGTTTTTTATGCAGAAGGAAAATTAAATTTTGCAGAATAACTGAATTGCGAACTTCTTTTTTTTTAACGCGCTGACATTCCGCCGTCAACCGGGAAAATGCCGCCCGTAATATAGTTTGATGCCTTGGACGCCAGGAAGACTGTCAGACCCTTGATTTCGTCCTCGTCGCCGTACATATTGAGAGGAATAGCTGCCAGAGTCAGATCGAGAATGGCTTTCATCTCCGGCTTGAAAATATAGCCCATCATATCCGTTTTGAAGAAACCCGGAGCAATGCAGTTTACATAAATCTTATAGCGCGCTAATTTGAGAGCCAGCGTCTTTGTTAAACCTTCCACCGCGAACTTCGATGGATTATACGCCACCGCCGGGTGCTCTTCTTCATTGGATCCCCGTGATCCATAGATGGAAGAAACATTTATCATCTTGCCCCCACCCTTTTCCTTCATAATACGAGCAACCTGCTGGGATAGAATCCATACGCCTTTTACATTGACGTCGAATATTTTCTCCCATTTATCTAAAGGAAAATCCAAAGTGGGTGCTCCCCAAGTAAGTCCGGCATTGTTGACCAATATATCGATTGTGCCGAATTTATCCATGGTGGTTTTGACAAGATTGTCAATATCGTCTTTCTTGGCCATGTCGCATTTAACTGCCAGCGCCTTAACGCCTAACTTCTCCAGTTCCTGAACCTCTTTTTCGCAGTTCTCCAGCTTGCGCGAGGCAATCACCACATTCGAACCCGCCTCGGCTAATCCCGTCGCCATAAATTTACCAATGCCCCTGCCGCCGCCGGTTACGATTGAAATCTTGCCTTTTAAATCAAATAAATCTTTTATATGCATCTAAATATCCTCCCTGGTCGGTACGATCAGGCGGATGTGCCTTCTAGCAAGCATGAGGACAGGGCTGTCCCAGTCACGCCCCGATCCGTCTATAGATCTCAGTTCCACGTTTATGAGAGTGAGAAACTCCTGTTCGGGACGGTTTATGTAGTCGGAGATTCTACTACGGTAACCTTCTTGGGGCAACTTAACATCGCCCTCAACCCGGTAGCGGTCAGTCTCCACCACGATCCTTTCGAGCCGCACTTCACCGGTAGGCATTAGAGTATCCTCCGCAATGCGACAGTAGGCGAATCTTTGACCAACGGGACAAAGAGAGTCGCTGATTTAATAAGAAATTGTTTATTCATGCTTGAATTATAATAAATTCAGTCTTGTATGTCAATTAAATATTTACTAAAAAATATGGTATGTGGTGCTTATTGTCATGAGAGGTGTATCGATACGGTTATCCCTTTGATAAAGAAAATGTGGCAGCGGGTGATTCTCTTGAGCACATTAATTTTTCAGACAACGACCCATATAAGAAAAGGGCACGGCATAACCCGGAACCCCCTGAAATTCATGGTAGGCGGTAATGGATTTGAACCATCGACTTCTACCGTGTGAAGGTAGCACTCTCCCGCTGAGTTAACCGCCCAAGTGACGTGTGCTATAGCTTAAAGCATTTCCTATTTCAAGAGAAAAAGTTTCTTGCTTCAGATATAATTTAAAAGACGCTAATAAAAATTAGCAGAAAAGAATTATGGAGATAATTTTTCGCAGTCAATCCTTCCGCCATCCCCGGCTAAGAGGCTGACGGAAGGACTGAACATAGTTATAGCTTGGCGCTAGAGGGAATAATTTACTCAATTACAGCATTTCATAAATACCGGCTGCGCCCATACCGCCACCGATACACATTGATACAATACCGCGTTTCGCTTTTCGTCGTTTCAACTCGTGAAGCAGTTGAGCCGTTAATTTGGCGCCGGTGCATCCCAGGGGATGACCCAGAGCAATCGCGCCGCCGTTGGGGTTGATGTCACCCGCCCAATAACGGTCTTCGATACCAATCACGCGGCAGGAATAAATCGCCTGTGACGCAAACGCTTCGTTGATTTCATAAACATCAATGTCTTTGGGCGTCAAACCGGCCATTTTCAATACTTTCGGAATTGCGTAAGCAGGACCTACACCCATTTCTTCCGCTCTACAGCCGGCAACTGCATAATACGTCATTTTAGCAATCGGTTTCAGTTTTAAGGCTTTGGCCTTTTCTGCCGACATCAACAGAGAGAACGCAGCGCCGTCGGTCATCTGAGAAGAATTGGCCGCTGTGCAGTTTCCACCCTGCCTGAAGGGTGATTTCAGTTTACCCATGTCCTGAAGGCTGACAGGCCATCTCACACCATCATCCATGTCAAAAGTAACCGTTTCACGAATGCGTTTACCGTTTTTAACCTTGTATTTGAAAGCCTGAATGGGAATAATCTCTTCCTTGAATATTCCGGCTTTAATGGCTTCATTAGCGCGGCGATTGCTTTCTACACCCATTTTATCCATATCTTCACGGGTAATATTATAATCTGCGGCCACATTTTCCGCCGTATTGCCCATATTAATCCAAACATTAGGCATGCTGCCATCAAATTTCCAATCCGGATTCGGACGCATGGCGGTACCACCCATAGGAATATGACTCATGGTTTCACAACCACCGGCAATAATGATGTCCGACCAGCCAGCACGGATCTTGGCTGTGGCATCGGCAATGGCCTGAAGACCGGCCGAACAAAAACGGTTTACAGTCATGCCTGAAACGGTGACAGGCAAGCCCGCTCCCATGGCTAGAGTACGCCCCAGGATCATACCCTGCTCGGCTTCCGGAAACGCACAGCCACAGATCAGATCATCAATTTCTTCAGGCTTTACTTCCGGATTTCTAGCCAGAAGGCCTTTGACTACCTGAATACCATAGGCATCCGATCTTGTTGCGGCAAGACCACCTCTTTTATAACGGCCGCCTGGACTTCTTACGGCATCAATAATAACAGCTTCACTCATAATATCTTTCCTCCTTACAGGATTTTGTTATGTTAAATGTCGGCGGCTGATGGCTTCAATCCTCAAGCCGCCATACATATCCATTGTTTTTAGTTGCGCAGGGGCTTGCCAGTGCTTAGCATAGCCGATATTCTGTCGACCGTCTTCTGTTGACCGCAGAGGCTCAGGAAAGCTTCTCTTTCCAGATCCAGAATTTCCTGTTCTGTCACATAGGTACCTTCGGGACAGTCGCCGCCGGAAAGAACATGGGCTATTTTTCTCGACACAAATAAATCGTAATCGGAAATGTATTTACCGTAATACATATTCATAATGATACCTTCAACCAAGCCGCGGAAATTCTCACCCATCACAGGGATTAGAGCGGGCTTAGGCGGTTTATAGAACTTGGACAGACCCAGAACAATTTGCTTGGCTTCGTAAATCTGCATATCTCTGCTCATGTTAATAGCGCATGTCTTGCGGATGAAGCCTAATTCCTGGGCTTCCTGAGCACTCGTGGCAACTTTCGCCGTGGCGATATTTTCAAAAGCTTTGCCTATATGATACTGCAAATTCATACCGGCTTCTACACAACCAGAAGGAATACCTTCGGTCAAACGAACCAGAAGTTCCTTGCAGCCGCCGCCGGCAGGTAAAACACCGACACCAACTTCGACAAGACCCATATAGGTCTCACCATTGGCCAGACAATAGTCGCCGTGCATTGCGATTTCGCAACCGCCGCCTAAAGCCATACCTGCCGGAGCCGTAACAACCGGCTTGGGCAGATATTTCATCTTCATTAAGGCGTTCTGCAATCCCGCGACCATTTTCTCCAGTTCAGCCCACTGTTTTTCACTAATGGCACATAAAACACCGAAGATATCGGCGCCGGCAGAGAACATCCGCTGATCATGATTGGCTACGACCATCCCCGTAAAATCTTTGTTCACGATATCGCAGCTTTCCGATATCATTTGAATCATATCGGCACTAATAGAGTTCATCTTGGTATGGAACTCGAGGCATGCTACACCATCACCGATGTCCACAAGTGAGGCGGCGACATTTTCTTTAACGATCTTCTTTCTTTCCTTGAGTTCGGGCAGGATGATAATCTTAGGGTTCTCATCCAGTTTCACGTAGCCCTTTTTCTTAAAATCGTAGTAGGACTTGCTGCCATCCTTTTCTTTCTTGTAGAATGATGTACAGCCCTTCGCCAGCATTTCTTCAATCTTGGCGGGAACTTTCTTGCCAAGTTTTTTCATTACTTCAACGGCTTCCTTAACGCCTACGGCGTCCCATGATTCAAAAGGACCGAGTTGATGGTTATAGCCCCACTTCATGGCGTTATCTATCTCAACAATGGTATCGCATATTTCTGGAATCCTATTGGCGGAGTATATGAAGTTGCTGCACAAATATTCGCGCAGATAATCGCCGGCTACATCGGCGCCTTCGAAAGCCATTTTCATGGTGACAGCGACGCCTGCATCGGATTTCTTTTTGGCTGCAGAAATGGACTCGAATTTCGGCTTCTGGGCAACCGCATATTCCATGGTTTTCCAGTTAAGGGCATACTTGACGTTTTTGCCTTTTTCGTCTTTTACTTTTTTGTAATAACCACCCTTGGTTTTATTGCCCAGCCACTTGTTGGCCAGCATCTTTTCCACAAAGGGCGCAGGAAGGAATACGTCGCGGCATTCGTTGTTGGGAACAGCTTCATAGAGATTCTTGCTGACATGGACACCGACATCAAGGCCAACCAAATCCATAGTTCCGAAGAGGGCAGTTCCGGGACGCCCGACTGCACTGCCCACAATAGCGTCAACTTCTTCAATCGTTAGACCCTTGTCAACCATTATCTTGCCGGCATTGCTCATATCATAGACGCCGATACGGTTGCCGATGAAGTTGGGGACGTCATTGCATATAACGACACCTTTGCCCAGTATTTCCTCGCTGAATTTCTTCATGTAAGAAACGATTTCCTTCTCCGTCTCCGCACCGGGAATAATTTCCATTAGCTTCATGTACCGGGGTGGATTGAAGAAATGGGTCCCCAGGAATCGTTTCTTTAAAGATGAACCGAAGTTTGCGGAAATATCTTTGATGGGAAGACCGGAGGTGTTCGTAGAAACGATACACGTCGGTTTAACAACCTTCTCGACCTTGGCAAAAAGTTCCTGTTTGATCTTCAGGTTTTCGACAACCACTTCGCATACCCAGTCGCAGTCGGCCAGTAATTTTAAATTGTCTTCAAAGTTACCGATTGTGACCATTGACGCGTTTTTTTTGGAATAAAAACTCGCCGGCTTCGATTTTGTGGCTCCGGCTAACCCATTCGCAGCAAATCTATTGCGCCACGCCGGGCTTTTCTCTGTTAGTCCTTTCTTCTTATCATCCTCGGTAAGTTCGAAAGGAATGATGTCCAGCAAATAACACTCAATGCCGGCATTTGTTAAATGGGCCGCGATATTCGCACCCATAACTCCCGCGCCTAAAACAGCAGCTTTCTTAATCTCAAATGACATGACTTTCCTCCTTTGCCTTTTCTAACTTTTAGACTTTTGTCTGACTATGAATACCTATAAATATTCATCATTCTTATTTTAAACCTTTGATGAATATTTCCAATGCTAACTTAATTGTGGAACTAATTTTTTCTCTTCGTTTTATTTGCGGCCCAAAATAAAGATACAGGGAAATAATTCCATTGAGCAATCCCCATATTGCATTCTGATTTTGCTTCAAATCCATATTGGAAGGAAATTCTTTTGATGCCACCCCTAACTGTAAAATTTTACCAATCGAATCAATTGACCTGGCATTCGCAGTTAGAATTTGAGAATTAATCTTCTCACTCAAATTCATTTTAGCAGGTTGCAACATGAAGGTCATGAGTATTCTAAACAATTCCGGATCATTGAGAAAAAAATCAACGTAAATATAGGAAAATTCAACCAGTAAATCAGCGGCTATCTTTATCTTGTTAAATAAAACAGAAACTTGCTGATTAAAATTCTCAATATCATTTAACAAAATTTGGGCATAAATTTCTTCCTTGCTGTTAAAACAAAGATAAACCGATCCTTTGCCCAACTCTGAGGATTTAGCTATTTCATCAACGGTAACGTTATTAAATCCTTTTTCGAAGAATAGTGTCCGTGCTGATTTGAGAATTAGTTTTTTACGGTAATCTTTCTCTTTTCCTCTACGTTCCAGAAGTCCCAAAGCAATCTTCATCCTGCCGAAAAAATGGATACATTTTAAACCTCGGTCAATATATGACCAATGGTCAAGTGACTTGTAAAGCAATAAAATTTTAAAGTCAAGAAAAATTAAATATTTTGTTAATAATTTTTTATTAAATAAAATAATATTATTTTTTATTCTTTTCCGACCTTGCATTTTTATCCCAACCTTGCTATTAAAATCAAATAATAAAAATTAAATTGATATGTGAACTATAAAAACTAATTCCTTATCCATGACATATTAACTTGATAACATAATGAAATTTATATATAAGTATTACTAGAAGTTTATTATGCGACTGCCCTTGAATATGCGATGATACTATGAATAATCTTCTTCTCATTTTCATTTTAGTCCTGGCGATAACAGCAACCATCAGTTTTACCTATACGATGTGGCGCAGTCGCAGGGATGAGCAAAAACTAATCAGTATTATCCACGGATCCCCTATTGCCACTTTCGTGATATCCAAAGATCACAAAGTAATTTACTGGAACAGAGCTCTTCAGGCACTGAGCAATATCAGACCAAGCGAAATCCTCGGCACTAATCAACATTGGCGCGCTTTCTACAAAACACAAAGACCTTGCCTGGCTGATCTAATTCTGGACGGCAAAACAGACCAGATTGCCGAACTGTATTCCGAGAAGTGGAGCAAATCAAAACTGTTGGAAGAAGCTTATGAAGTGACTCAGTTTTTCCCCGATATGGAAGAAAAGGGGAAATGGTTTCGAATAACGTCGGCGGGACTGAGAGATTCCGGAGGAAATTTGTTCGGCGCCATGGAAACACTGGAAGACATTACCGAACAAAAAGTAGCTCAGGAAGAACTTCTCCAGCGAACCAAATTGGAATCGCTTGGCATATTCGCTGACGGTGTGGCCAAGGATTTTGACAGCCTTCTTTCCGCGATACTGCGTAACGTTTTTATGGCTAAAATATCCGCTAATGATGAAGACAAAATGCTTGAGGACGGGCTGGCAGTTGCGGAACGAGCTGGTCTGCAAGCCAAAGAATTGGCTCACCGGCTGACTACATTTGCTAAGGGTGTTTATCCTGTTCGTAAACTGGAAAATATGGCGCCTCTTTTGCGGGAAATCGCCGAAAACACTTTTAAAGATTCCACTGTCACCTGTAATATCTCCATAGCCGAAAACCTGTGGCCCTGTGAAATTGATGCCGCCCAGATAAGGCAGGTGATTGAAAATGTTTTGATTAACGCCAAGGAAGCCATGCCCAATGGCGGCACGGTGGATCTCATCGCTGAAAATACGATAACAGGAACAAATATCAAGTCTCTGGGTCGAGGAAATTATGTCCGGATTATCATTAAGGATAATGGCAAGGGAATTCCCCCGGAAAATCTTCCCCGTATATTTGATCCCTATTTTACGACAAAACAGAAAAAGGAAAGAGGAGGCATTGGTCTCGGGTTGGCCATCAGCGATTCCATAATCAAATACCACAATGGCTTGATTACGGTCGAATCCATTGTTAATTCCGGTACAACATTTTCCATCTATCTGGCCGCTACAGTAGAGCCCACAATGGCAGGCTCCCTGTAATAATGAGTCCCAAATTTCAGAAGCATAGCGCATAACCTAAAGATCATCTGCGACTGAAATTTGCTGGACGAATTATCCCGCAAAGCAGAGGATAATGAGACCTCTCGCGAGTTACTGCGAATTCCTGCTCTAGCTGGAACAGGGGATAGTAAATAGCAGGATTGAAACGATCTCATAGCTTTTTTAAGAATAACTTCTGAAAAGTCTGTCTGAACAATCCAGCTTGGAAGAAGAAAATAATTATTTAAAAATAAGGAGATTACAAAATGAAGGATGTCGTTATTGTTTCTGCGTGTAGGACAGCTATAGGAGCATTTGGAGGTACATTAAAGGACATGATCGGGGCCCGCATTGCATCTGTCGTCATGAAGGAGGCTGTCAAGCGTGCCGGAATAGACCCGGTCATGATTGATGATGTTCGCTTCGGCTGTTGTGTTGAAAACTGTAATACACTTAACACCACTCGTGTCGGGGCTCTCTTGGCCGGCATTCCGGATACTGTGCCCGCTGTTACGTTGAATCGCGTATGCATTTCCGGAATGGAAGCCGTACTCAGCGGTGCGGCTATGATCAAAGCAGGTATGGCCGATGTTATTTTGGCCGGAGGAGTTGAACATATGTCCGGCGTACCCTATGTTAGTTTCGACGCCCGTTGGGGCTGCCGCCTTCAGGACACCGTTTTTGTGGATGCCATGATACGCGCATTACATTGCGGCTCATATGTCATGCCTTTGTCCGACGATGGCCCCGTCAAATCAGGCCAGCCTTTCGAGAGCTTAAAGGGCAAACCCTATATCATGGGACATACAACGGAACTTATAGCCCAGCTATTAAACATCAGCCGCCAGGAAATGGATGAGGTTGCCTTGCGCAGCCATAACAATGTTGAGCGCACCACAAAAAATGGCGATTTCAAAGACGAGATCGTACCGATTGAGATCCCCCAGAAAAAAGGCAAACCGCCCATTATCTTCGACAAAGATGAACATTTCCGTCCCGGATTGACAATGGAGCAATTGCAGGCGTTACCGCCGGCCTTTATCCCTAAAGTCGGCAAGGTTACGGCCGGCAACTCCTCCGGGCTCAACGACGGCGCTTCAGCCATGATCATTATGTCGGCTGAAAAAGCCAAGGATTTAGGATTGAAACCGATCGCTAGGATACGTTCCTCCGGACGCGGTGCCTGTCATCCTTCCGTAATGGGCTTGAGCCCGGTTCCAGCCGTAAAAAACCTGTTCAAGAACGACCAAGGCCTTACCCTGGATGCTTTTGAGTTGCTCGAAGTCAATGAAGCATTTGCAGGTCAATATCTCGGTTGTGAAAAGGAGCTTGGTCTTAATCGTAAAATTACCAATGTCAACGGCTCGGGCATTGGTCTCGGACACCCGGTGGGTTCCACCGGTTGTCGGATTATAGTAACATTGATTCATGCCATGAAAAAACGTGGCAATACGCTTGGGCTGGCGACGCTGTGCGGTGGCGGTGGTGTTTCCATGGCTTGCGTCATCGAGATGTTATAATAACAAGTTGCTTTCAAAAATTAAAATATGAAATTTTGAAAGCTTACTTGGTATTATGCCTGGTTGGTATAAAAATTTCCTTTTATTGGCTTGGTATTTTTTCCGTATCAGGAAGAACAGAACGTAAGTTCTGATCTTCCTGAACGGTTTCTTTTTGTTTTACTTGTTGGTTCTGTCCAGTTGCTTGCAGTTTATCTTCATCCTTTTCAGAAATTACATCATCATATTCAGGTATAACAATGCCCCGGCGCACCATTATTTGATAAATTCTTTCCGACTGATTCCCAACGTATTTTGACGTGCCATCAGTTCTATATCTTCTTGGATTGGGTATCACTGCGGCAAGCACCGCCGCTTCACGGGCGGTCAATTCGGCTGCGCTTTTTCCATAATTTTTTCGCGCAGCTGCCTCAATTCCAAAAATTCCATCGCCCCATTCGGCAACATTTAGGTATAACTCCATAATCCTTCTTTTACTTAACTGTTTTTCTATTCGCCAAGTAAGTATAGCTTCCTTGATTTTTCTGACCGGATTTTTAGCGGGAGAAAGGTACAAATTTTTTGCCAGTTGCTGAGAGATCGTGCTGCCGCCGGCTTTAAATTTCTTTTTCTTGATATCCTTTTCCAGGGCTTTTTGCATAGCTTCAAAGTCAAATCCTTCGTGAGACCAGAATTTATCGTCTTCGGCGATAATGACAGCCTTCATAACATAAGGCGACACCTTCGATAAAGGCACCCAAACACTTGTTATTTTTTTCTTTATTCCTTTTTCCCGCCATACTTTCTCCCTATATTCCATAAAAGCTGTTTTCTGAGGACAATTTTTTTTCAGAGAGGCCACATTGGGATAGATAAAATAACGCCCAACATCAACAATAAAATATGTTAATGCTAAAATTAACGTTATAGAAATAACTTTCCGGAAAAATTTCACAATAAACCTTTTTAAGCTTTGATGAGTTCAACCGCTTTCAGACAAATTGATCATTTAAGTCAGGCATTGCAATAACTGAATTTTCACATAAAATCCAATGATAATTTGCGTATCCCGGGGTTGTTGTTTTTTATATAATAATTAAATAAAACATATGCTTACGATGAATCGGCATCATAATATTGCGAAATAAGTTTGACAGATCAACTTTTTCTTAGTATGTTTCTACGCAATTGCGTAGTTAGTTGTACATTGCTTTTTAAATGTACAGTGGGTGTGTACATTAACTTGGTATTCGTTTTTCGGTTAAAAATATGAAATTAAATCGAAATATGTACACCGTTAGTAGGATAATACCCCCAATAAATAAGGAGGCATTTCATTATGAAACGGCAAATTCTCGCATTTTCAGGACTTTTTGTCCTATTTTTGTTACTTAGTTTTAACGCAAACGCCCTGGCAAAACAGTATAAAGTAAAAAATGGTGACAGTCTTTACAGTATTTCTAAAAAGTTTGGCGTCAGTGTAGACCAGATAAAGCAAGAAAACAATCTCCAACAATCAAAAATCAAAAAAAGTCAAGTTTTAAGTATCTCCACAAAAGTATCTTCAAAAAAATCTAAATCAACTTATTACACTGTCAAGAAAGGTGATACTCTATCTAAGATTGCCAAAGAAACGCATCTCCCCATGAAAAAAATAATGGCTCTTAATAATATCAATCAAAGAAGTTTACGCGTAGGGCAGAGACTCGTTCTGGCTAGAAAAGCTAAAGTGTCAGAGGAATCAAATTATGTAACGGTAAATGAAGATCTGGAAGAAGATATTGATGATTCACTGACTGATGAAGATACAGCAGACAACTCAAATATCAGCGAGCAGGATGAATCTTTCAGAAAAGAAGAACTCCTGGGCAAATGGAACAGTCCGGATGAAATACAACTATTTGTTAAAGTGGCTACCGGATTCATAGGCGCGCCGTACAGATTTGGCGGTTCATCCCTTAAAGGAATTGACTGCTCCTCTTTTGTCCAGAAGATTTACCGAATTTTCGATATAACTTTGCCCCGTAACGCGCGTGAGCAATCCAAAGTAGGCATCAGCATAGCCCGCGAAAATCTTACAGAAGGTGATCTTGTTTTTTTCCATACAAAACGTTCTTTAGGACATGTAGGAATATACATCGGCAACAATGAATTCGTGCATGCATCATCAAAAGGCAAGGTCGTCCGTATTGACAGCTTGGATACCCCTTACTATCAAAAGAGATTTCAGCGCGCCGTGCGGGTAATGGGATTAAACAATGGTTCCGGCGCTTAAAGCGTATTTGCCATTTATTTAGTCACGTGTATAAATCAACAACGGGCTCTGGAATCGCTTTCCAAAGCCCGTTACTTCTTTATCATAATATCCTTTCTTATACCAATTCGCATTCATTCGTCTACCTTTGTTGGCTGCGTCATCGGCTCCTCGACGTATATTAGAATACGCCTACGTCGCCTCTTCCTTGCCGCCTCGGTATACTTTTGACTGCAAATTGGTATTATAAAGTTTTTGCCGGTTGATTATCTATCAAGTTTATTATATAAAACCACAATCATAAATCCGATCTTCAATCTGTTTTGTTTTGATTGGATCATGATCGCTAATCCAAGGAATAACAAATGGGAAAAAATTTAGTTGAAAAAATTCTCGCTCAACATTTAATCTCCGGCAATCTTGTGCCGGGAGAAGAAATCGGCATTCGCATCGACCAGACCCTGACCCAGGACGCCACAGGCACCATGGCTTATCTGCAATTCGAAGCCATGAATGTGCCCAAAGTAAAAACAGAGCTCTCCGTCAGTTATATCGACCATAATACTATACAGATAGGTTTTGAAAACGCGGATGATCATCGCTATCTGCAAAGCGTAGCACAAAAATATGGAATTGTTTTTTCCCGCGCGGGAAACGGTATCTGCCATCAGGTCCATCTAGAACGGTTCGGCAGGCCGGGAAAAACGCTTATCGGCTCGGACAGTCATACCCCGACCTGCGGAGCGCTATCCATGATCGCTATCGGCGCGGGAGGGCTTGATGTAGCGCTGGCTATGGCCGGCAAACCGTTTTACCTGATTTGCCCAAAGGTTATTAAAATCAATCTTACAGGAAAGCTCAAGCCGTGGGTTTCCGCCAAAGATGTTATTCTCAAGGTGTTGGACGTTTTTACAACGAAAGGAAATGTTAACGCTGTCTTTGAGTACGGAGGCGAAGGCGTTGCCTCTCTGACGGTTCCCGAACGCGCCACGATTGCCAATATGGGCGCGGAATGCGGCGTCACGACCTCCATTTTCCCCAGTGATAAAATGACACGCCTTTTCCTGCGCTCCCAGCAAAGAGAAAGCGATTTCGCTAAACTCGAAGCCGATAAAGACGCAAGTTACACTAAAATTGTTAATATTGATTTATCCAAGATTGAACCGTTGACGGCTAAACCCCACAGCCCGGACAATATCAGCACTGTCAGGAAAATGAAAAATATTACCGTTGATCAGGTTTGTCTGGGCAGTTGCACCAATTCTTCATACAAAGATTTAGTTACCGTGGCAAAAATTCTAAAGGGAAAAACAGCTCACCCTGGAATTAGTTTTATTTTAGCGCCAGGGTCCAGACAGGTGCTGGAAGAGCTCGCCAAAAGCGGTTATCTGACCGATTTGCTCGCATCCGGAGCGCGGATTATGGAAAACTCTTGCGGCTTTTGCATCGGCAACAGTCAGAGCCCTCAATCCGCAGCAGTATCTCTGCGCACATCCAACCGTAATTTTCCGGGGCGTTCGGGAACCATGGACGCCAATGTTTATCTGGTAAGTCCGCAAACCGCAGTTGCCGCCGTCATTACCGGGCGTTTTACGGATCCCCGCGATTTGAAAATGCGATATCCAAAAATCACGATACCGAAAAAGTTTTCCATTGATGATTCGATGATAATATGGCCGGACAAGAAAAAATCGGCCGCTGTTTATCGCGGCCCGAATATAGGAGTTCTGCCACGCAGCTCGGAACTTCCTGATACCATTCATGGCACGGTAACAATTAAAGTCGGCGATAAAATCACGACAGATCACATCATTCCCGCAGGCGCGCGCATGAAATACCGTTCGAACATTCCTAAATATTCCGACTTCGTTTTTGAAAACGTCGATGCCACATTTGCCGCACGCGCTCAAGCAATACAAAAAGCTGGAAAACAAAATATTATTGTAGCCGGTCTGTCTTATGGTCAGGGTTCTTCGCGCGAACATGCCGCCTTGTGTCCCATGTATCTGGGCGTCCGCGCGGTAATCGCTAAATCCTTTGAGAGAATTCACACTGCCAATCTGATTAATTTCGGCATACTGCCCCTGACTTTCAGCGCCGAGAGCGACTATGACAAAATCGATCAGGGCGACAATCTGGAAATTATCGAGGTCAGAAAAATAATTGCCGGAGATGGAAAGCTTCTAGTGCAAAATAAAACCAATGGCGTATCTTTTTATGCAACCTGTGTCTTATCTGAAAGACAGAAAAAAATTATTCTGGCCGGCGGAGCTCTGAATATAAGGAGTTAAAAGTACAAACCCCGCAGCAAGCTGAGGGATAATTTCCAATCCCGATGCATCGGGATTGGATAATTCGACTTGCAAATTTCACTATGCTGCGCTTATGAAATTTGAGTCTCATTACAACTTATAAATATTGGAGCATAAATTTTTTATGACAAAGAAAATCAAAGTTAAAACTACCATCGTCGAAATGGACGGAGATGAAATGACCCACGTCATGTGGCAAATGGTTAAAGATAAACTCATCTTCCCCTATCTCGACATGAACATAGATTATTATGATTTACACATAAAACATCGTGATAATACCAATGACAGAGTGACGGTTGACGCGGCAAAAGCGATTATGAAATATGGCGTCGGAATCAAATGCGCCACCATTACTCCCAATGAAGACCGGGTGAATGAATACAGTTTGAAAAAAGCATGGAAAAGCCCGAATGGAACCATTCGCGCCATGCTCGACGGCACGGTTTTCAGAAAACCGATTTTAGTCAATAATATAAAACCAGCGGTTTCTTCCTGGAAAAAACCGATAACTATAGGGCGTCATGCTTATGGCGACGTTTACAGTAATACAGAATTTGCTGTTCCTTCCGCCGGAAAACTCAAGCTGGTCTTTACTCCACAGGATGGGAGTAAAAAAATCAGCGTGCCGGTATTCGATTTCCCGGATAAGGGAATTGTGCAAGTTAATCACAATCTGGAAAAATCCATATTGAGTTTTGCCCGCGCATGTTTCACCTATGCTTTGAGTGAAAAAATCGATTTGTGGTTTTCGACCAAGGACACCATCTCCAAAATATACGACGCCGGATTCCGCGAAATCTTCAATTATGAATTCGAGCAAAGCTGGAAAGAAAAATTTGAAAAAGCGGGCATCGAATATTTCTTTACACTGATTGATGATGCCGTGGCGCGCATCATGAAAAGTGAAGGCGGTATGCTCTGGGCGCTGAAAAACTACGACGGCGACGTCATGTCCGATATGATCGCTTCCGCGAACGGCTCGCTGGCCATGATGACATCGGTTCTTGTTTCTCCCAACGGCTGGTTTGAATACGAAGCCGCGCACGGCACCGTGCAAAAACATTACTATAAACATTTAAAAGGCGAAGAAACTTCCAGCAATTCGATGGCGTTGATTTTCGCCTGGACGGGCGGTCTGCGCAAACGCGGCGAACTGGATGTCACGCCGGAAGTGATAAGATTTTCTGATAAGCTCGAAGAAGCGGCCGTTGCCACGGTGGAGAACGGCACAATGACCGGTGATCTGCTCGTGCTTGCCGAAAAGAAGTCTTCCAATAAAAAAGTTAATACGGAAGGTTTTATCAACGCCATCGCCGAAACACTGCAAAAAAAGCTTCATGAATAAGCGCCCTGACAATCTGCTTCCCAATCTGCTGGATTTTACACTGGAGGAAATGGAAGATTTTATTTCCTCTCTGGGGAAAGAAAAATTCCGCGCGCGGCAAATCATGAAATGGCTCCACCAATCCGGCAGTGTTTCTTTTGAGGACATGACCACCCTCTCCCGCGATTTCCGAGTCAAGCTATCCGAACTCGCCCGCATCAGCCGTCCGCAAATCGTAAAAATATTAACATCCTCTGATGGAACGAAAAAAGCCCTCTTACGTTTGGAAGACGGGCTTCTTATCGAAAGCGTTTTAATTCCCGGTAAAAGCCATTGGACTATTTGCATTTCTACTCAAGCCGGATGCGCTATGGATTGTAAGTTTTGTCTGACAGCGCGACAGGGATTTAAAAGAAATTTAATGCCTTCGGAAATAACAGGCCAACTGATCACGCTCAAACACGAAACACCGGAAGGCCCCGGCATCAATAACATCGTGATGATGGGCATGGGTGAACCTCTGGCCAATTATGACAACACGCTTAAGGCGATAAAGATATTAACCGACGATTTTGGCCTGGGTATATCCAATAGAAAAATAACTGTTTCCACCTGTGGGCTTGCCCCACAGATTATCCAACTCGGCAAGGACATCTGTATCAATCTCGCCGTATCACTCAATGCAGCAGATGACGAAACAAGAAACAAAATAATGCCGGTTAACAAAAAATATCCTCTGGAAGCATTACTGGATGCCTGTAAAAAATATCCGATGCCCGGCCGGAGGCTGCTGACTTTTGAATATATTTTAATTGACGGCTTTAATTCATCCGCGCGCGACGCGGGAAAATTGGCCACGCTTTTGAAAAATCAGCGCTGTAAATTAAATTTGATTGTCTTTAACGAATTCCCCGGCGCCGAATTCAAATCACCGTCGCGAAAAGAAGTGGAAGCTTTTCAGCAGATACTGATCGACCATCACTACACAACCATGCTTCGCAAAAGCAAAGGCAGCGACATTCTTGCCGCCTGCGGACAATTAAGCGGCGCTTTCGCAAACTGATAAAGCAGTTGTAAATATTTTCTTCCTCCTACTCCTTAAATTATCAATCTTCGTAAACATACAACCTTCAATCGAAAATAGTCACAAAACTGCTGAACTCCAGCTTAATGTGTGGTAAACACTTCTGAAAAATTTTCGGAATTTGGATTGAACGAAAAGCGAAGAAAAGATGCCAACTTCACAAAGAATGTTAAACTCAGAAGCAACCCAACATAAGAACTTGATTCCGGTCTTGATTTGTCTGGCTCTGGCTTTACTCACGGTTATCACCTTGGGGACACTCAAGGACTGCGGCTTTATCAACTTTGATGACAATATTTACGTATATGAAAATGCTTACGTACAATCCGGTCTGAATTGGAACAGTATAAGACAGGCCTTTTTTTCATTTGAATTAGCGAAGATAAGCGGCTTTTGGCATCCATTGACCTGGCTGTCTCTTATGCTTGACTATCAAATCTTTGGCCTCAACCCCTCCGGCTATCATCTGATGAATCTTCTCTTCCATGTCCTGAACACCTTACTCCTTTTTCTTATACTCCGCCGGATGACAAAGACACTGTGGCCAAGCGCCTTTGTGGCCGCTCTGTTTGCGATACATCCCCTCCATGTGGAGTCTGTTGCCTGGATAACAGAGCGTAAGGATGTTCTTTCCACTTTCTTCTGGATGCTTACCCTAGGAGCGTACAGTTATTATGTTGAACATCCGGGTTTGCGGAGATATTTCTTTGTTTTTCTGTTTTTCATCCTGGGCCTGATGTCTAAACCCATGCTGGTAACACTCCCCTTTGTATTGCTGCTTTTGGATTACTGGCCCCTGCAGCGTTTTCAGGAAATAAAACCGGATCATAAAGTTCAGCCTGAAGTGTCTATGCCCCTCACTGCTGACAAACAAAAAAAGAAATCTAAAAAGAAGAATGCGATAGCGATAAAGGAAATATTGAAAATAAAGGAACCAGCAGATCCCGAATATAAATGGTCATTGATCTATCCTCTACTCTGGGAAAAGGTCCCGCTTTTTGTCATGTCAATCCTTTCGATTATCGTGACATATATCGCCGAACAAAAAGCAGGAGCTATCCATTCTGAAGAGTTTCCACTGAGTATTCGTATTGGAAATGCCTTAGTTTCCTATATCACTTACATTGGAAAGATGATCTGGCCGAATAATCTTGCCGTCCTTTATCCTCACCCAGTTTCGTTGCCACTCTGGCAGGTTTTGGGATCGGTATTCCTTCTTACCGCTACAGTCTTAGTAGTTATATGGAAAGTAAAGAAATTTCCTTATTTGGCAACGGGTTGGCTGTGGTACACAGGTACGCTTGTCCCTGTCATCGGTATAGTGCAGGTCGGCTCTCACGCCATGGCAGACCGATACACTTATATCCCCCTCATAGGATTATTCATCATGGTGGCATGGGGTGTTCCTGTTTTCTTGAAAAAATGGAACTACCGGAAAGAAATACTTTTGGCATCATCTGCATTGAGCATTTTGTGCCTTTCAATTATTACATGGACACAAGTTGGATACTGGCAGAATAACATTACATTGTATGATCACACTTTGAAAGTTACTGATAATAATTGTCTTATCTATAATAACAGGGGTAATGCCTATAACGGCCTCGGCAATTACAGGCAAGCGATTGAGGATTATGACAGGGCGATTGAAATAAAACCGGATTATGCAGAGGCCTATTATAATAGGGGTATTGTCTATGTTCCTCTCGGCAATTACAGGCAAGCAATTGAGGATTTAAACAGGGCAATCGAAATTAATCCCGGTTATGCCGATGCCTATACCAACAGGGGTGGTGTTTATTTTAAACAGGGCGACAATAATCTTGGTTGCCATGATGCACAAAAAGCGTGTGCGTTGGAAAACTGCAAATTGTTGGAATGGGCTAAAAGCGAAGGCCTCTGCCGTTGATTTGCTGTGCAGACTATAAACGTGATTACAAATTAATCAATTCTTCAGGAGAATAACGCCTCTACTATTTAGCGCGCTTTTTTACCGGAAAGGCATTATCCTTTTTTGACTTTTGAGGCGGATTGTATTTTTTCTCGCGCAGAAGCCGTGAGATATCTTTTTGTCTTCTGGTTACTTTTTGTCCGGCCATAAACAATGATACCTCTTTTGATTATATACACATTCTTCTTTTAGTGAAAAAAGAAACTCCCTTCTCAGAATATTTTTCACTCTCCTCCACCCAGTGCCGTATAGAGCATCACCCGATTGACAAGCCGGGCAAGGTGAAGAGCAATCAATCCCTGTTGTGCGCCATAAAGAGAACGTTGTGCATCGAGGACACTGAGGTAGCTGTCAATTCCCCTGGTATAACGCGCATTGGAGAGTCGATAAGTTTCTGCAACAGCGTCAACCAGCGATTGCTGCGCCGTTATCTGTTGCTCCACTGTACCCCTCACGGCAAGGGCATCAGCCACTTCCCGGAAAGATGTCTGGATCACTTTTTCGTATTGGGCCACGGATATGTCCTTCTCTGCTTTTGTTACATCGTAGGCCGACCATGTGCGGGCATCAAAAATCGGCATCATGATCTGCGGTGTGAACCCCCACGTACCCTGACCGGCTTTGAAGAGCCCGGATAGATCTGCGCTGGCGGTTCCGATGAAGGTCGTCAGGGAAATGCGGGGGAAGAAAGCGGCGCGGGCAGCGCCGATATTGGCGTTGGCCGCCTTGAGCATGTGTTCGGCCGCCAGTACATCCGGCCGGCGCAAGAGCAATTCGGAAGACAGGCCGTAAGAAATCTCTTTGGGCTGGCTGACACTGCCCAAATCCTCCGGCAACAGCGCTGATGCTATTGGAGAACCGATGAGAAGATTCATTGCGTTTTCATCTTGCGCCACCAGTTGCTTATAGCGAGCGATATTTACTCTTGCCGTATCCACCTGGCTTTGCGCTTGCCTCAGATCCAATTCGGACGCAATCCCTGCCTCGTAACGTTTCTGGATTAACTTGCAAGAGGCTTCCTGAGTTTCCAGAGTAGAGGCCACCAGTTTGAGGTTTTCCCTATCCGCTGCCAGAGTCAGATACGCCTGTGCTACTGCTGACACCAGCATAATCTGTGCGCTGCGGCGGGTATCCTCCGTGGCTAGATACTCTTCCAACGCCTGATCTTTCAAACTGCGAATGCGGCCGAAGAAGTCAATCTCCCAGGAACTGATGCCGAGATTGACGCCATATTCTACTGAGGTCATCTCGTATCCTGTGGTCGAAAGATCAGCCGGAACATGCTCTTTATCCAAAATCCCGCCCGCATTGACTGACGGTAAAAGCTCGGCCCTCTGGATGCCGTAAAGCGCCTGCGCTCTTTCCACATTTAAGGCCGCCAGACGCAGATCGCGGTTGTTGTTCAAGGCGATTTCAATGATCTTTTGCATTCGAATATCGGTGATGAATTCCCGCCATGATAATGCGGATGCCAGCGGTGTGGATTCATCAGCCGCATTTTTTTCAATATAAATATAAGCCGCACCTGTCGGCCAATTGGCAGGAACGGGAGATGCCGGTTTCGTGTATTGGGGAGCCATCGTGCAGCCTGATATGGCAATAACCGCAAAAAAAGCAACTGAAATGCCAAAGGCATTTTTAAATATTCCCATGTCAATTCACCTCTGGGGAGTTACTGGAAACGTCAGGTTTTATATGTGCCTGTTTTTTCTCAAACAGGCGGGAGACCAGGACAAAGAAAAACGGAATAAAGATCAGATCGATAAAAGTCGCCGAGAGCAGCCCGCCGTCTACGGCGGTGCCGATGGCATTTTGGGCTCCGGCGCCTGCCCCGCGGGTCAAGGCCAGCGGCAGGGTACCGAAGAAAAACGCCAGTGACGTCATGATGACCGGGCGAAGCCTAATCTTTATCGCCATCAGGGTAGACTCTACCAGTTCATGGCCCTGACGCATCTGAGCCTTGATAAACTGGATGATCAGAATGGCATTCTTGGTGGAAAGCCCCATCGTTGTGAGTAAACCGATCTGAAGGTAGATATCGTTGGGGAGCACCCGTAACGTAACCGCAGTAACAGCCCCCACAAGCCCGAGCGGTATCATCAGCATATTGACGAAAGGGATGGTCCAGCTTTCATATAAAGCCGCCACGCTGAGAAACACCACCAGCAGCGAGATGGCATAGAGTAACGGCGCTTGCGCGCCGGCATTCTTTTCTTCGTAAGAGAGGGCGGTCCACTCATAGCCGATCCCCATCGGCAGTTGGGCTGCCATTTTTTCCATTTCGGCCATCGCCTCGCCTGTACTCACCGTAGGCGCCGCCTGCCCCATAATCTCCACGGAGGGAATACCGTTATACCGTTCCAGACGTGGCGAAGCATACTGCCAGTGGGCGGTAGCAAAAGTTGAGAGCGATACCATGTCACCGGATTTGTTGCGGACATACCAGCCATTGATGTCCTCCGGCAGCATCCGGTATTTTGCATCGGACTGGAGATAGACCCTCTTGACCCTACCGTTTTCGATGAAGTTGTTCACATAGGAACTGCCCCAGGCGGTAGCAAGAACATCGTTGACATCCGCCATGGATACCCCCAGAGCGCCGGCCCGCACATCATCAATGTCCAGCTTGAACTCTGGGGCGTCATCCTGACCGTTTGGGCGCACCGCGATCAATTTCGGGTTTTTCGAGGCGAGGCCTAACAACTGGTTACGGGCTTCCATCAGCTTAGCGTGACCAAGTCCGCCACGATCCTGAAGCATAAAGTCAAAGCCGTTGGCCTGTCCCAGTTCCATCACCGCGGGCGGTGAAATGGCAAAAACCATGCCGTCCTTGATTTTGGAAAATCCCTTCATTGCCCGTGCCGCAATCGCCGGCGATCTCATCGCGGCCGGCTGGCGAACCTTCCAATCCTTAAGCCTGACAAAGGCAAGTCCCATGTTCTGACCACGACCGGCAAAACTTGTCCCGGCTACCGTGAGTACTTCTTCCACCGTATTTTGTTCATTTTGTTTGAAATACTGATCAACCTGTTTAAGGACACTGAGAGTCCTCTCCATCGTAGCTCCGGCCGGCAACTGGATCATACAGTACATGAGGCCCTGATCTTCATCAGGCAGAAAGGATGTCGGCAGACGCAAGAAGAGGAAAACCATGCAAGCAACAATTGTGACGTAAATAACCAGATAGCGCGCCGGTTTGCCGAAGGAACGGCCGACGATTCCTTCATACGTTTTCCTGCAGAAGTCGAACCAGCGGTTGAACACCCGGAAGAACCCCTTGAACCAGCCGGATTCACCCGCGGAATGCCCTTTCGCCACCGGCTTGAGCAGGGTGGCGCAGAGTGCCGGGGTTAGGGTCATCGCAAGAATGACCGAAAGAATCATTGCGGAGACGATGGTGACAGAGAACTGACGATAGATGACGCCGGTGGAACCGCCGAAAAAAGCCATCGGCACAAAAACCGCCGACAATACAGTGACAATGCCCCACAGCGCACTGGTGATCTGCCCCATGGACTTGATGGTCGCCTCCTTGGGGGACAACCCTTCTTCACTCATGATCCGTTCCACGTTCTCGACGACGACGATGGCGTCGTCAACCAGAAGACCGATAACGATGACCAGGGCGAACATGGTCAGGGTATTGATTGAAAAACCGCTGACCGCCAAAATCCCGAAGGTGCCCAGCAGAACCACCGGTACCGCGATGGTGGGGATCAATGTTGCCCGGATATTCTGCAGGAAGATGAACATGATGATAAAGACCATGAATATCGCCTCGAACAAGGTCTTGACCACTTCTTCGATGGAGATCCTTACAAAAGGGGTCGTGTCATAGGGATAGACGACTTTGACTCCGGGCGGAAAGTATCTGGACAGCTCCGTCATCTTTGCCTTGATCCTGCTAACGGTTTCCAGCGCGTTGGCGCCGGCTGCCAGCCTGATGGCCATGCCACCAACCGGTTCCCCGTTGTCGAAAGATTGGATTTCGTAGTTTTCGGTGCCGATCTTGCACTCTGCCACGTCCTTGAGTTTGACAGTGGAGCCGTCACTATTCGTGCGCAGGATGATGGCGTCAAATTGCTTGACCGTCTGCAGCAGGGTGCGGGCGGTAATGGTGGCGTTCAGCTGTTGCCCGGCTAGAGCGGGATTGCCGCCGAACTGACCTGCTGATACCTGAACGTTTTGAGCCAGCAGTGCGGCAGTTACATCATCGGACGTCAAGCGGAAGTTATTGAGCTTGGCCGGGTTCAACCAGATCCGCATTGCGTTCTGGGCGCCGAACACCTGCAGTTCACCCACCCCTTCCAACCGGCTGACGATATCCTGGACGTTGGACACCAGATAATCGGTCAGGGCGTTGCGGTCCATAGATCCATCTTCGGAGACAAGCCCAACCAATATCAGATAATTCTTGGTGGACTTGACCACAGAAATGCCTGACGTCTGTACGATTTGAGGTAAAAGCGGCGTAGCCAGCTGCAGCTTGTTCTGTACCTGCACCTGGGCAATGTTCGGGTCGGTGCCGGCTTTGAAGGTCAGGTTGATGGCTACCGCCCCCGATGAATCACTGGTGGATGACATATAGATCAGGTTGTCGATGCCATTCAGTTTCTGCTCGACAACCTGGGTGACCGTATCCTGCACCGTCTGGGCGGATGCCCCCGGATACACGGCGTTTATGGTTATCTGTGGCGGAGCGATAGGCGGATATTGGGAGACTGGCAGTGCTTTGACCGCCAGAAGACCTGCCAGCATGATCATGATGGCGATCACCCAAGCAAAGATCGGTCGATTTATGAAAAATTTTGGCATGGAGCAGCTCCTTTATTTATTTGCTGCTGGCGCTGTTGCAGATGCTGGGGCGGCAGCGGAAGGCACTGCCGGTGTGCCATCGAACGGCACGGCTTTGACCGGCGATCCGGGGCGCACCTTCTGAATTCCTTCCAGGATAACGCGATCTCCTGCTTTTAACCCTTCACTGACCAGCCAACTGTCACCAACCGTCCGGACAACGTTGATGATCCTCGGTTCAACCTTCTCTTCAGCACCAACAACCATGACCATGGCCTCACCTTTCGGATTTCGGGTAACTCCACGCTGCGGGACAGTGATTGCCTGCTCGATGATCCCTTCAATCAATATGGCGCGCACGAACATCCCGGGAAGCAGAAATTTTTGGGGATTGGGGAAAACAGCACGCAGAGTAACGGAACCGGTACTCTGATCCACCGTAACTTCTGAAAATTTGAGTGTCCCCGTCAAAGGGTATGGTGAGCCGTCTTCCATGAACAACTTGACCGACGCCTGCGCAGAGTCGTCTTTTTTTAGTAATCCTTTGGCAAGATTCTGCTTCAGCTTGAGCAGTTCAGACGTTGACTGAGTCACATCCACATACATGGAATCAAGCTGCTGGATAGTGGCTAATGCCGCTGACTGGCTGGCGATTACCAGTGCCCCATCGGTCACGGCAGAGCGGCCTATTCGCCCTGAAATCGGGGCTGTAACCTTGGTGTAGGCCAAATTGATTCTAGCGCTTTCCACCGCCGCCTTGGTCGATGTCACATCAGCCTCGGCTTGTTTAAACGCTGCATGAGCATCATCATAATCCTGCTGGCTGACCGCCTTGATTTTCACCAGATCACTATAGCGTTCCTCTTTGAGCCGCACTGCCCCTAGGTTGGCCTCAGCCCTTGCTTGAGCGGCCTTGGCGCTATCAAAGGCAGCCTGATAGACTGCCGGATCAATTTGATACAACAACTGACCAGCTTTAACATCGCTCCCTTCCGTAAAAACCCGTTTCTGAATGATCCCGTTAACCTGAGGACGCACTTCAGCTACTAAATTGGCGGACGTTCGGCCTTCCAATTCGGTCGTGATAACCACCTGCTTCGGTTGTATAGTCACAACTGAAACTTCGGGAGTAATATTTGGAGGTCCGGCAGCCTTTTTTCCGCAACCTTCCAGGATAAAGCCCACCGCGAGAATGCTTGCGGCGACGATCAGCCATCCGGCTTTGTTATTGTTTGTCATTCGACACCTCTGTTATTTTAGTTGACTTTTATAATCTAAAATTTAACACTTGAAACAAAAATGGTCATATTTTTAAATCATTCGATGGTAAAGAACAACGGCCAGATAGTTTCCATCGCTCTCTGTAGTCACCGTAGTTTTGCTTTTGCTTCTTTAAGATCGGTAATCCAGAGAAACATTCTCTTCAACAGATGGCAGAGTTTCTTTCAGAGTGAAATTTGCTTCTATGCCAGAAGAGCGATTTCTATTTGCGTGAATCAATGGTCTCTTTAAATATTTTCCATCCGCCGTTTACATTCTTAAGAACCAATGTTTTCCTGACTTTATCTTTAAGCATAGAGGAGTTGTAATATTGGGTAAAAACTGCCTTCACATTCGAAGCCTTTGCATCCGATAATATTTTTAAATCTTCTATGCGGATACTGATTTCTTCATTTTTCCGGTGGAGTTTTGTTTTGTAGGAAACCCAGGCATTCAAGCCCCTTCCTTTGTAATAAAAATCCGCAGCATAACAGTTAGCGTAAGTTTTCATATCACCGGATTGCCAAGCGTTAAGCCATTTATCAATCAGATTTTTGACATCTTCTTCGGGAGAAGAATTGTTCGTAATTTGTGCCTCACCGATCGAAACTGGCTTTTCGGTAACGGGGGGTATAGTCAATTGCTTACCGGGACTACTCGTGTGTTCGCTATTCGTCAATGCCTTGTCGATTTTTATAGGATTTTCTTCTTTTGTCGTAGAATTTTCCTCTTGTGCCTTGGGATTTCCCTCGCCAGTTATTTTAATATCCATCTTGTCTGTTTTTAGGTTATTTTCACTTTCTATGATAGCTTCCCCCTCTGTTCCCCAGATTGTTCCCATGGCCCTTTGAAGCTTGGCATAATTTACATTATAATCGCCTAAAGCGTTGGCGTACTCCGATTTTGCTTTTGTCAATAAAGTCTGGGCATCCAGAACCTCCGTTGAGGTAGCGACTCTTTCTTTATATCTTTCCTCGGAAATGCGGAAATTCTCTTCGGCCTGTTCAATCACTTTCTGCCAAACAACAATTTGACTTTCCGTTTCCTGCAAAATCAGGTAAGCATTTTTTATTTCCAAAGTAATTTGGTCATTTAATTCTTTTGCCGCTTTTAGCGCCTGATTCTCCTTGGCTTTGCTGGCATCGACCCTGAATTTAGTTTTGCCCCATTCCCAGAAATTCCAACTGGCTACCGCCATCACGTACCAATTTTCCGCGTTTTGATAATCACTGCCAGCAACAGATGGATTATCGCCAAACCTTGTGTAATTGCCAACCAGACTTAAAGTGGGGAAATAATCACTTTGCGCAACCTGCACTATTTTCCCCGCCTGCTCCGCCTGGAGTGATGATATTTTGATCTCCGGACGTGCTTGATAGGCAACATTCAAACATTCTTCGAATGATTTGTTCAGTGGATGATAGGCTAGAATGTCCACTACTTTCACCGGTGTAAGTATTTTGCGTTTTAAAACCGTATTAAAACTGGACTTAGCCAGTTCCACCGCATTTTTTGCTCTGACAAGGGCTTGCTTACCATTAGCTAACTCAACCTCGGCATGCAGCAAATCATTTTTGGGAATCATGCCGACCTTGAAATAATTTTCAGCAACATCACGATGCGCACTAAGCATTTCGACCGACTGTTGCGCCGTACCCTGAATCCTCTGCGCCCGCAAAACATTGAAATAAGCGACTTTTACTTCCTGCACCACGTCTTGACATTTAGCCGTTTCCTCCAAAAAGGCAACATCTTCGCCGATGCTGCTTGCCTGATAATTAGCCAGAATACCACCACCTGCAAACAGCGGCTGTTTTGCCTCGATTGCCCAGTTGTAGTTATCTTTTGTTCCTGTTTGCATTTCTATGGGAGTCATTATTAATGGTGGAAATCCTCCCGGTAATCTCATGACTGGGTCATCGTTCAATCGCGTATAGCTGTATGAAGTGCCGAACTTCGGCAAAAATCCGGTAATGGCCTCCTTTTTCTGGGCAGTTGCGCTCTTTGATCCTTCTTTGGCAATATTTATGACTATACTGTTTTTTAAGGCTATATCAATGCTTTCCTCCAGGGTTAGAAGCTCTTCGGCAAAGACCAGACGTGGGAAAAAAGCAACTGCGAAAAATGTTAAGACAATTATGCGCCAATTTTTACTAATCATGTTTTTCTCACTCCATTTAGAAAAATGTCCATAATAAACCCCTTTTTAGAACTGAGGGACTCTTTTGACGACACTAACATCCATTCGATTGATGATGCTCTGATCAAGTGGAATAATGCCGAAGCCATATCATGCGGCGGCAAGGCACGTAATACACCTTTTTTTATACCTTCTTTTAATAAATTTTCAATTAAAGTTATATGCTTAAAATAATCATGAATAAGTTTTTGACGGAGCGATGCCATAGCTTCCGATAAGGCAGCATTTTCTCCTTTAATAAATAATCGGCAAAAATCCGTGTTTTTCTCAATAAACTGCAAGTGCGCATCAATCAGCGTTTCAATTTTACCAGTTATATCTTTGGTCGCTTTCGTTCTTTTTTTAATCTCAGCATACATCAAATCGAGTTTTTCGCTGATCATCGTCGTGTAAAGATTTTCTTTGCCTTCAAAAAATTGATAAAGCGATCCGATGGAAAATCCGGAAGCACCGGCAATTTCCGCCATTGTGACGTTATGAAATCCTTTCGTGGCGAACACTTTTTCCGCCTGTTTTATAATTTCCGCCCGGCGCAAATTAAACTCGCGTTCTTTTCGTTCCAATCTTTCCATATAATCAAACCCTTACCAATTTTTGAACAAACATTCAAAAATTGAATGTAGATTCAGATTATAGAATATTTATTATTTGTCAAGGAAAATGTATAATAAGAAAGTGTTATCCAAGTTATCGGGGAATTACATTTCTCCCCTCCAAAGCTGGAGGATTCCAAGTAGCGGGATTGAATATTTTATTCTATTCCCTGAAAATATTGAACGTTTCTTTCAATATTTTAGGGCGCAGTAGCCCTTTCCATCGATATAGCTGTAACCAAGAAATTTTATTTTGTCATTAAATATCAAATACTTAAAAAAAATACTGTCTGCCGATTTTATTTGGCATACTTATTTCATAATAATGTTCTAAAATAAATAAATTCCTAAAATTATAAAAGGAGAAACAAGGGTTATGAAAAAGATATTGCAGACAACACTTTTAACGGCTTTTGTAATTTTGGTAACAACATCTTTCGGCTATGCCCAGTTCAGCGTTACAGGGAATGATAATTTCCCCTTCTTTCACTTGGGCTGCTTAATAGTCGGTGGATTGATTATCATTTCTCTTAAAAGAAAATATGCTCAATTATATATGAGCGAAGCTATTGGATCGTTTGCCCTATATACTGTTCTGGTTGCTCTTTTTACCGCACCAGTAGTCGACGCTCTTAAAACTATAATTAATTAGCCCTTCTCCCCTCACCTTCTTGTCGCTACACCCTTTAAAAACCCCGTGCAATCCCGGCGGGGTTTTTGTCATAATACTTTTCAGGAATTCGATTATTCAGTTTAATGGATTTGTTTAACGAATTGTTCCCAACGCCATTATTTAATTGCCGAAACAAGTTCGGTCAGGCGCACAGATACTGACCGGGCAAGATTTTGTAAAAGATTGGTTTCCATATCCGGCGTGTAACGATTATGATAGGCATCGCCATTATTCCAGCTTCCTGCAATTTCATCATTCACTTTAAACGGAACTAAAGCCAATGATTTGACAAAATATTTTCTATTCGAAGGCAATAATTTATAATACGGCTGTAAATCCTTATTGACTAAAATAGGTTTCAATCCGGCAGGAAGAATTTCGCGAAACAACTCCGGTGTGATTACCTTAAGTCTGTCTTGCAAAACATCAGAAGATTTTACTGCCACTATGATAGGCTTACTATTTGCGGTATCCACTAACGTAAGCCAAACAAAAGGAACATCAAATTCTTTTTCTATTCCCGTAAAAAGAATTTCAAAAAGCCCGGCAATATCCTTGGCCGCAGTCAAACTTGTTTCAATTTTCCCGAAACTGGCGGCAATTTTTGTATTGATAAGTTCAATATCTTCCGTTTTATTCATTATTATCACCTTTCCCATTGCGCATAGAGAATTAAATGGTCGGAAGGCTTTTCGGCAAGCCTTGATTCTAAATCAATAGTGCAGCTTTTTGATTTCGCGGCAAGTGATTTTGTCGCCAAAATATGATCAACGCGCCAACCTAGCTTCCTGTTTACCGAATCCTTGATACGATAATCAAAAAAAGTATACTGACCGGCAACACCCGGATGATGTTTACGGAATATATCCGTGAAGCCCCACGCTTTAGTTTCTTCATATGCTTTCCAGACTTCCGGATTAAAACAAACGTGTCCTAAAAGCCTTTTCGGGTCGTGCACATCTATATCTTCCGGCGCGACGTTGAGATCGCCGCACCAGATTATTTTACTTTGCGGCTGAAAATACTTCTGAAGATATTTTTTTAAACGTGCAAACCAAGCCAGTTTGTATGCAAACTGCGGGCTTTCAATTTCCTGACCTTGCGGAACATACGTGTTGATTATCGTCAGATCATTATATGTCGCGATAATTAAACGGTCGGGATCGACTGGCTCACTATCAAAACCGAAATCTACTTTTTGCGGTGGTTGCTTCGAGGCAATGGCCACACCTTTATACTGTTTATCGCCTTTGAAAACCACATGGTAACCCAGCGCTTCCAATTCAGTCGCTGGAAAGCCGGCATCAGCGACCTTTGTTTCCTGCATACAAAAAAAATCAGGATTGTTTTTTTGCAGCCAAGGTAAAATAATATGCATGCGGGAGCGTATAGAATTTACATTATAAGTCGCGATCTTCAAAATAATTAATGCCTTCCGTAAATTTCCGGTGATTAATATCACGACCGAAGATTGCGCTCAAGTTTTTTTGCGGCAGATATAAAGATAAATTGTAAATCATTCTTTCTGCCCTGAAGTTATGCCCTTGATATATTTCTATGAATATTATAGATTTCAAGGTGCATTCTATGAAGCACAAGGAGTTTCAATATATGACGCAACCAGTAACATCAAACCCAACCGATTTTATTCGCGATATCATTGATGATGATTTAAAGACAAACAAAAACGACGGCCGTGTCGCTACCCGTTTTCCGCCGGAGCCGAACGGTTACATCCATATCGGACATGCCAAATCGGTATGCCTCAACTTCGGCATTGCCGCGCAATACAATGGAACATGTAATCTCCGGCTGGATGATACGGACCCGCTGGGCGAATCGGTGGAATTTGTGGAATCAATCATCCGCGATATCCGCTGGCTGGGATTTGACTGGAGTGACCGTCTGTTTTATGCCTCCGACTACTTCGAAAAAATTTATCAATTTGCCGTTGAGCTTATAAAATCCGGCGACGCCTATGTTTGCAGTTTGAGCCCCGATGAAGTACGGGAACAAAGGGGAACCTTCACCGAACCGGGCAAGGAAAGTCCATATCGCAACCGCTCCGTGGAAGAAAATCTTGACATGTTTCAACGGATGCGGTTAGGCGAGTTTGCCGACGGCGCCCATACCCTGCGCGCAAAAATTGATATGGCATCGCCGAATATTGTCATGCGTGATCCCGTCATCTACCGTATCAAACGGGAACCTCATTATCGGACAGGCACAAAATGGGTCATTTATCCCATGTACGACTTTGCCCATTGTCTCTCCGACGCCCTGGAAGGAATCACCTACTCCATTTGCACCCTTGAGTTTGAAAACAACCGTCCTTTATACGACTGGATTGTCGAAAAGCTGATTACCGGCGCGCGCCCGCGGCAGATCGAATTCGCCCGTCTCAATTTGAGTTATACGGTTCTCAGCAAACGGCGGCTCATTGAATTGGTGAAAAAAGAATATGTTAAAGGCTGGGACGATCCACGTATGCCCACCGTAACGGGGATGCGGCGCCGCGGCTACACGCCTGAGGCCATCCGAAATTTCTGCGCCCAAATCGGTGTCGCTAAAAATGACAACCTGATTGATGTAGCCCTGCTGGAGCATTGTGTGCGTGAGGATCTCAATGAACACGCGCCGAGAGTTATGTGCGTCCTGCGTCCTCTGCGCGTTGTGATAGATAATTATCCGGAAAATCAGGTGGAGCAATTCGAGTGTGCCAATCATCCGCAATATTCCGAAATGGGGACAAGAGAGGTTCCCTTTTCCAGGGTGCTGTATATTGAGTGCGACGATTTTATGGAAAATCCGCCGAAAAAATATCATCGCCTCGGGCCGGGCCGAGAAGTTCGCCTCAGAAACGCCTATGTCATAAAATTTGAAAACATGGTGAAAGACGAACGCACTGGTGAAGTAGTTGAACTGCACTGCACCTATGATCCCCAAACCCGCAACTCACCTCCGGCGGACGGTCGCAAAGTGCCGGGCGTTATTCACTGGGTCTCGGCCGAGCATTGTGTCCCCGCGGAAGTGCGGTTGTATGATCGTCTGTTCAGCATTGAGAATCCCGGAAGCGAAGCAGATTTTCTTAATCATTTGAACCCAAACTCTCTGGAAACCCTGACGATCTGCTACGTTGAAACAAACCTGAAAAACGCCGAACAGGGGAATCAATATCAGTTTGAAAGGATCGGGTACTTTTGTGTTGATATGGATACTGTCGCGGGAAAGCCCGTTTTCAACAGGATTGTTCCGCTGCGGGATTCATGGGCAAAAATGTCCGCGGTAAAAGACTAATAACCGGGGGCGGTAAACAAGCCTTTTCGGAATTAACGGGAATCAGTCCCCATCGCTTGTTCTGTTAATTCAAATTAACCCCTTTGGAAAAGTTCTCTTTCCAGTATATACGATTATTATAGTCGGGATAAATATAAACAGGTTTAATCTTATTCTTCAACAAAAGTAAGGCGCTTACCCTGTCCTCATAAACAAGTTTCCAATCAGTTAAACTTGATAAATCAGACCGAGTATAAACACCTTTAGATAAAACCAATATGTCTGAATGATATTTTCTTAAAATCTCCTGCCAATTTTTTCCATGTTCGGAAAATTGCATCGCTTCGGCATATATTTCATTGGAATAGACTTCTTCATATCTTCCATCGATGAGAACTTTGCACCGGGGATATAATTTCCATAAAGCGTAACTGCCCCATTCAAATTTAGTAGCAAGGTTGCCGGAAATATTATTTTGTTTTATAAATTCTAACGATCCTACAGGATAATTTGAAGGGTTTACAATCATGCTATTAGATAATTTGGGTATAACATAGATGCATATTGCCCCCAATAAAAAATATCCGAAGCCATATTCTATGGCTTTCCATATTTGATAAGTTTTTCCGTTTAATTTATTTTTAATGAAGCCATCTACAGCACTAAATAAGTTAACGTACCGATGATAGAAAAGTCCTGATACTGCCAGTGTGAAAAATTCGGTATGTCTCTGATGCTTTACGCCTAAATACAATAACACAATAACCAGTATAATTTTTGTCCAATCCGGTTTTTCCCTCTGGAGAAAAAGCTTGATACCCGAAGCAAACGTCAATAAAACAAAGATCATAAAACCGACGAGTACATGTATTTTAATTCCCCCGAAAACGTGAAAAGGCCCGCTTAGGCTGATTGATGTCCATTCTTTGATATACGGTCTGGGCATAAGTGACGCTTCAATAATATAACTCCATAAATCCATACCATAAGGATTAATCAGAGTTACCAGCAGAATCAAAGCTAATATCCTAAAGTATTTCAGAGAATTCTTACGATTGAACATTTCACCAAAAGCGTAAATAAGAATTAACCCTATTCCCGCGAGGAAACCACCGTGCATATTTGCCCAAAGCAACATCGTAACGGGAAATATCCAAATTAGTTTATTCTCTCCCCGCTTAACTCTTTCCAGCAAGTATATCCACAACGTAAAAAAGAGGTAAGTGAATATCTGGCATCTTATAAGATAATCAATTCCCGGAAGAAGCGAAAATCCCAGAAAAGTAAAATAAAATATTCCTGCTTCTTCGTCATCTGTCTGTAGTTTAATTATTTTTATGATTAATATGAAAATCGCTGAAAGAATGATTGCATTTAAAGCGAATATTCCCCACTCGCCAAAATATCTGGTGAAGAAGTAGAAAACAACACTGGATCCCCATTCATGGTCCACCCATAAATCTTTAGTTGGGAGGTAGGAAAAAATATCATGTTTGAATAAGTGTCCTATCTGGAAAAAAATGGATCCTACAGCCAGCCTTGCCCATAAATCATAGTCTGGTATATTATTTATGAAAGTCACCATATATAAAATGACTGCCAGTGATAAATAAAAAGCTCCTTTTTTCATCATTTTTCAACACTTTAACAATTATTTTGGAATATTGGAGCCCTCTCCGGGAGGAGCCGGAGACACCTGTTATAATGCTATCTCCAACGGTTGCAGCCGGCCCCGAACCTGACAAGCGATCTTCAGGTTAAAGGGGGGACATTTTATCCTCTGTTTGGAGAAGGAAGATTCTAAATCGCGGACTTGAAGATTTGCTAACATATATCTTAATATTTTACCAATATTTACTTTATGTCCTCTTGGATTTCCGACGTTATCAATTAGGCAATAGTTCCCCAAAATAGACATTGAAAACGAGTTGGAAGTCAGGCGATATGAAAACTTACCACAGTTGTTATGCATCAAATTTCCAGTCAGAGGTAACGTACATAAATTCATTGGTATCCTATAAAACCAATACTCGCAAGAAAAGTGGAGCCCCTCCAGCAGGAGCCGGAGGCTCCTTTCCAAAACGCGACATCCCACGATTGGCAGAAAGCATTCAACCCCCAGTGGGAGCTGGGGGCTTTCTGCAGCGGGGTAAAAAAATAAATATTAGCATTGATAAATTGAATTAGTATAAGCCACGCTTGTGGGATCAATTATGTAGGAGAGTCACTTGATGTGTTTCCCCACAGCTACAAAAAGATCCATGCACTGGGAAACGATATCATCAACTGGAGTTAAAAAACCGCCGAGTACCCACTCATGGGCGATCATGATAATCGAACCTGCCAGACCTGTTGGATTCATGCTCCTGTTGAGTATTTCTTCATTAATATGCGGAAAGACCTTGCATAAAAAAAGCCTCACCATCTCGGCTAGCAAGCGCATGGCATTCTGGTACTCCCTATCAATATTCTTGCTGACGCCCAGGATTTCAAAAAGTTGTATCTGCGCCCTGCGAGGGTCTTGCTGAAACCGTTGATAAAACATTCTTAACGCCCGCGAAGCTGTTTCCAGGGAAGAACCCTCGCTGTCTTCCAGTGCCGCCAGGGAATCGCGCTGCGCTTCGTCGACTAATTCCCGGTACACGGCACGCAACAAATCCTCTTTATAACGGAACGACTCATAGAAATAACGTTCTGTCAGACCTGCCAGCTTACAGATTGTCTTGATGTTGGTTTTTGTGTAGCCTCTGGTCCCAAATGCCTCCAGCCCGGCTTCGATCAGCTTTTTCCGCCGCTTTTCTTCTCTCAGGTTCGCTTTGACACCGCCGTACACCCGGCTCTTTATTTTTTTCTTTTTCATGAAAACAATTCTGACAATATATCTTGTCAAAGTCAAGAAAATCTGGTATGAAACTGACAATGTTTGATGTCAGATTATGTGGCACCGTTGAGGGGATGTCACATGGTGTGCAGACAGGACATTCAATTCATTCAGGACTCGACGGGCAACAAATAGGAGGATTATATGCTGACCCATTCAGAAGTTGCGTCCATGCTGTCCCGCTTTCCCAAATTTGAGGATTCCTATATCGGCTTGCCTTATGCGCCGCGCATGCCAAAGCACATGGTGAAGGAAACCCGTGAGGTCGTGGCCATTGCCCGCAAGTTCAGCGAAGAAGTAGTAAAACCACTTGCCGTCGAGATTGACCGGAAGACGCACGAGGACCCCGGTTATATGCCCTGGAACCTCGTGGAAACGGCAAATCGTTGGGGCTTCTACACGATGTGGGTGCCCAGGATGTTTGGCGGCAAGGGTTTCAATATGCCATCCATGTCCTACTTTGCTGAAGAGATTGCGTCTGCCTGTGTGGGGATCATGAACGTTATCGGTGTCCACTATCTTGCCGTGGCGGGTCTGCTTACCTCTGCCAACCCCCGTCTGGCTAAGAAAGTCCTAAGGGATGTCTTGGAGGGTGAAAAATCCGGGAAACCATGCATATTAGCTCTGGCCACAACGGAACCGGGCGCCGGGACCGATGTTGAGGAGGTCGACCTTGTGGATAAAGGCAAGGTCACTTGTCAGGCAAAGCCGGTCAAGGGTGGCTACATCGTCAACGGCACGAAGATATTTATTTCCATGGGACACATGTCAAACTGGACGGTACTTTCTGCATACGAAGACACAAGGAACCCGTCGGATACGGTCATTGGCATGATGGTAAAAACCGGCACGAAGGGCTTTTCCTTCGGTTCCCATGAAAACAAAATGGGACAGCGGGTCTGCCTGGCGAGTGTCCTCATCTTCGAAGATTGCTTCATTCCGGAGAAGGACGTGCTCTTCAGCCCCGCCCGGGCGAAAAAATTTACAAACAAGCCGTTCAGAGATGTGGCCCAGCGCTACATCGACTATGTGGTTTCAGCTACACGGCCTGGCGTCTGTGCTTTCGGCGTGGGCGTCGCCCGGGGAGCCTTTGAGGCTGCCCTTAAACATGCATCCACGACAGAAATAGACGGACGCCTGCTCATCAACAATGAGTGGGTGCAGTGCCATCTGGCCGAGATGTACAAGAATGTTATTCTGGGAAGACTCGCCTATGTTGAGGCGAATAATGTCAATAGCCACCGCGGCCTTTACCAAATGCTCCAACTCAAACCTATCTATTACTACCTCAAATATATGCCCCGGGTCTATTTCGACATGGTGGTCTCGCCGACACTCGATTTGGAGTTCACGGCAAAGCTCATGGGCAGGCTCTACTACGACAAGCCTAAGATAGATGACCAGCGTTGTTGCTCGGGATGGGCATCTCTGGCAAAGTATGCAGGCACGGACATCGGCATCAGGAACTGCCAGATGGCCATTGAGATCATGGGCCACAAAGGCCTGAGGCAGGATGCCGGCGCTGAAAAGCTGCTCCGTGACATTAAACTCCTGCAGATATATGAAGGAACGAACCAGCTCAACCGGCTCAATGCGTTTAAATGCCTTATAGCACCCGAGGTACCGCAGGCACAAGTCTTTGAAGAGTAATACCGTTTCTAAATCAAAGATGATGATGATATTGAGGCGGCTAGGCGGAGGCGACGAGGCGTATTATTAATACGTTGAGGAAACCGACAACCCCGGCCTGCGCCGGGGCAAGCTGTGCCAACAATAATAGCGCTTTGATTTAGAATTGGTATAAGGAGTCTACTATGCTCATTTCATATAGAAGCAACCTGAAACCCATTGCCGATTTGGCGCAATCTTTTGCTGCCCGAGAACTTGCAGGAAAGACCGAAGAATACGACCGCTATCCTTTCGGCGAATTTTACGACCATGTGTTGGACAAAGCGCACGAAGTGGGATTTCTGGGCGCCATACTACCCGAATCCCTAGGAGGCTTCGGAGGCGACATCGGGACCCTTTGTGTCCTCCTTCAAAACATCTGCCAAGTGGACGGATCTCTCGGCGGCATTATCTTCACCAATGCCTTGGCCCAGAAGATCATGCTCACTGCCGGAGCCACAGATCTTGCCCGGGAAATCTTTCCCTGCGCGGCCTCGCCGAGGGATTTTTTGGTGGCCTTTCCATCCTATACAAATCCGGCGCAGACGGACACACTCCCGAAGGCGGTCGGCTCAGGCAGGGATTTCACTTTGATGGGACGTCTCGAATTTCTGGTCATGGGCAACAAGACTTCACAGGCTCTTATTCCCGCACGAACCGGGAAAGCACCTTCTTACTCCTTCTTCCTTGTCGACATTTCTGCAACCGGCGTGGAAAAGAGCGACCCCATCTTCACCCTCGGCCTCCACGCCTGCCCTGCCGTGGACGTTACCTTTCAGGGGGCAAAGGCGAGGCTTGTCGGCGCGGAAAACGAAGGACACTCCGCTTTCGAGAAGGCGTCCCTCACGATGAACGTGGCTGCCGCCGCCATGAATGCGGGTATCATGAAGGGTTCTTTCAACGAAGCGCTGGCTTATTCCAGGGAACGTTTCCAGGGGGGGCGGGCTATTGTGAACTGGAGCGAGGTGAGTATGATCCTTGCAGGAATGTCTATCAAAGCCGATGTGGCCGCGATGTGCGTTGCCCAGGCCTGCCTGGGGCTGGAAAAGAACGGGGATGCGGGCGGATCTCAATACATCTCATCCAGCATTCATATCCATGAGCTGGCATGCGAGGCGGTAAACGACGGTATACAAATCCTCGGAGGCTACGGCTATATGAAGGACTACGGTCAGGAAAAGCGTTTCCGTGATGCCCGCATGGTGCAGGCGTTACTGGGGCCTGCGCCCTTGAAGAAGCTCGCCATGATCCGGCGGATTGTGGAGACTGGCGCAAACAACATCTGACGAGACCGGCTTGAGTTTTTTCAAAGCCGTCAGGCGTAAATACAATTGGTGGGATGACAAGGAATGAAGATTCTGAAAGACAAAACAGCGGCCATCACCGGAGCGGCTTCAGGCATCGGCAGAATGCTTGCTGTCAACCTGGCGAACAAGGGATGCAACCTGGCGCTTGCGGACATCAATGCCTCGGGTTTACAGGAAACCGCAAAACTGGTCGGCGATCGAGTGAAGGTGACAACCCATATTGTTGATGTGTCCCAACGTGAACAGGTCTTCCAATACGCCGATGAGGCGGCCGGACGCCACGGCGGCGTGGATATTATCATCAACAACGCGGGCGTTGCCTTGGGGGATTTCCTGGAAACTGTTCCCCTGGAAGATTTTGAATGGCTTATGGGTATCAACTTCTGGGGCGTTGTGTACGGCACTATGGCGTTCTTGCCCCATTTGAGGAAGCGACCGGAAGGGCATATCGTCAACATATCCAGCCTCAACGGTATCATGCCGAACCCCAACAACGGCCCCTATTGCGCTGCCAAGTTTGCAGTCAAGGGATACACGGAGACTCTTGCCCAGGAGATGCACGGGACGAGCATCCATGTCAGTTGTGTCCACCCCGGCGGCATCAAGACCAACATCGCCCGCAACGCCCGCGTGAACAGGTCCATGTTCGAATTAACCAAGGAAAAGGCAGCAGACCTTTACGAAGAAAAATTCTTCCGGATCACAGCAGACGATGCGGCAAAAATTATCATCTCCGGCATCAGGCGCAACAAAAGACGTATCCTTGTGGGAGCGGATGCAAAGGCCCTGGATCTGTTAACCCGATTTTTTCCGGTAACCACCGTGACCTTGATCACTCTTTTCAGCCGGTGGATTGTTCAAAGATACGCCAACAAATAACAAATGAGGATATCATTAAAATTCAGTAAACATTCAGGAGAGAGGAGTTTTTATGAAAAGAGGTGATTTTTTCAAAGGAGTTATTCAGTGGGAGATGATGACGAAAGACTTGTCTCTCGAAGGCAAGCTTCCTGTTTTCTATTATGATAACACGTCCATGACGGCGATCTACACCGCCTCCACCGACAAGGTAAGAAAGCTTCTACCCCTCCCGGATATGCACCCTGTGGAGGCCATGAGCGGAAGGGCTCTGGTTGCCTTTACTGCATTCGAATACCGCAGGACCGACATCGATCCCTACAACGAATTCTCCATCTCCTTCCCCATAACCTTCCGGAAAAAGGCCATCCCCGGCATCACCGTTCTGGGAATGATGGCAAGGAGATATTTCACGGCATACGTCTGGCAGCTTCCCGTCACGACCGAACGCGCGCGTAAGGGTGGCGTGGAAATGTACGGTTATCCCAAATTCCTCGCTGATATCACATTCACAAAAGAAAACGATATACTCGTCTGTACGCTCTCCGAGGGCGGGGAAAATATCCTTATCCTGAAGGGACAAAAACTCAAGACATCCGTGGAAAAGGTAAACCGGTTTAAGACTTTCTCCGTGAAGGACGGGGTGCCTCTGGCGGCGAACATTTATATGAATCCAATCGAGTTTGGAAAGTCCATGAGCTCGAAAGCGGCAACGCTTTCACTGGGCAACCACGACATCGCTAAAAAACTTCAGGAAATCAACCTGAGTTCGAAACCTCTTTTTTTCCAGTATATGCCCATCATGGAGGCCATTCTTTATGGTCCGCGCAATTTGATGGATGATTGAGAGAAACGCCTGGCTAATATTCTTTAGAATCAATCGGAATCATGAGCTGTTAATCCGTTCAATGATTTGTGGATTAACCGCAGAAACCTAATACCATTTCTAAATCAAAGATGATATTGAGGCGACGAGGCGTATTATACATACGTTGAGGAAGCCGACAACGACGCCAACAAAAATAGCGCTTTGATTTAGAAATGGAATAACTTATACTTTAACACGTTCCACATCTCCGGTAATGCAGCCTATGTCCATGATAAGCTTGCAATGCGGCATCGGGATCCCTATCAGCGTTGAAGCGATAAATTCCGATATAATGCCGCACTGCTTGATGGTGTCGAAATAAGCATACCGGGTTACGGCGGAGCCTTTTGTGGTGATGACGCCGGACTGGAGCACTTCAATGCCGTTTGCTTTCATCTTTTCGAGTTTATCATCGTAACCCAACACAGTAAACCCTAGATGATGGATGCCGCCGCCATTTTTCGCAAGCATATCTGAATAAACGTTCTCCTGTTTGCTTTTTACCTGGATAAGCTCGATCTCCACACCGCCCTGAAAGGCAAGTACGATATCGGCTTCGACATTGGTGGGTTTTTCCCGATAGATGGTTTCATGTTTTACGGTGTTTGAGCGATACCATGGTCCGATGTTGAGGAGTTTTGCATAATAGGCCACCGCTTCCGGTATGTCCTTAACAAGGATGCCGATCTGATTCACGTTGGGAAGTTTCATGCGGCTGATGCTGCTAATATCCGGTTGTTTCATAGGTGCCTCCTTTTCTAATCAAAGCTGACAGCGGTTTTCATTGCCCGGTTGACATCTTTATTTACGTTGACCTCGATCAATTCCCGATATTTCTCCAGCGGGAATTTGTGGGTAAGCATATCCTCCACCTGTATTTTTTTCGATGAAATCAAATCAAGCGCCATTTCAAATGAATGTTTTTTGACTCCCGCGATATTGTTATAACGGTAGCCGTAACAACCTTTTATTGTCTGAAGCTTGAGCCATAACGTCGTAAGATCAAGTTTTACCTCCTTGCCGATGCCGATGACGGAAAGCGTGCCGTTTGTGGTCGTGACGCGCAGCGCCATATTCAAAGTGTCGGCGTGCCCAACAGTATCATAGACCTTGTCGAAGCCGCCCATCACTACACGTTCTCCCAATAGGGGTTTATAGGCGCGTCCACCGGCATTCTCCACAGCGGCGTCGATGATTCCGCCTTTGATGATCCGGTTGGCGCCGCATTGCTTCACATACTCAGCCGCGAAAGTAGATGGTTCGACAACTGTGATATCACAGCCGCTATCCAACGCGCGCATGCACTTGACCACCATGGCGCCTATGACGCCGCCGCCAATAACCAGCACCTTGTCTGTGTTTTCCGGCCTATTGTCCAGCACAGCCTGCAAACCCACGGCCAGCGGTTCGACCAGGGTTGCCGATTCCGGCGATACGCCAGCAGGTACAACGTAGACCTGGCTTTTATGCGCTACGATATACTCGGCAAATCCGCCGTTGATATCTTTGCATATGCCGATGAACATTCCCGGCGAGAAAGCGCCTTCGGCGAAATTATCGCAATTGGCCGTTATTCCCGCAGCACAGCTCCGGCATATCGGCGAAATGGCGCGTGTATGACAGTTGAGAGCTGGAACAACGGTAACGAGATCGCCGGTTTTGCAATTGTCAACTTTCTTGCCGGTCTCAACGATCTTGCCGCAGAACTCGTGTCCCGGCACGCAAGGGAAAGACGTGAAGGGTGAGGCAGTCGGCGAATCCTTTAGAAAGAGGAGATTTATATCGCTGCCGCAGACCCCGCAGAGTTTTGTTTTTATCTTCACCCACTCCGGCGAGGGAAGCGTGGGTTCCGGAATATCGACAAGCTTCACAGTGGAGAAGGGGCCGCGGTAACAGAAGCTTCCGCTGATTGGCCGCAGCGCCTGGATGATTAAAAATTTCGGCACATTAACATTAAATTGAAGTGCTTTCATCATCGGCCTCCCTAAACAGTATAATTATACCGTTTCTAAATTAAAGATGATATTGCGGCAATAAGGCGCGTAAAAATGCCAAATCCCCCTGTCTCCTCCTTTACAAAAGGGGGATTTTTCTAAAATGAATTTTCCCTTAAACCCTCCTTTTCTAAAGGAGGGTTAGGGAGGATTTTTTAATATTTAGAAAACCGTCGACAACCCAGGCATGCGCCGGGGTTCTCTGCCAACTAAAGATAGCGCTTTAATTTAGAACCGGTCTCATTCCATCTTCAACGCTTGGTAGAACAATACCGTTGCCGGACTGGTGACGGTCGGATCGGTCATCACATTCACACAGGCCGGCTTCCCGGACTCAAAGGCGCGTTTGAGCGCGGGGATGATATCCTCGTCTTTGGTGACAAATTCACCGTGTCCGCCCAACCCTTCGACCATCTTTTCATAGTGTATCGTGCCCAGTTCCGCGCACTGGAGCCTTTCGGCGCCTATGGACATTTCCTGGGAGTGTTTGATCATGCCCCATGCGCAGTCGTTATTGACCACACACACAATCGGAATATTGTGCCGAACCATCGTGTCAAATTCCATTGCATTAAAGCCGAAAGATCCGTCGCCGTTGAGCAGCAATACCTTCATCCCCGGCCGCGCCAGCTTGGCGGCCATGGCAAACGGAATGCCGGTGCCGAGGCAACCGAGAAGTCCCGAAGATGAACCGATAACACCGGCCTTATGTTTCGACATTAACCCGACAAGTCCGAAATAAGAAGTGTCGCCGCCGTCAATTACATAAAACGCATCATCGCCGACAAATTTACTGATTTGCGCAGCTAGGCGGATCGGGTGAATGGGTTCGGATACCGCCTGACGGATTTTAAGTTCCCCGTCAATCATGGATAGGCTTGCCGCTTTCAGCGTTTTCACCCATTCGCCGTGCTCCTTTTTGCTAAGCAGCGGATTAAGCTGACCCAGCACGGAACCGCAATCGCCGACAAGTCCGACATCAGCCTGCCTGTTCCGGTCGATTTCATGCGGGTCGATATCGATACGCACAATCTTGGTTGTGGGTGGAATGATGTTGCCCGACTGGAGCAGCCAGTTAAGGCGAAGCCCCGCAATGACAATCACATCCGCCTGGGCAGCGGTCACCATGATGCCGACGTTGCCGCAATCCCAGATGGAAAGAGGATGGTTGTCGGGAAGCGTTCCCCTGCCGTGATTGAGAAGAATAAAGGGAAATCCCGTTTTATCAATGAATTGTCCGAGGCAATCCGTGCAGGAGCTGAAACCTACGCCGGTTCCGCCGAGAAATAACGGCTTCTTGGCGTTGTTGATGATATCCGCCGCTGCTTTCAGGTCGGCATCGTCGGGATGAACCGTGTATTTACGAGTAGGCCGGCTAGGCATCGGCGCCAAGGATTCATCAATTTTTATGCCGAGGATATCGGGCGGCAGTTCCAGGAGAACGGGGCCAGGCCTACCCGATGTAGCCTGCCGGAAGGCGATCGCCAGATATTCCGGTATCCGCTTAGTCTCGTAACAGGTGGCTGCCCATTTGGTAATCGGCTTGACCACATCCATCTGATTCATTTCCTGAAGCGCACCCTTCAAATCTTCCTTCAGCGGGTGCTTGCCGCAAAGCACCACCAGCGGCGCGTTATCAAGGTAGGCGTTCGCAATGCCGGTAATACCGTTGGTAAACCCCGGCCCGGCAGTCAGGAAGCATACGCCGGGCTTGCCCGTATACACATACCAGGCATGCGCCATCATTGCCGCGGCCTGTTCGTGCCGAACATCAATGGTGCGAATCTTGTATTGAGTAAAACCATCCAGAATCGCCTCGAGATGTCCGCCGGAAATGCCGAATACAATTTCAACCTTTTCCACCTCTTTTAAATATTTACCTACAAGATGACCACCATTAATAGTTCCCATAGTCTTTCTCCTTTTTCACCTATTGTATTGAATGCAGAAAAATTAAATTAAATTTATAATAACGACTTCGTAAAATGCCGTTACTTCATGACTAGCTTTATGCCATCATTAAACCATTGAATATAAGCCGCCATGCCGTCTATCTTTAAATTACCTTTTGCCGCCGCCTGAAAAGTTTGTTCATCACTGCCCGATGCCATCACCTTGAAAGCGGTGTTGGAATCAGACCAGACAAGCGCCGCGTCATAAGGATGGATGCCGCCGGTGAGAGTTGACAATTTACTCCTGTCAAAGATGAACAACCTTCCATGTTTTCCATCGGCTGTTTTAATCATTATTTTCACCTGCATGCCGCCGAGAAAACTCTGGTATGCCGCGTTTTTCGTCGCGGCCCTTTTCAACTTTTGATACAAAATGAAAAGCAACAACCTTAATTTCATAAGCATCTCCTCCTTGATGTCTATTAACTCAGCTTTCCTTGAGAATCTTTGTGCATAGGATATCCGTCAAGAATGAACCTCTTAAAAACACAAAACCCCGCTTTCGTTTCTGAAGCAGGGTTTCAATAATTTCTTCATGTCATCACCATTCTAAAGAAAGTTTAAATTGATGTTAACCGATTGACAATGGCTTATTCAAATTTATCATTTTCTTTACCCTCTTAAAAATAATTTCTCTACTATTTTTTCGCGTCCAAGATGAAACGTGCACGTTCGTGGCGCAGCATCTCAAAAGGTGTCACGCATTTCACACCAAGACCGATACAAACATCAGGAATCTTAATCTTCTTTTTTGATCCGGCAGCTTTTTCATGAGTTACAACTATGAATTTATGAGCAACAGCGTGTGCGATAAGATAATAATCAGCAACTTGTAGAAATGTACTCACAGCAGCAGGATCATAACCATTCTGCGTAACCCACTGGCTTACGGTTCCTAATGCCGGTATTATGGCTTTATCAGGTTTGAGAAAGAATGTTTCATCACACTGTGATGCCCAATCAGATAGCTCGTCTGCGCCAGCATAAATTTCATCGCCCACTTTTTCGATACTAAAGACAATACCCGCCGTATTATTTTCTATTAGCCACTGCCAGAAAGCAGGGCAAAAATCTAAGCCATAATGAAGATTTTTTGCCTGAATGAATACATCTGAATCGAGAAGATATGCCATTACAACACTCCCAAGCTCTGTCCGAGTTCATGGAATGTTGTCAACTTGGAGAATCCAAGCATACGAAAAGCATCACGATGAAGGGTTTGACCCTCTAATGTATTAGCGATCAGTGCGCGTGCAAAACGTTTGCTTACGCGCGCCGCCTGTGTAAGATAAAAATTACCTCCGCCACCTTTCGCAACTACACTTATCAGTCGCTCCAATTCCATTTGATAAACCTGATGAAACTTATTTAAAGTAATTCCACCTGCATCATAAATTCGACGCAAAATAACCAATGTACTGACTTTAAAATATCGCGCTAATCTATTTAACTCATCCTGCAAATCTGCATTATTTTGGAAATCATGCTTTATTAAATCTAGAGGGACAAGAAATTCAGCAGCAACGTGATTGCACCAACGCTCAACTTGATGATCAGATATCCAGGACGCTTGGACATCGGAAATAGCGGACAATCCGAGCCAGATGTGTGCAATTTCATGAGCAAGCGTAAACATTTGCGCTGCTTTGGTGTCTGCGCCGTTAATGAATACGAGAGGCGCTAATTCATCTGTCATCGCGAAGCCGCGAAATTCTTCAGGATTGAGATGACGATAGTTGTTATTCATCACAACTCCGCTACACATAACCATAATTCCAATAGAATCAACCTGATCAATAAACTGACGTAATGCTTCTGCCCATGTTGGCATCTTCTTGCGCTCCGCAATATCAAATCCAATGAATTGACGCATCTCGGTTGCTATTTTTATTACATCATCTTTAGTGGAAACCGATCCCACAAATGCAAGCGATTCTTCACCCATAGCACGGGCATAATCATGATACCATTCCTGGCGTTGTTGACAAATATATATGGTGTCCAACAAATTTGGACTTGGCCTTACGGTATATTCGTTTATAATTGTCCGAAAGTCAGGTATTGGGATATTCTCAACTGGCGGTTCTTCAAGAAAAAAATACCCGACGGGAGTGTGTGTTGCTTTGGCAAATTTTTCAATCTGTTTAAGCGTTGGTTTAATATGGCCACTTTCCCAATCAGCCAACTTTGGAAAACGATGTTTTAAAGTAAAAAAATCAATACCAGAACGTTCACATGCCCAACTCAGCAAATTAGATTTTACATCGACAGAAACCATATGTATTCCATTTTTTATAAGTTTACGTTTTTTCTGATGGATAAAGTATAACAAGAATAATTTTATCTGTCAAAAATAAGTGAGCCTTGGGTAAGTCCCCTTAATCACTGGATTTCAAGGAAGTTCAAAACTTCAACTGTCAAAATGAAAAAGGTTGTCCCTGATTATCTTCACGAGCAAAATTCACTCAGATCAACTTTAGTATTCCTCTGGTTCCGGAAAATTTGGTTTCTGCCGTGTGAGAAAGGCGGAAACGCCATGGATGCTTTCACCGCTCGCAATGAGGGTGACTGCTTCTTCCGTCTCCAGCTCCAAAGCTTCTTGAGTTGTCAGATCGCAAGTTTTTCTGATCACGGATAGGGCATGGCGGACGGCACGAGGGCCGTTTTGCGCGATGGAAAGAGCAAGAGACAATGCTTCCTCAAGAGCCTTGCCCGGTGCACTGATGCGGTTGGTCAAACCGAGTTGTAAGGCCTCTTCTGCACCCACCTTCCGGGCAGTGAGGATGAGGTCGGCAGCCCGGGAAGCGCCCACGAGGCGGGTGAGTCCCACGACTCCGCCATGGTCCGGCATAAGGCCAAGCCGCACCTCGGAGAAACAGATCACGGCTCCGGGATCCATGACCCGCAGGTCACAACGGGAGGCGATTTCGGCTCCACCGCCGTAAGCCAGTCCGTTAATTGCGGCGATGATCGGTACCGGCAACGAGACAAGGCTGTCGGTGCTTGTCCTTACGCGGCGGATGAGGTCGTACGCCGGGCCTTTATCGTGACTCTCCATTGCGGCTAATAATGGCGTAAGCAAAGGATTCTCCGGGTTCACGTCAAATCCTGCACAGAAAGCCTTGTCGCCGGCGCCGGTGAGGACGATCACCCGCGGAAGGCTGCACTTGAGCTCGGCAACCACGTTATCAAAACAGTCCCACATGTGCTGGTCGAGAGCATTTTGTTTTGCCGGCCGATCAAGGGTAATGACTGCTATGTGTCCTTGCCGCTTAAGACTGATACCGTAATCCTTCATACATAACTCCCGTCTCTAATTATTTTGAAGATAGTCAAAGATTTTGCCCAATTCCATTTCTAAATCAAGCGCTATCTTTGTTGGCGTCGTCGGCTTCCTCAACGTATATATAAATACGTCTCGTCACCTTCTCCTAGCCGCCGCGATATCATCATTGATTTAAAAATGGAATAACCATTTAATCATCGCCTCTGCAATTACCCGATGTCCTCTCTCATTGGGATACCTGGAATCTAACAAGACCAAGTCCTTATTACATAGATTATTTTCTTCAAGATAACCAGCCCAGTAGTTGTGTACCGGAATTAATTCACAGCCCAGGTCTGAAGCCACAATCTTCAAAGACCTGTAAAAGATATTAACAGCATCCATATCGTTTGGATTATCGAATGTGTGGGAAGTAGCCAGCAAGATGACGGGATTGAAGCGAAGGCGCGCCAGCTTGATCATTTGGACGATATTTTCCTGAAATTCAGAGCGGTATACATATTCGAAAGCATCATCAACACCGAATTGGATAAGAAGAATATCAGGCTTAAAGTTGGCAATGTCCTCGTTGAATGTGCCGATGCCATCAAAAGACGTTTCTTTGTATCTTGACCGGTTAATCACCTCAATTCCTTTCTTAAGAAGTGATTCTGCGAGAATATCTGCATAACTTTTAAGCACACCATGACCTGCGGCAATACTTCCACCACGGATAAGCAGTTTCATTAATGGCCCTCAAATACTTTTCATTTGCGGAAATATTCTATCATTAAATAAATGAATAGAAAGCAAAAAAATAGAGCGCGGTAGAAATAGGAACATGCGATTTGTATAGCTAGAATAGCCATTGTCTGCCAAATTTATTTATAAATTTTATTGACAGAGACCTTGCTTCTTTACTATACATTGCATCGTTTTGTGCGTTTTAAAAACTGTTAATTAGTGGATTGAATATGCTAAACCGATTAATAAGTTGTTTTTTTCTTATCTTTATCGCATTGACAAGTATTCCATTTTTTTTCATTGCCCTGTTTTTGCGCCTGCTTACTTATCCCTTTGACCGGCGTTTGCGTTTATTGCATTTGTTTACCTGTTTTTGGGGTTCTTTTTATACATGGACGATGCCGGCCTGGCGGATACGCACTGAGGGACGCGAGAATGTTCGGAAAGATGCGGCGTATGTGATTGTGTCCAACCACCAGTCGCAGCTGGATATTCTGGTTGCCTTCCGGCTTTTTTTTCACTACAAATGGGTGTCTAAAATTGAAATATTCCGCGTGCCGCTGATCGGCTGGAATATGGTTCTTAACCGTTATATTAAACTGAAACGAGGTGATAAGGAAAGCGTTGCAAAGATGCTGCGGGAATGTGAAATGCGCCTGGATGAAGGAAGTTCCATCTTCATGTTCCCTGAGGGAACGCGTTCTCACGATGGCGAAGTTAAGGCTTTCAAACTCGGCTCTTTTCAACTGGCGAAAAAAAAGAAAGTACCCATTCTTCCTATTGTCATCAGCGGGACAAACAGAGCCCTGCCCAAATACAGCATGAACTTTACCGGCGTTCAGAAAATTTATGTCAAAATTTTTGAAGAGATCCCGTATTCGGCTTTTGAAAATTTATCGTCTGAAGATACGGCGCAAATGGTTCGTCAGTTTATCATCGAAAAGCTGAAAGTTATGAACGAATATACGGTGGTCAGGTAGAACTTGGTGCAACGGATTTAAATTTTCAGCAAGGCGGCGGCGATTTCCCAAGATATTCCTAGTGTGGTGTTACGCTGAAATCTTGTCATATCGACCAACGGGAGATATCTTGTATATTCTAATGATCATTAAGATTTCTCGCTTCGCTTCGAAATGACATACTGTAAAGATATTTATGTAACACTACACTAGTAATTCTGCTTTTCTCTTTCCATGGGGAAACCTATCCCTATTTCCCATATCCCCTCTTTCCCATTGACTTACCGCTCTCATTTCTCCTATAATCCAACAATATAAAACGGTGTAATACTTGATCTACGATGAGAAATCTTTTGAGGATATCATGATTTCAAGACGTGATTTTTTAGTAACACTGGCAAAGCTGGCCGCAACAGTCGGCGGCGCGGGCATGATTCTGGTCGATACTGACTGGCAGAGATTTTTGTTTGGCGGCGATTCTGGTCTTGCCTTTGGAGATACTTACTTAGATGAGCTTGTTCGTTCAGCTCCGAAGGCACGTTATTGGAAGCCGTTAACTATAAAAGGCGATGGCTATCCCCCGGAGGAAACCATTGTCAGATGTCTTCTCTGCGCTAATGGCTGCGCTATTGTCAACGGTCAAAGGGGTAGGTGCCGGACACGCATGAATGTCAACGGAGAGCTGAAGAGTCTTATCTATGGCCGTCCCGTATCCATCCATATTGATCCGATTGAAAAAAAACCATTTTACCATTACCTGCCTGGGTCTGCGGCGTATTCTCTTGCCACCGCCGGCTGTCCACTCAGATGCAAGTTCTGTCAAAATTGGGAAATTTCTCAGGCGTCACCGGAAGATATTCAGGTTGCATTTACGCCGCCGGCCAAGATCGTCGCTGGCGCTAAAGACAACAAAGCGCCTGTTATCGCCTTTACTTATAATGAACCGACGGTTTTCACGGAATATCTGACCGACATTGCCCGGGACGCGAAAAAGCAGGGCATTCGCTCAGTATTGATAAGCTGCGGATTCATGAACGAGGCGCCTCTTGCGGAAATGTGCAAGACGCTTGACGCTATTAAGATCGACCTGAAGGGGTACAGCGAGGATTTCTATCGCACCGCGTGCGGAGTAGAGCTGCGTCCCGTTCTCAGAAGCATCAAACAAATAGCAAAGAACCGCGTCCATCTGGAAATTGTGAATCTGGTTGTGCCCACATTAAATGATTCAGACAAGATGTTGCAGGAACTGATAAGCTGGATTTTGGGCGAAGTGGGTCCCGATGTTCCTGTTCACTTCACCCGCTTCCATCCCGATTACCAACTGTTGAATCTCCCTCCCACGCCTGTTGCCACGCTGGAACGCGCCTATAACATGGCCATGAGCAAAGGGATGCATTATCCATATGTGGGTAATGTGCCAGGCCATCCGGGAAATCACACCTACTGTCCGAAGTGTAAAAAGGTTGTGGTAGAGCGGCAGGGGTTTTTCATAACCGCGATGAACATAAAGGATGGGCATTGTAAATTCTGCGGGCGGGCAATTGCCGGTGTATGGGCATAATACCAATTAGCTATCGGATATTAAAAGGTTGGTTTACCCCGCTGCAGAAAGCCCCCAGTTCCCGCTGGGGGTTGAATACTTTCTGCCAATCGCGGGATGTCGCGTTTTGGAAAGGAGCCTCCGGCTCCTGCCGGAGTGGCTCCACTTGGTATAAAAGGAGGTTATAAGAAAATGAAAATATTAGAATTGAACCTTGCATTGTTTCTAGTCGTTTTCTGTTTTGCCACGGCTTGCCAGGCAAATAAAGGGTCGGACTCTGATGTTCGTGAACCTTCTGTCGCGGGAAAGTTCTATCCTGAATCCGCAGCGAAGCTTAAACTCGCCATCGAAAAATTCCTTCAGGACGCGGTTCCTGTCCAAGTTAAAAAACCAATTGCCATTGTGGTTCCCCATGCCGGCTACATATTTTCCGGTCAGATTTGCGCTGATGGATTCAAGCAAGTCGCCAATCAAAAATACGATGTGATCGTCATCCTGGGAACAAACCATACAAGCTCTGATTTTCAGAAAATTTCGCTTTATCCGGGCGACGGTTTTCGCACTCCCCTCGGTACGGCGCCGGTGGAAAAAAATATTATATCCGCGCTTATAAAAGAAGATCCTGCCGATTGTGTTTTAGATAAAACACTTCATGAAAGTGAGCATTCCGTCGAAGTAATGGTGCCCTTTATCCAGGTTGTATTTCCTAAAGCAAAAATTGTCCCCGTCGTTGTTGGTTCACAAGACATGCAGGTATGTATTCGCTTCGGCCAGGCGCTGGCGAAGGTTCTGAAAAACAAAAGGGCTTTGATTGTCGCGAGTTCCGATCTTTCTCACTATCCTTCTGCGGAAGATGCAAAAATCGTAGACAAAGAGACCCTGGTAGCCATTGCCGGGTTAGACCCCACAGCGTTTCGAGCGACACTGCAGGCGCATAGAGATAAAAATATTCCCAACCTTTTTACGAGCGCTTGCGGCTCATCTCCAATCATGGCGGCAATGGCGGCGGCAAAATCTTTGGGCGCCACCCGCGGAGAGATTATCAGTTACGCCAATTCAGGAGATACGTCTGTAGGTGATAGCTCGCGTGTCGTAGGCTATGGAGCGGTTGTATTAACGGCGGAAGGCGGGGGGATAAACAGCAGCGTATCCGCTCAACCGATACCGGCGACCGTTTCCTCCGCTGCGCTTACGTCATCAGATAAAAAGACATTACTTGCTTTTGCCAGGGAAACCTTATCCCGATTATTTCTAACGGATACGGTTCCGTTGGCCAGGGGTTTCAACTCGACTCTTCAACAGCCGCGGGGCGCTTTTGTGACACTCAAGAAAAAAGGCGAGCTTCGCGGCTGTATTGGCCGGATGATCGGAGATGAACCGCTTGTCAAGATCGTCGGAGCTATGGCTATTCAGGCGGCTTTTAATGACAGACGGTTTAACCAGTTAACCGCCGATGAACTGAACGATATCGAAATAGAAATCTCCGTGCTGACACCGATGAAAAAAGTATCCGGAGCAGGAGATATTGTTATCGGCAGGGACGGCGTCCTGCTTGACAAAGACGGCTATCACGCCGTTTTTCTTCCCCAAGTAGCGCCGGAACAAGGATGGAACCGTGAAGAAATGCTGGATAATCTTTGCAGAAAGGCGGGCTTGGAGACAGGATGCTGGAAACAGGGAGCGCAATTCTCAACCTTTCAGGCTGTAGTATTCGGCGAATCCGAGTTCAAATAACATAATGACCATTTATCTTTTCGCCATCGGGTTGATTTCAATTCTGGGACAGGTTGTCCTTCTCCGAGAATTGAATGTTTCCTTCTACGGGGTGGAATTGATTTACATCCTGTCCCTGGGAATATGGTTGTTCTGGACTGCTGCAGGCGCAGTCATCGGACGCCGAGTTCGTTTCTCATCGCCCAACCACATTGCGATACTTTTTATCATCTTCGGAATCGCCCTTCCTCTGGATATTGCGTTCATCCGTTCCAGCCGTCTGATCTTTGGCGGAGTGCCCGGAGCTTATCTTACCTTTTTTCAGCAATTGATTGTTGCTGTTATTTCCGTCCTGCCCGCGGGGTTGCTGTCCGGCGTTTTATTCCAGTGGACCGCAAGTGCATACGTGTCAGACGGCAGGACGCTGGCCGTCGCCTATGCTATTGAAAGCGCGGGCGGATTAATCGGCGGATTGTTTTCCACTCTTTTCATCATGTGGGGATTTCGGAATTGCTCCATAGCGTTTATTTGTGCTCTTGCCTCAGTCATAACACCCCTAATCGTTTTAAGAGGATTAAGGACATCGCCTCTGCGCTGGACGGCAACTGTCTTGGCCTGCATCTTTCTGGCGCTCCTGTGGAAGACATCGTATCTGGATCGCCGGATGACGATGTGGAATCACCCGAATCTTTTGGAAAGCAGCGATTCCCCATATGGCAGAATTACCGCGACAAGGCTGTATAATCAGTTATCCGTTTTTGAAAATGACGCCCTTTCATTTGAAACTGAAGGCACCGAAGCCGAGTATTTCTGCCACTTAGCAGCCCTCCAGCACCCGAATCCGCAGGACGTGCTGATTCTGGGGGGCGGAATTGAAGGGCTCGTCGGAGAAATAGCGAAGTATGCGCCGAGGCGAATTGATTATGTCGAACTCAACCCCGTCATGCTGAACATGGTCACGCAATATCTTCCTGATGACATCAGGAAGTCGCTTGGAGAACCGAACGTCCATATTATATTTGCCGATCCCCGGCAGTATCTGAAAAAGAGCGGCACGTACGATCTTATTTTGGTCGGCATGCCGGAACCGTCCTCGGGACAGGCAAATCGCTTCTATACGCGGGAGTTTTTCCAACAATGTTCCGCAAAACTTAATCCCGGGGGAATTCTGGGCTTCAGACTCCGCACAGCCGAAAATCTATGGACGAAGCCGTTGACTGGCCGCAATACGAGTATCTATAATGCTCTGCAATCTGTTTTTCCTGAGGCACTCTTTCTTCCGGGAACAACAAACGTTGTAACCGCTTCTTTTACGCCGCTGCCCCGCACGCCGGAGGTCATGTCCCGCCGGTTACAGGACCGAAAAATAGCGACAAGGTTAATTTCACCGAATTACATCAGATACCTTTTTACAAACGACAGATTTTTCAAAATCAGAGATTTACTTAAGAGGGAAAAAGCGCAGCCTAATACCGACATCAGACCTGTTTGTTATCAGTATGCCTTCATCATCTGGTTGTCTAAATTTTTTCCGCGCATCGCTGTGGTTGATCCATCTTCAATCATGAATAAGGTTTTTTTTAAACCGCCTTTATCATTGTTGTTGTGGATAAGCCTGCCCATCATCTTTCTTTTAAGCCGCTTAATGCCGACCCTGCGCCGCGTGATGCTGGTGGCCGCAGCAGGATTTACGGGTATGGTTCTGGAAACAATCCTCATCCTTTATTATCAGGTAAAACACGGGGTGCTCTATCAGGATATAGGACTGCTGCTGATGAGTTTTATGGCTGGTCTTGCTGTGGGCGCAATAGTTATCAATAAGAAGATACGCAGGCAGGTTGACAATCAAACCCTTTCCCGATGGCATGGTATAAATTTGCTCATCGGATTTTGTTTTTTGTGCGCATCTGTGGAAATGAGCGTAACAATGAACATCTCTGCCGGTTTGTTCCAGATTTCATTTTTGCTGGCGGCAACCGGTTTTTTAGTCGCCGGTATATTTGCCTACACCAGCCTTCATGAAATTGAAGACCAGAAAAACGTAATTTCACCGCTATACTCGGCTGACCTCATCGGCGGATGCCTTGGTTCTCTCATTGGCAGCCTGATCTTGATCCCCTTAGCGGGTATGGATGTCACCACATGGGGAATGCTTCTGCTGGCCGCATTTTCTGTTCTTTTGATATGAAGCCTCAGGTTAAAGATTTAGGATGGCGGGAAGAAGTATTTGTCGAGCTTACTTAATATTATATTTATCTTTCATCTCTTCCAGTTTTGACTGCGCTTTTGCATCTCCTTTTTTAGCGGCCTTACCATACCACTTGACAGACTCGGCATCGTCCTGAGGAACAAATATACCATCTTGGTATAAATCGCCGAGCCAATTCTGGGCTTCGACGTGTCCCTGTTCAGCCGCCTTCCTATACCACTTCACAGCCTCGGCAGTGTCTCGTTTAACGCCTTCAGCGTAAAAATACTTCAAACCCAGATTGAACTGAGCATCTGCATTTCCCTGCTGGGCAGCCTTGCGATACCACTCCAACGCCACAGCTTCGTCCTTGGGAACGCCTTTGCCTTCCTGATAAATCCAACCGATACGAAACTGCGCTTTTGCGTCTTCTTGCTGGGCTGCTTTAAGAAACCATTTCAGGGCTTCGGCATAATCCTGAAGAACGCCTTCACCATCCTGATACATAATACCCAAGTTGAACTGGGCCTTTGCGTCTTCCTGCTCTGCCGCCTCAAGAAACCATTTCAGGGCTTCGGCATAATCCTGAGGAACGCCTAAACCGTCTTGGTACATCAAACCAAGATTATACTGGGCATTTGAAATTCCCTGCTCAGCCGCTTTGCGATACCACTTTGCAGCGTCAACTTCCTTCTGGGGAACACCTAAACCTTTTTTGTACATCATACCGAGTATGGTTTGGGCACCGGCCTGTCCCTGCTCGGCGGCCTCAAGAAACCAATTCAGGGCTTCAGCATCATCCTGAAGAACGCCTAAACCGTCTTGGTACATCAAACCAAGATTATACTGGGCATGCGCATTTCCCTGTTGGGCTGCTTTACGATACCATTTTGCAGCCTCGGCATAGTCCTGAGAAACACCTAAACCGTTTATGTACATTCCGCCAATTTCAAATTGAGCGTCTTCATATCCCTGCTGCGCAGCCTGGAGATACCACTTGACAGCTTCAGCATGGTCCTGCTCAACGCCTTTACCTTCTTTGTACATCATACCGAGTACGGTTTGGGCATCTGCTTGTCCCTGTTCGGCCGCCTGGAGATACCACTTTACAGCCTCTTTATCATTCTGTGGAACGCCGAGACCGTCTTGATACATGACACCAAGATTAAACTGGGCAGTTGCGATTCCCTGCTCGGCAGATTTTAAAAACCATTTTGCAGCCTCGGCATCGTCCTGCGGAACACCCTCACCTTCCTGGTACATAATGCCCAGATTGAGCTGGGCATTCGCGTCTTCCTGCTGAGCTGCCATAAGAAACCATTTCACGGCTTCGGCATCGTTTTGCTGAACACCTTTGCCTTCTTTGTACATCATACCCAGTATGGTTTGGGCCTCTGCGTGTCCCTCTTCAGCCGCCTTGAGATAAGATTTAATGGTTTTAGCATCATCATGCTCAACGCTTAAGCTGTTTACGGACATCCTGCCAATTTCAAATTGAGCGCCCACAGCAGACTGATCATCCGCCTGGAGAGACTGCCTTGCGACTTCAGCATCGTCCTGCGGAACATCTTTAAGTTCTTGGCTGATTATATCCAGTGTGCTTTGGGCTTCCGCATGTCCCTGCTGAGCCGCTTTACGATACCATTTCGCGGCCTCCGCATAGTCCTGTGGAACGCCTCTGCCTTCCACATACATCATACCAAGTATATTCTGTGCTTCTGCATCTCCACGTTCAGCCACTTTGATATACCACTTTACGGCTTCGGCATCGTTCTGCGGAGCAAATATTCCTTCCCGGTATATATTGGCAAGCCAGTTCTGAGCTTCTGTGTGCCCCTGCTCAGCCGCCTTACGATACCACTTTACAGCCTCATCATCATCCTGCTCAACGCCTTCACCTTCCTGATACAGCATACCCAGATTAAACTGGGCGTCTGCTTGTCCCTGTTCAGCCGCCTTACGATACCACTTTACAGCTTCGGTTTCGCTCTGAAGCACGCCTATGCTTTCTTTGTACATCGTACCAAGGACGAATTGCGCGTCTGCATGTCCCTGTTCAGCCGCCTTACGATACCACTTTGCGGCTTTCACATCGTTCTGGGGAACGCCCTTGCCTTCATGATGCATAACACCCAGTTCGAACATGGCATCTGCATCCCCCTGCTTGGCCGCTTTACGAATATCTGGTATAGATGATATATCTTTCTTCATTTTTTAATTATTTCCTTGAGTAGGTATCATAATAACACTAATAATTATTTTTTAAAAGGGATAATGACCTGTTTCAACAGTTCTTTCCCACTTGTGTCCTGTCGTGACCCTGCGTTATTTCCAGGTTATTCAGGCTATTGGGGAACATGCTCGGGATCGAAATTCGCCATGATCGTCTGACGCGTTTTGTCGATAAGCTCTTGAACTGTGTCGATTGTATAGCTGCTTGCATCTGTGGGATCCCCGATGATGATCTGGATCTTTCCCGGCTTCAAGGTAAAGCTTCCCTTACGCATGACGCGCCTGCTTCCATTGACCGTAACCGGTAGTATAGGAATCTTCCGCTGGACGGCTGCTATAAATCCTCCCTTTTTGAATTCGTGAATATTCCCATCAGGTGATCTGGTTCCTTCGGCAAATACCATCACGCTCACGCCTTTGGGTAAACGATCAAATCCTTTATTGATGCTTTCAATTGCGCTGGTGGTATTGGATCGGTCAATAAATATATTTCGTGAGGCATTCAAAGCGTATCCGAAAATCGGGATTTTGAGAATTTCTTTTTTAATGATCCATCGGAATTGAATGCCCAGCCTGGTAACCAACGCGATGATGTCATAATGCGATTGGTGGTTGGAAATAATGATATATGATGTTCCCTTTAGAATCTTATCCTTGTTTTTTATTTCCGTACGAACAAAAGATACGGCAAGCATGGTGTAAGTCCAGAGCTTGGAAATGGAGAATGCGAGATTGCCGGTACGGCTTAACAGGCCTGCGACCATGACGGGGATACCAAAGGTAACAGTCGCAAATGCCGCCCAAAAACCAAGCCACGCAACGCATATTGCCTTGTATATTGATTTCATAGCATGGTTACCTTTTACAGGTTCTTATGAAGAAAATTTGTTGACATAGGATGTCAATCGCATTATATTCACGCCGTTCGAAAGCAGGTTCACCAAAAAGAATCGGAAGGACGGCGTTTTAAAATTCCTTACTGGGGAATCGTTCAATGGTAGGACAACGGACTCTGACTCCGTTTATTAAGGTTCGAATCCTTATTCCCCAGCCAAATAAAATCAATAACTTATATAAATCATCTCCTCAATCATTTTTCCCATTGCTTCCCTATTGCTACCCGTCGATATGATTTATTTTTATTTCTGGTTATTCTGAAAAGTAAATTGCAATTAGAAATGTGTATTCTGTAATATCATCAATAACTCGGTCGTGGTATGCTTCTTAATTTTTTAATGTCTTCTTTGGGGTTTTCCGTTTTATCATCCTGATTCTTTTGTTGAACCTCAACATCACTTTCCTGTTGCTGGTTTGCACTTTCGTTATCCCCTCCGTTAGATTTGCATTTTGCATCTTGCGGGGGATTATCGGTAAGGAAGTTGTTTCCGTCCTTGTCTACACAATAATAAAACCCCGCATTAGCCGGAGATGCCAAAGCGATAAATACGCACAATGTTAAAAGTATTCTTTTCATTTTATTTTCTCCTTGTTTAATCTCTATGGGTTAAATTCCCCGTCGCTTGCGACGAATAAGAAATTATAATCCCACAAGATACTCCGCTACTTTATGTAATTTTTGTAACACGAATCCCATTTAAAATCCATAATGAAAACAGGAGGACGAGCCTGAAGGGAATGCGCATGCAAATTAATAAGACTTCCACTTTTTTTAGTGGAGCCCCTCCGGCAGGAACCGGAGGCTTCTTTCCAAAACGCGACATCCCGCGATTGGCAGAAAGCATTCAACCCCCAGCGGAAGCTGGGGGCTTTCTGCAGCGGGGTAAAGATCAGATTGTAATCCGTTCTAGAGTTCCCTTACAAATCAACGACAGTATTTCCTATCTTTAGCCCATTCTAACAACTGGCAATTTCCTAACTCACACGCTTTTTGCGCGTCAGGACAACCAAGTTCGTAGTTGCCCTGTATAAAATAAGCATTCCCCCTGTTGTGATATGCCTCTATATTATCCGGTTTTAAGCGAATGGCTTCATTATAGTCCTCTATGGCTAGTTGATACTTATTCAGGTCTTTATAAACATTTCCCCTGTTATTGAAAAAAACCGCTTTATCAGGCATCAGGTTGATGGCCTTATCGTAATCCTTTAAGGCTAGTTGATATTGCCTCTGATTTCCATAAGCATTTCCCCTGGCACCGTATGCATTTGCAAAATCCGGTTGTAAATGGATTGCTTTATTCAGATATTCAATAGCCTTTTGGGGGTCGGTGCATTTGGTACCTTCGCACAGAGATAACGCTTTATTAAACAGGTCTATAGCCGAGTCGAGTGCTGGAACAGCCTCTGATGCTGGAACAGGCTCTGGTGCTGGAACGACCTCTGGTGCTGGGACAGGTTCTGGTTCTGGAGCGGCAGGAGAATCAACTTTCGGGGATGTAACCCCTATTACTTGTTTCGCGCTTTTGTTGAAGCTTGACATTTGTAAAATTATGAACAGAAGGCCAGCTATGATAATAATTGATATGATATGTGTACTATACTCATTTAATGTTCTCTCTAGCTTTGTTTGCCAATCAATAGAATCTGTGCGACTTTGTTCCTTTTTAGGAGGTTTGACAACAGTCCTTTGCTGAGATGGCGATACTGTGTCAAACCATTCACCACAGTTCCAACATTGTATTTCTTCGTCGTCATTACCTTTCTGACAATAAGGACATCTTTTCATGATTTTATCTCCCTACAGTATCGCTTAACAATTAAAATCCAAACTTCACTTTTTCTAACGGATTAAGTATCAGCATAGCACTATTATTTTTTTTTAAAAGGGAAAATCAGGGCTTTATGAGTTCACCTGCTAGTCCACAAGAAAATATTTTGTAATATTTGAAGATCAAGGTCACAAAAAATGCCAGCTTTAAAAATCTTTCGATTATCAAAGCTGGCAGTATTAAATTAAATCCCGTTGTTTAATTACAGTACTTAATTTACGGGTGTTGATCTGGCTAATGTCCGGGTTGAGGTTTGTCCTTCCCTCGTTGCTGTGGCCTATTCATACCTTTTGGGGGTTGTCCTTTTGGAGGCAATCCTTGGACACCCCATTTTTTTTGTTCCCAGTGCCTGTTTTTTTGCCATCCCTGCCAATTGCGTTGGAGTTCCTGATGCGGTACCCGTTGATGCTCCCATGGATGTCCTTTCCACTGTCTATCCCTGAAAATGTTCCTCCAACCAGGAGGAACATTTCTGTGAAAAGATGGTACACCTCTGTAATAAGCCCAACCTCTGTCGTAGTAATGTGAGCGGTACCAGCGGCCTTCCCAGGGACGCCACCACCAACCGCCGTAGAAGAATATATCTTCTTTCACATCAGGTACGGCATAGATATCCGTTTCCGGTATTACTACCGGCATTGGCGGCGCAGGAAAAATAATCGGCGGGGGCAAAGGAATGTCAATATGCACACTTATTCCGGCCATTGCCGAAATCGGCGCGAAAATTACCAATGTTAAAAACAATATTTTAAAAATTAACTTCTTCATCGGATTACCTCCTTTATAATATTTCTGAAATACATAATAATAACTTTTGAAAAGCCATCCCCAAAGTTAAGCCAGTAATTTAGGGAGGGGGCAATGCAAAAAGAGCGGGGTCATTACTGACCCCGCATACCAGTTCATATTTTTCATTCTGTTATGTATTTCTTAACTTTCATAAAAGAATAAGATAAGATTTTACCATGTTTTGTACGAATCTTCAGGACATCATTATAGACACTTATTATCTGCCCCTTAACGACTTTTCCATTCTTTAAAACAATTCCCTTTATTCCTTTATAATAATTCCGGGTATCGATGGAACGTTCAGTCTTGTTTTTTGTTTTCTGGGCTGGCTCGTTCTTTCGCGCACCGCTCTCCTTTTCCCTTGTCGCTACTTCCCCTTTTTTACCTGCCATCTTTTGAATTTTGAAAAAATTAATTTCACCGGCTTTTTTTAGTTTGGTCAAAGCTTTGTATGCAAGTGGACTGGTTTTGTATCTGCCAATGTATGCTCTGTAAAATTCTCCCTTTCCGGGAACGTCTTCCTTCTGATAAAAGGCAACCAGCCCCTTGGCCTTCATTTTTTTAACGAATATAACCGCATTATCTTCACTTTTGAAAGATGCAACATGACCGGAAAAGGCAGCAAAAAGCGGTCTGGGGGCAACAACAGCCTCCTTTGGAGCAACAGACTCCTCAACCTTGGAATCAACAACAGCCTCCTTTGGAATAACAGGTTCCTCAACCTTGGGAACAACAACCTCCTTTGGAGTAACAGGTTCCTCAACTTTAGTAGCAACAACAGCTTCCTTTGAAGTAACAGGTTCGCAAGAAACTATATTGATTAATTTTTCACCAACTGTATCGGGAAGGATATCATTCCATTCACCAGATTCACTTTTCGGTGACTTATAAACAACCTTATCTTTTTCATTATAAAAAATAACAGAAATATCTTTAATTTTTCTGTTTGCGCAGTCAATTTGCATCAACTTTTTATAATAACCCAACATGGAAGGATTTTGGGGCGCTTTGTGGATTCCTTTGAGCATTGAATAATACTTTGTTTTTCCTTTTTCGTTTAATATATTTTTATTCCACACAGAAATAATGTTTTTATCCTCTTTTTTTATGCTATTTTTATCATAATACACATCCCCAACGGCAGCTGTATCAAAATATATCCAGTTTGCTGCCCACGCCTGACTTGTAAAGAGTAAAAAAATTACTAAACAAATAATACTCTGAACATTCTTTGGTTTCATCGTCATTTCCTCCATGACAATTAATATCCGGACTTCGCTTTTTCCGATAACTTCAACACTATAATAGCACTATTCATTATTTTTATAAAGAGGAAATTAGTATATTTACTATAAAAAAATTGACATAAGATCCATACTTCTATAGTATTTCTAAAGGGGCATTCTGAAAAGAAGGAGACTGAAGAGTCATGTACGAAAACAGAGGAGCACCGAGATTGGAAGAGGAGAACGAGGTTACCATAACTGTTGTCTCCAATAAAAAAAATCTTCCAAAAGAAAAAATCATATATAACCATAGCGAGGATATCTCTGTGTCCGGTGCTAAAATTAAGGGTAATTTTCTTTTGCCTGTAGACACCCTCCTCATGGTAGATTTCACATTAAAGACTCTGCAGCAAAAGATAATCGCCATCGGAAAAGTAAAGTGGATTAAAATCGTCATTGAGGATGAGTCTTATGAGGCGGGAGTAGAATTCGTCAACGCACCCATTGATGCAATCAAGAAACTTGAGGATTACATCTCGTGGAAACAAAAGAGGAACAAATCCTAATCCGGTCTATGCATACCCAGCTAAAATGTCTTCCTTTCTGTAACATGGGATGACAAATGAAGTTTAACGAAATCAGCAGGAAACTTCGGATAGCAATTGTAATCCCCATTATATGGTCTCGGCATTTTTGTACTTATCCAATTTTTTGCGGAGAGTTTTTCGAGTAATGCCCAGGCGTCTTGCGGCCTCGCTTTTGTTGCCGCCGCAAGCATTGACTGCCTCCAAAATGATCCTCTTTTCTCCCTCATCCAGCGGCACATTCTCCGGTATGTTAAACTGATCAATACCTGCAGCGGTTGGACTATCCGCCATCAGCATCACCAGCTTGTCAGCATCAAGATATTCGGAACGGGATAGAACAACGGCTCTTTCCACCGCATTCATCAGTTCACGAACATTACCGGGCCAGTTATATTTCACAAGTTTCTCCATCAACTGTGGTGTGAAACCTTTGATATTTTTTTTATTCTTTTCGGCAAACATTTGCAGGAAATGCTTAGCCAAAAGAGGAATATCTTCTTTCCTGTCTTTCAGCGGCGGCACATTCAAAGCCACAACGTTAAGTCTGTAAAACAGATCTTCGCGAAAGCGCTTCTGTTCCATTTCTTTTTTCAGATCTTTATTGGATGCGGCAATCACACGCACATTGACCGCTATCACTTCCGCGCCACCCACTCGTGTTAATTCCCTTTCCTGCAAAACCCGCAGAAGCTTTACTTGCATCGCGGCGGACATTTCACTTACTTCATCCAGAAATATGCTACCGCCATCCGCCTGTTGGAACTTTCCTTCTCTTCTTTTATCCGCTCCTGTAAAAGCTCCTTTTTCGTGCCCGAAGAGTTCCGACTCCAAAAGCGACTCGGCAAGCGCCGCGCAATTAATCTTGATGAATGGCGCAGATTTACGCAAACTGTTATAGTGAATGGCATTGGCAATCATTTCTTTACCCGTGCCCGATTCACCGGTAATCAGGACGGTGGCTTCCGTTGCGGCTACCTGCTCCACGGTCTCCAAAAGCTTAACCATCAGCGGACTGCGGCCAATCATGTTTTGACTGTCAAACTTCTGACCCAATCTTTCTTTTAGATATTCATTTTCTTTTTTGAGCCGGTTGTGTTCAGTGGCACGATTGATGGCAATTTTGAGTTCATCGAAATCCAGCGGCTTGGTGAGATAATCGTAAGCTCCTTTTTTCAAGGTATCAACTGCTGTCTCTACGGAAGCATAGGCCGTCATAATAATAATGGGGATAGCGGGATTGATAATTTTGATTTGTTCGAGGGCTTCAATACCGGAGACTTTCAGCATCCTGATATCCATCAAAATTAAATCGAAGGGTCGCTTGTGCACATTCTCAATGGCCACCGAACCATCATCAGCCTCAAACACTTCATAGCCCCAACCGCCCAATAGTTTTTTGAGCATTGTGCGGTGAACAAGATCATCATCCACAATTAAAATCGATTGATTGACTTTCATATTTTATTCCTTAATTTTGTAATGTCATGAAAAGGAAAATACAAAAATACTTTTGTCCCCTCCCCTGCGGTACTCTCCATATTAATTCTGCCGCCGTGCGCTTCCATAATTTTCTGGACTACCGCCAGCCCAAGCCCGGTTCCCGCCGGTTTCGATGTAAAATAGGGATCGTAAATCTTCGGTAAATCAATTTTTTCTATTCCTGCGCCGTTATCGAAAATTATTACAGTCAGGTTATCCACCTTTGGCAAAAGCTTAATTGTCAGCTTGCCGCTTTCTTTCAACGCCGCAAGAGAGTTGAGAAAAATATTGAGAAGCACTTGCTTGATTTTATCGGGATCAACTTCAATCTCCGGCAAATCCGCGGCAGCGTCAATTTCCACGCTGATTTTATTTTTCTGCGCGTCGGCGGTAATTAACTTTATTGTATGCTGCACTAATTCCACAAATTGAACTTTTTCTTTTTTCAACTCCAGCGGTCTTGCAAATTCAATGAGCTGACTGATTACGCGATTTAGCCTTTCTGTTTCGGCAATCATAACATCCGCCGTCCGTTCATCTTCTTTATTACCTGACAGTCTTTCCTTGAAATAAACGGCGAATCCTTTGATGGAACTAAGCGGATTACGGATTTCATGGGCAACGCCTGCCGCCAGAGAGCCGATTGATTTTAAATGACGGCTTCTGGTCACTTCATTTTCCATCTGACGGATCGCCGTGACATCGCGTATCAGTAGGATGCGGCCGGCGGGAATTCCTTCATCCATAAGCCCTGCCGCGACTGTTTCCCAGATATGCTCCTTGCCTTCTGCGGAAATTAATTGAATGTCCCTTTCCAGAAAGCCGCCGCTTGCGGGAAGCTCGGCAAGTATTTTTTTCAGTGGTTCCGGTAAAACTGTCAAGGCTTCTCTACCCAAAGCATCACTGCAAGCAACTTCCAATACCGCCTGCGACTTTTCATTGCAGGTAACAATTTTGCCTTGATGATTCAACGCGATCAGGCCGATGGGCATATTTTTCACCAGCGCTTCCGAAAAAATCTTAATGCGGGAAAGAGATGTGCGCGTCAGACGATAGGCTTGTGCCAGGAAAAGGGAAATGATTGCCGAAGATCCGATTAATAAAAGAATTAACGTGATAATAAGGTGAGTCCGGTTGTCTTCTTTAGTTGCTTTTTCTATTGTCGCCATATTCAGACCGACATAGATAATCAATTTATTAATTTCTTTGCTTTTAACTTCGCCCTTGGATGACATTTTGTTTTCAGTATATTTCTCCGGAGGGAAAAAACCGCGGTAAACTTCGAAAGTGCCTGCGCCTCCGGAATTAGTAACTTGTCGCCAGCGGATATCGTGGGATAAAGCCAGTAATCCGATATCCAAATCCAGGCCGTACTTGTCACCGACTTGCGCCGGATCACCATCGGCAATGATATTACCCTCTTTATCGGTCACAATGATGTAATCAATATCCGGCTGCTGGGCTGTTTCCGTTAATAATTTTTGCAGTCTGAACATTTCGTTCTTCACGTCCAGCGGACTGCGTAAACTGGCTTCAAACGACCGGATTAATGTCGTGCCTTTCTCCACCAGTAGTTCAACTGCCTGTTCCTCTTGCTGATGAAAAAACGTGAACGTCATTACTGTAGAAACGGTGGCCATAATAGTAATTGCGACAACAACTATCCAAAAGGAAACAGTAAACCATATTCTTTTCTTAGCTTTTAGCACTATACTTAAATCTCCACTATTCGATGGCTATTTTATACCCATGTGGATACCATCAATTGGATACATATTATCCATTCAACTACGACAAAAGACAAATGATATTTTTATTTATTCATAATTTCCATTTAATAACAGATAGTTATTTAGTTTAATTTATTTGGCATAAGCCTTGCTCAATATAAAGGCAACAGCGATTAGGATACTTGTTCCACCGTGAGATTGATTATGAAAAAGTTGACATTGACATTACTGAATGTAGCAATGGGATTATTATTGGGCCGTTATTATTCACTATTCCCGAGAAAAATGCTCGTGGAATATATAATGTCTGCATGCCGCTCTGGTAGATTTAAAAATGATAAGGGTAAATTAATCACTGCAGAAAATAATTTTGAGAAACAATCACGGGTATGAACTCCAAAGTAAGCTGCTGGATATTATACCCTCCGCTTCGCGGGATTGTTCAACTTTCCAATTCCGCTACGCTTCGCTGTCGGAATTGGAGTTTCACGAATAAAACTCTGGAAAGGAGATTGATGATGAAAAAGTTAACATTGGTATTAATGGCTGTTGTCATGGGAGTGATTTTAACCGTGCCGGCATTTGCTTTCGGTCAGAATGAAGGAGTAAATCCCGCTGCAGGCAAAGGCGACTCCTTTTGCAATAAACAGGCATTATGGAAGTTCAATCTTTCCGCTGAACAAAAAACAAAAATTGAGGCACTGATATCTGAGAATCAAAAAGCAATAAGGCCTTTGAGGGAAAAGATGTTCGATAAGTCGGTAGCATTACGAAGACTGTGGTCGCAAGCCAATCCTGATAAGGACAAAATTATTGCTGCTCAAAAAGAAGTTCGTAAATTACGTGATGAAAAGCAAGATAGAGTAACGGCAATGAGATTGGAAATCCGCAAGATTCTCACACCGGAACAAAATGAAAAACTGGCAAATTCTCACTGGGGCAGAACCGGGTATGGACCTCGCGGCAGTATGAGAGGCCACGACAGACATGGTTTAGGAATGGGAATGTGCCCATAGTTAAGATCCCCCCCTTCCCTCCTGGGGAGAGAGACTGTGTCTCAATCTCTCAGCAATCAAAGATATGAGGATTGTGGCACAGTCTCAAAAGGAGTTCGTTGCGTTCTTTCTTTTTTTGTATTGTATTTTTGAGTTTTCAGTTACGCTTGAAAATATTTAAATATTTTACACTTAAACATTTTTATCTAAGATGAATGTAAAACACATGAAAAGAAAAATAATAATTAGTTTATAAATATGGTTTCTTGTGTGCGAAACCAAGAAGGAGGACACAAATGATGATGTCAATTTGTAAGATAATTACAGAAAAAAATATATCAAAACATTGGTTTGCAAGAATAAGCCTTCGGCTTTTGCTTCTCTTATTAATTTTTTCTCTGGCCGCTTGTTACCCTGCGACGTATCGCGAGGTTCCGAATGCAAGCCAAAGCCCGAAGACTCCCATGACTCAGGTTTATTTTTATCCGAAAGAAGGACAGACGACCGAACAGCAATCGCGGGATCACTATGAATGTTACAACTGGGCGGTTCAACAGACCGGCTTCGATCCTAGCCAGTCATCCATCCCGCCCGAACAACGCGTGAAAGTTGTCCCAATGCCGCCGCCCGGAAATGATACTGCAGTGCTGGCCATTACCGGCGCGGTGCTGGGCGCGTTAATAGCAGGACCGAGGCACGCGGGAGCTGGCGCGTTGATCGGTGCAGGAAGCGGAGCCATTGTAGGCGCTGCATCTGATGCTTCCAGGGAGCAGAATGCCCAGCAGTTGGAAGAAGCTTATGTCAATCGCGATCAGGCGCTGGATGCCCGTTATGAGGCAAAGGCAAGTGACTTCCGGCATGCAATGTCAGCTTGCCTAGAAGGCCGCGGCTATAGTGTGCAATAAGGAATATTAATATTTTAGATTTGATTTTATGGAGGTAATAACCATGTCATATATTAGAAATAGAAATAAATATTTTATTATCGGGCTTATGCTGGCAACATTGTCAGGAATGATAATGTTCGGATTTATACAGGTGGCAAGCGCGGAGGAACATGGTTCCGGTTCCGGCCATCACATGGATTCACGTTATGGCCATAACCATGCTTACCCGGCACGCGGTCAGCACTTTGATAGACTGCCAAGCGGTTACCGGATGGTGACTTATGGCCATTCAAGATACTATTTCCATGATGGTGTCTGGTACCGCCCGTTCGGTGGTGGTTTTATTGTCGACTTTCCTCCATTTGGTCTGGTAGTTCCTTTTCTACCTCTTTACTACACGTCGCTTTGGGTAGGCGGTATTCCTTACTATTATGCCAACAACACATATTACACCCAAACCGCAGGCGGCTATGTGGTTGTTGAACCGCCGAAGGGTGATGTCACTCAGGCACCACCGGCGACAACAGGAACAGGACAGTTGTTCATCTATCCCCGCAATGGCCAAAACGATCAGCAACAGGCGAAAGATCGTTACGAGTGCCATAGCTGGGCTGTGAGTCAGACACATTATGACCCGACTCAGCCGGCACCTGCTAATGGCATGCCAGAAACACAGTTGAACCAGATGCGTGCAGACTATAACCGTGCGATGGGTGCCTGTCTAGACGGTCGTGGGTATACCACAAAATAACAGAATGTAGCATGCTTCTAACATATGCCTAGTAATGCTTTATTACTAGGCATATGTTTTATTTATATGAATTCTGAAAAAAGATTGCTTAAATGTTAGAATATAAGTTATAATAAAATAATGTGTAGCAATGCATGGACATTATTAAAAAAAGAATAGGTGAAATCAGGTATGAATCAAACATCAAAGTTTGAAACGCCCACTGGACCCCACTTAACTAGGATTCGAAGATTACTTTTTTTTATCCGCCGCCACTGGGTAATATTTGTCGTAACTTGTATCATCATCATTGCGGGTATAATATTCATCAGACCAATTATGATGAAGTTTGGTACAGGTAAAAAATCTGATAATCAGCATCCCCAGCCTGTAACAGCCGTAATGACAAACAAAGCCGACTTTGATGTATACCTGAAAGCCTTGGGCACGGTGATTCCCACGAATACCGTGGCTGTTAAAGTTCAGGTCGGCGGCCAGTTGATGAGTTTGCACTTCAAAGAAGGACAGATGGTGAAAAAAGGTGACTTGCTGGCCGAAATTGATCCTCGTCCTTTCCAGGTCCAGCTTATGCAAGCCAAAGGACAACTTGAGAAGGATGAGGAGTTCCTGAAAAATGCGGAATTAGATCTCGCACGTTATAAGCTTTTGCAGCGTCAGGATTCGATTGCTGTACAGCAGGAAACGGCACAGGAATCACTTGTTAAACAATACAAAGGTATCATTCAAACGGATAAAGGGCAGATTGCTAATGCCAAGCTTCAGCTTATTTATTCCCGTATTCTGGCTCCGCTTTCAGGACGCGTTGGCTTACGCCAAGTTGATCCCGGTAACATGGTCCAAGTTAATGATTCCAACTATCCTAATGGAATAGTGGTGATAACTCAGCTCCAGCCGATCACTGTTGAATTTTCAGTGCCGCAAGCTAATTTGCCAATTGTTTTAAAACGACTCAATGATGGTGAGACTTTGCCTGTTTTCGCTTATGATCAGGAAGGTAAAATGCTGCTAGCCAATGGGAAGCTGTTGGCGGTTGACAATCAAATCGATACTACAACGGGAACAATAAAACTGAGAGCAATATTCGACAATAAAGACAATAAGCTATTTCCTAACCAGTTTGTAAATATTCAGTTAAAGGTGGATACGCTTCATGATGCTACGGTAATGTCCACTGCTGCAGTCCAAAGGGGAAGCATCGGCACTTTTGCCTATGTGGTCAAAGATGACAAAACTGTAACTGTAAGGATGTTGAAACTGGGGCCATCTGAAGGCGATAACGTGGTTGCAATGGAAGGCCTGACACCGGGAGAATCAGTGGTGACCGTCGGAGGCGATAAACTGCGCGAGGGCACCAAGGTGGAGATTATGACACCGGATGGCAAAGGAACATCAGGACGCAGAGAAAAAACAAACAATGCTCCCGGACAAAAAACGCGACAGTCTTCAGCACCAAAGTAAACCATGTCAACCTTGGCTCTCGTTAACATAATAATTTATACCCTTTCGATTTCAAAGGATAACGAGGCGGCAAGGAGGAGGCTCCGCAGACGTATTAGTAATACGTTGAGGAAGCTGACGACGCAGTCAACAAAGTTAGCCAAAGAAAGAGAACGGGTATGATTAATATATGAATCCTTCACGTCCCTTCATCTTGCGTCCCGTGGCCACATCATTGTTCATGACAGCGATTCTGCTCGCGGGCATCATTGGTTACCATGTATTGCCTATTTCGGCGCTGCCTCAGGTTGATTACCCGACCATTCAGGTTGTGACCCTTTATCCCGGGGCAAGTCCGGACGTTGTTACTTCTTCCATTACTGCGCCAATGGAGCGCCAATTCGGCCAGATGCCGGGGCTGAACCAGATGTCTTCGACAAGCTCGGGCGGTGCGTCGGTAATCACCCTGCAATTCAGTCTCAGCCTGAGCCTTGATGTCGCGGAGCAGGAAGTGCAAGCGGCGATCAATGCGGCCACTACTTTTCTTCCCACAGATCTGCCGATGCCGCCGATCTACAGCAAAGTCAACCCGGCTGACGCGCCGATTATGACCCTGGCTATAACATCCAAAACATTGCCGTTGCCGAAAATTCAGGATCTCATCGACACGCGTGTCGCCCAGAAGATATCACAATTACCGGGTGTCGGGCTGGTCAGTATCAGCGGCGGACAAAAACCGGCTGTTCGCATTCAGGCCAATCCCAAAGCGCTGGCATCCTATAATCTCATGTTGGAGGATTTGCGCACGGCCATCGGCAATTCCAATGTCAATCAGGCCAAGGGCAGTTTTGACGGCCCGGAGCGCGCCTCGACAATCGACGCCAATGATCAGCTCAAGTTAGCTGCGGAATATGAAAAAGTTATTGTGGCCTACCGCAATGGCGCCCCGGTGCGCATTGCCGATGTAGCGGATGTCCGTGATGACGCTGAAAATGTAAGCCTGGCGGCGTGGCAAAATCAAACGCCGGCCGTCATCGTGAATATTCAGCGTCAGCCGGGCGTCAATGTCATCGAAGTTGTCAACCGTATTAAGGATAAAATTCCACAATTGCGGTCATCGCTGCCCGGTTCGGTTGATGTTATCATGCTGACCGACCGCACTACGACCATCCGGACATCAGTGAATGATGTTCAGTTTGAACTTTTCCTGGCCATTGCCCTTGTCGTTATGGTCATTTTTCTTTTTCTGCGCAATCTATCCGCAACGATTATTCCGAGTATCGCCGTGCCGCTGTCGCTTGTCGGAACGTTCGGAGTAATGTACCTTTTCGGCTTCAGCATCAACAATCTTACTTTGATGGCTTTGACGATCTCGACAGGTTTTGTCGTGGATGACGCCATTGTTGTCATAGAAAATATAGCCCGTTATATCGAACAGGGCTTATCCCCAATGGAGGCCGCCCTCAAGGGTTCGGCGCAGATTGCCTTTACAATCATTTCGCTTACTTTTTCCCTGATCGCCGTTTTGATTCCTCTTCTTTTCATGGGAGATGTTGTGGGCCGGCTTTTCCGGGAATTTGCGATCACCCTGTCGGTCGCCATATTAATTTCGGCCGTTATTTCGCTGACGCTTACACCGATGATGTGCTCCAAACTATTGCGGCATGTTCCGGAAGAAAAGCAGGGACGTTTTTATCATCAAAGTGGCTTGTTTTTTGAAAGGACAATTGCCCGTTACGGTAAGATGCTCACATGGGTTCTTGAGCATCAGAAGGCCACCCTGCTGGTGGCCATTGCCACGCTTGTGCTGACAGTTATTATGTATATCGTCATCCCAAAAGGTTTCTTCCCCGTGCAGGACACGGGCATGATCATCGGTATATCAGAAGCTCCGCAATCGATTTCATTTTCCGCCATGGCCGAACGTCAGCAAGCGTTGGCCAAAGTGATTCTGCAGGACCCGGCCGTGGAGAGCCTGTCCTCCTTCATTGGTGTGGATGGAACAAATGTAACATTAAACAGCGGACGCATGATGATCAATCTGATCCCGAAGAATAAACGCGACCTTGATGCTTCCGGCGTTATCCGCCGGTTACAGACAAGACTTGCCGCAGTAGGAGGAATAACTCTTTACATGCAGCCGGTGCAGGATCTGACGATTGAAGACAGGGTAAGCCGCACACAATATCAATTCACACTGGAGTGCGCCGATCCCGACGAACTCGGCCTTTGGACGGGTCGCCTCGTCGATCGCATTTCTCACTCACCGCACCTTACTGATGTGGCCAGTGATTTACAGGACCAGGGTCTGCAGGCTTATGTGGACATCGACCGCAATGCCGCCGGTCGTCTCGGCATTACAACTGCTGCTATTGATAATATTCTTTATGACGCTTTCGGCCAACGCCTTGTTTCCACGATATTCACACAATCAAACCAATACCGTGTGGTTCTGGAGGTAAAGCCGGATTATAAAAAAGGACCGGCAGCCCTGAACGATTTGTATATAACCTCACAGTCCGGGACACAGGTTCCCCTGGGAGCAATCGCGCGGATATCGGAAAAACCGGCGCCGCTGGTCGTCAATCATCAGGGGCAATTCCCCTGTGCCACAATTTCTTTTAATCTGGCGCAAGGAGCATCATTGGGAGATGCCGTCTCGGCTATCGAAGGGGCAGAACGCGAAATCGGCATGCCGATTAGTGTCAAGACCGGCTTCCAGGGAGCGGCGCTGGCTTTTAGGGCATCGCTTACCGGCACGCTGTTTTTGATTCTGGCTGCCATTATAACGGTGTATATCGTCCTGGGCATTCTCTATGAAAGTTATATCCATCCGATGACGATTCTATCCACGCTGCCTTCCGCCGGAGTCGGCGCGCTGCTCGCGCTGATGATTTCCCGAACAGATCTGGGAATTATAGGAATCATCGGCATCATCCTGCTCATCGGCATAGTGAAGAAGAATGCCATTATGATGATCGACTTTGCCCTTGATGCCGAGCGCAAAGAGGGCAAGCCCCCGCGGGAAGCGATTTATCAGGCATGTCTGCTGCGCTTCCGGCCAATAATGATGACGACGATGGCGGCCATACTTGGCGCGCTGCCACTGATGATCGGTACCGGAGTGGGATCGGAGTTGCGCCATCCCTTGGGTATCACTATGGTGGGAGGACTTATTTTGAGTCAGATCCTGACCCTTTTTACAACGCCGGTAATCTACCTGGCTTTTGACCGCCTGAGCCGTCGAGTTCGAGCCAAAATAGGACGTCAGCCAGTAATGGCCGATCAAGGCGACGGGACTATAGCATGAGCATTTCCACTCCTTTCATTCATCGTCCCGTAGCGACAACCCTGATAACGCTGGGTATTGCTCTGGCCGGCCTGGTTGCGTTCAGACTGTTGCCGGTAGCGGCACTGCCGCAGGTGGACTTTCCCACCATATCCGTTTCCGCTTCTTTTCCCGGAGCCAGTCCGGAAACAATGGCCGCCACCGTGGCGACGCCTCTGGAGCGCTCGCTCGGTCGCATTGCCGGCATCACCGAGATGACCTCGATAAGCTCGCTTGGTTCAACCAGAATCACTTTGCAATTTGATCTTGACCGGGATATCGATGGGGCGGCGCGCGATGTGCAAGCAGCCATCGATGCAGCAAGCACTCTTTTGCCTTCAGGATTACCCAGCAACCCGACCTATCGCAAAGTGAACCCGGCGGACGCCCCTATTATCATTTTAGCTCTTACCTCGGAGACAATGACCAGAGGCCAGCTCTACGATGCGGCATCTACTATTTTAGCGCAAAAACTTTCGCAGATAAAAGGCATCGGCCAGGTCTTCGTCGGCGGCAGTTCACTACCGGCTGTGCGTGTGGAATTGAATCCGGCCTTGCTCAACCATTATGGAATAAGTCCGGAGCAGGTGCGCGCATACATTGCCGCTTCCAATGCCAACCGGCCCAAAGGTTCCGTGGAAACAGGCGATAAACACTGGCAGATCTATGCCAACGACCAGGCTAAAAAAGCGTCTGACTACATTCCATTGATAGTGTCCTATCGCAATGGCGCGGCTGTGCGTCTTGGTGATTTAGGCGAAGTGGTCGATTCAGTGGAGGATTTGCGCAATGCCGGGTTATACAACAGCAAACCGTCCGTTTTGTTGATCATAACCAAGCAGCCCGGCGCCAATGTCATCGAAACGGTCGATCGCGTCAAAGCAATTTTGCCGCAATTGCAGGCATCCATACCGGCGGCAATCAATTTACAAATTGCTTCGGATCGCACCCCATCAATCCGCGCATCACTGAGGGAAGTCGAACGCACCCTACTGATCTCCATCGCGCTAGTGATTCTTGTTGTCTTTTTATTTTTGCGCAATATTTATGCGACATTTATTCCCAGTATTGCCGTGCCTGTTTCACTAATCGGCACTTTTGGCGTTATGTATCTGGCCGGTTACACTTTGGACAATCTATCGCTCATGGCGCTCACCGTTGCCACCGGTTTTGTCGTTGATGATGCTATTGTTGTTCTGGAGAATATCTCCCGCCATATCGAGGCAGGTATGAAACCTTTTCAGGCAGCGCTGCTCGGGGCAAAAGAAGTAGGTTTTACCGTGCTTTCGATGAGCCTCTCACTTATCGCCGTATTTATCCCCATTTTATTGATGGGTGGAATTGTGGGCAGGCTTTTCCGCGAATTTGCCGTTGTGCTTTCCGTGGCCATCATGGTTTCTCTGGCTGTATCTCTGAGCACAACACCCATGATGTGCGCCCGCTTGCTGCGATCGAAAGAAGAGCTCGGCACTGGCTGGTTTTATCAAAAAAGTGAGCGGATATTTGAGGCAGTTCTCGGTTTTTATAAGCGATCTCTTCATTGGGCCCTGCGACATGGCCGGCTGATGATGGCTATCCTTTTTGTTGTCATTTGCCTGAATATTTTCCTTTATATTAAAATTCCCAAGGGTTTCTTTCCTCAGCAGGATACCGGAGCTCTTGTCGGTACTATTCAGGCTGACCAGAGTATTTCTTTTCAAGCCATGCAGCGTAAACTTATCAGCATCATGGATATCATTCGTTCCGATCCGGCTGTTAACAGCATAGCCGGTTTTACGGGAGGCGGGCAGCGCAATTCCGGTTTCATGTACATTTCTTTGAAGCCGGTTCGTGAGCGCAAGGTTTCCCCCGATCAAATCATGGCGAGATTAAGGCCAAAGCTGGCCCGCGAAGCAGGGGCCAGACTTTATCTTCAGTCGGTGCAGGACATCCGCGTCGGCGGCCGGGCGGCCGGAGCAACCTATCAATATACTTTGCAGGCCGAAGATCTTGCCGAATTGCGGTTATGGGAAAAGCGCATCAAGGATGCATTCAGCACCCTTCCCGAATTGACGGATATAAATTCAGATGAGCAGGACAGAGGATTGCAAAGCTCCGTTGTCTTTGACCGGGACACGGCTTCACGCATGGGAATCACTGCGGCGCTCATTGATACGACATTAAATGATTCCTTCGGTCAGCGTCAGGTATCCACAATTTACAATCCGCTGAATCAATATCACGTCATTATGGAAGCATCACCTCCTAACTGGCAAAGTCCGGAATCCCTCAAAGATGTATACCTGATTATTCCTCCCAATTCGGGGCTTCCAAAAGGAGCGCAGGTGCCCCTTTTGTCCTTTGCCAACTATGGATTGACGAATACGCCGCTTGCCGTCAACCATCAGGGACAATTTGCCGCATCCACTATTTCTTTTAATCTTCCTCTGGGAGTATCGCTTTCTCAGGCAACAACGGCTATTCAGAAAACAATGGCTCGCATCGGCGTTCCCGGTTCCATCAGGGGAAGCTTTCAGGGAACGGCCCAGACATTTCAGCAATCGAGACAAAGCCAGCCATGGTTAATTCTGGCAGCAATAATTGCCATATACATTGTGCTGGGTATACTCTATGAAAGTTATGTCCATCCGGTTACGATTTTATCCACACTACCGTCCGCCGGCGTCGGGGCATTACTGGCATTAATGATATTTAATACGGAGTTCACCATCATGGCTCTTATCGGCGTTATTCTGCTGATCGGCATCGTCAAGAAGAATGCCATTATGATGATTGACTTTGCTCTGGACAGGGAACGAAAAGAAGGGAAACGCCCTGAAGAAGCAATATTTGAAGCTTGTCTGATGCGATTTAGGCCGATCATGATGACAACGATGGCGGCGCTTTTCGGCGCTCTGCCTTTGATATTGCTCACAGGAGAAGGTTCTGAATTACGCAGACCTTTGGGAATTTCTATTGTCGGCGGGCTGATTGTCAGTCAGATTCTCACACTATATACGACTCCAGTCGTTTATTTATACCTTGACCGTTTCCGGTTGTTTTGTTTAAGGGTATTGAAACGGAGGCCTGAGGGTGTGCCCCAACAGGCGTTGGAGAAAATTTAAAGAGGATAATCATGAAAAAATTATTAATATTAAAAATTCTTCTTGTTATCTTAGTGGCGATATCCGGCTGCGCAGTCGGTCCTGATTATAAACGCCCCGACGCGCCTATACCATCATCTTTTAAGGAACTGAAAGGATGGCGCCAGGCGCTGCCCCGTGATCAGGAAATCAGAACAAAATGGTGGGAAGCCTTCGGCGATTCTATCCTGAACTCCTTGGAAGAGCAGGTAAATGTATCAAACCAGTCGATAGCGCTGGCGGAATCTCAATATCGTCAGTCACAGGCTCTGGTGCAACTGGCTCGGGCTAATTACTTTCCGACTGTCAGTGCAGGGGCGGCCTATACCCGCACTCTGCCTGCCGGGGGTGCGGGAACCTATAGCACGGTGGACCAGCATCAGGTTTCTCTCAATGCCGCTTGGGAAGCGGATTTGTGGGGGCGCGTGCGCCGGCAAGTGGAATCGAGCACCGCATCTGCTGAAGCATCTTTCGCTGATTTACAGGCTATGCGTTTATCGATGCAGACAAACTTGGCACAGAATTATTTTCAGCTACGGACATTGGATGCCCAAAAGAAAAATCTTGAAGACGCTGTTGCGGCATATGAAAAAGCTATGGAACTTACCCAAAACCAGTATAAAGCCGGTGTCGCCGCCAAAGCTGATGTCGCCGCAGCACAAACCCAACTCAAAACCACTCAAGCTCAGGCTATCGATGTCGGTGTGCAGCGGGCGCAATTGGAGCATGCCATTGCCATCCTAATCGACAAGCTGCCGGTCGATTTTTCTTTGACTCCTGTGACATTTATCGCGCCGCAAATCAAAATTCCCGTGGGCATTCCTTCCGATCTGCTGGAACGCAGGCCGGACATTGCCTCGGCGGAACGCAAGATGGCCGCGGCGAACGCCCAGATCGGCGTTGCCAAGGCGGCATATTTCCCAGACCTTACTCTTTCCGGGTCATTGGGATATCTAAGCGCTGAGCTGGCCAGCCTGTTTACATCACCCAGCTTTTTCTGGGCTGTAGGTCCGGCTCTGGCTATAACTTTATTTGACGGCGGGGCGCGTGAAGCACAGACCGAGCAGGCAAGGGCCGCCTACGATGGGACAGTAGCCTTTTACCGGCAAACAGTTCTTACGGGATTTCAGAATGTTGAAGACAATCTGGCCGCCCTGCGCATACTGGATGAGGAAGCGCAAATGCAGGAACAGGCTGTAAATTCGGCACAGGAATCGGTAACACTGACTATCAATCAATACAAGGCCGGAATTGCCAGTTATTTGAATGTAATTACAGCCCAAACTATTGCGCTGACAAATGAAAGAACGGCCATCAGTATCAGCGGCCAGCGCCTGAATGCAACTGTCCTGCTCGTTACAGCTCTTGGCGGCGGCTGGAGTGCGCCAACTGCCGCGTCTGGCGTCAAGTAAAAATAACAACAGGAATAATATGAAACGGAAAATAGCAGATCTGCGCGAAAGCCTTATCCTCATCGGTGCCATTATCATGTTGATCGGTTTTGGCAGCGCCATTTTGATATATCATTCGGCTGGAAATTATTCTGGCGATGTTTTGGGTTACGAAATAATAGGTGGAGTTGCTTATCCGATTGCACCTGAAGATTCCAGAATGTATAGGCGTGACTTGGAACTCTATGGTGGAAAAGCAGCTATGGTTGTAGATGATTTCAGTCGTTGGTTTGTCGGTTTATGGCATGGAAAATCACTCGCCTTCACAGTAGGCGGCATTAGCATTTTTATGTCATTTATGTTTTTCTTGGCTGCCACCCGCTTGCCATCCCACATAAAACCTGATGTCCACCGTGAAAACAATAGGAAGTGACTCTATTGGGCAATCAGTTATATCATTAAGCTCATTCTCTCATCCTGCATATTTATTACCCATCTGAATACCAATAAATGGATACATTTTATCCACCATCGCTTAAGAAATTTAAGCATCTATTAGATAATATTTAGTTATATTCAGTTGTTGGCATACATTATACTAATTGGCCTATTTATTGCTGTTAATATGATCAAAATACTTTTGCAAAAGGAGTCTAAGAAAATGAAGAAACTATTTATCGTTATTACTGTGCTTATAGTATCTGCCGCTGTTGTAGCACCAACATATGCCCTTCAGGCAGATAAGAAACCTGGTCCCCACAAAGAATTCTGTTTTAAAAAACATCTTGGCCTTACAGACCAACAATTAGCCAAGATGAAAGAGCTGAAAAACAGCTTCCATGCCGATTCAAGAGATTTAAGATACAATCTCGAAATCAAGCGGGTAGAAATGCGTAAACTTTTCACAGATCCCAAGACAGATGATGAAACACTTCTTGCTAAACAGAAGGAGATAAGAGATCTTCGCCAGCAATTATCGGAAAAGAAAGCTCAGATGAAAATCGAGTGGCGTAAAATTCTTACTCCTGAGCAGATTGCTAAACTGGATAAGATGCCTCACAAATGGCATGAAAGAAGATGGGCGCATCATCATCACCAGATGACCAAAGACCAGCGAAAAGATAACAAGGTTCAAAAATCAAAAAAAGAATAATCTGATGAACGTTTTTAAAAGAAATTCAGGATGTAACGGAAAAAAATAAAGTAGGGGAGAAATAAACTGTAATAATTTAATTAGTGGAGCCCCTCCGGCAGGAGCCGGAGGCTCCTTTCCAAAACGCGACATCCCGCGATTGGCAGAAAGCATTCAACCCCCAGCGGGAGCTGGGGGCTTTCTGCAGCGGGGTAACAAACAAAAAAATACTAATTAAGGAGGAACGTTATGTTAAAAATTTTTAGTAGAAAAGGACAGAAAGGTTTCACGTTGATTGAGTTGATGATCGTTATCGCGATTATCGGTATATTGGCGGCCATCGCCATCCCGCAGTTTATTCAGTATAGAAAAAGAGGCTATGTTGCAGCAGTCAACACCGATTGTAAAAATGCCTACACTGCCGCTATAGCGTATAATACTGATCATACCGGTATAACAGAAGGAACTGCAGATTTAACAACTGGCGGGTATACACAAACTGGAGGTGTATCCACTGGAGTTACTGCTTGGTCTGATGAGAGTAATTTCACTATTACATGTTCCGGTGATCCAAATTGGGGTTTGACTTCACCTACTGCAACATATGCAGTTGCCACTGGTAATTTGACGGTGACTCAGGCTTCGAAATAGAGACATTCAGGTCGTAAAAATTTAAAAGGGGTATTATAAAACTCCCTTTAAAAATTTGATCATCACCGAAAACTGATTTCTTACTCTAAATGACCTGCTAATTATATACCTAAGTGCTTAGAGGTGGCAGCAATTTGTGAACAAAAATAAAAGAATATACTCCATGCGTAAAGAAGTCCTTATCTTGTTTTGCGCTTTAATTGTTGCCACCTTAGTAGGATGTGAATCATCATTGTGGAAACAACCGGACCGGTCGTACACAGTTGCCAATGCAAGTTATGATATATCTCTGCTCTCTGTGGAAAAATCCACTGGCACTGAAAAGGTATATGAAAAACAAAGAATTGAAACAGTCATTGAGGAAGAAATTCAAAAATTTTATTTTGAAGATGAGATGGTGAGAATAAAATGGCGTCCGGCTCCCGATGATATAGTTTTTGTTGTCAATAACAAAACGGATAGTCCCGTGAAGATTATTTGGGATGAAGGAAAATTCATTGATGAAAACGCTGTAACACACCGATTACTACATTCTGGAATCGGCTATGAGGACAGAAACGATATTCATCCTCCCACTATTATTTACGCAAAAGACTCTCTTGAAGATTTCGTATATCCGGCAGATTACTGGCAGAAAGAAGAATCCGGCAAAAAGTCTCATAAAAATCAAGATCATTGGAAGAGAGTTTCGTTCCTGCCGACTCATATCAGAGGAACCGCAGATGAATTAAGAACAAAGGCTGAACCTCTTGTAGGTAAAACCTTTCAGGTAATCCTTCCTCTGCAGATTAATGGCGTTAGATACGGTTATACTTGCACTTTTGTAATAAATAAAGTATATGTAACAGAGAAGGAACAACAACCGGAGAAAAATCAGGAAAATAGAACAGGTAGCAGAAGAGGTAATAGAGGAGGCGCATTTTGATCATTACCTGTCACATGATTCTTAAAGAAGTATTTTATAATATGAATCGTTCTATATTTATTACAATAGGAGTCACCTCTTGATGTTCACTAAAATCAGATCAATTAAAACTAACTTTAATGAAAAACAGGGGCATTTTGTTGATATAACAAAATATGGCTACGAACAATATCAAGATATAATCATTAATAATGCAGTAGTTAAGAAAGCCAGCGGCAGTCATCGTGATAACGAAACACGTTATAATATAATCAAAAAAGTATTGAACAAATATAATCGACCCTTCGACATGTTGGATATAGGTGCAAGTCAGGGTTATTACTCGTTTAGAACAGCACATGACTATGACTGTGTCTGCGTTATGATTGAAGGAAAGAATCCTGAGTATCCAATGGTGGGCGAGCAACTACTCGATCTTTGTAAGGCGAATGCTTCCCTTGAAAATATTATTCTACTCAATAAACAGGTAATATTAGAAGATCTTCAGAAACTTGGCGAATGTGAAGCTTTTGATGTCGTTCTAGCCCTGAACATCATTCACTGGTTCGGTTCTCGATGGAAAGAAGTTACCGACGCAATCTTAAACATAGGATATAACATAATTGTAGAAATTCCCCCTCAGGAAGATTTAGCAGGCCAAGAGGCAAACTTGATAAGGAAATCAATTGAAGAATACTTAGTTTTTCGAAAAGCTAAAATTCTGGGGAAGGCCCCGCGTCATACTTCTGATAATAAAATGTCAACAATTTACCTGATTAAATCAGAGAAAACAAAACTGGAGAGGAAAAGCTGGTTCCATCCCCAAAATACTGATGATGATCACTTAATTGCCAGCAACTACCAATTAAAAACTATAACAAAAAAACCGCCACGAGTAGATGATTTACAAGTTAACAATTGGAAACCTGGCATTAATTTAGCAACTTTCTTAATGTATAATGGTTCTTATCCGTCAAAAGAAAAGATCAGCGTTTTAATTAAGAGCATCCAAGACAAGGATCATAATGATTGGACTATAAATAATATGGTCCTGCAAGGCAACAAATTGGTTCTCATCGACTGGAATGATCTAACGCATGGTCTTAAAGGTGGCAGAAGGTGCTCCCCTAAGGTGTTAAAGGCTCATTTACGACTTATTGATTTAAAAAACTCCTTTAAGATTGAACGTTATTTCTGGAATCGTCTTATTAATACTTGTTAGATTAGTCAAAACTACGCCCCTGATATAATTCGTACAGCTACATAGTTATATATCCCACATGGCTTCGCATGTGGGATAATGCGACTTGCAATTATCACTACACTGCGCTTGTGATATTTGAGTCTCATTAAAGCTTGGAGTCTCATTACAGGGATCTGCCGGCTCCTGAAGGAGGGGTTCCTCTCAAGGAAAAAATATGTCTGATGAATTATTCTCCATTGCCGGGGAGTTATTCTCCACCTATTAGCTGAAAAAAGTAGCAAGCAATTTTAACAAAAAATATTTTATCAGTTATTTTAATAATATAGACATCATTGATTCGTATTTCTTTGTTGGCATGTAAATTGCTTTTATGCATTCCTGAAATGTTATGGAGGTGCTTCATAATGAAAAAAGCTTTATGGTATGCGATTGGAACGGTTTTTCTTTTGTCAACCTTAGCTTTTGCCATTGATAAGACCGATTCCTCTGTTAAAGTCGGTCCGGTTAAAACATATATTGTCAAGGCTGCCAAAATGCATGCTACCGGAAAAGTTATCGAGATTTCCGATGAATCAGTGAAGATTGAACGTACCGTAAAAGGTGATGTTGAAACCATGGAGTTTGCTTTAGAAAAACCTGTAAAAAGTATTAGTGTAGGTGATTCAGTAAAAATAGCATACATGGAAAAGGACGGTAAATTAATAGCATCAAGAGTAGCCAAAATCACTTTCAAGAAAAAAGAAATTAAGCCGGCTGAAGCAACATCTGCTTCAGGTAAAAAATAATTAGTTGGAGTCCCTTAATTTTAAAGGGTAGTAATAAAATAAAACAAAATTTAGAAGGAGGATTTTAAGATGAAGCGTTTAGTATTGTTTGTTGTAGCATTGGTTTTCGCATTTTGCACCACCGTAATGGCAGCTGAGCCCATGGCAGCTCCCGCAGCAGCTCCCGCCACAGAGAAGGCTGCTCCTGCGAAAGAAGTTAAGAAAGTTAAGAAAGTTAAGAAAGTTAAGAAAGCAAAGAAAGCCGAAGAGAAAAAAGCTGAAGAAGCGGCTCCTGCTGCAAAATAAGTTTGAAAAAACTTTATGTGGTTTTAAAGAAGGGATGGGTTTTACCCGTCCCTTCTTTTTTTGTGAGTTCCAAGTTTCAGAAGCGTAGCGCACTGAAATTTGCTGGACGAATTATCCCAGGAACGCAGTGACGTGGGATTTGAGACTCGCTGATAATGAGACCCCAAGCTTCAGGAACAAAGTGAACTGAAGCTTGTTGGACGAATTATACCAGGCGCATAGCGCCGTGGTAAAACGAGCGCAGTGAATAACCTAAAGGTCACTGTAGATTTGAAGCGTAAGTCGAACTATCCAATAGCCAAAGGATATTGGAAATCATCCCGCCAAAGACGGAGGTTTGAATACCTTGGTTTACTACTAGTTAATTATTCTTTTTTTTGATATATATTATAGCATATGTTTAAAAAAGTCTTCGACAGAATCATTACCTACAATGATAATTTAACAGTGCGCGTAAGGTTGATTATGCTCACTGTTATTGGCCTTGCTTTAACTATGGCCATTTGGGGCTTTGTTCAACTTACCGCACTGGATAGGATATTGGTCGATCAACAGGCAAAAAGGCTTGAAGGTGTGGCCGATACAATCAGCACCTTTTATCAATTTTTCCCGACAAAACGGGGACTTCGAGCCCTTGATTCAGCCCTAAAAGACTTCATTCAAACCGATGTACGTCTGGCAAGAATTGATATTTTTGACATCAATCATGGCAATGTTGATTATGTGACCGGCGCCAGCCGGGTACAATATGAGTGGCCGGATAATATTACTGCTGACGCTAGTGCAAAAAATAAGGTACATTATGTTAAAATAGAAACGGAAAGCGGTCCGGCGCTGGGTTTGCTTTATCCTGCTCCAGGAGATACAAAAGGTTCGCACATCGTTGTGGGCATTATTGGTTTTTCGCGCGCGAATGCTGAAATTATGAACAGCGCCCAACAATTGCTGATTTTCAGCAGTATAGGATTGTTACTGTTCATTTTTTTGATATTAGGATTAAGTTATGGTTGGATAATCGGCCGACCTTTGAAACTGATCATTCAGACAATTGACGAATTTCAAAAAGGACAATATATAAACAGAATCCCCATAGTTCACCGGGACGAATGGGGACAGATATCCAAGCACTTTAACATGATGGCTGATGAAATCCAGGATGTAATTACTAGAAACCTGGATCTAAACAGGCATCTCGAAGATCGCGTCCGCGAAGAAACACTCAAAGTCGTCCAACTGCAAAAACAAGTTGCCGATCTGAAACAATTGACTGCTTTAGGGCATTTAACGGCTAATCTCGCCCATGATATGGGGACGCCGCTCCATTCCATTGGAGGTCTGGCTAAACTTCTTTTGGAGAGAGAAGGCTGGCCGCCGGATGTTGCCCATAAATTAAAATTGATTGTCCAACAAACTCAGCGACTGGATAACGTCATTCAAAATGTCCGCAAGGCCACACGCCTTCCGGAGCCTCATTTTGAAGTGCTGACTATCCATGAAATTTTAAGTGAGACATTGCCGCTTGTCGAATCATTCATGCAAAAAAATAAAGTAGAAATGAGAGTGAATATCGACGACGGAATCAAACCTCTATACGTCGATCGTTATCGTATTCAGACCGCCCTGATGAATATAATTCAAAACGCTCTGGAAGCGATGACGCAAGGTGGGAAAATAACTATATCGGCTCAAACCCTTTCCCCTGATGGTTTGGTGGCAGTGACTATCAACGATACAGGCACGGGAATGCCGCCGGATATGATTGAAAAAGTATGCGAACCATTCTTTAGTACAAGACAAAACGAAGGTTTGCGCGGACTGGGTCTGGCTATTGTACGCGATATAGTTAAAACTCATGGTGGTAAGATGGAAATAAAAAGCTCGCTGGGTAAGGGAACGTCTATTATTCTTTATTTGCCGGTATTCAAAGACTAATCAACATTCAACGGAAGGATTTTCAATCCGAAGAAAGTTTTTCATCCAATAAGCCATAACGGCGAATCTTTAGGCGCAATGTTTTCCGGTCAATATCCAAAAGCTGTGCGGTTTTTGATTGATTCCATGAAGTTTCTTTCAGCGTTTGTAATATCTTATTTCTTTCGGCGGATTCTAATGGAGATATATTAGACGGGGCGGCTTCTTCCTTATTTTCTTTTTTTTGTTGAAAATGTTCCGGAAGATTTTCCGGAAGAATAACCGCGAAAGGTGAAAGCAGCAACGTTTGTTGCAGAACATTTTCCATCTCCCGCACGTTGCCCGGCCAGCTATACGCCATAAGTAATTCCATTGCCTCCACAGAAATGCGCACATTTGGATAACCGAATTTTTTCAGTAACGATTCAATGAGCAACGGGATATCATCTTTATGCTCTCTCAAAGGTGGGACTCGCAAACGCACGATAAATCTGTATAACAAATCCAGACGAAAACGGCCCAATCTTACCTCTTCATCAATATTTTTGTTGGCTGCTGCCACTACTCTCACAGTTACATTACGAACATTATGGCTGCCAATTCTTCTTACTTCACCATTTTGCATAAACCGCAAAAACTTGCCTTGCAGAGATGTTGACATTTCCGTGATTTCATCGAGAAAAACTGTCCCGCCTTCCGCTGATTCCAACAATCCGGCATGTTGATGATCAGCTCCTGTAAAGGATCCCTTCTCATACCCGAACAATTCAGATTCCAATAAATTATCGGGAATGGCTCCACAATGGACAACAATAAAAGGTTTATTTCGGCGCAAAGACAAATGATGTAAGGAACGGGCGGTCAATTCTTTTCCCGTTCCGCTTTCACCCTCTATTAAAACACTGGCCGACGCATCGGCAATGCGGGCAATTTGTTTGTAGAAATCAACCATCATTGCTGACGAACCGATCAATTTTGGCCCTTCGGGCTCTGCCGTTTCCGGCTGCAATTTCATACGCCGTTCACGCAGCTCTCGAACTTCCAGTACTTTTCTTACAATAGCCCTGCATTCTTCCGGTGAAAATGGTTTGCTGATATAATCCCAAGCCCCCAAGCTTATTGCCTCCATTGTTGTTTCCAGAGAACCATAGGCGGTCATAAGAATAACCGGCAAATCCGGCCATTTTTTGTGCACTTGCTCCAGAAACTGCAAACCATCCATTCCAGGCATGCGAATATCGGACATAAGCAGGTCATACCGGCAAAGGTCTTGCTGCAAAGCTTCCTTTGCCGATATATAGGCATTTACTTCATAACCATCAAGTGAAAGAGCTTCCTGCAAAAACTCGCAGGCGACCGCGTCGTCATCAATCACTAAAATGTGTGCTTTCATAAAATTACCTTTTGGGGGGTAAAAAAACAGTTACATAAAATAAAAATAAATTATTAAGGCAGAGCTGCAATAAAAAATCCCGAAAGCTTTTTGCTGCCTAAAGCATCTTGAGCAATGATGTCGCACTGAATTCTTTTTTCACCGTTTTCTACATACTTTTTGACTACTTTGCCGTTAACTATGATTGTTGCTCTATCTTTTGTGTTTTCCACATCATCCAAATCGACCGGTTCCGTCATACTCAAAAAACGGGCATTAAATTTTCTTAAATATTTGTTTTCGATCCAGGAAGTGATGGCTTCACCGGCGATACCCATAATCAACATTCCGTGGGCAATAATATTTTTCATGCCGATCATTTTAATGAATGTCTGATCATGATGAAGTGGATTAAAATCACCTGAAGCTCCTGCATAACGGACTAAATGTGTCCTGGTAATGGGCAAGGAAGTATAAACAGGCATGCTGCACCCGACTTCAATATCATCATAACTTACGGCCATATTTATCTTCCTATCTTTCCATCAATCTGGTGCGCGATTTTAGCACCAACTCGCCCCGCTGATTTATCAATTCCGTTTCCAGAACAGTAATCTCGACTCTCTTACTTCCGTTTCCCTTTTTTAACATATCAATAACTTTCATTTTACGGGTAATAATATCGCCGGCGTAAATGCTGCCAAAATATTCATACTCTTCTTCCCTATGCAGAAGCCTGTTCAAATCAATCCCCAAAATTTCAACTGTGCCTATCAAACCGCCACCAGTCCAAAAAAAAGTGCTGATTGGAAAGGTAGGGGGAATCGGTATCCCTTGATACCCTGCTTTTCTTGCAGCTTCTTCATCATAGTAAATGGGATTGATTTGTTCCTTATTCTCTTTTTGAGAAACGGCAATGGCAAACTCAATAATTTTATCTTTTTCTACTGCAAAAGTGTAGGCAGGAAATTCCATGCCTAACTTTGACCTATCCGCCATAATAGCCTCCGAATAGAAATAAAGGTAACATATCACATTGATATAAGAATAGCACGATTTAATGAGAAAACAAAATTCGCTACGCTCGTTTTACCACGGCGCTATGCGCTTTCACGATCTCACTCCGCTGCTCTTCCAGTAACTCACTACGACTTGCGCTTCGAATCCCCATTCACTACGTTCAGGGGATAGCTCCACTTACGCTTCGAGCTTCGTTTCACTCGCTCTCAGCGAGTGTCGCTACATAAGCAACAAACCTGCCATCATGGCTTAAGCTGATATCAATATTCGTTTTCCTGCCGTCGATGTAAACACGCGGCGGTTGAAGTTCTCCATTTTCCCTTGTTCTCTTGATTTTTATATGGCGATAATTAAGGGAAAAGTGTTTTGCCAAACTCTGCCCGAGGCGGTAGCGTGAATAAAGCGATGGATTAATTTTTTCTTTTTCCGGCAGGATGTCAACACTCCAGATTAATTTATCCAAAGCCATAATGCTATCGCTGCCTATACAATGAACATATTGGAAATTACAATCAAGACGGATGTGAACGCTACCCTTCCCTGGAATAATAACTTCACCATCAGAATATTTTGATTTTGTTTTATTGAAGATTACCTGCCACTGCCGCGGCAGAAAAGCGGTAGAGGGGGGAAATTTTTTTATTACTTTATACGCGGTTTCCTTACAAGCCCAGTGCGACCAGAGCGCCATCTCAGGATTTTCAGCGTTTTGAACAAATTCAATTTCAGCATTTGTGAGGATTTTTTTTAGAAAGCGCGAATTCCTGCTTTTCCCCGCATTCGCTGGCTCCCTCAAATCCACAACATCGTTCCCGACGTAGGGCAAAATAATTTTCCTCCATTTGCGCTAAACGGTTAATTATTTGCGTGGCATATTCACGCTGCACTCTCAGGTCGCTTCCATCCACATGTTCGGGCGTAAAAACTTCTATCTGCACAGAAAATTTCTCACCCCAGGCGGGAATTACGCTGTAGTTGTCCTGTTTGTCGCCCCGCAGATACACGCACATTACTTTACAATTTTCCACGTTCTTGACAAAACGTCCCACACCATAAGAAAAATCTTCTTTATTTAACCGTCCGGTGCGGGAACGCCTGCCTTCCGGAAAGATCATAATATTATCGCCTCTCCGCAATAGGTAAATGCATTTATCCAAATTTTTTTTCATCCTTTCACGGGAACCGCCACGATGGATGGGAATGCACTTGGACAAATAACATAATATCCGCAAAAAAATATTGCTCTGAAAATTGCGTCCTTCCGGCAAATTCCAAGGCAGCTTTCTAAAGTTGATAATATATTGGCGCAAGCTAAAAAGGGCATAATCTACAATAAAAGAGTCAATCATTGTCAAATGATTAGCACAAATAATCCACCCTCCGTTGTGCTCGGCAAATTCAGCGGCACAGCGGCGGCGGATTTCTTTCAAATCTCTTACCCGATAAAAGAAAATCAGGGCTATAAAAAAAAATACAGGCGCTGTAATTAGTATTGTTATTCGCCCTAAGAAATTTTGCAGACGCAGAAATATTTTGGATTTGCTATCCATTTTTATCCAAGTTTTTGCTTGATAATTTTGACCGCATCGCCGATTGTTCTTATTTTATCCGCTTCATCATCATCAATACTGATACCGTAAACATCTTCACATTTGATGATTACATCAACCAAACGCGCGGAATTTACTTTCAAGTCATTTAAAATATGCGTATCCAGCGTTGCCCTGTCCAAAAGATCCTGATTCTTGGCATAGGCTTTTAAAATATTGATCATCTCTTCAAATATTTTCTTGTCATCCATGAAAAAAACTCTCCTTGTAAAATATTATTTTTCTTCCCACTTTTTAAATATAATGCAACTGTTGACGTCGCCGAAACCAAAACCGGCTTTGGCGACGATTTTCAACTGCGGAATTTCCAAACATTTCTGTGGAATCTTTTGAGCAAATTTTTCAATATCCGGATGGACATCCTCACAATTAATTGACGGATGCAGGAATCCTTTATAAATCTGCAATACAGCAGCCACAGATTCTATGGCGCCGGCAGCGCCCAGGCAATGACCGACTAACGATTTTGTGGAGTTAATGTAAGGGAAATTATCGGAAGTTCGCTCCAGCGCCTCCGCCCAATTCTTTACTTCTATAGGATCGGCATATGTCGCCGTTAAATGTCCGTTGATCGCGTCAACCTCGGAAGGATTAATGCCTGCATCGGCCACCGCGCCGCGGATACATCTTTTCACTCCTTCAGGATTAGGCGCCGTCATGGAACCACCCATTCTCTGTCCGCCACAATTAACATATCCGCCAATTACTTCCGCGTAGATTCTGGCTCCCCTGGCCAGAGCGGTTTCGAGTTCTTCCAAAACCAGCATGGCGCCCCCGGAACCGGGAACAAAACCACAAGCGGTAGCGCTCATCGGACGGGAACCAGCCGCCGGATTATCATTAAATTTGCGGCATATTACGCGCATGGCGTCAAAGCCTGCCCAGATGTAAGGCGATGCTCCTTCGGAACCGCCGGCCACCATACGTTTGGCTAATCCCATTCTTATTCTCCAGAGAGCGTCAATAATCGCTTCATTTCCGGTGCTGCAAGCCGCTGAATTCGATGTAACCTGATTGCCCGCGCTAATCAAACCGGAAATTCGGGCGCTGGTGCCGCTGTTCATTACTTGCTCGACGACGCGGCTGCCCAATCGCCTTACCCGTCCCTCATTAACCAAAGGAATTATGCTCTGGGCAATCGTATCCATGCCACCGATCCCTGAACCGGCAATAACTCCCGTGTCCCAGTCCACCGAGTCGTCATCGCTGTCGGGCAAACTTAATCCGGCGTCCTTCCATGCGTCCACCGCCGAGACGGAAGCAAAGCCAATATTATCGTTGAGGGATAAAAGCTTTTCCCGGTCGAAATAGCTTTTACGGATGGCTTCAAAATCTTCCGGTATTCCCGCAATTTGACAGCCGAACTTAAGCTCTTCCAATTGCGGAATAAAACGAATGCCTGAACGTCCTTCCCTCAGCGCCTGCTCAAAATTATCCAGACCATGCGCATTGGGAGCGGCTACTCCCAATCCTGTAATCACTACCCTCTTCTTCATTTACCCACTCCCATTCCGGCTAATTTCCCCACACAAACAACTTCGCCATTTTCTCTTTCCATACTAATGTCCACTTTTAATGCACCTTTGCGCATATATATTTTCTTGCCTTTCACAATGACTCTTTCCCCCGGAGACACTATTCCTATGAATTCAACGTTATCCGCCAAAGAAAATAAACTCAAAGGGCCTTTCAACTGGCAGGGCCTTACATTTTTCTGACAAGCCAGAAGATACATGCCATAAGCAACAACGCCTATCTGCGCCATCGTTTCAATCAGAATTACTCCCGGTGTGATCGGACGTCCGGGAAAGTGCCCGCGATAAAAAAACTCATCTTCGCGAAAACGGTAAGCCCCGACTATCTGTTCCTCATCAAGACTGATAATCTCATCAATAAAACGAAAAGGCGCCTGCTGCGGCACAAGCTCTAAGATCTCTTGTTTGATTGCGGCATCAACCTCCATAAAGGCCTCCGTTGACATGAATCACCGAGCCCGTAATGTAGCTTCCTTTTTTTGCCAAAAAAGCGACAACTTCCGCTACATCTTCCGGTTTACCAACACGTCCTAAAGCAATATTTGTGATGATTTTATCTTTCACTTCCTGCGACAATTCTCCGGTCATATCTGTTTCGATAAAGCCGGGAGCAACGGAATTGACTAAAACATTTCTTCCCCTGAGCTCCTGCGCCAAGGATTTGGTAAAGGCATCCAGCGCCGCTTTCTCCATCGTGTAGGGAATTTGACCGGCATTGCCTGTATGTCCAACGACACTGGAAATATTGATGATGCGCCCGGATGGACTGCGCAACAGGAATTGCCGCAGAATTCTTTTGGTCAAGTACCATACTCCACGCGTGAGCGCTCTTTGTTCGTCAAATTGTTCAACCTTCATCGATAAAATATCGGCATTGATCGACTGTCCGGCATTGTTGACCAAAACATCCACGCGGCCGGCAGCATCTTTGAGTTTTCCAATCATCGCGTCAATTTGTTCTATGCTCTCCAGATCCGCCGGAATTAAAAAACCTTCTTTTATTTCCGCCAGCAGCGATCGCGCTTTTTGTTCACTTTTACGGTAATGAATACCGACATGAAATCCTTCGGCTGCCAAAGCACGGCAGCATGCGGCCCCTATTCCTGTCGCGCCGCCTGTTATTACAGCAACCGGTTTTTCAATCATCAATCGCCCCCCGCTTTCAACATCATGTATGCCCAGGTTAGCCCCGCGCCTACAATGACCATGGCAATATTATCGCCGGATTGAACTTCATCCCAGTGCATACTTAAAATGGAAGGAGCGCCGCAGCAGCCGACATTGCCGAATTGATCAACGTTGTACCAATGGTTATGGGGCTTTATCTCTCTGCGTTCACACACGGCCTTAAGCATCATCAAATTGGCTTGATGGCCGATAAAGATAAAACGTTGAGCTTGGGCCTCATATTGATCCTGGAGCACTTTAAGACATTCTGTTGTTGTCCTGATGGCATAGCCCTGAACGGCATTGCCGTCTTGATGAAAAGTCCAGTCCCCGTCAATGCCTACTTTTGCCCATCCGGACGGCCGGGAATCAAAACCACCGCTGACGAAAACAGCGCGGGTGGGAACTTTCGTCGACACTACTGCCGCGATCGCGCCGTCGCCGAAAAGAACCGCCGAATTACGATCAGAATAATTAATCGCCCTCGTCGGTGATTCCGCGCCGATGAGCAAAATGTAAGGCGGCAGTGTCTCCGGCTGCATGCGTAAAAGAAAATTAACCTGCATGCCAAAAGTAGAACAGGAGGAATTTAAATCATAGCAGGCTGCTTCAATGCCCAGTTCCGCGGCCATCGCCGACGCTTCCGCCGGTGAAATGTTATCCGGTGTCGAAGTGCCGCCAATAACCAAACCGATATCCTCCGGTTTTAACGAAGCGCGTTGCAGCGCCATCCGGGCCGCTGCCGCGCCCATCTGGTAATTTTTGTATTGTCTGATGGTGTAAGATTTCATCGGATTAATATTTTTTGTTTGCCTGATGTAATCCAGAGGCAGAACCGTCCGGCGGTTTTGAATGCCGACGCGTTCCATAATCCATTCGTTATTGGTGCCGATATCCAAATCTTCCAGAAATTTATTGGAAATAATATTTTCGGGATGAAAATGTCCCATAGAATGAAGATAAAGCATCTTTAAATAATCTCCCGTCCGATAATCATATTTTGCACTTCCCGGACACCTTCGTAAATATCAATAATATGGGCGTCGCGGGCAAGTTTGGAAATTTCATAATCTGTCGTGAAACCGTAACCACCATGCAGATGAAGGCCTTCAGTCGAACAAAAAACAGCGGCTTCCGCGGCGGTATTCTTAGCCAAGGAAGCATAAATTCCGGCATCGCTTGCTTTTTCCTGAATTTTACAGATTGCCTTTAAAAGAGCCAGTTCAGCCAGTTCTACTTTTTTCCACATGGCCGTCAACATATCTCTGGCCACGGGAAGATCGCAAATTCTCTGACCAAACTGTTTGCGTTCCCTTGTATATTCCAACGTAACCGTAAACGCCCTTTTAGCCAGACCTAAGCCAATTGCCGCAACCATCGGCCGGGCATAATCCAAAACGTCAACGATATATTTAAAGCCAAGCCTCCGGTCTCCGATAATCTGATTCGGATGGATAATAACATCCTCAAAAGTTACACTGGCTGTGTTGGAAAGTCTTTGTCCTAATTTATCCTCCGGCTTGCCGATGATTATCTTGCCGCCCGCCGGAACGTTTATTTCTCTGATAGAATTTCCGATATCGGGAATATCGGCGGCTGTAACCTGTTCCACCGGAATAATAACACAAGCCATGAAATTACCCGTGGGCTTCCCCAGCTTACAAAGAACAGTGTATTGAGAAGCATAAGAAGCATTGGTAATAAAGCACTTGGAACCGTTTAAAACATAATTGCCGTCTTCTTTCTTGCTGATAAAACTGGTCATCATCGAATTATCCGAACCGGCGTTAGGTTCCGTCAAACAAAAAGATGCCAGAACAGGCTTCTCGACAAAAGGTCGGAGAAATAATTCTTTTTGTTCATCAGTGCCATTCCTGCTGATTACCACATTGGCTAAATCATTACACATCGCCGATGTAGAGATACCCGTGTCGCCATAGGAAAGTTCTTTAATAATGAAGGCCGAAGTGACCGCGTCAATTTCATAACCTTTGACGGATTCAGGAATACACAAATTAAGAATGCCCATTTCCCAGGCCTTGTTAATGATCTCCCAAGGAAAAACATGATTTTTTTCCAAAGCTGAAATATGCGGTGTAATTTCATTTTTTACAAACTTTCGCACAGTATCCAGGTATGTTAATTGATTTTCATTAAGACTCAAATCCATATATCAGACCTCTCGTTTTCATAATTTCATGCATAAATTTATATAGCAATTCCCTTTATTGAATCTCTTTTCAAAAAAGGAGGCTTCTTTGTTGCTGCTTTACGCGGCAACTTCTTTTTGGGGTAAATTTTGCGCTCCCGCACTTGCCGGCGAATTAATCCCATATTTCGCCTGCAGAAATTTTTCCATCGTAGCGGGATATAAGATATATGCCAGCACGTCTTCGTCGTTGCGGGCAAGATTGCCAATAATTTTTTTTGCCGTTTCGATTTCCGGCTCAAGATAATCAGCCGGTCTTCCGGATATCGGCACCTGTCCACGCTTGTAATTCTTCAATATCTTCTTGGTCAATTCCTGATCAATAGGCATCGGAGTTTTACCGTACAAGCCCAAAACCAAATCCTTAAGCTGGTTGGATACTCTCACATAACGGCCAAAAAGCACATTTAAAACGGCTTGCGCGCCGATGATTTGTGACACGGGCGTAACAAGGGGCGGACAACCCATATCTTTGCGAGTCTGCACCACTTCTATATAGATTTCGTCTAATCGATCCAGCGCATTCATTTCTTTCAGTTGACCGGTCAAATTGGAAATCATGCCGCCGGGAATTTGATGGGCAAGAACTCCGTCATCAATGATTGATAGTTTCTGGGCTGCCAGATGGTTGCTATATTTGGGAGCAATATTCTCCAAGTGCTCACTCAGTGCCAGAAGTTTGTGTAAATCTATTCCGGCCGCGCGTTCGGTTCCCCGCAAAGCCGCAACCAGCGGTTCAATGGCGGGCATGGAAGTTCTCAGGGCAAAAGGCGCCAGACATGTATCCACAACATCCACCCCGGCTTCTATCGCTTTTAAATATGTCATCGAAGCCATGCCGCTGGTGTAATGTGAATGTAAATGCAGGGGTAACTTAATTTCCTTTTTAATGGCAGAAACCAAATCATAAGCATCATAAGGAGAAAGGATGCCTGCCATATCTTTGATGCAAATCGCATCCGCTCCCATCTGCTCCAGTTCTTTGGCTTTGGCCACAAAATATTCGAGAGTATAAACTTCTCCTCCCATACGAACATCAGTCAATGAATAACAAACAGCTCCCTGAAACTGCCTGCCGTTGGCCTTGATCCTTTCCACGCAAGTTTCCATATTGCGGAAATCGTTTAACGCGTCAAAACAACGGAAAATATCGATACCGATTTCGCAAGCTTTATCCACAAAAGCGCGCACCACATCATCGGCGTAATGACGGTAGCCCACCAGATTTTGTCCACGGATAAGCATGGCAAAAGGTGTTTTGGTGATGTACTTTTTCAATATCTTTGGACGCATCCAGGGATCTTCACCCAAAAACCTGTGCATAGTGTCGAATGTCGCGCCGCCCCAAACTTCCATTGCGTGAAAACCGCAACTATCCATCTCTTCGGCGATTGGGATCATATCTTCCGTTTTCATCCTGGTGGCATAAATTGACTGATGCCCATCGCGGAAAGTATTATCTTGAATCTTTAGGGGATTCGTTGGAATTTTTTCTGAATTATTCAAAACCAAGCCTCCATATAGCGGTATTATTTTGCCTCTTGTCGTAAAAAGCAAGTTTTTTTATTGTTGAAACTCCAATTTCGAAAGCGAAGCGCAGCGGAATTGGTAAGTTGAACAATCCCGCGAAGCGGAGGGTTTAATACACCGCAACTTGCTGCGGGGTATTAAACCCGTGATTCAACTTTAACTGAGCCGCTAAAAATCTTTTCGGCGGCGGCAAGTCCGGTAATCGATTGACAGGTTACGCCTATGGTTTTGAAAAAGTCGCGCAAGGGCCTGCCCGGCCCGATTTCATAGATTTCCTCTGCCTTTGCCGCCAGATTCTGCATATTTTCCCGCCAATGTACGGTATTGCTGATTTGATTTACAAGCTTTTTTCTTATTCCTAAAATATCATCCGAGTGGAAACCACCGGTAAAATTCGATGTCACTTTATGGGCATTTTGCGGTTTCAAATCTGTGCCGAATTTCTCCAAAGTGGCGGCAAAACGATTTTCTATCGATTTCATTAAACGGCTATGAAAAGGAGCGCTGACATTCAGACGAATAAACCGGAACGATTGTTCAGTCCCCAGGGTTTGCGCCAATCTTTTTTCTACTTCGGGAAGCGCTGATAATTCGCCACTTATAACTATTTGATTGGCTGAATTAATATTGGCCACATCAGCCGGCAAATTTTCCATTAACTTCTTCAGCATATCAATGTCTATATTTTCGTAAATAATCGCCGCCATACCGCCAACGCCTACAGGAACGGCTTCCTGCATCAATTTTCCTCTCGCTTGAACTATTTTTAAAGTTTCAGCTAAAGACATTACACCGGCAGCGACAAGAGCCGTAAATTCACCCAAAGAATGACCCCCGAAATATTCAGACGCGAAACCATAACGTTTAGATAACCCTCTAAGCATGGCTATTTCTGTTGTTACAATGCATGGTTGGGTATATTCGGTAAGATTCAGCTTTTCGTCTTCTCCAAAACACATTTGAGATACATCCCACCCCAAAGAATCAGCCGCTTCTTCGTATGTTTCGCGGCATACAGAAATTTGTTCATGAAAATCTTTACCCATACCTGGTCTTTGCGAACCTTGCCCGGGAAAAACAACCGCTATGTTTTTAGCATTTTTCATTGAGCAAAAACTTCCTTTTTTAGTTTGGGTGAATGTATCTTAAAACACAACTAATAACAATGACAAAAGTCTCCTACAAAAAGCATGATTTATGCCATAAATCGGGGGAATATTATAAGATTAAAGAAATTGGAATTTATTATGTTTTTTAAAGAAGCGACTTGATATAAGGCCAAAAAAGTCAATTGATATGTGTAAAACTGTTCACACTGCGAATCAGATTTCACTCCATATGTTAAAATTATAAAGGATATAATGAATCGATTACACCGCAATCTCCAACTACACAATTTTTTACGGTTTAGTTGAAAAACTTAAACTAAATAAAATATTAATCCTTTTTCACTTGACGGTTAAGCATTCTATTTCCTATACTCCTCAAAGCAAAAAAATTGCTGCATGACAAATAGCATTCTTATCAAGTCAAATTACAAGGAGGAGACTCACGATGAAATTTGAAGATGTGAAAAAAATTGCAATGATTGGCGCGGGAGCTATGGGAAATGGCATCGCCACTTGCGGTCTCATGGCAGGTTACACGGTCGCTTTGAGGGACATAGAACAGAAATTTGTTGACAGCGGCGTTGCCGGCGTCAAGAGCAGCCTTGCCAAATTCAAAGAAAAAGGAAAGATTACTCCGGAAGATCATGATGCGGCTCTGGCGCGACTAATTCCCATAGTGGACCTTCAGGAAGCAGTAAAAAATGCAGATTTTATCATCGAAGCTGTTCCCGAAAAATTAGAAATCAAACAGAGCGTAATGGCCGAACTGGACAAGTATTCCCCGAAACACGCGATTCTTGCGTCAAACACTTCGAACATCAGCATCACCGACATAGCCAAAGCGACCGGCAGACCTGACAAGGTCATTGGTTATCACTTTTTCAATCCGGCTGTTTTGATGAAGCTGGTGGAAATCACGAAAGGCGCCAAGACCTCTGACGAATCAGTTCATATAAGCTATGAACTGGCTAAAAAAATGAAGAAAGTTCCGGTAATCGTGCATAAAGATTCTCCAGGTTTCATTTTCAATCGCGTAAACGAACCTTCAACTTTATTATTATCCCTTATTTTGCAGGATGGAAAACCTACTCCCGAAGAATTTGACGCTGCAATGAAACCTCTTATGCCTATGGCTCCTTTTGAGCTTATGGACTACGTAGGAATTGACATAGCTTATCACAGCCTTGAATACTTTGCTAAAGTTCTTTCCCCCGAGTACAAACCTTCCGCGGCTATGGATGCGCTGATGAAAGCCGGCACGCTAGGCAAAAAGACCGGTAAAGGCATTTATGATTGGTCTGCCGGAAGACCAACTATTGATCTGACGAAAGCAACCAAAGAATACGACATTAATCATTTGATCGCTACACAGGTTAACGAAGCAACAAAGGTTCTGGCTGAAGGCGTTGCCGAAAGCGCTGCTGAAATTGATCTGGCCATGGCCAACGGCGGAGGATCTCCGTTTGGTCCCTTTACTTTGGCTCAGAGCATCGGATATCCTGTTCTTTTTGGAAAACTGGAAGAACTCTACAAAAAATTCAAGCTGGAAGTTTTCAAGCCAACAGAATTAATGAAAAAGGGCGATATCAAAGTCTAAGAACCTCTCTGTTTTAAACCAAAGAAGCACGGCTCTGACCACAAAAGGGCCGTGCTTTAATGAGACTCAAATTTCACAAACGCAGTGTAGTGAAATTTGCAAGTCGAATTATCCTGCATAAGCGGGATTTAATACCGGCGGTTATTTTTATTTTTTCTTTGACAAATTCAATTTCAATCTGCTATGCCCATACAAAATTAATATTTACTTATGGCAATTATATACTTTAGAAACCCATCATTGGTTAGCGTATATATTTTGGTACTACGGATTTATTTTCACTAGGATAGCTGACAATATGAGGAAAATCGCAAAGAGGAGAAACATAACTATTTCTATTTTTAAGGCAAACGACTGTTCGATTGTCATCTCGTTTCCTACAAATCCGATAATGAAAGTAGCTATTGCGCATAAAACAGAAAGTATTGCCAAGGTGGCAAGTATAATAACCATGATTATTTTTTCACATTCTCTTTTTTCTTTTTTACTTCCGGTGGAGCAGATAAGATTTTCTTCATGAAAGCGTCAAAATCATCTGTAGAAACACTTCTAAATTCTTCTTTTTTGAATTTTGGCACTTTTTCTTGTGACGTATTCTTTTTTTTCATAATTTTGTTGTCTCAACAACATTTTTTTTGTTATCGAAATCAAATTCCCCATTTGGTATCTTTTTTTGTGGAGTTGGAATATCAGCAAGTCTAATAACTTTTATTTGTGTATTATTACAATGGCTATGAATGTGATTGTCATCTGAATAAATTGCGTTTGCACGATGGACTCTAGCAATTGCAATTATCTGCCAATCATATTTAATCTTTGCCCATGTAATTTCGTCCGCTCCGTTACGCTTATTACCACTATCAATTGCTTGTCGTGTCATAATTGCTGCTTCTATCGCTGCTAAAGTATCAAATGGAGTTATGCGAAAAACAGGGTTTTTCTGGATAATAGAAATAAGGGTTGGAGTGTCTTCACCTGCGCGAACAAGTAATTCGCTTAATGCTGGTGTCGGAATAATTATCGTTATTTTTTGTTTTTCAAGGTCTTCTATAAGCGCACTAATTCTGGCTTCTGCATTTTCAACTGGTAGTCCAGTTTTAGGATCAGGTGGTGCGTGTACATCGGGACGCATAAAAAGAAGCATCATTGTAGCATCAAAAACAACCATTAATGTTTATCCTTGTAATGACGAGATTTTAAAAGCTCATTTAAAGAATCTTCTCCCCATTCACCCTTTAACCCCCTAAGCGCAACAACTGCTTGGGATAAAGTGCTTTCTTGTAACACATCGAACCTATCGACCATAAAATAATTTAAATTCCATTCTCCATCTGCGTTACGATTCCATTTGCCTTCACCGTAAAGCCGAACCGGTTCAAAAAGATTTTTAGCTAATTCTTTGGCTATACTTCGTCTGGCATGACACCCGCTAATTTCTCTCCCTTCAACCTCTAACATAATAGGAACTATGTCTTTACTACCTCCAATACGAATCACTTCTCCATCTACTTCGCCTTGCTGTTGAATGGAATGAAACTCTAAAAGTTCATAGGCTTCACCGGGAAATTTTATAATCTCTGTATCATTTTCTTCCAAATATACACCAGTCCCCTTATCCTCTTTTAACATAGTATTAAGTCGTCTGTATGCACGCATTTCAACAATAGTTCCGTTGTTCTGTTTTACTGCTGTTGTTCGTTCTTGCACTTTTGGCGCAAACTCAATATCAATCTTGTGTACTAGTGTAGTACTTCCTGGTTCTAATCGGACAAAATGAACATGAGGGGTTTCTCCCAACATATTTGCCAACTCCTCCAAATACATAGCGCACCGCGCCATTGGTAAGGTATCAGGAGTATAAACATCGATTTTGAATTTATATTCTTTCCAGTTTTTCATATATTTATTACCTGTTTTTTTTCTTTTTAATTTACGTTTACCGATGAGTCCCGATACATAAGTCTTTTCCCTTCAATGCCACGAAGGGCTAACATACTTCGTTCATCATCATTAATTTTTCTTTCATTATATCTGAAATTAAACTCGGATAAATACCTGTGAAGATGTTGTTCGCCAACATGATGATATACTCCAGTAATGCCGCGTTTCAAAATACTGAAATAATTTTCAACTGTATTTGTATGTACATCGTCTCTGACGTATTCACCTTTACCATGATTTACAACGGAGTGAAAGAAATTTTTGCTTAATCCATTGTAAGATTTAAAATCATCTGTCATTATTTTAGCGGATTTCTTAACATTTTCCCGAATTATATTTTTCAGATTTATGCCAGTAACTCTTTTAACCGGCATAGACTTTACATTTCCGTCTCTTTCAACTAAAGCGAATACTGGAATCTTACCAACGCCACCACGTCCGGCACGTAATTTCTTATCGCTGTGTTTATTCTTTTCTTTCCCGCCAACGTAGGTTTCATCAACTTCGACTATGCCACCTAACTTTCCTTTTTTATCATCCATAGCGTAACGAATACGATGGCTCATAAACAAAGCTGTTTTATAGGTAACTTCAAGCATCCGATGAAGTTGATGGGAACTCATTCCTTTTTTGGAAGAACAAATCAAGAAGGTAGCCAAAAGCCATTTATTAAGCGGGACATGACTATCTTCAAAAACAGTTCCAACTGTAACGCTGAATTGTTTCCGGCATTTTTTACATTTCCACACACCTTCGCGAACTGGACTTTTAGAACCCTCTTTGCCCTTTATGGGATAATGTTTTTCATTATTACCACAATGCGGGCAAACAGGGCCGTTAGGCCATCTTATACTTTCTAAGTATTTTCTGGCTTGATTTTTATCCGTAAAGTATGGTGTATCAAATCCTATATTTTGCATAGCGTTCCTCCATTTGATTTTAATATAACAACTTCAAATGGGTTTGTCAAGCATATAATTGCCTTACTTATTAATATTATTAGCTTTTTATTTCAAATAAAACAATGTTTCATTTTATGCTTGACATTTGAAACGATGTTTCATATTTTTACACATAGCAAATACAATATAACAAAAAGGAATGAATATGGCTAATCAATTAAAATTTAAAGAAATTTATTCTCAATCCATCAATCGGCCGGATATCTTCTGGGGAAAAGCGGCCGAGGACGTTATCTGGAACAAGAAATGGGATAAGGTTCTCGACGACAGCAAAAAACCTTTTTACCGCTGGTTTGTGGGCGGAGAATTAAACACCTGCTACAACGCTATTGACTATCATGTTGAATCGGGACGGGGAGAACAGGTGGCTATTATTTATGACAGCCCGGTGATCAATACAGTCCAAAAAATATCCTACAAAGAATTACTGGACAAAGTATCGAAATTCGCCGGAGCTATCAGTTCATTAGGTGTTAAAAAAGGTGATACCGTCATTATCTATATGCCCATGATACCTGAAGCTCTGGTTGCCATGTTTTCCTGCGCCCGGATCGGCGCCGTTCATTCCGTTGTCTTCGGCGGTTTCGCACCCAATGAACTGGCCATCCGTATTGATGATGCCAAACCAAAGATTATCATTTCCGCCTCCTGTGGTATCGAAGGGAAAAAAATTCTTCCTTATAAACCTCTTCTGGACGAGGCCATCAAAATTGCTACCCATAAACCGCAGAAATGCGTTATCTATCAGCGTCCGCAGGTTAAGGCGGATTTAATTGAGTCACGTGATCTGGATTGGAACATTCTTATAAAAGATGCCAAAGCTGTGCCCTGTGTGACCGTCGCCGCTACCGACCCGCTCTATATTCTTTACACCTCGGGAACAACAGGCAAACCCAAAGGTGTCATGCGTGATAATGGTGGCCATGCCGTAGCTCTAAAATGGTCCATGAAATACGTTTATGATATGAAACCGGGTGAAGTTTACTGGGCTGCCTCCGATGTCGGCTGGGTAGTAGGCCATTCCTATATTGTCTATGCTCCCCTGCTTTATGGTTGCACAACTATAGTTTATGAAGGCAAACCGGTCGGCACACCAGATCCGGGTGCTTTCTGGCGCGTTATTTCTCAGCATGGCGTGTCTGTTTTATTCACGGCTCCCACAGCATTTCGCGCTATCAAGAAAGAAGATCCTAACGGAGATTATCTGAAAAAATATGACATCCGCTGCCTCAGATATCTGTTCCTAGCGGGCGAGCGCCTCGATCCCGACACCTATCACTGGGCAAGCGATATGCTGAAGATTCCCGTTGTGGATCACTGGTGGCAGACGGAAACCGGCTGGCCTATCGCCGCCAACTGCATGGGCATTGAAAAATTCCCCATCAAGGCAGGCTCTCCGACAAAACCTGTTCCCGGTTACAATGTGCAGATACTCGATTCCGACGGCAATCAGCTTCCCAACGGCGAAGAAGGTTCCGTGGTAATCAAGCTTCCCCTGCCCCCCGGATGCCTACCCACACTTTGGCAGGATGACAAGCGTTATCTGGAGTATGTCACGGAAAGACCGGGTTATTACGTAACCGGCGATGGCGGACGTTTCGATGAAGACGGTTACATCTTCATAATGGGACGTATTGACGATGTTATCAACGTCGCGGGGCATCGCTTGTCCACCGGCGCGATGGAAGAAATAGTCTCCAAGCACAAAGACGTGGCGGAATGCGCTGTTTTTGGCGCCGAAGATCAGCTCAAAGGTCAGGTTCCTGTTGGATTTGTTGTGCTGAAGGCGGGAGTGGATCGCAATCCAGAAGACATCATCAAGGAACTAGTTCAGATGGTTCGATCCGAACTGGGCGCGCTGGCTTGTTTCAAGGAAGCCGCTGTGGTCAGGGCGCTGCCGAAAACACGCTCAGGAAAAACCCTACGCAGCACCATGCGCAAAATAGTTGACGGCAAGGATTACGTGGTTCCTTCCACCATTGACGATCCTTCTGTCCTGGATGCCATCGCCGACGCAGCCAAAACCATCGGCTATGGAAAAAAATAATTTCCCCTTCGTCATTCCGTGCAAGCATAGCGCGCTACGGAATCCAGGAAAATATAAAAAATACTGGATCCCGTATCAAGTACGGGATGACAGAGGAATATTAATTATTAGTTCTGCATATGTCTCACTCATATCGAGTTGCATTCAAAAGATAACGGGGCGGCAGTGAAACTCGAATTATAGTTACACAGTAAATTAGAATTCGTTAGTTGAACTGTCCCGCTTCGGTGAGGCAAGGAGGAGGCTTCGCAGGCGTATATGACAATACGTTGAGGAAGCCGACGACGATGCCAACAAAGTTAGCTGAAGAATGCGACTTGGTATCAATCCATCTTTTGTAAATATTCAATGCGTTCGATCAGCGGCGGATGCGAGTAATAAAACCAGACATACAAGGGATGGGGATGCAGATTGGACAGATTATCTTTGGCCAATCGCTTTAGAGCATTAATCATCGGCTCTGATGTTTCTACCAATTCTACTGCCATTTTATCCGCTTCACGTTCGTACCGGCGCGTAATCATTGCTCCCAGTGGACTAAAGAAAAATCCGATACAACTCAGATAAAGCGAAACCAGCAGCAATCCTGCGTAAACAGGCGTTTGCTTCAATCTAAAAGCGCCATACAACGGCGGCCAATTCACGACAAGATAAACAAAATAAAGGCCGACAAGAGACGCGGCTATCATAAATATCAACTGTTTCAAAGTATGTTTCTTCTTCCAGTGGCCGATTTCATGCGCGAGCACGGCTAATATTTCTTCCTGTGAATGAGAAGCCAACAGCGTGTCATACAAAACAATGCGCTTGGTCTTGCCGATGCCGTTAAAATAGGCGTTAGTGTGTTTGGAGCGTTTACCTTCATCAACCTGAAAAATTCCTTTGGCCTTTAATCCGACTTTAGCCATCAGTGATATAATTTTTTCTTTCAACGCTTCATTCTTAATGGGTTCATATTTATTAAATAACGGCGCGATGACCACGGGGTAAAGCCACAGGAGTAAAATTTCAAATGCCGTAAAAAATATCCACGCCCAGAACCACCAGCTTTTAGGCAGATAAAGAATAAAAGCCATAAAGGCGGAAAGCATTACTCCCATTAGAACTGCTGAAATAATAACCGACTTTACCAGATCGGTAAGCCAGAGACGCCAAGTGATAGTGGAAAAGCCGTATTTTTTTTCCAGAACAAAGGTATGGTAAATATCAAAAGGAAGTCCAGCGATACCGCCGATTGCCGCCAGCACTCCGAAAAAAATCAGCGCCTGCCAGATTAAGTGCAATTGCAATCCGGCCAATTTGCAGACAAGCGCGGGCAAAAATAAAAATAATATGGCTAGTTCCAGAACATCCTCGGCTAAATTTTCCTTCGTCTCCAGACGCGAATTGTCATAAGTATAGTCCACCATTTTGGTCAGAGTTGTTTCGTCAATGACGTCCTGAAAAACAACAGGAATCATTTTGCCATGATTGCGCAAATGTCTTATGTTGATCCGCTGTAGAATATATCGCCAGATTATCCGACCTAAAAACAAAATTAAAAATAAAAGTAAAAGTGTCTTTTCCAAATTATTAGAAATGTCCCCCATTGGGAAGATTAGAAATCGCTTAAAATACTTTGATCTTTTTCATCAAAAGGTATCACCTTGCGGGGGTCAGGCCTTAGGCCGGAAATGGCCTTCGCCCCTTTTCTCTGCTGTCCGGGATTTTGCCCCGATTGGCGGCTGTCGGACAGCAGATTCTGGTTGAAATCCCCGGAACTTGTAAGTGTAAAGCCGGCCACCATACTGCGCATCTCCTCGGACTGCGAGGACATCTCCTCGGCCGCGCTGGCCGATTCCTCGGCGTTCGCCGCGTTCTGCTGGGTCAACTGGTTCAGTTGTTCCACCGCCCTGTTCAACTGGCTGATCCCCTGGTCCTGCTGATCTGAGGCCGCGGCTATTTCCGCCACCACTTGGCTGACCTTATTGGTTTTTTCGGCAATCTCCTGGAAGTTGTTCAAAACTTCGGCGTTGATGGCCACCCCGTTCTCCGAATTCTTTACCGCTTCTTCGATCAGGTTGGCGGTATTTTTGGCTGCCTCCGCGCTGCGCATAGCCAGGTTCCTTACTTCCTCGGCAACCACCGCAAATCCCCTGCCGGCATCACCGGCCCGGGCTGCTTCTACCGCCGCGTTCAGGGCCAGCAGGTTCGTCTGGAAGGCGATCTCGTCTATGGTCTTTACTATCTTGGCTGTGGCAGCGGAGGACGATTTGATCTGGCTGATAGCCGAGGACATCCGGTTCATGCTCTCCACTCCCTTGTTGGCGCTGCTCCGGGACAGTTCCGCCACCCCCTGGGCTTCTTTGGCGTTCAGTGTGTTCTGTTTGGTCATGGAGGACATCTCCTGCAGGCTGCTGGACACTTCCTCCAGCGAACTGGCCTGTTCGCTGGCTCCCTGCGACAACGACTGTCCGCCGTTGCTTATCTGAACGCTGGCTGAAGCCACCTGATCCGCCCCGATGGCCACCTGCTGCAAGGTCTTATCCAGATTCTCAGCAACTCTATTTATAGTTTTTTTGATCTCGTTGTAATACCCTTTATAATCGCCCTTTATCCGATCGGACAGGTCACTGTGCGCTATTTTTATTAAAACCGCCGCTCCTTCATTTATAGGGGCAATCACCGCGTCCAGCGTGGTATTGATGCCGGCCACAATATCCCTATAAGCGCCATTAAATGCTTCGGCATTGCCTCTTACTTCTAGCTTGCCATCTATGGAACTCTTAATCAAGATATTCATTTCGTTGACCAGATTCTTCATCGTCTCCGTCATCTTTTTCAGCGCCGGGCCAATCTCATCCTTGTCGTCGATCACGGCCGGCTCAATATTGATATTGCCTTCAGATATCTGTTGCATGTTGAATATCACATTCTGCTGAAGATGGTCGGCGAACTGATCCATGGCATCAGCCAATAGGCCAATTTCGTCCTTCCGTTTAAAACCCATGCGTTTGGAAAGATGGCCCCGTTTCAATTCCTCCATCATCTGCACTCCCCTTTCCAATGGTCGTGTGATGGATATGCTCAGCATTACTATTATAGCTATAACCACGACTATCCCAACAGCTGATAAAATTAGTATTAAATGCGAAGAACCTCCGGTTTCTTTAATTGTTGCCTTTACGTTCGCTTCTTTAATTCTGACACTGTAATCACTGAGATCATGGGCGGCAGCCAGGGTTTTCTTTTGGGCCTCAATCATATAGCTTCCATCGGCCAGCAGGCGAGCAATCTCATCTTTTTTACCATTATCCGCCAACTTCACTATTTCCTTATAACCGCGTTGCATTTCGGGCCACGCTGCTTCTAAATCGGATATCAGCTTCTTTTCCTCAAGATTCAGCTCATTGTTCTTATAGGTCCGAATGCTTTGGTCTATTGAATTCGTTTCGTTCTTAATGTCTGCCAGGGTATTATTACGTACTAGGGGCACGGCAACATAGTAATAAAGACACTTTTGCATTTTATCAAGGCTGGCATTCAGATTTCCTGTTTCCCTGAAGGCGCCCATATATTGTTGGTACGCCGAATCCAGCTTATGCAATGAATTTTGTCTTATTTCACGCTCAACCAGGAGTAACGCTGCCGCAAGTATACAAATAAATATAAAGCTCCCTATCATCTTTACGCCGACTTTGATGTTGTTAATCACGTTTCTACTCCTTTCTCTTGTTTCTCTTGTGACTTTTATTTTAATTTTAGTATTATGCGAATTCAGCCCTAAGATTTTTGATATGTTTTAATTATTGTATCACATGTTAAATTGTAGTTCAGTTATTTTTTGATTATTTTTGCATGGAAACAAGTATACCTTACCAATATAATTAATTGTTTCTTTCAGTCAACTATCATTAATTCGGTTGTGAACAAAAAGTTTTCCGTTGCGTCAGCATAGCATAGATGACGCGAATCAATTTGTGAGCAGTAGCAAGCACAGCCTTTTTGTATGGTAATCCCTCCTTTCTTCGTTTGAGATAATAAGCATGAAAAATATCGGTGTATTGGATTACGCTGGTTGTCATCATCCAGATGATCCTTCGCAGGTGACGGTTGCCCCGTTTCGTTATCCGCCCCCTGCCTTCATGTTTGCCGGACTGGTAAACAGCTGGGTCCAATCCCGCCATGGCAATGATTTTACCGGAACATTCAAATTTATGGATGTCGCCACCCATCTCCACAAGAAAATTGGCGGCAGTTTTATCTCCAATGCCCTTGATGGAAGTAATGATGTTTATATCTTCTTCCATCAGTTTCCGGGCCATTTCCATCAGCATGTTCGTAATCTCCTGAAGAGCTTCCTCAAGATGAAGGAGCAGATTTATCTTCTGCTTTATAATCATTTCTTTGGCTGGACTGTTGATGCCTATCGAAAAACGGGCTGCTTTGAGCAGTGTTTGGGCAAACTCTTCTCTTTTATGACCATAGGAATCAATAATCAAGGTTTGTGACAATTGACTAATATCCGCATCCCTCAGAGCAATTGCGGAAGGGTATTGCTGCAAAAGCTTGAGAATGGACTTCGTAAATATACCTGCCATGTGCTCAAGTTCTGGAAAGGTAATATTCAAAAGCTGCTTGATTTCAATCTTCAAAGATGTCATCTCGTCAACCAAACTCTCCCGCTGACGGGAAAGATCCCGAAGATCCGAAATCAAAGACGGAGTCGCTTGTTGAATCAAAGCATTTCCATTGGCAAGAAGAAAACGTGCAATGACAACAGCGTCTTTCTTGTCCGTCTTTGTCTTTCTGAGTTCCATCTTCACATAATTGGAAATCTGCAAGGGATTAATTAAAATGACCTTGTAACCCGCAGCAACAAGGTATGAGAAAAGATTGACATGGTAAGATGCCGTAGACTCCATTCCGATTAATACGGATGACACTGAAAAAGATGAAAGTTGTTTCTTCAGTTTCTCAAAACCCTTCCGATCCATGGCCACCGAAATCTGAAAAAGCTTGACCTCTTCACCCGTTATTCCACAGGCGTCAAACTTATCCTTGGAAATATCAATCCCGACAATACAATCAAAGTTGCCTTTTAATCCTGACATCACATCACCTCCCGATAAGAAAGTAAATGAAAAGCAGGTGCCGCAGCCTCCAGACCAATCCTCCAGCGTTACAAGGATTCTATGACCCAACCAACCTATTATGGCTCTCAGAGGCTTGGGACATACTGTAATGAGGGCTCTAATGCCCAGGAAGTAAGAAGTCCTCCTGCCTTCCTGTTATTTTAAACTAAGATCCCTATAATCAATTATACATTATTCTATACACGAATTCATGGTAGGAGGAATTAAGAGATAAAATGATTTAATGATAATGAATACCTGAAAGTAATATTTTTCTTGACAATTAATAACTGGAGAGAGTAGTTGTATGGCCATTGGTTGAACGTCCAGTCAAGAAAATTGATGGACAATCAAATGTGGTGTATGTTGATGTTTTTTTGACTGAATCATCATTGATATCTGCACTGTTGAAAGAAAATGTAGTTTGCAGTGGTTAGATATTGATCTCATGCGGTTTTGGTCTATTCGGGTTAAAATATTAAGGAGTCGCACCAAATGATAATCGTTAAAGAGAAGATGCTATGCAAGGTCTGCGGCAAAAATGAAGCTGTCATCTATTGTGATGGCTGCGACAATCCTTTATGCCAGAAATGCAGGAAATTCGACATGTGGGGTTACGGATGTGGCCATGTAGACACCAAGGCCTTCTGCCCTTCATGTAGTGATAATATTAATATTAACCCCTGGGGTGGAATAAGCCAGTGAATTAGAGATGTAAGGAAGTTCTTATCAATAATGCTTCCCCATTTAATTTTATTTTAAAGCTTTAACCGTCCCCATAATTATGAATTGAACTGGAATTGGATATCAGAAAAATTGCTTGACATGAATGTTTTTTGGCTATAGTATGCCAGTTAACGTAAGGTGGGTTTAGTGAGGTGTAAAATGTCAGCGTTTGTCTATAAAATGATCGTCCAACCGGTCAGGAAATTCAGCAAACTGTGTAACGCCGGAGAACCAAATAATCGCCAATAAGAGAAAAACAGCGCTGCGGTTTTCTGGATAGGAACTCTGCAGCGTTATAGAACAAATATGAGCAACAAAATATTAAACGGGAGGAATAGCGTATGATTAAATTCAGTGACAAACAATTAGCAATCCCCAAATTAATGAGGCCGGTTTATCTGGTAACGGCCGGTCAGTCGAAGTTCGACAGGGCATTTCCAGACAAACGGACGGAAGAGCTCTGCATCGATGCAATCACCCAAGCGGCGGAGATGATCAAGATGTCTCCAGCCGAATTGAAGAGCTACATTCATACTTGCTACTATGGCCATTTTGCTGATCACTTCGGCGATCAGCTCCTCGGCGAGGCAGTCATACATGACCGGCTCGGCCTTGACCCCCTGGGGAACTGTGGGGTGAAAACCGGTGGAGCTACGGGCGGCACGACATTGTGGGAGGGCGTTAAAGCCGTAGCGTCGGGCTACTCCAACTGTGTCCTTGCCATGGGTTGGGAGCGGATGGATGAGGTCCCCACCGACGAAGGAAATTTTTACATCTCCTGTGCGGCAGACAAGGATTGGGAAGGCCCCTTGGGCCATATTTACACCGGTTATTATGCCGTCATGGCTCAGAAATACTGGAAGGTCTTTGGCAAGGAAGAAGATTCCTTCCGGAAAACCCTCGCGGAGATTTCCGTCAAGCACCACGGTTATGCGCGCATGAATCCCTATGCGCACGGGCCGATGAAGATTACGGTAGAGGACGTACTGAAATCACCGGTAGTGGCACATCCGCTGCGTGCTCTGGATTGTTGTCTCATGAGCGTCGGCGCGGCATGCGCGATCATCTGCGATGAGGCCACCGCGATGAAACTCACGAAAAATTCACCTCACAAGCCGCTGCGTATTTGGGTTACAGCCGGTTCACATACACTGCGTCCGGCGGACCGGCGCGACATGGCTATCCCCCTCCTGCCCAACGAGACGGCGAAACAATATAAGGATCTGGGCAAAAAATTTCCCGGCGGCGAACGCTACCCAGGTTTCACCGGTTTCCTCGCGGCCCGTATGGCAGCCTATTACGCCTATAATCAGGTTGGCATCAAAGACCCCACCGAAGACCTTGACGTCATCGAACTCCATGATGCCTTCACCATCAGCGATGTGCAGACCTATGAAGACATCGGACTGCGGCCATACGGTTATGGACGAGACTACGTGGAATCGGGCGACTGCTATCACACAAATCCGAAGACCGGAAAGCCGGGAAAACTACCTTCCAACCTATCAGGCGGACTTATTGGCTGTATGCACTCCGTCGGTGCGACGGGTATCATGCAGGTTTTTGAGATCGCGTGCCATCTATGGAATCGATGGGCGGAAATCCACGGAGACGATAAATTATGGAAGAAATTTAACCGTAAGAAACCTGCCGACTGGACCAACCTTCAGGTCAAAGGCGCCAAGCGAGGCCTCGCCATCAGTCACGCTGGGGTTGGTTCACACGTGACGGCCACGATATTGATGGACCCTGACAAATTAATCAAAAAGGACGCATAGAGGAGGAATAGACTATGAGCATGATTGGACAAGTACACGTTAAAAACGGACAATATAAAATAAAAGGCGATTTCCATCATCTTGAATTGGGCCAGCCCATCCGCCTCGCTGACGATAACTGGCGGCTAATCGGTATCACCAATCCCCGGCAGTTGACGCACATGCATTCGTACGGCGGCGAGTCAATATTTTTCGAATCATTAAGCAAAGGAAAACTGATGGCTACCCGTTGTGATAATAAGAAATGTGAGAGCAAAGGTTCAATTTACCAGCCTTTCAGGATTTTTTGTCCTGATTGTTTGAGCAAGATGACTGTCATTGATATGACGGATGTTGCGAAAAAGACATCGAAGATCCACACTTTTATGGTGTGCGAACGATCAGGGGCATTCAATATTCTCAATAAGCCGATCAAATTTATTAATATCGAATTCGACGGAGTATGCACAATTTTGATGAGCTACTTGGCGGTAGGCGAGCCTGAAATGGGAATGAAAGTAGTTCCCATCTTCCAGAAACTTGATCCTACATACACCATATTGGACTTAGCATGGGTACCCAAAGGCACAAAAGAGAACCAATTGCCTAAAGGATTTTCATTCTAGAAATGAGCTTTGATGCGGAGTCATGATTCATGAAGAAGGCTCCGCATCAAGCTTTCTTTAGTTCCCTATCAGGGGATATAGAAAATTATGGAAAGCTTTGATAAATTTGGAGGATTATAATGGATTTCTGGTTGAATAATGAACAAAAAATGCTGCGTCAGAATGTCAGAGAATTCGCGGAAAAAGAGATTGCGCCGCTAGCTCTGGAATTGGACGAAAATGAAGAATTTTCCTATGACCTGACTAAAAAGATGGCGGCTCTCGGTCTTTTCGGCATCTATGTGCCGAACGAATACGGCGGAGCCGGCATGGATTATCTCTCATATATTGTCGCAGTTGAAGAAATATGCAGGGTCGACGGTTCACATGGCGCAACGGTTGCCGCCGGCAATTCCCTGGGCATAGGGCCGATTTATTATTACGGAAGTAAAAAGCAAAAAGAGCAATGGCTGCCTCGCCTCTGCTCCGGTGAGATATTGGCTTCTTTCGGACTTACTGAACCTGATGCCGGTTCTGACGCCGGCGCGAGTAAAACCAACGCGAAGCCCGAAAACGGCCAGTGGGTCATCAACGGCAGCAAAATATTTATTACGAATTCAACAAATAAAATGGCGGGCGTTTGCACAGTGCAAGCCATAACCGGAATGAACGGCGACAAAAAAGAAGTGTCCTGCATCCTGGTGCCCAACGGCACGCCCGGATTCACCACTAAAAAGATGACAAAGAAAATGATGTGGCGGTCATCCGATACCGGTGAGCTTTATTTTGATGATTGCAGAGTGCCCGAGGAAAATCTGCTGGGGAAACGGGGTGAAGGCTTCCACCAGATGCTCCAAACTCTGGACAACGGCCGCTTAGCCATCGCGGCAATGGGTCTAGGCGGAGCGCAGGGCGCCTATGAGCTGGCCATGAAATACGCCAAAGAAAGGAAACAGTTTGGAAAGCCAATATCCACTTTTCAGGTCAACGCTTTCAAACTGGCCGACATGGCCACCGAGATCGAAGCAGCGCGCAATTTATTGTATAAGGCATGCTACCTGAAAGATCAGGGTAAGCCTTTCGGCAAAGAAGCAGCCATGGCAAAACTCTATTGCTCGGAGGTAATGGGGCGCGTGGTGGCTGAAGCAGTTCAGATTCACGGCGGGTACGGCCTGATGAAGGAATACAACATAGAACGGTTCTACCGTGACCACAAGCTGCTTACAATAGGTGAAGGAACATCTGAAGTTCAGCGCATCGTCATCTCGCGAAAAATCGGCTGTTATGACATTGATTAATGGAACAGTGCCCTGCCAAGGGCACTGTTCCAAATGATTTAATGTTGATAAATCCTTGAAGGAGTGTCTTTACAACTCACAATCCAAAAAGGAATCATAAGTTATGGAAGAAAAAAATGAGCAATTTATCTCCATTGGTGAAATAGCGCAAAAACTGGAGATGAGCCAGCGAACAATCCGCTATTACGAAGAAATTGGCCTGCTCAATTCCATCAAGCGCATCGAAGGGGGACGCAGGGTCTATACTGAAATGGATCTTAGGCGTCTGAAACTGATCAAACGCCTAAAAATTATGGGAATGACCTTATCGGAAATGCAGGAATTAGAAGCAATGTGGACGATTGAAAAGTCCAACGACAAGGTTCTCGGACGTCTTCTTGAACTTTTGAATAACCAATTGAGAAGGCTTGATGACCGCATTACCGATCTTAATATCCTGAGAAACGAAATTGTTGAATACCAGAAACGAATTAAATCCAAAATCGGCAAATCACAGGTATGAAACCCCAAAGCAACAAGCTTTGGAGTATTATACCCTCCGCTTTGCGGGATTGTTCAACTTACCCATTCCGCTGCGCTCTGCTTTCGGAATTGGAGTTTCACGAATAATCCTCCTGCAATTTGAACGATCTGATACTTTTTTAGAGTTTCCTCATTTTCATACTGCATTTGCCGCGTGATAAGAACTGCGCACCAGCGGACCAGCTTCCACATGTTGGAAACCTTTTTGATAAGCGATTTCTTTAAATTCGGCAAATTCATCCGGGTGATAGTATTTGGCCACCGGCCAATGTTTCAGTGTCGGCTGCTGATATTGCCCGATGGTCAGGCGCGTACAGGATATGGACGCCAGATCGTCAATCAGTCGCAGAATATCTTCGCGGCTCTCTCCAAATCCAATCATGAAACCGCTTTTGGAAATAACGGAAGACAAACTTATTTTTTTAAGCAGATTAAGCGACACTTCGTAATTGCCCTGCGGCCGCAATCGAGTGAACATAGATTTTACGACTTCTATGTTGTGATTGATAACATCGGGTTTAGCAGCAATTACTTTTTTCAGCGCTGCCTGATTCCCCTGAAAATCGGGAATCAAAACTTCCACCTTGCAGGAAGAATTTTCTTCCCGCAATCTGTTGACACAATCAGCAAAGACGTGCGCTCCGCCATCCGGTAAATCATCACGGGTAACGGAAGTAATCACAACATATTCCAGTTTCATCTCCTTTACGGCGTCTATAAAATGATTGATTTCATTTTCGTCAATTGCCGCCGGTTTGCCGTGTCCAACGTTACAGTAAAGGCAGTCGCGTGTACAGATATTGCCCATAATTAAAAATGTTGTTGTGTCGTCGGCAAAGCATTCAGCCATATTGGGGCAGGCTGCTTCCTGACAAACTGTGTGCAGGTGAAGTCGGGCAAGAGTTGATTTTATTCTGCGGCATTCATCTGAATAAGGAGGGCGGACTTTTAGCCAAGAAGGTTTGCGGAGAATTTGCGATTTTTCTTTTAACTGATTCATACAAAACCTTGCATTTTAAATTAAAAAGATTGGCGCTCAAGCATTGATAATCCCCCTCTTTTTTAAAGCCATATCAGGGGAAAATCGTTATAAAATTTAAGGTTTTTTCCGACAAACATCTGGTTTACGTGCGGCAAGCACTTCATCAAGGCGGCTGACCGGCGTCGTCACCGGCGCGTTTTTCACGCTTTCAGGATTTTCTCTAGCCTCCCGGGCTATGGCAATCATGGCCTCGCAGAAAGTATCCATCGTTTCCTTGCTTTCCGTCTCGGTGGGTTCAATCATGATGGCTTCATGCACAATAAGCGGAAAATAGATAGTCGGCGGATGATAGCCGTAATCAATCAGTTTCTTGGCAATATCCGTCGTGTGCACTCCGCTTTCTGCAACTTGTCTATTACCGGAAAAAACACACTCGTGCATACAGATTCGGTCATAAGGCAAATCAAAATATGGTTTTAATTTTTCCTTGATGTAATTCGCGTTGAGCACAGCCATCTCCGTGGCGCGTTTCAAACCTTCAGCGCCTAAAGAACGAATATAAGTATAGGCCTTTACAATCACATTGAAATTTCCATAAAATGAACGGACTCGTCCGATAGAATCCGGAAATTTTTCCGACCAATTATATTCATCACCGGTTTTGACAATGCGGGGCACGGGCAGAAAATGTATAAGCGATTTGGCAACGCCCACCGGTCCGCTGCCCGGACCGCCGCCGCCGTGCGGCGTTGAAAAGGTCTTGTGCAGATTAAGTTGAATAACATCAAAACCTAAATCGCCCGGCCTGGTTTTACCCAAGAAAGCGTTGGCATTTGCTCCATCTCCATAGAGCAGGCCGCCTTTTTCATGAACGATAGCAGTTACCTTTTCAATATTTCGTTCAAACAAACCCAGCGTGTTAGGATTAGTTAACATTAAAGCAGCCACATCCTCCGTCATCAGGGATTGCAGATGTTCCATATCAACTCCGCCCTCGTTGTTTGAACGAAGTCCCACCGTCTCAAATCCGCAAAGCGCGCTGGATGCCGGATTTGTTCCGTGAGCTGCATCCGGAATCAGAACAATTCGGCGTTTCTGTCCCTTCTTTTCAAAATATTTTTTAATCATCATGATACCGGTAAGTTCGCCGTGCGCGCCCGCCGCCGGCTGCAGTGTAAATTCCGCCATACCGAAAATGCCGCACAAATATTTTTGCATTTCATAAATCAGTTGCATGTTGCCCTGAGAAGATTCGGCATCAACATATGGATGCAATCCGGTAAAACCGGTCAGCGCGGCGACATTCTCGTTAACTTTAGGATTATATTTCATGGTGCAGGAACCAAGAGGGTAAAAACCCAAATCGACACCAAAATTACGACGCGACAAATTAGTGTAATGCCGGACTAAATCAATTTCGGCAACTTCCGGCAAATCAAGCTCATTGCGCAGATATTTCTTGCCGATTGCATCTTCAATATTGACAGCAGGCACATCGCTTGCGGGAATATTCGCCGCGCTGCGACCCGATTTGCTTATTTCAAATATCAACTCCATAAATTACCTCTTGCATAGGTTAAATACGAAATTTCTTCGATTCTTAGAAACTTCCAAGCCGGTATGTGTATTTCGGCAATGGCATATATTTGATTCCCATCTTTTTTAAAGAGGGGTTAGGGGAAATTTAGTGAGTCCCAAATTTCAGAAGTGTAACGTACTGAAATTTGTTAGACGAACTATCCCGGGCGCATAGCGCCTTGGGATAATTCGACTAACGCTTCAAGCTTCGCTTAGCTCGTTTTTAGCTTGTCTCATTAAAAATCCCCCTCGATCCCCCTTTAAACAAAGGGGGAAGATCTCAACTTGAAAAGAAATAATGGGGACGGTTCTATTTTTTAGATCTTCCATTTTCCCTTCCTTTGCTACAGCCTAAATTTTGAAAAATGAACCCTGTGCGCACTAGACAACGAATCGGTAACAAGTTTTATATTCCTGGATGCCAGATCACCCGACATTCGTCCGGCACAGAGTCCGGCATGACAAGGATTATTTAAGTATTGCCGCAACCTTATCCATCTCTTCTTTTGAAACCATCTCCGTAGCGCAAAAGAGCAGAGCATTTTTCAATTCCGGATAATCTTTATGCAATTCATACCCGCCGATGATTCCTTCTTTTTTCAATTTTTTGTTTACCCTTTTAGAATCGGGACAACTCAAAATAAACTCATTATAAACAGGCGCCGGAAATATTTCTTTCCAACCGGCAAGTCCCAGGAGTTTATTCTTTAAATATTGAGCTTTATAAATATTGAGTTCGGCCAGCCGCTTGAGATTCTTGCCCAGAGCGGCAAGATAAACTCCCGCCGCCAGCGCGCAGAGCGCTTCGTTGGAACAGATGTTGGAAGTCGCTTTTTCCCTGCGGATATGCTGCTCGCGGGTCTGTAAAGTCAGCACAAAACCACGCTTGCCATTTTTATCCACCGTCGCGCCGACAAGTCTGCCGGGTATCCGGCGCATAAATTTTTCTTTCGCGGCAAAAATTCCCAGATAAGGTCCTCCGTAATTAAGAGGATTGCCGAAGCTCTGGCCTTCGCCCACGACAAAGTCCGCGCCTGCAGCTCCGGCAGGATTTAAAATGCCCAGTGAAGTGCCATCGGTAAAACCGGCCACAAGCAATGTACCGCTTTTATGAGCGGCGTCAGCAATAGAAGCAACATCTTCTATAACACCGAAAAAATTTGGGCTTTGCACTAAAACAGCGGCAACCTGATTATCAAGCTCGTTTTGCAAAGCATTCAAATCAATTTGACCGCATGAAGCGTATGGCAGTTCAACTGCCGTATAGCCGTTAGCCCAAGAGTATGTCCGCAAAACCTGCCTGTATTCGGGATGAACTGAGCGGGCAACAATAATTTTAGTCCTATTAGTCATCTTGGCGCAAAGCACCGCGGCCTCGGCCATCGCGGAGGCGCCGTCATACATAGAAGCATTGGCGATTTCCGTGCCGGTAAGATGAGCAATCATCGTCTGGTATTCGTAGATAGCCTGAAGAATACCCTGGCTTATTTCGGCCTGATACGGCGTATAGGCGGTATAAAATTCCGAACGTCCGACTATATGCCCGACAACTGCCGGAATATAATGATGATAAGCTCCAGCACCTGTCAAGGTTAATTGCGGCAGTTTGTTTTTACCGGCAAGTTCACTCATGACAGACATGGTCTCAAGTTCGGATAATGCGGCTGGAATATCCGGCATCTGCTTTAATCTGAATTTTTTTGGAATATCGGCAAACAGTTCATCGATACTGGCAATGCCTATCGATGCCTGCATTTGTTCTATATCTTCAAGAGTGTGGGGACAGTAGTCCATTTGTTAACTTTTTTCCTCTTTCAACATTTCATTATAATCATCCGCGCTAAGAAGCATCTTTCGTTCGCCTGCATCATCCAAACGCATTTTCACAATCCAGCCCTCGCCAAAAGCATCCTGATTTATCAGTTCGGGTGTTTCCTCCAACCTTGTATTTACATCAATAACTTCACCACTCACCGGGGCATAAATATCTGATACAGATTTTACCGATTCGACGACAGCGACAGTTGCATGCGCGACAACTTTTTTTCCTATTTCCGGCAAATCGACAAAGACAATATCCGTTAGCATTTCCTGAACGTAATCAGTTATGCCGACGATGACAGTACCTTTATCATCATCTTTTATCCATTCATGGTCGCGGGAATATAATCTGTCTTTCGGATTTTGCTTGGACATGATGTCCCTCCTTAATGTTATTTTTCTCTTTTATAAAATGGGAGCTTGACAATTTTCGCATCATTCATTGTATCGCGAATAGCAACTGCGATTTTCGTATCGGGCAGACTGAAAGCGATATCGATAAATGCCAAACCAATTGCCTTATTTAATGTGGGCGAAAATGTCCCGGAAGTTACAATACCGATTTCTTTTCCACCGTGAAAAACTTTGTAGCCATGACGGGCTATTCCACGACCGGTCATTTCTATACCAACAAGCTTGCTGCTGATGCCGGAATTTTTTTTGGCCATCAGCGCTTTTCCCCCGATAAATTCTTTGTGCGCATCAACAATCCAGCCATAAGGTACTTCCAACGGGCTTGTTGATTCGTTCATATCCTGTCCATTGAGCATCATACCACATTCCAGGCGGAGCGTATCTCTTGCGCCAAGTCCTGCCGGTTTCAATCCTGATTGCGCGCCGGCAATCATAACCTTATCCCAGATTTCACCAATCACATTGCCTGTGGCGTAAATCTCAAAGCCGTCTTCTCCGGTATATCCGCTGCGTGAAATAATTGCCGGAAATCCCGCAACCGGAGATTTACAAAAATGATAAAAATTTAGAGTTTTTAGGTTTGTTTCCGTCAATTGCTGTAAAATTTCTTCCGAGTGCGGACCTTGCAGATCCAACTTGCCTGTTTCTTTACTTACATCCTTCAAAGAACAATCAAATTTTTTATCTGCTTGAATCTTGTTAATCCATTCCCAATCTCTATCTTTGGGAGTGGCATTGGTTACCAGCATATATGAGTCTTCATCCATTTTATATACTGTCAGATCGTCAATTATCCCGCCTTCTTTGTTGAGCAGGGCGGATAGTTTAACCTGTCCAATGGTTTGATCTGCCAGATTTCTGGTTAAAACCAGTTGTAAAAAATCAAGCGCTTGCGGGCCTTTGACTTCAATCTCTCCCATGTGGCAGATATCAAAAAGACAGGCGGCTCCTCTGGTTGTTCTGTGCTCATCGATAACATTCGTGTATTGCACAGGCATGGCCCAGCCGCCAAAATCAATTATTTTTGCATTAAGAGCGATATGCTTTTCATATAAAGGCGTTTTTTTCAATTTTATTAACCCAGTATTTTAAATTAATGGATAGCGCCATGACGATTAAACGCCACAACAAAAAAACTTTTCGAGAAAATATTAATCCGCGGCAAAATGTAGTTGTAATGCGGACATTGGATTTTCAACATTAACCCACTTCTCAGGGGGAAAATAAATTATAAAAAATCTATTCTTATTATTAAAAACTTAACTATGCGTTAAGACTGGCCTTGGCAATACGACTAATGTCAGTCTGTGTATCAAATATTTTCTTGTTAATTAAATTTGGTGTTAAAAAAGATTTAATTATTGGCCAATTTGAAATATTCTTAAGCTCTCTCATAGGAATTACTTTCTTTAAACTCTCTAAAATATCCTCAGCTTTGCGATAATCATCTAGCAAAATTGATGCTCCTAATTTCTCATAATCATCGTCAGATTGTGCAATATTATTTAATATACCTATTTCTTCAGGTGAGTAATTTTCCTTTTTATGTTTTTTAATTTGTAATTTATTCAACAAATAATAATTGTTCATGAATTTTAAATTATATTTATCCACAATATTTTTTGCAAGATCCAAAACACGATCAGCATAATCATATTCTTTATAATTTATTAAGAGTACAGCGATGTTAAAAGAAGTTTCTGGCCTTTGCTTGAGAATATCTTCACATGATAGATATTCTTCAATATATTTTTTAAATCTATTCTCATCCGATGATTTGAGAAATATTCTTAACGCTCGTTCATACATATTTGCACTAGGATTTGTTTTCAGCGAAACCTCTATAAAGTTTGCTGCTTCCGGTAAATTATCATTTCTTTCACTTATATCTGCAAATAATTCATATGGTATTGGTAATGCGAAAGTCGACTGACCCAATTCTAATTGTACTGTTCCTCCATTAATGGAGACTCCTGACTTACTTTTAATTTTGTCCACAAGTTGATTAATATGCTTTTTAATAATAGGATTTAATGTTTCTTCATTGCTAATTTTTATTGTGTTATTCATTAAATTATCAAGCTTGTTTGCAAGTGCTTTATATGGGTCAGACATTTCAAGTTGAAGCGATAAGTCCATTTTTTCATTAATCTCTGCAAACAACTCGTCAAAACCTTCAATTTCTATTAGTTTAAATTTTGGATATCGTGTTAGCTGTAGAACGTTATTATTTATATCAGCACCTTTTTTGACACACCAATAAATCCCATGAGTATAATTTTGTTCAAACTTTAACAATAGATTTAATGCGTCAATAATTGATCTGTCATTACCTGCATAGCCTACAACTATTAGCCCGAATTCAGATGAATACTGTTTAAATTTGTCGAGCATATTTTGTTCTAATGTCTCTAATTCTCTCAGGGTATTTTTTATGTTATCAAAAAGAAAGTCTCCATGTAATTTAATTATTTTAGGTCTCTTAGATGTTATTCTTATAGATCTAATACTTGAATCATGTGCACACACTATTGGTCTAGTAGTTGATGAGAATGCATAACAAGCCTCATTAATTAAATCGTCAAAATTTGTCGTAAATATTGTGTTAAAAACACCATGTGCGATTAAATTTACAAGATAGATGTAACCCCATGAAGGGTTTGACCCTTCAATGCACGATTCTATGTATTCCCTCCTTTGACTTGGTTCGTCAAATAACTTTTCAAATAATGTAGAATATTCTTCCGGCTTGTTATACCAAACTTGTTTATTGAGATGATCTTCGTAAGTTTCAGCGTCTGACTTATACATTTCATAATGAGTTTTCCGCCATTCATTAATCATTGCTTTTGCCGATTTTACGTCACTAGTTTTACTTGCTCCAGCACCAAGAAAAAGGGCAAAATTTGGATGATGCTCTCTTGTAGACACTAGAATATTAATGAGATGGTTTAATGGCCTTGGCTTATCACTATTCATGGCACCCTCCATAAAAGAAAAAAATTAATATAAATTTATGAAAAGAGAATATTTTAAACTATTGTTGTGTCTATATAAAATAATATTATGAGAAGTCAACTATATATATTTGAGAATAATTTTTATTAAGATTACACTTAATGTCAGATGCATCTATGAACAAAACCAATTCGTCGAAAAAGTGTTCCTATTTCTTTACAAGAAGTCTATAGTCAATAATTGTCCATCTTTTACAATTATTAAGACAATAAATGACTAAAACTAGGAAGAGATTTCAAGATTTAATTAATATTTTTTCTACAGATTAGCTTTATAAAAATTTTTTATTACTTCTTCGTTTTTGGTGGGATAATACACTTGCCCTTCGTAATCGACAATCAATTTACCATCTAGATGATCAATCTCGTGTTGTATAATCCGGGCAACGTAATCTTCATAATTTTTGTTAATCTTCTGTCCTTTGGCATCTGAGGCACGTACTTTGATTGTCGAAAAACGACTTATTTCAACCTGAACACCGGGACAGGAAAGACATCCTTCAGCCATGGTCACCTTTTCGCCGCGCTCTTGCGTAATTCGCGGATTAACCAGCACTTCGATATCGTTGATACTTTTTATTTTACTCTGTCCTTCGTCAAAATCTTTAATCCGGAAAATTATTACCCTTTTATTGATGCCGATTTGCGGCGCGGCCAGTCCCACCGCATCGTCTCTTTCCATAAAAGCATCTATTAATATTTGAATTATTTTCCGCGATGCTTCATCCAACGGCACGGGTACTTCTGCGGATTTTTTTCTTAAAATAGAGGTGTCTTTTTCATTTATACCTTCATTATTCCATATAGTTAAAATTTTATCTTTAAACATAGATTATCACCAGATTAATTTTTTTAGGCATATAACATCTATTCTTTCTTATTTCAAGAAATAGCAGCTTGCAATATATATATATCTTTTGTTAAACAATAACCAATGGTCACGAAATAGAATAGACGTGGCGAAGAAATCTCCCCCATCCCCTCTTTTACCCTAAAGGGCACGCGACAAAAGAGGGGAGTACCTCCCTTTTATAAAGGGAGGTTAGGAGGGATTTTATAAACTAAATGTCGCTTCTAATATACGGCCATTAATAACAACTTATTTACAAAATTTTCCTAAGCCTGGATTTTAATATGATTAATCAAATCGTTACCAAGATAGCAAAACGCGAGTTCACCCGCGCGTTGAAATTTGAAGACGGTATTTTACCGGAACTGTCTTCCTGCCATGATGAAAAACAGCGCCTTCTCTATCTGCATATTCCTTTCTGTGAAGAACTTTGTCCTTATTGTTCATTTCACCGGGTAACTTTCAACGAACCGCTCACCCGTAAATATTTCAAGGCGTTGCGCCGGGAAATAAAAATCTATCAGGAAAAAGGATATAAATTCAAAGGGATTTATGTCGGCGGCGGCACGCCAACCGTGCTGATTGATGAACTGGCCGAAACACTCCATCTGGCGCGGGAAATTTTTCCTATCCAAGACATATCGGTAGAAACAAATCCCAATCATTTAAATTCCAAGAACATTGAAATCCTGCAACAAAGCGGAGTACAGAGGCTTTCCGTGGGAGTGCAAACATTCAACGATGATCTGCTAAAAAAAATCGGGCGTTATGAAAAGTATGGTTCCGGTGAGGAAATAGCGCAAAAGCTCAAAAATACTCAAGGCTGTTTCGATACTTTAAACGCCGATATGATTTTTAATTTCCCCGGACAAACACTCCAAATGCTAGATGAAGATTTAGCCATTTTGCTGAACTTAAACATGGAACAAATCACCTATTATCCCTTGATGGTTTCATCCATAACGCAAGAGACGATGGGAAAAACCATTGGAGTTGTTGATTTCAGAGGTGAACAAAAATTATACGAACTGATAGTTCGGCGACTGGAAAAAAATTATGATTTTTCTTCAGCCTGGTGCTTCTCCCGCAAAAAAGCGCTGAGTGGAGCCCTCTTAATAACGCGACCTCCCGCGAGTGCAACCTGCCCTCGACTTGATCGGGGGGACGAATTTCTCCCCAGGCTGAAGCCGGAAGATTCCAAGTCTCGCGGGATTGATGAATACGTTGTCGACTACGACGAATACGCCGGTTTGGGAAGCGGCGCTATCGGCTATATGCACGGAACCTGTTATTGCAACACTTTTGACATTGAAGGATACATTGCTTCTCTGGGAAAAAACAGACTGCCTTTGCAGGCTTCGCGCAAGTTTGATCTTCACGATCAGATGAGTTATGATTTTTTAATGAAATTATTCAGCACAAAACTGGATATCGATGCCATGCAGAATAAATATAGCGGCCAGTTTTTAAGAACTATGTGGAAGGAAATAGCCGCCTTTGAAATCGTCAGGGCTTTTCGTTATTTTCATATATATCTGCATTTAACACCGCGTGGCCGCTATCTTTGGGTAATAATGATGAGGGAGTTTTTTATCGCCGTGAATAATTTCCGCGAATATTGCCGCAAACAGGCCAACATTATATGAATTTATACCATACTCTGTCATGCCGTTGTAAAACGGCATCCAGAAAAAAATAAAAATGGATTCCCGCCTTCGTAACCTGAATAACCTGAAGGTCACGCAGGGTCATCTACGACGGAAATGACGACAAAGGATTTTTTTATGGATGAAATAAAAAAAGATGTATTAAAAAAATTGCCGAAGATTGACGAGGTTCTTCTTATTCTGGAAAAACAAAATATTTATGATCTGGCGTCGCGCGACACCGTCAAGAAAACCTGCCGCAAGATTGTGCAGGACTTAAGAGAAAAAATTATAAATGCCAAGAAAAAGATTCCTGCGGAATCTTGTCCCGACGCGGCGACCGTCGCCCAAGAGGTAGAAAAGTCAGTCAAAGGATTATACCGATACAGTCTGCGCCGGGTAGTTAATGCTACCGGCGTTATTCTGCACACCAATCTTGGCCGTGCGCCGCTTTGCCCTGAAGCCCTGCAGAGAATTGTGGAAGTGGGCAGGAGCTATTCCAATCTGGAATTTGATTTAAGCAAAGGTGAACGAGGCCAGCGTTACGATCATGTAAGTTCCCTGATCTGCGCTCTCACCGGAGCCGAAGACACGTTAATAGTCAACAATAATGCCGCGGCGGTTTTACTTGTGCTTAACACTCTGGCCGAAGGGAAAGAAGCCATAGTTTCACGCGGCGAACTTATCGAAATCGGCGGTGAATTCCGTATTCCTGAAATTATGCACAAGAGCGCCTCAAAATTGCGCGAAGTAGGCACGACCAACCGCACGCGTCTGAGCGATTATGAAAAAGCCATCAACGACAATACAGGCCTGATTATGAAAGTCCACACCAGCAACTTTCGTATTGTCGGCTTTACCGAAGAGGCGGATATTGAATCTCTGGTCGCTCTGGGGAAAAGCCACGGAATTCCGGTAATGGATGACCTGGGCAGCGGCTGCCTTATAGATTTAGACCAATACGGCCTTCAGCACGAACCAACGGTTCGCGAAACGCTGGCCACCGGAGTTGATGTGGTCACCTTCAGCGGTGATAAATTGCTGGGCGGCCCACAGGCCGGAATCATCGTCGGCAAAAAAGCTGTTCTTGAGAAAATCAAAAAAAATCCGCTGAACCGCGCGCTGCGTATCGACAAATTCACTCTTGCCGCTCTGGAAGCTACGTTGATGCATTATCTCAATCCCGTTGCCGCGATAAAAAAATTAAGGTCATTGAAGGCTTTGACCGAACCCGTTGCCGCGGTAAAAAAACGCGCCCTCAAATTGATTGCAAAATTACAGAAGGAAAATTTTGATTCGCTGAAATTTTCTTTACGGGAAGATTTCGCGGTAGCCGGCGGCGGATCACTGCCAACGCAAAATATCCCCACTGTTTTAGTTAGCATCAAAAATAAAAAAATGACGGCCAACAAAATGGAAGAAAAACTGCGCAAGCTCGAAGTGCCGGTAATTGCGCGGGTAGATAAAGATGAAATGCTGCTTGATTTGCGGACTGTGGCGGAAGATGACTTCAACTTCATCATTGAGGGATTGAAACAGATAATGACAAAAATTGGAGTAATAACTTGGTCGGACAATCGGAAAAAATAAATTTTACGGTAAGCAAAAGCCAATGCGGGCAGAGGCTGGATATTTTTCTGGCGCAGAGTGAGGCGGCGCTTTCCCGTTCGCAGGTTAAATACGCCATCGAAGAAGGCGATGTGCTGGTCAACGGCAACGTGCCCAAAGTTAGTCAAAAATTAAAAGAAGGCGACGTCATTATCCTGACCCAAAGACCATCGATAGAGGCGGTGGCAGTTGCGCAGGAAATTCCTCTGAATATCGTTTATGAAGACGAAGCCATTATTGTCATCAATAAACCGGCGGGACTGGTTGTTCATCCGGCGCCGGGCAACCCGGATAAAACGCTGGTCAACGCCCTGCTCTTTCACTGTCACGATTTATCAGGAATCGGCGGCGTTTTGCGGCCGGGCATAGTGCACAGATTGGATAAAGACACTTCCGGCCTGATTGTGGCGGCAAAATCTGATGACGCGCATCGAAGTCTTTCGGCGCAGTTTGAAAAACATGATGTGCACAAAAAATATCTGGCGCTGGTCTGGGGAGATGTGAAAGGCAATCACGGAGAAATAGTGGAACCTGTGGGCAGGCATCCGGTAAACCGCAAGAAGATGTCCACGAAAAGCAAACACGGAAGAGGCGCGCTCACTTTATGGAAAGTGCGCGAACGCTACGGCGTGACAACACTGTTGGAAGTGGAAATCAAAACCGGACGCACTCATCAAATCCGCGTGCATCTGTCCTCGCGCGGTTATCCGGTTGTCGGCGACGCTGTTTACGGAAACTCCTCCCAAATCAAAGCCGTTACCGATCCAATACTGAAATCCAGGCTGAAAGAATTTAACCGTCAGGCGCTGCATGCCACGCAGCTTTCTTTTATTCACCCGCTCAAAGGCAAGCGGATGATATTTACAGCGGAGATGCCGCAGGATTTGGCTGATTTATGCGCGCAACTGCGTTCTAGCGTCAAGCAGGTTGACTCAAAAACCAATATGTGGAAAGATAAATTACGGATATGATCACATCCCGCTGCGCCTATAGTGACCTTTAGGTTATTCGCTTCGGGGATAATTCCCAATCCCGATATGTCGAGATTGGATAATTCGGCTAACAAATTTCAATGCGCTTCGCTGTTGAAATTTGAGCCTCATTACGACCAGCAGGCTTCAGCGCACTTTGTTTCTGAAGCTTGGGTTTCATTAGGTAGGAGCAAATGTTTCATCTGAATAAAAAACATTCTATAGAATATTTCGAATCTTCATTTTTGAGTGGATGCGATTTTTTAACTCACGCCTTCTGTACCAGACTAGGCGGCGTCTCGGAAGAAGAGTATGCATCCCTCAACATCAGCTTCAAGGAAGGGGATTGGGAAAGTAAAGTTCTGCAAAACTGGAATCGTCTGGCCACGGCTTTCTCCATACCGCTGGATCAGTTTCTCACCTTAAACCAGGTTCACGGCGACGATATTTTTGTCATCAAGCCTTTTGGCGATTATTTCCCCGAGGACAAGACCCTGAATTATGACGCCGTTGTTACTACACGCCAAAACATGGCTATTTGCATCAAGACTGCGGATTGCGTGCCGGTATTTATTGTTGACCGGGCAAAAAAAATCATTGCCGCGGTTCACGCGGGTTGGAAAAGCACAGCACTGGAAATAAGCGCCAAAGTAATCCGCCTGCTTTGCGATAAATTTGGTTCATATCCGCGTGATATTCTGGCTGCCATAGGTCCGGCTATCGGTCAATGCTGTTTTGAAGTGGACGAAGAAGTGGCAGACACTTTTCACAATCAGAAAGACCATGAAGCTTTTCTCTTCCCCGGCAGCAGACCGAATAAATGGATAGTGGATCTGCCTGAAGCCAACCGCAGACAGATTATCAATTGCGGCGTTCCTGAAGCCAATATAGATGTCTCCGGCCTTTGCACTTCGTGCCGTCAGGATTTATTTTTCTCTCATCGGGGTTCCGGTGGAATCACGGGCAGACAGGTAAATTTCATGATGATTAAAGGAGAAGCTCCCTGCCGCGTGTTGACAATCGGAGACGAATATCCGCGTATTCAGTAAAAAATATGGGTATTGACAGTATTTCTTTTCAGTATTACTTAAGTACCACCGCATTTTGAAAAAGGAGTAAGGCAAATGATTATCGTTACAGGTGGCGCAGGATTTATCGGCAGCGCTTTTGTCTGGAAGCTTAATCAGGAAGGCATTGATGATATATTAATTGTTGACCAACTGGGAACAGACGATAAATGGAAAAATCTGGTTAACCGGCGTTTTATCGATTACATTTATAAAGATAATTTTCTGCAAATGATTTGCAGCGATAAAGTCCCTTCCAAAATAAGCGCGATTGTTCACATGGGCGCCTGCTCATCCACGACGGAACGCGACGCTGATTACCTCTGGCACAATAATTATGTTTATACAAGACAGTTGGCGGAATGGGCTTTGGAGCATAATATTCGTTTTATTTATGCCAGCTCGGCGGCAACTTACGGTGATGGAACACAGGGCTTTTCCGATGACCACGGCAGAATGAGCCAACTCAGACCGATTAATATGTACGGTTACTCCAAGCAGATTTTCGACTTGTGGGTATTGCGCCAGAAACTGGAAAACAGGATGGCGGGAATCAAATTCTTCAACGTCTTCGGCCCCAACGAATATCACAAGGGCGATATGTCCAGCGTCGTTTTCAAGGCCTTTTATCAGATAAAAGAAACCGGCAAGGTCAAACTTTTCAAATCCTACAAAAAGAAATACAAAGACGGCGGGCAGATGCGCGATTTTGTTTATGTCAAGGATAGCGTCGACGTGATGTGGTGGCTTTTAAATAATCCCAAGATCAACGGAATTTTTAACCTAGGTACAGGAAAGGCCAGAACCTGGAATGATCTGATCAAGGCCGTTTTTGCGGCAATGAAGAAAAAAACAAATATAGAATATTTCGCCATGCCCCAAGCTCTGCGCAATCAATACCAGTATTTTACCGAGGCGGAAATGACCAAATTGAAAAAGGCCGGATGCCCGGTGAAATTTTCCTCGCTGGAAGATTCCGTACGTGATTATGTGGTAAGTTATTTGCAGAAACCCGACCCACATTTAGGAAAGTAATGAATAAAAGAAAGATAGTTTGCATAATCCCATCAAGATATGAATCCAGCCGCTTTCCCGGAAAACCTCTTGCCGACCTGTGCGGAAAGCCGATGATTCAGCATGTCTATGAACGCGTGGCCAAAGCCAAAGCTGTCTCCTATGTTGCCGTGGCAACTGATGATCAGCGAATATTCGACGCCGTAAAAAAATTCGGAGGCAATGCTGTGATGACAGCAACCACGCACCGTTCAGGAACGGACAGAATATCCGAAGCGGTAAAAACATTGAATCTTGCTGAAGATGCTATTGTAGTCAACATTCAGGGTGACCAGCCGATTTTTGAGCCGGCACAGGTGGACGAAGTTATCCAGCCTCTTGTTGATGATTCGTCCATCAACATGTCCACGCTGATTTATAAAATAATTATCGATGAAGAAATAACCCATCCGCACGCGGTTAAGGTTGTCCTCGATCATCAGAATTTCGCCCTTTATTTTTCGCGCGCGACTATTCCCTATGTGCGCGATAAATCCCTGAAAGCCGATTACTACAAACATCATGGAATTTACGCATACCGTCGTGATTTTCTCGATACCTTCACCGGACTTCCCGAAGGGAAACTGGAAAAACTCGAAGCCCTCGAACAGCTGCGCGCGCTGGAGTATGGATACAAAATCAAGGTTGTCGTCACTCCTCATGATTCCGTGGAAGTGGACAACCAGCGGGAACTGGAAAGAGTCCGCCGGATACTTACGACAAACGAATAGAAACAAATGTTTCGATGATCTGGCAAATAAACAACCTGCCGTGAAAGAAACTGTCATAGCTGCGTAGTAGTAAGGGTTAGATTGGCGTAAGTGGAAATTTAACGCGTTTATACAATTAACCCTATACTTTGAATGAAAACATAGCCGGTTTTCATTAATCTTTATAAAAGCATCAAAAAGACTTTGCTGATGAGAAAAAAACTGCCCTTAATTATCATAAATTTATTGCTGGTTACATTTTTTCTTTTTCATATTGCATTCCCTTTTGAATTTATCAACCGCCTGGAAAACTTATCCTATGACCTGCGGCTCAAACTCACGATGCCCAACACGCAGGATAACCGTATTATTATTGTTGACATCGATGAAAAAAGTCTGGCAAGTGTCGGCCGGTGGCCATGGAGCCGCAACATAGTCGCTTTAATGCTGGATAATTTATTCGACTACTATCAAATTTCTGTAGTCGGTTTTGACATTGTTTTTGCGGAAAGAGATGAAAGCTCCGGCCTCAAAGTACTAGAACAGTTAGGCAAGCAAAACTTAAAAAACGATGCAATGTACCGGGAAATGTTACCAGGTTTGAGAACTCAACTGGATTATAATAATCTTTTTGCCCAAAAAATAAAGGGACGCAAAGTAGTACTCGGTTATAGTTTTTCCAATGATTCGGAAAGAGTCACCGGAAAGTTGCCGCCTCCTGTTTTTACATCAGATACCTTGAAAGCGGGAAATTATTTTCTGAAAAGGAACGGCTACTCCGCAAACTTGGCCGAGTTGCAGGACAATGCCCGTGCCGCCGGTCACTTTAATTCTGTTGTAGATTCAGACGGTGTTTCCCGCAGAGTTCCCATCCTGCAGGAATATAAAGGAGCCTACTACGATGCGCTCTCCGTGGCCATGGTCCGCAGTTTTCTGGGCGACGAACCACTCCCCCTTATAGCAGGTTTTGGCAGCGGCAGTGATAAACTGGAGTGGCTGGGAATTGATATTTTTAAAATACCCGTAGATGACAAGGCTACCGCTTTGATTCCTTATCGAGGCGAAGAAGAAAGTTTTAAATATATACCGGCTATTGATATATTGCAGAAGAAAACCAAGAAAGATGAACTCAAAGGAAGTATTATTCTGGTGGGCACAAGAGCTGCCGGCCTTTATGATCTTCGTTCCACACCGGTTTCGCCGATTTATCCCGGTGTCGAAATTCATGCCAACATGATTGCCGGAATTCTTGATCAGAATATCAAGCAGATACCGGATTATGTGGGAGTGTTGGAATTTTTATTATTATGCATGATCGGCCTGATATTGACGTTGTTTTTGCCTTTTTTGAATCCACTCAAATCACTTTTGTTGAGCTTATTCATGCTATTGGTATCCCTCAGTATTAATGTCTGGGCATGGCATGCCAATATGGTCTTGCCGCTGGCATCGTCTGTTTTGATGATATCACTGCTCTTTGCCGTTAATATGTCCTATGGTTTTTTTGCGGAAACGAAAATAAAACATCATTTGACGGGATTATTCGGCCAATATGTTCCTAAAGAACTGGTGGCGGAGATGAGCAAAAATCCAGAAAATTTTTCTATTGAAGGCGAAAGCAGGGATATGACCGTACTGTTTTCCGATGTCCGAGGATTTACGACTATTTCCGAGGGGCTGCAGCCCAGAGAATTGACCAAACTGATGAACGAATACATGACGCCAATGACCCATGTTATTCAAAAGTATCGCGGCACCATCGACAAATATATCGGCGATGCCATCATGGCCTTCTGGGGCGCACCGCTGCACGATGATGAGCATACGCGCAACGCCGTTCTGGCCGCGCTGGATATGCAGGCAACGCTCGACCGGTTGCGCCCGCAGTTTATCCAAAAAGGCTGGCCGGAAATAAGGATCGGTATCGGCATCAACTCCGGAACCATGCGTGTGGGCAATATGGGTTCAGAGTTTCGCATGGCTTATACCGTTATAGGTGATGCCGTCAATCTCGGCTCGCGTCTTGAAGGAATAACCAAGCAATACGGCGTCGGAATCATTGTCGGAGAAACGACGCGCAACGCCGTCCCGGATATAGCATTTCGCGAACTAGACCGTGTGCGTGTAAAAGGCAAGGATCGGCCCGTGGTTATTTATGAGCCTATTGGTCTGGAAACACAAGTCGAGCAAGCAGTCAGGAAAGAACTGAACTTGTTTGATGAAGTTTTAACTTCATACCGTGCAATGTCGTGGGACGCTGCGGAGCGGCAATTGCTGGAACTGCAAAAAACTTTTCCCGATAGGTATGTTTACAAACTTTATCTGGAGAGAATCAATTATTTTCGTCATGAACCGCCGGAACCGGATTGGGACGGCGTATTTAAGTTCACTACAAAGTGAACCCGTTTATGTCTAAAGAATTTTCTTGACTTTTCAATAAAAATATTTCAAGTATTTTACAATGGGTAGTTTGGGCTCTCTAACTTAGAGTAATCATTTATTCCATTAAGAAATAATTAACAAAAATATTCCCGAACAGTAGGTTGTGTTTTTATAAATTCAATTGAGAGGGGTAAAAATACTATTGAAACGTTTATTGGGTTTTGTTTTATGCATAGTAACAATTTCTTTTATTTTTAGTTTTTATAACGCCAATCTTTGTTATGCCGCGGATGAACAACAACCGGACATACCGCGTTTTGACATTAAAGGTTTTCTTGTCGAAGGAAACACCAAACTGGATAAAGCGGCAATCGATTCTACGCTTGCAAAGTTTACAGGTGAAAAGAAAGATTTCGGCACCGTCCAGGAAGCCCTGGAAACCTTGGAGACAATGTATCGCAAGCGGGGTTTTACTACAGTAAAGGTTACTCTGCCGGAGCAGGAGTTGGAAAAAGGCATCATCCGCTTTGTAGTCATTGAAGCACGCATCACATCAGTAAAAGTCGAAGGAAATAAGTTTTTCGATGAAAAAAATATACGGAGCAGCATTCCGGCCTTGCGCGAGGACGAACTGCCTGACACTGATAAAATATCGACCAGCCTTAGAGTAGCCAATGAACATCCGGCGAAAAAAATCAGTTTGCAACTGGAACCCGGGGAGAATGAAAGCGAGATTACCGCCGATTTGAAAGTAACCGATGAAAAAGCATGGAAAATATCTTTACTGGGCGACAATACGGGAAACGACGCCACCGGGGTTTATCGCTCAGGAGTTCTTCTGCAATATAATAATCTTTTCAACCTTGATCATCTGGTCACCCTGCAGTACATGACCTCTCCCCAAAAGGCAGACAAGGTAACCATTATGGGCCTCGGCTACCGGATACCACTTTATGCTTTCGGTGATTCCATCGATTTATATACCAGTTATTCCGACGTTGACTCCGGAACAATTTATGCGGGAACTTCGGATATACAGGTAAGCGGGCGCGGCGTGTCTTATGGCGTCAGGTACAATCAGAACCTGGCGCGTATCGGCCGTTATGAACATAAACTATCTTATGGCATCGATTACCGCAAATACCAAAACAATGCCGAAGTATCCGGTATTCTGAACATGGACACCGATATTATTGTTCATCCGGCAAGTTTGACTTACGACGGCAGTTTACAGTTCACCGGCGGCCAGACCGGGTTTAACGTATCCCTGATCCGCAATATTCCGGGTGGCAATGATGGCCGGGATGAAGATTTCCAGCTCGTGCGCGCGGGAGCAACAGCGAACTACACCATTTTCCGTTACGGAGCCAATTTCAGTTACGCTTTCCCTGCAGATATTCAGTTGCGTCTGCTGTTCAACGGCCAATATACAAACGATCCTTTGATACCCGGTGAACAATTCGGCCTGGGCGGAGCAAGTTCCGTGCGCGGCTTTCAGGAAAGAGAAGTCAGTGATGACCGCGGTAATTCGGGAACAATTGAGCTTTATTCCCCGGATATCTGCAATCTGATGAATATTAGCAAAGCGAATTTCAGGATGCTGGCATTTTACGATGTCGGGGAAGTCTCCCGCGTTTCTCCCCTGCCTTCGGAAGAAAGTTATACTTCAATTGCCAGTGTTGGCGCGGGTGCAAGACTGGCACTGGGCACTAATTTTTCCCTTGCCACGGATTACGGATATGGAATCAACGTGGATGGAACAAGGGCAGTAAGGCATAGCAGATGGCACCTGATGGCTATCTGGTCATTTTAATGGGACTTTAAAAATTTAAGGGAAGTTTCTATGAAAGCAACAAAAAAATGCCGCACGAGAAGATTTAACTGGGTTAAGTGGTTTCGCCGCGAGTTTGTGGTCATGATCACTCTGTACTTTTTCTTTGCCAACATGGCTTTGGCCAATCCCCTTGGCGGTCAGGTAGTAAACGGCAACGTCCAATTCAATACTCAGGGTAATACACTCACTATTACCAACAGCCCCAATTCCATCATCAACTGGCAGAGCTTTTCAATTGCTTCCAATGAAATAACACGTTTTATTCAACAGAACTCGTCAAGTTCCGTTTTAAACAGAATATACGGACAGGATCCATCTATAATACTCGGAGCATTAATGTCCAACGGCCGCGTCCTGCTGATTAATCCCAATGGTATTATCTTCGGACAGGGTTCCCGGGTTGATGTGAACGGCTTTATCGCTTCCACATTAAATCTGAGCAATCAGGACTTTTTATCGGGTAAATACAATTTTACTGCCGGCGTTAATCCGGGCAGTATTCAGAATCAGGGGACAATTACCACACCGTCTGGCGGCATGGTTTATCTGATCGCCCCCGATATCGAAAACAACGGCATTATTAATTCACCGCAAGGCGATGTGCTGCTTGCTGCCGGACACAGCGTGCAATTGGTTGATTCCCTCAATCCAGAAATCGCGGTTGTCGTAAGCGCACCTGCGGATAGCGCACTGAATCTCGGACAGATTATAGCGCAAAGCGGCAGAATCGGAATATACGGCGGGTTGATTTCGCAAAAAGGCATCATTAACGCCAACAGCGCCGTTGCCGGCGAAAACGGCAATATCTTCCTTAAAGCGACAAAAAACATTACGCTTGATTCAGGCAGCACGACCACCGCCCAAGGCGGCAACATCCGGATTTTCGGCGGCATGGAAGATGGCACGGTCGAAGTTGCCGGAACCATTGACGCGTCTGCGCCCAATGGCGGAGACGGCGGATTTATCGAGACCTCTGCAGCTCATGTAGAGGTTGCAGACAGCGCGCGCGTGACAACACTTGCTCCCTATGGAAAGACAGGAACGTGGCTTATCGATCCGGTGGACTTTACGATAGCGGCAAGCGGCGGCGACATGACCGGCGCAGCTTTGTCAGCAAGCCTTGTTGGAGGTAGCGTCGAGATTGACAGTAGCGCCGGTTCAACCGGCATCAACGGCGACATCAACGTGAATGATGCGGTGAGTTGGACGAGCAGCAACGGCCTAACTCTCAGCGCCTACCGCAACATTCAGATTAATTCCTCGCTCACCCATAGCGGTAGCAACGCCGCAAGCCTGACGCTGACTCCGAATACAGGTTTAGGCGGCGGCAGCGTAATTACCGGGGCAAACGGCTCAGTCAACCTGGCAGCCACGGATTCGCTTACCATTTCGGGTAATGCCTATACTTTGATTGGTGATGTAACCGAACTGCAAGCTATGGGGCTCTCAGGTTATTACGCGCTTCGCCAGAATATCGATGCTACTGCAACATCGGGTTGGAACAGCGGCGCGGGTTTTGTGTCCATTGGCGACAATTTCTCCCCCTTCGCAGGAGTTTTTGACGGCCTAGGCCACACAATCAACGGACTTTACATCAACCGCCCAACGACAAGCGAAATCGGCCTGTTTGGATATACCGGCAGTGGTGCTACCATTCAAAATGTTGGGCTGGCAAATGTGAATATTACAGGATATAGCTTCGTCGGCGGCTTGGTGGGGCAAAATTATGGCAGTATCACCAATTCCTTTAGCACGGGAGCGATAACCGGAGATGGCTTCACTATCGGCGGTCTGGTAGGTTGGAATAATGGCGGCAGTATCACCGATTCCTACAGCACTGGGTTGGTAACTGGTAACAATTCGGATGTCGGTGGACTCGTGGGGCAAAGTTATGGCAGTATCACCAATTCCTACAGCACGGGAACAGTAACGGGATCCGGCGATTATATCGGCGGCTTGGTGGGATATAATTATGGCAGTATCACCAATTCCTACAGCACAGGGGCAGTTAGCGGAGGCGGTTCCTCTATCGGCGGCCTCGTGGGGCAAAATGATAGCACGATCACCGATTCCTACAGCACAGGATCGGTAACCGGAGGTGGGGGTGTCGGTGGCCTCGTGGGACAAAATGATAGCACGATCACCGATTCCTACAGCACAGGGGCAGTAAACGGAGGTGGCTCCTATGTCGGCGGCCTCGTGGGGTATAATATAGGCAGTATCACTAACTCCTTCTGGGACACTCAGACTTCCGGTCAGGCAACCAGCGCTGGCGGCACGGGACTTACCACCGCCCAGATGATGACACAGTCCAGTTTCACCGGTTGGGATTTCGGTACCACATGGTGGATGTCGGATGGCAACACCCGACCTTTCCTGCAGATGGAATACAGCACAACCATAACCAATGCTCATCAGTTGCAGTTAATGGCCATGAACATGGGAGCAAGCTACACGCTGGCCAACAACATTGACATGTCCGAGCTGTCACAGCCTTCGGGAATGTGGAATACCGCGACGGGGTTTGTGCCCATTGGCACAAGTACTACCCCCTTCACTGGCACATTGGACGGCCTGGGCCATACGATCACCGGTCTCTTTATTTATCTTCCCTCTACTAACTATGTCGGTCTGTTCGGGTATGTAGTGAATGGAACAGCAATGAATGTAGGATTGGTGAATATGAATATTACCGGTCAGAATTATGTTGGCGGGCTGGGGGGCTATGGTTCTGGCGTCACTATCTCTAATACCTATGTTACAGGTATGGTGACCGGTACCGATTACATCGGTGGACTGGGTGGTTATGGGACGGGTGTCTATAACGTCAGCAACTGCTATAGTTCAGCAACGGTAACTGGTCACGATTACGTTGGTGGGTTGGGGGGCTACGGTTCTGGTGTCAGCCTCAATAATTCTTATAATACGGGAGTAGTAAACGGCAGCAGTAATTATGCAGGAGGACTGGTTGGATATGCTACGGGAGGTACCATCACCAATACCTATAATGCGGGAACGGTAACCGGCAATACCTATGTAGGCGGATTGACGGGGGGTGGTTCTGCTGGCACCATCAGTAATTCTTATAATACGGGGTCAGTAAGTGGTAATACCAATGTTGGAGGATTATCAGGCTATGGTTCTGGTACTTTAAGCAATTCTTATAATTCGGGATTGGTAAGCGGTAGTTCTGCTGTAGGAGGACTGGTTGGATTTGCTACTGGTGGTGGTATTACCAATAGTTACTGGGATACTACTATCAATTCGTCGATACCCAACACTGTGGGCAACATGCCAGGTTTTTTCACAAGCTCGATGATGACAACAACACAGATGATGACCCAATCCACATACACCGGCGCTGGTTGGGATTTCACGAATACATGGTTCATGATTGATGGCAACACCCGTCCCTTTCTTCAGATGGAATACAGCACGACTATCACCAATGCGCATCAATTGCAGTTGATGGCTATGAACCTTGGCGCAAGCTACACGCTGGTCAGCAACATCGACATGTCCGAGTTGTCACAACCCTCGGGAATGTGGAACATCGCGACCGGTTTTGTTCCTGTTGGAAACAGTCTCTCGCCGTTCGCCGGCACATTCAACGGCCTCGGGCACACCATCGACGGGCTTTATATAAATAGCCCAACCACCAATTACGTCGGACTGTTTGGATACAATACCGGAGCTATAAGCAATGTCGGGCTCACTGGAGTTAATATATCCGTAAGCGGGGGCAGCGACAACCGCATAGGCGCATTGGTAGGGTGGAATGATTCCAGTGGCGTCATCACCAATTCATACAGCACAGGAACTATCAGCGTCACAGGAGAAAACATCTCAAGCAATGGCAGCTATATAGGCGGCTTGGTGGGACAAAACAATGGCAGTATCACAAATTCATATAATACACTAACAGTCGGCACCACTGACAACAGCAGTGTCAGCGGCGACAGCGTAGGCGGACTGGTGGGAATAAACGGGGGTAGCATTACAAATTCATACAGCACAGGCCAAGTAAGCGCCGTAAGCACCAACAGCAACAACGTCTGGACAGGCGGCGAGGTCATAGGCGGACTGGTGGGGTCAAATTATGGCAGCATAACCGATTCATACAGCACAGGCTCTGTGAACACTACCGACAGAGGTGGCCTCGACGAGCTATGGGGCGGTCACGATTCAGTAGGCGGATTGCTCGGGTTTAGTGATGGTAACGTCACCAATTCATATAGCGCAGGAGCAGTCAGCATTACCAACAGTGTTGGCAGCTATGGCGGCGCCAGTGTAGGCGGACTGATCGGGTATAATGAGGGTAACATTTACAATTCATATAGCATAGGAGCCGTCAGTGTCGCCAACGGCAGCAGCGTTGCCAGCTATGACGGATGCTGCAGCGGCGGCTATTACGGCGACCACATAGGCGGATTGGTGGGATGGAATTGGCCATACAGTAGCGGCATCATCTCCAATTCATACAGCACAGGAGCAGTCAGTACCAGCGGCAGTGCTGTGGGCGATAACATAGGCGGATTGGTAGGGCTTTACGAGGACGGGGGCTCTGCTTACACTGTCAACAACAGCTTCTGGGACACCCAGACTTCCGGTCAGGCAACCAGCGCTGGCGGCACGGGACTTACCACCGCCCAGATGATGACACAGTCCAGTTTCACCGGTTGGGATTTCGGTACCACATGGTGGATGTCGGATGGCAACACCCGACCTTTCCTGCAGATGGAATACAGCACAACCATAACCAATGCTCATCAGTTGCAGTTAATGGCCATGAACATGGGAGCAAGCTACACGCTGGCCAGCAACATCGACATGTCCGAACTGTCACAACCATCGGGCATGTGGAATACTACTACAGGTTTTGTCCCTATCGGCAACTCCACCAACAATTTCACCGGCACATTCGACGGCCTCGGTCACACCATCACTGGGCTTTACATAAACTTCCCCTCGACAGATTATATCGGCCTGTTCGGTTATACCGACGGAGCAACCATTCAGAATGTCGGGCTGGTAAATGTGAATGTTACCGGACAAAATTATGTTGGCGGACTGGTGGGGTATAATTACAGCAGCACCTTCACCAATTCCTACAGCTCGGGGGCGGTAACCGGCAACGGTAACGATGTTGGCGGTTTGGTGGGGTATAATAATGGCAATATCACCAATTCCTACAGCATGGGGTCGGTAACCTCCTCTATCGGTGACGAAGTTGGCGGCTTGGTGGGGTATAATGAGGGCACGATCAGCAATTCCTACAGCACGGGGTCGGTAAGCGGAACATATGAAGTTGGCGGCTTGGTTGGGTATAATGACTCTTCCGGCATGATCAGTAATTCCTACAACTCGGGATCCGTAAGCGGATCGGAACAGGTAGGCGGTCTGGTGGGGTTTAATTATAATGGTGGCACTGTCACCAACAGCTTCTGGGACACCCAGACCTCCGGCCAGGCAACCAGCGCTGGCGGCACGGGACTTACCACCGCCCAGATGATGACCCAATCCACATACACCGGCGCTGGTTGGGATTTCACGAATACATGGTTCATGATTGATGGCAACACCCGTCCCTTTCTTCAGATGGAATACAGCACGACTATCACCAATGCGCATCAATTGCAGTTGATGGCTATGAACCTTGGCGCAAGCTACACGCTGGTCAGCAACATCGACATGTCCGAACTGTCACAACCATCGGGCATGTGGAATACTACTACAGGTTTTGTCCCTATCGGCAACTCCACCAACAATTTCACCGGCACATTCGACGGACTTGGGCAGACCATCACAGGGATCTATATTAATAGCCCAACCACCAACTATATCGGACTGTTTGGATACAATACCGGAACTATCCGTAATGTGGGACTAACGGGAGAGAATATATCCGTAAGCGGAGGCTCCGGCCACTATATTGGCGGATTGGTTGGGTATAATCAGGGCGCCATTACCAATTCATACAACACCGGAACAGTCGGCACCAATAGCAGCGGCAACAACTACGTCGGCGGACTGGTGGGATACAATGATTCCAGCGGCGCCGTCACCAATTCATACAGCGCAAGCTCTGTAACCATTAGCTATGGCAGTGGCAACGATGATGACGTTTACGCAGGCGGACTGGTGGGATATAATTTGGGCGGCATTGACGCTTCCAATAGCACCGGCGCTGTCAACACCAACAACAGTTATCGCCTCGACGCCGACTTCGTCGGCGGTCTGGTTGGATACAATGATTCCAGCGGCGTCATCACCAATTCCTACAGCACCGGCCCGGTCAGCGATATTAACAACTTCAACTGGAACAATGACCGCATAGGCGGACTGGCAGGGGGTAATTTGGGCAGCATTGACACCTCCCACAGCACCGGCTCTGTCACCGTCACCTGTACCGGCGCTTCTTTAGAAGCTGCCGTCTTCGTGGGCGGACTGGTGGGGGATAATCAGAAAAATGGCCCCACCGGTACCATCAGCAATTCCTACAGCTTAAGTTCTGTCACCGTCACCAAGGACTCCGGCGATGACTGCATTGGCGGTCTGGCCGGCAATAATGACGGCGCCATCACTAACTCCTACAGCGCAGGCCCTGTAAGCGCCAGCGGCACCCGTGACAACTACGACCCATGGGGCGACCAGGTTGGCGGACTGGTCGGCCTTAATGGTAATGGCACCATCAGCAATTCCTACAGCTTAAGCTCTGTCCACACCACCGGCTGCGTCGGGAGCGGCGAATTTGAGTTGGTTGGCGGACTGGTGGGGATTAATTACAGCAGTATAACCAATTCCTACAGCACCGGAGCGGTCAGTACCAGCGGCAGCGTTGGCTCGGAATATTTGGGCGGACTGGTTGGGGCCAATTGGGGAAGCATCACCAGCAGTTACTGGGACACCCAGACCTCCGGCCTGGGGAATGCCGCAGGCGATGGGACCAGTAATCCCGGCGGTACGGGACTTACCACCGCCGAGATGATGGGTAGCGCTAATTTTTCCGGCTGGGATTTCACCAGTACATGGGGCATTAAGGATGGTGTTTCTTATCCTTATTTGAGCTGGCAGTTCACCGGATCGCCCCAGATTATTTCCGGGATGCTCAATGTAACCGGCGGAGGTAAGGATATCCAGATTGCGGTGAACGGTGTAGACCTTGCCCAGAGCTACACCGGTGCAAATGGATTTTATTATTTCGCCATCCCGGCCAACTCCGTTCAGAACGGCGACGCATTACTCACCTATATCAACGGGAACGCCATCAAGACATCTGCCGTTTACCTCTCCGGCGGCGGAGACATGACCGGGTTTAATCTTTATTCCGGCGACCTTCTGGGGGTGAGCCTTACCGGGGACAGCATATCGAACAGCACGTTTGCCACGGCAGAAGGAAGTCTCTCAAGCTCCGACATTCTATACACGCACGCGGGAAACAACCTGACCGTGAATAACGGCGTTGTGTTTCAAATACCGGGCGGGACAACCTTCAACCTGAACGGGGATATCTCTTCAAGCAGCTTTATCAACAACGGCACGATCAGCGGCACGGGAACAATTGATGTAGGCAGCGGCAATACGATTACCAATAACGGCACTATATCTCCCGGCGGGTCATCCTCCACCGGCACACTCTCAATGATAGGCAATCTGGTGCTGGGCTCCGGCGGTTCGCTTAACGTTAGATTGGGTGGAACCGGCGCCGGTCAATATGACAGTATATCCGTCAACGGCAATATCACCATGGATGGCACACTGAATGCAAGCCTCTATAACGGTTACGTCCCTTCCAACAATGACTACATGCCCATTATCACCATGACCGGCACGGCAACTGGCGCCTTTGCCATTGTCAGCGTTCCGGCTAATTTTAGCGCCGGCTATAATCTCGCCTCCGGAGAAGCGGCACGTCTAATTTGCGCAGGCGGTGGTGACGATGTATTTACTAACGCCGCAGGCCTTCTTAACTGGGACAACCCCGCCAACTGGTCTGACTCCGCCCTTCCGACCTCTCTGGACACCGCCTTGATCAACAGCGGTTACGCTGTAGTGCATGGCACCGGCAATGATACCATCGGTGCCCTGGTCATTGCCAACAGCAATTCATTGAACGTTTCCGGCGGTTCGCTCACCGTCCTGGGAGCAACGTCGCTTGACGGCACATTAACGGTATCTTCCGCCGGCAGCGCACAATTAAACGGAATCTTGAGTGGCGCAGGCGCGGTGAATGTGCAGGGTGGCGCTCTTTCACTAAATGCTTCCGGAAATAGTATTGGAGGTATGAACATTTCCAGCGGCACACTCAATGTCAACCAGACAACAACAACATCGAGTCTTACGCTTTCGGGCGGCACGCTGCAGGGCAGCGGTGATGTGGAGTTGACTACCGGTGGTACGGGCACGTGGAGTGGAGGAACGCTGACGGGCGCAGGGTTGACAGTGGACAGTGGCGCGACACTGACGATGAACGGCGGCACAATGTATTTTGGTTCGAGCACATTGACGAACAACGGGACTGTAACCTGGAGCGCGGGCGAGGTGACCGTGGTCGCCACCGGCACGGTGAACAACAACGGTCTGATGGATATACAGGGCGATTTAAACTGGGGCATGAACGATTACACCACCAACGGCTACACCACCACGTTTAATAACAACGCAAGCGGCACAATTCAGAAGAGCGCGGGCACAGGGACATTACAGTTGGGCTACAACAACAACAACTGGATAGGCTACGTCAATCTCAATAATGCCGGTTTGATTGATGTGCAGACGGGCACTGTCAGCGTTAATTTTGGCAGCCTTGTGAATACAGGCATAATTCAGATGGAAAGCGGCGCCACTTTCCAGAAAACCGGCGGCTTCACCAACTCAGGCGTGATCGACGGCACGGGAACAATTGATGTCGGCAGCGGCAATACAATTATCAACGCCGGCACTATCGTTCCCGGCGGGGCATCCTCCACCGGCACCATGTCGGTGATAGGCAATCTTTTTCTGGGTTCCAACGGTTCGCTTAACATCAGATTGGGTGGAACCGGTGCCGGTCAGTATGACAGTCTGTCCGTCAACGGCAATGTCACCATGGATGGCACACTGAATGCCGTTTCCTATAACGGTTACAGCCCTTCCAACAATGACTACATGCCCTTTATCACCATGACCGGCACGGCAGCGGGCACTTTTGCCACTGTAAGTGTTCCGGCTAATTTCAGCGCCGGCTATAATCTCGCCTCCGGAGAAGCGGCGCGTCTGATTTACTCAGGCGGAGGTGACGATGTATTTACTAACGCCGCCGGCGGCCTTAACTGGGACAATCCCTCCAACTGGTCGGATTCCAGTCTTCCAACTTCCCTGGACACCGCCGTTATCAACAGCGGTTACGCTGTAGTGCATGGCACCGGCACTGATACCATCGGCGCCCTGACCATCGCCAGCCTCAATTCACTGAACGTTTCCGGCGGTTCGCTCACCGTTCTGGGAGCAACGGCGCTTGACGGCACGTTAACGGTTTCTTCAGTCGGCAGTGCGCAGCTAAACGGAATCTTGAGTGGCGCAGGCACGGTGAACGTGCAGGGCGGTACTCTTTCACTAAATGCTTCCGGCAACAGTATAGGGGGTATGAACATTTCCGGCGGCACATTGGGCGGTACAGGCGATTTGACCGTCAACAATTCTTTCAGCAGGACCGGCGGGACGATTGATAGCACTTTGTCTGGCCTCTACATAACCCAATCCAGCGGTGATCTTACCCCCGGAATATTGGATGTGAATGGTCCAGTATCGCTTACGGCTAGTGCAGGCAACTTAAATCTGGATTCAATTTCTGCCACCACAATTGTTGGCCAAGCCAGCGGCGGCAACCTGATTCTCAACAGCGGCGCAAGTCTGACTGCAAATTCCAGCGATAGAAGCGGCAACAGCGTAGTTCTTGCTGCCGGCGGCAACTTTATAAATGACGCTGGAGCAGGCACCATCACTCTGGCCGGTGGAGGCAGATGGTTAATCTATTCAGCAAACCCGGCTGGAGATACCTTTAATAACCTCGATAGCGGCAATACGGCGGTGTGGGATACCGCTCCTCTCGCCGCTGTTGCAGCGAGTGGGAACCGTTATGTATTCAGCTATCAGCCGACGCTGACTTTTACTTCCAGCAATGCCGGCAAAACCTATGGTGACACGGCGACACTTACAAATTTCACTGTCTCCGGCTATCAGGGCGTAGCCAATGCCTTTAATACCGATAACGCGGCCTCCACCTATTCTGGCGTGCCGTCGCTCTCCTCGGCGGGAGCCGTGAACACGGCGAATGTCGGCAGCTACGGAATCGATATCGCCCAAAATACTCTGACATCTCTAACCGGGTATGCATTTGCATTTGAATCCACAGGTAGTCTCACCATCAACCCGGCCACCCTGACGTATGTTGCGACCTCGGCCAGCCGCCTGTACGGCGCAACCGATCCGACTCTGACAGGCACAGTCACCGGCTTTGTTCTCGGCCAGACTGAAGCCAGTGCCACCACCGGATCGGAATCATGGACGCCCGGCTCGACCGGCGCCAGCAATGTCGGCAGCTACAGCATCACCGGTTCCGGCCTGACGGCCGATAACGGCAACTACACATTCGTCCAGGCCGCAGGCAATGCCACGGCGTACACCATCAACCCGGCCACCCTGACGTATGTTGCGACCTCGGCCAGCCGCCTGTACGGCGCAACCGATCCGACTCTGACAGGCACAGTCACCGGCTTTGTTCTCGGCCAGACTGAAGCCAGTGCCACTACCGGATCGGAATCATGGACGCCCGGCTCGACCGGCGCCAGCAATGTCGGCAGCTACAGCATCACCGGTTCCGGCCTGACGGCCGATAACGGCAACTACACATTCGTCCAGGCCGCAGGCAATGCCACGGCGTACACCATCAACCCGGCCACCCTGACGTATGTTGCGACCTCGGCCAGCCGCCTGTACGGCGCAACCGATCCGACTCTGACAGGCACAGTCACCGGCTTTGTTCTCGGCCAGACTGAAGCCAGTGCCACTACCGGATCGGAATCATGGACGCCCGGCTCGACCGGCGCCAGCAATGTCGGCAGCTACAGCATCACCGGTTCCGGCCTGACGGCCGATAACGGCAACTACACATTCGTCCAGGCCGCAGGCAATGCCACGGCGTACACCATCAACCCGGCCACCCTGACGTATGTTGCGACCTCGGCCAGCCGTCTGTACGGCGCAACCGATCCGACTCTGACAGGCACAGTCACCGGCTTTGTTCTCGGCCAGACTGAAGCCAGTGCCACTACCGGATCGGAATCATGGACGCCCGGCTCGACCGGCGCCAGCAATGTCGGCAGCTACAGCATCACCGGTTCCGGCCTGACGGCCGATAACGGCAACTACACATTCGTCCAGGCCGCAGGCAATGCCACGGCGTACACCATCAACCCGGCCACCCTGACGTATGTTGCGACCTCGGCCAGCCGCCTGTACGGCGCAACCGATCCGACTCTGACAGGCACAGTCACCGGCTTTGTTCTCGGCCAGACTGAGGCCAGTGCCACCACCGGATCGGAATCATGGACGCCCGGCTCGACCGGCGCCAGCAATGTCGGCAGCTACAGCATCACCGGTTCCGGCCTGACGGCCGATAACGGCAACTACACATTCGTCCAGGCCGCAGGCAATGCCACGGCGTACACCATCAACCCGGCCACCCTGACGTATGTTGCGACCTCGGCCAGCCGCCTGTACGGCGCAACCGATCCGACTCTGACAGGCACAGTCACCGGCTTTGTTCTCGGCCAGACTGAAGCCAGTGCCACTACCGGATCGGAATCATGGACGCCCGGCTCGACCGGCGCCAGCAATGTCGGCAGCTACAGCATCACCGGTTCCGGCCTGACGGCCGATAACGGCAACTACACATTCGTCCAGGCCGCAGGCAATGCCACGGCGTACACCATCAACCCGGCCACCCTGACGTATGTTGCGACCTCGGCCAGCCGCCTGTACGGCGCAACCGATCCGACTCTGACAGGCACAGTCACCGGCTTTGTTCTCGGCCAGACTGAAGCCAGTGCCACTACCGGATCGGAATCATGGACGCCCGGCTCGACCGGCGCCAGCAATGTCGGCAGCTACAGCATCACCGGTTCCGGCCTGACGGCCGATAACGGCAACTACACATTCGTCCAGGCCGCAGGCAATGCCACGGCGTACACCATCAACCCGGCCACCCTGACGTATGTTGCGACCTCGGCCAGCCGCCTGTACGGCGCAACCGATCCGACTCTGACAGGCACAGTCACCGGCTTTGTTCTCGGCCAGACTGAAGCCAGTGCCACTACCGGATCGGAATCATGGACGCCCGGCTCGACCGGCGCCAGCAATGTTGGCAGCTACAGCATCACCGGTTCCGGCCTGACGGCCGATAACGGCAACTACACATTCGTCCAGGCCGCAGGCAATGCCACGGCGTACACCATCAACCCGGCCACCTTGAGCATCATTGCCAACAATGCTTCCAAATATACAGGCGATCCTAACCCGCCTTTAACTGCTACTTATAGCGGATTCAAACTCGGACAGAACGACTCCGTGCTTGACGGCGCTTTAGCGCTCACAACAACAGCAGTACAGTCATCGCCGGTTGGAGATTATCCGATTATCCCATCGGGTGTAACATCAAACAATTATCAGATAACTTTTGTAAACGGTGATTTGAAGGTCAATCCGGTCCAGTCCTTACCACAACAGAACATTTTATATGTGACCGTGCCCGATTTCAGTGGCATAACTACAACAACAGTCATAGTTGCAGGTAATGGAAGTGAAGCGTCTTCTGATTCGGATACAGACAAGGGTACAGATAAAAAAGGTTATTCACAATCACAAAAGGATGGTCAGGATAGTGGAATCAAAAAACAGGCACTGCCTTATTGCAATTAGTTACGTAGTCGCGATTTTAATTATAACTCTTTACACCGCGGCTGTATTTGCGGACGTTACGGCGGGAACGGTTACTTATCTTTCCGGGCCGCTTTTTGCTATAAAAGCTGACGGGAGCAAGAAGACGCTTTCCAAAAATTCTATTGTCGAACAGGGTGATACTTTGATCACGGAAAAACGCACCTATGCCCGCATTAAATTCAACAACAACGGCGAAATTACTCTGCGTCCGGAAAGCCGGTTCAAAATCGAAGCTTTTTCCTATGATCAGGCAAAGCCTAAAGAAGATAAAGCCTTATTCGAACTGGTCAAAGGCGGCTTGCGCGCCCTCAGCGGCCATGTGGGAAAACGCGGCGATCCTGACAGCTACAAGATGAAAACACCACCGGCCGTAATAGGTATCCGCGGCACCCTTTTTGAGGTCAAGATATGTGCCGGCAATTGCGGCGGACTTGCGGACGGCATTTACTTCTTTGTTCCGGAAGGCAGTATCACTGTCAGCAATGCTTCCGGTTCCCAGACGGTAGGAGTAGGTCAGTACGCATACGCCAAGGATATTAATTCGGTACCCGTATTACTGCCAAAGAACCCAGGTATCAATTTTACTCTGCCGAAAAATATTCAGGCAGGCGGCTCAAGCGGTGGCTGCATGGTACGATGATGAAATGGTTGATATCACAGGTAACAGTTAAAAGAAGGAGCAACACATGAAACACAGAAATGCACCCCAGATATCGTCAGCGGCCGCTATCGCCGATAAGTTGGTGACCCCGGAAGAGGCCATTGCGATCATCAAACCCGGCAGCAGAGTTTTCGTTGGTTCGGCTTGCGCTACGCCAAGGGTGTTGATGAAAACTCTGGAGGAACTACAAATACCTGTTCCGGACGCAGAATTCTTTCATTTTCTGACTAATGGGGCGTTCCCAGTTAAAGATGGAGCTAACATCTCCCAATACTACCACAAGGTTTTCTTTGTGGGCAGCGATGAACGCCAGCCCGTAGCAAAGGGAATCGCCGATTACATACCTATATCGCTGGCTCAGGTACCAGCCATGCTTGATAACGGCCGCTTTATGCCCGATGTCGCTTTAATTCAGACAACAATGCCTGATGAGCATGGTTACGTTAGCCTCGGTGTGTCGGTCGATATTACATGGTCTATTCTGCAACGGGCACGTACTATCATTGCTGAAATTAACCCCAATATGCCTTGGACGATGGGTGAAACTACTATTCCGCTCGACCGGATTAATAAAGCGGTATTGGTTGATTCACCTATTATCGAATATTCTCACAGCCTCCCGGATAACATTGCAGAACAGATCGCGCGTTATATTGCCGGTCTGATAGATGACGGCTCTACCCTGCAGATAGGACTCGGGCGAATCCCGAATGAGGCTCTTAAATATTTAAACAATCACAACGATCTCGGTATACATTCCGATGTTATCACCGAGACGATCTTGCCTCTGATTGAGAAAGGCATTATTACCGGTCGCAAGAAGACAATGTACAAAAATCGCGTCGTTGCCAGTTGGTGTATGGGCACCAGCCGATTCTACGACTTCATTGACCGCAATTCTATGTTTCATTTCGCTCCGATAGAGATCGTTTGCGCTCCCAAGGCAATTGCCGACAACAATCGCATGGTTTCCGTTACCCAGGCCTTTGCGGTTGATCTCACCGGACAGGTATGCGCGGATCAATTCCAGGGGGAATTCTACAGCGGGGTTTCCACCCAACCGGACTTCTTGCGCGGGGCGGCCATGTCAAAGGGCGGAAAGCCGATAATCTGCCTGGAATCAACTACTGATGACGGCCACTCCCGCATTCGTCCTCTTCTTCAGGAAGGAGAAGGAGTAACCGTGGCCCGCTCCGATGTCCATTATGTGATTACCGAGTATGGCATCGCTTATCTGTTCGGTAAAAGCATCCGTGAACGGGCATTGGCGCTGGCTGGCATTGCTCATCCCAAGCATCGGGCGGAATTGATCGAAGCGGCAAAAAAACTGAACTACGTGCCTAAAGAGCACATGGTAACCAATCTCAGCGCTTATGCCGTCGAGGAAGAAAGAACGCTTTCATTAAAAGGCAACCGCCAGGTTCTGATCCGTCCTTCGAGACCTGATGACGTAGCCATGATGCAGGAATTGTTTCACCGATTGAGTGAAAAAGATGTTATAACACGCTTCTTCCACAAGATCAGGTCGCTATCCTACAATGAGGCGCAGAGGCTCTGTAATGTCAACCAGGAAAGTCACGTGGCATTCGTCGCTGTCAGCGGCACGCGAGAGAATGAAAGTATCGTCGGCACCTCATGCTATTTCCTGGACCATTCTACCAACTTAGCCGAAGTTGCCTATATGATATCACCAGATTTACAAAGCAGCGGATTGGGCACCGCTTTGCAGAACCATATGATAGATCACGCCAAACGTCGCGGCATTCGCGGTTTTGTTGCCGATATACTCGCTCAAAACGCCAAAATGGCGGCGCTGGCCCGCAAGTCCTGTTCAAATGTGACCACGGTTAGAGAAGGCGATGAAATGAAATGTACTATGCTATTTGACTGATAAGGATTCCTGTTCACCCATTTTATTGTTTGAAAAATTAAATCTTGAGCAAAACGCAGATAATGCTGAAAAGGTGATACCACTGAAAAAGAAGTTTATTATTTCTATACTGTTTATAATTGTTCACACATTTTCCGCTGTCAGCGTGCAGGCATGGACTGAGCATCCTTTGATTACTTATCCGGTAATGGCAACGCTAACGGAAGTTCGTAGTGCTCAGCCGATTAAAGTGGAAAGCCTTGATTCCTTCCTCAACCAAGAAGGGAAAAAGCTGGAAAAATTGCTTGCTCAAGAAGAGGAGTGGGCACGTAAGAATCTTAAGTCGTACGCACCGCTGCCCGATTCCTTAGTTTTTAAAGCCGCCGGCAAACCGGGAAACATACGATTGCGTTTCTGTCAGGCAATTCGCATTAACCCGCGAGTCACTTTTCCTCTCTATCTGCAATTAATCCCCGGGCAGGATAAGACCGGAAGGAATACAATTTCTCCTAAAAATCTTACATTTCTTAGGGATGTTTCTGACTGGAATAGAACGACCTTTGTGGAATTGAAAGAAGGTGAGTTAGTCCGGCCAATAGATGTGGTTGTCAGCGCTTCTGATGAACCGGATTTTCTGGGGTTGGATATCGGACTTTTCGCCGATAACAACACTGATTTTGGGAAAAAATATGGATTCGGCAAACAACCTTTCGGTGATCCCTACTTGGAATTCGGCAGCCAGGCGCCGTTTCATATGGGATTTTATCATGAGTCGTTCATTACGAACGTGTTAGCTGGTTCCTTGAGAAAAGTTTATCCCGAATACCGGATTCACCTTTACAGGAAACTGGCAACATTTGCCTTTAGAACCGGTCATCATTATTGGGGATGGCGGTTTATGGGCTGGGGATTGCATTACCTGGCAGATCTCGCTCAACCATATCACGCCACGGCTTTGCCCCGTGTGAGCACTTTTTATGCTGTTTGGATTAATACGATAGACAAGATTGGCATTCACAGCCCCAAAGACAATGCCATACAACTTGTATCCAACAGACATCTTGCCCTGGAAAAGTTTTTGCAAATAATCCTCCAGAGGGCATATCGCGATAAAGAAACTAATAATCCGATTCTGGCAGCTTTACAATCCACAGAAAAAATTCCTCCTTATGATGATGCTTTTCCCCGTGCATTAGTTTCCAAGCTGGCGCACGACAAGGCTGAGGAAACGGATGAAGCTCTGGAAAAAAATATGCCGGCGAAGTTCGTTTCCGATCCACAATTCAAGCTGGGCAACAATCCCGAACGTGAACAAATAGTCGAAAAAATTCGGGCTGAAAAAGGCCAAACTGCCATAGACAATCTGGTAGTGCTGGGCCGGGATTTGTTGAAGCCATTTGCCACCTATGGACGCAGTTATGTTCAGAAGATTTTGCAAGAAGCGAAATAAGTTCTCCTGATTGCTCTGTTATCAAGGGGGAAAATTAAGATAACTTTTTGATTGCGAGGAGAAAGCTTAGATTCTCAATATAGTGATATCGGCAATCTTTATATTTCGGCAACAGACAAAACAGGTAAGTGCATGAATGAATCATGGTCAACCAACACAACCTTCGATGCTCTTTGCGATGCCAATTTCGATCAGGTATATGAACAAGGCAAGGAAGAGGTGCTACGCGACCATGCATTCAGAATCCTACTGGCATGCACTAATACTATCGAAAAGCTGGAAAGGCTGGCCTATGCAAAGGAAAGATGGCTGAGCGAATGGTCAATAAAAGAACTTATCGAGATTACCAACCACTTTCGCCTGCTCAGTTCGCCGGAGAATGAAATCAGGCTTTACCGTGAATGCCAGAATGAGACTTTTCGCAATACGCCGCGTGTGCGTGAGTTCTATTTGCTGGCTCTTAATAAGGCTAAACGACCTATAGAAGCCATTCAGGAAGGGTCAAGAATCATTGCCGAAGGCGGGCATAACGCCCTTGTCTGGGCAACACTTGGAGAATCCTATACGGCAATAATGCTCTTTGCAGAGCAATGGGTCCAAGCATTAACAACATCCGGCAATAACACCAACACCATCAACATTGAGTTGATTAATTTATTTTCCAACTACTTCCCTGAGATAGATATAAAAGATATGACTGCTGCCCGTGCTCAAGCACTGCGCAGCAAGAATCTTCGATTAGCTACCAGAATCTTCCGCCGTGGTTTCCGTGAGAGCGGCTCATCCTTCCCTGGTCTTGGCTGGATGTTGCGCACCTTGGATTACCTGACTGATCTGCTTATCGAGCGTGATCAACTATTGCAAAATCGCGGCACATTCCGATTAAGGGCCAGTGAAGAAACGCGTCTTATGGTTATCGACGAAGAGATGAAAGTCATTGAAAAGGAGCTAAAAAGCCAGGCTATCCTCGTCAACTTTGCCTTGGAACTGGAGGGTGGCAGCGAATCCCTCGACTATTGGACCCATTCAGGAAGACTGCTGTTGGCTATAATTCAAGATGCCGGTCTATCCACGATTCATAATCTACTCGCCAATCTCTTTGCCACCGTTGATGCAGAATTCGAGTTGGCCATTACTGTCACCCAGTTACAGCGCATTAAGAACAATTTCATGGCTATGAGTAGTGTCATATATGAACATAATAATGACATCGTTTCACTGGAATCACAGATTGAATGTGCTCAGCTTGTTATCACCGAATGTAATGCGGTGCGTAACCGTTTGAGAGAGGCAGGACTTGATAAAGCGCATCTGCTTAAAGATGAATACCGCAAAAAAATCACTTGTGATTCACCTGATCCCCTGACCGCATTTCTTTGCAAAACAATCAATTTTCTGGCATTGACCTATAATCTTAAACCTCTATCAATCAGTGGCGGTCTTGGCCGCGTGGGTTCGCGTGTGCCTGATTTGTTGATCAATCGCAGGGTTCAAGATGATCTTGCTGATCTGGTGGAGACCAAGATTATCCATGCATTGCCATTGGAGGACAGTGAAAATCCAAAGGCGGTGATCGCGCGTATACAAAAGATTATTGGCGATGGTCTTAGAATCAGCGATCTCCAGGATCTCCAGTCACCAGCGCATTGGGCTTTCGACATTCGATCCGATGGGCTGATCACGCTATCGGGTGTTGACTCTGATATGCGTGTAAATACGCGGTCAGGTACTGATCTAACCGCTGCACTTCTAATGCAAAATGGCGATTGCAGAGAGACTATGTATCTCAACGGCATACTTTTCGCCTGCTGGCAACAAATGCAGGTGAAAAGGTGTATCGCTGACGCCATTCGCTGTCTCGAACTGGACTTTCAAGAGGGGTTCAATTCAATTATCAATAAACATATTCCTGCGCTCATGCGTTATCAGTTACGCGGCGGACAGTTTATGGTATATGTTGATTCCCTTGCAATGTGTAATAAATACCATTGTGAGCGGGCATCCGACAGTGATGCAACTGCCATAGATAGGCGTTATGGTATTGTTGAACTTCGTTCCGGGCAGCCATTGACCCGCTATGAGCTTGAAAACTCGAAGATAGAAGTGACTTATATCGATGGATCTACCGCCTGGATCGAGCCCAAAGATCCCGTTACCGGAAAGTGGCAGCCCATCAGCCATACGCCGGTTCCGGATGGCGGTATACCTCTAATTCCCGACGCTGGCGCCAGTTATAAAAATATCCGATCCATACGTTTGCTGAACCTAGTTGAAGAGCATTCTTTGACGTTACTTTATGATGAACAACGGAAGACTATGGAGCTTTGTGACGGCTTCTATAATGAAACGCTCTTTGACAGTCCTTACAGATTTGGTTCATGCCCCGTTAAAATGGAAGAAATATACACCAATAATGGATTGATCAATGCCGGAAGCCGCACGGTGATTCATCCGGATAAGTCGCGGCAGCCTCATAAGGCGTGTCTGGAATTTCTGCCGTTTTCTCGAACTGAGTACGAGGTGACCTTGGTGGAAGGTGACGTTCCCGGAACAATTCAACTGATGGGGAGGACATTTAAAGGCGATCTCAAGCGCGAAAGGCAGCGCCTGGAGGAAGAAACCTCTCCCATTCCTGAATTACTTGAAAAGGTGCAGGCATGGCAGACGGGCAAACAGCAATCAACTGTAATGCATCACAAGGCTGCGGAAAGAAAACTAGCCAGGCTTATGTTGGACCTGGCATGGAATCTCCCCGAACAGATGCAGATGCATAAAGTCAGTGACGAGCAACCACTGATTATCGAGGGAACAAAGAATCCAAACGTCTATCTGGTGTTGAGCGGGCAATTAAGTATCTATTTCCGTGGTAAGCGTTTGCATGACATGAATAATGCTCCGGTCGTATCATCAGTCGGCAGTATTCTTGGCGAAATATCCGCATTAAGTGAAGGCATAGCCAGCGCAACAGTCGTGGGTAATGCCTTTGTGCTTGGCATACCAATATCTTTCGTCCAGCAGCATTTGGCCTGCAATCCGGATTTCAGGCGTTGTATGGAGGAATTGGCCAGATCTCGGGGACTTTAGCTTATCTGAGGGGGAATTGATTGAATATAAATTAAATTCAAGAAAGAGTTCATTTATTCTAGTTTTTTTGTATATCAATTAGACAAAGGGGAAATAGTAATTTTAGACTTGTCATGTTGTCCCCTTAAAAACGGATTTTGGGGCTTATCCGCACAAATAGTCCCAATCGAGCAGGCAAACTTTTCCGTTTACCACCTCGGCGCATGAACTACTATTCATCGACGAACCTGGATTGAAATAACGTTTGCCGTCGCCAAGATCAACTTCATTGACGTGATGGGTATGTCCAAAGATAATGCAATCAAAGCCGCGACGCGCTAGCTCATGGGCTGCAACCGCAAAGCTTCGAGGCTCTCCCAGAATGACTTTATCGCGTCTGATTATATGATAATATGAAAATCTCTGGAATGCGATCCAGGCTTTATAAAATCTCGGAGAAACTCGAAGGGGAATTCCAGCAAGTCTGGTTAAAAACTCATAAAGCCGTGGATGTCTCACAAATAATGGATCATAGAGATGACCATGTTCGACGCGAATTCTTCGTCCACCTGAAATAACATTGAGAAAAGGGGCTATTTTAATATTGCCCCAATCATCGAAAAAATTTTCCAGAATGATATCGTGGTTACCGACGACATAATATACGTTGCATCCATTATTCCCCAGTACCTTCAGAGCGCGCAAGAAATCGGGGACGTCCTTTGCGAGCTTTTGAAAGGCCACTTGTGCAACTTCAAAACCATCGCCATTGATACAAAGATCGTAACCCTGGTTCGCAGCCCTGTTCAGGAATCGTATGATTTGCCGCTTGGTGCGGCACACAGGGCTTCCGAGGTGTAGGTCCGAGATCACGATCATCTTGCCGGATTGGATTTGTGTAATCATGGCTTGGGGGTCGACTCATGGGAGGAAGTAAATTCTGAAACACCGACTATTTGTTGAATCGCATCAACCGAAATTCCTAGCTGAAGGGCATCAAAGAGCTGTTTATCGGAATGACGGATTCGATGGCTCAAGCGTTGAAGCATTTCAAATGCGAAGGTGGGATCCCGGCGTATCTTGAGAAGAAGTCCCCCGGATTGGAGCACGACAAGCCGAGTTTTCCCGACGGATTTAGCTGTCGCGCTTCGCGGCAAGGATTCAAGCAGGGCCATTTCCCCTACAAAATCTCCCTTTGCAATTGTCGCGAGCTTAATTTCTCCGGAAGAAAATCGTTTCGTAATTTGGACTTCCCCGCTTTGGACAATATACATCTCTCGGCTCTCCTCACCCTCGGTAAAAATTGTCTCACCGTCACTGAATTCCAGAACCAATTCACGGGCAAAACGTTTATCTTCATTTGTTGAAAAAAGATTCCCGTACCAATGATGGATGGATTTTCCAATGCAGGACAACAAGAGGACTAAAGATTTGGAAGAATCAGAACGATCTTCTCTTGTCGATGTGTCGATTAAATTGCATCCACAGGCCGGACAGCGATACCTGTGCACTCCATTTTCAAAGCCGCTTTTTACTATACTTTTTGATACAGAAGACTCGCCGATCATTATAGTATTCTCCTGATAAAATATAGAAGGAAGTATATCTTCAATGTCATTAAAATAACAAATCGATTTATAGTATCAATAGTATTGCCTCTTATTAGCACCAGTTGAACTCCTTGGATGTGATTGCCAATGTATGCCGATTGATTGTGGAGTAATATAAAACCGCCATCATTTACTGAATATTGCATTGAGAATTACCTCATGATTTTTTTAAAAAAGAGCAATTCACATTTAGTTTCTTTTAGAAGTAATATCGTATTTTGGATCTTTCACTCTTTGCTTAATTGCTTTCATCAATCTTGGCAGAGCAATCACATTTGCCTTATTTACAAGCCAGTCCGGAATAGAGCCACCTGGATTTGTACATACATAATAGGTAACTTTGGTTTTTTCACCTCCATCAATAGGTTCAAATAGCCAATATCCTTCATTGAATGCTGTTTCTATGGCTTTACTGCCTTCTTTGACGTGTGGCGCAATATCTGGGTCTAAAGGTGTCTTATGATTAGGACCTTGTTTTTCTAAAGTCCAATAAGATCTGAAAGTCCCCATGTTACCATTGTAGTTTTTCTCATCTTGAAGTTTTAACGTATAAAATCTGTACGAAACAAAGGGCATATCTAAATAGAAGAATACGTAATTATCTGTTCTATTTTCGTTTACCTTCTTTGATCGCAGGAGTTTTACATACTGTGTATATGGCATGAATTGAGGAAAGTCATCATAGTCACCAACGACGCTAAAATATTTGGAAGGAGGTCCGTCAATCACGCCAATCATAAGAACCTCTCCAATTCCTGATCCTTTTTTCTCACGAAAATATGTTTTATAATATTCCTCATCACTTTTTTGTTTCCATCCAGCATCTGTTGGTGATAGATCGTAACCATAAAGAAGTGATTGCAAACAAAAAAACAAAAGTAAAAAAACGGCAACAAACAGTTTTTTTATCATTTTTCCCTCCATTAGGGCGAGTTATGTTTAGGTTTACATTTTACTTGGTTGCTTTACAAGTAAAATCCCCTAAAATGATTAAGAGATGAGATCCATTAGCTTGGCAAAACGATCTTTGGCAAGCTCTCCGAATATACCTACCTGATCGATTGAATTGATTGATAAGAACTTTCTTTTTGTTTCGCAGAGTATAATAATCGAGATGTTTAGTGTCAAGGGATTTTTGGCCACAAAATGTGAAGTGCAGAATGTGGTGTTTGATATTTATCATTGTCGTGAATTCTTTTATTACTGATTGAGGTATTGCATAATCGACAAAAATATCATTTTGCTTCTTTCTCTTGAAAATTAATTATTCAAATAGTACCACTTTGCGCGGTTTGGCATTTTGGGAAGATTGGGCTTTTCTTATTTCGTCGGTTTTTTTCATTAATATAAAACCTATTGCTAATTAATAGATTGCGGACAAATTTATTGCTGAATTATATTTACATATAGGAATAATGATTTTGTATGTCAAGGATATTTTGACCGCATAATGTGAAGTCCGGATGGCGGTTTTTTTATTTGGCGAAAATTCTGTTTATTACTGATCTGAACTAGTCTTTGAAGATTGCCCCCGTTGATGCGGAGGTCACCATCTTCGCATATCTCACCAAATAGCCGCTGGTAATTCTCGGTTTGAAAGGCTTCAAAGTTTTTTTGCGTTTAGCCAATTCCTGATCGCTGACTTTTAGATTCAGTTTTTTTGCCGGAATATCGATTGATATGATATCGCCTTCTTTCACCAACGCGATGGGGCCGCCTTCCGCGGCTTCGGGGGAGATATGGCCAATAGCCGCTCCCTGCGTGCCGCCGCTGAAGCGTCCGTCTGTTAACAGCGCTACCTTCTTATCCAGCCCCATACCCACTATAGCCGACGTTGGCGAAAGCATTTCTCTCATTCCCGGGCCGCCCTTGGGTCCTTCATAGCGGATTACCACGATGTCGCCACCTTTAATCTTACCACCCAGAATTGCCTTGATGGCGTCATCTTCGCAATCAAACACGCGCGCACGGCCCTCGTTTTTCTGCATGGCCGGCGCGACCGCGGATTGTTTAACTACCGCTCCATCCGGCGCGAGATTGCCGCGCAAAATGGCGATTCCGCCCTGCTGAGAATAAGGATTTTTCAAAGACCTGATAACATCGGTGTTCAAGACACGTGCATCTTTCAAATTGGCGCCGACAGTTTTGCCGGTTACTGTAATAGCCTTTTCATCAATGACACCGAGTGTGCTTATTATTTTCATCACGGCCTGAATGCCTCCCGCCGCGTCAAGATCTTCAATGTGATGATGCCCGGCTGGACTCAGCTTGCAGAGATTGGGAGTTTGCTCGCTAATTTTATTGAACAGATTCAAATCCAACTTGATTCCCGCTTCATGGGCAACGGCGGGAATATGCAAAACTGTATTGGTAGAGCAGCCCAGCGCCATATCCACGGCGATAGCATTTTTAAAAGCGGCAAGCGTTGTGATATCGCGCGGTCTGATATTCTTCTTGAGCAAATCCATCATTTTCATTCCGGCGCGTTTGGCCAGCCGCTGACGCGCGGCATGCACAGCGGGAATAGTTCCGTGGCCGGGCAATCCCAGACCCAATGCCTCCGTGACACAGTTCATGGAATTGGCCGTGTACATGCCGGAGCACGAACCACAGCCCGGACAGGCGCAATCTTCCAGTTGCTTGAGCTCACTTGCCGTCATTTTCTTTGCTTTGACCGCTCCCACGCCTTCAAATACGCTGATGAGATCAACAGCCTTACCCTGAAGTTTTCCCGCCAGCATCGGTCCGCCGCTGATAAAAATAGCCGGAATGTTCAGACGCAAAGCCGCCATGAGCATGCCCGGAATTATTTTATCGCAGTTGGGAATGAAAACCAAAGCGTCAAAAGGATGGGCGTTGGCCATGATCTCGATGGAATCGGCAATCAGCTCGCGGCTGGCAAGCGAATATTTCATGCCTTCATGACCCATCGCGATGCCGTCGCAGACTCCGATGACCGGAAATTCCACCGGTGTTCCTCCGGCCATACGAATACCCGCTTTGACATCCTGAGCAATTAAATCCAGATGGATGTGTCCGGGAATAATTTCATTGGCCGAATTGACCACACCGATCAATGGCCGCGCAATTTCTTCATCCGTGTAACCCATTGCCTTGAAAAGCGAACGATGCGGCGCCCGCTCGAAACCTTTTTTCATGAGATCGCTTCTCATAGTTTTCTCTCCCTTAATTCAGAATATTCATTTTGTCATTCCGTGCAAGCAAAACGCGACACGGAATCCAGGAAACAATTAAAAATACTGGATTCCCGCTCGGAGGCGGGAATGACAATTTTATAGGTTTTATTTTTTACAAAGCCTACTTTATTTTTTCTTTCTTTTTTCCGGCCTTAACTCGCGCACGGCAGCTCCCGCCTTCCACATTTCCGAGTCACGCATTTCCTTGAGTTCCTTCTCCAACTTAACTTTATAGTCTGGAGCGCTGTTGACTCTCAACACAATCTCCGTTTCTTTGCCTGTAGCAACGGATTTATAAAGTTCGGCAAATACAGGCATGACCGCTTTGCGGAATTTATGGCGCCAGTCCAGGGCTCCACGTTGAGCAGTGGCGGAGCAATTGGCGTACATCCAATCCATGCCGTTTTCCGCAACCAGGCGAATAAGACTTTGCGTAAGCTCTTCGACCGTTTCGTTGAAAGCTTCGCTGGGAGTGTGGCCATGCTTGCGCAATTCATTGTACTGTGCCTCCATCATTCCCGCCAGAGCGCCCATAAGCACCCCGCGTTCACCGGTCAAATCGCTGTAAACTTCCATCTGGAATGTTGTCGGAAATAAAAACCCGGAGCCGATGGCAATACCCAGAGCCAGAGTTCTTTCCATGGCGCGGCCCGTGGCATCCTGATGCACGGCGAAGCTGGAATTTATACCGCTGCCGTCCAGAAAATTCCGGCGGACGCTTGTTCCCGAACCTTTAGGCGCGACCATGATAACATCCACGAATTTAGGAGGAACAACTCCTGTCTGCTTTTTATAGACTATGGAAAATCCGTGTGAGAAGTAAAGAGTATCGCCTTTTTTCAGATTGGCCTTGACTTTAGGCCAGAGAATTTTTTGGGCGGCATCGGAAACCAAGTATTGAATAATCGTGCCGCGTTTGACGGCTTCTTCAATGGGGAAAAGCGTCTTGCCGGGCACCCAGCCATCAGCGATGGCCTTTTTCCAGTATCGCTTGTCTTCTTTTGCCTGACCGATAATTACATTGATGCCGTTATCTCTCATATTAAAAGCCTGCGCCGGACCCTGAACACCGTAACCAAGCACCGCTACCACTTCATTTTTCAAAACTTTCTGAGCTTTTTTCAGCGGAAATTCTTTCGCTGTAATGACATCCTCGATGACGCCGCCAAAATTAATTTTTGCCATGATAACCCCCTATAATAATATTAGTGAAACTCCTATTTAATGAGACTCAAATATTACAAACGTAGTGCAGTAATATTTGTAAGTTGTAATGAGTCCCAAGTTTCAGAAGCGAAGCGTGCTGAAACTTGCCGGACGAATTATATCCCACTTGCGAAGCTAAGTGGGATTAATCGCTTTGTTAATTTTCCAAATTCAACGCTATAATTCCAGTTCTTGTTATATCGGTGATACCCAACGGTTCCAGCCGTGCCAGAGCAAAATCAATCTGCGACTGATCGCCGGTTATTTCCAGAATTATATATGTATCGGCGGACACTATTACTTTCCATTTATTCGTGTCAACCGCTTTCTTTATCTGTTCTTTTTTGTCCGCCGTTAAATTCAGGCGTACGAGAATCAGTTCACGGTGAATTGATTCCACGTTGGTTAAATCATCAACCTGAATGACATCTACGAGTCTTTGCAATTGATTTTCAATACGGGTTATCGTTTCCTGAGTGCCAATCGTGGTCATAACTATTTTTGATATTTCGTATTGCGTGGTTGCATTCACACAGAGGCTTTCAATGTTATAGCCTTTGCCGCCTAGTATTCCGGCAATTCTGGCCAACACGTCCGGCTTGTTGTGAACAAGTATTGAAATTATGTGCTCCTTTTTTTCCATTTTTAACCTCACCATTATATTTATTTTAAGACCTCATTAGTTGATCATTTCTCTGCTGCCCAGTGACATGTTGCTGATCGAATCACCCGGATGAACCATGGGATAAACACATTCTTCACGCGATACGCGAAAATCCATCAGCACCGGCTTGTCAAGAGAAAGACCTTGTCTTAAAACAGCTTCCACTTCTTCCGGTTTGGTAGCGCGCAAACCAACAACGCCGAATGCTTCGGCCAATTTCACAAAGTCAGGGGCGTAAGTCATATCCGTGTGCGAATAGCGTTTCTCATAAAATAATTCCTGCCACTGGCGCACCATTCCTAGGTAGCCATTGTTTAAAAGAACTATTTTCACGTTAATTTTATACTGCGCGGCGGTGGCCAGTTCCTGAATATTCATCTGGATACTGCCGTCGCCAGCGATATCCACGACCTGCTTATCCGGAAAAGCGCATTTGACGCCGATGGCCGCGGGCAGGCCGAAACCCATTGTCCCCAATCCGCCCGAAGATATAAAAGTATTTGGATGATCAAAAGGGAAAAATTGCGCGGTCCACATCTGATTTTGACCGACTTCCGTTGTGATAATCGCGTCGCCTTTTGTCAACTTATGCAGAGTTTCAATTACAAACTGCGGCTTGATTACCTTACCGTTCTGACAATACGTCAGCGGCACGTTTTTCTTCCATTCGGCAATCTGCCCCAGCCATTCCTGACGCTCGGCGTCCTCATGAGTGTAATTGTGCTCATCCAAGAATTTAATTATATCCGTTAGCGCCGCTTTGGTATCGCCGATTATCGGCAGATCAACAGTAACATTTTTATTAATGGAGGACGGATCAATATCAATGTGGACAATTTTGGCGTTGGCGGCAAATGTTTCAATAGTGCCGGTGACCCTGTCGTCAAATCTTACCCCCACGGCAATAAGCAAATCACTGTGGCTGACGGCCATATTGGCATAGTAAGTGCCGTGCATTCCCAACATGCCCAACCAGAGCGGATCGGTCCCAGGAAAAGAACCAAGCCCCATCAATGTCCCCGTAACGGGAATCTGATATTTTCTGGCCAATTGGGTCAGCAGTTCCGAAGCCTTTCCCAGTATGACACCGCCGCCGGTCATAATTAAAGGCCTTTTGGCTGAATTCAGCATTTCGAAGACATTAGCCATTTTCTTAGGAGCCGGTTTATATGCCACTTCGTAATTGCGAATTTTTATACTGGCGGGATCATATTCCGCTTCCGCTGCCATCACATTTTTCGGCAAATCAACAAGAACCGGACCCGGCCTTCCCGATCTGGCGATATGAAACGCTTCCTTAATCGTCGGAGCCAGATCTTCAACATTGCGCACCAAAAAATTATGCTTGGTGCACGGGCGGGTAATGCCCGTGATATCGCATTCCTGAAAAGCGTCATTGCCGATAAGTCCTGTGGGCACCTGTCCCGTAAAAACGACAAGAGGGATGGAATCCATATTCGCCGTGGCAATGCCGGTAACGGTATTGGTGGCGCCGGGACCGGATGTAACCAGGCACACGCCCACTTTTCCGGTCGCCCGGGCGTAACCGTCAGCGGCATGGACAGCGCCCTGCTCATGCCGGACTAAAATGTGCTTCATGTCGCTTTTATAAAGCTGATCGTAAATATCAAGAACGGCCCCGCCAGGGTAACCGAAAATAATATCAACTTTTTCTTCTTCCAGCGCCTTGAGCAAAATTTGTGTGCCTTTCAGCTTCATTCTACATCCCCCCATTTTGTATATTCAAATCTTTCAAATTAAAAAAGCCGCCAGTTTCTTTGGGAAAAAGCGGCTTTGTGCCTAAAAAAACAAAGCCGCGGGCTTTAGGGGCCTGCGGCTTGTATCTTTTATCTTAATTTCTTAAAGATACAGAGCGGCAGACCCCGTAAGTACGACTATTACGAGTACCAATACTACGTTCAGTATCCGGATAATGCTGCTTTTAAAATCTTTAAGAAACATACAAATTCATTCCTTTAAATTCATCTGATTATTTAATAGCGAAAAACAAAAACTTTGTCAACCACATTTTTTATACCATTTAATAAATATCTCCCGACAACTCCAGGCAATTGTAACATTCAGGTTATATGACAAGCGTTATTTACCCCTTGCTGCTTTTTTTATCTGAACAAATCTTCTTTTTCATCGTTCGTGCTGCCGGCATTTTCTTTGGGTGTAGCGCCTTCCAGAAAGGCTTCATTGAGAGTCCCCGATGCGCTGGGCTGGCCTGTTTTGGCGTTGACCTTGACAAAAACAATGCCTTCCGGTGTGGGAAAGGATTCCACCGGCGTGTTTTGCAAAACCTTTTCCATGAAATAAAGCCAGATAGGGGCAGCAGCCCTTCCTCCTACTTCCTGACTTCCCAAAGACGCTTCCTGATCAAAACCTACCCAGACTCCGGCAATCAGGGAAGGAGTAGAACCGATAAACCACGCGTCACGATTGTCATTCGTCGTTCCGGTTTTCGCGGCAACGGGTCTTCCTATGCTCTTAACCCGCGTGCCAGTGCCGCTGATAACAACATCCTGCATAACATAAGTAGTCAAAAAAGCAATGCGGGGATCAATAACCTGTTCCGACTGAACTTTAGTTTCTTCAAAAACATTGCCGGTTCGATCAACAATTTTTTTAATGAAATAAGGCGTTACTTTCTTTCCCCCATCAATCAAAACGTCATAGGCCTGGACGAGTTCCTGCAGCGTTACGCCCGATACTCCCAACGCCAGAGATAATGTCCGCACCAGAGGCGAAGTAATCCCCATGTTCATTGCGTATGATGCCGCGTAATCCGCACCGATTTCCTGTAAAATTTTGACAGTCACAATATTGCGGGAAAGAACGAGCGCGGTTCTCATAGTAATCGGTCCCATGAATTTTTCATCAAAATTTCTCGGTTTCCAGATACCGCCCTCCTGAGATGGATCTTCCAGAGCGATAGGTGAATCGACAAATCGCGATGATGGATTAAAACCCTTGTCAAAGGCTGCCGTGTAAATCAGAGGTTTGAAAGCGGATCCCGGCTGTCTGCTGGATTGTGTCGCGCGATTGAATTCACTTTTATTGAAATCACGTCCGCCGACCATCGCGCGAATGGCGCCGGTTTTTACATCCATGCAGAAGAGCGCGCCCTGAACAATCCCCCTTTGATATTTTTCCCTGTCTTCCAATTCTGTCAAACCTTTTTCCACAGCGTCACGCGCGTATTTTTGCGCGGACAAATTCAAAGTCGTATAGATGGAGAGACCTTCCTTGTAAAGAACGTCCGCGCCGTATTTTTCCTGCACATAGCGGCGGACGTTTTCGACAAAATATGCGGCGACTTTATCTTTGGGTTTGATTGGCCGCAATCTTAAAGGAGCGGCTGATGCTTTTTCCATTTCTTCCTTCGATATGTAACCGTCTTCCATCATGCGCGTAAGAACATAAATTTGTCTTTGTTTGGCTTTTTCATAATGAAGAAACGGGGAATAGGTGTTGGGAGCTTTAGGCAAACCAGCCAGCATGGCCGCCTCCGGCAGACTCAGATATTTGGCGCTTTTGCCGAAGTAACCGAGCGCCGCCGATTCTATTCCGTAAGTGCCATGTCCCAGATAAATCTGGTTTAGATATAAATTTAAAATTTCATCTTTGCTCAGATAATTGTCAATCTTGTAAGCAAGAATAGCTTCTTTGAGCTTACGCGTGTATTTCTTTTCCGGCGAAAGGTACATCATCTTGGCTACCTGCTGTGTAATAGTACTGCCGCCCTGAACGATATGCCCGGCCTCAACATTCTTAAATATCGCTCGAAATATGCCTTGTATATCCAGTCCCTGGTGCTGATAGAAGCGGGAGTCTTCTGAGGCAACAAAAGCATAGACGACCATCTTAGGAACTTCAGCAATGCGAACAAGCTTTCTGTCTTCCAGAAAAAACTCATCGATGAGTTCGTTATTGTCATCATAAACATGGGAGGCGATGCTGGGACGATAATCTTTGAGCGCGTCAATGCCCGGTAAATCCAGGGTTAAGGCATAGTAGGTGATAGTTCCGCCAACCGTCACCAGCAGGACAGCAACTATCAGTACCAGAAAAAAAGTGAGAAGGGCGGAAAGTTTCTGGACTTCCCCATCATGTTTTTCTGATCTTTTACGGCGTATCGGCATAATTTTTTACCAGCTATTGTTCATTATTTTCTGGAGCTACTTTTTTCTTCTCGGCAAATTTTACCACAAATATACTTATTTCATACAAAAACATCAAGGGTATTGCCATTAATATTTGACTAAAAGCGTCAGGCGATGGAGTTAAAATGGCGGCAACGATGAAAATGATTAAAATGGCGTACCTTCTTTGTTTGGCAAGCATTTTGGCGTGAACTATTCCCAGTTTGGCCAGGAAAAACATAAAAATCGGCAATTCAAAAGATAAACCAAATCCCAGTAAAAATGTCACGAAAAGCGACAGATAATCACTGAACGAGATCATTGCCTGCAAGTATTTATTATTAAAACTGACAAAAAATTCAAACGCCGGAGGCAGAGCGATAAAATATCCGAACAAAACGCCGCCGATGAAAAGTAACGTGGAGAAAAAAACAAAAGGCAGCACATATTTTTTCTCTTTGGAATGCAGGGCCGGCGCGATAAATTTCCATATTTGATATAAAATGAAAGGACAAGTAATTATTAGCGAAGCAAAAAATGCCAGCTTCATGTAAGTAAAAAAAGCATCTGTTAAGCCGGTGTAAATCAGATAACTGTTCTTAGGCAGAGCCTTCGTGAGGGGCCGGGTAACGATATCAAAAATCCAGTCCTTGTAATAATAGCATCCTCCAAAGCCGATACCGAGCGCAATTAAAGAACGGGTAATCCTTATGCGCAACTCTACCAAATGTTCGGTCAGAGACATTTTGCGCTCTTCGCTAGTTTCCGTTGTTTCCATAGTTTGAAGTTTTGCCCTTCTTCAGTTCTTAAATTTGGACGGACTTAATTTAAAATCATTGTTTTGGAGGAATCTTATCAGACAAATCTGTTTTTGTTTCTTCGGTATCTGGCTTCTTTATTAGAAGAGAATCCTTCCAGCCATCGTCATTCTTCGGCTTTTCATCTTCTTTCAGGGCTTCTTTAAGATCATCGGTTATTCCTTCAGTTGCTTTTTTGAATTCGCTGAAGCTTCTACCCAAGGTTTTGGCCAAATCAGGCAGTTTTTTAGGCCCGACAACGAGCAGTGCAATTATTGCAATTATTAGAAGTTCCGGCAGTCCTATGCCAAACATTGATAATTAATCTCCCCTTTATAATTGAGACATACCTATATATTGATTCCTTTTTTTGTCAATGTTTTTTGCGAGTGCTATTACGGACTAATCGAATATATTTCGTATCATTTTAATATATGGTACAAGTATTTGTGGCGGATCACATAAGGCAACGGCTATTGTGAAACTCCAATTTAGTGAGTCCCAAGTTTCAGAAGCGAAGCGCATAACCTAAAGGTCATCTGCGACTGAAATTTGCAGGACGACCTATCCCAGGAGCAAAGCACCCTAAAGGGCATCCGTGACGACGTGGGACTATTGTATAAACCACTAGCAGCTTGCGTTGTAAACATACCCGTGATTAAAATGCGGACGCTTTAACCTCCCGACAGTATCTGATGGGTACCGCTGTGCTGAAAAAGCGTGCTTTTGAAGCATGCTACAACCTCCGGGTCGAACTGTGTGCCCGTGCCCCGTTCCAGTTCCTCTATAGCCTTCCATGGCGGTATGCCGGAACGATAGGGCCTGTCGGTGGTCATAGCGTCATAGGAGTCGGCAACCGCCAAAATGTGCGCTCCCAACTGCACTTCACCCGAGGGGGAACCTTTGTGCCCGTCATGGCCGAAATATTTGTGATGGGCCAGGACAAGAGGAATAGCGTCGCTCAATACACTGCTCACCGAACCAAGTATCTGTGCTCCGCGCTCGGAATGGCTGGACATAATCTTTATTTCTTCGCTGTTGAGCGAAGCTGCTTTGCCGATAAGTTCCGTGCTGATTTCGACTTTGCCGATATCATGCAGAAGCGCCGCGACTTTGATATTTTCAATCTCTTGGGTTTTCAGCTTCATGGCCGAAGCTATTTCGATAGCATAATGCGAAACCCGAACGGAATGGCCCTGCGTGTATTTATCGGCAGAATCGATGTATTTTGACAGTATTTCCAGTATGCCTACATAGGCGCTTTTGAGCTGAACTATTTTTTTTTCATTTTCTTCATGCAGATGGCCGACAACAATTGCGCACAGAATGAGGAAACTGCCCCATGAAATGATATTTACATATAATGAGACGATCGACTGACCCTGCTTGAAATCATCAGCGTTCAGAAGCACATAAAATATAACCGCCGTGACGCTGAAAATACTGGTAAGTAGGGCTTTTCTTTTCCCCAGTAAGAATCCGGCAACAATCGCAGGAAGATAGAACAAATTCAGAAGGGCGAGCTTTTCGGTAATAAAATAATTCAAAACAACAACAGCAGACAGAATAAACAGCACTACAATCTGCTCGAAATATTTAAAAAAATAGGCCTTAAAGTTCGACATATACCCTCCTTTGGTAATCTATATTAGCTTTAATATACGAGGGTCCGCTTTGGAACAAGCTGAAAACTTCCTTCCGCATCAGCTTTGTTCTTCTGTAAGCGCTTCTTGATACTCCCGCCAAAGCTGCGCTTTGGCGATCCGATGCCTGATGAAGTCCCACGGAAAATGATTCTTTTTGACGCGCCCAGGGTAGACATAAAAATCGGGATTTATGTCGCTTGTGCAAAATGCTTTGCCCCTTCGGCCGCCATTGCATGTTTGCATATCTATAAATGTTAAATTAACCTTTTCCGATGCTATATAATAGCACCGTTTTTTTAAAAAAAAGAGAAAATAGGAAACTGCATTGATAATATGTTAAAGTTTAACATATTCGTCATTATTGACAATTTGTTTGTTTCAGAAAGTATGCATCAACCGGATTAACCATTATTATACAAAAAATTAGCGGAATGACTCCACCGCTGACTTTGAGCTTGCATTTCAGGGTATAGGGAAATATTTTGCTCTTTAAATACATTTATGATAGACGACAAATGATTTTGACATTATAGTTATGAAAGAAGGTGCGCGTGTCCAAGAAAACAGGTATTGTCAAAGACAATCGGTACTTACAGCATTCGGCCGGTTTTGCCCATCCGGAAAGTCCGGAAAGATTGGCCGCGATTTATGAAATGCTGGATAATCCATTGATGCACTGGAAATTCACTCTCATAGAACCACGTGAAGCCACCCACAAAGAGATCGAGGCTATCCATTCTCCTTCTTATGTTGAATTTATTGCCAGTACTGCGGGACAGCGCTGTGTATATCTCGATCCGGATACCGCAACCTCTCCGGAAACCTACGAAATAGCGAAACTGGCGGTTGGCGGAGTCTGCAACGCCATTGACAGTGTCATTAATGGTAAAGTAGACAGTGCTTTTGCTTTTGTCCGGCCTCCGGGGCATCACGCGGAAAGAGATAGCGCCGCCGGTTTCTGTGTTTTTAATAATATCGCTATCGGAGCAATGCACGCCATTTTGAAATATAATTTTAAAAAAGTCCTGATTGTTGATTGGGATTTACATCACGGCAACGGCACCCAGCACAGTTTTTACAACGACCCGCGTATTTTATATTTTTCCACTCATCAGTATCCTTATTATCCGGGAACGGGAAGTTTGCAGGAAACGGGCCGGGGGCCGGGGGCTGGTTACACAATTAATGTTCCTTTGCGGGAAGGCGCGGGAGACGCGTCCTTTGTTAAAATATTCCGCAAAATTCTGCAACCGGCGGCGCTGGAGTTTAAACCGGAACTGATTTTGTTATCAGCCGGTTTCGATACTTATTTTCAAGACCCATTAGGCGGAATGCGTGTGACACCGGAAGGATTTGCCGCTATGGCGCGCGTATTGCTCAATATTGCTGAGACCTGCTGTCAGGGACGCTTTGTGGCCGTGCTGGAGGGCGGCTACCATATTGTCGGATTAACAAGATCGGTAAAGGCTGTTCTGGAAGAGATGCTGGATGAATCACATTTTTCGGACGAAAGACTCTCCCTCCTAGAAAAAGGGGCTGATGAAGGAACAGTGCTATTAATTAATAAAGTTATTTCCGAAATTAGTCCCTATTGGAAAATGATTTAAGGAGGAATTGCTTTGAAAATAAGTTCTCAGGAAGTTGAATATGTGGCGAACTTAGCGCGCCTGGAAGTAACGGATAAGGAAAAGGAAAAATTTACCGCTCAACTCAACGATATTCTACTTTACATAGACAAGCTGAATGAATTGGATACCAAAGGCGTGGAGCCAATGAGCCACGCTATTTCCGTAACCAATGCGTTTCGCGAAGATAAAATATTGGATTCGATCGGCACGGAAAATTCATTAGCCAACGCGCCGGATGCGCGGGGGAAGTTTTTCCGAGTGCCGAAAGTAATAGATTGAGGATACTATGGAGTTACATCAGTTAACTATTCACGAATTGCAGGAAAAAATTAAAAACGGCGATGTGTCGGCAACGCAAGTTACTCAGTCCGTTTTTTCAAGAATTGACGCCGTGGAAGAACGAGTGCATGCTTATATCCGCTTGCTGAAAGAAGATGCTATGGCTGCTGCTGCGAAAGCCGATGAATCCATAAAAAAGGGCGATATAAAACCATTGACCGGTATTCCCATTGCGCTGAAAGATATTGTTTGCACTAAAGGCATCACCACAACATGCGGCTCGCACATCCTGCATAATTTTGTTCCGCCGTACAACGCGACCGTTGTGGAAAAACTTCGCGATGCCGGGGCTGTGTTTGTCGGCAAGGCGAACATGGATGAATTTGCCATGGGCTCCTCAACGGAAACTTCGCACTTCGGCCCCACGCACAATCCCTGGGATTTGGAGCGAATACCCGGCGGTTCCAGCGGCGGTTCGGCCGCGGCAGTTGCCGCCGATGAATGCGTTGCTTCTATAGGTTCTGACACCGGCGGTTCTATCCGTCAGCCGGCGGCGCTTTGCGGTATTGTCGGATTGAAGCCGACTTACGGCCGCGTATCGCGCTTTGGCCTGATTGCCTTCGCTTCTTCACTGGATCAAATCGGACCTTTCACGAAAGATGTGGAAGACTGCGCCATTATGATGAATGTTCTGGCCGGTTATGATCCAAAAGAATCCACTTCCGTGCCTGCGGAAGTTCCCGATTATCGGCAATTTGCCGGACGGGATATTAAAGGATGGAGAATAGGCATTCCCAAGGAATATTTTATCGAAGGCATCGATCCGGAAGTAGACGCTGCCATCAAAAAGGCAATTGTAGTGATTGAACAAAGCGGCGGGCAGTGCGTGGAAATTTCCTTGCCGCACACTCAATACTGCGTGGCTACTTATTACATTATAGCTCCGGCGGAAGCCAGTTCCAATCTGGCGCGCTATGATGGCGTTAAATACGGTTTCAGAACAGCTAATGCCCGCGACCTTTTGGATATGTACAAAAAAACACGGATGCAGGGATTTGGCGCCGAAGTGAAAAGAAGAATCATGATTGGCACCTATGCTTTGTCTGCCGGTTATTACGATGCCTATTATAAAAAAGCTTCTCAGGTGCGGGCGCTAATGAAGCGGGACTTTGAAGAGGCATTCAAAAATTGTGACGTGATCCTGACACCCGTCACGCCTACAGCGGCATTTAAAATCGGCGAGAAGACCGACGATCCGTTGCAAATGTACCTTTCTGATATTTTCACCATATCGGCAAACTTAGCGGGAATCCCCGGCATTTCCGTTCCCTGCGGTTTTACTTCCGGCGGTCTGCCGATAGGAGCGCAGTTTTTGGCCAGTCACTTCGAAGAAGGGAAATTAATTCAAGTTGCCTCTGCTTACGAGAAAAACGCCAAAATTGAAAAGAGGAGGCCTGCGTTATAATGGAGTTTGAAACAGTCATCGGGCTGGAAGTGCACGCCCAAATGTTAACGGATACAAAAATATTTTGCGGCTGTTCCACTAAATTCGGCGGAGCGCCCAACAGCCATACCTGCCCTGTTTGTTTAGGCATGCCGGGCGTTTTGCCGGTATTAAATAAAAAAGTTGTCGAGTTCGCCATGAAAATGTCTTTGGCAACGAACTGTGAAATCAACAAATCATGCAGCTTTGCGCGTAAAAATTATTTTTACCCGGACCTGCCCAAAGGTTATCAAATATCTCAATACGCCTATCCGCTCGCGGAGCACGGCTACGTTTTTCTGGATGTAAACGGAGAGCAAAAGAAAATCGGCATCACCAGAATTCATATGGAAGAAGACGCCGGCAAACTGATGCACGATGAGCATAATCCGGTAAGTTACGTTGATCTTAACCGCACCGGCGTGCCGCTGATTGAAATTGTCAGCGAACCGGATATGCGTTCATCCGAAGAAGCGGCTGACTATCTCAAGCGCCTGCATGAAATTCTGGTTTATCTAGAAATTTGCGACGGCAACATGGAAGAAGGTTCTTTCCGTTGTGACGCTAACGTTTCCATTCGCCCCAAAGGACAGAATGAATTCGGCACGAGAACGGAATTGAAAAATATGAATTCCTTCCGTAATGTGCAGCGCGCGCTGGAATATGAAATCAAACGGCAGCAATACCTTGTGGAAAACGGCGGCACTGTTATTCAGGAGACGCGACTGTGGGACGACGCGCAAGGCGCCACGAATTCCATGCGCAGCAAGGAAGAAGCGCATGACTACCGTTATTTCCCCGATCCCGATTTAGTGCCCATTTTAGTTGATGAGGCTTGGGTGGAAAAAATCAGAAAGGAATTGCCGGAATTGCCTCTGACCAAACGGGAAAGATTCATTAAAGATTATCAGATTCCCGCTTACGACGCGGGCGTGCTGACGACCGATAAAGCCCTGGCTAATTATTATGAAGAAGTAGTGAAGCTTTGTGCCAAGCCAAAGGCCGCGAGCAACTGGGTAATGGGCGACGTTATGCGTTTCCTCAATGAAGAAAAGCGCGATATTCGACAGTGCCCCATCACGGCTAAAGCGCTTGCCGATATGATTAAATTGATTGAAGAGGGCGCGATCAGCGGGAAAATGGCCAAAGAAATAGTTGAAGATATGTATAGGACCGGCAAATCGCCGCAGACGATTATTGAAGAGAAAGGTCTGGTGCAAATTACGGATGAAGGTGAACTGATCAAAACAATCACCTCTATCATTGAAGCCAATCCCAATCAGCTTAAGGACTATCGCGGCGGCAAGGAAAAGCTTTTCGGATTTTTTGTCGGTCAGGTGATGAAGGCGACTCAGGGCAAGGCCAATCCGCAACTCGTCAATGAACTTCTCAAAAAGATGCTTGCCGGATAATGATTAAAACAATTGTTTGGAAAAATAACGCCGTAGTATTAATTGATCAGAACGCTCTGCCGCTTGCCGAAAGATATGTTTCCTGTAGATCCTACAAAGATGTAATTTCTGCCATCAAAGACTTGACCGTACGCGGCGCTCCCGCTATCGGCGTTGCCGCCGCGATGGGAGCAGCTTTGGGAGCTTTGCATCTTCCCTCTTTATCGCCAAAAGACTTCCGGCGAAAATTTTTCGCCATCTGCGACGAAATCGCTCAGGCTAGGCCAACGGCGCGCAATCTTTTCTGGGCGCTGGAGCGCATGAAACATTGTTTTAACCGTACGAAGCAATCAAGCCAATATGATATAGTAAAAAAATTTGTCAGTGAAGCCAAACGCATTTATTCGGAAGACATAGAAATCAACCGCCGGATGGGAAAGTACGGCAGTAAACTTATTGCCGACGGCGATAATATCCTGACTCACTGCAATGCCGGCGCGCTGGCGACAGCCGGCTACGGCACAGCACTGGGCGTTATCCGCTCAGCCTACGAGCAGGGGAAAAAATTGCATGTCTACGTGGACGAGACCAGACCAGTATTGCAGGGCGCGCGGCTCACCGCATGGGAATTAAAAAAAGAAAAAATCCCCTTCACGTTGATTACGGATAACATGGCAGGCTTTCTCATGCAACAGGGAAAGATTGACAAGATCATAGTGGGAGCTGATAGAATTGCCGCCAACGGGGATACGGCCAATAAAATCGGCACCTATTCTTTGGCTGTACTGGCCTGTGCGCACCGCATTCCGTTTTATGTGGCCGCGCCGCAATCCACAATCGATGTTTCTTTAAAAACGGGCGCCGCCATTCCTATCGAAGAAAGAAAAAAAGAAGAAGTGACACATTTCAAGGGGGTTCGTAGCGCTCCCGCGGGAACAAAAGTTTACAACCCGGCGTTTGATATAACGGCGGCTGAGTATATTACGGCGATTATCACAGAAAAAGGAATTATCACAAAACCATATCGGGCTTCCATTGCCCGCATTCTGAAAGGAAAAAAACGTCCATGAAATTGTTTCTTTTTGATTTTGACGGCGTCCTTGTTGATTCATTGGATGTTTATGAAAAGACAGTAACCGATTGTCTCCAGAAAATAAACCAACCGCTGAAGCGGGGCAGAGAGGAATTTCTGGAACTATTTGAAGACAATTTTTATGAATCGCTGGTGAAAGGAGGCGTGGATTTGGGTACGTTTATGAAAGCAGCCGAAAATATTCTCGCGCGGGTTGATTACAGCAAAATGAAGCCTTTTGGCGCGATACGACCGGTCCTTGATGAACTGAAAAAAAATCATCCGCTTGTGGTCATTTCCTCCAACAACAGCCCGACCATTCAAGAGGCTCTGCGCCTCTATAATTTTAACGGAATCTTTCAGGAAATTCTCGGCTCCGATTTCATGTTCAGCAAAAAAGAAAAAATACTTTATGCCGCGAAAAAATATTCAGCAGCGCTAAACGATATTTATTACATCGGCGACACAACCGGCGATATCAAAGAAGGAAAGCAGGCCGGAATCAAAACGGTGGGCGTTACCTGGGGCTGGCACAGCAAAGAAAAAATGGCCGCGGCCAAACCGGATTACCTCTTCAATACCCCTCAAGAGCTTTTGCAGCTAACCTAGCCGGAAAAGTCTTTAAGGTGTGTCTCCAGCAGGTACCGTTTATCAAAATCATTGAGCCTGAGGTATTTGGAAGTTGTGCCGGCAAAAGCGCATTTTGGGACAAGACCGATCAATTCGGACTCCAAAATTTCAACGCCGTGTTCTGTCGCCAGCGTATTAACCAGATCATAGACAGGCTTGAGCGGCGTTTCTTTGCAATTGGTCAGATTTATCGATACCTGCGCGATGCCGCGGCTTTTCAAGATTACACCGATTGCCCGCACATGCTTCAAGCCGCCGCCCTTTTCCCTGATTTGCGAAGCAATATTTCGCGCCAGACGTAAATCATCGGATGCCAGATTAATATTATAAGCAACCAGCGGCTCGCGCGCGCCGACAACTGTAGCCCCTGCCCACTCGTTAAACTCCGGCTTGCCTACGTCGGGAGCGTCTCCCACGCTGGTCATTTTATTTTTGAGTTCCTCGTATCCGCCGTGACGGACAGCCGCGAGTTCTCTGCGTCCCGGAATCAGCGCCGCATCGCCGTAGAAATATACAGGAACGCCGAATCGTTCGTACAATTGCCGACCGAAGAAGTGCGCCAAAGCAACCGCGTCTTTCATTTTAGCCTTAGCCAGCGGGATAAAGGGAACAACATCGACAGATCCAATGCGCGGATGCACCCCATGTTGCTGCCGCATATCAATCAGTTCGAGGGCTTTGCCTGAAGCAGCGAGCGCCGCTTCCAGCACATCCTCAGGCTTTCCCAAAAAAGTAAAGACGCTGCGGTTATGATCAACATCTCCGCTGAAATCAACCAACCGCACGCCGCGAAACGATTCAAAAACCCGCGCAATCGCCGCAATCTTGTTTTGATCGCGTCCTTCACTGAAATTCGGCACGCATTCAATAACTTTCATTGTTCACACCTGATGAATTTTAACTGCCGGCAGTTCAACGCAAGTAAGCTTGCCCCCATAAACAGCGCCGGTATCTATACCTATCTTATTCGGCATGATTAGAGGATAACTCAAAGGAGTGTGGCCGAAAATAACCATTTTCCCGAAGTCATCATCCGCATCTATAAACTCACGCCGTATCCATAACAAGTCATCCTTTTTCTGTTCAGGCAGCGGAAATCCCGGTTTCAGGCCGGCATGAACAAATATATAATTCTCAGTTTCATAATGTAGCAAGAGCGACTTAAAAAACTGCCGATGCTCCCGCGGGATTTTAGCTTTTCTTTTTTTAGGCTTGTCCGAACTGGAAATTCCATATGAATAAAGAGTCACTATACCGCCATTTTCCAAATACATGTCTTCATCCACACCTTCCAGATAACGGATAAGCATGTGTTCATGGTTACCCAGAAGGCAGACCACCTTTTTATATTCCTTCTTCAACCGGATAACATAATCAACAACTTCTCTGCTGGAATTCCCACGATCAATAAAATCGCCGATAAAAATTAATGTGTCTTTTTGTTGATCGGCGCCAATATTCGTTATCAGCGCCTGGAGCTTTTCCAGACAGCCGTGAATATCTCCTATGACAAAAATCTTGTTCATACTTAATCTAAAAGAGCCTTTGTGAAATCATGGCTGTCGAAAGCACGCAAATCGTCCAATCCTTCACCAACTCCGATAAATCGAACAGGCAGGGCAACCTCATTGGCAATTCTTACCACTACGCCACCTTTAGACGTTCCATCGAGTTTGGTCAAGACAATACCGGTAGCACCGATCTCTTCTTTAAATATTTTTGCCTGATTAACCGCATTCTGGCCGGTGGTTGCGTCGAGGACAAGCAAAATTTCCTGCGCCATCCCCGGCAGTTCCTTATTGATAATTCTTTTTACCTTTTTCAGCTCTTCCATCAAATTCGTTCGTGTATGCAGCCGGCCGGCCGTATCCACGATAATGACGCCGGCATAACCGGCTTTAATTTTTGCCACAGCGTCAAACACCACTGCCGCCGGATCGGCATTCATCTTTTGCTTAATAACCGGCGCGCCCACGCGCGATCCCCAAATTTCCAATTGTTCAATTGCCGCCGCCCGAAAAGTATCGGCGGCAACCAACATGACCTCGTGGCCGCTGCTTTTCAATGAACTGGCTAATTTGCCGATGGTGGTTGTTTTGCCGCTGCCATTGACCCCGATTATCATGATAATAAAGGGGCGCCCTTGGGGAATCGTCAGAGGTTTATCTATCTTTTGCAAAATGGCAATCATTCGCTCCTGCAAAATCTTTTTTATTTGCCCGGCATTCTGCAGATCATGACGACTGACCCTATTCTTGACATCATCAATCAAATCGTAAGTAAATTGAGGTCCCATATCAGCCGAAATCAGCAGTTCTTCGAGTTTGTCAAAAAGTTCTTTATCTATAACTTTTTTACTAAAAAGATCATTCAAATCCATTGTCAGGACATCGCGCGTTTTGGCCAGTCCTGTTTTTAATCTTTCCAATAAACTTATCTTTCCCATAGAAACACCTTTCTCATGCAATATATAATTTCATAACTATTTTTTTTGAATAAGTAAAGAAATGGATTAGTTCAGATTGACGGAAACCAGAGAAGATATCCCCTGTTTTTGCATGGTCACACCAAAGAGGGTATCGGCAACTTCCATGGTGCTCTTGTTGTGCGTAATCATGATAACCTGAGATTTTTGGGCAACATCCTTAACCAATCGATTAAAGAGATTGGTATTAGCGTCATCCAAAGCGGCATCAACTTCATCTAAAACCAAAAACGGAGATGGACGATACAGCAAAATGGCAAAAATAAGTGCGACCGCCACCAACGATTTTTCACCGCCGGAAAGCAAACTGACATTTTGCGTTCTTTTACCGGGAACTTGAATATCAATATCAACTCCTGTTTCCAGCAAATCATTTTCATCGGTTAACAGCAGTTCTCCGCGGCCTCCAGGGAAAATGTGCGCGAATACTTCTTTAAAGCAGGCATTGACGGCGGCAAATGTTTCGGCAAATCTTGTGCGGGAAATTTTATTAATGCGTGTAATCGTCCTTTGCAAAACATTAAGTGAAGTATTCAAATCGGCTATTTGTGCCGATAAGAAATTATAACGCTTATCGAGTTCCTCATATTCATTAAGCGCAAGCAGATTTACTTCGCCGAACTCATCTATTGTTTGTTTATTTTTTTCCAATAAAGAGATGAGTTCGTTGAGTTTTTCTTCATCAATTTTTTCAAATCCGGAAGCCATGCTTTCCAGATCAACATCGTGTTTTTCGGCGATCACTTTTCTCAAATTTTCGCCGTTTAAGGCTACTTCCCGGCACTGAATTTCCATTTCATTTATCTGCTGGCGTAATTCATCGAGCTTCTTTTTTATTTCCCGGATTTCATTTTCTTTTATTTTCAATTGAGCGTCTTCCCGATTTTCTTCCGCTTTCTTTTCCGCCAGAAACGTTTCCTGCGCCGCAAAACCATCGTAAAGTTCCTTGAGCAGTATTTGCTCGGTTTCGATGGTCTGAGTTAATTCGACAATCTGCTTTTCGCAGGAAACAATTTCCTCGCCCTTAATGTTATTTTCATTTTCTATAGCGCTGATATCGTTTTGCAGTCGTGATATTGTCCGCAGATCAGCTTCTTTTTTTTCTTCTGAAGAAGCCATCTCTATTTTTTTATCTGTTAAATAGCGTTCCTGTTCATCAATTTCCACCCGCGCCTGCTCTCTCTTCGAGTTAAAGACGGCAATAATTTCATTGATTTCTTTTTCTTCTTCATCTTTGCCTAAAATATCGGCGTTGAATTTTTGCAATCTTTCTTCGGCTTCGGTTTCTTCAGCTTTGATGTTTTGCCGGTTAAATTCCAAAACGGCAATTCTCTGCCTTAATCTGTTGGTTTCGTCTCCAAACCGTTCGTGATCTTTTTTTCTGCCGTTAATAGTAATTTCCAGCGAGTGGATTGAGGTTTTTATTTGAGCCAGTTCTTCTTCCCACCGGGCAATCAGGGAAACAAGTTTCTTTTTTTGATCTGTTTTTTCTTCCAGATCTAAAATGAGCGCGGCTACTTCGCTTTCCAGTTCACTAATTTCTCGTTTTGTCGCCAGAAGACTTTTTTCCACTGCTGCTCCGCTGCCGCCGGTTAACACTCCATGCGGGCTGATAATATCTCCCTCCGGTGTGACAAACGTTCCCCGGAAGCCGTTTTTCTTCCAAAGAGAAATACCGTTTTCAATTGTCGGTATCAGTAAAACGTCGCCTAACAGGCAATCGGCAATTTGTTTAAAATCTTCACGAACCTTAACCTTCTCCAGCAAAGGTTCCGCTTCATTGAGATGTTCATTGCTGTATGTTTTCGCGTCATGGTGTCTCAAGTCCACGGATACAAAGCTTCCTCTACCTAAATGATAGTTTTTCAGATAATCAATCGCCCGTACACCATCTTCCTGACTCTTAACCACAACATACTGCAGTTTGTCTCCCAACACAGCTTCCACAGCGGCTTCATATTCGCGGGGAACATTTATATGATCAGCCACAACTCCAAAATAATTATCACTGTTTTCTTTATCGGCAATGATCGTTTTAATACCTTCATTGCACCATTTATATGCTTCCTGAAATTCTTTCAGGGAGATCAACCTAGACGACTTGATGCTGGTTTCTTCCTTAATTTTAGCGATGCTCTCTTCGATTAATTGTAAATCCGATTTAGACCTCTCAATTTCGTCGGATGCCGCCGCTCTTTTTTCTTCCAATTGAATGATTTCTTTTTCATCCTTCGTTAATCCTTCATGTACCGATTCCAGCTTGCCTGTTAAATCAGCAAACATCTTCTTGTCTTCATCCAGCTCATGAGTTTCTCTTTCTTCGCGTTTTTTTAAATCCTCTATATTTTTGCTCAGACTGGAAACCATGTTTTTGAGCTTGGCTTTTTCCGTGACGATATCGATATATAAAATTTTCTTTTCTTCGAGCTGATTATTTGCCTCTTTATCGGCATTGATCAGCTCTTGAACTTTCTGCTGACCTTCGTCATGTTCTATTTTAAGCGCGGCAATTTTGTTTTCAGCTTCAGCCACGCTTTTTTGCAGATTTTCAATTTCGGTTATCAAATCCGCTTTCTTCGTCTGTAACAGTTGAATTTCCGCTAAGTCTTTTTGCTTGCGTTCAGACGTGTCCGTCACTTGCAGGCGGGCAAATTCGATATTTTTCTCTTTAATGCTGATAGTGTTTTTAATCTCGTAGAGCTCCTGCTGGCTTTTGGCTATCAACTCTTCATTTTCCAAAAGCTTCGTTTTCAGCTCATCCAAAGCTGATTCTTTGGCCTCGAGATTTGCGTGTATGCCGGCATCATGATTTTGCAGTTCCGCGCGCGCGGCCTTCAATGAAGATTCTTTTTCGGCAAGTTCAACATAGCTTTGCAGCGCAATTGTTAATTCCGCTTCTTTGCTTTGCTGCTTTATGTTTTTATATTGTTCCGCTCTCTTGGCTTGTCTGGAGATGGTATTGAGCTGGGATTTTACTTCCTTGATGATGTCGTTTAGCCGCAATACATTTTGCTTTGTCGCTTCCATTTTACGGACTGCGGCGTCCTTGCGGCTTTTGTATTTGGACACACCGGCGGCATCTTCAATAAACAATCTTCTATCTTCGGGCTTGGCTTCGACAAGATTAGCCACATGCCCCTGTTCGACCAGAGAATAGGTTCTGGCGCCGACACCTGTGCCCATGAAAAATTCTTTGACATCAAGAAGCCGGCAGGGAACTCTGTTGATATAGTATTCATGCTCCCCTTCACAGACAACTCTGCGGGAAATTGAAACTTCACTCAACTCGGAATAAGCGCCAGGGAAGTTTTGACCATTGGCAAGCAAAGTCATGGTAACTTCCGCCATACTTACAGGAGCGGCATCCTGACTGCCGTTGAAAACAACGTCATCCATCTTTTTCCCGCGCAGAGCCTTGACCCTTTGTTCGCCCATTACCCACCGGATCGCGTCAACGATATTGGATTTTCCGCAGCCGTTGGGCCCGACAATACCTGTGATTCCGTTGTGAAAATCAAGAGTCACCTTGTCGCGAAATGATTTAAAACCGGATATTTCTAATTTTTTTAGATTCATAAAAACATCTTTATTGTAATGGCATAAATTTTTGAAATTCTAACAAAAGATTTCCCCTTTGTAAAGAAAAAATACAACAAATTGTGTTATTGTTATAATTACACCACAATATGTAGTGCTTTGATCTTTTTGGCTTTTTCCACAACCTTCTAAATTACAGGATAATTTATAGGCAGAAATACACCCAAAATATCAATTTTGGAGTAAAAAAAGCTCAATTTAATTATCGGATGTTAATTATGATTATAACCACGACTCCAATAGTAAATCTATACCAGACAAAGGGTAAGAAAGTTTTTGTCTGAACGTAGCGAAGCAAGAAACGTATGCTGGCAATGCCAGTGATGCAGGCAACCACCATGCCGATGACGAAATTGGCATCAATCACTTCAGGATGGCGGACGAGATGCGGAAGTTTGATTATAGCCGCGCCTAAGATAATAGGCGTAGAAAGCAAAAACGAGAACCGCGCCGCTGCTTCCCTGTTCAAGCCTGAAAACAGGCCTGTCGTCATGGTTATGCCCGAACGGGAAACGCCGGGGATGATGGCCAGCGCCTGCGACAGTCCGATTAGAAAGCTTGTTCGCAAGGTGATGTTGCTTAAATCATCTTTTTTAGCCGACTTACTCTCGGCCCAATACAAAATTGCACCCATTACAATCAGCGCGACAGCAATTAACAGCGGCGTTCTGAATATTGTTTCCGCTTTCTTCTCTAATGCATAACCGACGACTGCTCCCGGCACTGTTGCGATAAGCAGATACCAGAACAAACGGCCATCCGTTGTTCCCGGTGCGGCAAATCCTTGTGTAACTAATCTTATCCAGTCCTTCCAAAAATAAATAATTACAGCGATAAGCGTACCTATGTGCAATGCAATATCAAAAGTAAGACCGGGATCTGTCCAATGAAATAACCAGGGAATCAAAACTAAATGCGCTGAACTGGATATAGGCAGAAACTCACCCAACCCCTGAAATAATCCTAAAATTATAGCTTGCCCGGTTGTCAAGATTCACCTTAAAAAATAATATTTATTAAAATTTTGTTCAGCCATTATATTATTATTAATAAATTGTCCATATCATTTTAGAAAATCAGAAAGCAATTGTGTTCTATTTTCAGAAACAGCTCCTGCCGGATGGGGCTCCACTCACATGCTTACTATTTTGTAAGGAAATGAAATAACGAAAATTTTGACTCTGTTGAAAAAACTTGTATAAATTTATTGAATGTATTAATAGTCAAACAAATTATTGGCTGTATCGGTCTTAATTTTGATGTGGGGAATATCAGATAAAAAAAGGCACACAATTATAAGGGAGGAGTAGGTTATGAAAAATAATGTGTTTCGGTCAAAATTTTTGCAAGTTGTTATTTTTATTTTTTTCTTCTTGTGTTTTAGTCCGCAGTTCTCTTACGCAACTGCGCCCAAATCGGTAGATTTGATTTATGATATAAATACACAAACTCTTTCTGTCACAATAAATCACCCAACATTATTCCCTAGCATGCATTATATAAAATATGTTGAAATAGAGAAAAATGGAGTGATAATCAGCAAGAATAAGTATGGTTCTCAGCCGGCAGATTCGATTGTCACTTATACTTATAACATACCTGCTGAAAAGGGAGATGTTTTTGAAGTAAAAGCAACCTGTAATCTCTGGGGCAATAAAACTTCAACATTAGTAGTCGATGCCGCCGCTCCTGTTGTTGAGCAACCAGCTGCTTCGAAGGAGACTGTTACCCCTGCGCCTGTTGCTGAGCAACCTTCGGCTCCAAAAGAGATTGTTGCCACCCCTGCACCTGTCGCTGAGAAACCGGCCGCTCCAAAAGAGACTGTGGCCCCTGCACCTGTTGCTGAGAAACCTCCTGCTCCAAAAGAGATTGTTGCCGCCCCTGCGCCTGTCGCCGAGAAACCTATGATGGAGAAGATCACCATCCCACTTAAGATGGAATTCGATACCGCAAAAGCCGTTGTTAAGAAGAAGTATCATAAAGAAATTGAAAAAGTTGCCGATTTCATGAAAAAGCATCCCGGGTCTACGACTGTGATTGAAGGCTATACAGACAATGTCGACAAATTCAATAATCCAGAGAACAATATCAAGCTGTCTAAAGCCCGCGCCGACAGCGTCCGGCAATGCCTGATCGACAACTTCGGGATTGATGAGTCACTTATCACCGCTGTTGGTTATGGACCGAATAAGCCGATCGCGAGCAATAAAACGAAGAAAGGGCGGCAGAAGAACCGCAGGGTTCAGGCTGTCATTGAAATGGTGCAGACAAAATAATTCTGTAAAAGTTTCAAAATTCTAAAAAGACTTAAGGCTCCATGACTTCTGCAAGGTTATGGAGCCTTTTTTATGAGACTCGCTGAAAATGAGCTAAGCTGACTATAGGAAGCGTAAGGCGAACTATACCAGGCGCGTAGCGCCGTGGTAAAACGAAGTGAAGCTTGTCCCTGCCACCTAAAGATGGCGGGATAATTCGCTCTAAGATTTTCCAATTACTACGTTTCGGAAAATCAAGGCTCATTAAAGCGTTAGTCGTAATGAGACTCAAATTTCATAAGTGCAGCGTAATGAAATTTGTCAGTCGAATTATCCCAGGAGCGAAGCGATCGTGACTTTCGTTGAGAGCGAATATAATGAAGCTCGAAACGCAAAAGGAACAATCCCGCTGACGTAGTTGGCCGGGACGCGGGGCTATTATTTGAGACTCGCTGATAATGAGGACCCCAGCGTAAGAAATTCTGAACTCTAAAATAACATTGGCAAATTTACGTTTTTTATGTCAGGAAGATTCACAAATCATCAAGACCGAAATCAACCATGAAAAACACATCTATTATACAAAAGACATAAGCAGGAAAATTCATGACATTTGAACGTCACAAAATGAATAAACGAGTGGTACAGGACCTGAAAAAACGTTCCACTATCGGCATTCTTTTCTATATCGTGTTATCATTGATTTTGGTATTTGCCGATAATTTTCATGAAAGACATCTGATTTTTTCCATGTTTTTTCTTCTATCGATGTGGGGTATTTGTTTGTTTCGACTGGTTCATCTGGTGATCTCCCGAAAAATAGAGGGAACTTATAAAACTTTAAATAAAAACATTTTTTTTGCAAGCGTAATTGGGTACAAACTGGTAAGATAGTTTACAAAACAAACCGGGGACATGGTTTACACTTTACGGCAAGGAGGAGATTCTATGCCGTGGAAAGTGATAAACCAAATGAACATAAAGATTCAACTTGTTAACGACTGGAATCATGGATATTTCAGTGTAACCGATCTTTCTCAAAAATACGGAGTTAGCCGTCCGACGATTTACAAATGGCTCAAGCGATATAAGCATTTTGGTATCGAGGGACTCAAGGAAGAAAGCCGGGCTCCGAAGAGTTGCCCTAATCGAACATTCAAAGAGATCCTGGAACTTGTGATTCAGGAAAAGCTTAAAAATCGTAAACGCGGGCCCAGAAAAGTACGCGCTCAATTAAAGCGTAAGTATCCGACACTTGATCTTCCAGCAGTCAGCACTATTGGCTATTGGCTCAAGAAAGAAGGACTCGTTGAGAGACGTAAGAAGCGATTGCATGTTCCACCGTATACGCAACCATTTGGCGAATGTGATGCGCCCAACGATATTTGGAGCATCGATTATAAAGGGCAATTCTATATGAAGAACGGACATGTTTGTTATCCATTGACACTCAGTGATAACTTCAGCCGTTTTCTTTTAGGTTGCCAAGCGCTGGAAGGTCCTCGCTACTTTCCGACAAGGCGTTGCCTCGTGTCGATCTTCCGTGAATACGGATTGCCCAAGGCCATCCGCTGTGATAATGGAACGCCGTTTGCCAGTAGATGCATCGGCGGCCTTAGCCGGTTAATGATCTGGTGGATTCTGCTGGGGATTATCCCGGAAAGGATCGGAAAAGGTTGTCCACAAGAAAACGGACGGCATGAACGCATGCACCGCACTTTGAAAAGCGATGCTTTGAACCCCATTGCCGGGAATTTAAAAGAACAACAGAAGGCATTCGATATTTTTCGGTATGATTATAACCATGATCGACCGCATGAGTCACTCAATGACGAGATGCCGAGTAATTACTATAAAAAGTCAAATCGGCCATATGTGGAACGTCCGCATCCACCGGATTATGGTAACGATTATCTGGTTCGCCATGTCCGTCACTGCGGAGAAATTAAATTCATGGGCAGGAGGTTCTATCTAACAGAGTTACTCGCAGGTCAGCCTGTTGGGCTTAGAGAAATTGCCGATGGCCTCTGGCAACTTCAGTTCAGCTTTTATGCTCTTGGTTCCATAGATTTGAGAAAAAACAAAGTTATTCGTAACTAAAAAAGTGTAAACGATGTATCCGGTCTAAAATGTAAACGATGTTCCGGTTGCACAATTGTCACTGCCCTGATCTGGGGGGTAACATACGCGCTGATCATGCTCCAGAAAGGAGAATATACCGAACAATTTCTTATGTCCTTATGTGTCTGCGGTCTTTGCGCGGGCGGTGTGGTTGCTTTTATTCCAAACAGGCGGCTATCCATTATTTTCAATATATCAATGCTGATGCCGGTCATTATTATCATTTCGGCGAATGGATTAAATTTTCCTCTTGCCATTATGATATTATTATATTCGGCTTACATGGTTCTTATCGCTTACAGAGGAAATCGTGAGTACTGGAATGCTCTTGAAAATGAATATCTTTTGGAAATAAAATCCCGGGAAATGGAGCGTCTGAGTAACACGGATGTCCTGACCGGTCTTTATAACCGGCGGTATTTTGATGAAGCGCTGGACAGGGAATGGAAACGGTCAGGACGTGACAACAACATGCTTTCCGTCATCCTTTTTGATATAGATCATTTTAAAATAATAAACGATACTTTTGGTCATCAGGTCGGAGATGAATATTTGAAGAAAACTGCGGCAGTATTGATCTCTGTTTTCAAAAGAGATTATGATATTGTGGCCAGGTATGGAGGGGAAGAGTTTATTGTGCTGCTCCCCGGCATTAACGCCGACCATGCCAGCCACCTTGCTGAAAAGGTCAAGCAGGAAATCGAATCCATGACCATCGATCATCAAGGGAATGAGGTCGGGGCAACCATCAGTGCCGGCATCATGTGCTGCGTTCCGAACTTCCATACAATATCCGATTACATTATTTCATGCGCGGATCAAGCCCTCTACATAGCCAAACAGGGAGGAAGAAACAGGGTTGCCGTTTACAATACTTACATCAGGCATTAATGATACTTAATGAACGTCATACAAAATGAAATTTTGTTTTTATAATCATTCCCTTACTTCGAGGCATCTTCGCTTGCTTTTCTCGCCGCATCTTCGGTGACCTGATTGGCTCTGTTCACCGCGTCACTGGCTTGTTTGGCTTTTTCTATGGCCGGTCGGGCCTGCTCTGCGCCGCCCATCATGACTGTGGCCATTGGTTTGGCGAAATATTTAGCCCAATAAATAGCGGCAATTATAATCAGCGCGATTATCAAAAACAAACTCAACTTCGAGATTCCTTTTTCGTTTTTCATTTTTTTGGCCCTCCATCAGAACAAGTTTTATTCAGTACAACTAAAACTCATTTAACGTCTAGCACCAAACCCTTGGCGCACATGCCTTCTATGAGTTTTTGATGTTATAATTTTTCGATATTTTTGCAAATTGGAGCTAACGATTTCTACCCATTTTCTCATGACTCGATACCCAGTCTTGCGCCAAAATGGCGCTCAATAGTGAAAGTTCGCCGCACAAAACTGTAGCAGCTACGATCTCGGCCAGTTTTCCTACCTTTCCAGTGCCGTAACAATCCATGATTTCCAAACATTCGCGTTGCGTAGCCAACGCCGTGCCACCGCCATAGGTGCCTACAATCAGGGAAGGGATGGTAATCGAAAAGTAATAATTGTTGTCGGGTTGTTGATCGGCAAAAACAATTGCCGGCGAGGACTCGGCCACATTGGCCACGTCCTGACCGGTGGCGATAAAGATTGCCGTGATTCCGTTGGCAGAGTGCATACCGTTATTGGTTGATCCGGCCAGCATGGCGCCGGTATTGGTAATATTGCGCAGCCTTAAGAGCTCGCCGGGAGGAAACTTGGCGATATTGGTGATGAGATCACCCGGAATGGCTGCCTCGGCAATGACTCGTTTGCCGCGCGCATGCAGACTGTTGAGAAAGGAACTCTTCTTGTCCGTATCCATATTGCCGGAGAGAGTATAGTGCCGGATAGTCGAATGTTTGGCCTTCAACCACTCGCAAGCGGCAAAAGTAGCCTTGCCGACCATATTCTGTCCAGCGGCGTCGCCGGTGATAAAATTGAAGCGTAAAAATAAAAGCTTGCCTGCCGTGTAGTGTTCGATATTCCTGAGCCTGCCAACGGAGGTGGTCTTGTCGGTCACCTCTTTGATTTCGGTGAAATGTTGAGTAACCCAGTGCGAAAAATTCCTGGCATCGCGGGCATTGTCGAAAACAAATACCGGGACGCGTTGCATAGCGTCATCCACAATTGTGGTCGTTACTCCGCCGCATTCATGGACGCGTTTCATGCCCCGGTTATAACTGGCCACGAGGGTTCCTTCAGTGGTGGCCATGGGCACGTAAAATTCACCCTGCGCATGTTCGCCGTTCACAAGCAGTGGGCCGGCAATTCCGATAAGCACTTGAGCTACGCCTATAAAACTTTCGATATTGCCTTTGAGAGTGGCGGGATCGAAGGAATGACGGCCGACATGATTCACGGCCACGCCGGTTTTTTCCTTGATAAAGTCGTGACGGGCAACGATTGCCTCCTGGGTGTAGTCATCTTTTGAACGAAGGATTTTGTTTTCCATATTATCATTCTCCGATCATTATAAACCAAATTGACTTAAGGCGCCCTTGAGGTCATTCACCCGCTCGGCTACAGCGCCATAGATTACCCATTCATATTTAGATGTTGCCATGGTAGCCGTAACTATATAGTATTGCAAAAAGCTGACGTTTATTATAGGCATAAAAATAGAAATCGTGTCAATTAATTATTCTTATAGAACAAGGAGTAAAAAGCGGGATGTCGCAGGTATACAAATACAAATTAACTGTTTCTGAAGACGCTGTGGACGTTAACGGCCACGTAAACAATCTTGAGTACTTACGCTGGATGCAAGACGCCGCCATTCTTCATTCTGACAGTCAGGGCTGCACTAAGGTCACGAAGGCAGCCGGCGCAACATGGGTTGTCCGGATGCATCGTGTCGAATACTTGCGTCCCGCATTTGCCGGTGAGCAGATTATTGTTCTAACGTGGGTGTCCAACTTTCGCCGGGTGCAATCTCTTCGCAAATACAGGATTATTCGTGTAAAGGACAAGGCCGTTCTTGTCGAAGGCGAAACCGACTGGGTGTTCGTTAACGCCAAAACCGGTCGTCTGCGTTCAATACCCCAAAATGTTATAGCCGCATTTGAAATATTGCCAAAAGAAAGAGAATCGGAAATTATCCATTACGAAGAATAAATAATTAGATAAGCCATTCAACGACAAACATCATATTTTGCTGGTGGAGCCCCGTCGACAGGAATCGGCGGCCCCAAAATATACCTTCGGTTCAAAGAGCCGAAGGATACTTATACCAAGTTGCATTCAAAAGATAACGAGGCGGCAAGGAGGAGGCTCCGCAGGCGTATTGTACATACGCTGAGGAAGCCGACGACGATGCCAACAAAGTTAGCTGAAGAATGCGACTTGGTATTACATCCCGTAGCAGAAGGCGCATTCATCCCCAGGCAAAATCGGGGGCATTCTGCGTAGTAGGTAATTTCCCTTGACACGTAATTCAGTAAAAAGTTAAATTGCATGTTGTCGAGGATAATTTCGGAATAGAGGCGGAAAAAAACCTGCAATTTTTATCGGGAGAAAATGATGGCAGATATAGATATAAAGATGACAGCTTTGGATGCACTTATTATTATGAATACAGCCATAAAGAATGTGCTTCTCTATCCTCCTACCAGTGCCACGATTGCGAATACCATCGAAAAGCTTTATATGATTTTTCTGGACCTCCTTGAACAGGAGGCGCCGATAGTCTTTGCAGAATCAGAAAAAAATATTCTGATCTGCGGAATACCTTTAGAACAGAAAGACCAAGCACGACCTCCGGTTACGGCATTTCTGAAAATCCTTCTCAATTTCGGTATTAGGAGCATATCTTTCGGCAAGGGTCTGGAAAACGAAGAACTCAGTGCTTTCATAGAACTCCTTTCGAAAAAACCGGATGTTGTAAGAAATGAAGGTGACCTGCCCAAGATCATGGCAGAAAAAAACATATTGCATATTTATCTTGATCAAAAAGTATATGTATCCATGGATAAAGATCAAGAAATCATTTCCAGCCTTGATATTAAAGATGGTGAGATCACTCAATTTCTTATGAGCACTCATCCGGAATTGGCGTCTGATCCTCAAAAACTTCAAGAAATGATGAAGAACCCGGAATGGTTATTGGAAGCATTCCAGGCCGGTTTATCCCAGATAATGGCGCAAAAGGGAACATTGTCGAATCAGCAACTTTCTGAAAAGTTGAAAAATCTGCTTGCTCTTGTGGATAAAGTTACGAGCCCGCTCGATCAAAATGATCAGGAGAACATATTACAAAACTTAGGAAAAACCATTGCAACTATGGATAACGAGATAATTCAAGAGTTAAGTTCTCAGGAGATAGAACAACTTTTCGGTGGCATGCTGTTGCAATATATTATGTTCAGTACACTGGATGAGATTAAACCGGAAGACAAATCTGTGGAATCAAATATGTCCAACGCCTCAACATTCGGGGGAAATAGCAGCTCCGCAGGTGGGGCAGATCAAGAAAATACCGACAATCAAGGTTCCGGTTCCGGGGATACTGCCGGTTCGGAGAAGACCGACAATCAAGGTTCCGGTTCCGGGGATACTGGCGGTTCGGAGAAGACCGGCAATCAAGGTTCCGGTTCCGGGGATACTGCCGGTTCGGAGAAGACCGGCAATCAAGGTTCCGGTTCCGGGGATACTGCCGGTTCGGAGAAGACCGGCAATCAAGGTTCCGGTTCCGGGAATACTGCCGGTTCGGAGAAGATCGATTATCAACAACAGCTTTTTAATCTCAAGGAAAAGCTCCTCTCGCGTTTAAAAGATAATAGCCGGCCTTTTATGGATGCCCCTCTGTTGCTTGTTCTGCCCAAAATTATTGAACAACTCGTTGCTCAAAAAGAGCAGGAAACCATGGAAAAGATCATCGGTCGCCTGATGGCTGACCTGCTTAACGAAGATGCTGACGTACGCGTAAAAGCGTCCAAAGGGTTGACTGAGATTATTGAATCTTTTTCTCCCGACCGGCAAAGCGAATTGATCGAAAGATTATCCGGTCAATTGATTGATTGGATCAAATTGGAAACAGTGGTAACATTGGACTACAGAACAATATGCCGCAGCTTGCAAAAACTTCTACAGGCTTTTATTCGCCAGGGACGCTTTACCGAGACCATCCCGATCATGGATGTTTTCAATGACATTCATGCACGCATCCTGAAGAAAAATGATGAAATACGTGATGTATCTTCGGAGATTATCCAAAATCTGGCATCAGAAGAGTACATCTCCATACTCTTTAAAGAATTCCATACCAATGAAGGAAATAAACGGGATGAGGCGGGCCAAATACTGGTCAGATTTGGCGACGTTATATTGGACCACTTGCTCGATATTCTCCATGAAGCCAGCGATGGCAAAGAGCGTGTAAATATCATGCATATTATTATCGGCATGGGACAGAAGGCAATACCGGCCATCAGGAATCAGATCAATAATGAAAATGCGGCATGGTATTATTTGCGTAATATGGCCTTCCTGCTCGGCCGTATTGGCAATGAAACTAATGCCTATATGCTTCAGCCGCTTTTACTCCATGAAGACAATCGGGTTCGGTCTGAAGCATTGAAAAGTATTTTTCAAATCGGCGGAAAGCAGAGAGGACCATTGCTCCTGTCTGCCCTGCCTAAAGCGGATGATCAATTCAAACTTAACATCATTAAAACTCTCGGTAATGCTAAATGTGCCGAAGCAGTGCCAATATTTTTGGATCTGCTTAAAAAACGGTCATTAATTGCCTCGCAGTCGCAAATCGACATGCAGGAAAAAATCTGTACCGCTTTAGGATTAATCGGATCTTCCGGGGCGATAACTGCCCTTTCTGAAATCGTTGAATCAAAATCATTTTTGCGCATCCGCGCTTATCCGGAAAAAGTCAGACATGCCGCGGGCAGGGCATTAAAATCAATTAAAATAAAGCAGAAATAGGCGAGTGATGCAGAAAAGTGATGCTCTTATACCATTTCTAAATCAAAGATGATATTGAGGCGGCTAGGTGGAGGCGACGAGGCTTATTGTACATACGTTGAGGAAGCCGACAACGACGACAACAAAAATAGCGCTTTGATTTAGAATTGGTATTAAACGTCTGCAATCCATCCGGTAAAATTATTTCCTCTCAGTCAAGATTAAATTGATTATTTCATTGATTCTGCGAGCGGTAGCCTCGGAATTAGGTGATGCACAAATTGCCGATACAACCGCGATGCAATCAGCGCCGGCCTTCACAACTTCTCTGACATTGGATTCATTAATCCCGCCTATGGCGACTAACGGATGACGGCTGAAAGCTTTTATTTTGGCAAGACCTTCCAGACCCCACGCGCCTTTAGTATCCTGCTTGGTTGGAGTGGAAAAAACCGGACTGACACCGATATAATTTACATCCATTTTTTGGCTTGCCTTGACATCTTCCCATGTTTCCACTGACAGACCGATTATTGCTTTTTGTCCCATAAGTTTGCGTACAACTTCATGAGGCATATCTTCCTGGCCGATATGCACCCCTTCTGCGCCGCAGGCTAAAGCTATATCGACACGATCATTTATTATAAGCGGCACTTTATATTGTTCCAAAAGTTTTTTAATTCTTTTGGCCTCTTCCACAAAAAAACGTGTGGAAACATTTTTTTCACGCAGCTGAACATAAGCGGCGCCGCCTTTAACCGCCTGAATGACAACTTTTTCCAGAGGCCTATTTCCACAGAGACCGCGATCAGTCACGAAATATAAGCCGCGCATAACTAATCCTCAATTTTTAGACGCTGCCTTATATCATTTTCTGACAAGCAATAAAGTATATCCAAAAAATTGGTTTGAAGACTTCCCGGTCCGGAGGAAACTCCGGCGGCCATTTCTCCGGCAATGCCCATCACCGCCATAGCCTTAGCCGTTGCGGCAAGAGGCATTTTTTCTACAGCGGTAAAGGCGCCGCACAAAGCTGATGCCGTGCAGCCGAATCCTGTGACTCTCGACATCAACGGATGACCATTTTTAATCTTCACAATTTTTTCTTTATCAATAACGTAATCTGTCGGTCCGCTGACGCATATGACGCATTTGTAAATTTCACTTAATTTTTGCGCTGTAACAATTGCCGCATCTGAAGATGCGGCACTATCCACGCCCTTCGTTCTGGACTCATCATCATAGAGAGCCATAATCTCCGAAGCATTACCTCGAATAACAGCCGGCGGTTCATCATTAATCAGCTTTCTCGCAGTTTTCGTCCGGTAAGTGGTTGCTCCGGCGCCAACGGGATCTAAAATGACGGGAATGCCTTTTTTTCGGGCCTGATGGGCAGCCTTAAACATTGAGCGTATCCATCTTTCGCTTAATGTGCCGATGTTGATTACCAAGGCCGAAGCGATATTCACCATTTCCTCTACTTCTTCTTCCGCGTGCGCCATTACCGGAGAGGCTCCAATTGCCAGCAATGCGTTAGCCGTGCTATTCATGACCACGTAGTTGGTAATGTTATGCACAACCGGCGCTTGACTGCGAATCAATTCTATTGATTTGTAAATTTCCGCTGATGTTATCTTCATTATTTATCACTCCTTGTTTTTTAATTACCAATATAATTAAAATTCGTCAACCCGCTTTAAATCATTTGTTAATTATTATGTGACCATTATTCCTTGACTCCGGCTATCTTCTACTTATATTATGCACATATTATAAGAAAATGTTGAACTTATGAAGATACGAACATCTAAAACCTTATTTCTTGTCCTTTGCTCGCTCTTTTTAATTTCCATTATGGGAAAGGAAATAGAAGCTGCAGAAACACAACCGAACCAATTTCATTCTTATCTCCGGCAGGGAATTGATAAAGCTTTCAATCTGGAAGCAGCCAGCGCCAATTCTTATATAAAAAAGGCTATAGAGCTTGATCCGGAAAATCCAACCGGCTATGCTTATCTTGCCATCCTTAATTTATTTTCCTACGAGATGAGCTTTGAACTGAAAGACAGAGATATAAATCAGGAGACCATGCTGCATTACGTCAGAGAAGCCATTGCGAAGGGAGAAAAAAGGATTGAGAAAAATTCTCAAGACAGTCAGGCTTACTTTGCCATGGCGCTGGCGAAAATCGCCAAAATTCAATGGGCGATTCATCAAAAACGTTATTTCACTATAGCACAAGAGACATCAAATATCTGGGATTATCTGGAAAAAGCAAGGGAAGGAAACGAGGCATCGCAAAATAATGATGCATATTTCCTCACGGGCATTTTTCATTACCACCTCTCTAACCTCACCGGCATTATCCGTTTCTTGTCTTCCACCTTTATTACTTCTGCTAACCGTCAAAAAGGGCTTCAGGAACTGGAATTGGCGGCGCAAAAAGGAGATCTGCTCAGAGAACTTGCGCAGGCTGAACTTTCTTCTGCTTATTTGAATTTTGAAAAACAACCGGAAAGGGCTTTGCCCTATGCTCAGGAATTAAACAAAAGATTCCCCAACAATTACAATTTTTCGTTCGCTCTGGGCAATACCCTTGCCGACCTTCATCAATTCGAAGAAGCTCTTGGTATCGCCGGGGAGATTGAAAAAAATATTCAGGCAGGCATTTCTCCCTTTGTCCCCCAGCTCCAACCTCGCTATAATCAATTAATGGGAAGAATCCTTTTCAATCAGGGAGAATATGACCGTTCCATGGAATATTTTCAAAATATTCTGAAAGATACATCATTTTATAATGCCCGTACCCGAGTATCGGCTCTTGTTTATCTGGGAATGATTCATGATATTCGCAAAGAAAGAAAGCTGGCCGAGGAATATTATTTAAAGGCATTGGAAGTGGAAGGCGGTGAAGGCGCCGCCCGGATAGAAGCGAAGAAATATCTGAAAATTCCCTACGTGCCTGCACAAACAAAATTTTAAATCTCCGCTTTATGAAAAAATATTTAATCCTTGCATTATCGGTATTGATTCAAATCTGTCTGGGTGTCGGCTATTCCTGGAGCACTTTTGTCCCTCCTTTAAAACAACACTTCGGCCTTGCCATTGCCCAAACACAGAAAATTTTCGGCATTGGTTCACTTATAATCACATTGTGTATTTTTGCCGGAGGCCGCATTCAGGATCGCCTGGGACCGCGAATTCCTGTTTTCGTCGGCGGTATTATTTTGGGCGGCAGTTATATATTGGCCGGATGTTCCAGCGGAACATATTCAGCACTGCGTTTATTCATCGGTATCTACGCCGCCATCGGTGTGGGGATCTGTTATGTCTGCCCTATTGTATGTTCAGTCAAATGGTTTCCCAACCATAAAAGTTTGGCCGCCGGCATTGTCGTTTCCGGATATGGAGGCAGCCCTATTATAATCTCTTTGATCAGCGAATATCTATTGTCGCATCAAGTGAATGTGCTGGATATTTTTAAATACATGGGATTCGCCTTTTTAATAATCATCCCTGTAGTCGCTATATTTATACAAAATCCTCCGCAGGAAAAAGATTACATACCCGTTCCCGCTGATATCAAAACAATCGACCTTCTCAAAGATCGTAACTTCTGGGGTCTCTTGTGCGGTATATTTCCTTGCCTGTGCATAGGATTAATGATTATCGGCAATATCAAACCGTTCGGTCTTTCTTTAAACTTGAGCTTATTGATTACCGGAACGGCGGTAAGCATCCTGGCGTTTTCCAATGCCATCGGCAGAATTGGATGGGGAATCATCGGTGGATTTCTGGAAGGGAAAAAGGCGATTTTCTTATCGCTGACCAGCACGGCTATTGTCTGCCTTTCCGCAGCTTTTGCAGTTAAAGATGACCTGACTTTCTTTCTCTTTGTGGTATTTGCCGGTTTTAACTATGGAGCCTGCCTTGTTCTTTATGCCGCTGAAATCGCCAACCATTATGGAACGGAAAAAATGGGAACAATATATTCCACCCTTTTCCTTTCCAATGGAGTTGCCGGATTTATTGCGCCGCCTCTGGCGGGAACAATTTTCGATAATACCGGCTCTTACGCGCCTGCCTTTCTGATTTTCGGCTCCCTGGCTTTCATCTCGATATTTTTGTTTTACTTCATTTATCAACCGGCAAAACGAGAACAATCATAGACAATCAAGTGTTTGTCACTTATAACTCCTCAGTCTCACGGAATAAACAAAATTGAAGATTACTTATTCGCAAGGTGTAATACCATTTCTAAATCAAAGATGATATTGAGGCGGCTAGGCGGAGGCGACGAGATGTATTGTACATACGTTGAGGAAGCCGACAACGACGACAACAAAAATAGCGCTTTGATTTAGAATTGGTATAACGATGTCGCTGAGGCGTGCCATTACACATCTTCCTAATGTTAGCCGTGGATGAAGACTTCGATAATTCAGAATCACAGACGCCTGACAGGTTGCCGAACGTATATCCGCCAGGTCCTTCGGAGGTGAAAAGAATCTAAAATTATTTGTTGCGTAATGCTTCACGAATTTTTTTCTTGAGCAGTTCCTCTATTTTTTTACTCATGTTTTCTTCTTGTTCCTCCAGCTTGCTACTGATTATGCCCATTCGGATTTGTATTACTAGCGCTATAATCAACAGAAAAATAACAAGAAAAGCAATAATATTGTGTTGACTCAAAAATTCCATATCAGGTTCCTCTAGTTAAAATGGTAGTTTTTTAATATTCTATGGTGTTTGAGTTTGTGTTTGTGTTTTCGGCACAATCTTGATTTCCACTCTCCTGTTTTTCTGCCGTCCTGCCTCGGTGTCATTGCTTGCCACAGGCATGGTTTTGCCAAACCCGACAACTTCAATGCGGCTATCGGCTACGCCGCGCATAACCAGTAAAACTTTTACTGCGTTGGCACGTCTCTTCGAAAGGTCCATATTATATTCATCCAAACCTTTGCTGTCGGAATGTCCTTCCACTCTAATTAAAGTATCGGGATATTGATTTAAAATGCCGGCGACTCTGTTTATTTCAGTATAAAGTTCCTGGCGCACTTCTGTTGAGTTTGTATCGAATGTAACGTCACCTTTAAAAGTGACCGACAGAAGATTACCTTCCCTTTTAACAGCCGCAGCTTCGGATTTTACAAGAGCGTCACGCATAGCTTTTTCCTGATTGTCCATCATCTTGCCAATGCCATAACCACCAGCCCCTCCCGCCGCAGCGCCTAGGGCAGCTCCTATAAGGGTGCTTTTAGAGTCATGGCCTATAGCCTGCCCCAATATGGCTCCGACTGCGGTTCCGCCGGCCGCTCCGAAAAGACCGCCTTGTTGAGCTTTTGTCATAGTTCCAGTCTCTGCGCAACCGATTAGAAGTAAAATGCAGCAGAGAAAAACGGAAATTTTTATTTTATTCATTTTTGCTCCCCTTTCAAAAACGTTATTTTCTCATGTTATCCTAGTGTAGTGTTACATAAATGTCTTTACAGTATGTCATTTCGAAGCGAAGCGAGAAATCTTAATGATCATTAGAATATACTAGATATCTCCCGTTGGTCGATATGACAAGATTTCAGCGTAACACCACACTAGATGTTTTTTGATGATGTATCACTTTTAAGTAAGAAAGTATAAATGGCAATGGATTTGTATGTCAAGAAAATATTGGTCATTGACACTCAAAACCATTTATTTTACATTACCCAATACTTAATCTGTCAAAAAGCAATGCTTTCTCAATGAGGCAGTGATGGCGACTCCAATTTCCAGAAAAAAAACTATTTTTCTTGTTCGCCTGATGGTCATCATTACGACAGGCTATTTTATTCTTTTTTCACCATCCGCCGGCAGAGGAATGGAAATATACGGATATATTTTCATTACGGTTTATCTGCTGACCAATCTGATTGTTGCCTGCATTCCGGAAAAATCTTTCTATGACGATAAGATTTTCTACGGGTTTATTTTATGTGACAGTATACTGCTGCCGGCTGGAATCTATTTTTCCGGATATGTCGGATCGGATTTATACCTGATGTTTTTTTTCATTATCTCATTAACGACAATGAGCTCCCGTTTCGGATATCTGATGATAAACACCGTCTTCTTTTCTTTCATTTACGGATGGCTTTTATATGAAAAGGGGTTATTAACAGGTCCGGAGGCCGTCGGTTATCTGATCCGGATTCCGTTTATTATTGTCTAAAATGACAAATGCAAATGAGGTGTAACATGACAAGAAACATTAAAGTGTTGGTCATTGATGATGAAGTTGATTTTTGTTTTTTCGTCAAGAAGAACCTTATGCGTGACGGAATGTTTGATGTGACTATCGCGACAAACGGCCAAGACGGAATAAAACTGGCCAAAAATGAAGAGCCGGATATCATTCTGCTTGATCTGTTCATGCCGGACATGCCCGGCGAGGATGTTGCCGATGCTTTAAAAGAAAATATCGTTACAGCAGATATTCCTATTCTTTTTGTTACAGCGCTTGCCACAAATGATGATGTTATTGACAGTAAAGAAAATAAATTTGGGGTTAACTATATCCTGCCCAAACCAATACGGACAAAAAAACTGATAGAAACCATCATGAACATTTTAAGTAAACCTTGACCTTGGCCTTATCCTCATTTTAATAATCGCGAACTGATATTAATAATGATCGGATGATTTAACCTTCCCTTTAAAAATGCGGTAAACAAAAATAGTATAGGCAATAACTATCGGCATTCCGATTAGAGCAACAACGCTCATCAGCTTCAGAGTCTGCAATCCGGTGGAACTGTTAAAAATAGTAATGCTTAAACTTTGATCATTGCTCGCTTTGATCAGGTTGGGAAAATGAACCGCCGCTACGGCAATCCACAGGCCGATAAAAGCGAAGGACGATTCCCAGAATGGAGCGGAGTCATGTTTCTTTTTGATGGAAAATAAAATTTCCGTTAGCCACAGCAAAGTGCATAAAACACCCACGTAGAATAACCAGTTTGACGTAATATCCTGAAAGGTAAAGACCACGGTCATAAAAAATGCGATCGACGTTATCATGTTGGCCCATGCAAGAATCCCGACCACGCGAAAAGACCTCTCCTGCAATTCTCCTTCAGTTTTTAACAAAACGTAAGACGCGCCCTGCAAAAGGATAGCGGCAAAACCGGTAATTCCGAATAAAAGAGGCACAGGCCGAAGTAGGGTGAAAAAGTTACCGGTAAATTCCATTTTATTATCCAGCGGCACCCCGTAAACAACATTACCCAAAGCCACACCGAATAACAAAGCCGCCAAAGCGCTTCCCGCGAAAAAAGCCTTTTCCCATATTCCGGTTCCGGCCTCATCGTGCGCGCGGAATTCAATCGAAACAGCACGGAAAATAAGAGCGAACAAAACCAGCATCATTGCCAGATAAAAACCGGAAAAGGCCGTGGCGTATGCGTGGGGAAAGGCCGCGAAAAGAGCGCCGCCACCGGTAATCAGCCAGACTTCATTCCCATCCCAGACAGGGCCGATAGAATTTATCAAAATATCTTTATCTTTCTTTGTCTTTCCAATAAATGGCAGGAGAATTCCGATGCCTAAATCAAATCCATCCAAAAGAGAGTAACCGATAAATAATAGCAAGATAAGAACAAACCAGAGTATTTGAAAGTTGTGGATATTTTCCATTTATTCCTCCGACAATTAAATGTTTAAATAATGATGGTCTATATCACCTTAGATTTAACTTCGAGCTATTAATGGACACCTGCGTAACCTAAAGATCACTAGCAGGAATGACAGAGAAGGTGTCATTATTTCTCCTTCGTCTTTGTCATTACCCAACTCGACTGGGTAATCCAGTTCATTTGTTTCCTGGATTCCCGCTTTCGCGGGAATGACACCATAATATATTTTGTTGCCGGAACATTAATTAAGCTTCCGGTCCCCCTTTAACAATTTTCACAAACAGTTTGACAAACATTACCGCCAGCAAAAGATAAATAAGAAAAAACATAAGCAGGCTGAATGTTATTTCTCCTGCGGAGACTACTACCGACGCGGCATCGGCGGTCTTCATCAATTTATAGATTATCCACGGTTGCCTGCCCACTTCAGCCGCTATCCATCCTGTCTCATGTGCAATATGCGGTAGAGGTATGAGAAAAGGCAGGATGAAAAGATATAGTTTGTTCTCATATATCTTTTCAGTCCAGAGCAGATACACGCCCAGCAATCCGAGCGCAATTAGAAGCATGCCGATCCCCACCATGATATGATAAACCTGAAATACAAAGTTAACCGGCGGCCAGTTTTCTTTGGGGAAATCTTTCAGCCCTTTTATTTCCGAGTTCCAGTCAAAATTGTACAGAAAGCTCAGAGCTTTGGGGGCGTAAATTCCATAAGTTTTTTCGTTTTGCTCGTCAACAAATCCCACAGCATAAAGCGGCGCTCCTCTGGAAGTGTCAAAATGCCCTTCAAAGGCGGCCGCTTTTTCCGGCTGCATATTGATGACCTCAATCGCGTGAATGTGGCCTGTTGCCAGTTGAACAAGCGGTGTAACTGCAAAAAGAATTATGCCTATTTTCAGCATTGTTCTGGCCGTTTCGCCGTGCAGACTTTTTCTTACATAATATCCGGCAATGCCCGCGATCATGATCGCGCTGGTTATCCATGAAGCCATTACCGTATGACAAAACCTGATGAGTGTTGATGGGTTAAAAACGGCATCGGCAAAACTCCCCAGAACAATTTTTCCCGCTTCATTTATCGCGTAGCCCGCTGGAGTCTGCATCCAGGAATTGGCGACAACTATCCAGAAGGCGGAAATGTGACCGCCAATGAAAACCAACAGCGCCGCCAGCCAGTAAACTTTCGGGGAAACCTTCTCTCTGGCAAAAATAAGCACTCCGAGAAACACCGATTCCAGAAAAAAAGCGATGACTCCTTCGGCAGCAAGTATCGGCCCGAAAACATCACCCACCGCTCGGGAATATCCCGACCAGTTCATGCCAAATGAAAATTCCATGACAATTCCGGTTGCCGCGCCTATCACAAAAATTAACCCCAGTAGCTTGACCAGAAAATCAGTTATCTTTTTATAGACTTCGTCTTTTTTGGCAAGATACAGGGTTTCGGATATTAAAATAATCAGTGTAGTTCCCAGAGTCATGGCCGGAAAGAGAAAATGGAAGCCAATCGTAAAAGCGAACTGAATGCGGGCAAGGATTAACGCGCTCATTAACACCTCCACGTTATAATATTCAACATTCAATGTCTTTGACTAAGCTCCCCTCTTTAATAAAGAGGGGTTGGGGGAGATTTAGTGAGTCCAAAATTTCAGAAGTGTATAACCTAAAGGTCACTATAGGCGTATTGAAATTTGTTAGACGAACTATCCCAGGCGCATAGCGCCTTGGGATAATTTGACTTACGCTTCACTATAGTTCAGCTTGTCTCATTAAAAATCCCCCTATATCCCCCTTTATTAAGGGGGACTTCAAAGGTAAAATCAGTAAGTCAATGACATGAGTTTAACATTAGCGAATTGGATATAACTTTTCAACAACTCATTTTTTTTAACTGTCATTTGATGCCCAAATATATTATCATATAACATAATAACAAAACAGGAGATGTTTCTATGGCCAACCTTATTAGATGCAAAGCGTGCGGTTATGTGACCTGCGAGGGCAAAATAAAAGATGTATGCCCTGCCTGTGGAGTTCCGGCGAAAATGTTTGAACCTTATACCGACCCGGTATCACAAAAAAGACGTCTAATTCTTGGCCTCCATATTCATCCCATTATGGTGCATTTCCCGCAGGCCTTCACTGTTACTCTTTTTATACTGGCAGTTTTATCTTATGTTACCCCTCCGGCAATCAAAGAGTCTCTGATTGTTTCCATAAAAGTGATTTCATTCTTTCTGCCATACTTTATTATCCTGTCACTTTTAACCGGACTGTTTGACGGCAAGATAAGGTTCCGCAAATTGACAACTCCTTTTTTAAAAAGGAAAATTGTCATTGGATTGCTTCTTCTTATCATATCCATCGCCCTTGCTTTTGTTGCCTTTTCAGAACGGCTTCCGTCATCTCCGATTCATGAATATTTTACCGTGTTGACCATTATCGCAGTGGCCTGCGGCACTGAATTGGGCTTAATCGGTAGCCGCCTGATGGAAGCAAAATTTCCCGGCTGATTTTTCCTGATCATATATGAACTTTTGGTTCTTATAAGAAAACGGCTTGATTTATAAAAGAAATTAAAATTGATTAACTCATGCGGGAAAATAATTTGGATATATTGATTACCGGCGGAACACTGATGACCATGTCCTCAAGAAAGGAAATTATCGAAGATTCCTTTGTCGGCATTAAAGACAGCCTTATTGTCGCGGTTGGTCAAAATAAAGATAGCGGCCGCTCCGCCTTCCAGACAAAAGAAACTATCGACGCCTCCGGCTGCATCGTCATGCCCGGATTGGTCAATACCCACACGCATCTGCCAATGGTCTGTTTCCGCGGCATGGCTGACGATCTGCCATTAATGAAATGGCTGAACGAACACATTTTCCCTGCAGAGGCGCGCTTCGTCAACAAAAAAATGGTTTACGACGGAGCAACGCTGGCCATGGCGGAAATGATTCTTTCCGGCACGACAACTTTTTGCGACGGCTATTTCTTCGAAGACGCCATAGCGGAAGCTATCAATGCCGCTGGAATGCGCGCAGTTGTCTCGCAGGGTTTCGCTGATTTTATCATGCCCGATAAGTCCAGTTTTGAGAAAATGATGGCGGCGGCCAAGCTTTTTGTGACACGCTGGAAGTCCCATGCGCCGATGATTACGCCGGCATATTTCTGTCATTCTCCTTATACCTGTTCTCCAGCAACACTTGCCAACGTGAAGGAAGCCGCCCGCGAAGCAGGCATTTTATACCTGATACATTTGCTCGAAAATAAAGATGAGATCGATACCATCTTAAATCGTTACGGTAAAAGACCTGTACAGCATCTGCTTGATCTCGGCGTTCTTGATGATCAGACTATCGCTGTCCATTGTAATTGGCTTAACAAAGAAGATATTGCTGTTTTTGCTGATCTGGGCGTCAAGGTATCGCACAATCCGGAAAGCTCCATGAAGCTGGCGGCAGGCGTCGCCCCTGTTCCCGAGATGTTGCAAAAAGGTATAATTGTCGGAATCGGAACGGACGGATGTGCCAGCAACAACGACATGGATATGTTTCGAGAGATGGACACGGCGGCAAAAATTCACAAAGTCACATCCCTTGATCCTACCGTAATGAGCGCGGAAACAGTTTTGAAGATGGCCACTATCGGCGGAGCAAAAGTACTGGGGCTGAACAAATTGATTGGTTCTATCGAAGTAGGAAAACAAGCGGACATTATATTAATAGATATGAATCAACCTCACCTCACCCCGCTTTATAATTGCTATTCTCAACTTGTCTATGCCGCCCGCGGTGCGGACGTAAAAACCAGCATTATCAACGGCAGGGTTGTTATGAAAGACCGGCAACTGCGAACAATTGACCTCCCCACAGCTATGAATAATGTAAGCAATATTGCCGCCGAAATCATCAATAAAAAAACTTCGCTAAATTTTTTTTTATAACACAAATCGAGTGTCATCTCTAAATCAAAATGAAAGCTTCGCACAATACCAATTGTATCATTTCGAGGAGCAAGGCGACGAGAAATCTTTCTTTTATATTATTACGTTATAAGATTTCTCCCTTCGGTCGAAATGACAATTTGACATTTTTCAAAGGTTTCAAAATATCATTGACACACAAATTAATATTTTCTATAGTTTATACCAATTCTAAATCAAAGCGCTATTTTTGTTGGCGTCGTTGTCGGCTTCCTCAACGTATATACAATACGCCTCGTCGCCTCCGCCTAGCCGCCTCAATATCATCTTTGATTTAGAAATGGTATTAGGCGGTTCAGACAATGATTTTGAAATGACTGGAAAGGTTGCTTTTATGAAAATAATTGTTTCCGGCTCACTGGCATATGACAGAATTATGGATTTTCCCGGCCACTTCTCCGATCATATTCTGCCCGATAAAATTCATGTCCTGAACGTTTGTTTCCAAGTGAACAGCATGAAGGAAAAGTATGGCGGCACGGCGGGCAATATCGCCTACGCGCTCACCCTGATGGGTGAAAAGCCCGTCATCTGCGCCACTATCGGCCATGATTACCAAAGGTACTTTAAATGGCTGGCGAAAAACGGAATATCCACGGAAAACATCAAAATCATCGCCGACGAATTTACGGCAGGCGCCTACATTACAACAGACAAGGCAAATAACCAAATTACCGGATTTAATCCCGGGGCCATGAAATATCAATCTACATTGGACTTCGACAAATTCGATCCCGAAAAAACACTTGTTATCGTTTCTCCCGGCAATTTTGATGACATGGTTAATTACCCGCATGCCTGTAAAGTCAGAGGAATCGATTATATCTTTGATCCCGGACAATCTCTGCCCATGTGGAATAAGAAAAATTTGATCCAAGTCATAGAAGGATGCCGGATACTAATCGTTAATGATTACGAACTAAACCTGATTATCAGCAAGACCGGATTGAACAAGAATTCCTTATTGAAAATGGCCGGAACAATTATCACCACCATGGGAGAGTTGGGTTCACAGGTTGCCACGGAATACAGTGAAATTGCTATTCCTTCCTTCAAGGCAAAGAAGGTGGTGGACCCGACAGGCGCCGGAGATTCTTACCGGGGCGGCCTGATCAGCGGTCTTGTTCACGGAAAGGATATAGAAGAGTCCGCACGGATGGGAAGTGTCTGCGCTTCCTTTGCGGTAGAGAGTTACGGAACTCAGGAATACAGCTTTACCCTTGAAGAATTCAACGAGAGACTCAACAAATAAACGCACATCGCAGCACTATATCAGCCGACGGCAAATCACGGAACAGCACGATAGTTCATCGTTTTATAAATGAAAACCTGGAATGCCCGAAATAACTGACGACCGCGACAATGGGGATTAACAATGCGCCGGATATTTTGGGGTCTATCTTCAGAACTTCAACAAAAAAGGGAAGTAACACGAGGCCGAGAATGCTTGTTACTGTGTACATCGAATAAAATTTTAAAAATTCTATGATGACGGCTTTCCCCCTAACAGTTGATTTAAAGGTGATATACTTGTGAAAAATAAATGCGCTGATTGTGGCTATAATATTTGCCAGCACAGCAGCCGTCATATAGGCTATATATCGTTTTTGAAAAACGAACGCGAACAGGTAATCAAGACTGACGTAAGCTAAGTAACCGAAGATTGTGTTCCAAACACCGATGAAAAAAAAACGGATTTTTACCTGATGATTATGCCACAAATTTTCCCATGATATTCTCAAGTGTTTACTCCACTAATAAAACTTCTAAATCAAAGATGATATCGCGGCGGCAAGGAGGAGGCGACGAGACGTATTGTATATACGTTAAGGACGCTGCCGACGAAGCCAACAAAGAGAGCGCTTTGATTTAGGAGTTTTACAAAATTAATCAAAATTAATTCTCTCCTTTTCAATAACCAGCGGACGTTTTTTGACCTGCGTAAAAATAGCTCCGATGTATTCCCCGATAACACCCAGAAAAAACAATTGCACGCCGCCAAAGAAAAATATGCCGATTACCAAGGGAGCGATACCCAACTGGAAATTCTGCCAATAAAGTAGTTTGTAGATAAAATAACCAATTGCGACTAATAGATTTATAGCGGCGACAGAAAAACCGATAAAACTGGCAAGTCGCAAAGGAATTATTGAATCTCTGGTAATGCCCAGCATCGCCTGATCATATAAATTATAGAAATTGTTTTTTGTTTTTCCTTTTTTCCTTACTCGTTGTGTATATGTAAGAATTGCCCTTTCAAAACCTATCTCACCAATAAGGCTCCTAAGGTCAGGATAAGGATCATCTATTTTTCTTAATATATTGATTATTGCTTTGTCATAAAGGCCGAAGCCGCAATAATTAGTGACTATTTGAATATTTGAAATTTTATTATAGATTTTGTAATAGAGCTGCCTGATCGTGAACATAATTTTAGACTCTTCACTTTTTTCCTTTACAGCCAGCACCAGTTTATAGCCATCCTCCCATTTTTTAATCAAATCCTTTATCATGAGGGGGGGGTCCTGAAGATCTGCCACTACCTGAATAACAGCGTCTCCAGCAGATTGTAACATTGCATAATAGCCATTCATAACACCAAAATTTCTGGAATTAATAATTATCTTAACATTAAAATCATTTTTCGCGATTTCTCTTAATATTTGAATAGTTTTATCTGTTGAGGAATTATCAATAAAAATATGTTCATAGCGGTAACCGGCAATTTGAGCGAAAACATTTTTAACCTGTTGATAAACTTCCTGAACGTTTTCCTCTTCATTAAAGCATGGTGTAACAATACTTATAAGTTTTTGCATTTATTGTCTTCCTTATTAAAGATTAATTTGTTATTAATCGCAGAAATCATCCTTGGCAAACACCTCTGTATAGTGAACGGGCAATTGTTTCCCGTAAAATTTAGTCATGTAATTTTCAATAAAGTTTCTGTCTTCTCCGGACAAACATTTGGGATTGTAGCTTTTAAAATGCTTTATACTCATGCCTCTATCCATGATATCTTTTAGACTTTCTTCAAAAATATTACCAATCCCAATATGTATATAAACGCAGGGTAGAAAATCGCCGTATTGAGTTATATGCAGACACGCGTTAACAGCACCACACCCCTTATCCATGCCGTATGAGGGAAAGGTATCGCGGTGTAAAACAGGATATTTCTCATGCGCCCGGCGCAAGAATTCTGCGTCATCTTCGCTGATTAATACCTCATGCTTACCTTCCCATTCACCTGTGCATCTGGCTATCAGAACATCAATAGTAAATCCATTTTCTTTGGCAAACTCAGCCATTTGTATTAACCGGTCAGTCTGGCAATTTTGCCGTGTCACAACAGTCTGAATTACCACGCTTAAGCCTGCTTCCTTAGCGTTCATCATGGCGTCAATAGCTTTCCGGTATGCGCCTTCACTATTACGATTACTATCATGTTTTTTTTCATCAAAATCATCGAGACTTATTTTTACCTTATCCAATCCTAACTTTTTCAAATGCGAGGCCTTTTCCAGCGTCATAAAATGCCCGTTGGTGCTCATGGTCAGATGAAACTTATCCGGCTGAAGAGCCGCAATGACTTCATCAAGATCTTTAAAAATAAGCGGTTCGCCGCCGGAAATGCAAAACTGGCAAAGACCAAGCTCATGTGCCTGATTGCTGATATTCAGCAAGTCATGTGGCGTAAGTTTTTGTCCTTCTTTTTTAAACCTTGAAGCCGTGCAATGCTGACATTTAAGATTGCAGGCATAACTATAAGCAATATCGATAATCGGAGTTGGTATGCCTTGTTTAAATCGTTCCTCGATTTTTATCACTTTCTCATATACTTGAGGCTTTTCTCTTCGCAGCTTCTCTCTCTTTTGTTTTTCTATTTCTTTTTCTGTCATCTCATTCTCACTTATCATTTTATGAATGGCGTCCGCTACGTCAGGAACCGGGGGCATTCCCAGTTGCTGAATTAAGTTACGGCATAGCAAACCGTTTCGTATTCCAAAGGTGAATGATGTCTTATATATATCTTATATTCTGGCACGATTTTTTTTAGATATAAAGGAATCTTCCATAAATGCTCCGGCTTATGATAAACGCAAATGGCAAGTTTGGGCTTCTGTTTCTTAATTATTTCTTCTGCTCCTGATAAAGCTTGAACTTCCGAACCTTCAATATCCATTTTAATATATGTTATTTTTTCATTATGTAGAACATTAGAAAGCCTTATTGTTTTTCCGCATTCATTAGCTTTATTAATGATATTGATAAATGTACTTTCAGAACCGGAACCGCCACTTTCATAATACACTTCCTTTTCTTCATCCAGCAGTCCAAGATTATATAATTTTATTTTACGTTTTAAGTTTTCATCCAGTTTATCTATTGCCAGTTCCATCTCCTGAAAATTCTTTTTATCCAGTTCAAAAGCGAAAATAGAGTCAAAATTATTATTCGTCCTTTTAAGAAAATCAAAGACTGTGTCGCCATTATATGCTCCGACATCAATAAATGATTCATTGTCGCTTAATTTAATGATGCCGGCGGGATAGTATTGATCATTGGAAAAAATTTCTTCATAACCCGTTTCATCAACATTAAAATCGAACCAATTTTTTATCAGTGTGAACATTATTTCCATGGATCTTTCGTCTGCTAAAATATCCAGTACTTTCAATGCGTTCTTTTTTATCTTCTGAAGATTTTGCTTATTTTTGAAATAACCGTCATTAAGAAGCCGATACTCTGTTACTGCAAATATCTTTTTGAAACCCTTTTTTAAAAGTTGCTGATATATTTTCTTATAATGCTGAGTCGTTATTAATATTGCGATATCATCCTTATACTTTTCCAGTTCCGCGGGGGAAATACATTTTAAATCACCGTGAAATGTTTTCCCCCATTTTGCCTGATCATTATCCGATAAAAAATTAATTTTAATATCTGTAAGTTTTTTTATCGCGGCGATGATAGGATATGAAACAATGCCTAAACCAAAAGCGCAAACGTATTTTGAGCTTTTAATTTGTCTTTTTATGCTATCAATGCTGAATTCTTTTCTTTCCAGTACTTCATCCAAATAGTTGGAAATTTCTTCTTTGCAGTTCCTCATGATTCTACCTTTCTTTCACGCATTATTATTAAGAAGAAGAGTAACAGTCGATATATTGAAAATTATCTATCTATGACTTATCTAATAAAAATTTTTCCATTAAGCACTTCTTCTCCAGTACACACCTGTCCAATCAACAATTTGAATTTTATCTTCTATATTCTTCCGAGCGCGATAATCATCAATGGCACGACGACAGCCCTCAATGGCTCCATAGTCGTCAACAATGCAAAATCCACCCACAGAAAGCTTTGGATATAAAGCTTCAATAGCCTCCATTGTGGAGCCATACATATCACCATCTAGTCTCAGGATCGATAATTTATCAATTGGCGCTGTAGGTAACGTGTCTTTAAACCAACCAGGCAAGAACACAACTTGGTCGTCGAGAAGGTTATACTTTTCAAAGTTTTCCTTAACTTGTTTTAGCGATACAGCCATAAGTAAATTTTTATGAAATACGGATCCCTTGTCATAAAAATATTTTTCTTCGTCAGGTTTTGGCAGTCCCTGAAACGAATCGGCAACATATACTTTACGATTCCTATCACAGTAGGCTTCTAAAAGACCGCGCATGAAAATGCATGCCCCCCCCCGCCAAACACCAGTCTCAATAAAGTCTCCCGGCACTTTTTCTTTTATTACTTCCTCAACACAAGATTGGATATTATCCAATCTTCTGCGTCCGATCATGGTGTCCGCATATGCAGAAAAATATGGACGTCCCTCCTCTCTATGTTTTTGAGTGATATCGCCACGGTTATAAGCCAATGAAATGCGTAATGGTTTCATACATCTTGCAATCGCAATTATGGTTTTTCGAATTGGCGCGGGGAAGGCAGACGCCGCTATTTCCATAGGAATGGCTGGTTCTGGCCACCACAAAGTGAAACTTACAGAACTTTTCAATAACTCTATATAATTTTGTCGAAGAGTGTCTGTCATAAAATCTACCTTTCGTGCAGCGCACATGCACTAACAATAAAATTTATCTTCACATCACTTAACAATATGTTAAAATATTCACCGGTAGTTCTGCCGCCGTCAACGAATAGAATTTTTTATTAAAATCTAATTTGTTTTTTGATACCAAGAGAAATTTCCAAAACGTCTATGCCTTCCTGAAGAGGAACAGGAACATCTCTCTCATCGTTTAACGCGGAGATAAAATCTTTTATTTCAGCAATAAACATATCATTTCTATCAAAAGTGTCAGGAACAGTATACTCTTTCGTAACACTATTATTATCTCTGGAAACTAATGTTAAGTTTTTCGCATAATAATCCCATGTTATTTTTCCTTTGGCACCGATGATCTCAAAGAAACGTTTAGGAGGCCTCTGCCAGTAATCAAGGTGCAGGGAAACAATAAGTTTATTTGTATACTCCAGTAATGCTTTTACCATATCCTCGGCGTCGCCACCTAGCGGAGTTATTTTGCCCCCGACCGCGTGAACGGTTTGAGGCATACCGAAGAACCAGTAAAGATAATCAATGTCATGGCTGAAGCACAACACTGCCCCGCCGCCGCCATTTTTATACGCGGCATACGCTTGACGATAATCCTCCCACGGATGCCAGTCCTCAATATTTTCTCCCATCTCGATATTTGCACAAATTGGTTGGCCGATTTCCCCATCCTCGACCATCAACTTCATTTTTTTTAGTAGTGGATGCCAGCGTAGGTTGTATCCGATCATTACTTTAAGATTCTTTTCTTCGATAAGAGATCTCAATTCATCAAGACCTTCACGGTTGTGCGATAAGGGTTTCTCAATAAAAAGATTACGGCCAGCCCGCGCCGCCATCAGAGCGATTTCCATATGCTTGCTGTTGGGATTCGTTATAAAGACCGCATCAGGATTAAAATCATTGATCGCTTCCTGGAAATTGTAATAGGTTTTGACCTGTCTTCCCGCTGATTTTTCTTCAGATAAAAATTTATCAATAAAAGGAGCGTTGGCTCCGCCGCCGGTGCGAAACAAAGCCAATTCGTGTCCTAAAGATTTAAGATTTCTGTAATGACGCTGTCCGATGGAACCTATGCCGCAAATTAAGAATCTCATCACCATGCCGTCCTGCCGCCGTCAACAATCAGCGACGCGCCGGTCATATACGAAGACGCGTCGGATAACAAAAATTGAATAACCCCGTTGTATTCGTCTTTTTGGGCCATTCTTCCCAGCATATTCAACGCACTGTTCTTTTTTACAAAAGCTGCCGCCTGATCATTGTACATGCCGCCGGGAACAGCGGCATTCACACGGACATTATATTTCCCAAGATAAGAGGCCCAGGAACGCGTCAATCCCAGCAAACCTGTTTTGGAAGTAACATACGCTATGTCTTTAAAATTTCCTTTCTGATAAATGTTGTTGTTGGGCGCTATGAAAGCAAGATCCGAGGCCAGATAAACAATGGAACCGCATTTTTGTTTCATCATAACAGGGGCAACCGCCTGAGTAACAATATGGGCGGCGGTAAGATTAACATCGATTTCTTTTTTCCAGAGTTCCAGCGGATATTTTTCATAAGGTTTCCAGAAATTTTTAGACGTTTCGCTTCCTGGAACGGCATTTATCGCGGCAACATTGACCATTCCGTCAATGTGCTTATATTTTTTTAAGGTTCCGTCGACGGCTTTCTTCACATCTTGCGGATTTGTGATATCAACAGGATTGTCAGTCTGATTGTCAAAAATGACAACCTTCGCGCCGCGGGAAGTTAAATGCTGATTAAATTGAGAACCTAAAAAGCCGCTTCCGCCTGTCAGAATAATAACTTTGCCTTTGACTGAAAATAAATCTTTCATCGTTTATTCCTTATTAGTTATTCCGGAATTAGAGGAATCAACATATTGGATTCCAATTCGGCTCTATCCAGAAACGGCCATTGATCCTCCAGAGGTTTGGAAACCATTGTGCCGTCTTCTCTTCTTTTCGAAGCGACTTTCGGCGCAACTTTAAAGCCGGGTATAACCAGAACATCGCAGATAATCGGTCCTGGAAAATCAAGTGCTTCCCGAATTTTTAATTCCAGTTCGCTTGAATCAGTAATTCTTATAGCCTTTATTTTATAAGCAGCCGCTACGCTGATTATATCAGGCAAGGTCAATCCCGAAGAAGAGTCATTGCCGACATAATGTCCGTTGAAATGTGTTTCCTGCATTGTCCTGATTGAAGAATAGCCGTCGTTGTTCATAATAAATATTTTTACCGGTAAATCAAGCCTGCGCAGTGTTTCCAGTTCCTGAATATTTAACTGAAATCCGCCGTCGCCGGCTACGCATATCGTTCGTTTTCTTTTATTGGCAAGACAAGCGCCGATACTGCTTGGCAATTCGAATCCCATGGGGCCAAGGCCGTGATTGGTTATAAATTTCTGATTCTCTTTGATCTTAAACGCTTGAAAATTGTATTCGGCGGCGGTGCCGGCACAACAGGGATTAATTATGTCTTCGCTGGTCGCTTCCCTGGATAACACGTCAACCAGCACATAAGGATTAACCAGCCCTGTTTTATTGTAATACTCTTTTAAAACTACCGGATATTTTTTTCTCCATCCTTTTATTTTTTCTTTCCAAGAACTTCTGTCTTTAATCTTGATATTATTTAACTGACTCGCAATTTCTTCCAATACCAGTCTCGCGTCGGCGATTATTTTTAGATCAATTCTGAAATCCAATTTCTTTATTTCATTTTTATCTATATCAATGACAATTTTTTTCGCGGCCCGGGCAAATGATTTGGTATCGAAACCTGTTTGCGTGAAATCCATTTTTGAACCTATGCACAATAGCAAATCGGAATTCTGTACCGCGAAATTGGCGGAACGCTCTCCCAGTATGCCGCCCCTTCCCGCGTATAATTCATGCTCTTCATGAATCATATCCATAGCTTTCCATGTGGGAATCACTGGTATATCAAGCTTTCTAATAATATCCAGAAACAAATCTTTCGATTTCGATATCTTTATTCCATCACCGGCGATTATTACCGGCCGTTGGGAATTATTCAATAATCTGATTATTTTTTTAACTGCGTTTTTTATGGAAGACGTATCCGGTTTTTTTTCTTTAACTTCCGCCGGATTAAAACCATCCAGATTTGCTTCATCTATTATGCTTCCCTGCACATCAAGAGGAATATCGAGCCAAACCGGAACCGGTCTGCCGTTTTTCGCCAGATACAGGGCTTTTTCCAGATGATACCTTATCGAGGCCGGTTCCATAACTGTAACCGCGTACTTTGTTATTGAATTAACCAGGGTGACTATGTCCGCTTCCTGAATGCCGAGTTGTCGAATCCCTTTGCCTTTCATGATATCCGACCGTTTAACCTGACCGGAAACAAACAGGCAGGGGACGGAATCAATCCACGCGGCGCATACACCTGTAATGGCATTTGTGCCGCCGGGTCCGGTTGTAACCAGACCGATACCAAGATTGTTGGTATGCATGGCGTACGATTGAGCGGCGATGGCGACTGCCTGTTCATGCAGGCAGCATACAATTTCCAGATCCTTGCGTTTGCCCAGCGAGTCAACCAGATGCATGGCCCCGCCGCCGGGAAGAAAGAAGACATGCCCAACTCCCAGTTGAGCGATAAATTGCATTACGTAATCGGAAAGTTTCATTTTTTACCGGATGCTTTCTTTGCTAAAATCGAATCTATAAGTTCTCTGACGGCGCCGTTTCCGCCGGATTTGGTTGTAATGAGCTTAACTATGCGCTTAATGCTTTCGTGAGCGTTGGCCGGTGCGGCAGATAAACCGGCCAGTTGCAGCGCGCCGAGGTCGTTCACGTCATCGCCCATAAAACAGATTTGACTTAACTCCAGCTTATTTTTTTTCGCGAATGAAATTAGAGCCGACGCTTTGTCTTTTATTCCTTTGTAAACATTTACAATTTTCATTTTTTCAGCGAATCTGTCAACCAAAACGTTATCTTCGCCGGAAATCAAAGCAAAAATAATTCCCGCCTTTGACGCCAGCGAAATACCCATCACATCAGCAAACGAGAATTTTTTGTACTCCTCGCCGTTGGTTCCCCAGATAAAAGTGCCATCTGTTAATACGCCGTCAATATCCAGGGCTACCGCTTTAATATCTTTCATAATCACTGGCCTTTTCTACGCAACTTGATGATGATTGGTTTCTCACTTTCATAAACCTGTTTTACGCCGTCTCCTAATGACATTTCCACCAGCCTGATGTCTCTGACTAATTTTATGACACCACTTGGTCCCAATGATGCCGCCTGATCTGAACCCCACATGGAACGCTCAAGGGTGATATGTCTTTCCACGACGCAGGACCCCAACGCGACAGCGGCGCTTGATGAGGGAATACCAGTTTCATGCCCTGAATATCCTACTGGAACTTTATATCTTTCTCTTAAGGTCGGAAGCACTTTTAAATTGAGTTCGTTATAATCTGACGGGTAAGTGCTGCACGTATGCAGAATAATCAAATCTTTTTTACCCAGAACTTTTACGGCGTGGTCAACTTGCTTAATCGTGCTCATACCACAGGAAAGAATTATCGGCTTTCCTTTTGCTCTTGTGTATCTTAAAAGTGCGTCATCGGTCAGGCTTGCTGATGCTATCTTGTAACAGGGAACATTGAACTGGTCTATGAAATCAACAGAACCCTCATCCCAGCAGGACGCAAACCACATAATTTTCTTTGCTTTGCAGTATTTATCAATTTCTTTATATCCTTTTAAGCCGAATTCCAATCCACGCTTCAAATCGCCGTTTGTTGTTCCGAAGGGGTTTTCACGGGGCTTGGCCAACTCTTCCGGTGTGTAAACAACATCAATTGTGCGTTTCTGAAATTTAACCGCGTCACATCCGGCAAAAGCAGCGACATCAATTAATTTCTTGGCAATGTTAACATCACCATTATGGTTGATGCCGATTTCCGCAACTATAAAACATGGCTGTCCGTCCCCGACTTTTTTATTTCCAATTTTGATTACCGCCATATGCTTAACCTCCCTTTTTCTTCCGCCATATATTTTATTTTTATGAAAAACTATTTATGGATAATTTCCAATCCAAAATCTCTCAAAACAGCTATCTGAATATTATTATACTTTCTTTTAATAATTTCTGCGACTTCATTGGAATAACCAGCCGCCATCACAATTACAGCGTCAACTTTATCAGTATGAAGTCTTTCCGGTGCGACCACAGGCAGGTGCGTTGCGGGAGTGTATTTGTTTTGTTTGAAAGGGGCGGAATCAACAACATATTTTATTTTTTTCGCGATGCCGGTCATAGCAATAACCGCCAAGGCCTGATGACCAGCGCCCCATATCGCTATTTTCTTATTTCCGAATCTGTTTATATATGAATTCAAATCTTTTATTAATCTTTCTTGCTGCATATAAAAACTGGATAGATCAAGCTTTTTTCTTTTTCTTACTATGGCTGAAATTATATAGTCATATCTCTTCTCAACGCATTCAATAACGTCAAACCCGCTCAGTGACAGAGTTTTTATTAAAGTATCCTGTGTAAAATAAAGCAGATGATCCGGTATAAATTCCGAAAATAGATTATTTCTCAGGATCATGTCAAAATTGGGAACTTCAACAAGACCGATACCTTCGTCGGATAAATTATTATACATGCCTGTCAATGTCGCATTCGGTGAAGGAAGATGCTCCAGAAAATTCATAATAAAAAAAGCATCAAACGGCGCATTTAATAGTTTTTGCGAAGGCTTTGCCAAAAAATCCCTGTAAACATTTAATCCCTGCTTGATACAATAGTTTACGGATTCTTTCGCATGTTCTATTCCATATGTTTTTTTAACAAGTTTTCGCATAATAAATAAATGCTCTCCACGCCCACAGCCTATTTCCAGAATTTTCTTCGCTCGGAGAGAGTATTTATTTACAAAATTTTTGAATTGCTTGGCTCTGAATTCTTTTATGTCTTTGGAAATGGAAACAGCTCTGACTACATCTTTATAATAAGGCACTGGTTTGCTGTCCAATTGCACAAGTCCGCATCCGGAACATTGATATATTTTCAGATTAATTCCTTTTTCCTGTTTAATTGATTCTTTGTCCGGAAAAAATTGCGCCGCCTTCGGCATATTTGCGTACCGCAGCAGCGGCTTGTCGAAAAAAACATGCCCGCAAACACGGCAATTATTTATATTATTTTTATTTCGCATTATAAATTGTTTTTCCCTAAATCGAATCTTATCGTTTTTAATATACCGTCACTCAAGCGAATATGCTGTTTGAGACCTAATTCCTTTTGCGCTCTTTGCGTTGAAGGGATATATTTATCTATTTTATTAGAATCAGACTTCTTTGTTTTTATTTCAATAGGCAAACGTTTCTTGGAAAAACCAGCAATGATTTTTGCCAGACTTTCTATCGTAATTTCCTCTTCAGAACCAACATTGTAGGGATAGCAATTCTTTCCTTTAACTAAAATAGTTATAAGCCATATTATTAAATCAGCAGCATACATATATGATCGTACCGGCGTGCCATCGCCATGTATTATCATTTTCTGATTTTCTAATAAGCAGGCAATAAAGTTACCTATCGCAAAGTTTTCGTCTAATTGCAAGTAAGGCCCGACAAAAGCAAAACATCTGGCAATTTTGATTGATAAATCATATTTATTGGAATACAAAGCACATAACATCTCCGCACTTCTCTTTCCTTCAGCATACGCAGAATTAAACAAAGTCAAATCAGGCGCTCCCTGATAGTCTTCAGGAACATGAGATATTTCACTTGGTTGCTTTCCGTAAACAGCTCCGGAACTGATATATAAAATCTTATCGGCTTCGCATTGAACGGAAAATTCCAAAACATGACGAGTCCCCTCAACAATAGTATCAAATGTCATCAGGGAGCTGTTACGGCTATGTTTTATGTGAAAATCCGTAGCCGCGTGAATTATATAATTGAATTTACCTTTCGGATATTTAAAGTCTTTAACATCACCTTCAATAAAGGAAAAATATTTTTTATTCACGATATGAGGCGCTTTTTTCTTAAAGTTTGCCATGTTTCTTGTTAATACGATGGCCTCAATATTTAAATTCAGTTTAGCATTCGCCCAGGCCAAAGTCTCCAGAATCCATATTCCGAAAAAGCCAGTGCCTCCGGTAATGAATATTTTTTTATCCCTGAATTCTTCAAGGACATCTCCGGCATATTGGAGAATATGCTCCAAATCGTCTTTTATGTCCGATGTTTTTTTAGATAAATTCATTTATTTTACTGGAAATATATTTAATTTCACTCTCTGATATGCCTGGCCACAAACCGATCCAGAAACTTCTTTTCGTTATCGCATCCGTATTCGGAAGCAGGGCGTAATGTTCTTCTTTCAAATCCGATGAAATTAACATACCGGAATTTCGAATTCGTATTTTTATTTGGTCATCAACAAAAACAGGCTGTCTTAATATGTTTCCCGCAAATAGATTTCTTGTGCCTATTCCGCTTCCTTCGAGAAAATCAACCAAGTCTTTTTTAGAAAATTTTGCGTTTTCCTTCAATGTCAGCCAAAAGCCGAACCATGAAGGATTGGAGTTCCTAGTTGCTTCAGGCAGGATGAAATATTTTGCAAACTTTTTGAACTCTGATTTTAAAAGCGCAAAATTACTTTGACGTTTTTTTATGAAACCAGGAAGCTTTTTTAATTGAGATAATCCGATGGCCGCCTGCCAATCGGTGATTTTAAAATTATACCCGGTATGCGCATAAACATATTTGTGGTCGTATCCGAAAGGCAATTTGCCATGTTGCTGCTCGAATCTTTTTCCGCAGGTGTTGTCTTTGCCCGATGGACAATAGCATTCTCTTCCCCAGTCGCGCATGGAAGCCAGAATATCCAAAAGTCCATTATCGTTTGTAACTACCGCGCCTCCCTCGCCCATGGTTATGTGATGAGCGGGATAAAAACTCATTGTTCCAACGTGCCCGAAGGTTCCCGTGTATTTGCCTTTATATTCAGAGCCCAGCGCGTCGCAGTTATCTTCAATCAACCACAGGTTGTGTCTGCGGCAGATGTCCAGAACCTTGTCTATCTCAAAAGGATTCCCTAGTGTGTGCGCGATAAAAATCGCTTTCGTTTTTTTGGTGATTGATTCTTCAATCTGTTCCGTTTTAGCGCTGAATGTCTTTAAATCAACATCAACAAAAACCGGAATCAAACCATTTTGAATTATCGGATTAATTGTTGTGGGAAAGCCGGCGGCAACGGTAATAACTTCGTCATTGGACTTTAATCTTTTATCTTTTAATTTATGCGAAGTTAAAGCGGATAAGGCAAGCAGATTCGCGGAAGAACCGGAATTAACGGTCAAGGCGTAACGCGCACCCAGAAATTTCGCCAGTTTCTTTTCAAATTGATCGTTGAATCTCCCCGTTGTCAGCCACATGTCGAGCGAAGCGTCAAGCATGTTCATTAGTTCGCTTTCTTCTATAACTTTTCCGGCGGCGGGAATATATCTGCGTTTGGCTTTTTCTTTTGTGTTCTGAAGATAAATTCTGGAATCGTACTTGACAAGCTCCCGCAAAATCGCGTTAAGTCTGCCATAATCGAGTTTTAGAACTTCAGTTTTTATTGCCGCTGAATTTATCGTTGCAACTTCTTCAATTATCGCCGAAGCCTTCAATTCCTTAATCAAAAAACCTCGCGAAGAGTTTTTAATCAATGGGATAAACTTGACCCGGTTATTTTTCAATTTATCAATTATCAAAACCAATTCAGATTTGCCGGTATTATAGATATGTCCAAGTTTTATTTGCATACTCTTTTATCCACTTTGATTTATTGCTTTTTTATATTATCCTTTTTGCAAAACTGCAATTACTTTCTTAATAACATTTTCAGTAGGCGGCCATCCCCGCCTCGCGCTATATTTCGCGGCCAAGATTGCCTTGACATACAAAGTCGAAATTCTTATAGTCCACTTATAAATAAACAATGTCATGTTAAAAACAGTTCAAATTGTAGATAGTGAAAGCCCAGAAAACATAAGGAGGCGCTTATGGCAAAAACAAAGAAACCCAAGGTGGTTATATTAGCGGGCGGTATGGGAATGAGAATGAGGGAAGAAACTGAGTACCGGCCAAAGCCGATGGTACTTGTGGGCAGTCATCCTATTCTTTGGCATATTATGAAGTCATACATGTATTACGGCTTTAATGATTTTGTTATCTGCCTCGGATATAAAGGTGAAATGATAAAAGAATATTTTCTTAATTATGAAGCGTTCAACAACGACATTACATTTACTTTCGGCAAAAAATGTTCGACGCATATACATAAAAATAATACGTTTGATGAATTTACGGTAACTCTTGCCGACACGGGACTGGAAACAATGACCGGAGGCCGCGTATTAGGAGTGGAAAAATTAATTGATTCTGACGATTTTATGCTCACTTACGGCGACGGAGTTTCCGATATAGATATAAAAAAGCTCTATGAGTTTCACCAAGCGCATAAAAAGATAGGCACGGTAACCGGAGTGCATCCCGATTCCCGTTTCGGTGAACTATACATAAAGGAAGATACTGTTGAGAAGTTTTCCGAAAAACAGCAGATAAAGGATGGATTCATCAATGGCGGATTTTTTATCTTTAAAAAGTCTTTCTTTAATTATCTAAAAAAACACGGCGATTGTTTTCTGGAACAGGAACCGATGAGAGATCTTACCAGAGATAAAGGTTTGAAGGTTCACAAGCACGAAGGTTTCTGGCAGTGCATGGACACAGTAAAGGACGCCAAATATCTTAACGATCTTTGGACAAAAGGTAATGCTCCCTGGAAGGTGTGGAAATGACATTCTGGAATAATAGAAAAGTTTTCATTACCGGTCACACCGGATTCAAGGGATCATGGCTTTCTCTCTGGCTCAATTACTTAGGGGCCGATGTAACCGGCTACGCGCTGGAAGCGCCGACAAATCCCAGCATGTTCGAAATATGCAACATCGACAAAGACACGAATTCCATAATCGCGGATATTCGCGATGTGGGGAGGCTGAAAGCGGCTTTCAAAAAAGCAAAACCGGAAATAGTGATACATATGGCGGCACAACCCCTGGTAAGGGAATCCTACAGGTATCCGCTGGAAACCTACTCCATAAATGTAATGGGCGCCGTGAACATTCTGGAAGCGGTAAGATCAACCGATTGCGTCCGTTCCTTTATAAATGTTACCACGGACAAGGTGTACGAAAATGAGGAAAGGCAGAAGGGTTACGTTGAGAATGAATCGCTCGGCGGGTACGATCCCTACTCTAGCTCAAAGGCATGTTCAGAAATCGTGACGCAAGCATATAGAAGGTCTTATTTTAATCCGGCAAAATACAAGTCGCATAATGTCGCGGTAGCAACAGCGCGCGCCGGAAACGTTATCGGTGGCGGTGACTGGGCTGACGACAGGCTCGTACCCGACTTTGTCCGGGCTATCATTGCAAAGAGGGAAATAAAAATACGAAACCCGAAAGCCGTAAGGCCGTGGCAGCACGTGATCGAGCCGCTTGCAGGATACATTCTGCTTGCGGAAAAACTATATAAGTACGGCCCCAAATTCGCTTCAGCATGGAACTTTGGTCCGGAAAGAAAAGAAGCCAAAAGCGTCGAATATATCGTAAAGGCGCTATGTGAAAAGTGGGAAGGTTCAAGTTATTCAATAGATGCTGGGGCGCATCCGCACGAAGCCGGTTATCTGTATCTGAATATAAACAAGGCCAAGAAATTACTCGGCTGGAAACCGAAATGGTCGCTTGATACCGCCCTTGATAAGGTAGTGGAATGGACAAAAGAATATAAGGACGGAGCCGATATGAAGGATGTATCACTAAGTCAAATAAAAGAATACATGAAGGCAAAATGAAAGTCACGTTCTTGGGCACTAACGGTTGGTACGATACTGATTGCGGCAATACGATTTGTACGCTGATAGAGACAAAAAAAGCGTATATTATACTTGATGCCGGAAACGGTATTCACAAAGCGAACAAATATATTAAAAAAGATCTGCCGGTTTATTTATTCTTCAGCCATTTCCACATAGACCACATTGAAGGGCTTCACACACTGGCAAAATTCAAATTTAAATCGCTGGAGATAATAGGACAAACCGGGACAAAAGCGACCATCGAAGAATTTCTCGCTCCCCAATATTCTATTCCTGTCAACAAACTGCCCTTCTCCTGCAAAGTGACGGATATTAAAGAAGGTTGGAATAGACGTCCTGTTAAGTTCCGGGCGTTGCAACTTGTTCACGCGTCAAAATGTTTCGGTTACCGGTTTGAAATTGACGGCAAGGTCATAAGTTATTGCACCGATACCGGTTACTGCAAGAACTCGGCAGAGCTTTCCATGAATGCCGATCTTCTTATTTCTGAATGTGCCCTGCTCAGCGGACAAACATACGATTTCTGGCCACATATGAATCCTGAACTTGCCGCGAAACTTGCGATCGAATCGAAAGCAAAAAAACTTGCTCTTACTCATTTTGATGCCGCATTATATACAACGCCGACGAAAAGGGACAAGTCTCAGGCGCACGCGCGAATGATATTTCCTGAAACTTTTTCCGCTTATGACGGGTTGAGAATAAATTTATAACGGTGTCAGTTCTGCGCAGCAATTATGTTGCTGATTTTGTTTGTCATTGCTGGTTTCTTTTAGCATCATCACCGAGAATTTTCTCCAGTATAACCCGCACGGTCCAACGGCTAAAAGCCTTTCCATATTTAGGTCCGGCAAGATACAGACCCAACATCAAAAGGAGCCAGGAAAGACCATAAATCAAAGGGATTCCGATAACCCCAAACGTCGGATTTTTCAGCCAGGCGGCAATTCCCCCTACTATAAATACGGCCGGTATGCCAAGGATGTAACTGATGGTAATTAAGATAAGGCCAATAATCACCGTAACTGAAAGCTTTTCCTTAAAAACACTTAAGTCAGCGTGCTCATTTATTGCCGCATTGCAAAATTCTTTTTGGGAAAAATAAAGAGCCGCTTTTTTTATTATACTCAAAATGGTTCCTGTAGAGAATATTCTAAATATTTTTTAATGATCTTTTCAATTAGTGTAAATAACTTACCTTTCCATCATTCCACCAACAGAATTTTTAGACCGAAGCGGGTAATCCGTGTACGCAATATCCCTAAATATTCCCGTCCGTGCTTGCGTAATAGTAGCAATCAATTCATCATCCACATAAACCCGGCCATCACCGATCGCAAGACTTGCTCCTGATTCTTTCAATCGAGAATAACGCCGAATGTCGATTTCGTAGCGGACACATTTGTTGAAGGGACGAATCTGACCATTGAATATAACACTTGAGCAACCGAGAGCCCGGCCGGAGCCCAAAGCGCCGCGGCAGAGACAATAGAAACCAAGTAATTGCCAGATGGCATCGACACAAAGGCAACCCGGTTGCACGGGGTCTCCCGGCATATGACATTGAAAATACCAGGCATCCATTCGAATATCCTGTTCGGCAATCACTCTGCCTTGTTTACCATCGCTTTCAATTAATAATATGCGATCAAGCATTAGGAAGGGAGGGGCTGGAAGCCTTGCATCAAAACCCGCGGGAGGATCAGTTACCAGCGTCCCATAAGCAAAAGCCAGCAGTTCTTCGAGATTAAAATGATCACGTTCCAAAAATTCCTGATAATTCATAATTATTTTTCTCTTTTCACAAATTGGAGATATTAAAATCAGCTCTCTGCATAGGTTTATTTTAACATCCTGTTTAACGCTACGAATTCAAACCCTGAACGCAGAGATAACCACAAGACATTATTTTACTTCCAGTTTTAGTCAATTATAAGAAAAGGGTTCTTTTGTCAAAAGAAATAATGGCGCTGGAAATTAAATTGAGTTATAAAACTATAGTATTAAAAAATAGCTAAAAGGAGAATAAATGAACAGAGCCGCCCTTCATAAAATCACTTATGGTCTATATATCGTCACCTCGGGACAGGATGACAAATTCAACGGCCAGATTGCCAACTCCCTGTTTCAGGTTACATCGAATCCGGCAACAGTGGCCATCAGCATCAACAAAGAAAATTACACACACGAATTAATTAAATTCAGCCGCAAATTTGTCGTTTCTATTCTGGCGGAAGCGGCGCCGATGAATTTCATCGGCCTTTTCGGCTTTAAGAGCGGACGCGATGTAAATAAACTACAAAATGTAAAGACAAAAAAAGGAACAACTAATGTACCCATCGTTTTGGAAAATACCGTTGCCTATATCGAAGTGGAATTGGAACAAGAATTAGATTGCGGCACGCATACCATCTTTGTCGGCAATATTGTTGATGGCGATGTAATCAGCAATGAAAAACCATTGACTTATGCTTATTATCAGCAGGTCAAGGGCGGCAAATCTCCGAAAACCGCTCCCACTTATGTAAAAGATGAACCGGCGGCAACTCCCCGGGCCGCTGCCCGTTACGTTTGCAGCGTCTGTGGTTATATTTACGACCCCGTCAAGGGAGATCCGGATAACGGCATTAACCCCGGAACAAAATTTGAAGATTTGCCGGAAACATGGACATGTCCTGTCTGCGGCGCGGATAAATCGAAGTTTGAAAAAGAATAAAGGAGGATACCACAAATCATGAAAAACAGATTTTTCTACATGCTTTTTCTTGGTCTTTTCCTAACCGTTTTTGCTTCCGCCCAGCAAGCCCAAGCCACCCTTGGTGAATCCATTGATTCGGTAGCGTCGGACCAGAAGGCTCTTTCAGCCGTGCGCAGAACAGTGAAAACATCCGCGGCATATACAGTTCATGAAATTAGAACTGAAACACTGACCGTCCGGGAATATGTTTCACCCTCCGGTGTTGTTTTCGGCATAGCGTGGAATGGACTGACCCATCCCGATCTGACGCCGCTCTTGGGATCATATTTTTCTGAATATCAGAAAGCCTTGAAAGGGACCAAGCGGCAGCCGGGCCGCAGGCACGTCACGGTGAAAACAGATGGCGTCGTTGTAGAAAAATGGGGACATATGCGCAACCTGCAGGGCCGCGCCTACGCGCCGGCATTGATACCTGAAGGAGTCAGTGTTGATGAAATTAAATAAACTGCCATTTTTAATTCTGATTTTTTTACTGATCATAAGCTGCAGCGGTGGCGGTAGCAATACATCAAGTACTTCCACAGTAACACTTGCCTCTATTGCAGTAAAACCGTTAACGCCGAGCATTGCACTGGGCGAGACTCAACAATTTACCGCAACAGGCACTTATTCAGACAGTACAATAAAAGATATAACAACTTCCGTGACCTGGAGTTCCGACAATACGACAGTCGCGACAATCGGCACATCATCGGGACTGGCTACTGCCGTCGCCACGGGCACGGCAAAGATAACCGCAACGTCAGGAAGCATATCCGGTTACACTACCATGACAGTTACACCAGCAACACTTTCCTCTATTGCAATAACGCCGGCAAATCCAGGCATGCTTTCGGGAACAACCAAACAACTCACTGCCACCGGCACATATTCAGATGGCTCTCAACAAGATTTAACAACTTCTGTAACATGGATTTCTTCTCAAACAACAATTGCGACAATCAGCAGCACAGCAGGTTCCAATGGATTGGTTACTTCTATTGCAGCAGGCACAACGACAATCACGGCTTCGTTAGGAGGCATTTCCGGTTTTACGCTGCTGACGGTACAGGATGATAATAGTGATAATTTGCTTACCGTGACTGTGAATGGCGGTTTGGCACCAGGAGGTTATCCCAACGAACCGTGCGTCAGCGTTACGATTTGTTCTCCTGGCACATCGAACTGTCAGACCATCGATAATATCCTGCTGGATACGGGAGCTTCCGGTCTGCGGATATTCAAATCGCTCCTGACAGTCTCCCTTACGCAGGCAACCAGCGGTTCAGGTTCGCTAACAGAATGCATCCAATATTCTGATAATTCAGCGGACTGGGGACCTGTTCAGTTGGCAGACATCATTTTGGGAAACGAACCAGCGGTTACCGTCCCCATCCAGATCATTGATTCCACTTTTGCCGGATCAACATCGTGTAGTAACGGCGGGTACACTTTGGACTCCTCTCCGACAGATGACGGATACAACGGAATTCTCGGTGTCGGTCTCTTTACTGAGGACTGCGGTTCGGACTGCACAAGTATTGCAAATAATAAGATGTACTATTCCTGCAACGGTTCATCGTGTACTGGAATAGCAGTCTCTCTCAACAACCAGGTCCAAAACCCGGTTTCGCTCCTTCCACTTGATAATAACGGCTTTATAGTGCAGTTCCTCACTCCCGTTCCCCTCGGAGGTCTGTCCTCAGTTAATGGCAATCTCATCCTCGGCATTGGCACGCGGTCAAATAACACGCCTCCTGCCGGAATTACCGTGTATCCTGCCGATCCGACCTATGGAGAATTCATAACAGTTTTTAACGGAAAGACGTATAGTGATAGTTTCATTGACAGCGGTTCGAATGGACTATTTTTTAATCAGAGTTCAGTGAGCGCCCTGACAACCTGTACTTCAGGAATTGCTTCCGGCTGGTTTTGCCCTTCATCCACGCAGAGTTTATCCGCAACTACGAAAGGCTACGCAGGTTCGCCAAGCGGCACGGTTTCGTTTAATATAGGCAACGCTTCAACCCTTTTCAGTTCATCCAATAATGTGTTTATTGAACTCGGCGGACCGGATACATCGTTTGACTGGGGATTACCTTTTTTTCTGGGACGGAGCGTTTATGTGGGAATCGAGAATAAGACATCCAGCCTGGGCACAGGCCCCTATTGGGCGTATTAGGCTAAAAGGCCGACTCATCGAATATAGTGAAAGGATAATATATAGGAGGCAAGCATGGATGAAATATTTGTAAAAAAAGTGCGGGCTGCGGCGGTGGCCGGATGGTGGACTGTGCTAATAGCCTATTGCATACTGTTGATTCAATGGTTTGCTTATTTGCTGATTATACCCAGACAGCCGGCAGGAATGCTTTGTTTATGGGGTGAAGGTGTTACCTGGTCGGAAATTCGCATTATCTGGCTGTGGGCAATGGTGGCCTTTAAGCTCGGCGTCGCCATGATGTTGTTTATCGTTATCTGGCTGACACTTTGGGCAAAACAGTTGGCAAAAGAATAGAATTGGTATAATAGTTAAGGTACATTATTTAGTAAATATAACCCTGATTTTAAGTGGAGAATGATCATGAAAAAGTTTTTAGCATATTTATTATTATTCAGCTTCCTCATCGTTTCTCTGTTTGCTTGCTCTTCCGATAATACAGCGCCGGCGTCACCACCGCCATCAATCGTTGGGGTGCAATTCATGGCCGATGCCGGAAATGGAAAAGTCACTCTGGACTGGCAGATGGTAGCAGGCGCCACCTCCTACAACATTTACTACATCAGTTATGCCGACAACCCCGGCTCCACGGTAATGAAAGCTTCTGGAACGAAGGTCACTGGCTTGATCGGCCCGCCCTATGCCGTAACAAGCCTTACCAACGGCACAAAGTACTATTTCGCCCTGTCGGCTGTGAATGCCAGCGGCGAGAGTGATTTGTCGAGCATAATTCCGGTTGAACCGAATGACCCGCCGCCGCCAGCGGCACCCACAAATATCCGCGCCAATGCGGGAGATACAGAAGTCACCGTCACTTGGAACCCCGTTACTGCCTCACCAGCCGTTGCCTCCTACAATCTTTATTGCTGGGAAGGCTCATTTCTTCTGGGACCAATGAGCGTAATTACCATTCCGGGACAAGCTACCAACTCGTACGTCGTGAACACTCCTCTAACCTGGAATGTAGGAACAGCCATCCAAACTACAAGCTCGCTTCAAAACGGATCGCTTTATATCTTCTATTTATCGGCTGAAACTGCTGAAAGCGGATCATCAGCCGTGGTTTCGGCTACGCCGAGCGCGACCTCGCCCGAATCCGGTGGACCTTCATCATCAGGAGACGCTAGTACTGTTCCCCAAAATGTCCTCGCAACCGCAGGGGATGGGAATGTCACCGTTACTTGGACCGCCCCGACCGGTGCAACCGCCTACACTTCCTACAATCTCTATTACTACACGACCGCCCCTCTGAACCCGACCAAAATTCCCAATGCTCAAAGTGGAATAGGTGTGAGTGGGCTTACAAACGATATGCTTTACTCCTTTTACTTAACGGCTGTTACTTCGAGTAACGCGTCTTTTTTAGTTACGGCTACGCCGAGCACAAACACGCTGCCAGCGGCCCCAACCCTCTCTAGTGCAACATCAGGAAACGGAACGGTGACGCTCACTTGGACGGCCGTGACCGGTGCCACATCCTACAACGTATACTGGAGTACGCTCCCGGACGTCACAAAGACTATCGGGGCGGCAACTAAGGGATTATTGACACTGACGACAACAGTAACTCTTGTCAACGGAACGGAGTACTACTTCGTCGTAACGGCCGTGAATGCCAACGGCGAAAGCATGGAATCGAACGAAATGTCCGCGACGCCGACTCCGTGATAAACAACAGGGCTAACGACACAGTAAAAAGGGGCTTCGGGTCCCTTTTTTACGCCAAAATTTGCTTTTCCCAAACATGGCGCAGACGCAAGGAATTGCTCACAACAGATACTGAACTCAAAGCCATGGCCGCGGCAGCAAATTCGGGATTCAGAAGTATTCCGAAGAAAGGATACAGAGCGCCCGCAGCGATAGGAATGCCAATTACATTGTAGAAGAAAGCCCAGAAAAGATTCTGCTTGATCACACGCATTGTGGCTTCTGACAGACTGATGGCTTCAGGAACGGCCAGCAGATCATCGCGGATCAAGGTTATATCGCCGGCTTCGATGGCCACATCAGTTCCCGCACCGATAGCGATGCCCACATCTGCTGCAGCCAATGCCGGAGCATCGTTGATTCCATCACCAACCATGGCGACAACTTCACCCGCCTGTTGCAGTTTTCTTATTTCATCAGCCTTGTTGCCCGGAAGAACATCCGCCAGCACCTGATCAATGCCCAGTTGAACTGCAATAGTTTTAGCTGTACCGATATTATCACCTGTGATCATCATCACTTTCAATCCCCTACCCTTGAGATTTTCAATCGCTTGTTTAGCCGAAGCCTTCGGCACATCGGCCAGAGCGATAAGACCAATTGCCGTTGTCTCGAAAGCCACGTAAACAACTGTTTTCCCTTCCCAGGCAAGTTTAGCTGCGGAATCATCAAGCGCATTCACGGAGACGCCTTCATTTTTCATCAACATGCGGTTGCCAATAAAGCACAATTTATCTTTTACAAAACCCTTCGCTCCCAGGCCGGAAGCTGCCATAAATTTTTCCCCAGCGGTTACTGCAATCCCATCGGCCTGCGCTCGTTGCAAGATAGCTTGCGCCAGCGGATGTTCCGAATTTTTCTCCAGCACCGCGGCATAAGCAAGAACCTGCGCGGTGTCAAATCCATCGACCGCGACCAGATCAGTCAAAACAGGCCCCCCGCGTGTCAGCGTCCCTGTTTTATCGAAGACGACAACTGAAAGTTTATGTATTTTTTCCAGAGCCTCGCCGCCCTTGATTAAAATTCCACTTTGCGCTCCCAAGCCGGTGCCCACCATGATTGCCGTCGGAGTGGCCAGCCCCAAAGCGCACGGACAGGCAATCACCAGCACGGAAACGAAGTTAATCAAAGCGCGGCTGAAATTACTTTCAGCAGGAAGAAAATACCAGATAGCAAATGTAATCAAAGCTACAACAAAAACCGCGGGAACAAAAACAGAAGCAACCTTGTCCGCCAGCCGCTGAATGGGAGCCTTGGAACCCTGCGCATCTTCGACCAGGCGGATGATTTGCGCCAAAGCGGTTTCAGCGCCCACACCTGTCGCCCGGAACGTAAAGCTTCCTGTTTTGTTCATGGTAGCGGCAAATACCTTTTGTCCGATTTCTTTGTTCACCGGCATGCTCTCGCCAGTCAACATTGATTCGTCAACCGCTGACTGTCCTGATAAAATAACTCCATCAACGGGAATTCTTTCGCCGGGTTTGACAAGCAGGATATCGCCTATCTGTACTTCTTCAACGGGAACTTTCGACTCTTGATCTTTACTAATCAGATGAGCCGTTTTGGGTTTCAATCCCATCAACCTTTTTATAGCTGTCGAAGTTTTTCCTTTGGCTTTGGCCTCCAAAAGTCTGCCCACAAGGATGAGTGTGACGATCATCGCCGCGCCGTCATAATAAACGTGAGGCATGACACCTGCTGTCATGAAAAAATGAGGGAAGAAAGTTGCCGCGGCAGAGTAAACATAGGCGGAAAGAGCGCCCACGGCAACAAGAGTGTTCATATCAGAAGTTTTCTGCCGGGTGGCTTTAATCGCGCCAACAAAAAAACGGCTGCCCACCCAGAAAACGGCGGGTGCGGTTAAGATAAACATAGCCCAAAGCATGATCGGGCGGGGAATTATTTGCAGAAAACCAAACCAATGCTGCATTGAGCCTGCAAAGATGATAACGCTCAATATTGCGCCGCAGGTGACTTTTAACTTCAGATCTTTTAACTCTTTGACCCGGGAAGTTTCAATAGGATCGGCAAGGCCATCTTTAAGTTCACCTAAAAATTCATAACCTTGTTCGGTTATAACTTTCTTAAGCGCCGCCATACCCTCCCATTTAAGTCCATGAATAATTGTGGCACGGCCGTTAGCCAGGTTGACGCTGGCATCCAGCACTCCCGTGACTGAATTCAGCGCATTTTCCACTCGCCGCACACAGGCCGCGCATGTCATCCCACCCACGGAAATAGTGATTTTTTCCTGATCTGAACCTGATTTGTCAATATTCAACAATTTCGTATCCCGCCTTTTTTATCGCCGCGGCAACAACATCAGGAGATATCTCTTTTACTTCCCCATAAGTCGCCACACCGCTCTTTAAATCGACTTTGACATCTTTTACCCCATCCAGTGCTGCAAGCGCTTTAGTTACAGCCATAACACAATGCTGGCAACTCATCCCCTTTATTTTTATGCTTTTCATCTAAAGTACCTCCTTTTATACTAGCATTATATCATGCTTGATTTAAAATTTATTCTGTATTATTGCATATTCAATAATAATAGGTGAAAAATGATTATTCGGTGCTGGGGCTCTAGAGGCTCTATACCTGTTTCGGGTAAGCAATATTTACACTACGGCGGAAACACCACTTGCCTCGAAATCAGGACAAATGATGATCGGATATTGATCGTCGATGCCGGTTCCGGTATTCGTGAGGCGGGCAACTCTTTAATTGCCGCCGGCCGACATGATTTCACTCTTTTATTAACGCATGCCCATTGGGATCACATTATGGGTTTCCCCTTTTTTAAACCCATTTATTCACGCAAAACCAATTTGAACATCTGGGGCTGTCCATTTGCCCAGGCTTCTATAAGAGAAATGCTCTCCAGCATCATGGCGGCGCCTAATTTCCCGGTAAATTTTGATGCCATCAACGCTAATATATCCTATCAAGAAACGTGCAATGATCATTATACCCTCGGTTCGATGATTATCACGCCCATAGCTCTCAACCACCCCAACCAAGGCACAGGCTACAAGTTTGAGGAAGACGACAAATGTTTTGTTTTTCTCACCGATAACGAGTTGGACTACAAACATGAAGGCGGTCTTGATTATCAGGCCTATCTTGAGTTTTCACTAAACGCGGATTTGCTCTTTCATGATGCCGAATACAAAAAAGAAGAATACAAAAAAACCCGTGGATGGGGACATTCTTGCTACAACGACGCCCTTAATCTGGCGTTGGATGCCGGAGTGAAAAAATTAGGGCTATTTCATCATAATCAGGAAAGAATAGATGATGAAATTGACGCGATTTTGAATGATTGCCGCAAGATAATCAAAAAAAGCGGTAAAAACATGGAATGCTCCGCCGTCGGCCAGTCAATGGAATTTAAACTTTAATTTGCGCAACTCAGTCCTGTAATATAAGAACCCAATAATTTGAAATCTGCGCGATCGCGCCACTTCGGTCATAAAAAAATATGTTCCTGCCTACAATCAGAGCGGAATTAAAAAAATTAAAATGGGATAAGCTCGATGTGATTCTGGTCACAGGCGACGCTTACATCGACAGCCCTTTTATCGGCGTTTCCGTAATAGGCCGCGTTCTCACAAATGCCGGATTTCGCGTGGGAATAATTGCTCAGCCCGATATTCATAGCGATATTGATATTTGCCGGTTGGGAGAACCGGATTTATTCTGGGGCATCTCCGGCGGCTGTATGGATTCAATGGTTGCCAATTACACAGCAACGAAGAAAAAAAGACAGAGCGACGATCTGACCGCCGGAGGCAAAAATAACCGCCGTCCCGACCGCGCAGTCGTAGTTTACGCTAATTTGATCCGCCAATATTTCAAAGAAACCAAGCCGCTGGTGCTGGGCGGAGTAGAAGCAAGCCTGCGCCGCATTGCCCATTATGATTTCTGGTCAGATTGCATCCGCCGGTCGATTTTGTTTGACGCCCGCGCGGACGTGCTCATCTATGGCATGGCCGAAAAAGCCACATTAGAACTGGCGCAAAAATTGCGCGATGGCCAAAATGTAAAAGACATCAGAGGAATTTGTTATATCTCCCCTGCCCCGCCCCCTGATTACATTGAATTACCCGCCTATGAGAAGGTTGTCACGGATAAAAAATCTTTCAGCCAAATGTTTAATACATTTTACCGGAACAATGATCCTTTAACCGCGAGAGGTTTGTTTCAACAGCACGGTCCCCGTTACCTTATCCAAAATCCGCCGCAGTCTCATCTGACGCCAGAAGAACTGGACAATATTTACGCACTTGATTTTACCCGTGATGTTCATCCTTTCTACCGGACGCAAGGCAAAGTCAAGGCGATGGAGACAATAAAATTTTCGATAACGACCCATCGTGGCTGTTATGGTGAATGTAATTTCTGCTCAATCGGCTTACATGAAGGAAGAACAGTTATCAGCCGCAGTGAAAAATCAATAATCGCCGAAGCGCAAAAGCTCGCCACACTGCCTGATTTCAAAGGTTACATCCTGGATGTTGGCGGTTCCACAGCTAATATGTACGGTATTGATTGCCGGCGCAAGCAGACTCAAGGTGCCTGTCAGGACAAGCGATGTCTTTATCCGCAAGTATGCGCGTACCTAAGGCCTGATCACAGCCGCCAGATTAGTTTGTTAAAAGAGTTGCGAAAGGTAAACGGGGTCAAAAAAGTGTTTGTCGCATCCGGCATCAGATACGATTTACTGCTCGGCGATAAAAAGTGCTGTATGAACTACATGCAGGAACTGGTTAAACATCATATCTCCGGCCAATTGAAGGTGGCGCCGGAACATACAGTGTCAAATACATTGAAACTCATGGGGAAGCCTCAAGCTAAAACTCTTTCAAACTTCAAGCAGCTCTTTGATAAAATTGAAAGATCATCGGGGCAAAAACAGTTTCTTACTTATTATTTTATCGCCGCCCATCCGGGATGCAGCGAGGAAGACATGCGCGAACTTAAATCTTTCGCTACTCGAGAACTGAAGACAAACCCGCGACAGGTGCAAATTTTTACGCCGCTTCCTTCCACTTATTCCAGCCTGATGTATTTCACGGAAACTGATCCCGCAACGGGCAGAAAAATTTTTGTGGAAAAGAAACCGGAAAGAAAGCAAAGACAAAAAGATATTATTGTGGGAAAAACAATCAGGTAATTTTGAAATATTTCCTCTTGTAATCTGTTTTAGAATCCTCTATCAAATCAACGGCAGTACCCTCTATCTTTAGCTGCTTCTAACACTTGACAATTTCCTAATGTACACGCTTTTTGTGCGTCATGACATCCAAGTTTCCCGTTACCCTGACGCAAATAAACAAAACCCCTGTTGTTGTAAGTTTCGGCAAAATGCGGCCTCAGGCGGATGGCCGTGTTATAGTCCTCAATGGCAAATTCGTACTTATTTAGAATAGCATAAGCGCCTCCTCTCCCATTATAAAAATCAATTCGTTCAGGTTGTATCTGTATTGCTTTAGAGTAGTTTTCGATGGCCATATGGAACTGACGCAATTGATAATAAGTTATTCCCATATTATAATAGGCATTAGCATCAGTCGGTCCTAGACGTATTGCAACATTCAACTCTTTTAATGCTTTCTCATATTGGCCTCTTTTGTAGTAAACAAACCCTCTGCCAATGTAGGAAAAGGCATCGTCAGGTTTTATAAGGATAGCTTTATTACAATGCTCCATAGCTTCTTCATTTTTCCCTGCGTCAGCAAGGGCTATACCTAAATTATTATGCGCCATATAATTATCTTTCGTCGCCAGCACGGCATGATTAAAAAGCTCAAAATTGTTTTTCCAGTATCCACACTGCTGCCAGCTCGAAACTGCTAGTATGGCGAGGACGACTATCTCTGCCGGAAATATAACTTTTTTTCTTATTTCTTCATTCTTAATCAAAGCCGGTATTCCCCAGGCCAGCATAACTGCAAGGCCGATAGAGGGCAAATAATGGTAGCGGTCGGCCATGGAGTAGTATCCGTTCTGAATAATCCCTATAACTGGCAGAATCGTTATTATATACCATAACCATCCGGTAAATAAATACGGCAAGCGTTTCATCATTGCAAAAACAGCCGTGGTGATAATAATAATCATCAAGGATGCTCCTATTACTTGCCAAACTGGAATCTGAGTCGGGAAAGGATAGAAGACAGCCATGTCATGAGGCCAGAATGTTTTCTCCAGATAAATTACAAAAGATACAGGGGCATTGGCGAGCCGAGAACCGAGGGGAAAATATTTTACAGTTGGGCTGGACATAGTATAAATCGTGATGATAGAAATAACCGTTGATAAAACAAAAAAAGGTGTTTTTTCCCGTAGCTGCCATAGCAGCAAACTGTCTTTTTGAGAGAGGAGCCCCCTCCGGCAGGAGCCGGAGGCTCCCTGTATTAACGCGACCTCCCGTGAGTTACACCGCATTCCTCCCCCGGCTCGAGCCGGGGGATTCCAAGTCTCGCGGGATTGAAAACGTTTCAGCGGCCAGTAATCCAACAAAATCATAATTACCGGCAGAGTTACGACCATGGGCTTGCTCAGAAGAGCTATAATAAAAGAACAAAGAACCAGCAGATATCTTTTTACAGTCGTTTTTTCCGTATAATAGACATAAAGACATAAAGTCAGCATCCAAAAAAACGCGCTTAAGACATCTTTCCGCTCGGCAATCCAGGCAACCGATTCCACATGAAGCGGATGCAAAGCGAATACAGCAGCTACAAAAGCACTTTCCCATATTTCGTTTGTCATACGCTTAAAAAGCCAGAAGAGTAACAGTGTGCTCAGTGTATGCAGAATAAGATTGGTCATGTGATACCCACCGGCGTTCAAACCAAAAAGCTGATAGTCGAACATCAGAGACAGCCATATAAGAGGATTCCATAAGTTTTGATATGTTGTACTGAAAGCCCAACAAACTGTGTCTAATGTGATGCCGGACTGGATATGAGAGTTATTTACAATGTATTCAAAATCATCTAAACGAATGAAGTCATATTGACTTACCTGCCAAAAAATAGCAACGGTAACCATAGCCAAAAAGACGTAAAATATCAGTGTCTGTTCCCTGGAACTAATATTTATTCTGTTTAGCATAGTGACCACCTACCGTTGACGTTTGTACCACAAGCTAAGTTAAAGTTCATTAGTATTTATTATTTTCAATTGAGATGTTGAGTAAATTAGGAAAAAAAGAAAAGTGGAGCCCCTCTGGCAGGAGCCGGAGGCTCCTTTCCAAAACGCGACATCCCGCGATTGACAGAAAGCATTCAACCACCCCCAGCGGGAGCTGAGGGCTTTCTGCAGCGGGATAACATTAAGGAAGAAATCTACCTACTATAGAAATGGCTTCATTTATTATGATGGCGACTTGGTTAAATCCGGCCGTATTTATCTTCGAACCTTTCGATATCGTCATCGCCGCAGTATTCACCCGTTTGCACTTCAATAATGATCAAATTTTCATCCGAAGAATTTTGTACGCGGTGTTTCGCCTTTTGAGGAATATCAATTGAGCTGCCCGCTCGCAAAGATTTTTTTTTGCCGTTAACTAGCGCGACTCCAAAACCCGCGACAACAAACCAGTGCTCGGAACGCATGTGATGAAGTTGTAAACTGAGACATCCATCAGGTTCAACAACAATTCTTTTTACCTTGTGGTCAGCGGCTTCTGATAAAACTTTAAAACTGCCCCAAGGGCATTTGGTAATTTTTCCCATTTTGCCAACTCATATTTTTTTGTGAGACTCAAATTTCAAAAACGAAGTGTATTGAAATTTGTATGTCGAATTAATGAAACTCAGATATTACAAACGCAGTGCGGTAATATCTGCCAGTTGAATTTATCCCATAGCCCAGGCTGTTGGGACAATCCCGCTCTAAGCGGAGGGTATGAACTCCAAGGCAAACCTTGGAGTTCATACCCGTGACTTTTTAGCTAACATAAAATTAAACTAATGAAAAGATCTCTTTAGTACTTTCCAAGCTCGCTTTAACCGCCAATTTATGCTATTCAAATAAACATAAACAGAAATCATGGTGAAAAGCGCTATTTATTATTTTTCATGAATATAAACTATACAGTTAAACGAAGTCGAAAAAGAAAAAGAACCATTTCTCTGCAAATCAACGATAAATCCGAGTTAGTTATCGCCGCGCCTTACTTTACGCCAATTAGTGAAATAAATCGTTTTGTTCAGGAAAAACAAAGCTGGATCAACAAAACGATACAGCGACACAAAGAAAAAGCGATTAAAAACGAAGCCAGAGAATATATCACCGGTGAAATGTTTTATTATCTGGGCGAATCATTTCCACTGGAGGTATTTTTTGAGAAAAATGAGCGGCAAGGCCTTGTTTTTTGGAGCAATCGTTTTTATCTTAACACCGCTGATGCAGCAGAAAAGGGAATGTCTTACTTTGTTTCTTGGTATAAAAAGAAAGCCAAACAACACTTCCAACAGCGTGTTGATTTTTTCAGCCACGAACTTAACCTTTGGGCAAAAAGCGTCAAGATAACTTCCGCCGAAAAACGCTGGGGCTCCTGTTCGGCTGAGGACAATCTTTCCTTCAGCTACCGGTTGATAATGGCGCCGCCGGATATAATTGACTACGTGATTGTGCATGAGCTGACGCACATCAAAGAAAAAAACCATTCAGCGGCATTCTGGAAATTAATAGAAGCGTCCATGCCGGAATATAAGATACACAGGCGCTGGCTCAGGGACAATCATCACAAATTTATTCTTTGAACCGATAAAAGAAGGGATTAAAAACACTTATTGTATGGACACTCTTGAAACTGTTGATCTGAAGCACCGCGGTTGTCTGACGGATCGCTTCCATCAAATGAATTTACAAATTTCCGATTACACTTTCGCCAATGTTTATCTGTTCCGCAGGATCAGCAATTATGAATTTCTGACAATGGACTGTGGATTATTTATTTCCGGCCAGAATAAAAAAGGACAGAGTTACATCATGCCGTTAAACAACCCACACGGATGTGACATGCAGACATTCAATGATCTCCTTGGCCGGCAGAAATTTTTCTTTCCGATACCCGAAGAATGGCTTTCTTGTTTCTCGGCGGATAAATTTGTCATAAGCTACGACGACAGTGAATCCGACTACATTTACCTTACTGAAAAGATGGCCAATTTTAAGGGAAGACAATACATACGCCATCGAAATCACTTAAATCAGCTTCTCTCCCAATACGCGCCCAAAGGCGAAATAATATCCACAAATAATTTTCAGGACGCCATGAATGTATTACAGGAATGGCAAAACGATTCAAAACTGGCTTCGGATAAAACCGATTTTGAGCAATGCCATGAGGCGCTGCAAAATATTTCAGGGCTTGCGCTCTGGGGAACAATATATTACATTGACGGTAACCCGGCGGGATTTATTATCGGCGAAGCACTCAACATGGATACATTTTGCCTACATTTTGCCAAGGCGTCCAAAAGTTACCATGGAATTTATGAGTTTATGTTCAACGATACAGCAAAAAGATTGCGATCCCAATACAAATATCTTAATCTGGAAGAAGATATGGGCAATAAAAATTTACGCCGGACAAAAGATTCATACGGACCGGAACTATTGTTGAAAAAATATCGTGTCAGCATCAAATGATTTGGAAAGTAGAAATTAATGAGCGAACCAATTATCATAACCAATTTGCGTGAAAGCGATCAGGGAGTCATTCATTCCATTGAAGGTGGCTCGGCACTTACCAGCCGTCTGGCCGGCATGGGTATAGTTACGAATGCTAAATTCCGCATCGCTCAGGTCAGCGGCGGTCTTATCGTCATCCAAGTAGCAAATACAAGGATTGCGCTGGGTCAGGGTGAAGCGTCAAAAATAATGGTTTACAAAATTGATCCCCCTGAAGAAATCTGTCTGCCTCCAATTGAAAAGGAAATATCTGTAGCCTTGGTCGGCCAGCCCAATGTCGGGAAATCGACGGTGTTTAATATTCTTACCGGTTTGTCACAGCATGTCGGCAACTGGCCGGGAAAAACGGTGGAAAAGAAGGAAGGAACTCATCGCGCCGATAATATTTTAATCAGGATAGTTGATTTGCCGGGGACCTACAGCCTGACGGCGTTTTCTGAAGAAGAAAGAGTTGCCCGCGATTTCATCATCAGGGAAAAACCCGATCTTGTAGTGCTTGTATTAAACGCGGCGGCGCTGGAAAGAGGCCTTTATCTTTTATCTGAAGTGCTCCTGCTCAATCGTCCGGTTATTGTGGCCATCAACATGATTGATGTCGCTTCTGCTCAAGGCATCGAAATTGATACACGGGCATTGCAGGATTCGCTGCGAATACCGGTAATTCCCATGGTGGCCAAACGCAACAGTGGAATCAAAGAACTGGTAAATCAAATTGCGACAATCGCGTCATGCGAATATAAATATAGCCCTGAAATACCGGAAGTTTCAGCCGATCATCAGGAAATTTACGAGAATATTTTGAAGCAGGTCAGTCCTTATATTCAGGAGCCTTACACGCCGCAATGGATTACCGTAAAATTGATGGAAGGCGATCCTGAAGTATCAACCATGATGGAAAATAAAGTGCGTAAATTGGCGTGGAATAGGATACAAGGTCTTCTCATCAAACATGAAGACGCTCTTCATGCTGTTGTTAATGGCCGTTATGACTGGATTGAAAAAATTACCAGAGCGGCAGTATCCAGCTTTAAAATGGGACAAGTAGTGTTGACTGACAGAATTGACCACGTCCTGACCCGCCCTATATTTGGCATTCCTGTTCTGCTTGCGGTCATGGCCTTTGTCTTTTTTCTAACCTACGCGGTAGGAGTGCCTTTGCAGGGCTGGCTGAGCGACCAGATTCAGCACTTCATAAAATTATGTGAACCATTTACAACAGGCTGGCCTGTATGGCTGAGTGGTTTATTACTTAACGGAGTTGTCGGCGGAGCCGGCTCCGTGCTTACTTTTCTGCCTGTTTTGCTGATCTTTTTTGCCATCATGGCTGCTTTGGAAGATATCGGCTATATGGCGCGCGCAGCCTTTGTCATGGACAGATTCATGCATCTTGTCGGCTTGCACGGGAAAAGCTTTATTCCGATGTTCCTCGGATTCGGTTGTAATGTGCCCGCTATTCTTGGAACACGGATTATCGAAACGAAAAAAGCCAGGATGATTACCCTGCTTCTAATTCCTTTTGTTCCCTGCACTGCGCGGTTGGCCGTATTGACGCTTGTCTCCGCCGCCATCTTCAGGGAAAATGCCGTTTATGTGTCCTGGAGCATTGTAGCCCTGAACATCGTGGCGCTCGGTATCGCCGGATTTTTTGTCAACAAAACACTTTGGAAACAGGACGCGCCTTTTATCATGGAGCTGCCCATCTACCACAGCCCTGATATCAAAACGATTATGATGGTCACCTGGTCAAGAACAGTATCCTTTATCCGCAAGGCGGGAACTGTCATTCTTGGCGTCTCCCTGATCGTCTGGCTCTTGTCTTATTTCCCTTCAGGGAAAGTGGAAGACAGCTTTCTTGCGTCGTTTGGTAAATTGCTCCAGCCGGTGGGCGTCCCGCTGGGATTGGATTGGAAGATGATTACCGCGCTCTTAACCGGTCTGGTGGCGAAAGAAAATGTTGTGGCTACGCTGGGAGTTCTTTATTCCGTGGGAAGAGATGGTTTGACCCATATACTACCCACCGTCATGAGTCCGGAATCAGCCGCTTCATTTCTTGTGGTGATGATGCTTTTTATACCTTGCGCGGCAACAATCGCCGTCTTGAAAAAAGAAATGAACAGCAACAAATGGTTTTATGCCTCTATTGTCATGACGCTCATTGTTTCCTATCTGGGTGGGATTGCAGCGTTTAACTTTGTCAAATGGCTGGGTCTCTGATTCAACTTCCAACTCAAAGCGCTATCTTTGTTGGCACAGCCTGCCCCGGCGGAGGCCGGGGTCGTCGGCTTCCTCAACGTATCATCAATACGCCTCGTCGCCTCCTCCTTGCCCCGCTGAAGCGGGACAGTTTCCAATAGCCAAAAGCCATTGGATAATTCGACTTACAAAATTCAGTTCACTTTGCTCCTGAATTTTGAGTCTCATTACAACTAACGAATTCCAGTTTACTACGTAACTGTAATTCGAGTTTCACTGCCGCCGTGATATCATCTTTGATTTGAAAGTTGAATTTAAGTATTAAACTAATAGTCGCCGCGTTCTACTTTGAATATCGAACTTGTATAAATTTATACTTTGTCATTCTCCGTCTTGGACGGGGAATCCAGTAATAGTAGAGCAATATGCATTTCAGTATTTTATGTAGTTTACAACCGGCCTATAGAGAAAAAGATTGCGGCGAATGAAACTTGTTTGGCTTTGCATATCTTCCGCTGAATTACAGACGTAAGTAACAACAAGATTTCTATTCCTGGCAAATTCAATATGCTCTTTGCCGGCGTAACAAAAATTGCTTTTGTCATACAAGGGACTTTGCGGATCAACTTCGGGAATCGGCATGCCCAAAACCTTAGGCGCAGTCCACGGACCTTCAAGTTTATCAGCTGTCTGATACAAAAACCGATCGCCCTTGTTTTGCGTGTTCAGATAAACAGCAATCCATTTCTTATCGCCGGCATGGTATCTTACGCTTAATTCGGAAACACCGGCATCCAGAACAACCTTTACTTGCGCGGGATTCAGGTTGTTCTGCCATGTCCCGTCTTTGGTATAATATTCAATTGCTCCCATGGGATTATCCAATTTATTTATGGGAATACGGGCAAGGATATTTCCTAAAACATTTAACGCTTCTTTGGAATAAGAGTAGAACGGATAAAAATAGACATAATTATCATGAACAACGGAAGTTGTCGCGAAAGCGGCAATATCCTGCGGAATCGCCGGCGTCAGATCAATGTAATCAAGATTCCAGTCGCGGGGATCGGCGGCGGAAAAATCTTTTATCCGCGCCAATTTGTGTCCTGTAATCTTAAAGTTGAAAAGTTCTCCTTTTTTATCTGCCGCTGAAACTGCTATTAAAGGAATATATAAGACATTATCGACTACGAAAGGGTCCTGTGGCCAGGACCATTCATCTTCACCGAATAAAGAAACAAACTTTCCGCTTTTATTTTTCAGGTAATATTGAATTTTAAATTCGTTATTGATTGAGCAGGTGGAAACCGCCAGTGTTGTTCCCAATATAACGTCCATATCAACGCGGTCTTTTCTGCCTTCCTCATGGGCAGCAAAGGTATCGCCGAAAAGCCACAGTGTGCGCTCCCCGTCAAGCTTTATTGAGTAGGCGCCATCGCCTCCATACCAGCCATTCTTATCGGGAAAAGCAGGCAGGCATTGACCCTGGGGAACTTCGGCGTTATATTTTTCAGATAGAAAAGTCGAGCACGAAAAAAGAGGAATGCTTAAAAGTAATAAAATAATAAATTTTGATTTTTTCATCATACCAAATAAATTATAGCATTTTATGTTTTTCATAATCCACCTATTTCAAGGCTGTTCAAAAACGCTTAGATGCAAGGCGCGCAAGAACCGTATTGCGAGGCGTATATCTAAATACGTTGAGCGGTGCGGTTTGCGGCGCAACGCAGCAGACCATGGTGCCCTTCAGGGTATGAACACTTTTCAACAGCCTATCACACCCAGTGATCAATAAGAATTTTTACACCGATTGCAATTAAAACGATTCCACCGAATATTTCCACTTTTTTACCAAATATTTTTGCCAATACTTTGCCAAAGATCATGCCGACTGTCGTCATAACAAAGCAGACGATGCCGATAATCACCGCCGGAAAAATAATCGGATTTTTCAGAATGGCAAAGCTGAATCCCACGGCCAGCGCATCGATGCTGGTGGCAATGGAAAGCAGAAACAGCGGCCAGCCGCGCGTTTGATCCGTTTTTCCCTCATCGCTTTCTTTTTCCAATCCTTCCCAGATCATTTTTCCGCCGACCAAAGCGAGCAATGAAAAAGCGATCCAGTGATCGAATGACGCTATAATTTCAACGATAGTCAGACCGGCCAGCCAGCCGACAATGGGCATCACGAACTGAAAAATACCAAAGGCCGCCGACAATCGCAGTGTCGGAGCCCATGATTTTTTATCATTGGCGGCGCCGATGCCAATCGCCACGGAAAAAGCATCCACGCCAAGTCCGACAGACAGAATAAAAATTGTTATCAAGCTCATATTAAATCATCCTGCTCATTTATTTTCTTTTGTCATTGCGAGACGCCTCTCAGGCGGCGTGGCAATCTCTTCTTTTTTCTTCCCCTCTTTTTTAAAGAGGGGCAAGGGGAGATTTTTGTTCTATCGCACTGCAATGACAAACGTCTTTAAATCCCTCTATATCTCCCTTTAGGAAAGGGAGACTTTCTCACCATCCTCTATTGTCATACCAACGCAGGCTAGTATCCATTTTCCCCGCTGGATGCCGGATCAAGTCCGGCATGACAGAAAAGATGTCATCGCGAGCCCCTACATGTAAGGACATGGCGATCTCAATAAACTACGAGATTGATTCCTCGCCCGCTACGACGGACTCATCGCAATAACAAACAATTTTTCATTCGATATTTCTCAAAGCAGTATAAATCTTCTCCGCCAGTTCTTTACCAATTCCCGAAATCTTTTGCAATTCTTCCAGCGTCGCGTCTTTGACCAGCTTACTTGATCCAAAAAGTTTCAGCAATATTTTCCTGCGCGCCTCACCGATATCAGGAATATCATCAAGAATCGAATGCAGATCATTTTTTTGCTTTATCTGATGGTGATAACTCAAAGCGAAACGGTGCGCTTCGTCGCGTGCCTGCTGAAGTATTCGCAGCGCAGTCGGCCAGGTGGACAAATAAACGGCATCTTTGCGCCGCGGCAGATATATTCTGTCTTCAAATTTTCCCGCTTTCTTCTTTCCGATGCCTTTGCCGGAAAATGCGGCGCGCTCTTTTTTAGCCAGACCAATCACATCTATTTTAATTTTTAAATCTTTCAAAACGGAGAGAGCGACGTTTAACTGGCCTTTACCACCATCGACAACAATCAAATCCGGCAGATTTTCTTCCTGCGCGAACCTTCGCGCCAGCACCTCATACATCATCGCGTAGTCGTCAGATTGGTATACCGTTTTGATTCCGAAAGCGGCGATAGCTTGATTTATCCGGCTCGCTATCCTGAAAGACAACCATGGAACCAACGGCATATTTACCGCCGATATTGGAAATATCATAGCATTCCATGCGCCTCGGCAATTTCGTCAGCGATAATTTTTCCTGAAGAATTTGCAAAGCGGCAGTTTTCTGTTCTTCGTTTTTATGCGCCGCTTCCCAGAGGTTGCGGGCATTGTCATTGGCCATATCAAGCAAAGCGTTCTTTGTTCCGCGAGAGGGCACCGTCAGTGCGACTTTTTTCTTTTTTTTATCCATGAGCCATTCAACAATAACTTCTTCATCCGGCAAATTACAGGGAATGATGATTTCATCTGGAACAATCACTTCACCATCGTAATATTGAGTCAGGCAGGATGAAATTATTTCTACCGGGTCCATTTTCATTTTAACCGGAGCGAATGACTTACTGCCCAGAAGTTTTCCCCAGCGCACAAACAAAATACATAGCTGATAATTATTATCGTGTTCGTAGAGCCCAACAACGTCCTGATCTTTGTCACCAGTCCAATCGACATTTTGCTTCTCCAGCGCGTGCTCCAGCGCGGCAACGCGATCACGCAGGCGCGCGGCCTCTTCAAAGTTCAAATTTTCCGCCGCCTTTTCCATTTGTGTTTTTATTTCGGTAATCAGTGACCGTCGGCGTCCCTGTAAAAAGGAAACAACGTTATCAACCATTTTCCGGTACGAATCCTCATCGATCAATCCCCTGCAGGGAGCGAAACAACGGCCAATCTGATGTTCCAGGCAAGGCCTGGGGCGCAATTTGAAATCGCGGTTACGGCAGGACCGGAGCGGAAATACTTGTTGCACAAAGCGCAGCGTTTCTTTTGCCGCCAGTCCCGAAGGATAAGGCCCGAAATAAAGCGCGGAATCATTTGATCTCTTACGCGCCAACTGCAGGCGCGGATATTTTTCCGTGGGATCAAGCGATAAATGATAATAGGTTTTATCGTCACGCAGGTTGACGTTGTAACGGGGACGATGTCGCTTGATTAAATTGTTCTCTAAAATCAGCGCTTCTTTTTCCGTGGTGGTAGTAATAAACTCAATATCGAAAACGCGCGACATCAAAAACGGCGCCATCGGCCGTGTGTCCTTGCCGGTAAAATAGGAACCGATTCGGCTTTTTAAATCGTTCGCCTTGCCGACGTAGATAGTCTTCCCCTGCACGTCTTTCATGATATAGACACCGGGACTGCGCGGAGCGGAAGTCATTTTTTCTTTTAAACTATTATTTTTTTCCATAGATTCAATATAAATATTATTTTTATTGTTTATAATTTATTTACGGATATAGTTCAATAATGTTCTTGTCGATTAATACAATAGAAAAGAAATTGTTAAAAAGAACACGAAAAGGAGTAACTATATTTTTCCCCTTCATTTTCGATTCGTATATCCGTAAAATATATATTCGCAAAATATTTGACAGAAAGGGAGAAATAAAATATAAAAATCATTATGCAACTGGAATATGATCTATATGCTATTGATACAAGGTTTCTTATAGCAGCCGGGCATATCATTAATAGTAGTACGCTTAAGAACATTACGGAGTTATCCGAGCGAATCCGTTATGTCCCCATAAAAGATACCTGGCTAATGGAGGACCTGATTCACACCTTCAAAGACAAACGGTATTCAAATATCCTGCACCCTCCCGATGTTAATGAAAAGATAATCCGTTATATAAGCCACATAAAAATGCCGGAAAAGATATTATCCGAACTGTTGTATATGAAAAGATTAACATCATATACTTATCATCATGTTATGGTAATCGCTATCGTTTCCACCAAAATATCACTTGATAGTTCACTAAAATATAAATACGCACCGGATATGGCTATGCTGCTTAGCCTTTTTCATGACCTCGGCAAATCGCGAATACCTTTGAGTATCCTGGATAAACGTACACCGATTACAATACACGAACGCCATTTATTAATGGCTCATCCATTGATAGGATATATTCTTTTACATTATTACTTCGGCAAGGATCATAAAGAATATGCCTTTGCCTCATTCCAGCATCATGAGAGGCTTGACGGTTCGGGTTACCCGCTGGGGATAAAGAGGCTTAATAAATATTCTCAGCTTATAGGCGTAGTCGATACTCTGGACGCGCTAATATCAGAAAGGCCTTATAGAAGCAGACCTTTTACATTCAGGGCTGCTTTAGATCACCTGCTTGGCGAGTCGGAAAAAGGCAAATTTAATAAGAATTTTATATATACTCTTATAAGATACTCCCGTAAAGAACGTTCCGGCGCCAAGCTTGTACTCTCGAAAAAAGGGCGCGATAAAGAGCCGGATGAAAATTCCTACGGCAAGATCGCAGAATCTTAAAATACTACCCCATCTCCAACAAAATTTTGTTCAGTTCCTTTAGTTCGTCGCGCAATTCGGCGGCGTGTTCAAATTCCATATTCTTTGCCGCCTGTTTCATTTCCTTTGTGAGCTTCGCGATCAATGCCGGCAGATCTTCTTCTTTTAGCGGAGCGATATTTTCTTTAACCCCTGTGGGCACCGTCACGTAATCGGCCTCATAGATAGAACCCAAGACATTGCTGATGGATTTTTTAATTGATTCCGGCGTGATGTTATTTACTTCATTATATTTTTGCTGAATAACACGGCGGCGTTTGGTTTCATCAAGACAGGCCTGAATTGATTTGGTGATTTTATCGGCGTACATGATGACCTTGCCGCTGATATTTCGCGCGGCGCGCCCGCTCGTCTGGATGAGGGAACGTTCAGAGCGCAAAAAACCTGCTTTGTCCGCGTCCAGAATCGCCACCAGCGATACTTCGGGAATATCCAACCCTTCCCGCAAAAGATTCACTCCTATAAGAACATCGAACTCTCCCAGGCGCAAATCGCGGATAATTTCTACCCGCTCCAGCGTATGGATATCGGAATGCAGATAGCGCACCCTAATATCCAAACCTGCGTAGTAATCAGTCAGATTTTCCGCCATGCGCTTCGTCAGCGTCGTCACCAGCACTCTTTCGTTCTTTTCAATTCGCTCTCTGATTTCCGCGAGCAAATCGTCAACCTGATGCTTGGCTGGTTTCACTTCGATTTCCGGATCCATCAATCCGGTTGGACGGATGATTTGTTCCACTCGGACGCTTTGAGCCTTCTGCATCTCATACTGTGCCGGTGTCGCCGAAATGTATATTCTCTGATTAGCCAGCGCTTCATATTCATCAAAACGCAGCGGTCGATTATCCAGCGCGGAAGGCAGACGAAATCCGTATTTAACCAGCGTTTCCTTGCGTGACCTGTCGCCGCGATACATGCCGCCCAACTGGGGCAGCGTCGCATGACTCTCATCAATAATTATCAGAGCGTCCTGCGGCAGATACTCCATTAATGTCGGCGGCGGCTCACCGGGCTTGCGTCCGGTCAAATGGCGGGAATAATTTTCTATCCCCTGACAGTAGCCCATCTCTTCCATCATTTCCAAATCGAAGTTCGTGCGCTGTTCCAGTCTTTGCGCCTCCAGTAATTTTTTTTGTTCTTTATATTCTGCCAAAGTTATCGCCAATTCCGCGCGAATTTCGTCGATTGCTCTTTGAAGATTTTCGCGTGAAGAAACATAGTGACTGCCCGGATAAACGGCTGTTTTATTAACCGCGCCGATTTTTTTCCCCCGCAATGGATCAATCAGCGCCATTGATTCTATCGTATCTCCGAAAAATTCTATCCGCAAGGCTTGCTCGTCTTCATAAGGCGGAAATATTTCCACGATATCGCCGCGGACACGGAATGTGCCGCGATGGAAGTCAATATCATTTCTTTCATACTGGATTTCTATCAGTCTTTTCAAAAGCTCGTCACGCGGAAATTCTTTGCCCGCTTCCAGTTGAACAATCATCCCCAGATAAGCATCCGGCGAACCCAAACCGTAAATGCAGGAAACACTGGCGACAATGATAACGTCGCTTCTCGTCAAAAGGGAATGTGTTGCCGAGTGGCGCAGTTTGTCAATTTCTTCATTAATGGCCGAATCTTTTTCAATGTAGGTATCGGTAACTGGCAGATATGCTTCCGGCTGATAATAATCGTAGTAGCTGACAAAATATTCCACGGCATTTTCGGGGAACAGGCCTTTGAATTCCTCATACAACTGCGCCGCCAGAGTTTTATTATGAGCAATAATCAGCGCGGGACGTTGAACACGTTCGATAACGTTGGCGATAGTAAAGGTTTTGCCAGATCCGGTCACACCTAAAAGCACCTGATGCTCCTTGCCCTTCTCTAGACCTTTTACTAAATCTGAAATCGCCTGCGGCTGATCCCCCGCCGGAACAAAATCAGTTATTATCGAAAGTTTTTCCATAAGTTCTCAATTATTTGTGTCATTGCCCAATTCTGTTCCGGGCGCATGCCGGGTGATTGGGCAATCCAGTATTTTTTTCTTTAATTAAGTTTTATGTCCCCCGGCATACCCTACAAGTCCACAGTATTTGGCAGTCGTCTGAATTGAGGATTACTATTTGTAATCATGTTTTAGAGTAACGTTACTAAATCAAAGGCAGTATCCTCTACCTTTAGCCCCTTCCAATAATTCGCAATTCCCTAATGCACAAGCTTTTTGAGCATCGCGACAACCCAACTCTTTGTTGTCCTGATTAAAATAAGTAATCCCCCTATTTTTGTAAGCATCGGCAAAATCCTGGTTTAGTTTAATGGCCTTATTGAAGTCCTCGATGGCACGTGAATTTTGACCGAGCATACCGTAAGCAGCTCCTCTGTTATTGTATGCATTGTCAAAATTAGGTTGCAGTCGGATTGCATGATTATAGTCCTCAATGGCCAGCTGGTACTGTCTGAGTTTAAAGTTAGCAATCCCCCTGTTGAAGTAGGCATCGTCATAATTCGTTTTTATACGAATGGCCTCGTTATAATGATAAATAGCCTCTTCAGTTTTTCCTTCGATAAACAAGGTAAGACCAAGATTGTTATGCACCAGATAATTATCTTTTGTTACATGCAAAGCGTGTTTAAAGAGAGTGATGCTGTTTTTCCAATAGCCGCATTGCTGCCACGTTAAAACTGCTATAAGCGAAATTACGGCAATGGCTGCCGGAAATAAAATTTTCTTGCTAATGTCGTCTTGTTTAAAAAAATAAGGTATTCCCCAAGCCAGCATAATGGCAATGCCTATGGATGGCAAATAAATATGACGGTCCGCCATCGCCTGCGAGCTTGCCTGTATTAGGCCAATTACAGGAATAAGAGTTCCCAAATACCAAAACCAGCCCACAAATAAAAAAGGCATTTTCTTAATGTAATAAAGAACTGCGGCAGTAATTAATACAAGGATGAGGCCGGAAATTAAAATTTCCCCAAGAGGCAGGGATAATTCATAAGGGTAAAATACGGCTAAATCAACAGGCCAGAAAAATTTTCTTAAATATGCAACATATGAAATCATGGCATTGGCAATACGTACAGAGAAGGGAAATCGTTCCACGGAAACAATTGCGCCAACTGTATTTTGAGCCCCTATAGTCACAATACTGGAAATGACGGTTAAGACAATAAAGGGGATCTTTTCCCCTATTAGCATAACAGTTGAATTGTTACGGTTTGTGGGTACTTCTTTTATCATCCAGCGATCCAGCGGCCAGTAATCTAGAAGAAATAAGACAAAAGGTAGGGTGACAACTATGGGCTTACTCATCAAAGCGCAGACAAAGGAAAAAAGAACAAGCAAATACCTTTTTATAGCCGGCTTTTCCGTATAGTAAACGTAAAGGCAGAGAGTAAGCATCCAGAAAAAGGCGCTCAAGACATCTTTTCTTTCGGTTATCCAGACGACTGATTCCAAATGCAGCGGATGAAGAGCAAAAAGAGAAGCGATAAAGGCACTACGCCAGATAGCTCCACTCATGCGATTAAAAAGCCAGAACAGTAATAAAACGCTTAAAATATGTAGGATGCGGTTTGTTAGATGATAACCGCCAGCATGCAAGCCATAGAGTTCATAATCTAACATGAAGGAAAGCCAAACTAGAGGAAGCCAAAAACCGGCATGTTTTGTGCTGTATGCCCAGCAAAATCCGTCCAGCGTGATTCCAGACTGGATATGACGGTTTTCCGTTACATAGAGATTATCATCTAAATTGATAAAGTCATATTGATTCACCTGCCAGAAGACAGCAAGTGTAATCGCTGCCAAAACGATATAAACAATAAGAATCTGTTCCTTAGGACTAATATTTATCTTATTTAGCATAGCGACCTACTGCCTACGCTTCTACTATAAGTTAAGTTAAAGTTCAGCCATTTTTTGATTATTTCCGGTTGGAACATTGTATATTCATCAAAGTTGATGATTTGTGGATAACAGGAAAAAGTGATTGCTGACTTCACTTACAACTCCTCAGTCTCACGGAATAAACAAAATTGAAGATTGCTATTTGAAAGTAATTTCAGAGCATCTATCAAATCAACGGCAGTATCCCTTGCCTTTAGCCCATTCTAACAATTTGCAGTTTCTCAACTCACAGGTTTTTTGCGCGTCGCGACAACCGGAGATGTGGTCGCCATGATTTAGATAAACAAAACCTCTGTTGTAGTAGGTATCTGGATAACCTGGTTTGATTTCGATCGCCCTGCCATAATCCTCAATCGCTTGCCTGTAACTGCCGATGTCGTTATAGGCAGTACCCCTGTTATTATACGCATCCGCATAGTCCGGATAGATTTCTATCGCCCTGCCATAATCTTCAATCGCCTGCCTGTAATTGCCGAGGCCGTAATAGGCATTACCCCTGTTAAGATAGGAATTTTCAGAACCCGGGTTGATTCCGATCGCCCTGTTTAAATTCTCAATCGCCTGCTTGTAATTGCCGAGGTCGTTATAGGCATTACCCCTGCTATCATAAGCGAGCCAATTATTATCAGTGACTTTCAAAGTGTGATTCCAAAGCTCGATGCTGTTTTTCCAGTAGACGCATTGATTCCATGATAAAAATGATAGGATCGCCAGAAAAATTATTCCTGCTGGAAATAAAAGTTTTTTTCTTATTTCGTTACTTTTAATCAAAGTCGGTATGCCCCATGCAAGCATAACCGCAAGACCGATAGAGGGAAGATAATGATAGCGGTCGGCCATCGCGTAAGGTGCTGTTATCGATACCTGAATGATTCCGATGACCGGGGCAATGGTTATCGAAAACCACATCCATCCGGCAAAAAAGTATGGCATACGTTTAACCATCACAATGACTGCGACACTGATAACAAGAATCAGCAATGATGCTCCCAAAACTTGCCAAAGGGGAATTTGAGCCGGGAAAGGATAGAAAACAGCCATGTCATGAGGCCAGAATGTTTTTCCCAGATAAGTAACAAGAGCAACAGGTGCATTGGCGAGACGGGAAATAAGAGGAAACTGTTTTAAATAAGGAGTATCCGATATATCAAGAGTATTCGGAGTATAGAGTGTTATGATAACAAGAATCGCTGAAAGAATAAAAAAAGGTATTTTTTCCTTCAGTTGCCATATTGGAATTATTCCCGCAATTCTAGGTTCCGGTAATTTCCGGTCATTGGGTGCAGGTATATTTTTCTTTAGAGCTTCTTTTTTTAATTTGTTTTTCTTTTTTTCTTTTTTTGTGGAAACAGGCAAAACTTCCGGCATATTTGTCATGATTTTCTGTGATTGAAGACGGTTCAGCGGCCAGCAATCCAGAAGGATCATAACGATAGGTAGGGTGATAACCATCGGCTTGCTCATCAGAGCGCAGGCAAAGCACACAAGAACTGGCAGATACCTGCTTACCACCGGTTTCTCCGTGTAATAGACATACAGGCAAAGAGTTAACATCCAGAAAAAAGCGCTCAGGACATCTTTACGTTCAGCAATCCAGGCAACCGATTCTACATGTAACGGATGAAGGGCGAAAAGAGCCGCAACAAAGGCGCTGCGCCAGATCGTCCCTGTCATACGGTTGAAAAGCCAGAAAAGTAACAGAGCACTCATTATATGCAGGATAACATTGGTTAGATGATAGCCCCCGGCATTCAAGCCATGGAGTTGATAATCGAACATGAAGGAAAGCCATACCAGAGGGTGCCATAAGTCATTATATCTTGTGCTGAATGCCCAAAGAAATCCGTCCAGCGTGATTCCATATTGAATAACACTGTTCTTAGTGACATAAGAATGATCGTCGAGATTGACGAAGTCATAGTGATTCACCTGCCAGAAAATAGCAAAAGTTACAACTGTAAGAACGACGTAAACTATCAGTTTCTTTCTGTCGGGGTTGATGTTTATTTTATTTAGCATAGCCACACCTCGAATGTTTGTACCACAAGTTAATTTAGAGTTCAGCAATTTTTGATGATTTACGATGGAAAGGTTGAATGATTGTTGTCATTGACAATTTGAGGATAAGGAAGAAAAAAATAAAAATCTGATTTTCAAATCAGCGAACATGTGGACTTCATCTACAAGAACACCTGAAAGATTGCTGAACGGGTCTCCGCCAAATCTTTTATAGGTGCAAAGAATCTCAAATTATTTGTTGCGTAATTTTAGATTATTTTCCCATTTTTTTGAGCAATTCATTCACTTTTTCATTCATGCTTTGCTGTCTTTCATCCATTTCTTTACTGAGGTTATTCAGTTGGATTTGCATTACTAGCACGAGTATCAGCAGACAAGCGAGAACCACACAAAAAACCGTCATGTCAAAGTCCATAGCACTCTCCTCTTGTTAAGTTAGAAAAAAAGTAAACTTTCATCAATTAATATTGGACTTACTATCCATATTTTTACAATTGCGACACACGCCATAGAAGTCGATATATATTTCGTTGATGTCAAAACCTTGTTGCAGTTTTTCAGTCGGTATTAAAGACTTGTCGACATCAATCTCAATATTAACAATTTTACCGCAAACACTGCAAATGAGATGATTATGATGGTTCTGTATCAGTTCCTTAATTTTTTCATTGAAGTTACGGATTTGGATTTGAAGGCCTAGCACTAACACCAAGTGACAAGCAACTATCACCATAATAATGGTTTCATCCATAGCGTACTCCACTTGCTGAATTAGAAACTTTCCACATGTTAACAATTACCATTTATAACTTAGCATAAAATCAGAAATTTAAAAATAAGGATTACAGGAGAAATAAACGTCCAGATGTAATGCCCCCGAACCGCAGATGCCAATTTAATTGGAAGATGCCGCGTTATCGGCGTCATTTCCCGGCAAGGTAACTTTTGTTTTATTTGTGCACCTTTTCGGTACACCACTGGTCATCAGGTTACCGCGACGGCAGCAAGGAGGCTCCGGAGGCGTACCAAATCACCTTTCTATTGGGTTGCTCAAAACGGCTCAGATACGCGACGCGCAAGGCCTTCGGAGTGAGACGTATTTTGGACATACGTCGCAGCGACGAAAGGCCGAAGCGCAACAAAGTAGATGAGTCGTTTTCAGCAATCCCCTCACAGAAAGAGAACTGGCTCCTTCAATATTGCCTCTCTCGCTCTATACGCGCATTCGGCAATTTCAGGATACGTATCTTTGAGCGACGCAATTTGACGCAGATTATCCGCAGTGCGCAAAATCAGCGTCGCCATATCGCCTTCTGCAATTCCCGTAGCTTTGATGACGGAATCCCAACTGTGCCCCTGCGCCCAGTAATAAACAGCAGCGCCAGCGGATGCATGAAGTTTTACTACCGGAAAACCAGCCGTTTCGAGGCGATGGATAAGCGGCCGCACCACAAGCGCAACTTTTTTAAACGACAGCAACAGTTTCGGTGGCAAGTCTTTCATTGTCAATTTCATATCGTCATCACGATCATAGGCGAAAAATGCGATAACCGCGGCAAGAAGTTTTTCGTTCTCTTCAGGAAAAGCATTTTCGCGCAGACACTGCGCCACCAGTAATGGATAATCAAGACGCAGCTTGGAAGCCCAGCGTCCGTCTTCGGTCAACGCTCCGGCTTCATCCACAAATCCTTCTTTCTGCAGGAATTTCAAGTGGCGTGAAAAATCATTCCAGAGTGATTTTGCCGCGGAAAAAGCCGCGCCCTGATGCCGAAGATTTTGCTGATAAGCAGCAAACGACCTTTCGAATATTTTACGAATGTCCTCCGGGGTCTGCGATAAAAGCAAATTCAAGACCATAGCAAAATCATTTTTCAACTGGCTTAGAATATCTTCCGGTTTTTGAAACAGCAGACGCCGGATATGATTCAAATCCATAAATTTTCCGGCAATTGTCAGCATAAAACCAATGTTGTCCTGCCCGCGTCGTCCCGCGCGGCCGGTCATCTGGCGAAATTCCGTGGCTGACAGCGGATTAAAATCATTCCCGTTGAATAAATCAGAATTGAAAAGTACGATGGTTCTTGCCGGAAAATTTACGCCTGCGGCAATAGTGGATGTGGCAAAGATCACGCGTATATGTCCCCTGTTCATCATTTCTTCCACGAGCATCTTCCACGCGGGCAACTGCCCGCCGTGATGAGAAGCAAGTCCCCAGGAGCGCAACGCTTTTAATTGCCTATGGTTGCTAAGTGTCGGGAAACGGTCCAGCAAATCATAGAGCGAATCATTGAACCCCACGGAATTTTCCGGAGACGAAAGTAATCCCCGCGCAGTGAGGGCAGCGTCGCATTCCGCGCGCGATTTTAAAAAAAATATTGCCGGCAGAAGGTTAAACTTTTCCAGAATCCTGATAATGCCGATGTAATCAGGCATTCTTCCGCCGCGCAATCTTTTCTCGTCAATTCTTCTTATAAAATCGGCAACCGGCGTAGAGACTTTTTTCCCATCCAGAAATGGATGCAGACAACCGGACGGATGCAGAAAAAGAGGATATAAAGGAACAGGACGTTTTTCTTCTGTGATTATTGTGCATGATTTTTTGCGGATTGTTTCCAGCCACCGGGCAATTTCCTCACCATTGCCGATTGTCGCCGATAGGAGCAACAGATTAATCCGCGTAGGAAGATAAATCATAATTTCTTCCCAGACAACGCCGCGCTCAGCATCGCCCAGGAAATGCGCCTCATCCAGAATAATCAGATCGCATTTTAAATCTTTTCCCTGATGCATGGCGTCGTAGAGCTGATTGCGCAGTATCTCCGTCGTGCCGACAATGATCGGCGCTTCAGTATTTTCCTTGGTGTCGCCTGTGATGATGCCCACATTTTCCGGGTCGAAATGAAGGCCGAACTCCACCCACTTGGAGTTGGAAAGCGCCTTCAGCGGTGAGGCGTACCAGGCACGCCCTCCCCGTTCCAGCACGGATAAAATGGCTTCCCGCGCGATCCAGGTTTTTCCCGAACCTGTGGGAGCGATTACCAGACAATCCGTCTTTTTTATCGCTTCCAGCGCCTTGATCTGAAAATCATCGGGAACAAAAGGTGTGGGGTGAGGTTTTCCTATTTTGGCCAAAACATTTTTCAGAGCCGGAGCAATCTCCGGCTTGAAATAAGACATATGCTCTTTGCTTTTGGATTTTCCTCGGGTGAAAGAACGCTTGAACTGGAAGGGTTTCTTTCTTTTTTCAATTTTATTCTGCATTATTATTATGCTTCAAAATGTTTTTGCGAGCGAATATAATGAGCGAAGCAATCTCATAAACTATTGATATCATCAGATTGCCACGAAGCGCGAGGCGCTTCTCGCAATGACAAACACTGTTGCGACACAGTCTACTTCGCCGGGGTAAACTCCACAGATGCTTGCCAAGCACTTGCCGGAACCGTTCGCTTGCGTACCCCTCAGGGTATGAGCGTTTTTCAACAGCCCTCTAATCCATTTCTATGATTAAATACTTTTTCTTGCCTTTTCTCACGCGCAATTCTTTGCCGCCGCTAAAATCGGCAACAGTAATTTTCTCATCAATGGATTTTACCTGCCGGTCATTGATGTAAATCCCGCCCTGCTCAATGAGGCGTCTGGTTTCGGATATGGATGAGGTTAATCCTGCTTTGGCGCAGGCCGCGCAAATCTGAACGCCTGCTTCCAAATCCTTGCGGGAAATTTTATAGCGGGGAATACCGCCGGTGATGGTAATATGGGGAAGTGGAGCTGTAATAAATAGACCATGCGTACCCCGTGGTATTGTACTGGAAGGAAACATATCGGCATCTACCGAACGGGTATTAAAAAGTTTCATTGACTCACGCCATGCCTCTTCGGCAGCTGGCTGTTTATGCGTAATCCGCGTTGCTTCAAAGGCAAGCACTGCTTTGGCCATGTTCAACTGAGCGTCGGTGAGTTTTTTAACAATTTTTATTTCTTCAAGCGGCAGGAAAGTAAAGAGTTTTAAAAATCTTTCCAGATCGGTATCATCGCAATTGACCCAGTACTGATAATACTCGTACGGGCTGGTTAAATTGCCGTCCAGCCAGATTGTTCCTTTTTCGGTCTTTCCCATCTTCTGGCCAATGGAAGTGGTAATCAACGGGAATGTTACGGCATGGGCATCCTTTGCGGCTATCTTGCGGATAAGTTCGGTCCCGGCCAGCATATTCCCCCACTGGTCGTTGCCGCCCATCTGCAGAGCGCAGCCGTAATTCTGAAACAGATAAAGGAAATCATAACCCTGAAGAACCATATAATTGAATTCGATAAAGTTCAGGCCCTTCTCCATTCTGATTTTATAACTTTCCGCCGCCAGCATTTTGTTCACGCTGAAATGCCGGCCTACGTCTCTTAAAAATTCTATGTAATTGATTTTTGTCAGCCAGTCGGCGTTGTTTAGAAGCAGCGCCTTGCCGTCGGAAAAATCAAGGTATTGAGAAAGCTGTTTTCCCAGACACTCGGCATTATAATCAATCTGCTCTCTAGTGAGAACCTGACGCATTTCCGTCTTGCCGCTGGGATCGCCGATCAAACCTGTGCCACCGCCGACAAGAGCGATCGGTTTGTTTCCGCTTTTCTGCATGTGCGCCAGCGCCATTATCGGCACAAGAGAGCCGATATGCAGGCTTGTAGCCGTGGGATCAAAACCGATGTAGCAGGTCACCACCCCCGAAGCGAAAAGTTTTTTAATTAGAGCTTCATCGGTTACCTGCTCAATAAAACCTCTTTCTTTTAAAATTTCATAAGCGCTTTTCATCAGATCATGCCTCTCATGAATCCTTCAGTTTAACGCTGATTCTTTCAATCGAGTTCGCTTTGCCGCTGGCCGCGTCAACGTCCACAATTACTCCCTGCATTCTGATATCGTCTTTGGCGAGGTCGAACTTATTGGGCATCTGAGTTAAAAACCTCTCGATAATGGCTTCTTTTTTGATGCCGATGACGGAATCAAAAGGCCCGGTCATTCCGGCGTCGCTGATAAACGCCGTGCCTTGCGGCAGAATTTCCTCGTCAGCCGTCTGTACGTGGGTATGAGTGCCTAAAACAGCGGATACTTCTCCGTCAAGATACCAGCCCAGCGCTCTTTTCTCGGAAGTGGCTTCCGCGTGCATATCCACGACAATGATTTTTGTTTTCTCTCTCAACCTGGCGATTTCGCTTTTAGCCGTTACAAAAGGACAATCGCTCGGATGCATAAAAATTCGTCCGGCTATATTGAGAACGCCTATGTATTCTCCAGTTTTAAGAGGTATCAGAACGGTGCCGGATCCCGGAGTAGTAGAGGGATAATTGGCCGGCCTCAGCAGCCTTTCAAAATCTCCGATAAATTCCAATACTTCTTTTTTATTCCAGATATGATTGCCGGAAGTAAGCACATCAATATGATAACTGAAAAGTTCTTCCATGACTTTTTTCGTTACGCCGAATCCCGCAGCCACATTTTCACAATTGGCGATGACAAAGTCAATTTTTTTCTTGGAAATCAATGGCGGCAGAAGTTCCCTTACCGCCATTCGGCCGGGACTGCCCACTATGTCGCCAATAAACAATATTTTCATTTAGCGTTTTTCCTTTTAGCGATGCGCTTAAAATTTATTTCGCGAAATCGGAAACACGGGTTTCCCTGATTACGGTAACTTTTATCTGCCCCGGATAGGTAAGCTCGTCTTCTATCTTCTTGACAATATCCTTGCACAGCATCGTGGCGTCATTCTCGGATATTTTTTCATTTTCCACAAGAATACGAATTTCCCGGCCGGCCTGAATGGCAAAGCATTTATCAACCCCATCAAAGGAATGAGCGATCTTTTCAAGCCCTTCCAGACGTTTGACGTAAGTCTCCAGCATTTCACGGCGAGCGCCCGGTCTTGCCGCCGAAAGCGTATCCGCCGCCTGCACTAAAACGCCAAGGAGAGTGTTATTGCGTCCGTCATCATGGTGAGTTGCGATCGCCTGAACAATTCGTGGATTCTCTCCAAATCGCTTGGCATAATCGGCTCCGATAGCCGCGTGCGTTCCTTCCACTTTATGATCTATCGCCTTGCCGATATCATGCAAAAGACCCGCGCGTTTGGCTTCTTTAACATTCAATTTAAGTTCCGCGGCCATTATTCCGGTAAGATAAGCGACATCCATGGAATGCTGCAAAACATTCTGTGAATAACTGGTGCGGTATTTAAGGGACCCCAATAAATTGATGATCTCCGGATGGATATCGTGAACGCCGACATCAAAAGATGCCTTTTCTCCGGTTTCCCTGATTATTTGATCGACCTCCGTTTTTACCTTCTTAACAATTTCCTCGATACGGCCGGGATGAATTCTTCCATCCTGAATCAATCTCTCCAGTGAAATTCTGGCCACTTCTCTTCTAATCGGATCAAAGCTGGATAGAACAACAGCTTCGGGAGTATCATCAATAATTAAATCTATTCCCGTTGCCGCCTCAATTGCCCGAATATTTCTGCCTTCACGGCCGATAATTCGCCCTTTCATTTCTTCGCTGGGCAGGTTAACCGCCGAAACAGTTTTTTCCGCCACAACATCGCCGGCATACCTTTGAATTGCGTAAGCAACGATTTCCTGTGATTTCCTGTCGGCGGTTAATTTTGCTTCGTCTTCAATCTTGCGGATAAGAGCCGCGCCATCTTGTTTGGCATCAGCTTCCATCGACTGAAGCAAAATCTTTTTTGCTTCTTCCGAAGACATTCCCGCTATCTTCTCTAGTTTTTCTTGTTGCTCATCCAAGATCACATCTAATTTGCGGCGTTTCTCTTCGATAACGGCTTCTTTGTTGGTTAATAATTTTTCACGCCCTTCAATGTTTGATTCCTTTTGTGCCAGCGCATCGCTCCTTTTATCCAGATTTTCTTCTTTAGCACGGATGCGTTTCTCCCTGGCGTCAAAATCACTCCTTCTTTCTTTCGTTTCGCTGTCAAATTCGGCCTTCATCTTCAGAAGGTTTTCTTTTGATTGAATGACAGCCTCCTTTTTGATCGTTTCCGCCTCTTTCTTAGCCTCTTCGGCAATCCGCGCCATTAATTTTTTAGATGACGCAATCTCTTTGGCGGCAAGCATTTGTTTTAAAACAAAGCCGACAACAACGCCTGCCAACATTGCCACAACTATAATCAGCGCTAACAAACTGGCATTAAACATAAAACTTTACCTCCTCTTGCTCCTCTGGAAAATCCTTACGACCTGATAATCTTACAGCCGTTGTTACAATAAAATTTATCTCCAGCAGAGCTATATTTAAACCTCCCAACCGGCATCCCGTTGTCAGGATACGTAGCCGGAAGAATCTATCATGAGACACAGGTTTCAGAAACGTAGTGTACTGAAACTTGATAGTCGAATGATCCCGTAAAGCGGGATTCGTACCTTTGATTATTTTATGAAGGCGGAAACTATTTTAAGAGGTTCAGGGGATAGGCATAAAAAAACCCCCGCTTATGCCGTGTTAATCACGCTTTTGAACCTTTATACAAAGTGGGCACCAGGTATTGGTTGTTTCAGGCGTTCTGTTTGCCGACCAGCGGGAAAAAACAGACGTGCACACCGCAATCAAGGAAAGGTCCCATGTTCAAAGTGTTGGCTCAAAGACAAATGTTAATCACGCACATCGCAGGGGCGAATAAATATTTTGCTAATTTGCATCCTCAATCAGTTGAATTAGTTTTTCGGCTCTGCTTTCCAGTTGGTCGCAGAGATCCCTATTAACTCCTTTTAATTTTAACAATTCCTCTGAAATGTTCAAAGCTGCCAGGATGGCAACGTTTAAGGTTTTGAGACCATTGCCGGAGCGCAAAACCTCTTCCATTTTTTCATTTACAAATTGGACAACGTTGGCCACTTGTTCATCTTCTGAATCGCTTAAAACAGAAAGTTCCTGCCCCAATATAATTATTTTGTGACTATTTTTCAAAACACACGCCCTGGAAGCCTATTTTACTGAATCTACATCTGCAATTAACTCAAGCAGTGAATCTACCCTTGCGCGTACGCTGTTCCTTTCCTCATCTAATGCCTTTATTTTACCTTTTACCCCTTCTAATTCCGCCTCTTTATTTTTTAACGATTCCTCCAATATCTGAATTTGTTTTTTTAATGAAACTTTTTCACTTACAATGCTTTTAATCTTATCCTCTAGTTTTTTAAATTTTTCCAATTCCACGGTCGATTTTATCCTTCCTTCATTAAACAAAGTGTGATTTTCCATAGTTTCTTTGTCTTTATTTTATGCCAATTTATAGAATTAATGTCAAGTCATTATTTCAGTTTACAGCCGTCACCAACGACAGGAAATATTCATTTAATTCATTGAGGATACTTTTATTATCTTTTAATTTCCCGGCCAGTTCTCGAAACTTATGGGAATTATCTAAGCCCTTGGTATACCAAAGAATATGCTTATGGAAGCTTTTTAGGGCATTTTTATCTCCAATAAAATTATCTTCCATTTTCCAATGATTTTCAATCATTTCCTGTCTTTGCTCCAGGCTGGGCAGATAATCTTCCGCCTGATTGCCAAGCGTTTGAATAATTCCTTTAAATATCCAAGGGTTGCCTAAAGCTCCCCTTCCCACCATTACGGCGTCGCAGGATGTCTCGTTAAGCATTCTTAGCGCGTCTTGAGGCTGCCGGATATCGCCGTTGCCGACCACCGGAATTTTAACAGCCTTTTTAACATCAGAAATTATTTTCCAGTCAGCCAAACCGCTGTAACCCTGATCCGCAGTACGGGGGTGAATGGTAATAGCGTCGGCTCCGCTATCCTCCGCGATGCGCGCGATTTCCACAGCATTGATTGAACCGCGACTCCAGCCGGAACGAATCTTCACTGTAACGGGAACTCGCACTGCTTTTTTTACTGAATCAACAATCCGGGCAACACGGTCGGGATCTTTCATTAAGATGGCGCCTGATCCAGTCTTGATAACCTTTTTCACCGGGCAACCCATATTGATATCAATTAAATCCACACCGCTGTCAGCGACAATACAGGCGGCTTGAGCTACTATTTCCGGATCAGCTCCAAAAATTTGCGCTCCCAAAGGATGATCGTCAGCGCAGGTTTTTAAATATTCAAAAGTTTTAGCTGTATTTCTGACAAGACCGTTGGCGCTGATCATCTCTGTGTAAGCTAAAGAACAACCCATAGAGCGCGCTATCAATCTGAACGGCAAATTGGAAATTCCCGCCAGCGGAGCAAGAAAGGCTCCTTTCTTTCCAGCTATTTGAATTATGTCATTTACATTGTTCAAATCAATTAATTACTAATCGTTTAAAATATTCTGAATACGCCAGATAAAATCATTTCATAAGGATACAATTCTAGCAATTATATCATCATACCGGCCTGCGAGACTAGTTTCCTTGAACTTCTTATTCCAATTCTAAATCAAAGCGCTATTTTTGTTGGCGTCGTTGTCGGCCTCCTCAACGTATGTATCATACGTCTCGTCGCCTCCGCCTAGCCGCCTCAATATCATCTTTGATTTAGAAATGGTATTACACCATAGGACTTTTTAAAATTTATTGTTGAAACTCCAATTCCGAAAGCGAAGCGTAGCGGAATTGGTAAGTTGAACAATCCCGCGCAGCGGAGGGTTTAATACCCCGCAGTTTGCTGTGGAATCTGCTTCCAAAGCTTGCTTTAGGGTTCTACCCGTGATTTGGCTGCCTTTTTATATTTATCCTTTTTGACCATCATCTTCATACCCATCAAAGTGTTGTAGGGTATATCTTTGCTCTTCATATTGGCGAGAGCTTTTGGCAGAGAACCGCCCGGATTGCTCTTTACAGTATAAACAACCTTTGTGTGATCTTGATTGATAGGTGTCAAAACCCATTGTCCACTGATTTCCGGCATTCTGACATTGCCTTTTCCGATCGGCACAGAAGGATCATCCGTCTCATGAAATGCAAAGGTAATCGTTCCGGTTTGTTCATCCTTCTTTTCAGTAACTATGCAAAGCGCCTCTCGGTCTGATACCGGCCATGGCGCCTTAGTTACATTAAACTGCACAGACGTATTTTCATCGATTTTGCGGATTTCTCTGTTTTCTTTGCAATCCGCCATCCATTGTGTTGCCGCAGGTATATCTTTCAGCACCTCAACAACGACATCGATAGACGCATCAATATCAGTCGAACCCATAAATTCATCGAAATCAGAACCTTTAACGGGCCTTGTTGAGACTTCAATGCCGTTTTTCTGTATCGCCAGTTTCCAATCACCTGCCGCCATGACACCGGCAGGCATCACCACCAAAAAACTCAGAATGACCGAATAAACCACCATAATACTCAAAAATTTTTTCATCTTTTTTCTCCTTAATGACTATATTGATATATTACATTTTAATGATATCATAATATCAAATGATGATACAAGAAGATAAAAAATCGGCGGCACGCTTTAATCATACTTTTCATTAATGGGAAAATAGGATGCTGTCTAATATTAAAGATTGCAGTTGGGGGAAACGTTAATGGATATAAGGAACAAATCAAAGACGCCGGTGGTGCTCATCCGGCGCGCAAAAGCAGTTCTTCATCTTATTCTCAATCGCTCCGAAGCGATTAACAGCCTGACATTGGAAATGTTACGGATTATTACCGCCGAGATTGATAAGGCCGGATTTGATAATACCGTAAAACTTGTCATTTTCAGCGGAAGCGGCGCAAAAGGTTTTTGCGCGGGTGGAGACATAAAAATTATGGCACAGGCTGTTATGGAAAATGATATTGAACCGGCAATTAGTTTTTTAAAAGTCGAAAACGAGCTTGATCTGGCCATTCATCGTTTCCATAAACCGGTTATAGTCTTTGCCCACGGAATCACCATGGGCGGCGGACTCGGCCTGTCTGCCGGCGCGGATATCGTGGCGGCAAACGAAAACACGCGCATGGCCATGCCGGAAACCCGGATCGGTTTTTTCCCTGATGTGGGTTCTACTGGTTGGCTGTTCCAAAAATGCGGACGCGGCTATCCCGAATTTCTGGGGCTTACCGGATATGAACTTCTGGGCCCGGAATGTGTGCGCATAGGCCTTGCCGATTGTCTAATTCCTTCCACGCGTTTTGATAAGGCGCTCGATGCCGTAATCGAAAGTTCATCAGATTTGCCAAACGATCGCAAGGCCGCCGCCGCAGTACTTAAGGAAATCCTCGGCCCTTTCATACAGCCCTACATCCCCGCTAAAAAGGACATGGACCGCTGGATTGAAACGTACTTCGCCGATAAGACCTCGGTGCTTGACCTGCTTAGGGATTTAAAGGCTTGCAGCGACGAAAACAATTTGTGCGAGGGAATATTCGCCAGGCTTTCGGAACGCTCACCACTAGCCGTAGTGACCACTTTGAAATGTCTTCGCCGTGATGAACACAAAGATTTGGCTGAAGTCTACGAATCCGACTTGTCGGTTGCCCGCTTTCTCATGACCCAACACGATTTCCGCGAAGGTGTGCGCGCCCGACTCATCGACAAAGATGACCGCCCGCACTGGGACCCTGCAAGCTTCGAACAAGCAACCCGAGTGCTGGACCTTCAAGCCAACATAGATTAACCATGATAATTTATCGGATGCCTTGTATCAAGGCGATAATGTCCTCTAGAAATGGAATTATGACAGCAGGTTTTGAGCACGAATTATAGTGAACCCGCGGGGCTATCATTAAATAGAATGTCCCGATTGTTTCCTTAATTATCAAAAAGGCTTCGGTCAATAATATCCTTTGATATGTTTATCTCGTCTCGCTTTATCTTTCCGTCAATTCGGGCATGGAAGATAATCCGCGATCCTTTTATCTCCACCTTGAGACCAGCAAGATTTTTCCTGCCCGATGTGGCAATGGTATCAAGCAAACTAACAAGGGCATATCCTAGATCAATCGGCATACATGTACCTCGTTCAGTTTTGAAGATAACAATCGCTGTATCGCTTATATCATGATAAGGAAACTTGCGGTCACTTAAAAAGTCATTATCCCTTGTAAGGAGAATAGATTTTCTCTTACGTGCTTCTTGGAGATGAAATTGATCATCATGTGACTGAAAGCCAAGCTCGACGGCAGAATATATGATCAAACCTTGGTTTCTCAGATGCTGAACCAACCAAGCCTCAATATTCTCATCAGCATAAAATCTTGCCTTCGGCATGAAATATCCTTAATTGTAACACAATTAGCACTTTTATGATAACGGAACTGGTGCAACTGTTGAGTTATTTTATAGCTTTAACTTTCTTTATGGTATTCTTAACAATTTCTTTACGCTCTTGTCGGACTTTCATGCTTTTTTTACTAATTAATTCTTCTTTGAATTTGTCACAAGATTTTTCTATGACCGTTAGCATTCTCAATATTCTTTTTTTTTCAATTGATAAATTATACCAAGTGGCTATTTCTGCAAAATCATGAATTATTGAACAAACTGCTTTGAGGGTTGAATTTTTAGAAGAGAACTCTGCCGTCCATTCTCCCAATGTTTCTAAATTCTCCAAACTTTTTTTAAATAATTTCTTATCTTCACTTTCAATGGTAACATAATGTGGACCTGCAAGATGTAAAAAAAGTCCCCATAAAGATTTAGCTAATCTTTTGGCTAGGTTATTGGTTTCAATACTTTGGAGAGCCATGTCAGTGTATGCATCGAGAAGCATTCTCCTTATTTTTAACTTAGAGACAAATTCTTCAATAACCAATTGGTCAAAATATTCAAATTCTTCTTCAATTTTTGAGTCAGAATCTTTATAGGATAAAATTCTATTTTTTGTGTTTTGAATTTGAAAGAGGTAGAGGGTTTCTAGTTGCTTTTTTTGATAATCTGGGATTGTTGCCTTCTGAAAGTTTCCTTCTTCTTCAATTTTTCTTTCCCAGATTCTTTTAAATTCTTTTATCTCATTGTTACTTAATTTTTTACCAGAGCCTAACTTACCCTTAGATAGACCTGCATCTGCCATACTTGCATGCACAAGACACAGGATGGCTAGGTTAGTGATAATATTGTTGCTGTTATTTCCATCTATGTGATGAATAATCACTTCTTTTCCGTATCCATCCTTTTGACAAATACAACAACAATGCTTGTTTTTAACTAATACTCGTCTTTGTAATGTTGGTTTTAAATGTATTCTCTGTCCCATATAGATTCTTTCAAATTATAATTTAATGAGGGGCAAGTCTTGAAATATAAGTTTTCAGCCTCCCGTTAATATTACAAATTTATTTTAGTGAAACGTGCAGAAACATGAGTATTGTTTATATACTCTTTGACTTTTAAAGTGTCAACTCCGATACGCTTTGGTATCGGGATCAATTCAACTTGCGCTTCAAACTTCGCAAAGCTTGTTTTCAGCGAGTTTCATTGAAAAATAATTAGTTGCCTGCTAAAAAATCGGTTGAAAAATCCCCCTCAATCCCCCTTTATTAAGGGGGAAGTAAAAACATTGAATTCATCCTTTGTTATTACCCTCTTTTTTAAAGAGGAGTTAGGGGAGATTTTACTGAATTGCACCGATTATACCATGATAACCTGAATAACCTAAAGGGGCACAAGCAACAGAGAAAGAAAAAAAGGGAGAAGAAAAAAACTTTAAAATCTTTACTTCGTTGTTTCCTCCTTTTATAAAGGAGGGTTGGGGAGGATTTTACTTTCTGAGCTTATTATCCCACGACGCTATGCGTCTGGTATAATTTCCAATAGCCTTTGGCTATTGGATAATTCGGCTAAAAAACTTCAATTCGCTTTGCTTTTGAAGTTTTAGTCTCATTACGTCCAGCAAGTTTCAGTCATAGATGACCTTTAGGTTATACACTTTGTTTCTGAAGCTTGGGGTTTATTAAATCCCCCTCAATCCCCCTTTATAAAAGGGGATGAAAAGGAATACTTATCCTCCGAGGTAGGCTTCCTTGACGCGGGGATTTCCTGTCAGTTCTTTGCCGGTACCGGAAAGAACGATGCGGCCGGTTTCCAGAACATAGCCACGCGAGGCGATGTGCAGGGACATGTTGGCGTTTTGTTCCACAAGCAGAATAGTTTTCCCCGCTCGGTTGATGTCCTGAATGGTCTTGAAAATTTCTCTTACCAAAACCGGGGATAATCCCATGGACGGTTCATCCAACAGCAGCATTGGCGCGTCGGTCATGAGCGCGCGACCGAAAGCCAGCATCTGCTGTTCGCCGCCGGATAACATTCCGCCTTGTTGTTTCCTTCGTTCGCGCAGGCGAGGAAAAAGCGAAAAAACATTTTCGAAATCTTTGGCAATCTTTTCTTTATCTTTACGCTGCCATGTGGCGATTTTAAAATTTTCCAGGACGGTAAGGTTGCCGAAGATGCCCCGTCCTTCCGGTACGTGGGCAATGCCCGTGGCGACAATCCGATCGGCGGCAATGTTTTTCAAATCTTTTCCTGAATAGGTGATGCTTCCGCCGTAAGGGATCAGTCCGGAGATGGCCCGCAAGATGGATGATTTCCCCGCGCCGTTGGCGCCGATCAGCGTGACAATTTCTCCCTTGCTCACGTCAAAAGAAATATCGTCAACCGCTTGAATGCTGTCGTAGGAAACTCTCAAATGAGAAACGGTAAGAATCGGCTCAGAGGGCGTCATTGAACAACCTCCTCGCCCAGATAGGCTTCCAGCACCTTCGGGTGATTTTGAATTTCCGAACACAAGCCCTGCGCGATGGTCGCTCCGAAATCCAGCACAATCAGGCGCTCGCAAATACCCATGACCAGACGCATCTGGTGTTCAATCAGGATGATCGTTACCGAAAAAGTCTGGCGAATCCATGCGATAAATTCCATGAGCTGAATAATTTCATTGGGGTTCATGCCGGCAGCCGGTTCATCCAGAAGCAGGAGCATGGGCTCCGTAGCGAGCGCGCGGGCAATTTCCAGCCTACGCTGCAAACCGTAAGGCAGGTTTTTAGCTTTTTCGCCGGATAGTTCGTCCAACTTGAAAATCGATAGCAAGTCCAGTGCCTGATTTGTTATGCGTTTTTCTTCAGCGCGGAAACGGCCGATGTGCAATAACGCCTCCGCGGGTGTGTAAGTAATCTGGCCATAGTGCGCGATGCGGACATTATCCAGAACGCTGAGTTCCTTGAACAGCCGGATGTTCTGAAAGGTGCGAGCAATGCCCCGCTTGGTGATGGCATGCGGCGTAAGGCCTACCAGTTCTTGTCCATTGAGCTTGATGCTGCCAACGCTTGGGCGATAGACGCCGGTGATTAAATTAAAAACGGTGGTTTTGCCCGCGCCGTTGGGACCTATAACGCCGACAAGTTCATGTGGTTCAATGGCAAAATTGAAATCGGATACGGCGCAAAGGCCCGCGAAGCGGTGCGTTAGGTTTTGTATTTCAAGTAGAGGCATCGGGAGCATCCTTTTTTTTGCTTCGCCACAGTTTTTCCGTAACTAAGTCACGCAGCGGCGTAAACAGGCGGATTTCTTTCATGCCCATGATACCGCGTGGACGATAGATCATCAAAAGCACAAGCATCAGCGGCATGAGCACCATTCGCCAGACGCCCAGTGGACGTAGGATTTCCAGAAGGATCGTGTAAATAACCGCGCCGATGATCGATCCGGCAATGGAAGCGATTCCGCCCAGATAAACCATGATCAGAATATCTGTGGATTTGAGAATGTCGAACATGCGCGGGTTGATAAATTGCAGCGCGTGGGCGAACAGGCCTCCGGCAATGCCCGCGAAAAAAGATGAAACGACAAAGGCGATGATTTTGACCTGGCGCGTGTTGACGCTCATCAGGTCGCTGGCGATTTCGTCTTCGCGAATGGACAAAACGCCGCGCCCGAAATTGGAATAAACGAGGTTGCGGATTACCCAGACGCTAAGCGCCGTCCAGAAAAAGACCCACGGCAGCGTGGTGAGCTTTTCCATGCCCAATAGCCCGCGCGGCCCGCCGACGGCATCGATGTTTTCCAGAACGGATTTGACAATCATACAGAAGGCCAGCGTAACAATAGCCAGATAATCGCCGCGTGTTTTAAAAGATGGTATTGCCACCAAGAACCCGACCAGCGCAGCAGCGAGCCCTCCTGCCAGTATCGCCAGCGGAAAAAGCAGGTTTTGAGCGTTAGGCGGAAAAACATGAACCGTCAGAAGCGAGGCAACATAAGCGCCGATGGCCATGAATCCCGCATGTCCTACGGAGAATTCTCCCATGTAACCATTTATTAAATTCAGGCTGACGGTGAGGATGATGTTGATGCCCACATAAATTAAAATCAGCTGTAGATATAAATCCAAAAATTCAAAAGCCGAGGCGGCCATGCAAAATGTGATTCCAGCAAACATGACGAATGCCCAGAATAAACGACTGCCGGTAAGCATATGCCATCGCTCAATCAGTGCGGAATATGATGAGTTCGAGAGTTTGGACATAACTATACCTTTTGCGGCTGAGGTTTGCCCAGGATGCCGTAGGGTCTGACTATTAGCAGAATCAGCAGCAGAGTGAAGGCCACAACATCACGGTAGGTGGAGGGCAAAAACGCGGCCACCAAAATTTCTATACCACCCAGAATAAAGCCGCCGATCATCGCGCCGCGGATATTGCCGATGCCGCCGACCACGGCACAGATAAAAGCTTTCCAGCCGACCATGATGCCCATGTAAGGATCGATTACCGGATAGGCCAGGCCGTACATCACACCGGCCGCGCCGCCCAGGCCTGTGCCGATGGCAAACGTAAGAGAAATGATTTTATTCACCGACACACCCATAAGTGGGACGATTGTCTTATCCCAGGAAATGGCGCGCATGGCCATGCCCGCTTTGGTTCGCTGCACAATAAAATCCAGAATCAGCATCAGGACCAGCGAAAGTATAATGATTAGTATCTGCAGTGAGGAAATGGATAGTGAGCCAAGCGTCCAGGTTATATTTTCCAGAAGTGGCGGAATGTGTTTGGGGTATGGGTTCAGGGCCAGCGTGAAGTTTTCCAGAAAAAGGCCGACGCCCAGAGCGGTGATGATGGCAGAGACACGCGGGGCATTACGCAGTGGCTTGTAGGCCAGTCGTTCGATGACCACACCCAGGCAAGCCACGCCCAGCATGGATAAAAGCAGGGTAGGGACAAAGGAGAGGTGAAAATAAACGGCCAGCAGAAAACAGAAGAAAGCGCCGACCATGAACAAATCGCCATGGGCGAAGTTGATCATCGTCAAAATGCCGTAGACCATAGTGTAGCCCAGGGCAATCAGCGCGTAAATGCTGCCCAGTTGCAGCGCGTTAAGGGATTGTTGGAATATATAGACCATAGAATTGTTTATACCATCTTAAAGCAAAGCGATATCTTTGTTGGCTTAGTCGTCGGCGTCCTCAACGTATTGACATTAGTATCAGGATAAAAACAAATTAAACAGGAAATTTCCCGATGTCTTTAAGATATTTTTCCGCGCGGGCGAGTTCTTCCACTGTATTAATTCCCATTACTTCAACATAATCGGAAGCGATAAACGATTTTACTTTTTGATCTTCGCAGCAGGCTATTTCGACAATATCGGTAAGATAGTATTCGCGTTGCCGATTATCGTTGTCAACCTTTTCCAAAGCTGAAAATAAAAATTTTGTGTTCACGCAGTAGATACCGGTATTAATTTCTCCGATTTTTTTCTCGTCTTTCGTGGCATCCTTTTGTTCAACTATTTTTAATACATTTCCCTTGTCATCCTTAACGATGCGGCCATAACCCTGAGCAGACGGAGGAATGGTTGTCAGCACAGAAACCACAGCTTTAGCGGCAACATGATTATTCACTAATGATTTAATTGTCGACGGTTTTAAAAGTGGTACATCGCCGCAAAGAATTACTGTTAATCCCTTGTAATCCGCCAGTAAATCTTTTGCTTGCTTGACGGCGTGCCCTGTACCCAATTGCGGTTTTTGCTCGACAAAAATGCACCCACTGTTGGCAAATTTCTCTCGCACATCATCCGCTTGATGGCCAATAATCGCCACTATTTTTTCCGCTCCGGCTTCTTTTGCCGCCGCTAGAGAATAATGAAGAAGAGGCTTGCCGTTCAGAATATGCAGCACCTTAGCCAAATCCGATTTCATGCGGGTGCCTTTCCCCGCTGCCAGAATCACAGCGCAAAATTTATTTTCTTTCACTTTATCAATCCTTAATAGTTTGTCATTCCCGCGAAAGTAGGAATCAAAATATTTTTCTTAATTAAGTATCTGACCTCTAAAACCCATCTAAATTTTCTATTCAGAAGCCGAACGGAAAATAATATTTATATTATTATTTTCGGACCATTTCATGAATTGTCTTGTATCCAAATCGTAGTCTGGATTTATCACCCCGTTATATCCGCACATACCAACAACAAAATCAAATTTAGATGCCGCCATTGCGCATTGTCCCAAGAATCTTTGTATTTCTCCATTTGGCTTTCTATTATTCTTAAATGATACATATTTTATTTCAACAACCAATTTACGATTACAAGTGTCTATGGCAACCAAGTCGAAATTGTTTTTTGTTCCGAACACATTTACAGTACCCCATTTTTTACTTTGATACCAACATTTATCACATCCTTCTTGAATGTGTCCTTTGCCTGCATGTGCACTTTCACAATCAGGGACACAATGAGCTTTTTCTTTCCCCTTTTCTGCCCAGGGATGACTATATAAATAAATATCCTTTTCTGTTTTACAAACAGCATATGCAATTTTTTTTACAAAACTTAATTCAAATTCCTTCTCATTTGAAATACTTTTAGGTATTATGTCTTGTCTCAATCTTTCAATTAATGTTTGTTTAAATTGTTCAATTGGCATCACTCACCTCCAAGACATTGTTTCAATATTAAATATGGTCAGATCTTGAAATATTAGTTGTCAGTATTTTTGATTCTGGATTCCCGCCGCCGCGGGAATGACAAAAACAACATACACCAATTTGGGGCTGTTCAAAAATGCTCAGATGCAAGGCGCGCAAAAACCGTATCGCGAGGCGTATTATACATACGTTGAGCGGTGCGGTTTGCAGCGCAACACAGCAGATGGGCGTTTTTCAATAGCCTCTTTACTGCGCCGGAGAAATCACCATTACCTCTTTTATTGATTTCTGATCGGCGTTTTCAATGATGAACGTAATTCCTCCATACTGATATCTTTCTTTAGGCTTGGGAATTCTTCCCATCTGCTGCATCAGAAAACCGCCGACTGTTTCATAGTTTCCTTCGGGTAATTTCGTTTTTAGCAATTGTCGCAAAGTGTCCATCTCCAATCGCCCTGATACAAGATAACGGCCCGAATCGATTTTTCTGTATAGTTTTTCTCCCGTGACGTATTCATCAATGGTTCCGACGATTTCTTCCCCGATATCCTCTATGGTGACAACGCCTATCGCGCCACCGTATTCATCCACCACCACCGCCATCTGCTCCTGTTTTTTCTGCATCGCCGCGAGCAATTCACTGGCTTTTTTTGTCTCCGGCACGTAAAAAACATCCGTGCGCATACAGGAAGCTACAGTTGCCTCGCCTACTCCTTCTTCGGAAAGTCTGTCTTTGAGCAGCATTTTCTAATAAATCGAAGTAGTTAAGAATTCCTACAATGTTGTAAACAGTATCGGCATATACGGGAATGCGCATATATTTCTTATCGGCCACGACGCCCACGGCTTCTGAAATTTTCATGGAAGCAGGTAATGAAGTCAAAGTGGAAATAGGCACCATGATTTTTTCCGCTGTCAGTTCGGAAAAATCAAACACGCGGGCAACCATTTCCTTTTCCCTGGTCAGGATATCGCCTCCCTTTGTCTTTTCACCTAAAATATATTTCAGCCCTTCCTTGGTGATGTGGGAAGTCTGTCCGATTTTACTGTCGGAAGAAAGATGAACTGTCCCTCTGGATACAGCCGCAATCAAAAAAGCGACCGGATAAAAAAGAACTGATGAAACACGGATAAACCAGGCGACTCTGACCGCCATGGCTTCCGCGTAATAAAGAAATACGCTGCGCGCAATAATCATCAAAAACAGTGTCGGTATCATAATCAAGAAGGCTATTTTTTCGCCACGCTCGAGCCCATAAAAAGATATCAAAAGGCCTGTCGCCAGCGTGGAGGCGATGATAATCGCCAGATTTGTCCCGACAAGCGCGGTGGAAATAAACCACTCCGGCCTCTTTTTTAGTTTAACAGCCTGTTCAGCGGCGTGTGAGCCCTGATGAGCGCGATTTTTCAGTTTATTGATGTCGGAAGCAAACAGCGCCACTTCGCCGCCGGAATACAGCATTTCCAGCATCAGACAAAACAATATGGCCGCGATGATTAAATAAAAGCTCATTGTTCTTTCTGCACCTCGGGCAGTTCTCTGGTTATTTTTACTTTCAGTATTCTTGTCTTGCTGACATCATTAACGCTAAAGACATACCCGTCCGAGCGCACTTCTTCTCCTTTTTGCGGCATTTTTCCGAACAGATGGAGGACAAATCCTCCAATAGTATCGAACTCTTCCTCCGGCAGTTCAGCGTCGATATGCTTATTGCACTGTTCAACCGGCATATTACCGGGAACAATAATCGTCTGTTCATCAATTTTCTCACAGCCGTCACCACACGCTTCATCAGTGCCCTCAGTCTCTTCAAAAAGATGCTCCAGAATGTGCTCCAGTGTAATCATTCCGGAAACTCCGCCGTATTCGTCAACTACAATGGCAATCTGCAGAAAGTTTTTCTGGAAATCATGCAGAAGCCCGTGAACGGTTTTTTGTTCAGGAATAAAATACGGTTTTACCAGAAGATTTTGAATACTTTCATCCATCCTGCCGCGCCAGACGTTATTGAGCAAGTCACGGGCAAATAAAATCCCGACAATATCGTCTCTATCTTCGCTGTAAACAGGCACGCGCTCCTGCCTTGCCTGAACTATGGACTGAAGCATTTCCTCAACCGGCATATCCAGCGGGAGACAAAACATATCCACGCGGGATATCATGATGTCCGTCACCGACCTGTCTCCAAACTCAAATATTTTCCCGATTAATTCTTTTTGCGATTCATCCACAACTCCTTCCAGACTGCCGGCGTCAACAAGCGTTTTGAATTCATCCTCCATCAGGGCTTCCGATTCCTCTGATTTATTGGCACCGTAACGATTCAGAAAAAGCCCGGAAATTTTTTCCAGAGAAGCAACTACCGGATACTCCAGACGCGAAATTGCCATAAGCAAAGGGGCAACCAAAGAGGAAATCTGCATCGGATAAGTAACGCCGAATGTCTTGGGAATGGCTTCACCGACAAAGAGCAAAACAACACTTGTGAAAACAATGGAAATCCATTGCCCTTTGCTTCCCAAAAGACTGATGAAAAATGAGGCCGCCAGAATGGAAATGCTTATATTTACAACCTCGTTGCTTGTTACTATTGTAATCAGCAGACGGCGCTGATTGGAAAGCAACTTAACAACATAGTCAAAAAACGGATAGTTATCATGTTCCATCCTATGCAAATGTAAATCTCTCAGCGAAAGCAGAGCTGCCTCCGCCGAAGAAAAAAATCCGGAAAGCATAAAAAGAATGATCAGGACAACAATATCAGCATTCCAACCCAATTATCTGCCCCCTCGTTGATGTTGTTTGTTAAGCATAATTTAGCAGATTATAGAAAAAAAAGAAACTATGCCTTCATTATTGATTATTCCATTGACAGCAAATATTATTCTTTTTATTGTGAGACTCAAATTTAATGAGACTCGCTAAAAACGAACGAAGTGAAGATTGAAGCGCTAGTCGAATTATCCCAGGAGCGAAGCGACGCGGGGATATCCCGCGACAAGCGGAGGGTATTATTCACAACCTCTTGAAGCATTATTAGGATTCTAGGCTTGCCTTGTGATTAATACCCGTGATATGTCTTACAATCGTAAAAATTAAAAACAGGAGATTCTGGTTATGCCCAACATACTGCTTATAGGAAACGGCGCCCGTGAGCATGCGCTTGCTGAAGCGATTACGCGCTCTGCGCAGAAACCAAATTTATTTTCATTTATGAAATCGAACAATCCGGGCATTGCTTCTCTTTCTGAAAATATTAAATTGGGAAGTTATGCCGATCTGGAGTCAATTACTGGGTTTGCCGCAGAAAATAAAATTGAATTTGCTGTCATCGGACCGGAAGATCCGCTTAACAATGGCGCTGCCGACGCTCTGACAAAAATAAACATTCCTTCGGTCGGGCCGACCAAGAGCCTAGCCAGGTTGGAGACTTCCAAATCGTTTACCCGTAATCTGGTTAAAAAATATAATATTCCCGGCAATCCTCAGTTCAAAGTATTTAACGCGATTGATGGCGTGGAAGATTTCTTAAATCAACTGGAAGGCATTGTCATCAAGCCTGACGGCTTGACCAGCGGCAAAGGCGTGCTGGTTCAGGGTGATCATTTTGTGACTAAAGAAGAGGCTCTTCGATTGTGCACTAAGATTTTGAAGGAAAGTTCATCCCTGATCATCGAAGAAAAATTCGACGGCGAGGAATTTTCCTTGCAGTGCCTGTGCGACGGAAAAACTGTGGTTGCCACGCCGCTGGTGCAGGATCACAAAAGAAGATTTGAAGGCGACAAAGGCCCAAATACCGGCGGCATGGGGTCTTATTCCCTGCCCGATCATTCGATGCCTTTTCTCAAGGGGCAGGATTTGCAAGACGGACTGGAGATCACCCGTCAGGTTGCGGCAGCGTTATTAAAGGAAACGGGCAGCCCCTACAAAGGAATAATGTACGGCGGATTTATCGCCACCAAAACCGGCGTGAAGCTTTTGGAATACAATGCCCGCTTTGGCGATCCGGAAGCCATGAACATTCTGCCGCTTTTAAAAACAGATTTTGTAGAAATTTGCCGCCACATTATTGCCGGAACTTTGGATACAATAAAGATTGAATTCGAACACAAAGCGACCGTTTGTAAATATGTCGTGCCGAAAGGCTACGGTCTGCCGGCCGATCACCCCGATGCCGCGTCTTCAAAAGCAAAAATCGAAATCGGCGATGTTGGAAAAGCCAGACTTTACTATTCATCTGTGGATAAGAAAGAAGACGGATTGTATTTGAGTTCTTCGCGGGCTATCGGCATTGTTGGAATCGCCGATAATCTGGCCGACGCCCGCAAAATCGCCGAGGAAGGCGTGAAAGCCGTCAAAGGTCCCGTCGCCTATCGTACGGACATTGGCACAGACGCCCTAATCCAGAAGCGCATTGATCATATGAAGAAGATACGAAAAGAATAACCGAGACATGAAATTACCGTGCGTTCATAACTCGTCCGAATGGATTATTCGAGTGTGTAGATTTAAACACTTTTGATTTCAAGGGATATTTCTGCGGGTTTTCGAAATTGTCAATTTCCAGGTCGATATCTAAATCCGGCCAGTACAAATGATAGTCGTGAACCAATTTTACATTTTGGATAGATTTCAGCGTCTGGTCTTTAAAATAAGGGTAGTCTCCATAGCTCAGAAAGTATTCATTTTTCTTCACAAAAATCCAGATGCCAAAAGGCGTAATATTTTCAACGTTGACTAAAATGTTTTTGCCAGGCTTTAATGATCTCATTTTCGTGTTCCTCAACAATTTTTTGAACTTCGGCCAATCTTTTTGAATTAAGTCCATAATAAGCAGCTAAAGATACAATTGGTTCCAACCAAAATTTTGCTTCACCCTTGTCACATGTAACATGCACATGAACGCGGTTTTCTTCATTGGAAAGGAAACCACGGGTATAGTACCCTCCGCTTTGCGGGATTGTTCAACTTGCCAATTCCGATACGCTGCGCTTTTGGAATTGGAGTTTCACGAATAATACCGATATCCTTTTTCTCTGAAAATTGTTGGACTCATAATGGTATTATAAACTATTTTACTATTTTAAGCAATATAACAGCATAGGGGATAAACGCTCAGAGGCATTCGGCTATGGCCGTATATTTATAGGGAAACAGTCCCTTACCCCTTCAATTTTAATATCTCGTCACGTGATGTTCCGCAAGTCCGAAAAGATTGTTCATCTGATAAATCCGGTTATTTTCATCTTTGAATCTACCGTTGTATAGGCCGAACAGTTGGTGAAAGTCGGAAACAACTAATCCAAGATTGATTTTTTCGGCTCTTTCACCTGATGGCTTTAGCTGCAAATCCATGTATCCGTCTGTTGTCCTGACTTCCCAAGGACGCAAAACGTTTTTTTCCTCAAATTTAAAGCGCGCCGATTTCAGGCAGAAAATTTTCCCGTCAACCCACATGCAGTTTTCATTAAAATCTTCATCATCGGTCATTAAATTCTGACAAAGATTAAAGGCTAAAAGCTCTCCGTGCTCGTTATAACCGGCAGCTGTCGCCCATTTCCAAAAGCTGAAATAGGGGTAATACGTTTTTTGTTCATCCAGCAAGGCGATGTCCTGCTTCCGATTAATCAAAATTTCTTTATCTCCCATTTTAATCGTTCCTTCCGCAGGCGCGGCCATCTTGTGCGTATAAAACGGCCTGAATAATGTGACAGGAGATACCTGAACAAGAGGTTCAATAGTATTCAAGTTTTCAAATATCTTGATTTCTCCTTTGACAGCGGGCAGGTCTTTCTTGCCTTCAATATCGATAATGATTTTGTGAAATCCTTCATTCAGCCGGTTCTCAAAACGCAACAGGTAACCTTTTTTCCTGAATTCACAATAGTCATCATAGACCTGCCCGGCAATGCGCGATGCCCCGCCCGGTGCTTGCATGCTATGCTCAAAACGTTTATTTGCTATTCTGTCATAAGCATAAAAAAAGGAAACACCCATAAATTTGGCATTGAAGATAACCATGCCGAAGTAATGAGTTTGCGTTATAATGCCAAAGTGCTGCCATTCTTTAAGACGAAAGTTCTTCCAAAAAACGGGAACTTTAAATGATGATGAATAAAGCGGCGCGTCGAGAATATTCACGTTACGAAAAGGCGTACGGAATGTCCCGAAATTAATCTTTCCGTCTTTCTCCACCATCTTTTCCGGAGTTGCTTCTACTTTTCTCATAACATTTGTCTCCTGTATTCAGTCACTGACTGCCGAATTCTCTATCCAACAGAGAATATACTAACTCAGTCATAATTTATTATTTCATTGCTATCTTTTTAATATCATTCATTGGATAATGTTTTATATTTTTCGTAACTAAAACAGCTTTTTTCACCAGACAAGTTGCGGCAATAAGAGAATCGTCAAGTTCCAGACTATGGCTTTTTGTTTCTCTGCGGTAAATACCGGCGTGTTCGGCAATTTTTTTATCAACATTAATAATAGACAAGCTATTTAACAAAAGTTCCGTTTTTTGACGTTCCTTTTCCTTCATTCCCGCATATATTTCGGCAACTGTTATTGCGGAGCAGCTTAGAACGTTAGTTTGAGCAAGCTCCTTCAACAAATTGAGGGCATCTATATTACCGCGCAGGCAGTTTATAAGGACATCGGTGTCAATGACTATTTCCTGTATCATGGAGTTTTCCTCTCGAAGATTTTCTGCCGGCACGGACAAATTTATCTATGCCGCCTGCCAGTTCAGGATGTTGTTCCTTTTTCCAGGCGCCAAAGGAAATATCCAACGCCTTGAGCAGACGCAAGCGCTGCAATTCTCTCCGCAAGGCACTTGAGACAAATTTACTTTGCATTCGTTTGCCGACATTTTCACGAAGCTCTTTAATTAAATCTTCGGGAAGCTGAAAGTTAGCCTGTTTTAATACTGTAGACATAATAAATCCCTTTTAATAGAAAGATACATAGGTTAAATTATATGTACTTATATATGAATATGGTCAAAATGTCAACAGACAGCAAGCCAGTATATTTTCGACAGGGAATTAATAGCTAATATTAAAGACTCTTCACTCGCGGACAAAAGACTATTCCTATAATTTCGACAGTTTGGGAAAATTCGCATCCAAGGCGCTATTCCATTTATCGATCATCGGTTGGACTTTCTCCATTAATTCCGCGACATCCCCTTTAATTACTATAGACTTGATTTTGTCGCCTTGAGCAATCTTATTGACAACCATCTGATCGGCAGCGCTTGCCACTTCGCCGAAGACTGTGTGTTTGCCGTCCAACCAGGGTGTATCAACGTGTGTGATGAAAAACTGGCTGCCGTTGGTTTGCGGTCCGGCGTTAGCCATGGAAAGAATGCCGGGTTTGCTGTGGCGTAATTCTTTGACAAATTCATCCTGAAATTTGTATCCGGGTCCGCCGCGGCCATCGCCAAAAGGACATCCGCCCTGAATCATGAAATTTGGAATTACCCGATGAAAATTTAAACCATCATAATATCCTCGCCGCGCCAGATTGACAAAATTCCCCACGGTAACCGGCGTCTGCCCGGCAAAAAGTTTTATATTAATTGTTCCTTTACTTGTTTCGATAACTGCCTTTAAATCGTTTTTCATAACATCTCCTCTTTTACTTTGAATAAATGGTTCTTAGATATTAGCGATTAATAAGTCAAGATAAAAAGGGGGAAAATATAGATAATAATTTAGAATAAAATAGCGAGTCTTATCAACACCTAGTTCATTGCGATGTTTCCGGTTATGCGATATACATATTGCGATGATAAAAGATATCGATAAAATCAAAAGTCCTTTGGGACGCCAACTATTAGCCTGGTACAAGCGAAATCAACGCTCCCTTCCCTGGCGCAAAACAAACGATCCTTACCGTATCTGGATTTCGGAGATCATGCTCCAGCAAACTCAGGTTGATACGGTGATTCCTTACTATCATCGTTTCCTGAAAGCTTTTCCCACCGTTTCCTCGCTGGCTCGCGCCCCCTTGCAGAATGTGCTCAAGGTCTGGGAAAACCTGGGTTACTATTCACGGGCCAGAAATATTCACGCTGCCGCCCGGATGATTGTGAAAAAGTTCGGTGGCCGGATCCCCGATAACCTGGAAGAAATAAAAACACTGCCGGGCATCGGTGAATACACAGCCGGTGCAATCTTAAGTATTGCTTATGGACAGGCTATTCTCGCTGTTGACGGAAATGTCCGCCGGATTTTATGCCGTCTTTTTGCCATCCGCAAACCTATGGATGACACACGGGAACAAAGGCAGTTACTGAAACTTGCCGCTTCGCTGATACCGGCCAAACATCCCGGCGATTTCAATCAGGCCCTGATGGATCTGGGGGCGACGATCTGTAAAGCCAAAAATCCCGACTGTTCCCGTTGTCCGGTAGCCAACCTTTGTCAGGCTCGGCTTCACGATTTACAAAACGTTCTTCCGATAACCCGGAAGGCGCCCGCAATCCCTCATCGTCAGGCAACTGCCGCCGTCATCAGAAATTCAAAGGGCATGCTGCTGGTTGTTCAGAGGCCGACATCAGGATTGCTGGCCTCTTTGTGGAAACTGCCCGGCGGTTTTATTACAGCAGATGAAGACATGGAAAAAAGTTTGAGGCGTAGCGTGAAAGAAGAACTGGGCATTTCCATCCGGCCGGGAAAATATCTGGCCTCGGTCAATCATACCTACACACACTTTCGCATAACCCTTCAGGCATATAAATGCCGTTTGCTGAAAGGCGCCCCCAAACCGCTTGGGTGCCAAAATTGGCGATGGACATCGCAAACCGATTTGAAAAAATTGCCTTTGTCGAAGATTGACAGAATGATAGTGAGGCAAGCTGAAGACGAGTGTAACGAAGCTCGTCCCTGCCACCTGAAGGTGGCGGGATAATTCGCTCTATGATTTTCCGGGCACTACGTTACGGAAAATCAAGGCTCATTAAAGCGTAAGCCGAACTATCCCAGGAGCGAAGCGAAGTGGGATAATGAGTACATCATAATTCCCTAGGAGTGTAACGACGTAGGAGAACGAGCTATGCGATGCTCAAAGCGTAAGTGAAATTATTCCCGAAGCGACGTAGGAATTGCAAACCATTTTTCAGATCATAAAAAGCGGATGTCAGAAGGAAAATCCTTATTTCTTGCACCTGTAACTATAACTAATTGTTACGCTCCCTAAACTCGGCCAGACAATCAGCTTGACATTAGTAAACTTATTGTTTACTATCCTTGCATGATTAAATCGTTTCGTTGCCGTGAGACTGAAAAGATATTTCATCGTGAGCATTCGCATAAGTTCCCTCTGGATATCCAACAACGGGCGTTTATGAAACTCAATGCTGTTGACGCGGCAATCAAAGTTGAAGATTTGCGTCTGCCGCCATCCAATCACATAGAAGCATTGAAAGGAAAACGGAAGGGGCAATGGAGCATAAGAATCAACGATCAATGGCGTATTTGCTTTGTTTGGCATAATGGTAATGCCGAAAAAGTTGAGATTGTTGATTACCACTAAGGAGGTTTATTATGACTAAAAAACGTATTCAACCCGTTCACCCGGGTGTTTATTTAAAAGAATTATTGGACGAGTTGGAGCTTTCTCAGTATCGGTTGGCACATGATATAGGTGTTCCGGCCATGCGCATCAGCTATGTTGTCAGCGGCAAACGTCCCGTCAATGCAGAACTCGCGCTCAGATTGGGCAGGTATTTTGGTCAAGAACCGCGCTACTGGATTAATCTGCAAAGCCGTTTCGATATGGATACAGCGGAAGACGCTTTGGCTCAACAGGTTTTCCGCGAAGTGCATCCCCTGAGAATGGCAGTGTAGAGGGGGTGCATTATGATTAAGTGTTATATCCCCGGAACTCCGCAACTCATTCCGTCCAACATTCATCCACTATTGGTTAAAGTGCATTTCTATTAATTTCCTTCATTTATCAAGTGCTTATCGATAAATTTGACAAATTGATAAATTTTTGTTACACTGTAACAAATAGTAAAGCAATGAGGAGGAAATATGTCACCAATAATAAGAATAGATGATGAAGTTTATGCTTGGTTGCAAAAACATGCACGGCCTTTTGAAGATACACCAAATTCAATACTTCGAAAATTGGCTGGGCTTGATGCTTCAAGCGATCAAACCGTGATGGGAAATAAAAATGAATTTGTTACAAAAGAGAATATTGAATCAGCTTCAAAGAAGGTATCTATGGGGTATTCAAGCCCGAAAAAGAGTACTAATTTGTCATTTCCTCATGGCATGTCAGGAAATAGATTGAATAGAGAATGGAAAGTAGGAGCTAGACATGCATTGTATCATTGCGATGGACATTTCTATAATAATCTATCTTATTTTCCTGGTGCACTTTTTGATCCTAATGGATATATTTTATTCAAGGCAGAACAAGATTATTTAAAATGTAAATATTTAAAAATTGGAAAAGAAAAAACCAATGTTCCTAAAGGTATATGGTCAATTCCTGGATATGTTAAGATAAGATAATAAATTCAGAATACCAATATTCATTCTCCAAGATTCCTGGATTCCGGATCGCGCTTCGCTTGTCCGGAATGACGCTTCACGGGATAAAGGAAACTCTTTTATTTCCTGGCGCTGTCGTATTCCGCCGAGGCCAGTTTAATGCAGACTGCCAACACTTCGATGGCTTTTTCCAGTTCGGCAACGGGCGGACGGGTTGGGGAAATCCTGATATTGGCATCTTTGGGGTCTTTGCCGAAAGGAAATGTCGCGCCGGCCGGTGTGATAGCAACGCCTGCCTCTTTGCATAGCGCCACGGCTCGTTTGGCAACCGGTTTTACTGTGTCCAGACTGATGAAGTAACCGCCCTGCGGGTTGCTCCAAGCGGCAAGACCTGTTGCTCCAAGTTCTTTCGACAGCACTTTTTGAGTGATGTCGAATTTGGGTTTCAGAAGTTTGGCATGTTCTTTCATTAAGCCTGCAACCCCACCCGGATAAGCACCGAGGAATTTTACGTGTCGCAACTGTTCCACTTTGTTTGGTCCGATGAACATAGTCCCGAATAGTTTTGAAATATACGCCAGGTTGGCCACGCTTGTCGCCATGAAACCCAGCCCCGCGCCGGAAAATGTGATCTTGGATGTTGAACTGAAGAGATAAACCCTGTTGGGGTTCCCCGCTTCCTCGCAGGCTCGTAGGAGATTTTTCGGCTTCTGGGGATTGTCAACCAGATGGTGGACGACATAGGCATCATCAGCAAATATAGTGAAATCCGGCGCGGCCGTTTTCATAGAGGCCAGTCTTTTCACGGTGTCGTCGGAAACCATGTCTCCGGTAGGATTGGAATAGGTGGGCACAAAAAGTATTCCCTTGACGGCGAAGTCTGCCGCCACGGCTTTTTCGACTTCTACCATATCCGGCCCGTCTTTTGTCATTTTAACCTGAATCATCTCGAATCCCATTTCGGAAAGGAGCGTAAAATGCCGGTCATAGCCGGGCACGGTAACGATCATCTTCGGCTTATCGGCTTTGCACCAGGGCGCGGGGCTTCCGATAAGCCCTCGCAGGAGCGCCCACATTAGAACCTGGGAGAGAATTTGCAGGCTGGCATTGTTGCCGACCATCGTCTCTTCTGCTTTCGCGCCGAGAATGCCGCAAAATAATTCGCGCGCCTCCGGAAGACCCAAAACGCCTCCGGGATAATTGCGGATATCGAAACCGCTTTGAGTTTTGATGTCTTTTTCCGTTACAATGCCAAACAGGGCATTGGACAGATCAAAATTATTGTCTCCCGGCTGGCCGCGTTCAATATTCAATTTCAAACCAAGCCCTTTGAGGGATTCATAACGCAACTGCAATTCTTTTAAGCTTTCCATTATATTGTATAACCTCCCTTGAAGTTAAATTGTATATTTAATGGTGGAACAGGCGCAGACCGCAAAAGGCCATGGCAATGCCGTACTTGTTGCAGGTGTCAATTACCTGCTGGTCGCGGATGGAACCGCCCGCCTCGACAATGGCGGTCACGCCGCTGCGGTGCGCGCGCTCAATGTTGTCTCCGAAGGGGAAGAACGCGTCGCTGCCTAAGCATACGCCGGTCACCTTGCTCAGCCATTTTTTCTTTTGAGCCTTCGTCAAAGGCTTGGGCTGTTTGGTAAAGGTTTCCGCCCAGACGTCGTCGCCGATCACGTCTTCCGGAGTATCGCCCAGGTAAACGTCTATGGCATTGTCACGATTGGGTTTGGCAACATCGTCGCGGAAAGGCAGATTCAGCACCTTGGGCATATGGCGCAGTTGCCAATTATCGGCTTTCTGTCCGGCGAGACGGGTACAGTGGACGCGGCTCTGCTGTCCCGCGCCCACGCCGATGACCTGGCCGTCCTTCACATAGCATACGCTGTTGGACTGCGTGTACTTCAATGTAATCAGGGCAAGCACCAGGTCGCGTTTCTGCTCATCGGTTAGGGTTTTATTTTCTGTTACCATGTTTTCCAATAGGTGGCTGTCAATCTTCAGGTCGTTGCGTCCCTGTTCAAAGGTAATGCCATACACCTGCTTGTGCTCCAGAGAAACGGGCACGTAATTAGAATCGATTCTAACTACGTTGTAGCTGCCGCCTTTTTTGGATTTTAAAATTTCCAGCGCTTCCGGTTCATAGCCGGGGGCAATGATGCCGTCGGTAACTTCGGACTTGATGATCTTCGCCGTGGGCACGTCGCAAACATCGCTAAGCGCAATCCAGTCGCCGAAGCTGCTCATGCGGTCGGCGCCGCGGGCGCGCGCGTAGGCGCAGGCAAGCGGGGAGAGCTTCATCTTTGAGTCGATGTGATACATCTTGCGCAGAACTCTGTCCAGTGGATAGCCCAGTGCAGCGCCTGCGGGAGAAACATGTTTAAAGGATGCCGCGGCAACCATGCCTGTATTCTCTTTGAGTTCTTTCACGAGCTGCCAGCTGTTGAACGCGTCCAAAAAGTTGATGTAGCCGGGCTTGCCGTTTAATACTTCAACAGGAAGATTGCTGCCGTCCGCCATGAAGATTCGGGCAGGCTTTTGGTTGGGGTTGCAGCCGTATTTGAGTTCGATTTCGTTCATTGATTATCCCTCCACCGTTTTGTATTTGTTGATGATGACGTCCTCGTAATCCTGTGTTGCCAGGTTGATGGCGCGCACGAACAGGCTCACCTTATTATCCTCGTTCAAGGCTTCCCACAGCTTGCCAGCATATTCATTGGGATCCTCGTCGTCGATAGTGACGTGCAACGGTTCGCCCTCAAAACTGGGAATCGGTGTCCCGTTGCACTTGTAGGTGCTGATGAAGTGTCCCTCGCCGGCCAGAGGTTGCGAATAATCGAAGGTAAAACGCTGAACACTATTCTCATCGCCATCACAACTTTTTAAAATGTTGAGCTTATAGCCGCCCGTGCGCATATCCACTATACCGGAAATGCGAGGCGTCCAATTGGGGCCGTCGTCCTCAAAGGTGCGGGTGTTCAGCGCGGCTTCAAAGCCAAAGCCGGAAAATTCGTTGCGCGTCATGAAATCATAGATGGTATTGGTCTGGTCGCCGTTGGTCACAATCGTCGTGCTCCCCAGCGTCAAAACGGGATTGTAAATAATCAGATGCGAATCCGTCATTTTGGAAGGGTCGGCCGCTTTGGTGCGGACGCCGCCTTCAATGGGGTCAAACACACGGTTGCGGCTGTTAACGCTGCGGCCCATGATAAAGTAGGCAAAAATGGCTTTCTTGCCGTCAGGCGTTTTTCCGATGCAGATGCCGCGGCCCGGATAATCGTTGCCGGCCAGATATTCGTATAAGTTCTGTTTCATTTTTACATCTCTCCTTCTTATGGATGAAGCTTTTTGCTGCCGAAGTATATGAAGAGAAGATTCGTATGTCAACTGGATTTGGGAGAAATGTTTATTCTCTTGCAAATACTGCCTTGATACGTTAAATACTAACGAATATAGACAGCAATACTATCTATATACAAAGGAGCTTGCATGAAAGCAAAAAGTGGCAAGAAAAATCTATTGGTAAGCGTGGTGATGGGCAGTGGTTCGGATTTACCCGTCATGACTGAAGCAACCAAGGTTTTGGAAAATTTTGGCATCGGTTATGAAATGGTCTTGACTTCGGCTCATCGCACGCCTTTGAGAACAACTAAGTTTGCGGTTTCGGCAGCCGGGCGCGGCGTTAAAGTGATTATCGTCGGAGCGGGAGCGGCCGCTCACCTCGCCGGCGTAATCGCTTCTCAGACCATTCTTCCGGTAATCGGCGTTCCGATTGACGCCACTTCTCTCAACGGCCTTGATGCTCTGCTCTCCACCGTGCAAATGCCCGGCGGGATTCCGGTAGCCACAATGGCCATAGGCAAAGCCGGAGCCAAAAACGCCGCTTTATTTGCCGTGCGCGTCCTTGCCGTTGAAGATAAAGAACTGAGCGCAAAACTTTCCTCTTATATGAAAAAAATGGCCAAGGATGTGGAGAGAAAACAGGAAACCTTGACATGCCGGAAATCCTGAAAATAAGCGCGGATAATTCCGAAGAAAAGATTCTCGCCAGAGCGGTGGAAATCCTAACGAGCGGCGGTATTATCGCCTATCCGACAGAAACTTTTTACGGACTCGGCGCGGACGCAACAAACGAAAAAGCGATCAAGAAAGTTTTTGCCGCCAAAGGTAGGGATTTAAAAAATCCTGTTTCTCTAATAATCGGCCAAATGGATGATATCCCCCCCCTTGTTCAAGAAATTCCTGAATCTGCCCGTAAGTTGATGGCCGCTTTCTGGCCGGGAGCGCTGACAATTGTCTTTCGGGCTTCAAATAAAATATCGCTACTGCTCACAGCGGGAAGCGACAAAATCGGCCTGCGTGTTTCCAGCCATCCACTTGCCTTGAAAATAGTTTTAAAACTAAAAAAACCTCTCACCGCTACAAGCGCTAATTTATCCGGCGCACCCGAATGTACACTAGGTTCTCAAGTTGCCCAACAGATAGGTGATAAAATTGACGCTATTGTTGATCTGGGCACTACTCCGGGCAATGCCGGTTCCACCATTATTGACATCACTTGCGATCCCCCTGTTATTCTGCGCGAAGGAGTGGTCAGCAGAAACACAATCGAGAAATGCATTAATCCTTAAAATTCACGTGTCACACCCTATGATTGGCAAACGCGCTATTGTTGAATGATTTTTAAAAAGCATTGTACAATATGAGGATTGAATTTTGTGCCGCTTTCATCGGTCAGAATCCTGATGATTTGATCCTGGGGCATAGGATCGCGGTAAGGGCGTACCGATCGCAGGGCATCATAGACATCAGCGAGGGCGATTATCTGGCTGACGATGTTCGGTTCCCAGCCTCCCTTAATCCTCGGATAGCCGCTGCCGTCGTATTTGATGTGGTGCTCGATCGCGGCAAGAATAGCCATATTGTTTATCCCTTTCAATTTCATCAGGTACATGGCTCCCTTGATGACATGTTCTTCCATAACAAGCCGTTCTTTTTTTGTCAAAGGGCCCTCCTTTGACAAAATATCATCAGGAGTCATTGCTTTTCCCACGTCATGAAGGCAGGCGGAAATTCCTATTTTTTTAAGGTGATGTCCTTTAAAACCAAGGTGCTCCGCCAGGGCCATAGCAAGAATACCCACATTGGATGAATGGGTGAAGGTGTACTCGTCGTTCGATTTAATTTCCGCGAGAAGCTTTAGGGGGTGTGATTCATGAATACTCAACATAAAGTCAGCGACGATTTGATCCACGAGGTTGAGATCGATGTTGTTTTCATCCCGGCAACTCTGGTAAATTTTTTCGATCATATGTTCCTTTGACTGCAACCGGAGATCCAGAACATTCGCTGTATAATTGTCGGATTCCTCCAGACCGGGCCTCTCCGCCGCACCGAATTTGTCGCTTTCCTTGAGTTTAATTATGCCTAGCTTGATATATCGCGTCGAGTTCATGAATGAACTTCCCGAAGCGGCAAAACCGCGGATCAAATCCTCGAATTGAGCAAAAGGCAAACCACTTGAGAAAGATATCCATTCGACGCCCTTTTTCTTCATGAACATGATAAAAGCGGCTTCATAAAAACCGGAAATTAGCAGGGGTTTGTTGTCCGCAATTAAATAATCATCTATCATAAGGATGGTAACTTCTCGCACATCTTTAAGCAACAGGTTCAGAAGAGCATAGGCTTCCTTAGTATGGGTAAGGACCTGTGGATGGTTATCGGGGTACATGCCGGCATTCTGGATAGCCACAGTTAACCGGGAGATGATCCTGCCGATTTTCTGCTGATTACTTATATCGGCCATATTATGATTCCTTTTGTCCTATTAACTTCAGGCAGTTTGCCCTGATTCTCCTGTTCCATGATTTTGAGCCTCGCTTCAGGAGTGATAGGACATTCTGCCGGGGAAAATGTTCCAGGTATTCATAGATGATCTCTTTCATCTGTGAGAGCCGTTGAGGAGACAGAGTGAGCCTGACTGCCATGATTTTTTCCATGTAAGGCACTGCCCAGGGATGTCCTGTATTTCCCAACCACCGGATAATCCATTCATTCAGAATGGCATCCTCTTCACGAATGTAAAATGTTTTCAGGATGGACATTAAATCTCCCATCAACTCCCTGACTTCAAAATGAAAAGTCAGGCTCACCGCCTGCTGAACCTCTTCACGGTTCAAGGAATGGATGCTTTTACGCAGCAGATCGATAGCCTCTGAATCTTTGAACATAAAAAGTATTTCCAGGATTTCCTTCCTGACGTTGAAGTCGTCGTATTTATATAGTTCATTTAGGAGTGGAATTGTACTGTCATTGCCTACATTGCGGAAAAATGCCAGGAGACGAAGGGACTTCAGCGGTGTTAGATCCGCTAGTCTTTTAGAGGCCTCATCCATGGCATCACTGCCAAATCCTTTTATAATATCAATAATCGCATCAAAGGTCGTTGTAGAAGGGTCCAAGTAGAGATCAAAGAGCCAGGGAATGTTCTGTACACCGCTCATAACGAGAAATTCCGTCAGTACCACCGTGTTATCTTTCCCTCCTAAGATGAACGGGGTGGCATATCTGGCAATGGTTTCGGGATCGGTGAAGATCGACAAAACAGATAATGCATGGCAACGAATTTTTTCTGATGCGTCTTCCCGCTCATGGCGACGAAGAGTTTCGATAATACTTATCAGAAATGAAAGTTGTCCCTCCTTTAGCAGATCAGGAATAACAAGAGCTAATCTTTTTGAATAAGCGAGATAATTTTTTTCATCGGCCTCTTCCTCCATCAAGGCAAGTATCAATTTGCAGAGGCGGAAATCGATATATTCATCATCCAGTATCTTCAGATATACGGAAAGGGGAAATGCGTCTTCGGCAACAGCATCGTCCATCGAAGATGCCTTGGACAGTTTTCTAAGCAGTTGATCGTACTTCTCAGGAATGTATTCTTCATATTCCTCCCTTTTCATGAGTTTTCCCATTTCTAAGGGTGTCATATTCTGCCCGTCAATCTGCTGAGGGACTTTTTTCTCATCCTCGATCGCCGACAGTTTCCGCAGCAACATAATGAGGGCAGGGGAAATTTGTCTTTTCTTTTCATTTGCCAAATGAAGGATCCCCATGAGCATCTCCTTGGGGAAACATTTCAAGTTCTCCAGAGCGAACTCCGTTTCCGGTGGGGAGGAGAGCTGCCTTTCCGCCACTTCCAGAAGTTGTTTTCTTAAGTCAGGATGAAAATTATTGATAAGGTCGGCAATCTTGGCCAGTGCTTCGTATTTCTCCGAACTAACCTGCTTGCCTGCTCGTATTTCGGATAAATAATCATGGATCATGTTATCGTAAGTTAAGACTGCCTTCTGCCAATACTGCCTTTTATCATTGAGCGTCCTGATGGATCCCGGGAGGTCAGAGCCGGTCAACTTCTCGGTATCGGAACTTTTCAATTCCGTCCCCGATGCATCAAATGCCATTCGTGAAATTAATTCGAGCCAGAAATTATCATCCTTCGTTTTCTTCCGGGTCTTTTTTTCATCAGTCAGTTGAAAATAGTCGGCATCGATTGTTTTTACCTTGATGCCATCAACAGACGAACGAGCAAGAATATCTTCCAGCTTGCCCATGGCGCGGATATCTGATGGCTTGGAAGATAATCTTTTGCTGAACTGGAATAAATCTTTCCTGGTTATGGTAGGCTTCAGGCTAAGAGAAATGACACGGAAAACGTTGAGGGCGTGGACATATTCCTGGAGGGTATTATTTTTTTTATCCAGAACATTTTCATTAAGCATGAGTTTTTTCCCGGCGACGCCAATGACCATCTCCGATCTACCTTGAAGGTAATTCTGGATAAGTGTGTAGGCCAGTTCAATGCTTTCATCTATACTGGCATGGCCGTCCGGATACATTCCGATATTCATCTTGATCATGTTGAGGGCAGAGATGATGCCGGACGCCTTTTTGAAATCCATAGGCGAGGATATTCCCGTAATTTTAACCCTTCCGGTGTTTTCATTCTTCAGTTGCTTGTTTGTATCATTCATGAATGTGCCTTATGAATGCTTTATAAGTAAGGGGGGTAAACTTGATTTTAACTTATAGCATAAATAGGATAAAAAATCATTTCAAAAAAGTTGCGTGGATTAGTGGAGCCCCTCCGGCAGGAGCTGGAGGCTCCTTTCCAAAACGCGACATCCCGCGATTGGCAGAAAGCATTCAACCCCCAGCGGGAGCTGGGGGCTTTCTGCAGTGGGGTAATAATAAGCAAACAACATAAAGGAAGGAGGCCGGTTTTTTTTGGAAGGGGGGGAGTTATTAATCTTTTGGTTTCTTTACAGCCCACAATGATGATCCGTGCGGATGTATGCTTAAAGAAGTCTTTCCGCACCCACTGTTACAACCGTTGTTTTAATTACTCCTGCCGGCTCACGAGAAAAAACAATCATGAAAGGTATCTGTCCATTGGGCATAATTTTATCGTTGGAATTATTGAGACCCTCCGGATGGGAAAGTTTTGTTAAAATTTCTTCTTCGGATAAATTAGTAAGTTCCTCATCGGTCAGAATATTTCCCGCATAAATTGTACGTTCTCCTAAAACAACCGAATAGGCATCAAGAATCTCTCCCTTTATCATTATGCGTGAAATAGGATAATCAGCTCGATTTATGGCAGTGCCTTCTACAACACCGATCTGTCCCAAGATATAATTGTTTATCATCCGATGCCGTACGTCATGAAGCTGCACGACCTGATTAATAGCAACTTCCGGCCGCGCCGGTTCCGAGATGCCGACAGATACTAAAACATTATTGATAATCTGTTCACCAAATTCCGGAAAAATTAAGAAATAGATTACAACGGGAATTACCAAAATAACAAAAACAGACCAAACGGCAATTTTCCATATTTTCCCGGAATTCTTTGGGAATGATAATTCTTTTTGTTCAACTTCTTCTTTGTCTCCGCCAGCGCTTTTCACCGGCTTTTTTTCTATATCCAGATTTATTTCTTCATTTAAATATTTTTTTGATTCCATGACTCTATCAAGAGAATGAAAACCGTCTGCATCCCTATAGACAATTGGTGATGATTTCGTCGACAATTCTGTACTCTTTTCCACGGGCAGGGATTTCCCCATGGGTACTGAACTTTCCACCGGAATGGATTCTTCCACAGGCTTGGCGGGTTCTGCCGGCAAATCTGTCTCCGCTTGCATCAGAGGATTTTCCTGAAAGTAAACATGCCCACAGCGACTGCAACGGAGCCACACGCCATTCCCCTGCATTAAAGCATCATCAAATTTAAATTTTGTCCGGCATTGCCTGCATTGAATGATCATTTCCTCTCCTCTTTTGTCACTGTTTATGCCAAGTTGTTTTCGAAAATTAAAATATGAAATTTTGAAAACTTACTTGGCATTATGCCAGATAGTTAATTAGTATCAATTACATAAACATCCGGAAAAAAACGGTACTGTTCATTGAAATCCAGCCCATAACCTACCACAAAACCATCATCAATTGTAAAACCGACATAGTCAGCTTCAAAGGATACTTTTCTTCTTTTACGCTTATCTAAAAAAACACAAATCTTTAGCGAATGAGGATTCCTTTCCTTAAGCCAGTTAACAAGATATTGCAAAGTCAAGCCCGTGTCAACTATGTCTTCCACAATCAAAATATCCCGGCCTTTGATCGAAGTTTCAATATCTTTAGTCATTACTACTTTACCGAAACTTTCAGAGCTAGCGCCATAACTTGCTACTCTGACAAAATCTATCTTGCAAGGAATATTTATCTCCCGGACTAAATCAGCCATAAAAATAAACGCGCCCTTAAGAATGCCGATGACGACCAAATCACTGCCGGCATAATCAACGGATATTTGCCCGGCTAACTTCTGCACCCGCTTTTGAATCTCAACGCGGGGAAAAAGGATTTCTTTGGACATTTCGTCCATTTAGAACATCTCCTTAAAATTTGGCCTGAAAACTTTTGTATACTAGCCAAAGTAACTAGATTATGTCAATAAATATTACGCCGATACATAGAAATCACGTGTATTAAACTCCAAAGCAAGCTTTGGAGTTTAATACACTCCTCTTTGCGGGATAATTCGACTAACGCTTCCTACAGTCAGCGAGTGTCATTACAACTTTCAAATTCTGCTACGCCTATAGTGACCTTTAGGTTATTCTCTTTCAGAATTTGAGTTTCACGAATGAAATTTTCAATATTTGACCAGATCAGCGCCTCAGCCGCCTCAATTTCTTCAGCATTTTTAAACGAAGAAGACAGGCTCAGAAAAATAGAATTGAGCGGCGAAATCTCCCGGCCAAACTTCGCGTAGTCAATATAACTGATCATGTATTGTGATCCGTCAAAGTAATATTTACCCAGCCGGTTGGTTTCCAGCGAACGAAACGGCCATGTAAGTTTCCAATTAAAATATTCCAGAACAATATTTTTTAAAGATATATTTTCGAATACTTCCGGTTTAAGTTCCGCACCGACTCTATCGGCCAGCAGGCGAAAATATGTCGTAACCAGATCAATGTCTGTCAAAACCAGACCGTAAAGATACCAATCATCAATTATTTTTATCAGGATTTCAGATTGGGACCGTGGAATAAAATGATGGCTGGGACAAAAATGCCCGGCACAAAGTTCTTGTCCATAAAATGAACAGGCACGCAAATCGAGGCCGGAATTTTGCTCGGGATGCAGAAGACAGCCTACTTTTTTTTCTGAATCGTCCAGAAAACCAAGGTATTCGCAACAATAAATTACTTCATATCTTTTCCTGAAATCTTCATCTGCTAATGTTTCTTTCGCGTAAATCTCAACATCGCCCGAATCTTTGACAAGTTTTTGGAAACGTTTTGTTCGCGAACGCAGACGCTGCGTGAGAGAATTGCGGGAGCTGTCCACATAATTGTAGAGGCCGCAACAGGCACCACAGGATTTGCCTTCATCCGGCTGACACAGGACGAATATATTGGAATTAGACATTTATTGATTACCTGTTATTCTCGAAAGATAAACCGGAATTACTCAAACACAATTGTTTTTGATCCATAAACAAGTATTCTATTTTCCAGATGAAGGCGCAAAGCTCGCGCCAGCACAACCCTTTCCAAATCTTTGCTCTTAGTCTGAATATCGCCAACAGTATCACGATGGCTTATTTTGATCACATCCTGTGCAATAATCGGTCCTTCGTCCAGTTGCTCTGTTACGTAATGGCCTGTCGCGCCGATAATTTTTACACCGCGGTCATAAGCCTGCTGATAAGGATTGCTTCCGGCAAACGCAGGCAAAAATGAATGGTGAATATTGATTATCCTGTTGCGGTAATATTCAAGAAATTTTCCGTTGAGAATCTGCATGTAACGCGCCAGAACAACCAGATCAATCTTCATCTCCCGCAACAGTTTTAATTCTCTTGCTTCCTGCCGCTTCTTGTTTTTCTCCGTGATCGAAAAGTGGAAAAATTTCAGTCCGAACTGTTCCACCAAATCGCGGGCGTCAGTATGATTGCTGATTACCGCTTCAACGTCAGCCGCCAATTCTCCCATATGTCGGCGCAGAATAAGATCGTGCAGACAATGCAGATGTTTAGAGACAAAGATCGCCATCCGCGGCGTATAATCGGTAAAATGCAAATTCCATTTCATATTAAACTGTTTCGCTAGAGGCGCGAAAGCGGCATGAATCTCTTCACAGCCAAGAGCAAAACCGTTCAATTCCCATTCGATCCGCATGAAGAAAAGTTTGTCTGTTTTGGAGGTATGCTGATCGGCATGGACAATATTGCCGTTGTGACGAAAAATAAAATCAGAAATTTTGGCAACAAGCCCCTTGCTATCGGCACAGGACAAAAGTAAAATGGCATTGACATCATTCATAGAAAAGCTTCACCTTCGTTAATATTTATAATTTGTTATTTATAGAAGGATTATAGTTGCAGGTCAAGCGTAAAAATGTTAAGGACGGCCTCCGTGAATCACGGATATAATACTCGAAATTTAAAGCAAATGAAATTAATTGAAGAAATAAAATTAGTCAATGGATTGAAATTAAAGATTTTTGATATATCCCGTCCCATAGCCGCCGACACGATCAAGGTGGAAATTGCTTTTCAAACGAAGATTCCTTTAAAGAAGTCTTATTTCACGGACACTCAGGATTACGCTAAGGTGAAAAATATTATGGGCGATGAACTTACTTATGAAAACAAAAGGGTAAGGTCTTTTGTTTACGAGAAAGATCGGGATTCCGTCCGCGAGGATTTGATCAACACATTCAAAAAGAATTCCCTCGATTATGTTGCCTCCGTCAATTTCCCCCAAAAACTGGCGCTGTCGATGCTCAAGGATATCAAAAATAATCCTTACAAGTATCACCCTCATATTTACTCCGATTCAGAAGAATAGCGTGGCGGCTTTGTTACAAACAAAAAGGCAATTTATGAACAACAGTAATTTCGATGAACTTCTGCTTGCCGCCGAAAAACCCAGCCGTTATATCGGCGCGGAGGTAAACGCCGTCCGCAAAGATAATGCGGAAGTCCGCTTCCTGCTTGCGTTCCCGGATACATACGAAGTCGGCATGTCGCATCTCGGTTTGCAGATTTTATATTCTATTTTAAACGAAATTTCCTATGTGGCGGCAGAGCGTTGCTTCGCCCCCTGGCCGGACAGGGAAAAACAACTGCGCGACGGGAAAATACCTCTAACCTCGTTGGAATCACTAACACCGCTCGCTGATTTTGACGTTGTCGGTTTTTCCTTGCAATATGAACTCTCCTACACCAACCTATTAAACATGCTGGATTTAGGAGGCATACCTCTTGCCCGCACAGCGCGCAGAGAAGGACATCCTTTGATAATAGCGGGCGGACCCTGCTGTTTTAATCCGGCGCCGCTTGTTGATTTTATTGATGCCTTTGTCATCGGTGAAGGAGAAGAAGTTGTAGAGGAAATTATTGCGATGATCCGAGAGGGCAAGAAAAAATCTCTCTCCAGAAATAATCTGATAGAAAAGCTGGCCGAAATTCCCGGCATTTATGTGCCCGCTGTTCATGGAAAAAATCGGGTCATAAAAAAGAGAAATGTGGTTGATCTCAATTTATGGAAACATCCGTTGAAACCTGTTGTTCCGCTGATGCAAACCATTCACGACCGCATTACTCTGGAAATAGCGCGCGGCTGTACCCGCGGCTGCAGATTCTGTCAGGCGGGGATGCTCTGGCGCCCTTACCGCGAAAGGAATACTTCATTGCTCATGGAAATGGCCGAAAAAACACTTAAGGCAACCGGCCATGAAGAGATATCGCTTTTATCGCTGAGCTCCGGCGACTACAGTTGTATCGAGCCTTTAGTAATAAATCTGATGAACAAGTATCACTCCCGGCGGGTGGCACTGGCGCTTCCTTCGTTGCGCGTGGAATCTCTCACCGCAGCATTAATGGAAGAAATCAAGCGAACGCGTAAAACAAGTTTTACGCTGGCGCCGGAAGCGGGAACGGACAAAATGCGCCTGATTATCAATAAGGGCAACACCTCCGAAGATTTACTCTCCACCGTGGATAAAATTTTCGCTGCCGGCTGGAAATCAATCAAACTTTATTTCATGCTGGGTCTGCCTCATGAAGAGCAGGCAGACGTGGAAGGCATTGTCAATTTAGCGCATGAAGCTCTGCGGGCGGCAAAAAACCGCGGTCAGATTACCATCAGCCTTTCCACTTTCGTTCCCAAACCTCACACGCCCTTTCAATGGCACAGGCAGATTTCTCTGGAAGAAACTCATGCCAAACAGGATTTTATTCGTCAACGAATCAAAAACCGTAATATCAATGTGAAATGGCATGATGCGAAAATGAGCTTTCTGGAAGGAATCTTTTCGCGCGGTGATAAAAGAATTGGAGCTCTTTTGGAGACGGCCTTTCGTAAAGGCTGCCGTTTCGATGGCTGGTCTGAGATTTTGCGCTTCGACCTCTGGCAGGAGGCGATTGCGGAAACGGGAATCAACCCGGAAGATTTCATGCGCGAACGCGATATCAACGAAAAGCTGCCTTGGGATAACATTGACTGCGGCGTGAGCCGAGAATTTTTACTGGAAGAAAAACAAAAATCAACAAACAAAATGGCAACAGCGGATTGCAGGCTTGCCGATTGTCAGAACTGCGGAGTGTGTGACTTTTCAGCGACAAAAAATATTTTTGCCGCGAAAGAAGAAATCAAAACAGTTGTGTCATCATTGCCCAAACCTGATTCCACTATGGTTAGTGAAAAAAAATATCGATTAACTTTCAGCAAACTTGGGCGGGCCGGCTTCTTATCTCATCTGGAACTTTCCGCAGCGCTGGTTCGCGCTCTGCGCCGCAGCAGTATCGCACTTGCTTATTCCATCGGCTACCACCCGCATCCCAAAATATCATTTGCCACCGCCACTTCGGTGGGAATGGAGAGCAAACAGGAATATCTCGACATTGCCGCACAGGAATATTTATTGGATTTGAATTTGTTAAAAGATGAAATCAATTCCGCCCTGCCGTTGGGCATTGAAATTTTAGAAATCAGGATGCTTCCCTCCGGCGGAAAAACTATCGCTGAAATTTTACAGAGATTTGAATTCGAACTACATCTTCCTGCCGATATTGATTCTCCTCGCCTGAATGCCATAGAAGAAAACATTAAGAACTTTCTGGCGGCTTCTACATTCAGCATCCAAAAATTATCCAAAGGAAAAACCGTTACCAAAGACATCCGCCCTTTTATACAAAGCATGATTCTTGATGCCGCCGGTAAAAAAGTTAAATTCACCGTAAATTATACGCCGACAGGATCGGCCCGGCCTGCTGATATTATCGCGCATGTTTTGAAATCAGATGCCGACGAAGCCCGGCAGATTCGAGTAGTCAAGACAAAAACCATCCTTGCACCAATTCTAAATTAAAGCGCTATTTTTGTTGGCGTCGTTGTCGGCTTCCTCAACGTATAACCTGAAGGTCACACGTGTATAATACGCCTCGTTGCCTCCGCCTAGCCGCCTCAATATCATCTTTAATTTAGAAATGGTATTAGTTAATTCCCACGAATAAATGTTTGATTTTCATAAAATATTATCGTACAAAATACAAACTTCAACGAACATTTTTAAAAATCTATAAGTTAAATGTTGAGTGCCACGACATCGTAGACAATATTTCGTGCCAGGACATCGTGGACACTCAGTATTTTAACGTAACTTATATTTGAATTCCTCGACCTGAATTTTATCCAGGAAGAGTTTTAGTTTTTGTTCTTTGACATTGATTGTAGCTATCACATATTCGTGTTTTAGTTGCGGAGAGACAGGAAACATCTCGCCAAAGATATTAAGTTTCAAATCACTCCGGATGAGTCGCACCAAATGATATCTGCCAGTTTCCGGCTTTTTCAAGCGATGATTTGGCGCTTCTTTTTCTTTCGGGAAACACAGCTTTACGTTTGAGGCGGCCAGAGCTTTCAGCGGCGTTTTTCCATCAAGCTTGCTGTAACGATATCTGCTGTTGTGGCGCTGTTCGAAAACCAGCGAACCAGTTTTGAGCTCTTCTTTCGTTGCCATAACGTTCTTGTTGAGAAACATTTGCTGGTAGCGGTTATTAAAGTTTTCGATCATTCCGTTCCGCCAAGGTTCGGCCATCGGAATGAACCAAGGCTCAACGCCATAATGCAGGCACAACCTAATAAGCGGCCCCATGCCACGAGGATGTGTGGGACTGCCATAAAAAGTCATGGCATTATCAATCTGTACGTTGTTTGGTATTCCCAAACGCGACCAGATGGCCCATAAGCCGTCAATAATTGCTCGTCCAGACTTGGATAGAGATGGATACAAACCACAGCGAACAGTTGCCGTATCAATCACATTGAGGCTGTAAAACCGCACAGGGCCTTTCAAGTAGCACGGTCCGACCAGATCGGCTTGATGAGTCTGATTTGGCCTAAGCTCCGGCAACTTTGGATATGCCGTGCTTTTGGCTTCATATTTGCCTGTTCGACGGTATGTCAGCTCATGGCGGCTCAATATCCGGTTAATGGTTCTGATGGAAGGCAACGGCTTTACTCCGATGTCTTCTATTTCCCAGTGAATGGCCTGAGCGCCGCAAAACAGATCATGGTTGTAGAGATTAAGACGAATCATCTTGACTATTTCTACAACTTCTACCGGCGTGTATGTGGCAACGCCAATTGGCCGTCTAGAACGACTCTCACTCCAAGATTCATCATCGGTGTAACGCTTATTCCATTTGTACAACCATGCTTTTGACTTATTCAGGGATGTACAGATTGATGCCGGGCTTTCACCACTTTTGAATCGCTGCACAGCTAAAATCCGTTGCTGTTTGTCTTCTTTTTCTTTCATGAACACCTCCAATTTGTTTTAGATGTTCATGAAATTGCGTGGTAGCTATTCGATTGTCAAAGAACTTTGTCCACGATCTCTTGGCACATTTTTCCGTCTACGATGTCGTGGCACTCAACAGTTAAAGATTACTTATATTAATTGTTGGATTGACTAAATTAATAAGAAAGGGAATCTTATCAAAAGTGAGTTTTTACATTTTAGTTCTAACTAGGATAGAAATTAAAGAATCAATTGACTTTGGAAATGGCCTGCGAATTAATCCCATAACAAATGAAATTAGTGTCTTTGATTTGGCTGCATTAGGTGCAAATGGTTTTAGAGAGTGGGCACTACTTGAACCATATATTAATGCAACTAAATGCGAATTAATTTCTGATTTTAATGGAAAAACTGAAGGTGGTTTTGATTTATTGAATCGCGCATGGCTACTATCAACAATGTTTTCGCATCTTGGTTATTACATTCAATGCATTGCTGCAAGTGATAAGTCATGGAATGATTTTGCTGGAATTCACAGAAATAACTTAAAATCAGGTGAGTTAAAAATAAAGATAAATATCTTAGATTACCATCGAGAGATCATCAAGAATCCTGCTGATGCCAAATTATTATTCACAAGTGAAGATATAAGCTGGATAAAAGATAAATATGCGATTTACAATAAATTAGCATTTCAACATTCTAATTTTATGATTGCATTAGAATCATCCACTAATTGGAGATATTCAAATTCAGCAAGATTGGCAATCGCAAGTATTTGGGCAGGGATCGAGTCGTTATTCTCTATTAATTCTGAACTGGTTTTCCGAATTTCATTATATATAGCAAATATCCTTGAATCTGAAAGAAATCAGAGAATAATAAAGTATAAACAAATCAGAGAATTATATGGATTAAGAAGTAAAGCAATTCATGGTGATAAAATGTCTGATGAAAAATTACTGGAAACAATTCATAATTCATATGGTATTTTAAGAGATTTAATTTTAAAAATTGCGAATAATGGGAATGTTTTTAATGAAGATCTCATTAATGAGGCAATTTTCGGAAAAGAACCTCAACAATAAGTTCAACCTGACTTTGAGATCAAACCGCACGCAGGTTAATTCGCCATTATTCTTTTGAGAACTACATAAGGTAATACCATTTCTAAATTAAAGATGATATCGAGGCTGTGTCGGAATGTCTTTGAGAGGAAGAGTAACGACAGAAGTAATCCCATATTTAATCGACATCATCTAGATTGCCACGTTCACTGTCGTGAACTCGCAATGACAAAGGAGGGTTGAAAAAGTGGCTAAAAGAAACATCGTGGTCATCGACGAGGATAAGTGCAATGGCTGCGGCCTTTGTGTATCGGCTTGTGCGGAAGGCGCCATCCAATTGGTGGACGGCAAGGCCAAGCTCGTGAGCGATACATACTGCGACGGCTTGGGCGCGTGTCTTAGCGAATGCCCGCAGGACGCAATCACTATCGAACAGCGCGAGGCCGTGGATTTCGATGAAAAAGCTGCAAAGGAGTACGTGGCAAGTATGCAAGAGACAAAACAATCCCTCGTACAAATAGATAAGGCTTGCGGTTGTCCCGGCGCAAACGCGCGGACAATTGATCGTTTAACACAGAACTATAAGCTTCCGGCCGGCAAGTCTGTCCCGTCAGCATTGACAAATTGGCCGGTGCAGATTCATCTGGTGCCCGTGAATGCGCCATATCTCAAGGGAGCAGATCTGCTCATCAGCGCCGACTGCGCCCCGTTTGCATTCGCTGACTTTCACACAAAACTGCTTCCCGGCAAGATCCTTTTGATCGGATGCCCGAAGCTGGACGACGCGAATGTCTATGTCAAAAAACTTGCTCAAATCTTCGCCAATTCCGGCTTTAACAGTATTACCATCGTCCGCATGGAGGTTCCCTGCTGCGGCAGCCTGACCCAAATCGTCAAACAGGCTCTGGCAATCTCGGGTGCGAATATTCCGATCACGGAAGTTACAGTCGGAATTTCCGGAGATATCATCGGAGAACGGCGACCAGATACCGTGCTCGTATAAAATCGAATTTCTAATAGGAACTTCGCTTAACCGGCAACACTACCCGCTCATACCATTTCTAAATCAAAGATGATATTGAGGCGGCTAGGCGGAGGCGACGAGGCGTATTATACACGTGTGACCTTCAGGTTATACGTTGAGGAAGCCGACAACAACGCCAACAAAAATAGCGCTTTGATTTAGAATTGGTATCAGGTTGGCATCAGCCATTGCAGAGCGCCCTTTTTCAAATCAATGGCCGCTTCCGGACAGGTTTCCATACAGCAGAAGCACCTGATGCACTTCCGGTAATTATACATGGGCACCTTGGCTTCATCCGCTTTAGTTATCGCGCCCGTCGGACATACCTTCATACAATTGTAGCATAGTGTGCACTTATCGGCCCGCGGCACCGGCTTTTCCACAAAAAGATTTTTTATCGTCGGTGATGTCAAAGGCCATATTACACCGCCCATCACGGCGCTCCTCGATGCTTTAAAATCAGTTATCCGCATGTCTTCAAGAGGTTCGCCCTTCAACTGAATGTCATCAGGCGATTTCACTCCATATCCGCGTTTGAATCCTTCCGTAATAGTGAAAACTTTTTTCAGATTAAGACCCACCAGATTGACAGCGACGTAATCCAGCGCCACAGCATCGTTTCCGACTATAACGGCGCCGATCTTTTTCGGTTTCCCCGAAGGACCCGGCCCCTCGCCCTCCATTCCCACAACAGCATCCATAATATGAATAAACTTTTTCGGTTTTTCAAAACCATTCAACAGGCCGCCGTACAGATCAAGCAGAAACTCGCTGAATTCCATCTGAGACGGCGCCGACATGTGCATCCGTGATTTACTTAAGCCCGGCATGGTCCCGAACAAATTTTTCACCGCGCCGGTATAATGAGTAAAGCCATGCGTTTTAAGCTTCGGCATGTTGATTATATAATCGACATCAAAAAAAGCTTGGGAAATATCAATGTTCTTATAACGATGCGCCAGCGGAAAACGCAGCGTCTCCGTCACAGTTATGTCCGCGACCTCGATTTCCAAGTCTTTCACAATTTCGGCAAGGCCGGTTTTTTTTATGGTCGATTTCAAGGGGAAAAAATTGGGCGATTCGATTAAAACGATATTGCTTGTATAATCACGCACAATTTCTGCGACTGCCCGGAAAAGTTCAGGATGCGTGGTTACGGCCCGTTCAGGGTTTGACGGCATGAGCAGATTCGGTTTCAGGCACACGCGTTTATCTTTTAAGCCTGTCAGATCAAAATCAATCTGTTTCAATCCCGCGATAATTTTATCCTTGAGTATTTTATTATCGTACTCTGTGCATTTTTGCAGCGAAATTATGGCCATGTTCATCCTCTCCCTAATAAAAAGATTTTCTTTTCATTATCTTATCATTTTTTATCAGTGTACCCGACTATCCTTTTATTTATGACTTAATAACTTCAATTATTAAAGTTTATCAACAATTATTTTATGTCGTTAATTCGAATACTTAGCCATCAATTAAATACGAAATAAAATAATTGCCTTCAACACTTAAATTTTATTGACAAAAAGAAACATTTTCACTATAAGTTTTTGTCTTAATTCCAATTCAAGTAAGGATATGTTTATGTACGCAGTAATAAAGACAGGGGCAAAACAACACAAAGTAACCGAAGGTGATGTTTTATCTGTGGAAAAACTGATCGGAAACAAAGGCGATGAAGTTATTTTTAACGAAGTCTTGATGGTTTCCGACAATAAAGAAATAAAGATCGGTCAACCTTTTGTGGATGGCGCCAAGGTTGTCGGTAAAATTATCGCTCAGAAGAAAGGTCCGAAGCTCATCGTTTACCACATGATAAGACGAAAGGGTTTTCATAAGAAGACAGGACATCGCCAGAATTTAACCAGTATGAAAATAACAAAGATTTCAATGTAAGCGGAGGAAGTCATGGCACATAAAAAAGGTCAAGGAAGCTCCCGCAATGGTAGAGATAGTAATTCTCAAAGACGTGGCATCAAAGTGTTTGCCGGCGAGAAAATCAACGCGGGCTCTATCATTGTGCGGCAGGTAGGAACAAAAATTCACCCGGGCAATAACGTGGGACTGGGCAAGGATTTTACTATTTATTCGCTGATTAACGGCGTGGTGAAATACGAAAGACTGGACAAAACAAGGAAAAAAGTGAGCGTTTACGCATCTTAAAAAATAATAGCCGGATATGTTAAATTTTAAAGGCGCTTACTTCAAGCGCCTTTTTTAATGACACTCGCTGAGAGCGAATGAAATGAAGCTCGAAGCGTAAGTGGAATTATCCCTGAAGCGGAGCGGAAGGGGATTGCGATACCAACATTTTCAAGACAGTTGATGTTATTTCAAAAGAAAATCTACCCGGATAATTACTATGAAGTTTGTTGACGAGGCAAAAATTTATGTCAGGGCGGGGCATGGCGGCCGCGGTTGTGTGAGTTTTCGTCGGGAAAAGTTTGTGCCGAAAGGCGGACCCGATGGCGGCAACGGTGGAAAGGGCGGCGATGTGATCTTTCGCACGTCAGAGAGTCATCACACTTTGCTGGATTTAAAATATCAGCAACATCAATTTGCCAAAAACGGCGGCCACGGTTCAGGCAACAATCGAACCGGCGGAAGCGCGGAAAATTTGGAAGTTCTCGTGCCGGTGGGAACAATTATCAAAAATTTTGAAACCGGAGAGGTAATGGCGGATTTATCCGAGGTAGGCCAAACCTTTATTGTCGCGCACGGCGGCATCGGCGGCAAGGGCAACGCTCATTTCGCCACATCCACCCACCAAACACCTCGTTTTGCCCAGGAAGGCATGGAAGGTGAAGAATTCACTCTGAAACTGGAATTGAAATTGCTGGCCGACGTAGGCATTCTCGGCTTTCCCAACGCCGGTAAATCAACCTTTATTTCCCGCGTATCCGCGGCCAGACCCAAAATCGCCGATTATCCTTTCACGACGCTGACGCCGCACCTGGGTGTCGTTAAACATTTAGACAGTAAAAGCTTTGTTCTTGCCGACATCCCCGGCCTTATCTCCGGAGCGCATGATGGTTCGGGCATGGGCATTCAATTTTTAAAACATGTGGAAAGAACATCATTGCTGTTTCACATTATTGACATTTCCATGGAACCCAATACTAACGCGTGGTCTAATTTTACAACAATCAATAAAGAACTGGGACATTACGATCCCGAATTACTGGAAAAGCCGCAAATCGTGGCTTTAAACAAGATTGATCTTCCTTTCGTTAAAGACCGGGCTAAAAAAGAAGTTGCTCTATTCAAAAAAAAAGGGGTAATACTGCATCTTTTTTCGGCTGTTACCGGTGAAGGCATACCGGAAATATTAAATAAAATGATCAAATTATTAAATCAAACCGGAAACAAGTAATCCATGAAAAATATTCGTCAGGAAACACTTAAACACGTAAAAAAAATTCTTATCAAAGTAGGTTCAGCAGTATTGACCGGATCTGACGGCCTGGACATCAAGATAATTGATTCCCTTGTCCGGGAGATGTCTGATCTGGTTCGGCAGGGTTACTCCGTGGTACTGGTGACTTCCGGCGCGATTGTCTCGGGAAAGCATCGCATGAAGATAACGGAGAAACTCAAAAGCATTCCCGAGAAACAAGCCGCTGCCGCCATCGGACAGGGAAGGCTCATGCGAGTCTACTCCAAATCTTTTGAAAAAAACGGTCATTACGTCGCCCAAATCCTTTTAACCCTTGCCGATTTAACTGACCGCCAGCGTTATTTGAATATTCGCAATACTCTTTCCACACTGATGGAATGGGGCGCCATTCCCATTATTAACGAAAATGACACTGTCGCCGTTGATGAAATAAAATTCGGGGATAACGACAACCTTGCCGCAATGATCGCCAATATAATTGAAGCCGATCTTTTTATTAATCTGACCAGCACTGACGGGCTTTATAATTGCAATCCGTCGGCATCTAAAAAAGCAAAACTGATCCGTGTCGTCAGCGAGTTTTCCGAAGAAATTGAAGCTTCCGCCACAGGCGAAACTTCCTCCGCCGGCACAGGAGGAATGAAAAGTAAAATTCAGGCTGCCAAAAAGGTTACCTCTATCGGCATTCCCTGCATTATCGCCCCGGGTAAAAAGGATAAAGTCCTTACTGATATTATGGCTGGCAAAGAAATAGGCACATTATTTCTTCCCATGGCTGATCGTCTAAACAGCAAGAAATACTGGATCGCTTTCACCTTGCGTCCCCGCGGCAAATTGATTATTGATGACGGCGCCAAGAAAGCCTTGCTGGAAAAAGGCAAGAGCCTGCTTCCTTCAGGCATCATTGATGTAGAAGGTGATTTTGATTTGGGAGATCCGGTAAGCTGTGTTAGCCGTGAAGGCACAATTATAGCGAAAGGATTGGTTAACTTCAGTTCAGCGGAAATTAACCGAATCAAGGGATTAAAAACCGCTCAAATCAGCCAGGTTCTGGGTCGCAAGGACTACGATGAAGTCATCCACCGCGATAATCTGGCGATCACAAAGCAAAATTACAAAAGCAAAACTTAATAAATACAAAACCTTACAATTAACTTCAGCTAGAAGAATATATTTGTTGAATTGGCATGTAAATTTCTGTAGATAATAGATTATTAAAGTTTAAGAGGATAACACCGATAAAGGTAAAACGGAGTAATCCATTGACGCAAAACCACGAGTCCAAATATTACTACTTACATGAACAGCAATTACTGAAGCCTCTTGTCAACGGCGGACTCTTAACTCATGGAAAGAGCAGTGCGGAGAAGATGAAATCCAAATTGTTGTCTGTCGTTGTGATATTTGCCCTGGCGGTGAGCATGTGTTTCGTGCTGCCTGCGCAACAGGCGCACGCGGCGGCCTGCACATTTACATCAACTGCTACTGGTAATTGGAGCACTATTGCTTGGACCGCAGTTGGTACCGGTTGCTCGACATATCCGGGGCAAACATTTGCTGGCGATACTGTAATAATTGCAACTGGCAATACGGTGACACTGGATGTGTCGCCGGCAAATGCCATTGCCAGCTTAACCGTAAATGCAGCGGCAACAGCCAATGGTGTGGCTTTGGCCGGATATACACTTACTGTTACCGGCGCTATCACTATGAACTCCCCAACAGCCGCAGTAAACAGCACAATTGCGGTAGGCACAGGAACATTAAGTGCAGCCAGCATTGCTATTCCTGGTAGTGGTACCGCGAATCGAAACTGTATAGTGTCAGTTTCTACCGGTACGATCAATGTTACCGGCAATATCACGTTTTCAGGAACTGCCGCGCAGGCACAATTAACGTTTACCGGCGCCGGTAGTCTCCTTATCGGGGGAAACTTCGGCAGCGGCGGCACACTTACTACCGGGGGCAATGGAACGATTAAATTTAACGGCTCAGCCGCGCAAACTATCGGAACCTACACTACCTATAACAACGTTGAGATTGCCAACACTTCCGGCGGAGTTACTCTTACCGGCACGACCACGTTTGGAGGCACTCTTGTCGTGGATGACGGCGCAACATTCACTGTAGATGCATATACTTTGACTGTTACCGGCACGACCACCGTTGGCAACGGAAATAGCGGAATATTGTCTATAACTTCAACCACGGGAACCAAGACCTTTACAGGCGCCGTCACTATCAATAACGGCGGCAGTCTAACAGAGACTGTAGCTGAAGCGCTTACATTTGGTTCGGATGTTACTATCAACGGCACATTAACGGAGTCTGGTGCTGCAACTATCGGTTTTGCCGGAAGTCTCACGAATAACGGGATTTACACTGCCAGCACCGGTACGCACACCTTTTCCGGCGCTGCCAAAACGATTGGCGGAACCGGTGCTATTTCAATTCCAACAGCAACATTCACGGGCGCCTATACAAATAGTGGAACATTGATATGTGCAACGTTGCTTACCGTTACAGGTACAACACTCACGAATAACGGAACGATTACTGCGAGCACCGCCTTATCGGGAACCGGTGGTATAACTCAAGGAACAACCGGTATTCTCAACATCGGCGGCACTTCCGGCATCACCACGCTGACGGCAACCGCCGTCGGAAATACAGTAAACTACACCGGAGCTGCGCAAACGATACATTCAAATATTTATTATAATCTCACCCTAAGCGGAAGCGGGACAGACGTGATGCAGGCGGGCACGACTGCAATTGGCGGCAATTTTACTGTGGCCGGCACTGTCACTACAACGATCGCAGCCAATTTAGCCATAACCGGCAATCTTTTAATCAATGATGGCACTTCATTAACTATTGGCGCCTTTACATTGAGCGTTGGAGGCACGACCACCGTTGGTAACGGAAATAGCGGGACTTTGTCAATAACATCAGCCACGGGAACCCAAACTTTTACAGGCGCTGTAACAATTAATAGCGGCGGTAACATAACGGAGACAGCGGCGGCCACGCTTTCATTTGGTTCAGATGTTACCATCTACGGCACATTAACGGAATTTGGAGCTGCAACGGTTGGCATGGCCGGAAGTCTCACGAATGACGGAGCGTACACTGCCAGCACCGGTACGCACACCTTTTCCGGCACCACCAAGACGATTGGTGGATCCAGTACCACTTCGATTCCAACAGCAACATTCTCCGGAACCTATACAAATAGCGGGACATTGACGGTTGGGACACTCCTTACCGTTACCGGCAATTTCACTAATAACGGTACAATAACGGCCACGACACAGCTTGCAGTTACAGGCGCAGCTATAACATTGACGAATAATGGAACGATTAATGCAAGTGCTGCCCTGTCGGGAACAGGTGCAGTAACGCAAGGCACAACCGGTATTCTCAACATTGGCGGCACTTGTTCAATTACCACGCTTGCCAATGCAGGAATAGTGACTATCACCGGTGCGGGCGCAATTTCCACCGTTCTTGCCAATTTTACTAACACGGGCACAATTAATCTCACTGGGACAGGTACAATTGCCGGCATTACCAACAGCACCGGCGGCATCATTAACCTTGCCAGTTCGGGCACAATCACCAGTCTTAATAACGCTACTGCCACAAGCACGCTTAATATCAGCGCTGCCCCCGTACCTACAATCACAACCCTAACTGCAACCGCCGCCGGTAATACGGTAAACTATAACGGGGCTGCTGCACAGACCGTTATAGTCACCACATACTACAATCTCATTTTAAGCGGAAGCGCGGTTGTGACGTTTGCTGTCACGACTATCAACGGCAATCTAACCCTTTCCAACACATGCACAGCCACAACAGGAGCCGCCCTGGCCATTGGCGGTAATCTGACTGTGGGCAACGGAACAACTTTCGCTACCGGCGCTACCAATACATGGACGCTTACGGTTACCGGAACGACATCAGTTTCAGGCACACTAACCCTTGCGAACACGGGCGCTAAAACATTTACGGGAGATGTAACCATTAATACCGGCGGAGGCGTTTGGAATGAAACCGGCGCCGCAGCGGTTAACTTTGCCGGAAGCTTAACCAACAACGCAACCACTTTTACTGCAAGCACGGGCACACACACCTTTAGTGGGGCAACCAAAACCTTAAGCGGAGCAACGGCTACTGTAATTCCAACGGTAACATTTCCAGCAGGATCATCTTATACAAATAGCGGGACATTGACCGTCGGGACGCTCCTTACCGTTACCGGCACCGGCGTTTTAACGAATAACGGAATTATTACCGCAACCACCGCCTTATCGGGAACGGGTGGAGTTACTCAAGGCGCAACCGGTATTCTTTATATCGGCGGCACAGCCGGCATCACCACGCTGACGGCAACCGCCGCCGGCAATATAGTCAATTACAACGGCGCCGCTCAAGCAGCATGTAAAGTGACTACATATGATAGCCTTATACTGTCCGGTTCAGGCGCAAAGACCTTCGCCACGACGCCCACGGTAAACAACTTACTTTCCCTGGAAGGAACTGCATCAGTTGTCGTAACAACCGGAGTTGTAACCTACGGCGCAAACGCAACACTGCAATACAACAAACCAGCCGCATACACGGCAACATCGGAAGAATGGATAACCCCGTTTACGGGAACCGGCGGCGTCATCATTACCAATACGGGAACGATAACCTTAAATACTGCAAAAGTTATTAATTATAACCTTGCCATCGATAGCGGCGCAACTCTTAACCTGGGCACTTTCACCACATCTTCCGCGAACACGCTGACACTTGCGGGGACCGGACAAGCGAGCGGTACTTGGGGCGGCACTGGTTCGGGAGCGACAAACATAAATACTACTTACTTTGCAGCAGCAACCGGCCGGATAACTATTGGTACGTCCAGTGGAACGTACAGCATTTCCGGAACCGTTTTTGAGGATATCAACTACGGCGGCGGCGCCGGGAGAAGTTTAGCCGGTTCATCGGGCGTAGGTATAGCAGGTGTGCGTGTGGAGCTTTACAGCGGCGCAGGCGCTTTTCTGTCATCCATAACCACCGGTGTCGGCGGTACCTATACGTTTTCTCCCAGTAGCGGCAACTATATCGTCCGCGTTTCCAGCAACGGCACGACCGGAATACGTTCCACCCGCACCAACGGCTCAACCTGCACGACCTGCGTGCCGGTGCAGACCTACCGCACCAATGCCTCCAGCGGCACGCCTGTTGACGTTACCGATCATGTAGGCGGCCAAACTCCTACTTTAGTGGACGCCGGGGACAACACCACCGGTGCCACACTGGCCTCGCTCTCCACCGCAACAACCACGCCGCAATCCATCACCAGCGCGACGTTAGGCGCTGCAAATATTACCGGCGTTAATTTCGGCTTCAATTTTGACACCATCGTCAGCATCAGTGATGCCGGCCAGGGATCGCTCCGCCAGTTCATTGTCAATGCCAACGGTCTGGGAGGCGAAGGGTCTCTGGCGCAAGTGGGTCAGACTGCGGGACAGGAGACCTCGATCTTCATGATCCCGAACGGCGCGGCAAATCCGGGCCAGAATACCGGCTATGCCAACCAACTGGCAACCAGCGGCGCGAATACGGGGTCGGCGATGATCACCTTGACATCAGGCGCCCTGCCGACCATCAGCAGCGCCAACGTCAGCCTCGATGCGACCACCCAGACAACCAATGTCGGGGACACTAATTCCGGCACGGTCGGCACGGGCGGAACGGTCGGCACAATGGCGCAGACACTTTCGCAGTTCAACCGCCCTGAAGTGGTAATTGCAGCGGCAGCCACCCAGTTGAGCGCCACCGGGGCAACGGACATTATCAAAGGTTTGGCGGTCTCTAATGGCGCCATAATCGTATCCGGCAACAATTCGCAGGTGCGTGAATGCCTGTCCGGGATGAACGCCGACGGCTCGATCACCACGGTATATAGCGGTGCTTACGGCATTAATGTCGGCGCAGGGACCGGTATTCTCATTCACCACAACTATGTTAAAGTCAATGACAGTGGGATCCGTGGTGATACGATTGGTGCAAACGCAATCATTGAATACAACGAGGTCGATTCTCCGTTAGGCACACCGGGCGGAGGACACACCAATACGTTTGATGGAATTCTTCTTGTTGGAACGGCAAGCAATATAACAATTCAATACAATCTTGTAAAAAACCAGCGCGGCGGCGGCCTGGAGTTCGGTTTTGCCGGAGGAACGGTGGTTACCGGAACGGCTATTGGCAACACCATTACCGTCAATGGTTTTACCAGTGCCGGCGTCCGTTCTACTGAGCCTATTGGAATGGTCGCTTGGCAATTGAGTGCAGGAAGTGCATTAACCATAAAGCAGAACATTGTCACTGGGAATTCAGGTCCGGGAGTCACTGTTATTTCAGCTACCGGTGTGACGATCACCCAAAACAGCATCTTTTCCAACGGCACTCTGGCCACGGACATAGGCATAGACCTGAACTCGGTCAGTGGTGATCCGAATACTTACACGGCTCAAGGCGTTACACTCAATACTGCGGGCTGTACCCATACTGGCCCGAACAACGAGCTCAATTTTCCCATTATACAGTCAGCTCTCATTTCGGCCGGTAATCTCGTTCTCAGGGGCTGGGCATGCCCGGGATCGGCTATCGAATTTTTCATTGCCGCCCCCGATGCAAGCGGTGGTTTCGGTTCCGGCAAAACCTATCTGACCACGCTGACCGAAGGTTCCGCAGCCGATACCGACGCGAGCTCCTCCACCTATGGCCCCGGCGCAATAAACGGCCTCCTTCAGGGCACGGATACCACCAACCGTTTCATGTTTACCATACCGGTTCCGGCAGGAGTGGCCATTGGCACCGTGCTGACAGCCACAGAAACGATTGCAGGCAATACATCCGAATTTTCAGGAGACGCTACGGTGGTTGGCGGGCCCAATTTGTTTATCCTCAAGTCGGCCGACAAGGCGAGCGCCAACCCCGGTAACGTCATTACTTATACGATCCAACTGAAAAACACCGGCACCGGGCCTGCTAATACGGTTACCCTGACCGACAGTCTCGGAAGCTATAGTGCGCTGGCCATATCCGCCTATTCGGGTTCTCCGTTCAGTTTCACGGATGGCAGCCCTGCGTCGGGGCTCACGCTTGGCACAATTACTTATTCATCGGATGGCGGCGCAACATGGGCATATCCTTCTCTGGTATCGGGAGCGGGCGGAGCGCCGGCCGGATATGACGGAGTGGTTACCAACTGGCAAATTATTATGAACGGAACGATGAACGGAAACGGAGGTAATTTTACGCTCAATTACAAGGTTATAATCAAGTAACCGGCAAATTTTGAGGAGTTTATTTAACCCAGATTACGCAATAGGCATTTAAGAAAATCAAACACTGTCATTTCGAGGAACGTAGTGACGAGAAATCTTAATAATTATCGTTTACTATAAGATTTCTCCCTACGGCCGAAATGACAAAAATAATTTCAAAACGTTTCTTTTTTTCTATTGCGTAATATGGGCTTAATTACTTTTCATCAATCGCCAGATTAGCCAGTCTATCAGCATGGCTGTTATTAGAACGGAGAACGTGTTTAACTTCAACAGACTCAAAAGAGGTCAGCAGGCTGCGGACTTCTTTCATTAAGACCTGCAACTTTTCATTTTTAACGCGGTAGGAACCGTTGATTTGTTTAGCCAGAAGCTCCGAATCCAGATAAACTTCCAGACTTTTGAAGCCGTTAGCCAAAGCGCCTTTCAATCCTAAAATGAGCGCTCTATATTCGGCAATGTTATTGGTGCAATGGCCCAGATATTCCTTACCTTCCCAAATAACATTTTCCCGAACATCAGTAATAACAGCGCCGGCGCCACCAGCGCCGGGATTGCCCCGGCAAGCGCCATCACTGAATAATTTATATTTTTTTTCACCCATAGAAGCTAATTGGTATTTTCCATATCCTGGAAATATATAATACGATTGCAATTGGGACAACTATGCAACTCATCGGACTTTTGCAATTCATTATAAAGTTGCGGCGGGATATTCATATGACAACCATTGCAAACGGCTTTCCAAACGGAAATCACGCCGACACCCTGACTTCTTTTTTTAATTTTTTCGTATTGAGCCAATAGATCATCGGAAACATTCTTTTGCAAATCTATACGCTTCTTCTCCCAATCCACGGAATCGGAATCTATTGAATTCAAATCATCCTCAATTATCTTTCTTTCCTGTTCGTATTTATTCCTGCTTTGTTTGAAATTTTCCTCGTCTTGTTTTACCAATACAGAAAGTTTATCCAACTCTTCCAATATCGAAATTATTTCGGTTTCAATATCTCCGCGCGATGATTCGGCAATCTCGATTTCCTTGAGCATGGCCTGGTATTCCTTATTGTTCTTGACTTCCAGCATCCTTTCCTTTGTTTTTACTATACCTTCATTGAGTCTTTTAATCTTGTTTTCACTCTCCACATGGCGGGATTTAAGCTCATCATATTTTTTTTTGTTTTTTTCGATCCCTTCTTTGAATACATTGAATTCTTTATCCAACTTATCTATATTCTCCGGCAGTTTCTTTTTCTTGGCTGATAACTTAACTAACTGTGAATCACACTCCTGAAGCTTGATTAATAATAATAAATTCTCTTTCAATATTTTCTCCTTTTTTTATTTAGGATCCCGGGCATAAGCCCCAGGGTAAGTCCCGGATATTTATTCTTCCTTCCGCTCGAGGCGGGATTGTCCCACGTCGTCGCAGATGCCCTTCAGGGTGCTTCGCTCCTGGGATAATTCGACTACCGCTTCAATCTTCACTTCGTTCGTTTTCAGCGAGTCTCATTAAAAAAAAATGCACCTTTTAGGGGTGCATTTTTAAAGCGAACTGCTTCGTAATTTTATTGTCTGTTCCGTGCAATGATGACATTGTTTGTCTCATCACGGCAGCAACAACATTTGTTGTCAATCTTTCTTTTTCTTTACGAAAAATTGTTTTCCCTCTCATCATCGCTTTTCTTCTAATTTTATTTGGTGGGCCCACCTGGATTCGAACCAGGGACCTACCGGTTATGAGCCGGTGGCTCTACCAATTGAGCTATAGGCCCGCCATTTTCTTGATCAATGTGTATGTCGAAAGTTGCTTTGATATACACAAATATACATATTGTCAATATTATTTATTGTTTTGCCGCACGTTTATTTAATTTTTTCTTCACTTTTTTTGACATCGGAGCTTCTAAAACTTCGGGAACTTCCGTAAATGTTTCAACTAAATCCACGGGCGCGCCCTCTCCCCTGGGCAAAATATTTGACCGGTCGCTGATGCCAAAACGCATTCGTAAAACTTTTTCCTCACGCGAAGTCAGGGTTGTCAATATTTTTCTTGTTTGCTCCGCCAAATCTATATTAATCGTTGCTTCCGAAGGAGACATGACTCTTTTGTCTTCGATAAAATCTCCTAAATGGCTATCTTCTTCTTCGCCGATAGGAGTTTCCAAAGAAATAGGTTCTTTGGCAATTTTTAATACCTTTCTGACTTTCTCCAGAGGATATTCCATTTTATTGGCGATTTCTTCGGGAGTGGGTTCACGACCGAGGTCCTGAACCAGATAGCGGGAAGTGCGAATCAGTTTGTTGATCGTTTCAATCATATGAACAGGAATTCTGATTGTACGCGCCTGATCGGCAATAGCCCGAGTGATCGCCTGCCTGATCCACCATGTGGCGTAAGTAGAAAATTTATAGCCGCGTTGATATTCAAATTTATCCACGGCCTTCATCAGGCCGATATTGCCTTCCTGAATCAAATCAAGAAACTGCAATCCGCGGTTCGTGTATTTTTTAGCGATACTCACAACCAACCGTAAATTTGCTTCAACAAGCGTTCTTTGAGCTATCTCCGCTTTTCTTTCACCTTCTTCAATGGTTTTAATAATTATCTTTAGAGTTGCTGTGGGTATCCCCACCTCGCGTACAATTTGTTTTATATTTTTTTGCGCTTCGTGTATTGCTGTTTTACTTTTTTTGAGCAGATCAATGGAAACATGATGTTCCTTAGCCACGCGTTTTTCATCCTGCTTGGATTTTTTCATTTTAGCCCATGATTTTTCCATTTGCGCGATGGTCAACCCTGTTTCTTTTTTATACTGAGCAATAATATTTTCAGATTTCTCTATCTCATCTGCATAATGTCGCAGACGGGCAATAAATCGATTAATTTGTTTTTTGCTGAAACGAATCTTACGGCAAAGAATGACAATCCGTTGAGTGTTTAGCTCCAACTGGGCGTTTAGTAACTCTCTCTTCTTGCGTGCCAAAGAGCTGGATTTTAACTTAGCACACAGAACAGTATTTCTGTCGTTAAAATCCTTAATTCTGGCAATTAATTTCAGAATTCTTTCCTTATGTTCATCCTCTTCCATGAATCCTTCTTCATCTTCAATGTTATCAACGACGTGCTTGCTCCTTATTTCACCGGTTTTCAGCTTGTTGCCAATATTGAACACTTCGTTAATTGAAACGGATAGACGAAAAATGGCTGACATTGTTTCGCGCGCGCCTTCTTCGATTTTCTTGGCTATTTCCACTTCCCCTTCGCGACTCAAAAGTGACACCGATCCCATCTCGCGCAAATACATTTTTACAGGGTCACCGGTTTTGTCTGCACTGGGCACAAGGGCCAGTATATCTTTTAAATTAGCAGTGCCCATATCCTTTACCGGCTTTTTCACCGTCAACTTTTCACCTTGTTCGGTATCAATGATATCGATATTCTTTTCTCCAAAAAGCATAATAATATCATCAATTTGTTCCGAAGATGTTATATCCGGCAATAATGTATCGTTGACATCATCGTAAGTTAAAAAACCTTTTTCTTCGCCCAGTAAAATTAATTTATTAACTTCATCAGATTGTACTTCTTTCGCCATTTGGCATCTCCTAATTTTTATAATTTGTTAATATAGTTTTTTTCTTCTTTCATCAAATCCTGCTTCTGACAAGTCAGACTATAAATAAGTTCCTTATCGCCGCTTTCCTGAGCGTGTATCATTTTAAGTTGAACTTGACGCTTTTGTTCCTTATACCATTTTTCTTTAATTTTTCTTATAGTACCGGTTAAATCTTTTTCCATAGTTTTATCATCTGCCGGTGGTTCGTTAATTCTTAATTTATAAATCTTATCACGCAAAGTACGATCAGCGTCGGCCGATAAGATAACGTTTATATCTACGAAACCCAACAGCTTATACGATTCCACAATTTTTTCTCCCAGATCCTTCAACTCCGGATGCAGAAAATAATCCAGTACCTTTTCGCTTTCCGCCTGAACTGTTTTCTGCGGATACTCCAGCAACAACTGGATCAAGTGAACTTCTACAGGATCAATGTGAACTTTAATGTTTTGTTTTTCGCCCGACGTTTTTGATTTTATCTGTACTTCTTTTTTATGAATCTCCTTTTTTAACAGTTCCTGATTAATACCCAATTTTTCCGCGACGCGCTTCACGAAAAGGTTCTTTTCTATCACTCGTCCATTGCCAATTTTATCTATGAATTCCATCGCGGTTTTAATTAAATCCCGGTTTTCCTCAAAAGTTCTACCGTCGCCCAGTACGTTATCAATATAATAATCACTTATCGCCGGAGCAAGGGCAATCAGTTCGTCAAGTTTGTCTTTACCATATTTTTTTATATAATCATCCGGATCGCATCCTTCCGGCAAAATTAACGCCCGCGCCCGCATTCTCATGCTTAAGAACAATTCCAAGCTGCGGTCAAGCGCCTTTCTTCCCGCTTCATCCGGATCAAAAAGTGCAACAACTTCTATTGTATAACGGCGCAGGAGTTCAAGATGCTCTATGGTCAGAGCCGTGCCTAAAGTAGCAACGACATTGCCAATACCCGCATTCCACAGAGAAATCAAATCAAAATAGCCTTCGACAATGAGAGCAAAACCTTTTTTACGAATTTCCTCTTTTGTTTTGTTCAAACCATATAAATTTTTCCCCTTAATATAAACTGGAGATTCCGGCGAGTTAAGGTATTTCGGCTCCCCTTTATCCAAAATTCTGCCGCCGAAAGCCACTATTTCACCGAAAACATTCTCTATCGGAAAAACAAGCCGGCCGCGAAACCGGTCATAGAAGCTCCCTTCTTTGCCGGCAATTACCAATCCCGCCTGCTCGGCCAATTTCAGGGATAAACCGCTTCCTTCAAGGTAATCCGCCAAAGAACTCCATGTATCCGGCACATAGCCCAACCGGAATTGTTTGATGGTTTCTTCCGAAATACTTCTATTTTGTAAGTATTCGCGGGCAACCTTGCCTGCCGAAGAGGAAAGATTGCAACTGAAATGTTGCGCCGCTCTTAAATTTAAATTAATTATGCTCTCCTTCAGTGAATCCTTCTGCCGACTTTCTTTGCTGGAAATCATCGGCGGCAAAACAACCCCTGTTTTTTCCGCCAAATCTTTAATCGCTTCAGGAAAAGTTTTGTCGGCAATTTTCATCAAGAAAGTAATTACATTACCGCCCTCACCGCAGCCAAAACAGTAAAATATTTGCTTATCGCGATTAACTGTAAACGATGGAGTTTTTTCCTGATGAAACGGGCACAATCCGACAAAATTCCGCCCTGCTTTTTTTAAAGTAAGGAATTCGGAAGCCAGCTCGACAATATCTACTCTGCTTTTGATTTCTTCAATCTTATTATCATCAAAACGCATAGAGCATTTTACCTGTCCGGAATTTAAATCTGTCTATATTCTAACCCTTTATTGGGATAAGAACGCTTTAACTTTTTCGCCCACCATTTTGCCATCAGCCTTGCCGGTAAGTTGCGGCATCAATATTTTCATTACTCTTCCCATGTCTTTAACCGAAACAGCCCCCGCTTCCACAATAGTCTTTTTGATTATACTCTCAACCTCATCATCTGACATTTGAGCCGGCATAAATTCCTGCACAACTTTCAGTTCCGCCTCTTCTTTTTCCACCAAGTCAGTCCTGCCTCCCTTGGCGAACTGTTCGATGGAATCTTTCCTTTGTTTGACTATCGCGGAAAGAATCTGCAAAGTTTCATTTTCGTTTAACGACCGCATTAAATCAATTTCTTTGTTATGCAGCGCGGTTTTTAACATGCGAATAGCTGAAAGCCGGACCTTATCCTTGGCTTTAGCTGCAATAATCATTTCATCATTTAACTTGGCATTGATATCCATTATATTCACCTCTTTTATACCAATTCGCTTGTAAGTTACCACCTTGCAGGTGGTAATTACCGGCAAGGTAAAATTAATTTATTATGCGCTCCCCTGCGGGATGCGCCCCCGGTCTTTGGCTAACTTTGTTGGCTTCGTCGTCGGCTTCCTCAACGTATGTAAAATACGCCTCGTCGCCTCTTCCTTGCCGCCTCGTTATCTTTTGAAATCGAAATGGTATTAATTGCCTTAACCTAATTTATCCTCAAGTTTTCTGCCGCCGAGAAGATGCATATGCAGATGAAACACCACCTGTCCACCTTCCGCATTGCAGTTAATCACTGCGCGGAAACCTCTGTCATTTATATTTTTTATCCGGGCCACTTTTTGCACGGCTGAAATCAAATTGCCGGCAACGTCTATGTCCTTGGCGTCAATGTCCATAAGTGTTGCGATGTGCTTTTTAGGAATAATGATCACATGTACCGGCGCCATCGGCTGGATGTCATCGAATGCTAAAACGTTATCGTCCTCATAAACTTTGCTGCAAGGAATATCCCCTTTAACTATTTTGCAAAAAATACAATCCGGCATAATAGTCACCCCTCTCCAACTTCTTCAGCTAAACTACTTTTTTACTTTTTTTAATCGCTTCTTCCAGAGAAATAGTCCCCGTGTAAAGAGCGCGACCAATAATTACTCCATAAATTTCGCAATCGTCTATTGCCATCAGTTCTTCAATGTCATCAATTGTGGCCACGCCGCCGGAAGCAATCACGGGAATGCTTACCGCCTTCGCCAATGCCGTTGTTGCTTCAATATTGACTCCTGTCCCCATGCCATCACGCTTGATATCAGTATAAACAATAGCTTTTACATCATAATTTTCATAACGGCGGGCAAGATCAACAGCGTTTTGCCCAGTTTTTTGTGTCCAGCCCCTGATGGCCACTTTCCCCTCCAGAGCATCAATGCCTATAATTATTCTCTCCGGAAATGTTTCACAGGCATCATGAATAATTTCTTCATCCTGCAGCGCCGTCGTACCCAAAATAACGCTGGAGATGCCATTACTTAAGTAATACTCAATGGTCTCCATATCCCTGATGCCTCCGCCAACCTGAATAGGAATATTAATCCTTTTAGCAATTTCCAGAATAATCTTTGCGTTACGGGGTAAACCGGCAAGAGATCCGTCGAGATCAACTATATGGATCAATTCGGCGCCTTTTTGCACCCAGGTCAATGCCAAATCCACGGGATTATCCGCGTATGTTGTAACACGGTCAAAATCACCCTGAGCCAACCGTACACATTTCCCATCTTTAATATCAATTGCCGGAATAATGACCAAGCGAATACTCCCTTCAGTGGTAAAAAAATTTGAAATAAATTATTATCAAAATTATTAAGCAAACTGGATTACGCGCACTTGCTGCATTCCGAAAAGAAATTTTAATGCTCCAAGTAGGGAAATGTCTTGAAAATTGTATTCATGCCCTGTTCCGTAAGTTGGCGCACGGTTATCCACTTGCCGCCGCCTTTAACGAACGAAGATATTTGGAAGACATCTTCCATCAGAGATTTTTGCGTTTTATCAAAAATACCTCGCCAAATTATGCTGCCGTCGACAGTTTTTATCAAATGAATTTCAAAAAAAACAGATGCCGGCCGTTTCACTGAATAGTCGTAACCTTCTCTTTCAGTATAACGGTAAACATAGCCCACGACTAAAACATCAGCCCCCAATTCCCTGCCGACTTTTTTTAAAACGTTCAATAAAGGTTCCTTCAGAGATTCGGAGGAGATTCTTTTATATACACCCTGCACCTTATCTGAGGGAATTAATTCCACCTCTTTTAATTTATGAAGTTTATCAATAAAGACTTCTTCGACTATCTTTTCGGATCCCTTCAGTATTTCTCCACTGGAATAAACTAAGCCGCAAAGTGGACAAATGACAGTGTTCCCCTGTCCTTCTTCAGGGGTTAATGGCTGAAAAGGAATTACGGCCATACGAATCGGAGATTTAGCGTTCTCCTCGCTTTTTTCCACGGCCTGAGCTGTAATGGACAACGTCAAAAAAATGACTAAAAATAATCCTGCAATACGGCCGATTTTCCCCCAACAATAATTAAGCAAAATTTGACCTCGCTTTCTTAACCCCGATAAACGGGATAAGTGCGTTAACGAATTTGCTCTCTAGCAGAGAGCAAATTCTAACTTACTAACTAAAGACTTCCTTTTGTAGAAAGAACTCCCTTAATATTCTCATTTAATGTTACAGCTTTTCTCAGGGCCCGGGCAAAGGCCTTGAATATCGCCTCAATAATGTGGTGGCCATTGTCGCCATATATAAAATTGATATGTAACGTTATGCCACTATTATCGGTAAAAGCCTTGAAAAATTCTTTAACCAGGGCAGGATCAAAGCCGCCGATTTTTTTTCGCCCGTATTTAACATTGTAAATCAGGTAGGGACGGCCGGAAATATCCAAGTCCGCCCGGCATAAACATTCATCCATCGGCACGGAAGCAGAACCGTAACGATTAATGCTCTTCTTTTTACCCAGCGCCTGCCCTACGGCTTTTCCCAGACAGATACCTAAATCTTCTATTAAATGATGATCATCAATTTGCGTGTCCCCTTTGCTCTTGATAACAAGCTTAAAAAAACCATGCCGCGCAAAAAGTTCCAGCATATGATTAAAAAAAGGAATGGTCGTATCAACCCTGCTTCCCGTATTTTTATCCAGATCAATTTCGAGTTGTATATCGGTTTCTGTCGTTTTGCGGATAATCTTCGCTCTTCTGGACATAATCGTCGTCCTTATTAAATAACTTTATTTAAAGGATATTCAATTATACCCTGTGCCCCTGCATCCAAAAGCACAGGAATCAAATCCCTCACCACACCTGTATTGACAACTGACTCTATTGCAAACCATTCTTCCGAATACAAAGTGGAAATTGTCGGAGCTTTCAGCGATGGGAGCAACAACATTACCTTCTCCAGATTTTCTTTGGAAACATTAAGTTTTATTCCAACCTTATCCATTGCCTGTAGTGAGCCGATAAGCAAGGTGCGAATTTGTTCAATTTTTTTCCTCTTCCAAGAATCGTTCCAGGCAGCACGATTGGCTATCAATTGAGTATTCGTCTTCATTAAATCATGAATGATGCGCAATTTATTGGCCTTAATTGTGGAACCGGTTTCGGTGACTTCCACAATGGCATCCACCAGACCTTCCACCACTTTGGCTTCAGTCGCCCCCCAGGAAAATTCAACATGAACATTAATCTTGCGTTCGGCAAAATATTTTTTGGTAAAATTAACCAACTCGGTCGATATGTGTTTTCCTTCCATATCTTCTATTGATTTATAAGGTGAATCGTCGCGGACAACCAGCACCCAGCGAGCCTGTCTTGTCGAAACCTTCGAATAAATTAAATCCTGCACAGATATAACATCAGATTCATTCTCCAGAATCCAATCGATGCCGGTCAATCCTAAATCAAGGTGTCCGTCTTCGATATAGCGAGACATCTCCTGCGCCCGGACCAACGTGCAGCTAATTTCGGGATCATCAATATCCGGGAAATAACTTCTGTTGTCATAAGATATGCGCCAGCCGGCTTTTTTAAATAAATCGACGGTATTATTTTCCAGACTCCCTTTGGGAATCCCCAATTTCAAAATATTCATTTATATACTTCCTCTGGATTAAAAATTTTTTCTCCCACGACAACAAAATCTTTACCGCTTAATTTTCGGTAAAAACATGATTTGTAACCTGTATGGCAAGCCGCTTTGCCTAATTGCGTCACCTGCAATAAAATTGTATCGTCATCGCAATCGATAAAAACAGCTTTGATTAATTGAAAATGTCCGGATGTTTCTCCTTTTAACCAAAGCGCCTGTCTTGACCGGCTCCAGTAAGTAGCCTTACCTGTTTGCAGGGTAGCCTCCCATGATTGACGGTTCATGTAAGCCAACATAAGAACTTCTTTAGTTTCAGCATCTTGAACAATCGTAGGGACTAAACCATCCCCTTTCGAAAAATTTGGCTCAATCATTTTATCCTCATATCTGTACTAAATTTATATATTTAAATGATGAATTACTTTAAATCAAGAAATATTTTCATCTTGCCTGAACATTATGTTTATGATAAAAAATTATCAGATATTCTATTGTTTGATTAATTTGTGATTTTTACCGGAGGTATAATTATGTCTTTGCTCATAGGAGGAGTCATTTCCGCCATCTTCGGATTGATAAGTTTAATATTCTGTTGGTCAGATTTTATGACCATCGTTAAGGGTTCTTTTCCAATTTTTCTACTTCTGGGTGGAGCTTTGGCGATTTACGTAGGAATTGATGAACTACAGGAAAAAATCAGAGAAGAAAGACAAAGGCAGGAAGAAAAATTGATAAAAGCGCAGGAAGAAATTGAATTGGTAAAGGCCCAGGCTGAACGCTATAAAGAAGAATTGGATAAATTAAAAGAAATAAAACAGTAAATTTATTTTAAATCATTATCATATAATCGTTTTACAGAGGATTAAGATGAATGCGATTGCTCGCGTTTCATAACCATTCCCCAAATCATTAAGGCGGCGCCAACAGAGATAGACGAATCAGCCACATTAAATGCCGGCCAGTGGGCTGTCCCGATATAGACATCCAGAAAATCAACCACCGCGCCGAAGCGTATGCGGTCAATAAGGTTTCCCACAGCTCCGGCAAAGATCAGCGTAAGAGATGTAACCATGAGCATATTCTGCGGTTTGCTTTTTATGATGTAATAAATAATCAGCACGATAACCGTAGCGGTGATCCCGGTAAAAAAACAATAGCGAAATGTCTTTGAAGCAGTTGCCAGAAATCCGAAAGCGGCGCCGGGATTCATTACATAGACAATATTAAAAAAACCATCAATAACGGTGTGTGATTCATGGATTAAAAAATTTTTCAAAATGGCGGCTTTTGTTATTTGATCCAAAACAATCACTGCGATTGCGCCAAAAATAAAAATGATAATATTTTTTTTCAAACATTACTCCTTTAAATCTTCTATTTCGTCACTACTGATTCCCCTCTTTCCTAAAGAGGGGTGAGGGGAGATTTTAAGCTTATTCGCAAAAATCCCCCCTCACCCTCCTTTTAAAAAGGAGGGAATAAAAGCTTCCAGTATTTATAGATTCGGCAGACAACGGCTACAAATCGTCGGATGCTTTGCATCTAAGCCGACCGATTCTTCATAAATCCAGCAGCGTTCGCATTTGATGCCGCGGGCTTTCTCCACACCTACAAATAATCCTTTTATCTCTTCGCTCTTATAAGGTTTAGCAATCTCCTTCTCATCAACCAACAGTAATTGCGATACAATCAGCAGTGCTCTTAAATCTTCCAGATGTGCGGCCATTAAACCACGCATTTTCTCCGGCGCGGCTATAGTGATACGAGCATCGAGCGAATGACCGATGACTTTTTCTTTACGCGCCTGCTCCACCGCCTTGGCAATTTCCGCTTTAATGTCAATCATCATCTTCCAGCGCTCGCCAAGGTCGGAATTAAGATATTGCTCATTTATCTGCGGGAACTGAGTCAGGTGGACACTTGCTTCTTTCCCCTTCCATGCGGGCATCGTTGCCCACACTTCTTCAGCGGTAAAGGTTAGAATCGGCGCCAGAAGCTGGGTCATGGCTTTTAAAATAGTAAACATCGCCGTCTGCCCTGAGCGGCGCGCCACTGACTTGGCCTTGGTTGTATAAAGCCTGTCTTTGAGAATATCCAGGTAAAGCGCGCTTAAATCCACCGTGCAATAATTGTATAGCGTGTAGAAGACCACATGAAAATGATGACCTTCATAGGCTTCCGTCACACGTTTGATAACTTCCTGCAATCGGTGCAGCGCCCACTTATCCATTTCTTCCATTTGAGCGTAGTCCACCATTTCCGAGTTAATATCGAAGTCATAAAGGTTGCCGAGAATGAAACGGCTGGTATTGCGGATCCGGCGATAAGCCTCCATCAGGCGTTTAAGAATTTCCTCGGAAATCCGAATGTCGTCTGTATAATCTTCGGCCGCGACCCAGAGACGCAGGATTTCCGCGCCGTATTTGGCAATCGCTTCTTCCGCTCCGATGACGTTGCCGACGGACTTGGACATTTTCTTGCCTTCGCCATCCACAACAAAACCGTGCGTAAGAACGCTTTTGTAAGGCGCACGTCCGCGTGTGCCTATAGATTCCAGAAGCGATGAGTGGAACCAGCCGCGGTGTTGATCGGAACCTTCCAGATACATATCGCAAGGCGAACTCAAATCTTGTCTCTTTTCCAGAACCGCCGCGTGGCTCACACCGGAATCAAACCACACATCGAGAATATTAACCTCTTTGGTAAATTCCGTATTCTTACAATGCGGACATATTGTGTGTTTGGGCATTAAATCCTTTGGTTCTTTCTCAAACCAGATATCCGCGCCGCCTTTTTCCACCAGTTCCACCAGATGATCCAGGATTCCCTGGGTCAGCACTTCATTTTTACACTTAGCGCAATAGAAGACAGTAATCGGGACACCCCACAGCCTCTGACGCGATATGCACCAGTCGGGACGATTTTCCACCATGCCATAAATTCGGTCGCGTCCCCAGTTGGGAATCCACTTAACTTCATTGATGCAGGCCAGCGCTTTTTTACGCAGATCATTTTTCTCCATGGAAATAAACCACTGCTCCGTGGAACGGAAAATGATTGGTTTCTTGCAGCGCCAGCAATGCGGATAAGAATGCTGCATGGGAAAATGTCCGAGTAATGCGCCAACTTCTTTCAATTTTTTGATGACGTTGTCATTGGCGTCGAAAACAAATTGGCCGGCAAAGTGTTCCACATCTTCGGTAAATTTCCCCGCGTCGTCCACCGGCGCGTAATTGTCTAGTCCATACTCAAGGCCGATTTCATAGTCTTCCTGACCGTGGCCGGGAGCGATATGAACGGCTCCTGTTCCGGCTTCCAGCGTGACAAAAGGCGCCAGAATCAAGAGACTGTTTCTTTTCACCAGCGGATGAACGCATTTCTGCCCTTCCAAAACGACGCCCTTAAATTCATCCAGAATCTCATATTTTTTATTCTTGAAACCGAACGCATCCAGACAATAATTAAGCATGTCCTTGGCAACAATCAATACTTCATCATCAATCTTGACGGCGGTATAAACAAAATCATCCTTGACCGCAATCGCGAGATTTGCCGGAATCGTCCAGGGAGTTGTCGTCCAGATAACCATCGAAACTTTCCGGCCGCTAAGTTTAGGCAGCGCCTGAACAATATCGGAGACAAAAGTGAATTTAACATAAATGGAAGGCGTGGAATGGTCGGCATATTCGACTTCCGCTTCGGCCAAAGCGGTTTTACAGGTGGCGCACCAGTAAACAGGTTTCTTTCCTTTGTAAACACTGCCGTTGAGATAAAGTTTGCCGAACTCAGCGACTGTCGCCGCCTCATAAGGATAGGCCATTGTCAGGTATGGATTATCCCATTCGCCGAAAACGCCCAGACGCCTGAATTGTTCACGTTGTATGCCGACATATTTTTCCGCGTAGGCGCGGCAGGCGCGGCGCTTTTCCACCTGCGACATCGCCGCCTTTTTAGAGCCCAGTTCTTTGTCCACCTGATGTTCAATCGGCAGGCCGTGACAATCCCACCCCGGCACATACACGCCGTCAAAGCCGAACATATTTTTTGATTTAATAACTATATCCTTAATTATTTTATTGAGAGCGGTACCCAGATGAATATTGCCGTTGGCGTAGGGAGGGCCATCATGCAGAATATATGGTTTTTTGCCCTTGGCTGTTTCCCGGATTTTCTTGTAAATGTCCATCTCTTGCCAATTTTTCAGCATCTCCGGCTCTCTTTGCGCCAGATTCGCCTTCATCGGAAAATCCGTTTGGGGAAGATTCAACGTCTCTTTGTAATCCATTTTATATTACTCCTTAACATCTCAAAAAAAAATAGCGGCTAAACCGCAAAATATTTTCAGTTACCATATCCTCAAAAACTGTAATTCCCGTCGTAGATGATCTACAGGTTACTAAGGCGGAAATCTGGTTTTTTATCAAGTTGGTCTAAGTATGCTTGTCGGAGTCAACTAACATATAACAACTGAATTTTCAAGTACAACTCTTTACCGGTAATCTCTATTTATTGCCGGTAACTACAGTCTGTAAGATGTTAACTTACAAACGAATTGGTGTACTACACGTTTTACTGAAGCTCCGTCGGCATTTCTTGAATAAGTCCCATGCGCAGATATATCGGCCGGACATATTTGCGTATTTCCTGCAATCGGCTGTAGAAAAGAACGGCACCCACAATGCTCAAGACGCCGCACATAGCAAGAGTAATGGGAGCTCCGATTTTGTGGGCAATGCTCCCACCGATCAGACTGCCTAAAGGAGCCATTCCTATAAAAGCCATGGCGTAAAAGCTCATGACGCGGCCCCGCTTATCTTCGTCCACAACCGTTTGCACGATTGTATTGCATGAAGCCATACATACAATTATGCCGAAGCCGGTAACCGGCATCAGGCATAAGGAAAGCGGCAGATAACGGGAAAAAGAAAAGGCGATAGTCCCGCAGCCGAAAATGCAAGCGGAAATTGTGATGAGACGCGCCAGACCGATGACCGACTTGCGGGAAGCAAGATACAGAGCGCCCGCCAGCGCACCGATTCCGGTGGCGCCCATAAGAAATCCCAGAGTATGGGAACCGCCGTGCAGGATATCCCGCGCAAACACGGGCATAAGAACGACACAGGGCATATTTAAAAAACTTATCAATCCCAAAAGAAGAATTATATACTTGATGGGCGCAAAACCGGCCACATATTGAAAACCCTCTTTGAGTTCGTGGAGCACGGCATTAGAACTTTGCTTTCGCATCTTTTGATTGGTTTTCATCGCCAGGAGCGCCAGAATTATGAAAAAGAAACTGATTCCGTTCATCAGGAAACAAACACCTTCCCCGACATAAGCGATGAGAATACCCGCAATGGATGGTCCCACTAGCCGTGCACCGTTGAACATAAAAGAGTTCAAGGCAATGGCATTGCCGAGATCATTCTTATTTTCCACCATATCGACGACGAATGATTGCCGGGTGGGCACATCGACGGCATTGACTACGCCCAGAATTATGCTGAGCACTATCAGATGCCAAACGGCGACAGAACCAGTGAGTGTCAGAAATGCCAGTACAAAAGCCTGCAACATAGCAAACGTCTGTGTAACAACAAGCAAATTGCGGCGGTTCAATCTGTCCGCGTAAACACCGGCAAAAGAACCGAAGATGACCGTGGGAAACTGGCCGGTAAAACCGATGAGACCCAGCAGAAAAGCCGAGTTGGTCATTCGGTAAACAAGCCAGCTCATGGCTATCTGCTGCATCCATGTTCCGATCAGAGAAAGACTCTGGCCGCCAAAGAATAACCGGTAGTTTCTGTAAGCAAGCGCCCGCATCAGAAATTTAAGGGCTGATTTTTTTTCGTCCAAGTTGGATTTAGCTATCATATTCGGAGCTACATTATCATACACGATGCGGACTTTCAAATATAACCAGATAAGCGCCTCTACTGAACATTAAATATTGTTTTTCCTTCAGGATGTTGATTATAAAAAAACGAGTCCCCATGTTTTTTCTCTGGCGGAAATATTAAATTTCTTATTTGTATTATATTCAAATAAGCTTGAGTATAGGAAATGACTGTAATATAATAAAAAATAAAATGCATTATGTTCGCCGGTTAAATTTAGCAGGATTAAAGATATGATTAAAAAAGTTATAACCAGATTTGCCTTAAAAGATTCTTCTGGGAGCAGACGAGACCTCGATTATTGGCTGAAAAGATCAATTGAAGAACGAATATCAGCAGTTGAAATTTTGCGGAGGCAACGACATGGAAACTCAGCCGGACTTCAAAGAAGTGCTCGAGTTATTCAACGCTCACAAAGTTGAATTTATGATTGTTGGCGGATACGCCTTGGCTTATCACGGAGCGCCCCGCTATACAGGAGATATTGACATTCTGGTAAAGCCCAATTCAATAAATGCAAAACGAATTTTAAAAGCCCTTGATGCCTTCGGTTTCCAATCCGCCGGATTAACTACCGCGGATTTTGATAAACCGGAAAAAGTCGTCCAATTGGGTTTTCCTCCTGTTCGAATCGATATATTAACCTCTCTCACCGGCGTGACATGGGAAGAAGCTTTTTCCGGCAGGGAATCAGGAAAGTTCGGAGATGTTCCCGTCCACTATATTGGCCGCAAACAGTTCATTGCTAACAAACGGGCAATCAACAGAAAAAAAGATTTGGCGGATATTGAAGCCATCGGCGAATAAAGAAGTGGACAGGTTGACTATAAAAAGCAAGTTCCCATGTTTTTCCCATGGCGGAAAAATTAATATTACTGGTAAAAAACTAGTAAGATGTCTCCAGAATACAGAATATTCTGTTGCATATGGGAAAAGTAAATTCCTTACTTAGTTATTTTTGAGGTAAATATGTTGGTTAAGCGCATCACAAAAAGCAAACTGACATTACCCAAGGCCATTATCGAAGCCACAGGCGATGCTGATTATTATGATGTCATCACTGAAAATGGCCGTATCATCCTGACGCCGTTGCGCATTCAGAGCGAAGACGTTTTGCGTTCCAAGCTGGCTGAAATTGGCATTACCCAAGACGATGTGAAAGACGCAATTTCATGGGCGCGCAAAAAAAACGATGAAAACACCGCAAGTGGTTCTTGATACTAACTGCATAGAATTTGCGGCCTGGCTGGAAAAACTTGAGTAAATCCTGGAAAAATAGTGGAAAGGATAGAATGATATGCCGGATGACAAAAAGCGAAAAGTTCAGTTGGAATATCCCTGTCGCTGGGTCTACAAAATCATCGGACCAGATGCTGATGAAATGCGGCGTGCAGTGGCGGAAATTATCTGTGATCGAGCCTATAAGGTTTCTCATTCCCGCAGCAGTGCAGAGGCTAAATATCACTGTCTTAATGTCGAGCTATTCGTAGAAAGCGAATCTCACCGTACGGCTCTTTATGACGCACTGAAAGCCCATCGGGCAGTCAAGATTATTTTATAGATATACCAATTCGCTTTCTTTGGCTAACTTTGTTGGCATCGTCGTCGGTTTCCTCAACGTATGTAAAATACGCCTCGTCGCCTCCTCCTTGCCGCCTCGTTATCCTTCGAAATCTAAATGGTATAAAGTTAAAAGATAAAAAGCCCCTTGCCATGTTGGCAAGGGGCTTTATTATTTATAACGCTTTCTGTCCTTGATTAGATTGCCACGTCGCGCGTGGTGTTCCTCGCAATGACACAAAGGCGGCTTGGCTTACTTTCTTACATGCCCATGCCGGGATATCCGCCACCTGGAGGCATACCGGGCATTCCACCGCCGGCACCCTTCTCTTCGGGCTTATCGGCGACCATGCACTGAGTGGTAAGCAGTAAAGCCGCAACTGAGGCCGCATTCTGCAGAGCAAATCGGGTAACCTTGGTGGGATCAATAACACCGGCTCCGATCAAGTCTTCATACACATCGGTGCGGGCGTTAAAACCATAGGCCCCTTTCTTCTCTTTTACCTTCTCGACTACAATGCTGCCTTCCATACCGGCATTGCAGGCAATCATTTTAATCGGCTCTTCAATTGCTTTCTTCACAATATTGACACCGATTTGCTCGTCGCCTTCCAAAGCCAGTTTAGCCAGCATAGGAAGAGTCCGCAAATACGCAACTCCGCCGCCGGGAACGATGCCTTCTTCAACGGCAGCGCGGGTGGCATGCAGCGCGTCTTCAACGCGGGCTTTCTTTTCTTTCATTTCGGTTTCGGTCGCTGCGCCGACTTTAATCACGGCAACACCGCCAACCAGTTTGGCCAGTCTTTCCTGAAGTTTTTCTCTATCGTAATCGGAAGTGGTCTCTTCGATCTGAGCGCGAATTTGTTTGACACGGCCTTCCAGATCGGCACGCTTACCGGCGCCGTCAATAATCGTGGTGTTGTCTTTATCAATGGTAATCTTCTTGGCGCGTCCTAAATCTTCCATTTTCACGTTTTCCAGTTTGTAACCCATGTCTTCAGAGATCATCTTGCCACCGGTAAGGATGGCGATGTCTTCCAACATTGCTTTGCGGCGATCACCGAAGCCCGGAGCTTTAACGGCTGCCACATGCAGGGTGCCGCGAATCTTGTTGACCACAAGGGTTGCCAGCGCCTCGCCTTCGATATCTTCGGCGATAATAAGAAGCGGTTTGCCCATTTTGGCGATTTGTTCCAGAATGGGAAGCAGGTCTTTCATGCCGCTGATTTTCTTTTCGTAGATTAAAATCAAAACGTCTTCCAAAGCGACAAGCATCTTGTCGGCGTTGGTAACAAAGTAGGGAGAAAGATATCCGCGGTCAAACTGCATACCTTCGACGATCTCCAGTTCAGTCTCCAGACCTTTGGCTTCTTCTACAGTAATGACGCCTTCTTTACCGACTTTATCCATCGCACCGGCGATGATGTTACCGATGGTTTCATCGTTGTTGGCGGAGATGGTGCCGACTTGAGCGATTTCTTTTTGATCTTTGGTAGGTTTGCTCATCTTGCCGAGCTCTTTGACAACGATATCAACGGCTTTGTCTATACCGCGTTTAATATCCATGGGGTTGCTGCCCGCCGCGACTGCTTTTACGCCTTCGCGATAAATGGCCTGTGCCAGGAGGGTCGCAGTGGTGGTGCCGTCGCCGGCGACGTCGCTTGTTTTGCTGGCGACTTCTTTGACCATCTGAGCGCCCATGTTTTCAAATTTATCTTCCAGTTCTATTTCTTTGGCTACGGTAACACCATCTTTGGTGACGGTTGGTGAACCATAACTTTTATCAATAATAACATTGCGGCCTTTGGGGCCGAGAGTTACTTTTACAGCGTCGGCCAGAGTGTTGACGCCCTTCAGCATCGATTTTCTTGCTTCTTCATCATAAAGAAGTATTTTTGCTCCCATTGTATATATTCCTCCTTAATAGTTTCTTATTTTTCAATAATGCCGAGAATGTCGTCTTCTCTCATAATCAGGTATTCTTCGCCATCTATCTTAACTTCAGTGCCGCCGTATTTGCTGAAAAGCACTTTATCGCCAACGCTTACTTCCGGTTTTATAAGTTTGCCGTCATCAGCAACTTTGCCCTTGCCCACAGCAATAACTTTACCTTCAATAGGTTTTTCCTTGGCTGTATCGGGAATAATGATTCCCCCCTTGGTTTTTTGCTCTTCTTCCAAACGTTTTACAATGATTCTATCCTGTAAAGGTCTGATTTTCATACTTTTTCCTCTCCTTTCTTGATTTTTAAAATTGAATTATTAATGCTGACTTAATTGGGCTATTTTATGCACCATTTTCCAGATGTCAAGACTTATGAACATTTTTTTCCAGTATTTTTTTAATTGCACCGGATTTTTAAGTGAAGCTTCTTCCCAAAAGAGTTTGGGGATTCTAAATAATGAATTTAAAATAAATTTTCCAGCAATTCTCTCAATGAACTAATTTTGCAAATTTCCATTTTCGCAATTTTTCCCAGTTGAACCGCGTTTGTTTTGGGCATCAGGCAGCGATTGAACCCCAGGCGCGCCGCCTCCTTAACCCGTACATCCATTTGCGAAATCGCCCTCACTTCTCCGGCCAACCCCACTTCCCCAAAAACAACAGTCCGCGCATCAATGGGCTTGTCCAAGAAACTCGAGGCCATCGCGGCAACAACACCCAGATCAACCGCCGGTTCGTCCACCCGGACGCCGCCGGCAACATTGATAAAGATATCCGAACCGCTCAAATGCAAACCGCAAATCTTATCCAGCACGGCCACCAAAAGCGAAACGCGGTTATGATCCACGCCGATAGCCGTGCGGCGGGGCATTCCCAAATTGGTGGCGCTCACCAAAGCCTGAATTTCCACCAAGATCGGCCTTGTGCCTTCCAGACTGGGCACAACCACCGAACCGGCGACATTTTGCGGCCGCTCCGCTAGAAAGAAAGTAGAAGGATTGGGCACTTCTTTCAGTCCCTTATCCTGCATCTCAAAAACGCCGATTTCGTTGGTCGGGCCAAAACGGTTTTTTATACTGCGGATAATCCGGTAGGCATGAGCGGAAGCACCCTCGAAGTAAAGCACCGTATCCACCATGTGTTCCAAAACTTTAGGACCGGCGATAGAACCGTCCTTGGTTACATGACCTACCAGAAAAACAGGGATACCATATTTTTTGGAAAAAAGAATCAATCGCGAGGATGCCTCGCGCACCTGCCCGACACTACCGGGAGCGGACATGAGTTCTCCCGAATAAACCGTTTGAATTGAATCAATAACCACTATGGCCGGAGAAACCGTTTTAATCTGCTCCAAAATCTTTTCCAGAGAAATCTCTACCAGAACTAATAAATCTTTCGACGCAGCTCCTACTCGTCCGCTACGCATCTTAATTTGACTGGCCGACTCCTCACCGGAAACATATAAAACTTTCAATCCCTGCTCGGCCAAGTTATGCATCATTTGCAACATAAGTGTTGACTTGCCGATGCCCGGCTCCCCGCCGATCAGGATTGCCGAACCTCCGACAATACCACCTCCCAGCACCCTGTCAATCTCGGCAATGCCTGTCATGGTTCGATTGCCTTCTTCCACGGAAATATCCTCTATGGGCAGGGGCTTGCCGTCAAATTTCATTTCCGTGCGGCTGCCGGAATCAGATTCGCTGATTAATTCTTCGGCAAAACAATTCCAACCGCTGCAGGAAGGACATTTGCCCAACCACTTGGGTGACATATAACCGCAATGCTGACAAAAGAAACTTGTCTTGTTCTTCTTCAATCTAAATTACTCCTTTTATGATTGAGTTAAGAAAAGCATATTTCTCTTCGCCGTGTCAATGTTTATTGCCGAATTATTTAAATACTCTCCCGCTGGTTCTATCATTCTGATTGAACCGGCTATTTTATTCTGCTATAAGCTCCCAAACAATTAAACATTTGGTTCAATCTGCAAGATTGAACCAGCCTAGAAATAGATTGAAAAGGGAGACCTAATAAAATGGTAAAAACAACGTTGAAAGCAGTGGATAAGATCGAGATTTTAACTTTACAGGATAACTACATAGATATTACGGCGATGGACAACAACGCCGTCGTAGTTCAGGCAATGCCCATAAAAGATGGTCACATCAAGGTGTCCATCGGCGCTGAGCACGGATTTTCTGCCATTGTAAAGGCAGCAACCGGCGATAAGACGAATACCTTGTTGTTTGACTTCGGTTTTTCTGAAGACGGCGCCGCCTATAATGCTTCAAGACTGAATGTTGATATGACTCAGGTTGAAGCGGCCGTTCTTTCGCACGGGCACAGCGACCATTTTGGCGGCTTGAATAAGCTGGCGGCCATGATAGGCAAAAAAAATGTTCCGCTCAACGTCCATCCCGGCGTCTTTAAAAGCCCCCGTTATATGAAGTTCAGCGAAGAGTTCAAGATTTACTTTCCCCAGTTCACTCGGGAGATGGCCGCTAATGCGGGGTTGAAAGTCACGGAAACTAAAGAACCCAGTTTGCTTTTGGACGACAAATTTCTTTTTCTGGGCGAGGTGCCGAAACGAAGTGATTTCGAGAAAGGAATGCTCCTGGCCCACTGTATGGAGAACGATGTCGAGAAATGGGATGCTATTGAGGATGACACATCGATTGTCATGAATCTCAAGGAAAAAGGCCTGGTGATTCTTTCCGGCTGCGCCCATGCCGGTATCGTCAATACGGTAACCTATGCCCGGGAGGTAACCGGAATCGATAAGGTTCACGCAATCATGGGCGGTTTCCATCTTTCCGGTCCCATGTTTGAACCAATCATTGATAAGACAACGGAAGAGCTCAAGAAAATCAATCCGGATTATATTATTCCGACGCATTGCACAGGCAGAAAGGCTGTTGCTTTTATAGAGGAATCTTTTAAAGAACGGTTTATTCTGAATATGGCGGGAACAAAACTTACCTTCGCGTAATCATAAACCGTGAAGAGTAAAGAATTATTTTTATGATTAGTAACAAACAAGGAGACTGTATGATAAAAAAAGCTTTTCAGGACTACTATCCTGATGAATTAAGCCACTGCTATGGCTGCGGCCGCCTCAATGAGCATGGCATGAAAATAAAAAGCTATTGGGACGGCGAAGAATCTGTCTGCATCCACCAGCCGAAACCTTTTTACATGGCTATCCCCGGTTACGCCTACGGGGGGCTTATCGCTTCTCTGATTGACTGCCACTCCACGGGTACGGCGGCGGCAGCCAAATACCGCGCTGAAAACCGTGAAATGGACACTTTACCTCCTCTGCGATTTCTGACAGCTTCTTTGCATGTGGACTACCTACTGCCTACACCTTTGGACGGACCATTGGAAATCCGCGGCAGGGTAAAAGAAGTCAAAGGTCGCAAGGTGGTCGTGGAATCCCAGCTTATCGCTGGTGGTCAGATTTGTGCACGTGGTGAAGTCGTTGCCATACAATTGCCTGAGCATATGATGCCGACTGACATTAAAAAATAATCCCTGATAAATATTTCTCTTTAAAGGAGCCCCCTCAGGCAGAAGCTATAAGGGGCTCCTTTAATTTCTCTTAAAAAAATTTGAATTCCATATTAATTTTCCACTTGATTCTTGAGCAACACTGGAATAAATGACTTAAACAATTATTTTATTTAGAGGTACTAATCCCATTCGTCGTAGACGCCCTTCAGGGTACTACGCTCAGGGATAGTTTCCAATAGCCTTTGACTATTGGATAGTTTCACTTACGCTTTAATGAGCCTTAATTTTCCGAAACGGGGTTGCCGGAAAATTGTAGAGCGAATTATCCCGCCACCTTCTGATGGCAGGGACGAACGTCGTTTTTGAAATAATTAAAGGTACGCTTACCACGGCACTTCGTACCTGGTATAATTCCCACTAGCCAGAGGCTATTGGATAGTTCCACTTACGCTTCGAGCTACGCTCAGCTTGCTCTTAGCGAGTGTCACTACGACTTACAAATTTCACCATGCTTCGCTTGTGAAATTTGAGTCTCATTATTTGTGAAAATCTAGGACTCATTATGGAAAAAAATATAAAAAGTGAAGAAAAAGCTATTGAACCGGCCGATGTTCTCCCGGAAATTTCCGCAGAAGAACTTACGCCCGAAATGCGCGCTGCGTGTGATCGCGCTGGCTGGAAAACCCTTGTGCCCGTGCAGGCCAAATCCATTCCTTACTTTTTAGCGGGCCGGGATATGATGGTACAATCCCGCACTGGCAGCGGCAAAACCGGTGCTTATATTCTGCCAATTATACAAAAAATCAACGCACAGCAAAATATTGCCCAAGCTCTCGTGCTTGTTCCCACCCGCGAACTCGCTCTTCAAGTATCCAGAGAAGCCGAAATGCTGACGCAGGGAACCGATATAAGAACGGCAGTGGTTTACGGCGGTGTAGGATACAATGCGCAACTGGAAGCATTTCGCGGCGGCGCTCAACTTGTTATCGGCACGCCGGGACGAATCCTCGACCACCTGCTAAAAAATACTCTTTCGCTGGATCATTTGAAAATATTGATTTTTGATGAAGCTGACCGCATGTTATCCATGGGCTTTTACCCTGATATGGTGAAAATTCGCAAATATATTCCACCAGGGAAAATACTCAGCAGCATGTTTTCCGCAACGTTTCCGCCGCAGGTAATTCGTTTAGCGGATCAATTCATGCATAAATCACAATTATTGAGTTTGAGCGGCAATCAGGTACACATTGCCGAAATAGAGCATCTTTATTATGTTGTTCCGGGTATGCGCAAAGAAAGGTCGCTTGTTCGCATCATTGAAATTGAAAATCCCGCCTCCGCCATCATTTTTTGCAACACGAAAAGCACGGTGCACTATCTTACAGTTGTACTAAAACGCTTTGGTTATGATGCCGATGAACTCAGTTCTGATCTGGCTCAAAGCATGCGGGAAAAGGTTATGGCGCGAGTGCGGCGCGGCGCCCTGCGCTTTTTAGTAGCAACTGATGTTGCCGCGCGGGGAATTGACATTCCCGATCTTTCTCACGTAATCATGTATGAACCGCCGGAAGAACCGGAAGCTTACATCCACCGGGCCGGACGCACAGGACGGATGGGATCAAGCGGTGTTGCCATTTCTTTAGTCGCGGAAATGGAAAAATTTAAACTGCAGAGCATTGCCCGTCATTACAATATCAATATGGAAGAACGTCCGCTGGCCAGTGATGAAGAACTGGAAAGGGTTGTTGAAGAACGGATAACAGCGCTACTGGAGGCGCGGCTGCGCGCCCGTGACAATCTCCAGATTGAGCGGATGCAGCGCTTCCTGCCCTTGGCGCGTAATTTGGCTCAGTCGGAAGATGAATTAGCCCTAATTGCCATGCTCTTGGATGATTATTATCAACAATCACTATTTGCGCCGCCGGTTCAGCCAGTCGCCGACGCTGATAAGGAACAAGGTTTTACACCAAAACCAAAAAACAAAAGACCACGGCAAAGAAATAAACCGAGAAGAAAAGGATAGAAATCTAATATTACCCGCGGCAAGCTAATGTTTCTTCAATAGTATTTTTTCCGCCTAAATTTTCTTGAGTAAAGATTTCAATGCTGATATGAAAGATGCGTTCTTTTGAAAATCTATTTAAGGATGGTTACTTATGCAAAACCCTAATTTCAGTTCAGGCCCTTGCAGCAAGAGGCCAGCGTGGAGTATCGACGCGCTGAAGAGCGCGCCGGTTGGCCGCTCACACCGTTCCGCGTTGGGAAAAGAAAGAATCGTCAAAGCCATTAACGATACTCGCAAAATCTTAAATATTCCGGCAGATTACCTTGTGGGCATTCTTCCGGCTTCAGATACCGGCGCATTTGAATGCGCCATGTGGTCACTTTTGGGTCCCAAGCCGGTTACTGTATTGGTATGGGAAAGTTTTTCCGAAGGCTGGGCAACAGATGTCAACAAACAACTCAAGCTCAATCCTACAGTTATCAAAGCCGACTACGGCAAGATTCCAGATCTCTCCAAAGTAGATTGGAAAAGCGATGTTGTCTTTGTGGCCAACGGCACAACCAGCGGCGCAAGAATTCCCGACTGGGATTGGATTCCCGCCGATCGTGAAGGCCTGTCTCTGTGCGACGCCACCAGTTATGCTTTTGCCAATGATATCGAATGGAGTAAAATTGATGTTTTAACCTTTTCCTGGCAGAAATGTTTGGGTGGCGAAGCCGCCCACGGCATGTTGATTCTCAGTCCCAAAGCTGTGGCGCGTCTGGAATCATACGATCCGCCCTGGCCTCTGCCCAAAATATTCCGGCTCAAGAAAAGCGGTAAAATAAACAAAGCTATTTTTGACGGTGACGTCATCAACACGCCTTCCATGCTCTGCGTGGAAGACTACATTGACGCTCTGGATTGGGCAGGGAAATTAGGCCTTGATGGTTTGATCAAAAAAAGTCAGGCCAGCCTGAAAGTGATCGCGGACTGGGTGGCCAAAACCGACTGGATTGAATTTCTGGCCGATGATCCGAAAGTCCGCTCGAATACTTCAGTATGCCTTAGCGTGACTCATCCTAAAGTCGCTGCCTTGGGAGCTGATGAAAAGAGCAAGTTCTTAAAGAGCGTTGCTTCGGATTTGAGCAAGAAAAACATTGCTCATGATATCAACTCATACAAAGACGCCCCGGCCGGTTACCGTTTCTGGTGCGGCCCGACTATAGAGGAGGCTGATTTGAAAGCGGCGCTTGCCGAACTGGAGAAAGTTTTTAACGAAAAAGTTAAAAACCTTTAATTATTAATGTAGGAAATAAATCATGGCTAATGTTGCAGTTGTAGGCACTCAGTGGGGCGATGAGGGCAAAGGGAAAATTGTTGACCTTTACACGGAGAAAGCCGATATTGTCGCCCGCTTTCAGGGCGGCAATAATGCCGGCCACACTCTCGTTGTGAAAGGCAAAAAAACTATTCTGCATCTGATTCCTTCGGGAATTCTGCATGACAATAAAATCTGCGTCATCGGCAACGGTGTCGTATTCGACCCCGCTGTTTTTCTTCAGGAGATGGAAGAATTACGTGCGGGCAGTCTTTTGCCGCCCAATACAAAACTTTTTATCAGCGAAAAAGCTCATCTGATAATGCCCTATCACCGGAGCATTGATCAGGCCCGCGAATCTCGAATTTCCGGTAAAAAAATCGGCACAACTGGCCGGGGCATCGGCCCTGCATACGAAGACAAGGCCGCCCGCACGGGAATCCGCGTGGGTGATCTTTATGAAGAAGAATTATTTAGGGAAAAATTGCGGCAGAATCTGGAAGAAAAGAATTTTATGTTGACAAATTTTTATAAAGACAAACCTCTTGATGAAAAAGAAATCGCCGACCAGTATCTGGACTATGCGCAAAAGATTAAATCTTACGTGACAGACACTTCCCTGATTCTGGATCGCGAAATAAGACAGGGTAAAAAAGTGCTTTTTGAAGGCGCGCAGGGTTCGCATCTCGATATCGATCACGGAACGTATCCTTACGTGACTTCTTCCAACACCGTTTCCGCCAATGCGTCCTCGGGAAGCGGAATCGGCCCGAACACAATCAACAAGGTGGTGGGAATCTGCAAAGCCTATACAACCCGGGTCGGAGAAGGCCCATTTCCTACGGAGCTAAAAGACGATATCGGCAACCACATGCAGCAAGTCGGACAGGAATTCGGCGCAACAACCGGCAGAAAACGCCGCTGTGGCTGGCTGGATATGGTGCTGGTGCGCCAGTCGGTAAGAGTCTCCGGCATCAACGCGCTGGCCATTACCAAACTTGATGTTTTAACCGGTTTGGATAAATTGAAAATCTGCGTCGGATATAAATCGGTAAGCGGTGAATATACTCACGCCGCTCCGGCCAGCATAAAAGCGCTTGCGGAATGTCAGCCGGTTTATGAAGAACTCGACGGATGGAAAGAAGATATTCTTTACGCGCGAGAAATGAACGAGCTGCCCGCCAATGCCAAAAAGTATCTGAAGAGGCTGGAAGAACTGGCGGAAGCTAAAATAATTCTGGTGTCTGTGGGAGCAGGACGGGAAGAAACAATAGTTTTGGAAGACCCTTTTCTAAACAAACTGTGATTTCTATATTAAATTACATGCGGTAAAAATACTTGACACACACAAAACTTGTTGTTAAGAGGTCAGGCCTTAAAATTATGAATCAATCGGGCTGTTAGCTCAGTGGTAGAGCAGTGGACTTTTAATCCATTGGCCGTGGGTTCAAGTCCCACACGGCCCACCAGTTATATCAAGGGTTTTCGGTGTTTATGCGGAAAGCCCTTTTTTCGTTTCTCGCCCAAATAAGCCAATTTGATGCATAATGCGTAGCATTTTTAGAATTAATCGAATATTTGTTTCACCTACTTATCCACAGCATTTGGCAGCCCTGAAAATTGAGGATTACTGGTTGAAACCTACATGACAGCATTCTGTCACAAAGGAGAATGAAAATAGCCTTGCTGACAGCTTTTATTGTGAGTTGAATAATATCAATATATTATACTTCTATTTTCAGGGGAAAGGTGCTAATAGCTAGTGTCAGGTAATGAGAATCTTTTTAAAACTCTCTTTTTAAAGTAGCTACAACATCACCAAATGTTTCCTTAATGTTATTTTTTGAATATCTTATTTGATTAATGCCATGTATATTAGAAAACTCACTTGTACCTTCTTCTAATAGAATAATAGCATGAGTAAATCCTAACTTACCTTGAAATAAACCTAGTTCATGAATGACATTCTCTCTTGCATGTAAATTACCATTTTCATCTTTGTCTTCGCCTGTCATTACTAATATTGCTACTGAACTTTTTGCCATCATATCTTCAAGAATATCTCTAATAGCGTGCCCAGATCGTGTGCCTACTTCATAGGCTTCTATCCTATAACCATGTTTATCATGTAAGTGATCCTTCAAATCTCTCCATTGCTCACTTTTACCATGACCAATAAATACCACGGGTTCATCTTTTCTAGGTTTTGTATCTACAGGTAATTTACACTTTGGTGCCCAGTTATCAAATATCTGATAAATAGACTCTATTATTGATCTTTCAGGTGCACCTATTGAAACATTTGAACATGGCGGGTCGAATGAAACAGATAATTCATATTCACCAAATGGAATCATTTTGCAATATCTCGCATATCTTACGTTTTTAATATAATCTGCAAAAAATTCAGATTCTGTGTCATGTCTCCATTGTTCACCTTCAAACTGTATTTCCAATGTGGCACGCTTATTTACTTTTTCTTTTTCATCTTTTGACAGATAAGAAAATATTTTATCAAACGCTTGTTGAATTGCTTCTGGAGGAAATTTTGTATTGTGAAAATGTTTTGTTTTTTTCATAAGTAATTATCTCCGGCGGTATAAAAAAACACTTTTGTATGTCAATTATATATTCCTTGTTAGAATTTAGATATGTAAATATCCTTTACTAAAGCCTTCTCATGACCCCAATTCCTAAAACCGACTGAACCATACTCTAGGTTAATAGGTAATGGAATCGTTGTTACCTGCTTACTGTTTAAGACTTCGGTATTCTCGGAGACGGGTTTTTCTGCCATTAGTCTTCCCAAATCTTCCTCGAACCGGAATAATAAGATTCCCCGCGGAATTGTCCAATTTCGACAAAAAATCTCTCGCTTTTTGTCATGTATGGTAAGAAAGATTTCATTCCGCTCGCAAGAAATCTTGCACCTATACCATTTGTCTAGCGACAACTTTTCTTCAAACGTAAGTCCCGCCGTGTCTGATTCCCATACTTTCCAACCGCCGTTAATATTCAAATGCGGTCGAATTCCACCCGGAGTTATTTGCAACATGACATAGTTTGATAGGTTAACAGCCCGCAGTACTACGCCTATCACATCATTAAGTATCTTGAAGGAAAACTCATATTTGTAATTACCCCAAGTCAGGCACTTAGAAAAAATATAACCAGGACTGGCATCCGTGATCAAAAACGAGTATTCGCTTTTAACAAATTCAAACCATCCATTTCCTATCCATTCGTTTTTGTCTCTCAGATTATGCATGCCAATAAAATAGAAAGTCTTTTCTCGCGTTTTGAAAAAGATGATGACCATCATAGACAGAAATATGACCAAGAAACTCGAAGACAACGCCATCTTGGCATCACTTGAATAAAACACAGAAACAATGACCAACGCAACGCCGGCAAATGCTGTGATTATTTCATTGATATATGTTTTGCCGAAAAAATATAATCTTTTTAGCCAGTAAACGAGTTTGTTTTTTATCATGCTAGTTTAGTCATTCCTGCTTAAAGGAGCCGATTGCATTTTTTGTCCTTGATTAATGATTATTGTTTGTAATCTAGCATAAAATCGAAAATATAGAAATTGAGGATTTCAGCTTACTATAAGGAAGATAAGAGAGGACATGGTATTTTCGATCTGTTAAAGTTGAATAGCCAAAACAACAAAAGCAGAAAGGAGAAAAGACCATGTCCAAGAGTGATTATAACAAGCAAGTGTTACGTCGTCAAAGGATTAGAAAAACAACCCTCATTGTTGGAATTGACATTGGCAATGCCTTCAATGCAGTGGGATTTATGAACAAGGAAGGCAACGTTTTAGGAAGCTGTGCAAAGCTTTATAACAGTCGGGAAGGATTTGAGCAGTTTGTGAATATGATAGAAGTGCTAAAAGCGAAGCATAAACTTAGAGATGTTCTCATCGGAATGGAACCAACGGGCCATTACTGGAGGAAGTTGGCCTATTTTGCAAAAGAGCATGGCTATGAAGTTCGTTTTGTGCGGACTACGGCACTGAAACATCACCGGGCACTGGATGAGAGTTCCTCTGCCAAGAGTGACCAAAGAGATGCGTTAACTATAGCGAACATAACCCGGGAAGGCAAATATATTGACACCATCATCGAGGATGGAGTACTGAGACAGCTGAGGACATTATCGAAGGCGCGGGAAAGACTTCTCCGATACAGCGTGAGTGCCAAAAACTCATTACATGCCGCCCTGGACGACTATTTTCCCGAACTGCATGAGATATTCTGGTCAATGGGATCACGGAGTTTGTGGACTATTCTTGAGCAGTGTCCTTTCCCTCAGGATGCCATGTTGATGGATGTGTCGACTCTTACAGAATTGATTGCACGAAGTTCAAGAAAAAAAGCCGGCTCTGTGCATAAGGCAGAAAAACTTGTTGAGGCGGCTGAAAAAAGTATTGGCGTAAAACAGATTGGCAACGCTGACCGATACCGGGTTCAAATGTGCCTTGAAGAAGTGAAGCGGACAGTTCTATCGCTCAAGAATATAGACAAACAGTTGAAGTGCCTATTGAAGGAGACATCCGCAGCGTCCTATCTGATGAGCATACCGGGCATCGGCCATCTTTCTGCCGCCGTGTTTTTGGGAGAACTGGGCGATCCTACCCATTTTCATAATGCCCGTCAGATTGTGAAGTACGCCGGATATGATCCTCAGGAAAGTGATTCAGGGTCACGTATTGGCCGGAAGTTCATATCCAAGAAAGGGCGATGGCTCTTACGGAAATATCTTTTCTTTATGAGTATGAGGGTAGTGGTACTGAGTAACTATTTTCAGGAATATTACCTTCGGAAATTGGAAACAAAAAACAGGGTTGGTCAACAGCCCAGACGCAAAGAAATGCTCTGTGCAGTGGCTATTAAACTGATCAAAGTGATATTTGCCTTGCTGCGGGATAAGCGGGAGTTTGTAGATTTGGCGCCTGCTGCTGCGGCATGAGCATAAACACATATAATCAGAGTATGGTTGTGGCGGAAGGAAGGACCGTGTTACTTCGTAGGCTAGAAGGCTTGCGCGATTCAGCTTGGTCAACTTCCACCACCCTTTTCGTCCTGTATAAGGTAAGTTGGGCATTGAAGGCCCGCAGAATAAAAGAGGTTAGGTGAAAAGGAAAAAAGGTCGAAGTACCACCACAACCATTTTCAACTTTAAAGACGTGTACAAAGAAAATACTTGACATCTTCCTTAGAAGAGGAAGAAATTATTAATAAATCGGTTCCGGCGAGAATGGGCACCCGCCAAGCCCGTCGGAGTCGGAACCGCACACCCACATCCTTCGTCCCTGCCGGTTTTACCGGCGGGATATCTCTATTCGCTTATGCGAAAGGGATAATTCAACTAACAAATATTACTGCACCCGAACAGGCAAGGCATGTCTGTAATACAAATCTTCACTGAAACCAGTATGGCTAGAATTCTTCATTCCTTTTTTTAGTCTTCTTTACATTGTTTCAATTATATTAGTTTCGCAATATTTAATAGTTTTACGCTCTGGTTTTATTTTCTGGTTGCTTTAGCTACTTCTTCATGCAGAATTCTGCATGTTCCTCTGTAACAATCAGTCTCTATTTCACCACGCGTTTGCAGCGTATTTGGTGATAATTGAGACCACGCAACAGTATTCTTAGAATTAATCACATGGAAAAGCCCGTTGTTAATCATCGCCACAATATTGAAAAAATCGGCCTGATAAGGCGCCCGATAGGATTTAAATTGTGTTTCCTTTCCAGTAAGCAGAGCGACGCGCGTTTTGCCCATTTCGGCAAGGCTGACGCTCGAAGGAACAGGATGATCGAACCAAGACGCAAAAACCGGCTGAAAATCGGCCTCTCTTGACTCCACCCATTTTTCGCCATCTCTGAACGATTCAACATAGGCGTCCATTGTCGTCATGAGCCCATTACATGATACATCATTTTCATAGATCATACTTATCGCGGTTAGCAGCGTCGCGGCATCGAATAAGAAACTTTGCTTTTGTGTTGTTCCATTATAATAGGAGTGCCCCAGAGCTTTGCCATCCCAGAACATATCTATTAATCGCCGGATTATCTGCGCGGCTTTTTCTTCCAGTTCAGGACGTTCCAGATTCCTGCCTGCCTGAATCATGGCAATGGCAACTAATGCATTTATACCGCAAATAATTTTATTATCTCGCGCCGGCTGTGCCCGCCTTTTACGCAGGGATAGGAGCTTCTCCTCAATATCCCGGAGAGAAACATCATTTTTTCTAATCAGGTGAATAAGGCCCTCAAAGTTTCCCTGCTCAGTAATAAAGAAGGATTCACAAAATCGTTTAAATTCATCCGGCTCAAAGAAATCTTTAAGTTCAGCATAGTTCCAAACATAAGTCGCCCCCTCCACATGTGCCGTATCAGCGTCATGCGCCGAAATAAATAATCCATTATCCGCAAAACAATCATCGAGACAGCGGACAATATTTTCCGCCATTTCTTTATACTCGTTTTTTCCAGTAACCTTACAGGCCAGGGAATAACACCATAGCGCCATTGCCTGATCATAGAGCATTTTCTCGAAGTGTGGAATTGTCCATTTGCGGTCCACACAATAACGAAAAATGCCGCCTTGCAGATGATCGTTTAGCCCCCTCATACGCATGGCATCAAGAGTTTTGTGGCAAATAGTTTGAACATCAGTATTATTTTCCACGCAAAGAAAATACAAAAGATATAACAGTGTGGAGTGCGGAGGAAATTTTTGTCCCAGGCCAAAACCGCCATAATCGGGATCGTAATAGGATAATAGATTGTTTACTAAAGACTCTTCTGCGGCAATCGGTGGTTGTACTTCTTTGGCAACAAATTGCTCAATATCATCAGTGTTTTTTTCATAATATTCATAAACTTTTTTGGCTATGCTTAAAAATGATTGTTGCGAACCAATTGAATGCACAGGCGCGTAGGTAAGCGCATAAATAGGACGAAGATCGGCAGTTAGAAATACATTGAGAGGCCAGCCGCCATTTCCGCTTAGTGCGGTGAGATATTGCATCATAAATTGATCTATGTCCGGCCTTTGTTCCCGATCAACTTTTATACAGATAAAATGGCTATTAAGAAAATCGGCAGTATCTATATCCGAAAAAGCCTCAGCAGCCATTACGTGACACCAATGGCAGGTTGCATAGCCAACGGAAATAAAAAGTGGTTTTTTCTCGTCAACCGCGTACCGTATGATTTCCGAACTCCATTCCTGCCACCAGACAGGATTGGATGTATGCTGCAGAAGATAAGGAGATAATGATTTATCAAGATTATTTCGTTTATGGTCAAACATTTCCTCCTCACCTACCCCCTTAATACTTCTACCACATATTTAGAGTTTAGCCTTTTTTTAATCATTCCCGATTGAATCGTTGCTTGAATTTGGTACTTAATCCAATTCTAAATCAAAGCGCTATTTTTGTTGACGTCGTTGTCGGCCTCCTCAACGTATGTATAATACGTCTCGTCGCCTCCGCCTAGCCGCCTCAATATCATCTTTGATTTAGAAATGGTATTAAATCATCATCCGAACCGGCCTGCCAGACCTCCCCCCAGACATGCAAAACCGCTCAGCGTTATCACCAGCACATGCGAAAAGCCTCGGTTGTATCTGATCAACCTGGGAAAAAAGATGATTAACGTCAAAAGCATTATGCTTGGAAGAAGGTAAAGCGACCATACAGGCGTCAAGCGGGCGTTAGCAAGGCCGCTCATTATAATGCCAAGACAAAGGATTTGGAGTATGGCGGCATAAAACCTGGCACTGTTTATTCCTAGGACAACAGGCAATGTCCGTATGTCAGCCTGGGTATCGCCTATTATATCGCGTATGTCCCACATGATTTCATAGGTCATGACCATGGCGAACATATAAACAAACGCTATGAAGAAACGCCCATCCGGCTGTGTATTCGAGCGCAGCATTGGAAAAACAAGCAAACCCGCAGTCCATCCCGCGCCTGAAATCAAGTTTTTAATGATGAACAGGTTTTTAAGACGCAGATGCGGCTTGGAGGGCAGCAGGGGAGTGTTATAGAAATACCCTATCGCTGCGCCGAAGACGATCAGCCCTGCAAGCGGCCAAGTGGGTTCGGTGAATAGCGCTAGCACTATGGAAATTGTTCCACCCAAGTAGCAGAAAATCTTAATTGCGTCTCTTTTGGCTAGAGCATTCTTCAGATCGGCCGGACAGTTTAGGACGTCCTCTTCCGCGTCGGTAAGGCGGTTCCACTGACAGATACAGGCAACCGCTAGGGTGATGATAAGATAATCAATGCCGCGAAAACGCATCTTTAAAAAGTTGGACCAGCACCACATGACCGCAGGCGCACTTACTATAATGTGTAGCCGGTTCAAGATAAAGGATTGTATAATCCGTTTCAGCATTATCTTTAGTCTTCAATATTGAGGGATGAAAAAACCTCGTTCTATTTTTTATAAAGTACCTATTATTTATGGTTGAACTATAAGAAACGTGATCTTATATGTCAATTAAATAGTGAGACAAGTTGAAAACGAATGCAATGAAGTTTGAGACGTAAGTCGAACTATCCCCGAAGCGTAGCGTAGTGGGATAATAGCCACAGAAAGACAGCTCCGGATATGGCGATAAGGCAGAATGCTCACTTAATAGCATTGCGATCCAGCGCGTACAAATATAGAATCATTAATCGCTAATCTATTGCTATTGGTGCCGTTAAATACTCTATCTCTGTTTGTCTATAGGTCTGTATGGTGTTTATTATGAACTGAACGGCTAAGATAAAATTACTAAAATTAAACCTATTAAAGCTGGTATTGCCTGAATGAATAGAATTTTGCGACTAGCAGTTAATGCCCCATAAACACCAGCCACAATCACACACGATAAAAAGAACAACTTGAAATATATACCAGAATCGCCCTGTACAACACCCAATAACAATCCGGCTGCCAAAAATCCATTATACAAACCTTGATTTGCAGCAAGAACTTTAGTGGCTTCTGCCTTTTCTTTCGTTTGCCCAAATGCCTTTAACCCTGATGGTTTATCCCAGAGAAACATCTCCAGAATAAGAAAATATATGTGAAGAAGAGCAATAAAGATGATCACTGCATTTGTAACCATAGTCATCGGAATCTACCTCCTTTTGATGAGCCATAATGAAATGATAAACGGCTCGCGAAACGTTGGTCCGGTGGATTGAGTGTTAGGCGTTTTCCCTTCACTCCTGCAAAAGATCTTCGTACTATTAAATACAACAGGTCTTGAATAGCCCATATATAGACAATTTAATGAATATTTTTCACTAACTCCTGAAGCCAATCTAAATATTGTTGTCCACGCTTCATAGCAAAATAATCGGCCGCAAGCATCAACAACAATTGGATGAATAATCCCGTTCCGATTCCTTGACTCATACTTCCTAAAAATTGCGTTAAGATTAAAATTATTCCAACGGCTGCCAGCACCATTTCTACCCAGCGATAAACTGCGAAGTTTTTCATCACCTTTTCCATTCTTGGAATTTCTTCAGTTGTAAGAGCATGATGGTTAGTTGAATACATTATTTCTACGCGAGCGATATCCTTTGGAGAGCGAATAAAAACTGCGCCACCAACAAATATTTGAATGACTGCAATAATGATTAATGGCCAGGTCATTCCCGTATAAAACGGTTTTTTAAAAGAAAAAAGGAAATAGATACCAGCAGCAAATGCAATTATACCAATTGCTATAAAAACCAAACTCTCCGCTCTTTCTGCATTGAAATATAATTGTATGTTTTCCACTTTATTCCCCATGACCTAATAATTAAGGAATCGCCACGGCATCGCCCTTCTTGACTCCAAAATCAGTCAGGCAAGTAGAAAACCTGTCAACCATTTCTTTAAATTGTGTAAAGTTGAGTTTGTATCCTTGAAAAATTAAGGCATTATTCGTGGGGAACTGAGACGCTGTTCTATCCAAAATGTCGGGCATGCAAATTTCTTCATAGCTAATACTTTCCGGCACACCTTTTTCATAAGACTTCAACCACGGCTTAATTTCATAGCTCATATTTGTTGCCCTCTTTTTTCCCCGTCTATAACTATTGTAATATTCTTATGGGCTTTACCAACACTACATCACCATCTGAATCAGGTTTGGTCCTTGCTCATGGAGTGCCCTGCCGAGCTCTCTGAAAAGCCCCTCCGCAGTGGTTACTTTAACGGACGGCAAGCCCATTCCTTTGCCTAGATTAACCCAGTCAATGCCTGCAAGGTCGGTTAAACGGGATGCACACTTGCCTGGCAAAACTCCTAGTCGGCCATACTCGAGCTTCAGGATATCATAGCTCCGGTTGGAGCAGATAAGCGTGGTGACATTCAGCCCTTCTCTTGCCTCTGTCCATAACGCCTGCAGGGTATACATGCCGGCGCCATCCGCCTGGAAGTTGATCACCGGCCTGTCGGGGCAAGCGATGGCGGCGCCCACAGCGCATGGCGCGCCCTGGCCAATCGCTCCTCCCGTGAGTGTAAGCAGGTCAAAAGGCGCAACGCTCGAAGTTATGGAGTAGTACATTAAACCGGTTGTGATTGCCTCCTCAACGACAATTGCTCCTTCAGGCTGAAGAGCTGCGATGACCTGGCAAATCTTTTCCGGGTTGAGAGTGCCTTTAGGTATTTCAGGTCTTTTTAACGGGGCAAGAATGTCCGGATTAATAATTTTGGGCGCGTCGAGTTCATCTGCGAGGATATCCAGGACATCTATCAAGTCCTGATTATGCCCAGAAATGTGAAACTTCTTCTGCTCTTCTTTTAAAAAGTTTGCTGGAATGCCTTCATAGCCGAAGAAGGATACGGGCTCTTTCGCTCCGGCAAAGACAAATACCTCGTACTTCGATAACATGTCCATGGCCATCTCCGGAAGGTAGGGTATGCGGCTCACATCTGGCAGCCCGGCGCCCCGCTCTATATGCGCCGGGAAATTCTCAGTGATGAGATCACATCCGCAGGCCTGTTTTATCCTTGCCGCGGCCATCAGCTCTTTTCTCCCGATATATTTGCTGCCGAGAACAAGGGCGGTCTTTTTGCCGCCTCTCATCAAGGCGGCCGCTAATTTAACCGCATCCTTGCTTATGGAGGGTTTTTCCTGCTTATGAGTAACGACAACGCTGTTGGCGCACTTCTTCGTTTGAAGATCAAACGGAACGATGAGGGTTGCGATCTGCCCTGGTTGCGTGGCTCCGATTGCATCCGCCATGTCCTGACCGAGAAGATCGGACGAGCCGCAGGTGCGCTGCCATCCGGAGACTGTCTGTGCCAGAGATTCGATATCCATGGTCAGAGGCGGATCGGAGGCACGATGCCAGGTGGAATGTTCGCCTACCACGGTTATAATCTTGCTGTGTGCTCTCCTGGCATTATGCAGATTCGCGATTCCGTTTGCTAAACCCGTACCGAGATGGAGAAGCACCATGGCAGGCTTCTGGAGCATCCTTGCATAACCGTCCGCAGCCCCAGTACACACACCTTCAAACAGACCGAGGACAGGTCGAATGCCTCTCACTGTATCGAGGGCAACAACAAGAGGAAGCTCGGTTGTGCCCGGATTGGCAAAACATACCTCTATCCCTGCGTCCTTTGCAGCTTTTATAATACATTCAGCTCCGTTCATAACATCCTCATACCAAGTCGCATGCTACAGCTAACTTTGTTGGTATCGTCGTCGGCTTCCTTAACGTATGTAAAATACGCCTGCGGAGCCTCCTCCTCGCCGCCTCGTTATCTTTTGAATGCAACTCGGTATCCTCCTTAAAATGTTTTAATTAACCAAAGATTCCGGCTTCTCTCCTTTGAGCACCCGGGCAATGTTCGCTGTAGCCATATTGATGATTCTCCCGGCCGCTTCATCTGTCACACCTGCCACATGCGGCGAGAGGAGCAGTTTTTCACTTTCGACACCCAGCAGCGGATTACCCATAGTTACCGGCTCTTCGGAGAAGACATCAATACCTGCACCGGCAATTTTCCCCTTTTTGATGGCCTCGGCAAGAGCCTTTTCATCCACCAGCTCGGCCCGAGCTACATTGATGAGATAGGCGCCCGGCTTCATGGAATTGAGAGCGTCTTCATTGATTATTCTGCGCGTTGCGTCTGTGAGAGGCGCATGAAGACTTATGATATCGGACTGCCCCAGAAGAGTGGCCAGCTCAACGTATTCAACTCCGAACGCCTGTTCGACAGATGGTTCCGGCCGATAAGTGTCATGGTATATAATCCGGCTCAACTGAAATGGCTTCAGCCTTTGTGCAACCGCCTGACCGATGCGTCCAAACCCTACGATACCCCATACCTTACCTTTAAGCTCTGCAGGCTTTATACTCATCTGCTCCCATCCGCCCGACTTCGTGCTTGTATGGGCGTGGAACATGTTTTTGAAAAGACAAAGTCCCCAGGCGATCGTATGCTCGGCCACACTGACGGTATTGGCGCCTGCGGTGTTTGCCACTTTGATTCCTCTGGCGGTGCACGCATCTATATCTATGTGCTGGTAGCCCACGCTGGGCTGCTGAATGAACTTCAGATTCTTTGCTTTAGATAAAGTATCTGCGGTAATCTTTTTTTTAAAAGTGTAATCACCCAATACTACATCAGCCTCTGAAAATGTTTTCTTGACTTCTTCTTCCGGCATTTCATGGCCGGGAACAACCTCAAAATCAGGCACATCAGCCACCTGCTGTATGAGAAGTTTCACGATCTCGGCAGACAGCGGAGCCAGTGAAAGCACTATTTTGGACATAACATTCCTACCTAGTTTCTTCAGTCGATTTAAGTATAATAATATCACATAACATTTTATCCCAAAAGAAAAACATGGATATTTTGTTCAAGGTTACTGGTTGAAATCAAGCGTTAGCTCCAAGGGTGATGTTATATTTACGGCAGAAAGCATTGCTTATTGAAAACACCTTGTAATCCTTATTGGCGGAGGTTATTTTTTGAAGACTTCCTTTCGTGATATAAGGCTCACACCTCCATCTATTTGATATACGGATATCTTATTCCAATTCTAAATCAAAGCGCTATTTTTGTTGGCGTCGTTGTCGGCCTCCTCAACGTATGTATAATACGTCTCGTCGCCTCCGCCTAGCCGCCTCAATATCATCTTTGATTTAGAAATGGTATTAAACCTCACAACCTATCCAATTACCCTGAAGAGCCACTTCAGAAGCCTTACCTTGTTACCGTATGGAGGATAACGTAGAGGCATATCAACCAAATTAGAGCGTGTCAAAATGCTCCTGCTGTGTGAAAAGGTGTAGAAGCTCATCCTGCCATGATAGGCGCCCATGCCGCTGTCGCCGATACCTCCGAACGGCAATGCCTGACTGCCTATGTGGGATATGGTGTCGTTGATGCAGCCCCCGCCCGAACTGGTTTGTGTTAGAATTTTTTGCTGGTTGTGCGCGTTATTCGAAAAATAGTACAGGGCGAGAGGACGGGGAAGTCTGTTCACCATATCAATGGCTTGATCCAACTCGTCAAAGGTCATTATCGGGAGTAGTGGTCCGAATATTTCCTCTTGCATAATGCCGTCTTGAAGTGAAACCCTGTCAATCAATGTCGGTGCGATATAAAGATTTGTTGCGTCCGTCTTGCCTCCGGCAATGATGTTCCCGTCACTGAGTAAACGTGTCAGTCTCTGGAAATGCCTTTCATTTATTATTCTCGCGTAATCCACACTTTGCATCGGATCTTCACCGTAAAAATCCTGTATTGTTTTTTTCATCTTCTCCAGGAAGACCTCTTTGATTGCGCTATGAACGAGGCAATAGTCCGGAGCAATACAGGTCTGCCCGGCATTGAAGAACTTCCCCCATGCGATCCTCTTAACCGCATAATCCAGGCTTGCATCCTTATCAACAATACATGGGCTCTTCCCTCCCAGCTCAAGCGTAACAGGTGTAAGATTACGTGATGCCGCCTCCATGACAAACCGGCCCACCGCGGTACTGCCCGTGTAGAAGATATAATCGAATTTTTCGGCAAGCAACTGCTGGCTGACCTCCACACCTCCTTCAATAGCGCAGACATAATCCGGTTGGAAATATTTAGATATGAGCATGGAAAAAGTCTTAGACATGTCGCTGGCAAGCTCAGATGGTTTAATGACAACACAGTTCCCTGCCGCCATTGCACCCACAAGAGGCGCAATCAGCAGATTAAATGGATAATTCCATGGACCCATAATGAGGGCAACGCCATAAGGTTCCTGATAGATTCTGCTTGACGACAGAAAATGGATGATGGGCGTCGCCACTCTCCTTGGACGAGACCACGACTTAACATGCCTGATTGCATGTTCTATCTCCACATACATGATGCCGATCTCACTTGCATAGGACTCAAAAGGCGGTTTCTTCAGATCATTATAGAGGGCATGGATGATCTCATCTTCATGAGAGCGAATCATTGATTTGAGTTTCCTGAGCTGTTCGATCCGAAATGAGACAGACCTTGTCTCACCGGAATTGTAATAACGCCTCATATCGGCGACTGTCTGAGATACATCGGTTGATGCCATGTCATCCTCTTGCTATTCGGGCCGTGGTTTCTTTATATAGTACTCCACATCATTGGATTGCTGATACTTATTTCTGCCGCTAGGTCTTTGTCTTCTTTTTGTTGACAACAGGGGAAAAATCCTGCAAACGCCGGATGTTCTCATCAATGTATTTCTTGAATTCGTCGTAGCTATTTTTATAAATGGCAGCCATTTCATCCATGTGCTTAGTGAGATCCTGGGGTATCCAGTTTTTGAACATCTCCTTGGTCTGGTCATTGTACATTATTATATTACTGTAGTCTAAAAACGATTCTACCTTGGCGTATCCATCATCAACCGCCTTCTTGAAATCGTCACGGCTCTTCTTGTATACATTAATCCATTGGTTTACAACCTCGCTGCCTCCATCGTTCATTCCCGGCATATTCTGGACAAAGTTTATCAAAAGTTTTTCTGCCTGATCCTGAATCATAGCTGTTGCTGTAAATAAGTTATCAAAGGATTCTTTTTGCACATCAATCATTTGTTTCACTATTTCCTTGTTTCCCATGGTTTCCTCCTTCTATTCATTTTCATTCATTTGATCACGGGTATGAATCCCAAGCAAGCTTTCGAGATTTCTGGACAATCCCGCGTCGCTTCGCTCCTGGGATAATTCGACTAACGCTTCAATCTTCACTTCGCTCGTTTTACCACGGCGTTTTGCGCCTGGTATAGTTCGCCTTACGCTTCAAACTTCACTTCGTTCGTTTTCAGCTTGGCTCACGATCAGCGAGTCTCATTAAAATTTTCCGGGACTATATGTTCCTTTCGTCTAAATCTCGGACTTCCAATAGCCGTGGATGCTACAATTCTCGACTATAGTAATTTTACCTTTTGCTTCTTTTAAATAGAAACATGCTGCCGGATATACACCCAATGGCGTAAGCTCCATTCGGACTATAAATTTGTCATCTTGATAAGCGTCTATGAAACGAATGTAGTGCTTTTCTTCCATAGGGTGCATAACCTTGCCAATTCTTACAATTACTTCCATACAACTGGATTCCGGAATAAAGCTGCAACTCTTATTAACAGTCACAGCGGGAACGTGTTTAACCTCGGCTTCAGGGCTCTTTTGGATGGATTCTTTAAAAATCGCATCATTTTGTAAAAATTTATCTTTTTCCGCACCACAGACTGGACATGTGTCTGGCAGATTGTTGAATGTAAGATGTCCGCAAACCTGGCAAATATAGATTTTCATAAGTACCTCCATTTGTTTTTTAAATTTTATAAATCTAATAAATAACCCTGTATGATCTTCTAACTTTTTCTTGATAAGACATTTTCCATGATCAGTCAGTCTTCGACTATAATTTTCCCATACATGTCTTCATGACCGTCGCCACAAAATATATCGCAGTGGAATTCGTAAATTCCGGCCTTCTGCGCTAAAATGCTAACCCGACTGATTTTTCCCGGTTCAATATCCGTCCTGACGCCAAGTTTCGGGCAATTAAACCCGTGTAGTCTGTCCAGGGATGTCAGTTCTAAAATTACCGGAACCCCTTTCTTTATTTTGATTGAGCTAGGAGAGTATTCGAATTTTTTCGCCGTTATTTTAATTACAATTTCTTTTTGATCAGCCGCACATATTGCTTTGGTTAAAAAAACGATCATCAACACGGTGATCATGGCAATCAACAGTATGGAATATTTTTTCATTTGCATAATCGTCATCCTTTTTTAATCGGAAATTCTATTGTCTGTCCGAAAAATCAGGACTCCAGCACAGCATCCATAGTGATACGGGCATTAAGTACTTTTGATACAGGACATCCCTCTTTAGCTTTTTGGGCTGCCATATTAAAAGCTTCAACGGATGCTCCGGGTACTTTTGCTTTCACGTCCAGATGAACAGCGGTGATTGTAAATCCATCGCCCTGTTTTTCGATATTCACGGTTGCGGTCGTATTGATACTTTCGGGGGTGAGCTTTGCGGCTCCCAATTGTCCGGAAAAAGCCATGGAGAAGCAACCCGCATGCGCGGCCGCAATCAGTTCCTCAGGATTGGTGCCAATGCCATTTTCAAAACGTGAAGAAAATGAATATTGAGTATTGGACAAAACACCACTGTCAGAGCTTATTATTCCACTGCCATCAAGTATTCCGCCTTTCCATACCGCGTATGCTTTACGTTTCATTTTTAATCACCTTTTTATCTTTATTTTAATTTTAAGCCGGTAAATGCCCTATAATGACGTTGCAAATATCGCCTCTTTTACTAGAAAATTAATGTAAGGAATGAAGGAAAACAATACTGATTAATTGTAAGGAGAATAGTAGGTAATGCCTACCATTGCTATATAAAGATAAAAAAACATAAAAATATTATTTATTAATAATTTTGTTCTATATTATAAACGCACGGTTAACTTGCAAGAAAAATGAAAAGAAAAGGTTTTCATTACTTGGTTGGAAAGGTTGTTGAAAAAAGTGGACCATGCTTCTCTTGACATATAGGACTGCGTTTCTTATATTGTAATCATGGAAAAGCAATACCTTATAAATCAAAATTTGTATGATATACTGAATCGCTTCAATTTATGGATTCGATTAAACTGCACTAAAACTTACTTATATGAATGAAGTAGCAAAAAGGAGTAATATATGTACGAGCAAACATTGTTCAAAACAATAAAAATCGGTCCGTATGATCTTCACAACCGCATCTTCATGGCTCCCATGACACGCAGCCGGGCAGACAACCCGGAGAATGCCCCGACTGCTCTACACGCGTTATACTATTCTCAGCGCGCCACAGCTGGTCTTATGATTACCGAAGGATCGCAGATATCCAAGCAGGGGGTGGGCTATATCAACACTCCAGGCATTTACAGCAAGGCTCAGATCGAGGGCTGGCAACTGGTTACTAACGCGGTACATGAAAAAGGCGGGCATATCTTTCTGCAGATCTGGCATGTGGGGCGCATATCGCACCCTGATTTTCATGACGGCACGTTGCCCGTAGCACCCTCTGCCATCAACCCGCACGACCGTTCCTACACGTCTTCGGGTTTCAAGGAAACGGTCACTCCTCATGCCCTGACTATCGATGAGATCCATGAAATCGTCCAAGACTTTAAGAAGGCTGCTGTGAATGCAATCTCGGCCGGGTTCGATGGTGTTGAGATCCATTCCGCCAACGGCTATCTCATTCACCAGTTCTTCACGAACTGCTCCAATACCCGTACCGATGCCTATGGTGGCAGTCATGTAAACAGGGCACGCTTTTTCTTTGAAGTACTGGATGCTGTGGGTGGGGCCATCGGACTCAAAAAAGTCGGCATACGGCTGAACCCTTCTGCCCATGGCTTTTTCGGAATTACCATTGATCAGGATACAATCCCCACTTTCGAATGTGTGATCGAACGCCTTAACGATTATCGGGATCTGGCCTATGCCCATCTGGTCGAACCCATGTTGCCGGTCGACAACGTGCCCTACGCGGTCAAGGATATAGCCAAACATTTCCGACCGATGTATCGTGGTACCCTGGTGACCAATTGCGGCTACAGTGCTGAAAGCGCCGATCACGTCATGGCCAAGGGATATGCCGACGCCGTGGCCTTTGGTTCTGCCTTTATAGCAAATCCCGATTTAGTGGAGCGTATAATGCACGGTTCCCCGTGGGCGGTGCCGGACATCAACACCTATTACACACCGGGATCCAAAGGGTATACAGACTACCCGGCTATATCAAAAAGAAGGAAGACAAAACGATAATACCAGGGATAATACAAGAAAGGCAGCTGCCAATACTAACAATGTTCTTCTCATAACTGCCCACCTTTTATCGTTCTCAATATCCTGGTTTTTAGATCTTATTAATCAATTTTTGAAGGCATGGAAAGAATAAACGAACGGAGGTTGGTCTTCTTATTTTTGATGCCCAGCTTCATCCGAATATTCTTTCTGTGAAAATCAACAGCAGTCGCCGATATATTTAAGAATTCAGTAATTTCTTTTGTTGTTTTGCCTTCTTTAACCATTGATGTAATTTGAATCTCTCGCGGCGTGAAATCTAAATGTTCTATCGTTAGATTGCGTAGAAAAGGCGAGATAATGTCTTTGAGATGATCTTCTATTATTTTTACATAAGTCATCTGATTTTCATTTAATTTAAGCGTCTTTAGTTTTTCTATATAAGGAAGAGCGAGTTTTTTAACATTGGTTACAACCTTTTCTTCCATTGCCTGCCTGTCTTCTTCCCTGTGCTGCAATAATACCTTCAATGCAGTATTGGCTTCTTCCAGACTCTTTGATTTCAGCCGCAATTCATTCTCAGCTTTTTTACGCTCATTACGCTCGGCTAATTCGTTAAGCGCACGTTTGACTGAAGGAACAAGTCGAGAAAGTTTATTTTTCAATACGTAATCTGTAGCTCCTTTTTTAAGCAATTCTATAGCCAATTCCTCGCCCAATGCTCCGGAAACAAATATGAATGGTATATCAATGGATTTATCCACAAATATTTTCAGTGCTGCCCGGCCATCAAAACCGGGAAGAGAATAGTCGGCAAGAATCAAATCCGGTGAAAATTCTTCCAGTTCTTTGATAAAAGCAGACCTACCGGCAACTCGTCTAGCATCAAATTTAAATCCGGCCTGTTTTAATTCATCTTCCATTAATTCAGCGTCAGCGGCCATATCTTCCAAAATTAAAATATGTAATTTATCACTCATTGCCAAATACCTCGATCAAGCAGTCCATATTTATTGTTGTGAAACTCCAATTTAATGAGTCTCAAGTTTCAGAAGCGAAGCGCGCTGAAACTTGCTAGACGAATTATCCCGCGACGCGGAGGGTAAAATACCCGTGATTAACTCTTTACTGCGCTGTGGCATTCATCCCAATCCAGTATTTAATAATATCTCTTATATAGGCGAAATATTCATCGGCATCCAATGGTTTTACCAGATAGCTGTTAGCCCCAAGATTGTAACTACTAATCCGATCACGCGCTTCATTCGATGAAGTAAAAACAACTACCGGTATGGATTTGGTTCTTTCATTCATTTTTAATGCCTTCAATACCTCCAGTCCATTTATTTTGGGCAATTTTAGATCCAACAGAATTAGTTTTGGCAAAGCGCCTATATTAAAATTTAATCCACCTGCGGAATTAAAAAAGTATTTTGTCGCTTCCACGCCATCTCGCAGAACACATACTTTTCTGTTGATTTTCAATTCATGGAGAGCGTCCGTAATCATCTCTAAATCATGATAATTATCTTCAACTATTACTATGTCCGGATTATCCATATTTATCAGTCCCTTTGAAGCAGTGTAAAATAAAAAGTTGCGCCTTCCTCGACCTTTCCTTCAGCCCAAACACGCCCTCCGTGACGATGAATTATTCGCTGAACGATCGCCAAGCCTACCCCTGTGCCTTCATAATCGTCAGCGCTGTGCAAACGCTGAAATACTCCAAATAACTTATCATAATACTCCATATCAAAACCGACGCCATTATCCTTTATATAGTAAATATTTTCATCCCTTTCCCTGTATCCACCGGTTTCCATATACGCTTTATCTTTAAATTTTGTATATTTTACAGCATTGGATAAAAGATTAGAATACACTTGTTTGATTAGTGTACGGTCACCCCAGCCTGGCGGAATATCTTTAATTTTTAAATCAATCTTTCTATCTGGATTAATGATCTGCAATTCCATCCATACATCATTGACTAAACTTTCCATATCAAGCTTCGACATATTAAGTTCCAACCGCCCCAATCGCGAGAACGAAAGCAAATCATCAATTAACTTACCCATAATTTGAGTATTGCTTCTAATCAAATCAAATTTGCGTTTGGCATCATCATCGAGTGCGTCTCTTTGATCCCGGAGAATCATCCTCGTATATCCGTCAATTGCGCGCAGTGGAGCACGCAAGTCGTGAGAAACGGAGTAACTGAAACTTTCTAACTCTTTATTCATCGCTTCCAGTAATTTTGTCCGCAGCTCAATGAGCTTTTCGATTTCTTTGCGTTCTGTTATTTCTGATTGCAGAGCTTCATTGACTCTTTGTAATTCATTTGTTCTTTCTTTTACTCTTAATTCTAATTCGTTATGCGCCTGCTTCAACTCTTTCTCTATACGTCTTAATTCCGTTATATCCCTGGCCGCTGCAAAAACACCCTGCACCTCTCCGGCTTCGTTTTTATATAAGGAGGCATTATATAATACTTCAGTAACTTTTCCGGAAACATTGCGGATAGAAAGGGGATAATCCCGTACCATACCCTCTTTAAATACCCGTTTATATCTCTCATCAGATTTTCCCGGTTCAGTAAAATAATTGGAAAAATCACTGCCAATCAATTCTTTTCTTGAACGACCTGTTATCGATTCCGTTGACTCGTTGACATCCATAATTTTTCCTTCTGGGCTGATTGTTACTAAAGGATCGAGACTCGCTTCAATGAGACTTCGGGCATATAAAAACGCTCTTTTATCTTCCAACTCATATTGTTCACGGTAATATTTTGCCTGCTGATAACGCCAGATATAAGCGACGATAACTCCAAGGATAAATATATTTACTATAATGAAAAATACAGTCACCCAAAAGCGCACGATTAAGGGCGCGTATATTTCTTCCGTATTGACTTTAGCAACAAGAAACCAAGCAGTATTCGGGACGGCCTTAATTGCCGCAAGAACACTTTTGTTAAGGTAATCTGTCCCATAAACAACGCCTTTCCCGCCAAGTACTGCCTTAACAGCCGGTAAGGATAATTCCGTTAATGGATATTTCATCATTAAAGGTACATTCTTAATGTGACGCAACTCGTTGAGATACACGACGTCGTTACCGTCACGATGCACAAGCAGTGCCTCACCCGTCTCACTAGGCACAGGCCATAATTTAATCGCGGGGTATAAACGTATATTAGGATCTAGAATAATTATTACAGTACCAACTTGCATTGTGGTACTCTTTTGAAAAATAACAATTGGTATGGCTATGGATAGGTAAACACCACCGTCTTTATTATCCCTATAAAAATCGCTAAATACAATCTTGTTTTCCCCGATAGCATCATTGATTACATCAGAATGAATCTTACCAAAATTAGTATCGTACTTATTTAAGGTCAATCTAACTTTCTTTTTTTTATCGAGAAGTAATATGTTTTTATATTGATATGATTTTTGTGTTGCAGAAAGTAGTGACAAAATATTTTTTTTTGCCTCCAAAGATGAAGGATTGCTGAAATATTGCATTACATCGGACGCAAATATATTATTTTTGCAGATTACGCTTGCGTCACCAATGCGCTCATTGCGCCAATTATTGATTTCCGATACTTTAAGTTCGGCAATCGCAGTAAGTTGCTGACCGGCAGCATTATTGATGTATGTTTTCTGATTTTGATAAATATAATAGCCCAGGATAATAATTAAAGTGGATGTTGAGAAAAATATCACTAATGCCGTAAAGAGAATAATTTTGTTTTTCTTGGGCAAAGGATTTGTCATGCTCGCCTTACTTTTTTATTAGCAGTAAGCCTTTATTTATTTTTAGTTATTATAAATTCAAATTATTTTTAAAACAAGACCCTTTATGAATTTTACTTTGAGAAAATCATTTTTATCGATATGATCAACAATGCAATGCCGAATATTCTTTCCAGTTGAACAGGGCATTGCTCTGATGATTTCTTCGTTTTGCCAAAGTTTCTCTAGGTTGGTATAATCTAAGTTTAGCTCCTGACAAGTAATACCTGGCATTTTGCCCTTTTTATTACTTTATCTACAACGCCGCCTAACAAATTTTTCAAGATGCCTGTTTTCCCGTGCGAAGCAATGACAATCAAATCAATGCCTTTTTCTTCCTGTTCTTTGAGTATTTCTTCATATGGAATGCCTCTTTTTGTTTCATAAACAATTTCAATACTAGAGTTGCTATCGGTAACTTTTTTAGATTCCTGTTGTAGTTTCTCCTTTGCGTTTTTAATACTGTCCTTTAGAATTTTTTGCACAGTTCCTTCATCCAGACAATAATCGACTGCACATTGCTGAAACCCGTCATCGATGACATGAAAGAGATAAATCTTGGCTTTGTTCTGTTTGGCAATGTCTATGGCTTGCTTTAATGCGTTATCTGCATAAACAGAAAAATCTGTCGGTACTAAAATCTTCTTTGGTGCGAACATAATAATTTCCTCCTTTTTCTTTTAGAATATATGTTTAAATTAAATTTACAATGAGGGTAGATATATAGGTTAGCAGTAGGATAAACCTACCATTTTGAATGCTGATAAACGACAAAATGATATTCAAAAAAATTTTTTATAATATTCCACCAATATTATTTATGCAGTTTCTTCTATATTTTGTTCATTATATTCCGGAGGTGATTGCAAAAGACCGGCTATGCGTGTTTTGTATTCAATCGCAGGTAAATCCTCTTTCAGAAAGTGTCCAACAAATTTATCTATACGAAACTGTAACTTCTGCCATTCCTGATCTGTTATACCCTTATTCATAAATGCCCTCCTTTAAATGATTATTATGTTGAGTTAACTACTTGTGATTTTTTATTTTTAATTATACCGCTATTATTCTTAAAGTTATTCTTCCTTGTAGAATTTAATTATTGATTGCAAATTAATGTAAGGAGTGAATGAAAACAATACTGATTAATGGTAAGGGAAATAATAGGTAAAGCCTCCCACCGTTCTTAAAGATAAAATATTTACAAATGGATTTAAATCAGTCCAGAGCCTGCCTCGCGTCCTCCTTTGAATGAAAGATGTGCGGGGCCAGTCCACGGCTTTTCAGTTCGTCTCCCAGTTTCATGCGTAGGAACGCGCTCGTCGTGTAGCGTGTCACATCTGTATAGAACTCGGACACCACGTACTTAACCATGCTAATGTAGTCGTCTTCCAGTTCCGGAGTAATGGAGAAGTTGTCATAATTGACGATAGTTTTAACCCGCTTGCCGAGGGGCTTACAGATTTCTTCCACCCGGTGTCTAATTTCTTCAATATCCTCTTTCGTTCGAACGGACAACCCTTCAAAGTTATTAAAGAGGATGTTAGTTTCCGGATCGTATTTCATACGCTCAAGAATTGGAATATAGAAGATGTCCTCCTTGAGTCCCATGACGGGCAATTTGAAGATCCGCTCGTCCATCAGGCGCAGTTTTTTGATGATGGGCTGGAAGTCCATAAAGGCTAAAACATCTTTGTCCAGATCAATACCGGGAGCGATTTCGATCAGTTCCACCCCCTCAGGGGTCAGTGTGAAGACACAGCGTTCCGTCACATAAAAAACGCGCATTCGATTTTCCTGCGCGGTTTTTCCACTGAACGTTACCTGCTCCACGTCGTGGAGGCATTTTTTCAAGCCACCCTCCTTAACGATGCAAAGCTTGCCGTCCTTCACTGCCACATCTGTATCGCCAGCCGTAAAGGTTCCTGCAAAAATTATTTTCCTAGAGTTCTGGGTAATATCGATAAACCCGCCGCATCCAGCTATCCGGGGCCCGAAGCGGCTTACATTGACATTGCCGTGCCGATCCATCTGGGCCATACCCAGACAGGCCAAATCAAGGCCTCCGCCATCATAAAAATCAAACTGGTAGGGCATATCGATAAGACAGTCCATGTTCGTTGCCGCACCGAAATTCAGTCCCCCTGCCGGAATGCCACCGATAGAGCCTGCCTCTGTCGTCAGGGTCAGGTATTCGAAGATTCCCTCCTCATGGGCAATGCTGGCCACACCCTCAGGCATGCCGATTCCCAGGTTGATGACCATGTTAGGCTGAAGTTCAAAGGCCGCGCGGCGGGCTATTATCTTACGCCCATCCATCTTCAGGGGTTCGATGCTGTCGACCGGGACTTTGAACTCGCAACTGAAGGCCGGATTATATGGCGTTACGTATGTCTGTTGATGGTTTTCCGGCCTGGCTATCACGACGCAATCAACCAGAATGCCCGGAATCTTGACTTGCCGGCTATTCAGGGCATTGCGATCGGCGATCCGCTCTACCTGGACGATAACAATACCGCCGGAATTTTTGGCAGCCATGGCAATGGAAAGGACGTCCAGCGTGACCATTTCCTTCTCCATGGTGATATTGCCGTCCATATCAGCAGTTGTTCCCCGCAGGAAAGCCACCTGGATCGGAAAGGTCTTGTAGGCCAGACATTCTTTCCCGTCAAAATGTATGATTTCCACTAGATCTTCTGTGGTGGCGGCATTAATCTTTCCCCCGCCGTTCCTCGGATCCACAAACGTACCCAGACCTACCCGTGAAATCGTCCGGGGATTGTTTGCCGCTATGTCACGGAAGAGATGGGTCAAAACACCCTGGGGCAGGTTGTATGCTTCGATCTTGCCATCGAGGGCCAACTTCTGAAGCTTAGGCGTCAGACCCCAATGGCCGGCGATGACCCGCTTCAAGAGCCCGTTATGAGTCAGGCGATTGACGCCTTTTTCCTTTCCATCGCCGATTCCGGAAGCGTAAATCAGCGTCAGATCACGGGGCCCACCAGTTTCCAGAAACCGTTTTTCCAAACCAATGATCAGCTCCTCCGGGATACATCCGCCGACAAAACCGTCGAAAGCCAGCGTATCGCCTGATCGGACTACTTGCATGGCCTCGGCCACCGAGACAATCTTTCCCCGCTTCATCTTCTTTTTTATATCTTCAATGACGGGACTGACAATGGCATGGCTGTTCATATGCAAAACTCCTTTCGGATTGGATCTTTGTTAACTTCATTGTTATAATGAAATGTTTAGTCGCAAAAGAGCATTCCACCAGGGAGTATATAAATTTATCTTGCTAAATTGAATTATAATTTCAATCCGTTTTTGATCTTATCCAGCATATTCTTTTCGGCGTCATCGCAAACACCGTCCACTCGGCAAAGCTTCTTGGCGATGCTCAACGCTTCCATGCGATCGTGCTTGTCTTTGATCAGCAGAGAGAGGGCTTCAATGGCCTTATCTTCGTTCGCCTGAAGGAGGGCAGTCTGTTCATGCATGATTTTTTTGAATTTCGACGGATGCATTTTGCTTAACACTTTGTGTGTTTTGGCGATCTTATCGGCGATTTCAAAATGCCGCCGTTTGATGTCTTTGCTGGCGTTAGCCACAGCCATGTATATGCGGATCAGTCCCGCGGCATGACCTCCTTCTTCCATGGCCTGAAGTCGCTTATCGTAATCTGCTCTTTCATGTTCCGGAACATTTACGACCGGCTCTGCTTCGTGTGTCGGAAAGAAAAGCTGCAGCCAATCGCTGCCGTAAATCTGTTGAAACAATAGTTCCTGGTTGAGATCACGGTAATCGCGATAATTGTTAAGCGCGTGGTCGATAAATGCAGCAAAATCTTTTTCCATGGCCGAAAAGGGATTATCCACCGAGGCGGGCTTGCGGTTCTGGCGCACGATAGACGCAATAGTTTTGATCGGACGCATCAGAGGATTGATGTCGGCAAATAAATATCTTTGCATACGCAGTGGATGCAGGTAGCGGATGATTACCGCGGAAAGTTCCGTCGTCCATAATTGCACCCAGGGACGCATCAACAACTGATACATGTTGTCGTTGGCTTCTGATACTTTGGCGACGACGCTGAAATCCGATTCGTATGCATTGCCGTATTCATAGGCGGCAATGTCGGTAAATGTGCGCGGTTCAAATTGTGTGGAAAATTTTCCGCTCTTGACATCACCTTCAATCACCATTTCATAGAGACCAGGTGGCAGAAAATCAATCATGTCAAAGTTACCGATAATTTGTTTATGTTCTTTTTTGGCGACGGAACCGGCAACAAAAATGCCCAGATGACCGATTTCCTTGTGAACAATGTAAATAATGACCTGTCCGTGACGTTTGATGTCTTCAACGGAGTCATAAACACGGGGAATCCAGTTGAGCGCCTGCTGGGCCGGCGCGATGTTGTCGCCCATCGACGCAAATACCAGAATCGGACTTTCAATATTTTTAAGGCTGAGCTTCTGCCCTTCACGCAGCTCCAACTCGCCGCGCTCCAGTTTATTACCGACAAAAAGATTGCGGACGATATAATGAATCTCATCGGTGCTCATCATAAAGAATCCGCCCCACCATTTTTCAAAGGCGAGATATCGTTCCTCCTCCGTGTCCACCTGCGAATACACATTATACTGCTTTGTCCAGTATGTATTAGCCGGATTCAAAAGCTCCATGTTCAGAACCAGGTTCGCGCCATCAAACACGCCATTGCCCATATCGCTTAAAAATGAATTGATCCATACTCCCCCTAAAAGTCCGCCCCTGTAGCGCATGGGATTGACGCCCGCAACGCCACTCCAGTAAGACAAAGGCGCGCCGTTCAGCACCAGCGGTCCCGCGATGTCAGGACTGTCCGCACAAGCCAGAGCGGCTGCCCATCCCGCCTGGCAGTTGCCAATGATGGCTGGAGCGTCGGCGTGGGGATTTAATTCGACAACCTTCTCAATGAATATTTCTATGGCTTCAATAACGTCGGGCAGGGTTTGGCCGGGGATGGGGTCTGTGTAAAATAGGATGAAATAAACCGGGTGGCCGTAATCCAGAGCCATGCCAATTTCCGAGTCGCGTTTCGACCCTCCGATACCGGGGCCATGACCGGCGCGCGGATCAATGATTACAATGGGCCTTTTGGGTTTGGTCCGACGCGCCTTAATATTTTGATGACGATTACCATTATCGGAAGATAAATCTTTATCACGGCGGTCTGAAATTCTGACCAGTGCGTAATTAGAAGGATGCTTAAAAATATTGGCATTTAGTATAAGTTCATAATTAAATGCCAGTACCGGCGGTTGGCCGTCACGGATATGTTTGATGTAGTTGTTGCCTCTTTTGCGGAGAATATCCGCAAAAAGGATCGAACGCTGAACGGAGTCCACGATGTATTCGCTCAGATATTTTTGCCAATCGGACCATTGCTGAACATGCTTATTATCTGGTTGTGTTCCCATAAATATTCTCAAAGTGCTTTAGCCCGGTCTGTAAAAAATGATTGTCAACTTATGGCATGATCGATAGAAAAGTGCCATCCGTTTAGGAAGCAAAGACCTATTTCTTCTGCTTTCCTGCAATAGAGAAAAAGTCTTTCATGTGACTCATGTTCTCATCGGCATATTTCTTGAATTCGTCATAGCCTTTTTTATACATATTCGTCAATTCTTCTGTGGCTTTCTTGAAATCCTGGGGCATCCAGTTTGCCTGGTTTAAGAAAGTATTGAACATCATTTCGTTTTGATCCTTAAACATGTTCTTTGGGTCGGAATTTAAAAATGCTTCTATCTTAGAGTGTCCTTCATCCAAGGCCTTCTTGAAATCGTCACGACCCTTCTTGTACACATCGAACCACTGGTTCATCACCTTTCTGCCTTCATCTCCCATACCGGGGTTATTGTCGATGAAAGTCTTCAAAAGTTTTTCCGCCTGATCATGAAATATGGCCATTGTTGAAAAGCTGTTATCAAGCGCTGCCTTGTGTAGATCCATAATCTGTTTTACTATTTGCTTGTTGTCCATTGTTGCCTCCTTTTTTTGTAATAAATATTGTTTTGATCATTTCATTAAATCTTTGAAAATCTTCTATATGCTCAAAATTAGTCCACTAAATAACAAATAGCAATGAGAATAGAATGATAGATAATTGGTAGGTAAAAACTACTGTTTGTGTAATACTATTGGCCACAGGGGTTGCTATTGGCTCAAGGACATTTATCATTTTCTTGCTTGGATCAACTGATTTTTTTTGTTCGGAAGAACCGGTTGATTAAGCGATGGTTCCTGATAAAAATCTTCGACCAGAGCAAGAAATTCGGCAAGCAATTTACGGCTGACGACAAAAATATGCCCAATGTTTTTCTCAATTGTTTGATTGAGGTTCTTGCTGGTGAACTTGGCATTACTTTTATCTACCTGTCCCCATGTCTCACCGGCCATGCAAGAGCCCGCAGGCGCTATGGGATCTCTTGAACCTTTGTAATCAAAAATTCTGACCTCAGCTTTTTTCAATATGGACATATTGACCGGTTTGCCATCAAATTTAGGATTGGTGGAGGGAAGACAATATTTCCCTTCATAAATCTGATTGCCTATGAATATATTTTGAATCCACTGAATATGAGCGCTTACGGGGAATTTAGTTCCATGTGTCAGCCAGTAAAGGAAAGGCGCCGCGTCTGTAATCGATTCTTTTGTTTCCGCACGGCTGTAAAAACCTAAAACGACCGTATATTGCACTCCGGGCTGTATTTCATTCATACCCGATTCAATGACCTGCGGCGGAATATTAACCGCACCGAAGAGTTCTTTCATCAGGTAGGGATCATAATCGCGGCGGATGAGTGAGCGAATCGGGAGATGACCGCTGTCTTCATCGTCAAACTTCATCGGTGAAGCCAGCAGGGCTATTTTTTTTATATCCATCGGCTTTCCGGCGGCTAAAAGCTCTTCCGCTCGTCGGGCAAGATAAGGCATCATGAGCGTACCGCCCATACAATACGCCATTATGTATATTTCATCTTGAGGATGTCTCTTTTTGATTATGTCCAGATATAAATCGTGGATTGTTTTTCCATAGAAATCAAGTCCCAATTCGGTTTCTTCCCAACTCGGATCGCCGTGATCAACCATATAAATAATGTAACCTTTTTTCAATAAAGCTTCTATTACGGATTTGCCGGGGGCCAGATCGAAAAGTTCCGGTTTGTTGATGAGCGGAGTTGCCATATATATAATTTTGCCATTGGGTTTAACGCCTTGAGGAAGCGGATAATGACGCAATCTCACCTTGTGATTTAATGACCCTTCTACGTATTCATAATGGGAGAAGCCGATATTGCCGTGTGTCGCTCTTTCTGAATATTCTTTGATGTCAAAAGCGTTGGTGTCATAAAGATTTTCCAGACGGACGCGATTTTCCGCGAGGTAATCATCAAAAGAATTGATCAATGTTCCATCAGAATTTTTTTTGGCGAAGGGCAAATCACCATTGGCGAAAGTTTGTTCCGTGATCAAAACCACAAGACACTTTAAAAGCTCTTTCATGGCTTTGAGACGCGTCAACCCGATATTATTGTATTCATATTCCAGTTGAGAAAACTCATCCATATAGTTTTTTAAAAATTCTTTGCCTTTTGACGTCGTGCAAACCATCCGGGCTTTTTCCCTGTTGAATTTTCCGTCTTTAATAAAAAACCCGGTTAAAGTATAAAGAAGCCGGGAATAGCTTTTGTATATCCAGCCGTTCATATCGGCAATGGCGTCAGGATTTCTCGACGCTCCGACGGCCAGGCGCGCGCTGGCTTTAACATGCCGCAGCATCGAGTCAAGTATCGCGCTTTGCCACAACGCTGCGACTGTAAAGGGCCCGAATATCCACATCTCCTTGCTGACGGAATCAAGAGCTCTTTTATAATCGAATAAACTTCTGATCTGCTGGCCGATTAATTTGCTTTTCCAAGGCAGGGCTGTTTGAAGGTTTTCCGTATTATCTGCAGGGGAAAAACCGAAGACATTCATTAATTCGTCCGGTGTGATCTTAATGATATTTTTATCTGGCATAATTTATCCCCTCCATAAAATAATAAAATATCTTCACTAATTAAGTTTCACAATACACAATTGTTAAACATGATTCAGCAAATAATATTGACAAATACGATACTCATTATTAAATTAAGCATAATTTGTTAACAGTCAAGAGACACTTTTTTCAATAGTATTTTTCAACGTGAGGTGAAAATGGCTGACGAAGACAAACAATCTCCGTTTAACGAATCTTCCGTTTTTCAATGGTTGCAGACAGCCATGGACATGTGGTTTAACATGGCTAAAGCAATACCACCCAACTCTAATACCGACCTCAGTAAACAAACCGCGATACAGAACCGATTCACGAAGCAGGTGGATACAAATTTAAATCTGCTCAAATCTTTTTCAAGGATGACAAGCGAGCCGGAAACCGCCTCAGCGTTGGCCAATTCCTTCATCGCTCTGCCGGAAATTCTCCTGAAAATGGCCAAATCAGGTTTTGACGCAGCTCTTCAAATACAAAATCATTTGATAGCAAAAGCAGGCAAGATCGGTAAAAGCACGGAAGCGTATAAATTCGACAATCTGGATCAAGAAGTATTTGAAGCGCTGAATAATGTTTACGAAAAAGAATTGCGGCAGTACTTTAAAATTCCTCCGTTGGGACCAACCCGTTTTTATCAGGAACGATTCAATGAAATGCTGGATAAATACAATCTCTTCGAGACTATGCTGGCTGAATTTCTTTCCATCCTTTATTTACCGATGGAAAAGTCTTTCAAGGTTTTTCAGGAGAAACTCCAGCAGATGGCCGAAGAAGGAAATCTTCCCAAGGAAACAAAGGAAAGTTACGCGATATGGATAAAGATTTTGGAAGGTCACTACATTAATCTGTTCAAATCCAAGGAATACACTGACGTGCTGCATCGCACCCTCAACCAGATGGAGGATTTCATCATTGTCAGGAATAAAACCCTCGAAGATTTTTTCCAACTTTTGCCTATTGTCACGCATAAGGAAATTGATGATTTATACAAGGAGTTCCACTTGCTTAAAAAGAGGGTAAAAGAACTCGAAAAAAAACTTGATATTTCGCCGAACATTCTGACTGTCGTTAAGTAACCAGTCTTCTTATATTTGGTAGTCAATGACCAAAAAAACTTTCGGAGTGAAGATTTTCTCATGAATTCATCAAAAATCCCTTTAGATCTGATAATGGAAAGAATGGCCGAAGACGCGGAAAAGGCGCAACAGCGCGTTTCGAAGGCATCCGAAATTTTGCAGGGTCAGCTCAATTATGAACTCGGCTCGACGCCTTATGAAATTGTGTATGAAGAAGACCGGGTCAAAGTTAAGCATTATTTTCGCAATGAAAACGCTGAAAATAAGTTGAAAGCTCCTCTGTTGGTAGTTTATGCGCTGATTAACCGCGAAACCATGCTGGATTTACAACCGGATAGGAGTGTTGTCAAAACGTTTCTGGAAGGAGGCATCGATTTGTATATGGTGGACTGGGGATACCCCAAGCGCAAAGACCACTTTTTGACGATTGACGATCATGTCAACGGCTACATGAATAACATTGTGGATTTCATCCGTAAAAAACATAATGTCCCCAAAATCAACCTAATGGGCATATGCATGGGTGGATCATTCAGCGTTATGTACTCCGCGCTTCATCCCGACAAAATAAAAAATCTTATCACCACTGTTACGCCATCAAACTTTGACACCGACAAGGGGCTTCTGCATATATGGATGAAAGATGTCGATGTGGACCGGATGATTCGGACATTCGGCAATATTCCCGGAGATCTGATGAATTTGGGATTTCTTCTGCTCAATCCCGCGCGCTTGATGATAGACAAATATGTCGGTTTTATGGAGAATATGGACAACAAGGATTTTGTGGAAAACTTCGTGCGGATGGAACGCTGGATTTTTGACAGTCCCGACGTTCCCGGAGAAACTTTTCGTCAGTTTGTCGAAGACTGCTACAAGAAAAATTTGTTGATTCAAAGCAAGATGTTTCTGGCCGGCAAGCGCGTCGATTTAAAGAAGCTTACCATGCCGCTTTTGAATTTTTTCGGCGAGTATGACCACCTGGTGCCGCCTACGGCCTGCAATAAGCTGTCCAAAACGGTGGGAAGTAAGGATGTGGAGGATGTTTGCCTGGAAACCGGACACATCGGCATTTATGTGAGTTCTAAATTCCAGAAATTATTCGCGCCGAAGATTGTCCAGTGGCTGAAAGATCGCGATAAGGAAGATATTGTCGTTTCGAAGACGGAATTCGAGCGATCGACTGTCAAGAAAAAGTCTGCTAAAGAAGAAAAAAACGTCAGAAGCGCTAATAATAATCGATGAGGAACCACGTAGGAAATATAAATTATTATTCATCTAAAAAATATTTAAACCTTATAAAAAAAGGGAGACAAGAATATGTCAACGCAAGAAGGATATTTTCGCAGTTTAAGTAAATTAATTCGGGAACTGGCCGCGACAGATGATCGGGACAGGATGCTCAACTTGATTGTTTCTGCGGCTGTGGAAACATTAAAAGCCAAGGCGGCAGTCATTTTCCTGAATGAGGAGGATTCGCAGAATTCCATACGCAATGTCGCGGTGGCCCAGATCGGACTTTCCGAAAAGTACATCCACGCGGGAACAGCCCACGCCGTTAAGATCAGTCCACAATTGCTTAAAGACGGTTACATGTATTTTCGCGACGCCACAACGGATAAGCGGCTGCTAAATCATAAAGCGAAAAAAGCGGAAGGTATCGGCTCAATTTTGTCCTTGCCCGTCATGGATAAAGGCCAAATGCTGGGTATTCTCAGCCTCTACACCAAAAATATCCGTAAATTCACCAAAGAAGAAATAGATTTTCTGTTCATTCTGGCCGAGCAGGGTGGCGCCGCCATTGAAAACGCCAACCTGATCAGAAAACTGCGCAATCACTCACAGATATTTCTGAAACTGGCCGCAAGCATATCATCAAGTCTTGATGTCAAAACTATTTTGCAGACCATGACTCAAGATCTGGTAAAAGATCTAAATATCAAAGCTGCTTCAATAAGACTGCTCGACGAAAACACACGCACAGTGAAGCTGGTTGCGAGTTTCGGTTTGAGTGAAAAATATCTTAACAAAGGGACGATTACGGCGGATAGAAACATCGGGAAAGCCCTAAGAGGAGATATCATCGCCATTAAAAATGTATTTGAGGACGATGGAATCCAATATAAGAAAGAAAAAAAAGAAGAAGGCATTGTGTCCATGCTTTATGTTCCGATTAAATCAAAGGACAATATCATTGGCGTGCTAAATGTGTACAGCAGCAGGCCAAAGGAATTCACCGAAGATGAAGTTCTTCTGGTGACAGCTCTGGCCTATCAGGGAGGACTGGCCATAAGCAACGCCTGCATGTATATGACGATACAGGACGATATAAAGGATTTGAAGGAGAATATCTATAAAAGCTGGTTTTAAATTCAAAGCTTAAATATTGTATTTTATTTGCCGGTGTTATTAATGCCTATCGGGAGGATGTATTGTCATGATTGCAGGAAAAAGTATTGATCAGATTAATGTAGGGGATACGGCGGAATTCGCCAAAACAGTGACGGAAACAGATATTTATTTATACGCGGGCATAACCGGCGATTTTAATCCGGCACATGTTAATGAGGCCTACGCGAAAAACACTTTTTTTAAAACCCGCATCGCGCATGGTATGCTCACGGCGGGATTCATTTCCGCCATTATCGCCAATCAATTGCCGGGTCCGGGAACCATCTACCTGAAACAGGATTTAAGTTTTCTCGCACCGGTGCACATCGGCGATACCATTACCGGGCGAGTAGAAGTTATCGAATTGAATCCTGAAAAAAACCGCGTTCGTCTGAAAACAACATGCAGTAATCAGGACGGCGTGATAGTTATTTCAGGAGAAGGACTTGTCAGCCCGCCAAAAGCACCCAAGGCTTAAGACCATTTCGATTTCTTCGGCTAACTTTGTTGGCATCGTCGTCAGCTTCCTCAACGTATTATTAATACGCCTGCGGAGCCTCCTCCTTGCCGCCTCGTTATCCTTTGAAATCGAAATGGTCTGAATAATCAAGATAAAATAAGGGCGTCCTTCACTATATTTGTAATAGTTGAATCTAATTAAATTGAAGTTTCTAATTAAAAAGCCACCGCAGTATATCGTGGTGGCTTTTTAATTAGAGATAAAATTTTTTTTACTTTGACGCAAAAAAGACTTCCACTTTTTTGAAATTTTCATCCGCAGACGCCTTGAATTCCTCACGACCTTTTTTACATGTTTTAATCCAGTCGCTTACTGCCTTTTTGCCCTCCTCCGGGAAAAAAGCCGTCTGTTCCATCATGGCGTTTACCATTTTTTCAGTCTGAAGCTGAATAACTGACATCGCTTCAAATGAGTTATCAAAAGCTGTTTTGTTAAAATCAACTATTTGCTTGGCAATCTATTTGGGGTCCATAGTTTCCTCCTTGCTATATTTATTTTTGTTTATATGTTTTATTTTAGACTTCACGATAATTTACTCATTATCTATTTTTTAGCCTTTGTTTTGGATGTATCAATATCTGAAGCTAAAAACTCTTCCAGCTTGGAATAATTCTGATCGGCAGCTTCTTTGAAATCAGCAGTTACCTTTTTATAGATATTGCCCCATTCGTTAATAAATGCTTTCGTCTGTGCCGGAAGCAAGGGCGACTGTTGAAGGATATTATCCAAAGCCTTGGTTGTTTGCTCTTGCAACATAATTACAGAATTAAAACCGGTCTCGAATGCCGCCTTATGATAATCGATCATTTGCTTGGCTATTTTCTTATTATCCATAATAAATACTCCTTTCATATTTTTTTATTTCTGTTAGTAATATAAACAGCAATTCTCATTTGTCAATAGAAAATATGTTGCAATGCAATAATATTTAAATAGGTCTAATTGGCTGTAATAAATTACAATTATAGTATATAATACAAATGGTTAAATAAGTATTCTTCTCCACTGCGTTGGTGTTTGTAATTATTTTATGTTGCAATATATTTAATAATTCAGTAAGAAAAAAGCATGGAGTATAATCATGGAAGATAACACGCTTTTGCTTAAAAAATATACTAACCGCCGTCTATACGAAACAGAAAAAAGTATTTACGTCACGCTTGATTATGTAACTGATATCATTCGGCAGGGTAGACAAATTAAGGTGACGGACGCCAAAACCGGTGAAGATGTCACGCAGTCAATCCTCACGCAAATTGTTCTCGAAGAGGCACGCAAAAAGAAATATCTTCTTCCTACTCCTTTACTCTATCTGATTATTCAGTATGGTGAAAATGTGCTCACGGATTTTTTTGAGAAGTATTTAGAACAAATTATTAAGAATTACCTCTTGTTTCACAATATGGCTGATGATCAATTTAAAAAGTGGCTCGAGTACGGTGAAAGTTACTCCAAAATAAATTCCCAGGCTATATCCGGTCTTTTTCCATTCAAACCTCTTTTTGATTTATTTGCTGTTACTGATAAAAAAAATCAAAAAGAAGACAACAAATACTGAATGTATCCCGATAATGCCTCAAAAGACAAAGTTGAAGGGTATAGAGAGGCCACCCCCCAAATTAATAGGTCATCGTTGTATGGTTAATGAATAAATACTCCGTTGGTCAAACACATTTGCGCTGCAAGAATTTAGAAGTGTAGAAAAGAGACCAAGATTTCCTTGACACGCAAAAACGTCCATTCTATACTTCATCCCGCAAAAGTATGGAAAGGAATAGGAGGCACTTATGTATCGTATTGATTTGTTAAATAAAATTTCGGGAAAAGGGCTCAGCCGTTTTACTGAGAAGTATGAGTATCGTACTGATATTCCCGATCCCGACGGCATCTTGGTAAGAAGCAAGGAAATGAAAGACATGACCCTGCCCCCGAGTGTGAAGGCCATTGCCCGTGCCGGAGCCGGGGTAAACAATATTCCCATTGATAAATGTTCGGAGAAAGGCATCGTCGTTTTTAACACCCCGGGAGCAAACGCCAACGGCGTAAAAGAATTGGTTATCTTAGGTATGTTGCTGGCATCACGCAAAGTTACAGAGGGCATTGTCTGGACTAAAGGGTTGATCGGCGAAGGCGACAAGGTACCGGACCTGATTGAAAAAGGAAAATCAAAATTCGGCGGCACCGAGATCCTGGGCAAGAAACTCGGAGTGGTTGGTCTGGGAGCCATCGGCACCATGGTAGCCAATACCGCCGATAGCCTGGGCATGGAAGTCTGGGGATACGATCCATTCCTGTCCATCGAGGCGGCCTGGAAGCTGTCCCGTAACACCAAGAAGGCGCCAAGCCTAGACAAACTTCTGTCCGAGTGCGATTTCATTTCGCTGCATGTCCCTCAGAACAAGGACACCAAGGGATTTATCAATGCCGATAAATTCGCGATTATGAAGAAGGGTGTTGTGGTTCTGAACTTCGCCAGAGGTGGGCTTGTGGATACCACGTCCCTGAAGAAGGCTATCGCCGACGGTATCATGGCCTGCTACGTAACAGATTTCCCGGATGAAGAGGTCATCAAGACAGACAATGTTATAGGCATTCCGCATCTGGGAGCCTCCACGGAGGAGTCCGAAGAAAACTGCGCCATCATGGCGGCCATGCAGCTCATGGATTTCCTCGAGAATGGGAACATCAAGAACTCGGTCAATTTCCCGGAATGCGCCATGGATAGGTCAGGCAAGACCAGGCTTACCATTTCGAACAAGAACGAGCCCGGCATGATCGAGAAAATCACACACTTGCTGGCGGATAATAAGCTCAACATTGCCGACATGATCAACAAGAGTAAAGGCAACATAGCCTATAACATCATCGATGTGGAAGGCAGTATCAATACAGACTTGATAAAGAAAATCCAGTCTATCGATGGAGTCGTGGCTGTCAGAGTGCTTTAATACCAATTAACTATCAGATATTAGCCCTACTTAGCTTCGCACGTGGGATAATTCGACTAGCGCTTCGAACTTCACTTCGTTCGTTTTCAGCGAGTCTCATTAAAGTTTGATTTACAGGACATAATACCTCCGGCACGTTCTCCATTTATTGTTGAAACTCCAATTCCGAAAGCAAAGCGTAGCGGAATTGGTAAGTTGAACAATCCCGCCAAAGACGGAGGGTTTCATACCCGTGATTTAAAAAGTGTCTGGCTTACCTGTGGCCAGGCACTTTTTTAGTGGAGCCCCCTCAAGCAGGAGCCGGAGGCTCCCTGTAATAATGAGACCCAAGCTTCAGAAACAAAGTGTACTGAAGCTTGTAGGTCGAATTATCCCGCAAAGCAGAGGATAACGCGACCTCCCGCGAGTTATACCGCATTCCTCCCGGGCTGGAGCCGGGGGATTCCAAGTCGCGGGATTGATGCGCATACCGATCCGGATATCCAAAGAATTAGCTTTGCTCCCCGTTCAGGACGCACGATTTCAATCCCAAGTATAGGCGCACATCTGCATCACGGATGTGTTTATTGAAAACGACATCCCCATCGACGTTATCGTGCGTTTCAACCGTGGACTTTTAATCCATTGGCCAATGTTTTAAATCCATAACGGCCACCCAAAATAAAAGATTAGACAGAGACATATGATTTTTATTGATTACAATTGAAAGCTATTTTTTCATGCCTCGCCAAATCATGCAAACTAAGCGTGTTTTTTGCGTAAATCGCACTTCTTCCTTCTCTTTATTTTTCTTTTTCTGCGATGAAAGAAAATCGGCTGGTAACCCACGGCTCCGGGTTTCCGTCAAAGACTTTTTCCACAAATCTGACGCGCCTGTTTTTTCCGATTAGTAAAATTGTAGAAGAGCGGGTTCCATAAACAGGACTGGTAATAAATATGGACGACAACATTCGCTCCCATTCCAGACCTATACCTGTCGATGGTAATTTGCCGTCCGGTGGGAAATGTCGATCAGCCAACATGTCAAACAACGCTTCTTCCAGATAGGCACCTTTTTTGTCCAGCGCCGCCTTTAACATCTTTCTGCTTCTTGCCACTTTCGGCCAAGGTGTATTCAGGAGATGATTGCTAAGTCCGTATATTCCGGATTTCAGCTTTTGTTTTTCTCCGCGATTGGAAAAAACGAAAAGGTCGTTATCATCGCCCAGCAGCAAGTTAAAACCATTGTATCTATCAACCTTAGAGGAAATCTTTTTCAGATAATTATCTGCGCCTTGACTGCCGGAAATGTAGCGGCTGATAAGCTTGCCGCGCGAAGGAGCATCGTTTTTCCATGAAGCCGGATCGCGATAATTAGTGATGGCGGCAAATTTTCCTTTTGGGGTAACGCCCAGCCATGTACCGCCCTCTTTTAAGTCGCGTCCGGCAAGCACTTGCGGTTGATCATCCCAAAAATCCGCTGGCGCTGATGGCCGCTCATAAAATTCATCACGGTTAGCTGCGAGAATCAATCTGTATGAAGGATGAACATTGTAAGCGAACGCTATCAAGCACATCTATCTTATACCAATTCTAAATCAAAGCGCTATTTTTGTTGTCGTCGTTGTCGGCTTCCTCAACGTATGTACAATACGCCTCGTCGCCTCCACCTAGCCGCCTCAATATCATCTTTGATTTAGAATTGGTATTACTTTATCCTTTTTCTATTTTTCAGAAAATTCCCTGAATAGTTTCCCTCCTTTATTAAAGGAGGGTTCGGGTGGATTTAGTGAGACTCTCTGAAGACAAGCATAGCGAAGTCTGAAGAGTAAGTCGAACTTTCCCCCTTTAGTAAAGGGGGAAATGCAAAATATTAAAACATTTATCTAACCTCTGACCAATGATCTCAGTTTTTCCATGATCTTCGTCATCGTATCTCCCGCCGGCGCGTCGATAAATACATCGGCTATATCATCATGCCCCGTGTCTCCCATATTAATGATGACAATTTTCGCGCCGGAGCGTTTAGCGTAGAGAGGCATATAAGCGGCGGGATAAACAACCAGCGATGAACCAATCACCATAAGCAAATCGCATTTCTCTGATTCCCGCTGCGCCGACATCAATGTATCCTGCGGAAGCATTTCACCGAAAAAAACAACATCGGGTTTCAGAATGCCCCGGCATTTTTCACATACCGGAAAATGATCGGGTGACGGATGTTTTTGTCTCATTTCTTCGACAGGATAACGCGTGCCACAATCAAGACATGTCAGCCACTGCATATTGCCGTGCAGTTCATGAACTTTCTTTGGATTGTTACCCGCCTTCTGATGCAGGTTGTCTATGTTCTGCGTAATCACCGAACTTAATTTGTTCATCTTCTCCAACTCGGCTATTGCCAGATGAGCACTGTTAGGCTCGGCATTGAGCAACGATCCGCCTTCCACAAAAAGATACCAGACTTTCTTGCGTGTCTTGCCGGAGTTTAGAAATCTGTCAATGGTGAAATCTTCGGGATCAACTTTAGTCCAGAGGCCGTCCGGCCCACGGAAATCCGGTATTCCGGATTCCGTGCTGATGCCGGCGCCGGTAAACACCACCAGCCTTTTCGATGCCGCGATCATTTCCGCGACTTTATTTATTTTTGCTTCCATATAATTTCTTTGCAGCCTTCGCTAAAGCTTCGTTGAATTTTGTTCTGTTGCCTAATTTGATTTTTGCGCGAATGTCTTTCAGCGCTTTTTCATATATATTTAGCATTTTGCCTGTTTGCGGATTGCCCATAATTATATCAACATACATGTCAGGACTTTCCGTAAATATTTTTTTTATAATCTCCAGTTTTGCACGTAAGATCGGCGTTGAAAATTTGTTTATTTCCGCCAGAGAAATATTCGTTTTGGCCAGCACCATTCCCAAAGTAATTGTGTTGAAATGATTGAGCGCCTGCACAATCGCCATCATCTTATCGTGCTTTTCAGGAGTTGCTCCCAGAACATTCATTTTATTTTTTTTAAAGACACCTTTGAGCCAGCCCATCCATTTTTTTCCGCGCACCGGGCATAAAACAACATTTTGTTTGGAAACATCTTTTAACTGCGGCCCGAAAAGTGGATGACAGCCGATGACTTCGGCCCGCGAATTTTTCAGCATCAGTTTAACCGGTTCTTTCTTCAGCGACGTTAAATCCATCAAAAGCGTGTCTTTAGATAACAAAGGACCGACCTTTTTAATAATTTCAGGAGTAGCAGAAATAGGTACAGCAACAACAATCACGTTGCAGAGCCTTGCCAGATCGTTTATTTGCAGCTTTGTTTTTCTGCCGCAGATGTGGACTATGCAGCCTTCTTTTCTCAGCAAACCGGCAAACCAGCGCCCCATGCCGTTGGTGCCGCCGATTATGCCCACTTTAATTTTTTTCATCCGCGTATCGCCTTTTGTCGCAGTAAATGATCCGCCAGAACTATGCTCACCATCGCTTCGCAAACCGGCACTATCCGGGGCAAAACGCAAATATCGTGTCTGCCTTCAATTTTGATTATCCGCTCTTTCCCTTGGGAATCAATTGTCTGTTGCGGAATCGCTATGGAGGGAATAGGTTTGCAATAAGCGCGCAGGATAATTTTTTCGCCGTTTGTTATGCCAGCAAGTATTCCTCCGGCGTGATTTGTTTTAAATCCTTTCTTGGTCATTTGATCATTGACTTCCGAACCCATCCTGCAAGCGGCCTCAATTCCATCGCCGATTTCCACCGCCTTTACCGAACCGATGCTCATTAAGGCTTTGGCTAAATCGGCATCTATTTTATCGAAAACGGGTTCACCAAGACCTGCGGGACATCCGCGCACAATAATTTCCACAACCCCACCCAGCGAATCTCCTTTTTTGCGGACCGCGCTGATTTTTTTCTCCATTGCGGCCGCTGCCTGTGCATCGGGACAGAAAAGAGCATTATCGCGCACAAATTTCTTCAAATTTTTGTCTGACGGCATTTTACTGTGGTCTATCGCAATTGTGCCAATTGCCTGCGTGTAAGCAATGACATCCATATCCGCCTGAACAATCACCTTTCCGGCAATTGCGCCCGCGGCAACGCGCGCGGCTGTTTCCCTGCCTGAGGCGCGCCCTCCACCTCGCCAGTCGCGGATACCGTATTTTTGCAAATAGGTAAAATCTCCCTGTCCGGGGCGGAATACATCCTTTAATTCATCATAAGAGGAAGATTTAGCGTCAACGTTTTTGATAATCAGCGAAACAGGAGTACCCGTCGTTTTTCCCTCAAAGACACCGGAGAGAATCTCGACTCTGTCACTTTCCTTCCTTGTCGTTGAAGAAACCGTTGTCGAAGGTCTTCTTCTGTCCAGAGCCTGCTGAATGTCGGCTTCGTCCAGGTCGAGCCCCGGCGGACAACCATCGACAACCGCTCCCAAGGCCTTTCCGTGCGATTCTCCCCAAGTGGTTACGCGAAAAATACTGCCTATTGTATTGCCGGACATATTTTCTCCCTTATATCATTTCCGAAGGAATTTCTGCCATGTTGGCGGATAACTTTCCCCTCTTTGTAAAGAGGGGTCAGGGGAGATTTTGCTTTTTGTGCTTTTCATCCCCCTGCGCTTCGCTTCGGGGATAGTTCGACTAATGCTTCAAACTTCATCCCGACAAGTCAGGATTCGTTTTCAGCAAGTCTCACTAAATCCTCCTTCATCCCCCTTTAATAAAGGGGGAAAACTCTTTCTAATCTTCGCTTTTGGTAATCTTATCCAAATTTCCCGATTTAAGCAAATATTGATAAATTTCTTCCGCAACCTGTTTGGTATTTTTACCCACCGTATCCACGGTATAATCCGCGGCGGCCTCATATAAAGGAAGCCTCTCTTTCATCATATCTACCGTTTCCTGAGCAACATTTGCAGATGTAAACTGCGGCCGTATTGCCGCGTTCTGAGCATCTTTTTTAAGCCGTTCAACAATATCCTGAATGGGCGCGTTGATCCATACAATCATGCCTGCCTGCTTTAACAAATTTACATTTTCTTGATCCAGAACAACTCCACCGCCCGTAGCAATAACGCTATCTTCTTTTTGCGTCACATATTTAATTGTTTCTTTTTCTTTGGCGCGGAAAAAATCCCACCCGTGAAGCGCCACAATTTCTTTTATCGGCATTGCCATGCTTTTTTCTACCATCGCGTCAGTATCCCAAAAAGCAATCTTCAGCTTAGCGGAAAGAATTCTCCCCACCGTGGATTTACCCGTCGCGCGGTAACCGATCAGGACAACGTTCATATTTTCTCTAATTCCTCCCAAAACGTGGGGAATGATTTAACAACGCATTTTTTGTCGCTGATTTCTACGCCGGGGACAACCAAACCGGCGACGCCAAAACTCATGGCCATACGGTGATCGTTATATGTTTCAATCTTTGCCGACCGCATTTTCCCTCCTTGGATGACAAGGCCTTCCGGCATTTCGCGGGCTTCAATGCCGACGCGGTTAAGTTCAGCAACCACGGCCTCAAGCCTGTTGCTTTCCTTGATTCTTAAATGCGCCACGTTATTGATAACCGTTTGGCCTTCGCGGAAAGCAGCCAGCACCGCTAAAGTTGGCACCATATCCGGCATATCGTTCAAGTCGAAACTAAAATCACCATCTGCCAGATTTCTCCCGCAAACTTCCACCCAATTTTCTCCTGAACTTACTTTGCAGCCCAGCTCTTCCAGAACATCCAGCAGGCGGATATCTCCCTGCTTGCTTTGCCGGCTAATTCCGTTAACTCTAATTGTCTTTCTCAAAAGCGCCGCGGCCAGAAAAAAATAGGAAGCGCTGGAAGCATCTCCCTCCACGTTATATTTTTGACCCTGATAAATTTCTCCGGCCTTAACATGATATTCATATTTACCTGTTTGGGTAATCTTCGCGCCAAAATCCTTCATCACGGCGATAGTCAAATCAATATAAGGAGTGGAGACAACGCCGCCTTCTAAAGTTAAATCTATGCCTTTCGTTGTGTAAGGCGCACACAAAAGCAGGGCCGACACGTACTGCGAGCTCTCGATATCTTTCAAAGTTATTTTTCCACCCGCCAAACCATTGGTATTTATTTCGACTGGGGGGCAATTATTCCGGCAAGAAATATCTACCCCTATCTCTTTAAGCGCTTCCACCAGAGCGCCAACAGGTCTTTCGCAGAGGCGTTTTTCGCCGGTTAATACATACCTGCCCCTGCCCAGACAGACCAGTGCCGTGAGAAACCGCAGCGCGGTGCCGTTATTTCCCAGAAATAATTCTTTACCGCTGTTTGTTAATTTACCGGCCGTGCCGAAAACATTAAAACCGTCATCCGTGGAAACGATTTTCGCTCCCAACTCCCGCAATCCGCCGACCAGATACATTGTGTCCTGGGAAACAAGCACATTGCTGATAACAGAATCACCCCGCGCGAGAGTCGCTGCCACCAGCGCCCGCTGACTTAAGCTTTTAGAGCCGGACACACGAACTGAAGCGCATAATTCAGTGGAACCCCCTCCGGCAGGAGCCGGCGGCTCCTTTAATAACGCGACCTCCCGCGTCCTACGGCGCGATCCCCCGGTAGGAGCCGGGGGATCGCAAGTCGCGGGATTAAAATGAGCATCGTCATTATTCACTTTTAGTCAACCTCGCCAATATTACTTGTCTCATCAACGCACGGGGCGGTTCCTTGCCCGTCCAAAGCCGGAGTTGCTCGGCTCCCTGGTGAACGAACATATCTGCACCCGAAAAAATATGACAGCCGTGCTTTGCGGCATCCTTGAGTAATTTTGTCCTCAGAGGATTATAGATAACATCCATTACATACTTATATCCGGCCAGGTCCTCTTCTTTAACAGGTGATTTATCAACATGAGGATACATCCCCACGGGTGTCGTGTTAATCAGACAATCAGCATGGATGCCGCCTATTTGGGAAAGAGAATAAAACGGACAGTTGAATTTTCCTGAAATAATTTTCCCGTTTTCCGGCGAGCGGTTGACAACAATCGGAAATCCGCCTTCCTTGATTATTCCGTAAACCGCCGCCCTTGCCGTTCCACCCGCACCGATGATGACAAAAGTTTTATTTTTAACCGGCATTGCTTCCTTGAGTGTGAGAATCAATCCCAGCCAATCCGTATTATATCCGGTCAGACGGCCGTTGTTGTTGACAATCGTGTTCACCGCTCCGATTTCCAGCGCGTCATCGTTAATATCATTTATATATTCCATAACGGCGACTTTAAAAGGAATGGTAATGCTGGCGCCGCGGATATTCATTGCTTTCATCCCTTGTATAGCGCCGCCAATATCTCCAACGCAAAATGCGCTGTAGTTTTCAGCCAGGCCCATTTTTTTCAAGGCAGAGTTGTGCATCAGCGGAGATAGACTTTGCCCTACCGGATTGCCCAATAAAATAAAATTCCACGATGAAGATTTACACGACGATGAAGCCGGCACCATAGACGCTGCTCGATTGCTTTTTAATAATTCATTAATTCGTTTCATCTCGCCGACGGTAAATTGTCCGGGCGCTGATTGCCTGCCTCTTTCCAGCGCGGCAAAGCTTAAGAAGTTGCCCATCAAAGGCGCGACAGCGCGGCTGATCCCGCCTTTATCACCCATACAGAGAGAAATTACTTTTTGAGAACTCTTTCGCGCGTACGGAATTAAACTCAACGTTACGAGATTATCTTCAAATGTCTTTGCCGTGGTGACTATTTTCACAATGGCCGGTTTATATCTTGCGCATTGACCAAATATTTTTTTCAATTTTGTCAGAGCCGGAGTTTCTTTAAGATTATGATAGGAAACGATGATCTTTGTTTTTCCGCCTTTCTTCGCGCAGAAAGATTTAAGTCCATTGATGGTTTTGCTTCCTTCCGCTAATTCGATGTCAATAAAATCCGCGCCCAGTTCGACGGCTTCTTTGAGCAAAGCCATTTTCTTCTCCGCTGTCAGTTTGACGGCACTTCCGGCACGTGCCGCCGCTCCTGCTGAAGCCGCTTCTTCCTTTTTTCTGCACGTAACGATTATCTTAATCGAATCGGACTCACTACGGGCCATGGAAATCAATCTGGCGAGATTTTTCCCTCCGATTAAATCCATTCTCAGTTCGATAAAATCGGCCAACTGGCAGCTTCTTTCTATGGCACGCAAAGCTTCCTTAATTGTGCCGGATGTAATGGGAATACAAATCATAGCGCGCCTTCGTTTTTCGGGTACGACCCCAGTATTTTCAAAAAGGTTGTTTTCTTCTTTAATTCCCGCAAACAGCTTTCTACTTGTTTATCATTTACATGACCGATCATGTCCACAAAAAAACTGTACTCCCATAATTTATCCTTTACGGGATGCGATTCTATTTTCGCCAGATTGATTTTTCGCCGGGCAAAAGACGCCAGCGCGCTGTGCAGCGAACCCGGAGAATGAGGCGTGGAAAAAATCAGAGAGGTTTTGTCATTGCCGGTGGCATTGTTCTCACCGGTGCCGATAACCAGAAAACGGGTCATGTTGGAAGAATTGTCTTCTACGCCTTCAGCCAGCAAATTCAATCCATAGATTTTACCGGCCAGAGAGCTGCCTATCGCGGCTTCATTTCTCTTTCCCCGCACCATCTGCACCGCCGCGGCGGTGCTCTCCGTTTCGCCCAGGTTGCAATTGGGCAGATTGGTCTTGAGCCATACCTGACACTGTGCCAAAGCATGCGGGATGGAATAAACTTTTTTGATATCCTTGATATCCTTGGCCGATGAAATGAGGCACTGGCTTATCCGCAGATAAATCTCCTCCCTGATCTTAAGCTGTGTTGTAATAAGCCTGTCCAGTGTAACGTTCACTGATCCTTCCAGAGAATTTTCCACGGGAACAACGCCCCAGTCTATCGAACCCTTTTCCACTTCGTCAAAAACACGGGCTATTCCCGTCTGCGGAAAATAACGGCTGGACTCGCCAAAATGCAGACGCGCCGCCAAGTGGGAGAATGTTGCTTCCGGCCCCAAAAAGGCGATGGTCATCGGCCTTTGCAAATCGCGTGATGCGGAAATTATTTCCCGGAAAATAGTTGTCAGCGCTTTCTGCGGCAAGGGTCCGGAATTAAGCTCCTGCAAGTATCCGTGAACTTTCGCTTCCTGAGAGGGATCATACACCTGCATTCCGCCTTCTCCTTTAACCTTGCCGATCTGGACGGATATCTGGGCCCTTTCATTTAAAAGCCGGACAATGTCCTTGTCCTTCTTTTTCATTTTTTCTCTGAGAATTTCCAGCTTTCGCGGCTTCATTTTTTCATCTCCTCAATCACTGCAGTAATCAGTTTCGGTTCAATGCTTCCACTGATAAAAGGCATTCCTATTTTCTTTAACAAAACAAAATGGATTATGTCACCTTTTTTCTTCTTATCCATCCGCAACAGGGGAATAATACTTTCGCCGGCAAAAGACTTTGGTATTTTCCATGGCAAACCGGCACTGCGGATAAGCGCTTCGATGCGCTCGGTTTCATTGCTTCCGAGGTAGCCCATTTTTTCGGAAAGACGCGCCGCCGCGATCATCCCCAAAGCCACGCCTTCGCCATGCGTTATTGCATATTTAGAAATTGTTTCCAGCGTGTGGCCCAGCGTGTGGCCGAAATTAAGAATACGCCGCAGTCCCTGCTCTTTTTCATCAATTTCGACAATCGATTTTTTTATCTGGCAGCCGCTCCCGACAAGACTAAGCATTAGTTTCGGGTCTTTTGATTTTATAGCGGCCATGTTGCTTTCGAGAGTGCGAAACATTTTTTCATCATCAATAATGCCGTATTTAATAATTTCCGCCAGCCCGTTGTTGAATTCTTTTTCCGGAAGCGTTTCTAAAAAACTCAAATCCGTAAACACGGCGCACGGCTGATAAAATGTCCCCAGCAGATTTTTTCCGTGAGGAAGATCGACGCCTGTTTTTCCACCGATGCTGCTGTCCACTTGCGCGATCAGTGTGGTTGGAATCTGAATGTAAGATACGGAGCGCATAAATATAGAAGCAATAAAACCTGTAATGTCGCCGACAACTCCGCCGCCTAAGGCAATCAGACAAGTCTCGCGATCAGCTTCTAATTTAAGCAATTTCCCCGCAATATCCAGCACAGTATTGATATTTTTGGAAGCCTCACCTGCGGGAAATTCGATCATGTATGCATTTAATCCGACATCTTTTAAACCGGAGAGAAGCTTTTGTCCGTAAAGACTGCCGACACAATCGTCCGTAATCACCACATAACGCCCAACTTTATGATTTTTGGCAATAATCAGCGCCACACGGTCGATTATGTCTTTACCGATGCGAATTTCATAAGATGACAGAACCTTTTTATCAAGATTAACTTTTATCGATCGCATATAATTACTTCCTTTCAACTTTTAATGTCTCATTGCCGCAGTAATTGCTCTTAATTCGTCCATCAATTGATAGAATTTTTCCGGCTTCAGCGACTGCGCGCCGTCGGAAACCGCTTTCTCCGGTTCGGGATGCACTTCCACAATGATGCCGTCTGCGCCCACGGCAACCGCCGCACGCGACAGCGGAATCACATATTTCCAGTTACCGGCAGCATGGCTGGGATCGACAATAACCGGCAGATGCGTCAGACCCTTTAACACCGGAACAGCGCTTATATCCAGAGTGTTTCTTGTGGTCGTTTCAAATGTCCTGATGCCGCGTTCACAAAGGATTACATTGGGATTGCCTTCGGAAAGAATATATTCCGCCGACATCAGTAATTCTTCGATAGTAGTCATCATGCCTCGTTTTAAAAGCACCGGCTTGCGTGAATGGCCTACCTTTTTAAGCAGGGCGAAGTTCTGCACATTGCGCGCTCCGATTTGCAACATATCGGCGTAAGATTCCACAAGATCGACATCGGCGGGATTAACCACTTCCGTAACCGTCGGAAGACCGGTTCGCTCGCTGACCTTATTTAATATTTTCAATCCTTCTTCTTCCATACCCTGAAAGCTGTAAGGCGATGTGCGCGGCTTGTAAGCGCCGCCTCTGAGAACCTGCGCGCCTCCTTTTTTAGAAACATAGGCTGATTCCAGTAATTGTTCTTCGCTCTCAATCGCGCAGGGACCGGCGATCACGACGAATTCCGGCCCGCCGATCTTAATTCGTCCCACGGAAACAACAGTATCGCCTTCATGCGATTCGCGGCTCGCCAGTTTGTACGGTTTTAAAATCGGCATTGTTTTTTCCACTCCCGGCATGGACTCCGCGAACTTAAGAATATCCTTACCGCGATTATCACCGACCGCTCCGATGATCGTTCTTTCCACACCGATTGAAGGATGCGCTTTGTATCCGACAGATTCTATCCAGCGAATCACATCTTCAATCTGTTTTTCTGTAGCTTTGTTCTTCATTACAATAATCATAATCTCTCCCTTCTGAAAAAATAAAAAAGGCCAGGGCTTTTGCCGCCATGGCCTTAAAAAAAGAAAAGCCATGGAAGCTCTTTCGATCTACCCATGGCTGTTTTGGTTTATCTTACCTTAACAAGTCCTCCTCAGCGACGGGCAGACCAATGCAAAATAGGTATAAAACCAATAACCATAAATATTGTTGTTTGCAGTCAGTTTTCTGTCCATCGTAAAAAAACCTGTCCTCGTTTTACGTTTTGTGAACGTATACTCAAACTAAAAATCTTTGTCAAGAGAAAGTTTTTAAAGTGATTATTTAAAATAACGCGATTCTTCTTAAAAATACCTTTTAAATGTTACACCTTGTATAATCAAAATCGTTTAGTAGATGCATAAAAACGTAATAGCATATGTTAAATAAGGATAATATAAATATGTGTTGTGTTGATTGCAGTAGACCGTTTGCACCGTGGGGCAGAGCCCGTTTAGTAGCTTGGGTCGCTGCGACCTTCTCCAAATTAAACCCGAACAGTTGCCAGGGACCTAAACAGATCCCGCATCTTTCGCAAGGAAGGGAAAAGGAGAACAAAATATGAAAGAGGAGAAAACATTTATCGGTATCGATGTTTCGAAGGAGAAACTTGATGTAGGTGTAAGGCCTCAGGTGGATTTTATGACATTTGCCAATACGGAAGACGGCATATCTCTGATGACGGATTTCGTAAAGTCAAAACAGCCGGAGCTAATTGTGCTTGAAGCCACAGGGGGGTTGGAAATGGCTGCTCTCAGATCCCTGGTTGTTGCAAGGTTTCCCGCCGTTTGTGTCAATCCCAGACAGGTGAGAGATTTTGCCAAAGCTATGGGTGTTCTGGCCAAGACGGATAAAATTGACGCCCATGTTATTGCACGATTTGCAGATTCGGTGAGGCCGGAGATAAGGCCGTTAAAGACCGAGGAAACGGAAATGCTGGATGCTCTTAATACCAGGCGCAGCCAGCTCGTCATAATGTTGACGGCTGAGAAAAACCGTTTGACCACAGCTTCGAAGTGGACGAAAAAAGATGTTGAAAAAAGCATTAAAGGGCTGGAGAAGGCACTTGCCAAAATCAATCGTGAGGTTGAAAATCTTATCAAAAAAAGCCCGCATTGGCGGCATATGGACAAGATCCTGCAAAGTGTTCCCAGTGTTGGGCCTGTTATGTCATTGACCATCCTTGCCGATCTGCCGGAGATTGGAACAATGAACCGAAGGCAGATAGCGGCCCTTGTTGGGGTTGCACCTCTGAATCGGGAGAGTGGCAAATACAAAGGCAGGCGTGCCATCTGGGGCGGCAGGGCAAGAATCCGTTCCGTATTATACATGTGTGTCATATCAGGCATTTGTCACAACCCCAAGATAAAAGCCTTTTATAACAGGTTGATCAGCTCTGGGAAGAAACACAAAGTTGCCATTACTGCCTGCATGAGGAAGCTTATGATTATCCTCAATACAATGATCAAAAATGGTACCTGCTGGAATGAATCAGGCTGTTAAAAAATACTACTTGACGTGAAACACAGTTGCTACTAAGTGTTAGAATTAAGAAACCATAAACGGTGAAACTTACCATTTAAAAGCAACGCATTGAGCTCACTGGCGTAATCCGAAAGATACATTCTGTGTAGCGATTGGTTATACGCCCAAATAATTTACTTCCAGATAGATAAAAACCGACCATCCCAACCTTTGCGACCTTTATACCAACCATTGTTTCTATTAAAAAAGTCCAAGTAAGAGACTTCCATTCGCTTACCATTTGCTGGATCATTATAAAACAACTTCTGGTTATCATCATCGTAACCGACAACAAGCAAATAATGCCCCTCTACATGAACGATTGTTGGAATCCCCTGCCTAACAAAAGACATGAATTCCGCAATTCGATCTTCATCTACGACCCCTGAACTTTGATTGAACTTTGTCCTTGTGTTTTTGATATTAAACCCAAGGTTTCTAATGTATTCAGCCAAAATAGGTTGATAGGTTTCTGGATAATCGGGCCAAATGCACGGTTTAGGGTCTGAATCTGGATATTTACGTTTATATTCTTCAACCATTCCGCATACGGATTTTCCGATCTCGTATTGATCTAAATCCGAGCGACCGTAATACTTTAAAACCATTTCGGCTGAAGCCGTTCCACACAAATTATTAACTCTTTGAGATTGTCGGATTGGCACTATTCCCTTAATAAGGCCTGAAGAATTATTCGCGTAACTCGGCAAAACATCCAACCCATTGAACAAAATAAAGTGAAGTGTTGCTAAACTAAAAATCGAAATTAGATGTTTCAATTTCATACAAATTTCCTATTAGTGCATATAACGTGTTTATATGAATCTATGCTAATATTGCAAACGCAAAAGATTACTGGTTGTAATCTAGCATAAAATCATAATTTTAAAAATTGAGGAAGTTGTCAATAGTCTTTAGTCTTGACATTCACTGTCATATCAAGTTCTGTTTAAGACATTTTAAATTATATCAGTGTTTCTTCTATTCATGAAATTCTCGATACTTAACATGTGCCACTGAAAAATTATTTATCGTTAAGGATGATAAAAAATCCTGATACTCGCTTAAAGATTTATATGGTCCATGAATTCCCCTCATAGCTCCCCAGCCGTTACTCGTGCCATAATCCATTATGAACAACTTGCCATCCATTGTGAAGGCGGTAACCCAATGATTAGAGCTTCCTGCCTTGCTGTTTTTAATAAACACTGATCTTGCCTTATATTCAGGGTTGATTCTGTTGAGTGTTTGTATTGCAAAATTTGCGGAATCAAAGCACGCACCTTTTTTGAGCCTGAACATCTCATCAGGACTCAAAGGATCTGTACGATGACCTTTTCTTGCGTAATCATAAACAAAATTCATTTCAAGCCAATTGTAAACGTCTTTATACGATGTCCATTTCGCCACTGTCGCATCATAATCAGCCGGAGGTGCACATTCACCCACTGTTGCGTAAGAAGCGATCAGAATGCACAATAGTATAGAAATCAGTAACAAATTTTTTAAAGCAAATTTAATCATCCTTTTCCTCCTTTTCTAGAAAACATATCATATCAAATAACTTTGAGATTTTTAAATCTAATCTTTTTATTCATTGACGATTCTAAATAGTCTGAACCAATCTTGTTTAAAGCTAAACAATAAACCAACGAATAAATTTTTTTATAACACTTACTGATTGTAATCTAGCATAAAAATTAAAATTTTAAAATAAGGATAACAGGAAGAAGTGATTGTTATGTTAAAGTGCGGTTTCTTTTGGCGGAGAAGCCACCGATAGGAAGGTTTAAAATAGGCAATTTATATTCTTTACACCCATTGACAATAACAATTAGCAGCATATATTAAAGATGAAGAGTGCTGCAATGCCCGGACGATGTGTGAAAGTTAACCATTTCACTGGAGGTAATTAAAACAAACCTTCCTTTTGGGTATTCAGTAGTAATGCAGACTGCTAAGAGCAGTAATAAAATGAGCTGACTACAGCTTAAAATAATAATGCATTGCAGCCCTCTTCCACAAATAAACTGAGCAAACGAGTTACTACTATGCTCGTATTGAGTCTATTCTACTGGACGTTGATATAAAAAATAAAGACAGGGTCTTTTTAAAGACCAAGTTTGAAATGAACGACTCCAGCTAAAAGACAAGACGGCACAAGCGGTTCTCGCTAACCCCTCGCTAGAAATAATATTTCACGAGGGGTTTTCATTTTTCTTAGGAAGGACAGGGTGAAAAGACGAGTCATCAAGAGGAAATTATCGTGCGGGTGCTTGACAAAAACTCTGATATTAGCATTACGGATTTGGAGAGTATGACGGTGATCTGCCCCAAATACTTGTACCACATGTTAAGTTAGAGATCAGCCATTTTTAACGATTTCCGATCGAAAGGTTGGATAATTTTCATCATTGACTACTTGTGGATAACAGGAAGAAATGCTTGCTGAAAATATCACTACAAATAGTTAATGGAGAATAATTTTTTAGAAGTGAGTATTATGAATCGAAAGAAATTAACGGATCACAAATTATGGGGTAGGATTTCGCACCTGTGAATCTGATTGTTCGATTTATACGTCCGCCAAGAATTATCGTGTCCGGTCAAATTATATCTTCATTCCTGAAACGCCAAAACAGCAGCGCGCCGAGAATAAGGCAGTAGATAAGAACGTTGATGAGCGGATATATGGATCCGAATTCGTGGAACCCTACACTGCCAATAAACGAAGATGCAAAATTTTGTGTACCGGAAAGTTTCGGCCATAAATAATAAACAACCCTCCACCTTGTCCAATCCGTCTGCGATCCATGTTGCTGCATCATCGCCTGCGCCATCGGACTATGGCTTATAGCGAAAATGCCATCGGCCACAAAACTGATGATTCCGATGCCCATAACACAAAGAAAAGCCATTGCGTCTGGCATAATCAGCGATAAAAGAAGCACGGCAATAACCACAAAGAGAAGATTCAACGAACATAGCAGCGATGCTGCAAGGTATCCGGGCATGACAACATTCAAATTTATGGAGACAAGCAAGAATATGATGAAATGAAGAATAAACATAAAAAAGGTCGACAAAACCCACAACCCCATTATTTTTCCTACAACGTACTGCCACCGGGTGATCGGTTTGGAAAGGATGGTCGATTGCATCCCCTCATCCCGGTCGCGTCTGAATACGCGCATCGACAGCAGGGCCGCCAGCAACATCACGCCAAAGACAACGACATAGAAAGTTATTTTCGACACCATAATAACAATTTTTCCGGCTTCGAGTTCCTGCCCGTTCACCATGTAACCGCCATGATAACAACCGCGAACGAGAAATATGAATATGACACAGATAACAAACATGACGACAAAGCTTCTCTGACGAACTTCATCAGCAAGAGTATATTTCGCAATTTTAATGATGGGAGAAAACTCTTTCGGCATGTTCATATCAACCTTTCACAAACCTAACAAAAACATCTTCCAGTGTATCACCGTCCTTGACAAGGGCTGAAATTTTGTCCTTCACCAAAAGTTTGCCGCGATTGATGATTGCGGCGTTATCACATATTTTTTCAACTTCCGACAGCAGATGCGAGTTCAGGAAGATGGTCATCCCTTGGCTTTTAAAAGATTCCAGAAGCTGGCGTATTTCTCTGATCCCGATGGGATCAAGACCGGAAGTGGGCTCATCAAGAATTAACAGCTTCGGATTTCCTATCAGCGCAGCGCCAAGTCCGAACCGTTGAATCATGCCCTTGGAATAGGTGCCTGTTTTTGTATGTTCCCTGCCCTGCATGCCGATGAGTTCTACTATGCGTCGGCATTGATACATCGCCTCGGACTTGCTTATATCCAATAGTTCGGCACAGCGCTGCAGGTACTGCCATCCGGAAAGATGTGGGGGAATATGATAGTTTTCGGCCAGATAACCGACCGCGGTGCGGCTGGCCTTATTGGCGCTGGAAAGACCGTTTATCGACAAGCTTCCCGACGTTGGCTGTGTAAAGTCAAGCAGCATTTTAACGATTGTCGTTTTTCCCGCGCCATTGGGTCCAAGAAGAGCAAAATACTCGCCTGCCTTGACGGAAAAGGAGACGTTATCGACGGCGGCAAGGGAACCATATTGTTTGGTTATGGAGTTCAATTCAATCATGAGAAAAGTATATGTACCCCTGTCTGTTATGTCAATAAAATAAAGTATCATATTGATTTGCTGGTTTTTTTTCTTGACATAAATCGTTTTCTTCATATAAACAAAACACCTTTATAAAATATATTTCTTAACAAGCTCGAACACTATTATTTGGAGGAAACGGATTAAAAAATGACCAAGAAAAAATTTGACCACAAAATTTTAATTATCGGCTATGGCTCGGTTTCGCAATGCACTTTGCCAATTCTGTTTGAGCATTTGAAAGTTAACCTGAAAAATGTCATTATTATGGATTTTGAAGACAAAATCCAAAGTTTAACGAAATTTACTGATAAAGGTGTACAATTTGTCCGAAATCGCATTACCCCTGAAAATATGGGCAAAGAGCTTGCCAAATACACTGACAATGGCGGCCTGATTATAGATTTGGCCTGGAATATTGATGCCAATGATATTATTGGCTGGTGCCATAACAATAATATTTTATACATAAATACTTCAGTCGAGGTTTGGGATTCTTTAGAAGGGATACACAAAGACAGTCCGTTTGAAAAATCTTTGTACTGGAGGCAAATGAAACTCCGCGAAATGACCAAAGACTGGCCAAAAGACTCCATAAGTGCAGTGGTTGACCATGGCGCTAATCCAGGGCTGATTTCACATTTTGTAAAACAGGGCCTGATTGATATTGCAAATGAAATGATAGCTGATGGCAAGGCAACCGTGAAAGACAAAGAAGAACTGGAAGAATTAATTAAATCCCGAAAATTTAATTTGCTTACCCAAAAACTAAAGGTCAAAGTCATTCATTGCAGCGAGCGCGACACGCAAATTACTAATCGCCCCAAGGAAGTGGATGAATTCGTGGGCACCTGGAGCATAGAGGGCCTTCGGGAAGAAGGCACAGCGCCGGCGGAAATGGGCTGGGGTACGCATGAGCAAAAACTTCCAGACTTAGCGCATGTTCCGCCATATGGCCCAAAAAACCAAATCGCTTTGGCGCAAATGGGTATGAACACCTGGGTTAGGTCTTGGATTCCGGACGAGGAAATTGTGGGCATGGTTATCCGCCATGGCGAAGCTTTTGGATTATCAGATCGACTTACAGTTTGGGAAGAAGAAAAGGCTGTTTTTCGTCCCACCGTGCATTACGCATACATGCCTTGCCACGAAACTTTGTCTTCCATTTGCGAACTTCGCAGCAGAAATTATGTTTTGCCGCCAAAATTAAGAATTATGGGCGATGAAATTACTACTGGCGCGGATATCTTAGGCGCTTTGCTTATGGGCCATGAATACACTTCCTGGTGGACAGGCAGCGATCTTTCCATAGAAGAAGCCAGAAGGCTGGCACCAGGACAAAATGCCACAACTTTGCAGGTCGCGCTCGGGGTTATCAGCGCAGTACTTTGGATGATAGAAAACCCGAAAAGGGGATTGAATTTACCCGATGATTTACCGCACGACTTTGTACTGGATATTGCGAAACCTTATTTAGGCAATTTTATTTCCAAGGCCTCGGACTGGACTCCCATTAAAAACCGCGTAGTCTATTTTAAAGAAAACCCGGCCAACACGCCCACTGCCGACGTTTGGCAATTTGAAAACTTCCGGTTTATTCCATGAATGAGATCAGGAAACAACTTTTGCAGGAATTGGCTGCTAAAAACGGCACGCCGCTGTTTGTGGTTGACCACGAAGTTCTGCGCAATAATTTTAAGGAATTCCGCGAAAAATTGCCGGATGTGCAACCATATTTTGCGGTTAAGGCTAATTCCAATCCTGAAATAATTAAAACCATGTTTGACCTCGGCTCCAGCTTTGACGTGGCTTCAATTTACGAATTCAAGCTTGTTTACAAAAATATTGAAACCTGGCCGGACAAAGAACGTCAGGATTTTATTTGGGACAAAATTATTTACGCGAACACGATTAAACCGTTCAAAGTTTTGAAAAAATTAAACCCGTACAAAATTTTGGTAACTTTTGACAATATTGAGGAACTGAAAAAAATCAAACAACACGCGCCGGATGTAGGGCTGATTTTACGCATTCGCGTGCCCAACACCGGAAGTATGGTGGAACTGTCTTCCAAGTTTGGCGCGCATCCCGGCGAAGCCATGGATCTAATTGCCGAGGCCATTGGCATGGGTTTGGATGTGGAAGGCATTAGTTTTCACGTGGGCAGTCAATGCAACAATTTTGACAACTATTTACAAGCGCTAAATTTTGCACATTCTATTTTAAAGGAAGTTGCTTTGCGGAATTTTGAAATTGGTTTTACGGATAAAGAGGGCAAAAAGAAAAAAGTCTTGGATATTGGCGGCGGGTTTCCGGTTAAATACACACCAGATGTAAAATCATTTTCTGCTTTGGCTAAAAAATTAAATTTAGAAATTAAACGCTTGTTCGGCAAAAACAACATCCAGGTTATTGCCGAACCTGGCCGATTTATGGTGGCCACAGCCTGCACCTTGGTGACAAAAATTATCGGCAAATCCATTCGCGACGGCAAAACTTGTTATTATCTTGATGATGGCGTGTATCATACTTTTTCCGGCCAGGTTTATGACCACCAGCATTACCCGCTCCACGCTTTTAAAGATGGCGAACTCAAACTTTGTGCCACTTTTGGACCGACCTGCGACGCTTTTGATACAATCTCGCTGGCTGATGAACTGCCGGAAGATTTGCAAATTGACGATTTGCTTTACGCGGAAAATATTGGCGCTTACACTTTAGCCTCGGCCACGGACTTTAACGGCTTCCCGGTTGCCAAAGTCGCGCACCTTAACAGGGAAAATATATAGATATTTTGCCAAATTTATCTTGCCGGTAATTACCGCTTGCAAGGTGGTAACTTACAAGCGAATGGATATAATACCATTTCTAAATCAAAGATGATATTGAGGCGGCAGTGAAACTTGAATTCCAGTTACGCAGTGAACTGGAATTCTTTAGTTGAACTGTCCCGTTTCAGCGGGGCTAGGCGGAGGCGACGAGACGTATTATACATACGTTGAGGAGGCCGACAACGACGCCAACAAAAATAGCGCTTTGATTTAGAATTGGAATAACCTATTCTTGAATGAGGTTGCCCTGCTTAGCCTTTTTCAGATTTAGCTGCCTGGACGTTGATTTTTTATATTTGCCCTTGGCATGCTTGAGCGCCGCCTCAATAAATTTACTGAAAAGCGGATGGGGCTTGGTCGGCCTCGATTTGAACTCGGGATGAAACTGACAACCCAGAAACCAGGGATGATCCTTTATTTCTACAATTTCCGCCAAATGGCTGTCCGGCGATGCACCGGTTATCTGTAATCCTTTATCCGTCAATATTTTCTTATAGTCATTATTAAATTCATAGCGGTGACGGTGACGTTCCGAGATCTTCTTTTGTCCATAAGCCGCATACGCAAAAGAATCAGGAATTACCACACAAGGGTAGGCTCCCAAACGCATGGAAGCGCCCTTATCCTTGACATCGCGCTGTTCGGGGAGTAAGTCAATTACCGGATGGGGAGTTTGGGAATCAAACTCAGAACTATTGGCTTTATCCAGAGAGCATATATTGCGGGCATATTCCACTACGGCCATTTGCATTCCCAAACAAATTCCGAAATAAGGAATTTTGTTTTCCCGCGAAAATTGCGCCGCCGTGATCATACCTTCAATTCCTCGAATGCCGAATCCCCCCGGCACCAAAACTCCATCCACATTATCGAACTGGTCTCCCAGTCCTTCCGCTTCTATCTTTTCCGAATCAATAAATTTCAATTTTACTTTGCAATCATTGGCGATCCCGCCATGCACCAGCGCTTCATTAAGGCTTTTGTAGGAATCGGTTAGGTTTACATATTTGCCGACAATACCTATGCACACTTCATAAGGAGGATTATTGAATTTGCTGACCACTTCTTCCCAGGCATCAAGTTTCGGCTGTCCCGTCCAGATATTCAGCAGGTCGACGATCTTGGTATCTAAACCCTCGCGGTGAAAAACTAATGGCACTTCGTAAATGCAACCAACATCCTTGGCCGTAAAAACAGACGTAACCTCCACATTACAGAAAAGCGCAATTTTGGATTTAATATCTTCGGAAAGAAAATTCTCCGTCCGGCAAAGAAGGATATCCGGTTGAATGCCTATTTCGCGCAGCGCCTTGACGCTGTGCTGTGTGGGCTTGGTTTTAACTTCTCCGGCGGTTTTGATAAAAGGGACCCATGTTAAATGAATGAAAATGGCGTTTTGTTTTCCGGCTTCGTTACGGAATTGGCGGATGGCTTCCAGAAAGGGAAGGCTCTCGATATCGCCAACCGTGCCGCCGATTTCTACAATAGATACATCAAAGCCGGCTGCGGTATTTCTGATATAATCTTTAATCTCATTGGTGATGTGGGGAATGACCTGCACGGTCTTGCCTAAATAATCGCCGTGTCTTTCTTTGGTAATAACGGAATAATAAACCTGTCCCGTGGTGAGGTTGTTACACTTTCCCATGCAGGTAGAGCTGAATCTTTCATAGTGTCCCAAATCAAGATCAGTTTCCGCGCCATCGTCGGTAACAAAAACTTCTCCATGTTGAAAAGGACTCATTGTTCCGGGATCAACATTGATATAAGGATCCAGCTTTTGATTGGTGACTTTCAGCCCACGGCATTCCAAGAGGGCTGAAATTGATGCTGCCGCCAATCCTTTGCCCAGTGAAGAAAGAACGCCGCCGGTAATAAAGATGAATTTTGTTTTCATACGTGCTCCTCAAAATTTCCTGTATATTAATTTCTGCAACAGATCAAGTACGTCCACCGCAAGTTCGATAACAGACTTTAATTCTTTGCAATAGCCCATTGCTTGATTCGCCTGGCCAGAATTTCCACCGGTTCACTGAACAAGTCAGCAAGCGGGATTTTTTCTATATAACTGTCATCCCAGGCAATATTATATTCATTGACCAGATTGCGGATATCATTATACCGGTAACCCAGAACTTTTTTCTTTTCCTGAAGAGGCAAAAGCTCATTGTAGTCAACGTGGAGCAGGAGCAAATTGCTGACAAAGTCATTCTTACCCCGCAGCGGCAAAATTACTATGGAAGCTCCATCTGCTTTGCCTTTGCCGATATAAACGTGTCCGGTGCTGACAATCGTTCTTTTTGTTCCCATCAACAGATTGGAAGTTTCTGCCCGGGATGTCATCTGCTTGGCTACTCCATCTTTTTTCAGTATGGTAATAGTTGAATCTTCCGCGGGATTGCCCTGCATATCGAGATTGTTAATATCATAGATGGTATATCCGCGCACAGAGGAAACAACAGGCTGTATTCTGCTTACAGTCATAATGTTCTTATATGTTAAATCTCTGACGGAAAAATTGAGCTGCTCCAAAAGATCGAAGATGATTCCTTTAAATACTTTATCCTTGCGGGTTGTGCCCACTGTAACCGTCTTAGCCTGATGGCGAATGGCGTCTATCGGCCGGGTAAGCTCATCAATTGCTCTTCCCAGAATAACATCCAAAAAATTGAGCGGCGAGACAAAACCTTCATCAACTTTGAATTCATGGCGAAAATCTTCCAGAGGCAATTTCCCGGCGGCATATTTTAATAAAATTATCAGATCGGAAATTGTCTTGACACTTAATAAAGTAAAAGCGCTCTCATTACGATGATGATTGAAAGATTGATAAAATTTATTGATTATCTTGCGCAAATTAACATCGGCAATTCTTTCGTAAAGCGAATAATTATTTTTCACTTGTCGGGCCATAGCCAAACTCAGGCTATTCCGGAATTCTTTAAAAATAAGCGCCTCTTCATTAATGCAGCAAGCGGCGTAGTAGCCCCATAAATGCCCTGCCATCGTGTTGAGGATTACCGGCAGAGGCATGGGGGCGGCAGGGATGGGAATCACGGCATCGGCGATCTTGTCAAAACGGTTATCATCTTCTTCCGCGAAAACGACAACTGCAGCCTTGTGCGCTTTAAATATCGCCACTTCTTTGATGATATCTTCCACAACCTCTCCCGGATTGCCGGCAGCACAAACCAAAATTAAAGGCTCGGCCGACAAATCAATATGTTTCTTGTTTTCCACTATATCTGAAGAAATGGTTTTATAACAAAGTTCGCTGAGCTTGATTCTGATTTCATCGGCTGCCGCTTTGTTGGGACCGCTTCCCACTACTGCCCAGAATTTCTTGGTTGAAGTTTTTTTAACCGAGGCGGAAATTTGATCCTTCCGCTCAAAAACACGGGCCATCAGTTGCGGCGCTGTCTCCAAAATCCGTAATTTAGCTGCAATATAATCATCATTCCTGGCGCCTAAAAGTTGCGCAAAAAAAAGAGCTAAAACCTGGCCGGCGATAATCTGGGAATAAAAAGCCTTGGTGGAAGCCACCGACATCTCAATGTCACGGCCGTCACTCGTGTAAAATACTCCGTGCGATTTGGCGGTGATGTCCGATTGTCTTCTATTGACGATGGAAATAACGAAAGCGCCGCGTTCTTTGGCCATAGCCACGGCGCGATTCGTGTCCGTTGTTGTTCCGGATTGTGTGATGGGGATCACCAATGTATCGGCCAAGTCATCTTTCAACAAAAATCCACTCAATTCAGAAGCCAATCTGGATGTTATATTAATATTCTTATCTTTTAAGTAATGCGACATAGCATCGGCAATAGCCTCTCCGGCAACTGCCGCCGTTCCATGGCCGATAACGATGACATTTTTAATGGAGCCTTGCTGGAGTCCTGATTGAACAGAGGCGGGAACGATATTTGTGCCCAAATTAAAAGTGACTTGCGGCAAAGAATTATTGTTATTTATGATTTGGTATTTTCCCCGTAAGGTTTTCTTTATGGAGACAGCCGACTCGGAAATTTCCTTAAGAAAAAAATGAGGATAATCGCCCCGATCAATGTCCCGCGTTGTAATTTCCGCTTTTTGCAAAGCATTTTGTTCTAAATTAATTGCGGAACCGTTATAATAGCAGGCCTGAATTCCCGCTAATCCTCCGGAAGAATTTTGATTTAAAATAAAAATCTGTCCGGATGCCGTATTTTCGCCGGAGACGCCGGCCTCTCCATTCATTTTGATGAAATGAGGCATTACTTCCACCAGACCATAGAGTTCCGAAGAAAACATATACTGATCGGGACTAATGCCGACGTAAATGGACTGACCGCTGCCCTTAAGGGCTAAAAACATTTTGCCCGGTTCCAAATCGCTGGTCATCGCTATGGCATGCGAACCTTCAAAGTCGTTCACGGCAAGGCGGAAGGATTCGGAAAGATTTTGGCCCGCCTTTAAATATTTTTCAATTTGCAGGGGAATAATTTTTGTGTCGGTTGTGATTTCCGCGTTAATCTGCTCTTTGTCTATTTCCAGCCCAATGTACAGCGCTGAATAATTATCAATATCGCCATTTAAAATAACATTAATATGAGCTGAGGATTCTGGATCACGGGTATGAACCCCAGAGCAAGCCATGGACCCTAGTTCTGCCTCAAGAGACTGGGTATCATACCCTCCGCTTTTAGCGGGATTGTTCGACTTACAAATTTCAATACACTTCTTTTTTGAAATTTGAGTCTCACAATAACATGGAAAGACCGGATTTATCTGATTGAGTTTATAATTATTGATCGGATGGCAATTTTCTTCTGTTATAGAACCGACAGAAGCCCAGCGGGTGTGAGTTAGCGCTGTTTCGCATAGGGTATCCATTTGGGCAAAACATTCAAATATCCTGTCGTTTTTAATGGTTTGTCTTAAATCGCTGACATTGCGTCCCAGTTCGCCGACAATCGAAAAAGTCTTGTAGGTGAAAGTTACTGTTGTTCTTTTTTTAGCGGCGGGGAATATATAGGGAGCAATTCCGATAGAGCCGTTAACAATATCTCCCTCCTGCGACCGCGTTAAATAATCTTCGTATAAACTTTTTTCTCTCAGGTTAAGCAATATGCTTTCCATGTCTTTTTCTTTTTTAAGGGTAAAGACGATTTGTAATCCGGCGGAATCTCTTCCCCGAACTTCCAGACGATCCAACGCATTGAGCAATAAATTTATTTTGCGGTATTTTTTAAAGGCTGCCGGATTGATTGCAGTTACTTTTTTCGCGCCGGAAAGATCGAGAATTTTTGTAAAATTAGACAGAATATCCTGTTCCAAAATCCATTGGATATCTTTGAACATAATAATCCGGCTATTAATAGTTTCCAGATCGAAGGAAGTAAATTTGGCGGCATTATCTTCAAGGATCTTTTCTTCTTGGACTAAAAAAAATTTCATTTTTTCAATCAAACCGGAAAGTTTTTTGGCCTTTCCCGTATGATAGAAAAGAATCTCCTGCTTATTTTCCTGCTTCAGTTTCAAAGCTGTTTTTTCCATGGCATTGAGTGTTTTAAGTCCGCTGAGATATGTTTCCGGGGTAATCTTTCCGGCCAGGACATTTTTAAGATCAGAACTTTTAATTTTTTTCCACAACGATGGAAGCGTTAGATCATCAGTTAATTCTGCTTTTTTTTTATTGGAATGGAAAGTCATTAATCCGGCAAAGCCGCAGTTAAGTTGGTAAGTCATCAGCGGGAAAATAATTATTGCCGGGGCGGTAACACTTGTCGGATGTTTTCCTATAAATACCTGACAGGCCGCGAGGAATCGGCACATATTTTTTATCCCGCTGCAGAAAGCCCCCAACTTCCGCTGGGGGGTGAACGCTTTCTGCCAATCGCGGGATGTCGCGTTTTGGAAAGGAGTCTCCGGCTCCTGCCGGATGGGCTCCACTGTATTGAACATTCGCGCAATAAACATATTATTCTTTCTGTCTACGAGCGTGAGAATTATTTAAACACTCAGTGATAATATTATCGGTAATATCTCTTAACCAATCGGTACCTTCACGTGTTTGCGCAAGCGTTAACAACATTATCGCTTCCATATAAGAGTTGCCTTTATTGGACAAACGCTGTATTGCTCTTACAAAAGAATCTCTTTTTTTCCGCCCGCTTTTTTCTTCATGGTTACCCGAAAGATAAGCTTCCATTTTCGGCCAATCCTGTAAAAACAGCTTTTGAGTGCGCGACACGTTATCCGGATATATTTTTTTCATTTTTTTTGTGACTATTTTCATGGAAGTTTCCATGTCCTGCGCAAACAGGCGCAGTTGTTTGACCCTTTCAATGATGGCTTCATCCAGAACCTTGCAGGCTCCGGTATATAAGGCATCTCCATACTTTTCCTTTATGAAAAACTCGCGGCGCACATAGCGATACCATTGCCTTAAGGCCGATAAGTTAGCGACATATTCTATATTACGCCTAACTTTTCGAGTAATATCGCCACCGTAGTTTCCGGCAACAAACTCTTTCTTCTTTTCCAGTGAAGATGGAGATGACCAAAGTATCCCTTCAGATTTAAAATCCTGCCGGCAAATGATACCCGCGGGAATCATCGTTCCATAGTCAATTTGCGCCGGTCCCACAATGCCGCCCTGGCCGCCGAGGAATATCGGCGGTTCCCGCAACATGACGCCGCGCGGCACATCACCGATTAAAGAAGGGGTCGCTTTGTCCTGCCGGGGAGTATAATTGAAATGGATGTAGGAACTGCCCACTTCGCTATGATTCCTCCGGCTCGTCCCGCCAGCCATCAGGCAATCACAAAAATTAACCAGACTGCCTAACTGAACAAAAGGGAAGAGGATTGTTTGTTTCAATCCGACACAGTGGTTTCCGCCGGCTTCTTCTTCCAAAAGGCAACCGGAACGAACCTGCGCGTTGCTGCCCATTGTTGCTTTATTCAAAAAAACAGAATTGGTAAAGTATCCGCCTCTGAGCTCAACAGACTCGCCCAGTTGACAATCAATTAAAGTAACAGGCGCTTCATATCCCAGTTTTACATCTGGAGATATCAATGTATTTTTACCGTAAATTCTTGCTGAACCGTAAATAGTCGAAGAACCGGCAATCCTTTCCGGATTTACCTCATCGCCGATTTCAACAGAAAAAGGGGCCGTCATCCGGACCCCTTTTTTTAAGAGACAAATTACCTTTTTAGGCAGGGTTAGAGTTTTCTTAATGGTTCTAGTCATAAATGTTTTTTTGACGGCTACTTATTATTCTTTCCACAGCTAATGCCCAGTTTAGCCATTTTATCGGTAAACGTGTTACGGCTGATGCCCAGAAAAACTGCGGCCGAACTTTTCACGCCATTTGACCGACGCAAAGCAATTTTAAATAGACCCTTTTCCACCATATTCATAACTTCTTCGTAAAGCTTGCTTTTGCGATCACCGGAAGAAGATAGAACTGTGGCTATATCTTCCAGTTTTTTTTCCATTACTTCTTCGACAGCCGCGTAAGGGGTTGCCTTAACCTTCATAACAATTTCTGATTTATTTTGCTTTTTCGATCGCATTTTTTGAAGCTTACTCCTTTATTTGCTAAAAAAGTATATATTAAAAAATGATTAATCCCCAAATTACACTAATACTAATTTTAAAATTATAAAGACAGTACTGATTAACACGGTGAACTAACACATCACTATCAGAGAACGACGTTCCACGGGATGATCTAAATAATTCTTAACTTCCGTTTCAACCCTTTCATTGCCTAGCTTATCCACAAGAGAACGAATAAGTAAAGCATGGTTTTCTAATAAGTTGGAAAAAAAATAAAAACCCCTGGTTGTTGTTAATAGAAAATAGATTTTATTGCGCATATTAACAATACCTAAATGCGTAATTTCCGTCCAGGTAAATTCCTTTGTCCGGAAAAACTTCTCCATTTTTAAGCCGTCGTCAGTTACAATAATTTTTCTCCTTGTCGCTTCAACGGCAATAAGCAAGGTAGAGGTAAAGGAAACAGCCAAAAAAATTTTCTCCCACATTTGACCTCTGGATAAACTGAGTAGAAACAACAAGAAAAGAAGAAATACGATGGTGATGAAAGGTACGAGGAAAGCTCGCTTTATTTTAAAAACATTTTGCGCCATTTTTAAATTTCCCGATTTAAAATGATTTATTAAATTAATTATCAAATATTGTTTTTCTGAGTGGGTTCTTTCTTTTTTAATCACGAATAAAAGTGCCGCTTTTACCGCCACTTTTTTCTAATAGCATGATGTCACCGATAATTATTTTTTTATTCACTGCCTTGCACATATCGTAAATAGTCAACGCGGCAATACTCACTGCGGTCAGCGCTTCCATTTCCACGCCGGTTTTTCCCGCTATTTGCACTTGAGCTTCTATCACAATTTGCGAATTTTTGTGATCAATATTAAAATTTATGTCAATTCCAGTTAATTCCAATGGATGACAAAGAGGAATAAGCTCACCCGTTTTTTTTGCAGCCATTATGCCGGCAATTTTTGCCGTTGTTAAAACATTTCCTTTTGCAATCCGACCCTTTTCCATTAATTTTAAGGTACGGGAATCCATTTTGACAATTCCCCGTGCCTTAGCTTTACGGTTTGTCTGAGCCTTCGCCGTGACATCCACCATTTGGACCTGGCCTTCATTATTCACATGAGATAACTTTTTCATGGCAGTTACTGACTTTGGAATTTATTATTGAATCAATTGATTTTGGTGGACTTTAGCATAGGCAAATTAATGAGTCAAGAAACGTAAATATTTTTTTCAGATGATCTTTTCGGTTTGTCCGGCTTAAGCGTCCTGGTTAGTGATTTGCTTCTTCATTGTTATGAGTAAATTATAATCTTCGGCAAAGACTAATAATTTCAGAGAGTGTTGTTATTTCCTGATACTTATGATATGTTATAAAAAATAATCGTGCCAATTTTGTGACCATTCGGAGAGCATAAGTATATCATGAAATTGCATCCGCTGACATTGAAATTCTCCGGCGAATCATCGAAACTCGAAGCGCCATTTCTGAATTATTATTATCGGAAGTCACTTCCCCAACTCCGTGTACTTCTTATTCTGGGATCGCTACTATATGCATCTTTTGGTATTTTGGATGCTCTGCTAATGCCAGAACAAAAATATGCAATATGGTTCATTCGTTTTTTTATCGTCTGTCCAGTGATTTTAGGAATGTTACTGGCATCGTTTTCCAAGTCCTTTGAACGGTTTATGCAGACGTGACGGATGAAGCAATCGGCAATCAGATAAAAGGACTCTGGAACTGAACACAATTGTAAATTGTAAATCTTATGTTTGAGAGTGGCTACCCCCCTTGGTTCAAACAGAAATGATGGCTCAGATTGGACAGACATGTTGCTGTATAGATTATCCGTAGAAAGAGGTTTTTTTGTTTCTTTCTTCCTTGTAACAAAGCATCAGGCAATTCTGACAGGGATCAGCCCTTTCAAATCACAATCAATGAAAAATCCTATTGACTTTTTTCTGAGTTAGGCACAAATTACGCCGAGGTGAATACGGCAGTGTCAAAAGGTTAACAACTAATCAGAACCCTTTTTGTAAGGGTGATGCCATGGAGAGATTATTGAAACCCCGTTTCTGAAAAGAGGCGGGGTTTTGTGTTTTGAATTTGAAATGCGATTAAGGAGAAATCCATGAAAATCGAATTAATAAGACATCCAGCTAAAAATGGAAATAAATCAACTCCGATTTTGTTTATTCATGGGGCGTGGCATGGTGCATGGTGTTGGGAAGAGAATTTTTTACCATACTTTGCAGCTCAAGGATATGATACATATGCTTTAAGTCTTCGTGGACACGGAAATAGCGAAGGGCGTGATGGTCTGCGTTGGTGGCGCATTTCGGATTATGTGGATGACGTCTCGCAGATAGTTGGGCAGATGCCTGAAATTCCCATTCTTGTGGGGCATTCAATGGGCGGATTGATTGTCCAGAAATATTTGCAATCTCATAGGGTTCCTGCGGCAGTTTTATTGGCTCCTGTTCCAACTACAGGTGTAATTATGACAACATTGACGTTAACAAAACGCCATTTTATGATTTTACTAAAGGTATTTTCAACCATGAGCCTATATCCAGTTATAGGCACTCCTGAACTGGCACGTGAAGCTTTCTTTTCGGAAAATATATCTGTCGCTAAATTAGAGAAATATTACAAAAAATTACAGGATGAATCGTTCAGGGGTTTTTTAGATATGACATTCTGTCTGCCCAGTCCACGCAAGGTGCGCGATCCCATATTGCTGATTGGAGCCATGAATGACATGATCTTCTCACAAAGGCAAATGGAAGCAACAGCTAAAGCATATCACTCCAAGGCACAGATGCTTTCCAATACAGCTCATGATGTGATGCTTGAGGATCATTGGCAGGATGCGGCAGATATAATATTGAATTGGTTAAAGGGACAAAGAAATACGGCCTGACCCTGGCAAAAAAAACGGATATCAAGGGATTCATCGTATCCTCTCCGTGGCTGGTCAACAAGGTTAAGATACCGGCGGCATTGAAAAAGATCGCCAAGTTGATAGCGGGAATTTATCCAACCTTCGCTGTCAAGGCGCCGCCCCTGACGGATGTACTGACCCATGATGGAAAAATTACCGCCCGTCACCATCAGGACGAGAAGCTCGGCTTGCGCGGGACAATGGTTTCGGCAAAGTTGGGTGTGGAAAGCGAAAAGACGCAGGCATGGGTGCTTGAAAACATGAAGACATGGGAGCGTTTTCCGATGTTTGCCGTCATAGCCGGGGATGATCAACTTGCCGACCCCCAAGCAGCAAGAACGCCTTGAATTCGATTTCATCAAATCTCCTGATCTTGACTGTTCATGAAAAGAATTTCCATGAGAACTTCAACGAAGTGAACAGAAACGAGACCTTCGGGGCAATATGGACGTGGATACAAAAAATTCTGGGTTAAGAACATCATCGTGAATTCATCAAGGGAGCTTATTCTGATTAAGAGGAGAAATCCCCCTAGGTTGGGAATTCCTTCCGAAAATTCAGGGACATCCGTGCTCGTTATTTCTTGACACAAGACATCAAAATCAAAATAGACGAAAACATAAAACGTGTATCCGTAATAAACATGATGTGTCCGAACTCGGGCATTTGTGCCACGGCACAAATTTTATGACTGGGAATTCCTGATCAGTATTTTATTGACATACCAGTACCGCTTCCTTATACTTCTTTCTCCAGAAAGCAGGTTTTTATCGAGTCAAATAAGCACGAGCTGTTTAACTGCAAACGGTTTCACGGGTATTATAAGATTTTGCTTTCAATTGTACTATCAGTGAAAATACTTATATGAAAATAAACGCAAAAAAAATTATAATCACCGTGATGGTTATCCTTATGGTCGTTATAGGAGGCATGGCGATCTATCATGCCTATTTGCGGCCGGAGTCGTTACGCAATCTGGTGCAACAAACACTCGAGTCCAAGCTTCATAAAAAAGTCGTGCTCAAGAACTTCGAGATAGATGTCCTGAACCGGCCCCGGGTTACGTTGGAAAAGATTACTATGGACGACGAAGGGTATTCCCTGCACGCGGACAGTCTGATCGCGCGCTTCTCGCCCTGGTATCTGCTTCTTGGTCGGTTTGAAATCAAAGAGGTAACTCTCAATCACCCCAATTTCACAATTGATTTTGAAAAGATTAAGGGCCAGGAAAAATCTCCGAAACTCCCGACGATTATAATACAACAGGGCAGCGCCCGACTGATCTATAAGACCTATGCCGTAGATGTGGTCAATATCCAAGGCATCCTGAGCAACCGACGGGCCAGGATGGATGCTGATGCCTTGGGCGGCACTATTTCCATTTCCGCTACCAAAATATTTTACACCTGGCGTGGAAGTGTGACGGCTAACGGCGTCAATCTATCACAGTTGGATTCCAGATATAAAGGCATATCTAACGTGGATGTCGCCTTCAAGAAAAATGAAAGTGGATATGAATTTTCTGCGGATGTAGCAGGAAAAAATATGAAACTGCCTCAAGGGCCATCTCTGGACAAAGCCATACTGACCATAAATGCCCACGGCAATAAGGAAACTCTGGATATCGATAAAGTTGCCTTTAAATCTTCCCTGATCAATGCCATTGGTACAGCAAATATTACGGGCCTGAAGGATCCGCACAATGCTCACATTGACTTAAATCTCAATTCGGATGAGTTCGACTATGAAACCATGGTGAACTCCTTGCCCACTGCTCAATTCCCGGATTGGCTCAAGGAACTGCTCACCCTTCATATAAGGGGCGGCCGTTCACAAGTAAAGTCTCTGCGCTATCAAGGCACGCTCGACGAAACAACCGATTGGAGTGCTTGTCTGAAAAATCTGCAGGTGAGCATGAGCATCAACGGACAAAGTTTCGGCGTAAGTAAAGGACCGCGCGTAACCGGCGTGACCGGTTTGTTTTCCATTGCTGAGGGATCAATCGAGCTCCAAGATTTGACCGGATTAATGAACGGCTCACGCATCAAACTGGTCAATGTTAAATTCCCGGATATCATATCTCGTGGATTCAGAGTTGGGGTGGCCGTGGATATCGATATGCCCGTCTCCAATTTCGTACCAACCTGGAGGGCCTGTGTGGTACCGCTAAGTGTACGCAGGCTGCTCGATCCCATTAATACGGTGGAAACTGGTAGAATTCAGGGTACCGTATGGGTCTACTATCAAGACATAACCGACACCGCCGTAATAAAAGGAGCTATCAACCTAACGGATATGAGCATGTCCTGGGATAAGACCCGCTTGCGGCATTTCAACGGTAAAGCGTCTGCCCTGAGGTATGACGACCCGGTCACCATACAGCTTGCGGGTACATTTAACGATACCGCCATCGACTCGCTGAAGGTCAACCTGAGAGAACCGTTCAGGCGCCAGTTTTTCACCTTTGCTCTTAATGCCCATGGATTCCGCGCATCCGATTCGTTCAGTTTGGACAAACAGGCATTCGTTCGGATGACAGGTGCCGGACAATGGCCGAATCTGACGGGCAATCTGGTCTTAAGTGCGCGGGAGGTCAATCTCTTCAACCATCATCTGACATCCAAACGTGGTCCTATTACCGGCACGTGCACTGTTAATGCCGATTTTTCTCCGCAGACCATTATTAAAATACCTGATCTGGCCGTTAATTTGAACCCGGATGTTCTCCGTTCGCAGATTTTACTGAAAGGCGGTCAGGCGAATATTAAAGTTGCTGGAAAAGTAGACCTGGCCAATCTGCGAGGCGCCGAAGGAGATTTTCTGACACCCAGGAACGGCAATGTAATCGGAAAGCTTAGCATTGTGGCAGACAAGGATTTTCATATAACCGGAACCTTGAATTTCAAACAGGCCGGCTTCATACACAAGGAAAAACCTTTAAATCTGGCGGGACTGATCACTCTGAAAGAAGACAAGATCACGAGTGAGGACTTAAAAATCCTTCAGGACAAGATGACCGTCGATATTAACGGCAGCCTCGCCCTGAATAAAATTCCGTATCTAAAGGGCAACGTGGTTGTTGACCGACTTTCAATCGGTGCCGGCGCAAAGAGCGATCTCGACTTATTCAAGAAATTTCAAGGCAATGCAAAGCTTAGACTTACCAACTTAAACTATAATGGCATAGCCATCCAAAAAGGCAGCGCTCTGGCGAAATTCGGACCTGCCGGTCTCAAGCTGACTAACTTCGACTTATCCGATAAAACGGGAACGGTTAAGGGTGCGGTGACCTTTAAACCGGACGGTCAGATTGAATACAATCTGGATATGAATCTACAAAATCTTCCCATTGTCAACTTCATCACGGTCGCCTGGCCTGCAACATCTCCATGGATGGACGGCCAAATGGATTTGAAAGGGCGGGCATGGGGAAATAGCAATTCCATGAATGGCGATCTAACGTTCAAGGCACGCGCAGGCAATATCCAACGGTTCAATTTTTTATCCCGCATATTCTCGGTATTAAATCCTTATAAGATAATCAAGACAGGCGAATTAGATTTCTTGCATTCCGGCTTCCCTTACAATACCATCACCGCAACATTTACCATCCGGGATTCTTTGATGGCCTTCAACGATTTCTATTTAAACAGCAACTCCCTTCAGATCTCCGCCACAGGAAATTATCTGATTCGTACCAATTATATCGACACTGTCATGGGTATCGAGCCGCTGCAAACAATTGATAAGACCATTAGCCAGATTCCCATCGTAGGCTGGATACTCACCGGAGAAAAGGGGACTTTCATCGTGATCAACTTGCATGTGCTCGGACCGGTGGATAACCCATCAGTAACGTCCAAGGCGGCTGGTTCCCTGACTAAGTCCGTAGAGGACTCTCTGTTGAGAATCCTGAAACTGCCGAAGGATATTATCACCAAACCCGGGGAGGTCATTCTACCGGGAGCCATTAAAGAAAATGGAAAAAAGAATCCATAAAATACTGCGTAGCCACGGCGTGATCCTGTAACATTAAATAACGCATTTTCGGCTACGGGTTGACTTTTGCCTATCCATGTTCTAATAAGATTCACAGACAATAATGGAGGGGTAATATTTAATGAAGAAAAAAGATCTATTGAACAAAACTGTTGAGCACATTGACATCAAAGCCATTAATTCTGTGGACATCATTAAAGCCATGAAGAAGATGTCCTTTTCGGCCCGTGATCTCGCCAATGCATGCGATGTCTACGACCGGATGCTCAAAGAAAAAAAATGCGCAATTATCTTAACTCTGGCCGGTTCTACCTCCGCCGCCGGCTGTATGCAGATTTACGTGGATATGGTGAAAAATAATATGATTGACGCCATAGTGGCCACAGGCGCTTCAATTGTAGACATGGATTTCTTTGAAGCTCTGGGTTTCAAGCATTATCAAGGCGCGCCATTTGTTGACGATAAATTATTGCGTAAACTTTATATTGACCGGATTTACGACACCTTCATTGATGAAGAACAATTACAGGCCTGTGATAGAATAATTAAGTTAATTGCCGATACTCTACCGCCCCGGACTTATTCTTCGCGTGAATTCATTGTGGAGATGGGAAAATACTTAAAAAAGAAAGCCAGAAAGAAAGATTCTTTAATTCAGACGGCTTACGAAAATGATGTCCCTATCTTCTGCCCGGCTTTTTCGGATAGCTCGGCAGGTTTCGGACTTGTACTCCACCAAAGTGAAAGGCCGAAAAATCATATTTCCATTGACTCCGTAAAAGATTTTCGCGAATTAACCATGATTAAAATCAAAGTAGGAACCAGCGGCTTATTAATGATCGGCGGCGGCGTTCCGAAGAATTTTGCTCAGGATACGGTTGTATGCGCGGAAATACTGGGGAAAGAAGTGCCTATGCATAAATATGCCATTCAAATAACAGTAGCCGATATGCGTGACGGCGCTTGCTCCAGTTCCACTCTCAAAGAAGCCAATTCCTGGGGTAAAGTGGATTCATCTTTTGAACAGATGGTTTACGCTGAAGCGACCACAGCGTTACCGCTTCTCGCCAGTTACGTTTATCATAAAGGAAGCTGGAAGAAGCGCAAAAAATGGCGGTTAGCCAGAATTTTTAATTCACAAAAGTAAATTTTGTTCCGCTAATGCAGTCGGCAAATTATAATCGAAACGGCGCATGACTTACTTTTAATTATTGATAATTTTGACGTTTGGCGGCGAACCAACAACAGGCAAATTAATGAATTTTAAAATTGAAGGCTGAAATTTTTGGAAATACTCACTGCCACGTTTGGGATCAGACGAAGGCAACTCCAGCGTTAGAGTAAAAATGTTGCGTTCGTGACCGGCATAGTTACCGAGTGATCCGGGGAAATATCCGAACTTTTTCAAAGGATGATTTGTTTCTTTACATATTCGTTCCATCCATTGTTCGAAGGAATTCAAATCCGATGATGGTCCATCATAATCAAAAAAATTAAGCGGTGAATGTGCCGATAATATTTTTTGCGGTTTGAATCTCTTAATCAAAGCCATCTGAAATAGTGTTTCCTGTTCTGATGCCGATTTTTCTCCCGGATAGTAGCGCTTGATTTTCCCCTTGGCAATCCATTGACGAATCGCTTTTGCCTGCCAGTCCTTTGTGGGGAAATTTCTGTTGAGATCAATACCGCTTGCATTTACACGAGTGGGTGGGGCGGCTAAGAAACCATCAGGATTGAGCAACGGCGCAATGACAATGCACTTATCTTTGAACAGGGCCGGATTGTCTTTTACGTACTGGACAAGTTTGAACATGAGATAGACTGTCGGCAGTTCATCGCCGTGAACGCAGCCGAAAAATAAAATGCAGTTTCCCGTACTATTACCGAAATGAGTAAAAATAAGAGGATGCGAGTTTTTTGTCGTCCGATAATATTCCCATGATATCGTTCCCGGTTTGATGTCTGTCCATCCATAAAGGGAACTTTGCTGCTCCAGCGCGCTTATGAATTTCTTAAAATCACTCGGAGAATAATCATAAGAAAAAACAAGGGAAGGTAAAAATAAAAAAATCATCAGGCAGGAAAAAAGACAACGCAACCAAACGATTCTTCTATGTTTGATACTCTGATTACGCGCATATTTACCACTCACAGCAATGAGATGAATAAACATTTTTATCCTTTCATTAAACATTAAACAAAGTAGTTTTTAAGCCACAGTAGCTCTTTTGCGGCTGCTTCTTTACTCATAAAAGAGTTTGTTTGTCAATCACGGGTATATGAACCCCAAAGCAAGCTGCGGGATATTAAACCCTCCGCTTCGCGGGATTGTTCAACTTACCAATTCCACTGCGCTTCGCTTTCGGAATTGGAGTTTCACAATAAACAGATAGCATCAGCTAACTTGATAAGTCACAAATTATCAGTGCATTTTCAATGGTTAATTCAGATGAGCGTTTGGTAAAGTCCTTCAGACTTTACCGTTAAGGAAAATAGTTATTCATTTTATTGCGCCTCCCTTAAGGAAGTGCGCTCCCGGTCAACAGCCCAACGACAACATTTTCGTTGACACGTCCACAACCTTACCTTATAAACTGTGGACAAAATATCGATGAAAAACAGGAGACATTCTATGAAAAAATCAGCAATCTATATCGTACTTTTAATGATTCTCTTTCTGGGCATATTCGGCTGCGGCAGCGACGATTCATCCAAAATAAAAATAGGACTTATCGCCGAACTGACCGGCGATATTCCGGCGGTGGGCGCATCCTGTAAGAATGCAGCGGAAATGGCGGTGCAGGAAGTCAACGATGCCGGCGGCATTCAGTTGGGCGATAAGAAATATAAAATCAAATTAATTATCGAGGACAACGCCGGAAAGGCTGACCAATCGGCATCATCGGCGCAAAAACTGATTACGCAGCAAAAAGTCACAGCGATTGTCGGCCCTAACGCCAGCCGCTATGCGCTGCCAGCAGCGGAAATAGCCGAGACGAGCAAAACCGTGTTGATTACTCCGTGGTCGACAGCGCCCAAAGCCACGCTTGATTCCAAAACAAATATCTCCAAGAAATATGTGTTCCGCGCCTGTTTTATCGACCCGTTCCAGGGAGGCGTGCTGGCAAAATTCACGCTTAACGATCTTAAACTGAAGAAAGCGGCTGTCCTTTATGATGTCGCTTCCGAATATAACAAGGGCATCGCTGAAATATTCAAAGACGTTTATGAGAAAAACGGCGGAAAGATTGTCGCGTTTGAAACCTACACTACCAACAACAAAGATTTTTCATCGCAACTGACCAAAATAAAACAGGCAAATCCCGATATAATCTTCCTGCCTAATTATTACAGCGAAGTGCCTCTGCAGATTCAACAGGCCAAGCGTCTAGGCATTACTGCTCCTTTTATCGGCTCTGATTCCTGGGGTTCTGAAGAACTGGTAAAACTATGCGGCAAAGACTGCGAAGGCTATTATTTCAGCACGCATTACGCGGCCGACTCGGCAAGCGACACAACTAAAAAATTCATCGCGAACTACAAAGCGAAATATGGAACAACGCCTGATGACGTGGCCGCTCTGACTTATGATTCGTTCGGGCTTTTGTGGCAGGCTCTCAAAACCGCGGGCAAGAACGACCGCCCGGCCGTGCGCGACGCGCTGGCTAAAATTCCGCAATATGAAGGCGTGACCGGCAACATGCAATTCAAGGAAGGCTCCGGTGACCCGGTTAAGAGCGCCGTTATTTTAAAAATAAAGGACGGGAAGTTTACGTGGTTTGCCAACGCCAAACCATGACAACTTTATACCAATTCGCATTCATTCGCCTACCTTTGTTGGCACAGCCTGCCCCGGCGAAGGCCGGGGTCATCGGCTCCTCGACGTATATTAGAATACGCCTGCGTCGCCTCTTCCTTGCCCCGCCGAAGCGGGACAGTTCAACTAACGAATTCCAGTTCACTGCGTAACTGCAATTCGAGTTTCACTGCCGCCTCGGTATACTTTTGACTGCAAATTGGTATTAGAGCGTTCCGTCAAGAACCGAGGCAACCTCCGCTTTGCATGCCCGGCATTGTTTCGCCCCCCTGAATAGCGGCTTCCCGCAGGCAGGGCAGTGATAGCGCTCCAACTCCGTCCGGGCCCATTCCACACTGCCTTTTTCATCTCCGAGTTCGGCTACCTTAGCGCGCCATAGGGGAATCGTCCTTTTCATCACTCGCAATCCCGTAGCCAGACCGAATTTTTCTATCATATCGCATGGCCATTTACTGCATTGATGACAGGAATAATAATTTTTTCCCCGGACACAATTTCTGATCGCGCACGTGGCGCAATAACCGTATAGTTTTTTCGGCGGATCGGCCTGCATGCAACCATAACATTGCGTGTCTTCCTTCTTTGTCCCGTAAAGGTTGCCCATTATCTCCATGAATTTTTCATTCTTATCTCTTGTTGCAATGTAGACTCCACAGGCGCCGCAATAAAGGCCGCAAGGCGCCATCAAGTTCTTGTCCCTTATTTCTTTTTCTGTCCAACCTTCCATTCCCGTCGTTCCTCCTCACTTTAAATTGAAGAAAATAACAAATTTATTTTTCAAGCCGACAGCCGGTGAGCAGATTTTTGCTCTCTCAGCAAACAATGAGGAATTTTGTGGAGCCCATCCGGCAGGAGCCGGAGGCTCCTTTCCAAAATGCGACATCCCGCGATTGGCAGAAAGCATTCAACCCCCAGCAGGAGCTGGGGGCTTTCTGCAGCGGGGTAAACACCTGTCCTTTCAAAAATATTTTACCACCAAATCACGATTATGAACACAAAATTAAGCTTTGAGTTTTATTATCAGCGAGTCTCATTAAAAAAATAGCTGAACTCTAACTCAACTTGTGATAAAAGGCTTTAATATAGGCCCGGACAAGGGAATCAATGATGTGTCGGTAGTGGCTTGCGACGCCATCATTGGTTACGGCGCTGTAGCTTTGATACTGGACGTTGCCGGAATAATCAGCATAGCCAGTGATAAAATATAACGGCCATATGAGGAGGCAGAATATGCACAACGCGACTGCAATTAAGGAAAATCAATCCATCAAGGTTGATTCCCGGGCCGGTAAATTCCTGACGTTTTTCCTGGCCAACGAGGAATACGGGATGGAAATTCTCAAGGTACAGGAGATCATCGGCCGGATGCCGATCACGCCGGTGCCGCTGACCTCCAAGTATATCCTGGGGGTCATCAATTTGCGGGGCAAGATCCATCCCATCATGGACCTCAAAATCAAGTTCGGCATGGACCAGACACAAATCACCGACGAAACCTGCATCATCGTCATTAAAACAGCCAGTCTGATGATGGGGATCTTGGTGGACAAGGTTTCGGAGGTGGTGAACGTGGCTTCGGAGGACATCGAAGACACGCCATCCTTCGGAGCGGACATCAATACTGATTATCTTTTGGGAGTGGGCAAGACCGGCGGCAAGGTTCGCCTGCTTCTGGATATAGAAAAAGTTATCACGACCTCCGACATCATCCACATGAAAAAGCTTGCCGAAAGCAGCGGACAGAAGCCGAAGGACGAAACGAACCAAGTACAGACTAACTAGAAAATTGCAAAAGAGGGGATAAAAGCCATGATAAGTAAAAACATAGTTAACGACATCAAAATAGGTCTCAAGGTCATCGGGTGCTTTGGGTTGATCTTTTCAGTTGTGACGGTGTTGATGCTGTGCGCACGTCAGTATGTCAGCGACCAGGATTCGACGTATCGCCAGTATATAGGAGCTATCAGAGAAACCGGGGATCTGAAGGCCAACCTCGAGAAAATGGGGGGAGAGCTTTATAATTATGTTGCAGTGCCATCCGCACGCAATAATACCATGGCAAGTATTAAGCAGGAAACAAATTCAATCGACCAAATTGTTCAGAATTCTAAAGGCAAAAAGCTGTCTCCCGAAGAAAGGAAAATTTTCTCCGATTTCGCTGCTGCCTGGCCCGAGATGAAGCGGGACTATAACGAAATAATGAAGGCGGCGGATGACGGCAAAAAGGATGAGGTTGCCCATATGTTGGCCGACGGAAGCTATTTTATCATGGCCAGGAATAATGCTCTGGCAGCGGTTCGTAACTTTAATGATTATTACACCGGCCGTAACGAAGCAGCCATTAAAGCAAACGCTACGGGCATAGGTGGTTGGGCGAGCATAATGTGGTTATTGTTAGCTGTTGAGGCTATTCTTTTAATAGTCATGGGGATAATTATAACCGAATCAATCACCAAACCGCTGAAGAAGTGTGTGATGATGATGCAGGATATGGGAAAAGGTCATCTCTCCAACCGGTTGCATTTGAACAGAAAGGATGAAATAGGCGAGTTGACCCATACCATAGATCAGTTTGCGGACAATCTTCAGCAAAAGGTCATATACACCATGCAGCAGATATCCGAGGGCAACATCGACCTTGCGCCGGAAATAACCGATGATAATGATGAAATCGGCCCGGCGCTTAATAAAATGATTAACGCCATCGGCTCGATGAGCAATGAAATCAATAGATGTTGCCTTTTCGCTTTTGAAGGCAACATTACTTATAGAGCCGATGCAACATCTTTCAGTGGAACATATCAAAAAATCGTACAAGGATTCAATGAAATGTTGGACGCGATAATGGCCCCGCTCGATGAAGCGTCCGATGTTTTAGTAAAACTGGCTCACAGGGACATGTCGGCCCGGTTACAGCGCGATTATAAGGGGTATTACGACCAGATTAAAAGAACCATAAATGCGGTTGGTAGAAACCTGGACAAGGCCTTGCAGCAGGTTGCCATCGGGGCGGATCAGGTGGCTTCAGCCAGCGTTCAGATAAGCAACGGCGGACAGTTGTTGTCGCAGGGAGCCAGCGAACAGGCCAGTTCGCTGGAGGAAGTGTCCAGCAGCCTGCAGGAGATGTCCTCCATGACCAAGCAGAACACACTGAACGCCAAAGAGGCCCAGGGGGTAGCGGAGCAGGCCCGGAGCAGCGCCAACAAGGGAGTGGAGAGCATGAACCGGATGTCCTCGGCTATCAGCCAGATCAAATCGTCCTCCGCTGCCACAGCCAAGATAGTAAAGACCATAGACGAGATTGCCTTCCAGACGAACCTGCTGGCCCTGAACGCGGCGGTAGAAGCAGCCCGGGCCGGTGATGCCGGCAGGGGATTTGCGGTGGTTGCCGAGGAAGTAAGGAACCTGGCTATGCGCAGCGCGGAGGCAGCCAAGAATACCGCCAACCTGATCGAAGAAGCGGTAAAGAATTCGGAGAACGGGGTGGCCATCAACGCCGAAGTTTTGAACAACTTCCAGGAGATTGCCGAAAAAACCAATAAGGTCAGCCAAGTGGTGGCGGAAATAGCCGCGGCCTCAGATCAGCAGGACCAGGGAATCAGCCAGTTGAACAGGGCGGTGGAACAACTAAACCAGTTGACCCAGCAGAACGCGGCGAACGCCGAGGAATCGGCCAGCGCGGCCGAGGAGATGTCCTCGCAGTCCGAGGAGATGCGCAGTATGGTGGCCGGCTTTACACTTACAAGTTCCGGGGATTTCAACCAGAATCTGCTGTCCGACAGCCGCCAATCGGGGCAAAATCCCGGACAGCAGAGAAAAGGGGCGAAGGCCATTTCCGGCCTAAGGCCTGATCCCCGCAAGGTGATACCTTTTGATGAAAAAGATCAAAGCATATTAAGCGATTTCTAATCTTCCAAACTGATAATATTTGATAGTCTCTTTCTCTTCTTTTCAATTAAGGAGAGAAAGGGACTATGAGTAATACCATTTCTAAATCAAAGATGATATTGAGGCGGTTAGGCGAAGGCGACGAGACGTATTATACATACGTTGAGAAAGCCGACAACGACGCCAACAAAAATAGCGCTTTGATTTAGAATGGGTATAAGTGACAATAAATCCTTCTATATAAGTCCAGGGGAATAATAGGAACGGCTGGTTCCTTATCCTTGATATACAGTTTTATCGCAGGCTATAAATCTTTCACGGAAAACACGAAAGCCTTGTTCAGGATGGTGTCCTTTTCTTTCCCGCAAAGATAGATAAACGCTTTGGAAAAATTTAGATAATCACTAACCCGGGATCTTTCTTCGGGCATTTCCAAAAAAATACTCAACTCCATGATTTCACTGTTCTCCAATTCCACTTTCACGCGTTTTTCCGGACTAATCAGGGTTTCGTCCGCAAGATCCCTTTCTGGAATCTCCAGATACATGATTCTGTCCTTATTAAGAAAGAAAATCTCTCCTGTGTGGATATCTTCTACGGGGAGAAAGGTCAAATCTGAATTGAGTATATCCAGAATGAGTTCCTTCCCCAAATGACCCTCTGCATATGGGCTTAAAAATAAATTGACATTCAGTTTCGTGCCGTCGCTCCGGCAAAGGGTCGCCTTTCGTTTGTTTTTTTCCACTCGCATGTAATGTTCCTCCTCTTTGTAACGTGAAGTATAGAAAACGCTGTCTAGTCTGTCAAGGCAATCTTGGCTTGTAAAAATCAAGTCTCAAATCCCGCGTCGCTTCGCTCCTGGGATAAGTGAGACTAAGCTTTTTGCTTCGCTTGCAGCTTGCAAAAATCAAGTCTCAAATCCCGCGTCGCTTCGCTCCTGGGATAAGTGAGACTAAGCTTTTTGCTTCGCTTGCAGCTTGCAAAAATCAAGTCTCAAATCCCGCGTCGCTTCGCTCCTGGGATAAGTGAGACTAAGCTTTTTGCTTCGCTTGCAGCTTGCAAAAATCAAGTCTCACTAAACACCTTATTGACGACATCAACATAATTATCCCTGTGATGAACTTTCCATATTCTTTTTTTTATTTTCTTCCCGTTTTCAAAAAAGTTTCCCATATAAGTCCAGATTTCTTTCATTTTATTGGTAATGTGCGAGGAACCGGACAAAATTTTTGAATATTCGTTAAATAAATCATCATGAAAAGCTTTCATGATTTTGATTTTTTCGTGATAAGGCTTTTCAGCATGGAATTTAATTTTTTCCGCAAGGAATGGGTTACCGATCAGGCTCCTGCCGATCATCCACCGATCGACCGACCGGAACCGTTGCGAAAGCATTTCATATTTCTTAAACGAATCGATGTCCCCGTTATAGACAATCCTGTGTTTTGCGAGATTAAGACACTGTTCGAAAATATCAAGATCAACTTCACCTTCATACATTTGCACTCCAGTTCTCGGATGAATGATCAGTTCCTCAATCGGATACTGGTTGAAAATCGGAATGAGCTGCAACACCTCATCAGGATATTTTAACCCTATTCTAAGCTTGATCGATAATTTCGGTTTTACAGCAGGTATGGTTTTTTCGAGAAAAGCTTCGACCCTTTCCGGATAACAAAGCATGCCCGCCCCCCTACCCTTCTTCACAACCATGCGAAACGGACAGCCGAGATTTCAGTTTACCGTGCTGTATCCAATGTCGTATAATGTGTTGGCAAGCTTTATGAAGTCATCCGATTTAGAACTCATTATCTGCGGTATCGTTGGAATACCTGTATTTTTATCCAGGTACAATTCGCGCAACAGGTTATTCTCAGCTTTCATTTTCTTCGAAGAAGAGATAAATGGCGCAATAGCGATATCTACTCCCTTAAAATAAATAGGGAACAGGTTGCGATAAATCCTGTCGGTTATCCCCTGGATTGGTGCAAGATATATCATGGGTACTTTCTAAATCCTTTGAATATATCTTTATAACGACTTCAAGTTTTGAGCGTATCGAGCAGAATTACTTCAATATCAAGTTTCCTTGCGTTTTGATATAGTTGGTGATCAAGTGTTACGATGCTTAATTCTTCACAAGACGCAATGGCCAGGTGAATTGCGTCAAGAGATTTCAGCGGCAGGATGAATTGTGAAATCCAGTTACTTGCAAGAGAACAGTGATTGGCTGTTACCGGTAAATAATTGAAATATTTTCCCTCCACGTGGGAAAGAAATTTCGCGGCAATTTGTCTGGTTGTTTTCGAATCAATTTCTTTATTTCTAAGCTTCCTGGACAACGCCGAGAAAAGCTCGACTTCTGTAAGAGCGCTTATATTAGGTTTTTCAATTTTGGCAAGAAATTCCTCGGCTTTGTCGGCAAATGGTTCCGGGCAGTAATAGGCGACGAGCACGCTAGTATCAATATAATACATTAATAGCGCTCCTCTTTCCTGCCCTCGATGACGGTTGCGCTCAACGGTTTGCCGGAAAGCTTGATCGCCGCCCGAAATCTTTTTAGACTTGGAAGTCTTTTTGTTTTACCGGCTGAAGGCACCATGCGGGCAACTTCTATTCCCCGACGTGTCAGGATAACCTCAGCTCCTTCCTCCACCTGATGAATCAGGCGGCTGAACTTTCCTCTGGCTTCCTTGATGTTGATTTCCATATGATTACCTCACGCTCTTTGCTTTTCCAGTTATGTGAAGTGTACACTAAAATCAAATAAGTGTCCACTGATATTTTGTAGTATTGGGGATGCAGGCAAAGACGAGCTATGATAAAATTTTTTTCCTGAAGTTGTAATAACTCCTCATTTTTGATAAAGGTTCTGTGGCTTAATACAGCAAAAAAAGGTCACTTACAACATGAACGATATCTATGAACGATTGCGCGACAGGCTCGAAATGATGGCGACCGGTTACCCGGCAACGGCAAACGGTGTGGAGATTAAAATACTTCGCCGGCTTTTCAGAGAAGAAGATGCGGACTTGTTCCTGAAAATGGAAGCCAGACCGGAAACGGTTCAGCAGGTAGCCCTGCGGCTTGAAGCCGATGTCGCGGACATGGCGGTAAGATTGGAAGATATGGCCATCAGGGGGCTTATCTTCAGAGTCAAAAGTGAATATTTTTAAGATGAAAGATGGAAAAATCGAGTTTCATTCTGAGCGTTGCATCGGTTGCGGCCTGTGCGTCACCACATGTCCCGCTGAGGCGTTGAGGCTCATAAAAAAACCGGAGGAACGGCTCTATACGCCGCCAGCAACCGTTTTTGATACCTATAATGTGATGAGTCGGGAGAAAATAGAGTGAATTACCCTGCCCTATGGGCGGGCCAATCTTTCGCTTGCAAAGATTTTGTGATACGGCCTCTCTATCAATGTTAACAAGGGCAAGCAAAGTATATATAAATATTTGTACGGGTGACTGAACATGGAAAAAATATGCGGGAAGGTTTTGGCCGTCAATATTTCTCAGGCCAAGGGCGAAAAAAAGAATAATATCGGCTGCGGTTTGTTTATAGAGAACTTCGGACTGGAAAATGATGCCCATGCGGAAACGGGTATCCGGCAGGTCAGTCTTTTGGCAAAGGAAAGCATTGAAAAGATCAGAGCAAAAGGACTGGACGTGAATTATGGGGATTTTGCGGAAAATCTTACCATCGAAGGCATTGATCTGCCGTCGCTTCCCATTGGCACACGGTTGAAAATAGGGCGAAAAGTTCTTCTGGAGGTCACTCAGATCGGCAAGATCTGCCATAACCGGTGCAATATCTTTTATACAGTCGGGGATTGCGTCATGCCCAGAGAAGGAATTTTTGCGAAAGTGTTAACCGGCGGTGAAATAAAGACAAATGATCAGATCGAAATTGACGGGTAATTCGTCGGTGTCGGATATTGACGAAAGATTGAGAGTTTGGTGGCTATTGACCGGGCGTGCATTCCCGCAAGGGAGGCGCAATCATGATTTAAAATATTCCTTTCCGGAAAGAGCCGAATGGCTTTACAAAAAGCTCATACCCTGAAGGGCACAACATGTGTGCCTTGTTGCGCTACAACCTGCACTGCTCAACGTATATCCATACGTGTTATTCCAATTCTAAATCAAAGCGCTATTTTTGTTAGCGTCGTTGTCGGCTTCCTCAACGTATGTATAATACGCCTCGTCGCCTCCGCCTAGCCGCCTCAATATCATCTTTGATTTAGAAATGGTATTACCCCACGTGACCTTCAGGGTATTTAGGTTCTACGTCTCGCGGTTCGGTTTTTTTCGTGCCTTGCTGCGTATTCCTGTCCAAACCTTGCACCCGAACATCCCGTATCAAGTACGGGACAAGCTTTTGAATAGTCCCGCTTATCCTAATTTCACCATTGTGCTGTATATGGAATTCACAAAGAAATAATTATTGTGAATAAATATTTTAATAATTTGCATTTGAAATGTTTGATGTACTAGCGGACTGGTTGTCTGTTCAAGATTAGAGAATCGGCAGTAGCTGCAGAACAGGATAGGGTAGATTCATCGTTTATTCCATAATTGCAGCTTGTGCTCTTAAAAGATCGTGCAATGTTATTAAGCCTATCATGGAAGAATCATTTTTATCCACAACAATGACCATGCCGGTCGTGGATTGAATAAATTTATTTTCAATATTACGCAATTTTTCTTCATTGTGGCATATGGCGGCTGGTGCGACAACAGGTTGCCGTTTTTGTTGCATGGCCGATTCAATTTCCGAACGGGTAACAACACCTTTCAGAACACCATTAATTTCAACAGGGAAACAGTTGTATGGATGATTGGCTAAAAGTGTTTTTAATGAAGTTTCGGACATATCTTCAACAGCAACTGGTTTTTTGTTTGCTATTACCTGAACTCGCAGATTATGCCAGCTTTTGAAATCACGCGGCGGTTTTATCTTTATCAGTTCATGCCCATCTTGAAGAAGAAGGGAATCGTAAAAGTTGTGCCTTGCCATAATATTGGCGATTGTTTGACTAACAATAACTCCTATCATTAGTGCCGGAACCATTGAAAATTGATGGGTCATCTCAAACACCATCAGGACAGAAGTCATGGGAGCCCGAACAAGCGCCCCAAAGCAAGAGCTCATGCCTACTGCGGCAAGGATAACGCAATCGGAGTGCGTTACCGGCATCCATTGACCGGCAAGACCTCCGATAAACAAACCCGACATGCCTCCTATAAATAGAGAAGGCGCAAATATTCCGCCGCATCCTTCCCATCCATAACAGGCAATAGTTGCCGCAAGTTTTGCAACAACGAGCAGAGCGGCTATTTTCCATTCCAAAGAAACATTCAGCGCACTGGAAAGATCGTGATAACCTAGTCCGAAAACACCGATTTTCCCCGTGACAGAAAAAACTGCGGCACCGATTACCCACGTTATAAGGCCGCCTATCGCCGGTTTTACCCAGAACGGTATTTGATTGTTTTTTTTAACCTTGCTTCGCAGACGAAGAGTTTCCCGTTGAAAAATCATTCCCAGCCATGCAGCAAATGCGGCTACCAGAGGCACAATCAGATAGATCCACCAGGATAAATCTTGAACTTCTGGAAGATTAAAGGCCGGCTGCTTGCCAATAATTGCGTAAACGACAAAGGCTCCTGCTACGGAAGATAAAACGACACCGCCCAGGAAACGGCTGTTCATATCACCAATAAGCTCTTCAAGAACAAAGGTAATTGCCGCCAAAGGGGTATTAAACGCTGCCGCCAAACCCGCAGCGGCACCAAGAGCTGTTGCATGCCGGCGAGACTGTTTCGGTGTTCCTAATATGCCGGCTATATTGGAAGCAACTCCTCCGGCCACATATACTGTAGGTCCCTCCCTGCCCAGACTGGCGCCGCCGCCAATACTTAGAATTCCAGTGACAAATTTTACCCATATCGGCTTCCAGCTTACAAAGCCAAGGTCATTCCAATATGCCGCCTTTAATTGCGGTACACCACTTCCGTTGGCTTCCTTGCTCAAAAAATTGAGCATAAGTCCCACGACTAATGAAGTGGAAATAATGATAATAAAACTCCAAATTAAAAATTCGGGCAGTGAACGGTGGGCAAGAGCAATGTAGGTGTGCTCAAAAATAAAATTAGTAAGCAACAGAAAAGAAACTCCCGCTAATCCTGCAGCAATGCCGTAGATCGCAGGTAAAAAAATGGAGCGAATATTTTCCGGATATTTCTGCATTGACCGGAAAAATGAATTAAACTGCATACACGCTGCCTAAAAAATAATTATTTTAAAACTTATACCATTTTTGAATTTATATTTCACAACATGATTAAGGAGAGGTATAGTTAGGAGGAGTTTCCTTTTCACCTGAAATAATTATTTCCCAATACTTGGAAGATTATTGACTTCTTCTATTACTTTTTTACTGATATCATTTTCTTTTGCATAATAGGGCACTGGTGTACTGGCAACGTCGACTACTAAAGTATATTTTTCTTTTTCGGCTACTTTGCGTACGACCTTGATAATTTGGGGAATCAGTTTACTGGTGATTTCTTCATCCCGTATTTTCATTTCTTTATTTGTATCTTCAACCAACAATTGATAATCGCGTAATTTTCTCTGATAGGCAGCTCCTTTTCCCCTGCGGGCATCTTCAGTCATAATAGGACCCTGTTTATCTAATTCGTCATGGAGCTTTTTCAGTTCGTTTTCCGCCGCAGTAATTCCTTCACGCTTCTTATCATATAATTTCTTGAATTCTTCACCTGCCTTTTTGCCTTCATTCGTGTTTTGCATTATTTCCCTTAGATTTATAAAACCAATTTTGCTTTCGGCGGCATAGCTTTTGGTACTCGCCAGAACAAAACTCAGCAATATAAATACTGCAATAAGGTAAATATTTTTTTTCATATAAGATTTCCTCATTCACTTCCTGAATATATTGTACATTTAACAATTGCCTCATTTTGACCTAGATCGAATTCACGATATTTATTATTGCAATATTTGATAGCCCCGACTCTCAACTCCGGGGCTATCAAATCCACTATCATCGTTGAAGCGTTTTTGAGGGAGGGCAATGGTAGTGGTTGCAAAGAAGGGGCAAGCTTCTTCCCAGTATTTTATTAAATATCTTGCTTTAAAAAAAATCTATCCATTCATCCCCAATGGTTAATTAATAGTGATTTCAACTTATCTATTATTTCACTACGAAATGATCTCTCCTGTTTTTAGCCCACGCTTCCTCATTATGATCAGGATCGAGAGGACGCTCTTTGCCATAACTAATTGTTTTTATCCTTTTTTGATTCACACCGGAATTAACCAGATATTTCTTTGCTTCTTGTGCTCTGCGATCTCCCAATGCTAAATTATATTCGGTAGTTCCTCTCTCGTCGCAATTTCCTTCGATGACAATTTTGACATTCTTGTTTTTTAAAAGGTAATCGGCGTGACTGGAAAGGATTTTTCTGTCTTCTTGACTAATGCTATATTGATCAAAATCAAAATGAATATCCTTCAGGTCAGCTGTAATCGGTGACGCTGCCGGTTCCATCGTTGTTTGTTCTTTGCTAATACTTCGTTTTGCCGATTCCTCTTGTTTCGCTGATGCACCGCCTATGCTGGGCTGCTCATTTTGTTTCATTGCCGATTCCTTTTGAGCAGAAGCGGTTCCATCACTTTTTACTAATTGTTTCTCCGCACATCCTGCATAAGCCAACACAAAAACAACCAAACACAAAAAAATAACTAATTTTCTCATTTTCACAGATTTCCTCCTCATATTTCATTAAAGTTTATAGAGATAACGAGTATCTCTGGATTTTACATTGAACAGCTTCTTTCATCGTTTTCTACAGAACAAAATAAATTAAAAATTTTTCTTTACTTTTGTATTTTATCATGCTAAGTTACTATAACAACTATGAATAATATTATCTATGCTATTGATTTGCATACAAAATACATTAGTTATTACATAATTGCAAGAACTTTTTTTAAAAGGAGGCGGCATGAGCGATAAAAGACCTATCATATCAAACATTATCGACAATTTACGGCGCGTATTCCAAATTTTAAATGAGCAATCCAAAAAAGTTGAAAGGGAAACCGGGATAACTGGTCCCCAACTCTGGGCAATAAAAACAATTAATGAAAATTCACCGGTTAAAGTTTCAGATCTTGCCAATAAGCTATATCTGCACCCCACAACCGTTGTTGGCATTATTGATCGTTTAGAAAAACAGAACTTAGTTGAAAGACGTCGATCTAAAGACGATCGCCGTGTTGTTTGGATTGAATTGACAGATAAAGGAAATGATCTGGTAAAATCGGCACCGGAAGTTGTGCAGGGATCGCTTGTTTCCGGATTAGAGGAAATTTCAGCAAATAATCTAATAGAAATTGATAGATCGATGAGACATCTGGTTAAAATATTCGGCGCTCAAAAAATAGCACCCAAACTTATTTTATCAAATGAATTTAATATACCGCAGGATGCAAATACTGAAGATCTTGATAAGTTAAATTTTCATGAAAACTGAACAGGCGGCAACAAAAGAAGGGAGTATTATTACTAATGATCGGTTTCATGTGTTTCTTGAGCACAGAATTATAAAAGATCATCTGAATAGAAATGTGATCTTGGGGAAAAATGTAAATTGTTTTTCCAGAAGAACAATTAATAAAAAAGTTAGGACGAAAGGAGAGTAGTATGAAAAAAATTGGAGTGTTATTTTTTATGATTATTATGGCTGCCGTTATGACAGCACAGGCAAAAGTCAGGACAGAATATAGGGCTGGTGGTTTACCCCCATTAATTATCGATGATAGTATTAAAGACTGTACCAATTGTCCATCACCCACAGAACAACCCTCTATTCCGGTAAAAAAGGCTTCAGATTCTAAAAAATATAAGTCTTCCGACATTGTTAAAGACAAACAAGAGAATGTTTCCGTAGGACTTAATGTGGAATTTGATTTCAACAAGGCTTTTATAAAGGAAAAATATCATAATGACATCAAAAAAGTGGCAGATTTTATGAAAGAACATCCTGATACAAAGATCGTGGTTAAAGGTCATACAGACAGCATCGGCAAAAAATCCTATAATATGCGATTGTCTAGAGCTCGCGCTAAAAGTGTACGGCGATACCTGATTGACAAATTCGGTATAGACGGATCTCGCATTACTACTATTGGTTATGGACCTAATAAACCAGTTGCCAGCAATGACACGGAAGAAGGGCGGCAGCAGAACCGCAGAGTTGAGGCATTTATCGAAACGACGAAGACAAAATAAGCCTAATAGTTATTAATTTTTGAAAGTATCTAAGGCCTCATGATTGTTACAAAGTCTATGAGGCCTTTCTTATTATTACAACTTTCTGATTGAAAAGTTGCATTTTAGTCAATATTGACGATCTGCGGATAACAGGAAGAAAAAAATAGAATTCCGCGTGAACTGTAGTGTTAATAATGTTTTAAAAATTACCACACCGCACCATCTGCTTGCTCCAGACAATCCCCTTTTGCCGGACGAACTAAAAATATTACCTGAAAAAATATTTACGCTTCTACCTGTATAATCACGGGTAAGAACCCCAAAGCAAGCTTTGGGGTTTTAAACCCTCCGCTGAGCGGGATTGTTCAACTTACCAATTCCGCTACGCTTCGCTTTCGGAATTGGAGTTTCAACAATAACAATTTTATTTAACTTCTATTTAAAAAAGGTTTATAGTGTGCACCAGCCATTTACAAACCGGCAGCGGATTACTATATTTACAACGTAGCCGCTTAAAAACAAACAGGTGAGAGATATGAATTTCATAAAAATCAGGTTCGGCAATAATTTTGAAGATGAATTTCAGAAAGCTGTTGATGAGGTGTTTCATCTCGTCCTCCCATCATACAGACATTTTGAATGTATCTGGAGGCCTAATGTCGATGTTTATGAATCGCTGGAAGAAATAGTCGTTCTGGCCGACCTGGCGGGATTAAATAAGGAAGAACTGCATATTGAACTCGACCGGGAAAAAATAAAAATCGCCGGAGTGCGCAAATCTATCCAGCTTTTGAAAAATGCCAGTTACTGCCAGGCAGAAATACCGCATGGTTATTTTGAAAAAAACGTGCTCCTTCCGGCGCCGGTGGATGCGCGATCAGCGGTTGCCTCTTATGCCGATGGAATTTTGATGGTAAGAATCAATAAGTTACCGGTAAACAAAACGCATCGGATTCCCGTTAAGACCGGACAATAGCCGGACGCTGTAATTCTTTTCGATAGCGAATTTGGAGGGTTTAATGACTGAACAAAAAATAGTTGAAGATAATAATAAATTTTCTATCCCGGAAGTGATTCCTATTCTTCCGTTGCATAATGTATTGGTTTTTCCCAAGACGATGATTCCTTTGGAAGTATCAGGCAGCTTATCGCAACTGATTGATGAAGCGATGATGAAGGATAGGTTGGTTGGTCTGATTATGGCCAAAAAGGAGCCGACCAATCAAAGCGGTATTTACACATTGGAAGAATTATATGAGGTGGGAACCTGCACAGCTATCCTGAAAATGGCTAAGACGTCAGAAAACAGAACGCAGATGCTTTTGCAGGGAATCAGCCGTTTTACTATCGTAGAACTGTTGGAAGGCAAGTCTTATCAACAAGCGCGTATCAAATTACTTGAAGAAAAGGAAATCAAAAATATTGAAACAGAAGCGCTCATGTCCAACCTGCTGGTGCTGTTTGACCGTATTCTGAAGCTATCTCCGTTTTTACCGCCGGAATTCGGACCAATGGCCAAAACCATTACCAATGCAGGCATTCTTGCCGATCTGATTGCGTCGATAATCAATGCGCCGGTTGAAGAAAAACAAAAGATCCTCGATATTGCCGATGCCAAGCAGCGCCTGAAAGAGTTGACCCGCATGGTCAACCATCAGATGGAAATCCTGGAACTGGGCAATAAAATTCAAACCAAGGTTAAAGATGATATTGATAAGAACCAGCGCGATTATTATCTGCGCCAGCAGTTGAAGGCCATAAAGCAGGAGCTTGGCGAAACAGAAGAGAATGTTGTTGAGACCGACGAATATCGCAAAAAGATTGATGCGAAAAATCTTCCCGAAGAAGCTAAGAAAGAAGCCGAAAGGGAACTGGAACGCCTTTCCCGCATGCATCCTTCCTCTGCGGAATACACGGTTGCCTCAACGTATCTGGACTGGATCACAGCGCTTCCCTGGAATGAACCAACCATAGATAATCTGGATATTAAAAAAGCCCGCAATGTTCTGGATGAAGATCACTACGGATTGGCCAAGGCTAAAAAACGCATCATTGAATATCTGGCTGTACGCAAACTTAAACCGGATTCCAAAGGGCCGATCTTATGCTTTGTGGGGCCTCCGGGCACCGGCAAAACATCGCTTGGCCATTCCATCGCGCGGGCGCTGGAGCGCAAATTTGTGCGCATGTCGCTTGGCGGCGTTCGCGATGAAGCGGAAATACGCGGCCATCGCCGCACCTACATCGGCGCTCTGCCCGGACGCATCATCCAGGGGTTGAGACGGGCGGAATCGAACAATCCCGTTTTCATGCTTGATGAAATTGATAAAGTAGGCAGCGATTTTCGCGGCGATCCGTCATCGGCCCTGCTGGAAGTTTTAGACCCGCAGCAGAATAATACCTTTGCCGACCATTATCTGGATGTGCCGTTTGATCTTTCGCACGTCATGTTTATTACGACAGCGAATATTTTGGACACTATTCCACCGGCGCTGCTGGATCGTCTGGAGGTTATTGAACTGATGGGCTACACCCAGGAAGAAAAAGTCAAAATTGCCGAACGGTATTTAATCCCCCGGCAATTGAAAGAAAACGGCCTGACCGCAAAACAATTAAAGATCACAACCAAAGCGCTCAACGAGATAATATCAGGCTACACTAGGGAAGCGGGTGTGAGGAATCTCGAAAGAGAAATTGCCAACATCTGCCGCGGCGTTGCCGCACAGATTGCGGAGGATAAAATCATATCCAAAAATATCAAGATTGGAGATATTTACAAATATCTTGGTCAGGTGCGCGTCATAACGGATATAGACGCGCGTATTGCCAAACCCGGTATTGCCATAGGCCTTGCATGGACACCGGTCGGCGGCGATTTGCTCTTCATAGAAGCCACAGCCATGAAGGGCAAAAAAGGATTGACTCTGACCGGACAGCTGGGAGATGTGATGAAAGAGTCGGTGTCCGCCGCACTGAGTTTTATTCGCGCCAATGCAAAGGATTTAGGAGTGAAGCCGGATTTCTTTGATGACCTTGATATTCATATCCACGTGCCGGCCGGGGCTATTCCCAAGGATGGCCCATCGGCGGGTGTGACAATGCTTACGGCCCTGACTTCTCTTTTGACCAACCGTAAGATTAAGAAGAATCTGGCCATGACGGGAGAAATCACCTTGCGCGGAGCTGTGCTGCCGGTAGGCGGAATTAAAGAAAAGGTGCTGGCGGCTTACCGCGCCGGTATTAAAACTATCATTCTGCCCGCCTGGAATAAGAAGGATCTCGAAGACATTCCGGCCAACGTACAAAAGAGCATCAAGTTTCTTTTCGTGAGCGATATGCTGGAAGTGGTAAAATTGGCGCTGGAAAATGGCAACTGGCAAAAACCGGCAAAACCGCAGGTGAAGAAGCGTAAAGCGGTTGCAAAAAAAGATAAGAGACGAGTTTCTTAAAGTTTTTCAATTTCCTCAATCAATTGGTTCATCTTTTTCGGTGATACAGGATAAGGTGTTTTCAGTTCCTGCGCGAACAGAGATACTTTGTATTCTTCGATCATCCAGAATAATTCTTCAATCATCGTTATTTTCTCTTCCGGACAATCCGCTGAAATATCGTTTTTAAATCTGTATATTTCTCGGATTCCGGTTTGCATCGTCACGAGGTCTTTTATATCCGGCGTAATCATTTGCCGCAGTTGTAAGGAATAAATCAAAACTTGCTGCATCTTTTTTTGCGCCGCGGCAAGATTAAGGCTTCCCCGCTCGGCGCGCAGTGAAAGAGCCTTGCTATAACGCGGCAAATCCTTCATGCGATCAAATGTACAAAATTCGGGAAAATCAATAGGCACGAGGCTCTGCAGTTCCGTCCGGATGTCCTGGAGAAATTTCGACACAGGATTATTGCCGGTATTTTTCATCATGAATTTGTGCACGAAAGCATTGGTATCATCAAAGGCTTTCAATACCGGTTCTATGGCAACAAGTACCTGCTGGCCGTATTGCAGAATTTTAGAATTCAGGGAATCGGCGTGTTGAATAAAATCTTCATGCTTGCGCCAGGGTTTAAAAAATAAATCCTTTTTAACTTTGTTGATAATGGATTGCTCCAGATGTTTAGGGTTTCCTATATTTTCCGCGATTGCTTTCATCCCGATGTTCAGAGCAATATTCTTTTTGAGTTGCTTCAGCACATCTGCAAAATGAATTTCATAAAGAGCCGCCACGCCCATGATGTGATTAGCCGCGCTTTCTTTCTGATTAGAAAAGAGCCGGAGATTAACAGAATCATTCATTGCATACAGGGCCGGATAGGCATAGCCGATAAGACCTTGATTACCGGTGAGAGGAATCTGTGTCGGCAATTCGCCAAAGTCCCAACTGGTGATTCCTTCTTTTTCCCAATCACGGCGGATATTATCCATCGCCGATGTATTTATCGTGTCCGCAAGTTCCTTTTGCAGCATATTAATGTCACGATTGTTTTTTATCTCTTTTCCTTTTTCATCAATCACACTGTAACGAATATTTAAATGAGCAGGCAGCTTCTCCATTGCCCACGCATCACGCGGGACCGTTATTTTGTATTTATCCTGCAGCAGTTGACTCAAGGCCTGAGGTAAAGATTTGTTTAAATAAGATTCATCCTCCAGCAGTAAATGCGCGGTTTGCACAGGTGATGGAAGTCTTTGACGCAGTGATTTAGGAAGCGACTTTAATAAGTGAACGGCCTTCTCCTGCAATAATGACGGCAGATAACGGTCAATATTCTCCGCGGCAGCCGTGGAAACAAATCCCAGGGGAACATTTACGGTCACACCATCATCGGCTTTGCCGGGCTCAAAACTATAACGGCAGGCAAAAGCAGCCTCGCCGATTTTTATTTGATCGGGATATTGAGACAGTTCTTCAGGATCAGGTTCGTTAGCGATTAAATCTTCTTCCCGAAAATGTAGAAATTCATCGCTGCCTTTTTCTTTAATGAGGTTAAGTAAAGACCGGATATCGGAAATCATCGGTAGCCGTTCGTCGTATAGGCGGGCGATTGTTTCTTCATCAACGACAAGGCCGCGTTTACGCAGTTTTTCTTCCATGGTTTTTACATAATTGAATAAAGACAAATTGTGTTCCAGAAAAGGAATCCTCCGGGGAACCTCTCCGGTGACGAGCGCTTCCCGGGTAAAAATTGATCTGGCTTCCTCGGGATTGATTCTTTCATAAGCTACAGGTCTTTGTTCCACAATGGTCAACCCAAAAAGAGTTACTTTTTCCAGAGCGACAACCTGACCGCGATTTTTCTCCCAATGGGCGGCAGAGTAAGTATAGCGGCAATTATCACGTCCCAGTTCCTCCAGCCACTCGCATTTAATATTGGCAACATTGCGGGCAAAGACCCGTGTGGTCATGCTTATTTCCGCCGCCACAATCCAACCTCCGGCGCGATTGAATAATCCGGACCCGGGAAAAATCATGACCGCTCTGCTCTTGGCCGCGTTGTATAAGTTTTTTTCCTTCTTCTGGGCAATATTGGAAAGATAACCGCTGAGAATGCAGCGATGAATTTTATCGGAAATTTCCTGATTTATTTCAATCTTGATTTGTTTTTTACCCCGCCGCGGAAAGACCCCGGCTCCTTCCGGAGAAACTCTACTTTTTACCGTTTTGTTCTTTCCATCGATAATGTCCAGTATCTGATGATAGATGTCACGCCATTCGATCATTCTTTTATAGGAAAGAAAATGTTCATGGCAGAATTTTCTCAGTTTGCTCTGTGAAGGAAGACTCTCCAACGAGCCGTGGTAGCGATTCCAGATATTAAGATAGGTCAGAAAGTCTGATTCGGGATGCGCAAAGAGAGCATGAGCTTTTGAAGCCTGATCAGTCTTGTCATAAGGACGTTCGCGCGGATCCTGAATGGAGAGCGCAGCGGCAATGACCGCAATCTCGTTTACGCATGCTTCTTTTTTCGCTTCAATCAGCATCCGGGAAACACGGGGATCAAGCGGAAACTCGGCCATAGTCCGGCCAATATCAGTCAGTTTATATTGATTTGATTCTTCGGAGCGATCATCTTTGGCCAGGGCTCCTAAGTCACGCAGAATATCAATGCCGTCGCGGATACTTTTGGGTTGAGGCTGGTCAATAAAGGGGAAGGAATTGACCGATCCTAAATTGAGGGAAAGCATCCGCAGAATAACGCCGGCCAGATTGGAACGCATAATCTCCGGCGGCGTGTACAGAGGCTTCTGCGAGAATTCTTCCTGGGAATAAAGCCTGATGCAAATGCCGTTTTGCACCCGGCCGCAGCGTCCTTTTCTTTGTTCCGCGCTGCTCAGTGATATCGGTTTTATCGGCAGGCCTGTGGTCTGGCTGCGGGGATTATATTCCAATATGCGAGCAAGCCCGGCGTCAATCACATATTTAATTCCGGGAATCGTTAGGGACGTTTCCGCGATATTTGTGGCCACAATGATTTTTTGTTGATTGGCAGCGGCAAAAATAAGTTTTTGCTGAGAGCCGGAAAGCCTCGCGTATAAAGGCTGAATCAAGCCTGTGCATTTCCTAGCTAAAAGACCACAGGTTTCACGGATATCCTGTTCAGTGGGCATAAAAATTAAAATATCTTCATAACGTCTTTCCTGCTGCAAATTCTCCACACAGGCAACGGCTTCATCAATATATGTTGTTTCGCCTTTTTCTTCTTTGACCGGATCAAGCGGCCGGTAGCGAACTTCCACCGGATACATCCGGCCGGAAACTTTGATTATCGGCGCGTTGTTGAAAGCCTTGGAAAATTTTTCCGTATCAATCGTTGCCGAGGTGATGATTACCTTTAAATCTTTTCTCTCGGTCAGCAATGTCCGCAAATAGCCTAAAATAAAATCGATGTTCAGGCTGCGTTCGTGGGCCTCATCCACAATGATGGTATCATAGGCCAGTAAACGCCGGTCTTTAACCGTTTCCGTAAGCAGAATCCCATCGGTCATGACTTTGATCAGCGGCTCGGACGATGTCTTTTCTTCGAAGCGTATTTTATAGGCGATGGATTTGCCGCACTCTTCACCACATTCTGACGCGATGCGCTGGGCAATACTGACAGCGGCGATTCGCCGGGGCTGGGTGAGACCGATAATTCCCCGTAGTCCGCGACCGGCGGCAAGGCACATTTTGGGAATTTGTGTTGTCTTGCCCGATCCGGTTTCGCCGGTAATAATGGTGACTTGATTATTTTTAATGCTGTCAATAATATCCCGCTTCTTGGTCGATATGGGCAAGTCTTGCGGATATTTTAGCGGGGGAATATTTTGTGCCCGCTGCTGATAACGTTTATTGGAAAGAGTTAAGATTCCTTTTAGTCTGTTTATTTTTCTGAAAAAAACTGTTTTATCTTTAAATTTATTTTGTTCGATATTTTTCAGTTCGCGGTTGATATTATAATAATCAGCAATCATTGCAGAATCGAGGTTTTGCCTGATTTGCCGAATATATTGTATTGTACCTGACAATTCTTTTCTCCGGAAAAATTTTGATAATTGTTTTATTTTATATAGAATGTCACTGTCAATGAGGGATATGCAGTATCAATTCTCGAATTAATCATTTATAACGCAATTCACAGAATCTGGCGCGGCCGGAGCTTAGCGAAAGATTAAGGGCTTATCAGAATGACTCATACCCGAATTGTGCTTTAAACGGATTTCATTTACAACACTCGGAAGTGGATATTGTAAATTCACTATCTAAGAGCAGTTTTCAGAGTATCCATATTCAGGTTGCCGCCGGACATGATCATAACCACTTTCTTACCAGCAAGACGTTCTTTTATTTTGAAGGCGGCCATCAGGGAAACTGCGCCTGCGCCTTCGGCCAGATTATGTGTGGTTGTTAGCGCCATTTTAATACCTTCGAGGATCTCATCTTCGGTCAGCAGCACTACGTCATTTATGGAATCCTTGAGAATGTTATAGGGCAGATGGAATACACTTCTTGCGGCAAGGCCTTCCGCTACCGTATGGGCTTCATCAAGGGTTACTATTTCTCCCTTTTTCCAGGAATTATAAAATGACGGGGCATTCTGAGCCTCTACACCGATTATTTCGACATCAGGCTTCAACACCCGTGCGGTTTTTAAAAGCGATGCGCATCCCGCGCCACCGCCGATAGGACAGATGATTGTATCAACTTCCGGCAGGTCCTCAATAATCTCCAGCCCCATGGTGGCAAGACCGTTCAGAATTTCCGGTTCGTTCCCCTGCTCAACGTAGTAATAACCCGCGCTGTCCACAAGTTCTTCGCAATATGATTGCGCGTCATAGAAATCTTCGCCGTGGACAATAAGTTCCGCACCATAGCTTTCTATTGTCCTATTGATTTCAGGATTGTTGCCCTCAGGTACGACAACCGTGCAGGGGACATGGAACCATTGCCCCGCCCAGGCCATAGCCATACCGTGGTTACCTCTGGTGGCAACAAGGATACCGGCCTCCAGCTCTTCTTTCGACATATGATGAAAAAAATTAAGCGCCCCTCTGATCTTGAATGATCCGGTCGGATTGTGGTTTTCATGCTTGATGAATGCCTCACAGCCGATAAGTCTGGAGAGTTCCGGATAGCTTATCAGATTTGTTCTGTTAAGATACCTGTAAATAACCGACCTAGCCATGAAAGCTTTTGTCAGGTCGACCTGCTTGCTCAACTCTTCATATTTTTTCAGCATAAAATACCTCCGTATCCTGTTTGTTTAATTTTATCTTAAAAAATTTAAAAAGTCTCCTAAATATATTTGTTTATTAAATCGGCATATCTGGCGGCAGCGCCTATATTAGCCCGGACAACCGCCTTACCCTTTTCGCCCCTGCGCCGGAGTTCTTCGGGATTTTCCAGCGCCTGAATAATTCCACGCAGTAATTCTTCCTCATTATTTATAGTCACGCCGCAACCCGCCTCTTCCAGTAAATTTTTTTCTTGGTTGAAATCCTCCATCGAAGGACCGTAAAAAATCACCTTGCCCCAAGCCGCCGCTTCTAAGATATTCTGCCCGCCTTTGGGAACAAGGCTTCCGCCGCAATAAACAATCGTTGCCAGTGAATAAACTTTGAATAATTCACCGATAACATCAACAACGATTATTCGCTCGTCTTTCCGTTGCCCTCCGTTATTTATATCTGAAAGCGTTATTACATCATCAAAATTAGCCTGCCTCAATAGGCCGAGAACATCATTTGTTCGTTCAATGTGCCGCGGCACAATGATGAGCTTTAAATCCGGATAGCGCTTTAAGAGTTCTCTATAAACACCAATGATAATTTTTTCTTCGCCTTCATGAGTGCTGCCCGCGATAAAAAATCTTTCGTTTTTCCGCGCGTTGAACTTGCGGGCAATTTCTTCCCACAGGGCAGGCTCCGCCAGCGCTACCAACGCGTCATATTTCGCGTTTCCCAAAACTTTAATTTTTGACGAATCCATACCGATATCTTGCAGACGTACAGCGTCAATCCCGGCAATCATTCCGGCGGCATTTAAATTAAAGAGAATTATTTTCCAAAAAAACTTCGTCGTCAGGTACTTGCTGTAAGAGCGAGGTGAAATCCGGCCGTTGACCATCAACGCTTTTATGTGACGCATTTTGCAAATGCGAAGGAAATTGGGCCAAAGCTCCGTCTCCACCAGCACAAAAACATCGGGTCTGGCTAATTTGATCATTTTACGCACAATGTACGGAATATCCAACGGGAAATAAATAAAAGCGTCGGCTCCCTTGATAAACTTCCGCGCCATTTCCTGTCCTGTTTCTGTGGAAGTGGAAAAAATAATCTGAACCTCCGGCCTCTTTATCTTTAAAGAAGCCACTATCGGAGCAGCGGCGGTTACCTCGCCGACTGAAACCGCGTGAATCCAGATCCGCGGCCCATCTTTCAAATCAGCCAGTATTTTCGACTGCCTGCCGCCCAGCTTCTGTATGAAACTTTTGCGATATTTACCGGTAAAGATGATTTTCAATAAAAAATAGGGTAAAATAACAATCGCAGCGGCAAATAAGGTAATATTATATAAAATATACATGAATATATCTTCAATTTTTTCTGCCTTAGTGTCAAGGAAATTTAGTGAGTCCCAAGTCTCAGAAGCGTAGCGTATAACCTGAAGGTCATCTACGACTGAAACTTGCTGGACGAACTATCCCAGGAGCGTAGCGATCGTGACTCTCGCTGAAAGCAAATGAGGTGAAGCTCGAAGCGCAAGAGGAACAATCCCGCCAACGAAGTTGGCAGGGACGTGGGATTTGAGTCCCAAGTTTCAGAAACAGAAGTAACTGAGACCTGATCGCAGAATTATTCCTTATGCAAAGCACAAAGGAATATACCGCAAAGCGTAGGATAGTAACCAGTGATTGACAACGGCTGCTCTTTAGTATATTAATTTCATAAACAAGCTGGGGAGAAGATAATCAATGAAAATAATTGCCCCTTCGATCCTTTCCGCCGACGGCGGCAGACTTAGCGAGGAAATCGCCGCCGTGGAAAAGGCGGGTGCCGACTGGATTCACATTGATGTAATGGACGGCAATTTTGTCCCCAACATCACCATGGGACCATCAATCATATCGGCCTTGAGAAAAACAACAAAACTCCCCTTTGATGTACACCTGATGATTGAAAATCCCGAAAGATACATTGAATCTTTCTCCCACGCGGGCGCCGATATTATCACTGTTCACGCGGAAGCCACAAATCATCTCTGCCGGACAATTGATTTGATTAAAAGTTACGGTCAGCGAGCTGGCGTTTCCTTAAATCCGGCGACACCGCTTGCGCAAGTGGAAGATGTAATTCGCCATATCGATCTTCTGTTGATTATGACTGTCAATCCCGGATTTGGGGGACAGAAGTTCATCGCTGCTTCCTTGTCAAAAATCGCCAGGGCTAATAATATGATCAAAGGACTGCCGCGCAAACCTCTGTTGGAAGTTGACGGAGGGGTGAATCTTAAAAATATCGGCGATATCGCCGAAGCCGGAGCCGATGTGATAGTCGCCGGAACCGCGATTTTCGGCACTGATGATTATAAAAAAACAATCACCTCATTGAAACTTACCGCCAATAGTCAGATGGCCTAGATTCCTAAATTAGTACGGTATAATACCATTTCTTAATCAAAGATGATATTGAGGCGGCTAGGCGGAGGCGACGAGGCGTATTATACATACGTTGAGGAAGCCGACAACGACGCCAACAAAAATAGCGCTTTGATTTAGAATTGGTATAATATCCAATTGTCATACCGGTGTTCATATTTTCATTCCTGTACGGAGAACAAAACAGATTTGATTAAGTTCATCTTAGCCAGGCGAAAAGCACACGCTGTTTTCAGGCAGCCGACACCGTATTCAATACTCCGGCTAAAATTAATAGATGATGCTTCGGCAAAATATTTTGTCGGGCAACTCACTTCTGCAATTGTATAACCAAACCAGACAATCTGAGCCAACATCTGATTGTCGAAAACAAAATCATCGGAATTATTTCTCAGCGGCAGTTTCAGCAGAAGTTCCCGGGAAAAGGCGCGGTATCCGGTGTGATATTCGGAGAGCTTGGCTCCGATTAAAATATTTTCCGTCATGGTTAGAAAACGGTTGGAGATGTATTTCCAAAACGGCATGCCGCCTTTCAGGGCGTAGCCGCCGAGAATGCGGGAACCCAGCACACAATGGTAAAGACCATTGCCGATTAAAGAAGTCATCGCCGGAATAAGTTTGGGCGTATATTGATAATCGGGGTGCACCATGATTACAATATCCGCCCCTTCTTCCAACGCCAGCCTGTAGCAGGTTTTCTGGTTGCCGCCATAGCCGAGATTGCGCCCATGAACAAAAACTTTTGTCCGGGGAAGACCCATTGCCACTTTAGTGGTATTATCGGGACTGGCGTCATCGACAAGAATAACACTATCAACAATGCCCTGAGCCATAACCTCCTCATATGTTTTGAGGAGGGTTTTCTCAGCATTATAAGCCGGCATGACCACTACTACTTTTTTATTTTGAAACATTTTTTATTCTGGACCGCTCTGTTATGAAAAATGAGCGTTAAGCTTTTCCTGCTGCTGCTTGGCCTGAGCCACTATTTTTTCCACCAATTCAGCCACCGTAGGCTCATCGTGAAGCAAGCCTGTAACTTGTCCCACAGGAAGCACGCCCTTATCGATGTCGCCATTTTCCGTGGCGATTCTTATAGCTTTAAAAGCGTTAGCCATAAAAGCTAACTGCCGGGCGTTTTTCCATCCGGACATCATAACCCCTATAAATAATTTGTAGAAGGGCAGACCCAATTGTTTGGCGATTTCCTGCGCGTTGAAAAAGGCCGCCGGCAGATTCAAGCCGCGCTTGATGGCTTTTGCCGCGGCATCTGTTTTCAATACACGGCAGAGGAGTCCATCAAACCTGTCCGAAAATAAAGTATCCTCCACACCTTTTTCCATGGACAATTTTTTATAGAAATCATGCAAAGGGCTTTCCTTGGTCGTCATAAATCGTGTGCCCATAGCAATACCTTCCGCTCCCAGAGCCAGCGCTGCCGCCAGACCGCGACCATCGGCAAAACCGCCGGCAGCAATAACGGGTATGTTCACAGCATCAAGCAAAGATGAAACAAGCACCAGAGTAGTCACCTCTTCTCCATGCGCCGCGGCTTCATGCCCCGTGGCAATTACACCATCCGAGCCGTAATCCTGCGCGCGTTTGGCATGGCGTGCGTTGACCACTGTTGCGATAACTTTGCCTCCATAAGCATGAGCCTGTTTTACGATCCAGTCACCCTTGCCCAGAGCAAAATTAATTACCGGAACCTTTTCTTCCAGCAACACTTTAGCATTTTCAGCCGCGCCCGGAAATAAAAGCGATGCATTGGCCCCAAAAGGTTTATCCGTAAGACTGCGGATTTCTTTCACCGCCTGGCGTGTCTGCTCAGCGTTCAGAGGACCCGTCGCCAGAATTCCCAATCCCCCGGCGTTGGAAACAGCCGCGACCATTTTCGGCACGCTAATCCAACTCATGCCGGATAAAACAATAGGGTACTTAATTCCAAAAAGTTCTGTAATTCTTGTTTTCATAAATAATAAATTCTCCATAAAATTATTTAGTATGAATTATATGCTTTAATTTCTCCGGCTCTTATTTTTTGCTGTAATCGTAAACGCCGCGGCCGGACTTACGCCCCAGATTTCCAGCCCGAACAAGTTTTCTCAAAAGAGGCGCGGGACGATACTTGTCGCCCAGTTCTCTTTGCAAACCTTCCATGACTCTCAGAAGAGTGTCAAGGCCGACCAGATCGGCAAGCGCCAGCGGGCCGATGGGATGATTGCAGCCCAGCATCATGCCTTTGTCGATATCCTCCGGCGAGGCCAGACCTTCATCCAAAACAAAAAAAGCTTCATTAAGCATCGTGCAGAGTATGCGATTGACGACAAACGCCGGAGCTTCCTTCACAATGATAACTTCCTTGCCGATTTTTTTGCCCCAAGCCTTGGCTATCTCCAGTGTTTCGGCGGAAGTCTGATGACCGCAGATTATTTCCAGAAGCTTCATCACCGGAACCGGATTGAAGAAATGAGTGCCGATGACCTTCTCCGGTCTTTTGGTTACCGAAGCCATTTCCGTGATGCTCAATCCGGAAGTGTTCGTGAAAAAAAGGCAATGTTTGGGAACAATTTCTTCGAGTTCCGCGTAAACCTTTTTCTTCACATCCATAACTTCAATGACAACTTCGACCACCGCGTCCGCGCCGGTTGCCGCCTCTTTCAAATCCAGAGTGGGCTTTATACGACCAAGCACGGATTCCATCTGTTCTTTGGTGATTTTGCCCTTTTCCATATCGCGGTTAAGATTTTTCTTAATCGAGTTCATCCCGCCATCAACGAAGCGCTGTTCAATATCGCGCATGGTTACTTCATAACCTGCCTGAGCGCAAACCTGAGCGATCCCATTACCCATCAAACCGGCGCCCAAAACACAAACTTTCTTGATTTCCATTTTTACTTCCCCTTTAATCAGTATTTTTTGTGAAACCACAATTCCGAAAGCAAAGTGCATAACCTGAAGGTCACACGTCGGAATTGGTAAGTTGAACAATCCCGCAAAGCGGAGGGTATGATATACGCAACTCGCTGCGTGTATCATACCCGTGGTTTGGATAAAGTCGGCTTATCCAATTATTTTTTAAAAACTACCGCCGGAGAGGCTAACAAACTATATGCGCCAAAGTCAAGGGAAAAACCCCGACGGAAAAAACAGCAGAATTTTATTGAAGAAGTATATTTTCTGTGCCAAACTTTACAAATGTATGATTAATAAAGTATGTCATTCCGAGAAGTGTAAACGACGAGGAATCTTTTGACTTCTCCCTATCGGTCGAAGTGACATAAGGTTTAAGAGTTATGCTTATTTTAATTGACGGTTACAATTTAATCCGGCAATCTGATACCTTACGGAATTATGAACGGCAAAGCCTTGAAGAAGGACGCCGGGCGTTGATAGCTAAACTAATTGAATATGAAAAAAAACGGGGACACAAAATTACCGTTGTTTTCGATGGATGGAAAAACGGTTCAGCCGATGAAGGACGCGATCGTGCCGGAAAAATTAATATCATTTATTCACGCCACGGCGAAAAAGCCGATGATGTCATAAAACGGATAGCTGCTCATACCGAGGAAGATACCATCGTAGTTTCTTCCGATCGCGAAATAGCCTCTTATATCACCAAGTGCGGCAGAACCGCTCTAACATCATTAGAATTTGAAGCAATCATGAATAAGGTTATTTCTTCATCGCTTGGAAGAAACTATGCGACAGAAACACAAGATGAGCATCCTGAGCGTCAACATAAAAAGAAAGGACCGGCAAGAAGATTGCCGCGCGCTATACGTCGGGCGCAAACAAAAATCGACAAGCTCTGATGTCCCCCGCTGGCGGGGGTAGGGGGTGGATGTGTTATTGCAGATGTAATGTTCAGCGAAATTTCGGGCTGGAAATTTTTTATCCACCTCCATCACTGCGTGACACCTCCGCCAGCGGAGGAAATAGGCGCAATCAATTCCCATCAATTTAATTTATAAGAAGCATACAAAAGTAAAGACAGCGGGAGTAAAACGGGAGTAAAAAAAGGTTGAAAACTAGTAATATTTCTGGTAAAAATTAAATATTATATTATCATCATCTATCCCTCGGAAAAAGGAGAGTAAAATGGTAAAAAAAATCCATGCTAAATCCCTCCAGATATTATTACTGCTGATTTGTTTTACCTTACTTTGTTGTCTTAGCGCCTGCGGGAATAAAGCAGATACAGCTACAGCTACAACTAGTAGTGGGCAGCAGATATCACTTTCCGGATCGCCGACATCCTTGGCATCAGGACAGAACAGTATCCTCACTGCAACGGTGACGGACGATTCGGGCAATCCTGTCAGTGGCCAGACCGTAACATTCACTTTGTTCAGCACACAAAGTAACATTCCATTACTGAATGGAAAAACGTCAACAACAGCTACCACGGATGCGGCTGGAAGGGTTTTAGCGATCTACACAGCCGGAACGAATACAACCACAGCAGACGTCGAGGATACTATCGAAGCCAGTATCGGCACCACAGTTATAGTATATGCCTTCATGACCGTGACGCCAAACGCTACCACTACATCGGGGGTATACCAGATTGCCTTAACGGCAAATGTGACCTCCCTGGCAGCAGGACAGAGCAGCACCCTTACGGCAACGGTGACAGATGGTTCAGGTAATTCCGTCAGCGGCCAGCCCGTAGCATTCACTATTTCCAGCATAAACAGCAGCAGTCCATTACTGAACGGAACAACGACCACAACAGCAACCATAACAACGGATGCAGCAGGCAGGGCTGTAGCGGTCTACACAGCCGGAACGAATACAACCACATCAAGCATTCAGGATACTATTAAAGCCAGCGCCAGCACCACCGCCATAGGATACGTCATCATGACTGTGACACCAAATACTGCCGTCACGTCAGGGGGTTACCAGATGTCCTTAACGGCAAATTTGACCTCTTTGGCAGCAGGGCAGAACAGCATACTGACGGCAACGGTAACAGACGGTTCGGGCAATCCTGTCAGTGGCCAGACCGTAACATTCACTTTGTTCAGCACAAACAGTAACAGTCCATTACTGAACGGAAACACGACCACACCAGCAACCATAACCACGGATGCAGCAGGCAGGGCTTTAGTGGTCTACACAGCCGGAGCGAATTCAACCACAACGAGCATCCAGGATATTGTCAAAGCTAGCATAGGCACCACTGCCACAGGATATGTCATTATGACAGTGACGGCGGGAAGCAGCTCTAGCACTGGTGTCCGATTGACGGTTACAGCAACGCCGACATCTCTGGTTGCTGGTGCTATGAGTGTCATTGTTGCCCAAGTCTTAAATGCAGACGGAACCGCTGCATCAGGACAGGAGGTGACATTCGGCTTCGTGGGAACTCCCGCCAGCGGCGCAACTATCGCCAATTTGAACGGGATTACCACCGCGCCAGTCACAGGGATTACAGATGCTGACGGCACGGCCGTTGCAGTTTACACGGCGGGGAACAGCTCCCCCTCTTTGAGCATCCAAGACGCGATCTCTGCTAGCGTAACCGGCGCTACAGGGAGTTCTGCAGACGCGGCAATCATCACACGCCTACCCGCGGTAGGGACAGGGAATAGGATTATATCCTTCACCTCTACGCCTACCAGTGATCCGACGACACTTCTTAACTCGAATTATGCCATCCTGACGGTAAAAGTTACCACAGACGATCTCACTACACCTGTTGCCAACGAACCAGTTACCTTCTCCATCATGTTGGACAATAGTACCGGTTACATAACGCGTATCGATAATGGCATAACGCGAGTAGGTTATGCTACAACGCCTTCGACTTTGACCGTCAATACGGATAACAATGGCGAAGCCTTCGTCATCTTTGATCGCAACGGCGCTGTTGGTTCCGGCGAAACCGTTGTTCGGGCTCAGATTTCTGACACGATCAACGGCGGTGACGCAGCCCTAATTGTTTACTGGACGGCTATAGCAGGTGGTGGTGTAAAATTTGATTTAACACCCGGACAAGGGGCAGTATTTGCTGGTTCCCCGACTACCTTAACGGCTACTCTTACTGATGGTTCGGGCAATGGTATAAGCGGCCAGATAGTAACCTTTGCTGTAATAGCGAATGGTTCTGGCGGATCATTTACTCCTCCAACTCCACTAACCGCGACGACCGATGGCAACGGCAACGCTTCTTTAGTTTGGACGACAGGAAGCACCCCCTTAACAGCGGATAATTTTGAAGCAACTGTATCGTACGGCGGTTCCAACTACACGGCCGTCACTATTGTAAACACGTTGATGCCTTAAGAAATAGTGTTAATAATCTTCCGAGGGATTTCAACCTACCCCGGAAGATTATCAGAAGAAGGGGTGCGGCTGTTGCCGCACCTTAACTGGTTAACTTAAAACTTAACTTGATGCAATTTCTGGAAAGCCGGCCAAAAGCCGGCTTTTCTTTTTAATGAGACTCGCTAAAAATGAGTGAAACGAAATAATGAGACTAAAACTTCAGAAGCGAAGCGCACTGAAATTTGTTGGACGAACTATCCCGCCAACGAAATTGGCAGGAACGCGGGATATAACACTCGCGATGGCGGGGCAATAAAAAAAGGTTGAAAACTAATAATATTTTTGGTAAAATTTAACAGCAACAAGTAGAAAATATCATCTGTTTCTCTAAAAAGGAGATTAAAATGATAAAATCAATCAATACTAAATTATCGCGGTTGGCACTACTGCTGATTTTTTTTGCCCTATTTTTTCTTAACGGATGCGGTGGCAGCAAAGACGAAAGTTCAGCTTCCAACACAACCCCAACTGTCACGCCGACGATATCATCACTTACAGCTTCAGTATCTTCTTTATCAGCGGGACAGAACAGTATTCTTACCGCTACGGTAACTGACGGCTCAGGAAATGCCTTAGAGGGCGCTACCGTAAGTTTTTCTATTCCCACCAGTCCGACCGATCTTAATGAAACCGGTGGTACTGTCACCGCCCTTAGCGCAACTACCGATTCTTCCGGCAGGGCTGTTGCGGTATATGTGGCCGGATCAAATTCACCATCACAGCCACTTTACGACACAGTAGAGGCAACTTGCGGAAATTCCGTTTTCCCTTTTACTATTGAAAGAATTGCAAGCACCACTTCTACTTCAGGATACGTAGTCACTATCTCTGCCAGTGTGACCTCTCTGACACAAGGGCAAAATAGTATCATTACTGCCACAGTAACAAACGGTTCGGGTGTTGCCGCTGCGGGCGTTTCCGTAACATTCTCTGATACCATTAACAACAATAGCGGCTACACACTTGCGGTCCTAGGTGGAGGCGGCGGCCTTATCGCAACCACCGATGCTAGCGGTAAAGCGACAGCGATTTATACGGCAGGAACAACCAACCCAACAGCCAACGTGCAAGATACCGTCACGGCGAGTGTCACCAGTGGAACAACTGCTTATGGAGTTGTTCTTATCACCAGAACAGGAACAGGAACCTCCGTTACGGGTTACCAGGTAACTTTGACGGCCAATCCCTCCTCGCTGGCAGCGGGACAGAACAGCATCATCACGGCGACAGTGAAGAATAGTTCCGGCACTCTCGCCAGCGGCATTCCAGTGACCTTTTCTCTTCCAGGCAGCAGCAGCGGATCTTTAACCACATTAAGCGGGCAAACCGATGCCAGCGGCAGCTTGTCCACCGTCTATACGGCGGGAGCGAGTATAACCAGCAGCGTGCAGGATATTGTCAGCGTAAACGTCAATAGCGGAGTGGCTTATGCAGCTGTTATTCTCACTATAACAGCGCCATCCAGCTCGTCGGCAGGATACATTATAACCTTGGCTGCCAATCCAAATTCAGTGCCGGCGGCACAATACAGCATTCTCACGGCAACGGTAACGGACGGCTCGGGCAGTGCTGTTAAAAACATGACTGTCAGCTTCTCGTTTTTACAAAACAACAGCGGCACATTATATTCTTTAAACAACGGGAAAACCGATGCCCACGGCCAGTTTAATACTATCTATATGGCAGGTTCGAGCGCATCAGGGACGAATGTCGAGGATGTTGTCGGCGCCTCCGTCACCGACGGAACATACAACGCTTCGGCGGCCGTCATCATTACCAGAACAGGAACGCCCTCCACAGGCTACCAGATAACATCATTCAACGCATCACCGACTGCTCTTTCGTCAGGACAAAGCAGTATCCTTACCGTCACCGTTACGAACAGTTCAGGTTCTCCCGTCAGTGGCCAGACAGTAAACTTCGGTTTTGCGTCAAATCAAAGCAACGCAACCTTGACGACCATCGGCGTACCGGGAAGCAGCACCACCGCAACCGGTGTCACCGATGCCAGCGGCAAAGCGACAGCGATTTACATAGCAGGTACGACCACGCAAGCATTGAGCCTTGAAGACACTCTCACTGCATCCTGTGGAACATCAGTAGCAGCCTCCATTGTCACTAGGACGGCAAGTTCTGTCTTGGGTTTCAATGTTGCGCTATCCGCCACCATAACCTCGCTGAAAGCCGGCCAGAGTAGCATTATCACGGCGGTGGTAACTGATGGTTCTGGAGCTCCGGCAGTCGGCCAGACCGTAACATTCGATAATACCCTTAACAACAATAGCGGATACACACTTGCAGCCCTTGGCGGCGGCCTTACCGCAACCACCGATGCCAGCGGTACAGCGACAGCGGTTTACACGGCAGGAACCAACAGCCCAAATGCGGAAGTTGAGGATACCGTTATGGCCAGCGTCGATAGTGGAGCATATTATGGAGCTGTCATTATCACCAGAACGGTGGGAACAACATGTTCGGGATACCAGGCAACAGTAACGACCAGTACATCGTCGCTCACCGCTGGAGAGAACAGCATCGTCACGGTCACGGTGAAGGATTGTTCCGGCAATATAGCCATTGGAGTGCCCGTAACCTTCTCTATTACGTCCAGCAGCGGTGGAGGCTTGTCCGTATTAAGCGGGACGACCGATGCCAGCGGCAGCTTCTCGACTGTTTATACGGCTGGATCGGGTGGTTCATCCGGCAGCGTGCAGGATGTCATCAGCTTCACTGTCGGCACCGCCACCACCGGAGAAGCTTTCGGAGCTGATATCATTACCAGAACGCAGGCATCAACTTCAGGGGCAGGATACAAGATGACCTTGGCTGCCAATCCGGGTACTGTGGCAGCAGGAAACTACAGTATTCTTACGGCAAACTTGACAGATGGTTCGGGCATTGCTGTCCCCAATATGACAGTTACGTTCAATTTTTCCATAAATAACAGCGGTGGAATGATGTGCAATGCCGTTAGTGATACCTGCACCAGTGGCAGCACACAAACTGTTACAGGTATTACCGATGCCAACGGCAATGTTAGCATTACTTATGTGGCAGGGTCAACAGCAGCGCAGGACGTTATCTATGCCACCTTCACCAACGGGACATACAGCGCGGCGGCAGCGTTGATCATGCCCGTAACAGCAACAAGTTCAGGTTCTTCAGGTTCCACCACAGGAACTCCTACGCTTACGCTGGTACTGACCGATAATGTTGTTTCTTTTGGAACGCCGGTAACCGGTTACGCGACACTCCGAGATGCCAGCGGAGCACTGGTGCCGAATGCGGTGGTAACTTTCGCCGCAACAAGCGACCTGGCCACGTTTACACCTACTTCCGCCACAGCATTAACCAACGCCAGCGGTGTCGCTTTCATCAGTATAAACTCGGCAGACATCAGTTCCGCAGGTGCCACAAGCATTACGGCATCAGCACAGTTCACATCGGGCACGACGACCACAACAGTAACCAGCGCACCGATAGGCATAGCAGTTAACGGGGCATTGGTTACCTTGGGTACCATTACTCTGGTACCGTCATCAATTTCAGCTTATGGTACAGCCAGTGTCAGCGTACCAGTGCTGATAAACGGTTTATCGGCTACCGTACCCATGTCTGTGGCATTTACCTCTCCCTGTGTCGCCGCCGGGAAAGCAACTCTTACCAACCCGGTAACTTCTGTATCCGGTACGGCAACTTCCACCTACAAGGATAACGGCTGCAGTAGCGCAACAGACGTTATAACGGCATCTGTAACCGGCGATACTGCCAATGCAACGCTAACAGTTGCCATTCCGGCCACCAACAATATACAATTTATATCGGCCACACCGGCCATCCTTGGAACTTCGTCCGCCAGCTCCTCAACCTTGATGCATAGTTCTGTTGTAAAATTCCAGGTGGTAGATACCAACAATAATGGAAAGGCGGGCGTGCTTGTAGATTTCACTTTGATGCCCTCCGGCGTCCCTGGTGGAATCGTATTAACCCCTACCTCGGCAACATCAGATTCTGATGGATATGTAACTACTTCGCTTACGTCGGGAACAGTACCCACGCCTGTATGGGTTGTGGCAACAATAGATGGAACATCTCTTACCAGCCTGTCCAATGTGTTAACTATAACGACAGGATTGCCTACCCAGAACTTTTTTTCGCTTGCCATTTCAACCCATAATATTGAAGGTTGGGACTATGACGGTACAACTTCTTCATTAACTATTATCGCTTCGGATCGTCTGGGCGAAACCGTGCCTGACGGGACAGTGATCAATTTTATTTCTGAGGGAGGGCATCTTAACTCAAGCGCCTCTGCCCCCAGCACGGCAACTTGCACAACTACACAAGGAACATGCTCAATTACGTTCACAAGCGCTGCATATAGGCCAATCGGCGAAACAACAACAGCTAACGGGGGCAACGGCGCCGTAGCGGCTTTGGAGTATGACGGTGTTACTCCGATTACCATTAATGGCGGATCTCCCCTTTATGTTCAAAATGGCCGGGTGACGGTATTGGCCTATGCCCTGGGCGAGATGAGTTTCGTTGATTCACACGGCACCAATATGTATGAATCCGACGATACATTTTATGACCTTGGCCAGGTGTTCCTTGATTCGAACGAGAACGGCATACTGGATACGAATACTTCTCAGCCTAATCTACAGGAACAGACTATCGGTAGTGCGCCAGGGGGACAAGCCTGCGGAACCCATATCGGCGGTGCAGTCTTAGCCACAGCCTATCCGGATGATTACTCAAATGTGCCAAGTGTGCAAAATAGCTGTTCCGGCAGCTGGGGCCAAGGTTATGTGCGGCGAGATGATGTTATAGTTCTTTCGGGATCTAACGCTCAAATATCACAGAACACGTTTACCTCTGCCGGAACATGCATTACCTCGTATACCTTCTGGTTGATGGATCAAAACTATAATCCGATGCCTGCGGAAACTACCGTTTCTGTAGATACATCTCTTACCAATGTGACCTATACATATCTCGACACCTCAACGTCGCCACCGACATTAACTACTTCAAATGCATCAGTTAATGTTGCAGGATCACCGGTGCTCAATTCTATTCACGCAGGGGGAACACCGGTTACACTAATAATAAATGGCGGGACAAGTTGCATCACAGCAGAAACTGCCGGTACTCTTACAAAATCTCCTAATGGACCTGTAGCTATAGACGTTACGACTCCTAAAGGAAATATTACGACCATACCAATTAATATAAATTAAGGTAAATACCTTTCTTTACGGAATGCCAGAAAAGCCGGTTTTGACCGGCTTTTCTTTTTATGAGACCAAGTTTTTGAAGCGAAGAGCACTGAAACTCTCGTTGGTCGAATAATGACACTCGCTAAAAACGAGTGTGGTGAAGTTTGTCCTTATACCAATTCTAAATCAAGGCTCATTAAAGCATTAGTCGTAGTGAGATTCTCTGAAAAAAAGCATAGCGAAATTTGAAGAGTTAGCCGAACTATCCAATAGCCAACGGCTATTGGAAATTATCCCACCAACATAGTTGACAGAGGTGTGGAATTTGAGGTTCTCTGAAAACTAATGAAAACTGGATTCCCACTTTTGAGATTGTGTCGTAATTAGCATTTTGTCATTCCGTGCAAGCGTAGCGCCACAATGAGCATGCCCCGTGCTTGACACAGGGGAATCCAGTAACTTTGAACTGGTTCCCGTCCTTCGACGGGACGACGTCTGGATGCCAGTTTTCATAACCTGAAGGTCATCTACGACCGGCATGACAGTATTGATATCACTTTCTGCTATTACGACACAGTCTCTTCGCGGGAATGACAGTGAAATTGGTAATAATGAAGCGGCAGGGGTAGAGAGATTCGCTTTATTTTTCGCAAGCCCTAATCAAAAACATTTCCAGCAATAATTGCGGGCTGGCTGCGGAAGATTTAAAGGAACGGTCGAGTTCCAGTAATTCCTCAAGAAAATTGATCAGGCGAGGATAAGTAAAACGGCTGCAGTTACGTAAGGCATTAAAAATAACAAAAGGATGTTTGTTGGTCAGAAAATCCTTAGGTATTGAAATCGTATCGGCAACTCCGCTTAGTACGGGATGGATATTATTCTGAAACCAGCCGTATTCCATGCTGCTGTTGAATTTTGGCAGCTTTCCAGAATCCACTAAAATTCTGGCCTGTAATAATAGTCTGATTTCCCTGACGATCATGGTCAGTATCATCAAGTGATGTGTGCCCTGATCAAGCAATGACCTCAAGGCGGCAAGCGCTGCCAGTTGATTTTTTTCACTTAAAGCTGTCGTTAAATCGAATATGGAATCTTCACTGGTTTTACCGACAACTTCTTCGACATCTTTTTCTTCAACAGTGCCGCGTTCTCCAACAAAGAAAATCAGTTTTTCCAATTCAGTAAGGGAACGACGCAATTCAAATCCGGTTTTTTTGCCTAAAGCAATCCATGCTGTTGGCGACAATTTCTTTCCATAATCATCAAGTAATTTTTGAGCTTCCCTTTTAAGACTTTCTTTTTGGGCGGCTTCTCCCCTTACAGCGCCGAAATAAAGGACAATTCCCAGCTCGGCAATAATCTTGTAAAGTTTTCCTCTCTTATCCACGTCCTCCGCCGTAAAGATAAGACAATTCCCTCCAGGTAGGCCGTTTTTAAAAATTTCCCCGAGACGATTTGTTTGATCAGCGTCGGATACTCCGGTTAGCCCTGAACTGGCATAAATTTCCAAAATACGGGGCAACCATTTTTCGCGGTCTTCTCCCGCATCCCCCTTAATAATTTTACTCCACTCTTCATCGGTTATCTTCTGCCAGCCGGAGTCCTGCAAATCCTCGAGAGCAAAACCGGCTATATTTAGAAAAGTCAGGAAATATTTTACTGCTTTAGCCGGATTTTCATCAAGATTATCACGTATCTTGGGAATCAGTTTGGCAAGATTTTCGCGGGAATGAAAAATAGCGGTGTTCTTCACCACGATTACTTTTCTGTCGCCTAAAAGGGAGGGTGTTATAAGATGTCCGATAAGGCTATCCATATCGGTATTGTCGCCATCAAGATAGAACAGACTTAAATCACGGTTGCCCACCGGTACGAGCAAATCTAAAATTTTATTGAGGGTTTCGTTGATTAAATATTCTTCTTCCCCATAAAGAAGGTAACAAGGCGCAACAATACCTTTTTTCAAATTGGAGAAGATTTTTTCCATGGCTAGTGGAGCGCCCTCCAGCAGGAGCCGGAGGCTCCCTAATAATAACGCGACCTCCCGCGAATTAAACCGCATTCCTCCCCCGGTTGCGGGGAATTCCAAGTCGTGGGATTAAAGAACTAAATCAGAAGATTAAATTATTACGTATTTTTTTATGAGATTGACAACTTCTTCCGGTTCATCGACGACTTGAATCAAATCGAGATCGGCAGGAGAAATTTTACCTTCCTGCAGCATGGTTTTTTTCAACCAATCCAGTAATCCCTGCCAGTACTCGCTCCCCATTAAAATCAAAGGAAAAGATTTGATTTTCTTTGTCTGAATTAAAGTAAGCGCCTCAAAAAGTTCATCCATTGTGCCGAATCCGCCGGGCAGGATCACATAAGCAACAGCATATTTGACAAACATCACCTTGCGGATGAAGAAATACTTGTAATGAATATTGATATTCGCATAAGGATTCGGCTTTTGTTCAAATGGCAATTGAATATTCATCCCTACTGATTTGCCGCCGGCTTCACCGGCGCCTTTATTGGCCGCCTCCATAATTCCACCGCCGCCGCCGGTGATTACACTAAACCCATCCTGAACCAAGAGCCGGGCCATCTTCTCGGTTTTTTTATAATAAAGGTCGTCAGGCTTAACTCTGGCCGAACCAAAAATAGTGACGGCATTATTAACATCAGAGAGAGTCTCAATGCCCTCGACAAATTCCGCCATAATGCGAAACACACGCCATGACTCATTGATGGATAGCGCATCAATTACGTATTGTTTTTCTACCATACGGCATTACCCCTTATGTCATTTCGAGGAGCAAAGTGACGAGAAATCTTTATTTTGTGTCAACATCTTATAAGATTTCTCCCTTCGGTCGAAATGACAATGTTTCATTGAAGCAAACACCAATTTAATACTTGCGGCGTCTTTGAACTTTAGCCAATCTGCGTTGCGCTTCAATTTTTTTCCTTTTTTGCTTTACTGAAGGCTTTTCATAAGCGCGTCGGACTTTTAATTCCTTAAACAAGCCGCTTTTCGAAAGTTTGTTTTTCAGAATTTTCAGCGCTTTTTCTACGTCATTGTCGATTACCTTTACTTCCAAGTTAATTCCTCCATATTGTATAATTATAGTTTATTTTAAGATATAAAAAAAGGGCAGTACGGCAAAAACAGATGTTTTCTGTGCCGTAAACTACCCTGCAATTTTCAATTAATTTAAAATCACGCTCCTTACTTGGGAATAATACTTTTTAATACCCTCAAGAAGGCTTCGTTTTCTTTACGATTTCCTACAGTAGCCCTCATACAGTTGGGCATCAGCGGCGGTATATTCAAATTTTTTACAATAATACCCTCCGCAATAAGTTTGTTATATATGTCATTGGAATCAAAAGCGCAACTAAAAAAAATAAAATTTGACTGGGATGGGTATAACTTAATTCCGGCAATTTCTTTGAGACCCCAATAAAGCTCTTCACGTCTTTTGATTATTTCCGTAACCTGCCTGGAAAATTCGTCCTGATAGTCCAGAAAAAAATTAGCGGCTATTTGTGATAAGGAATTGACATTATAAGGCAATCTCACTTTATCCAATTGGGTGACAATATCCCTGTTGCCGATCAATAACCCCAGACGCATGGAGGCTAGACCCAGTTTGGACAGCGTGTTCAGAAAAATTATATTATCGTATTTCTTTAACAAAGGCAATAAAGTCCGGCCGGAAAAACTGGCATAAGCCTCATCAATGACAACTATGCCCGGAGTTTTTTCGATGATGGCTTCTATTTTATCCCGGCTGAAAAGATTACCGGTGGGACTGTTCGGATAACTTAAAAATACCAAAGCTGGAAAATTTGCCTTTAGCCTGCCGATGACGGCGTCGCAATCGAGATCAAATTTTTTATCCAGAGGGACTTCTACCACTTTATTGCCTGTATTAACAGCAATGATCTTGTACATGGAAAAAGTGGGAACGGGAACCAGTACACCGTTTATTTTGCCTTTCAGCGTCAGACAAAGGGTTTGAATCAGCTCGTCAGATCCGTTGCCCAACATAACCATGTTCTTATCTACGCCGTAATATTGAGCAAATCGGTTGCGTAGTTCAGGAGCGCCAGCTATGGGATAACGGTTTAAATCAACCCTGCTCATTTCTTCCATGAGCTTTTTCTTTAAGGGTTCCTGTAAACTAATAGGATTTTCATTGGCATCCATTTTTATCGCGCCCGTAACCTCCGGCGCAATATAGCCGTTTTGTTTCCAGATACCCTTTGCCACCAAATCACTGATTTTCATTTTATAATCAATCCGCTTTAAAATGTTTTTTTCCGTTCCATATTCCAGTTCATGTCAATATATTTTTTCATCAATTCATTCTTCAGTGTTTCTTCCGCCAGTGTAAGAGTTTCTTCAACGAGTTCTACACCCAGCTCATCAGTGAACCCCTTTTTCAATTGTGAACAAATTTTCTGTACATCAATTGGCGAAACAAGCTCTTCGTTGACCGCCGTTACTGTTTCTCTCAGTTTTTCCAGTTGCTCAGGAGTGCGCGCAGGCAACAGTAAAGAGGCCGTTTCCCTCGGATCAAAAGCCAGAAGCAATGAACCGTGCTGTAAAAATCCGCCTTTTCTTCTCACTTGAGCACTGCCGCAAATCTTGCGCCCTTCAACTAAAAGCTCATTTTTAGAAGGAATGGAAAAGCAGCAGGATTTTAGTTCTTCTCCGGACCCAACACGGGCGCCTTCAGCCAAATTAGCACTTATTCCCAAATAAGCCAGACCCCGGGCTATACATTTACTGATTACCTTATACGTTCCTGAAATATCAGAAGGGAATATTTTTCCCTGATCTCCCGCTACGACACAATAAGTAATTTCATTACAGTGAAAAACCGCTTTCCCTCCTGTTATTCTTCTGACAACATCAACTCCAGCGCTGCGGCATTTTTCAATATTCACTTCTTTTCTCATATCCTGAAAATAACCGATAGAAACCGCCGCCGGATACGAACTGTAAAATCTAATCGTAGGATGTTTTCTGTTTTTTATGGTTTCATGAAAAATGGATTCATCTATGGCCATATTTTCAAAAATATCACGATTTTGAAAATCTAATAATCTCCATGCCATAAAAAATAATTATTCGCTTTCTTCCTGCGTTATAAGGTCATGATAATTTGCGGCGGCAAGAAGGTCTTCCAACTGTTCCAGATTATCCATTTCAATGACAACAAGCCAGCCGGTATCATAAGGATCTCTGTTTATTATGCTTACATCTTCGAGAATATCTTCATTAATCACAACAACCGTGCCGCTCACAGGAGAAATTAAATCCACCACCTCTTTGACAGACTCGATGGAACCGAATGTTTCGTCGCGTTCCACATAAGTGTCAGTTTCGATAAATTCAACGGATAGAATGTCTCCTAATTTTTCCTGGGCATAATCGGTAACGCCTATTGTGGCCATGTACCCATCAACCCGCACCCATATGTGTTCGCAACTATAAATTATATCTTCTGGAAATATTTTCATAACAGCGCAACCTCTGCTTTTATTCTATAATGACAAGTTCTTTATCCATTTTTGTAAACTTTTCGCAACTATTTTCTTTTACCAACACCGTGTCCTCTATTCTGATACCCCAAAGTCCTGGAATATATAATCCGGGCTCAACGGTAACCACCATTTGCGGCTCTAAAACATCTTTAGAATTCGAGGACAGAAGCGGCGCTTCATGAACTTCCAATCCAACACCATGTCCGGTTCCATGCACAAAATAACGGCCATATTTCCCCCCGAAAATGCTCCGTGCACAGTGATCAATATCGGCGACAGGAACATTTGCCTTAATCATAGCTAAAGCTCTATTATGAGCGTCCTTAACTATTTGATAAGCATTTTTTTGCCTGTCTGTCAATTTCCCAATAGCGATGGTACAAGTTTCATCGGAACAATATCCTTTATATTTAACACCAAAATCAATGACAATAAAATCTCCTTTTTTTATTTTTCTGTCAGTCGGTTGGGCATGGGGAAGAGTGGAGTTTTCTCCTGCGGCGACAATCGCTTCAAAAGCGAGTCCGTCAGCGCCATATTTTCGCGCATTGAACTCCAACTGCAAAGCCAATTCTTTTTCTGTGCAGCCGGGCTTGATCTGACCGACAACGGAAAGAATAGCTGAAGAAGAAATTCCCGCTGCTTTTTTCAAAAGAGCTATTTCGGTTGCATCTTTGTATGCCCTGATCAATTTCAGTTCGTCAGTTAAAGCTACAAACACCCCTTGCCGAAAACGGTTTGTCAATTGATTATACATTTCCACGGTTATCGAATCTGCTTCGAAACCGACACGTTTTAATTTAAGTTTCTTTATCGCTTGAATAATTCCTTCAATCTTATCTTTGTATTCTATTATTTGAATACCCGCTGTTTCCCGACAGGCCTGAGTGGTATAGCGGCCGTCAATAAGTAATCTTGTTTTATCGGAATTAATTAAAAGGACACCGTCACTGCCGGTAAAACCGGAAAGGTAACGGATATTACTCCTATTAAAAATAACTAAACTATCGATTTTATAATTAGAAAACTTCTGCCGAAGGCGGGATATTCTATCCGGTAAATTTTTATTGTGAGACTCAAATTTCAAAAACGAAGTATTTTGAAATTTGTAAGTCGAACAATCCCGCACAGCGGAGGGTATAACACCCTGCAGCTCACTTTGGGATTTATACCCGTGATCTTTCTGCAACATGCATTTTTAACCTGTCGATATTTTTCAACCAGGAAGAAAGTGTTTTTATTAAATTATCGTATTTGACAAATGTCTCGCTCGCCGATGCTTGGGAAGATAATTCCGCCTTTAGTGAATCGAGCATGGCCACGGCTTGACTGTTTTGTGGTTCCCTCCATATTATTTTTTGAAGAATTTCCGCCGCCACTTGTAAATGGCCTTGTTTAATGTATAGTTCCGCTAAGGTAACTGTAAATAATTCCGGATCGGGGATATTCTCATCATTTATCATGCTTACTTCAGGCATCGGTTGGTCTTCTTGTTCAAGAAGAATCATTTTTTCAATAACTTTTTTCGCGTCTTCAGCGCTCGGATGCAAGGAAATAAATTTTTCGTAACAAGCAGCCGCATCTTGATGAAAACCTTTTTTCCGATAAATATCACCCATCCGTTCATAAACAAAAGCCAACTCTGAAATAATTTCTCCTACTTCTTGTAAAACGTCACGCGCCTCGTCAACTCTTCCCATACCAAGAAGGGCGTTGCCTGCAACTACATGGGCATCAGCATCGGCGGAAAAAAATCGCAATCGTTCCCCGGCAAGATTAAACGCTTCTTGCAGCTTATTCTGCTCAAAGAGTTTTTCCGCTTCACAAAGAAAAACAGAACTGTCCTTATCCAAAGTATCATTTTTCATATTTTCCGGCTAAACAATTAAATATAATTAATTTTGCGATGAGTAACATAGCCGATATAGCGTGTCAAGGATGGAAAGATGTTAGTAATGAATAATTTATTTTAAGGACTGCAAATAAGTTTTGGCGTTTCTGCCGAAAGAAGATTCCGGCGATAACTTAATAACGGCTTGAAACGCTTTTTTAGCATTATTATTATCTTTAATCTTTAAATAACATTGACCCAATAAAAATTGAGCATCAAAAAGTGAAGGGTCTAATTCCACGGATTTCTTAAAATGCCGGATAGCCTCTGTAACATTTTCCTGATCAAAATAAATAAGTCCCATATTTTTTTCAATTTGCGGCCGCAATCTGGTCATGGGATCTTTATTCAGCGCTTCGTGATATTTATCTAAAGCCGTCTTGTAATCCTTCTTGGAATAATAAGCCCAGGCTGAATTATAAAGAGCCATTGACGGTGTGTCGTAGATAGGATTGCTGAGAGCCTTATCAAATTCCGCAATTGCCTGATCCCAGAGCCCCTTATCTGAATACAATGTACCCAAATAATTATGTGCTTCGGAATAATTTTCATCCAACAATATTGCTTCTTTAAATTCCTCGATGGCCTTGTCTTTCATACCTTTGCCATGGTAAGATATGCCTAAATAATAATGAATTTTCGGATTGCCGGAATAGTATTTTTCTGCTTCCAACAAATCTTTTAAGGCATTGTTATATTGCCCCACTTCTATAAAAGAAATGCCTTTATTCAAGAATATTTCGGATTGTTGCCTGTGCCAGGGAGTATAAGTGCAGGAGGAACAAATCAACACTGCCAGGCAGACAAATACAAATGGAACTTTGGTTATAGTCAGTTTCATTTTATAATAAACCCTTTTAAATCTAAAAAACTTGCGCAATAAATAAGAATAACTGCTGATAACAGAATAATTAGTTTATTATTTTTTCCGCGTTCTCTTCAAATTTATCACTCTTTAAAATCCTAGGCGTCACAAAAATCAATAATTGTTGTTTTGACCTGGTTAAGTCCTCGCTTTTAAATAACCACCCCAGAACGGGAATCTGTTGAAGCCATGGCCAACCTTGCACATTTTTCTCTTCATCCGTCACCATAATTCCTCCGATAACGATCGTGTCTCCGTCATTAATAACAACTTTTGATTCAACTTCAGCCGTTTTAATGGGGGGATTGCCCAGTACTTCATTTGAATAATCGGGGCTATTATTACTTGCCTTGATTTCCATGGAAATTTTTCCTTCATCGGTTATTTTTGGCGTCACTTCCAAACTCAATTCGGCCTCCTTAAAAGAAACCGTTGCCGGGGAGGTGCCTGATGCCGGAGTTACATACGGGACATCTTCGCCCTGCTTAATGACAGCCTTAATGCCCTCCATCGTCACGACCTTGGGCGCAGAAATTAATTTCCCAGTTCCATTAGTCTCCAAAGCGGCTAGTTGGGTTTCAAGAAAGCCTGTTGCGCCGCCAAATACCAGACCAATGGCCGGTGATGTTGTAGCTGCCGGAAAATTTACCGCCGCCATGGATAAACTTGTTCCAGCACTATTTGTCACACCAATTTGAGAGGGATAAGATTGTGAATATTGATTTAATGTCCCTGTTGTCTGTGTATTGCTGCCACCAGTCACACCTAATCCGTAGGTGCCGCCGCTGACCTTCTGCTGATTTCCAAAACCCCATTGCACTCCGATATTTCTGACAAAAGATTCGGTCGCTTGGACAATCTTTGCTTCAATTAATACCTGTTTTAATAACCCTTTTTCCGCTTTTTCTTTGTGTTCTTGGTCTTTTCGCTTGTTTTCGTCATCTATGGCTTTTAGTTTGGCTTCATCATCTCTTTTCTTTCTGTCCAGGGTTGTCACGATGATGACATTACCTTCTTGTTGTTTAGACAAACTGTTAACGTTAAGTATGGTGTCCAGAGCTTTTGTCCAGAGAACATCCTTCATCGTTAAAGTCACGCTGCCCTTGACATCATCGCTGGAAACAATACTGACATTACCGTATTCAGCCATTAAACGTAAAACGCTCTTTATATCGGCGTCTTGAAAATCAATAGATATTCTTCGATCCATAGACCCTTTGATTGTTTCTTTCTTTACAGGCGTTACCTCTTTTGCTTCATCTTTTGCTTCATCTTTTACTGGAGCTGTCTCGCTTGCTTCATTTTTTGCAGTTTCCGCGTTAACCTTTGCAACAGCTTTTTTCGTTGCGGTTTTTTTCCTAGAATAATGGGCTTTCTTTTCCACCAGACTGGAGACATTAAAATCAATGAACAAATTCTGCCCTTCTTGTCTTATTGCATAAGGGACAAATTTTTTAATATCAATAGTTAGGTAAACCCATTGCTTGCCTTTTATTGATTGTTGCGACGGTGTAACGCTTGTAATATTATTTAATTCACCTTCCCCCAAGGAACGGCATAGGCTTTCAGGCACCGACATATTTTCCAGCTTAATCAAAAAACCGCCATTAATCTTACTTTTTACATCAATGATCGGCTGCTGGGAGACTACAAGTTGAATCCTTTCTTTGCCGGGCAATTTCGCCAATATAACATTTTCCAAATGTCCGACATTGTCAACAACAGCCTCCGTCTTATTTTCCGGCACCTTGTTTTTATCTGTAGTTTCCGTAGCTAAAGAATATCCTGAAATATATGTAAAAGTACCAATAATTAATAGAACAAGAAATATTTTGGGTAAATATTTTTTCATGGTTTTACCTCATTTTAATTTTTGCGCAGTTTTAAAATTACCCTTGTTGCCTTTTTATTTTCATATTCTTCGACAATGACGCGATCAGCCAGAATCTCGATTACCTTGCCATCATATATACCAATATGTGTCCCGATGAACAACGGATAAAACTTTTTTGCCGCATCCTCAGCAATAGCAATACGATGATCTTTATCACCGGCAATTCCTACTACTCTATATCTTTCAGTTTCAGCCCTTTGCAAAGGGAACATCGAAGACTCTGCTTTTTTCAAAACTTGCCTTTTCACATCGACATCTTGTGGCTTGACAGCTTCAACAAGGGGCCGAAAAGGATCCGGTTTTACTAACGGATTATAGCTATAATTATCTGCTGAAGTTGGCACTAGTGGCGGCGGCTGTTGAGTTTGCGTTGGCGTTGCGGCAGTCGCTGCAGGCACAGTATTAGCCGCAGGTAAAGTATTTTTTACTTCAGCAGCAAAAACGAATATCGCAACAATAAAAACAATTATAAAAGTGCTGGCAATGGCAAATATTATTTTTTTCATTTTGTTTTTTCACTTACTTTTTCTTTTTTATCAATAAACATGTACGTTTTAATCGTACAAGATGCAGTGATAAACTGTTCTCTTCCTTTTACATCCTTCCTATCCCCCATGGTAATATCGGAAACATTGATAATTCGCGGCAATTTGGCCACTTTTTCAAAAAAGGAAAGGATGTTCTGAAAAGTACCTATTACATTCACTCCGACGGGTATTTCTTCGTAAAATGGCTCTGGTGGAGGCGCAGTAGCTTTCTTGCCTTCAGCGGGATGATTGTCACTGGAGGTATCTGCCATTTTGTCCGCCAATTTATCTGCTGGTTTCTGTTCGCTTTGCTTTTGATCCGAAGGTTTAGGTAATGCCGCTGCTTTTGTTTCTCCGGATGGCTGTTTTTCCAGTACTTTAGGCACTGCAGCCCTGGGTTCAAATAACAGAAACTCAACATTTGCATCTTTTCCTGCCATGGCAACAGAATGGAAAAGGGCGGGAATTTCCCGCTGGTCGGGAAGTTTTAATAGGGCTGTTTTATAATTTTCTTTCAATGCAGCAACGTCAACCATGTATTTATTAATCTCCATGGCAATTTTTTCTTTTTCCTTAATTTTCCCCTGCAGCTCCACAAGTTTTGTTTCATTATAAGTTTTCTCTTCTATCGCTGAAGATAAAAAATAAAACCAATCCAAATAACCAATAAGGAACATAATCACAATAACTACAAGCGCTCTAGCCTTCGTGGACATCTTTTTTATATCATTAAATGTGATGGCCATATATCAGAATCCCTTTTTCAAAATACAGGAAAAATTAAACTGTTGCAAAGTTATACCGGAAATATCCGTCTTTTTCGACGATATTAAGTCCACTGACTTTATCGGATCAAATTTCTCAATATCTTTCATAAAATCGGCTACGACTATATTGTCCCGGCCAATTCCTTCAATGTTAATACTGTTACCTTTTTGGGTTATCTTAGTGAGCCAAATATCTTTTGAGGGAACAAGCAGGGCAAGGTTGTCTAATGTCTTTACCGGTGCCAAACGATTTTCTTCCAAGGTTGCAATCACCCCTAGTTTTTGTTCCAACTCTTTTTTGTCATTTTTAAATTTATCTAAGTTACCTATTTTTGTATTTAACTCAACCAGCGAATCTTCCGACTCTTTTATCTGACTTTTTAAATCATTAATTGAAGAACTAAACCAAATTTGCAGCCAAACAAGAAAAAGAATAAACAAAACAAATGAACCTGTAAAAATCCATATTTGTTGAACAAGATATTCCTTTTTCTTCTTTTCGCGATAGGGTAAAAGATTAATCTTTATCATTTGTCGTCCATTTTCCTTAAGCCTAAACCTATAGCGGTTGCGACAATCGGTTTTATGCTGTCTAACTTATTTGCATCGATCTTTCTTTTGTTATAGCCAATTTTCAATAATGGATTGATTATTTCAGTTTTCACATTTAGCTTCTCCGATAAACTTCTGGTTAAATCGTAAATTTTAGCCGATCCACCGGCGACAAATACGTGTTTAATATCTTCACCGCCAAAAGTTGAACGGAAATAATCAATGGATCTTTCAATTTCCAGGCAAATCGGTTGGGCAAAATCCAGAATGCTGTTTTTTAAATCCAAGTTGTCACCATTACTGCCATCGGGAATGCCTTCAATTTTGATTTTTTCTGCTTCCTCAAAAGTTACTTTATATTTTTCTTGCAAACTTTCAGTAATAGAGTTACCGGCCAAAGCGAAATCTCTTGTAAAAATTGACATACCACCTTTAACAACATTGATTCCGGTAGTGCTCGCTCCAATATTTATAATTACAACAATTTCATCATGATCAAATTCATAGTTAGCTTCATACACAGATTCCAAAACAAAAGGAACTACATCCATAATGACAACATTCAGGCCGGCCGCTGTGACCGCTTCAAGATAACTATTGACCATATCTTTCTTAGCTGCCACAATAATAATATCCATTTGATTGGGATTATAGCTATTGTCACCCAAAATCTGAAAATCATAATTAACATCATCCATATTATCAAAAGGCAAATATTTACCGGCTTCATCATGGATTAAATCACGTAATTCTGCTTCATTTATTTGATCCAATGTTACTTTTTTTATAATGACTGCATTCCCCGCAAGTGAAGTGACTACTCCCTTGCGCCCGCAACCAGAATGCTGGAAGAGTTCTTTTATTTTTAAAGTTAATGCATTGGAATCAGCTAAAACACCGTCTATAATTATGCCCTTGGGTAAGGGAATCTGCAAGAAACGGTTAAGAACATGACCTCGAGAGCTACTGATGATTTCGGCCAATTTTAAAGAACTTGAGCCAATATCTAAACCCACAAGGCTCTTTTTACCCGAAAATATTTCTTTTAAGTCTAGCATTAAGGCACCATCATATGATTTTTAACTAAACAAAATATACTTCCTGCTTCATTTTACCCACCGATAAACAATATCTCTTTTTTTAACCATACCTAATTCATTGCGGGCTATCGTTTCTATGTAATTAACGTCGTTGCGTAATAAAAGTATTCTCTTTTTCAATTCATCGTTCTCTATTGTTATATCATTAGTCTGCGACTTTAACTGAGTAAGCCGTTTGCTCATTAAATAATTATCAACAAAACCCCTATTTCCAAACGTTATCAAAAGCGCCATTAAAAATAAAAAGACAACCAGATATCTGCCTATCTTCATTTGGAATCAATCCTTCCCAGTCCAAAGCGGGTAAATCTATAATGCACCTGTTCCCTTTTCAAGGAAATACTTCTTCATACGGTCGCTGTAATGCCTTGGCTACTTTCAATTCCGAATTCTTTCTTGTAGACAATCCCTTCTCCATTTTGGCGATTGTTTGCGGGGTTAATCCCGCCTTTCTAGCCAATTCAGACATACTTAAAGGAATTGTTTCTCGAAATTTTTTTACTTGATTTTTCTTTATATTATCTATCATAAATTAAAGAGTCACCTCATTTGATTATCAAAAAACACTAATTTAAAAGAAAAGTCAAGAATAATTGCTTAATATTCATTAATATTGCTTAATATTCATTAATATCGATTAATTTTTAGAATAATAATTAATCATTTAAGAATAAGCAATTTTTTCTGTATATATACAAGGTAAAAGAAGAATTTTCTGTGACGGTCGTCACAATTAATGTAATTTATATTTAAGGATAAATCTATATTTGCACGGAAGGTAAAATCTGTTGCGGTTCGCCCAGCATGAATTTGCCGCTTTCAATCCATTCCTTTAGGATGTTGGCAATTTGTCTGGCTTTGTAATAACTGGATAGAGGAGCAGTGATAATTTTTTTTTCGCCTATGGTGATTGTTCCACTGCGCAAATCTTTATAACTGACTTCCGCCAAAGGTTTTGCTACTCCTTTAGGATAATCCATGCTGTAATCATAAATTTGGGTGTAAATATCCTCATCTTTGACTGCCGTAAAAAGCGCCATTTCTTCATCCAAAATGGGAATAGGAATACCTATCCCTACGAACAACGAAACTCCATAGCCTGAAATACTCGCCCCAGCCAGCCATTCCGGAATCATTTCTTTTAAATTACCGATAACGGCAATTGTACCGGCTCCTTGTTTAGGAACACCATTTGCTCCACGGGGAACATTGGGATTGTGCTGAGTTCCAGGCCAAGCAACAAATCCTTGCGCTCCGCCTAAGAATATCCGTGTACCAATACCTATTGTACGGTAATAAGGATCATTAAACAAAGGACTCAATTGCCCTGATGTTGAGTAGGCCGCATTAGCCATTTGCGGACGAAGCATTCCCATGTATGTATAAATTGTCCTGTCGGATAAATTAACAGCGCAATTATAATTTTGATAAGCATTTCGTGGATTAAACAAAACAGCATTTTGTAAATCATTTATCGTGATGTTTCTTTCGTATTTTCGCGCGGGATAGCAATCCGTTCCATAACCTTCGGCACGCAACTTAACAACATTGCCGGCAACAAGGTCTTCTATGACATGACCTCCGCCGTAATTAAATTCGCCGGGATAAACACTGTTGAGTGGATCGTTTTCCACAACTTCTGTAGCGCCGATGTAACAATCCACGGCGGCGATCCCGCCATAAGCAGGCACTTCATTTAACCAGACTTTGGATGCTCGAATGCGGGGCGAAGTATGACCGAAATTAAGAAAAGCTCCTGAAGAGCACATCGCGCCGAAAGTTCCGGTAGTAACAACGTCAATTTTGCGGGCGGCTTCAACTGCGCCATGCCTTTCCACAACATCGATCATTTCTTCAGCTGTGACAACCACAGCTCGCCCTTCTTTTATCTTTTCGTTAATTTCCTTAAATGTTTTTCTAACTTTTAATTTTTTCATATTTTAATTTTGTATATGCAATATATTTGTGCTTCTTTCATATCATTGTTTAATACCAATTGCAAAAACTAAGAAGTGTTTTACGCATACAATTTCTTTTACCACTTTTAAATCAAAGATGATATCGAGGCGGCTAGAAGGAGGCGACGATGCGTATCTTTATATACGTTGAGGAAGCTGACGACGACGCCAACAAAGATAGCACTTTGATTTAGAAGTGGTATTAGGTATGGCCAAAGCCACCGCTTCCCCGCGAAGTTTCGTTTAGCTCCGCAGTTTCGATCCAATCAACTTGAAAAATTTTTTGCACGACCATTTGCGCTAAACGCATGCCTCTCTTGATAGCAAATGGCTCTTTTCCGTGATTAACAACAATCAGTGCGATCTCTCCGCGATAATCGGCATCAATAGTGCCTGGTGAATTAAGCAAAGTTATCCCACTATTTAATGCCAGCCCGCTACGCGGTCTTATCTGCGCTTCATAACCTTCGGGTAAAGCCACAGCGATTCCAGTTGGAATCTTTTTCCGCTGACCGGGCGCAATAATTTCCTCTTCAGCCACAGCCGCAAACATATCCATTCCTGCCGACTGAGCAGTCATGTATTGAGGCAAAGGAATATCTTCGTTACCAGCCATTTTTTGGACGCAAACTTTAATTTTTTCCATTTAAATATTTTTATGGTCAGAGCCGTTCTGTATCCATTCAAGTTGTGGATACAGAACGGCTGTTTTTTGAATAATTACTGCGAGTCGAAAATCACTTATTAACTTCCGCGTCCAGAGCCTCCTTCCGGCTAAGACGAATCTTGCCGGACTTATCTATTTCCAAAACTTTCACCATGACTTCATCGCCTTCCTGCAACACATCTGTAACCTTATTGATTCTTTCTTTAGCGATTTGCGAAATGTGCAGCAGACCTTCCGTTCCGGGCAAGATTTCGACAAACGCACCAAAATCTACGATCTTCTTGACTGTACCGCGATAAATTTTCCCGACTTCGGCCTCCTCGGTCAGCCATTTTACCATCATGACCGCGCGCGATGCCGCTTCAGCATCGGCAGACGCAATGGTCACAGTTCCGTCATCTTCGACATCAATAGTAACTCCCGTTTCGCTGATAATCTGACGTATATTTTTACCGCCCGACCCGATAACATTTCTTACCTGATCCACTTTCACTTTTAACGTTGTGATGCGAGGAGCGTATTGAGATATATCCGACCTCGGCGCGGAAATAGTCTCGCGCAGTTTACCGATAATGAAAATCCGGCCTTCCCGAGCCTGATCCAGAGCTTTTCTCAAAATATCTTCCGTCAGGCCGTCAATTTTAATATCCATCTGCATGGCTGTAATTCCTTTTTCCGTGCCGCACACCTTGAAATCCATATCACCGGCATGGTCTTCATCGCCTAAAATATCGCTCAAGATTACTACATTATCTCCCTCTTTTAAAAGCCCCATGGCAATTCCGGCAACAAAGTCCTTCATCGGCACGCCCGCATCCATCATGGATAAGGTTCCGCCGCAAACCGTCGCCATGGATGACGAACCATTGGAAGAAAGAATCTCCGAAACAATTCTGATTGTATAGGGGAATGTTTCCGGCGACGGCAATATAGGCACCAGGGCTTTACGCGCCAAAGCGCCGTGGCCGATTTCTCTTCTGCCGGGACTGCGTTAACCTTTTGCCTCGCCCACACTATATGGCGGAAAATTGTAATGAAGCATGAACGATCTCATTTCTTCGCCGCCAATGAAATCTATCCGCTGTTCATCTGCGGAAGTCCCCAGAGTAACAACGGCCAAAGCCTGTGTCTCACCACGATTAAATAAAGCCGATCCATGAGTGCGGGGCAAAACCCCGACTTCAGAACTGATGGGCCGGATATCTTTCGATGTCCTTCCGTCAATACGCCTCTCCTCATTGATAATCATACCGCGTAAAATACTGCTTTCCAGTTCTTCGATAATACCGGCAACTTTTTTACAAAGCGCGGCATCGTCTCCGCCGATTGACTTAATGACATTTTCGCGAACTTCGGCAAGTTTGCTGTAGCGTTCCAACTTGCGAGGCATACTGTAGCCTTGTTTAAGACCAGCAAATGCTGCGTTTTTAACACGGACTGTCAGTTCTTCATCCTTAACTATTTGGGCAACAGGCCTTTTAGCCTTACCGATGGCCTCTCGCATTTTATCCTGCAGATCAATTATCGGGCGAATTGCTTCCAAACCGAATTGAATGGCATCTACAATTACATTTTCCGCGACTTCTTTGGCATCGCCTTCCATCATCACCAGTTCAACATCGTAGTCCTTGCCTGATTTACTAGGCATTACTTTTCTTCCGACCATGAAGATGTTAATTTCACTTTCCGAAATTTGGTCCGAAGACGGATTGCAAATAAGCTGACCGTTAATCAGGCCTACACGCACACCGGCAATTGGCCCTTTAAAAGGAATGTTCGATATTCCCAAAGCAGCAGAAGCTCCAAGCATCGCCGCAACATCGGAATCATTTTCTTTATCCACGGAAAGCACTGTAGCTATCAACTGCGTTTCCGAATAGTATCCTTTGGGGAATAAGGGACGTATTGCCCGGTCAATCAGGCGAGATGTCAGTATTTCTCTTTCGTTAGGACGACCTTCGCGCTTAAAAAATCCACCGGGAATTTTTCCCGCGGCAAAAGTCATTTCCTGATAATCCACAGTTAGGGGCAGAAAGTCCACTCCCTCGCGCGTGCTTTTTAGCGAAACTGCTGTCACCAAAACAACCGTATCGCCGTAGTAAACCAGTATCGCCCCATCAGCTTGCGCGGCAACATAATCCGCTTTCAGGGAAACATTTCGTCCGGCAAAATCCGCACTAAATATAGTACTCATTCATTTCTCCTCCATTCTTTTAAGTGCCAGCCATAGGAAATTCAAGGGCGAAACGCAAAAGCTAACAACCGCAGGCGTTATTTGTATACCGCTTACGGTCAGGTTAACTTATGTCTTCCGCCCTTGAATAATTTCTTTATTTTCTAAGGCCTAGCCGTTTAATAACTTTTCTGTATCTTTCTATATCATTATCTTTAATGTAATTGAGAAGTCTTCTTCTCTGACCGACCAACTTGAGCAGGCCGCGGCGTGAATGATGATCTTTTTTATGCGCTTTAAAATGCTCCGTCAAATATTCTATTCTGGCGCTTAAAAGAGCGATCTGGACCTCGGGAGATCCCGTATCCTTTTCATGAAGACGATAATCTGAAATTACTGCTTTCCTCTTTTCCAAAGTTAACACGCTTTTTCCTCCTTTACAATTAAATCCTTGTTTATATTAAATTTTTTCATTTGCTGATATTGTTAAATACCCTGACTATTTTAGCCGCCTTACTCTTTCCATCGAATTCGGAAAACTTATTTACCGGCGCTACCATTTCCGCAACAGCCAAGAGATACCCGCTGCTGCTGATAAATTTTACCATATCTCCAGCTTCAAGAAAAGGAAGATCATGTTCCATCATCATTTCCACAGAAGGTTGCCATCCGTTACGCAGTTTTGCCGCAGAATGATCTTCCAGTTCAATTGTCGTCAGCAAAGGCAACAGTTGAGCCATCGGCAATATTTTTTCTAAAAGTTTATTTTTTTTATCATTATCCTCATAGTTGTTCAAGGAAACAGCCATTTCTTCGGAAAAAAACCCGTTGCGCGTACGGCGCAGGCGGTATAAGCATGCTCCTACTCCGAGCATCTCACCGGCATCGGAACAAAGCGTCCTAATGTAAGTCCCTTTAGAACAGATGACCCGGAAAGTTACGCGGGGAAAAGAAATCTCTTCAATAATAATACTATGAATTTTTACTTCTCGCGGTTCCATATCTAAAAGAACACCTTTTCTCGCCCATTTATACAAAGGTTTGCCGCAATATTTAACTGCGGAATATGCAGGAGGAACCTGTTTTATTTTTCCCACCATCTGCGCCATGGCCGCCCTTATTTCCTCTTCTGTTACAAAATTATCAGATTGGCTGATAATTTTTCCTTCAATATCTAAAGTGTCCGTTTTTACGCCCAGCAACATTGTTGCCAGGTATTCTTTGTCTTCGCCAGTTAGAAAACCGGCCAGCTTCGTAGCCTCATTCAAACATACCGGAAGCACTCCCGTAACCATAGGATCAAGCGTTCCCGTGTGTCCTGCTTTTTTGACGCCCAGGATTTTCTTCACTTCACTGACAACATCATGCGAAGTTTTACCCGACGGCTTGTCAATGACTATTACTCCATCCAACATGAATATTATAATTCCCTTATCGCTTGAATAATCTGCGATTTAATTGATTCAATGTCACCTTTCATCCAGCAAGCCGAAGCGTGAATATGGCCGCCACCGCCAAACTTTTTTGCCACTTTTTCCACATTGACGTCAACTTTGGAGCGCAAACTCAATTTGAAATTATTATCTCCCCGTTGAGTGTAAAGAATTGATACCTCGATACCTCCTACTGTACGGGGAATATCAACAAACCCTTCCGTGTGTTCCCACGCTGCGCCTGTTTCCAGCAAATCTTTTTGAGTAACAACCAGAGACCCCACTTTATTTTTCATATCCAGAGATAATGTTGCCAATGCCCTAGCGAGCAATTTCAACCTTACCGGAGAATCGTTTTCATAAACATTTTCCGCAATCCACTGAGGATCAGCGCCGTTTTCCACCAGGTTTCCCGCCGCAAAAAACGTTTCATTTGTAGTGCTCGAGTAACGAAAGCTGCCTGTATCAGTTATAATTGCCGCGTATAGATTAGTGCAGATGTCCTTGGACATTTTGAAGCGCATTTCCCGCATCAAACGGAACAACAATTCGCCCGTGGAACTAGCCTGCGCATCCAAAATTTTCAGCGAGCAAAAACCGTTATTGGAAAAATGGTGATCAATATTTATCAGTTTCTTGATTTTCCCGATATTTTCCGCTTCATCTCCAACCCGCGCCAACTCACTGCAATCGAGAACAATGCCAACATCGTATTGTTCAACATTGTTTATATCGTGAACTATATTTTGCGCTGCCGGCAAAAAACGGTAACGTTCCGGCGTATGATCCTGATTATAGACTACGGCATTTTTCCCCATCTCTCTCAACATAAGATAAAGAGCCAGTTCCGAACCCAAGGCGTCTCCATCCAGTCTTACATGCGCTGTAATTAAAAAGCTTTGCCCTTCATTTATAGCCTTGATAATTTCACTGATCATTTTTTTCTTCCTGTTTAGCTATCTGGGCCAATAAATTTTCGATGCGGTTACCATATCCAAAAGATTGGTCATGGATAAAAGTAAGCTCCGGTACGCAACGCAACTGCACACGTTTGCCCAATTCCCGGCGTATAAAACCAGCAGCTTGTGTCAAGCCTGCTTTGATTTCAGGAGAACATTCGTCCTTGCCCATTTCGACAAAATAAATCTTGGCGTTACGCAGATCATCAGTTACTTTCACCGATGTGATCGTCACCGAGTGCAAACGTGGATCTTTTACTTCCCTGATTATAATATCAGCCATATCCGCCCTAATTAATTCGGCCACTCTGTCCGCTCTTTTAAAACTCATCGTATTTACTTGCTTTCCAATCAGCCGTTTCCAGAAAGCTGGAAACAACCATAATTTCTATCTTGCTATTTACAATTTCGGCTGCGCGCAAATTATCGACAAACCTAAGCAAATGATCTACTTTCCCATTAATATATCTGGATTCATTGCCTACAACCGCAAAACCGATTTCGGCCGCTTTGCAGTTATCCAGATTACCTATCTCCGCAATGGAGATATTAAACTCATTTTGCGTCCGCTTTATAATTTTGCTCAAAACGCTTCTTTTTTCTTTTAAAGAGCCGCTTTCCGGAATTCGCAAATTTATAATTCCATAGCCGATAACCATAAAACTTTTCCCCGAAACCATACAGCAATGGAAATTTTAGAACAACCAGCGGTTGATACGCAGATGAGTGTATTTCAATATTCTACTCAAGTTTCTTTGCCAACGTCTCTGTTACATAAGATTCTATTACATCGCCCAGGTGAATATCATTAAATCCGTCAATGCTTATGCCACATTCAAAACCGGCCAGCACCTCTCTTGCATCATCTTTAAAGCGCTTCAGTGATAGAATATTCCCATCGAATACCACTACACTGTCGCGGACAAGTTTCAAATTGCCGCTGCGCGTTATTTTCCCGTCAGTTACAAAACAGCCGGCAATAGTGCCGACTTTGGGCACCTTGAAAAGTTCACGGACTTCCGCCCAGCCCTGAACGACTTCTTTATACTCCGGTTCCAAGAGTCCTTCCATGGCTGCCCGCACATCTGCAATTACATTGTAAATAATGTTATAAAGTTTAATTTCCACGCCTTCCTGCTGGGCAATTTCCACTACCCGCGCATCGGGTCTCACATTAAATCCGATAATAATAGCCCTGGAAGCGGAAGCAAGCATAACATCCGTTTCGCTGATGGCGCCGGTGGAACTGTGAATTATTTTGAGTTTTATATCATCGGTGGAAAGTTTATTTAAAGCGTCGGAAATCGCTCCAATCGAGCCCTGCATATCGGCTTTTATAATAACATTACAGTCCTTTACGCCTTCTTTTATTCTTTGATAGAGCTGTTCCAACGTAACTTTAGAAAAACTGGATATCTCTTTTTCTCTTGTTTTCCTTAACCAATAATCGGCAATGCTGCGTGCTTTCTTTTCATCTTCGACACAGAAAAATTCCGCGCCGGTTTGCGGAACACTGGAAAAACCGATAACTTCCACCGGCATGGAAGGTCCGGCTTCCCTGATACGCCGTCCCTGATCATTAATCATCGCCCGCACACGGCCAAATTCAGTTTTAGAAACAAAGGAATCGCCTTCTCTCAACGTGCCTTCCTGAATTAAAACCGTCGCAACCGGACCGCGGCCGCGATCCAATTTAGCCTCAATAATAATGCCGCGGGCAGGAAGATCGGGATCGGCTTTTAACTCCATGACATCGGCTTGCAGTAAAATCATTTCCAGCAATTCTTCAATATTAATTTTCTTTTTAGCGGACACCTCACAAAAAATTGTTTCGCCACCCCATTGTTCGGATAAAAGACCGTGTTCGGTGAGAGACTGTTTAATCTTCTCGGGATCTGCGCCGGGTTTATCAATTTTATTGATCGCCACGATAATTGGAACTCCGGCAACCTTGGAGTGATTAATGGCTTCAATAGTTTGTCCCATTACACCATCGTCCGCAGCAACAACCAAAACAACTATGTCGGTTACCTGCGCTCCGCGCGCCCGCATAGCCGTAAACGCTTCATGCCCGGGAGTGTCCAGAAAAACTATGTCCCGGCCATTGATTTGAACATGATAAGCGCCGATCGCCTGTGTTATTCCGCCGGCTTCTCCATCAATAACATTGGACTGCCTGATTACGTCTAAGAGAGAGGTTTTACCGTGGTCAACGTGTCCCATAATAGTAACAACCGGAGCCCGCGGTTTGAGATTTGCCGGAATGCGCGTAGTTTTTAACATGGATTCGTCAAATTCCAGATCCGCCGGTTCAACCTGAAAACTGAATTCGTTAGCAACAATAGCGGCAATATCATAATCTATGGCTTGATTAATGGTGGCCATAACATCCATAGACATTAATTTATTAATTACTTCACTTACCTTGATACCCATCCTTTTAGCTAAATCGCCTACTGTAATTGTTTCTCCAACCTTGATGCGTCTCTTAATTGCCTTAGGGACTGTAATCTCTGTTTTTTTCATTTTGACGGGAGCAACTTTTTTTTCCCGCCACTTGGTATAAATTATCTCCTTTTCTTCTTCCTGCTTTTTCAGTCTCTTTTCTATTTTTTTCTCTAAAATCTTGCGGTGTGGTACTGCTTTTTCCTCTTCAATAAATACCTCTACCGGAATCTTGCCCCTTTTCTTTGGTTTATCCGGTGGAGGAATGACTATTTTTTCGCCGGGTTTCTGAGTAACTTTTGGCGGAATTGGCTTAATCGTTTCCTGCGGCACAATTTTATGTTTAGTAATAATAGGCGGCTTTGCAGGAACAACAGAAACGGGGGGTGGCTGTTTGACTTTTCCCACCGCGGTTGTGTCCGCTACCGGCTGAGCTTCTGTTTTCGCTTTTGTCTCAACTTTCGGTATTTTTAACTTAAGAATAGTCGCATCCGCCGGATGAACTTTAGTTTCCGCTTTTGCTTCACCCTCCGGTTTTTTCCCCTTGGACGGAGTAGAAACTGCTTCTGTTCCAGAAATAGGAGGTTCATGCGACTCTTCTTTTTTTATTTTACCATCTTTTGCCAGCGGCTGTGTTGAAGGCGCTTTCTTTGGCTTTCCAGCCAAATCTTTTTCGAGATGTTCTTCTTTCTTCGAGACTTCTTTTTCCGGAGCTTCTTCGACTGGTATTTCTATGGGAGTGCGGATGGTACGACGTCGAATTACCGTGGATTTTATTCTTTCCTCCACAACTTCACGAGTTTCAGTGGCCGGCAATTCTCTTTTTATTCTTTCCACTTCACTCTCCTCCAGGGAAGAGGAAGCGGTTTTAACCGGAATGCCAATTTTTTCCAAATGAGAGATCAGTTTTTTATTATCCCAGCCAAGCTCCTTGGCCAATTCATGAACTCGCTTTTTCGGCATGCGTGAAACTCTCCATATTAAATTTCTTGGTTTTCAAATTTATGAATCACTTTTGTTACCAATTACTTCTTCGCTTAAAATTTTACCAGCTGTTTCAATCCATTGCTGGGCTGTCTTTTCACCTATACCGGGAATTTGAGATAACAATTCGGGCTCGGTTGCCGCGACCATGGCAATGCTCTTGATGCCTTTACTTAAAAGCTTCTCCGCCATAGCCGGTCCTACCCCGGCGATTTTTGTCAAATCATTTTGTTCTTCTTTAGAACCAGCCATGGTTTCGCTTTTCATATCAATGTTCCATCCCGTCAACTTTACCGCCAACCGCACATTTTGCCCATTTTTACCTATAGCCAGGGAAAGTTGATCATCAGGAACAATTACAGTCATCGTCCGGTTGTCATCATCAACGAACACTCTGTTAACCTTGGCTGGAGACAACAAACTGCTTACATATTTGGCCGCATCATCGCTATACGGAATAATATCAATTTTTTCACCGCGCAATTCCTGCACAACACTTTGGACCCGTGAACCTCTCATACCCACGCAAGCGCCCACGGGATCGATATCCTTATCTTTAGACCTGACCGCAATTTTCCCTCTTTTGCCCGGCTCTCGAGCAACATTGACAATATCAATAAGCCCTTCGGAAATTTCCGGAACTTCCACCTCAAAAAGCGCCTTTAAAAATGACGGATGCGTGCGGGACATAATTATTTGCGATCCCTTGGCATTTTTCTTTACATCAACAATATAAGAGCGGATTCTTTCGCCGCGTTTATAAGTTTCGCGATGAATTTGTTCTGCCGGAGGTATAACACCTTCCGCGCGCCCCAGATTGACAATAATGCTGCCGCCTTCAAATCTTTGGACAAAGCCGTTCACCAATTCGCCTTTTCTGTCTTTGTATTCTTCATAAATATTGTCGCATTCCGCGTCTTTAACTCTTTGAATAATTATTTGCTTGGCCATTTGCACGGCAATTCGGCCGAAGGAACTTGTTTCAATTTTCATTCCGAGGCTGTCGCCGGGTTCCGCGCCTTCATCAAGAGTTTTCCTCGCTTCTTCCTTGGAGATTTGTGTTCCGGGATCAAGGACTTTATCGACAACGGTTTTAAATTGAAAAACTTCAATTTCTCCGGTTTCATCGTTATAATGAGCTTCAATATCAACGTTCGGTCCAAGTTTTTTACTTGCAGCCGTAAGCATTGCCGCTTCGAGGGCGTCGGTAATAATTTCTTTATTTATACCTCTGTCCTTACCCATCTGTTCGATCAGACGTTTAAGTTCTGGCAACAACATTTACAAATTCCTCCCTTTTCTTAGCTGATATATATATCGTAGAATTTCAGCCAACTGGCGTTAATTCCCTGTTTAATTTATCCCGCATCCGCAAGATTTGCTTTGGCAATATCTTGTTTGGGAATCCGGTGAATTTTTCCGGCGACGTCAATCAAAACCAATTTTTGGCCGTCATTTTCGATGTAATCCAAAAGAATGCCGTGAAAATTTTTACTTCCATCAATTTTTACTCTTGTTTTAATATTTACCTTGGAGTTCTTATATTTCAAAAAATCCTGATCGCGCGATAAAGGTCTGTCAAAACCAGGAGAAGAAACTTCCAGCGTGTATGCGCTATTAATCACTTCACGGATATCAAAAAGGTCGCCTAATTGATTGCTGACATTCGCACAATCATCAAGCGTAACCCCGTTTTCCTTATCCAGAAAAAACCGGATGATCCAACGCGAATGCATTTTGATACATTCGATATGGATCAACTCCATTCCTTCAGATACAATAACCGGTTCGGCTAACTGCCTTATTTTTTCTTTTAAATCATCATCCATAATTGCTCAGAAAATAAAAAAGTGGGCACGGGCCCACTCATCAATACTATCACATCGATGGTTTCGCAATTAGCTATCACATCATAATAGGTAAAGCAAGCATTATTTATGCAAACTGAAAGCTGTTAAGTAGCTAATCAAGGTGATAAATATTCTCTCAGGATATTCCTATGTGCTTCGCACAAGGTACAATTTCCAATAGCCTTTGGCTATTGGATAGTTCGACTTACAAATTTCATTACGCTGCACTTATGAAATTTGAGTCTCACTACAACTAACGAATTTCAATGCGCCTATAGTGACCTTCAGGTTATACGCTTTTGAAATTGGAGTTTCATTGGAGCGGGCGACCGGGCTCGAACCGGCGACGTCCAGCTTGGGAAGCTGACATTCTACCACTGAATTACGCCCGCTCATGAGGGTGGTAATGTTATTTAAAGGAAATATTTTGTCAAGGTGTTTTTAAGGAGACTCGTTGAGAGCGAATGAAGTGATGCTCGAAACGTTAGTCGAATTATCCCTTGAGCAAAGCAAATGGGGATTTGAGACTCGCTGATAGTGAGATTAAACTGGAGCAATCATGTTGATTGCTCCAAAACATTTCAGTTCAAGCTACAAGCTTGAACCAGCAAAAAGGAAAAGTCGCTTTGGCCTCTTTTGTCATTCCCGCGCAAGCGGAAATCTATAACATGCTTCGATCACTGGATTCCCGCCTGCGCGGGAATGACAGCTTAAGGATTTTTTACAGGATTATCATCAGGCGCTATGGAAATATTTAGAATCCGATCCACGTTAAAAACTCGTTTTTGATTGCGCTCAAGGCAATAGGCTCCCAATCCCAGAAACGAATGTCCATTGTATTCCATATCCTCTATCACCACTGGCCGGATAAGGCGTTTTGATTTTTCATCTTTTGCTTTGAGGTAAACAATCTCGACTGTTTGCTTTTCTTTAATCGCCGTGGCTAGCATTTCCAATTTATCTTCGCGGGTGCAGGTAAGAGCGGCTTTGGCATACTGCATGCCGGTTAAGAATTTGACCACCTGCCAATCCATCAGAATATGATTTTTCTTCAAGGGTTGTTTCAGGACAATGCCTTCCAGAGATGTGCAACGGGAGAGAGCTACATACATCTGCCCGTGAGCGAATGTGCCGCGTCCCACATCAATGACAACCTTTTCAAAAGTTTTTCCCTGGCTTTTATGAATAGTCACAGCAAAGGCCAAACGCACCGGATATTGGCGGAAAGACCCGACCTCTTCCGAACGCAGCTCCTCGTTTTTGAGAAAGAATTTGTAGATTTTCCAGGTGTAGGGAGAAATTTGCGCCGTTTCGCCGTTATCCAGTTCGGCTACGATTACATCTTCCCCTTCTTCGTCTTTTTCAAATTTTTTCACCTTGCCGATTGTCCCGTTAATCCACTGCCCGTATGAATCGTTATTGAGCAGCATAATCTGCGCGCCTTTTTTGAGTTTCAGTTCGACCGCAGTCGGCAGATATTCCTTGTCGAAGTCGCCTATTATTTCTCCTTCAGTTTGCCAGATTTTGCCGGGCAGTTCAGCCAAACGTTTCTCGTTGATGCTATCAGCCAGATCATTGGTGCTCGTGAGCGAAAGATAAAAATCATCCGCGGAAGCGGTAAAAGAAGGCTGACAGCGCTTATTGAACAGCGCGATATCGTCATCCGTGATGGAGTTATTGCGGATAGTATTGAGCAGGCGGACAAATTCATCATCCTTCTGGCGATAAACCTTTTCCATCTCGATAAATTCCAATTCCAACTGCGGAAATACTTTGGCGCTGAAAAAAAACGGACTGGCATAATGAGAACGGAATATTTCCCGCTCGGCGCTGGAGACCACAGGAGGCAACTGATAAAAATCGCCTATGAAGATCATCTGCACACCGCCGAAGGGTTGTTTGGAATGAGGGCCGTTGAGCCGCAGAAATTTATCCACACAATCCAGCAGATCAGCCCGCACCATGGAAACTTCATCAATGACTATGGTTGTCAGTTTTTTATAGATAGATGTTTTTTCTTTGCCGATCGCTCTTTTTTTCTTGATGGCGGCAAGCGTTACATTCGGTTTGAAATGAAAAAAGGAATGAATTGTCTGCCCGCCCACATTAACTGCGGCAACGCCCGTTGGCGCCAGAATAACGGCGTTTTTCCCCGTATTGTTATGAAAATAATTCAGCAGAGTTGACTTGCCGGTGCCGGCCCGTCCCGTGATGAAGATGTTTTTGTCCGTCTCTTCCATCATATCCAGCGCGCTCTGGAACTCGGGATTGAAATCTATTTCGACCGGTTTGAATTTTTTTGTCATTGTTTTTCTCACTATTTAATGTGTCCGACAGTAAACACTTTTTACGTAAGACTTCAATAATAATTCTTTGATTTTAAATAAATATTCGTGTAGAAATACATCATTCAAAGAACACAATTTGCTTCAAACCGGTATATAAAGGGTTACGTATATTAATCGTTATATGGAGAACCCTGCCACTGATCTCGGGCTCCGTTAAGTGCTTTACAAAGAGTTTTTTCTGACTATCGAAGGACTGTTATGCTAATATTGAAAATTGCCATAGTCACTGTAGGTTGGTTGTTCGGTTTCATATCACTTAAAAAACATCGCCAAATATTTTTAGCAATCCCAGCGCTGATCACTATTGCCGTCTTGTTTGTCGATAACTCTCATATTAATGAGCTTAGGAATACCGTAAAATCTTTATTTGATTCGTATATGCCAATTGAAAAAACCGCATTGGAGCGTTATCCGGACTTGCCAAAAGAAAAAGCAATAAGAAAATACCTGGAGGATCTCGACAAAATAAAGACCAACAATAAGCAGCTTCGAGATGAACAGATCAATAATAATCAAAAAATAAAAAGTCTTGAGAAGGAAGATTCCTCCAATAAAAGGGAGCTGTCAGATCTAAGAACGAAAACTTTAGAGCAGGAAAAAAGAGAAATTATCATACAGCAATTCTCTGAGGTTGCCTCATGGAGCCTGTTCGGCACGATAGAGCTCGGAGGTGGTACCGCTGTCTCGGGCCCGCCTTCTGGCCTGCTCGGTAAGCATGTTTTTCAAAGGGATGAGAAGCTATCTTGGCAATGCGATTCGGAGGCACTGAGTGACTATCGAAAAATCATTAAGCAATATCCCAAATATCCTTTCCCTTATTTATATATTGGGTTATGCCTTAAGGAAGCCCGAGACCCTTCTTGGAAAACTTATGGGACGAAAGGCCTAGAGCTGTTCATGAACACAACGACGATTCCGAAACATAATCCAAGCCATGATGGTGGCCTCAAATTACTCAAGGAAGCATTGAAGGAGTGAGCAAAACCCATATCCGACAATTATGGGTAATATTACCACTTGACCGGGTTAATTCCAGTTCAAAAAGAGGCTGGAAGGCCAGAGCCATGAACGAACTGGGACATAGGTAACAGATTGTTCTAGATACATGGGTAACAATTTTATAGTAAAGCATAACAAAGTCAATTCAGCCGATCGCTACGCTCCGGCTGATTTATTCGTTCGGCACAATAACAAACCAAGCAGTAGGAGGAACACATGATGATCCCAGAGAAACTGAAGGAAATAATGAAGAAGGACGGAGTTGTTGCCATCGCCACCTTGGGACCTGATGGGCCCCACATGGTCAATACTTGGAATAGCTACCTCAGAATATCGCAAGATGAACGGCTGTTTATCCCCGCAGGTTACATGCACAAGACGGAGGCTAACATTATCCACAACCCGGATGTTTTGATTACATTGGGGAGCAGTAAGGTTGAGGGCCTGCATGGAGCGGGTGCCGGTTTCTTGATCAAGGGAAAGGCAAAGTTCGTGACGTCCGGTCCTGATTTTGATTTCATGAAAGAGAAGTTCAGTTGGCTACGTGCCACCTTGGCCGTTACAATTGAATCTGCCACTCAAACTTGGTGAAACACAATTGCATGATTTCTGCAATTCTTATAACAAGTGTAGATCACGACAGGAATTGCCGAACAAGCCGCTAAAGCCGATCGCTACGCTCCGGCTGATTTTTTTGTTGGGCATCAATATAATTGACAAAACCATATCGATCATGATATCGTAGCACAAAACAGATCGATGGAGGTATTGGTATGCAATCAGTAACCGTATCACCAAAATATCAAGTCGTTATACCTAAGACTGTCAGAGAGGCATTGAAGCTTCATCCGGGTCAAAAAATGCAAATTGTTGAATATGCTGGTCGCATTGAACTTATACCGGTACGCGACATCAAAGAACTCCGTGGATTCCTCAAGGGCATTAACACTGAATTCAAACGAGAGAAAGATAAAATATGAATATTGTAGATTCTTCCGGCTGGCTTGCATACTTTGCCGATGAGCCTAATGCCAAGCATTTTCTGCCCCCCCTTGAGTAATTCGGATTTACTTATTATTCCCGTAGTAACGATATACGAAGTCTTCAAAGTCATTTTGCGTGAGTCTAGTGAGAATGAAGCATTGCAGGCGGTTGTAGCTATGCAAAAAGGAAAAGTTGTGGATCTAAACACACCACTGGCAATCGCAGCTTCAAGGCTGAGTCTTGAACATCAACTTCCAATGGCGGACAGCATCATTCTCGCAACAGCACAAGAATTCAAGGCCATTATATGGACGCAGGATTCAGATTTTAAAAATATAAGCAAGGTGAGGTACTTTCCCAAAAAATGAAGCCCAACAAGAGCAATTCAGCCAATCGTTACGCTCCGGCTGATTTTTTCGTTAGCATATATAATTCGGTAATATAAGGAGGGATATTATGAATAGCGAGTCACCATGGTATTTGAAAAAGTCACCTTTGGGCAACGCCTATCAGCACTTTTCAAACGTTGCTAGTCAAAAAACCGTATTAGATACCAAAACAAAAGAATTATTAAGATTAGCTATCGCATCAGTTTTTAGATGTAATCATTGTACAGAGCATCATATTAAAGACGCGCTCGCTGCGGGAGCAACAAAAGAAGAAGTATCAGAAGCTTTGCTTCTTGCCTCGTTGCAAGCTGCTGGCACGCAGCTTAATTGGAACAAAGAATTATTTGAAAAATATTTAGGAGATTAAGGCAATTAAATCCAAGAAATGCTAAAGGTCAATACAGCGGATCGCTACGCTCCCGCTGATTTTTTCGTTATACGCTATAGAGAGGAGGTAATATGACACAGTCTCTTGAAGTTCAATGGCCTGACTACTACAAACCCCATAATTGCCCTGTTCATGTTCGAAACGAACTGGATATGGCTGCCGCACAAGAACACGCATGGGCATGGCTGACTCGTGCAACCCTTTGGCCCACTTGGTACGTCAATTCCGCGAATGTCAAAATCCTTGAAGGGATGGGGCCAAATCTTCAAAAGGGCACACGATTCCGTTGGAAGACATTTGGCGTAACGATCACTTCTACAGTACTTGAGTACGTTCCTTGTGAGCGTATCGCCTGGGACGCTCACGCTTTTGGTATTGACGCCTATCACGCGTGGGTTTTGCAGCCATCTGCCCAAGGGTGCCATGTGCTCACTGAAGAAACACAGCATGGTTTTCTCGCAAGACTCGGCAAGCTATTTATGCCTAACCGAATGTATAAATTTCATCAGTTATGGCTTGAGGGGCTTGCTACCAAAGCTCGTGCCGGCTTACCCCCAGCCGTATAACTATTATCAAGTCATTTCAGCGGACCGCTTGAGACGGCCGCTAAACTCAAACGTTATACGTAAATATACCCATACTTTTATAAAGAGATATATATCCGCTCCTGAGTTCATGACCCCTTACCAGCGACCCTGTGCATTCTTTGATTGAAGAACTTTTTCATAGATGATAAAGAAAAACAGTCCGACAGCATCAACAATTACAATAGAAGGATCAAGCCTTCCTTCTCTCTGTCCTTTTCTCTCAGGATACAAGATTGTCCCGCAGGCAATTAAATTAATGAAAAAACATGTAAGAACAATTGAAAATACAAATATAGGAAGAAGTGCTTGTTGGGTTGAATGCTAAAGTTACAAATATTCAAATTCTAAATTGCCACAATAAATCCTACGTGAATAAGGCCAATAACAAAAGAGACGTTTTATAACGCCCTTATTTTTTTTATAAACTGAATGAATCTATTTCATTGCCAGATTCACCGTCAGGTCACCATTAACAACAGTATATGTTGCTGTAGGTGAACTCAAACCCCAGCTTGGATCACCGGTACATGCAATAGTGAAGGTAGTATCGCTAGACCAAGCAGTAACTGCGGTGGTTACACCTCCAGTTTGTGCATAACCACCAACTGTTAAATCTGAAGTTGTTGCTATTATACCTGCATGATCAACATTATACGCAATAGCGGCGGTGTAGGCATTTTTACAGTCACTGTTGATGGATGCAACATATCCTTTTTTTTATACATCATAAACTGCGGAATAGCGATGGCTACCAATACACCGATAATCGCCATAACGATCATCAACTCAATCAATGTGAAACCTTTTTGTCCTTCTTTTTTAAGGAAAATTTGTAACATTATATGCCTATTTTATTTAAGTTCTTTGTTTTTTTTGTTATTAGATTAAATTATTACAGTTTTTTTCTACAATATTTTTATCCGTTTACTTCCTCTCCCTTTATTTAATTTTAAACTTTTTTAAACTTATACCCTAATCCAAGCAATCTATATGCCACATAAAACAATCATATCCCCCACCTAATTATAAAAATGAATTTATTTTATTAAATTAATATGTTCGCTTTAAGCGTTTGTTTAAAGCAAGCTTAACAAATCTTGTTTAATAAATAATAAGTGGGTATTTTTACCAATTTTATGTCAATTTCGCCTAGAAGTCCACAATAATCTTATTTAAAACGATTGAGGATTACGGATATTGATAAATGAAATCTAAATTACTTCCTCTTCAATGATTCTTTTCGAAGTTACACAAACTTTGTTGTATAATTTCTCTGTTAAAGTTTCGGGTGAAATACTTTTCCATTCACTGTCTTTATATGTATATTGGTATAGAATATTTCCCTCATTGTCATAATTTATAATCTCTTCAAATTTACTCTTTCTATTCTTACAATCAAATTTGTTCAATGAAATATAGTGGTCCCAGTTTTTGTATTTTATGGATTTCTCTAAATCATTTTTTTTCAACATCTCAATTACCTTTTTCCTCTGATTATCTGTTACAATTTTATAAATATATACATACATAAAATTAGATGATTTAGTAAGACTTGTTTTATTGTAATAATAATCCGGTGAAATACTCTCCCATACTTCACTGTCTGGTATTCTAGGTGTTGCTTTCAATGATTTTACATTCTGTTCAGATACCACGGACTCCGAATAACCATTTTGTGAATTTACAAATACAAGTAGAAGGAGAAACGATAAAGAAATAACTGAACCAATCTTTTTCATATCTATTCCTTGTTCATCTTACACTCACATAATATTTTCGGTTTTTCATCCAATTTATCATCTAATGTTTTTTATATACGAGTGGTTTTTCTTTTAGTATCTATCCTATACCAGAATCCATCAATATTTTTATAATGTATAGTATTATGACATTTCCCTTTTTTGAAACAACTAGGACAAACATTTCTTGGTTGTTTCACATCATTGTATTCAGTATCATAAAATTCCCCTAAAATTTTATCATGACAAATATCACATTTATCTGGTTCTTTTATATTAAACCTCTTCATTAAACACCTCATTCCATTTGAGAGTTCAGACCACTGATAAACTTTAAGTGTGTCATGTTAATAGTCCTTTATAAAGGATATTTCAATGAAAAATATTTTCTCAATCCATTCCATCAATGTTATAGCACTGCAAAAAGTGGCTTTCAAAAAATTTCCGAAACATTTCGGAGGCAACTGTATAGTAATAGATAAAAGGATAGGCATCCATTTTTGACTACCCCGGGAAGGGGTGTAAAGTCTTGATGTTCTAATATCCACTAAGTGAGCATCCGGCGATTTTGACGGACCTGATTTCTTTCAACCCGTAATCAATATTTAATTGACATACAAAACAAGACTTCCTATAGTTCAACCATCCAGAACCAATGTCCACTCAAATAAGTAAGGGGAAATCAAGTGAAGAATAACAAAACCATGTATGTTCTTTTCGCCATAGTGCTTCTCTCGATATTCCTGAACCTCGCTTGGGATGCGGCGGGTATGATCTCACCGGTTTATTATAACATGGTTATGGGCACGATATTCACCTGCTTTGCTCTTCTTCACGGCAACACATACATGGGAAGAAAAAGCATCGTTGTTCTGGCCGTTCTGGCTTTCGTGATCTCTTTTATCATGGAATACGCGGGCGTTAAAACAGGGTTCATTTACGGAGAATACCATTATGGGGCAGTGCTCGGGCCAAAAGCGTTCGACACAGTTCCCTGGCTTATTCCTCTGTCTTGGTTTATGTTCATGTACGTTTCTACAGTCACTGTTGACGCTGCCTTCGGAGGTCGGTATATGGGATGGGCCACGCCCTTGCTTTTCGCGGTGCTCGACTCCGTCGCGATGACCGCTCTCGATGTGCTAATTGATCCGCTCTGGGTAAAGCGCGGTACTTGGATGTGGACAGCAGTACAATCGCTGCCTGCAGGTTCGGTTTTCTACGGTATTCCTGTACAAAACTATTTCGGCTGGCTCCTCACAACAATTATTATCTTCATCCCATACAGGATCATCTTATTCAGAAATAGGACCGATAGCGCTGTCCGCGACCGGGATTTTTTTCTGCCGTGTTTGATTTACGCATCAATTACTGGAGTCGGCTGCATCGAATCATGGACTGTTCTGTCGAACACCGGTGTATTGTTTGTAGCGCTTATGACCGGGGGCGTCTTTTCTGTCGCGGCGCTTCTTGGATTCATGGCATACCAAAGTCGCCGATATGTTCCTCTACATCTTGAAAAATAACGACAAGAATCGCATGAGCCTGTATGGAAAGAAAACAATACCCTGAAATTGCAGGAATGTTTACTGCTCAATACGTAATGAATACGGAAAATAAGTGCTGTACATGGTATTTGAGAGGATCAAGCATTGCAAACGCAAATCCTAAAATATTTTATTCATTATAGCTGAGAATTTATAAGTATAACAAAGAATCACTTCTTCCTGTAGTCCTCAAATTATCAACCATTACTTAAATACAATCTTTCATTGTGCGTAGCCGTGTGACGATCGACAAAGTCCGTGATGATAAATGTCTCCATAAACGCCTCTCCTTCACATCACAATGAACCCCTTTTTCTATTGAGCAGCATTTCCATGAAAGCATCGGCCCGGGTTTGGAACTGGGCGGTCGAGAAGTTCCGATCGTCCATGTGGTCCGCATCGATGATGAGCGAGGGAATGCCCTCCTGTTCGAGTTCCCGCTTGATGTCCATCTGACCCAGCGTGATTGGTACGCACGACCTGTTCCGGTGCAGGATGGCGCCGTCAATGGCATACTCCCGGCAGGCCTTCAGTACCATCTCCTTTCGCTTTTTGATGGAGACACATGATACGAGCGGATAGGAGGTCAGGGTCTTCATGGCAAGGACCTCCATGGGGTTATCCGCATCAAGGCGGAGGGACCACGCGGCGGAGTAAGTTTCGGCTACCACGACACCCCCCATCTTCTCGAAGTAGTTGAATAATCCCATATTGTACCACAGGGGGATATTGTCCCAGAAGAGCCGTATCTTCTCGTCTTCTAGGATACCGATGCCCTGTTCCGAACGCTCCTTCAACTCATCCCTCACCCGTGTGAGGTAGTCGACGGCCTTTTGGGTTCCCTGCCTTGTGACCATGACGAACATGATGCCGATTTCCGAGGCCGAAATGGGCGTCGGGATGAAGCGGCGAAAACCCATAATCTCGTCCCAGAGTTCACAGGCCTTGTCGGAGAGCCTGACCACCTCTTTAAGCCTGTCTATGTCGAGCTTACGCCCGGTGGCCTTCGTCAGAAAATCCACGAGACGCGTCATCTCTCCTACAGCATAGTCGATGTGATGCCGCGTAATGTTTTCGACGGCAACCTGCGGGCAGTCGCCATGGAAGACCTTTGCCCGAGGGAACCTTCTCTCGAGGGCCTGAAAGATCTTCATGACGGGGGAACAGCCGCCTTGGGGCGTCAGGATGACGTCCGGTTCGGGGAGACCGCCAAGGGGGTTCCCGGGATCGCCCATCATGCCGTTCACGTAGCCGATGATGTTTCGCAGGTAGCCGCAGAGGTCGCGCGAGTATCCCATGTTCTCGCAGACCGCGAAGTTCTGGTGGGTAAGCCCGAAAGCGGCGCAGACAGGCGACCAGTTTTCAGGGAAGACCGGTTGGAGGCCCATGGCGTAGAACAGTTCGATGCCACCGTTCATCGGGGGCATCCACCCGACCGGCCGGCTCTCAATTTTTGCCTCGTGACATTCCCGATAGTACTCTGCAATGATAAGGGGAAGCTCTTTTGCCGTTTGAAGCCTTTTTTTTGATTTTGAGCTCTTTTCCATCTGTTCAAGCCTCCAACATCTCGAAAAAACTTTCAAATCTGGTTCTCATCTGGCCTTCCAAAGTGCCTGATTCCTCTATTTCGACCATCAGGGATGGTATCCGCCTCTCTTGCAGTGCCGCGCTTAGGAACGGGTGATCTCCCAGGTGGGGAGTGCAAAACCTCTGGAAGATGAAGACCACGCCCCTGGCTTTCGAGCTATCCATCAGCTCTAGGAGCCTGGGTAAGCGCACTTCAGCGCTCGCCCGGGATGGGCAGGGGAAGCGATTCATGGTGCGGTCGATGAGCCGGTCAATAGGATCGGCACCCTTGCCGTAAGGCGGGGCAAAGTTCCGAAGGCCCGTACAGAGGTCGTCCGCAACGACCACGCCGCCTGATTCCTCGAGCATCCGGAGGACATCGGGCTCCTCAATGAGGCTGCCCGAAATCAGCACAGGGATGCCTTTCGGGGGATCAAATGTATGGGGGATGGCCTTTTTCAGGTCCGTAAGCATGGTGTAATAGCGTTCGGGAAGTGTGAGGAATCCCGCCTGAACCACACAGAGGAAATCAGCGGCGGAAAGGGGAAGTTTGCGCTCGTAGCGCAAGGCGTAAAACTCGGCCATCAGTGTGCGGACATTATCATAAAGGTCAAGGGATGCGGCTAAGCGTTCGGGGGAATAGACCCCTCCCGCAAGCCCGAGTTTTTTGACGACGTCCATGAGTTCGGCACGGAGGAAAGACCTTGAAGTGGGCTGGTCCACATAGGGTAGCGGCAGGATGTGGAAGACATCTGCGCCAATATTCTCCTCCCATATATTCGCAACCCCGCAGGCCGCATCACATGTGTATCCCTGCACGACCCCGGAAAGGCATTTATAATCGCCGTTTAACCCTTTCTCCACTGCCTTTCTGAGGTAAGGACAGATGAAATCCGGAGTGAGGGCGTATGCCTTATCGATGGTATCGACGTCGCCCATGATTCTCACCGGGACAAACCCGGAGGCATGAATCAGCTCTACTGGGGTGTACGTGCAGAAATAACCGATAAGCCTGTTGCCTGCGAATGCAAGGGCTGCAAGTTCATTATCTCTGTTCCGGACGATCTCGTAAAATGGTAATACCAGATCGGATACCATATAATTTTATTTCCCCCTTTTTACAAAAATTGTGTATTGTTTATTTCCTGCCCACTGCACTGCAAGCCTCAAGCGCCTCTATCTCCCGGGCGCTGAAACCCAGGCGTGACAGTATCTCATGGTTGTTGTGCCCCAGCGTTACACCGCACGACGGTGCATAGTAGTGGCCTGATTTGAATTTGATCGGATTTCCTATCTGCCGGACCGTTCCCCCCTTCATGGTGGCGACCTCCACGACCATTTCCCGTTCTGAAAGGGGTGGGTTCGCCACAGCCTCGTTCACGGAATAGACCGGTTCCACGCAGGCGTCGCAATCCCTGAACCTGTCGCGCCAATATGAGAGAGGCTCACCGGCAATGATCTTCGCCACACGTTCCTTCATGTTCCAGTTGATGATGCCTGCCTCGATCATATCGGGACAGCCAATTGACCTGCCCTAAATTCTTATACTACATGTTAAGTTAGAGTTCAGCCAATTTTTTTTCTCAATTTAGGTGCGCCTTTGGTGTTGGAGGACGGTAATTTAGTGATTGTTACACCCCTAATAATTTATGCTCTCTTTCAAACGGTAATCCTTAATTTTGACGACCATCAAATATTGTGGACTTGCAGGTGTATTCTACAATTCTGAAGGATCTGATTAGATATTGTTAGGTGAAATTTTATTTCTTACTTCCTCAAATCCTCAAATCGTCAACATTGATAATCATTCAACCTTTCAAACGGAAATAAACAAAAAAATGGCGGAATTCTAACTTAACTTGTGGTACATGTTCAGGAGTAAGCCACAATCAATCAATGATCATAAAATGATAACGTATAAAAAAGTGAATATTAATAGTGTAAATATAGGGGCACATCTAACAATTAGATTTCTCATTATTAGTTAGATAAAAAATCTGATTTTTGTCTTGTTTTGTGCCTAGTAGTACCTTCATAATTTTAATTGTTATGAGGTACCCATAAATTCAAACACAGGGGGGATTATGAAGGTTTTAGCGTTAAATTCAAGTCCGCGAGGAGCGGACCAGAGCAAGACGGAGCTTATGTTAGACTCCCTTGTCGATGGTATGCGGTCGGCAGGAGCTAATGTAGATATCGTTCACTTGCGCAGTAAAAAGATCAACTATTGCATCAGCTGTTATACATGCTGGACAAAGACCCCGGGTGTATGCCTTCATAAGGACGACATGAGCAGGGAACTCTTCACAAAATTTATAGAGGCCGATATAGCTGTTTTCGCCACCCCTTTATACTACTTCGGCGTCAACGCCCAGCTCAAGACCTTCATGGAGCGCACCCTTCCAGCCATCAAACCGTTTATAATCGAACGAGACGGCAAGGCGTCTCATCCGTTCAGGGACAAACACCCTCTGATCGTGGCGCTTTCTGTCGCAGGATTCCCCGAGGATTCGATATTTGACCTGATGTCATCGCATCTGCAATATATTTACAAAGACGCATTGATAGCGGAAATATACAGACCGGCAGTTGAAACTATGGTCGTTCCGGGTTTTGAAAAAATAAGAGACGACGTCCTCGACGCGACCAGATCGGCGGGAGGTGAAATCATACGGACTTCCAAGGTTTCCGAAGAGACGATGAGGCGGATCAAACAGCCTGTAGTCGATCTGCATACGCTGTCGGAAACTGCAAACGCATACTGGAGGGAGTGCATTGAAAAGAGGATCACACCAAAGGAGTTCTGGGCCGGCGTGAAGGATTATATGGGGAGGAAGTAACGGGTTAAATCTCTTAATATATATTGGGAGAATGAAATATGAACAAGTACAGTGTATTATTATTTTTTTATTGATTCACTAACCTGCCCCTAACTAACACAGACGTTTATATATATGTCTCAAAACAAAGCTTTCTTGACAGTAAGTGAAGACGATCATGAGTCACGACTTTCTTCCTCAAATTGTCAATTATGAAATTCATAAAACCCTTCAATCGGCAATCAGTAATGCTTTGTATTTTTCTTTTTGGAAAAAAAGACATGTGCTATATTGATATTTAAATTATAGTAAAAACGTTGCCGGTCTGCTTTAGCAAATATGTCTAAAAACAAAGAGCATACAAATCCCCAACCTAGCCCGTCAACAAAATGGCACGCTTTCCTAATCGCCAGCGGCATCCTGCTCAGCCGTATCACTGGACTCATTCGCGTAAGCGTCTTCGCGTATTTTTTCGGAAACAGCGACGCCGCAGATGCTTTTAATGCGGCGTTTCGTATTCCTAATTTCTTACAAAACCTCTTTGGCGAGGGAGTGTTGTCGGCTTCTTTTATTCCAGTATATGCCAAACTGTTAGCACGGAATAAAGAAGATGAAGCACAGCAAGTTGCAGGTGTTATTGCAGCTCTGTTGATGCTAGCAACATCGATCATTGTAGTGATTGGTATTCTAACTGCACCATGGTTAATTTACACGATAGCTCCCGGTTTTACCGGTGAGAAACGAGAACTATGCATTCTCTTGGTGATGATATTATTTCCTGGTGCCGGTCTGCTCGTATGGTCGGCATGGTGCCTCGGTATACTAAACAGTCACGGCAAATTCTTTCTTTCTTACACTGCACCAGTTATCTGGAATTTCACCATAATTGCAACGCTCATATTTTTTAGTGGTGGCAGAGGACTCTATTCACTTGCGCAGTGGGTTGCTTGGGGATCTGTTGCGGGAAGTGCGATGCAGATTATAATACAGCTACCTGCCGTGCTAAACTTTATTAAAAGATTAAGGCTTTCTCTTAATTACAATATTCCCCACGTGCGTGCTGTAATCTATAATTTCATCCCAGTTTTTATCAGTCGAGGTGTGGTACAGATCAGCGGTTATATAGACCAGATCCTTGCAAGCTTTCTAACCAGCGGCGCAGTTGCTGGGTTGAGCTATGCACAAGCCCTTTATACGTTGCCAGTAAGCCTTTTCGGCATGTCAGTGTCAGCCGCCGAACTGCCCGCCATGTCAAAAATAGTGGGGAGCGATAACCAAGTTTCAGTACATCTTCAAAAACAACTCAATAATGGCCTGAGGCGGATCGCATTTTTTATTATACCCTGTGCTATGGTTTTTCTAGCATTTGGTGATATTATAGCAGCGGCGGTATATCAACACGGCAAATTTACACACGCCGATACTTTATATGTATGGGGAATAATTGCTGGTTCGGCAATCGGACTCCTTGCATCAACATTAGGTCGCCTCTATTCTTCCACGTTTTACGCTCTACGTGATACTCGTACGCCCCTCCGATACGCAATTATCAGAGTTGTCCTGGCGTCATGTCTTGGCTACTTGTTATCTCAGCGAGTTCCTTCCTTGATAGGTATTGATATCAGATGGGGAGCAGCTGGTATCACCATCGCTTCAGGCTTGTGTGGTTGGATAGAATTTATCCTATTGCGCTCCAGCCTCAATAGACGCATTGGAAAAAGTGGGCTCGAATTTTCATATATTGTAAAATTATGGTTTGCTGCAGGAATGGGAGCAATTATAGCATGGAGTATTAAGATTTTTTTTAGTCAATATAATCCAATTCTCCGGGCAATACTGGTACTTGTTCCCTATGGTATCATGTACTTATTATTTTGTTTTATCATAAGAGTTCCTGAAGTGCAGTCCATTGCTAACTACCTCAGGATTTCTAAGAATAAAAAAACGGGTTCAGATTAATAATTGAAATAACTTAGAATAAAAAGTTATATCAAGTAATCTTCAATCTAAATAACCGTTAAATACTTTGGAATAGTAGGTGCATTCCACATGGACAACTTCCTGAAAGAAACAATCGTCAACCTCTGCGAATATGCATGATTACGACCGGTAATAAACACAATTTATGCCTGACGACAAACATGGACACCCCCACATTTGTGGCCAAGATAACATTGACATACAAGCATAGCTGCCCTATACTCTCGAATGCGGGAAGCAGTTTCTTATCAAACCATTATAACGAAGATAAGGCCGTCAGTCTTTGAGAAAAGGAGATAAATAATGAAGGCAACTTGGGATGTACCAGAGGAAATATTGGATAACGGAACCCGGTTTAGCAATGATTTTTATCAACGCTTTACCCTTCGCAAGGCATCGCAGCCCCTCCGGATGAATGAAAGTGTAACCAAGGATTATCTGTTTCCCACCTTCTACGGAGATGTAAACTGCGCAGTGGCTGTATTCATGTGCTCCTATAAAAAAGCTGCTGCCCTCATTGCCGAACAGTTGAGTTCAAGGATAGTGCCGGTGAGGATGACCAAGGGCCGTGCACTAGTGGCTTTTTCCTGCTACGAGTATAAAAATGTTATGGGCGTACGGCCGTACAACGAGATTGCCATTGCCATACCGGTGATGGTCGATCCCTGCTATAATGTCCCTGTCCTGCCCATGGTCACCGATTCATTCAGCCGTTTCGGCTACTATATCGCAGGAATGCCGGTCACCTCGAAGGAGAACACCATCAGGGGCCGCACGATCTGGGGCCTGCCCAAAGTAACCCAGGACATCGATATATATCATGAAGACGGCAATTGCATCGTCAAGGCCATGGACAATAATGGGGGCGTATATCTGTCTCTTAGTATCCCCATGGATGGCAACCCCACCAAATTCGATGTTTCATCTTTCCTATATTCACAACAAGGAGGGAAACTGCTGCAGAGCCGGACTGATTTTCGGGCCACGTTCAATGTGAAAAAGAACATGCAGTTTCTGTTCAAGAAGGGTGCGAAAGCTGAGAACCCCTTCATCGAACTTGGTGATACTTCCTTCGCACCTATGCTCAAAAGGCTCGAGATAGAAAAAATCCCCTTCCAGACCCGCTATGCCGAACATATGTCGGCATGTTTTGACCTGCCTAACTCCCTGGTGCCCGAATGGGTACAGAACATTCCTATAAGCAACTATACTCTCGATGATGAGGCCAGTATGAAATTACCGACTAATGACCTGAAGATTGCCTTTTTCGGAACAGGAGCCATAGGAGCATCGGTGGGAGGATGGGTGGCACCTTTCCACAAAGAAACCTATTTTCTCGACCAGGGTAAAATTATCGATGCACTGAAGACCGGTGGCATAACTCACTATCAGGGAGATAGTAAAGATAAAACCATGACAACCGTGCCGGTAAAGGTCATGGAGAATCTTTCTGACCTGAAGTCCATGGACGTAATTGTCATCGGTGTGAAGAACTACAGCCTCGAATCCATTGCCAACTTGATCAAGGCCAATGCGAGGGAAGATGTAATCATTGTCTCTATGGCTAATGGAATGGATAATCAGCAGATCCTGCCTAAATACTTTTCTCGGATAATCTATTGCATTGTCAGCTATAACGCTTGGATGGATCATCCGGTTACCGTAGGCTATCAGAAAAAAGGACCACTTGTCCTCGGTACTCCAGATAACAGCCTGCTGACGGAGATGAACGCCATAGCCGATATCTTCAACCAGGGTGTTGAGACTGTCATCACCGAGCATCTTCAGGATGCAGTGCATTCCAAGATCGTGGTGAACCTCACCAATTCCCTTACGACCTTGGTGGGACATGGATTCAAAGAGATTTCCGACCTCGATACCTTTCAGAGACTTCTTACGAATACGCTGTATGAAGGTGTCCGGATTGTGAAGGCCGCTGGCTACAAAGAGTGCAAGCTTGGTGGTATGCCGCCGTGGTTTCTGTTAACAGCCAGTGCGCTGCTTCCCCGGTCTCTTACACTGCCCCTGTTCAAGAAGAATGTGGCCAAAATGGTAATGTCCAGCATGAGCCAGGACATTATCCAGCGCGGCGGCACGAACTCGGAGCTTGATTCCCTGACCGGTTACATCCTCAAACTTGCCAGGCAGAACAAGGTCAATGCTCCCTACAACAAGACCGTCTATGAACTAGGGAAAGAACGGTTCAACAAGCCCGGCTTTGTCCCCATGGACGTCAAAGAGGTATGGGCGGAAGTGCAAAAAAAGCTCTGACAAGCTGAAAAGATATCCGTAACTTGGGGACCATCAATACTCATAAAGCTTGATAGCAATCGCTTCGTCTTCCTGATGATGAAGCAGGAAAGCCTGCATGAAGAACAACGCACTAATCATTCATCCTCGAGACAATGTCGCCGTTGCCTTAACGGCCATTACTGCTGGGGATACGATAACGGCAAACGGGATCGAAGCTTTTGCAACCCTAGATGAGATACCCATCAGTCACAAGATCGCCCTTCGTAATATTTCTATTGGGGAAGAAATCATAAAATACGGCGAAGTTGTGGCCGTAAGCACGCAGATGATTAAAAAAGGGCAATGGGTCCACACACACAATCTGGAAAGTAAGCGGTGGAAAAAATGAATGACATCAGAGGATATATACGAAAAAACGGAAGTGTCGGCATTCGCAATCACGTTCTTGTTCTTCCCACAGTATCCTGTGTCAACGGCGTCATCAATCGAATAGGACGGGAGGTACCGGAAGCGATATGTGCCCCCCACGCCCATGGATGTGGCCGGGGCGGACCCCGGGACGTCGAGATTCTGTTCCGTATCCTCTCTGGTTTAGTGCACCACCCCAATGTAGGCGGTGTGGTCCTCATCGGATTAGGCTGTGAAGTATCCAATACGACTTGGCTACTTCCTTTGATCAATAATGCAGGCAAACCCATTGAAGTTTTTAATGTGCAGACCGATGGCGGATCCATCGAGACATCTCGCAAGGGGATTGCCGCCGCCCGCCGTATACTAGAGAAAATCGGCAGGCAACCGAGAGTAACCGTATCTTGGGATAAAATGCTGATTGCGATGGAATGCGGCGGATCTGACGCCATGTCGGGCATAACAGCTAACGTCGCCATAGGTGCTGTCTCCGACTGGCTCGTGGAGAAAGGCGCAACGGTCATATTCGGCGAAAATACGGAAATGATTGGGACAACGGACATTCTTACGCGACGTGCTAAAAACGAACAGGTGGCCGGACAAATCGAACAAATGATTGCACGTGCCGAAAAGCTGACTCAGGATGTTATGGGTGAACTGGCAAGCCTTGTTATCTCTCCCGGCAATATGGACGGTGGCATGAGCACGATTGCCGAAAAATCCATGGGATGTATCTTCAAAGGTGGGACCACAACAATAAATCAGGTCGTTGATTATGGCCAAGTACCGTCCGAGCATGGCCTTATCCTTCAGGACGGACCAGGCTATGATGGCGATTCCATGGCCGGGCTCGCTGCCAGCGGCTCTCAACTCATGTTCTTTTCCACCGGCCGGGGAAATCCCATCGGTTTTCCGGTTATGCCCGTCATCAAGGTAGCCAGTAATACCAGGATCTTCAAGGCTATGAAAGACGACATGGATGTCAATGCAGGCATTCTTGTAGAGGGCAACCAATTGAATCAGCTTCGTGACCAGATGATTGATTTAATGATTCGCGTAATAAATGGGGAAAACACCAAGGCGGAAGTCAACGGCATGGACGTTTTAACATTTATGACGGTCCATCCACCATTCTGATACATCATAGAATTAAGCGGGAACGGTTGTGCTAGCTCACTAATCCGGTAACTTTTTGGAACTTAACAAAAGGTATTTAATAATTCAATGTTGCTATAGGACGAAGCTATCTTAAAATCGGTGTAGAGATTGAATTTTTTATTGACAACTTCCTGTAGTCCCCAAATCGCTAACCTTGATACATATGCAAGATTTCAATCCATAATAAATAAATTTTACGCTAATGAGAAATGTTGACATCATATTTATTTATGCTTTTACGGAGAAGATAAAATCGTTTTTTGGTGCTTGCTCAAAGGGCAGAAAAGGTTTACATGTATGCTGAAATCGTATTTTATATTTTGACACAATTTGACCAAAACCATACTGGTCAGACACATCATCGAAAATCGCATGTTAATCCGTGAAGTGATCAGACTCGACGGGGCCTTTCTGATGGATGTTAATGGTACATATATCCTGAACATAAATAAATAACTGATGAGGAGATAATTCAATATGCAAAACAAAGATGATATCGTTATTGTCAGCGCCGCAAGGACACCTTTCAGCAATTTCAACTCGGCCATGGCGGATATTCCCAGTATTAATCTCGGGGTCATGATCATGAAAGAGGTTGTCAAGCGAGCTGGAATCAACCCCGGTGAAATCGATGAAATCAACTATGGCAGCTGTGTTCTAGCGGAGCTTGCTCTGGAAACAGATGTGCCGGCAAGGCAGGCTACTCTCCTGGCAGGATTCCCCGCAGAAAACATCTCTCTTTCTCTTGATCGAGCCTGCTGCTCCTCGCTCACTTGTCTGCGCCTTGGTTTTGTGGCCATCAGAGCGGGTGAAGCGGAAATCGCCATGACCGTAGGTTCCGAAAATATGCCTAGGACACCACATCTGGCACCTGGCTTGCGAAAAGGGATGAGGTTGGGACATATCCAACTCATAGATGGTCTTTTTGAATTGGGATACACTGCCATGGGATTTAACCCGGTGGCCAAAGACGCGGGGGAAGTTGCACTGGAGCATGGGGTGACTCGGGAGATGCAGGATGAATGGGCGCTGGGAAGCCAAACAAAATATGCACAGGCTTTCGCTGCGGGAAAGTACAAAATCGGCGAAGAACTCATTCCAGTAATTATTCCTCAGAAAAAAGGAGACCCCATAGTCATTGAAAAGGATGAATCACCCCGTAAAACCACCATGGAATCCCTCGCCAAACTACGGCCTATTTATGGAAGCCCGACAGTTACAGCCGGCAATGCGCCACCCATTAGTGCTGGATCTAGCGCAATATTATTCATGACGAGGCAGAAAGCAAAAGAGAAAGGACTTAAACCTCTGGCTACGATTGTGGCTGCCGTCGCATCGGCGACAGCGCCCAGAGCGATTGCCGAAATCCCAGCCTATACTATTCAGAAAGCATTGGACAGGTCAGGTTTGACCTTGGACCAAATGGATCTGATTGAGATCAATGAAGCGTTCGCTGCCGTTACTCTGACGGCCACAAAAATGCTGGCGAATGATAATGAAAAAAAATGGAAAGAGATTCTGGAAAAGACCAACGTCAATGGAGGTGCCATTGCTATCGGTCATCCCGTAGGCGCGAGTGCCGCCAGAATCACAATGCATTTGGCCTATGAACTTCAGAGAAGAGGCGGCGGCTATGGTGTGGCATCCATATGTGGCGGCCTGGCACAAGGCGAAGCGGTTATCTTGCGGGTGGATTAAGTAAGAATATTCGAGAAACGCTTATCAGGATAAACTACAGGAATAGAGTTTCCTTTAGTTTTGGAATCGAAAATTTATCTATTTCTTCCTAATATTGGGTTTCTTTTTTAACCAATTCATACAACCTTTCCATTGGTAATCAATATTAATTGACATTCAATATTGCTCGAACTCTAAATTAACATATGATACAAGTATAGAGGGACAAGTCAGGTCACCTATGCAAAAGAACATTTAACAAAAGGATATAATCGATGGGCAAAAAAGAATCCTTGTCCCACATCTATCAGAATCCAGTCGAGTTGTTACAGAAACTGATCAGGTTTGATACTACCAATCCACCCGGCAATGAGTCCGATTGCATTGCGTTTATCAACGACCTTCTGACCCAGGCTGAAATAGATACCAAGATACTTGCAAAATCACCAGATCGCCCAAACCTCATTGCTCGATTACCCGGCCAGGGAACCGCCGCCCCATTACTACTCTATGGCCACATAGATGTCGTGACGACTGAAAATCAACAATGGCGTTATCCACCTTTTGAGGGCAAGCTGGTTGATGAGTTTATATATGGGCGTGGTGCACTGGATATGAAGGGTGGTGTAACCATGATGTTGGCTGCTCTCTTGCGGGCAAAGGCTAAGAATCTAAGGCCGCCAGGTGATATTATTTTGGCCATAGTGTGCGATGAAGAAGCCTTCGGCGACTATGGGGCGAAATTTCTCGTTGAAAAACATCCTGAAGAGTTCGATGGCGTGCGTTATGCAATCGGTGAATTTGGCGGATTCACCGTGTTTGTCGGCAATCGCCGTTTCTACCCTATTCAGATTTCCGAAAAGCAACTCTGTTGGCTCAAAGTAACCTTTCGTGGTCCAGGCGGGCATGGATCCTTGCCGGTTCGCGGTGGGGCTATGGTCAAGCTGTCTCGGTTCCTGCAAAGGTTAGACAAACGCAGGTTGCCGGTGCACATCACACCGCCGGCACGTCTCATGATTAGCGCAATGGCCTCGTCGCTTGGCGGGATAAGTTACCTGATACTCGGCCAACTCCTCAATCCTCGGCTGACTAATCGCATCCTCAACTTGTTGGGTGAAAGAGGTAATCTTTTTGATCCATTGTTGCATAATACAATAAGCCCGGCCATTGTACATGCAAGCAACAAAATCAACGTCATTCCAAGCGAAGTTTCCGTAGAACTGGATTGTCGTCTGCTGCCCGGTTTCCAGCCGGATGACTTGATTAGCGAACTATTCAAAATCGTTGAAGAGACTCTTGAGATTGACGTGATTCGATACGATCCCGGTCCAGGACCGTCCGTACCAGACATGGGGTTATTCAACACACTAGCAGGCATTTTGAAAGAGGCTGACCCGGATGGCACTCCTGTCCCCATGCTTTTGAGTGGCACCACCGATGCGCGGTTCTTTTCCCAGCTCGGTATTCAGACCTATGGCTATTTGCCTATGCCATTGCCAAAAAGCTTCAGTTTCATTCAGACGATTCACGCGGCTGACGAGCGGATTCCAATAAACGCAGTTGAATTTGGTACAAATGCGATCTACCAAGTATTACAGCGTTTCGGAGGATAAAACCTTTGTGGGAAGAACATATAGTAACGTTATTTATTATACAATTACTTCCTGTACTCTTCATTTTTCAAATTATGACTTTTATGCTAGGTTACAAATGGTAATTTTTGAAGTTTGGAATATTAACACCGATCCATATAAACAATGTTAGGCAGCCACTGGAGCGCCGAACAGTTAAACGGGGACTGAAATGGGAAACCAGACGACCACCGCACTCTACGTAGTCTTGATGGCAGCCGTGATCATCGCGATCGATGTCTTGTTCTTTAAGAACCGGTTCTGGGAACGGTTGATGGTGAACGTAGGAATCGTCCTGGTATTTGTGGCCTTCTACTTCAGATTCCTGAAACGTCCATGAGTAAGGCGGAGGCGCGGCGCCCCCATGAGCTTAGCCGTTACACCTTACAATCTAATCAACAAAGTATATGTCAGACGATAAATATCAACATTGCATCTCACTTTCTGTGAATGTAAAACCGAATGTAAAACCGAACTTGTCGAAAAGGCAGGAAAAGTTTATATTGGTGTAGAATGGATAGGAAAAGACTCATAATTGAAGTGAATAATCTAACTAAAAAGTTCGATGGTTTTACTGCTGTTGATAATATTTCTTTTTCAGTAAAGGAGGGAGAAATCTTTGCTTTTTTAGGGCCAAACGGTGCGGGGAAAAGTACTACAATAAAAATGATGACCACTCTGCTACATCCTACCAGCGGACATATGAGGTTGGATGGAAACGATATCTCAAATCAATCTGCTGTCAGGAAGAGTTTTGGAATTGTATTTCAGGATCCAAGCCTGGATGAGGAGCTCACTGCTTATGAGAATATGGAGTTTCATGGAGTTTTCTACAAAGTGCCGAAAGGCTTGCGACGTGAAAGAATAGAGCAGCTTTTAAAATATGTCGACCTTTGGGAACGGAAAAACGATCTGGTTAAGAATTTTTCCGGAGGGATGAAAAGAAGAATGGAAATTGCTCGAGGGTTCCTGCACCATCCCAAAATATTATTTTTGGATGAACCTACTTTGGGACTTGATCCTCAAACAAGAAATCATATTTGGCGTTATGTTGATAATTTAAACAAGACAGAAGGTATCACTGTCTTTTTTACCACCCACTATATGGAAGAAGCAGAAAGAGTAGCAGAGAAAATAGCAATTATCGATCGTGGCAGGATCATAGCCAGTGGTTCAGTCAATGAATTAAGAAAACAAACCCATACCAATTCTTTAGAAGATGCTTTTTTGACTTTAACTGGACATGCTATTCGTGAAGAAGAGGCTAACAGCACGGATCGTATGAGAATGGTAAGAAGATTGTGGAAAAGATAAGGGATAATTTACGGTTATGGTAATTTACATATTATGGTTAAGGCAGCTTAAAAGATATTTACGCTCCAAATCAAGAATTATCGGATCACTGGGACAACCATTACTTTTTTTATTAGCTCTGGGTTATGGTCTCGGTCCAATCTTTCAAAAGGCTGGAGAGGGCAGTTATATTGAATTTCTGGCACCGGGAATTATTGCAATGAGTATTTTATTTACTTCGATGTTCTCTGGCATAGAAATCATTTGGGACAGGCAATTCGGATTTTTGAAGGAGATTATGGTAGCCCCAGTATCGCGGTTTATTATTATGATCGGAAGAACATTGGGAGGAGCAGCAGTTGCCACTATCCAGGGAATGATCGTGTTTTTAATTTCTATAGCAGTCGGTTTTCGGCCATCAAGTATTTCGGCGTTACCGGTAGCGTTGATAGTCATGAGTTTGATTGCACTTCTTTTTACTGCTTTAGGTACTGCTGTTGCTTCCATGCTCGAAGATTTTCAAGGATTTCAATTGATCATGAATTTTCTGGTAATGCCTTTATTCTTTCTTTCCGGGGCACTTTTCCCATTACAAGGATTACCAAAGATTGTAGCGGAAATAACAATAATCAATCCACTTTCCTATGGGGTAGATGCTTTGAGAGGCTTACTTACTAATAATTATCATTTCGGGCTACCTTTAGACCTTTTGGTTTTAAGTGGAATTACCTTATTATTTTTGTTGATTGGAAGTTATCTATTTTCACGAATTGAACTGTAAAAAAGTTCTCGTGTTTAAGGCCGGAAAAGAACCGAAAAACGCAGTAAAATAGATCGACATCTCACTATTTGGGGGTACGTTCATTGAGCCGTACATGCTTCAGCATAGCGGTTCTTTTCCCCAATAAAAGTCTTCTCGATTAACATTGCTGATTATTGATTGCGGCTCGAAGAACATGCAAGATCGAATTGTTTATTTTTTCAGTTTAAGTGAAATGAGGACTTCTTCCTATTATCCTCAATTTCCATATTTCTAATTTTATGCTAGGTTATAACCGGTTATCATTAAACAAATCTTCACAGGTTTCCGCGCAGCTCGGGTATAATGCGCCATAAAAAAATTTCATTTTATGTGCAGTAATGAGTGACTCATTAATAATATCTGATGTTTTAAAATAATTGCCGAGGTGACTCTATGAGCAAATTTAAAAAATATTGCGGAGTTTACCCTGTTGTTCCTACTCCTTTAAAAGAAGATGAAAGTTTAGACCTCGCCGGGATGGAACATCTTATTGAGTATTATATATCTGAAGGTTGTCATGGTCTTTTGATTCTGGGCAGCGGAGGTGAATCACCATATTTTTCATTCGATGAAAAAGGCAGTATTGTTAAAACGGTTGTGGAAAAGGTAAAAGGTCGGATACCAGTCATCATTGGTTGTACCTTTCTTAGTACTGCCGAAATCCTGACTTTCTTTGAAAAAGTTGACGGTCTTTCCTTCGACGGTTATCTGGTAGCGCTTCCCGCTTATTATCCGTTGCGTTACGCTGATGTGTTTTCTTTCTATTCGCATATAGTTCAGCATACTAAAAAAATGATTATGTATTATCATTTTCCGCAAATAACCGGATTGTTTTTCGGCTCGAAGGAAATGAATAAGCTTTACAATATCAATGGCATAATGGGCGCAAAAGAGAGTTCCGTATGCGTGAGTGAAATGAAACGGAATATTCAGGCTGTATCCGACAGGGATTTTTCATTATTCAGCGGAACCAGTCAGCTTCTTCTGACAAATTTAAAATCAGGCGGTGCCGGAGTTATGTGTTCCATACCGTCGGTAGCGCCCCGCGCGGTTGTTGAATGTTATAATTACTGGATGTCTGGCGACTATGCCAAAGCACGCAGGATTGAAGATGTTATTTACAACCACATCGGACTAATGAATACTTTTGATATCTCACCCGTTATTCAAAAATTTGCTTTTAAGGCCATAAGCCATCTGCCTTTCCCCACCATGATCGGGAGAAATTCTCGGCAAGCTGTCTTTAAGGAAACATTGCGTCAACTGGGCCACCCGATTACAGCAACCGTCAGGAGTCCGCTCCCGCAGGTTACAGACAATGAACAAAAAAATATAACAGCATTGATACGAAGTTCTACCATACTGCACGGCATATAAAAAAGATAAAACATAAAGGAGAAAGAATATGATAATTGATTGCCATTATCACTTGGAAGAGAGGGTATTTTCGGTAGATCGTCTTATAGGCGAGATGCAAAAATCCGGAATCGACAAGGTAGCACTCATGGGCAGCATGATAGAACCCTTCAAAGAACCGCCAGTATTCCTCATTAATCTATTGCAGTTGATATTGGAACATTCCCTTTCGAGGGGACTGGGAAAGGCGTTAATCTCAAATTTTACTGATCGTGGCGAAGTTAAGATTCTGGGGAAGCCCTACGCCATTGAATCTGACCCGGATAATGAGAAGGTGTTCAGCACTGTCAGGAAGCATCCGGATAAGTTTCTTGGCTGGATATTTGTGAATCCCAAAGGAAAGAAAGATCAGGTGGCGGAGTTTGAAAAGTATAAAGATATGGATGGATTCATAGGCGTCAAGGCACACCCATTCTGGCATCACTTCGAGCCTGTGGAACTAGCGCCCGTTGCTGAGAGGCTGGCCAAGACCGGCAAACCGCTACTCATTCATGTTGGATTCGGCGAAGAAGGTAATTTCGAAGCCTTGCTGAAAAAGGTGCCAAACCTCAAGCTCATTCTGGCCCATGCAGGTTTTCCCAATTACGCGGACACCTGGGAGAAGGTCAAAAATCTCAAAAATGTTTATTTGGATCTTTCGCAGACGAGCTATACAAGCGAGAAAGCAACCCGAAAGGCTGTAGATATTATCGGTGCAGACCGGCTTTTCTTCGGCACGGACGGCCCCTATGGGTTCCATGGAGCTGATCATCAATACGACTATGGCTTTATAAAACGAAGGATTGAGAAGATGTTCCCTGATAAAAAAGTCAGGGAAAAGCTTCTGGGCGGAAGCTTCGCCAGTGTTGTCGGTTTGCGTTAGAAAAGGAGAAAAATATGGAAACGTGGATTTTAATCTGAACAACAAAACAGCCCTGGTTATTAAGGACAGTAGGATGAAGTATTTAAAGGAGGCTCTAATATGAAGAAACCGCAAAGTTCACCTATTTTTGACGACAGCGATTATCCTATGTGCTTCGTACGGAAATCGATCTTTCAAGGCACAGGAGTCGACCTTACCGAGGCGGGCAAAAGGCCTATTATTGCCATTGCCAATTCACTGACGGAGATCAATCCCGGCCATATGCATTTGGGTATGATCGCTCAAAGGGTCAAGGATGGAGTGAACGCGGCCGGCGGATTGCCTTTCGAGTTCAATGTTCCCGCTCCCTGCGACGGCATGACCGAAGGCCACGCCGGTATGCGCTTTGTTCTGGCTCAACGCGATCTGATTGCCGACATCATTGAGACGCATGTCCGCAGCATGCGCTATGACGGCATAGTCTTTATCGCCAGTTGCGACAAGATCATCCCCGGTATGATCATGGCCGCCGCCCGGCTGGATTTACCCGCCATCTTTGTTACCGGAGGACCGAATGCCTGGGATATCCGTTTCAAACCGAGTATGAGCGGCGCGGTAGATCACAAATACTACACCAATCTGTTTGATAAACTGGCAACGGCCACGGCGGCAACATGCGGCTCGTGCGAAGTGATGGGCACAGCCAATACCATGCAGTCCCTCACGGAAGCTCTGGATATCAGCCTGGCAGGTTCGGCCACTGTCCCGGCCTTTCATTCCGCCAAACTCCTTTATGCCCGACATGCCGGTCATCGTATCGTAGCGTTGGTCGAAGAAGAAATATCCATCAGGAAAATCATTACCCGTGAGTCCCTGGAAAACGCGCTGATGGTGAATCTGGCAATTGGAGGATCCACTAATATTGCCCTGCACCTGCCAGCCATTGCTCATGAACTTGAACTCGAATTACCCTTGTCGCGTTTCAACAACTACAGCAACACCATCCCGACCCTGTGCGGGATTTCTCCCAACGGCCCCCACGGCATGGTTGATCTTTTCGTAGCCGGCGGTATACCGGCCGTCATGAAAATGCTCGGCGAAAATCTTCATCGCGATCCTTCGACTGTATCAGGCATGAGTGTAGGCGATATTATCGATCAGGCCGAAGTGAAAAATCCAGCCGTCATTCCGGATAAAGCCCATGCCTTTATGCCGGAAGGCGGTACGGTCGCGCTGTTCGGCACTCTCGCGCCTGAGGGAGCGGTGGTTAAGCAATCAGCGGTAGCCGAACATATGCGTATCTTCACCGGTCCGGCGCGGGTCTTCGACGCCGAGGCCGACGTCCTGCAGGCCATCCGTAACAAAACACTAAAAGAAGGCGAAGTAATTGTCATCCGCTACGAAGGACCTAAAGGGGGGCCCGGTATGCCCGAAACCCTGGCGGTTACCATGGGACTTGATCTGGCAGGGTTCACCAATGTGGCCTTGATCACGGACGGCCGCTTCTCCGGTGCTACGGCCGGACCATGTATCGGGCATGTCTCGCCTGAAGCGGCGTGCGGCGGGCCGATTGCTATCATCCAAAACGGCGACGTCATTACGATTGACATACCCGGACGTAGGCTGGACATAGATTTGAAACCGGACGAAATTACACGAAGGCTGGCAGTCTGGAAACCGTTATCGAAGCCAATCCCGCTGGGCTATATGCGGCGCTATGTCAAGATGGTAGGCTCGGCGGCCCAGGGAGCTATTCTTAAATGAATTAAAACTCAAAAGACAGACGGAAGTTAAAATCAAATTAGGGAGGGATTATGAAGAACAACGCACTAATCATACATCCTCGAGACAATGTCGCCGTTGCCTTAACGGCCATTACTGCAGTGCTGGCGCAATCCATAAGAATATTTAGGAGGATATTTTGAAGGTTTCTCTGTTTATTCCGTGTACCGTGGACATCATGTTGCCGGAAATAGGCGTCGCTGCATATAAGCTGCTTTCACGTCTCGGCAAACAACCCACATATCATCCTGAACAGACCTGCTGCGGGCAACCCTTGTTTAATGCCGGATACCGCGACCAGGCGAAGTGTGTAGCCAAACACTTTATAGATGTTTTCGGTAATGACGACTGCATAGTAAGTCCCGCAGGATCTTGCGTTTATATGGTTAAATATCATTATCCGGAACTCTTCGAAGACGAGCCCTCCTGGCGGGATCGTGCAAACAGTCTTGCCGACAGGGTATTTGAGTTGAGCCAGTATATCGTAGACAAACTTGGTGTAACCGATGTCGGCGCTTCCTACGAAGGCAAGGTCGCCTACCACGAGTCGTGTCATATCCTCAGAGGGCTTGGTGTATCCGATCAACCCAAAAAGCTCATTGCCGGTGTAAAAGGCGCTCAATATGTAGATTTAGAAAATTCGACAGCATGTTGTGGTTTTGGTGGCGAATTTGCTGTGGAATACCCGGAGATATCCGAGGCGATAGTTAAGGACAAAGCCCGGAATTTCATGAACACAGGAGCAGAAATTCTTCTTCTGTGTGAGCCTGGTTGTTTGCTGAACATCAGCGGATACCTGCACCGTAATCATCCTGGCAAACGGGCCATGCATCTTGCCAGTTTCCTTGCCGGAAACGGGAAGGATGTCTGATATGCACTCACGTGTTGATCATTTTTTGGAAACTGCTCACACAGAGATGAAAAATGAGTATAGTCAGCAATTTCTCACCCTAGTCTCTTTGGGGTTTCCCGTCATGCGCCAGATCGCTTTATCTACCTTCCCGGATCCGATGGCTGCGGAATCATATTCGCGATCGATCCGGGCCGATGTTCTGGAAAGAATGCCGGAGTTGCTCGAGGAATTTGAAAAGAAGGCGATCTCCGGAGGCGTGAAGGTGCTCTGGGCAAAAGACGCAGTTGAGGCGAATAACATCATTCTTGATATTGCCAGGCAGAAAGGCATTCAGTATGTCACCAAGGGGAAGTCCATGATCACTGAAGAGATAGGACTTAACGAACACCTTATTAAAAACGGGATCAATGTTTATGAGACAGACCTCGGAGAGGTGATTACTCAGCAGCTTTCCCTTCCATCTTTCCATCTGGTGGGGCCCGCTATAAATGTTCCACCCGAAAAGATCTCGGATATCTTCCTGAAGAGCGGCATATTGAAGGAACCGAGCACCGATCCCGTAACTCTGGGCAAAGCGGCACGAGTGTTCTTAAGAGAAAAATTCAGGGCGCAAGAGATGGGTATTGTGGGAGTCAACATGGCAGTAGCCGATACAGGAACCTTCATCAATGTGGAGAATGAAGGAAATATCCGCATGAATAAATCATCTCCGAAGACACTTGTGGCGATCATGAGTCTGGAGAAGGTAGTTCCCACTATGGATGATGCTATCCACATGATCAGGATGCTGGCCAGAAATTGTACCGGTCAGAAGATGACAAGCTATGTATCTTTTGACACCGGACCGAAGAAGGCCGATGAACTTGACGGTCCGGAGGAGATCTACTTAGTGATACTGGATAACGGCCGCTCTGAGATATATAAGGACTTCAAGGTGAGAGGTATTCTTAAATGTATCCGCTGTGGCGCCTGCCTAAACACCTGTCCTGTATATGCCAAGATAGGCGGCTATCCATACGGATTTGTGTATACAGGTCCTATGGGTCAAGCCATCAATCCTTTGCTTTTGGGCATAGAGAACACGACCGATCTCTACCGCGCCTGCACGCTCTGCGGTTCATGCAAGCAGACTTGTCCAGCGGGTGTAGACCATCCGTTCCTCTTTCTCGAGTATAGATGGCGTGAGATCCAAAAGAAGCATCCAATACTTCATACTACTGTGGCGACGACACTGTCGTTTGGCATGAATCAAGGCTGGGCGTGGAATCTGGGAGTGAAATGTGTTAGACTTATATTGAATAGTTTGTCCAAGGATGGCTATATAAAGGATATTCCATTCGGCACTCGGGGTTGGTTCAAGTGCAGGGATCTAATGGCTGTGCCTGCCAAAACCTTTCATGAAAGGTGGAAAGATCTAATAAACGAGCCTGTCTGTTCGGTGGATATCGATAAGAAAGAGACTATATGAGCATTAATGCCCGTGAAGAGATTTTAGGCCGATTGAAATCCGTAAGGAAGGTTATCCCTCCCCAAAGACCGATAAAACCTTTCCTTTCAGAGATCAATCTTGATCAAGATAAGTTGTTGCAGCGTTTCACTTCCGAGTTGAACTGGCAGACCGGTAAAGTATATCGGGCGAAAGATAAAGAGGACGCTATACGCATATTGTCCGATATCGCATCAACTGAGGGACTCAAGTCTGTCCTGACAATCTCTGGAGATATTTATGGCGTAGATATCAAGACATTCGGTATTCAGAATGGTGTTTCCGTCAGTAAAGTTCAGGATTTTTCGAGCCGGGAAGAATTCAGAAAATCCGCATTTATCGTGGACGCAGGCATTACTTCAGCTGATTTTGCCGTGGCCGAAACCGGAACACTCGGTTTGATGTTTCATAAGAATCACCCCAGGCTTGTTTCCGTTGCACCGCCTGTTCATATAGCCATTTTGCCTATCAGTAGACTCTACGCCATCTACGAGAATGTCATCGAACAGGTATTCAAGAATACGGAGAAAATCCCTAGCCAGTTCTGTTTTATCACAGGTCCTAGTGCCACAGCCGATATACAGGGAGTGCCTTTTAAAGGTATGCACGGACCTGTGAAAATCTTTGTAATATTTATCATGGAAGCTTAGCATATAGGAGAAAGGCGTTGACTAATATCAAGGATTATATGACTAAAAAAAAGTAGTGGTTAATGCCATGATGGGTATATTAAATGGACAGGAAAAATTGAATGTTTTAAATGTTAGCAGCAGTCATGGAGATAGCAGAGTTATTAGGAGGAATAATTTATTTATCATCCGCAAACAAAAAAACGGCTGATCATGCAGTCCACGGCAAATCTGACAAATCAGAATAATTTGGTAAAATCAGCTTTCCTATACTAAGTACAAGAAACCAAAAACATAGGTCAAAAGTCGTCAAGGATTGGGTATTTTGAGGCAAGGCTTTTTCCTGCTTTTTATTTTTGTTCGTTTTTCATAAGATTTCTTGCGAATCATTCTATTATAAGAAAAATCCGTAAAATATCTATTACAACCCGTGGAAATTATTTTTACTAAAATACGCATAAGTCCATCCAAATCACTGACGACAATATAACTATTGAAAAAAAACAGTACTAAAAAGAATAGAAACTCAGACAAAATATTGATGAATTAATTCAAAATTAAATCATTTTGGAGGAAAAACGCATTAATTAAATGCTAATTAAATATAAAAAATATTAAATAGAGGGACGAAATAAAAGTATGTATATTGGTGCAAACATGCAGGCAATTCTTGTAAGTATATATAATAATTATTGAAATTATGTTATAGTATCGCGGGAGTAATAAAAAGTCGAATATCATAGCCAGAAAGAAGGTAAGAAAAGGGCGGCTTAAAAAAAGGGGCGAAGGGTCAATAATGAATCTATTTAGGTGCCGCAGGACTAAGTTATTTTGACAGTAATTGTAAAGATCGTCTGTAGGACTTACTTCCTATAAGAGAGCATATGGCATTTTTAATAAACATACTTCCTTTCAAGTGGAAATAGTGATAACCAAAAACAAAAGGTGATCAAAGACAAAGAAGGAAACAACAACCAATGAAAAAATTACTATTTCTTTTAGTAACTATTGTTCTAGTTTTTGTTCTTACTATATGCATCATAATCGCTTATCCACCACCAAAATCAATTCCAAAACTGGAAGCAATTTCTGCTCCATTTCGGAGTGTTGATTTTTCTAAAATTCCAGATTTGCATTACTATACAACTCGTGATGGTTCTAAGTTGGCCTATCGCGAATACTCTAAACAACACGCCAAACAAATAGTAGTGTTGGTACATGGATCTTCCGGTTCAAGTCTGGGCATGCATCCATTGGCCGAATATTTAAAAAAGCAAGGCATGGCTGTTTATGCGCTGGATATTCGTGGCCATGGCAATTCAGGCCGAAAAGGTGATATAGATTATATTGGTCAACTCGAAGATGATATGGAAGATTTCGTTAATCAAGTTTTAAAACAACATGAAGCCACGCTTGTGGGGTTTTCATCTGGTGGCGGATTTGTATTACGATTTGCAGCAAGTAATAGACAGAATCTTTTTAGTCAATATATTCTGCTTTCGCCATATATTGCCTATAATTCACCGACCGTGAAGCCTAATAATGGTGGGTGGGCAAAAGTTAGTTATCCAAGAATTATTGGAATTCTATTACTCGGACCCGTAGGCCAAAAGATATTCGGTCATTTACCAGTAATTACCTATGCAATAGATCCACAAACCGCAAAATATCAGGTTGCGCAATATTCCTTTAATCTATTGAGAAATCTAAGCCCACATTCCGATTTTAGAGCGGACATAGCATCAGTAAAACAGCCCTTAACGGTATTGGTAGGAGAAAAAGACGAATTGTTCAATGCTTATGCTTTTGAACCTTTGTTTACGGAACCGAAGCCAGGTACTAAGGTCATTGTCGTGCCAAATTTAGGCCACATTACATTAACGACAACATTGTCAGGAGTCTCTGCTGTTGCAAAAGCAATTACCCATTAGTAATTGTAGCTATTCACAATCATATTTTCTCGCTCAGACTGTTAGCCACTGGATTGAAAATAAATATGATCAGATAAGTCGTGAATAGCTTCCTGTAAGTGAGCATTTAGGATTTTTCATGGACATGCTTTCTTTCCCCTGAAAATGTACCTTTTAAAACAGATTTTGTTAAAGAGCTGTATGTGATCAACAGGAGGCCGGGCAGATCGTAAAAATTTCCCCTGCGTGCTCTTGGCAACATTCCTTTGTTCTTACGCCTGGCCAGGTCAGTTTCAATTACGGGGTCGTAACCACCAGTAAGATTCGACCTTTGCCCTGTTGAATCATTCTTTTCTTTTACCAATGATTAGGCCGCTGCCTTCTTCAACTCTACCTCATAGCCGAGATCTTTCAAACGCTTGATGTGGCCTTTTACAATCTTGTCTTCTTTTCTCCGGCTCAAATAATCATGGCCAAGCTCTTTATACGGAATCCCGGTTTTCAAAATCTGATAAGCCATAATCAATATCTTGTGGCCAACGGCGATCAATGCGCGTTTCTTTCCTCGTCTCCCGACAAGACTGTAATATTTAGCGCTCAGATAAGTGTTTTTCATTTTTGTTGCAACCCAGGCACATTGGGTCAATATCGCCCTCAAGTTTTTATTGCCGTGGGTTGTCTTGCCACTTTTTTTTTACCGGCGCTCTCATTATTTCCTGGACTCATTCCCGCCCATGCTGATAAATGCCCTTCGGATGGAAAGACATTCATAGCCGCACCAATCTCGGCCAGGATTGAGGACGATCCTTGTTCCTTCACGCCGGGAATGCTCGCCAGTAATTCCCTTTCACGATGATAATCTTTCAGCTTCCCGTTGATTTGCCGGTCCAGATCGGCAATGATCTTCTCCAAAAATGCAATATGATCCAAGGAGGCCTGAATCATAAAACCATGATGATCGCGAAAATGCCCCTGCAGGGCTTCTTTGAGTTTCTCTTTCTTGCCCTTGAGTCTCCCGACAGCTAACTCCGCCAGCGAATCCGTATCAAAATTGCCAGACATGATGGCCTTGATCATTCGGCTGGCGCTGACTCCAAGTGTGTCCGATACTACTGACGATAATTTAACATTCGCATCCTCCAGTACCTTTTGTATACGGTTCTTCTCCGCTGAAGCAGCTTGTATTAATTTCTGCCGGTAGCGTGTTAAATCCCGCAAATCACGAATCGCCTGCGGTGGAACGAAGCTCGCCGTTAACAGTCCGCTTCGCAATAACTTGCAGATCCATTCGCTGTCTTTAACGTCTGTCTTCCGCCCTGGTACATTCTTGATATGCCGCGCATTGGCCAATATCACTTCAAAACTATCCTCCAAAATGTTAAACACCGGTTTCCAATATGGCCCTGTGCTCTCCATCGCAACATGGGTAATGCCCAATGTAACCAGCCAGCCTTTCAAACGCAGCAAGTCGCCGGTCATCGCACTAAATGTCCTGATCTCCTTCTTGATCCCACTGCCCATGACACATGCCACCACCGTTTCCTTATGCACATCCAGTCCGCATCCTTTATCAATAATGATATCCATACCCTGACCTCCTTCTATATGTATTAGATTATATCGATAACCATAAATACACCAAAGGGCTGAGGCATGACAATATTTTCATCCTCCTTTGTGACAGAGTGCTGTCATGTGGGTTTCAATTGGAAATAATCGAAATACTGTTGGATTCCAGCTTAATGTGTGGTAAACACTTCTGAAAAATTTTCGGAATTTGGATTGAACGAAAAGCGAAGAAAAGATGCCAACTTCACAAAGAATGTTAAACTCAGAAGCAACCCAACATAAGAACTTGATTCCGGTCTTGATTTGTCTGGCTCTGGCTTTACTCACGGTTATCACCTTGGGGACACTCAAGGACTGCGGCTTTATCAACTTTGATGACAATATTTACGTATATGAAAATGCTTACGTACAATCCGGTCTGAATTGGAACAGTATAAGACAGGCCTTTTTTTCATTTGAATTAGCGAAGATAAGCGGCTTTTGGCATCCATTGACCTGGCTGTCTCTTATGCTTGACTATCAAATCTTTGGCCTCAACCCCTCCGGCTATCATCTGATGAATCTTCTCTTCCATGTCCTGAACACCTTACTCCTTTTTCTTATACTCCGCCGGATGACAAAGACACTGTGGCCAAGCGCCTTTGTGGCCGCTCTGTTTGCGATACATCCCCTCCATGTGGAGTCTGTTGCCTGGATAACAGAGCGTAAGGATGTTCTTTCCACTTTCTTCTGGATGCTTACCCTAGGAGCGTACAGTTATTATGTTGAACATCCGGGTTTGCGGAGATATTTCTTTGTTTTTCTGTTTTTCATCCTGGGCCTGATGTCTAAACCCATGCTGGTAACACTCCCCTTTGTATTGCTGCTTTTGGATTACTGGCCCCTGCAGCGTTTTCAGGAAATAAAACCGGATCATAAAGTTCAGCCTGAAGTGTCTATGCCCCTCACTGCTGACAAACAAAAAAAGAAATCTAAAAAGAAGAATGCGATAGCGATAAAGGAAATATTGAAAATAAAGGAACCAGCAGATCCCGAATATAAATGGTCATTGATCTATCCTCTACTCTGGGAAAAGGTCCCGCTTTTTGTCATGTCAATCCTTTCGATTATCGTGACATATATCGCCGAACAAAAAGCAGGAGCTATCCATTCTGAAGAGTTTCCACTGAGTATTCGTATTGGAAATGCCTTAGTTTCCTATATCACTTACATTGGAAAGATGATCTGGCCGAATAATCTTGCCGTCCTTTATCCTCACCCAGTTTCGTTGCCACTCTGGCAGGTTTTGGGATCGGTATTCCTTCTTACCGCTACAGTCTTAGTAGTTATATGGAAAGTAAAGAAATTTCCTTATTTGGCAACGGGTTGGCTGTGGTACACAGGTACGCTTGTCCCTGTCATCGGTATAGTGCAGGTCGGCTCTCACGCCATGGCAGACCGATACACTTATATCCCCCTCATAGGATTATTCATCATGGTGGCATGGGGTGTTCCTGTTTTCTTGAAAAAATGGAACTACCGGAAAGAAATACTTTTGGCATCATCTGCATTGAGCATTTTGTGCCTTTCAATTATTACATGGACACAAGTTGGATACTGGCAGAATAACATTACATTGTATGATCACACTTTGAAAGTTACTGATAATAATTGTCTTATCTATAATAACAGGGGTAATGCCTATAACGGCCTCGGCAATTACAGGCAAGCGATTGAGGATTATGACAGGGCGATTGAAATAAAACCGGATTATGCAGAGGCCTATTATAATAGGGGTATTGTCTATGTTCCTCTCGGCAATTACAGGCAAGCAATTGAGGGTTATAGCAGGACGATCGAAATCAACCCGGGTTATGCTGATGCCTATTATAACAGGGGTAATGCCTATAACGGCCTCGGCAATTACAGGCAGGCGATTGAGGATTTTAGCAGGGCGATCGAAATCAAACCGGATTCTGTAGCAGCTTACAACAACAGGGCTTTGGTTTATCTAAATCAGGGCGATAACATCTCCGGCTGTCGCGACGCGCGAGAAGCATGTGAATTGGGGACTTGTAAATTATTGGAAGCCGCAAATACCAGAGGATTATGCCGCTGATTTAGTAGGCAAACTTTATCATTAATTACAAACGGTAATCCTCATTCCTGACAATTATTTCCTACTGAACCTTTGTAGGTGTAATCAATGGTTTTGATGATTCGGGAATCAGATTTTAATTTCTTACTTCCTCCTCAATTTTCTATTTTTTCGTTTTATGCTAGATTACAAGTAGTAATTATTAACGTTTGCAGCATTAACAATAATACATATAAAAAACTGTTTAGTGGCATAAACGCGCATTAAAATCATACCAACCTTTAACTCAAATAAAGGAGTTCAAAAAATGCAGAAACGTAAATTAGGAAAAAGCGGCCTGGAAGTTTCAACTCTCGGGCTCGGCTGCATGGGAATGAGTTCCGGTTACGGGCCACCCGCTGATAAGCAAAAAATGATCGCGCTCATCCGGGCAGCCGTAGAACGCGAGGTGACCTTTTTCGACACAGCTGAAGCATATGGTCCGTTTGTAAACGAGCAACTTGTAGGCGAGGCGCTTGCACCTTGCAGGGACAAGGTTGTGATCGCTACCAAGTTCGGCTTTGAAATCGATCTAAAGACGGGGGAGCGCCGAGGCGGTCTGAACAGCCACCCCGAGCATATCAAAATGGTCGCAGAGGCATCCCTAAAGCGCCTAGGCACAGATCATATCGATCTCTTCTACCAGCATCGTGTCGATCCGGCCGTGCCGATTGAGGATGTCGCCGGCGCGGTCAAGGATCTGATCAAGGACGGCAAGGTCAAGCACTTCGGGCTTTCGGAAGCTGGGGCACAGACCATTCGCCGCGCTCACGCCGTCCAGCCCGTCACGGCAGTTCAGAGCGAATATTCGCTGTGGTGGCGGGGGCCTGAAAGCGAGATTATTCCAACCTTGGAGGAGCTTGGCATTGGCTTTGTCTGCTTCAGTCCGTTGGGTGCGGGATTCCTCACGGGCAAGATCGATGAAAACACAAAGTTCGACAGCTCGGATTTCCGTACCACGGTTCCTCGCTTTGCCCCGGAAGCGCTGAAGGCGAACATGGCGCTGGTCAATCTCGTTCGCGATGTAGCTACACACAAAGGTGCTACCCCCGCGCAGATCGCGCTCGCCTGGCTGCTGGCTCAGAAGCCATGGATCGTGCCGATTCCGGGCACCACGAAGCTGCATCGTCTTCAAGAGAACCTTGGAGCGATTGCAGTCAAACTCACCGCCAGCGACCTTCGAGAGATCGACGCGACGACTTCAAAGATCACGCCGCAGGGAGCCAGGCTGCCTGAAAGTGTGCTGAAAATGACGGGGTTATGAAATCATTTGCCGAGGAGGTTGTTATGAAAAGTGTCACGGTTTTAATAGGATCTGGGTCGATCGGTGTCGCAATAGCACGCAGAGTGAGCGCTGGGAAACACATTCTGCTCGCTGATTTAAAAAAAGAGAATGCGGACACCGCCGCAGCAGTTTTAAGTAATGCCGGATTTGAGGTCATCACTGCTACAATCGATGTATCCTCACGCAGAGCAGTTGAGAGTCTTGCTAAGAAGGCCGCCAGCATTGGCGATGTGACAGGAGTTATTCATGCTGCCGGCGTTTCGCCCTCGCAAGCTCCAGTAGCTGCTATTTTAAAAGTGGATATCTATGGTACAGCCCTCGTACTTGAAGTATTTGGAAACGTCATCGCACGTGGAGGTTCCGGGGTAGTGATTGCATCCCAATCGGGTCATCGCTTGGGTGCTCTCACAGATGAACAAAATAGGCTTCTTGCAACAACGCCTGCCGATCAGCTATTATCGTTTCCAATGCTCCAACTGGATCAAGTGAGGGATACTTTGCACGCTTATCAACTCTCAAAACGTGGAAACGCTTTACGAGTGATGGCAGAAGCCGTTAGATGGGGCAAGCGAGGCGCTCGAGTCAATACAATCAGTCCAGGTATTATTATTACACCACTCGCGAAAGATGAGTTAACCGGTCCTCGCGGAGAAGGTTATCGTCGTATGATTGAGCTTTGTCCAGTGGGGAGAGCAGGCACATCTGACAAGGTTGCCAATGTCGCAGCCCTTCTCATGGGTCCAGAAGGTGCGTTTATTACGGGAAGTGATTTCCTGATGGATGGAGGAGTTACGTCCTCATATTTCTTTGGGGAGCTTGCTCCAATTTCATAATTCTTAATTCAGATTTCATTCTTTATCGAAGGGAGAGAGTCATAGCTGATGATGACATGAAAAAAGCAACCGATGAATTGAAGGCATTAGCTCCGGATTATGTGCAATTGACCCAGGATGTCCTTTTCGGGGATGTCTGGAAGCGTCCTGGGCTGTCGCAGCGCGACAAGAGCCTGATCACGGTCACTTGCCTGGTCGCGCTGAATCGCATCGAGCAGGTCGAATTCCATCTCAAGAAAGCTTTCGAGAATGGGCTTACAAAAGAAGATCTTGTGGCTGCGATCACGCATATTGCTTTTTATGCTGGCTGGCCGACAGCGGCCTCCGGCTTAAATCACTTGAAGAACGTGATCGATCAGAAATGAATTTGAGGAGTATTTCAATATGAAAGCATATGACGAGAAATGCCTGATAGCCTATTTTTCCCGGAAGGGACAAAATTATGTCAGCGGCAGGATAGTCGATTTAAAAGTCGGCAATACCGAAGTTGTCGCAAAGATGATTCAGAAAATAATGGGAGGCGATATGTTTCATATTGAATCTGTCACAGCCTATCCCAAAGACTATACGGAAACTACGGAAGTTGCCAAGAATGAACTGCGTGCTAATGCCAGGCCAGAACTTACCAGCCATGTTGAAAACATGGATACTTACGATGTGATATTTTTAGGATATCCGAACTGGTGGGGAACGTTTTCCGCCCCGGTAAGGACCTTTTTATCGGAATACGATTTTTCGGGAAAGACCATTGTACCGTTTTGCACACACGAAGGAAGCGGATTAGGCAGCAGCGAACAGGATATTAAAAAATTATGTCCGAAAGCTACAGTTTTGAATGGGATTGCTATCCATGGAGCTGATGCAGGTTCTGCGAATACGAAGATATCTGAGTGGTTGGAAAAAATTAAAATAACAAAATAAGGCTCTCTTTCAACCAGAAATCCTCAATTCTTTCAACTGCCCAATGTTGTGGACTTGTAGGTGTAACGGATAATTGATTGTTTCCTGTAAAGTTGTTTTTCTTATTTTACCAATTTACGCAACCTTTAAATAGAAATTGTTCAATCCAACCTTCGAGATACTACTGGCTTCCAAAGAGACCTTTTTTTGTTCGATGGTTCATTTCACAAATAAAAAGCTTGACAAAACAAATAGACCGGTCTATTTATACTAAAAATTAATTTATATTTGGTATCATTACTGTCCGGTTAATTTAAATTTATTACATTAGAAAATGAATAATAACAAACAAATAAATACGTTTCTTATTTTTATCGATTTGAAAATTATTTTCCGTTATATCTACCTCCATTTTATTATTGGAGGTGTGAATGATGAATGCTGGAAGAACAGTATTTTCACAAATCATGGACTACGTGCCTATGTATGAATTTCGTAAATGCGTGGATCGGTACAATGGCAATCATCACACCAGCAGCTTCGCCTGTATGGATCAATTTCTCTGCATGGCCTTCGCACAACTTACGTACAGAGAAAGCCTGCGGGATATTGAAGCCTGTCTCCGTTCACGTCAAGAGAAACTTTATCATCTCGGTATTCGCGGCCGCATCTCTCGTAGCACACTTGCTGATGCTAATGAAAAACGAAACTGGAGAATATACGCCGACTTCTGTCAAATCCTGATTTCTCAAGCACGATCTCTTTACGCCAATGAAGATTTCGGTATCGAGTTGGACGACACAACGTATGCCTTGGATTCAACAACCATCGATCTTTGCCTTTCTCTTTTTCCTTGGGCAGCTTTTCGTAAACATAAAGCTGCTGTCAAGATGCATACCCTTATGGACATCCGTGGCAACATTCCCTCGTTTATCGAAGTGACTTCCGGGAATATCCATGATGTAAATATTCTGGATATCCTTACTCTCGAACCAGGTGCTTTTTATATTATGGATCGCGCCTACCTGGACTTTGCCAGGCTCTATAGCATTACCCAACTTCTTTCCTTCTTCATCACACGGGCGAAGAAAAACACGAAGTTTCGCAGAATCTATTCTCATCCCGTAGATCGTAACTGTGGTCTCATATGCGATCAGACGATCATGATGGTTAACTACCAATCACTGCAAGATTATCCCGAAAAACTGCGCCGCATAAAATATTTCGATTCTGAAAGAGCAAAACAACTTGTTTTTCTGACCAACAACTTTCTTCTTCCCGCATTGACGGTTGCCAACCTTTACAAGTGTCGCTGGCAAATCGAATTATTCTTCAAATGGGTCAAACAGCACCTGCGAATCAAGGCCTTCTACGGCACTTCCGAAAATGCGGTTAAAACTCAAATATGGATTGCCGTTGCCGCTTACGTTCTTGTTGCCATCATTCGTAAACGTCTTTATCTGGAGCATAATCTCTACACAATTCTTCAAATCTTGAGTGTCACACTCTTTGAAAAAGTACCACTAAATCAACTATTTGAAAATTACGATTGCAAAATGCTCACCGATTTCAAAGAACCGCTATATAACCAACTGAATCTGTTCGACTATTAACCGGACAGTAATGATTTGGTATTTATGAAAGAAGATACAAAACAAAAACTCATCATGGCGGGTGCCGAGATCATGCATCTGAAGGGTTTCAATAACACCGGCATACAGGAAATCCTCGACAAAGCAGGAATCCCGAAAGGATCTTTCTATAACTTTTTTAAGAGCAAAGAAGACTTTGGCCTTCAGATCATCGATTATTTTACTGGATTTTTTTCTCGGATTTCCAGCCAGTTCTTTGGGGATAAATCACAACCGCCATTAGAACGGATACGCCTTTTACTCAAATGGTTTATAGAGTTCTTCAAGTCAAATGATTTTACTCTTGGATGCCCAATTGGAAACTTTGCTCAGGAGATGGGGGATATCAGTCCCGCCTTCCGAGAAAAACTCAAGACCTCACTTAATGCCATGTCTGTACAATATGAAAACGTTCTTATTGAGGCTCAGGAGTCAGGGAACATTTCCCAATCCATGGATACACGTGAGACAGCCCATTTCATCATATCAAGTTGGGAGGGTGCCCTGATGCTTATGAAGGTGTCAAAGAGCACTGAGCCCCTTGAAAGACATATGAGGTTTATTTTTGACTATATTCTGAAGGAATAAGGGTTAACTACCTAAATGTTGCACAGTGTATTGTGGGGCAGTTTTTATAAAAGAACGATCTGATTTTTAAAAGATAGTAAAAATTTAATTCTCCAGAAAGGGGTAAAGTATGAAAAGAAAAAAACTCTATGAAGATTTAGCTAATCATCTACACCAGGGCATTATTGGAGCGCCGATGTCGCCCTCACTCATGGGTATTCTTGAGATCATGTTCAACAAGGAGGAGGCCGAGATCGCTGGCAACCTCCCTTTTGATAACAAATCACTTGAAGAGCTCAAGAAATTGTTCTCGGATAAGTCGGGATCCCTGGAGACCATTCTCACCACCATGGCAAAAAACGGGACGGTATTTACCCAACAGAAACCGGGAAAGGAAAGGATATATCGTCTCTTGCCTACTGTCGTAGGTTTTGCGGAAGCGCCTTATTGGGCAGGCATGGATACGGATAAGGCCCGAAAACTTGCACCTCTTTGGATTGAATACCGGAATGAAGGCTTTGGTAAAGAGCTTGCCCGAAATATTCCGACTGTTCGAGTTATTCCCATTGATCATTCACTAAAGAATAAATCAGAGATCCTTCCGTTCGATCAGATCAAAGAGAAGATGAATACCCTCAAGTACTTTGCCGTGAGTAAATGCCCGTGTAGGCAGATGATGACTTACGAAGGTAAAGGGTGTAGCCATTCCATCGACAACTGTCTACACTTCAACAACATGGGACGCTACGTTGTGGAACAGGGTATGGGAAGGGAGATCACAAAAGAAGAGGCAATAAACATACTAGAGGCGGCGGATAAAGAAGGACTGGTCCATTCTATAGAAAACCTTGACGGATATTTATCTATGATCTGCAACTGTTGCGGATGCTGCTGTGTATTCCTCCAGACGCAGAAAATGCTTAACCTGAAAATGATATCGTCTTCCAGCTATGTCTCTTGTGTTGATAAAGAGGAATGCATTGGGTGCGGAACCTGTGAAGATAGGTGTCCGATGGATGCTATCGTTGTCGGAGAAGAGGAACATGCGCAGGTAGATCCTGGGCGCTGTATTGGCTGTGGTATCTGCGTTCCGACCTGTCCATCAACAGCGGTCTCTCTTGTTCTACGGGAAAACATTACACCACCGCCCAATATTAATGAATTTTTTACAAAACGATATCTTGCACCAAAACCATGATGATGTGCTCGAATAACTTTATAAAAGGTTTTTATACTTGACGGAACATAATTGCAAAATAACAGGACTGGATAATATGAAAAATAAAATCAGAAAATTTGTTTTGGAACAGGGTATAGACGATGTCGGATTCGCCGCCGTTTTGGATTACAAAAGCCCCCAGAGCCCCAGAATTGAAACTCTTTTTCCGGAGGCGAAATCAATTATCGTGGCCTGTGTTAAAGAGATGTCCCATGTGGAGAGTCCCAATCCCCAGATCGCCATGAATGGACGGCTTGACATACAGGAATTCGCGCGGTCGACCAATTACAAAATCGCACGGTTTCTGGAGAAAGAGTGTGGCGCCCGGGCCATGAGCGTGCCCCTTTCTTATCCTCTGCCATTGAACCCACAGAATCCGAGAAGTGTTGCCGATGTTTCCCTGAGACACGCGGCAGTGGCAGCCGGATTAGGAGTTTTCGGACGCCACAATCTGGTGATTCATCCGCGCCTGGGTCCGCGCGTTCTCTTCATGGCGGTGCTGACTGATCTGGCGATTCCATCAGATCCACCGGTTACCGAGGAACTCTGCACTAGGTGCAACATCTGCGTAGAAGCCTGCCCCGCTTCCGCACTGGATGTTGAAGGGCAGACGAATTTTGGCAAATGTCTCATGGTTTCTCAGCCCTATGGTTTGGCTAAGATTATCGGATTCTGGATGCAATGGACGGGTAAATCGCCTGATGAGCAAAGAAATATGCTCTTAACCAAAGATTTTTTTATGACATACCAGGCCAGTTTTATCGGTTTTCAGTACTTCTGCTTCAAGTGCTACAGTTCCTGTCCGGTGGGAACTAGTTCTAAATAATTGCTTGAGTATAGGGAATAAAGGGACAGGGGTGTTAGCTCAATGATTTGTATACCACAATTCAAATGGTAATCGTCGATTCTGATAAATACTCACTACTGAACAGTTGTAGGTGTAACACACAGAATTAAATGTCCGAGGCGGATGTGAAAGCATCCGCCTTTTTATGCCTAATATGGCTACATAGTGGCTACATTACACCACAAAGAAAAAGCCTTGCGTCACACTTAAACATAAGGCTTTAATTATATTTACTATTCTGGAGCCGATGACCAGAATCGAACTGGTGACCTACTGATTACGAATTATGTGTTCTTAGATATTTCTTTTATAAAACTGTTATTTACACTACGAAAAAATGACCGCTTCCCACTTATTTCTTTCACCTACAAGTCGACAATCTTGATGAAAAAATATTTTGAGGATTTACGTTTGAAATGTTTGATCAACATATAAAGGATCAGCCGAACATTACGTTGAACTGCATTGCATGCACGGCTGATTAGGTATCAATCGAGGAGTTACCACTGAAGTAAAGATCCAAAAGAGACAAGAGCGAGGCCAAGCCAAAAGTACGAACGAATAATTTTGACTTCGGTCGGTTCAATAATCATTCCCTTCTTATCTTTTTTTATTCTGTCCACAGCTTTTGCCTCTTCGCCATAGTATTGCCGTATCACTTTAACTGAAATAGCAAGAAAAATGGTTCCTACGACTGTTAACAAAATTCCTATATGTTGACGGCTCATATAAAACAAAAACTGCTTATAGCCAAATACCAAAACGAATTGACGAGCATCATTTATCTTTATCCAATCCATATTTCTGCCTTATCGACTTGATGACGAATACGGCGTCAAATACGAGTCCTGATGATTCTGGTTTCTCTTTAAAACAAGCAATAGTGTTGCTTGCTCTCGGCTTATACATAAAATTAATATTGCCTCCATCGTACGCGGTAGCTGCGCTAACTTTTGATGACTTTTCGGAGTCAATTATTCTAAAATACCGAAACCCATTATTGATCGTTAGTTCTGCCGACCGAAGAAGACTGAAAGCAGATGCTCGTTCTTCACTTGTATAATTATTTCCTCTAAAGGAAACTTGGAAGATGTTTTCTCCGAGTTGAACTTCAGAGTATCCGCCCCCAAAACCAAACGGTTTATAGGTAGTTGCACATCCAAACAGAACAAAAACAATCAGCATAGTCGCAACATGTTTCATTATGATGTCTCCAGATGCCTAAAGTAGAAGTAAGGAACGCGAGCGGTTCTGGCTCGAAGCGTCATTTTTGACTGCTATGTTAGCGCAATTCATTTTTTAAACGCTCAACTTCCTCTTTTAAACGCTCAACTTCATCGAGAAGGTCACCCAGCCGGAGGGTTACAAAAGCTTTGTAACTCTCTGTCAATGGTGAGCCTTCTTCGAGCACGGTCTTGATCTCACTTTCACACCGCGTATTCAGCATGTCCAAATACTTGAACCATTCCCCGAATTGAATGTCACGCATTTCATCGAACTGACTAAAGAGCCTCCTAATATTGGAGTGGCGCAAGTTTGTGGCTAGCTCTCTATCAGACTGCGGCAGGCTCGAATCATCAAGAATCAGATCAACAAAATTGAGCGCCTCTTCTAGTGCGACAAACTTTCGGTGCGGGTCTTTTTCTCTTTCTGACCGTTCAAAATATTTACGGACATCATTCAAATAAGGATGTGTCATGTTGGACTTGAACTCTAACTGCTGTTTATATAGTTTCCGTATAATAACATTTAATAAGATGTTACTAGTTTATACGTTAATTATAAAATTGTCTGCTTTGTATGTCAATTAAATATTGATTACCACTTGAAATGAAGCATGCCCACAAAAATTGCCGTATGCTCACTAACAGGAAGAAACAAATGATTCGGTTCCGGCAAGAATGGGCTTCTGTTAAAAATAATTAGACGCGCTTTGCGCTTCCGTCGATCAACCTTTTTTAAAATCCTGCGGCTTGTTAGAGTTAAATCAAATTACCCGCAAAGCGTTTCTGACTGTGCCTGCCTTACAAACCCGCTTTTAAAAAACAATTGAATAGTCCACACACACAACACGGGACGGCGTAGCGCCGGCCTATGTGCTTGTGTGTGGGTGTGTGTGGTGTGAAGTGTTGATGTTTGCCTGTGGATGTGCCTATGAGTGAAAGAGTTGCGCAAGAATATGCTGAATTAATAACTAGGTTTAATGATATGGAACTAGTAAGGATATTTTACTTTTCGTCTTGAAAATACTAAGCATTGATATTCACTAGTGTTTTTAGATATTAAATTTATTTAAAAAAAAGCTTGACTTTCAAAACCTAATATGATTTAATTGCACATCAACCAATAAAAAATATCTAAGGGGGAATAGAGTTATGGTAAGACCAAAAGAAAAAGAACCGAAACATCAATTTTCTGTAATGCTAAAACCTAGCATAGTGGCGGAAATCGACAAATATGCTGACAAGTATAATCTGACAAGAAGTCAGCTTATGGCAAATTTTGTCGATTCAGGTCTGGACGATATGAAGATGCTGGATAAAATTGGAATTGTTCCCGTTGTCTATCATGGAAGCAATCTATTGAAGAAATTCAAAGAAAAATTATTTAGCGGTAAAGTTTCATTAACTGAAGAAGGAGATATTAAAATTAATAAATAATTCAACTACGGGGCTTAGGACGCGCCAACGTCCCAAGCCCCTAACCACGTTCCATAAAGCAATCAGCTTCGACGGCATCATGCACAGGAAAGTGATCTCTGTTTACTATAGCATCACTGGTTATTCTGTCAACAAGCCTCTTATGGAACATTCAAAGGGGCTTTTTTATGACAAACGACAAAGACAAGGTTTATGAAGCATTAAGGATTATTAACCAGGCATTTCCAAACGCCGAAATTGTAAAGCCTAGCGGCTTACGGCAGAAATTAAGCGTCTATATAGGTCTTGCGGTTGACGTGAAACCGCGTCAAGCGGCTGAACGTCAGAGCAAGAAAACATACCCACAGACAAGTTTCGATTTCTGTGACAGCTTCGTGGATAAACAAGGGGGTACCAAATGACTATCAGGTACCCCTCAAACGTGAATAATATATTAGCTTCAGGGGTAGATTCTCTTGTAATATCAACTAATACCGTGTGGAAAGATACGTCTTTTTTCACTATTCTTGATGAATTAAAGGTAAAGGCTCAACAAAATAGTGTTGATTATCAAGGACAATTTAAACATTTCCATCCTGATGAAGTCTGGCCTTTCACAATAAAGCCAAATGGAACAGCGGGCTTTTCATGGATTTTAAACGGATGCGACTTCACCTATAAAATAGCCAACTCAGCAGAACCTAATTCAAGACCTAATGTCATGATTGAAATTCGATCTGAAGCATTATGGCGGTTAGGTCCCGAAGAAGTAATAAAAATAGCCTTAAGCATTATTAAAGCGAATGGCGGACATATAATTGAAGCAAAGCCAAGCCGTGTTGATCTATGTGTTGATTTTTTAATGTCTGAAAAAAAATGGTCTTATGAATTGATGGACTATGCCGTAACACGGGCAACTGATTATGCACCCTATTACCGACACAAGAAGCTCATAGGTATAAGAATTGGAAAAGGTGTTATTTCAGCAAGACTTTATGACAAGCCTTTAGAAATCCAACAGCAATCAAAAAAATATTGGATGTTTGATATTTGGGGAATCACTGAAATTCCTGAAGGGGAAAAAATAATCAGAATAGAATTTCAGCTACGGCGAGAAATTTTAAAAGATATTGGTATTATTGTTCTTGATGATCTATTTCAGAAAATTGATGGTGCATGGGCTTATTGCACAAAAAAATGGCTAAAATTTCAAGATCACCCGGAGTTGCATCATACACAACAATCAACCTTGAAATGGTATGAAGAAATACAAAACGGCTTTAAAGGTGTTCAAGGTGCTGAACCTCTTGTTAGAAAAAAAGCTGTTAGTATGGATAAAAAACGATTGATGCAACAAGCGAATGGTTTAATTATCGCCTTACACGCCATTGATCAGGAAGAAAATAAAGCTGATCTAGATAAACCCATCAATATAAAAGATTGCCTTGTTTCATATAATAATGAAATTAAAAAAGATTGTCCTACTCCCGATCAAATACAAGAAAAAGTTATAAGGAAGCGTGCAAAATTTCATAGAGAAAAACCGATTATTGAAAAAGGTCAGATACCCTATAGGCTTGTTAAATCATGACGGAAACTGAAGAACAAATACTGCAATCATTATTCAAGATGACAAAAGAAATTTATCATCATCTTGGCCTTGATGGTCAACGTACTCTATCTTTTACCAATGTAAAAGATGAGGCGCAGAAAAATATATTGAAATGGAAAAATAGAAGGAGTAGAAAAAACCATGTCCGTTAGAAATCTTCACGATGATGTCTGGCAAGTAGATATTAGAATCGGTCGCAAAGATCGTTTCCGTAAAAACATACATGCAGGCTCTAAACTTCAAGCTGTTCTAATTGAACAAGAATATCGCAAACAGTTAGGGCGTGAAATCGGCGATATTCACTCCATCAATTCAATATCCACAGAATATCTCGAATATGTTAAAAATTATCAAAGCATAAAAACCTATAAAGAAAAATTCAGAATGTTAAACGCACAAATATTGCCTTACTTTGGCAACTTCATGCCGGATTATGTGACAAAGTTAATGATTGAAGGATATAAGAAAAAACGTCTTAAAGAACATCCGGGCATTAATAGAGAAATCAATCTTGAAATCCTTTGTTTGAATTCATTGGTAAGGTGGGCGGCAGATCAAGGAATGTGCAATAATACCTTACCAACTTCAAAGCCCCTTCCCTATCGGAGACCTGTTCCGGAATATGTAAGGAAAGAAGAATTAATGGCGATTATTGACAGTATGAAATTGAAACATAGAGTTATGTTTCTTTGTCTGTATCATGCGGGATTGAGAAAATCAGAAGCTTGCGGTCTCGAACCGAAGGATATTCATTTCAATCCTGATTATATTGTCGCTCACGGCAAAGGTGGGAAAATGCGCCTTGTTGCTATGTCTGATTTATTAGCTAATGAAATGAAGACTTATTTGCAGACTCATGAAGGCAGCCTTTTATTTCCCTCTAGGATAAAAAATAAGAACGGGAAGACAAGGGGATGTAAGGTTAATTACAGATATTCGATCTCCGCTTAAAACAGCTATGAAAAAAGCCGGTATAGAAAGAAGGATTACTCCTCACATGCTTAGACATTCATTTGCTACTCACATGCTTGAAGAAAGAGCCGATCTAAGAACAATTCAAGCGGCAATGGGGCATGAGGATATAGGCACTACGCAGATTTATACAAAGGTTAATCCTGAACATATGACAAAAACCATTAAGAGAGTATTCAAATAAGCAATTATTGGATTAAGTTTTATTAGATTGATTATAGGTGGTCACTTGTGGTCACTATTTTTCCAAAAATGAAAAATTAGACCTATCATAACTATTTGAAATCTGGAGCCGATGACCAGAATCGAACTGGTGACCTACTGATTACGAATCAGTTGCTCTACCGGCTGAGCTACATCGGCATCCATTAAAGAGATGACGTATTTATATCAAGGGTATTACCTTGTCAACATCAATCTGTCTTTCCTTAATTATTGACATCCAAGTTATTTTCCTTTAGCTTCCATTAGAAAGTTCCACTTGAGAATGGGTTTCTTGAATTATGATTCTTTTAGTTTTAACCTTTTTATGCCTTTATGGCGGCATTAATTTCTATGCCTTTTCCCGGGTAAGAAGTGTTTTTTATTTCTCCGGTTTTCCTCAAACCATAATTATCATTGTTTTGATATTGCTGATTTGCGCTCCAATCCTGGTGAGGGTAGCGGAAACTTATCATCAGGAAATTATTGCGCGGGCAACTGCCTATATCGGTTATCTCTGGATGGCTTTTGTTTTTCTCTTTTTCTTCTTCAATATCACTTTTGAAATTATCTTATTTGTATACAAGCTTACCGGTGGTGGAACTGGCTCAATACTCCTTCGTAATTTTACTTTTGGAACTGCTGTTTTTCTTTCCTTTGTCTTCGTTGTTTACGGTTTTATTGACGCCCAGCAGGTTAGAGTAAAAACTCTGGAAGTGAAAACCGAAAAAGTATTACCCAATAATGGTAAAATCAGAATTGTCCAAATATCCGATGTGCATGTAGGGTTAATTATCCGGAATAAACGTCTGCAAGTTATTTTGGATCGCGTAAAGGAGGCCAAGCCCGACATTCTGGTTTCCACCGGAGATTTACTGGACGGTGAACTTGATAATGTGATGCCGCAGCTTCAACAATTTGTCTCCATAACACCAAAGTATGGCAAATATGCCATCCTGGGCAATCATGAATATTACGCCGGACTTAAACGATCACTGGAGTTTACCAAAGCAGCCGGATTTGATTTACTCCGGGATGATGTCCGGCATATAGCAGGGCTAAGCATCTTCGGCGCTGATGATATCACGGGAGAAAAGATGGGTGTAAGTAAAGACAAACAGCTTTTTGAAAAAATGCTTGCTCAAAAAAGTAACGACTTCGTTCTACTATTAAAACATCAGCCTTTTATTGTTGATGGTGAGAATTTTAACTTACAGCTTTCCGGTCATACGCATGGCGGTCAAATATTTCCTTTTATGTTGGTAACACGATTGTTTTTCCCAAGAAATTATGGATACTATGAGTTGGGAAGAAATAAGTCGGTTTACATTTCCAGAGGCGCCGGCACTTGGGGCCCGCCGGTGCGCGTTTTTGCGCCTCCGGAAATTACAGTTATTGATTTGATCGGGAAGAAAAATAATTGATTATATTTAATGACAACAACTATCCCCTAGAATTGACATCATACATTGAAGCGGAAGGTAATTATATCGCCGTCCCGCACAATATATTCTTTTCCTTCCAGGCGCAAGCGCCCGGCTGATTTTAACTGCGTATGGGAACAGCCATGAGCGATAAAATCATCATAGTGCATGACTTCAGCTTTGATAAAACCCCGTTCAAAATCGTTGTGAATGGCTCCGGCTGCCTTGGGGGCTTTGGTCTCCAGAGGAATAACCCAGGCTTTGACTTCATCCTCGCCGACGGTAAAAAAGGACATGCGCCCCAAAAGAGAAAAAGCCGCGCGGATAATCCGGCCAAACGCAGGTTCGGCAATACTCATCGAATCCAGAAATTCTTTTTGATCGGCTGCATCCAGTCCGGCCATCTCCGCCTCTATCTTGCAGCAGATTCCCATGACCGGCTCTCTCAATCTCGTTTCTTTAGCAAAAGCATCGGCAAAGGAAAGATTATCCTCGGCTACATTAACCACGACCAGTTCGGGCTTGATTGTCCAGAAAGAAAAACTCCGCAGTGTAAAAATTTCCACAGAGGTTAGTTCCGCCATGCGCAGCGGCTTTCCCGCTTCGAGACATTCTTTTAATTTGGGCAGAAGATCGTTTTGCGCCACATCCTGCGGCGTAAGCGATTTCTTGGATGTTTTGGTCAGGCGCTCCAGTTTTTTTTCAATGATTAATAAATCGGAAAGGATAAGTTCATCTTCCAGCTTTCGGTAAGCCTCGATGCTCAATTGAACATCAGGCAGAGAGAAGCCGTCAACAACGTGCAGAATCCCATCCGTGCCGCTTAAGTTCTGGCGGATGGCTTCCCAGGGATGCTCGCCCACGGCGTGAACATCCACAAAAGGGACTTTGGCCGGAGATACTTTTACCGGCTTGTATATTTCGACTAGCTTATCAAAACGTTCATCCGGCACGGAAGCCTGACCGCGCACAACCGTTTCGTTGTGCAACTGGCCGCTTTTAACGCCGGTCATGATTTCAAACAATGTGCTCTTCCCGCTCTGGGGAAGCCCAAGAATACCCATTTCCATAATTAATCATCTTTCTTTTGTTGCGGCAGCCAAGAGATTGCCGGGTTTCCAGTTTATTGTATAACGCTGTAAAAGGCTCTGGAGGCAAGGCGCGCAAAGCTTTTGGAATGAGGCCTACTTTTTGGTAGGTCGCAGTGACAAAAAGCTGAAGCGCAACGCAGCATACAGACCTTTTACTGTGTTATTGTTTGAATTCTTTTTCTATTCTCTGCATCGCCTCTTTCAGCCTTTTGTCAGGGACGGTCAGCGATATGCGCACAAAGCCCTCTCCGTATTTGCCGTAAGCCGTGCCGGCAGCGACAACAACGGCAGTCTTGTCAAATAAACGGTTTGTGAATTCCAGCGAAGTCACCCCCTTGGGCACCGGCACCCACAGGTAAAACGTGCCACGCGGCGGATTGAAATCAATGCCTATTTTCTTCAATGTACTGAAAACCAACTCGCGGCGTTTTCCATATACAGCCAGCATCTTTTCAATAAACGGCGCTTCTTTCTGCAACGCCCTGATACCGGCAAACTGAACAGGATTAAAAATTCCCGAATCCGTGTTTTCCTTAACCTTGCTGATGGCGGCGGTGAGTTCCGGATTGCCGCAGGCCATTCCCAGCCGCCACCCGCACATATTGAACGGCTTAGAAAGAGAGTTAAGCTCAATGCCGACATCTTTTGCACCCTGCGCCATCAGGAAACTGACGCGCTTTTGACCGGTAAAAACTATTTCGCTGTAGGGGTTATCGTAACAAATGGCAATGTCGCAATTGCGGGCGAAATCAACCAGTTTATTTAAAAACTCTAAAGTCGCGCAAGCGCCGGTAGGATTGTTCGGATAATTAAGGAACATGGCGGTCGCTTTCTTGGTTACGTCCGCTGGGATATCTTCGAATACGGGCAGATAATCATTTTTCGGTAGAATGGGAATATTATATGGAATGCCGCCACCCATCAGGATGCTGGCGCGGTAGGCGGGATAGCCGGGATCGGTCATTAGAACCGTATCTCCGGGATTGACTCGCGCCAGAATAAAATGATGACAGCCTTCCTTTGATCCGATAAGCCCCAGAATTTCATTTTCCGGGTTAAGACTTACTCCATAGCGCGTCTCATACCACTTTGCCACTTCCCGGCGAAAAGCGAGCATGCCCTTTTCTTCATCCGTCGGATAACGATGATTTAAAGGTTCTCGCGCTGTGGCGCAAAGCTCATCAATAATTGAATCCGGCGTCGCCTCCACCGGATCGCCGATAGCCAGGGAAATAACATCTATCCCGTCGGCCTTGGCTTTGTTGATTTTTTTTCTCAATTCCATGAATAGGTATGGCGGTATTTTCGTCAATCGTTCGGCTGTTTGCAAAATCAATCTCCTATAGATTTAATAAGAAAATATTATTTATAAGCTTCTTCAAAAAGCAATCCCTGATAATGAGGCTCAATCTTCAAAAGGAAACCGAATTGAAGATTGCCAACCGAATTATCCCGCAAAGCGGAGGGTAATATCATAATCATGATTTATAAGCCTCCTCAAAAAGAAACCCGTGATAGATTATTTTTACTTTACCTTCAAGATAAATTTCTCCATAGCGGTCGTCTTTTTTTGTAAAGTAAATCCGCAATATTTCACCGCTTTGCACCAGCACGTCAACAGGCGAATCCACCAATCCCCGCGAGGCTGCGGCTAAAACCGAAGCAACATCACCGGTGCCGCAAGCGAGCGTCTCATCCTCGATTCCGCGCTCATATGTGCGCACTCGAATTTTATGCCTGTCAATGACCCTAGCAAAATTGGCATTGGCGCCTCTAGGTTGAAAACATTCATGCCGGCGGATCTTTCGTCCCCATTTAAAAACTGCGCAGGTCTCCAGATTATCGACAAAGGTTACGGCATGGGGAACGCCGGTATCGACACTGTCCAAAACGAATTGGCAATCGTCAAAAATAAGCTTTCCGATAGACTGGACCGATGACGGATCGGTCAGCCTGACTTTTACAACATCATCGTTGACTTCAGCGGAAATTATCCCGGCAAGTGTTTCAAAAGACATTTTCTTCGGAGCAATGCCTTTCAGATAAGCATAGCGGGCCACACAGCGGCTGCCGTTGCCGCACATTTCCGCCATGGAGCCATCCGAGTTAAAAAACTGCCATTTGAAGTCGGCCGTCTTTGATGGTTCTATGAGAAACAATCCATCGGCGCCTACGGAAATTTTGCGCGCGCATACTTTGCGGACGAACGCTGCTAAATCGCCCACATTCAAAGACAAGTCGCGGTTGTCAATAATGATGAAATCATTGCCGCTACCGCTCATTTTGTAAAATTCAATCATTTTTCCCTCTATCCCTCTCCGCTGCGCTTCGGGGATAGTTCGCCTTACGCTTCAAACTTCATACCGACTTGTCGGGATTCGTTTTCAGCTTGGCTCACTAAATTTCCAGCACGATATCATCTTTGCGATTAAGCGATCTGGTTACACGCAATACTTCTTCCGTAGTCGTTATGCCGCTAAGCACTTTATCGATACCGTCTTTCTGTAGAGTAATCATGCCCTGTTTCAAAGCCAGTTCATTGATTTGATTGGCATCGGATGTTTTTAAAATAAGCCTTTTGATTTCGTCATCAACAATCAGGATTTCAAAAATGGCTGTTCGTCCCCGGAATCCTGTCTGCATACAAAGGTTACAGCCTTTTTTCCGGTAAAAAATATTGTTCTGCAATACCGACCGGTCCAGTCCCAGGTTGGACAAAGATTCTTCATCCGGCACGTAAACTTCCTTGCAGTGCGGACAGAGAACGCGCACGAGGCGCTGCGCTATTATGGCAATAATCGATGAGGTAACTAAAAACGGTTCTATGCCCATATCAATCAATCGTGTCACGGCGCTGGCAGCGTCATTAGTGTGCAGTGTGGAAAACACAAGATGGCCGGTGAGCGATGACTGAATGGCGATTTCCGCGGTTTCCCGGTCACGGATTTCACCGATCAGGATAACGTCCGGGTCCTGACGGACAATAGAACGGAGTCCGGCGGCAAAAGTCAGATCAATCTTCGGATTAACCTGAATCTGTCCGACGCCGTCCATCTGATACTCGATAGGATCTTCGATGGTGATGATGTTTATTTCCGGGCGATTGATTGTGGAAAGGGCCGCATATAAAGTTGTTGTTTTGCCGCTGCCGGTGGGGCCTGTTACCAGAATTATCCCATAAGGAGATTTGATTAATTTATTGAGCAGTTTGATCCGTTCATCATGCATGCCTAAATCGGCAAGCATGAGAATATTGGCGGACTTGTCCAGTAAACGCAGCACAACTCTCTCACCAAAAGCTGTGGGAATCACCGATACGCGAATATCAACAAGGCGGTCAGCTATCTTTATTTCAATGCGGCCATCCTGAGGCAGCCGCTTTTCCGCTATGTTGAGTCTGGCCATGATTTTAATGCGGGAAACAAGAGGAGATTGAATTCGATGCGGCAAGTTCAAAATATCATATAAAATGCCGTCAATACGATAGCGGATTTTGAGGTTGCCGGAATAAGGCTCAACGTGAATATCACTGGCGCGGTCTTTGATCGCTCCGGCGACTAACAGATTGACCAGTTTAATAATCGGCGCGTCACTGGTTTCATCGAGCAGATCGGCTGTTTCATCAATCTTGGAAATAAGATCATCCGTAGCGGAGTCATTCATTTCTTCGAAATAGTCTTTGGCGGAAGCGCGGCTCATATCGTAAGCCATATTAATTGCCGCCATGATCGCGTCCTGTGAGGAAAGGACAACCGGCAGTTCCGGGCTTTTCAGGATTTGCCGCAAATCATCAACAGGTTGAAAATTCGTAGGATCGTTGATGGCGATTGCCGCATCTTGAGGAGTTATGAGTGGAACAATCTTATGCCTTTTCAGGTATTGAATAGAGACGTTTTGCGTGAAGTCAATATTAATGCTCTCCATCGGCAGTTCCGGCCGAAGAGACAGTCCGAAGTGCGCGGCCAGTATTTTTAATAATTGGATTTCACCGATGGCTTTTTTCCGAATGAGAAAATCAAAGAATCCGCCGTTGTTGTTTTCCATAAGATTATGCGCTTCGGCGAGGGCATCTGAAGCGATTCCAGCGGCAATTAATTTTTTATCCAGAGAAGAAAAAACCGCCTCCTGGGGAGGGGAAAAGCTATGGGCAGAGCCTGCGGATTCTTTTAAAGCCGTATGGATTTTAGACATAAGGGCCACTGTATTTAGCTAGGGGTTAGCCGGTGTTTTTTCCCCGGCAGGAATTGGCGCTTTGTAAGATTTAGTCTCCGATTTTTTTTCATCCAGCTTGATGATTCCCTCCACTACTTCTCCCATGGTCTCTCTTTTTTCCTGATAAAGACCTGCTGCATCCTTTTGAGTGCGGACGATATGCGGTGTTAAAAAAACATATAAATTTGTTTTTTCCCGGGTAGAGGAATGTGTTGAAAAAAGCCAACCCAGAACAGGAATATCACCCAGTAGCGGTATTTTATATGTATCTTTCTCCGTACTGTCTCCCACCAAACCGCCGATAACGACTGTTTCATTATCCTTGACAACCGTCGTAGTTTTTGCTGTTCTTTTTAAAGTTGTCGGTGTTGTGGACGTGGAGGCGGATGTAAGTTTGGTGGACTGTAGCGATATTTTCAGACGAATGAAGTTTTCTTCGTTGATATGCGGTGTAATATTCAGGATTACGCCGACATCTTTATAATCATAAGTGTTGTAGCCAACCAGCGTGCTCGTTGTCGATTGCTGTTGCTGGGTGATATAGGGCACATTGGATCCCACATTTATTTCCGCCTCTTCATTGTCCAATGTCATGATCTGGGGAGTGGATAAAATGGAGACTTCCTGATCCGTCTTGTATGCCTGAATGACAGCTCCGACAGTAGGAAAAGTAACGCCGCCGATAGTAATTCCTGTGCCCATAACACCCATAGTAAAACCGCTGGGGAAAGCAACCGTTGGAGTGGTGGTAGTGGTGCCGGTTAAAATCGTTGCATCTGGTATGATATTATATCCACCCGGCGTTGTACTGTTCGCGCCACCGGAGCCGATAAAAGCGGCTGATGAGTCGTTCACTTCTTTAAGTCCGCGCCATTCCACTCCCAGATTAAAATCTTTATTGGTGTTGACTTCCATTATTAAGGCCTCAATGTAAACCATGGGCCGCGGCACATCGAGCTGCTTGATAATATTTTCGAGAATCTTATAATCTTCCCGATCAGCCATAATCACCAGTGTGTTGGTTGCCTTATCCGCAACAATCTGGGCATTTTTTGAGACCACCGGGGCGAGCACTTTTTGCGTCGCTGCCTGACCGCCCGTAGCTGCTGTCGCGCTGCCCGTAGCCGTTCCCGCGCCGCTATCCTTAATATTGTTGAGAACTTTCGCTAAATCTTCGGCAATGCTGTTTTGCAGCCGGTAAACCTTAATGTTGGACTCGCCACGGGGAATGTCTTTATCCATAAAAGCGACCAGTTTGCGTACGTTTTCCGTATCGGCTCCGCTAGCCAGAATAATTATAGAGTTTGCGCGTGAATCCGCTACTGCCTTAACGGCGGTTGTCTTGCCCTGACGCTGTTGAAATATTGCGGTCAGGGATTTCACCACTTCCGAAGCGGAAGCGTTCTGTATCGGAATATAGGATATCTGGTCTCCTGCGCCTTCAACATCAAGAGCAAGTATAATTTCCTGGAGTCTTTTGATGTTGGACAAATAGTCGGTAATTACTAAAATGCCTGCGGGCGGATAAGAAAGCACCGAACTGGACTTGGAAATAATCGGATCCAATATGCGCTTTACTTCATCGGGGTTGGCTCGTTCCAGGGCAACTACCTGGGTGACCATGCGGTCTTCAGGTTCGGCAAGTTCTTTTTTAGTCCTTGTCTCCAGGTTTTTTTCTCGCGCCGAACTTGCGGGAATTATCTTGGTCATGTCACCCGAGGGGACAACGGTAAAACCGTTGATTTCCAGAACAGATAAAAAGACTTTATAGACGTCTCCAATAGGAATCTTTTTAGGAGATATAATTGTAACTTTACCTTTGACCTTATCATCAATGATAAAATTTTTCCCGGTGAGTTCACTGACAAACTTGACCAACACACTTATATCAACATTGTCAAAATCAAGGGTTACATATTTTTTAGTCGCTTCCTTCTTCGTGGGATGAGCCGGCAGTTTTTCATCCTGAATTTCTTCGGGCGTTTGCATTATCTTTTCTGTCTTAACTTGCGTTGCCTGATCCGCGGGAGGAATGGTTTCTTTTATGGAAGTGTCCGGCGGCGCGGCTGTTGTGCTAACATTTTCTTCAGTACCGGCGACACGAGCCGCGAATCCCGTCCCTCCAACGCAAAACAAAATGATCAGCGCGATTATACAGCCGGAAATCAATCCCGGCCTTACAAGTAAAGATTGAATGGTTTTCATCTTAATCTTATTGTTTCTCCAACAGTTTTTTAAATTCAGGTAAATCCGCCATAACCTGCAGGTCGCTGTCATTTTCCGCCCAATGTCTCACTTCCGGGTTATACCCAATGGCATTTTTCAGATAAAGCAAACTTTGGGCCGCATCATTTTTTTGCGCGTAAAGACAGGCCAGATTGTAATGCGCGTCGGGATAATCGGGTTTTATTTTGATCGCTTCCTTAAAACGCGTAATCGCCCATTTGTACCTTTTCTGGCTCATGTGAATTACACCTAGATTATTCAAGGCCTGTACGTTATTTGGGTCAATTTTGACCACTTTTCTATAAAGTCTTTTGGCTTCTTCCAGTTTCCCTTCATGCTGCCGCTCCAGAGCTTGCGCGAAAATAGTTTTAGATTCGGTAATCTCCTGCTTAACTTTAGGCGTTGAAGAGGAGGCTGTTTCCCTATTTAAACCGGTTTTATTTTTTTTGTCCGATGTCATTTCTTTAACAACCTGTGGCTTTGTTGAAACAGCATTAACCACAGTCGGCACCACAGAAGGCGCGCCTGTTTTCTGTTCCGGTACTTTTGCCGTCAAAGGATATGATCTTATTATCTTTGCCGGAACTTTTTTATCTCCTGATCCGTACAGAAAAACAATCATTCCCGCAGCAAAGAGAAAAACCGCCGATATCCCGATTACGGACAACCATTTTTGCGCCGTATCATTTTTCTTCCCGGGAGCCGAGACTATATGTCCATAGGCTACATAGCGTGATTCTTTTTCTTTTTGCACCTTACGTAATGCGTCGTTTATGTAGCTCATAATCACCTATTGGTCAAGGACTTCCAGCAGCAGTTAACTTGTCAGGCGTGACCATATTTTTCTGCTGTTGCTCATTGTTTTTTGGAAATAATCAATTCCAATATCATGAACCGCCAGCTTAACAATTTTACGGTCAATTTTGCTCGTGTTTTTCGTATAAGCGATCAATAAAGACCTGTCACAAAGAGCGTTGATCCGGCGGGGTATACCTTCAGAGAAGTTATAAACAAGATTTAAAGCTTCCCTGGTAAATTTGACTGAGCCGGGACCCTGCGCGACTTTCAGGCGGTGCTGTATATATTCTCGCACTTCCTGCGGCGATAAAGGCTTCAGATCATATCTTACCGTGATTCTTTCGTTTAGCTGCCTCAGCGCAGGCAGCATTAAAGTATTATTTAATTCCGGCTGACCGATTAAAATTATCTGAATGAGTTTTTCTGTTTCGGTTTCCAGATTCGAAAGCATTCGTATTTGCTCCAGAACTCCATGAGAAAGATTCTGCGCTTCATCAATCAAAAGCACCGCTGTTTTCCCGGCGACGAAATTCTTAAGCAGAAAGTCATTCAAAGCGTCAATATAATTCTTCCGGGTTTTCGACTCGCCTTTGACGGCGATGCCGTATTCGCCGATAATCGTCTCCAGCAAATCAAGGTCGGAAATGGCTGTATTGAAAATAAGCGCCGTTTCCACCGAATCATCCAGCGAGTTGATCAAACTGCGGCAAATAGTTGTTTTTCCCAGACCGATGTCACCGGAAATTAAAATGAACCCTTTTTTTTCTTTAATGCCGTAGATAAGGCAATTCAAGGCATCGCGATGCTGCTCGCTCAGGAACAAGTAGCGCGGTTCCGGTGATAAGCTGAAAGGATTCTCTTTTAAACCAAAATAAGCGGCGTACATAAAATATTACCTCATATATCCCCTTGATCCGATCAGTTAAAAGAATAATTAATCGTTTCGATTTTTCCGTTTCTCTTAACGTTCAAATCAATACTGCTGCCGGACTGCATTAAGGTTACTGTCTGCAGCAGATCGTCGGCGCTTTGTATATGCCTGTTATTTACGTCAATTATTATATCGCCATTTTGCAGCCCCATCTTTTCATAAAGGCTGTTGGGAGCAATGTTGGAAATAATATATCCCTCTTGGACGCCTTCGTTAAAAAAAGGACGCACAACAGCATTATTCATTATGGACTTCAAATCAGTTAATCTTTCATTTACCATTTTTTTGCTCAAATTAATACTTCTGGACGCGGCGCTGTCCGGTAAATTAGGAAGTAGCGAACCTTCAAGCGTCGCTTTTATTTTTAATATTATATCCTGTCCGCCGCTACTCAATGTTGCCGTGTTACGTGTTATTTTGATAAGTTTGGCTGATCCGATCTTGTCCCCCAGCCGGTATAATTTCTGTTTATGACTGTCGCGTTCTTCTATAAAAATAAAACCAAAAGAGGAATTACAGGCTACCGTTCCTTTCAGTTCAAAGTCCGTAATTTTCTGACCGGAATCGAAAAGTTCCCCTTCCGACTGTTTATCACTTACGGCCTTTAAAGTGGAAAGGAAGAGATTGCGCTCGGTGATAATTCCATAATCCTGGAGAGAATTAGGTCGGGAATTATCTGAAATGACTGAAGAAGAAACATTTTCTCTGATAGTGGCTGTTCTGTTCATCAGAGGCAAGCTGATAATTTTGTAGAAAAGATCAATTGTTTCATAAGACAATATTGTTATCGCCAGCAGAATTAAAAATGTTCGCAATAAAATAATATCAATTGCAGGAATGGCGCTGTTATTTTTTATTCGGCCAAACCATTCTTTTATCAGTTGTGTTATTTTAAACAACATACTCTCTACCGGTAAAAATTAAATATAGCGGAATATCGGATTGGTCAATGTTCCGCCGATCGTGACATTCATTTTAGCCTTGGTCGGTCCCAGTACTTCCATCACGCCGTTTAAATTAAGCTGGCTCAATTTAAAATCATCAGCAAGCGTTATTTCGCCTTTTAAGAAACAATTTATTTGCGGACCGGATATGTCCAGTTTTTCCATCTTCAGGCTGCCGTTTTTTAATTGAGCTTTTATTTCACCGCGATCAAACTCAATCCTTTTTACTCCCAGGAATGGTTCGTCTAAAGGATAAGTTCCCCTGCTTAAAAAAAGCTCTATTGTTCCGGAATCCTTGCCGCCGATTTCTTTGGCGGAAGCATAGGTCAGATTGCCTTTCGCTTTTCCGGTAATTTCTTTTACCAGCATTGTTTTGATTAAAGAACATACGGCCAGATTAATATTTTTAAATTTTAGTTTTCCTTTCTCTGGCGGATAAACTTTAGACAAAGAAACCAGATCAACGCTTCCGTCAAAATCGCCACCGTAAGCCCTGCCGCTTAAGCCCAGATAGGTATGTTTTCGAAAAAAGCCGAATGGATTTAGCTGCAAATCGAGTAAATCGCCTTGAAAAAGAATGTTGACCGATGAAGCTGAACTTATGGTTATATCTTTCAGCTTCAAACCCAAAGGCAGAGATGGCCGCAATGTTTCCATCTTCAAAATAAAACCCTTTGAATTGACGGCGTCTTCCAGTCTGCTTCGGACAATGTCAGAGGGGAAAAGCAGATATAAAAATACCACGGTGATAAATATCCCGTATAGCGTAAACCATAAGGTCTTTTTTTTCAGGATGCTCATCTTGCTATTTTCCCCTCTGCTGACCCGGTGTCTGAAAAGAAGATATCTGCAACTGCGCGTTTAAGTATTCCGGACTTTCTTTCATTTTATTTATGGTAATCTTTTTTATTTTCACTAAATCCGCAGGTGATTCGACAAAATATAAAAAGTCTGTAAGCTGCTTGATGGTAATTTTTTCCAGCTTCATATCAATCAACGATTCCTCCAAAGAAATTGATTGTATCCCTTTTGAAGAATTCATTTGCTTGATCCTTCCCCTGACCTTCGCCTGTATTGCTTTTTTTTCCAGATAAGCAAATAAAGTAAAATCAGAGTTACGCATAGACAGGGCGCTTTTTATTCTCGCCATCGCCGCTTCCTGCGAAGCAAACTCGGCATCGAGTTTTTCTATTTCGCTCAGTTTCTTTTGATTGGCCTGTATCGATTTTGTCAGTTTTGCTTTGGCTTCCCAGAAAGGAAAAACAGCTATTTCCAGAATCAAGGCAATCAAAACAAATGTTGCCGTACCGGCGACTAGTTTTTGCTGCTTGGCGTCTAATTTTCCCCAGAATGTTTTGATCATTTAAGTTCTATCCTTAAATCGAAATCAACTTTGCCGCCGTCTTTGGCCAAGCTCGTCGAGCCCATGGTCACATCCTTGAAATACCTGGATTTCAAAAGCTCATTTCTGACCGTGGAAATGTCGTCAGTTTTTTTCGCTTCGCCTTTAATCGAAACCATGCCGTTTTCATAACTTAAAGTGGTGATAACTATGTCCAGCGAAGGTGAAATCGAACCGGAAATTTCTTTTAATATGTTAAGTATAGTTATTTCCGAATTTCCTTTATAGAAATCGAAAGTCTTTTTATCCTCGGCAAGCTTCGTCTTGAGTTGCTGCACAGGGTCAACCATGGCTTGGGATCCAGAAAATTGCTTTTTGAAGATCAGGGAGATTTGTTTTTTGATGCCGCCTAGGCGCCGATTCTTTAAGCTGTAGTCAATAACCTGATTGACTATAGCCAGCAGGAAAATCATTCCCGCGACTACCGCCGCCCACTTCAATTGTCCTTTAAGGTTGAAGCGAACGTTTTTAGCAGCAAACTCTCCCTGCCGGAAATTAAAAGATTTTCGACCGGCAAAAGCCCTCATTGCCGAGGCAATGGCCGTATTCATTATTTGCGGAGGGCATTCACGCCTGATATTTTCGTCAATTTCCAATTGTTTCAGCCGGATAAGATCAAGGACTTCCAACGGAAGGGAAAAAGATTTTTCCAGTTCTTTTTGCAGCACAACAAACAAAGCGCCTCCGCCGGTTATGATAATGTGCGCCGGATCTTTTTGCAGAAAACCGTTCAATTTCATATACTCAATAGTATTTTTCAACTCGGAACAAAAATGGCGGCACACGGCGTCAACAGTGGCGCACGAGGCAGGGTAATCAGATTTGATTTTCAATTGTTCGGCTTCATCTTTTCCCACAGACAAATCCTGCGCCAGCGCCGCGGTTATTTGATCGCCGCCAAAAGCCAGAGAACGAATTTGAACAATCGCGCCATTTTCATAAAAGGACGCGGCAGTCGAGACTGCGCCTACATCCAGAATGACTCCGCTAGCTGCGGACGTTTTGCCGGCCAGTATCTGCAAGGCCAAAGCAGTGGAAGAAATATCGATGATCGACACATTACCAATATTGCCTTTCACTTTCTCTATCAATTCGCGAATGATTTTTTTGGTGAGCACCGCCACAAGAAGCCCACCACGGGGAATCGTTAAATAATCGGCAACCACTTCATCTATGGCCAGAGGAATAAGCGGCTCCAACTCAAAAGCCAATGTTTTTCTGATTTTATTATCATCGCGGAAAGGCAGGCTGACTTGCCGGAACATGAAATCAGCCGGCGGCAGACAAACACAGCAGGGAGTGTTTGAAAAATATTTATTCTCCCGGGTCAGTTTTTCTAATGCCGGCTCAATTCCGCCGCAGTCGTTGATGTCCAAATTCTGTGCGGCAAGAATGCGGCCGCCGGTTAAACCTTTCGGGGTGAACAAAACCGCCTTGATGGTGTTGGGCCCGATATCCAGCCCTACTATGGTCTGCAGCATTAATCCTGCCTCCATTTGATTATCTGGACGGTCTGCCCTGACCTCTTTACCACACCGTTTAAGCTTTGCGACATATTCTTCATCTTTCCCACGGAAATAATTTTAAAATAATTACTTTTTACTGTAATCAGTTCCGGCGGGATCGTCACATCCGCCATGCCGGAAACTTGTTTATACCATTGGGGGCTGGATAAATCATTGCCCTCTTCCCTGCGGTATTCATCCATTCTAGCAGCAGTTTCAGCGTCTATATCAGGAGAAAGGGCGCGTAAAACCATTGTGGGTGCCGTATTGATGTTTATTAATCCATCACTATTCGCGGTAACGAATTGAGCCAAGCCTAGTTTTTCTTTAGTCCCATAAAAAATTTCATTGGTTATCCCTTTTACCATAAGTAATTCTTCAATGCAATCCAATGGAGCATCTTTCGCTTCATAAGGCGGATCCAAAGAAGAGTAATAATAACTTTCCGCTCCGGCGCCGGTGACTTCTTCATCAGCATCGATCCAGTCTTTGATGGAATCGACAATTTCATTTATCTTTTCTTCGTCCAATCCAAATTCCGGTTGACTTAGCAACCTAACCAATATCTCTTTGATGGCCACATTGTATTCATTTCCGTTTACCAGACTATTAAGAGGAATTTTTCCGGCCTCATCTTCAACTGTCGCAATAAAATAACCGTCAGTAAAAAGACTTGCTGATTTTTCGGATAAAATATCTGCTTTTGCCCAATCATCACGCAAAGTGTCATAATCGTTTTTAGGATTAGCCAGCAAGGCGGCGGCTCCGTAAAATCCCGATTTGGCAATATAAGTTAATTTAATGCCGTCGCTTAGGTTGGCCGCGTCATAAATATCAGCGCGGGACGATCTGTTCAATTCGATGACGACAGCCACTAAAAGGCCGACAATCAATATTACCGTGATCAACGCGATTCCTTTATTATTGTGAAACAACAATTTCCGAAGCAAAGCGCGCGGAAATTGGTAAGTTGAACAATCCCGCGTAAGCAGTGGATTTTGAAATTTATCTTTCATGGCGTTTATTTCTTTACCGGTAAAAATATCTTCGTCATAAATTTGTATGGTTTTTCCTTGTCATTTAAATTGACCAGGGAGAGCTCTATTTTTACGGCCCTGGGAGATTTGCCTTGTTGATCGGAAGAAGATGATGAAGAATCCCAGGATTCCAATTCATTGCCTGCAGAATCATAAAATTTTAAGCTAAAGGAATCGACGTTTTGACAAATCATAAATCCACCACCTGGGTTTTTCCCGGGGGTCGGCTTGGCTCCGGAAAGATCGGATCTCCACAAAGAAAAACTGCCCCCGCCTTCATCCTCCTGCACGTAGTAACTGATCTCCGCCGGACGCCCTGCGCCTTCATTTTCGCCAAAAACCAGATGAGAAGCTGACCAGAAAGAAAGAGAATAAAAATCCCTCTTGTCTAATGTTTGTTTCTCGGCGCGCAAATCAAAGTTGCCCGATGAGGTCTGCAGAGATGATAAATCTTTAATCATCCTGTCCAAGGACGTACGGGCCATTTTATAAATGCTGCCTTCCTCCTCAAGCTGATGCGAATTTTTTAAAATGCCGCTGTAGGAGACATAAACTGTGGACATAACCAATCCCAAAATAAAGATGGCAATCAGTATTTCGACCAGTGTAAATCCGCCGTCAGCAATTTTTTTTACAAAACATCTATTCATAGGTTACATTCCCGTCATCTTGTAAAGAACAAGTTTGTATGTTCCGCGAGTGATGAATAATTCATTGGTTACCGTAACTTCAATTTTCTTAAACTGCGGCAGTTGGGTATCGCCAACTTCCAGATGCCAGATATATTGAGGATAATCGGGACCAAAGTCTCCGTCTTCGCTGAGATTGGTCAAAGTAGACGCGGCTTCCATCTCGACCATTTTGCTTTGGGCCAGAAGAGAAGCTGTAGTCATAAAACGTGAATCGGTGGACATGGAAATGCTCTGTGATTGCGACTGATAGACAGCAACAAGCCCAATAGCCAGAAGCGCCATGGCGAGCAATACTTCTATAAGGGTGAAACCGTTTGCCTTGTTTAGTGTCATATCCGCCGTCCTTTATTTGGAATTTGATTGTCCTGCGGTAAAGGACACATCAACATATTTGTCGTAAATATCCGTTGCGCCCAAAAATGGATTTATCACTATTGTCATTCTATTTTCTTCATAAGCCAGATGGATTACGGCCGGAGAGCAAATATTATTTTTCCCGAATTTAATTCTTACTTCACCATCGGATTTTTTTTTATTATTTTCTCCCACAACATCGAGGATAACAACATCGGAAGGCAAATTTTTAGGGTTTTTTTTTATTTCATCTTGTTTTTCCGGCGTCATGTCGGATGCTAAAACCCAATAGGTAGAGTTAGGTAAATCAAGGCAAAGGATGTAGTCTATTTGATCACGGACGGCTTCCCCGCGCAGTTTTCTTTCTATTCCGATGAACTGACGCGAAGCTTTTTTGAGATTATCTCCGGTTAGGGTATCCCTTATGGAGGGAACGGCCAAAGCCACTATCACTCCCACAAGGACGATGATAACTAATAATTCTAACAGCGTGAAACCTGAAGACCCCGCGAAATGACGATATGCTTTATAGCGCTTCATTAAGCCCTTTTTATTCAATTTCCCAGTTATTGATGTCCTTATCAACCCCTTCACCACCGGGTTCGCCATCGGCGCCGAGAGACGACAAATCAAAATCACCATGGCTGCCGGGACAGACATAAATATATTCGTTGTCCCAGGGATCTTTTGGAACTTTGCCTTTTTCCAGATAGCCGCCCTGACGCCAGTTCTTCGGAAGATTTCCCACAGTGGGAGCTTCCACTAAAGCTTTAAGCCCCTGCTCTGTTGTAGGATAACTGCCGTTATCGAGCTTGTACATTTTCAGAGCCGACTCCAGGCTTTCAATTTGCATTTTAGCTTTCGCTTGCTTTGCCTTATCAGTCTCGCCCATAAATCGAGGGATAATCAAACCCGCAAGTATAGCTATAATGACAACAACAACCATCAATTCGATCAGGGTAAAGCCCGCTTGTTTAACATGCCTGTTTTTTTTCATAACAAACCTCTTTTAAATAATCGTTAAGAATTTATTTACCTTACTAACTGGCTCATTTCAAATATCGGCAACAAAATGGAAATGACAATAAAGGCGACCAAAATTGCCATAACCACAATCATTAAAGGTTCCAGAAGCGAAGTCATAACCATTATATTAGCCTGAGCCTCTGTTTCATAAGCCGTGGCAATGCGGTTGAGCATACTTTCCAATGTGCCACTTTGTTCTCCTACAGCAATCATTTCCGTCACCAGAGGAGGAAAGATGCCGCTTTGTGCCAGTGAACCGGAAAGTCCCTTGCCCTCTTCAACGTCTTTACCGGCTTTACTGATTGCTTCGCCGATGATAATATTGTTGACAATATTACGGACTATTTCCATTGCCGCCAGAAGCGGCACACCGCTTTGCAGAAGAGTAGCCAACGTGCGTGAAAAGCGGGCAATGGCAATTTTTCGGTTTATTTGCCCCAATACAGGAATTTTGAGCTTCGCATCGTCCCATTGGCGCTTGCCTCTTTCCGTGCCGGTCGTCATATATTTAAAAGCGGCCACTGCCGCGACCAGAAGAATCAAAATAAGCCACCAGAATGATTTTAAGAAATTACTCATTGAAATCAAAATAATTGTTACCAGAGGCAGGGTTTGATGCATATCGGCGAAAATTCCAGTAATTTTAGGAACTAAAAAAGTCATCAACAGAAAAATTACGGCGCTTCCGACAAACAGAACAGCCATAGGGTAGTACATTGCCGACTTTATCTTTCCCATCAATGCCTGCTGATTCTCACTGAAGTCAGCCAGCCGCTCTAAAACAAGGTTGATTGTTCCCGATGCTTCTCCGGCCTTGACCATGTTCAAGTAAAAAGGCGGAAAAATTTGAGGAAAATTGGACATGCTTTCCGTCAGGCTTTTGCCTTCGTTGACCTGCTCGCGAATTTGCGCCAATGATTTTTTTAAAAGTGGATTTTGGGCCTGTTTCATCAAGATCGAAAGTGAAGGCACTAAAGGCATCCCGGCGCCTAAAAGGGTGGACAGTTGACGGGTAAACACGGAAACATCGTTAGCGGAAACCCTTTCCCAGATATTAATTTTGAAAACTCCTGCTAACGCTGTTTCTTTCCTGGCTGCCGTCTGATTAATTTCGACGGGATAAACGTTTTCTTCACGCAGTTTCTGCCGCGCCGCAACAATACCCGGCGCATCGACAAATCCCTTTCGCTGACGTCCTTTTTCATCCAACGCCACGTATTCAAAAACACTCATCTGTTCTCACTCCATCAAATCAAAAACTTACGGTACGTTTAACATGATTTTAAACTCGATGTCGCCAAATATATTCAATTGCGCGCCAAACCGCTCATGTAACGGGCGCTAATCTCGTCCGTCGGTTCAATATAGAGGCATTTTAGATAGGCTTTAATAAAGCCTTTGAGAAAAACCGGCGGCGGCAGTTTCTCTATGTTATTTTCCTCTATACTGTTTAGATAATCGATGCGGATTTTTGTTTCTTGATGAATTTTTTCTAGAGCCACACCCAACTCATTTCTAATGGCCTTAAGATCGCTGCCGCTAATCTCCTTTTGGAAAAGAATTTCTCTGATGCGCTGATTTTGAGAAACTTTTGCTCTTAATTCAGCGTTATGAGTCTTCAACATAAGGGAAGTATCCCTCTGCCGGTTAATATCAAAAATATTGACAGGACATTTTACCGTCGGGCTCATTTCTTCAGCATTGATAATCTCCAACTGGATAAGTTCGTTATCGTAAATCTCTCTTTCTTTTTCATTAATGAGCGTAAAGTAGGCTTTTTCCAAAAGGGAAAGGATTTTCTTTCTTTCTGCCGGTGAAAAAAAAGAGTAACTGACCAGAGAATCAGTTTGATATATTTGCAAGGCTACGTTATAAGCGTCGCGAATTTCCAGAGTTGCCGCATTCGGTTTAACATCCAGCATTTCATAATAATTTAGCTCAACAAAATTTCTTTCCATATAAGGCCCTAAACGCTTAACATCTTATACCAATTCTAAATCGTAAATTTTAAGAATAGTGAAGCAGCAATTGTTCGCCGGCAGAATTACTGATTTTCTTGCTTAGCTCGCGGAGATCGTTGGTGACACGCGTATGGGGATAGCGATCCAAGAACGATACCCGCTGACAAATGGCATCATGAACATGTTCATCGTAAGCGATGTTTCCGCAAAAATCAACATGGAACCCGAGATGCTTTTCGATAATCTTGCATATCTGCGAACCCAGAGCGATATTATCCTGCTTGCGCAATTGGTTGATAATCAGTTTGAATTTGAAAGAATTAAGATCATTTTCCAGCTGCTGGTATTTTTCAGAATGATATTTTTTAACCACGAAAATAATGCACTCCGGTTTATTAAAAGAGTCGTCGCCAAACTTCCGCCTGACTTTTTCTTCCAGCGCCCTAAAATCAGTTGCTGTGAAATAATGACGGATCCGGCGAAAGTAAATAGCGCGTATCAAACGGTAGACGTTTTCAATAGAAGTAGGTTCCGGTGTGGTAATAAATATGCCGTTTCGCGAAGTCAGGAAAAAATCAAGAGTGTTAAAAGAAGTGCCCGCACCCAGATCCAGCAAAATATATTCGTATTTCAATTTGGATATGGCCTTCAGAGTTTTTACCTTTTTATCATAGGGAAGATTGGCGATGTCCAGATTATCTTGAGCACCACTGATTAAAAAAAGATTGGGAACGGGAGTTTCCAGTACGACGTTGTCTAAAGGGGTGATTTCATTTCTGATAAAATCGGAAAGACACTTCTCCGGGTAAGGAACATCCACCATGGTGTGCAGATTTGCCGCACCCAAATCGAGATCAATCAGGAGGGTTTTTTTACCCAATCCTGCTAAAAGACGTCCTAAGGAACAGGCTAAGAAACTCTTGCCCGACCCTCCTTTGCCTCCTCCAATTGGCCAGATATGCACCATAAGCAATCCATTATCAAATAATAGAAATTCATACATGATAAATTACTGATATTCAAGTATTTAGTTACTTTTCCAGGTAATTTTCTGTAGGATTACTTTCTTGACTTATTTTGATTTTGCCCATAAAAAATAAAATTACTGAAATTGCCATGTGTTGCACTGGAAAGTGCCGTTAAATAATGCCGGGATATCCATGATTAATAGTGAACCTAAAATTAAAGTCGCCCTGTTGCAAAATTATAACGAAGCTCAGATAGCTTTGAACGGACGATTTTCACTGCCTGATGGCCGTGCGATAAAAGGTCAATTTACCGTTCGAGTTGATAAAGGGCTGATTGTGCTTATGGATTCATCAGGAACGGAAAGATTCAGACAAAAAGAATTTTTACTTTCAGCCGCGGAAGGAGCGATTTTTACAGTATTTGATGTTAAAATCGGCATTGACTTCCACTGGCAAAGAAGTCAGGAGCAGTCATTTTGCGGCAATTTATTTTTTTCGGCCAGTTCCGATTCCTCTTTCAATCTCATCAATGAAATCTCTCTCGAAGATTACATGGAAAGTGTTATTTCCTCGGAAATGTCCGCTGCCGCGCCGCTGGAATTTTTAAAGGCGCAAGCGATAACCGCCCGCAGTTGGCTCGTTGCAATGCTCGTGAAAAAGAAAACAGTGCGGTCTAATCCTGTGTCAGAAAATAAAAATGAAATCGTCGTCTGGCAGGACGTCAATGATCATATGGGATTTGATGTTTGCGCGGATGACCACTGTCAGCGCTATCAGGGTGTAACAAGAATCATTTCCGAAAATGTTCATACGGCAATAAAGGATACTCGTGGACTTTTCCTGGTCTATGCCGGAGAAATCTGCGATGCCCGTTACTATAAATCCTGCGGCGGACAAACGGAGATTTTCCCCACAGCTTGGGAGGAAAAATTCTCAGACTATCTGAAGAGTGTAACCGACAATATTGGACAGCATCCCCCCATTCAGTCGGAGGCTCAGGCCGAAGAATGGCTTACCGGCAGGCCGCAGGCTTTTTGCGACACGACGGACAAAGAATTGTTGAGCAGTATTTTACCGGACTTTGATCAAGAAACGTCTGATTTCTATCGCTGGAAGGTCACATACAAGAGGCAGGATTTGGAAAAAATAACTCGGAAAAAATCGGGCATTGATTTCGGCACATTGCAAAATCTGATTCCCTTGGAGCGCGGCCCTTCCGGCAGAATTTATAAATTGAAGGTTGAGGGTTCCAAACGAGTTGTCGTGGTCGGCAAGGAATTGGAAATCCGCCGCTGGCTTTCAGAGAGCCATCTTTTAAGCAGCGCTTTTGTTGTATCGAGAACGATCGCGGCTGACGGTTCCGTGGAAAGTTTTATACTTACCGGCGGTGGCTGGGGGCACGGTGTGGGCTTATGCCAAATTGGCGCAGCGGTTATGGCGACGAAAGGATTTAAAGCGGAAGAAATATTGGCGCACTACTTTAACGGGGCTCAAATACAGAAACTATATTAAAGAACAAAAGAAATAATCTTAAACTATGTCCGAAATAAAAACAGAAACAACGGAGAATGCGAATCGGTATCCCTGGTTCTGGGTGCCGACCATTTATCTTGCCGAGGGTATTCCCTACATGATTGCCATGACGGTGAGCGTGGTCTTATACAAACGTCTGGGGCTTTCCAACACGCAAATCGCTCTTTACACCAGTTGGCTTTATCTTCCGTGGGTAATAAAACCTCTGTGGAGTCCTTTCGTTGATATTTTCCGCACCAAGCGTTTCTGGATACTGGCGATGCAACTCGCTGTAGGGGGATCTCTGGCCGGTGTCGCCCTGACCATACCGGCTTCTGATTTTGTCCGTTACACGCTGGCGATGTTTTGGATTATGGCGTTTAGTTCCGCCACGCATGATATCGCCGCCGATGGTTTCTATATGCTGGGGCTTGATACACCCGGGCAGGCGGCCTTTGTCGGCGTGCGAGTTATATTTTACCGTGTCGCCACTATTGCCGCCAAAGGCGGTCTGGTAATTTCGGCCGGCGTTCTGGAAAATCACGGCTATCCTGTGGCGCACGCCTGGTCACTGGCCTTTATCGGTGCGGCGGCAGTTTTTCTTGCTTTGTTTATCTATCACTTTTTCGCCCTGCCCAAGCCTGCCGCGGATATAAGCGCGACGCGGGACAAATCAAAAAATTTTCTTGCAGAATATTTCCGAGTTCTGACTTTATTCTTCCGGCGCAAAGATATTCTTATAATTATCAGTTTTTTTCTGTTTTACCGTTTTGCCGAGGCGCAACTGGTAAAAATGGTCGCGCCGTTTCTGCTCGACGCACGCGTGAAAGGCGGATTGGGTTTGACTACAGCCGATGTTGGCATAATCTACGGAACTGTTGGCGTCTTGGCGCTTATGCTGGGCGGACTCCTGGGCGGCTATGTAATTTATAAGAAAGGTTTGAAATTCTGGCTGTGGCCGATGGTGTTGATTATGCACGTGCCGGATTTGATTTTTGTATATTTGTCCCATTTTCAGCCGGAAAATCTTTGGCTTATCGGCTCTGCTGTAGGAGTTGAACAATTTGGTTACGGATTTGGCTTTACCGCTTACACGATGTATATGATTATGGTTTCGCAAGGAAATTACAAGACTGTCTTTTACGCCATTGGAACAGGAATTATGGCCCTGGGCATGATGATTCCGGCGATGGGCAGCGGCTGGATTCAGGAAATGCTCGGCTATAAAAATTTTTATCTCTGGATTTTAATTACGACGATACCGGGTTTTATTGTGGCGGCGCTGGTTAGGATTGATCCGGAGTATGGAAAAAAATAAAAAAAGAGCCAAGAAGCTAACACCTATTGCCTCATAAATATTATCGAGCGTCATCCGCTGTCCCTCTCCGTTTGTAATTTTTTTTCAAAAGACAAATAAAATGATAGACGAAATAAAGAAGAATGCACAATCACTCGATGATTTAACATTTTCTAATTAGTTATTATTAACTTGAGCTAAATTTTTATCGGTAACAGCTGGTTCGGCAACAACAGCCTCGTTGGGAGTAACAGGTTCCTCAACCTTGGGAACGGCAACATCCTCCTAGGGAGTAACTGGTTTCTCAACTTTAGGAGTGACGACAATTTCTTTAGGATTAACAGTTTCCTCAACTTTGGGAGCAACAGCAGCCTCCTTTTCGGGTCTGATCCATTGCGGAAGAATTGATTTCTCAACTTTAACTTTTTGTAATGCGGGATACTCAGAAATAAACGATTTCATATCCTCATCAAATTTATCTTCAACTTCAACATCAAATGTTCCAGAAGAAAACCCTGGTATATATTGATCTATAAAAGGCACAGAACCTCCGGCGCTTATTTCGGTATCACTTTTCTTCTCACGTAGTGTAATGTCAAGATGCCCTAAATAACTTACTGAATTTGGTTTAATCTCTGTTTTTAAATTTAACTTGGTATAACCAAATCCGGAAGTCAACGTAGGAATTCGGTAAGTCGTATAAAGACCATCAATATTATATGTACCACTCTCCAGTTCATAACTAACTAAATATTCATTGAAATAATCTTTTTCTCTTTTATGAGGTTTATATGGACTTCCTTGATTGGCAGGACGATCGTGCTTGCAGTTTGATTCCGACTGCGGGCAAATAATAACGCTCAACAATTCCAACTGACGGCCTGCTTTATATTGGTTTGATATTCTGACGGAAAACAAAGCAATTGATTTTTTTGTAAGATCAATATCGGACTGTTTTTTGTTGAGAGCCATTTTGTGGCCGGCGCAACCACTCATAGTGAAGACTAAACAAAAAATAAGGAGAAGCCTGTATTTAATCATAAAATCCTCCATTCATTAGTATTAACAAATAATGCCGACGAACTATCGTCCATACTTATACTACATGTTAAATTAGAGCTCTATATTTTTTTTAAATAATATATTTTGAAATGTTATACACGCAAGTATAATTAGAAAAGCAACATTACTGAAGAAGAACTTGTTTAGTATTCTTACCATCTAGGGGTGAGGAGCATATACCCCTAGATGATAATTTACTTAAAATCTACATAAATTAATCTAGAATACAGACATACTTTTCTTTACCATTTAATAGGTTTAATCCTTCTTGGTTGTGCACTAAAGTATGTTTCTGTCTTCCAAATTGTAATGCCTTCTCGTATGAAAGCATATAAATATCGACATTACCACGATTTCTGCGACTTGTCCGATCCTTGACTATAAAGGTTCCTATATCACTTATTTTGATCTTAGTTCCCAATTTAAATCCTTTGCGTTCCAAGTCTGGTGAAACAGCTACTATTCCGGTTCTGACCATCTCTCCGGAAGCCGTCTTACCTTTATTATGGTAACACTCCTTCAATGTGTACGCTGTCACTGATATATTTACTTCTTCTGCCCATACACTAACAGATGAAGTACACAGGATACAAATTCCTAAAAGCACAACTTTTGCTACTAATAGGTTTATTCTTGTCATAATACCTCCTTGTGTTGAAAAGAGCAAAATCACTCTTTTGCACAGATTGGGTTATGGCTACCTTTGCCTACCCGTAGCTCCTCTATGTAAACACTCTTATAAAGAGTGGAATATGCTAATTCGTCCTTATTGTCGTTTACTGATCTATCACCGGAAAATTACCAGAAGAAATAGAGTTTTGATAAGAACTAGCTTTAAAGGTTACACACCGTATACAAGTCGCTCTTTTATGTCAACTATTCTTTTTCACAATTCCCGAGGATTTCATTGACATGCAAGAAATTTACTTTTATTCTAACAAAACAAAGCAGGGAAACAACATCGCTAAATAAGGAGAAAGCATATGGATCAGGTACTATACCGGCGCGAGGGAGCAGTGGAGGTGGTAACACTCAACCGTCCGGAAAGCAAGAACTCTTTCAGCTTCGCCTTGATCAAGGAACTGGGGGATCACTTCCAGCGCCTGACCCTGGAGGACGACGTCCGGGCGGTAATCATCACCGGAGCGGGAAAGGGTTTCTGTACCGGGGCTGACCTCAACAGCCCGGACAACCGCCCCGATATCGTTCTGCCGGTGGGAATGCGGCTCACCGCCCAATGGTACAGCCGGGTTGTCGGAGGCATCATGAATCTGGAAAAACCGGTGATTGGAGCAATCAACGGGATAGCGGCGGGAGGGGGCTGCAACCTGGCGCTCTCCTGCGACATCCTTATTGTCTCGGAGGCGGCTCGATTCATCCAGGTCTTCGCGCGTCGTGGATTGATTGCGGACATGGGAGGAACTTTTTTCCTGCCCCGCCTCATCGGTCTGGCACGCGCCAAGGAGCTTATGTTCTTGGCGGATGAAGTCGACGCGCGACGGGCATTGGAACTGGGCTTCGTAAACAAGGTTGTGCCGGAAGATGAGCTGATGCCTGCCGCTATGGAATTGGCGCAGCGACTGGCACACGGACCTACCCGAGCAATAGGGATGATGAAGAATATGCTCAACCGCTCCTTCGAAAGCGACTTGGAAAGCGCACTGGAAAGGGAAGCAGCCATGCAGGGTATCGCTGTCAGCACCAGCGACGTGAAGGAAGGCGTCATGTCCTTTTTCGAAAAGAGACCGCCGAATTTCACGGGAAGCTGAGGGTGCGGGTGATCAAAGTAAAAAAAATTAAAGAGAGAGGTATAAAAATGAGCGAAACAGTTTTGAAAGATTTAAATGATGGTGTCCTGCTATTGACATTAAACCGCCCCAACACTAAGAACTCGTTTAACCTGGAACAGTGGACGGCTTTTGCCGCGGAGCTGGATGCAGCCCGAGAAAATGATGAAGTCACGGTGGTTGTCATCACAGGCGCGGGCAATGATTTCTCGGCGGGTCAGGACTTGAAAGATTACGGAGTTTCCGGCGCGGCGCATAGTTATCAAATTACGGAACGCGCGGTTGTTGATTTTGACAAACCGCTTATCGGCGCAGCCAAGGGAGTCGCCGTCGGGGGCGGCGCTACCATTCTGTTTCACAGTGATGTGCTCTATGTCGGTGAAAGTCTGCGCATGCGTCTGCCCTTCAATAGTCTGGGAATGGCGCCTGAATTCGCAAGCAGTTATATGTTGCAGGCTCTCATTGGACTGCAACGAGCGGCCGAGCTGCTTTTTACCACGGAATGGATTGACGCCGATAAAGCGTTGGAAACGGGCATAGCCACCCGTAAGTTCAAGGATGATGAGCTTTTGCAAAATGCGATGGCAAAAGCCGCTGAAATAGCGCAATTGCCGTTGACTTCACTGCTGGAAACAAAAAGGTGCCTCAAACTGGCGCATAAAGCGGGTATTGAAGCTGCCTTAAAGATTGAGCGGGAGGCCATGGACAGACTGGCAGGCGGGCCGGCAAGTATGGAGGCCATGATGGCATTCATGGAAAAACGAAAACCAAATTTCCGCAACCTGAAGAAGAAATAGCTTCAAACTTTTCCTTCACCTGAAGAGGATAGTCTATGAAAAAGGCGGTATCCGTTCCCGGCAGGGATATATCTGTTCTAGCGGACGCTGACGTTGTCGTCGCGGGCGGCGGCCCTTCAGGATTTGCCGCGGCAATCACGGCAGCACGAGCCGGATTGCAAGTGATCCTAATCGAGCGCTACGGTTTTCTCGGCGGGCTAGCAACTGCCGGTGCTGTGGGCACACTTTGCGGTTTATACCTCCACCATTCCGATCGGATAGAGCCGATCATCGAAGGCTTTGCCGCAGAGCTGACCAAAGCACTTACCGCCCGTGGAGGCGCTTTCGGCCCCATCATCCGCGAAGGATTTACGGCTCTCCTGTACAACCCCTGGCATATGAAGCGTCTCTGCGACGATTGGATCGAGAAAGAAAAGAACATCAACCTGCTGCTTCACAGCACAGTCGCCGATGCCGTTGTATCCGACGGCGCCATCCGGGCGCTGTTGATTGCCGGCCCCGAAGGTTTTAAGGCCGTCACGGGGCGTGTCTTCGTCGATGCGACAGGCGATGCCGCTTTGGCGGCGGCTGCGGGCGTGCAGACGACCAAAGGCGATGATGCCGGCGCTGTCATGAATCCTACAATGATGTTTTTCGCCCAGGGGATGGATTTTGCGCTTTATCAGGAAAAGGGAATGCCGGTGCTTAATGACCGCATCAAAGAGACCATCAGGGAGGGGAAATATCCACTGACAGTCAGCCAGGGATTAGTGATACCGACGTTTCGTCCCGGCGAGGCCATCATCAAACTGTCCTCTCTTGCCAGAAACGGCCGCGCCCTCGACGGGAGCCTGATTGCCGATATAACCTATGCTGAATTGAAGGGCAGGAAGGACGCAGAGATCGCCATGGATTTCCTCAATAAAGAGATCCCCGGCTTTGCTGGTGCTTTCCTTTCCGACACGGCAGTCCAAGTTGGCATTCGTGAGACGAAACGCATCGTGGGCCGGTACGTGCTGACGCAGGCGGATGTCCTCGCCGGCCGTATTTTCGACGATGTCGTATGCTTATGCAGTTGGCCCATAGAGCTTTGGGAAGGCGGAACGGAACCTCGCATGGTATTTCTCCCTGAAGGACGTTACTACGGCATACCTTACCGGTCGCTCCTCAACCTGGAAATCAATAACCTTCTCGTCACCGGCAGAGCCATTTCCATGGATCATGGAGCGTTTGCTTCTGCGCGTGTTATGGGCCCCTGCCTTGCAGAAGGACAGGCGGCGGGAACGGCTTGCACACTGGCTCTGGCGTCGGGACGACCGCTGGACGAGATCTCCATCGGCAAACTCCACAAAGTTCTGGAAAAGGACGGCGCAAGGCTTTGCTGAACTTATACATTGAGAAAGCTGACGACGACGCCAACAAAGGCAGCGCTTGATTTGAAATGGAATAATTTCTGTTTTTGAAAGTTTATGATGATCAGTCCCGCAAAGTTTTTATTTTATATCATTGAATTAATCAATTGTTACGCCGCCGTTTACTATTCCAATTTTCTCTTTTTTTACCTGCAGCGCATATTCGGCTTCGGTGAAGTTGAAAATCTGCTGACGGCGGCTTTAGGCGGCTTTGTCTATATTATCGCAGCCTGGCAGGGTGGTAAATTGGCGCAACGATACGGGTGCATCAGGCTGATTTATATTGGTTGCTGCGGCATCATTTTGTCGCTTACCCTAGGCATGATATTTACTAACCCGAAGGCGCAGATCATGGTGTTTTGTTTGTGGACAGTGGGTGTGTGTTTTATCTGGCCCGCCCTGGAAGCTTTGATCAGTGACCGGGCTGACGCGGTGCTGCCGAAGCTGGTCGGCATCTATAATATCACCTGGGGTGCCGGCGGCGCGCTGGGATATTTCACGGCGGGCATCCTGATTGAAAAATTAGGCATGGCAAGTGTGTTCTGGCTTCCCCTTGGGCTTACGGTTGTTGAACTGGCTTTACTGCCTTTAGCCGCAAAATGGCTGAAAACAGATAATTATCGTCAAGTTCATAAAGAGCCATTAATCCCGACGGTTTGTGAGACTGACTCCAAACGGTTTTTATGGATGGCCTGGATCGCCAATCCTTTTTCCTATGTGGCAATTAACACTGTCATCCCGTTGATTCCCTCCATTGCGGAAAAACTTGACCTTTCAACAGGCATGGCAGGTATTGTTTGTTCCCTCTGGATGTTTGCCAGGCTGGCTGCTTTTGCGGCCTTTTGGCGATGGACGGGTTGGCATTATCGTTTCCAGTGGCTGGCGGGGTCTTTTCTGCTGATGATCGTCTGCTTTTTCGGATTTCTCATGGCGCAATCGATTAAATTGCTTTTGGCTGCGGAAGTAGGATTCGGCCTGTCGATAGGGCTCATCTATTACTCATCCCTCTACTATTCCATGAACGTGACGGAGAATCAGGGTTCAAACGCCGGCCTTCATGAGGCAATGATCGGGGCGGGATTGTTTATCGGTCCGGCCTTCGGCGCCGTCACTCTCTATCTTGTTCCCGCAGCCATCGGCATAGGCGCCTGGTCTGTGGGCGGACTGCTTTGTGCCGGATTTTCCGGTTTACTCTTTTTTGGAAATTACCAGAAAAAGTCATAAGGCGGGACAGAAAATTTAAATTATACCATTTATAAATCAAAGATAGCGCTTTGATGCAGAACCGCTTTCCTATTGCCTCAAAAATAAATGTCAGCGATGGAAAAGTATCTTTGGTGATTATTTCCTTTGACATTCAAGAGGCTTATTTATATATTTTACGATGAAAAAAGAAGTTCTTAAAAATGTGTATGGATTCATATTATTATTAAAAACCATCAACCAGTCATAGTAGTAATTAGTTAACATTTCGATCGCTAAAATTATTTCAACACGCAGGAAACAGCTCTATGAAAGATAAAGCACTCCGGGTATTAATTGTCGATAATTCGGAAGATGATACTTTGCTTATAATCCGTGAGCTTAAAAAAGACGGATACAACCCAGTGCATGAACGGGTGGAAACATCCGCCGCCATGAAAAAAACCCTCAAAGAGAAGCAATGGGACATCATTCTGTGCGATTATAAACTGACTAAATTCAATGCTCCCTCAGCCATTGCCGTATTAAAGGAAACAAATATTGACATACCTATCATAATTGTATCCGGAACTGTTGGTGAAGATGTGGCCATAGAATGCATGCGTTTAGGCGCCCAGGATTATATTATGAAGAGAAACCTGTCCCGTCTTTGTCCGGCCATTGCCAGAGAATTAAGACAGGCAAAAGCTAGAAACAGGCAAAAGCAAATAGAAGAAGTGCTGCGTCAGAGTGAGGAAAAATATCGAACCATCCTGGAAAATATCGAAGATGGTTATTACGAAGTAGACATTAAGGGTAACTTCACCTTTTTCAACGATTCAATGTGCCGAATCCTTGGATATTCTCCGGCAGAAATGATGGGCATGAACAACCGTCAGTTTGTAGACAAAGAGAACCAAAAAAAACTTTTTAAAGCGTTTAATAAAGTTTACAATACAGGGAAACCCTCCAAGGAATTCGACTGGGAGGTTATAAGAAAAGATGGGGCCACAAGATTCATAGAAGTTTCCATATCTTTACAAAAAAATACATCAGGCCAACCGATCGGATTTCAGGGTATTGCCCGCGACATAACCGAACGCAAGCAGGTGGAGGAAGCGCTTAGGAAAAGCGAGGCGCTATACCACTTGCTGGCGGAGCATATGACGGACATTGTGTGGATAATGGACATGAATCTGAATGTTCTCTGGTTAAGTCCGTCAGCCATGAAAGCGAGGGGATACAGCGTGGAAGAAATAAAGGCGCTGCCCTTGGAAAGGCAGTTAACTCCTGATTCGCTCGGAAAAGCATCTAATTGGCTTGAAAAACTGACACGTCTGGAGAAGAAAGGACTCATTACAGAACCCGACGGCATTTTTTCCAGAGAACTGGAATTCTACTGTAAAGACGGTCATGTCATTTTGCTTGACTGTACATTCCAGTTTCTCAGGGACGAGCAGGGAAAGGCTACGGGCATTCTTGCTGAAGGCATGGATGTCACGGCGCGCAAGAGGGCGGAGGAGGAATTAAATCTGACCCTTGGCAGTCTCAAGAAAGCTTTTGGCACAACAATTCAGATTATGGTATCCGCTGTAGAGGCAAGAGATCCATATACGGCCGGTCATCAACTCAGGTCAGCGGACCTTGCCAGATCTATTGCCATAGAGCTGGGGTTAGATCAGGAGAGAATAGAAGGAATCCGTCTGGCGGGTTCCATCCATGACATTGGGAAATTATCGATTCCCGCAGAGATATTATCGAAACCTTCCAAGTTGACAAACATTGAATTTCCCCTGGTTAAAGAACATTCCCGGAGCGGATACGAAATGCTGAAGAATATCGAATCTCCCTGGCCGCTAGCGGAGATAGTCTACCAGCACCATGAACGGATTGATGGATCCGGTTATCCAAGAAATTTGAAAGGGGATGAAATTATCCTGGAGGCCCGCATTATGGCTGTCGCTGACGTTGTGGAAGCCATGGCTTCCCACCGTCCCTACCGTGAGGCCTTGGGTATTGAGATTGCTCTTGAAGAAATAGGAAAAAATAGGGGGATTCTTTATGACAATGATGTCGCCGATGCCTGCCTGAGATTATTCCGAAAGAAAGGCTATTCCCTGGTTCCCAAAAGGAGCTGAGTAATAGGAATCTATAAATGTCTTGATATAAAGATTCTGATTAGCTAGTATTTCAAATCAAATTATTTTTGAAGAAGGTCCAATGTTCATTAAGGTAATCAGTATGAGCGTCATTGGTATGGAATCATACCCGGTGTTCGTAGAGGTGGACACATCTCAGGGTTTGCCTCAATTTGCCACCGTCGGTCTGCCTGATGCTTCGGTTAAGGAAAGCAGGGATCGGATCAAAGCTGCCATAAAAAATTCCGGCTATCGTTTTCCCCGCAGCCACGTAACCATCAATTTGGCGCCCGCTGATATAAAAAAAGAAGGGACAGGTTTTGATCTTCCCATTGCCGTGGGAATTTTGGCCGCGGAAGAATTAATTAAAGAAGCCGCGCTGCAGGATTGTTTTTTTGTCGGAGAGCTGTCTCTAGACGGCAGTATTAAAGGCGTAAATGGTGTTTTGCCTGCCACTTTTAAAGCCAAAGAAATAGGCATCAAATCAGTTTTTGTTCCCGAAGAAAACGCCGCGGAAGCGGCTATGGTGGAAGGGATTAACGTCTTTCCGGTAAAAACGCTGCCGGATGTTGTGGAATTTTTAGAAGGACGGTGTAATATCGAGCCTGTTTCCTTGGACATAAATAAAATTTTCCAAAAAACCCGTAAATATGAAGTCGATTTCAATGAAGTAAAAGGTCAGAGGCAGGCAATGAGAGCGCTGGAAATTGCGGCGGCAGGCGGACATAATGTAATTATGATCGGTCCGCCCGGTTCCGGTAAAAGCATGCTGGCAAAAAGAATGCCGACTATTTTGCCCGATCTTTCCTTTGATGAAGCAATTGAAGTAACAAAAGTGTTTTCCATTGCCGGTTCCTTAAATAAAGATGAAATGTTAATTGCCGTGCGGCCGTTTCGATCGCCGCATCACACGATATCAGATGCCGGTTTGGTTGGGGGCGGCCAGACACCGCGCCCGGGAGAAATAAGCCTTGCCCATCTGGGGGTGCTTTTCCTGGATGAACTTCCTGAATTCAAAAAAAACGCGCTGGAAGCCCTTCGCCAGCCTCTGGAGGACGGTACCATAACAATAACGCGCTCTTCGGTAACGGCTTCTTTCCCCGCAAAATTTATGATGGTGGCGGCAATGAATCCCTGCCCCTGCGGTTATTTTGGCGATCGGGTGCATACCTGCCGCTGCAGTCCGCAGCAGATTCGTCAGTATCAATCTAAAATATCGGGGCCTCTGTTGGATCGAATAGATTTGCATATTGAAGTGCCCTCAGTTAAATATCGAGCCCTGTCCGATAAGGAATTGGGAGAATCTTCCGCAACAATTAGAGATCGCGTAAATAAAGCGCGTGATTTGCAGAAAAAGCGTTTTGGCCGCAAAGGCATACTTTGTAATGCCCGAATGACGGAAAAACAAATTCGGAATTTTTGTCCAATAAATGAAGAATCACATAAGCTAATCGAAATGGCCATTGAAAAATTGGGATTAAGCGCCCGTGCGATAAACCGGATATTAAAATTATCCCGCACCATAGCTGATCTGGAAAACAAGGAAAATATTGAACCTGCTCATGTTGCCGAAGCAATTCAGTATCGAAGCCTTGATAGAAGTTTAATTTAGTGATATATCAAAGCAAAATTTTAATACCAAACCAACTTTAGGGATAGTAAAAGATATAATCGAGGCTACAGCCTGGTAAAAGAGGCATTTATGGAAATTAAAATAAAAAAAACGCCACCGAAAAAGAGGAAAGATAAACCCACTGATGAATCCAAACTTGGCTTCGGCAGGGTGGTGACTGATCACTTCTTCAACATTAAATATAAAGAAGGCAAGGGCTGGTACGATCCGATAATTGAACCTTACCGTACGTTGCAGTTAGATCCAACAGCAATGTGCCTGCATTACGGCCAGGAAATATTTGAAGGCCTCAAGGCTTACCGTGGTCCAAAAGGCGAAATTTATCTTTTCCGCCCGACGGAAAACATAAAAAGAATGAATGTGTCCGCGGAAAGGCTCTGCATGCCACTGATGGACGAGGAAATTTTTCTGGAAGCAATGAAAAAACTTGTTATTCTGGAAAAGGACTGGATCCCCCATGGAGAGGGAACATCTTTATATATTCGTCCGACCATGATCGCCACTGAAGCGGCGTTAGGCGTCCATCCAGCCAATGAATATCTCTTTTTTATCGTTGTGGGGCCGGTGGGAACTTATTATCCGCAGGGATTTTCTCCAACAAAAATGTATGTGTCGGAGGAATACGTTCGCGCGGTGCGCGGAGGAATTGGTCATGTCAAGGCGGCCGGTAATTATGCCGCCAGCCTTTATGCCAGCAGAATAGCTACGGATATGGGATACACGCAGGTTCTCTGGCTAGATTCAGTTGAAAAGAAATATGTGGAAGAGGTCGGAACAAGTAACATATTCTTCCTCCTTGGTGAAGAATTAATCACACCTCCTTTAGCTGGATCAATTTTACCGGGTGTTACGCGAAACTCGGTGATTGCTTTAGCACGTCACTTGCAAACCAAAGTTGTGGAAAGGCCAATATCTATTGATGAAGTTATAACTGCCTCGCAAAATGGTTCGTTGAAAGAAGCTTTTGCTTCCGGAACGGCGGCAGTCGTTTCGCCTGTTGGACAAATTCATTTCCGCGGCAAGGAATATTTGATTAATGGCGGAAAAACAGGGCCGCTGGCGGAAAAGCTTTACAATGAAATCCTGCAAATTCAATATGGATTGAAGGAAGATCCTTTCGGTTGGCGTGTCAAAATATTTGACGGAAAAAAAACTGAAACAGGAAATTTTTAAAAATTCCTCTTGTATACGGGCACTTGGATTTGTATTCCACAAGACTGTGGAAATGGTTGTTGATAACCTTGTTGATAATCTTCGTAAGTGCGTAATTGTTACGATTTTACACCAAATTGCCTAAGGTTTGAGCAACTTAAATTATCAATAAAATCAATAATTTATTAATATAGCCTTTTATCATCGTCACTTATAAAGCAACTATTTAGACAGATATAAACTTCATAGGAAAAATCGTGCCAGCGGTGGCCGGTTTTTTATAAAAAAATGATAAAAAAAATTTTCAAAATAAATAAGCTATTTACGTCAGCAGGGATTAATCTTTGCCTTATTCTATCACTGCTGGCTCTGCCTTGTTGTGCTTTTTCCGAAGAACTTCCGGTTGTTGGCGATATTGCCCAAAATCTTCAGAGCTCTTATGAAAAAACAAAAGACCTGAAAGCTGATTTCGTTCAGGAAGCGACCATCAAGTCGATAAGGAAAACTGAAAGGGAAGAGGGCAGAGTTTTTTTCAAGAATCCCAAGAGTATGCTCTGGGAATACACGAAACCTCAGGGCAAAAAACTGGTGATTAATAGTCAAACCGCGTGGCTTTACCTTACCAAGGAAAAGGTTGCCTACAGGCAGAAATCAGAAAGTATTTTTCAATCGAAGTTTTTAATTAACTTTTTTGCCGGAACGGGAAAACTAAAAGAAAATTTTACAATTAAATATGCCGAAACCAAGGCTTATGACAAAGACGGAAATTATCTGCTTGTTTTGATTCCTCGAGAAAAGACAGTTGCTTGCAATTCAGTCAAACTTACAGTTGACAAAAATAATTATTATATTCTGCAGGTAAACTTTGACGATGTTATGGGCAACTCCACCACGCTGAAATTTTCCAATATTTCCATCAATACGGGACTGGCGCAGAAAATTTTCCAGTTCAAGCCTCCGGCGGGAGTTGAAGTTTTTGATATGCCTTGAGGGGGGGCTGTTGAAAAAAATCCATCTGCGGCGTTGCGCTGCAAACCGCACCGCTCAACGTATGTATAATACGCCTCGCGGTTCAGTTCTTGCCCCACTGAGGTGGGACAGTTCAACTAACGAATTCCAGTTCACTTCGCTCCTGTAATTCGAGTTTCACTGCGCGCCTTGCATCTGGACATTTTTGAACAGCCCCAAATAAATTGCACAAAATTTCAGAAAATACCAAGTAAGTATATTAATTGTTGGCATTATAGAAGTATGGACTTATGCAATCTGAAGTAATTAATAGTGTAAGCGGTTCTGTACAGCCGCTTGTGTTCGAAACTAATCTGACGGAATATCCATACTCAACTCGAGGAACGGTGTTTATTGTTGGTTATGCGGGTCGTGCGTTCGTGTTAACGTCTCGCCACGGACTCCGTCCTGATATTTGCCCCTCAATATGTGTCTTCCCAAATGATAACTCGCAGCAGATAATACCATTGAAGGATGTTTTTTTCGTCTCAGAAAAACATGTACCAGACGATTTTGCCGACGTTGCTATTATTGAAATTGATATGAAAAAAATTACTGATCCTGAAGTTGGAAGAACAAGACTTATTGACCTCAACCTCGCATCTGGAGATTGGCTGTCAAAATCTGAAACTGCAGAAATGTTTGTTCTCGGTTACCCTGAGGACCACTCGTTCGTGGACTACGATCTCGAAACAATAACTAACCACCGCTGGTCAATTCACGGGCGTTACGCTGGTGTATCCGAAGTGGATTATCTTCACAAACTTGAAGTATTATGCCCAAATAATCTCTCTACTTTTAGCGGGTTCAGTGGTGGGCCAGTTTTTGCTTGGGTTGAGCACTCTGAAAAACGTGGGCAATTAATACTTTGCGGTATGGCTCTACGCGGCACGAAGTCCTCCGGGCTTATTCACTTTTTAGATAGGTCTGTGCTGTTTGATGCGTTGAATGTCAAACTAAAGCGAGCAAAAAAATAAAGAATACCAGCATTTTTTGCACACGACACCAAACAGCGGGCGTCTGAAAATGTCGTTCAAATGATTAATTAAAATCAATCAAACGGATTTTTGCGGTCAAAATCCGGCGTCAGTTTGTAGTCGTTTACTTCTTGAACAAAGACATTATTGAAACCCAACTTCAGTGCGTAATCCGTTACTTGTTCGTATTCACTTTTGGCGATTCTGCGTTTTAAAATCGGATGACTGTGCACCTTGGCGATTGGCGTGTATTGCGACATGAGGCTTAAGAACACCGTGTGGATATTTTCTTTTTGATCAGCCTTAGAGCTTCTAATTGGCGCTCTCATAAAAGATACTCCCTATCCTTTCTTCATGTGATATTATGTTAAAGAATGACGAAGCTTTAGGAGGTTTTAGTATGGAAACAAAGCTAAAAATGATCTATTGGAAAGGCGAAAAGTTCTGGGTCGGAAAACTCCTCGAACATCCCGAAATAATGACACAAGGAGAGACATTGGAAGAACTTGAAGAAAACATAAGAGATGCTTATACCTTGATGACTCTTGATGATGTCCCGGCACAGCATGAAATCAAAGAACTTGCCATGAATTTATGAAAAGAAAGGATTTGCTGAAGAAAATCTTATCCGCAGGGTGCGTGCTTGCGCGTCACGGAGGCCGTCACGATCTTTATATAAATCCCAAAACTGGTAAGAAACAACCTATTCCAAGGCATGGCGAAATTGATGAGAACCTTGCAGCATATACTGAAAGAATTGGCTTAACACTGCGCGAATCGAAGTTATCCACTCAAACGGGTCGTTACATTTAATCAAAAGGATTGTCGCTGTCGAAATCAGGAGTCAGTTCGTAGTCGTTGACTTCCTGAACAAAAATATTATCGAAACCTAACTTTAGTGCATAATCCGTTACTTGTTCGTATTCACTTTTGGTGATTCTGCGTTTTAAACTCGGATGATTACGAACCTTGGCAATCGGCGTGTATTGGGACATGAGGCTTAAGAAAACCGATGTGGATATTTCTTTTTTAATCAGTCTTAAAACTTCTTTGGAGTTTTCTATTCTGTCCGGTAAAACCAGATGGCGAATAATGAGTCCTTTTTGAGCCACGCCGTTTTTCATCTCCAGACCATCGCCGACCTGCTTCGCCATTTCTTTTAATGAATCCAGAGCGAAGCGGGGATATTCAGGAGCTGCCGAAAAATCGACAGAATCTTTTTCCAAACCATATTTAAAGTCCGGCAGATAAATATCCACCATGCCATCAAGCAATTTGATGACTTCCGGATTTTCATAGCCGCCGCAATTATAAACAAACGGCACCGTAAGCCCCTGCATGCGCGCCATGCACAGAGCCTCCATGACCAGCGGCGCCTGCGGCGTAGGCGTAACCGGCTCGACATTGTGACAGCCGCTTTTCTGGAGATCCAGCATGACCTTCGCCAGTTGCAATACTGTTAGGTGACGCCCCTGAGCGCTGTGTGAAATCTGATAATTTTGGCAATAGATGCATCCCAGGTTGCATGAAGAGAGAAAAATTGTCCCGGCGCCGCGCGTTCCGGAAAGAGGCGGCTCTTCTCCGTGATGTGCCAGCGCGCAATCCATGACGATATCGGCAGGCAGACGGCAATAACCCAGCTCGCCTTTTGTCCGGTCAACTCGGCAGGCGCGCGGACAAAGTGTGCAGGATTTGTAGAGATCAAGAAGGGCCTGAATAATCATCTAAACCTTATATCTTACAATTTTTCAACCACATCGCGGATTTTGCCGCTCTCCACCAGTTCTAAAAAGTCTTCGCCCAGCGGGGCAGATAACTCCACGGCTTTGCGCCAGTTTTTAATTCTTGTTTCCTGATCGTCAATAAAGGTGACAAAATCCGTGCGTTCGGGCACTTTCCCGCCCGGGAGACTTTCTATAAAGCTCTGTGACGGGAAAATCATTAAAACATTGCTTAATATTTCCGCATCCGGTACGCGGCGCAGTATTTTTTTATCCAGCCATCCCGGAATAATCCGTTCCTGATGATGGAAGAAAAGCACTACTTCATTTTCTTTAGCGGCAAACTGGTGTGTGAGGTGATAATCAATAAGACCGCCATCGCGATAGATGCCGCGTGGGGCGTCATAAATGTCACGCACACCGGCAATAACGATAGGGATGGCGCCTGAAGATAAGACCGCGGATTTTAAATTAACTTCATTTAGCTGCACGTAATTTCCGCGAAATTGCGGCCGAAAACAAAAGGACGGCGGTTTGGAGCCATTATAAAAAACAACTCTCTCAGCGAATTTATAAATATTTTCCCGACTGAAATAATTAAATACAAAACAGGTTATCAGCCCAAGTTTTTGCAGCCAGACATTTTCAAAAGCAACGAGACCGCGCGCCCGGGCGGTGATGACAATCAAACGATATTTTTTATTAGCCAAGGCAAAAGGCAGCGCGTCGTCTTCGAGATATTCATTAATGACGCTGGTAATTTTTTCCAGCACTGTTGCCGGTGTGTCCTTTCTGGAGTATCTTACATTGATATAAGCATCCAAAAGTTTGCCATAACATTCAATGGCTTCCGGCTGCAGCCAAGCTGCAAAGCGAAAAGCGCCGGCTGAAGAGCCGATCAAATTTACAGGGTTTGAGCGGCCTAAAAATCCGCCTTTCAAGAGAGTTAAGTCAAATCCGCCGGCAATCAGCCAGCGTGGTCCTACCGCCGGTCCGAAATAAGTGGATACGGAATCGAAATTAAATCCTCCATCCTTGATGATTCTGTAAATTCGACTTCCAGCTTTAACTCTTATTCGGCTCATATATTCTATTCCGGCAAAGGCCTTGACACGTAAACTTTTGTTTTGTAGATTGACATCAGTAATGCTTATTGTTAAAGGCTGAAAACAATCAAATTCTTTAAATTTTGTTATCTGTTTAAGTGGGACAGTTTTTATCAATAATTGAATAAAATGCAAGTTAATTTTAATGACACTCGCTGAGAGCAAACTATGCGATGCTCGAAGCGTAAGTGGAATTATCCCAGGAGCGAAGCGACGTGGGATTGGCAATCGCTAAAGTTTATTGTTGAATCAGATTCCAAATCTTGCTTTGGGATTTTAGTAATTATTTTGATTTTAAGGATAGTATTGTGGATATGAAAAATTTTGTACAACAAATCGCCCGGGACGCGGCGTTGGCTGCGCGAAAACTTTCCCGCGTTACAACAACGGAAAAAAATAACGCCCTTTTGCAAATGGCGGATGAACTGGAGCGAAATTGTAAATTTCTTCTGGCGGAAAATACCAAGGATGTGGTTGGCGCTAGAAAATCCGGCATTTCTAAGGCTATGCTGGAACGCCTGACGCTAAAACAGGCTACAATTGAACAAATGGCCAACGGATTAAGAGAAGTAGCCGCGCTGCCTGATCCGGTCGGTAAAGTAACTTCCATGTGGCGCAGACCCAATGGGCTTTTGGTAGGACGGATGCGCATTCCTCTGGGAGTCATCGGCATCATTTACGAATCGCGTCCCAATGTCACGGTTGATGCTGCCGCCCTTTGCCTTAAGGCGGGAAACGCCGTAATTTTGCGAGGCGGCTCCGAATCAATCAAATCAAATTTAGCCATTGCTTCCGTTCTGCAAGGAGTCTTGCGGAAAACGTCTCTGCCTGCAAACGCGATCCAAGTCATTCCGCTGACTGACCGCGAAGCCGTCTCGGCAATGCTGCAATTGGATGAGTATATTGATTTAATCATTCCCCGCGGCGGAGAGGAATTGATTCGCGCTGTAGTCGCCCAATCCAAAATACCGGTAATCAAGCACTATAAGGGCGTTTGCCATATTTTTGTAGACGCGCAGGCCGACATGGATATGGCCGTCAATATTTGTTTAAACGCCAAAACTCAGCGTCCGGGTGTGTGCAATGCCTTGGAAACATTGCTGGTGCATCAGGATATCGCCCGCGAATTTCTGCCGCAGGTGGCAAAGAAATTAAAGAAAGCCGGCGTCGTGATCAGAGGATGCGCCAAAACAAAGTCGATCCTGAGAAAAATCGAGAAAGCCGTGGAAAATGACTGGTATGCGGAATATCTCGATTTGATTCTGGCCGTAAAGGTTGTGGAAAACATTGATGAAGCTATCGCGCATATAGAAAAATACGGTTCTTTGCATACGGAATCAATAATCACGAACGATTATGGCAATTCTCAACGTTTTTTAAACGAGGTCAATTCTTCGACCGTGCTGGTCAACGCTTCAACCCGTTTTAGCGATGGTTTTGAACTGGGACTGGGCGCTGAAATCGGCATTTCCACGACAAAGCTTCATGCTTTCGGTCCTATGGGGCTGGAAGAATTAACAACAACAAAATTTATAATTTACGGTAACGGGCAGGTGCGAACATGAGATGGGGACTTTTAGGCGGAACATTTGATCCGATTCATTTCGGACATTTGCGAGGCGCGGAAGAAATGCTGGAAATTTTCAATCTGAACCGTATTATTTTTGTTCCTTCGTCGCGGCCGCCGCATAAACTCGAGGCGGAAATAACAGCTTTCAATCATCGCGAGCATATGATTCGTCTGGCGATCGAAGACAATGTTAATTTTTCCTTTTCCGATGTGGAGAATTTACGTGCCGGCAAATCTTATTCCGTGGAAACAGTCGAATATATTCTCAAAAAGTATATGGAGGATTTGGAACTATACTTCATTGTCGGTCAGGATGCTTTTCAAGCGATAACGACTTGGAAGGATTGGGAAAGACTTTTGCTGTTGTGCAATTTTGCCGTAATGACCCGTCCCGGCTATGAAAATGTTAAACTCGACGGCATCCTGCCGAAGGACTTTGTTTCCCAATTTACTTACGATGAAAAAATTGACGGATATAAAGGCCCGACCGGCCACACCATATATTTCCGCCATGTAAGCTTTTTGGATATTTCTTCTTCTCACATGAGAGATATGATTAAAGCGGATAAATCCATAAGATATCTTACGCCGGATAAAGTCAGGCAGTACATAGTCAAGAATTCTTTATATAAAAAATAATAAGAAGGATTTAATTAGCGCTAAAACAAAAGTAAAATATTTCAAGGAGAAATATATGACATATAAGTTTATTGAATTGGAAATTAAGGATTACATCGCTACTGTAACTATGGCCAGAGAAAAAAGCTTAAATGCTTTGAGTTTGGAATTTTCCACGGAGATTGCCGGTGTTTTTAAATCATTGAGCGTTATGGATGAAGTGAGGGCTATTATCCTTAAAAGCAAAGCCAGAATTTTTTGCGCTGGTTTGGATTTAATAGATGTCGCCGGAGGTTTTACCCCAACGGCCAGAGGACCTTTTGATATGATTAAAAAATCACAGCCGTTGTTTGATTGCTGCAATGCTATTGAGGAATGTCCAAAACCGGTCATCGCGGCCGTGCATGGAAAGTGCATCGGCGCTGGACTTGATATGATTTCCGCCTGTGATATTCGCCTCTGCAGTGAAGACGCGATTTTTTGTCTTAAAGAAGCAAACATTGGATTGGTTGCCGATATGGGTGTGCTTCAGCGGCTTCCCCTGGTAATCGGTCAGGGATTTACCAGAGAGATGGCCTATACTGCGGGAAACTATTCCGCGCAGCAGGCCGAGAAAATGGGACTGGTCAACAATGTTTATACTGATCAAACCGCTCTTTACGCGGCCGCTAGGCAATTAGCAATACAGATAGCCGCAAATGCTCCACTTGCCATCCAATGCACAAAAGAGGTTCTCAACTTCAGCCGTTATACAAACGTCAGCGAAGGAATGGCTCTGGCAATTCAAAAGAATATGTTCTTATTGACAACGGATGATTTGAAAGAAGCATTTACAGCTTTTATGGAAAAAAGGGCGGCGGACTTTAAGGGGAAATAAAAGAATCCGGAATGCCTTTATCTTAAATAAAAAAAGCAGAGATTGTTTCTTGCGCTGCCTCTACAATCTTTTCTCTCTTCAAACCTTCCTGATCTTTAAAACCAGGAAGGGCTGGAGAGATGTATTTCAGTTGGCGTACAGTTTTTCGATATCATCTTTGAATTTCTCAAAAACAATTCTGCGCTTCAGTTTCAAGGTCGGTGTCAACTCGCCTGACTCGACGCTGAATGGTTTGTCCAGCACCTTATAGTACTTAATTTGTTCGTAACGAGGCAAGGTTTCGTTGACCTCATCCACTTGTTTTTTGATCATTGCCTGAATCTGTTCATTCAAGATAAGATCTTTATCCGAAGCGGTTTGTATTCCGTTGTATTTGGCAAAACGTTGAAGTTCTGAAAAATCGGGAACGATAAGAGCGCAAATATATTTCCTCGCGTCGCCAAGGAGGCAGACCTGATCTATATAAGGCTTGCCTGTCAGTGCCAGTTCAATCGGATGCGGAGCAATATTCTTGCCGCCCGAAGTAACAAATAACTCCTTCTTGCGATCCGTAATCAGAAGAAATCCGTTCTTATCAAATTCTCCGATATCGCCGGTCTTAAACCACCCGTCCTCAGTGAATGCCTCGGCCGTCTCTTCCGGCAGATTCCAGTATCCTTTGAATACTTGAGGACCCTTAACAAGGATTTCGCCATCTTCAGCTATTTTTTCCTCCGTCCAGAGAGCCGGTTTGCCGACGGTGCCGGGCTTGATCTGCATTTGATAGGCAACAGTATTATAAGCCAGCGAAAGTCCCAGCGAACGGATCGGATTGGTATAAGGAGACAACCCCTGCGCCTGTTTAGTAACCATCAGATCCACAGTCAAGTCGATCATCTTATTGCCAAACCAGCCGGCCTTGCCGGGATCAAAGCTGCCGCTGAATTCCGGTTCGTTGAAGTTAATTACCGGAGATGTTTCTGTAAGCCCGTAACCCTCGCTAAGTTGAATACCCATGGAGCGGATAAACACGCAAACATCTTTGGAAAGCTTGCCGCCGCCCGATGCGCCGAGTACAACGCGATCCAGTCCGGCCGTTTTTTTAATTTTATTGAAAACCAGAACATTAGCCAGTGCGAATTGAAGCAAATCAATTTGACCCATTCTTGTAGCGGTTGCCATGGCATTGCAATACTTTTCACCCAGCTTCATTGCCCAGTTGAAAATTGATTGGGTAGTCTTGTTCTGCCGGTAAACGATTGATTTTGTGGTGTCATAAATTTTTTCCCATAATCGGGGAATACTTATTATAACATTGGGTCTTACTTCCAGAAGATTTTTCGGTATTTTCTCGAAACTTTCAGCAAAAACCAGGATCATTCCTTGTTGAAGCGCTCCTACATGATAGTCGGTTGTCCTGCCGAAGACGTGACACAGGGGTAGATGAACAAGGCTCGTCAAATGAAGTCCCAATTCACGCTGACGACGAAAGAGTGTGGAATTGGAACACTGATGAATATTGGATACCCAGTTTTTCTGGGTGAGGATGGCGCCTTTCTGTTTTCCAGTAGTTCCGGAAGTATAAATTATGGAAGCGACATTTTCGGGGACGACAGCGTTTATTTTACTTTCCACTTCCTGATCGCTTACCTTTTGTTTCCCTAATGCAATTACCTCTTCAAAAGTATAAACACCTTCCGGTTTGATGCCTTCCCATGGACTCATCGTTATGATTGTTTCTACGGGTATGCCCTGCGCTTTTGCCTTGAGGGCCATCTCTCCCTTTTCTTGAGTAGAAACGACGACCATCTTCGCCCTACTGTCCGATGTCATATATCCCAGTTCTTCCAATGTTAATGTGGGATAAAGAGGAACGCCGACGGCGCCGCAGGCCTGAATAGCCTGATCGGCGATGATCCATCTGGGTCTGCTTTCGGAAAAGATGACTATCCTATCACCTTTGTTCAATCCTAAAACAATCAAACCTTTGGCAATCCCTATGACTTCGTCGCGAGTCTCTTTCCAGCTTCGCGAGTGCCAGTCGCTGCTTGGTTTGCCGTCCTTGTCAAACTTAGCCCGGAGAAGCTCAACCTGGTCTCCATAATGTAAAGCATGATTATGAAATATACCGCATAACGTATCCGTCCTGTAAGCCATGATACCATCCTTATCTTTTGAATGATTATTTACCCTTATAAATATAACGCTCCAAAAGGCGGTTATAATTTGTCCAATCGGAATCGGCATTGGTAGAATCAGTGATTAATGTTTGAAAGGCGTTAAACTTTGCATCCAGATCATCAATATAATGGACGACCAATGCTTCCAGAGTTTTCGGGCGCTTTGGAGAACCGAATTCAAATTCTCCGTGATGACTTAAAATGATATGGCGTAATTCCAACGCTAATTGTGGGGGAAAATCAGGGATAGTGTTTATTATTTTATCGATCATTTCCACGCCCATGACAATATGGCCGATTAATCTTCCTTCATCACTGTAATCAATTAGGTGGTCATAAGAAAATTCGTATATTTTCCCGATATCATGAAGAATACCTCCGGTAATAAGCATATCCTTGTTCAGTGTTGGGTAATGTTCGGATACTTTTTCCAGTAAGCGCACGACAGAAAGCGTGTGCTCCAGAAGTCCGCCTAAATAAATGTGATGAAAACCTTTTGCCGCGGGCGCTCTCTGAAAAAGCTCCACGGTTTTTTGATCATGAAAGAAAGCTTGCAGCAAATCTTGCAGGGGCTTGGTCTGAATTTTTTCAACATAGGCGATCATTTCATCAAACATGGCGACAACATCGCCTTTAGTCGCGGGTAAGTAGTCGGCAGGTTCGACATCTTCCCAAGCATTCTTTATAATTTTGACGATCGATATTTGAATTGAATTTTTATAATTGGCGGCTTTTCCTTCAATATAAATTATATCGCCTTTCTTAAACTGTTGATCCAATTCCATCGCGTTTTCCCAGACCTTACCATCGAGCTCGCCGGTTTTATCTTTCAGGCGCACGTTCAGATAAGGAGAACCTTTCAGGGAAAAGGCCATATTCTTTTCGACGGCCAAGAAGGTGGAAACTACCTTATCCCCCTGTTTGATGTCTTTGAGATAAATTTCTTTAGTTTTCAAATTTTTACCCGCCTTTCCTAAGAATTAATTGTTTCGTTCATATTTTTTCCCGTAAAATGCGGTGATCGCCTACTCTTACTGTCAGTTTATTCACATCAAAATATTCCATCAACGGAATAATATATTTGCGCGAAAGGCCAGTTAGATCTTTGAATGTCGCCGGTGTCGCCTTGCCATCTTTTACCAGAATTGCCTTGTAATCGTCTCTTAATTTGCTCAGGGATTCACGTGCGAAACAGAGCTCTTCATTGATTTTGATTAAATCTCCGTCTTTGAGCATCAGGTTGATAATGCTTTGTGCGTTGACTTTTTGATCCTTAAAGTCGTTGACAACATCGGTGAGAGAAGGAGGCGCAAGTCCCGCCTCATTATAAATCCGCGCAATGTTGTGACGTAGAAAATCAAGATCACCGGCCAGTTGCACCTGATGCCCTGCCAGACGAACATTATCTTTTTCGTTTACAATGATTTCTTTTTTACCAAGGCTCCGTAGTGCCAGATTGAATAGTTTTGTCGAAATAGTGCCGCCTAGTGTTTCTTTAAGCTGTTCTTTGGAAATGCCCTCCTGCAAAGGATTTTTTTTATGATAGGCGGCAAGATTTTTACCGATAAGTTCTTCCAACTGATTGTAAAAGTAAGCGGAGATGACAGTTGTATCTTCGCTATCCAGAAGAATCGCTTTTTTGCTGGAAAACAAACTATCCAGAGCTTCCCGGATTTTCTTAGTGTGTACACCAAGACGAAAGTTAAGTGCACGCAAATTGATGCCGGAAAAGCCGGTTCTTTCCATGATAATAGAAATTTTCTCCGGCAGAGATCCGCTTTGCAATATATTCAGATCGGCAATAATTTTCTCGTTTTTCCTTTTATGCTTCAAAGGCAGGGGATCAATAATCTGGCCGCCGCCAATCGTTGTCACCGGCGAATAACTGCGCAGGACAAAACGGTCACCGGCGACAACAACATCCTTATTGGCCAGAATCAATTGAGCAAAAGCTTTTTCTCCAGGCGCAAGCTCATCTTTATCCAGTAAAGTTACGCGGGCGATAATTTCGCTCGTGCCCGTATGCAGACGGACGAGCGCCCTGTTCTTCAGGCTTTTAGAATTAGAGGCGAGAAATTCCACAAAAACATCCAACCTCTGCGATGGCCAGACAGTTTTAGGACGCACAAGTGCATCGCCGCGTTTAATAGCCGATTTTTCAACGCCTTGAAGATTAATAGCCGTGCGTTGGCCGGTCCAAGCTTCATCGATTTGCTGATTATGCACCTGAATACCTCTGATTCGGGCGGTAATACCTTCGGGAAGTATTTCAATTTCTTCGCCCGTTTTAATATGGTCGGAAACCAGTGTGCCGGTAACGACAGTGCCGAATCCTTTCATCGTAAAAACGCGATCCACAGGCAGACGAAAAATTCCATCATCCGCTTTTTCACTGATCTTGCCTACAGTCGCGTCAATTGCTTTTATCAGATCTGGAAGCCCTTCCTGTTTAAGGGCGGATACCGGCACAATGGGCGCGCCTTCTAAAAAAGTCCCTTGCAGGAATTCAATAATTTCCGATTGGACTAGCTCCAACCACTCTTTTTCTACAAGATCAATTTTAGTAAGGGCAACGATGCCTTTGGAAATTCCCAAAAGCGAGCAAATATGTAAATGTTCTTTCGTTTGCGGCATGATGCCCTCGTCCGCCGCTATGACCATTATAACTAAATCAATGCCCGCGGCGCCGGAAACCATATTTTTGATGAATTTTTCATGTCCCGGAACATCCACAATGCCAAGTGTCTGACCGGAAGGAAGAGCAAGAGAGGCAAAACCCAGTTCAATTGTAATTCCTCTTTCCTTTTCCTCTTTTAAACGATCGGTATCCACTCCGGTGAGAGCTTTAATTAACGCAGTTTTTCCGTGATCGACATGACCGGCTGTGCCGAGAACAAAGTGTTTCATTTATTTGCCTGTTTGATTTGATAATGCTTTTTATGAATAACAAACTCCACATTTTTTCACAAGATTATATTTACAAATTATTAAAATTAATCAAGTTTGTTTATTATAGCTGAAAATATAAATTAAATTAGTCCTTGAAAATGGCGGGGGGAATTGTTAGGAAACGAAGCATAAAGAGGTACTTCTTGCGCATACTTGGTTTGGATTACGGTGAAAAAAGAATTGGCGTGGCGATTTGCGATGAACTTGGGTTTACCGCTCAAGGTTTGCCTACAATAGTAAGAAAAAATAAAAAACATGATTGGGAAGTTTTAGGAAGTTTGATCAGAAACTATAAGGTAGAGAAAATTGTAATAGGTTATCCGGTAAGGCTGGACGGCTCAGAAGGCATTCAATGCGAAAAAGTCAATCGTTTTGCCGCTCTGCTGGAAGCAAATTTTTTTCTTCCCGTTGTTAAATGGCAGGAAATACTTTCTACCAAAGAAGCTGAAGAAATACTGATTAGATCGGGTGTCCGTTGGAAAAAAAGAAAAAAAATGGTTGATAAACTGGCCGCCTGCATAATCCTTCAAGGTTATCTGGATTCTATTACTAAATAATTACAAAAATATATGAATAAATTTGATAAAAAAAATCATAATAAGTTCATTAAAAATAAAAGATCTCCTGATGAAAATAAAAGAGATGATGATTCGTGTCTAAAAAAGATTCTGTTGTTTAATTTTTTTAGGAAATCTTCTTCTAAGGGCAAAATAATTGGCCGTATTACTCTATATTTCGTTGTTGTTATTTTCGTTTTTTGCGCTTTGCTTTTAAATTATTCAATCAGTTCCATTGATAAGAAAAATATAAATGTACTGGTTGATATACCCACAGGTTCCAGTTTTCTAAAAGTTACGGAAATACTCAATCAAGCGGGTCTCATTAAATCTCGCCTTTTCTTTTACAGCTTGACTATAATTAAAAACGCCAGACGCCATATTCGCGCCGGCGAATATGAATTTAACACTTCTCTTACTCCCGCGGCAATGATTGATAAGCTGTTGCGCGGAGAAATCAAAAACTATCGAGTTGTTATACCTGAAGATTTATCCCTGCGTGAAATCGCTGCGATCTTGGATAAAGATAAATTAATTAATAAAGAGGATTTTTTTACATTGGCCGGCGATGAAGATTTTTTAGAATCTTTAAATATTAAGGCGGATTCTATAGAAGGTTACCTTTTTCCAGATACTTACTTTCTTGACCGTTCGATGAGCACGCGCCAGATTATGAAAAAAATGGTTAATCAGTTTTGGACCAAAGTTACGCCGGAAATGATTAAAAGAGCCGGAGATCTTCGATTTGACGTTCATCAGCTTGTTACTTTTGCTTCTATGATCGGCAAAGAATCAGGTGACGATGCGGAAAAACCGATGATTTCAGCGGTATTTCACAATAGACTGAGAAAAAAAATGCGCTTACAAAGCGATCCGACGGCCGTTTATGATTTGGATAATTTTGAAGGAAAAATCGTACGCAGTCATTTGAGAAGAAATTCGCCTTATAACACTTATATTATAAGGGGTTTGCCACCGGGACCAATTGCCAATCCGGGATTGGCTTCCTTAAAGGCGGCGCTGTATCCGGCACCTGTTAATTATCTTTATTTTGTTTCCAAAAAAGACGGCTCACACTTTTTTTCATCATCTTTGGATGTGCACAAGCAAGCAATAAATCGCTATCGATATATCAATAATTAATTAATACAATAACTTAAAGTATCAGATCTTCAACAAAAAAGTGTGAAAAAAATACTTTAATTTGTAAATCAACATTTTTGTTTCCGCCATTTTTTTAGTTCAGAAATATTACCGTTTCATTTTCTCTGTTTCCCCAGTGATTTTAAGTTATTTAATCGAAAAAAAGTTAAATTTTTTACTTGACAAAGGCAAATGCCACCTTTATAGTTGGCCCATGTGGAGTAAAGTGGTTTATCGTGGAGGATATTAATGTCTGTATTTCGGGGTCAATATCATCACAATATTGATGAAAAGGGAAGAATAATTTTCCCTTCCAAATTCCGTGAGATCTTTGCGGAAGAGTACGACAACCGGATGGTGATTACCAACTGGGATCAATACTTGATGGTTTTCCCTTACGATGAATGGCTGGTAATTGAGGAAAAAGTAGCTCATCAATCCAAATTGCGCAGAGAAGTACGGTCATTCCAGCGTTTCTTTCTGTCCGGAGCTATTGATTGCAATCTTGATGGACAGGGGCGTGTGCTTATCCCGCCGACTTTGCGCGAATATGCCAAATTGGAAAAAGATATTGTTCTGGCCGGAATGCTGAAGGTAATCGAAATCTGGTCGAAAGATCGTTTTGAAGAGGAAATGAAGAAGGCCGGCAGTGAGATTGACAAGTGCACTAACTTCATAGCGGATCTGGGAATATAAAGCATGGCTACCGACTTCTATCACGAGCCGGTAATGCTTAGAGAAGTTATTGATTCTCTTTTAGTTAGTAAAACGGGAATTTACTTGGATGGCACTGTGGGGGGCGCAGGTCATTCTTACGCGATACTTAAAGAAACCGATGCGTTTTTAGTGGGAATTGATTGTGATGATCAGGCTCTGCAATTTGCGGAGTCGAAGCTGGCGGAGTTTGGTTCCCGCAAGATTCTGATAAAAGCTAATTTTGCCGATTTAGGCAAAGTACTGGAAAATTTAAATATAGGGAAAGTTGATGGCGTTCTTCTGGATTTGGGCGTTTCTTCCCATCAACTGAATACAGCTCAAAGAGGATTTAGCTTTAATCAAGAGGCGTTGCTCGACATGCGAATGGATCGCGGCCTGAAAATCAGCGCTTACGATATTGTCAACAGCTTTGCACAAAACGAACTGGAAAAAATTATCAGGTTTTACGGAGAAGAAAAAATGGCCGCAAGAATAGCCATGGCAATATCAAAAAAAAGGCAGTTGTCGCCCATTAAAACAACCGCGGAACTTGCGGCTATAGTAGCTTCCTGCATGCCAGTGAAATTAAAATGGCAAAAAATTCACCCCGCCACAAGAACCTTCCAAGCCATAAGAATCGCCGTCAACAGCGAGTTGGATAACATAAAACCGGCAATTAACGCTGCTGTTGACGTGTTGAAACCCGGTGGCCGCCTTTGCGTAATTTCTTTTCATTCATTGGAAGACCGCATTGTAAAAAATGAGTTTCGCGCTTTGGCCGGAGATTGTGTCTGCCCAAAGGATATACCGTTTTGCGTCTGTCAGAAAGAATCAAAACTCAAAGTCATGACTAGAAAAGCATTAATTCCTTCGGTGGAAGAAATCGAAGCTAATCCACGCGCCCGCAGCGCTAAGTTGCGCGTAGCCCGGAGAGTCTAAAATGGCACCATCTGCACAATCTGTTGATACACGAGTTATGCCGCGTTTTCAGGAAGTAAAGGAAACTTCTTTCGGAATAAAATATTCGACTTTTATTATTTTTGCCATAGTGTTCATGTTTGTTGCTTTGATCTATGTGGGCTCGCATATTCACATGACAGAACTGGAATATAATATCGCCGCGGAATTAAATGTCAAAGAACAAAAATTGGAAGAACAAAAAAAATTGAAATTGGAATATGCGATGCTCAAATCACCACAACGAATTGAAAACATCGTGAGAAGCAAATTGCAAATGTCTTATCCTGATAATGATCAAGTAATTGTCTTAAAAAAATCGGGAGAATGATATGGCGAGTGAATCAAAAAAATGGCTGAAAATCAGGATGGGCATCATTCTCGCAATATTCCTGGTTTTGTTCATTGCTTTGATATCCCGCGCTTTTCAGTTGCAGGTCTTATCCGGTAAAAAACTAAAAACGTTAGCCCAAAAACAGCATACCACTGTACTGCAGTTACCGCCGGAAAGGGGCGTAATTTACGATCGCAATGGTGAAAAGCTTGCTGTATCAATCATGGCGGATTCCGTTTGTGCCGATCCTTCCAAAATTGCCGATCCCGCCAAGGCTTCCGGACAAGTTGCAGAAATTCTTAATTTAGATAGTCAGGCCGTCTTTAAAAAAATATCTACGCCAAAAAGTTTTTGCTGGTTGGCCAGAAAAATTTCTCCTGAGCAGGCTGTTGCTGTGGAAAATGCAGATATCGAGGGAATTTTTCTGGTCAAAGAGCCGAAACGTTTTTATCCCAACGGCGAATTGGCCGCGCATTTGGTTGGATTTGTAGGAACAGATGCTAACGGGTTGGAAGGATTGGAAAGTAAGTATGATGAATCCTTGAAAGGAAAGCCGGAGAAGCTGGCTTGGGCGCGTGATGCCAAAGGCAAAAAATTATTTTTACGCGTTGAGAACAATGAAACAAAAAAAGATGAAAATGTAAATCTTGTTTTGACCATTGATAACCGGATTCAATATCTTGTGGAAACCCATTTAAAAGAAGCGGTTCTTTCCAAAGGCGCAAAAGGGGGACTCGCCATCGTCATGGATCCTAAAACAGGAGAAATCTTGGCAATGGCCAACGCAATGGGATTCAATCCCAATAATATAGAGGGGCTTACACCGGAAAAATGGCGAAACCGCGCCATTACTGATTTCTTTGATCCGGGATCAACCTTCAAACCTTTTTTAGTGGCTGGCGCTTTGGAAGAAAAAGTTATTAAGGAATCAGATAAGTTTTTTTGTGAAAATGGAAATTATAAAGTGGCTAATCGTGTCATACATGAAGCACAAAAAAAACGTCACGGAGTTTTATCAGTCCCCGATATATTAAAATATTCCAGCAATATCGGTGCTGCAAAAATTGCGCAAAAAATGGGAAAAGAAAAGTTTTACGATTATATAGAACGTTTTGGTTTTGGGGCTAAAACAGGTATTGATCTACCCGGCGAGTCCGCGGGATTGGTAAGGCCGGTAAAAAATTGGGTGCCCGTTGATACGGCGATGATTGGTTTTGGCCAAGGTGTTTCGGTTACGGCAATTCAACTAATTGCCGCCGTGTCAGCCATTGCCAACAACGGAGTTTTAATGAAACCTTATGTTGTGCGGGGCTTTGCCGATAAAGATAATAATCTCATTAAACTGTATGCGCCAACAGTAGTGCGTAAAGTTATTTCTCCCGGCGTGGCAAAGCGTCTCACCAATATGCTGACGGAAGTCGTCAGCGCTCCGGACGGCACCGGCAAAAATGCGCGTATTGTCAATGTTGCTGTCGCCGGTAAAACAGGAACTTCACAAAAATTCGATTTTAGCCGCGGTGTATATTCATCGGAAAAAGTGCGTACATCTTTTATGGGATTTTTCCCTGCCGATAATCCGCAGGTTGCTATTCTGGTGATTCTTGATGAACCGCAGAGGGATAAGTGGGGCGGGGTGGCCGCCGCGCCGGTATTTAAAAATATCGGGGAGCAAATACTCAATTGCTTTAAAACAAATATTCGCGAGACCCCGGTTTTTGAAAAAGACACAAATAAAGTGCAACTGGTTTCGGCCCAGCAAACGTTAACCCCGCAAAATGCTGCCAGCGATGATGAATCAACCGTGCCTGATTTTTCAGGTTTGACAATCAGAGAAGCGATGAAAAAAGCAAAAGCCGAATCAATAGAACTTAAGATATCGGGCAACGGCTGGGCAGTGCGTCAGTATCCGCAAGCCCACGCGCCGTTCGGGGATGAACGTGTGTGCAATGTTGTTTTTGAGTTAAACAATTGAGGAACACATGAAACTTAATCAATTAATCAAGGATTTGGATATAATGAATCTACCTGCGGATATTACAGGAGATGTATCAACGCTTTGTTACGCGGCGGACAAATGCGAAAAAGGTTCCCTGTTTGTGGCCATCTCCGGCTTAAAACACGACGGTCATGATTATATTGCGGATGCGGCCAGTCGCGGAGCACGATACATTGTTTACGAAAAAGATATTCAAATTCCCTTCGGGTTGAAGGCAATTAAAGTAAAGAGCGGCAGGCGGGCTTTGGGTGTGTTGGCTAAAAATTATTTCGGTAATCCCTCCGCCAAATTATGTCTCATCGGCGTTACGGGAACAAACGGTAAAACAACCACGACATATCTTCTGGAATCAATTCTGGCGCAGGTGGGCTGCAAATGCGGGGTTTTGGGAACGGTAAATTACCGTTACAATAAAAAAACATATCCCGCGCCCAACACAACTCCGGAATCGTATGAAATGCAAAGAATACTGCGGGCAATGGCTGATGAGGGCATTACTCATGTCATCGTGGAAGTTTCTTCTCATGCAATTGATCTGAAAAGAATTGACGATTGCGATTTTGATCTGGGTATATTTACCAATCTTTCCCACGAACATCTTGATTATCATTTGACTATGGAAAATTACTTTCAGGCCAAGAAACGATTCTTTGCCGAAGTATTACCGCAAAGCAAAAAGGTCCATCCGCAAAAAATGATCATTAACGGCGATGACACATGGGGGCGAATCATTTTAAGGGATGTAACGCTGCCGGCATTAACTTATGGTATGGAAAATAATGACGCAGTCAAGGTTGTAAATTATGAATTGTCTCTCTCCGGAATAAAAGCCGATATTGATTTGGCAGGAGAAATAATTTCCATTCGAACTCCTTTTGTCGGCAAGTTTAATATTTATAACATTCTTGCTGCCGCAGCAGCGGCAAAAGCTCTGCAAATTCCGAAAGCGTCTATTAAAGCGGGGATAGAAAATATATCTTCTGTGCCGGGACGCCTGGAGAGGATCGATTCTTCTTCCGGTTTTACCGTTCTTATTGATTACGCGCATAAACCGGACGCCCTCAAGCAGGTGCTGCAAAATCTGGCGGAATTCAAAAAAAAAGAATTATCACAGTGTTTGGCTGCGGCGGGAACAGAGATACCGGCAAGAGGCCGCTTATGGGTGAGACGGCATCATTTTACAGTGACTTGACTATTATAACTTCGGATAATCCCCGTATGGAAGACCCGCTGGCTATCATCGCGGAAATAGAAACGGGAATTAATCGAACGAATATAAAGAAAATAGCGCCGGACAATTTGCAACTAAGTGATGATGCTCACGCCTATACGGTAATTCCCGAACGGAAAAAGGCCATTGAAACGGCAATAAGCGCGGCGGGGAGAGGAGATATTATTTTGATCGCGGGCAAGGGTCATGAAGATTACCAGATTCTGGGAACAAACAAAATACCATTTGATGATCGTGTTGTTGTAGAGCAAACTTTAAAACTTAAGGAGTCAAGTACTATAAATTGATAAGCAATGGTTCGCCAATATTTTCATTAGAGGATGTACTTAAAGCAACTGCCGGAATCTTAGTTTCCGGAAAACAGGAAAATATATTTTATGGAATTTCCACGGATTCGCGGCTGGTAAGCAAAGGGAATCTTTTCATTGCTCTGAAAGGTGAAAAATTTGACGGCCATGATTTTGTGCGGAAAGCGCTAGATCAAGGCGCTGCCGGTGTTTTGGCGCAGGATGAGGCAAAAATAAATCAAGCTCTGGTGGATGAAAGTGTTGCCGTAATTAAGGTTGCCGATACATTAACTGCGCTGGGAGATTTAGCTCAAGCGTGGCGGAGACTATTTTCCATTCCGGTGATCGGATTAACCGGTTCTTCGGGGAAGACGACAACTAAAGAAATGATGGCGGCAATCATCGGCCGGAAGAAAAATATTTTAAAAACCGAGGGGAATTTAAATAATCTGATCGGATTGCCGCAGACGATCTTTCGCCTTACCCGGGAACATGAATTGGTAATTTTGGAGATGGGCACGAATACCAGGGGGGAAATAAAGAGACTAACGCAAATTGCTATGCCGGATCTCGGTTTGATTACGAACGTCGGTCCGGCGCATCTGGCCGGATTTGGCTCCATGGATGTTGTCAGGGATGAAAAAAACGATTTGTTTCTTAATATGTCGCCTTCAGGCATTGCAATAATTAATCTTGACGATGACGCCGTTACAATTGCCGCCGAAAGATGGAATGGCAGGAAAATTACTTTCAGCATGAGTCCTAATGCCGATGTCACTGTAAAAGATATAGAAAGAAATGGCGTCAAAGGCGTGCGCTTTAATCTGGTCGTGGGCGACAGCACGCAGAAAGTGGAGATGAAAATTGCCGGCCTTCATCATGTCCATAATGCCATGGCGGCCGCCGCCGCGGCCGTTGCCGTGGGCATAGATCTCAAGACGATAGCGGAAGGTTTGGCGGCATTCCGGCCGTTCAGTGGACGCATGGAAATAATCAGGCTGCATAATGGCGCTTTTCTTCTTGACGATTCGTACAACGCCAATCCCGCTTCAGTGCGGGAAGCTCTGATGACATTTAAAGATTTAAAGGTACACTATAACGGTTACGTGTTTTTGGGAGACATGCTGGAGTTGGGAGAAGGAGCCGTCGAAATGCATCGTAAAATTGGAATGTTGATAGCGACTATCGGCGTCAACGCCCTTTTTCTTCAGGGAGATTTTGCCGAGATTACCGCTGCGGGAGCGGTGGAAGGAGGCCTGTCGCCGGAAAACATTTTCTTTTTGTCAGATAAAGAAAAAGGAATTGTTTATTTAAAGGAGCATTTAAAAAAAGGGGATTGGATTTTGGTGAAAGGTTCGCGCGGAATGAAGATGGAAAGAATTGCGGCTCGAATATGTGAGGATTTTGGCGGGGATAAAATTAACGGAAATAATAAAACAATTCATTAATCAGGAGTGAATTAGAATTGATTTATCATCTATTATATCCTTTACATACTGCGTTTTCATTTTTTAACGTATTTCGTTATATAACATTCCGGACGATTTTTGCGTCAATTACCGCGCTTTTGATTTGTCTGGTCGTCGGCCCTTGGATGATTAGGAAGCTCCAAGATATGCAAATAGGCCAGCAGGTAAGGGATGACGGGCCGCAAAGTCATTTGGTCAAGAAAGGCACTCCCACGATGGGAGGCATATTAATTATTTTTGCCGTGGTGATTTCCACTTTGCTTTGGACAAACCTTTCCAACAATTATATTTGGTTGATATTGCTGGTGACAGTTGGTTACGGTTTGATCGGATTTATTGACGATTACCGCAAATTAATCGGTAAGAATTCCAAGGGCATTCCCGGTAAAACAAGATTGGCCGCGGAAATTATAATCGCCCTGTTCATTGGTGTAATTCTTTATTTCGAGCCCGGTTTCAACTCGCAAGTAACGATTCCTTTTTTTAAAACGATATTGCCTAACCTCGGTTGGGGCTATGTTCTGCTTTGTACATTTATCATTGTCGGTACCGCCAATGCCGTAAATTTGACGGATGGCTTGGACGGTCTGGCTATCGGCCCCATAATTATCTGTTTTGCCACTTATCTCCTCTTCGCTTACTTTGCGGGAAACGTGAAAGTTGCTTCGTATTTGCAGGTTGCCCACGTTTCCGGCGCAGGTGAATTGGCGGTATTTTGTGGTACACTTATCGGTGCAGGCCTTGGTTTTCTTTGGTTTAACGCTTATCCTGCGGAAATTTTCATGGGAGATGTCGGCTCACTCTCTCTTGGCGGAGCGTTGGGCGCAATGGCGATTATAACCAAACAGGAAATATTGCTGGCAATTGTCGGCGGCATATTTGTTGTGGAAACATTTTCGGTTATTTTTCAAGTTAGCTATTTCAAATTAACCGGAGGGAAACGCATTCTTAGGATGGCGCCCCTGCATCACCATTTCGAAATTGAAGGGCTGGGCGGAGCCGAAAGTAATCGTGCGGTTTTGGATTATTTCCATTCTATTGGCCTTAATGGCTATAAGCACATTGAAGTTACGTTAGAGGAAGCATGAATCTTACCGGTAAAAAAATAGTCGTAATCGGCATGGGCAGAACGGGAATTGCCGCAGCCAGGTTTATAGGAAAACAAGGTGCGAAGGTAGTCGTCACGGACGAAAAGCCGGTTGATCAATGGGGTGATGAGTTTAAACAGATTGCCACTGAAAAATGGCTGGAAATCGGTGACTATAATACTCGTATTTTAACGGGCGCATGCATAGTTGTTCCTTCTCCCGGTGTTCCTCCCAGCAATGATTTGTTAATTGAGGCGCAAAAAAAGAATATACCCGTTATCAGCGAAATTGAAATAGCTTATCGGTTTTTGAAAGTTCCGGTGATTGCTGTAACCGGCACTAATGGTAAAACAACAACAACAACCATTTTGGGTGAAATCTTAAAACACTCGGGAAAGAAGACGTTTGTCGGAGGAAACATCGGCAATCCTTTGATTGAATATGTGGAGGGTTCGCAGAAAGATGATTTTATCGTTGCTGAAATCAGCAGCTTTCAACTACAGTGGATAGAAAAATTCCGGCCATTTATTGCGGTGCTTTTGAATATCACTCGCGATCATATCAATTACCATGGTTCTTTCGCGGAGTACCGTCGCATCAAGACGAGAGTATTCGCCAATCAAACAAAAGCTGATTTTGCGATTCTTAATGCCGCGGATCCGGAGCAGGAAGAAATAGAAAGGATCATTAACGCGCAAGTTATAAAGTTCAGTTCTAAAAGAGTGCTGAAAAAAGGAATATTCATTAAGAAAAATAACATTGTTTTTAGAATGCCCGGTGCAAATGAAGAACAATATCCTTTAAATATTATAAACCTTCCCGGATTGCATAATGTGGAAAACGTGATGGCGGCAATAATGGCGGCGCGTTTTTGTGGTTGCAGTCAGGAAAATATAATTACGGCTATTTCCGCATTTCGCGGGTTGCCGCACCGCATCGAATTTGCGGGGGAAAAGAATTCAATCAAATTTTATGACGATTCCAAGGGAACCAATGTTGGTTCCGTTGTGCGGGCGCTGGAGACATTTGATAAGCCCGTAATTTTACTTATGGGCGGCCGCGATAAAGACGGTGATTTTGAAACCCTTAAGCCATTGCTTGCGTCAAAAGCCAAAAAAGTAATTTTATTTGGTGAAGCGCGCGATCGCATTGCGCAGTTGATTGGCAAGGATATGCCGGAATTAAAAAAACCGAATTTACGGGAAGCTATCGAAAGCGCTTATAAAAATGCTCGATCCGGCGATATTATTTTACTCTCGCCGGGTTGTGCCAGTTTTGATGAATTTGCCAATTATAAAGAACGGGGCAATTTTTTTAAGGATGTGGTGGGGAATCTTTAAATGGATGCTGCGGTTAAAAAAGAAAATAAATTGCCGGACATTGTTTTGCTTTTAGTTACTTTGATTTTGGTGACTGTGGGCACGGCGATGATTTATTCGTCCAGTTCCATTATTGCGTTGGAAAAATTTAAAGACGGCCAATATTTTTTGAAAAAACAACTCTTTTTTGTTTTTGTAGGCCTGACTTCCATGATTATTATGACCAGGATTCCTTATACGCAATTAAGAAAATGGGCTTATCCGGGAATGTTCATATCTTTTCTCCTGCTGTCGATGTTGCTGGTACCGCATTTGGGAATGAAGCGCGGGGGGGCGACTCGTTGGTTGAATTTGGGAGGCTTTTCTTTCCAGGTAACCGAGATGGTTAAAATCACAATAGTAATTTTCCTGGCACATTTGCTGACCCGCAAGGCGTATCAGCTAAAGGATTTCAGCAAGGGAGTCCTACCTCCTTTATTCGTTACTTCAATTGCCATTCTGCTGATTCTACTGGAACCGGATTTCGGTACATCCATGATTATTGCTACAATTTTACTTTTAATGCTGTGTATAGCGGGAGCACAGATAAAACATCTTTCATTTTTGATGGGAGCCTTTATTCCTGTCGGAGTAGCGTTGATTTTGTATAAAGGGTACAGATTAACTCGTTTGACTGCTTTTTTGGATCCATGGAAGGATGCTGACAATACCGGTTTTCAGATTATTCAATCGCTGCTTTCCTTTGGTTCCGGTGGAACATTCGGCGTGGGAATAGGAGACGGCATGCAAAAATTATTTTATTTGCCCGAACCGCATACTGATTTTATCCTTTCAATCATTGCCGAGGAAAGCGGCTTTATAGGAGTGGCTATTGTAATCATCATGTTTGCTGTTTTTGCTCTTCGCGGCTTTATGATTGCGTCGAAAGCGCCTGACCTTTTCGGAACACTGTTGGCCGCCGGATTGACCATGGTAATTGCGTTGGAGGCATTCATAAATATTGCCGGTGTAATGGGGCTTATACCATTAAAGGGGTTGGTGCTGCCTTTTTTGAGTTATGGCGGTACGGCATTTATCATGACTATGACGGCTGTGGGCATATTATTGAATATTTCCACCCAGACGTGATGGATGAGATGTCGAGGCAAGTTTAGCTATTTGCTAAAAAAAGTTAAAAAGGTTTTGATTTTGTCTGAAGTAAAGATGCGCATAGTAATTGCGGGAGGGGGAACGGGCGGGCACTTGTTCCCGGGGATTGCCATCGCTGAAGAATTTTTAAAAAGAAATGATCTGACGAGAATCATTTTTATTGGAACAAAAAAAGGCATCGAAAGCAAATTGCTGGGTCAGCTTAGTTATGAACTCAAAGAAATTGATATTGAAGGAGTTAAAGGACGGGGAGGTAAGGCATTAGTAAGAGTCGCCTATCAGATACCGAAGAGTATATGGCAATCAAGGCATATTCTGAAGCAGTTTAATCCTCATATCGTTGTGGGGGTGGGCGGCTATGCTTCAGGACCGGCGGTTCTTGTGGCTCACTTTATGAGAACTCCCACCGCGATCGCGGAACAAAACGCTATTCCGGGTATCACTAACAGGATTCTGGGTAATTTTGCAGATAAAATATTCGTAACATATGCGCAAACCAAAACATACTTTCCGCAGGAAAAAGTTATTTTAAGCGGCAATCCCGTACGGGCGGCGTTTATTGTGGAACGCGGCAAGGAAAAAGAAAAGAAAGATTACCGACATCTGCTGATTTTCGGTGGATCGCAGGGAGCGGAGGCAATCAATAAAAGTATCATAGATATGCTGCCGCAATTGCAGAGCATAAAAAACAAAATTCATATTGTGCATCAAACCGGTTCAAGACAATTGGAAGAGGTAAAGAGGACTTATGAGCAATTCGGCATTGGGGCTAAAGTTGAGCCTTTCATTGTTGATATGGCCGGAGCTTATGCGGATGCGGATTTAATCATTTGCCGTGCCGGCGCCACGTCGCTTGCGGAAATTACGGCGGCGGGCAAGGCTGCTATTTTGATTCCGTATCCCTGGGCCGCAAACGACCATCAATTAAAAAACGCGCAGGCTCTGGCTTCCGAAGGCGCCGCTGTTCTGATTACAGAACGGGAACTTAGCGGCAGTGTGTTGTTCAGTGCGATTGATAATTTATTGCGGGATGAACAAAAACTGCGTCGGATGGAAGAAAATTCATTAAGATTGAGCAGGATTGATGCGGCGTCAACAATAGTGGATAATTGTATTAAATTGATGGCGAAGAGAAATTAGGCTTATGCAGTTCATAAAGATAGAAAGAAAACGGCAGGGTAAATGAGAACAGATAAAAAAAACAGCTTGATGCAGCGCAAAGTAAAGTGCATTCATTTTGTCGGAATCGGGGGCATCGGTATGAGCGGGATCGCCGAGGTTCTCGTTAATCTCGATTACCATGTCAGCGGCTCCGACGTTCAGCCCTCGGAAACAACGGCGCGATTGCAGAAGATTGGCGCGCGGGTAGTCATAGGACATGCGGCGGAAAATATCGGCAATGCTGATGTTGTTGTTACTTCCACTGCAGTAAAATATGACAATCCGGAAGTCATAGAAGCACACCGGAAAAATGTTCCGGTAATTCCGCGGGCGGAAATGCTGGCGGAACTTCTCAAAATGAAATTTTCTATCGCCGTCTCCGGCAGCCACGGCAAAACCACGACCACATCAATGATTTCCACGATCCTCGCGCAGGGCGGTTTAGATCCGACGATGGTCATCGGGGGAAAACTGGCAAGCATCGGCAGCAATGCCCGATTAGGCGATGGTGAGATCATTGTGGCGGAAGCGGATGAAAGTGACGGCTCATTTTTAAAATTGTCTCCCACAATTGCCGTTATTACAAACATTGATCGCGAGCATTTGGATTTTTATCCGGGCATTCACGAAATCAAAGAGGCGTTTCTTAAATTTGCCAATATCGTTCCCTTTTACGGCTGTACTGTTATTTGCGGCGATAACGTTCACGTGCGGGAGATTGCTCCATTGATCAAGCGCAAGATGATTACTTATGGCATTGAGTTTCCTGCGGACTACAGCGCCCGGGAGATAAAATTTCTCGAAAGAAAAACCACTTACGGTCTCGTTTATAAAGGAACCAAATTGGGGACGGTTGAGTTAACTGTGCCCGGCATGTTCAATGTTTATAATTCTCTGGCGGCCATAGCGGTAGCCCGCGAGTTGAATCTTGATTTTGCAACCATCAAGGAAGGTCTGCGAAGCTTTTCCGGAGTACAGCGCCGTTTGGAAATTAAAGGAAGGGTCGGAGATATCACCGTGGTCGATGATTACGGCCATCATCCGACAGAAATAAAAGAGACGCTGTCCGCTATGCGGCAAATATGGAAGGACAGGCTGATCGTTGTTTTCCAGCCACACAGGTTCACTCGGACAAGGGCGCTCTTTGATGAATTCACCAAAGCTTTCAGGGACGCGGACATCTTAATCATGAATGACATATATCCAGCCAGTGAAGAGCCCATTGCCGGAATTAATTCCGCAGTGCTTTGCGAGGCGATCAGACAAACCGGACAAACACATGTAAAATATATTTCTAAGACGGAAAACATTATAAAATACCTCTTAAAGACGGTAAAGGCGAAGGATACTGTTGCCACTCTAGGAGCAGGCAGTATTTATAAAATCGGGGAAGTTTTTTTAAAACGACTGGCGGCAGGGAAAACAAGAAAGTGATGGCCGTAAAAAATGAAATTAAAGAAGCGCTACGTAATATAATTGCGGATGAAATATTATATGACGAACCTATGTCGCGTCATACATCGCTTAATGTTGGCGGCAACGCCGGCGCTCTCGTGTTGGTAAAAAGAGAAGATCAACTGGTTGAGATTACAAGGAGGCTCAGAGAAAGGAAAATAAATTTTTTCCCGGCGGGAAATCTGACCAATATCATTGTTCGGAACGGTGGATACCGGGGGGCGATTTTGTTGATGACCGGAATGAAAGAAATCAGATACGAGTATATACCCGAAAGCGGTGATTTAATTTCCGCCCAGGCGGGTGCAGCACTGGCAAAAGTTGTCAGCCGGTCAATGTCGGAAGAGCTTACCGGGCTTGAATTTTGTGCCGGTATTCCCGGTAGTGTCGGCGGCGCTGTATGGATGAATGCCGGAGCTTACGGAAAAGAAATGAAGGATGTTATAAAAACGGTGTCCTTACTGGATGTCGCAAGCGAAAAGAAGATTATGAACAGGGAAGAAATATCTTTCGGTTATCGCAAAGCGTGTTTACCTTCCGGCACAATAATACTGGGGGCGCAATTTAAACTGAAAAAGGGTGAGCGCTTAAAGATCAAAGAAAGGATAAATGAAATTTTGCAATCGCGTCAGTCCAAACATCCTTTGGAATTTCCTAATGCCGGGTCTATTTTTAAGAATTTGCCCGGGCAGGCAGTCGGCAAGCTTATTGAAGAAATGGGTATGAAAGGAATGAATGTGGGAGACGCGCAGATATCGCCTAAACACGCCAATTTTATTGTCAACAGGGGAAAAGCCACGGCTTCCGATGTTTTAGAGCTTATTGCGCTTATTCAAGCCAGGGCCGAAAAAGAAAAAGGCGTTAGTTTAGAGCCGGAAGTTGTGATTGTTGGAGAAGATTAATGTTGAAAAGATCAGGACTTAAAGCGAAAAAAAACCGGATACGTAGGCGTTTTACCAATATATCAGGGGATTTTTTTGCCGCTGGCGGATTACTGCTGGCCATCGCGGCATTGAGCTGTTTATTTATTTATTTTTACAACTTCCTTATAAGCAGACCGTATTTTGAAATAAAAGAAATATCCGTTCGCGGATTAAAGGAACTAACAGAAAAAGATGTTCTGGCATCGGCGGAGATAAAACCCACGCAAAATCTGTTAGCCATAAATACCGATGCTGTTATACGCCGGGTTACCGCGAATCAATGGGTGAAAGATGTTTATATTGGCCGGGAACTGCCCAACAAGCTTGTTTTAGAAGTGCAGGAAAGAAGTCCGTTGGCTTTAGTCAAACAGGGCAGTGATTTTTATCTGATGGACGGGGAAGGTTTTGTGTTTAAGAAATTGGGCAAAGGCGATGAAGTAGATCTTCCGGTGCTTACAGGATTTGACACGGAAGACAAAACCAAATCCCCACTTTTATTAAGCACGCTTAATTTATTGAAAACTGTATCCGGCTCGAGCAAGTATGCTTATTTGGGCACAATTTCCGAAATTCATATTGATGATGTATTCGGACTATCCTTAATTTCCGATAAAGGTCTTTACTTAAAGCTCGGCATGGGCGGTTTTGAAAGCAAATTGAAAAAATTAACTCTGGTTTTGGCTGATTTGGAACAGAGAGGACTGAAAAACGGCTATTTATGCATTGATTTATCCGATGAATCAAAAGTTACGGTACAACGAAAAAAAAGCTCCGGGGCGCATAGAACAGGGCAACAAAGAAAAACAGTATCTGATATAAAATATTGCGCGCTGATAAAATTAAGAAGAGGGGAAAATTCTGATGAAAAAAAGAAGCAATGTGCTGGTTGGGCTCGATATCGGAACGACAAAAACAACGGCTATTGTCGGTGAGATTACCGAGACAGGTATCGACATAATTGGCATCGGGACATCTCCGGCCAAGGAAATTAGAAAAGGGACGGTTGTCAATATCGACGGCATGGTGGAATCAATAAAAACGGCGGTGGAAGAAGCCGAACACATGTCCGGATGCCGCATTAATTCGGTTTATGTCGGAATTTCCGGCAGTCATATCAAAGGTCAAAATTCGCTGAGCATAGTCTCTGTTAAAGGCCGGGAAGTGGATGAAAGCGATGTAAAAAGAGCGATTGAAGCTTCCAAGGCCATTGCCATTCCCGTGGGCAGGGAAATCATGCACATCCTTCCTCAAAGTTATGTAATTGACGGTCAGGAGGGAATTAAAGATCCGATAGGAATGTCCGGTGTTCGGCTGGAGGCTAAAGTGCACATAGTTACCGGAGCCACCTCCGCCATCCAGGACATTGTAAAATCCGTAAACCGGGTCGGTTTGGATATTGATGATATCGTTCTGGAGCAATTGGCGGCGGGCGAAGCGGTGTTGAGCGCTGACGAGAAAGATTTAGGAGTGGTTTTGGTTGATATTGGCGGATCCAATACTTCCATTACCATTTTTTCCGAAGCAAGCATCAAACACACGGCCATATTGCCTGTTGGAGGCAACTATCTTACGTCGGATATCTCCACCGGTTTACGCACGCCCTTGGGCGAAGCGGAAAGCATTAAAATCAAGTACGGATGCGCCATGACTTCCATGATCCCCAAGGATGAAACAATCAGAGTTCCCAGTTTAGGCGGCAGGGAAGACCGCGAAGTATCGCGTCAGATACTGGGACGTATTGTCGAGCCGAGGGTGGAAGAAATTCTAAATCTTGCTTACAATGAAATTGTCCGTTTCGGTTTTGAAGATTTACTCGCCGCCGGAGTTGTTTTGACCGGAGGAACGTCGCTTTTGTCCGGCATCAGTGAGCTTGCCGAACAAATCTTTGACATGCCGGCGCGAAAAGGCATTCCTATCGGTGTTGGAGGACTATCCGATATTGTGAATTCACCAGCGCATGCTATTGGCGTCGGTTTAATAATTTATGGGAATAATCAGTTAGACGGCGATTCTATTTACAGAAAGACAACCGGGGTATTCGGCAATGTGGCAAGAACGGTTAAAAAAATGTTTTCAGAATTTTTTTGAAAGGAAGGAGAGAACATGTTTGAATTGACAGAGGTGTGCAGTGAAAGTATGGCAAAGATTAAAGTGATTGGCGTAGGTGGCGGCGGTGGCAACGCCGTCAATACAATGATTTCATCATGCCTGCAGGGAGTTGATTTCATTAACGCGAATACGGATGCGCAGGCGCTCGGCGTATCGAATTCGCCAATCAAAATTCAAATTGGTGCGCAAATAACAAAAGGTCTGGGGGCCGGTTCCAATCCTGAAATCGGCAGACAATCGGCACTGGAATCCCGCGATGAAATCCGGCCTTATCTGGAAGGCGCGGACATGATCTTTATCACCGCGGGAATGGGCGGCGGAACGGGAACGGGAGCCGCTCCGATTATTGCGGAAATTGCGCGCGAGTGCAGCATTCTGACCATCGCCGTGGTTACCAAGCCTTTTCAGTTTGAAGGGAAAAAACGTAATCTCCAGGCTGAAGAAGGCATCGCTCAACTGCGGGAAACCGTGGATACGCTCATCGTTGTTCCCAATCAACGGCTTTTGAGTTTGGGCGGCCGCAACTTATCTCTTTTGGAAGCTTTCAAAAAAGCGGACGATATTCTTTATCAGGCTGTCAAGGGGATATCCGATCTGATTCTGGTTCCGGGACTGATTAATCTTGATTTTGCCGATGTGAAGAGCGTCATGAGCAATATGGGCATGGCCATCATGGGCACCGGCGTAGCGAGCGGTGAAAACCGGGCGGTGGAAGCGGCGCAGAGAGCGATTTCCTCTCCTCTTCTGGAAGACAACACCATCCAGGGCGCTCACGGAATTCTGCTCAACATTACCGGCGGACCGGACATGAGTCTTTATGAAGTTAATGAAGCTTCATCATTGATTCAGGAAGAAGCCGATGACGATGCCAATATTATCTTTGGCACCGTCATTGATCAAAATATGCGTGATGAAATCCGCATCACAGTCATTGCCACTGGCTTTGATGATATAATGAAGAAAAAAGAATCTCTGGGGAATGTTACGCATTTAGGCGGTTACCGGCGGGAAGATTTATCGACGCCTACTTTCATGCGCCGGGAAAAAACAAACAACCGTACTAATGTTGCGACTATGAGCATTAACGGTGAAACTGAAAACATGGACATTCAGATTCCGACATTTTTACGCCGTCAGGCTGATTAAAGTTTTTGATAGGATATAGGCCATGATAAAACCATGGATTGGAAACTGAAAAAAAAATGTGCCGCCGTTTTGGAGAATGAAACTGGATATGTAAAAAAAGTTTGGGGCACCTGCAATACTGTTTGCCTGGCTTATCCCAATCATTACCGGACGGGCATGGCGAATCTTGGTTTCCAAACGGTTTATAAAATATTTAATGAGCACTCCTCCTTCCTTTGTGAGAGAGTATTTCTGCCCGCTTCCGGAAACGGCGCCGAATCCGTTCCCGGAGCGGCGGAAATGGTCAGTCTGGAGAGCCAAAAGTCAATTGCCGAATTTGACATTTTGGCTTTTTCCTTATCTTTCGAAAATGATTATCCCCACGTTTTAAAAATGCTGACACTGGCCGGCATCCCTCTTTCAGCCAAAGACCGGCCGAATAGTTATCCGCTGATTCTCGGCGGCGGCATTGCCCTTACGCTTAATCCGGAGCCGCTGGCCGATTTTTTCGATTTGTTTATTCTGGGTGAAGCCGAAGAAACATTACCGCAATTTTGCCTTTATTTTGAAGAAGCGCGTCGCCTTGGTCATGACCGCCCAAAATTGCTTAGAAATTTGCAAAAAAAAATAAACAGTATTTATGTTCCTGGTCTCTACGAAGTCAAGTATTCGGCGGAAAGCAGGATTTCATCAATTGAGTCTATAGAGACGGGACTGCCGGAGAAAATAAAAATCAAGCATATAAAAGATATCAACGCTTTTTGTACGGAAGAAGTTATCAGCGCGCCGCAGACTGAAATGGAAGATATGTTTCTGCTGGAAGTAAACAGAGGTTGCGCACGAAGCTGCCGCTTTTGCGCGGCCAGTTTCGCTTATCGTCCGGCGCGTTTCCGAAGTAATGCAGAAATTATCGCCGCTATTGATCGAGGCTTGCAAAGAAAAAAAAAGATTGGCCTGGTCGGCACGGCTGTCTCCGATCATCCCGATCTTATCAATATTTGTGAATACATCACCGCGCAAAAGGCGCAGGCGGGTATGGGCTCGCTGCGGATTGACCGGATTAATGAAAAGATAGTTGACCTCATCAAAGCAAATGGCATTGAGACGGTCGCACTCGCGCCGGAAGCAGGAAGCCAGAGAATGCGGGACATTCTGCGAAAAGATATAACTGAAGCCGATATAATCCGCGCCGCGGAAATAATTGTGGAAAAAGAAATTCCCAATTTGAGACTTTATTTTATGGTTGGCCTGCCCAGAGAAGAAGAGCAGGATATTGACGCCATCATTGAGCTTGCCAGAAAAATTCAACATCACGCTCTGCAAAATTCTCGGGGCAAAAAAAAGTTCCGGCGTATTACGCTGAGCATCAATCAATTTATCCCCAAACCGGCAACTCCCTTGCAATGGTGCGCTCTGGCCAATGTCCATGTTGTCGGTAAAAAAATTAAAAAGATCGAGAATGCTTTCAGCCGGGAGAAGCAGATCAAGGTTATTCATGATGTTCCAAAGTGGAACTATGTTCAGGCTCTGCTTTCTCTGGGTGACCGCCGCGTGGGAGAAATATTGCTGGCTGTAAATCGTCTGGAGGGAAACTGGGCGCAGGCGCTGAAAGAAGTAAATATCAATCCCGACTTCTATGTTTACCGACAGAAGCAATTTGAAGAAATCCTGCCCTGGGATATCATTGATCTGGGCGTTTCTAAACAGGCGCTTATTAGTGAGTGCCGGAAGGCGCTGTATGGATACAGATAAATTATTCTACCTTTATCTACAAAGTTTCAGTAGTAGGGAGTTGTCAAAATTGAGGATTACTATTTAAACTATTCCTGATGTTATACCATTTCTAAATCAAAGATGATATTGAGGCGGCTAGGCGGAGGCGACGAGGCGTATTGTACATACGTCGAGGAAGCCGACAACGACGCCAACAAAAATAGCGCTTTGATTTAGAATTGGTATTATGATTCAGGACAAATTCTGTCTCTACCGTTTTGCTTCGCCTGGTACATGAGCTGGTCTACCCGCTGAACAAACGCTTTCATCTCTTCCTTCGGCTTGTATTGCGCCAGACCGATGCTTACTGTCATATAAACCTCTTTACCCAAGACGGGAGAAAAAGCCTCTTTCCTTAATTCCGTTTGGATTCTTTTCGCGGTTACAATTCCCTCCTCGCCTGTGGTCATTGGCAGCATGATCATAAATTCCTCGCCACCATAGCGATAGGCAGAATCGGGATCGCGCAGGCATCGTTTCACAACCTGGCCGAGTCGCGATAATACATGGTCCCCTTCAAGATGGCCGTATGCATCGTTGAACTCCTTGAATCTGTCGAGATCCAGCATCAGAAGGGTTAATGGTTGTTCATAGCGGTTAGACCGCCCTATTTCTCTTTCCAATTGAGCGTAAAAATGCCTGGAATTGTAAAGCCGCGTGAGGCCGTCGATTATGCTCAGTTCATGGTATCTATGTTCACTTTCCCGTAGGGCGTCCTCCGCCTGTTTTTGTTCGGTGACGTCCCTCACACTCCCAATAATCGCCAATGGTGTTCCGTCCGCATCACGCATTACGGTGAATTGATCATGACACCAGCAATACGAACCATCTTTGTTTTTGAAACGATATTTCATTTGATGCTCTGTTCCGGCAGCGCTGGAACTGGACTCAACTATCACGCGTGTGATTTCAGCCAGATCGTCTGGATGAACTTGACCCATGAGGGCTTCCAGGGGCAAGTTCATCATCTCTTCTACGGCATAGCCGTAATTTTTGGTGAAGCTGGGGCTCAAATAATCATAGCTATCGGTTTGCAAATTGCGTTTGTAAGATACATCCAGCGAATTCTCCAACACCTCCCGAAAACGCGCCTCGCTCTCTCGCAACGCCTCGAGCGCAGCCTCCCTTTGGGACTCCGCCTGTTTGCGCGCGGCAATATCTCGGGTTACGCCCATAATGCCGACTGGCCGCTGATTTTCATCTCTGACAATGGAAGCTTTCGTCTCTACCCAAACGGTGGTCCCATCTTTTCGATTCATTTCCAGCTGAGCAGTCCGGGTTATATTAAGCTCTCTCTGTTCGGATTTTTCCACCTCCAAGATCTCTGATAGTATCCCTATGGCCAAATTCAGGGATGATGGCGTCAATGTCTCGGCTGGTGTATGTTTCATAGCCTCTTCCGGTTCATATCCCCTCAGGAGTTTTACGGAAGGGCTTATATAGGTGTAATTCAGATTCATATCCATAAAGAAAACGACATCATGGATATTATCGGCTAACAGGCGATACTTGTTTTCGCTTTCCAGTAACGCTTCCTGCGCCTGCTTGCGTTGGACTCTAACTTCTGCGTCTTCTAATTCTCTGGCTATGGCGTAACACAGGCGCGATAAGTTATTCTTCATGATGTAATCATGAGCACTTGAGCGCATGCACTCTACAGCAGTTTCTTCGCCGATAGCGCCCGATACAATTATCAGGGGAATGTCGATATTTGTTTCCTTAATCAGGGCAATGGCTGAAGGAGCATTGAATTGCGGCATGCTGTAATCGCAAAGGATGATGTCCCATTGCTTCTCTTTGAGGGCTTTTTTCATCTCCGCTGCTGTTTCCACTCTTTCATATTCCGGCTCGTATCCGCCCTTTTTCAACTCACGGATTATCAGGGCCACATCGCTTTCCGAATCCTCAATAATTAATACCCGGAGGGATTGTTGTTTACCCCGCTGCAGAAAGCCCCCAGCTCCTGCTGGGGGTTGAATGCTTTCTGCCAATCGCGGGATGTCGCGTTTTGGAAAGGAGCCTCCGGCTCCTGCCGGAGGGGCTCCACTTATTTCAGATTTTATATTGCTCATCCGAGCGTCTCCTGCTCTTCATCTGTATTTTTAAGCCAGGGTGTAGCCTTTCTCCCGAAATAATTTCAGGCAGGCATCGGCAACAGCATTGTCATAAAGAATGCCCTTATTTTTCGTGATTTCTGCAAGGGCTGCCTCTGTTCCCAGGGTCGGCCGATAGGGACGGTGGGAACCCATGGCCTCCAGAAGAATTTCATCTCCTTTCAGATTTCTCGGATAGCCGGATCCGTTCATCCGTTCATGGTGCTGATAGACAATATGTGCCAGCGGCCAGGGAGATTCCACATTCTTCAACATATCGTGTCCAATCTGAGAATGTTCTTTAATTATGGAAAATTCGGTGTTTGTCAGTTTGGTTGGTTTGGACAATATCTCCGCGGGTATGGATATTTTCCCAATATCATGGATGGAACCTGCCATCCGTAGTCCCTCGATTTTATCAAGGGGTAAGCCCATCTCCGCGGCAATGGCGCTGGCAAGACTGGCAACTCTCTTCTGGTGACCCGCCGTGTAAGGATCCCTTGCTTCCGCTGCCGTGCCCAAGACCTGAATAGTTGTGCCAACCGCTTTCTTGAGGCTGTCAAGGGTCTGGTGAAGTTGTTCCTCGGCATGCTTCCTAATAGTGATGTCTTCTATGAGTCCTTCCAGATAGAGAGCTTTTCCTTGTTCATCCTTTGCCGTGCGGGCATTTACGACGGCCCAGAACGTGCTTCCGTCCTTTTTGTAAAATTCAACCTCAAAACCATTGACGAGGCCTTTTACCTCCATGATTTCCAGGAATCTTTTCCGGTCTTCGGGATAAACATAAAGTTGGGTTTCTATGTCTTTGATCGACTCAATTAATTCCTCGGGCGAGTCATATCCGGCCATCCGGGCTAAAGCGGCATTGGCCGTGATAAACCTGCCCTCTATTACCGTCTGGTAAATGCCTTCTATGGCGTTTTCAAAGATGTCGCGATATTTTGCTTCGCTCTCGTGTAACGCCTGTTCGCTCCGTGACGTCCGTAAAGAAGCCGACCACCAGCCGCTGCCCTTCCACTTCCATCGTGGAGCCGCTGATCTCGGCTTTAAAGAGGACGCCGCCCTTCCTTAAACAGGAAGCAAGTGAGTGGACCCCGGCTTCACCCCGCCCCACGGCTTCGATTTCTGCTTGCACCCGCTCTAGCTCGCCCGGGGGATGAAGGTCGGCTACGCGCAGCTCGCGGAACTCTTCGGCGGTGTAGCCAAACATCGCGCAGAGGGCCGGATTGCAGAACATGAATCCGCCGGTCACCGGGTCGACGACAGAGATCCCCTCGGCGGCATTCTCGAAGATGACCCGATAGTGATGTTCTGAGGTCTTGAGCGCCTCCTCAGCCTGCTTGCGCTCGGTAATGTCACGGATCACTCCTTTAAATCCCACAGGTTTACCTGATGAATCTTTTATTAATGTTATGGATGTTTCAATGAATAATTTAACCCCGTCTTTTCTTATAACCTGCCAATCGAAAGCTTTGGACGGTTCCCCTGTTGTGTAAACTTTATTAAACGCCTGGAAAACTTCTTTTGCGATTTCTTCATTTGTAAACTGCCTATGATTCATACCCAGCAATTCTTCTTTGGAACATCCGGTGAGTCGGCACATTGAATCGTTGACAAAGGTGAAGTTGCCGGCAAGATCAACCTCAAAATAGCTTTCGTAGATGCTTTCCAGAATGGTCCGATATTTTTCCTCACTCTGATGCAGCGCTTCTTCCGACCGTTTGCGGTCAGTTGCATCGCGGACATTTATGATAAAACCTGCGACAGCCGGATTATCTAAAAGGTTTTTCCCCAGCCCTTCAAAATACCGTTCCGAGCCATCTTTATGAATTATGCGAAATGCATTGGGAATCACGGAATCTTTTGTCAAAATAGCCTTGCCGAAATCATCGACAGCACGTTTAACATCATCCTGATGAATAATCGTGACCCCCTTTTTACCGATTAGTTCCTCCGCCTTGTATCCGGTAAAACGCTCGATAGAACGGCTGCAATATTTTATATCCCCTTTTTTATCCAGAATGATAATGATGTCTGAAGAGTTTTCTGTAATCTCCTTAAAGTATTCTTGACTCTGACGCAATGTTTCTTCCATCTGCTTGCGCTCGGTGATGTCGTGGGCAATACCCCGAAATCCGATCGATTCGCCTGATGAATTTTTTTGCAAAGACACAGATACTGCAATGTATCTTTTGTTCCCATCTTTTCTTATAATCTCCCAACCAAATTCTTTGGCAGGTTTACCTGTTTTGTAAACTTCATTAAACGTTTTAAAAAGCTTTTTTGCGTTCTCCTTATCTGTAAAATGACGGTTATTTATCCCCATCATTTCTTCTTGAGAATACCCAAGAATTCGGCACATGGAATCGTTGAAAAAGGTGAAGTTTCCCTTAATATCTACTTCGTAATAACCATCTTCGATGTTTTCCAGAATGGTTCGGTATTTTTCCTCACTATTCTTCAGCACGTCCTCTGCCCGCTTGCGTTCAGTGATGTCGCGTGTTACACCCATAATGCCAACTGGCCGCTGATTTTCATCTCTGGCAAAGAAAGCCTTCGTCTCTACCCAGACGGTAGTCCCATCTTTTCGACTCATTTCCAACTCAGCAGTCCGGGATATGTTAACATCTATCTGTCCGGATTTTTCAATCTCCAACATCCCAGATAGGATCTTTATGGCCAAATCCATGGAAGAGGGTGTCACTGTTTCAGCAGGTGTGTGTTTCATCGCCTCTTCCGGTTCATATCCCCTCAGGAGTTTTACAGAAGGGCTGAGATAGGTGTAATTCAGATTCATATCCATAACGAAAACGACGTCCTGAATATTTTCAGCCAACAGGCGATATTTTCTTTCGTTTTTCTGTAGATCCCCTTCCGCCTTTTTGCGCTCCCTTCTTGATTCTGCCTCCTCGAGTTCCCTCCGAACGACAGAGATAAGACGGGACAGCTTGTCCTTCTCTATGTAGTCATGCGCTCCGGCCTTCATTAATGCCACAGCGGTCTCTTCGCCGATAAAGCCTGAAACGATGATAAACGGGATATCCAGACCGCTTTGCTTAAGCACGGCCAAGGCTCCGGGCGCATCGAATTGCGGCAGAGAGTGATCTGAAATGACTATATCAAAGGCCTGTTTGATCAAGGCTGCTTTCATCTCAGCGGCGGTTTCCGCCACCGCATAGGTAACCCGGTAGCCCGCTGCTTCCAGCGCACGGACCTCCAGCGCCACATCCCTTTCAGAATCCTCTATTATAAGTAATCTGAGCGGTATATCCATAAAAACCTCACTTGAGCGGTGGGAACTCGTTCAGCAGCAGCCAGTACATACCCAGTGTGCGCACAGCCTCGGCAAACTGTGTGAAATCCACCGGCTTGCGTACGTAGCTGTTGGCCCCCAGCTTATAGCTGGTGATGATATCTTGTTCCTGGTCGGACGAAGTCAGGATCACCACAGGGAGGAGCCTGGTGAACTCGTTGGAACGTATTTCCTTCAGGACTTCCAGGCCGTCTATCAGCGGCAGTTTCAGGTCGAGCAGCACCACGGCCGGTAAATCCCTGACGTCCCTGCCTGCATACTTGCCGGCGCATAAAAGGTAATCCAGCGCCTCCCTGCCATCCTCGGCCACAACCAGTTTATTCGCAATTTTATTCTTCTCCAGCGCCCGTCTGGTCAGCATTACATCGCTGGGATTGTCTTCGACCAGTAGAATGATTTTGTTACTCATATTGCCTCCTTATAGGGTGAAGTAAAAAGTTGCCCCCTCGTTAAGCTTGGCCTCGGCCCAGATGCGGCCGCCATGCCGGTGAATAATGCTCTGCACCGTTGCCAGGCCGATACCGGTGCCGGGGAACTCCGATGATTTGTGAAGGCGTTGAAAGACCCCGAATAGCTTTTGTGTATACGCCATGTCGAAACCCACTCCGTTGTCACGTACGAAGAAAGCCTTTCCTCCGTCAACCTCAGCTTTACCGAACTCAATCCTCGCAGGGGACTGCTTACCGGTGAACTTGACGGCATTATCAAGAAAATTGAAGAGAGCTATTTCTATCAGATGACTGTCTCCATTGGCTTTCAAGTCCGGTTGAATTATAAATTCTATCCGGCGATCCGGATTATTTTCCTGCAAACGTTTGGCAATGCTGTGCGCCATGGCGGTGAGGTCTATAGGCATCAACTGTAGTTCGACACGAGTAACCCTCGAAAGATTCAGCATATCGTCAATCAGCCGCCCCATCAGCTGCACCTCTGTGCGAACACGGTTAAGATATGTGCGGGCCTGATTATCGAGCCTTTCACCGTAATCCTCCAGGAGAGCAAGGCTCCAGCCGTCGATACCGCGCAGAGGGGCGCGAAGGTCATGAGAAACGGAATAGGCAAAAGACGCCAACTCCTTGTTGGACGCCTCGAACTGCGCGGTGCGCTGCTTCACCCGCTCCTCCAGCTCGGCGTTGAGTGTGCGGATTTCTTCCTCCGCCCGCTTGCGTTCGGTGATTTCCTCATTCAGATTACCTATAGATGTATAGGATTGCTTCAGTTTAACCACCATTTCATTGCTTACCCGGGCCAAAGCCGCTAGTTCGTCGTCACCTGCCTCGGCGATTTGATAATCCAGATTGCCATCCCCGATCTCCTTGATTCCATCAGCGAGTGCAGCTATGCGTTTAGCTACGATTACATTGAGTGAACTCGAGTTGATGACCACCGCCATGATGCCGCCCATAATGAAGATGATAATCAAAATGAATCCTCTGTTGCGCGCCTCTGCGCTTGTCTTTAGAAGATGTTCGTGCAGCTTATTAATGTTGTCATTTAAGGTGTACGATTTTAAAAGCACCTGACTGATTATGACTGATTCCGCTTCGGTAAAAGCGAGTTTCTTTTTTATGTTGCGCGCCTCTCGCAGATGTTTCTCCATTACTGTTGATAATAAAAGAGACATCATATTAAAATCTTTCCGCGCTTCCTCTAATAGGGTTTTATCCTGTTTGTTCGTAAGCTGTTCAGCCGCTGTTTCCATCAATTTCCGAAGGTTTTCTGACTTTTCGCGCCACTGAATGCTCGCCCGTTCTTCCCGATACAGAATATAATCGTCCCGCAAAATGATGCGCTCAAGGGCCACTTTGCGCATTTCCTCAATAAGATTTTCATTCCGGTCTGTCCTATAAATCTCCCGAAATGACCAGGCAAGAGAACACACCATGAGCATGATCACAACCAGAGAGATCCAGGTATTGAGTCTCAGTCTTTTTTCGATCTTCATTTTCTTTTTCCTGCCATCTCCGATAAACGCGGAAGTGTTATTATTGACGAAACCGTAAAAAATAAATTAGCCGTCACACCGGCGTAGGCCGGTGTCCAGTCAAACTATTTTATTATACAAATTATTCCAGTTTGGATTACTGCCTTCAATTAATTCCAGTTTCCATTTTCTTTTCCATTCTTTCAACATCTTTTCCCGCAATATTGCCGACTCCATATTCTCGTGCAATTCATACCAAACTAAATTATGAACATTATATCGTTCTGTAAATCCTTTTACCAAATTGTTTTTATGTTCCCATATTCTCTTGATGAGATTTGAAGTCACACCAATATAAAGGGTGCCATTTCTTTTACTTGCCAGAATATATACAGCCAGTTGCTTGCTCACACTTTCTCTCTTCCAAATGCCGCCTACGTTTATACACGACATCATAAGTACTAGACTATTCGTCATACCGGACTTGATCCGGTATCCAGGAGCTTTGAACTGGTTCCCGGCTTTCGCCGGGACGACGCCTGGATACCGGCTTTCGAGACTATGTCGCAATAGCAGAAAGTGCTATCAATACCGTCATGCCGGTGAAAACCGGCATCCAGAACATGCTGAAATTACTGGATTCCGTGTCGCGCTGCGCTTGCACGGAATGACAAAATGTTAATTATGACACAGTCTCTTTCGCCGGTATGATAACAAGACTGACGTTTCACGAGGTGCGCTTCACTGTTTCTTTCGCTTCACGAGATACGAGCCATTCTTCACACGAGTTACTAATGTATAATTCTTACCGCCTCGGGCTTGACCGCCTGGAGATCGTCGCTATAAATGAAATCGAGATAATTGGGCATGTCCCGGCGCGCTGTCATCTGATATTTTATTAACCATCGAGTCTGGTCTTCAAAGTCCACAAGCAGAGCCTGATCAAGCGTCACCCGTAAAGTGAAGATATCCCATATTTCATCAAGAATGGCCTTGTCTATTTTGATGAATCCGGCAACAAGCCGCCGTGATTCTTCGGGGTGCAGGCGGGCAAATGTTTCGGCCTTGATCAGCGCCCGCAAAACTTTTTTTATCGCTTCGGGATTCTTTTTTACATACTCCTGCCCGGCGGCAACGCAAAATATTTCAGTGGCGATTGATTCATCGAAAAAAATTATTCCTTTGCTTCCCAATTTCTTCTTCGCTTGCATCAAGGCAGGATTCCATGTGGAGACGGCATCAACTTTTCCCGTATCGAGAGCTTCGGCCATCTCGTCGGGTTTTAGATTAATAATCTTGACTTGTTTTTCGTCGATACCCTGCATCAGCAGAAAAGAATCCGCAAAGAAATGTCCCGTCGTCCCCAGCGTAAGGCCGATTGTTTTCCCTTTCAGATCGGATGGCCTGGCAATTCCCCGTTCCCGGTTGGCCACAATTGCGTTATCTCTGTTGGAAATCTGGATTGCTGCCAGGGTCGTTATTTTCCTGCCCTCCATGACAGCAAATACTATCGGCGTATCTCCAGCGGTGGCTATATCCGCCTTTCCCTCGATTACCGCCTGTAGCGCCGGTTTCCCGAAGGGATGTGGCTGCGACGTAGCATCCAGGCCCTCTTCACTGAAGTAACCCTTGGCTAAGGCGATGGCCATAAGAAGCGCATTAGGCGCGGTCGAATACGCTATGGTAATTTTTTCCGGCGGACCAAACTGTTTTTGCTTTTGGCAGCCGCTGACGTTTAGTGTGATAATAAGCGCAAGCGTTATGAGATAAAGAAGGGTAAAACGTAAACACATCTTGAAATAACAAAACATACCTTTCTCCTTAACCTTGAAGGTTCGAAGTCGTTAACAGGTATTATCAGCTAAATCAGAATTTCATAAATTTACTGAAGAACTTTACATAGCTACATTATAAGCTAAAAATAATGCAAGTCAAGTTACAAACCCCAAAATAGACATTGATTTTCTTATAAATCACCCTCTCCCTTGAGAGACTGTGTCGTAATTCGTTTTTGTCATTTGCGAAGCGAAGCCTATAGTCCAGCTATGCTGGGGAGAAATCTTGATCTCAATAAATTCAGCGTTTTAAGATTCCTCACATACGTTCGGAATGACATTTTTTGCTATTGTGACACAGTCTAAGGGGAGGGAATTTTTTAGTGTATTATCGTTTTCAATGTCTATTTTGGGGACAAACGCTATCAATTCTGAATATTTCGGTAACTCCAGTGGAAGCTATGCTGGAAGGCCAAGTGAGAGCGAAAGCCTCTGGAAGAAGATGATTGGAAAGCCGTATTCGGGGAAAACCGAACGTCCGGAATTGACGAGGGGAAACTGGAGAAGGAGCATGAAGCTACTACGCCAGTTCTCTATTCCACTATAATCAGTTTAAAAATCTCATCAAATCAGCGGCAGTCTCCCTTGACTTTAGCTTCTTCTAATAGTCTGCAATCTCCTAATTCACAAGCTCTTTTCACATCAGGACAGCCAAGTTCATTGTTACGTTGATTTAAATAGGCAACTCCGCGATTGATGTAGGCCTCAACAAAATCTTGATTTAAGTTGATAGCCTTACCGAAGTCCTCGATAGCCGGCTGCTGCCGGCCTAGTTTAGCATAAGCAGCCCCCCTGCTGTTGTAAGCCTCAGCGAAATCTGGTTTTAGGTAAGATTGCCCTGGTATAATCGTAAATGGCTCGCTGCTGCCGGCCGAGTTTAAAGTTAGCAAGGCCTCTGTTGTAGTAGGTATAGGCATCGTCAGATTTTATTCTGATTGCCTGATTATAATGCTCTATGGCATCTTCGATTTTCCCTTCTTCAAGTAGAAAAGAGGCGAGATTGTTATGTGCAACATCGTTATTCTTTGTCACCTGCAAAGCATGATTAAAAAGCTCAATGCTGTTTTTCCAGTAACCGCATTGCTTCCACGTTAAAACTGCCAGAATACCTAGGAAGGCTATTCCTACCGGAAATAAAATCTTTTTGAGTATGTCTGCGCCCTGGAATAAAGGTGGAATACCCCAAGCCAGCATAATGCCGATACCTATTAAAGGAAGATAAGTATAGCGATCAGCCATCGAAAAATCCACGACTTGCATGATTCCGATAACCGGTAGAATAGTTATCGCATACCATAGCCATCCAACGAAAAGATACGGCGAACGTTTTACCGCTAAAATGACGGCAGCGCTGATAATGAGAATCAGTAATGCGGCTCCCAGGATTTGCCACAGAGGAATTTGATCTGAAAAAGGATAGAAAAAAGCCAGATAATGAGGCCAAAATGTCTTTCCCAGATAAGTAACAAAAGAAACAGGTGCGTTGGCGATTCGGGAAGACAAGGAAAAATGCTTTACGTTCGGCTTATACTGGGCATAAATAGTAATAATAGAAAAAACCGCTGACAAAAAAAAAGAGGCGTTTTTTCCCGCAATTGCCATAATGAAATCATTCCAGCAATTTTAGTTTCTGATAATTTTCTGTTAACAGGTGGAGATATATTTTCTTTTAGGTCTTCTTTTCTTGATTTCTTTTTTCCCCGCTTTGTAGAAACTGGCATAACATCCATCATCAATTTAGGTCCAATTTTCTGCGACTGAAGACGGCCAAGCGGCCAGTAATCAAGAACAATCATGATCACCGGCAGAGTGATAACCATGGGCTTGCTCAAAAGAGCGCAGATAAAGGAAAAAAGAACAAGCATATACCTTCTTATAACCGGTTTTTCCGTGTAATAGACATACAGGCAAAGAGTCAGCATCCAGAAAAACGCGCTCAAGACGTCTTTGCGTTCAGCAATCCAGGCAACCGATTCCACATGAAGCGGGTGAAGAGCGAAAAGAGCGGCGACAAAAGCGCTTTTCCAGATAGCTCCGGTCATGCGGTTAAAAAGCCAGAAGAGTAACAGAGTGCTCAAGATATGCAGGATAAGATTGGTCAGATGATAACCGCCGGCACTCAAACCATGAAGTTGATAATCGGACATTAGGGATATCCATGTCAGAGGGTGCCAGAAGTCGGCATAAGTTGTACTGAACGCCCAACGAAATCCGTCCAATGTTATTCCGGACTGGACATAATTGTTTATTGTAACATAAACGTCATCATCAAATTTGACGAAATCATATTGATTGACCTGCCAAAAGACAGCAAGGGTAACAACTGCCAAAGCGATATATACAAACAGAATCTGTTTCTGAAGGCTAATATTTATTTTATTTAACATAGTGACTTACTAAGATATTCGTACCTCATGTTAAATTAGAGTTCAGCTATATAAGCAATTGGACAGCAAATATCCAAAAGCAAACAATAAGGCCGAAAACAGCCGCCGCCAAAGAAAGGCTGGAACTGTAAAAGAAATTGATCCTTTGGAATAATGAACTGGCGCTTCAATCTTTCGGTGGCGCCTCTTTCGGAGGCTCCCAAACCACGACGCGGTTCCGCCCGGAAGATTTAGCCAGGTAAAGGGCTTCGTCGGCGCACTTAATAAGCGACTCCGGTTTTCTTTGATAATCGGGAACAACCGTGGCCACGCCAAGACTCAATGTGACATAGGGGGCAACCGACGATTTACTGTGCGCGATAGCAATCTTTTCCATGGTTTGTCGAATTTTTTCCGCAACATGAATGGCGCTTTTTCTGCCAGTCACAGGCAAAATCACCGCAAATTCTTCCCCGCCGTATCGTGCAACGCAATCAGCGCCGCGCCTCGCATTCGCCTGCAGTGTCTTGGCAACCGACTTCAAACAATCATCACCGTTCTGATGCCCGTAAGTGTCATTGAAGAGTTTGAAAAAGTCCACATCACACATGATCAGCGACAGTAAATCTTTCGTTCTTTGCAGGCGCGTCCACTCCCGCTGAATGGTCTGATCAAAACAGCGGCGATTGGCAACTCCGGTAAGGCCATCGCTGACCGAAAGAAGTTCCAGCCGCTCGTTTGCTTCCTTCAGAGTATTTTCGGCATATTTCCTCTCCGTTATATCCTTGAAACTCGCAACCATGCCGATGACAGCTCCGTCAAGTCCGCGAAAGGGCGTAGCGGAAAACATAAAGGGCACCGTCACGCCATCCTTCCGCGTGCGCTCAATATCAAGTTCAATGCGAGCCTTGCCTCGAAGGAATTTCGTTAAGGGACATTCGGACGTATTGCACCACGAACAGGCCATCAAATCGTAACATTTTTTCCCAATGGCCTCCGTTTCGCTTAGGTCAAGGAAGTTAAGCAGCGATGTATTTATTCTTTTAATCGAAAAGTTCTCATAAATGAGGATCATGCCGTCAATCGACGTGTTGATTATCTGACTGAGTTCGATGTTGGCAATTTCAGCTTCAACCGCCATGGCATTGGCCCGCTCAATGGCGTTTTCCAAATCTGTTTGGATGCGTTCCTGTTCGAACTTGGCTTTATTGAGCTTTTTCTTAATCATTGATAAGAATTTCCTTTTTGCAAGAGGAGTATAGGAAATGCAGTCTTATATGTCAAGAAACTCTTGAACACTGTCCAGCAAACTCTTGGGCACAAAATGAAGGAAAGAAATATAAATTCAATTTGTTGAATTCAACCGAACGGAAAAGTGGAGCCCCTCCGGCAGGAGCCGGAGGCTCCTTTCCAAAACGTGACATCCCGCGATTGGCAGAAAGCCCCCAGTAGGAACTGGGGGCTTTCTGCAGCGGGGTAATTACAACGGAGATGTTTCTTCGTCCCGAGATTCTTTTTCCTTTCCGATTATATAAGCATCTATGATAGCAAATATCCAAAAGCAAATAATAAGATAGAAAACAACGTCATAATAGGGATTTGCTGTTGATATTTTTGATCTGACAATACTTGCTATTTCTTGCAGGTTAGTGGCGCCAACCCGCAACTTAACCATAGCGTTATCAAGGACACTGAGCGCGGCTACTGTGGCCGACCAGATCATGTAGCCTAATCCGGTAAAGACAAAAAGCATGATAAACAGACCCCTCCAATGTCTTTTTAAATAGAATTGGCCAATTCCGGGAAAGACAAATGCAGATAGAAGCGCGGCTTTATGTGATATTTTCATTTTGACATTCCTCCGATCTCTCTATTACGTCACTCTTTTTATACTGACAAGCCTTGTAATCATTTTTACACATTCAGGGGAACCGACAAAACTGGAATCTACACATAAATGATAATTGCGCGCATCGCACCAATCTGTACCCGTCATATCATAAATAAATTTGGTTCTTTCGCGATCGGAGTCTTCAATCATCTTTTTCGTTTTTTTCTTATCAGCTATTTTTTGTTCTTTCATTATCATTTCAATACGATAATCCAGCGGGGCATGCACAAAGATATGAATTGTGTCCGGCCTGTCCTTCAGAATATAAAATCCGCCGCGACCGATAATAACGGCGCTACAACAATTAGCGACCTCCTTCATAATTTCACTCTCCAGTATAAATAAATCCCTATTATAAACAGGTCTCCTAAGAGGCGGCAGGTCAGGCATTTCCGGCGTGCTAAAACAAAATGACTGAACAATATTTTCCATGAGACTCGCCGATCTCCCTTCATAACGTTCCAGTATGCATGGTTCAATTCCTAATTCTTTTGCAGCCTGTTGTAATATTTCTCTGTCGAGATATCTGAATCCCAATTCCTTGGCAACAAGATAACCGATGTATGTGCCGCCGCTGCCCATTTGTCTGGATATGGTAATTATATTAAATTGTTTTTCTTTCATGCCCGCCTCCCGCGTTATCTATTTATTGATGATTTCCGTTCTCGTTTCTCTTCCTAAATCGGTTATTAAAAATATTAAGGGTGTGGAAATAAAGAAAAGCGCCGCAATCAGGAAAAATACATAATTGAAAGAAAGCATACTGGCCTGCCTCATCACCATTCCTTCAATTGCTTTCAATGCCTTGTTCTGGGCATCGATAATGTCCATACCATGGGAAGAAAAATATTGAGTAAGAGAATGCAGAGTTGCTGCACCGGCATTGCCGAAAGCAGTTATGTGTTCCATCAGCAGCGCCCTGTTGGATTGTTCTCCGCGAGTTAATATTGTAGCAGCAAGAGCAATGCCGACACTGCCAAACACTTGCCGCACAACGTTATAAAGCCCTGTCGCAGCAGTCAGCATAGGCTTTTCAATTGTTGAAAGAGCGGCCGTGCTTAAAGAAACAAAAATTAATCCGAATCCCATTCCCTGCAAAAATTGAGGTAAAAATATATCCCAAAAACCAATGTTCAGGGAAAGAATAGAAAATTGATAAAATGAAACCGCATCTAACAACAGTCCCAATCCTATCATCAACCTGGGGCCTACCCGATTGTAAATTCTCCCGGCAAGCGGCATTGTCATGATCATAGCTACAGATCGGGGAACTAGCGCCAGTCCCGAATCGAAAGCCGGATAGCCCAAAAGCTCCTGCAAGAATAACGGCAGGATAAAGAGACTGCTCATCAAGGCCAATCCCAGAATGCCATTCAGAAATGTCGCTGAACCGAAATTAATATCCTTTAAAATATGCAGATTTACCGCCGGGTTTTCCACCTTCAATTCCCGCCAGACAAATAATACCAGCCCGAGTGCGGCGACTACGGAAAGATAAATAATAAATTCCGAAGAAAACCAATCTTTCCGCTCACCTTCTTCCAGCATTATCTGCAATGCTCCCAGGCCAACTGTCATGAGGGATAAGCCGAGAATATCAATCTTGCCGGTTTGCCGGACAAGATAGTGCGGATCTTCAATAAACTTCATAATCAGCAAGATATTGATAATACCGACGGGGACGTTGACATAAAATATCCACGGCCACGAATAATTGTCGGTGAGCCATCCGCCAAGGGTTGGGCCGAAGGCCGGTCCAAGCATTACACCCACCCCGAAAATTCCCATAGCCATCGCCTGTTCTTCAGGCGGAAATGTTTCTCGTAGTATTGATTGCGAAATCGGTATCAATGCACCGCCGCCAATGCCCTGAATTACCCTGAAAGCGACCATGGAGGTAAGGTCCCAGGCTATTCCGCAAAGCATGGATGAACCGGTAAATAACAAGACGGAAAAAATGTAAAAATTCTTGCGGCCAAAACGTGAGCTTAAAAAAGCAACTATCGGCATAATGATTACGTTGGACAGAATATATCCGGTGGCAACCCAGGTAATTTCTTCCACGGAGGCGCTAAGTGTGCCGCGCATGTTTGGCAGAGCTACATTGACAATGCTCATATCCAGCGCGGCCATGATGGTGCCGGTCATTACAGTCAGAGTGATTAACCATTTATGTAAATGGTGCTTTTCATCCATAGAGCCTCTATTTTTTTGACAGCTTTGTTCCAGTCTGACGGCTCACATCGACCGTGGGAACAACCGACAGGCCCGGCCACAAAGGATGTTGTTCATCGAATTTGGAATCGATAATAATTTTAACCGGGACCCTTTGCACCACTTTTACAAAATAACCAGTCGCATTCTCCGGAGGCAGCAAACTGAAGACAGAGCCGGTGCCGGTCTGGAGGCTGTCAACATGGCCGGAGAATTTTACTCCAGGATATGCGTCAACTTTGATCTCCACCGGCTGGCCAACGACCATTTTTGCAATTTGTGTTTCTTTAAAATTGGCAATTACCCAGATATCTTCTTTTACGATAGCAAGCAGCGACTGCCCCGGCATTACATACTTGCCCGGGTCAATATTCTTCATGGCAATTCTCCCGCTGATAGGCGCTACAACGATTGTTCTGGTCAAATCTAGGTCGGCCATATTTTTTGTTGATTGCGCTTCTTTGATCTTAAAAGACTGAGTAGCGTACTTTGCTTTGATAGCTTTGATCGCGGCCTCCGCTTCATCAATAGCGGCAACGGAGGCCTTGCGGCGGGCAACAGTTACCTGCCAGCGCGACTTCATTTGATCATATTGATTCTGGGATACGGCATCTTTTTTCAGCAGGCTTTCATAACGCTGCATTTCCTTTTGCGCCAGATCTTCTTCACTTAATGCCACTTCAAGATTGGCTCGTGCTTTGGTCAGAGTTTTTTCTTTTTCCTCAATAGTCGCTGCATGCTCATTTTCTTCGGAAATTAATCTTGATATGGTCTCTTTTTTTTCTTTCGCCAGATCCATATAATCCTGACGGTAAATTTCCAGAAGGGGCTTTCCGGCATCGACATATTGATTGTCGTCAATAAACACATTAGTCACTTTACCCTTGACTTCAGCGGCGATTGGAACAACGGTTCCCGCCACATATGCGTCATCAGTATGTTCATGAGAAAGGGAATGGATGAAATATATAATTCCATATATAACCGCCGCAGCGATTACAGCAACAACAAATATTCTAAATCCCCATTTTTTCATATTTTTCCTACCCGTTTAAAACTGTCTTATTATTCGTATCAGATTGATTTCCCTATTTCGACGCATTGTTGAAACTCCAATTCCGAAAGCGTAGCGTAGCGGAATTGGTAAGTTGAACAATCCCGCGCAGCGGAGGGTTTAATACCCCGCAGTTTGCTGCGGAACCTGTTTCCAAAGCTTGCTTTGGGGTTAATACCCGTGATTAATCACGATTAAGAATGCCGCAGATTTCTAACGATATGACGAATATAATCACGAATCTTCAGCAAATCATCTTTACTAAAACCCTTACAAATCCTATCACGGTGCTTTAAAACTATAGGTTTTAATTTCTTTAAAAAGTCGCGCCCCGCCGGGGATAAATAAACGCGAAAAGCGCGTTTATCTTTTTTATCATGCAGTTTTTCAATATACCCTCGCTTGTCCAATTGCTTGAGAATGCGCGTAATATTGTGACGGTCTTTGTAAGTTTTTTTCCCCAGTTGACTTTGATTCAGCCCTTCTCGTTCCTGTAGACGCATTAAAACAGCCCATTGCTCCGGTGTTAAATCATGGCCCGCATCCTGAAAAGCCTGGCGTAAATCAGCCGAAGCTTGAATATGGCTGCGGTACAGCCAGAATCCAAGCGATTCATCCAATGAAAAAGTTTCGATCTTTTCCCTCATTAAAACAACTACTTTCGTTTATATAAATATGTTGTCAGGACAACAAAATATATTTGTTCGTTTAATTTGTCAAGATATATATGATAATTCGTCGGTCAATATTTAATTGACATGCAAGACAATTCTTCATATACTCTCAACGCTAAAAAATAATAGTGGAGCCCCCTCCGGCAGGAGCTGGAGGCTCCCTTTAATATTAATAATAATCCGCAATCCGCATGCGAGGAGAAAAAATGGTGGTTCTGTCAAATGAAAAAAAACGTGAACTTATAGTCTTTTTAAGAATATTGGCCAATGCCATAGGGGCTGTTGCTTTGGTGGCTGTTTTGGCATCCTGCGGCACCAGTCCCGGATACAGCTATACAATCGGCGGAACGGTCAGCGGCATGGTCGGCAGCGGGATGGTATTGCAGAACAATGGCGGGGATGATCTGAAAATAACTGGCGACGGTTCCTTCGTCTTTGCCACAGCACTAACCGACGGGGCTGCCTACAACGTTACGGTGCAAACTCATCCGACTAACCCGTCTCAGACCTGCTCGGTAAGCAATGGGAGTAGCGCAGTCAACGGCGCGCCTGTGTACAACGTGGTGGTAAGTTGTGTGAATGGTCCTACATCCGTTACTGTTAATCCTAATCTGTCAAGACCCTTTGTCTACGCGACAAATACGGATGGCAGTATCTCGGCCTATCAAATCAATCCCGATGGAACACTGACTCCGGGAACGACATTGACTGGCATGACGTACCCTGTATCCGTTACAGTTGATCCATCAGGGGAATTTGCCTACGCGGTAGATACGATTGGCGGTCTTATCTGGGTCTATTCTATTGATTCGATTGACGGAAATTTGACCTATGTTGAAAATGTGCCTGCCGGGGCGTATCCTTCCTCTATCGTTACGGTTTTGCTTGGATCACTAGAATTTGCCTATGTGACAAATATGGGTGACAACACTATCTCGGCCTATACCATCCAGAATGACGGCACATTGGTCGAACTCGCAAATAGCCCGTTCCAAGCCGGTACGAGTCCTTCTTCTATCGTTACGGTTTTGCTTGGATCATTAGAATTTGCTTACGTGACAAATATGAGTGACAGCACTATCTGGTCTTATTCCCTATTGAGTGACGGGAATTTGGTCTTTTCAGGGGAATTGTCTACCGGGACGTATCCTTCCTCTGTCACAGTTGATCAATCAGGGCAATTTGTCTATGTGGTAAATGAAAGTTCCAACAGTATTTCGGTCTATGCCATTGATCAGACTGACGGTACGTTAACCGCAGTAACGTCAGTGGCTGCCGGTACATATCCTACTTCTATCATTACGGTTAAACTCCCCGTGGGGGAATTTGCCTATGTGACAAATACGGGTGACAACACGATCTCAGTCTATACTATAGATACGACTGACGGGACATTGACCGCTTTGGGAACGCCGGTAGCCGCTGGAGCTTATCCGTCCTCCATCGCTATTGATAATCCTTTGAATGGAAAATTTGCCTATGTGGCAAATATGGGTGGCGGTACTATCTTAGTCTTTAAAATCAATCCTGACGGGACATTGGTATTAATCTCTCCGTAATCATCAGGGCCAGCGCTGTGATGAATAATACCATTTCTAAATCAAAGATGATATTGAGGCGGCAGTGAAACTCGAATTACAGTTACGCAGTAAACTGGAATTCGGTAGTTGAACTGTCCCGCTTCAGCGGGGCTTGGCGGAGGCGACGAGGCGTATTGTACACGCGTGACCTTCAGGTTATACGTTGAGGAAGCCGACAACCCCGGCCTCCGCCGGGGCAGGCTGTGCTAACAAAAATAGCGCTTTGATTTAGAATTGGTATAAATTCTTCTTCTCCCGTTGTGCAAGATGCCCGTGATTCTTCATGCCTTGGAATGAATGGTCGAAGAAAAAAAATCAACATCCCCCATCACATTTTGCGGCCGATAATTTATCCAGTTTGTCCAGTTTGTACTTGACAGCCCCGATTAATTGGGCTAAGTAATTTTTCCCTAATAAAAATGAAGTTCAGGAGGATGCTTTTGGCAACACATAAATCAGCAGAAAAACGTGATCGGCAGAACAAAAAACATTACGCGCGCAATGTCGCCGCCAAGTCCGCGATAAAAACAAAGGTTAAAACGGTAATTGAAAGCGTAAACAGCAAAAATAAAGAAAATTCTTTAAATGCGCTAAAAACTGTTATTCCCGCACTGGATAAAGCAGCAGGCAAGGGTTTAATCCACAAAAAAAATGCCTCCCGCAAAATTTCCCGTCTGACCAAAAAAGTCAACACTGTAAAATAATGACACTCGCTGACAATAGGAAGCGTAAGTCGTAATGAGACTCAAATTTTATAAGAGTAGTGTAGTAAAATTTGAAAGTCGAATTATCCAATAGCCAAAGGCTATTGGAAATTATCCCCGAAGCGAAGCGTATGGGGATTTGACACTCGCTGAGAGCGAACAAAATGAAGCTCAAAGCGCAAGATGTGGGATAAATAATACCATTTCTAAATCAAAGATGATATCGCGGCGGCAAGGAGGAGGCGACAAGGCGTATTATACATACGTTGAGGAAGCCGACGACGAAGCCAACAAAGATAGCGCTTTGATTTAGAATTGGTATAATATCCATAAAGCGGCCAGCCTTAAACCTGACCGCTTTCTTTTTATAACTCTGAACAATTTTCTCTTGATAATTTGTCAATTTTTTTCATTTTTGTATTTGCTTTGTTCTTAATAATCATTTAGAAATTAAAAACAGGACGATATTATGAAGGGAAAAGAATATAGTAAATTATCTTACGGCGATTTGATAGCGGACATCGGCTGTCTGTTTATTAACAAGCCTTATAAAGCCGGGACTCTGGAAGGTAGTAGCAAAGAAAAATTGATTGTCAATGTATCGGGCTTTGATTGCACCACTTTTGTGGAAACGGTTCTTGCCCTCGCCAAATGCGCCGCTGCCGAAAAAATTTCACGTTCTGAATTCCAAAATAAATTAAAATTAATCCGTTATCGTCAGGGCAAGATTGAAGACTATTCTTCCCGCCTGCATTATTTTATCGACTGGTTTCGGGACAATGAAAAAAAGAAGAATTTAACAGACATATCGCGCCAACTAGGTGGAAAACCGCATAGTAAAAAAATTAATTTTATGACTGCTCATCGAGAATTATATCCGGCGCTGGAAAGCAGTCCGCAATTTCGCAAAATTTTAAAGATGGAAAAGAATCTTTCCCGCAAAGTTTTTCATATTATCGGCAAGGATAAAATAAACCTGCAGAAAACAAAAATTAAAATCGGCGATGTCATTGCCTTTGCAACGAATCAGGAAGGACTCGATGTGGCGCACGTCGGCTTTGCTATATGGCAGGGAAAGAATTTACATCTTTTACACGCCTCAAGCAAAGAGAACGGTGTGGTTATTTCGAAAAAAACTCTTGTGGCTTATATGAACTCTAGCAGGAAGTTTACCGGCATTATTGTTGCGCGCCCTCTATAATGCATAATTTATTTTCAAAAGTATACCGCGGCGGCAGTGAAACTCGAATTACAGAAACGAAGTGAATTGTAATTCGTTAGTTGAACTGTCCCGCTTCAGCGGGGCACGGAGGAAGCGACGAGGCGTTACATACGTTGAGGAAGCTGACGACGCAGCCAATAAAGGTAGACGAATGAAAATAAATTATTATCAAGGCTTTTCGAAATGATGATAGTCCCTTGGCTGGTCGAAATTGCCGCCCCAATGCCAGCCGCGCCTGAGAAACTCCTGAACTACGGCGTGATCGGCCGTAAATGTCCCCCTTTCCTGCGGAAGGTATTTCGCGCCTTTCGGCGCTATTACTCCGTTAGGATAGATAACAGGATTTTGCACAGGATTTATATCCACGGCTTTCCCCAGCGAATGCATGGATAATTTTGTCGTTCCTTCAATTACGCGGAAATTAAAGGAAGACGAATTATTATCAGCCATGGAATTATGATCATTCCACTGATAAGCGACTATCGGGACGACTTTTCCAACAGGAAATAGAGTTTTTTCGATGAAGTTAAATATGTCATAAACATCATCTTCCAGCTCCCTGTTGACTATAATTTGCCCTTGATGCTTTCTGCCGTCAAAAGAATAATAGCAGACATCTATCATTGATAAAATATCGATAATCTCCTGTGGAGCATTTGTTCCTTCTATCGCTTCGGAAAAGCTCATAGAGCTGTCCATAATAGTTCCTTCTATAAAAAACATTTTAATTTCCTTTTAGAATTTATTTATTATCGAACTCATCATGTTCTCCGGCAGTGATACTTCCCGGTAAATTTTACGGATTGCATTATAATCCAAACGGTTATAATTATTCAGCAGCGGCGTGATAACGATGCCGGCCATATCCACAGCACCCGGAGAAATAAAAATTCTATTTTCACCTCTTGCAAAATAATCATCAGGACGATGTTTCTGACGCAGGAAAACGATTAGCCGCCAGCGGTTTGACGAGTAATCACAAATGACATTAACCATCGGTTCATAATTTGTCTTGTATATTTCTCCGGATAATTTTATTAAACGAAGGAATCGTTCGGTTAAAAATTCTGCATTTTTCGACTCCAGCAAAATAACAGAACGGTCCAGAATCTCCCAGCGGCCGCATCTGACAGAATAATTTTTTTCAACCGGCAATAACTTTTTATAATCCCTCAAAAAAGGAAGGTGGTTCTTCGGAATAGCCTGAAAATGCAGATGATCGGGAGCTGACGCGCCGCAGGCCGGTCCGTTATAGAAGACGGCATACTCAGGCGACGCATCGGAGGCCAACTCCAAAAGCGATGTAAGAGATGATGCTATTTCCTGCGGCTCATGCCGCAATGAAACTATGGTAAAATGGTTTTTAAAAATGGGCGCAGGATTGCAGAGAAGCAAGTATTGATTTTTGTATAAAATGCCTTTCTGCTCCCTCGGCAGATTTTCTTGACACAAAAAGCAAGGTCTGGATTTGATTGATTCCGCGTCAACAGCCGCTCCGCTGCTCACTGCCCGGACGGGATTGTATTGCAGATAGACATTGTAGTTTTTACCCCGCTGCAGAAAGCCCCCAGCTCCTGCTGGGGGTTGAATGTTTTCTGCCAATCGCGGGATGTCGCGTTTTGGAAAGGAGCCTCCGGCTCCTGCCGGAGGGGCTCCACCCGAGAGCTGTCTCGTTTTAATGTAAGATAGGTTAGCACAGGCTTCAGTCAATTGGGGCCATGTTTTCTTTTGCTCATCGTAGAGGCTCTGGCAAAGCAAAGGTAACGATACATCTTTCCTGTTGGAGAATTCGGCAAAAATTCTCTCCTCATCGAAAGAAGATTTTTCCTTATTTGCCGGTTTTCTGGCCTCAATCTCAACAGTGCGCAGTTTGTCCTTATAAAAATCATTGCGATTTTTACTCTCTGGGGAAAGTCCAGCGTCCGTGTTATGTGTCCAGCGGCGGCACCAGTACAAATTTTCGTAAATCCTGCCTATTTTATACTCACGGGTAATTCTCAAAGCAACAGCGTAATCCTCGCCGTAACTGACATTGGGAAAACCAAACTTGCGTATTACAGAGGAATCAAACGCGCGCGGCGCTCCCATGCCGTTGACTCGCAACAGGTTGTTGTGACCGTTTTTCTGCGTCCATTCCCGATGGTCAATAAGACCTGGCGGGATCTTTTTCAGGTTCTCGTTAACAACAGTGTACGAACCGACAACCATCGCGTAATTTCCTTTGCGCAAAGCGTTCACGATTTTCTGAAGCGCTTGTGGTGAACTGTAGAGGTCGTCGGAATCGAGTTGAACGACGTAACGTCCGCAATGCGGCGAATAAATTGCTTCATTCCAGCAGCCGCCGATGCCCAGATCACGCCGCGCAGGAATTATATGATGAACATGGGAATATTTCGCGGCATACTTTTTCAAAATTTCCGTGGTGCCGTCTGTGGAATGATTATCCACGACAATAACATTGAATGCGAAATCAGTTTTTTGCTCCAGAGCGCTGGTCAACGCATCTGCAATTGTTTTTTTGCGGTTGAGCACGGGGATAATGATACTCGCTTTCCACTGCCTTTCATTCTGTTCTTTATTTGTTTTCTTATTTTGCGGCGGAAGACATGCCGCGATTCGCTTCAAATGATTTGTCGCTATTTTTTCAAGTTTTTTCTGAAGAGTGAAATCTTCTTTCGCAACATAGGCGAAGTGAGCCTCTGTTTTTTTGCCCCGCTGCAGAAAGCTCCCAGCTCCCGCTGGGGGTTGAATGCTTTCTGCCAATCGCGGGATGTCGCGTTTTGGAAAGGAGCCTCCGGCTTCTGCCGGAGGGGCTCCACCGGATATTTTATTTTTATTCTGTTCTTTAACGGATACCTTGTAAAAAAACTGAGGCACATGAATCAATTCATAATCAGTGGAAATTTTCAAGCGCAAGTCGTATAAAGCCTCACTCGCGTCGGATGGCAACGAGCCGTATTTTTGCAGAACGGATTTCACAGCGTCACAGGAAAAAAGCAAAAGGTGCCCAAAATTAAAATCGTCGCGGATACTGCCCTGTTGATAATCGATCAGCGGATGCTCAGTCAGATTATTTCCTTCGCTCACAAAATAATCCGAATAAACGATGCCGGCGCGTTTTTTTTCGACAACCTTGAGCAGGCGGCGCAGTGATAATTCATCGCAGTTGATTTTTTTTTCGTCGGCAATTAACAGTAAATATTTACTGGATATTTTTTTCAGGAACGAAGAAAGCTGCTTGATTTCTTTAACATTGGATGTATCTGCAGGCCAACTACTCATTGCCTCTTTTTCATTATTCAGAGGCAGGAGAAGGAACCGGCCAAATTTTCGAACTAAAGGCTTCATAATTAAACTGTACATTATCCCGCTTCGCTATGCTTCGGGATTAGCTCCACTTACGCTTCGAACTTCGCTATACTCGTTCTACCACGGTGCTTTGCACCTGGTATAGTTCGCCTTACGCTTCAAACTTCGCAAAGCTCATTTTCAGCTTGGCTCACTATCAGCGAGTGTCGCTAAAATCCGGACATTATCAGGTTGAAAGCTTTTTCTGCCGTGTTGTTGGCCAGCTTAATGAACGCATCCTTTTTGATTGCGGGAACCGAATTAATGTCCGTGCTTAAGGTGTAATCAACTGTGCCGGTTATATTTTTCGAACTCCAGATAGTTTTGCCGCTTTCCTTTTCCCAAAAATCTACTTCCAGTATCATTGTTGCCCGCTCTTCAGCCACTAGAGAATTGCTGCCATAAGAAAGGGGTGACGTATTAAGATTAAGAATTTTCCCTTTAACTATTGCATCCGCTTCTTCAGCGCTTCCCACAATCTTTAAACGGCTGTTTTGAATAAACTGGTTAATGAAAGCTGTCCGGACGTAATTTTCCAACTCTGCCTGAGACGTCTTATTCTCAAAAAATTGGACATAAACAGTAGTAATATGTTTGTCGATATATTCGCCCCGCGGAGCGAAGGTATAGCCACAACCGAACAAAACGATAAAAGAAAAACAGACGATTGTGATTCTAATCAACACCGGACGATTAAGTTTTTTCATAATAACACCATTTATCCTGTCACTTTATTGTGCAATAACAATATTGACCAGTTTCTTGGGCACGTAAATAACTTTCAATATTTTCGAGCCCGACATCAAGGAAACAATTTTTTCATCGGCCAGCGCGTTTGCCTTTATTTTCTCCGGATCTTCGTCCACCGCGACGGTCATTCTGCTGCGCAGCTTGCCGTTAATCTGCACAACAATTGTCATCTCCTCCTCACTGGCAATCGCCGAATCAAACTGCGGCCAGGGAATATCAGCGGCTAAAGTTTTATGGCCGAGCATCTGCCAGAGTTCTTCCGTTATATGCGGCACAATCGGCACCAGAAGAATTACAGCCGCCTCCAGCGCTTCCCGGACAGTGGCCAGCGCTTGTTTATCATCACTGGCGGGACGTTTGATTTGATAGACGGTGTTAACCAGCTCCATTACGGCACTGATGGCCGTATTGAAATGGAAGCGGTCTTCAATATCTATTGTTACTTTGCGGATAGTCTGATGAGTTTTGCGCCGCAGAGCTTTTAATTCTCCTTCCAGTTCAACAACGCCTGATAGAGACTCAATGGTCTTGATGTCTTCGAGATATTCATCAACAATGCGCCACAGGCGTCCGAGAAAGCGGAAAGACCCTTCCACGCCCTGATCGCTCCATTCCAAATCTTTTTCCGGCGGCGCGGCAAACAGGCAAAATATCCGCGCGGTATCGGCGCCGTAGGTTTTTATCAGATAATCGGGGTCGATAACGTTCTTCAGCGATTTGGACATTTTTTCGGTCTTGCCGATAATAACTTTTTTCCCGCAAATTTTACACTTGCCATCCACTACCTGCTCCGGAAAAAGATAACCATGCTCTTTGCACTTCATTGTTTCCTTGCAGACCATGCCCTGCGTCAGCAAATTGGTGAAAGGCTCATCTACGCCGATTACTCCGAAATCGCGCAGCATCTTTGTATAGAAGCGGGCGTAAAGCAGATGAAGAATGGCGTGCTCAATGCCGCCGATGTACTGGTCAACAGGCATCCAATAATCCAGTTTTTTTCGGTCAAGCCCGGGCTTGGTATCGCAATCAGGACAGCAGAAGCGGTCAAAGTACCAGGACGACTCCACGAATGTGTCCATTGTATCCGTTTCACGCGCGGCCTTGCCACCGCATTTGGGGCAGGTTGTATCGACAAATTCTTTCAGGGACGCGAGCGGTGAACCGCCTTCGGAACTTAGCTTAATATTTTCCGGCAGTACAACGGGCAGGTCTTTTTCAGCGACAGGAACGATACCGCATTTATCGCAGTTGATCATGGGAATCGGCGCGCCCCAGTAGCGCTGGCGGGAAATACCCCAGTCGCGCAGACGATACTGAATAGTGCGTTTGCCCTTTCCTTCTTTTTCCAGAAAATCGGCGATGGATTCCAGAACCTTGGTGTTTTCCATGCCATTAAATTGACCGGAGTTGACGAGAATTCCTTCATCAACGTAAGCTTCAGTCATCGTCGCCGGATCGAGAGTTTTGTCTTTCGGTGAAATGACCACAATCAGCGGCAGATTGAATTTCTTGGCAAATTCAAAGTCGCGCTGATCGTGCGTGGGCACAGCCATGACACAGCCGGTGCCGTAATCAGCCAGAACAAAATTTGCCGCGAAGATGGGCATTTCCTTTCCCGTCAGAGGATTCTTGCAGTAAGCATCCAGAAACATGCCTTCCTTTTCGTAATATTCCGAAGTCCGCATTAGTTTGTCCTGTTTTTTGACTTTATCAACAAACTGCAGAACATCTTTTTCGATGACCTTGCCTTTGGTCAGTTGCGTAACCAACGGATGCTCGGCGGCAACCAGCATGAAGGTCGCACCGAAGAGCGTGTCCTGACGGGTGGTAAATACCTTGATGGCGCCGTTTCCGTCGGCCATCGGAAAATCAACTTCACAGCCGTAGCTTTTACCGATCCAGTTTTTCTGCATGGTCATAACACGTTCCGGCCAGCCGGGCAGTTTGTCGCAGTAATCCAGCAATTCTTCGATGTAGGCGGTGATTTTGAAAAACCACTGATCTAGCACCTTCTCCTGCACTTCCGTGCCGCAGCGCCAGCACTGTCCGCCTTCGACCTGTTCATTGGCGAGCACCGTGTCGCACTTAGTGCAGAAATTAACCGTGGAGCGTTTCTTGTAAGCCAGACCTTTTTCATACATCCAGATAAAGAACAACTGTTCCCAGCGGTAATATTTCGGCTCGCAGGTGGAAACTTCTCTGTCCCAGTCATAGCTGAAACCCATGCGCTTGAGCTGTTTTTTCATGTGATTGATATTTTCGTTGGTCCACTTGGCAGGGTGAATTTTATGCTCGATTGCCGCGTTTTCGGCGGGCAGGCCGAAAGCGTCCCAGCCCATCGGATGCAGAACATTGAAACCCTTCATGCGCTTGTAGCGGGCAACAACATCACCTATGGTGTAATTGCGAACATGGCCGATATGAATTTTGCCGGAAGGATAAGGAAACATCTCCAGCAGATAATATTTTTCCTTTTGCGGATCCTCGGTAACCTTGAAAGCTTTTTCATCTTCCCATTTTTTTTGCCATTTCTCTTCAATAACTAGCGGTTCATATTTCATTTTCAAAAACTCTCCGAATAGTGAATAGTGATGATTTGCTTAACATATCGGCACGACGAGCGCAATGCCTTTATCGCATAGACAATTTTTTAATCAGTGAGTAATGATAGGATTTAGATTGAACGACAGAGCAGCGGTTAAACGTAGTTGGCGCGTCGAGGCAACCAGCTATTGCGAGAAAAAGAAATTTACAAATCCCCGACGCCATTGAACCACTTGTTGTCTTTTGCTATTTCTCGGGATCTCTTTGTCCTGACATGATTGCTATGATATTTATTATTCCTCTCGTAGCTTCAGCACAAAGAGCAGCTTCTCGAAAGTTTGCTGTACGCTTATGTTGAAGATCAACTGCTAGTTGAACGGCTGTTTTAGCTAATTTTCGGTGCATTTCATTGGAACTGCCAGATAGTTCTGTGGCTATATAGCTTTCCAGCATTCTTTTTGCATCAGTATTACTAGGCAATACCCCATCAATACTGCCATGCTTCGCTATATCGTAAACTGCTTGAGCCAATGAAATGACAGCTTCTCTACATAAAAGACCGACCGTTTGAAAATCTTCTTCATTCTCTGCATACGCTAATGCATTATTTACCTTATCTACGTTACGGTCAACCCGATCCCAACCTGTAGGTTCTTGAGGCTGAACGGCCAAATTTGTTTTGCTTCTTATTGTCAGTGCATCCAACAATGGCTGATAAAGAGCACCAATATAGTTTCTTCTTGCTTGCCAACTAGGGAGACTACCATCACTCCACTTTCCGTACCAACTCCAAAGATCAGGATAAGGATTTGGATCGTCAATACCCATATCCTGTAACTTTGCCATGATTTTAAAACGTCTATTCTGGTACTGGACATTAACCTCTTTAATTTTCGGACCACCGGTTGCAACCGCAATCATCAACCCTTTTTGCGCTTCAATCTCTTGAATTAATTCCTTTAACTCAGAAACAGAAATTGTTTTACTTATCTGCACGCGCGATTCTTCCGACAAAGTAACGACTCGTATTCGTAAGTTCTTAATGTAAGTGCTGGCAGGAATAACAGCTGAAAAGGCGGATATTATTTCTTTTCTTAATGGGTGGTCATGCCTTGAAAGAATATCATATGCCGTACGAGGTCCTCGCAGTTCTATAGATAAACCGTCTAGCAGTTCGCTTCCATTCATCCAGTGATCTACAACTTCACAGTTTTCCACCGAACACATTTTTAGGATATCTGCTGATGCTTGCTCGTCACCATCGAGCAAAAATTTTATGGCTTCATTTATAATATTATCATCAATTATCATCTGTATTACTCAATATTCTAGTTACACAATACTTAATCGTTCACCACAAAATTGATTTATATGTTATGTTTTCATAATTTTCTGATAATTTTTCCTAGCGAGAATCGTTTCACATTCAGTCGCTAAATCATTCAGCAGTTCAAGTCCGCTCACGTTATCTACCGCAATTAATAAATTCTCCAGACCGTTACCGATGTGCCCAAGAAAGGTCGGTTTATTTTTTAAAGTCCCAGAAAACCGTATGCTCCCAGCGCATCCCATAAAAGTTTGAACAATGCTTGATTTATTTTAGTAATCTATTGAGCAGAATATCCTCGACATTTTGTCGCGAATCGATAACCGATAAAACAAAAACGGTTCCTTCCGCTATACGATAGACGATTCGCCAGGGTGCTACAATCAACTCTCTGTAAATATATATCCCTTGAGCCTGCAGTTCAGGAACAACCCTGCCACGTTTCGGGAATGCATAAAGGCCCGATGCTCTCTGTCGAATCTTTTTGAATATTTGTAAAGCATTGCCGGGACTATCAGCCGTCAGATAATCGACGATCTGTTTTAAATCAGTTTCAGCTACAGCCGCCCATTCAACCTTGTACTTTTTCATCTAAGCCTTTTCTTTAATGCATCTTCGATTTCGTTAAACATTTTTTCCTGTGTCTTCGTCCGGCCATCTCGCACATCGGCTTCACCTTGTGAAATGAGCTTTAACATACCGATGGCATTGCGCATATTTTCATAGCTTGCGGGGTCTTGAAGCACGGCCCGAGGTTCTCCATTCTGAGTTATAATGACAGGTCTTTGCGTTTCATTGATTTGCTTGAGCAAATCCGCGGCTTTCGATTTCAAATATGTGACGGGCTTAATATCGTTTATGATATTCATGATTTTAACCTCCGGTTCGAATATGGTACAATATTCGGACCGGATGTCAAGCGATTTTTAATCACGGGTATAAAACCCTCCGCTTCGCGGGATAATTCGACTTACGCTTCAAACTTCACTTCGTTCGTTTTTAGCTAGTCTCATTACAACTTACCAATTCCGCTGCGCCTATAGTGACCTTTAGGTTATTCGCTTTCGGAATTGGTGTTTCAACAATAATTTTTACGGGTGAGGATTGTTTCGCATTCAGTCGCAAGGTCATTGAGCAGTGCAAGGCCGTTCACTTTATCGATTGCAGTTAATAAATTCTCCAGACCGTTGCCGATGTGCGCAAGGAAAGCCGGTTTATTTTTCTTGAGCCCTAAAAAACCGTATGCTCCCAGCGCCTGCAAAAGCCGCTGCACCGAGCCCATCCAGAAATTATGGACAAATTCATCGCGGCTATAGGCCGGATTCATCAGTTCATAGTAAAAATCCAGCAACTCGTTTCTTTCTTCATCTTTAAAAGTAACGTACGGATCACAGATCAGAGAACCCAGATCGTAAAAAAGGCAGCCTTCGCGCATGCCCTGAAAATCGATCAATATCGGCCTGCCGTTTTTAATCATGATATTTTGCGATTGAAAATCACGATGAATAAGACAGGGTTCTATTTTTTGCAGGCGAGCGGAAAGTGCGTCCAATTCTTTCATCAACTTTGCGGCATCTGTCGATGAAAGTTTTATTTTGCAGACTTCCCCGACAAGATTTTCCAGAAAATATTCATACTCCCATTTATATAAACGCGGGCCGTAGCTTTCCGACAATTGCAAATCATCTGGAATGGATTTTAAATCAAAGGAATGCAGCCGATAAATTTGAGTGAGCGCCTGAAAATAATAATCACGCCTTTCTTCCCATGGTAAAAATCTTTCCGACCACAAATCAACATCGCCTAAATCTTCGAGGAAGATAAAATGTTTTGGCATATCCTGCGCAATAATCCGCGGCACATTAATAGCCAGCGATGCCATGAAGCTGTTGATGCCTGCCCAATATGCATTTTCCGCTACTTCATCACCGTAATGCATAAAAACGCAACTGGTTTTATCCGGCAGGGAAACACGGGAAAATCCACGGTCGGAACCGCCCTTCTTGATCGGCTTAAGATCAAAATCCTTCGCGCCCAGATGATCTCTCAGAAATTTTTGTATTTCTTTGTGCATTAGTTTTATTTTTTTTATCAACATTCTGCCCCTCTTTTGTAAAGAGGCGTGAGGGGAGATTTTTAAAATCCCTCTTTGTCTCCCTTTAAAAAAGGGAGACTTAAATTAGATTTCATTTAACTAATCCCTGTTTTGCATAATTTTTCGTACTCCTCAATCGTGCCAACATCATACCAATAACCATCGTCAATTACCACAGCGCCGACCGAGCGTGGATTTTCTTTAATCATCTCTACCAGCGGTAAAACAATCGATTCTATTTTGCCAGCCTGTAATCGTTTTAAAAAATCTTTTTCCACGATATAAATTCCGGCAAAAAGGCAACTCCGGACTCCTGGATTTTTCAAAATATGCCGCATGTCGCAAATGAAACCGTCTTTATCAATATTGACATTGAGCAGCGGACCACTGCTTCGTAAGGCCAGTGTAACTTTTGATTGCAAAGCAAAATGTTTATCCACTAGCGGCGCAAGCGGAAGATTGGTGATTATGTCGCCGTTGTAAACTACAATGCGTTCATCATCGGCAATCAGGTCTTCAATATTTTTGATGCCGCCGGCGGTATCCAACAAAACCGGCTCATGTCGAAACGTAATTGGGATATCTTTCCAACTATTTTTAGGAAATATTTCGGCGAATTTTCCCGCACAATGATGCGTATTAATAATAAACCGCTTGACACCAATAGAGCGCAAATGCTCCATAGCATAAGTGATGATGGGACGTCCGCCAATTTTCAGCAGCGGCTTGGGCGTGTTTTCCGTCAGCGGCCTGAGTCTCATCCCCAGTCCCGCGCCTAAAATGAACGCTGTGTTGATTTGTTTATATGTCATTATTTTTTGCACCTGATGTTATCTTTCGGAATATATCATTGTATAAGTATACTATATAATATATTATAAATATATATTACAGAATAATTTTACAGCTCAATGGCAGCATTTGGCGATGATTGGGGCACCGATATCAATAATATGCAGGCCGGGATTTTCTTTAGTGGAGCTCCCTCCGGCAGGAGCCGGAGGCTCCTTTTAATAACGCGACCTCCCGCGTCCTACGGCGCGAACCCCCGGCAGGAGCCGGGGGATTGCAAGTCGCGGGATTCATCCGCGATTATATACTTGACACAAGGCAATTTAGTTGTTATACTATAATTGAAAGTCATGATTGACGCTCTTTCTTAATTGGTTTTTTCTTTTCACTAGAGAGTTTTTCAACATGGTTTTTTATATGTTTTAAAGCGTCTGGATGAAAGACACGAGCAATAGCTTCATCACTAGTTAAGTTTTTAAGATGTTTTTTAATCTTTTTCATGGAGGCTCCTATGGAAACAAATTTGGTTAATCTTATTGAGCATTACGGCAACGATAAGAAATGCCGTCAGTATCTTGAAGCCCTTAGATGGGCAGACGGTATTAAATGTCCACGGTGCGGTTCTGATAAAATATCTCATATAGAGAAAAGAGACCAATATGACTGCGACCAATGCCGCTATCAATTCTCTATCACTGCCGGAACTATATTTCATGATTCCCATTTGCCGATTTGGAAATGGTTTCTCGCTGTTTATTTGATGACCGAATCTAAAAAAGGAATGTCCGCAAATCAGCTTAAAAGGAGCCTTGGCGTGAGTTATAAAACGGCTTGGTATCTTTGCCACCGTGTCAGAAAAGCAATGGAAGAAGCGATTGACAAACCTAAACTCAAAGGCGTTGTTGAGGTTGACGAAACATTTGTCGGTGGTCGTTACGATAAAAGGCGTAAGCGCGGGCCATGGGAAAAACAACCTGTCATGGGACTTTTGCAAAGAAACGGAAAATTTGAGGCTAGAACTATCCCGACTACAGGAAAAAGAGTCCTTGTCGGCATTATCAATGATAGGGTGGATAAAAAAGCTACTATCATGACAGACGAATATAAAGCATACAAATCTCTTGATAAAACTTTCAAGCATGAGAGCGTAAACCATCATAAAGAAGAATGGGCGCGAGGCGATGTCCACACTAATAGTATTGAAAATGCTTGGTCTTTGTTTAAGCGATCTATTGTCGGTTCTTATCATCAAATCAGCACTAAGCATATGGACGCTTACCTCGATGAATTTGAGTGGAGATTTAATAACCGCGATAATGAATATTTATTCAGGGATACTCTCATAAAATTGTTAAAGGCTCCTAAAATGGAATTTAAAAAACTTGTAGCTTAATAGTGTCAATAGGCATTGAAAATAGACCCAGCATCGGCGTCCAAAACTGACCCACCCCTGAGTAAAAAATATATGTTTATGAAGACCTGTGTTTCATCCTCCAGCTTTCATTCCCGGTTTCTATGATTTCACAATGATGAGTAAGGCGATCCAGCATTGCGGTAGTCATTTTGGCATCACCAAACACTTGAGGCCATTCACCAAAGGTTAAGTTTGTTGTCATGACGATAGATGTTTGTTCGTAGAGCTTGGATATGAGATGGAAGAGCAGTTGGCTTCCGTTTTTTGAGAAGGGCAGATAGCCCAGTTCATCAAGCAGCACCATATCAAACCGAATCAGTCGTGCAGATATTTTTCCTGCAAATCCGGCCATTTTCTCCTGTTCCAACTCATTTGCCAAATCCACCAGGTTATAAAATTTGCACTTTTTCCCATCCCTGACGGCCTGCGCCGCTATTGCAGTTGCCAAATGTGTCTTGCCGGTACCGGTGCCGCCTACGAAAATCAGATTGATATGCTGTTCAATAAAATCCCCCTGATACAATGATTGAATCTGGTTTTTATCAACCGAACTCCCTTTGAAATCAAAACTGTCGATATCTTTGGGCGCAGGAAACCTGGCCTGCCCCATTCGATAGCGGATGCTTCTTATATGCCTTTCAGTGGCCTCGGCTTTAAGCATTTCTAAGATCATCTTCTCAGGAGTTGACCGGCTCTTTCGTCCATTTGACAACGCTTCATCATAAACGGACTGCATGCCCTGTAATTTCAGCTTTCCCATAAGCTCCATGATCTCATTACGCAACATTGCAGTCCCCCCTCATTAAAGATTCATATCGTCGGCAATCTGCTATTGGTTCCTGTTTCAGAATCAGGTGGGGAGGAATGCCTACATCCGCGGCAAAGTCCTTTTCCTGATTCCTGTTGAGAAGATTGATAACGACCTCCTTACTCACAGCTCTCATCTTCAAGGCGTCTTCGCATGCCTTGTCAACGGCATCAAGACCGTAAAGAGGTACGGCATTAAGAATTGCCACAAATTGACGATCCCAGTCGGTAAAACGGTTTTGCAATCCGTTGAGGACGTTTCCCATGCCCGTGGGAAGATCCCAGTCTTTGAAAGGAGCTCCGTTGCGTAAAGCGCCTGGTTTCCGTTCAAGGGCAGAAACATAATGCCATGGATTAAAAACCGTCTTATTTTCTCCAAAGTGCCTCTCGTGTTCTCCTACGACGCGGCCATCACTGACGATCATTATTCGATCGGCATATACTCTTATTTGTACGATTCTGCCTGTCTGACTGCAATCAACACTGTATCTGTTACGATCATAGGTCACAAGCGAACTGGATGTAACCCTGGCAGGACGTTCCCCATACCCATCGAAAGGGGGAGGCAGACTGATCATGCAAGGCTTCTCTTCTTCGTACACCTCCCAAACCGTCTTGTCGGAAAATGTCGGATGCTTATGGCTCTTTGCCCAGTTGATACATTGTCCTTTTAATGTATCGTTGAGCTCCTTGAAGTCCCTGGCCTTGATCTTGGGAATGAAAAATCTCCTTCTGGCTAAGCCTACCTGGTTTTCAACCTGACCCTTTTCCCAGCCCGCACCCGGTGTGCAGCTTACAGGATCAAAAAGATAATGGGAGCTGAATTGGACGAAACGGCTGTTGAAGTTCCTTTCTTTTCCTCCGATGATCTTGTTAACAACCGTCTTGAGGTTGTCATAGATGCCTCTCCTGCACACGCCTCCGAAGAACTCAAAAGCCTTTATATGGGCATCAAAAACCATCTCCTGGGTTTCTCTGGGGTAGGCTATGCAAAGAAAATAGCGACTGTAGCATAACCGCAGATGGGCAACCTTTACCTTTAAACTCGCCCCGCCTATCTCTACCCATTCATGGCTCCAGTCAAACTGAAATGCTTCCCCTGGTTCAAATCTCAGCGGTATATATACACCTCCCGTTGAGATCTTCCGCTCATTGCGCCATCGCTGAATATACCGCCTTACACTGTCATAGCCGCCCTCATAACCGTTCAGTTGAATATCCTCAAAAAGAATCTGTGCCGTTCTCCTTAGTTTCTTCGGCAGTTTCTCGTCCTCATCCAGTTTACCGTCAAGCATTTCTATAAACGGTCCCAGCTTAGGAATTGGCTGTTTCTGGCGCTCGTACTGGAAAAGGGTCTCTCCACTCCTGATTGCTCTTCTGACTGTGTTCCGTGATAGATGAAGATCTTTTGACGTTTGACGAATCGATTTGCCATCTCTATGTACTGATAACCGTATCTTCCGAATAGTTTCCACCGTGAGCATCCCTTTCTGCCTCCTTCTCCCATATTTATGGCAGAATAGAAGGCTTGCAGGCCTGGGTCAACTTTGAATGCCGATTTTGCCTATTGGTGGGTCATTATTGCATGCCGATTCACATAATAGCGGATATTCTATTTTTGAGTGTATAAGCAATACCAAAAAGACTTTTAGTAGGGATATGGACTTGTTTTATCTTTACCCATAACCTCTTCAAGAACATGTTTTTTATTGGATAATATATCCCAAAACTCTAATTCTATAGATGCTCCTTTTTCGTAGACCTTATCAAATTCATCTTTTTTAAATTGTGTCCAAAACCATCCCCCACACAAACCTCCAGCAGGAATCGGTTGAGAAGATACATCGGGTAAATATTTTCCAGGTGGGTAAATAAAAGCTGCCTTTGGTGGAGCACCTTTAAGTTTTTTTAATGATATTTTTAAATCTTTACCTGTTAAAGGTAATATTTTCCCGTTAATAATATGTCCATCTGGAAATTTAATAGTCATTTTCCAGTTAGTTAATGCGGATGGTGGCCCAAAGGGATTTTTTATTGTTGCTTCCATAATAAGTGTCACACTTTTTGAGCTTGCAATCAATTGATAACCCTCTATTTGACCATTAAACTGTGGGGATTTAAGTTTATTTTGTATGGCAATAAGTTCATCATTCTTATCTTTCCACGTCACAAAAGATGATCCTATAATAAAAAAAACAATAAATATAATGAAATACCATTTCTTAGACATAGTAAACTTTGAAAACCTTTCCATTAGAAGAAGTAAGAGGATTGCAGTGCCACCAACACCGCCACCACTTAACCAGTGTTGCAAATTGGAAATAAGAGAAAAAAGCCAAGTTCCTAAATCGCACATAAGCTATCTCCTGTTTTTTACAAAACATAGCCATATCTCTCTCCTGTGTCAAGTATATAATCGCGCATTATTTCTATCTGCAAAATCACAGTGCGCGCTAAATATAAAGTTTTCCTTGTTGCAAAAAAAAATCCCATAAGGTAGAAAAATAAAAGAAATCAGGAGAAATATTATGAATAAATTATTCGGCACCGACGGAATTAGGGAAGTGGCCAACGAATACCCTATGACAACGGAGGTTGCCTTAAACATCGGACGGGCTATAGCTTATCTTTCCAAAAAGAAAGGACACTTCCCTCGAATAATTATCGGCAGGGACACAAGGCTATCCGGCTATATGTTTGAAAGCGCGATAATCTCCGGCATTTGCTCGATGGGCGTCAACGCCATTTCCGTAGGCGTAATGCCTACACCGGGCATCGCTTTTTTGACTCACGATATGCGCGCTGACGCGGGCATTGTCATTTCCGCTTCTCACAATCCCTCGCCGGATAACGGCATAAAAATTTTTAATAATGAAGGTTTTAAGCTCTCCGATAAAAAGGAAAATCAAATTGAAGAACTCATCTTTGCCAACAATGTGAACAAGCTCCACCCCGTTCCCAAAGAATTAGGCAAAGTATCCCGGCTGGATGATGCCTCCGGACGTTATGTTGATTTTCTCAAATCAACTTTCCCGCAGGAGATCAATCCGGAAGGAATGAACGTTGTCCTGGATTGCAGCAATGGCGCAACATACAAAGTGGCTCCTGCCGTTTTTACAGAATTGGGTTGTTCTGTAAAAACACTTTTTGACCGGCCCGACGGCAAAAACATCAACCTTCATTGCGGCTCACAACATACAGAAGCGCTAGCCGCGGAAGTACTGCGTCAGGGGGCCGATGTTGGCTTTGCCTTCGATGGCGACGGCGACAGGGTGATTGCCGTGGATGACAAAGGAAATGTTCTTACCGGCGACCGGATGTTGGCCATATGTTCAGCCATCCTCAAAAAAGAAGGTAAACTTAAAAATAATTTTGTCGTCCGCACAGTCATGAGCAATCTTGGTTTATCTATTGCCTTTCAGGAATTAGACATTGATTCTGTATTTGCTCAAGTGGGCGACCGCTTTGTTTTAGAAGAAATGCTTGCCCGCGGCGCGATCATCGGCGGCGAGGATTCCGGCCATTTGATTTTCTTGCAGCATCATACCACCGGCGATGGTTTGATCACCGCCCTGCAGGTTCTGGCTGCCATGAAAAAAGAAGACAAGCCGCTGTCGGTGTTGGCGCGCATCATGAATGTTTTCCCGCAAATGCTCATAAATATCGACGTCAAAAGAAAGCCGGAAATTGAAACCGTGCCGGAAATAATGGCTGCTATAAAAAAAGCAGAAAAAGCGCTGGGCGATAAAGGACGAGTGTTGGTGCGCTACTCCGGCACGCAGAATATGTGCCGCGTCATGGTCGAAGGGCCCACAAAAGAAGAAACCGAAACCCACTGCCGCCAGATCGCCTATGTTGTGAAAAAGATACTGACCTGATTGGAACAGGCTATATAATTTATCATTCCCGCTCAGCGACGGGATGACGGATAGGTTGATTATAAAACGAACTGTCAGAAAGGAGAAGGCGATTATGAAGAGATACAACATTAAAAACTTAACAAGAAGCACCGCTCTTGGATTGGTCGCACTGGTCTTGATAAGCTGCAGCGGCTACAATACCTTAGTCAAAATGCCGGAAGTGAATGAGGTGCCGTCCGGCTATTACGAGACTATTATTAAACTAAACGATCCTGAAGGCATTCCAGATATCGCGGGATTAGTCTTCATTAAGAAAGGAGCGAGTGTCTGCACGGATTACCCTCGTCAAGAAATTATAAAAAGCCTTGATGAACTGACAATGACCGAAAAGAATTCCTATCGATACTTCAGTAATTATGCAATTACGGCGGAAGTTGAGACACTGGGATTTGTTTCCATACCTGTAGAGTATATAGTAATTCTCTGGAAAAATGAAAAGGATGAAAATTGCAAATACAAAGTACAAGTCGAATATATCAACAAAGAACGTAGCGATTTTGACGGAGAAATAAATGAAACTGTACCTGGCGGCGGACATGGACGCTAATCTAATACTAATTCTAATTGAGGCGGCTAGGTGGAGGCGACGAGGCGTATTGTACATACGTTGAGGAAGCCGACAACGACGACAACAAAAATAGCGCTTTGATTTAGAATTGGTATAACGCATTGTCAGACAGCTCATTTTTAGTCATATAGTTGCGCCATAATGGCGAGGTCATGAAGGGGGGAAATGAATACTGAAAACGCCATCAGTCAGCACAGGTTCTGGGGAGAAACAACCGCTTTTCTCGCCCTGTTTTTTGACAATGTCGGAGTGCTGATATTTTTCAGCGCCATTCTCGTTTTCACTTTCAACTATCCGGCAGACATCATTTTGACACGCATGATTCCCGGCACGGCTGTCGGTATTTGCGTTGGCGATCTTGTCTATACGTGGCTCGCCATTCGTTTGAAACGAAAAACCGGACGCCACGATGTCACGGCGATGCCTCTGGGTGTTGATACGCCTTCAACCATCGGCATTGCTTACGCTGTCATGGGCCCCGCTTATGTTGCCACTCATGACGCTCAACTGACCTGGCACATCGGCATGGCCACACTCTTCATGATCGGTACAGTTAAAATCTTCACTTCTTTTTTCGGCGGATGGGTTCAGCGCATCATTCCCACCGCGGGACTGCTCGGACCGCTTGCCGGAATCGGGCTTCTGTTGCTTGGATTTCTGCCATTGCTCGAATTATTCAACGAGGCTGTCGTCGGCATGGTCGCGCTGGGGCTTATCTTTACGGCGCTCATGAGCAAGCTGCAACTGCCGGGACGCCTGCCGGGTGTCCTGGCAGCGGTGATCCTGGGCACGGGCATTCATTTCGCCTTGGGTTATGGCGGATATTTGCCGGAATTCACTGCGCCGTCTCCGCGAATAACTTTTTCTTTACCGGCATTTTCCGTCGACTTTCTCAAAACACTGCCGCAAAGCATCCAGTATCTGACCATCGCCATACCCTTCGGCATTCTGACAATCATCGGGGGCATCAATAATACTGAAAGCGCGCGTCTGGCAGGAGACGATTACCGCATGAGAGATATCCTGCTGACAGAGGCATTTTCGTCGCTGATCGCGGCTTTTTTCGGCGGCGTGGCACAGACCACACCATATATCGGCCATCCGGCATACAAAAAGATGGGCGCGACCTGGTGGTATACGCTGCTTACCGGTCTGCTTATCGGCGTCTGTTCCGTTGTGGGATTGCTTTCACTTTTTGTCAGTCTCATTCCGCGGGCAGTCATCGCGCCGATTTTCATCTTTATCGGTTTTGAAATTATGCGGCAGGCCTATAATGATTCTCCGCCTGCTCATTCCCCGGCGGTAAGTTTAAGCATCCTGCCTGTTATTGCCAGTCTCGTGCTTATAATTCTTGGACAGTTTATAGGAGCTATGGGCGCCACGCCGGACAAGCTGCCACTGCGTTTGCAAATTATGCATCAAACATTGACGATGCTTAGCAACGGGTTTATCATTACGGGGCTTCTCTGGGGCAGCATGCTGGCCTTTCTCATTGACCATAAAGCGCGCCTTGCGGCCATGTGCAGCGCTGTCTGCGCTTTATTGACTCTCTTCGGCATTATCCATTCTGTTATGCCCAGCGGTGAACTTTACCTGCCCTGGCTTATCCCATCGCACGCACACTTCATGCTTGCGGTGGCTTATCTCGCGCTATCCTGCATCCTGCTTTTATTGACCGGAAGAACGGATAAATCCCATAATGCCGAAACCTTGAAGATCTAGTATGCACTTATTCCTGTAATATAGATTAATTGAGGTAAATGATATAAAAGTGCATAATAAAAACCTCTTGACAACGATTGTTAAAGAGCATAGCTAGCACATAAAATTTACGATTCTTAAATCTATTAGTAGCTGCGGGGGAACCGTTATTGGGGGCGAATTTCCAAGGAATAGGATACTTCCAAGTCCAAGCCCGTCAACTAACCTCGTCGGCATGTGGATTATCATATTATAACAAATAAACCAATGTAGCCCGAAGAGATCTTGCAATAATGGATAAATTTGATTCAGCGCACGAAAAAAGCTTAAAGCACAGGCTGTGGCATAAACTCGTAGGCGAACCGCGCGATATAAACGAACCATCTGTTTTTCATAAATTATCCCTGATACCAATTCTTGCGTGGATCGGTTTGGGCGCTGATGGTTTATCTTCTTCATCATATGGACCGGAAGAAGCGTTTAAAGCTCTTGGCGCTCATTCTTATATTTCCATTCTTATTGGTCTGGCGACAGCATTCACTGTTTTTATTATTGCTTATGCCTATTCGCGCATCATCGAACATTTTCCTCAGGGTGGCGGAGGATACATTGTATCAACGAAGACTATCAGCCGTAGCGCCGGAGTAATATCCGGAAGCGCATTAATTGTTGACTATATGTTGACTATCACTGTTTCTATTGTTTCCTGTGGTGATGCTATTTTCAGTTTTTTGCCGATAGCTTATCATAAATATAAACTCATCTTTGTTGTATTTCTTATTCTGATGCTCATTGTCATGAACTTGCGAGGTGTAAAAGAATCTATCTTGATTCTTGCACCTATATTCATCGTTTTTGTTCTAACCCATATTTTGTTGATTGGTTATGGTTTTTTTAATCATGCTGATCAATTCAATCTTGTATTAAATCAATTTAACGGCAGCTTTAAACAGGATATCGGTGCAATTGGTTTCATCGGAATACTGGCTATATTCTTGCGAGCCTTTTCTCTGGGCGGAGGAACGTATACGGGAATAGAAGCTGTTTCTAATGGCATGCAGATTTTACGGGAACCGCGGGTTCAAACAGGAAAGCGCACCATGGCCTATATGGCGGCATCACTTGCATTCACCGCGGGCGGCTTGCTGATTTGTTATGCCCTCTTTCAAATAAAACCAATGGAAGGCAGAACTCTCAATGCCATTCTTGCGGACGAAATATTTCGCAACTGGCCTTTATCTTCCTGGATAGTTATAATAACAATTTTTTCCGAAGGAGCTCTGCTTTTAGTTGCGGCTCAAGCCGGTTTTGTTGACGGACCGAGAGTTATGGCCAACATGGCAACCGATTTCTGGCTCCCGCACCGCTTCGCCATGCTTTCCGAAAGACTTACGATGCAAAACGGAATCATATTAATGGGTGCCGCGTCAATTATTCTTTTGTTCTACACACACGGTTCCATTTCTGCCCTCGTTGTCATGTACTCCATCAACGTCTTTCTCACATTTTCCTTATCCCAATTCGGAATGATTCGTTTTTTCCTTCACGACAAAGAAAAAGATAAAAATTGGAAAAGACATATTGTCATTCATATAATTGGTTTTGTCCTCTGCGTGACAATACTATTTGTCACAATTTACGAAAAATTCGGCGAAGGCGGCTGGATGACATTAGTAATAACCTCTGTTTTGATAGCTTTATGTTATTTGATTAAAAAACATTATCTTGATGTCCGGCGGGACGCACGCAAATTGGAAGACATTTTGCAGAAAATTCATCCGGGCAAAAAATTCAATGCCGAACCTTTGGATCCCAAAGAACCCACGGCTATTCTCCTTGTCAGCGGATTTAACGGATTCGGCATTCATACATGGTTTTCCATTAACCGTAAATTCCCGCATTTCTATAAAAACTTTATTTTTATCTCGATTGCCGAAGTTGATCAGGGATCATTCAAAGGATCGGCGGAAATGGAACAATTGATAGTTTCGGTGGAGGATGGTTTGAAAAAATATGTCGAACTGGTTCGCTCCTACGGCTTGCCGGCGGACTATAGAATGGATACCGGAACCGACGTGGTCGAAACAGCGACTCAAATGTGCCAAGCGCTGGTGAAAGAATATCCTAAGTCCATGGTTTTCACCGGAAAATTAATTTTTAAGCAGGAACATTTCTATCAAAGATTGCTTCATAATGAAACGGCTTACGCTATTCAGCGAAACTTACAGTGGGATGGTATCGAAACAGTTATCATGCCTATTAGGGTTTGAGCTAATTTGACGTAACAAAAAATTACAATCACATTGAGTAAACAATGAAGGAATTTTTGCTTTGGAAGATACAATTTACGAAGAACTGAATGTGGGTGAGATCGTCAGAGATGAAGTCGGTTGCCGCGTTTCCGATATTACTAAAAAAGTGATTGCGGAAATATCCCTGAAAGTCGTTGTCAACGGAACGGAACTTGTCTCGGTACTTTGCCTGAACCAATATCAGGAAGAATTGGCGCTGGGTTTCCTTTATAACGAAGGCGTCATTAATTCCTGGTCGGATATCGAAAATATTTATTTCAATGACAAAATGCTGGCGGTTATCATCAATCTCAAAGCAGGGGTAATAATCGACCGGCAGGAGAGCTTAAGAAGTATCACTTCAGGCTGCGGTAAATGTTATACCTACATCAATCCCCTCAAACAAAGTCAATACAAAGCGGTTGAAAGCGGCGCGACTTATTCGATTAACACCATCCTGAACTTGATGAATGATTTTGTCACCAAGTCGGAAATATATATCGACATCGGTGGCGTGCACAGCGTGCTGCTGCATACCGCTGATCATGAAATATTGATTGAAGATATCGGCAGGCATAACTGCTTCGACAAAATAACCGGATTGATGCTGAAAGAAAACAAGCTGGATATTTTCGGTCAGGCAGTTGTTTTTGTATCGGGAAGAATATCTTCCGAAATCATGACGAAAATTATCCGTATGGGCGTTCCGGTTCTGGTCTCCAAATCAACACCGACAACCGCTGCGGTAAAGCTCGCCCAACAACACAATGTTACGTTGCTCGGATATGTTCGCACCAGCGGCGGGTACATATACAGCCATTCGGAGAGATTGGTTCCCTGACTTGTCTGATAAACTTTGAACTTGAATGAACCTAATTGGATACCTTTGCCGGTTTTTCTTCATTACTTGGTTCGACCGGTCATTATGACGATCCAATAAAGCTGTGTTTGTCTCTGCTTGTATCAGAACAAATCCTGTCTCCACCGTCCTTTTTCGCCCGGTACATGAGCTTTTCTACTCGGTGAACAAATGTTTTTATCTCTTCCATCGGCTTGTACTGCGCCAGACCTACACTGACCGTTATATTAATTTTTTGATCCAACACTGGGGAAAAAGTCTCTTTCCTTAACTCCGCTAGTATTCTTTTTGCCTTTATAATCCCTTCATTCATTGCGGTTATCGGCAGTATGATAGCAAATTCTTCGCCGCTGTAACGATAGGCGGACTCAGTCTCACGCAGGCATCGTTTGATAACACGACCGAACCGTGATAATACATAGTCCCCCTCAATATGACCGTATGTATCGTTGAACGCCTTGAATTTGTCGAGATCCAGCAATAGAATGGTCAAAGGCTGTCCATAAAAAATACCGTTAGACCTCTCTATTTCTATTTCAAGCTGAGCGTGAAAATGCTTGGAATTATAAAGCTGCGTGAGGTCGTCTATTATGCTTAGTTCACGGTATCTCTGTTCGCTTTCCCTCAGTGCTTCTTCCGCCTGTTTGCGCTCGGTGATGTCACGGATGGCTCCAAATCTGACAATGCGTCCTTTGTATTCCATCTTTCTGACGCGTATCTCCATTGGAAACCTTGTCCCGTCTTTCCTGACCCCAATGGATTCGTACGGTTCCAGACTATCTGTGGCTACTTGTTTTTTCACGAACTCTAAGACTTCAGGAGCAAAGGTTAAAGAGATCATCTCTTTTCCAATCGCTTCACTTGGTTCATACCCAAACATTTTGAAATATTGGTCGTTAGCATTGAGAAGGACTCCTTCCTCGTGAATGACAACGGCTTCGAACGTTGCTTCAGATAGAAGACGGAATCGTTCTTCGCTCATATGTAAGGCTTCTTCCGCCTGCTTGTGCTTGGTGATATTATAGACAACGCCAGTCGAACCTTTCAATTTTCCCGACTCATAAATGTATCGAGCACTCAAGCGAACCCATAGTTCTTCCCCTCCCTTTGTTCTGATACAGTATTCTGTGCAACCGGAACATCGTTTACATTTTAGACCGGATACATCGTTTACACTTTTTTAGTTACGAATAACTTTGTTTTTTCTCAAATCTATGGAACCAAGAGCATAAAAGCTGAACTGAAGTTGCCAGAGGCCATCGGCAATTTCTCTAAGCCCAACAGGCTGACCTGCGAGTAACTCTGTTAGATAGAACCTCCTGCCCATGAATTTAATTTCTCCGCAGTGACGGACATGGCGAACCAGATAATCGTTACCATAATCCGGTGGATGCGGACGTTCCACATATGGCCGATTTGACTTTTTATAGTAATTACTCGGCATCTCGTCATTGAGTGACTCATGCGGTCGATCATGGTTATAATCATACCGAAAAATATCGAATGCCTTCTGTTGTTCTTTTAAATTCCCGGCAATGGGGTTCAAAGCATCGCTTTTCAAAGTGCGGTGCATGCGTTCATGCCGTCCGTTTTCTTGTGGACAACCTTTTCCGATCCTTTCCGGGATAATCCCCAGCAGAATCCACCAGATCATTAACCGGCTAAGGCCGCCGATGCATCTACTGGCAAACGGCGTTCCATTATCACAGCGGATGGCCTTGGGCAATCCGTATTCACGGAAGATCGACACGAGGCAACGCCTTGTCGGAAAGTAGCGAGGACCTTCCAGCGCTTGGCAACCTAAAAGAAAACGGCTGAAGTTATCACTGAGTGTCAATGGATAACAAACATGTCCGTTCTTCATATAGAATTGCCCTTTATAATCGATGCTCCAAATATTGTTGGGCGCATCACATTCGCCAAATGGTTGCGTATACGGTGGAACATGCAATCGCTTCTTACGTCTCTCAACGAGTCCTTCTTTCTTGAGCCAATAGCCAATAGTGCTGACTGCTGGAAGATCAAGTGTCGGATACTTACGCTTTAATTGAGCGCGTACTTTTCTGGGCCCGCGTTTACGATTTTTAAGCTTTTCCTGAATCACAAGTTCCAGGATCTCTTTGAATGTTCGATTAGGGCAACTCTTCGGAGCCCGGCTTTCTTCCTTGAGTCCCTCGATACCAAAATGCTTATATCGCTTGAGCCATTTGTAAATCGTCGGACGGCTAACTCCGTATTTTTGAGAAAGATCGGTTACACTGAAATATCCATGATTCCAGTCGTTAACAAGTTGAATCTTTATGTTCATTTGGTTTATCACTTTCCACGGCATAGAATCTCCTCCTTGCCGTAAAGTGTAAACCATGTCCCCGGTTTGTTTTGTAAACTATCTTACCAGTTTGTACCATTCAACTGTCTGAACTTCCCCCAGTTTAATGGACAATTCGTTAGCCATAAGCTTTTCAAGACGCGCGAGCATCAACTTCTGGCTCTTTTCTGTGAGAATGTTGAAAAAATTCATGGTGAGCAGTTCGTCTTTTGTGTATCCCGTGTACTCGCAAATGACATCGTTCACACTGATAAACCGGTTTGTCTCATAATCAAATTCGTAAATTCCGGCCGGAGCGTATTTAACAAGCTCGCGATACTTACCTTCACTCTCCTTTAATTTCTCTTCATCTATCTTGCGTTCGGTGATGTCTCGATAGTTAACAATTACATATTCAACAACATTATTGTTTACCAGATTGCTTCCCACAGCTTCAAGTGTACGCCAGCTTCCATCCTTATGACGAAGTTGCATTTCAGCTTTTATAACAGGGGAATTTGTATCCCTGGATAAAGTATTGAATGAATCAGCTATTAACTTCATGTCATCCGGATGAACAAGTTCAAATCCTTTGGCGCCAATCCTTTCCTCAAGCTTGAATCCCATAACTTTCTCCAGTGCCGGATTTACATAAATGATGGTTCCCTCTAAATTCAAGAGAACAACTACATCGGAGGAGTGCTCTATTAAAGCTCGGAATCGTTGTTCCTTGCGGAGTAATTTCTCCTCCATGAGTTTGCGCTCGGTTATATCGCGGGCAACAGAAATCGTGCCCGCAACTTGTCCATCACGTATTAAGAGAGATCCATGGATTTCTACATGCTTTAAGGTTCCATCCTTGGCGATAACCTCATAAATCGTTGCCGGAATCCTTTCACCCTCGAGCATCTTGCTTATATTGGCAATACCTCTCTCAAAAGATTCCGGGGTAAAGATATGTCTCAAATCGTAAGCATGTCTACTGATGAAATCTTCGGCTTTGTACCCCAATAGTTTCTCCACGCTAGGAGATATGTTCGATATATTAAAATCGCCGCCGATCATAAAAACAACATCTGATACATTTATAAATTGCAACCGATACTCTTTCGCCAATATCCGCAACTGCTGATTAGCCGTTTCCAGATCCAGCACTTTCTTTTCAAGTTGTTTGAAAAGGACCTCATCGTACTGCCGGAAAAACTCCATCTCTTCACCGAGCGGTTTCTTCATCACGTTGCCTTATATCTACCAATTTTAAATTTTAAGAACTAAGAACTCTATTATTGATAATAATTATTTACGGTTAGAGTATATAAAGAACGATTTTGTATGTCAATAAAATCTTGACATACAAGACCGAAATTCGTATAGAAAAACAAAGTAGAAGTAATGTCTTATTAGAAACTTTTTGTAAATTAGCAGATAGTCAAAACTATTGGATCGTTTTGATCCGCAGATGTGTTTTGTGGGTACAAATATGAATAAGACCATTTTTCCCTTTGGACTCTTGATTTTGATTCTTACCATGTTCAGCCAAAACGCATTTGCCAAAGCGCCTCTCAATAGTCATTGCGTAATGGATTCTGATTGCGAATCAAATCTGTGTAATGTCGTTAGCGAGAAGTGTATTAATAAGGGTCCTATCAATAGTACCTGCGGACTTGACTCTGAGTGCGAATCAAACATGTGCAACACCATTACCCTGAAGTGCACTAATGCTGAACAAGAGGCACGCGGTAGTGAAGTTCAATGGTTAATAAACCTTGTGAGACAGAATACAGGCAAGTTTTTCTGTGTGCCAAAAGGTACGAAACTAAGAGAAGGCGTCGCAGCGCTTACCAAATTCTCAAAGGCGCATCCGGAAATACATGATCCACTAACTGACAGGCAAGCAATTCAGGCTTTAGCTAAAAGTTTTCCCTGCACGACCACGTTTGCAGACCAATCTCCCAAAAATTACCAAGAACGCCAAATCGTCCGTCTGATGAATGAAAAAGCAGGCAAGGCTTTCTGTGTGCCAAAAGGCACGAAACTAAGCGAGGGTGTCGAAGCGCTTGCCAAGTTCTCGAAAGCGCATCCGGAAATAATTGATCAACTAACTGACCAGCAGGCGACTCAAGCTTTAGCCGAGAGTTTCCCCTGCACGGTCGGGTTTGCAGATCAATATCCCCAAAATTACCAAGAACGCCAAATCTTCCGGCTAATCAACGAAAAATCCGTCGCCAATTCCGCGGTAGATTGGAGCCCGGATGGGAAATCGATTGCGACCGCAGGGGATCCGATGCAGATGACCATATGGGATTCAGGATCTCTGGCGATCCGGCATCAGTTGAATCAGGGCGTCAGAGACTGGGGCGGTGATAGCATAAACTTCAGTCCGGATAGTCAATATCTGGCCTCAGGCCTCGGTGCTGTCAACGTGTGGAACGTCGCCGACGGAACCCTTAAAGCGACATTAATTGCCCCGCATATCACAGCGCACAAATCGCAATATCGCGGCATCGAATCCCTGCGTTTTAGTCCCGATGGAAGTAAGCTGGTTGTCGTTTATACCGGAGACAAGCAAATTGTGATTGCCTATCGCATTGCCGATGGAAACGTTGCCTGGACCTATGAACCGAAACTAACCCTTGAGCCTCAACGATTCATAAAAAGCCCGCTTCTAACAACGCCTCTAGTCTTCACTCCTGACGGCAAACGCGTGCTCTTTTGCACAGGAGAGTGGAGCGGTCATAATGCCAAATTAAAATGGCTATCCAGGATACTATTTTTGGATGCGGAATCCGGAGAGATCCTGCGCAGCATTGACAATATCCATATGAACAATGCGACGGCCTTCGCTCTCAGCCGGGATGGCAAATGGGTGGCAACCGGCACATCGACCGGTGAAAGGTATGAGTACACTAACAAGAAAACTGATCAGGTGGTTACCTTCGACAATCAGGATCCTGTTCGCATCTGGAACGTAGAAACCGGGACGCTGGTTAAAGAGCTTCCTGTGTATTTTCGCGTATGGTCGCTGGTCTTCAGCAAGGACGGTAAATATTTATTCGGCGCCACGCGATATATCAATGTGTGGGATATCGAATCCGGAGAGATAGTTCAGCAGATCAGGAGCAACCCCGAACCCATGAGCCTGGCTCTCAGTCCGGATGGTAAGAGACTTGCCGCGTCCTGCCAGAACAAGCTATCGATCTACGAGCTTGTAAACTTCAAATAATGTGATTCTGCATAACAGACACATAATAAGCAAAAAAGCGGGATCAATTCCCCTCCGTCTCATCTTTCTTTTCTATTTCAATAATGTGGGTTGCTGATTCGCTTATCTCTGGAGTTACCGTAACTTCTTTCGGCTTAGCCGGTTCAATGATAAACGGAACTGATTCTGTCTGCGGATTTTGTACCACCGGTGGATTTTCTCCGGAAGGTTCAGACTTTGTCAAACCTGTTACCGGCGCAATATCCTTATTTGGTGAGGTTTCCATCACTTTTTCCACCGGTCTTCTCTTCTTATAACGAGGTCTCCGGCGGCTTTTCTTTTTAGGGGCACTATCCCCATTTACTGAAGCTTTTTCGTCAGCAGCCAGCATAGAATTTTCTTCCGTTTTCAGAGATGTTTCCTCGTGTGGCTCAGGAGCGTCAACTGTTTTTTCTTTGATAGTTTGCTGTATTTCCACCCTGTCCCACGATGTCTCCATGTTGCCTGCAATATGCAAAGTAAGACTGAATGTTGCTTCCAAATTTATAAGTTCGCTCCTTTTGTGATTGAGAATATAATCGGCAATTTCATGCGGTAGAATTATTCTTAATTCGGAGTAAATGCCCTTGACCGCTTCTGATTCAATTTTGCGGAAAGCTCCCAGTGCGGCATATTCCAAAGATGGACGCAGACCACTGCCTTTACAGTACGGACATCTTGTGTAACTGATTTCCTGAATGGTTGACTGTTTCTTTTGCCGCGATAATTCAAGCATTCCGAATTTGGAAATGCGGGAGAGCTGGATTCTTGCTCTATCTACACTAAGCGCTTTTTTAAAAGATTTTTCCACTTCGGCAATATGTTTTTTGTCGATCATGTCAATAAAATCGATGATGATCAACCCGCCTAAGTCCCGTAAGCGCAGCTGTCTGGCAATTTCTTCGCTGGCTTCAATGTTTGTTTGGAAGGCGGTTTCCTCAATGTTTTTTTTATGGGAACCGCGGCCGGAGTTCACATCAATTGTAATCATTGCTTCCGTCGGATTAATTACAATGTAACCTCCAGATTTCATCTCCACTCGTTCACGATAGATAACACCTATTTGTTCCTCCAATTTGAAACTGTCAAAAATTGGAGTTTTTTCTTTATAATGCTTGAGCATTCTTAAATGACGAGGAGCAACCGCTTTTAAATAAGCACGCATTTTGCGGAAGGTTTCCTGATCATCAACCCAAATTTCATCAATTTCCGGCGTCAAATAATCGCGTAAACTGCGCACGCCAAAGTCGGTCTCCTGGTAAATCAGGGAAGGCGCACTAATAGCGCTTGCCTTTTTGCAGATTTCTTTCCAAAGACGCATCAGAAGCTGATAATCGCGCAAGATTTCCTGCTTTGTACGGTTGAATCCGGCTGTCCGCACGATAAATCCCATATCTTCAGGGATTTTAATTTGCGCCATGATGTTTTTTATTTTTTGACGAGCTTCTTCATCTTCTACTTTCCGGGAGATACCACCGCCGGGTTTGTGGGGAAGCAGAACTAAATATCTGCCTGGAAGAGAAATATAGGAAGTTAAAAGAGCGCCTTTATTGCCGATAGCTTCTCTTACCGCCTGAACAATGATTTCCTGACCTGCTTTGAGCACAGGTTTGCCGTTGGCCTGGCCGTTTTCCTGTTCGGCTAAATACTCGTGGTTAACATCCTTAAGAGGAAGAAACCCATCTTTGTCGCCGCCATAATCCACAAAAGCCGCTTGCAGGCCGCGTTCAACTTTAAGCACCTTGCTTTTAAAAATATTGCCGATAATTGGCTCTCTTACCGACATCTCAATGTTGAATTCGATTAGACTACCCTTTTCGTTAACGGTAGCCATGCGCATCTGTTCTTTGTGAACAGCGTTGATGAGCATTGTATGTTTCATGAATGTCCTTTTGGGCCGACCGCTGCTTTTGTGCGAATTCGCACGAGAACAGACTTTTTAGAGTCTATTCTTTGAAGTATGCGGCGCGGCCTGTTATATTTATTAGTAAAACTCCAATTCCGAAAGCGAAGCCCGGCGGATGCGGGGCAAAGCGTGTCGGAATTGGTAAGTTGTAATGAGACCCAAGCTTCAGAAATAGAGTGCGCTGAAGCTTGTAGGTCGAATTATCCCGCTTGGCGGAGGTGATGAGCCACAAAGCGCGCTTTTTGGCTCATCACCGTGATAGAAAGGCACTGACATCGCCTTTGCCATTTCTTATAATTTCAATATTGTCATCAACAAGACTGATGACGCTCGATGGTTCGGGAATAATAATACCACCATCAATAATTAAGTCAACCGTTCGTCCAAAGTGTTTTTCGATTTTATGCGGATCGCCTAAATCTTCGCCATCTGTTGTTTTTACACTGGTGCTGATTATCGGTTGTCCCAGTTCTTTAATTAAGTTCAGGCAAATTTGATTATCCGGCACTCTTATTCCCGTCGTCGATCTTTTCGGTAAAATTATTTTGGGCACCAAACGCGAAGCTTCCAAAATAAAAGTATAAGGCCCCGGCAAAAGCCTTTTCATTGTTTTGTAAGCATAGTCCGTAACCTTGGCGTATTGGCTGATATGTTTCAAGTCCGAGCAGATAAAACTCAAAGGTTGTTTCCTGTTTCTTCTCTTCAATTCGTAAATTCTTTCGATACCTTTCTTACTGGATAAATCACAGCCTAAACCATAAACCGTATCGGTAGGATAAATTATTATCCCGCCTTGACGCAATATATCCACGGCTTTCCTGATAAGACGCATTTGCGGATTCTGGCTGTGGATGAACAACATGATTTAACTTCCCATCATCTATTTTGATTTTGCGAAGGATGTATATCAATAATTTAATACTTTCGCAATGAAAGCTTTGACATGAAAAGAAAATCACGGGTACAATACCCCCAAAACAAGCTGCTGCATAAAACTAAAACGTAATAATATTATTGTGAAACTCCAATTCCGAAAGCGAAGCACAGCGGAATTGGTAAGTTGAACAATCCCGCAAAGCGGAGGGTATAATACCCCGCAGCTTGCTGCGGAATCTGTTTCTAAAGCTTGCTTTGGGGTTCATACCCGTGATTTGATATTCAGATTTTTTTCCTTACTGAGTTTATATTCAATGCTGTCAACGAGCGCCTGCCAACTGGCTTCGATAATATTTTCAGAAACACCGATAGTGCTCCAGAGTTCTTCGCCATCCGTCGAATCCAGAAGAACCCTGACACCCGCGGCGGTTCCTTCCGAACCTTCCAGCGTGCGCACCTTAAAATCGACCAGATGCATTTCTTTTATTTGCGGATAAAACTTGGTTAGCGCTTTGCGCAGGGCATGATCCAGAGCGTTCACCGGACCGTTTCCTTCAGCGGCTGTTAATTCTTCTTCGCCAGCTACCGATATTTTGATTGTTGCCTGTGACAGGCAGGGGTTATTCTCGGTGCGGGAAGTAATAACGCTAAACGTTTCCAGATTAAATGGCTCGATAAATTCACCGATGGCCTTTTTAATCAGCAGGGAAAGCGAACCGTCGGCAGCATCAAACTGAAAGCCTCGGTCTTCCATAAGTTTTACTTCTTGTACTATTTTTTTGCTGAATGCATCGTCTTTAGTAAGGTCAATGCCCAGCTCTTTGGCTTTGTATTCAACATTGCTTTTACCCGCTAAATCGGAAACCAGAACACGCTGGTGGTTACCGACACGTTCCGGTTTTATATGTTCATAAGCCATGGAGTTTTTGACGACGGCGCTGACATGCACTCCGCCTTTGTGCGCGAAGGCGCTTCGGCCCACAAAAGGCCGCGAATTAATAGGCGGAACGTTGGCAACATCGCTTACAAAATGAGAAAGGTTGGTGAATTGACGGATCGATTCCGGCGGCAGACAATTTTTACCGAGCTTCAATTGTAAATTGGCAACCAGGGAAATCAAGTCGGCGTTGCCGCATCTTTCACCGTAGCCATTGATCGTTCCTTGAACCATCACTACTCCTTCCTGAACGGCGGCAATGGAATTGGCAACGGCAAGCCCACAGTCATTGTGCGTATGAATCCCGGCAATCTCTAAAGGAATATAAGAAGAAATTTTTTTCACGATGGCACTGATTTCATGGGGCAGAGAACCGCCGTTGGTATCGCAAAGAACAATTACATCCGCGCCGGCGGCCAGCGCCGTTTTCACAACTTTAGTCGCGTAACGGGGATTGTTTTTATAACCATCAAAAAAATGCTCGGCGTCAAAAAGCACTTCCTTACCCATGGATTTCAGATATTCGATGGAATCGGCAATCATAGCAAGGTTTTCGTCCAAGTCGGTTTTAAGAATTTCTGTTACGTGCAAATCCCACGATTTCCCGACAATAGCGGCGGCAGGAGTGCCGGCTTTTACCAATGCTTTTAAATTAGGACATGCTTCTGTTTTGGTATGTGCACGTCGAGTGCTTCCGAACGCGGTCAGGCATGAATTTTTAAAATTAACGTTTTTTGCCATTTCAAAAAAACGCACATCTTTGGGATTGGAACCGGGCCAACCGCCTTCAATATAGTGAAAATGAGCATCATCAAGGCGCTGGGCAATGCGCATTTTTTCTTCCGCCGAAAAATTGGTTTGTTCTCCCTGCGTGCCATCCCTCAAAGTTGTATCGTACACCAGTATTCTATTTTTTTTCATTTTCCCCTCACTTTCAAAACCACCGCTTTGCGGGATTGTTCGATTAGCCAATTTCAGGGCGCTACGCTTCTGAAATTGGGATCTCACAAAAAATCCGCTGCTGGGTTTCCCTGGCAGCGGATTGAAATTTCGTTTATTTAAGTTGATACTATTCCGCGACCAAGCCTCCTATGAAGAAGCTAATTATAATGTTGCTAATTATTATTTCGTAAATGTTGATCGTGTTCATAGTAAACCACCAGTATGCGGACTCAGTCCCGACACGCTACGCTATCGGGATAATTCGATTTACAAGTGTTAGTGTACTTCGTTTCTGAAACTTGAATCTCATTATTTTTTATATATTAATTTTTTCAGAGAATTTTGTCAATAAAAATATTTCGCGATCAATTTTTACCTTACCGATATTTACCGCCCGCAAGGTGGTAACTTACAAGCGAAGTGGTATCAGTCAGTTTCTTATGGCTTTTTCCCGACATACAAACTGGTAATGCCGAACGTAAGAGGATATATTTTCACTCCGGACATACCGGTCTCCTGCATGAACGCGGCAAACTCTTCGGGTGATGGAAAGTTCATAATGGAATCTGCAAGGTAGTAATAAGCGGCGGCATTTTTAGAAAACACTTTGGCCAACAAGGGAAGCAGGTAGTTCAAATAAATAAAATAAAATAATTTGAAAAAACGGTTTTCTATAAAAGTCATTTCCAGGATCATTATCTGTCCTCCAGGCACGGTCACACGCAGCATTTCCCGGAGCGCTTCCGTTCTGTCGGGAATATTTCTAATTCCAAAAGCCATTCCGGTAACGTCAAAAGAATTATCCTGAAACGGAAGTCGCAAGGCATCGCCATGAATAAAATTTACCTGACCGGAGAGGTTTTTTTTACTTACCTTATCCTTTCCCGCCCTCACCATGGGGAAAACAAAATCAACGCCTAAGGATTTTATCTGCCGGTGCTTCAGGCAGGCGTTAATCGATAAATCTCCCGTGCCACAGGCAACATCAAGAAACATATTGGTTCGAAAAAAATGCATCTTTTTAATTGCAAACCGGCGCCAGGCAACATCGCGGCGCAGGCTCAGCAAATGATTTAAAAAATCATATTTGCCGGTAATGGTCGAAAAGATTTCTTTGACCATGCCGATGCGCTGTGCATCACTGATGGTTTTTACCGAAGGATATTTATTTGCTGTTGATTTTTGCATTGGTGAAAAAAGCTTTATTTACTGCGGATAAGGACCGACTTGGCATGCGCATCGAGGCCTTCCATCCGAGCAAAGCTCGCTGTTTGGCCGCCGAGCTTTTTCAAAGCCTCCCGCGAAAAAGAAATAACATTCATTCGTTTGTAGAAGTCATAAACTCCCAATGGAGAAGAAAAACGCGCCGTCCCTTCTGTCGGCAGAATATGGTTCGAGCCGGCCAGATAATCGCCCAGAGCTTCCGGTGTGAAAGAGCCCAGAAAAACGGATCCGGCATTTCTCACTTTACCCAAGAGTCCGGCGGGGTTTTTCACCATCAACTCCAAATGTTCCGGCGCGAAGAGATTGGCGAGATCCAACGCTTCATCAACACTGGCGGTAATAATAATCGCTCCGTATTTGGCCAAGGAATTTTCCATTATTGTTTTTCGTGATAAATTTTTGAGCTGCTGATCAATTTCCCAAGATACCTCACGGGCTAAACTTTCAGACGGCGTCAAAAGAACGGATGCCGCCATTTCATCATGCTCGGCTTGCGCCAGCATATCAGCCGCCACAAAAGAAGCCTTTGCGGTTTTATCGGCAATAACAATGACCTCGCTGGGGCCCGCAATCATATCTATATCCACCTGGCCAAAAACGAGTTTCTTCGCCGCGGCAACATATGCATTTCCCGGCCCCACTATTTTATCGACCTGAGGGACTGTTTCTGTGCCATAAGCCAGCGCCGCTATTGCCTGCGCGCCGCCAATCTTGAATATGCGCTTCACCCCGCTTACTTCGGCTGCCGCGGCAATCAGCGGATTTAATCTGCCGTCTCTGGCCGGACTGACTAAAATAATTTCTTCCACTCCGGCAATGCGCGCCGGAATCGCCGCCATGAGCAATGTCGAAGGATAAAAAGCCTTGCCGCCGGGAGCGTAAACGCCTACGTGCCGCAGGGGTAAAATAATCTGCCCCATTTTTATGCCTTCTTCGTTATTGACAGACCATCCTTTGGTGATTTGATTGCGATGATATTTATCGATGCGTCTGGCCGCCAGTTTAATGACTTTTAAATCTTCCGGCTTTACCAGAGAAAGAGCATTCTTTTTTTCCGCGTTTGTTACTTCCACCGTTGCCGCGGTTAATTTATATTTGTCGAATTTTGCCGTATATTGAAACAGAGCTTCATCGCCTCTGACAGCGACATCGCGCACAATTTCTGTAACGTCAGATAAAAGTTTAGAAGAATGGGCCCCTCTTTGGCGCAATTTGCGGAAAAAATCGTTAAACTTGGCAGCGTTGGCTTTAATTATTTTCATATTATTGTGCCATCCTTTTTATATCCGCACCCAACGCGGAAAATTTCTTCTCTATTGCCTGATAACCGCGATCAATATGATAAACGCGGGAAATTTCCGTTTTTCCCTCAGCTGCCAGCGCCGCTAAAATCAGCGAAGCCGAAGCCCGCAAATCAGTAGCCATGGTTTGCGCGCCGCGCAAAATCGGCACTCCCCGGACAATCGCGTTGCCGCCCTGAATAATAATGTCGGCCCCCATGCGCAGCAATTCACTGACATGCATAAAACGGTTTTCAAAAACAGTTTCTGAAATCACGCTCAAGCCGCTGCCGATGGACATATAGGCCATCATCTGCGCCTGCAAATCAGTGGGGAATCCAGGATAGGGAAGAGTTTTAATATCAACACTATTAATCTTTTCCCCGAAAGATACTTTCAAACCGCCTTTAATGGGCGAAATCTTCATACCCGTGTCCCGCAATTTATTGATAAGAGCTTCCAGATGGTGAAGATTGCAGCCGATTACATTTATTTCGCCGCGCGTCATACCCGCGGCAATCATAAAAGTCCCAGCTTCAATCCTATCGGGAATAATTGCGGCTTCCGTGGGCCTTAGAGAAGTAACTCCTTTAATTGTTATTGTATCGGTGCCCGCTCCGCTGATCTTCGCTCCCATGCCCTTTAAAACATCCGCCAGATTGACAACCTCCGGTTCACGCGCTGCGTTGTTTAAAATAGTAGTGCCTTCCGCCAGTGTTGCCGCCATCATGACATTTTCCGTTCCGGTTACGGTCGATATATCAAAATAAATATCCGCCCCTTTTAATTTTTTGGCCTTCGCTTCAATATAGCCGTTGTTTAATTCCACGCGCGCCCCCATATCCTGAAGGGCTTTGATGTGCAGATTAACCGGCCTTGCGCCGATCGCGCAGCCGCCGGGAAGAGAAACGCGCGCAACGCCCATGCGGGCAACCAGCGGCCCCAATACCAGCACCGATGCGCGCATGGTTTTGACCAAATCATAAGGCGCGTCACAACTGGTAATCTTTTCAGCGCTAACCTTGCAAGTTTCATTTCCATCAAATTGCACACCCATATTTCTTAAGAGCTTTTTAATCGTTTTGATATCCACAAGATCGGGAATATTATGAAATGTATTTTCGCCTTCGGTGAGAAGTGCGGAGGCCAATATCGGCAGGGCGGCGTTTTTTGCTCCGCTGATCTGAACATCTCCGTGAAGCGGTTCACCGCCTTTAATAACTATTTTATCCACTTACTTTTCTCCTTACTTTAATCACGCGCGGCAGTCCGGCATAATCTTTACGCATTTCTATGCTGTCATAAAAACCTGCGGTTTCCATGATCTTGCGGACGCCTGCTTCCTGTTTAGCTCCAATTTCCAACAAAAGCCAACCATTTTTTTGCAGGAAACCTGCCGCCTCATATATCAATTTTTCATAAAATTCCAGTCCGCTTTTTCCAGCCAGAAGAGCATCTTGCGGCTCATAATCTTTAACTCCCGCGGGAAGTTTTTCATATTCTTCTGCCGCAATGTAAGGTGGATTGGAAACGATTATATCAAAAATACCGTCAACCGGTTCAAACAAATTACCCTGCCGGAAATTTATTTTATCTTTGAGTCCCAAAGCAACCGCATTTTTTTGCGCCAAATTGACAGCCAGCGGAGAAATATCGGTGGCCACAACTTTAGCGCCGGTAATTTCCGAGGCTAAAGCCAGAGCGATAGCGCCACTGCCGGTGCCAATATCTAAAATCTTTATTTCTGAAGAATCTATTTTGCGGCAAATGTCAATGGTTTCTGCGACAATGACTTCCGTATCAGGACGGGGAATGAGCACAGAACTATTTACTTCCAGCACGAATGTCCAGAATTCTTTACGACCGGTAATGTAGGCCACCGGCTCCCATTGCAATCTTCGGGCAATAAGATTTCTAAACGCGGCAAGCTGTGTTTCGCTAATCGCCATGTCCGGATTTTTGTAAAATTCCAGACGGTCGCAACCAAGGCAAAAAGAAAGCAAGACTTCCGCGTCAATCCGTGCGGAAGGGATACCTGCTGCTTCCAGGGCCTTTGTTGACTCATTGAGAATGTCGTGAATAGTCATTGCTTTATTTTCCACACAGATTAACGTGTGGCCTCATAATAATTTAGCCACCACTCGGTCATTCCTCGGCTTGGAGACTGTGTCGCAATAGGAAAAATGTCATTCCGAACGTATGTGAGGAATCTTAAGACTTTGAAATTATTAGAATCAAGATTTCTCGCTTCGCATCGAAATGACAAGAAAGTTAATTGTGACACAGTCTCTTGACCGGAGAATCCAGGAAAACACTGGATGCCCCCGTATCAAGTACGGGGCAGGCTTCATCAAGTCCGGCATGACAAATGTGAATTAAAAATAAATTGTTGCAAAACAATTGTCAAGTGTTTATAAATCCAAACCATTAATATTTTAAAAGATTTTCATAATTCAATAGACAGAAACTTTAGAATAACTTGTTAGACTGCACAGGAAAAGGCTCTTGTGAGCACCGTTAAAGCGTGAGTCCTCAATACCACAGCGGGAACATGTGTATGAACATCACTCGGATAATTAGTGAAATATAAAGATAGGAACATTGACCATTCTATTATAGAAAAAATCAACGTCCCTATATTACCATCATTTTTCTCTTCACTTCTTATTTTTTGGAAATCATATTTTCGCCGCGGCGAATTGTCCAGAAATCGTCGGATAGATTTCTGTCCGCAACATATTTGTAGGGCATGGTGAAATATCCTTTCATTCCCCAACCCTCTCCCCAGGAATTACGCACAATAAATCTTTTCTTGGCATCGTCGTAACCTACGGCAAGAACAGCATGTCCACCCAATGACTTTTCACCTTGCTCCGGCATGTTCACAACGCCGGTTTTTACCACTGCCTGCGATTCAAAGCTTTCATACACCGTAAAACCAAAGACAAACGGAAAGCCTTCAGCCAGGCACGCGCGCATTTCATCCAGCGTGATGATGCGATGATAAGAAGTAATTTTATGATTCGCCGCATCCTTGTAACAAGCTGGAGTCGGTTTAATCCGGAATTTCGAGATAATATAAGGCCATTTCCTTTCCGAGCAAACACCTTGTTTGGCCAGTGTCTTTATACCATCACGGATCATGGCTCCGGAGTCGGATTGAATAGTGTGTTCAACAGCTCTTTCGTCATAGTAAATAAACAGTCTGCTGAAATCCTCAAAAGAAACTTTATCCTTCCTTTCCAGAAATTCCAGCGCGCCGGCCAGAGCGTTGGCGGTGCAACTGCCCAGTTGTCCCTGATCCTCTACTTTGGAACAAGTCGGACGCAAATCTACCAACGGAGGTAACTTTGCCGGTACACGAAGCACGGCGCTAAGCAAATAATCACGCTGATCGGGCACATCGGGTACCCACCCATAATGTTTACTTTTTTTTGAAGCAACAATTTTTTTTGCTGGCATACATAGATCTCCTTGTTTAAAAAATATTTGTGAACCATTGTTAAATAAGTTTTTGCAGGATACAAAAAAGATGAGGATAAAACAAACGTTTTTCCGCAGAGATTATAAAAAAAGTTTTCAAACATATTTTATCGACTTCACTTAGTTTCAGTAGTGGGCAGTTTTAGGAATTGAGGATTACTGGTTCGAAAGGTGCAACGTAGAAATCAGCGTAGCAATCGGCTGGAACAGATATCAGTCCTTTACTTTAAAAATCTATTTAAAAGACTTTCCGTCCTTTCATGCATCTCCAATTTTCTTTCCGGCGTTTCAATATATATTATCCATCATGGTAAGTAAATATGCACCTGCTTTCTCATAAAAGAATACCGCAATTATAAAAATAAAAAAGTAGTTGCTATGTTTCGTTAATGAACCCCTGCTTTGATAGCTGAAGAAAATAAAACCAGAGTAGGAATGTCATCTATCTCTGACTTTATTGAATATTGTAGCAAGTCAGTTAAAAATTGTACCTAAACCCGCAATAGATATTGTTGGATTGAAATGTATACTTACCGTTCGCGACATCAAGGTCTGTCGTAGCAAAGTAACGATATTTTAAATCGATAGCCAGATGTTGATTGATGGCAAATGCAAGACCCACTCCAGCCTGATACGCAAATACTTCACCATTTGTACTACCATTACCAATGAGCGTTCCCCCTTCTCTAAAATCATTGGCGTCAATTCTAGCCACACCAATTCCACCGCTGATGTATGGCGTAAGCGGACTTCTGTTTACAAAATCGATGTAGACGTTTGCCAAGCCCGAAAAGGCTAACGCATCGGCTGAAGAATTCCCAGAGCCACAGCTCCCTTTATAACAAATAGTAATCTTATTGATTTCATTTCTCTGGTATCCAACTTCTGCTTCCAATCTGAACATCCCAAAGTTATACCCGGCTGCTATATCAGTCGCAAAGCCAGAGTTGAATGCATCCTTTGCTGTTCCGTTTGAAGCTGTTAAATCGCTATCGGACAGGATAGACACTCCCAACTGACCGCTAATGTAAGGTCCTTGAGTAGTGGTAGCAATGGTAGTAACACTTGATGTATCACTGAAGGAAACTCCAGGAAGCATCAACAACATGAACAAGCCGACAATAACCAATGATGTCTTTTTCATAAGACCCTCCTTGTAAAAATAATTTATAGTGGAATATCCGACATTGCTAATCGGACAGCTTCTTCAGAAGCAGATTTTGTCTCAATTTGTCTATTGTTAACTCGATCTGAATTATCGGTAGCAACGGCTTCATTGGAAGCAGATGGCTCCTTAACTTTGGCGTCAGCAACAGGAATAACAGGTTCCTCAATCTTGGGAGCAGCAACAGCCTCCTTTGAAGTAACAGTTTCGCAAGAAACTATATTGATTAATTTTTCACCAACTGTATCGGGAAGAATATCATTCCATTCACCAGATTCACTTTTCGGTGACGAATAAATAACCTTGCCTTTTTTATCATAAAAAATAACAGAAATATCTTTAATTTTTCTGTTTACGCAGTCAATTTGCATCAACTTTGCATAATAATTCATTTTCCGATAACCTAATAACCTAAACACCCTAAAGGGCACCATGGGGGTCACACGTGACTCCAGTGCCATAATAGCATTATTAATTATTTTTAAAAAGAGGAAATAATCACTGTTTCATTGATAACGGATTGACCCCCCCATGACGGCCAGCCGTCGCAAAAAAGAATGAAAATAGCATTGTCGACACCTTTATGGAGTGCTCCTTTTGGGGAATAAGTCATCTTTTACTTGTTGCCTCGATATCGATATCTTTTTGAAACTATGAATATTAATACAGTTGACCAGATTTTACCCAAGTTTATTTCTTTTACGGCTGATAGACCCAGAGATCGTTAAGATAGCCGCTGGTCGTTGAATCATAGCCATACCCGCCGAAAAGCCAGAGATTACTGCCATCGAACACCGAAACTGCATACTCTCTAGCACCCGGTGCATTGCTGGTGGCAGTAGTATCAAGTGTGCCGTAGTTGCCTATAGCATTACCTGTACTAGAACCGCTAACCCAAGTCCAGTTAGTGCCATCGAATTTCCAGAAATCGTTGAGATAACCGGTCCCATCCGATAGTGTTGAATCATATCCATACCCGCCGAAGAGCCACATATTACCGCTGCCGTCGATCCATGAAACTGCATACTCTCTAGCGCCCGGTGCATTGCTGGTAGCAGTAGTACCAAGTGTGCCGTAGTTGCCTATAGCATTACCTGTACTAGAACCGCTAACCCAAGTCCAGTTAGTGCCATTGAATTTCCAGAGATCGTTGAGATAACCATAATTGCCCGCCGAATCATAACCATACCCGCCGAAGAGCCACATATTACCGCTGCTGTCGATCCATGAAACTGAACCATACCTACTACCCGGTGTGCCCGCCTCGCCTATCGCGACGTAAGTGCCGACCTGATTCCGAGTACTGGAACCGCTAACCCAAGTCCAGTTTGTGCCATTGAATTCCCAGAGATCGTTGAGATAACCATAATTGCCCGCCGAATCATAACCATACCCGCCGAAGAGCCAGAGATTATCGTTGCTGTCGATCCATGAAACTGAATCATACCTACTACCCGGTGTGCCCGCTTCGCCTATCGCGACGTAAGTGCCGACCTGGTTCCGAGTACTGGAACCGCTAACCCAAATCCAGTTTGTGCCATTGAATTCCCAGAGATCGTTGAGATAACCATAATTGCCCGCCGAATCATAACCATACCCGCCGAAGAGCCAGAGATTACCGTTGTTGTCGATCCATGAAACTGAACCATACCTACTACCCGGTGTGCCCGCTTCACCTATTGCGACGTAAGTGCCAGCTTGATTCAGAGCACTGGAACCGCTAACCCAAGTCCAGTTTGTGCCATCGAATTTCCAGAGATCGTTGAGACAACCAGTTCCATCCGATAGTGTTGAATCATAACCATACCCACCGAAAAGCCAGATATTATTGACATAAAACTTCGAAACTGCGCCATATCTGGCACCAGGTACATTACTGGTGACAGTAGCACCAAGTGTGCCGTAGTTGCCTGTAGCATTACCTGTACTAGAACCGCTAACCCAAGTCCACATATTAACGCTGCCAGATGACGAATTGTTTGTGTCTGTGTTTGAGCACGAAGATAAAATAAGTGAAAATATGCAAATAAGAAACAAAGTCCATCTTATATTTTTACCCATACAATTCTCCTTCTTTTTTTTCTAAAGATATTTGTATTCATACGATTCCAATTTTAATAATGTGGTATATATAGATGTAACTAGTTTTGAATTAGATCAAATGCAAAATATTTGTGGCCGCAATATTTCATAGCCCCGGGCACCACTCCGAGGCTATGAAATCCTCTATTGATGAAGCGACTACAAAGGAGGACGCAAAATTCATCTCGGTAATTTATTAATTATCCTTACATCTATTATTTAACAATGAAATGATTTCTTCTGCTTTTTGATCATCCAATACTTAGATTCCTTTTGCAAAAGTATTTTGATCATATCAACAGCAATAAATAGGCCAATCAGAATAACGTATACCAAACATCGAATATAACTAAATATTATCTAATAGATACTTAAATTTCTTAAGCGATGATGGATAAAATATATCCACTTATTGGTATCCAGATGGGTAATAAATATGCAGAGGGGAGAAAATTAGATGAAAATTAGATTACCTGAATTGAATAATAATAAACCTCCCAATCCTAATACGACTTTGTGAGGTCAATTTTCATACAATTTACCTTACCTTCATAAGAACTGCAGCCATAATCTCCTTTGGGGGTAGCTGCATCCCATTCGATAAACATTGTGCCTTCATCAACGTTTGAAACAATTACTTGATCAGGCGTAAAACCACCTATGGCTCTGGCGGTTTCTTTCCTTAAATCTGTATCAATAAAAGTAAACCCTGTTTTCCTTAAATCTTCATCAATATAAGAACACCCTATAAGTATAAACGTTACAAAAAATAGAAACATAATTTTTTTCATTTTCCCCTCCAAATAAATTAAGTATTGTAAACTACCAGCTTCTCTCTCTTTAAAAAGTAAGTTATATAATTTAATTTTATCAATCTTTAAATCCCCATCACAAAGGTCCTTTAACCTGTTCTGAATAATTCTACCATAAGTTAATTTAGAGTTCAGCTATTTTGATTATTTACGATTAAAATGTTGTATATTTTTTCGAGACAGCAATGTGTGGCAGGAAGAAGTGCTTATTGAGTTCACCTGCTTATCCACAGTATTTTGCAGTCATCATAATTGAGGATTCTTCTATTTATAATATTCAGTTACGCCTGTACCCGGAAAAATAAAATAATCAATTAATCTGTTTGGCGGAACGCACCGGAAGTGCGCGGCTAAGACTCATCTGACTGGCGAACGCAGACCGTATGCCAGAACCGAAATCAAAGATGGCGGCTTCGTCTGTAGTTGGGTTTGTCTCCGATGTCCATATACAGAAACAGGTAATATCAATTAACTCCGTTGCGATATGAATGTTATTGCTGTTAGAGCATGCTGCCGGACGGGCTTTTCGCTCATCATATAACCCCTCCAGTTCATCCAGTTTAGGCATCCGCCAATCCTTATAACCGCCCCCGTGATAATTCTCACAATAGAACTTGGCATCTTGCCATCCTATATCACTCCCATTGTCCTTAGTTGCCCACATCAGTTTCGTCTTCGTGTCAAAAACCGTTCCGTTGTCATAGGCGATGAAACGACTATCATCGGTGGTTTTCACAGTTGTGGTATGCTCAACATATGGCTTGCTACAACAAATAAGAATTGCTATCAAGATAACCACCGAAATTATTGCTAACATCGTTCCTAATATTTTTTTCATTAGCTGTTATTTCCTCTTTCCTTTTGCAAAAACGGACACTACTCCCGCTCACTTCGGAAGCGTATAAAACCCTGCTTAACTATAATGTCAAGAGAGTATAGGAAAATCATTCTTGCCTGTCAATTAAATATTGATTACCGATTAAAAGGGAGTAGGCAAGTCAAAATTGTCTGATGATTTGTTAAGAAAAAAATAAATAATAATAAATACTCCTTCCGAACCAGCAGGATTGTTGAATCCGCCAACTTAGGTTTCAGTATTGGACAATTGTCATAATTGGAAAGTTGGGTGGCACGGGGGAATTTCACCCCCACGCTCCCACACATCCGTACGTGACAGTCTCCCGTCATACGGCTCTTATCATCCCACCGCCAAACTAACTTGGCGGTTTTACCTTATCATCCGGCTCCTCCCATCTCTGGTTGACCAAACAATAAAACCAGGTGTTAAAAAATCAATGGCAGTCCCCTTTGCCTTTGGCTATTTCTAACAATCTACAGTCTCCCAATGCACAAACTTTTTGTGCGTCATCGCAGCCAAGGTTTTTGTTGCCTTGGTTTAGATAAGTATTCCCTCGGTTGTTGTAGGCTTGAAGATAATTCGGTTTCAGATAAATGGCTACATTATAATTCCGAATAGCTTGCTGATACTGTCCAAGATCACCATAAGAATTCCCCCTGTTGTAGTAGGCAATGGCATAATTTGGTTTCAGGAGGATGGCGTGATTATAATCCTCGATGGCACGTTGATACTGGCCGAGTTGAGTGTAAGCAACTCCCCGGTTACTGTAATCATCGGCATAATTCGGTCTTATGCGGATGGCCTTGTTATAATGATCAATAGCCTCCTCGATTTTCCCCTCATTAAACAAGGCAAAGCCTAAATGGTTATGCGCAAGATAGTTATCCTTTGTTACATGCAAAGCATGATTGAAAAGCTCAATACTGTTTTTCCAGTAACCGCATTGCTGCCAGGTCAAAACTGACAGGATGGCTAAGATGGCTATTCCAGTCGGGAATAAAATCTTTTTGCGCATGTCTTCACGAGGGACCAAAAGAGGAATGCCCCAGACCAGCATAATGGCAATGCCGATAGAGGGAAAATAGGTATAGCGATCGGCCATTGCTTGTTCGCCGACCTGCACCAACCCAATTACGGGAATTAGAGTTCCCAAATACCAAAACCAGCCCACGAATAAAAAAGGTAATTTCTTAAAGGCATAAATAACAACAATAGTAATTCCAAGCAGGATGAAGCAGTAAACTAAGACTTGCCAGAATGGAAAATAATGTCCATAGGGATAAAATACAGCCAGATCAACCGGCCAGAAAGTTTTTCCCAAATAAGAAACATAAGAAATGATCGCATTGACAACACGATCGAGAAAGGACAGGTGTTCCATGTAAATAAAAGCATTACCTTTATTTTGAGCCCAGAGGGTTACGATACTTGAAACGATTGTTAAGAAAATAAAAGGTGCTTTCCCCCACAAAAGAGAACTGATTATTGATGATCGGTTCGTTAGCGGCGTGGATATGTTTTTCTCTTTAGTAGAATCGACTTTGCACTGTTTGTTTTTTTTCTTGCCTGCTTTTGTATCAACCAATACTGGTATATTCACTGGAGTTGAAGCCTTTTGCCAGCGGCCCAGAGGCCAATAATCAAGAAGAAGTAAGACAAAAGGCAAAGCGACCAGCATTGGTTTGGCCATCAAGCTCAAAGAAAATAATATTAAACAAAGAAAATACTTAGAAAGCTTGGAACTTTCGGCATAAAGAGCATAAGCGTAGATACTAGCTAATCCGAAAAACATACTTAAAACGTCTTTGCGCTCGGCGGCCCAGGCCACGGATTCCACCCGTAAAGGATGAAGGGCAAAAAGGGCGGCGACAAATGCCGATGGCCAAAGATTCTTTGTCATCGTGTTTAAAAAGGAAAACAAAAAGAGAACAGTGCCTATGTGCAGGAGCAAATTAATGAGGTGATGGCCGGAAGCATTTGCTCCGAACAAGCTCCAGTCCAGAGTATGAGAAAGCAAAGTTAAAGGATGCCAGTTACTACAGACAACAGCACTAAGTGCCCATTTAATACTTTCCGGATTAATGCCTGACTTAATATAATCGTTTGAGGTAATGTATTCGATGTCATCAAAACAGACAAAACCATTACCTAAAATCCGTCTATAAGCGATAAAAGAAGAAACAATTAAAAATGTTATTATGAGGCAAGTGTATTTTTTCTTCATTAATAGAAAACATCTATTTAATAATTAAACAAAAGTAATCAATTCTTTACCACATCCTATGTTCTATCATCGCTTATAATTTGGGAATTTTAGGACGACCCGCCTTGTATGTCAATTAAATACTGGCCACAAAATGTAAGGTGTCGATGTTTATCTTCAGGGTGAATTGTGTTTAGTCGAGTGGCGCGAGAGAATTTCACTCTCGCGCTCTCCGAGAACTGGACGTGACAGTCTCCCGTCATCCAGCTCCTATTGTCCAGCCTTAACTTGCGAGAGTTGCCAATGAGCAAATAGCTTTGGTTGCCTGTGAAACACCCCTTGCACCCACTGACTAGCCCTCTGGTCATACCCCCTCAGTCTCTTGTATTTCCGGGATGCCCACTGAACAAGTATATTGTTCAGAGGTTGAAAAACACGGTAAAGAGCTGATTTGTAGTAACTGCCGTAATAGTTAATCCAACCCCTTAATACTGGGTTGACTACTCGGGCTAGATCGTCTAGGGATTTGTCCGTTTGCCGGTGCATTTTCCATCGCCTCATATTCTCGCATATCGATTTCTTGGCTTTGTTGCTAATTGCAGGCATAAATCCGACGAATAATTTTTCCTTGCGATTTTTCGCTCTCCTAGGCTGAAATGTAAAGCCTAGGTGTTGAGTGCCACGACATCGTAGACGGAAAAATGTGCCAAGAGATCGTGGACAAAGTTCTTTGACAATCGAATAGCTACCACGCAATTTCATGAACATCTAAAACAAATTGGAGGTGTTCATGAAAGAAAAAGAAGACAAACAGCAACGGATTTTAGCTGTGCAGCGATTCAAAAGTGGTGAAAGCCCGGCATCAATCTGTACATCCCTGAATAAGTCAAAAGCATGGTTGTACAAATGGAATAAGCGTTACACCGATGATGAATCTTGGAGTGAGAGTCGTTCTAGACGGCCAATTGGCGTTGCCACATACACGCCGGTAGAAGTTGTAGAAATAGTCAAGATGATTCGTCTTAATCTCTACAACCATGATCTGTTTTGCGGCGCTCAGGCCATTCACTGGGAAATAGAAGACATCGGAGTAAAGCCGTTGCCTTCCATCAGAACCATTAACCGGATATTGAGCCGCCATGAGCTGACATACCGTCGAACAGGCAAATATGAAGCCAAAAGCACGGCATATCCAAAGTTGCCGGAGCTTAGGCCAAATCAGACTCATCAAGCCGATCTGGTCGGACCGTGCTACTTGAAAGGCCCTGTGCGGTTTTACAGCCTCAATGTGATTGATACGGCAACTGTTCGCTGTGGTTTGTATCCATCTCTATCCAAGTCTGGACGAGCAATTATTGACGGCTTATGGGCCATCTGGTCGCGTTTGGGAATACCAAACAACGTACAGATTGATAATGCCATGACTTTTTATGGCAGTCCCACACATCCTCGTGGCATGGGGCCGCTTATTAGGTTGTGCCTGCATTATGGCGTTGAGCCTTGGTTCATTCCGATGGCCGAACCTTGGCGGAACGGAATGATCGAAAACTTTAATAACCGCTACCAGCAAATGTTTCTCAACAAGAACGTTATGGCAACGAAAGAAGAGCTCAAAACTGGTTCGCTGGTTTTCGAACAGCGCCACAACAGCAGATATCGTTACAGCAAGCTTGATGGAAAAACGCCGCTGAAAGCTCTGGCCGCCTCAAACGTAAAGCTGTGTTTCCCGAAAGAAAAAGAAGCGCCAAATCATCGCTTGAAAAAGCCGGAAACTGGCAGATATCATTTGGTGCGACTCATCCGGAGTGATTTGAAACTTAATATCTTTGGCGAGATGTTTCCTGTCTCTCCGCAACTAAAACACGAATATGTGATAGCTACAATCAATGTCAAAGAACAAAAACTAAAACTCTTCCTGGATAAAATTCAGGTCGAGGAATTCAAATATAAGTTACGTTAAAATACTGAGTGTCCACGATGTCCTGGCACGAAATATTGTCTACGATGTCGTGGCACTCAACACCTAGGAAATCAAATTTCTGCTCAGGATAATTTCCTCGCCGTCCATCTTCCTTGCAGTAAACAATCCTCGTCTTCTGCAAGTTTAGCTCTAACCCGCATTCAGCAAAACGCTTTTCCATCGCTACACGAAGCATTTCCGCTTCGGCTCTGCTCCGACAATGACAAATCCCATCATCGGCATACCGCTCGAATGGAATCTGAGGATATTGCCTATTCATCCATAGATCGAACGCGTAATGTAAGAAGAGATTCGCAAGTAATGGACTAACCACTCCCCCTTGCGGAGTCCCCTTCTCCCGATTAATCAGGCTGCCATCTGCCAATTGCGCCGGAGCCTTCAACCATCTTTCGATGTATAGAAGTACCCATTTGCAATCGGTATGTTTCCTTACCGCCCGCATCAAAAGATCATGGTCGATATTGTCAAAGAAACCTTTGATGTCAAGGTCAAGTACCCAGTCGTATCGCCAGCAACGCTGACGTGCAACCCCTACGGCCTCTATCGCAGACTTCCCTGGACGATACCCATAAGAGTCCGTATGGAAATGTTCTTCCAAGATCGGCTCCAGGTATCGCTTGACTACCGTCTGGGCAATGCGGTCTGCCACTGTTGGTATTCCCAGCGGCCTGGTTTTCCCATTATCCTTTGGTATATCGACCCGACGTACAGGTGGTGGAAAATAGCTGCCTGAGGACATTCGATTCCAGTTCTTAAAAAGGTTATCTTTCAAATCCTCTTCAAATTCTGCAATGGATTGCCCGTCTACTCCGGCAGCCCCTTTGTTCGCCTTCACCAACTTGTATGCTTCCCATACTTCCCATTTTGAAATATAAAACGGCTTTGCTCTATTCACGAAGCTCCTCCCATTTTCTGGTTGACTTGCAAATATAGCCAGACAACGCAGTCCCTTCGGTCCAGTCCCATTACAGAACCTTCTTCCCTACTACTGACTGCTCCGCCCCCGTGTCCCGCATCAGTACTCTCATTCTTGTGGTTTCCTCCACTTGAATTTCTCCCTTAGCATCGGGACGACAGGTTCCCACGTTCCACTCAAAAGCCCGGATCAGGTTCGCGCTACCTTTATGCCGGATGTCGCTCAAGCGGTAAACAGGTTTCCCTTGAACTTATCCTGAAGTCCCGTAAGCCCCCCAGTTCTGACATCGTCCTTTTCATTTCGACACCTCATCAATAGTTCGCTTGCGCTCGCCTCCCTGAACCTCACCTGACAGGGTCTTTGCCCTGCCTTTTCCTTGACGCTCACCACAATGGCTCTTTACCAATGCAGCTCAAGGTGGTTTGAAGCCTGCCCCTGCAAGCCGGCTCCGAGGGGTCTACCCTCATCTTTTGTGCAGCCTCGTGGCGCACTTACGGATTGAAAGCTACCATACCTTACAAGGATAACTGGTTATTTCTTTGAGGAAGAAAGAAATAAATCACGCTCACCGAACTCCGCCTCATATTTTCATATTTTTTCTAAAATTTTTCCGGCAATGACTTTTTCTATTAGCAAACATTAATTGGAAGAAAGCAGACTCTTAAAGGCATCCTTTTTTTGAGGCGTGAGTTATAGACACGGTCCCCATGAGAGAGGCTCATACCCGCCCCTATTGCGAATCCCAGGTCATGGTAGGGGTGCTGCTGGGAAAGCATTCTTTTCCTCGGGCGGTATGCGGAAAATTACACTATGAATAAATGTTGGAGATCCCCAGTATAGTAAAAAGGGGTAAAACCCCTTAACTTGCTGGGGATAGTGCTGGGGAAAGTTATTTTAGGAATAATCAGAATATTTAAAACACTTAGTAAGTATTTGATTTTATTTGGGCGATGTGAGATTCGAACTCACGGCACCTGGCTTCGGAGGCCAGTACTCTATCCAACTGAGCTAATCGCCCTTGTAAAAGCTTCGCATAATTTTTGGTACTGATATCATCTTTGGTTAAAAAATGTAATTGTAACACTCCTGACAAACTACTGTCCTGTTTTTTTTGAGGTATGATCTTTACCCAAATAGAAATTTATCCAGGATGAGGTTTGATAAAGATCCCAGTTACATGGCGGGACAACGCCTTCCTCCAACTGTGCTTCCTCGCCGTGTTTTTTCAATCGGGCATATGCCCGGACATAGACGCACCGCTTCTTTCCCGGATAGACTTCGCACCATCCCTCAAAGCTCCCGCCGCAGGCCCCGTTGCGCTGGTTCTTCGGGCATTGTGACATAGGACAGAGATAGGCCACATCAATGAGGGCGCAATCACCGCAGTCCTTGCAGTCAAAGAGCAAGACCTTGGTTAAGTGTTCCAGTTTGTGAAAAATACTCTCCATCTTAGTCCCGGCCACTTTGCCGCTGAATCCCTTCATTACGCTGTAAAGTTTCTTTTTCGGCTCAAACATGAGTTCATGGAAGAACCGCGAAAAACCATAGGAGCATTCGATCTCAACATCGAGCGGCCTTGACTGTCGTTTAGTCAACGTCTCCAAGTTAAGACCGGTGTTCGCATCATGCTCAAAATAATAAAAGCCGCCAGGAATGGGATAATCGAAGTGCCGGACAAAATCAGTCCATTGGGAAGCGAGAGTCTCCCCCTGACGGATAATTTCTAGCACCTGTTCGTATTTAATATTGTGCCCCCCGATATGAACTCCGCTGTATCCCATGCCCTTCAGTACTGCGTACATGCGGGCGGCGCGCAGAATTCTTGCTCCTTCTCCCTTATCGGGATCGTTTCGCTCCCGATCCAGTTGGGCGAGGAGTTTATCCGTAACTACAGAGCCGGGCAGGTCGTTGCGGTTCATCATCTTAGCCGCGCCGTACGGAAGGATATAAATATTTCCCATAATCGGTAGGTTGAAACCGTTTTGTTTCATAAAGAGGAACACTTCATGAAACTTTCGGGCATCGTATCCCAGTTGCGTAACGATAAATTGAGCGCCGGCATCGATCTTTTTTCTCAGTTTATAGTACTGGAGCATCTGTTCCGCTTCGGTCGCCTTGAAGGGAGAAACTACAGCTCCGGGGAAAAAATCGCTGGGCTGATGACGGATATTGCCTTTAACGCCCGGATACTCCAATCCCCGATTCATGTCCGATATCAGTTGCAGGGAATGAATAGGATCCAGATCAAAGACTGGAGCAGGTCTCCCCTGATAACCGGACACAGGGTAATCGCCGCTCATAACCAGCAGATTTCTGACGCCAGCCCGATCCAGCGCGTAGAGCTGACTTTCGATCTGACTGCGGTTCTTGTCTTTACAGGTAAAATGGACGAGGGGTTCAATGCCGAGCTTCAGAATTTCACAGCCCATGAAATCGGCGGACATGGCCGGGGTTCCTCCCGGATTGTCCGTAACGGTCAGCGCATATATCTTCCCACCTTCGGCGGCCTGTTTGGCATAAGCCAGGGCATTTTCCTGCGCCACTTCCCTTGCGCCTCTTCCCGGCACAAGTTCCCATGTGACCGGAAAAACGGAAGGATTCATTAACGCTTTTTTAAAAATATTTTCCCGCATAGATATCCTTAACTATCCATTCTTAAATTCTGCAAAAGGAAAATGACATTATCAAAAGAGCTTGTCAATATCTTTTCTATCTAATAGTTGCAGTTCCTGAACAAATTTGCTATTTTTCATCCATGATGTGTAAAGAAAGAAATATTTTAAAGAGATTTACTTATTTACTGACAATTCTTATCGTAAGCTTGATTTCCACAAATTCTTATGGCGCCGTAGAAATCTTGAATGTCCGTCATTGGACAGCTCCGGATCATACACGAATTGTTTTAGATGTGGATGACGAGCCTAATTATGAAGTTAAGGAAAGCGAAAAGATTCTCATTTTGAATTTTAAGGAAGCATGCCTCTCCAAATCAATACCAGCCGGAATCATCATTAATAAACCCGGAATTAAAAAGATGGGGTTTCATCGCCTTGTTGAAGATACTGTCAAAATCGAATTTGTTCTGGATAAACACCAAAAAATTGAAGTTTTTAAATTAAAAAAGTTTCAGGATAAGCCCAACCGGGTTGTTGTGGATATTTTTCTGGAACAAGTTTCTAAGGAAGAAGAAGAAAAAACATCCAATATTTCCGAACCCAAACAAAAAAAAATAATTGTTATTGATCCCGGGCATGGTGGTGAAGATCCGGGAGCGATAGGAAAAAATAAAACTTATGAGAAAAATGTCGTGCTCTCCATTGGCCGCGAAATCAAAAAAGCCGTTAATAAAATGCCCGGATATCGAGCAGTATTGACCCGTGATGGCGACTATTATGTTTCTTTCCACAAACGGCTGCAAAAGGCTAAAGATCTGGGCGCCAGCCTATTTATCAGCGTTCACGCGGACGCGGCCAGAAACCGCAGCGCTAAAGGCAGTTCCGTATATTGCCTCTCCACCGGCGCAGCCAGTAATGAAGCCGCAAAACTGCTGGCCAAAAATGAAAACTTATCCGACATCCTCGGCGGTGTTCCCGAAAGCGAAGGTAACAATGAATCTAATCAGATTATAATGAACATGTTTCAAACCAATACGATTAATTTGTCGAAAATTTATGCCGGCATTTTAATGAAGCATCTTGATATGGTCAATTGCTTAAAATATAAAAGCGTTCAGGAAGCGCCTTTTCGCGTTTTAAAATTGCCGGACATCCCGGCGGTATTAGTCGAAACAGCGTATATATCTAATCCTCAAGAGGAACTTTTGTTAAAGCAAAGTGGTTTTCAAAAGAAACTGGCAAAATCTATAACCTCCTCAATAGGAGAGTATTTATCAGGAACTGCTGCAGCTCATCAAAATGAGGATGCTTCCCCAAAAGATGATGAAACAGGCAAGGCATACAATAAACAAACTGATAAGAATAAGTCTAACATTCGAAAAAAGCCGTCAAGAATTTATACGGTCAAAAAAGGAGACACTCTCTTTCTTCTGGCAAAGAATAATTCGACAACAGTGCAAGAACTGCTTAAACTCAATAATATGAAGAGCACCGCTCCATTATTTTATGGACAAAAGATAAAGCTGCCTTAAAAAAAATCGGGAATATTTGATCACGCGACTTAGAATCCCCCGACTTCAGCCGGAGGGAATATAACTGAGCCATATGAAAAGAATAATTGGATTAAAAATCATCATTATTTTTTGTTTAACAGTAGCTACACCCGCCAACTCCGCCGGATTCGTTTTCAATTGGGAACCCTTCGTCGTAGATGTTGATTTGACTTCAGGCAATTTTAGCAATGAGATTTTAATTAAAGATTTATCTGCGGCTGATATAAACATGCCGATTCGTAATGACTTCAGAGATATATTTTCCCCAACTCCTGATAAAAATAATGATTCAACACCGAAAATAGAAAAAAAGTCCGTACCGGCTAACATTAAAGTTATTCTTTTCCCGGAAAATACTTTCATTGCTGACAGAGATAAAACATATTCTAACAGAGATGACGAGCAATTATCAAAAATTATCAATGCCATGACATCTTTGATTTACAGTGATTCGAAAATTAAATCTTTGGAAACAATGGGTAAAATCATCGAACCGCAGATAAACTTCTATTTCGAATTCTAGATTTGTCTTATATCATTTCTAAATCAAAGATGATATTGAGGCGGCTAGGCGGAGGCGACGAGGCGTATTGTACATACGTTGAGGAAGCCGACAACGACGCCAACAAAAATAGCGCTTTGATTTAGAATTGGTATTAGTTAAATTATCAGACTCAGGTATTCAGTCAGAAAATTTTTTTATTTTCTTGACATACAAAACTAAAATCTCTTATACTCTCCAACAAAAAAGTAAATTTTTATCAAAGGTAAGGAGAAGCCCTTTCTCGGGCAAAAACCGGCAGAGGGAAATAGTTTTTTCAAGTAACCGGCCTAGCTGATCAACACGAGCAATTTTTTGTAAAAATGTGACTGATTTTCTTTCACTATGCACCAATTATCGATGAATCTGGTTAGGTAAAATGCAAAGAAGACCAAAAGATAAATCAACATGCGGAATGCAAACAATAAGGGGATGTTCCGGGCTCACTATCACAGCATTGGCCATAGCTCTGGTCCTTCTGGCAGTTCTTATAACAATCGCCATTAACATCTACACAAATTACATCAGTAAAGCAAGAGTTACTGTCGCCCACAGTGTCCTCGATAGCGCTGGAAAGATGCTTTTGAGCTACCAGATGGACAAGGGAAACTATCCTGCCAGTATCGATTTTATCAATTGTGTCGATGACCAAGAGCGTATGGTATTTCCTTCAATGTTTTGCAGCCAGATGAAAGAAGAATTCTATTCCGTAGAAAGTTACTCTCTCAGCGGCACGAGTTACATTCTGACTGTGCGGGCAAGAGATAACAAACATACGTTCCTGACGTTAACAGAAGGCAATATTACTATAGAAGGAAGATAATCATGGATATTAAAAAGCGCAGAATATATTATATCGAAAAAAAGTTTCAGACAAAGTACATTCTTCTGACCATATTTCTTCTGCTGACATACACCTTTGCCTTTGTCATCGTTATTTTTTCCCCGTATATACTTACGCTTTATTTTAATTTTTATTCTCTTTCTGAAAAAGCTGAAGCAGCAAGGACATTCCTCATTCTCCATAGCACGGTCTGGCCGGGAATCGGAGCGGTTATTCTATTATTCGGAACATTGAGTATATATATTACTCACAAAATCGCAGGGCCATTGTATCGCCTGAAAAAATCTCTTCATATGATAAAAGAGGGAAACCTGGATGTAAATGTCAAGCTGAGAAAAGGAGATGATCTCCAAGACCTTGCCGAACATGTTAACATGCTGGTTGACACATTTCGAATTTTTGTAACCACCGTGATGATCGATTACGATTTGCTTTCCGAATATATCTCGGAAATTGAGCGCGAGATAAAAGTGAATGTCATAACAGAAGAATCAGGGAGGAAAATTATAAATAAAGTTCAGGAGAGCCGAAAAAATATTGAGGCGGCTCTCGAAAAATTCAAGATCCAGTGATAAATAGTGGTTCGCCTATTAAAGGGTAAATCCAATGGAAAACCAGAAAAAAAAACCGGGAGAAATGATTTTATCGATTGATGCGGGAACCCAGTCGATACGGGCGACATTGATCGATACTTCGGGAAATATCGTGCGCATTGTAAAACGCCAGATAGAACCTTATTTTTCGGCACATCCGGGGTGGGCAGAGCAGGACCCAGATTACTACTGGCAAACTCTCTGCGGCGCATGCAAAGAGCTTCTTGGCGGGGTTAACACGACGGTAAAAGAGTCGTTAGCCGGAGTTACGTTGACCACGCAGCGCGCAACCATGATCAATATCGGGGCTGACGGTAAGCCACTTCGCCCGGCATGTCTCTGGCTTGACCAGAGAAAGGCGGATTCGACAGGAATCATCCCCTCCATAACCAGGCCCGTCCTGAAAGCAATAAAATTACTGGACCGGATCGAAGGCGCAGTGCAAAACTGCGAGGCAAACTGGATACGCCAGAACCAGCCTGATATTTGGAATAAGACTCACAAATACCTTCTCCTTTCCGGATTCTTCACATACATGCTAACTGGAGAGTTCACGGATTCGGTAGCCAACAACGTAGGCTACCTGCCCATCGACAATAAGACATATCAATGGGCAGGAAAATTCGATCTTAAGTGGCGTCTCTTTCCGATAGAGAAAGAAAAGCTCCCGCGGCTTGTCAGGCCGTCCGAAGTGCTGGGAAGCATAACGGGGCGCGCTGCGGAAGAGACCGGAATACCTGAAGGACTGCCTCTGTTCGCCGCAGGAACCGACAAGGGATGCGAAATGCTCGGCGCCGGTTGTCTGACGCCGGAGACCGGCTGCCTGAGTTTCGGTACGACAGCCACTTTCAACACAACGACAAAGAAGTACATAGAGCTCTTGTCCATGATTCCGCCATACCCGGCCGCGATCCCCGATACCTATTACACAGAAGTAATGGTCTATCGAGGCTTCTGGATGGTTAGCTGGTTTAGAGAGGAATTCGGAATACTGGAAAAACAGATTGCCGAGAAGAATAACATTGCTCCCGAAAAACTATTTGACGCGCTCATAGAAAATATACCTCCCGGTTCGATGGGGCTTGTGCTCCAGCCCTATTGGTCGCCGGGAATCAACACGGAACCTTACGCAAAGGGATGTATAATCGGCTTCGGCGATGTACACAACAGGGCCTATTTGTATCGCGCTATCCTCGAGGGTTTGGTTTACGCCCTGCGGGAGGGCGCAGAATATACCCAGAGGAAAACGAAAACGCCCGTCACCAGTCTTCGGGTGTCGGGCGGAGGATCGCAGAGCGATATGGCGATGCGGATAACGGCTGATGTGTTCGGTCTTCCCGCGGAACGTCCTCACACATATGAAACATCAGCGCTCGGAGCGGCAATCGATGCGGCCGTGGGACTCGGGTTGTACCCTGATTTCCCGTCTGCAGTAAAAGCCATGACCAGAGTTAAGGAGGTGTTCGAACCTATTCCAGAAAACCACCAACTATATGACCGGCTCTACAGTGAGGTGTATCTACACATATACCAGCGGCTGAGGCCCCTCTTTGAAAGTATTCGCGATATCACCGGGTATCCTAAGTGATGAGTTGCCAAGCTTTCCTGCCTGGAACGACCTGGCGCCACCGTGGAAGAAGGCATTGACCGGTAATTTGCTCGTGTTTGCTGAAAAATTATTAAGCATAAAAAAGGCGCTCCATTTCTGGAGCGCCTTTTGAGTTTAAGGGTTAGACTTCTTATTCACCAAGTTTTTCACTGGCAATTCGCATGCCGTAGAATGAACGATAAACGAATATTAAAGCAATCACAAAGAAGGCGACGGCCAGACCAGTCTTCAAACTCTGATCTTTCATGGTAACCGCGATTTCCGTTGCCAGCAATCCAAACAAAGTTGTGAACTTGATGACCGGGTTCAAAGAAACCGAAGAGGTGTCTTTGAAGGGGTCGCCGACTGTGTCGCCGACAACGCTGGCTTCATGCAGCGGAGTGTTTTTCATCTTGAGATCAACTTCAACAATCTTCTTGCCGTTATCCCAGCAACCGCCGGCATTGGCCATGAAGATCGCCTGGAACAGACCGAAGAAAGCAATACCGATCAGGTAACCGATGAAGAAGTAGGGGTTAAAAAAGGACAGCGCCAGACACATGAAGAAGATCACGATAAAGATGTTTATCATACCCTTTTGAGCATACTGGGTACAAATCTGAACAACCTTCTTGGAGTCTTCAATCGACGCTTCTTTTTTATCCAGATTGATATTCTTCTTAATAAACACAACGGCCTGATATGAACCGGTGGTAACTGCCTGTATGGAAGCGCCGGTAAACCAGTAAATTACAGCGCCGCCCATGATCAAGCCCAGAATTATTTCCGGCTGAACAAGGCTTAGCTTCGCGGCAATGCTGAATGAAGGATCCAACGCTTGCCCCATGTGTTGGAGCAAAATGATTATACCGAACACCATAGTGGTGGCGCCGACAACGGCCGTTCCGATCAACACGGGCTTGGCTGTCGCTTTAAAGGTATTGCCCGCACCATCAGCGGATTCCAGAAAGTGCTTGGCCAATTCAAAATCGGGTACAATGCCGTATTCTTTTTTCACAACGTCTTTGGCATCGGCGCGTGATTCAATCATGGAAAGTTCATAAATGGACTGCGCGTTGTCCGAAACAGGTCCAAAGCTGTCCACCGCGATGGTCACAGGGCCCATCCCCAGGAAACCAAAGGCCACCAGACCGAAGGCAAAAACCGGAGCGGCAAAAGTAAATTCCGCAGGCATCAGAGCCACGACCGCCGGATTTTTAGAAACCATATAAGCGATCAGCATCAGAATCATGATCGTCAGGCCTTCCCAGAAAGCAGAGAAGTTACCGGCAACCAGACCGGATAGAATGTTCAAAGAAGCGCCGCCTTGCTTGGAAGCGTTAACAACTTCTTCACAATGACGTGAACTGGTGCTGGTAAAGACTTTTGTAAATTCCGGAATTAAAGCGCCGGCAATTGTTCCGCAACTGATGATAATAGAAAGAGGCAGCCACAAACCTGCGTATTTATCAGTCAAGTCACCAAGCAGATAATAACTGGCAACAAATGTCACAGCGATGGAAACAATTGATGTAATCCAAACCAGATTGGTTAAGGGATGTTCAAAGTTAAATTCTTTCTTACCGGCAAATAATGCCTTGCTGATAACGTCATTGACAAAATACGAAACAAGAGATGTCAGGATCATGAGAATTCTCATGGCGAAAATCCAGACAATCAACTTACCGCCCATTGCGGGATTACTCGCCAGAGACAGAGCCAAAAAGGCAATTAAGGCAACGCCTGTAACGCCATAGGTTTCAAAACCGTCTGCCGTGGGACCAACGCTATCACCAGCATTGTCACCGGTACAGTCGGCAATAACACCGGGGTTTTTGGGATCGTCTTCCGGCAGATGGAAAACAATTTTCATCAGGTCGGAACCAATGTCGGCAATCTTGGTGAAAATACCACCGCAAATACGCAGAGCGGAAGCGCCCAGCGATTCACCGATAGCAAAACCGATAAAACAGGGACCGGCTAATTCCTTGGGAATGTAAGCCAGAATGAGGATCATGAAGAACAGTTCGATGCTTACCAGAAGCAATCCAACGCTCATACCGGAACGCAGACAAATGTTGACAATGTTTAAAGGATCGCCACTCAGAGAAGCAAAAGCAGCGCGGGAGTTAGCCACCGTGTTGATGCGGATGCCGAACCAGGCCACCGTGTAAGAACCTAGAATACCTACAATCGAACATACAAGAATAATAATTATATCCGACACTATTTTGCCCTGCAACACGCCAAAGTAGTAACAAATACATATAGCGATCAAAATCCATAACGCGATGAGGAATTTGCCCTGTTGAAACAAATAGGTTTTGCAGGTTTCCCAAATGGTCTGGGAAACATCAAGCATAGCCTTGTGCGCGGGCAAATTTTTAGTCTGCACATATTGAATGATGCCGAAAATCATCCCGATGGCGCAGATGACCAATCCTACATTAAGAATGGTCAAACCGGCAAGGGAACCACCCAAAAAGCTGACTTGCGCCAGATCCGGCAATTTAATGTCCGCTTCACCGGCAAATGCGGCGCCGGCCATGAGCAGGAACATCAAAGTGCTCAATAAAAATGTCCAGATACTTCTTTTGTTTTGTAACATTAATCCATCCTCCTTTTAAAATACTTAATTATTTTTTTGTATGGTATTTAGCCATAGCTTGTTGCATACCTGATATAACAATTCCCTCGACAGCTTCGGATGCAGATTGAATGCTTTGTTGCAGCATGGCGGATTCGTCCGGATTAAACTTTTGTAAAACATAATCTTCAACCGGAGTCCTATCAGAAGGCTTGCCAATACCCATTCTTATTCGCATAAAATCCGCGAAACCGAGGCATGTAGTAATAGATTTCAAACCTTTATGACCTGCGTCTCCTCCGCCGGTTTTCAGGCGAATCGTTCCAAAAGGCAAATCAAGATCATCATGAATAACTATTAAATTACTTATATCCAATTTAAAATAGGCAAGTAATTTTCTTGCCGCGTTACCGCTTAAATTCATGTATGTTTGAGGCATTGCCAGCAATACATTGATATCGGCGATTTTACCTCTATTCCAAAGAGCGTCAAAACTTTTCTGCTTTAACTCCACTTTCCACTGGGCGGCAATTTTTTCCAGGACCATAAATCCTATATTATGTCTCGTATACTGATAACGTTTGCCTGGATTTCCCAAACCCAAAATCAGATACATAGCCTGCCTTCCCTCTTTACCGCGCCAGAAAAATATTTTTGTTAAACTTGAGGGAAGCACTTTCTACCGCCCGATTATTGATAGCCCCGATACAGAGACTTACTTTTCCTTTTTTTCCTTCTTTTCTTTATCTGCTTTTTCTGCCGGTGCCGCAGTTGCGCCAGCTGGTGCCGCGGCTGCTGCTTCTGCTACGGCGCCTTCCTCAGTTGCAACCTCTTCTTTTACAGGCTCTTCAATCTTGGCAACTCTAATTACCGCCACCGCCGCCACCGCGCTATCAGGCCGGTCCAAAATGGTTATTCCTTCGGCGACCTTCAAATCTCTTACTTTTATAGAATCACCGATATCGAGACTGGTTACATCCACATCAATATGATCGGGAAGATTCAAAGGCAGACAAGAAATTTTTACTTCTCGTTTTATATGCTGCAATTCACCGCCATTTTCCACGCCGATTGCATTGCCGACAAATCGCAAAGAAACTTCCATGGTAATCCTTCGCTTTTCGTCTACTTCATAAAAATCAGCATGATAAAGCTTGCCCGTCAAAGGCTGAACCTGCAGCTCTTTAATTAACGACAGTTTTTCCACTTTTTTCTTACCGTCATCAATAATCAGTTTGATAAAAGCATGGTCTTTTTTATCTTTATGCAGTTTGACCAATTCATCATTCCTTACCGCCAATAAAATATTTTCGGCAGATCGTCCGTAAAAAATCGCCGGTACAAATCCCTTCTGCCGCAAACGGCGAGCCGGCCCTTTCTTTTGTTCTTTACGGACTTGAGCCGCTAAATCTGTTACCTCCATTTGTTCCTCCTATATAAATAATGAGCTTACGGAATCGTTGTAATAAATCCGTCGCACAGCTTCACCTAAAATCCCGGATACCGACAAAACTTTTATTTTCTTGCATTTCTTTGCCCGATCGCTAAGCGGGATTGTATCGGTAACAATGACTTCCTTAATCTCGGAACTTTCAATGCGCTCCAGCGCGGGCCCGGATAAAACCGGATGCGTGCAGCAGATAGAAACTTCTAAAGCGCCTGCTTCTTTCATGGCTGTGGCGGCCTGCACAACCGTTCCCGCCGTATCGATCATATCATCCAAAATGATAATTCTTTTACCTTTCACATTGCCGATGATATTCATCACTTCGGCTTCGTTGGGGCCTTCCCTTCTTTTATCAATAATGGCGAGGCTCGCTCCCAGCCTTTTTCCAAAAGCTCTGGCGCGTTCCACGCCGCCGGTGTCCGGCGAAACAACAACAGTATTATCTATGAAATTTTTTTTCATATATTCAAATAAAACCGGTGTGGCAAAAAGATTGTCCACCGGGATATTGAAGAATCCTTGAATTTGACCGGCGTGCAGGTCCATGGAAAGAACACGGTTGGCTCCGGCAGCGGTAATGAGATCGGCTAATAACTTTGCGGTAATCGGCGCCCGTGGAGCGACTTTCCTATCTTGCCGGCCATATCCGTAATAAGGTATTACGGCGGTAATCCGATCGGCAGAGGCTCGTTTCAGAGCATCAATCATAATCAGGAGTTCCATACAGGTGATATTTACCGGCGGGCACGTGGATTGGATGATAAAAACATCCATGCCGCGAACATTTTCATTTATTTCCACACGGGTTTCACCGTCGCTGAAAGTAGTAACATTTGCTTGACCTAAAGATACGCCCAAATGTTGGCAAATCCTTGAGGCCAGCTCAGTATTGGCATTGCCGGAAAATACCCTGATCCTTTCTAACATTTAAAACCTTTCTCAATATATTTTTTTGGCTGGGGCGGGAGGATTCGAACCTCCGAATGCAGGAACCAAAATCCTGTGTCTTACCGCTTGACGACGCCCCAATGCATGCTATAGAGCACATTATTTACAATTTTAGTCGGAAAATTAAACAATTACAAAGATTTGGCAAAAAAGACTGAGCAGTGACAAGAAACTTCTTTCTTTATAACTTCCAGGATTTTTTTTGCCTCTTTTCCGTCTCTAAATATGCCAAAGACTGTTGGGCCGCTGCCTGACATCAATGCACCAAGCGCGCCGTGCCTGAACAACATTTGCTTTAAATCAGTTAATTCCGGATGCATTTTTAACGAAACTGACTCTAGGTCATTATGCAATTCCTGAATTATGTCACTCATTTTCAAAAACCGCGGAATGCTATAATTATTTTTTCCTCTTGTCAATCTTAAATTGAGTTTTTTATAAACCATTTTTGTTGAAAGCTGGAATGGGGGTTTAATCATGACCAAATTGATTTTGGGTAAATTTTGCAGAGCTTTTAGTTTATCGCCCATGCCGGAAGCTAAAGCATTGTTTCCAAAAATAAAAAAGGGGACATCCGCCCCTATTTTTGCCCCCAGTTTCATTAACTCACTTTTTTTTAAATTTAACGAAAATATTTTGTTTAAGGCTATTAAAGTTGTTGCGGCATCGGAACTTCCGCCGCCAAGACCGGCGGCCAACGGTATTTTTTTTATAAGCTTGATTTCCACGCCGGAAGGATAGTTGGCATAAGCGAAGATAGATTTTGCGGCGCGAAATACCAAATTATCTTCAGATGTTGGCAGCTCACTCCCTGGACAATTAAGAGTAATGCCCTTCGGGCGGGGAGAAAATATCAATTCATCGTAAAGCGTAATTTTTTGCATGAGGGAAACAATGTCGTGATACCCATCGGCACGCTTCCGCAACACGCGCAAAAAAAGATTTATTTTCGCGGGCGCCTTCCAAAGCATTTCATGCCTTTTCTTTAACGTAGCGCAATTTCAATTCGTAGAGAACTCCTTGAATTAAATTGTTTTCGTTTTCGTCAAGATTTCCCTTGGTCTTTTCCTTGAGCATATCCAGGATATCAATGGTTTGTTTTGCCGCCGGTAAGTTTTTTTCTGTTTTTCCCCCTTCAGGATCGGGAAAATCTCCGAAATGAAAAAGAGCGGAAGTGCTCAAAGACAGAACGAAATTAGTAAAGGTAACCTGTGGATAATCAGATTCTTCTTTCGGCCCAGTGGGAGAACTTTCCTGAATTTTAGGCTTTTCCTCTGCAACTGAAGCCTGCGCGTCTTCCGGCGGACGCTCTTTGCCCGATTCATCATAAAGACGTTTATCTTTCACAACAAATCCCGAATCCTTCTTTTTCTCTTCCATTTATGACTCCTCTCCTTTACCGCATTGCGGAAATATAATTTTTTAATATGGCTTCATGCTTCTTAAACGGGCGATTCTTTCCTCCAGCGGCGGGTGCGTGCTAAAAAGATTCATGAGCGACTTCCCAGTTAGAGGATTGACAATAAACAAATGCGCCGTGGATGGATTTGCATTCATCGGAATAATTTGCGAAGCCCGGGCAAGTTTTTCCAAAGCGGAAGCTAATCCGTAAGGATTTTTTGTGATTTTTGCGCCACCGGCATCCGCCATATATTCACGGGAACGGGAAATAGCCATTTGAATGACAGTCGCAGCCAGGGGAGCGAAAATCGCCATTGCTATCAAACCGATTATTCCGCCGTGATCATCATCGTCACCGCGACCGCCGCCGAAAATAGCCGCCCACTGAGCCATACTGGCCAGCATACCGATAGCTCCGGCAATGGTCGCGGCAATAGAAGAAATGAGCATATCACCATTCTTTATGTGCGTGAGTTCATGTGATATCACGCCTTCGAGTTCTTCTTTATTCAAAATCCGCATTATTCCCTGAGTCACGGCGACAACAGCGTGTTCTGCGTTGCGGCCGGTCGCAAAGGCATTGGCTGTTTCTTCCGGAATAATATAAACCCGCGGCATAGGCAAGGCAGCTTTCAATGCAAGATTACGAACAATATTGTAAAGATCAGGCGCCGCGCTTTCGGAAACTTCTTGCGCTTTATACATTCTCAGAACAATTTTATCGGAAAACCAGTAACTGCCGAAATTTAAAACCAAAGCGAAGATAAAGGCAATATAAACGCCTCCCCTTCCGCCGATAAGACCACCTATCAACATCAATAATCCTGTTAACGCTCCCAGTAAAAGAGCGGTTTTTATAGAGTTGCCCATTATTTTCCTCCACTACTTTTATTTAAAGTTATTTCATCTTTTTTAGACAGGTCAATTAAAATTTTATCTCCTTCAGCAAATTTACCCTCCAGAATTTCCATTGCCAGCGGATCAAGAATCAGTTTCTGCAGTGAACGCTTGAGCGGACGCGCGCCGTAAACCGGACTGTAGCCCTGTTCGGCTATATAGTTTTTTGCTTTTTCTGTCAATTCGACGCTCAACTTTCGCTCGTTAAGTCGTTTGTCAATAAGAGCAATCTGAATATCAACAATTTTATGAATATCCTCCAGCTTCAATGCGGAAAACATAATCGTGTCGTCTATTCTGTTTAGGAATTCCGGCTTGAACGTCGCGCGCAGGACTTCCATCGAACGGTTTTTCTTTTCCTCCTCAGTAAGTGTTGGATCCTGAATCCACTGGCTGCCCACGTTGGACGTCATAATGACCACAGTATTCTTGAAATCCACAGTCCGTCCATGCCCATCAGTCAACCGTCCGTCATCCAATATCTGCAACAAAATATTGAATACATCGGGATGAGCTTTTTCAATTTCATCGAAGAGCAACACGCTGTAAGGTTTACGCCGCACCGCTTCAGTGAGATAACCGCCCTCATCATAACCGATGTAACCGGGAGGAGCGCCGATCAATCGGGCCACCGCATGTTTCTCCATATACTCCGACATGTCAATCCGCACCATGGCTTGTTCATTATCAAACATGAATTCCGCCAAAGCCCGCGCCAGCTCTGTTTTTCCCACACCGGTGGGACCCAAAAAGATAAATGAACCAATGGGACGATTGGGGTCCTGCAGGCCGGAGCGAGCCCGGCGCAGCGCAGCGGAGACCGCCCCAATGCCTTCATCCTGACCGATAACACGCATCTTGAGGCGTTCTTCCATGTGAATCAGCTTCTGCACGTCGCTTTCCATCATCCGGGAAAGAGGTATTCCCGTCCAGTTGGATACAACTTCGGCCACGTCTTCCGCATCCACTTCTTCTTTAATCATCTGATCATTCTTTTGAACATCATCCAATTTTTTCTGTTCTTTCTGAAGCTCCTTATCCAAAGCGACCAGTTTCCCATAACGGATTTCTGCTACTTTCTCGAGATTACCCTCACGCTCGGCATTCACCTCTTCTAATTTCAAGTCTTCAATTTTCTTTTTAATATCTTGTATTTTATTGTTTATATCTTTTCCGGTTGTCCAACGAATCTTCAACTGATCACCCTTGGATTTCAATTCAGCAAGTTCTTTTTCAATCTTATCACGACGTTCCTTGGCGGTTTTATCCGTCTCCTTTTTGAGAGATTGCTTCTCGATCTCCAGTTGAATTATTCTTCTATCAATAGCGTCGATTTCCAAAGGCTTACTGTCCAATTCTATTTTCAGACGGGACGCCGCTTCATCAATCAGGTCAACCGCTTTATCCGGCAAAAATCTGTCGGTTATATAACGGTGCGAAAGCGTCGCCGCAGCGACTATTGCCGAATCTTTGATTCCCACCCGGTGATGAACCGAATAACGTTCTTTCAAACCACGCAAGATGGCAATGGTGTCTTCCACCGTCGGTTCCTTAACCAGAACCGGCTGGAAACGACGTTCCAGCGCCGCATCTTTTTCAATATATTTTCGATATTCGTTTAAAGTTGTCGCACCCACACAGCGCAATTCGCCGCGAGCAAGCGCCGGTTTAAGCATATTGGAGGCATCCATCGAGCCTTCCGCCGCACCCGCGCCGACAACCGTATGTATTTCATCAATAAAGAGGATTATCTCGCCTTCAGCGCTGATAACTTCCTTTAAAACCGCTTTCAGGCGTTCTTCGAATTCGCCCCGATATTTAGCGCCCGCCACCAGCGCGCCGATGTCGAGGCCGATGACGCGTTTATCTTTCAGGCTTTCCGGCACATCGCCATTGACAATGCGTTGTGCTAATCCTTCAACAATCGCCGTTTTTCCGACCCCCGGTTCTCCGATCAAAACCGGATTATTTTTTGTGCGGCGCGAGAGCACTTGCATTATGCGCCGTATTTCTTCATCGCGTCCAATTACCGGATCAAAAGAGCCCTTACGAGCCAGTTCATTGAAATCTCTGGCATAGCGCTCTAATGCTTGATATTTGCCTTCTGGATTAGGATCGGTAACTCTTTGATTGCCTCTGATTTCCACCAATACCTTGAATATGCTGTCCCTGGTTATCCCTGCCTGACGCAAAATTTTACCGGCTTCACCGGTTTTTTCCTCCACAATGGTAATGAGCACATGCTCGGCGCTCACGTATTCATCCTTGAGTTGCGCCGCTTCGGTCAAGGCTTTGTTGAATATTTTATTGAGCCTGCCTCCCATGTACACCTGTTCCGCTCCCGCGCCCTGAACCCTGGGTTGTTTCTTCAAATAATCGTCCAGTTCCCTTTCAATTTTTTGAGGAGAAGCATTAAGCTTATTTAAAATGGCGCCCACGATGCCGTCTTCCTGACGTAAAAAAGAAACAAGCAGATGTTCCGGCTCGATTGCCTGATGGCCGTATGAATTCGCCAGCGTCTGCGCTTCCTGAATCGCTTCCTGGACTTTCAAAGTAAATTTATCAAAACGCATATTGCATTTCCTTTATTCAACCGGTTTTTCAATAGTTACGAACAGTTTGCCGTTTTTAAAAACGGTTACGTCTCCTGAAGATTCGGAAATTACTATAGCCACTGCTTTGGTTACACTTGTAATACCTGCGGCGGCAATATGCCTGCTGCCAAGACCTGCGGGAAAATCACGGCTGTCCAGCGCGGCGTTAAGATGTCTTCCGGCAGTCACCAGCACACCATTTTCTTTGATAACAAAGGCGCCGTCAATCGCGGAAAATTCTTTGATTGTTTCTTTAAGGTCCGGATTCAAAAGGTTGAGTTGTTCTTCCGAATATCCAGAAAACGGATTGATAATCATTTGCCGGGAAAGCTGCATGACCTTCTCATCATCTCCCAGAACAAAAATCGTTCCCACTTTTCTGTTTTCCCGGCCTTGAGCGGCCAGTTCGCAGGCGATATTAAGAGCGGCGTTGAAAACTTCCGGCCGGACATTTTCAATGACATCATTAATGAAATCGGATGTTAAAATTTCAAATTCTTTTCCCACATCGATAACGAAGATGCTGTCGGCGTAACCGAATTTGGGCACGCCGCTTAAACAGACAACTTTATCGCCTCTTTTAAAAAAACCTAAAACTATTCCCTTGGCAATGGCAATTTTGATTTTTCCCACACGGGTTAAATTTACATTGGGAATGTATAGTATTTTGGCGTATTTTTTAACCTCATCGGAAATATTTTCATTCTCACGGGCTATGATAATAAGGCTCATGGCTTTCTTTATTTCTTCCGGTAGAGCAGTTATATCATCGATTGCATCAACACAGACAAGCAATGTGTCCGCCTTGATTTCATTTGCAATTTTGACGACATGTTCGACCATGGTTTTATTTATCGATTTCATTTGTTCATCCTGTATTTTCTCATTAGAATAAGCATAAATATGGCCTCTGTCAAGGAGGGATGTGCCGGTTTTTGCTTTAAATTTCTTCCTTTTTTCCTAAAGGTTGATCAGAGCGAGATTTTGTTTTTGAAACGGTTACGGTTAAGTTTTGCAGCACATGTAGAAAATAAATAGTATGGAAGTATCGGAATTATGGAGATTACTTTTACCCACATGAGCCAAGCAAAGACTTGCCCCCTTTGCTTACAAACTTCGCTGCGCTCGTTTTTAGCGAGTGTCATTAATTTCACTTGACCGGGAAATTATAGTTGGATAAAAAGTTATGATGAATATTTCTATGGGGAGGCGCCAACGTTGAAACTGCCAGCAGTAACCGGCACTCTTGATTTATATATAGCTGAAATTAATCGCTTTCCGCTCTTAACCGCGGACGAAGAATTCAAGCTCGCCGTAAAGTTGAAAAAATATAACAATGTGGAAACCGCGGAAAAGCTGATTATTTCGAATTTGCGTTTTGTAGTCAAAATTGCCCACGAATACCGCAGCTACGGCTTCGCTCTGGCCGATTTAATTCAGGAAGGCAATGTCGGACTTATTCACGCCGTGAAAAAATTCGATCCCTACAAAGGCTACAGATTGATTTCTTATGCGGTGTGGTGGATTCGAGCCTACATTCAGAATTACCTGATTAAGTCCTGGAGCCTTGTCAAAATCGGCACTACGCAAGCGCAAAGAAAACTATTCTTTAAATTAAGCCAGACCAAAAAAGAACTGGAAACGCTTTCGAAAAAAAACCCGGAGTTTGGCGAAATAGCCACATCTTTGGGAGTCAAGGGTTCTGAGGTGGCGGAAATGGACTTGCGCCTAGGTTCACGAGACGTCTCACTGAATGAATTTATCAATGACGATGGCGACAGATCGCATATCGATTTTCTTACTTACAAAGGCGATGATCAAGAATCGTCCTTAATTAAAAATGAAGAAATGAGTTTGGCCCGACGTGATATTGCCGGAGCTCTAACTAATCTCAGCGAAAGAGAAAATTATATTATTCTTAACCGAATAATGGCTGATAACCCCAAGACTCTGCAGGAAATAGGTACCAAATACAACATTTCGCGGGAACGAGCGCGCCAGATTGAAAAACAAGCGCTGAAAAAAATGCAACTGGCATTGCCGTATTTTAAGCCCGATAAATGAACGCTTCAGCAACAGGTTTAAATCTGTGATACCAATTCGCATTCATTCGTCTACCTTTGTTGGCACAGCCTGCCCCGGCGAAGGCCGGGGTCATCGGCTCCTCGATGTATATTAGAATACGCCTGCATCGCCTCTTCCTTGCCGCCTCGGTATACTTTTGACTGCAAATTGGTATTAGTCTTCATGTCATTTATCGGCGGGTCAACTGGCGATATTTTATTCGGTGGGGCTGGCTGGCGGCTGCGCCTAACCTTCTCTTGCGGTCTTCTTCGTACTCGGAATAATTGCCGTCAAACCAGAGAGTCTTACTTTCGCCTTCAAACGCCAGAATGTGTGTACAAATTCTATCTAAAAACCAGCGATCATGGCTGATGACGACGACACAGCCGGCAAAATTCTCCAGCGCGTCTTCCAGCGCCCGCAGGGTATTGACATCTAGATCGTTTGTCGGTTCATCAAGCAGGAGCACATTGGCGCCTTCCTTTAGCATGCGCGCCAGATGAACGCGGTTGCGTTCACCGCCGGAAAGTGTCTCTACTTTCTTTTGCTGATCCGTGCCGGAAAAATTAAATCGTGAAACATAAGCGCGGGAATTGATCTGGCGGCTGCCTATAGGAATAACTTCCTGCCCGTCGGAAATCATTTCCCAAATATTTTTATTGGGATCAAGCGCGTCACGGCTCTGATCAACATAAGCGAGCTTCACCGTTTCGCCGATACGGATAGCGCCGGAATCCGGTGTTTCCTGAGAAGTAATCATTCGGAAAAGGGTGGTTTTGCCCGCCCCGTTTGGGCCTATAACACCGACGATACCGCCGGGCGGCAGCATAAAGGTCATGCCTTCCACAAGGAGTTTGTCACCGTAGGCTTTGTTGACATTTTGCGCCTCGATTACCAGATCGCCCAGCCGCGGTCCGGAAGCAATAAAAATTTCGCGTGTGCCGGATTCCTTTTCCTGATTTTTCCCTAACAACTCTTCATAAGCGTTAATGCGCGCCTTGGATTTGGCATGGCGTCCTTTAGGAGACATGCGAATCCATTCAAGTTCGCGCTCCAGAGTTTTTATTCGGTCGTTCTCAGCCTTCTCTTCATTTTTCAGACGGTTTTGTTTTTGCTCCAGCCATGATGAATAGTTGCCCTGCCAGGGAATTCCCTGCCCGCGGTCGAGCTCCAAAATCCATCCGGCTACATTATCCAGAAAATAGCGGTCGTGAGTAACGGCAATGATGGTGCCTTCATATTTTTGCAGGTGATGTTCCAGCCAGGCGACAGACTCAGCGTCCAGATGATTTGTCGGTTCATCCAGAAGCAGGATATCCGGTTTTTGCAAAAGCAAACGACACAAGGCAACGCGGCGTCTTTCTCCGCCGGAGAGAACTTTCACCGGTGTGTCACTCGGAGGGCAGCGCAGAGCGTCCATGGCCATTTCCAGCCGTGAATCTATATCCCAGGCGTCCAGCGCGTCTAGTTTTTCCTGCACAGCGCCCTGCCTGTCGCAGAGTTTCGTCATCTCGTCATCCGACATCGGCTCGGCAAACTTTTCATTTATTTCATTATATTCGTGAATCAGATCCATGGTGCTTTGCACACCTTGTTCCACAATTTGCCGCACCGTTTTTGTTTCGTCCAGACGCGGTTCCTGCTCCAGATAGCCAACTGTATAGCCGGGCGAAAGAATTATTTTTCCCAGAAATTCAGCATCCACGCCAGCAAGGATTTTAAGAAGGGAGCTTTTGCCCGAACCGTTCAAACCGATGACGCCGATTTTGGCGCCATAAAAATAAGACAGATAAATGTCTTTGAGCACCGGCTTTTTTTCATAAATTTTACTTACTCCGATCATGGAGTAAATTACTTTATTCCCCTCATTGGCCATATGGACTTATTCTCCGCAGATGTTAAATATAAGGGAATATACCCTGAATGATTAAATTGAAATTGTTCTGAATTTTTCCTTTGCCGGAAACGATGCCCATGTGCCCCGGAAGAATCAACTCCAGGTCAAGTTTAGAAAATGCAAGGATGCTTTTCTTTAAAATAGCGCCGCTGCCGCCGGGAAAGTCGGTGCGTCCGACGCTTTGATCAAATACTACATCGCCGCAGAATAAGGCTTTTTGCTCCGGCCAGTAAAGGCCGATAGAACCGGGCGAATGTCCGGGGGCAAAAATTATTTTAAATGTCTGGTCTCCTAAAACTATATCGCCTTCTTCCAGCGGGAAGTTTACATTCATCCGCGGAACATTGATGCCGAACAAACTGTATAGCTCGCCGCCTTCTCCTTTTAAAAATTCGATTTCTTTTGTATGCAGGCCGACCTTGACTTTTTCCTGATCAAAAACTTCGGAGCCCTGAAAATGGTCGGGGTGTGAATGAGTGTTGATAACGTAACGAATATCTTCTTTCTTGACGCCATCGGCAGACATCTGATCAAGTAAATTGGGCACATAGCCTGTTAGTCCTGGATCGATTAATGCCTGAACATTGCCGCCGATAAAGTAGCTGTTGCAGTTATTCTCATAGGGATTTGTCCATTCGTAAACGTAAATATCGTTTTTTAATTTCATTGCTGATCCTCTCTATTTTTTAGCAGGGAAAATCGCATCCAGCGGCAAATCCGATACACGGTGACTTATACCGGTGATATTTCCTTCCTTATCCACGAGAAATAATGTCGGTATACCGATAATGTTGTAGTCGTTGGCAACATTGCCGTCTGAGTCCAGCAAGACAAGATAAGGGAATGAATTTTCTTTGGCAAAACGCTCCACTCTTTTGGAAGATTCGTTTATATCGATATAAAGAAATTTCAATCCGCGTCCCGCGTATTTTTCATAAAGGGCTTTATAGAAAGGCATTTCACCGCGGCAGGCTGGACACCATGTGGCACCGAAAAAAATTACCACAGGAATTCCCCGTTGACTGCTTAGTTTAAATGTCTTGCCCTGAATATCATTTAGTGAAAAATCCGGCGCCGGGATTTTTTCCTGTTTAGAATAAACACTTGGTCTATATTGTCCAAACGACAGCGCAAATGGAATACAGATCAGTAAAATAATCAAAAATAACAGTATTTTTTTATTCATTCAGACCTCTTTTCTTTATATAGCTAAAACGCCGGCAGTATACAGGAAATATTCAGCCGCGCCAATTAATATCAACCCAAAAATAAATTTTATTTTCGTCATCCATTCTCCCGATTTCGGCAGGGCGGCAATAACCCCGGCAAACGTGCCGACGATAATCAGCAATGTGCCCATGCCGACAGCGAAGACAAAAAGAAGACTCATGCCCAGTAAAACATTCGTCTTTACCGCCACGTAACCCAGTAAAACTGCCAGGGCAGGAGCGGTGCAAGGGCCGATAACAACGCCGGATACAACTCCCATTAAGAAACTCGCGAAAAATCCCTTTTTATTTTTATTATCGGTTATGTTCATAAGTTTTTGTGGAACGGGCAGGGAAAAACTGAAAACATCGAGCATGGCCAGACCCATAAAAAGGCAAAGGTTAGCCATAATGAAATATGTCCACGGCGTAGTTTGCATTTGCCCGAAAAGCCTGCCCGATAAAGCGGCTACCCCGCCTAGAATGGAATAAGTAAAAGCCAGTCCACCGACATAAAACAGCGAAAGAAAAAATCCGCGGAGCTTGGATGATGAACCCTGCGCCCCGATAAAGCCGACTGTTACCGGAATCAAAGGATAGGTACAGGGAGTAAAGCTGATTACAAGCCCGCCCAGATAAGCGGCCAGGAAGGCTAAAAGCACCGAACCTTGCAAATAAAAAGATAAATTGTTGACCAAGTTTTCAATCATATTTTCTTAATAGGCAATATGATGGCGGGCGTCAAGTAAAAAGCGTAGCGCCAGCGAAGACCAGCGAATAACCTAAAGGTCACACGTGCCGGGTCATAATTAATTCATGATATAATTCCGGCAATACCGGAATTGATGATTGACTGGATGGGAAGTCAGTACTGGCAAAAAAAATGGTGCCGAAGCCGGGATTTGAACCCGGACAGGCGTACACCCACTAGACCCTGAACCTAGCGCGTCTACCAATTCCGCCACTTCGGCACGCAGAGAGTGCACTATACCTATCAACATCTTCTTGTCAAGATAAAATGAGCTTGAATTTAATCCCTAAAATGTTATGTTACTCCGCTAAATATTTTAAGTATTAGTAAAAAACAATGATTGCATTTAAAGGAATGAAAAATATAACCGAAGATTTTCGCGGGTCGTTTGTAACGATCGGCAACTTTGACGGCGTGCATTTAAGTCACCAGTTCATCTGCCGCAAGCTTGCTTCCGAGGCGAAAGAAGCCGGGGTGAAATCGCTGATCATCACTTTTGATCCGCATCCCAAGATGATTCTTCATCCGGATATTCGGCCATTTTATCTGATAACGACTTTGGAAGAGAAACTGAAATTACTGGAGGATTGCGGGATTGACGGCACTTTGGTGATTCCTTTTTCTCTTGATTATTCACAGATAACCGCAGAGAAATTTGTCCGGGAATCTCTCGGCGGAAAGCTGGCAATTAAAAAAATTATTGTTGGCCATGATTACACTTTCGGACGTGACAAAAAGGGCAACAGCGATTATTTAATTTCTTCCGGACGCGAAATGGGCTTCGCGGTTGAGGTTGTCGACGCTTTCAAAGTGGGAGACAATATTGTCAGCAGCACGCTTGTAAGAAATTTGATCATTAAAGGCGACATTAAAACAGTGACTAATTTACTGGGAAGATGCTATAATGTTGCCGGCATTGTGGTTTCGGGAAGAGGGCGCGGTGTCGGGCTTGGTTTTCCCACGGCAAACATAGATCCGGAAAAAGAATTGCTGCCGCCGGCGGGTATTTATGCCGCCTTCGTCGATGTAGAAGGGAAACGCTATCCGGCGGCTTTAAATATAGGCGAGAAGCCGACCTTTGCTGATTATACTTTTACGTTTGAAGTTCATCTGCTTGATTTTTCCAGTGATCTCAGAGGCAAAAGACTAAATACAGAGTTTGTGGAGAAGTTGCGGGACATTATCAAATTTGATACTCCCGAAATGTTGAAGAAGCAGATAGCGGCTGATGTGGAAAAAACAAGATCAATTTTACATAAGTATTTTGAAAATAAATAACAAAGAAAAATTTAAATGGAGGTTAATAAAAAGATGTTGAAAATTGCTATTGTCGGCGCAACAGGAATCGTCGGTCAACAGGCGATTGTCAGTCTGATCGGACATCCTTGGTTTAAAATAACAAAGCTGGTGGCTTCGGAACGTTCGGCGACTAAAAAATACAAAGATGCTCTTAAGGATGCCAACGGCTCCTCTCGCTGGTGGTGCACCGAGGAACTGCCTGAGAATATCGGTAACATGGTTGTGGAAGAGGCTGCATCTTTTGATGCAACTTCTGTGGACATTATTTTCTCCACAATGGACGCCGGTCCGGCCAAAGAACTGGAGCCCAAATATGCCAAGACCACTCCTGTCATCAGCACCGCTTCGGCGTTTCGCTACGAAGATGACACACCCATTCTTGTCGGAGGGGTAAATATGGATCACGCGGCATTGCTTGCCATTCAGCAGAAGAACCGCGGATGGAAGGGTTTCATTTCGCCCAAATCGAATTGCACTATCGCCGGCCTAGTTGTTTCCTTAAAACCGATTCTGGATAAATACGGCGTCAAACAAGTGATGATGACTTCATTGCAGGCAATGTCCGGCGCCGGTAGGACTCCCGGCCTTTCCGCAATGGATATGATGGAAAATGTCGTTCCCTATATTTCCGGGGAAGAGCCGAAAGTCGAAACTGAACCGCAGAAAATTCTGGGTAAGCTTGTCGGAAATAAAATAAAAAACGCTCCGTTCGGCATCACCGCCGCCTGCAATCGTGTGCCGGTAATTGACGGCCATCTGGTGTGTGCTTTTGTGCAGACGGAAAAACCATGTTCTCCGGAAGACGTTAAAAAGGCCATGATAAATTATGGGAAAGATTTTGCTGAATTGCATCTGCCCAGTTCGCCCCAGCATCTGATTGATGTTACCGACGATCCTTTCCGTCCGCAGCCGCGGATGGACAGAGAAAAGGGCGGCGGCATGACGGTGACTGTCGGACGCATTCGTAAGGATCCGATTATTGAAAACGGAATCAAGTATGTTTGCCTGGCGCACAACACCAAGCTGGGAGCGGCCAAAGGCGCTCTGCAGACGGCTGAGTATCTGGTCAAAAATTACCTGAAATGGGTTAAATAATTTTTCCCGATAGCCAAAGGCTACGGGATAATTCGACTAACAAATATTACTGCGCCTATAGTGACCTTTAGGTTATATGCTTGTAATATTTGAGTCTCATTGATCGTAAGACCCCGGCATTTTTTTCGGAGGCCGGGGTTTTTTTAAGATATGGAGGTGGAGAAGTGCCGGTGGACATGCAGCCCGCGAAAATTCCGGTTATCTTACTTTACAGCGTTGATCCGGACTGGACGCAAGTTGAAAAAGATGAAGTGATTCATCTGACCACACAGCTTGGTCAAGCGCTGATGGATATGGGGCATCCGATGGTTCTTGTTCCTATTGCGGATGATGATATTTCCAGCCGTCTCGATGGCTTCGACCCGGCCGATTATATTATTTTCAACTGGTGCGAGGGAATTCCCGGAATCGAGCACAGTGAATGGCTCGTGGCAAAACGGCTCGAGATGCTCGGATTTACGTTCACCGGCGCGGATTCCGAAGCACTGGCCTTGGCATATGATAAACACCTTGTGAAAGTCATATTGGATCAAGCCCTCATTCCAACACCAGTGTGGCGCGTATTTTATTCCCCAGAACCATGCGACTGGAATATATTTCCGGCAATTGTCAAACCGATAAAAGAACATTGTTCCATGGGCATTACAAAAGATTCCGTGGTTTTTAATTCCGCGGAATTGAAAAATCGCATATCCTTCGTTCTGGATCAATATAGTCAACCGGCTCTGGTTGAAGATTTAATCGATGGGCGCGAATTTCACGTCTCCGTTTGGGGCAACGAAACCCTGACGATGTTACCCCCCGCGGAAATGGACTTTTCATTTTTCGGCAATGTCAAAGACCGTCTGTGCACATATGATTCCAAATTCATTCCCGGTTCCGAGCATTATGAAAAAATCGAGACCTTGCTGCCCGCCCCCCTGACGGGTGATCAAACCAAAGCGCTGGAGCTGGTTTGCAAGAACGCTTACGTGGCTTTAGGATGCCGGGATTACGCACGTATGGACATACGGTTGCGAGATAACATTTTTTACGTTCTGGATGTCAATCCCAACGCGGATATCAGCATTGACGCCAGTATGGCGTGCGCCGCCGAAGTGGCCGGTATCAGTTACGGACAGATGGGTAGTCTTATTGTTCGCATGGCTGCTCGGAGGCATCCGATATTAGGCAAAATGCACAAAACTAATCGTAAGAAAACAAAGAAGCTGTAGGGCTGTTGACCGGGAGCGCATTCCCGTGAGGGAGGCGCAATAAAATAAATAAGCATATTCCTTACCGGTAAAGTCTAAAAGACTTTACAAACCGCTCATACCCTGAAGGGCACCATGGTCTGCTGTGTTGCGCTGCAAACCGCATCGCTCAACGTATATCAATATACGCCTCGCGGTTCGGTTTTTTGCCCCGATGAATCGGGACAGTTCAACTAACGAATTCCAGTTTACTACGTAACTGTAATTCGAGTTTCACTGCGCGCCTTGCATCTGAACATTTTTGAACAGCCCCTAAACAAAGGGTCTTTTCAACAACCCCTCTTTAGATTATTTTATAAAAATATCTTGTACTGCACTTCACAACTTCGATAAAAGAGATTCGTAAACAGCAAGATCACTTGGCGAAAAGCAACAGAATATCACCTCATTTATCTTCGACGGTTTCCGAACCGCGTCACGTACAGTGTCAACAGCAACTCGAGCCGCCAGTTCAATTGGATATCCATAAACCCCGGTGCTGATACTAGGGAAAGCGATTGTTTTTACCTCTTGCTTTGCGGCGATGGTCAGAGAGTTGCGGTAACAGGACGCAAGCAGTTCCGATTCTCCATTTTTTCCACCTCTCCAAACCGGCCCCACGGTGTGGATGACGAATCGCGCGGGCAGTTTATATCCTTTTGTTAGTTTTGCTTCGCCGGTTTTGCATCCGCCGAGCTTGCGGCATTCCTCAAGAAGTTGAGGACCGGCGGCGCGATGGATTGCGCCATCGACGCCGCCCCCACCAAGAAGCGATGAGTTCGCCGCATTAACGATTGCATCGACAGCGAGAGTAACAATATTTGCCTGAAGCGCCCGTAAATTGGTCATCGAGTTCTCTGAAAAGTGTTTTTTTACCCCGCTGCAGAAAGCCCCCAGCTCCCGCTGGGGGTTGAATGCTTTCTGCCAATCGCGGGATGTCGCGTTTTGGAAAAGAGCCTCCGGCTCCTGCCGGATGGGCTTCACTTGATATATTACTTCTTCTCTTCGTTTTCTTTTTTTGTCGCCTGATGGGTGATTTCGTTATTTTCGTTCATTGATTTCTTGAAATTTTTGATTCCTTTGCCGAGAGCAGAACCAATTTCCGGCAATTTTCCTGCGCCAAAAATAATTAAAATAATTACTAATATTATTAAAAACTCCGGCAAGCCTATTCCGAACATAATTTTACCTCATTTAAATTTCATTTTAAAAGTTATGGTAATCGCAAGTGGATTACTTGTCCCGATTTCCCCAGGTTTTCCATATTTTTATCTTTAAATTGTATTTTAATTCCACCGGCGTTGCCAATATCCAAATTAAAGCTTACTGCTTTACGTTCGAATTTTTCTCCAGCCTTTAATAAAATTTGGAAGGAAGGATTTTGGTCGGCTTTAACCCTTATCCATGTTTCTTCAATTGCGTTAATAATCAAAAGATTTGTTTCTTCGCTATTAACTTCAGACTGTATGCTAGACATCGGGACTTCTTCTTGTGAAGGCTTCGCAGCATCCTTTTCTATCTTAGTGGAAATTGATTGTGTTTTGACTAGTGATTGCTTATTAACTTCATTCAGCGAAGGATTAGGGCTAACTTTTGCCGGTTGATTTACTGGAGCAGTCACATTAACCGGAGAATTTACAGTTTGTTCCTTATTTTCCTGTACAGCGACAGCGATTCTCTTAGTAGGGTTAATGACATCAGAAGATGATTGATATTGTTTGGAAATCAACCACACCACAACACTGATAACTATTAAAACGAATGTAATTCCCCAATAAATTTTAGGATGGGAGATTCTTTTGATGAAAGGATTTTTCTTCAAGCCACCATTGGGCGAAAGTTTTTGTGCACCTTTCCGAGAGTTCAGAAACTCGTCGTATTTATTAAGTATCGGTTCACTGTCAATATTCAAAATGCGGGCATAAGTTTTGATGAAATTTTTTGTGTAAGCGTAAGTTGGCAGCAGATGAAATTCGTTATTTTCTATAGCTTGCAAATACGCAACACTTATGCGCGTGCGCTGGAATATATCAGCAAGAGAAATACCCAATGCTTCCCTTTTTGTTTTTAATTCCTGCGAATTACTATCTGGTTTTGCCTCTAAAAACATATGCAAACCACAAACCACGGATTTTATAGCCCGCAGCAAGCTACGGGCTATAAACCCTCCGCTTCGCGGGATTGTTCAACTTACCAATTCCGCTGCGCTGCGCTTTCGGAATCAGAGCTTCAACAATAATGACATTTTTTACACATGTTTAGCATTAATTTTATTGCAATACAACTCCATAAAATCACGGGTATTAAACCCTCCGCTTCGCGGGATTGTTCAACTTACCAATTCCGCTGCGCTTCGCTTTCGGAATTGGAGTTTCAACAATATCGCTTATTATTACATTATTGCTTTAATTATTTCAAAATTTATTGTTACTATCATCTACAATGACCTTAGCAGAGGTGATTTAATATGTTGCAATGGAAATTATTTGCGATGGATTTGGCGCGCAAAGCCGGAGCTTTATTAAAAGAAAAATTAAATCAAAAGCATGAAATTAATTATAAGGGTGATATTAATCTGGTTACCGAAGCGGATAAAATGTCCGAGGATTTGATCATTTCGGCAATTAGTCGGAACTTTCCCGACCATGGAATTTTGTCGGAAGAATCGCCGGCAATTACCGGCGCTGGGCAACTGCGTTGGATAATCGACCCTCTGGATGGAACAACAAATTACGCTCACGGATATCCGGTCTTTTGCGTTTCCATTGCTTTGGAAAATGAAGGTCAAGTTATTCTAGGTGTAATTTATGATCCCATGAGAGAGGAGATGTTTGTTTCTGTGCGCGGCGAAGGCGCGTATTTGAATGATAAAAAAATAGAGGTTTCTTCATTAAAGGATATTTCCCGCAGCCTTTTGGCTACCGGGTTTCCTTATGATATTCGGGACAGCAAAGAAAACAATCTCGATTATTTTAATTTGATGGCCATAAACGTTCAGGCTATTCGACGAGCCGGCGCCGCGGCTTTGGACCTTGCTTATCTTGCAGCCGGACGGTTTGACGGTTTCTGGGAATTGAAACTAAAACCCTGGGACACGGCCGCAGGTTGTCTTATAGTGAAAGAAGCGGGGGGCGTTATTTCCGATATCACAGGGGGCAAGTGGCATTTGCAATCGCCGAATCTTCTGGCAAGCAACGCTTTAATTCATGAGCAGATGATTAAAGTTTTAAATAAGACAGAGTAAACGTGAAATTGAAAATTTATTCTTCCGTCAAATTAGGAACAGATGGTTCTAATTTCCTGAGCTAAGCAAGTGGACAATCGCCACCGTCAACTCAAGTAGATGTTTCCATCTTTTTGATGAAGCCTCTTACAAATCTTTCACTTGCACCTGATATGAAACAGATTGCCAAGAGTGCGGGTAAACTATAATCATTGGATTGCATTATTCCAAGCATTAAATTGGCCTTCACTGCAAATGCCAAAAGAAGAGCCCCGAAGTTGCCTGCCAACGTTCTTGCGGCACCTTCAATAATATGAATTTTACATCCAGCAGCTGGCTCCATAGGAATTTTTTCCGAACGATAAAGAATAGAAAGTAATGCTCCCGAACCTCCTAGGCATGCACCCAGAAGCACTTCAAGCGCATTGTTGCCAAACTGCGCCGTTATGAAACCTTTACATAGCCAAATTATGCATGCAATTAATATCGAGATAAAGGCAATCGAAAAAGACCCTGCAAGGTACCAAGTACGGGCGTTTTCAGCACCTCGTGCGTTCAGATAAGCCTCTGCCTTATTTAGCGTATCCATCGCCTTCTTTTCATCCTTCTCACCGATGAGTCGTGCCATACCCTCCGCTAGTAAACGCTCAAACAGTTCTTCTTGACTGCAAGAAAGCTGGGTAGCACAAAGTGTTTCAAGATGACCAACTCTGCTTGCCACTTCTGCATAACCTGGTGGTGAATCTCCATATGCATCATTCCACGACCATTGAACCGTTAATTCATCGTCGATGTAAACTATATAATTCTTTTCGCTCTCAATCAATGAGCGAATCTTCTTATTCAAGGACAACTCTGTATCACCGTCACAGAAAACACTAAAGTCTTCTACGTTCTTACCTGAACCTAATTCTTGCGCTTTGTTGTTTTGATTCGCCATTTTATTTCACATACTCATCTATCATTTTCAATTTCAATGATCTACTTTTAAAATATATATCATATGTTAAATTAGAATTCTGCTATTATTTATGCGTTTTTAAATGGTCAAGCTTGGCTGATTGAAAGATAATTATAGATAACATAGCGCTATTATTTCTTGGCTTTGTGCGTCAGTGCGTCATTTAAAAAGTTATTCTTTGACAAGAACAGATACCATGATTTTCCTTTGTCGGGGGCCGTCGAATTCGCAAAAGAAGATGGATTGCCACGTGCCTAAAACGAGGTGGCCGTTTTCAATGATAACCATTTCGGATGCGCCGACCAGGGAAGACTTTACGTGTGCAGCAGAATTTCCTTCCGCATGACGGTAATTAGCGGAAAAAGGGACGGTTCTATCCAGAGCAGCAATAATATCGCGAGGCACATCCGGATCGGCGTTTTCATTGATGGTAACTGCGGCAGTGGTATGGGGCGTGTAAACAATACAGACGCCTTCTTCAATCTTTTCCTCGCCTATGGCTTTTTGGACAGCCGCCGTAATATCAATCATCTCAACGCGGGAATGGGTCTTAAGAGATATTTCTTTCATGGATTACTAGTCGTTTATTGAACGCTTGTTTTGACTGATGTGTAAACATCATTAATAATTTGTTCCGAAATTATCCGCATAGCCTGACTTGCGGCCTGGCAATATCCCCGAGGAGAAGACTCCTGCAAAGGTTCTTCTCTAGTATATTTTTTCTGGAAAATGATGCTTTTGCCGGTTTCTTTTTCCCGAGTATCTTTCAAAGAAATGGCAATGCTGATGACCGCAGTTTTAGTGCTTTTTTCCATACGCAGGTAAAATTCCTCAATGCCACCTGAAACGAGAAATCGTCCATCATCTGTTTCATAACGTGAAAATACCGCCCGAAAAAAACCACTTTCTCTCATATCACGCAAAAGGCTATCGGCAATCATATCCGTCGGATTGACTGCCCATCGGGAGTAATTGAAGGCATCAAGGTTATAAGAATCATTGCGAAAAATCATATTGACGGAATTATAGGCCGCGGCGATAGAAAACCTGTTAAACTTCACAGATGTATTGAGCTTTTCCGGTTTGTCCCATGAGGGCGCGGAATAGCTCAAAAGATAGTTTTCTACTTCATATTGCTGTTTGCCGTTACCGGCACATCCGGTAATTAGGAATGATGAAACAATCAGCATAAAAAATAAGCTGCTAAATGTTATTCGGTGACCGTGTGTTCTTGACAATAAATATTTCATAGTTTAATTTTCCTCATTACTCCATGGCTTTTCGCGGCGGCGCCGGTTTCGAAAAAATGAGCTCCGACGGATTTCTTGTCAAATTATCGGAAAGCTTTTGCAGATTTTCGGAAGTAACCCGCAAATGCTCTGAGGTGTCTTGCAGTTCATTGGTAATGGCTTTTGTTTTTTTGTCTATATCTTTGAGCAAGATATCCGTTCGATCTGCTTTTTCCTGCAGTTTCAAAGCATCGATTTCATTTTTCGCCCGTCCTATTAATTGGTGGGCATCTGATAAAACTTCCATAGTTTGGTTGACAAGCTGGTCCACCTTGCCGTCATTAACCGATTTGTTGATTTTGGAAATCGCCTGATCCAAATTGGAGGAAGTGGATTCCAAATGAGTCATTATATTGTTGATTCGCTTGCCTTCCACAAAGTTTTCTATGGCCTTGGAGGTGTTTTTCAGTTGATCGGAAATACCCTTGAAATCTATATCCTTGATGTTTTGTATAATGACACCCGAATCAGCCACAAAGCGGCTAATTTGCGACCGGCGTGACGGGATTACAGGATAAAGGGATTTAAAAGTTAAATTCGGTGAGTTGGACAAATCGCCGGCCTTGAGTTGGTCAAGTTCAATGAACACAATTCCGGTAATTCCGGTTGTTTTGAGCGTGGCAATGGTTTGTTTTTGTAAATCGCTCTCCATGTCGATTTTCATGATCACTTCAATTAAACGGTAATCAGGGGCCACTTTTATGCTCTCGACCTTACCGATTTCCACGCCTCGGTATTTGATGGCCGAATCAACTTGCAATCCCTGAACCGATTCGTCAAAATAAACCGAGTAGAGAGAGCCCTTCATAAAGATTCTGGCCGCGCCGACCCAGATGATAATTACCGCGCAAATCAGCGTGCCGCTAATAACGAAAAGACCGATCAAAAATTTTGAGCTTTTATCCGACATAAAACCTCTTTTCAGCAGATTCGGTGGGCTTCTGGCGCAGGAAGAAACTTAACACCCGCGGATCCGTTGCGTTATTTTTTAAATCGAGCGGTTTGCCTTCAGCAATAATGCCTTTTGCTTCTTTATCCAACATTAACACTCTATGGGCTATTTTGTAAATAGATTCCAGTTCGTGAGTTACGATGACCATGGTTGTTCCCAAAGCTTCATTGGTTTTAATTATTAAATCATCGAGTTCGGCGGCTGTAACCGGATCGAGCCCTGCGGACAATTCGTCGAAGAAAAGCACCTTCGGATCCAGTGCCATGGCCCTGGCGATGCCCGCCCTTTTTTTCATGCCGCCGGAAAGTTCAGAAGGAGAATGATTTTCGTAACCCGCTAAATTGACCATGCCTAACTTCATTTTAATAATTGTGTTGATTAAGACAGGGTCAAGATCCGTGTATTCCTGCAGGGGCAGTTCAATGTTTTCTTTTAGGGACATCGAACTGAACAAGGCGCCGGATTGAAAAAGAACGCCTATATTCTGCCTATACAGATTTAGTTCTTTTTCCTCCATACGGGTAATATCCACACCCTGATACAAAACTTGACCGGCATAAGGTTTATCGAGACCGATCATAATTTTCAGCAGAGTTGATTTGCCACATCCGCTAGCGCCTACAATCACAAGGACCTCTCCTTCATAGACTTGGAAACTTATGCGCTCAAATACCACGTTCTCACCGAAACGCGCCGCCAGATCTTTAACAACAATAATGGGAGTTTTTTCTGCAATATCCAAAGAATACTCCTTCAATATTACTTAATATAATAGAACATAATGGCAAATATGGAATCGGCCACCACAATCAGAAAAATTGCCGCGACGACGGCCGAGGTGGTGAATTTACCGACATCCTGTGCGCCAAAGCGAACTTGAAATCCCTTTTGACAACCGATTGCTGCGATCAATGCGGCAAAAACACCAGCCTTAATCAAACTAGTCACTATGTCAAAGACCTGGACGGTTTTAATAGACTGGGAGATGTATGTTTTTATCGTCAAATCAAGACTGGTGATGCCGATAATCATACCTCCAATAATACCAAAAAAATCCGCATAAATAGTCAAAATCGGCACGACAATGATTGTGGCCAGAATTTTGGGTATGGCCAAAAAGCGAACCGGATCAAAGCCCATTGTATGAAGAGCGTCGACTTCTTCGTTAACCATCATTGTTCCGATTTCTGCCGCAAAAGCAGATCCGGAACGTCCCGCGACTAAAATCGCCGTCATGAGAGGCCCCAGTTCTTTGATCATGGCAAAGCTTACCAGCGCGGGGACGTAGATATTAGCACCAACCATTTTTAATTGTAAAAAAGACATGAATGCAATAATTAATCCGACCAGGGCTCCGATAAGAGCCACAATAGGCAAACCATCAACACCTGCCCGCTGGATATAAAAAAGAACGTCTTTTCCCCGGAGTGCTTTAGGATGTCTGACAATATAGAAAAAAGCAATCAGCAGTTCACCGGTAAACGTAACAAAATTTCTAAAATCATCGGCAATATCCGAAGATGATTGACCAATCTTACGTATTAAATCATCCTTGTATTGTAAGGATTTGAAAGGTTTTTGATTAAGCGCATCTTCGTGGATGACGCTGAAAATTCCTTTAGATTCATCATTTAAATTAATCAGCCGGCATTGAACATTTTGGGAAGCGGCCTCCGTCTCAATTTGAACTAAAGCCAAAGCTGCCGCGCTGTCCAAATAACGGACCTTCGAAAAGTCGATAGTTATGGATTGTAATTTTTGCTTGGAAATTTCACGGTTGATATCGCTTCTGAAAACCATCAAGTTTTTCAGACCAAAATGACCGGAAAGATAAATGAAAAGATTTAAATCTTCTAGGTCAAAAGAAATATTGTAATACTCTGAGCAATCTTCTTGGGTTTGTGTTTTCATCACTCACGTCTTTTTGACTGACAGAGATTATAAAATTGTGAAACTCCAATTACGAAAGCGAATAACTTAAAGGTCACCATGGGCGCAACTGAATTGGCTAGTTGAACAATCCCGCAACGCGGAAGGTAATGAGTCCCAAGTTTCAGAAGCGTAGTGCGCTGAAACTTGTCGGACGAATTATCCCGTATAAGCAGGGGCAGCATGCCCGTGGTTAAGGCAAATACTTAAATCGTATGAAGTATTTAATCCCGTTGCCGGATACTTGTCAACGGAAATTTAAAATATGGAAATCTCAAAGTATAAAAAATTTGTGATTTTTTTACATTTCGTTAAACGAGTTTTAATGCTTTATTTAAATATTAGGCGGGACCAGATGAATTTCACGAGAAATAACAAAGCAACCCACTTATTTATAATCAATATTATCATATATTTGCATCGATAAATAACAATTGTTTATTTTTTGGCACGATAATTTCAGTAGTATAAGAGCAAATAACAAATCCCGCGAGGCGGGATAATTCGATCAACAAGTTTCAGCGCACTTTGTTTCTGAAACTTGGGTCTCATTAGGAGGTAACAGATCATGAAAAAGACATTAGGAACAATGATTGTGGCAGCGGCGGTAATTCTTTTAACGGCAACTTTCAGCTTCGCTGAATTCGCGGCGGCAGGAACCACTAACTTCCCCTATTTCCAATTGGGATGCTTAATCGTAGGTGGTTTAATTATGGTTTCTCTCAAACGCAAATATGACAAGATGTATGTAGGTGAAGTAGTCACCATCTTTGCTCTGTATACAATCCTGATGGCGCTTTTCACCAATCCGGTGATTGAAACTGTAAAAACCATTGTCAGCTAAGAGGATTGGAATAGGCTCTAATAAGGAAGGATATTTAATCTCCGCAAGCAACATCAAAAAACATGATCTGTAAATATAGCACGCCCCCCTTAAAACAAAAGTTTTAAGGGGGTTTTTAGTGAGTCCCAAGTTTCAGAAGCGAAGCGCACTGAAATTTGTTGGACGAACTAATGAAACTCAAATATTACAAACGTAGTGCAGTAATATTTGCTAGTTGAATTATCCCGCTATAGGCGGAGGATATCGAAGATATCCGTGATATCCTCGGAGTGAAGCGGAGTGGGATTAGTGACACCATATTCAGAAATCACACCGAAATAAAATGCAAAAATGTTTTCTATAACTTTACGGCAAATATTCCTTTGACACGCAAGAACCTTATCCATATACTCCTACTATGAAATATAATAACCATTTTAAAATCAAAGATGATATTGAGGCGGCTAGGCGGAGGCGACGAGGCGTATTAGTAATACGTTGAGGAAGCCGACAACGACGACGACAAAAATAGCACTTTGATTTAAAATTGGTATAAGGAGACAAGATAATGATTACATTAATTGCGACTTTAAAAGTCAAAGAAGGAAAAATTCAAGAGGCGATCAATGCTTTGAAAGAGATCGTTCCCAAAATCAAAGCCAGCGAACCGGGATGTCTGGAATATATACCCCACACCATCCGCGGCGATGAAAACGCCATTATTATTTATGAGAAGTACAGCGATAAAGATGCCTTGAAACTGCATTCCGCCAATTTGATGATAAATATGGAAAAGCTCTTTCCCCTGCTGGAACCGGGGATGGATGTCAAAACCTGTTACGAGATTATCCAATAACCTAAATACGATTCTAAATTGAAGCGCTATTTTTATTGGCAGTGCCGCCTGGTGCGAGGGTGTGCAAATATTTCTGTTTTGCATTCTGAAAAATCTTGTATAAAGAGCAAAATAGAAATTACAACTAAATACCATTTTGCTTTCAAAGGATAACGCGACGGCAGTGAAACTCGAATTTCAGTAACGCGCAGTGAGCTGAAATTCGTAAGTTGAACTGTCCCGCTGCAGCGGGGCAAGATGTTATACGCAGCCAATAAAGTTAGCTAAAGAAAGCGAATTGGTATAGGGTTTACTATGGGACTTATTCAAATATTAATTAAAGATCCGCTGGCGTTTGTAATATTGTCCGCGTTGCTATTATATTCGGTAATATTTCATGAGTTGGCTCATGGGTGGGTTGCCTATAAAATGGGTGATTCCACGGCGAAACGGCTGGGCCGGTTGACTCTCAATCCGATTAAACATCTCGATCCTATAGGGACGTTGATGCTTTTGTTTATCGGTTTCGGTTGGGCAAAACCCGTCCCCGTAAACCTGGCAAATATCCCCAGCGATAAAAGACGCAAAGGGATCATTCTCGTGTCGGCGGCGGGAATTACGGCAAACATTATCTTTGCTTTTATCGCTCTTTTATTATTGAGGCTGATTTCTGCTGAACCTTCCGGGATGGCAGGACAAGTCCTTCTTTTGCTGGCTCATATTAACATTATATTGGCCGCGTTTAATTTAATTCCGATTCCACCGCTTGACGGTTCTAAAATACTCATGGGATTCGCGCCGGAATCTGTCAACAGAGTACTGAATCAAATTGAACCTTTTGGGTTTTTTATTGTTATCGGTTTGCTCTATTTACACATTCTTGATCCATTAATAAACTTGTTTCAATATATCATTCTGGCTTTAATCTCTATTTTTTTGCCCTGATAAGTGGTAGATAATCTGGAAATAGTCCCACATGGCTTCGCATGTGGGATAATTCGACTTGCAAATTTCACTACACTGTGTTTGTGAAATTTGAGTCTCATTAGGAGGATATATTGTTATGATGACATTTACAGAGTTGTTAAAAAACAGAAGATCTATAAGGGATTTTCATGATAAAGAAGTGCCTCTGAAAATTGTGGAAGAAATTCTTCAGGAGTCTACTCTGGCGCCTTCGGCCAGCAACAATCAGCCTTGCCGGTTTTCTGTCGTTAATTGTAAAAACACCATTAAAGCTCTTTCCGATGAAAGCAAAGCTAACCTCCTTGATGATTTTTCCAAAAATAAAACATCGCTTAATCCGGCATATGCGGATGCGCTGAAAGATAAAAACTTCAATGTTTTTTATAATGCGCCCTGCTTGATTTATGTAATAGGTTCTACCGCAGTGCATTCTCTGGAATTGGATTGCGCGCTTGCAGCAAGTTATATCATGTTTTCAGCCGTATCAAGAGGATTAGGAACTTGCTGGGTCGCATTGGGTGCATATATCCGTGATCCCCAAACAAAAGCTTTGCTGGGAATTCCCGACGGCTGCCAAATCGTCGCTCCCATTATTATCGGCTATCCGAAAGAAATTCCTCCGGCGTCGGAGCGGCATGCTCCGCAAATTCTCAGGGTAATCAGTTAAAGAGCAGTATATGAGGTAAGAACAAAAATTTATCTTGAAAGCTAAATCTAAAAACATCAGCGTTGTTTTATATAAACCAAAATACGCGGGGAATGTTGGTTCTGTTGCCCGCGCCGCGAAAAATATGGGAATCAGCAATATAATTGTAGTGGGGAAAGCGGATTTTGACCGAGAGGAAATGCAGCAGCGATCCACGCATCTGGCCGCCGATGTTTTAGATAAAATCCTGTATTTTGAACGCATTGAAGAAGCGCTCGGTGAGTTCAATTATATTGTGGGCACAACCGCCCGCTTGGGCAAAGCCCGTGGGCCGTTTATCTCGCCGCGTGCGGCCGCTCAAGTCATTGCAGGCGTTTCCCAGAAAAACAAGGTCGCCCTTCTGTTCGGCCCGGAAGATACGGGCCTTGCCAATGATGAGTTGCGCCTCTGTCACACTGTGGTTACCATTCCGACATCACGGGAATTTACTTCTCTTAACCTTTCTCACGCTGTGATGGTTCTGTGCTATGAAATCTTTATCGCGTCATCGGCTGTAACTGCCGTGAAAGAGGCAGCGCCTAAATTGGCGCTTTCTTCGGAGTTGGAAGGGATGTATGAGCAAATAAAAACATTGCTTGCCGATATCGAATTTTTAAATCCCGAAAATCCTGATTACTGGATGATGCATCTGCGCCGCTTCTTTGGACGAACCTCGCTTTTATCGCGCGAAGTAAAGATTATCCGCGGTATTTGCCGCCAACTCGCGTGGTATGCTCACCACAAAAAAACTTGACTTTAATGGGCAGTTCTCATAGTGATTGCACATAAAAGTATTGCTTTTTTTAGTTTATATTGCTTGCATGCAAAACATTGTAATAATTACAGTCGCTACTGATGGAGGGTTTAATCTATGAGAAAAACATTTTCTTTTACCGGCGCAAAAAAAATTATTTTCGGCAATGGATCATTATTAACATTGGCCAGTCACATAAAGGAACTACACGCCCAAAATCCACTTGTGGTTATCGATAAAAATCTTGCCAAGACGGGTTTGATGAAGAGAGTAGCCAGCGTTCTGATTTCCGAAGGCATTAAATTTACGGTATACGATAAGGTTGAACCGGAGCCGCCCATTGAACTGGCGGATGAAGGCGCGAGGATTGCTGTAAAAAACAAGTGCGATATCGTGATCGGAATCGGCGGCGGCAGCGCGATGGATGTGGCCAAAGCCATCGCCGTGCTAGCGATCAACAAGGGCAGCGCGGTTGATTATCTTGGTCTCAATAAAGTTCCCAAGCCGGGGCTACCAAAAATCATGATTCCGACAACCGCCGGAACCGGCAGCGAAGTAACTTTCACCGCGGTTTTCGTGCGGAAGAGCTTAAAAAAGAAGGAAGGCATGAACAGCCCGTATCTATATCCGGAACTGGCGCTTCTTGATCCGGAATTGACTCTGAGCCTGCCGCCCGCGCCTACGGCGCAGACCGGCCTGGACGCGCTGTGCCATGCCATCGAATCATACACGTCTGTTAACGCTTCGCCCCTGAGTGAAATGTTTTCCCTGGAAGCGATAGCTCTCATCGCCGAAAATTTGCGCACTTGCGTGCACGATGGCCAAAACATCGTCGCGCGCGAAAGAATGTTTTTAGGCAGCTTATATGCCGGGATCGGTCTGGCCAACGCCGGCGTAACGGCAGTGCATTCATTGTCTTATCCTTTGGGCGGTAAATACGGAGTGGGTCACGGCCTCGCCAATACTATGATGCTGCCGGCAGTAATGGCTTTTAATCTACCAGCGGCGTTGGAAAAATTTACAGATATCGCCGAGGCAATGGGTGAAAGTGTCGAAGGTCTTCCTGAACGCGAAGCAGCTTATTTGGCTCTGGAGGCTGTTGAAGCGTTGGTTGAGGATTGCGGAATTTTCGCGTCGCTTGCTCAATTCGGCATTAAAGAAAAAGATTTTCCGGTATTGGCTGATGTGGCGTTGACTGTGGCCAGGCCGCTGGAGAACAATCCCCGCAAAGTCACCAAAGAAGATATGATCGCGATTTACGCGCAGGCTTTTTGATAAATTAATGCCACTTCTAAATCAGAGATGATATCGAGGCGACGAGGCGTATTATACATACGTTGAGGAAGCCGACAACGACGCCAACAAAGATAGCGCTTTGATTTAGAAGCGGAAGAAGGAGGAAAAAATGGCTGGAGCAGAACTAATCGGCAAGGAAGAAATCAAGGAAATAATGGATGTCTTGGAAACAGGCATTCTGATGCGTTACGGTTTTGATAAAGAAAGAAAAGGGATTTTTAAGGTTCGAGAATTTGAAGAGGCGTTTGCCAAATATTGCGGCACAAGCTACGCGCTGGGAGTTACTTCCGGCTCGGCGGCGCTCAAAATTGCGCTCACGGCTATGGATGTCGGCCCCGGTGACGAAGTTCTTGTTCCCGCTTTTACTTTTTTGGCCACTTATGAAGCGGTAATGGAAGTGGGCGCGATACCCGTGATGGTGGATATTGATGACACTCTCAATCTTGATCCGCTGGAAATTGAAAAGAAAAAAACGCCCTACACCAAGGCGGTAATTCCCGTGCATATGTGCGGATCGGCGGCCAATATCGATAAAATAGTGGAAGTCGCCAAAAGAAACAAACTGCTGGTTCTGGAAGACAATGCTCAGGGCTGCGGCGCGAGCTTTAAAGGTAAAAAACTTGGCAGTTTCGGCGATATGGGGTGCTTCAGTTTTGACTATGTCAAAACAGTAACCACCGGCGAAGGCGGCATGGTGATTACCAACAATCTTGATCTTTATCATAGGTCGGAATGGTATCACGACCACGGCCATGATCATAATCCCAAGGTCAGCCGTGCTCTGGAAGGCAGAACCATTCTGGGCTTCAACTACCGGATGAACGAACTGCAGGGCGCGCTGGGACTGGCGCAACTGCGCAAGCTGGATTACCTCATCGGCGAGCAGAAGAAAAACAAGAAATTTATCATGGATGTGCTGGCGCAGGTTCCCGGTGTGGGATTCCGCGCAAAACCAGACCCCGAGGGTGATTCCGCCACATTCTTGGCGTTTAATATGCCGGATGAAAATCAGGCGCAAAAGTTTCAGAATCTGCTTAGCGCTGAAGGCGTGGACACTGTCTGCTACAAGAGAAATTTGTGGCATTATGTGCCGAATTGGGAACATTTTCTGGCGAAATCTACAGCTAACTCCAAGAAATATCCATTTACCGATCCTTCCTATAAAGGAAAGATATCGTACACAAGAGAAAGCATTCCTCACGCCGAAAACATTTTAGGCCGCACGCTGGTCATGGGTATATCGGTGAAGATGAGTCAGGGAAAATTGGATACTATCAGAAAAGGTATCGAACAAGCCGCGAAAAATATATAATAAACTTGCTCTACTTCGGATATCAAGTTTGTTGTTAGATTCGATGATAGGCGTTAGTGGAAACGCTGGCTAGACGAAAAAGCTCACCGGCGCGCTTTAGCCCGTCCGGTGGAGTGTATTGTCCGACCTTGCCTTTTTACGTGTATCATTTCATTAATTAAACGCAACTCCAGACGGCAACCAAGCGCATGGGCATATTTTTGTAATGTCGCCAGAGATGGAGAGTGCTTTCCGCTGCCGGACTCCAAACGAGCAATTGCTGATTGAGTTGTTCCGATACGCTCGGCAACTTCTGCTTGAGTGATACCGGCGGAAGAACGTGCCTTGAGAAATTCGTCCAGAAAAGCAAATTCTTTGTCAAGCTGATCGTATTCAGATTTTACATCCGCGCGTTTAAGGGCGCGGGCCTTAAGTTCTTTATGTGTAAGCATTTTTGATCTCCTTTAAACGCCGCCTTGCCATAGAAATTTCTTTGGTCGGCGCTTTGTCCGTTTTTTTAATGAACTGGTACAACATGACTATCCTTCTACCAATCATCGTGCAGTAGAATGCCCGCGCAATGCCCTCTGCTGATTTTAATCGTAACTCGAATAATCCTTCACCCATTGCACGCGTGTGGGGCATTCCTAAATCAGGACCATACAACTCCATACGATCAGCGTATCTTAGGAAACGAGCGAGAAAGCCAGCAGGTAAATCAAGTATTTCTTTCTGAAGAGATTCGCTGTAGTATGTGATTGTCCAATTCATTTAAATCTTATAGCATATATGCTATGATTAGTCTATGAAATTTATTATGATTAATTTTGGCCGAACGACAAGATCAGCCGGAGCGCAGCGATCGGCTGTATGTTCTTGTTGGACTTTCCTTATTTTTTTCTATAACTTTTAAGCTTTGTGTTTGTCTCAATTTTACATACCCCAAAATAAGAAAATAATGGCCGTAACGATAAATATTCCGGCCATTATTAACGACCATAGAATTACCTTACCTATAATTTTATCTGAACCCTGAAGCTCGTCACCGTAGCTTTTTTTCTCGCGTCCTACTATTGTTGCAAACCATGTATATCTGAACAACTGAAGATATGCGCCCACAAAACTAGCCAATGCAAATAGCGCTATGGCAGCCGTTATTAAATAATCCGATAATGCTGTTCCACCGAATATAGTATTCATCTTTTTTATACTTTGCTGGCCAACGGCGAGTTGAGCGAAATCACGGCTGGCTGGGATGCTTGCATGCCAAGGCAGACGGGATTTGCGCTCGAACGATTTGTTCGACCGCGCGAATCAGCGCGTGGTCGGACTAATCGGGCGAGTGCGAACGCGCAACTCGCCGTACGGGCGCGCGCAGCGCGGCCGTACGAAAAAATAACCCGCCGGCCACGGACTTGGCCAAGCGCACCGGACGTGGTTCCGGTCGGATTGATTGATTTGTTGGGAGGTTTTGTATGAAATTTCATTTATCTTTTTTTGTCACGGCCAAGAGGGTCGTAAGATTCATACTGGTCAGAACTATTGGAAACTTGTTCGTGATTATTTATTATGTACCGCAATTCTTCGTTCTTTTTTTGAGATTCATTAAGTTGCGTTTCCAAAATAGCTACTTTCGTTTCAAGTTCCTGATTCGTAGTTTCCAAAATAGACATCTTCTTTTCCTTAGCAAGCAACTGCTCTTCGAGCGTAAGAATCTTCTCTCTCAAAACAGCCGAAAGGGGAATCTCTTTCAATATATCAGTAATTACTCCCATGACGTTCTCCTTATTGATAATATTTTTTCCCAACGAAAAGCTAAGCCGGAGCCGCGTGGCGGCGATCGGCTTTAGCGACGGGTTATACGATTTTTACAATGAATCTTATTTATCGAGTTCTAATATTTGTTTTTTTTCAATATCGTATTCTTCTTGTGTAATTACACCTTTATCCAACAATTGTTTTATCTTTTCTAATGCCTCGTATTTCTTAGGTAATAAATATTTTGTTTCTGTACACTTATACATCTCAAATGTAGCAGCATAATGACCCCTTCCGTCATGAGTAAAGTCATTCACCATATAAGCATTCCCACCACTAGCTGCGGTTATATTTCTTATGTTGTTTCTAACTGTTACATAATTAGCCTCAGCTCCAAATTTCGCTGCACTAGATGTTTCACCGCTTCCAATATAGATACAAGAATTTTCCCATGATTTATTTATCTCTCTTGTTTTCTGGCCTTCAGAGGTTAATATTGTCGCGCACCCATTCAATAGTATTCCAATTAATAATATTGTTGTTATGTTTCTCATTTATCCTCCTTTAACGAATAACAATTAATATACCCAATGGATATTTTCCGAAATTTCGTGCAATTCTACTAAATTAAAAAGAAAATGAAAAGAGAAAAAGTGCTTAAAAATCAAAAGAGATGCAATATCGCTACAGGGTATTTAGTCTTTATTACCACGAAATGCCCGGCGGGTAAAACATAGGAAATCTGTCCAGCATCAAGATGAATTACAGTCTTCCTGAAATCCAAACTTTTCAAACATTTTGCTTGACAAGCAAGTTGAAATTGCGTAAGTCTTGCTTTTCAATTTTTCATTAAGATGGTGGTTTTATTATGAAGACGTACATGGCTAAGGCGCAGACAGCCGACAAAAAATGGTATATTGCGGATGCTTCCGGCAAAGTACTGGGAAGATTCGCCAGTGAAATAGCGCACCGTTTAAGGGGAAAGCACAAGGCTACCTATACACCGCATTGCGATACAGGAGATTTTATCATTGTCGTCAATGCGGAAAAGATTATGCTTACCGGAAAAAAGCTGACCGATAAGATGTATTATTCTTATTCGGGTTATCCGGGCGGATTAAGAGAAACGACCGCCGGGAAAATGCTGGCGGAAAAACCTGAAGATTTAATCCGCATTGCTGTACAGGGAATGCTTCCCAAAACCAATCTTGGGCGCAAGATGTTGAAAAAACTTAAAGTTTATTCAGGAAACGCGCATATTCATGAAGCGCAGTGTCCGGAAACTTTATCTATTTAAATTTGATAACCAGATAAAACATTGGAGAGTTTATGACGCAACAAAGGTATTACGCAACAGGTAAAAGAAAGAGCGCTATTGCCCGCGTTTATATGAAAGCGGGCAGTGGTAATATTGTAATAAATAAAAGAAGTTATGATGAATATTTTACTCGTCCCATCCTGAAGATGGTTATCAAGCAACCATTTGAGATTACGGGGAAAAAAGACCAGTTTGATCTATATGTTAATGTAAGCGGCGGTGGCGTGGCCGGTCAAGCAGGAGCAGTAAAACAGGGAATTTCTAAAGCTCTTCTGGAATATGATGCTGAATTGCGCTCATTATTGAAAAAGGCGGGTTTTCTAACCAGAGATGCCCGAGTTAAAGAAAGAAAGAAATACGGACAGCCCGGAGCCAGGAAAAGATTCCAATTCTCCAAACGCTAAATTTCAACAGGGGGGCTTCTGGCCTCCCTTTTTTTTGGGGGATTTTATATGATGAAAACAGTAATATTTGGAGCCAGCGGATATACCGGTCAGGAACTGACAAGAATTTTGTCGGGGCATCCGGAAGTGAAATTAGTTGCCGTTACGTCCCGGCGGTTTGCCGGACAACAGGTATCTGAAGTATTCCCGTCGCTGCATGGTTTGACTTCATTAAAATATCAAAATGTTACGCCAACCCAGATAAGCAATATCTGCGATGTTGTTTTTCTAGCTCTTCCCCATGGTGTTTCGATGAACATTGCTCCGGAATTTATTAGGGCCGGAAAGAAAGTAATTGATTTAAGCGCTGATTATCGACTGCGGGATTTAAAAATCTATGAAAACTGGTATGGAAAACACAGCAGCGCCAAGCTAATCAAAAATGCTGTTTATGGAATTCCAGAACTTTACCGGCAAAAAATCAAGAAAACCAATTTCGTTGCCAATCCGGGTTGCTATCCAACGAGCATTATCCTTGGCCTTGCTCCGGCGCTGAAAAATAAGCTGATAGATGTATCCACAATTATTGCCGATTCGGCCTCCGGTGTAAGTGGGGCGGGGCGGGAGCCGCTAACAGGTTCGCTTTTTTGTGAAGTGGATGGCGGTTTTAAAGCATACAAAGTCGGGAAGCATCGGCATCTTCCGGAAATCGAGCAAGAATTGAATGCTCTTGCCGGTAAAAAATTTGCCATTTCCTTTACGCCGCATTTACTGCCGGTGAAACGAGGCATTTTAAGCACAATTTATGCGACATTGAAGAAGGATATTTCTTTATCAGAACTGCATTCCCTATATTGCGGGTTTTACAAAGAAGAAAAATTTGTCCGGATTTGTCCGGTGGGGATTTGTCCCAATATTTCTTCTGTATGCGGATCAAATTATTGCGATATCGGATTGGCGGTTGATCCGCGGACAAAAAGGGTTATTATAATGGCGGCAATTGATAATTTAATTAAAGGCGCCGCGGGGCAGGCCGTGCAAAATATGAATATCATCTGCGGCTTTAAAGAAGACACCGGTTTGCAAATCGCGCCTCTCTATCCCTGATGAAACAGGTTGAATGAACAATGTCTCAGAAAATATTTAATACAGCGATAAGAAAAAAGGAAGTCTTCAAGCCCATTAAAGAAGGGGTTGTCGGCATCTATGTTTGCGGTATTACCGCTTATGATGTTTGTCACGTAGGGCATGCACGCGCAGCGGTTGTGTTCGATGTTGTGGTCAGATATTTGCGGACACGGGGATATCAGGTGACTTATGTGAAAAACTTTACCGATATTGATGATAAAATTATCGACCGCTCCAACAAAGAAGGTGTCGGCATTACGGAAATATCGGAACGTTACATTAAATTGCACGAAGAAGATATGGCGGCGCTGGGAGTTCAAACTCCCACGGTAACGCCCAGGGCCACTGAGCACATGGACGATATGATCGCTCTGATCAGCAGTCTTGAAAAACAAGGCTACGCATATTGTGTAGATGGAGATGTATATTTTTCGATAAGTAATTACAAACAATATGGTGGTTTGTCCGGACGTAATCTGGAAGAAATGATTGCCGGCGCGCGTGTTGACGTCAATGACAAAAAAAAGAATCCTCTGGATTTCGCGCTCTGGAAAAAAAGCAAAGAAGGTGAACCTTTCTGGGAAAGCCCGTGGGGAAAGGGTCGGCCCGGCTGGCATATTGAATGTTCCGCCATGAGCAGGCGTTATTTAGGGGAAACTTTCGATATTCACGGCGGCGGCGAAGATTTGATCTTCCCGCATCATGAGAATGAAATCGCTCAATCGCAGGCGGCAACAGGAAAACCTCTGGCCAATTACTGGATGCATAACGGTTTCGTTAAAATAAATTCGGAAAAAATGTCCAAATCTTTGGGTAATATATTTCCCGTTAGAGAAATCTTGAAAAATTATCATCCGGAAGTGTTGCGTTTATTTATGCTGCAGAGTCATTATCGCAGTCCGGTTGATTATTCGGAAAGTTCACTTAACGAAGCAAGATCAAGTTTGATCAGGTGTTATACGACTTTGCAGCTTATGAAATATGCCCAGGACAATTTAGCCTCGGACACAAAGCCGGTTATGCAACAGAAATCAGCGCAGGAAGATAATTATATAAGTAAGTTCAAAGATTTTGCGGATAAATTTGACGCGGCGCTGGATGACGATTTTAACACTGCTCAGGCGTTGGGTCATGTCTTTGATATGGTAAGGCTCACAAATAATTTTATTGCCGACGAAAAGAATATGCCGGCTTCTAATAAAGCTGACATTTTGGCGGCGGCAAAGAAAATATTCGATTATTTCGGCGCGGTTTTAGGAATTTTTCAGAATGACGCTGATCAATTCTTTCTGTCTGATAAGGAAACCGAGTTACGTAAAAGAGGCTTAAATGTTGAGGAAATTGAAAGCTTGATTAAGAAAAGGCAAGCTGCCCGGGAGACTAAAGATTGGGCCAGAGCAGATGCTATAAGAAAAGAGCTTGCCGGGCTTCATATTGTCCTTAAAGATTCCGCTAATGATACAAGCTGGATAATTGAATAAGGTGCCTTCGCTATACCTCGTCTATATCTGAAAAAAGAATCCAAATTTTTCTATATAATATACGAAAAGGATTGAAATATCAAAGAAAAGGGTATAAATATATTAAGATATATTAAATATATTTCCAGCGTTGAAAGGAATATTATGAAAAAACTATCAAAAAAAATCCTTTTGCTAGTCATTATTTGCTTGGGAGCATTTGTCCTTCTCGGACTTTATAACGATAGCAAGGTTTCCGCACTGGATAAAGTGGATAAAAATGTATACAAAGATATTAAACAATTAATCGAAGTTTACGACATGATAAAGAAAAACTATGTTGATGAGATTAGTTCAACAACATTAATTCAAGGCGCGATCAACGGGATGGTCAAATCTCTTGATCCCCACAGTTCTTTTATGACCCCGGATTTATATAAAGAACTAGAGGTGGAAACACAGGGGCATTTCGGCGGTATTGGCATTGAAATCACCTTAATAAAGGATATTTTAACCGTCGTTTCCCCGATTGAAGATACGCCTGCATTTATTGCCGGACTAAAAACCGGAGACCAAATTATAAGAATTGACGGCAAATCTACTAAAGATATAACCATTATGGAAGCCGTGAAGAAGCTACGCGGTCCCAAAGATACGAAGGTTACGATTACGATCATGCGGGAAAATATGCCTACGCCGAAAGATATTACGTTGACGCGTGCCATTATTCAAGTAAAGAGTGTCAAGGTTAAGAATATTGATGATCATATTGGATACATTCGGATAGCTTCTTTCCAGGAAAAGACGGCCGATGATTTACGCAAAGAGCTAAAAGAAGTTGGTGAAAAGCTTAAACCGATGAATGGTTTGGTTCTGGATTTGAGAAATGATCCGGGTGGATTGTTAACTCAGGCGATTGAGGTTTCGGATGTATTCCTTAAATCAGGAATTATTGTTTCCACTCGCGGACGAGTAAAATCCATGGAGACAAAAGCAATGGCTAAAGACGACGGCAATGAACCAACCTGTCCAATAGTTGTTTTGGTCAATGAAGGCACGGCCAGCGCCGCGGAGATCGTTGCCGGAGCTCTGCAGGATAATGGACGGGCTTTAATTGTTGGAGCGCAAACTTTTGGTAAAGCATCCGTGCAGACCGTTGTTCCGCTGGAAGATGGTTCCGCGCTTAAGCTAACGACCGCACGTTATTATACGCCGAAAGGACGATCCATTCAGGCGGAAGGCATCAAGCCGGACATTGTTGTTAAGTATCTCAAACCTGTTGACGATACGGAAAACGATGCTTGGTGGGAAGACCGAATTAGAGAAAAAGACCTCAAAGGGCATATAAAGCCGGCGAAAGAAGATGGCACCAAGATTGATGAATCTAAGAATAAAGAAGATTTAAAAGATTCGTCTGATTTAACCCATGATAATCAGCTCAAGACAGCAGTTGATATCTTGAAAAGCTGGGATATCATGAAAAAGAATGTTAACAATTAATTTTTTCAAAGAAAGTGTAAAATTGTAGATAGTTATGAGATTATTTAAACGTCTCTTTACTATATCCGTGATATTTTTAATCGTGGTATTGATCGCTGGCATCATTTATGTGCTGCTTCAAGAAGAACCATCGGCAATTAAAGAGCCGAAAAAAGAAACAAAACAAGTAGAACCACGGAAAACAGTTACTCCTAAAGAGGGAAAAGCAAAACAATTATTACCAAAGCCCGTACCTCTAAGGCAGGTAGCAATTATTATTGATGACATCGGTTATGACCTGAAACCGGTAAAAGAATTGTTGAAAATTAATGCCGATTTAACATTTGCTATTTTGCCTTTATGCCCTCATACACGCGAGGCGGCGGAAATGTTTCATCGGGCTCATCGGGAAACGCTCCTGCATTTGCCTATGGAGCCTGTTTCTTATCCACGCGAAAAGCCGGGTAACGGAGCTCTTTTCACAGATATGAATGAGGAAGAGCTGGTATTTCAATTAGAAAAAGATATTGCGGATGTGCCTTACATCTCCGGCGTGAATAATCATATGGGTTCAAAATTCATGCAGGATGAAAAAAAACTTACTTTAGTTTTTAATAAGTTAAAGAAAAATAAATTGTTTTTCATAGATTCGCGCACTTCATCTGATTCTAAAGCTTTTGTCTCTGCCGAAAAAGTCGGCTTACCGATAGCTGCGCGTAAAATATTTCTTGATAACAGTCGTAACCACGATGAAATCTATAATAATTTAATTAATATTGCCAAAAAAAATGGTGATCTTTCGCCGGTGATCCTTATCGGTCATCCTTATCCGGAAACTATTCGGGCAATCAGCGATGCAATGAAAGTTTTACGGGAGAAAGGAGTATCGATTGTTCCGGTATCGCAGATAGTAAAAAAGTGAAAGCCTCTAATTAGAGGTTCAATATTTTATTTGATAAATAATGATAGTGGAGCCACTCCGGCAGGAGCCGGAGGCTCCTTTCCAAAACGCGACATCCCGCGATTGGCAGAAAGCATTCAACCCCCAGCGGGAGCTAGGGGCTTTCTGCAGCGGGGTAAACGAAGTAGATGATTCAATATGCAAAAAAAATTAACCTATCCAGTATTTATATTGATTTTAGTTTTTATAAATTTATACGGCTGCAGACATTTATCTGCGGTTTCGGTTCCTTCTGTGTTGTCGAAACCGTCAGCAGATGCGACTTATCATTATTCCCTGGGTGTTCTTTTACGATTGGACGGCAAAATTGAAGAGGCGACTAACGAGTTAAAGCAAGCTGTCGCCGCCGATCCCGGTTCTTCTTATCTTACGACAGAACTTGTCTCTCTTTATACAGAACAGGGCGATTTCAACGGCGCCATTTCCCTGGGCGAAGAAATGCTTTCTAAAAACCCTGATAATATCGAACTCCATCTGATTATGGGCGGTTTGTACCTTAATATTCACGAAAACAAAAAAGCCATCTCAGAACACAAAAAGGTAATTGAACTGGATCCACAAAACCTTGTGGCCCATCTTTATTTGGCGATAATTTATGCTGAAGAAAAAAGATTCGATAAATCTGAGGAAACTTTTAAGAAAATGTTGAAAATAGATCCCGACAACATTATGGGCATCTACTACTATGGTAAAGTCTTGGCGCAAATGACTCGGTTTGAAGAGGCAGAAAAGATGTACAAAAGGGCGTTATCTTTAAACCCGTATTTTGAAATGGCTTTATTTGATTTGGCAGCGCTTTACGAAAAGCAAGAAAAGCTGGACAAGTCCATTGAAGTTTATCGCAATTACATAGAGATCAATCCCGCGCGGATAAATTTGCGAGTTAAAATAGGAGATCTTTTAATTAAAGAAAAAAAATATGAAGATGCGGAAAAAGAATTCCAGGAAATTTTGAAAGTTGATCCCGATAACCGTGATATAAGAATTGCGCTGGGTATTTTATATTATGATATGCGTCGGTTTGATTTAGCCGTGTCTGAATTTTCTACAGTTCTGAATAAAAATATTAAGGACGATAAGATTCGCTATTTACTGGCTACTGCTTATGAGGAAAAAGGCGAAAACAAATTGGCCATGGAAGAATATCAAAAGATTTCCATTTCGTCCGAATTATATGCCAACTCTCAGATTCGCGTCGGAATGATCCTGAAAAAAGAAGGTAAAAGCTCTGAAGCCATTAATTTAATGAAGGAAGTAATTCAAAAAAAGAAAGATCAAGTTCCGTTGTACCTTTTTCTATCATCACTTTATGAAGACGCTAAAGATAGCATTGCGGCTGAAAACATTTTGAGTGAAGGAATCAAAATTGCTCCTAAAGAGATAGATTTACATTATGCTCTGGGCGTGATTTATGAAAAAACAAATCGCCTTTCAGAAAGCGTCAAGGAAATGAAAATGGTTTTAGCTATTGATCCGGACAACGCCGAAGCGCTTAATTTTATAGGTTACAGTTATGCGGATCGCGGCATGAATCTCGATGAAGCGGAAACAATGATTGTCAAGGCTCTGAAAATTAAACCCGACAATGGTTATTTGATAGACAGCCTTGGTTGGGTTCATTTCAAAAAAAATCAATTTAACAGCGCCGTGAAATATTTAAAGCAAGCACTGGAACTTTTGCCTGAAGATGTTAATATTCTTGAGCATATGGGAGATGTTTACGTAAAGCTGAACAAAACGAAGGAAGCTCAAGAAATGTATAACCGTGCCCTTAAAATTGATCCTAAAAATAGCCCGATACAAAAGAAACTTGAAGATTTGACCAGATAAAAATAACAGCAAAATGGTGAGATTTTTTTTAAAGATTTCTTCTATGCGCGATAAAGATTTTACCTTCTTATCTTACAGAATCTTCTTATTATTGCTGGCGGTGCTTGCCGGTGGTTGCCTTCGGCAAACAGTTACTTATCCTGATTTTCCATCAGAAAAAGTTCTGGCGGCAATCTCCGGCGTTGTAGCCGAAGATGATATTTTGAGCGCTACAGCGCAGATAGATTTAGTCACAATTCATGGTTATCAGCCCGTAAAGGCGGCCGTGATTATGAAAAAGCCTTCATATTTACGTTTGGAACTGCTTCCGGTAATAGGAACACCCGATTTTTTTCTCGCTGCTTCTCCTGAAAAAATGAGTATTTTTATTCCTTCGAAGGGAGAATTTTACAGTGGATTGCCGACGGTTGCCAATCTGAAAAGGTTTTTGCCCTGGCAATTTAATATCGAAGATATAGTAATGATTTTTTCCGGAACGTATCCTTCTTTAAAAGAAAAGGTTATAGCTTATCAAAGCTATCGAGAAAAAAATTTTCTGCGTATAGAAATGAAAGCACAATCAGGGTGCTCGCAAATTATCTGGATGGGGGAAAATAATCGCTTGCTGAAACTCGTTCGCAACGATGAACAGGGTAAAGAAATATATAATGTTAAATATGACCATTATGATACCCAGAGCTCTATTGCTGGGGAAATTACCATCAGCATGGCCGATGGTATAACTTCACTATCAATAAAATATTCGGATCTCAAAATTGAAAAGGCAACAGATTTATCAATATTTGATTTGCCGATTCCTGCCAATGTAAAAACGATTCCGCTGGACTGATACCACTTCTAAATCAAAGCGCTATCTTTGATTTAGGAGTGGTAAACTCTGAAAATTATTTGATCTCCTGCAAGCTGGAGCGAGCGATGCGCGCCTGGCTGGTATTCGGATAATTTTTTATTACTTGTTGTAAAAGTAATTTGGCGCTGGTTTTATCTCCCAGCTTGAGGAATGAAAGGCCTTGCTTGAGCAAGGCATAAGGAACTTTATTTCCGTTCGGATAATTTTTGGTTACTTTTTCGTATTCCAAAATCGCCGTTTCATATTTTTGTTCAAAAAAATAACATTCACCAACCCAAAACTGGGCATTATCGGAATACTCACTGTTGGGATAGGCAGCTAAATAATTTAGAAAATCCGTTCGGGCTTTATCATAGTTGCCTTCTTTAAAAGTCTGATAAGCAACTGAATACATCTTTTCTTTGTCCTGTGTCTTTTCCAATTCTTTGGCGGAAGCCACATCTGTTGATTTACCGCTCTTATCGGAAGTATCGCTGGAAATATTTTTATTACCGATTTCCAGAAAGTTTTCAATAAAGTTGATTTTCAATAGAATACTGTCGAAACGTTGATCATCCTTCTTGGAGTTGGTGGTATAATCCTTTTTTAGGGCTTCCACCTGTCCGCGCAATTGCTGTAGATTTTCCCGCAAATCGGTAATATCTGCTGTTGCGTCGGCTTGTCCTTTACGCAAGGCATCCAAAGCCGCCAAATTCTTTTTTAATGCGGTTAACTCGGCATCAACTACAGCCAATTTTGCATCCATTTTTTCTTCCATTTTCTGGTTTAATTCCGAACGCAGCGATTTTAAATCTTGTGTAGTTGCGCATCCCGCGACTGAAAATACCAAAGCCACCAAAAGAAGATAGATGTAATCTCTCAATTTCTTCACCTCGTTAATTATTACGGCGAAACGACAAAGTGGGCGCGTCTGTTTTTTGCCCAGGCTTCCTCGTTGGAAGCGGAATCCAGAGGACGCTCTTTGCCATAACTGATAGTTTTTATTATTGATTCATTAATGCCCAAATTAACAAGATAATTCTTTGTTTCCTGAGCGCGCCTCTGTCCCAGAGCCATGTTGTATTCGGCCGTTCCTCTTTCATCGCAATGCCCTTCGACAACGATTGATGATACTCTATGCTTGAGTAAATAATCGGCATTGACCTTAAGAATTTCACGCGCATCGGGACGAATACTGGAGCTGTCAAAATCAAAGTTGATATCACGGACAGGAGATTTTTCCGTTGCTCCCATAAGTGATGATTGTTCACCGGCAGCTTCTTTTATATTGGCGGCTTCGGTTGAGGGCGTTTGTTTCTCAACCTCTGGTGCCGGCGGCGGTATTGGCGCAGGCGCAGTTTCTCGCACTTGCGGGGTTTCACTTTTTACTGTTGCTTTTTTTTCGGCACAGCCGCTGAAAATTATTAGACAAGATATCAGTGTAAAAAAAATCCCCATCAAGACCAGTTTATTTTTCATGATTATTCCTCTCTTTAATATAAAAATTAAGTTTATCAGTAATAAAAATATTCGACGCGATGAAACCTATCAACACCAAAATTGAAACAGAAATACATATAATTTTTAAGGACAAATCACATCCGCACTTTATTATTCATATTTCTGTCGGATACAATCATTATTACCGCTTTTTTATACGGCAAATGATAAAAAATAACAACACTAAACTTTTAGGATAAAATTATTTTAAGCGGGGCGACCAAACCGGCATCACTAATTTTACCCCGGTATCATTGAGTAGTCTCGGGTAGGAACCATTAGAATTCATAATGAAAATATTGCTTTTCGAGTTTTTCCGGGAAGCATAAACAATTTGTCTGCCTGACGGCGACCACGACGGCGATTCATTGTTGGCGTTATCGGACGTCAATTGCATAGTGTCATTGCCGTCTCTATCAACTGAAAAAATTTGATATTTATCGTTTGTCAATCCTTCGTAGGCGATGCGGTCACCGCGAGGCGACCATGAAGGGGATGTATTATAATTTCCTTCATAAGTTATCCTTTTTAAATTATTGCCGTCGGTATCCATGGTGTAAACTTGGGGCGATCCGGAGCGATTGGAAACAAAAGCTATTTTTTGCCCATCGGGCGACCATGCAGGAGAAACATCTATGGCATAATTATTAGTCAGGCGCCTGAGCTTCATGGTATCCAGATCCAGAAAATATATTTCTTCATTGCCGTCCTTGCTCAGCGTCAATAATAATTTTTTCCCATCCGGAGAGAATGACCCGCAAAGATTAAGTCCTTCAAAAGAAGCGACCTTTTTTTCCGTGCCGTTTTTTAAATTTCGAATGTAGACTTCCGGACGGCGGTCTCTAAAAGATGTGAAGGCAAGGAAATTTCCATCCGGTGACCAGCGCGGCGCCATAACAATTGATTGGTGATGGGTGACGCTTTTTAATTCCGAGCCGTCGTAGTTGACAATTTGAATGTCGGATCTGATGCCCTTCTTGGACACAAATGCGATTTTGGTGTTGAAATCACCTTCGTCGCCGGTAAGCGCCATAAGAATATCGGAAGCTATCGCTCTGGAAATTTCTTTTGGATTATTTGCTTCGGCATGATATTTTTTGTTAAAAATAAGTTCTCCGCGGATGACGTCGAAAAGGTAGCTGTCCGCAATGATCTCCTTATCATTTTGCGTTGTGTTGCCCCGCAGCAGATAATCGGCGCCGATTGCCGTCCAATCGGAAAAGCGAATTTTTTCAGCCATAACGGTTGTGGCGGAATCCTTTTCTTCCAAGAAACTTTTTTTATTCAAGATATTGAATATTCCCGTTAGCGACAGGTCCTTTTTGACACCTTCGGAAACGGTGATTCCGAAATCTGTTATTTTAGCCGGGCTTGCTTCCTTGTTCTTGAAGTCACAAATGGCAATAGGGATTTGCTGGAAAGTAGGGGAATCTATGTCCACATAAACCTTTGCCATGGCTCTATTACTGAAAATCAGTAATGTGCAGAAAAACAATATAAAAGCTGATAGTAAATATATTTTTTTCATTGGAGATTACTTTACCTTTCTTTTAATTATTAAGCAGCATTCATAAAATTATCACGGATCCCTATTCTCTGCCGTTCCGATCCCTTCTTTCCTACAACGCAGTATCAGCGTAATTCTTCAGAATGAAAACGAATGCCGATTTCAATTTTGTTGTCCATAATCCAGTACGGCAAGGGTGGAAAGGGGCTCGATTTCTTAACTGCCCGGAGAGCGGAATCGTCGAAATAGCGGTTACCGGAGCGTTGTTCGAAGCCTATATGTTCAACCGCGCCGCTGCGTGAAATTTTTACATCGATAATAGTTTCGATATTTTCTTTGGGCAACAAGGCCGGCGGAATCGTCCAGTTGTTTTTGACTCTTGACCAAACAAATCCGACATATTCCTTCGTTTGCGCGTTGACTTCCGATTCCGACATTTTTCCCTGACTGGAGGCAGAGGCAGTCGCATATGTTTTCTGTTTATTCTGCTGGTTTTGCCGGATGGCATTTATAGCTTTTTCAATATTCAATTTATCAAATTCTTGCTTTTTTACCAAAGTAGAAGCGATGCTGGTAATCTTACTTTTTATGATTATTGGGTTTATTGCTTCATTGGATCGCAGAATATCTTTCAGCCCGGAGGAATCACGGGTCGGCAGGATAACTTCGGAACCTACAAGCTGGACGGAATATGCCGTCCCAAAAGTTAAATGCCGCGACGTAGTTGGGATCGAAATAAAAATTATGGTAATAACAACAAGATGAATTGCCAGGGAGAGGAAGATCATATTATGGAAGTTGCCGTTATTGCCGCGGTAGCCGTCGCTGAGCATCCGGGGTGTCATCTTGTCTCCTCGGGCGGTTCCGTAATCATTCCGAGTTTATCGACGCCGGATTTACGCACTTCCGACATGACTTCGACAACAAATCCGTAGGGGACGTTTTTATCGGCCCGCAGATATACTTCCCGGTCGATCCTGTTGGAAAAAATTGCTTCCAGTTTGGGCTTTAATTCTCCCAGCGGTAATTTGGTTTTGTTTAAGAATATTTCTTTGGCATCGTTGATAGTCAAGACAAGTTTTTCTTCGGTAACATCGACGCTTTTTGACTTGACCCGCGGCAAATTGACGTCAATACCCATGGAAAGCATGGGTGCTGTGACCATAAAGATAATCAGCAGCACCAGCATAACGTCGACTAAAGGCGTAACATTAATTTCGGCCAGAGGTTTACCGGAATTGTTTCTTCTGCGTAAGCCGCGCATAATCGTTAAATTCTCCAGCTTTTATTTACGGACTAAATACCGTTCGACAATATTTAAAAATTCAGCGGCAAAATTTTCCATTTCCTGAACCATGTTTTTGGATTGGGTTAAGAAATAATTATAGAAAATAACCGCAGGTATGGCCGCGGCAAGTCCGGCGGCGGTAGCAATAAGCGCTTCCGAAATACCGGGAGCAACAATGGCTAGAGTTGCCGAACCGCGTGCGCCGATTCCCTTAAATGTATCCATGATCCCCCATACCGTGCCGAATAAGCCGATGAAGGGACTTGCCGAACCTGTTGTCGCTAAAAAACCTAAAGCGCTTTCGAGTTTGGTCATCTCCGTGTTGCAGGCTTTGTTCATGGAACGTTCCAGATTGTCCAGAGAAGAAAGTCTGATTTCGTCGCTTCCCTGAGCCGAGTCCTTTAATGGTTTATTTATTTTTGTCAGTTCCGCATAGCCGACACGAAAAACTTCGGCTATAGTTGAATAAGAATATTTTTTAGCCGCCGGAAGAACATCGGAGAGCTTGGAACTACGCGAATAATCTTCATCGAAACTCTCATTTTCTTTTCTGATTTTTCTATAATACCTGTATTTAAAGAAAATGATTGCCCAGGAAACCACGGAAAAAATAAGGAGCAGCAGCAAAACAAATTTGACTATGAGCCCGGCATCCATGATCATGTTTAAAAGACTGCCGTTAAAATTACCGCTTAAATCTAAAGAGCCGATGTCTTTCACTTTTTTATCTCCAAAGTGGGATTAAAATTTGTAGCGTAAACTAAAGGAAAAAAGCGGCCTTGTCAATATATCTTTTTGTTAAAGACTGTCTTTCCGCTATGTAATACCGATTCTAAATCAAAGCGCTATTTTTGTTGTCGTCGTTGTCGGCTTCCTCAACATATGTACAATACGCCTCGTCGCCTCCACCTAGCCGCCTCAATATCATCTTTGATTTAGAAATGGTATAACAAATGAAAATTTCTGCGTTAAATGATTTCTAATTAGCCAAGATAAATGTTGCCAAGCTTAGAGCATCTCTGGAGTAAAAGCGACAACGTCATCTATTTTATCAGTATCGGCCAGAATCATAATCATGCGGTCGATACCTAACGCAATGCCGGCGCAAGGCGGCATGGTTTGCAGGGCCTGCAGAAATTTTTCCGGCATGACATAGCGCGCCCAATTTTTGCGTATCCTCACTTCAGAAGCTTCTTCAAAGCGCTTTCTTTGTTCGTCCGCGTCGGTCAATTCAGAAAAGCCGTTGGCCAGTTCCAGTCCGCCGATGTATAGTTCGAATCGTTCCGCAACAGTTGGATCATTCATTTTTATTTTAGCCAGCGCCGCAAGTTTTACCGGATAGTCGTAAATAAAAGTTGGACGGTCAATGCCCAGGCGTGGTTCGACATACTCAACCATGATTTCATCAAACTTATCCTTAACCATCGCTTTTTCCAAAGTGACCGGTGCGTATTTTAAAAAGGCGTCCGCTACGGTGATTCTTTCCCATGGCGAAACTAAATTTATTTTTTTATTTTTCCAGACGATGTCTTGATTGTGGCCCATATCTTTCAATGCGGCGATAAGCAAAGCTTGGCATTGATCCATGAGCTGATGATAATCAAATCGCGCCACATACCACTCCAGCATGGTGAATTCCGGCAGATGTTTACTGCCTCTTTCGGCGGCGCGAAAGCATTTGCTGATTTGAAAAATTCGTTGATAGCCCGCGGCCAGCAACCGTTTCATGCAAAGTTCCGGCGATGTCTGCAAAAACCAGTTGCCCGAGGGGATGGCTTCAATGTGCTCTTCCGGCGCGGGGGAGGGAATTTTCAGAGGGGTTTCTATTTCTAAAAAACCATTATGGATAAAATAGAGACGAATGCTTTGAATCAGTTTGGCGCGCAACTTCAGCGCTTGAGATTTGCGTGCCAGATTAAAATTGTTGTCGAGATGGAATTCACTCAATAATATTATCCTGAAAATAAATTCATAAAAATACAGATCAATATTTTTGACGGCTTTTACAAAATGTCTTAGAGGCAAGGCGCGCAAAGCATGAGGAGTGAGACGTATTTTTTGATACGTCGCAATGACGAAAGCTGAAGCGCAACGCAGCATATAAGCATTTTGAAAAGCTGTCAGCCTTTAACGCGGGTTAGATACTCCCCCGTTCTCGTGTCAATCCGAATTTTTTCACCCTCGGTAACGAAGGTGGGCACCTGGATAGTATATCCGGTCTGGACTTTGACCGGTTTTGTAGAGCCGGCGGCTGTATCGCCCTTGGCCCATGGTTCAGCTTCAGTAACGATCAGCTCAACAAAATTAGGCAGGCTTATGCCTATTGGCCTGTCTTCAAAAAGCAAAATTTCCACTTCAATATTGTCAGTCATGAAGTTTTTGGCATCATCAACCTGAGCTTCCGTAAGATAAACCTGTTCGTAGTTTTCGTTGTCCATGAAGCAGTATTTATCGCCTTCTTTATAGAGATACTGCATTTTCTTTTCACGCAAATCGGCCGTTTCAAAGGTATCGACAGAGCGGAATGATCGCTCAAACTGGCTTCCGGTAATCATGTTTTTGAGCTTGGTGCGGTATAAAGCTTGTCCTTTCCCCGGTTTGACGAAATTAAATTCAGTTATAACGTACGGTTCGTTATCGATTTTTACCCGTAACCCTTTTCTTAAATCACTCGCGGTGTACATAAAAAGTTTGTCTCCTCATCCTTTAATCATTAGAATTTTATATATTATTAAAGTTGTTCCTAATCTATTTATTTAAACTTGTCAAAAAAATGTTGATGCTTTTGCAAATCGTTTTTTATTGCCCTGGACATAATGTTTAAAGGGATCTTGCCGGAGCTTCCGGGCACGTCCAAAACATACTGCGGCAGGCAAAGTCCGGAACATTGACGCCATATTTTTTCCATCATTGCAATGCTTGCTTGAGGGTCTGTGCGAAAGTGAGCGCAGCCTTTAGCCGGATCGCAGTGAAAAAGATAATACGGACGGACAGATATCTTTTGCAGTCCGTAAAGTAAATTACTCATTACCTCCGGGGAATCATTAATACCTTTTAATAAAACCGATTGGTTGGAAACGGGGATTCCTGCCTCTTGCAGCATATTGCAGGCGCGCGTGGATTCCGGCGTTATTTCATTGGGATGATTAAACTGAGTATTAAACCATAACGGCCGGTAGCGTTTGAGTATCCGGCAAAGTTCCGTAGTGATACGCATGGGCATAACAACAGGAATGCGGCTGCCGATGCGTAAAACTTCGATATGTGGGATGGCTTGCAGCGATGCCAGTAGCATTTCTAAAGTCTGGTCATCAAGGATAAGCGGATCACCGCCGGAGATAATCACTTCCCTGATTTGAGGCGATTCAGAAATGTAGCGAATCATTCTCTGCAGACGTGTTTTTAAACTTAGATGCGTTCGCTGCGACCAGTTACGCTTGCGGTTGCAGTGCCGGCAATAAGTAGCGCAAATTTCAGTAACGATAGCCAAACAGCGGTCTGGATAGCGGTGTATCAGCTTGGGCACCGGCATGTGGGAGTCTTCTTCCAAAGGATCTTCCGGTGAGCAGTCAGAATAAGAAATTTCCTGCGGATTAGGAACACACTGTGAGAAAATAGGGTCATTTCCATTATAACTTTGAATGAGTGATAAATAATAAGGAGTTATCGCCAGAGGATAAACAGATGTCATGGCGGTTAGCTTTTCTTTTTGTACCGCCGATGTTCCGAAAAAATATTCTAAAGCGGCTATTTGAGTAATGCGGTTTTTAAATTGCCAGCGCCAGTCCCGCCAATTTTTTATCGAAGCGTTATTAAAATGGGGGGGAAATAATTTATTATTAATATTCATATATCTAATTGTTTGCAAATAAATTTGAGACGTGTCTCCTACCACAAATTTACCTGCTTGCAAAGAGAATCAATCCCGCGACTTGTAATCCCCCAATTCTAGCCTGGGGGAAGAATGTACCGTAACTCGCGGGAGGTCGCGTTATTATAATCAGCCTCCGGCTCTTCCGGAGGGAGATCCTCTCATCTTTATATGGTTTAAAATTTACAAGAAATAAGATATATAACATAAATAAAAAGCAAATCTGGAGAGCTTGATTGACGAATTTACAACAGCGCAAAGAAGGAGTGGCAATGTTATCAATTGCTTCCAATTCTTCTTTGGTTTTATTTAAAGTCATTGTCGGCGTTCTTATCGGTTCAGTTTCGATAATATCGGAAGCAATTCATTCAGGCATGGATTTGCTGGCGGCAATTATTGCCATGTTTTCCGTAAAAACATCTTCCGTTCCTGCTGATGATCTTCATCCTTTTGGCCACGGGAAAATAGAAAACATATCCGGTCTTGTGGAAGCTTTGCTTATTTTTGTCGCGGTTTTTTGGATTGTATTTGAAGCGCTGAAGAAATTAAATTCCTCACAGGTCATAGAATACGCCGGTTGGGGAGTTGTGGTCATGATCTTTTCTTCCGTTGTTAATTATATTGTTTCACGAAAGCTTTTCCATGTAGGTAAAGAAGCGGATTCGATTGCTCTGCAAGCTGATGCCTGGCATTTACGCACGGATGTTTATACCTCGGCAGGTGTCATGGCGGGTCTGTGTATAATTTGGATTGGACACAAACTTTCCCCCGCATCTAACATTAATTGGATTGATCCCGTCGCCGCCTTGATTGTCGCTGTTCTTATTTTACGTGCGGCCTACCATCTAATCGTCCAGTCTATCCTCGACTTAATAGATGTTAAACTGCCGCCCGAAGAAGAGGATTGTATTCGCAATATAATCCGTCATCAGCCGGCGATTAATGGTTTTCACCAATTGCGGACGCGTCGGGCCGGTAATATTCGCTTTGTGGAGTTTCACATTAAGGTTGACCCGCAGATGTCCGTGCTTGATTCGCATAACATTACCCAAATATTAGAACAAAATATAAAACAAAAATTCCCCGAATCCACCATTACCATTCACATTGAACCTTGTGACGGTGAATGCGCGAATATATGCGCGGTGGGTTGTTTATTACCCGAGGGGAAAAAGCCCAGAGTCATAAAAAGTTCCCGCTAGCTTTGCGGCTGCGAGCGGACAGGCTGCAGCATCAGGACGTGTGCTTCTTCACCCACGCGACATACTTGTCCATCCAGTTCTGCAGGAATTGTTTGCTGTCTGCGCCGATGTTGCCGGCCTCATCAAATAACCCATCCTTTGCCTGAATAAATATTTCGGGTTGGCCAAGCGTTGGCATGTCCAGAAAAGCGAGAACGTTGCGCAAATGCTGTTGCGCCATGGCCGTGCCGATGACGCCGATAGATATTCCTATCACGCCGGCAGGCTTGCCCGCCCAAGCATTCTGGCCATAAGGACGCGAAGCGTTGTCGATTGTGTTCTTGAGCACGCCGGGTATCGAACGGTTGTATTCGGGTGTAACGAACAAAATCCCCTGAGCGCTCGTGATTTCGTTCTTCAGCCGTTTGACGGACTCGGCCTGATTCGCGTCGTCATCCTGATTGTACAGCGGCAGGTCACTGATTTGCACCTGCTTAAAAGAGAAATCCGGCGGCGCCAGCTTTACAATGGCATTAGCCAGCTTGCGATTGAATGAATCCTTGCGAAGACTTCCGACGATGATGGCAATTTGGTATTTGCTCATAAGATTCTCCTTTTTTCTCGATCTGATTATCTATGCATTGCCTTGTTGTTGGCATTAGACTGATCAATGTAATGCCTCCTCTTACTTGCCCAAGCGTGATGCATTCACGCAGAGCTTGGAGTTGAGCGGTTTTGCTCGTTTAATATTTTTGTTATGCAGTTACTTCCCATTTGCGATTTCTTCAACTCGTTTAAATATTTTTTCTAATTCTTTATCTAATGTATGTCCTCTTTCTTTAAACAACTTTGTGCCATCCGATCCCAATGTCTTTTTAAAATATTCCAATGAATCGCCACAGCCATGTTCATACATAACCTTTTTAATCTGATCCAATTTTTCTTTACCACTTAACTTCGGATCGATTTCCGACGTCTTAACTAAAACCGATGGACTGAATGTTTTATTAATTACCTCTACAATTATCTCTATTGGGTAATAATCTTCAATCGTTCCATTTTTAAGTACAAATATATCTTCTATGTTTTTTATTTCTGTCTTGCATCTGTTTAAATCGTCGGCGGTTTTCTGTGCGTCGCGATCTAGTACAACAACACATTTAATGTCATATGAATAAAGCAACTTGCAAATATTTCTTATTTTTTCAAAATCGCTTCCGTTCGCTTTTATTATTGCAATTCCAAGCTTAAATTCACTAAGTCCGATCATTTCCATAAAAGTTGGAAACCCATCTTCTTCAGTACTGCCTTCGACTATTAATGCACAATTCCCACCACCTTTCAGTAGCGTATCTGATGGTCTTATGTCTAAATCGGAACGCAAATCCCGAATCATGGATAAGTTGAATATTTTTGCAACAGAATTACCTTTTAATGTTCTGTTTATAATGATGTTACTTTCAAATTTAGTTCTTTCAATGAAAACTGGAGAATGTGTAGTTATGATCACTTGTGATTTTGAACTTACGTCTTGGAGCACCGATAATAATTGTCTCTGAGCTTTTGGGTGCAATGAGTTTTCTGGTTCTTCCATAGCGAATATCAAATAATCAGATACATTTAATGTCGCTATTAATCTGAACAATGCAATAATTAGATTATTTTGTGTTCCCGCTCCCCTATTTTCAATCAAAACATCCTTAATTCTATCATCTGAAAGCTGAACCTCAAAAGATACGCCTTCAACTGGATCTATTTGTAAATCGTTGAATCCAAGGCCAATCTGGTCGTTATGCATCTGCTCTCTTAAAAACTGTTCTAGCACTGTTCTATCAACGTCAATAGATGTTGAAATAACTTTTTGAATCGTATCAATTGATTTTGCTGCTGCTCCTTCTTCGATCGCTTTTTTCATCTTTGCGCGGAGAGTTTTTCCGAGAAGCGCTGTTTTATTCATCGAAAATTGTACGTTTAAATCGCGCCTAACAGGAATAAAATGAAAGTTTTCGCTTGCAAACCATTTCTTCAATGAGGATGCTTTGACTTCCTTTTCAGTTCCATTATCCATAATTGCAGTAGACTTAGGTGCTTCTCCAGAAACAAATTTCTTTTGTATGGTTACCGTACCATCTGGATTCTTGATGTTTCCTAATTCATCGTCATCAGGTAATTCCGAAAATTTTAAAACAATTTTAATAATACGATTTGCTTCCTTTTGGTAGAAATCATCTTTACTGCTTATTTTTTTACTCTCAAAAAAAGTATTGATGGCGTACAATAAGGATGTTTTCCCAACATCATTTTCTCCGATTATTACGCTGAATTTGCTCAGAGGTACGTCTATTATTTCAAGAGCTCTATAGTTTTCAATCTTAACGTTAGAGATAAACATTATCGCCTCCCATTAGTTAATTCGTGAGTAAAAAAACTAAACTAAGCTATTGTTTTTAAAATATATTCTTTAAAAATTGATTTTACAACATTTTTTTATAGATGGCATCCAAAATATATTTCAAGAAAAGTTTTAAAAAAGCTTTAAATATGTTAGTACATTCACCATCCTGAATAATCATTTTGAGGAGACACCATGTCTGACAAAAACGAGTTGGAGAAAAAGTGCATTGATACCATCCGCTTTCTGGCGGCTGACGCGATTGAAAAGGCCAAGTCCGGGCATCCCGGTATGCCGCTGGGCGCTGCTGCCGCCGCTTTTACTCTGTGGACGAAACATCTGAAACACAATCCGAAAAATCCACAATGGCCTGACCGTGACCGCTTTGTTCTTTCCGCCGGTCATGCCTCGATGCTTTTATATTCTCTGCTGCATCTGACCGGTTACGACCTGTCAATCGACGACATTAAAAATTTCCGTCAGTGGGGCAGCCGTACGCCGGGACATCCCGAATACAAGCACGTGCCAGGCGTGGAGGTCACCACCGGCCCCTTAGGTCAGGGCTTAGCAAATGCCGTGGGCATGGCTATTGCCGAAGCTCATCTGGCGGCGCGCTTCAATAATGATAGCGCGAATTTGGTTGATCATTTCACTTACGTGATGGCTGGCGACGGCGACATGATGGAAGGTGTTGCAGCTGAGGCCTGTTCGCTTACCGGACATTTACGACTGGGAAAACTTATTGTTATTTATGATGACAATAAAATTACGCTCGCCGGTTCCGCGGCGCTTTCCTGCACGGAAAATATTGAGCTTCGTTTCAAGTCCTACGGCTGGCAGGTACAAGTAGTTAAAGACGGCAATGATGTTGCCACCATTGATCGCGCAATCAAAAAAGCTAAAAAGGAAACAAATAAGCCTTCGCTGATCTGCGTGCGAACCACTATAGGTTACGGCGCGCCCGGCAAACAGGGCTCCTGCGATGCACACGGCGCACCGCTGGGAGAAAAAGAACTTCAAGGCGCGAAAGACAATTGCGCCTGGCCGGTCGAAGAACCCTTTTATGTTTCCGATGATGTTTGCAAATATTTTCGCAAGGCGCTTTCACGCGGTAAAAAATACGAAAAGCAATGGCAGGAAGCTTTAAATGACTATAAGCAAAAGGAACATTCTCTTGCCATGGAATTTGAACGCGTCATCACTGGCAATTTGCCGGATAACTGGGAATCGGCATTAAGCGAATTCCCTGACGGATCAAAAGATGTGGCAACACGCAAAGCAGCAGAGACTGTAATGCAAGCTATTGCCGCAAAAGTACCTGAACTTGCCGGCGGATCGGCTGACCTCAACCCTTCGACATTTACATGGCTTAAAGGTCTGGGCGATTTTCAAAGTCCTGCTTTTTCCGCGGAAGGTTTGCATGGCATGGTCGGTGGCTCGTGGAGTTACGAAGGCAGGAACATTCATTTCGGCGTGCGTGAACACGCGATGGGCTCGATTGCCGTAGGCATGGCACTACATGGCGGCATTATTCCCTACACGGCAACATTTTTAACTTTTGCCGATTACATGCGTCCGCCCATGCGCCTGGCCGCCATGATGGGTTTGCGCGCCATCTTTGTTTTCACGCATGACAGCATCGGCGTGGGAGAAGACGGCCCGACTCATCAGCCGGTGGAACAGATTATGAATTTGCGTCAGGTGCCCAACATGACAGTTATCCGGCCCGCCGACGCCAATGAAACAATGGAAGCCTGGCGCATGGCCCTCATTAACACAAGCGGCCCCACGACACTCGTGTTCAGCCGCCAAAATCTACCGGTGCTGGATAGAAGCGTTTATAGCGCCGCAGCCGGTGCGAGACGCGGTGGTTATATCCTGTGGGAATCGACGCCAAATCCCGAATTGATTTTGATTGCCACAGGATCGGAAGTTTCTTTAACACTATCTGCCGCCCGCAAGCTTGCGGAAAATGGTACAAAGGTAAGAGTTGTCTCTCTTCCCAGCTGGGAAATATTCGACCGCCAGCCCCAGGATTATCGTGACAGTGTTTTGCCCTCCGCGATAACCGCCCGCGTCTCCGTGGAAGCGGGAATCAAACTGGGCTGGGAACATTATGTGGGGGTCACAGGAAAAATCATCGGCATGAAAACATTCGGCGCCAGCGCTCCGGGACCGGTTCTCTATGAAAAATTCGGTTTCACCGTAGCAAAAATTATTGAGGCCGCCGAAGAATTGCTTGATCGGAAAATAAATGAATAATGCCAATATTTCTTATTCTCTGGGAGAATATCGAGACTCAATCATAAGCGCGTTGGACACGATGCGCCGGGAAAATATTATAGCGCGCATTTGGGCGAAAGATTATACTGTCTGGAAACCGGCGCCGGATGAAATTGCCAACCGGCTGGGCTGGCTTGACGCTCCCGCGGAAACATTAGAAAAGATAAATTATATTCGCTCCACACTGGAACTATTTACCAGCGGCAGCATTAACGATGTTGTTTTACTGGGAATGGGCGGATCTTCTCTGGCCGCGGAAGTATTCAACAAAATATTCGGCAGTCAGGCGGGATATCCTCAACTGCATATTATGGATACCACCGATCCGGTTTTAATTTCTCGACTTACTCAACATTTGGATTTGGGAAAAACTCTTTTTCTTGTTTGCTCGAAATCGGGAACGACGCTGGAGATCATTTCCCTTTTTCACTACTTCTATAACCTGACACTGGAAAAAATAGGCAGTTCCGCCAGCCGTCATTTTATTTTTATTACCGACAAAGGCAGTTCCCTGAAGGAATTAAGCAAAATACTTTCTTTACAGCATGTATTCACAAGCGATTCCAATATCGGGGGGCGTTATTCGGCGCTTTCCCTGCCGGGAATTGTTCCCGCGGCGATTATCGGCGTTGATGCGGAAATACTCCTGCTTAACGCGATAGCCGCAGCGCAAAAAGAAAAAGCGGAAAACTTTTCTGGAGAGTTTGCCGGCACCGGATCGGTTTTAGGTGCCACTCTGGGCACGCTGGCGCAAAAAGGCCGAAACAAACTAACCTTTATTATGACGCCGCAGTGGGCTCCTCTGGGTAGCTGGCTGGAACAGCTTATCGCGGAGAGCACCGGCAAGGAAGGAAAAGGAATCCTGCCTGTTTTAGATGAACCATTGGCGGACCCGGGTTTTTACGGCGGTGATCGCGTGTTTGTTTTTTTTCAAAATGCAGCCGGCGATAATTCGTCAGAGATTAACGGCCTTGCCACAGAAGGACATCCGGTAATTACTATCAGGCTTGATGATCGTTATGATTTGGGCGGTCAAATGTTTCTTTGGGAAATGGCCACAGCCGTAGCCGGGCATCTTTTGGGCATCAACCCGTTTGATCAGCCGGACGTGGAAGCAACAAAGGCATATACCCGCCGGACGATATCGCTTTGTCGCGAACACAAAGAGCTTCCCTCTGAATTACCTTCATCGACAACTCAGGAATGCGTCGTTTATGGCGGACCACCGGGCACCGCTTTTGCCGGGGCGTTAAAAAATTTTCTTTCCGCAGCCGACAAAGATGATTACGTTTGCCTGCAAGTTTATATAAGCCCGACGCCGGAAGTGGATGAAGCGCTGCGAAAATTACGTGAGAAAATTTTTGCCAGACATGGACTTGCTGTAACAATTGGTTACGGGCCAAGGTATTTGCATTCCACTGGGCAACTACACAAAGGCGATTCCGGAAAAGGTTTGTTTATTCAGTTCACCGCTGATGATTTGCTGGACGTAGGGATACCTGATCGCATTGGCGTTGCGGGTTCAACGCTAACTTTCGGCGCGCTGAAAGCCGCTCAAGCCCAAGGCGATTGGCAGGCGTTAAAAGACGCGGGGCGAAGAATCATTCGTTTTCACTGGAAGACAAACCCCGCCGCCGGGTTAAAAAAGCTCACCGAACTTCTCTAGGGTCCTGTTCTACTTAAAATATCGAATCTTGCTTTGTGGTATAATATTCCTGGTTGACATACAAGACCGCCCATCGTATTATTTTAACTGTGTAGTGGAGAAGTTCGGAGAACATTTGGAATGAGGACGAATAAAAACGAAGGTGGAAGTCAATGATTCAGGATCGTCTTGACAAAATTGAAGAGAGACTGAAGCAGAGTGACACAGTCAAAGAGAGTGAAAAGACCGAGCTATTAAGTCTCCTGACGGTCCTGAGGGTGGAGATTGCCGGACTTTCTCAGACTCACCGTGAACAGGCGGAAAGCATCGCTGGATTTGCCGAATTATCAACCCATGAAGCTACAAGAGGCAAAAAAAGTCAGGATCTCTTTAATTTGTCGATAAAAGGTCTTACCTCATCGGTTCAGGGTTTCGAAGTATCTCATCCAGAACTGGTTGAGATTGTCAATACCTTCTGCACAATGCTCGCTAAGCTGGGAATATAGTGAAAAGAATATAGTCACGGAAAACCATTTTTATTGGCTATAACATTTAAGGAGAGCATTCGGAGCAACTTTCCATTAACCCCTTTAATCTTATTTTTAATGTTGTTATACTAATAGATATATCCGTCTTTTATTGACCTGCACATAATATTTTTATCACATATTAAATTAGAGTTCAGCCATTTTTTGATTATTTCCGATTAAACGGTTGCATATTCATTAAGAAATATTTTTTGTGGATAACAGGATGAACTAGATAAAATAATTAGAAATACACTTTCAGAATCAGTGGTATTGCTAAATTGTCACCATGGCGCATTATTAAGTATATCCAGATAGTGTTGATATTCTTTGTCTGTCAGCCAACTGATATTCCATCCAACCGGCGTTAATGGTACTACCGCGTTGGGTTTAAGCTTCTTGTAATATTTCCGCGAAGCCTTGAATGAAGCAAGCTTGTTGCAATCTCGGGCAACAGCCCCGTTCAAAATCTGAGCTTGATTATAAATATTAAGCTCTGAAATGATATCAAGGTCGGCAGAATCAATCAGACACTGTTTGGTTAAATAATCTTTTTCTTCTACCGTCAGCTTCCGGGGACTCTCCTGCGGACGTATAGATACATTAACAAGAATTTTATCACCAGTCCTGATACCATTGGGGTTGCCTACTATGGATACTTCTTGGCCTTGATTATCTTTGACTGTAATCTGATTCCCATTGATTTTGGTAACAGTTCCTTTTATTTCAAAATCATTTGCGGCAAAACTGAATTTAGTTAATGTAAAAACAAATATAACAGCAATAGCTGCCAAAGCGGTCTTCTTCATAAATTATCTCCTATTTAACGATTACAGGTTATAATAGCATAAAATCAGAAAAATTAAAATTGAAGACTACAGGAAGAAGATGATACAAGATTTAATTCTAATTGCTAGATCAAGTCTTATCCAGTACAATTTTTACTTTAAGGATTGCTCTTAAGCACAATAAGCGCATCGGCGACAACCGGCTCCGCTCCGTTGATGATAATGGGATTGAGATCAATTTCGGCTATTTCCGGATGCAGTAAAGAAATATTTCCCACTGCTTGTATTATTTGAGAAAGCTTGTCGGGTTTCACCTTCGGCATTCCCCGGAACTCTTCCAAAATTTTTCTGGTGCGGATGTCGGCGAACATCTCCTGTACGTCAATTTCGGCAAGAGGCGCCATACGAATTGTTGAGTCGTTGTAAATTTCAGTAAAAACTCCGCCCAAGCCAAAAACAACACACGCGCCAAATCCCTCGAAACGTGTCATGCCGGCAAGAAATTCCCGATTCCCATGCAGCATTTCCTGAACCAGCATCGGCACAGGTTTTCCCGCCGCTTTTTGTATAGATTGGAAATTATCTTTGAGCTGTGTGGCATTTTCAATATTTAAGGCGATGAGACCTTTGCCGCTTTTATGCATGATTTCCCAACTACAGGCCTTGAGAGCTACAGGATAGCCGATTTTCTTTGCCGCCTTCAGCGTCTCCGCTTTTGTTTCTGCAATCACTTCTTTTGTAACAGGCACGCCATATTGAGCCAATAATCTTTTCGCTGCGTGTTCATCCAGAGCTTTTTGACCATTTGCTTTTGCTTGATTAATTATACGAGAGGCCAGCTTGCTTACCGCCGGAAGAACGATTTCTTTCGGTGGTTTGCGTTCCCTGATTTGTTTGTAGCGATAAAGAGAACCTAAAGCCCGCGCAGCATTTTCCGGAGAATGAAAAACCGGAGTGTTTGTGTCCTGATAACCTTTGGTATAGCCATCTTCCCGACCAAAGAAAGACGATACCATCATCGGTATCTTATACTTATGGGGCAGTTCAAATGCCTCGGTAATTACCGGCTGAGTCAGCTTTAAAAATTCTTCGAGGCTGATTCCTCCGATAAGATCAACAACATGATTGTAAATTTCCTGCATGAAGCCGGAGTGCAGAACTCCATGCAGAACTATCGCATCCACCTCGCCACTTTTCATCATAATCTCCGGCAGGGTTACGGCAAGTTTCTTCATACTCAAATGAAAAGTCATATCCACGGGATTAGCCGCGGAAGCGTGAGGTTCAATATATTGTTTTATTTCCTTTTGTAATCTCTCAGAAAAACGGGGAACTTCCAGCCCAGATAAATCGCAGGTATAAGCAATAGCCGTTGCGGGACCACCGGAATTAGTCATAATTCCCACACGTCTTCCCCGCATGGGCGGCTGTGTGGCCAGTGTCCAGCCATGCGTGTAAAGCTCTTCAATACTGCCTACTCTGATTATTCCGGCTTGTTTCAAGATACCGTTATAAAGGAAATCAGGACCAGACATAGCTCCAGTGTGGCTTGATCCGGCACGGGCCCCTGAAGCCGATCCGCCTACATATTGTGCCACTACAGGTTTGTGCCGTGTGACCTTGCGGGCTACTTCGACAAATCTTTTCCCGTCGCGTATTCCTTCGATATAAAGGATGATCGCCTTTGTTTGTTCGTCTTCACCCAGATATTCCAACGCGTCCACGATGTTGATATTGGCTTCATTGCCTAAACTGATTGCTTTACTGAATTGAATTCCCCTTTTTCTCAAATATGGCAGAGACTGAGCCACGTAAGTGCCGCTTTGCGAGGCAAATCCAAGCAGTCCTGGTTTGGGAGAAAATGGAGCAACAGTCGTGTTCAAATTAATCTCGGAATTAATTATTCCCAGACAATTAGGGCCTACAAAACGTATTCCGTAACGCTCGGCTATTTCGTTGATCTTTTTTTCCATGTCCAGACCGGTTGCGCCTGTTTCCTTGTAACCGGCTGTGACAATAATCGCTCGCTTAGTGCCGATTTTACCGAAATCTTCCAACAGAGTTGTTATTGCTTTATTCGGAACTATAAAAACGACCAGATCGGGAACTGCGGGAAGGTCTTCAGCAGCAGCATAAGCCTTGTGTCCCAAAACTGTTTTTTCCGTAAGATTAATAGGATAAAAAGCTCCATTATAGCCGTCTTTCACGATACTGAGTGCCTGAATAGTTCCCATTTTCATAGGATCATTACTTGCGCCCACAACCGCAACAGATTTTGGATTCATTAGTAAATGCAAAGGATTTTCAGTCATAACCAAATTCTCCGTATTATTAATTGAGCGGAATTATGACTGGCAGTACATAATAAAGTCAAGTTAAATAATAAATATAGTATTAGATTCCAATGCCTTCAGTCTTTATTTAGTCAAAAATAATTTATTTCCTAAAAGTGTAAGTGGTATAATTTCACCGCCATCGTAGATTTCAAATCCAAATTGTGATAATGATAGTCACAAAGTAACAGCAATGAAAATTTAATTTTCTACCCTTAACAAACGGAATTATAAATGACACACTCTGATCATGGTCCGGGAATAATGATCCCACCACCCCTCATCTACTTCATTGGATTTCTTTTTGCTTACATATTGAATAGATTTTACCGAATCCCCATGTTAGGTCCTCCGTTATCAATTGTTTTGACGCTCCTGGCGGCAACGCCTTCGGCAGTTCTTGGATTATGGAGCATGTTAGAATTCTGGCGTGCCAAGACCAATCCATTACCTCACAAACCGTCTTCATCTCTTGTTATTGTTGGCCCATATCGTATCACGCGAAATCCCATGTATGTCTCTTTAGCCTTACTCTATGTTAGTTTTGGATTTTTGCTGAGTATAGCTTGGGCATTCATCATCCTCCCAGCAGTTATATTCATTGTAAATATTTATGTGATTGGACGAGAAGAATCATACCTTGAATCCAAATTCGGTGAACAGTATCGAGCTTACAAAAAGCAGGTACATCGCTGGTTATAGTTGTCAATTGTTGGAGAAAGATCTTAACTAATGGAATGTACATTTCTAGTTGAATAGATATTGCCGTTTATCATATAGCCGGGCAACTCCGTCGACAAAGGTCAAATTCAACGGCTAGCGGGACTAATTACCGGAATCATAAATAACTTCGCCAGTATGACATAATAGCTAGTTTTAACAGTTTTGTAAGGGTCTTAATGTATGACAAAATTCCAGTTCACAAGCTTTTTGTGCATCAAGATTGCCCTGATTTAAATAAACAGTCGCCCTGTTGCGGTGAATTATTTCTCCAACTGAAGTTTTCTAATGTCCACATGGTCGTGGATCATTTTTTCAATTAGAGCGATTTTCCCTTTATCATCTTTTGTGGGCAGCGCCTCCAGAGCGTCTATTTGTTTGGCCGTCTGGTAGGAATCCTGAGAAACTAAAAGCAGGGGAATGCTCATCTTTTCGGCCTTGGCAATAATATTAGATTGCGGCAAAATATTATTCGTCAGAACTACGGCTGTCGATTGGCTGTCTAACGCCGCAACGATCATGTCACTGCGGTCGCCGCTGGTGATAACAATTTTGTTTTTCGTTTGGAATTCAGGTTCTTTGCAAGCGGCGCTTACGGAAACCGAGCCGATAAATACATTCTCCACTATGCCGTTTAAGTTATTTTCTCCCGCAATAATTTTGGCAAACAACCGCTCAGCCAGATAGTTCACGGAGAAGAAAGGCAATTCTTTATAATATGGAATTACGCCCAACACGTTTACGTCTAATTGTTTTATTTTGGGCAGGTAAATATCATTGAATTCACTAATGTTGGCGACTTTATTGATGATGATGCCCCGCAGTTTTACCTTCTCCATCTGGACACGCTTCTTTAAAAAGATAATGTCGTCGAAAATTGTGTCCTCATTGCCGCTGGCCACTACCAGTAAACCGGCATCTAAATATTGTGCCAAAGAGAGGGCATCCAGATAAACCGATGAGCCGTAGGTGATATCTTTTCCCGCTTCGATAAAAACGATGTCTTTTTTATTGCCGGCAAGGGACATAAGCTCAAACAACTTTTGTTTAGTCATTTCTTCATCCAGCATGGACATAAGCTTGGAAGGATGGAATCCGATGCTCATAGTTTCGCCGCTTTCCTCCATGCCAAAGATATTGGCTATTAAAGCGGCATCATAATCCCACAACTTCTTTTTACGGTAAATCAGTCTTTCACCGAAGGGCTTCATATATCCGGCTTTCTTATTTAATGCCTTAGCTAAGCCAATAATGACGCTGGTTTTACCCGCGCTCTGCCGCATTGATGTGACCACTAGCTTATCCATATTATTTCACCTCTCTTATCTTGAAAGTATTATCCTTACGTCCACAGCCCTTGCGCCCATACCTTGTTCATAAAGGACAAGGGGATTAATTTCAATATCGGAGATTCCTCTGCAATTGCGGATTACTGCTCCGATCTTGATTATTGTATCCACAAGAGCGTTTATATCACGTGTCTTTTCGCCGCGAACTCCCAAAAGCAAAGGATAAGAGCGAATCTCTTTGATCATCGCCATTATCTCCCGTCTTCCCAGAGGAGCGGCACGGAAAGAAACATCCTTCATTACTTCCACGTAAATACCGCCCAATCCAACCATTACAGTAGGACCAAAAGAGACGTCGATTCTTGCTCCGACAATCATTTCCGTTCCGGGTTGCACCATTTCCGATATTTCCACGCCTTCAATAACGGCATAGGGTACATGAGCGCGGCAATTGCGCATAATTGCTTCATAGGCAGAAATTACTTCCTCGTCATTTTCCAGATCAAGAGCAATGCCGCCAGCATCGCTCTTATGCAAAATATCTTTGGAAACAACTTTCATGACTACCGGATAACCAATGGCCGCTGCACTTTTGACAGCGCCTTCGATATTCACTGCAATCATGCTTTTAGGAACAGCAATACCTATAACCTTCATTACCTCTTGCCCTTCATGGGCAAGTAAAAACGACCGGCCTTCTTTGCGGGCATTGTTAACTATATTGTCAACAGCCGCTACATCAAATTTAAAATCGGCAAATTCATCTTCTTTTTCTTCAACATATCTTTTATAAGAATACATCGCGCCCAGAGATTCCACACCTGCATAAACATCTTCATAAACCGGAATATTTTTCCGACGCGCTTCGCTTGCATATTCAGCGACTGTTTCACCCCCCAATAGACCAAAGACAATAGGCTTGCCGGCAGTCCTAAATTGATGGTAGTTTTGTTCCACAGCCATGTCCAAATCTTTATTGGTAAAAAGGGAACTTTCGCAAAACACGCCGATTACGGAATGGATTTCAGGATCATGCAGCGCCGCGTTGAAAGCTTTTATGTAATCCTCAGCTTTGGCCTGACCGGTTATATCTATCGGATTTTTTGTCGAGCCGAACTCCGGCGTGGCCGGTGAGAAAATTGTTTTTAGATGGTTGAAATCATCATATAATTTCACATTATACTTTTCGCAGGCGTCGGTGGCCATAACTCCGGCTCCGCCGCCATTGGTAATGATGACAGTGTTTTCACCAGTCGGCAGGGGATTATGGGCAAGAAATTTGCTCCACTCAAAAGCTTCCGTCATGTTTTCAGCTCGCAGCGCCCCGCATTGCTTGATTATATCATCAAACACGGTGTCGGAACCGGCCAGAGATCCTGTATGCGATGCCGCCGCCATAGCTCCCCGCGTTGACCGTCCAGATTTGATTATGACGACCGGTTTTATTTTTGTGGCGCGCTTAAGTGTTTCGACCAGCCGTTCTCCTTCGTGCACTCCTTCCATATAAATAAGGATAACTTTTGTCCGATCTTGAGTGATCATGTATTCTAAAAGATCACCTTCATCAACATCGGATTTATTCCCCACGGAAACAATTGCCGAAAGGCCGACATTGCCGACTGTGGCTTGTCCGATCATGGCCAGACCTAAAGCGCCGCTCTGGGTAATGATGCCCAGATTGCCGGAAGGAATAACACTGCCGGCAAAAGTCGAATTTAACGATACCTCTGCCGTGAAGATGCCGAAAACATTCGGTCCCAGAATGCGCATTCCTTTTTCCCGGGCGGCTTCAACCAGTTTTCTCTCTTCTTCTATCTTGCCGATTTCGGAGAAGCCGGAAGTTATCACAATAGCGTATTTTACGCCTTTCGCCGCGCATTCTTTTATGGAATCAAGAACAAATTTTGCGGGAACTGTAATACAGGCGATATCAATTTCATCCGGAACATCTAAAGCACTTTTGTATGTTTTAATGCCTTCAATTTCTCCGCCCTTGGGATTAATCGGAAAAATCTTGTTCTTGTAACCGCTTTTAATAATGTTGCTGACTACAGCATTGCCAATTTTGCCCTTATCGCTGGAAGCCCCGATAACGGCAATTGAGCGCGGCTCAAATAAATATTTTATATTTTGATCTTTAATCATCTTATTTCGCCTTTGCGGCCATTATTAATGTTAATAAATTATACCATTCGATTTCATAAGGATAACGCGGCAGCGAGGAGGAGGTTCCGCAGGCGTATAACTAATACGTCGAGGAAGCCGACGACCCCGGCCTGCGCCGGGGCAGGCTGTGTCAACAAAGTTAGCCGAAGAAAGCGAATTGGTATAAAATCTTTTTCACATTGACATCCTTCTTGTTCTTCTCTATACAAAATGCAGATTTTTTATAAATTCATGAAAATTTAGAGTTCTTACCTAATGAAGAAGCATAACATAATTATTTATGGATATAATCATTAATTTTATATATTTTTTTATTCATTTGGACAAATATCTGCCGATAATTATCCAGAGCTTTGGTATTTGGGCTTATGTTATTGTGTTTTTAGTTATTTTCTGTGAAACCGGTCTTGTGGTTACACCCGTTTTACCTGGCGATTCTCTTTTATTCGCCCTGGGAGCGTTCGCCGCACAGGGGGCTTTAAATATTGAGATTTTATTGATTTCGCTTTGTATTGCTGCCATTGCCGGCGACACCGTCAATTATACTATCGGCCATTATATCGGTCCCAAAGTTTTTCATTATGAGGACAGCCGCTTTTTCAAAAAGGAGTATCTACTGCGGACGCATCAGTTTTATGAAAAACATGGCGGAAAAACGATCATAATCGCCCAATTCATGCCGATTATCCGTACCTTTGCTCCTTTCGTGGCCGGTGTTGGCGCTATGACTTATTCTAAATTTATTTTGTTTAATGTCACCGGTTGCATCACGTGGGTTTGCCTTTTTCTTTTGGGCGGTTATTTCTTTGGCAACATACCCTCCGTGAAAAATAACTTTACCATTGTAATTATCGCAATTGTCATTATTTCAGTTATGCCAGGAGTTTTTGAATACTGGCGACAGCGGTGTAATACTTCTAGAGAAAAAAATTAAAAAAACGAGAAGAAATATGAGAAGAAAATTTATTGCCGCTATCACAATTCTGGCGCTGATTTTTATGACGGCGGCTTCAGTTAATGCCAAAAATATTATCAAAGTCGGCAAAGATATCAATATCGGCAACGATCAGACAGTAAACAATGCTGTTGCCGTTGCCGGTCAAATAACCGTCAGCGGGCTGGTCGAAAATAATGTTGTGACTATCGGCGGTTCGATTGTGCTCACAAACGAAGCAGTCGTCCGAGGCAATGTTGTCTGTATCGGCGGTGTTGTTGTTCAGGGAAATGGCGCTCAAGTTTTCGGCAACATTACCGAAATAAACTCATCGAATATATCCACTGTTATTGCTTCCGCTCTTCAGGGGGATATGGATGCCTGGTCATGGCTTGTCGATATTATTAAACTTTGTTTTTTCGCCATGATCTTGATGCTGGCATTATTAACGGCTTTTTTATTTCCCCGCCCGTTAAATGCTATTGCTGATTCCATTCGAGGCAATAAAACAAAATCGTTTTTTTGGGGATTTCTGGCAACTCTGATGATAGCGCCTTTTTTTATGCTGCTGGTGTTCTCGTTTATCGGCATTCCTTTAATTCCGCTGGCTTTTGCCGCTCTGTTATTGGCGTTTATGTTTGGATTCATCAGCGTTAGCGCGCTTCTGGGCAATTTCATCTTAACTAAATTTTTTCGCCGGCATAATAAATCCTTAGTTAGGGAAACCATGCTGGGTTTGATTTTGTGGTGGTTTATTAGTTGGGTGCCTTTTGATATTGGCATAATTATCCAGATGGTGGTCATTACAATAGGTTTGGGAGGAGTCTTTCTGACCCTTTTTCAACACAGGTATCAACATTTAACGCCGCCGCCAATTAGTGGAGACCATGTTGAATAATTTGCCATGGCTTAAATTGTCCTGAACTATTCTTGACTTGACAGATAGTGTCCAATCAAGATGCGCCTTGACGTGAAACACAGTTGCTAGCTACTATTCAGTAATGGGTAATTGTCAGAATTAAGGATTGTCACTTGAAATCTTCAATACCTTGAAAGAAGCGAAAACGTTAATTGAAAAATGGCGCATGGAATACAGCACATTCACGCCGTACAGTTCTTTGAATTACCGTCCTCTAGCACCAGCGACGCACCTGATGTGATCGCTTCCTGTAATTTCGGCACTCCGGATTTACAGCAGATACATCTGCTCGGCTTCCTTCAGTAATTCATCTCTGAAACGGGGATGCGCAATCCCGATGATGCCCAGCGCACGGTCCCGCGTTGATTTCCCTTTCAGGTTGACAACCCCGTACTCGGTGGCCAGAAAATGAGTGTCCATCCGGGGCGTGGTAATCACTGTTCCCGCAGCCAGTTGAGGAACGATCCGAGAGACTTCCCCTTTTTGGGCCGTAGAATAAAAGGCCAAAATGGATTTTCCACCCGGCGAATTGAATGCCCCCCGCACAAAATCAAGCTGGCCGCCGGTTCCGCTGAACTGATGGCCGCCCATCGACTCAGCATTGCATTGTCCCAGGAGATCCACTTCCATCACGGAATTGACCGAGATCATGTTGTTGTTGCGCGCGATCACGGCGGGATCATTGACATAAGATGCGGGATAGCTTTCCATTGTTGGATTATCATTCATGAATTCGTACATCCTCCGGTCGCCTAAGCTGAAGGTAAAAACGTTTTTATAGGGATGCAACGTCTTTTTCCGTCCTGTAGCCACACCATTTTCGATCAGGTCGACCATTCCGGAACAGAAGAGTTCGGTGTGGATTCCGATATCCTTATGACCGGCCAGTTTTCTCGCAACCGCATCGGGAAGACCACCGATTCCGAGCTGGATAGTGGCGCCATCCGGAATCATATCCGCAATCAGCACCCCGATAATCTCGGCTTCGGGCTTTAAATCGGGTGCAGGCATTTCCAGCAGGGGAAGGTGATTTTCCACAATCGCATCCACCTCGGAGACATGAAGTAGCGATTCTCCAAATACGCGCGGCATATGCTCATTCACTTCAACAATGGTTTTGCGGCTGCAGCGGGCAGCGGTTGAGATAAAATCGTTGTTTGTACCGAAGCTGAAAAATCCTGATTTGTCCATCGGAGAAACGGTTAACACGGTCCAATCGATTTCCATATATTCCCGAATCAGTTTGGGAGTCTGATGCAGATAATTGGGAATGAAATAATTCAGGCCGACCCTGACCAAAGACCGATCTGAGCCGCTCACAAACCAGGTATGCGCATTGATGACATCGGCCAGCTCGATATCGAGGATCGTTTTTTTGGCATGGGACATGAGGAGTGCCGAATAAAAATTGATCCCTTTCAGATTTCCGGATCTGGCCCGGTCCGCAATCGCCTGGAGCAGTGCGGGCGGCTGGGTCAGGGCAAGACCGGCCACAATGGACTCACCGTTGCGAATGGATTCAACCGCCCGTTGGGGCGACATCAGTTTACGCTTATATTCGTCTGAATAAATGGAGTTTTTCATATCAACCTCATCTCCTCTTTGATCTATTCTAAACGATCTTTTTGTTTGATAAGAACTTCATTTTCTTAAAGCAATCCGACGATGGCAATGGATTTCGGGTTCATTAGGGTATGCAAAGGATTTTCAGGCATGGCGTTGTTCCTCATTATTCGGGACTTTCCATCTTTCCCGTTATCCTTCCAAACGCTTTCTGGCGGCATCATGCGCGGTTGTCCGGTCGGGATAAATCTCCAGAAGCGGAAGATAACCTACCATTTCCAGTATTTTGCGCACTGCCTCCTGCATTCCACAGAGAGCAAATATACCCTTGTTATGGGCAGCAGTTTTCTTACAAATCAGAAGCACGCGCAAGCCCGCCGAACTCATGTAATCAACCTGTGCCAAATCAAGAACGCAGACTTTACCTTGTTCGGTAAGAGCCGACACAAGTTCTTTCTCCAGCTGCGGCGAGGTCAATGCATCAACACGTCCGGATACACCGAAAAAAACTAACCGATCATCTAACTTCTCCATAATAATTTCCATATAATTCCCTCCTCAATGAACCAGGCAGTTTCATGATTATGTAAATTTTACAATTTCACTTACTGACGTTTTATAGTATTAATCCCAACACCCACGCACAAGTACGATGGAATTTATTTGGGCTCATCGAAACGGCACGTCATATAAAGATCGCCTTCTTCATAAGATGTCTGTACTTCGAAAGGCATCTTCTTAAACAATCCGACCATGGAGCGGTTGTCCTTCAGAACCATGGCATGCAGGCCCATCAGGCCATTCTGCCTGGCTGCTTCCACAATCTTCTGCTGTAGTTTTACCGCAATGCCTTTGCCGTGCCACTCCTTGGCGACGGAATAAGCAACCTCGCCCATCTGTTTGCCGGCTTCCAGAAAATAGCAGCCGATGCCGATAATCCTGCCGTGCCCCTCTTCGCCACAGTAGGCAACAACGGAAATGTTTTTAGTATAGTCGACTTGGAACATATCCTCCATTTCGTGCCGGTAAAAATGCGAACGCCGGCCGAAAAATCGTTTAGCAACATCCTCCTGATTCATTTCATAGAAATGTTCCTGAATAAGACGGTCATCTATGGATTTAACCGGACGAAAGATAATTCTCTGACCGCCAATTTCTGCCGTCTCCTCCAGCCATGCCGGGTATATTCCGTTGAGTGATTCCTGCAGGGTACGTTCCTGACCGATAAAACCCTTTTCGCGTGCCTGTTCAAAGAGGCTTTCCCGAAAGCGCGGATGGGCAATGCTGATCATGGCCATGGCCCGTTCCTGAATATTCTTGCCGAACAGATTGATTGCTCCGTATTCGCTAACTACGTAGGTCACATCGGCGGCGGTGATGGTCACTGTTCCTGTATCGAGTTCCATCACAATGTTGCTTTTTTCCCCGTCTTCACTCACGGATGTGACTATGACGATGGACTTTCCGTCCGGCGCCAGTGCCGCACCACGGCTGAAATCGACCAGACCGGCCACATCGGCAAAGTGATTCTGGGGCAACCCGTCGGCCGCCACCTGCCCTTTCAGATCAACAGCCGTGACCCGGTTGATGGCCACCATCTTGCTGTGACGCGCGATCATGGCCGGGTTGCTTACATAATCACAGGGACGAAATTCCACCGCCGGATTGCCGTTGAGGTAGCTGTAAAGTTCCGGTGAACCGATAGCGCCGGCAGCCACCATCTTGCCTTCATTGAATCCTTTTTCCCTGTTGGTAATGACGCCGCGCATGGCCAGTTCCTGCATCGAATCAAGAATAAACAGGCTGTGGATTCCCAGATCACGCTTCTTCCCCAGTGCCTGCATAATCAAGTCACCTGAAAATCCCGGGCCAATGTGCAGTGTGGAGCCGTCATCGACAAGATTGGCGAGCAGTTGGGCAATGCTTTCGGAGGCATTCAACTCAGGCAAAGGATAGGCGCTTAAAAGTTCTTCATCATGCTCGACGATAAAATCCACATCATCAACGTGGATCATGCCGTATCCCTGCACGCGGGGCATCTGCGAGTTGACCTGAACGATGACACAATCCGCTGCCTGAGCAGCAGCGAGGGTTATATCCACGGAAATGCCGAGATTCATCCAACCGAAATCATCCGGAGGCGTAACCTGGATTAGGGCATAGTGAATCGGTATATGCCTTTTGAGAAAAAGATTTTGGACGGTGTAGAGATTCATGGGAGTTAGGAAACGCTTGGCGACTGTCAATCCCGCAATTATCCCCGATCCCTGATAAATGGAGCGCACATGATAGCTCTGTCCCTTTGCTTCGTCAGCCACAAGCCCCATGAGTGAGCCCTCTAGATTGAGAAAGCGCACCACTTCAATGTCGGAAAAAGACTCTGTCCGCTGCAGCAGAGCACAAACAAGATGCTGCGGTTCGCCGCAATAGGAACCGACAAAAACGCGTCTCCCTTGAGAAATACGACCGATTGCCTCCTCAGCGGTTACAATTTTGTCATGATAGGTTTTGGACACACCCGCCCTCCTCGAAACAATTCGTATATTATCAGATTCTACATATCCGATCACATTTTTTATTATTGCGGAAAAACATATGGAAACTTGATCTGACCCCGAAAAAATAGATACCTCGTCAAACCACCTTGACATAATTTTGTTCAAAAAGCAACGGCGATGCCTGTCTTGGCCACACATCGCCAAAGCGAGTTGCCTCGCGGCTTTGTTGCAGATGAGTTGATTTCTTGCATCTTGACCTCCTGATACGAACACGTTGGAATTGTCTGGAAAATACACTTAAGTCAAGGAATATTTACAATTATATCAATGTATTATAATTGAATAACTACAAATTATTGCTGTAAATATGAGAATAAAAAGTTGAAATCGATGGTTAGTTGTGTAAAGCTCTTGATCAGATCACGTGGATGCAAGTTCTTATAAAAAAAATATATCTTTAGTCGCACGAAAATAACACTATGTTGAGTCAGCCGCTTCTTTTCGCTAAAGACTATCTGTTGATAAAAATTGTAACAGTCTTTCTGATACTCATATTGGCCGTATGGACCGTCTGGCCGTGGCTGCCGTCAAGCAGCAATAAACGTCCGCAAACCATTGTCATCTATGGTTTCAGCATTCTTGAACCTGTGATCACGAAAGGTATTTTCCCTGCCTTTCAGAAGAAGTGGTTGGCAAAAACCGGTCAAGATGTCGAGATGGTCGCCTCTTTTGCCGGATCAGGCACGGTAACAAACCAACTGATTATGGGTGTCCCTGCCGAACTCGCCCTGTTGTCAACAGAGCTCGATGCAGAACGTCTCAAAGATGCCGGGACAATCAAAACCGAAACTTGGAAGCAATTACCCCATGGAGGTGTGGTCAATCGTACCCCCTTCGTGATCATGGTCAGGCAAGGCAATCCCAAGAATATTTACGACTTTGCCGACCTGACAAGACCGGGGATTAAAATTATCCATCCGGACCCGCTCACATCGGGGGGAGCTAACTGGGCCATCATAGCTGAATACGGGTCTGCCATGAGAAGACCCGGCGCCACTCCCGATGCAGGCAGGTCTACGCTCCTTGGCATCTGGCAAAATGTTTTTGCCCAAGCCAACAGTGCCAGAGCCGCTAAAACTCAATTTGACAATGGCTTTGGAGATGCGCTGATAACATATGAACAGGATGCTATCTTGAGTCGCTCGGATTCCACGGGCTTTGAAATAGTTTACCCGCGTAGCACTATTTTGAGTGAACACACCCTCGTCATCATCGATCATCATATTTCTGGGAAAGACAGGGCTCTTATACAGGCGTTCACAGATTTCCTGTGGAGCGAAGAAGCACAACGTATTTTTGTTATCTACGGATTCCGGAGTGTCGATGAAAAATTGAACTCAACCAACAGAGAATTTGGATATATTGAAGATCCCTTCTACATAAGGGACTTTGGAGGCTGGCAACAGGCAAAACGTCACATTATCGATGAAATCTGGAAAAACGGGGTACTTAAGGAGATAAGACCATGACCCATGATATTTATCAGAAAAAAATTTCTTCCATGCTGCCGGTTGGTTTTCTCATCCTGGTGATGATGCCTTTGCTGCTGTTGCCGCTGGCCTCGGTTTTTATTTACGCTTTGAAAGGCGGCTTTTATAAATTTGTTTTCCACCTTGTCACGAAAGACGCCTTGTTTGCTATCCGCTTCAGCTTGATTATTGCCTTTTCCACGGCATGCATCAACACAGTGCTTGGAACTTATGCGGCCTATGTACTCAGCAAGACCCGTTTCCGGGGGCGTGAACAGCTCGGCATTATCCTGAACCTCCCGGTGGCCATCCCGAATGTTGTGGTCGGCACGTCCCTGCTTTTGTTGTGGGGACCCATCGGTTTATTCGGACAACTACTGGAGCCGTTGGGAATCCAACCGATGTTCACGATAGCCGGTGTTTTGCTGGCACATATATTTGTGACTTTTCCCTATATGCTGGGAACGATTAAGCCTGTGCTGGATGACATGCAGACTACCTACGAGGAAGCGGCTTATACCATAGGAGCCAACCGCTGGCAAACCTTTCGGCATATCGTGTTCCCAGTCATGAAAGGCGGACTGGTTACCGGCGCGTTGCTGACCTTTGCCCACTCTCTGGGGGAGTTCGGCGCCACGGTAATGGTCTCCGGTAATCTGAGATTAAGAACTCAAACGGCGCCATTATACATTTTTTCCCAGTTTGAAGCAGGAAACATTGAAGCAGCCAATGCGGTTGCCACAATACTGGCAATTGTCTCTTTTATGCTTTTCTCACTTACCCTATATTTTACCGGACGAGCATACAGGGCAGGAAAACGCCGGTGAACAACATGGATATGATTGCAAGCGACGAGGTGAAGAATGTCAATTGTTATAGAACAGATCAGTAAGAGTTTTGACAATAATCGCATTATTGATAAAATCTCGCTCGCCGTGGAAGACAAGGAGTTCAGTGTCCTTCTCGGACCGAGTGGTTGCGGCAAGAGCACCATCCTACGAATTATTGCAGGTCTTATCCTGCCGGATGAGGGGCGGATATTGCTCAATGGCAGGGACATCACCTGGTTGCCACCGCAGCAGCGCGGCATGGGCTTTGTCTTTCAAAACTATTCATTCTTTCCTCATATGAACATTAGCGAAAACATTGAGTTTGGCTTGAAGATAAGGAATATGCCTAGATCCGAGCGACAGGCTCGCCAGGAGTACCTGTTCAGGTTGGTGGGAATGGAGGGGATGGGGTCACGGTATGCCAGTCAGTTGTCGGGGGGACAGATGCAACGGGTTGCCTTGGCTCGGTCCCTTGCTTATGAACCGCGAGTGCTTTTGCTGGACGAACCCTTTGCTGTTGTGGACGTTAAAACACGCATCCAACTTCGTCATTCATTAAAAAAAATTGTGAAGGAGATTGGTGTAACCACTGTGATGGTTACGCACGATCAGGAAGAAGCCTTTGAACTGGCAGAACGTATTGCCATAGTGAACAACGGATGTATCGAACAATATGATTATCCCAGCAATGTATATTATAATCCCTCGACCCAGTTTACTGCTGATTTTGTCGGAAACATCAACTTTTTCGAAGGTCGAATCATCACCTCCTCAGATGAGATTTGTGAAATAGAACTCTTCGGACATAGAAAAGTTTATCGCAGAGGCTACTATCCCTTTCAAACTGGTCAGCAAGTTCTTTATGGCGTGCGACCTGAGCAAATCCGCGTCAGCCTTCTCGAACCGGAGAGTTACGAGAACGGAATCGATGGTGTCATCGAGAAAAGAATGTTTCTTGGTGATATTACCCGTTACGCGATCCGTCTGACCAATAACCGCCTGCTGGATGTCCAGGTGTTAAACTATCTTTTTGTCGAAGGCATGGTGATGCCATATGAACTTAATGAACAGGTCTGGCTGATATGGAGCCATGGGTCGGGCATTGTCCTGGCAGGCCAGGAAGACACCCGCCGCAGAACCAATTAATCCACAGTAGGCCATTGCTAATGCTATCTATGGCGACTTCGAAGGCATCGTCCTGATACCGTAAAGTGAAGGCTTGGCAGTGTTATTGATCTATATTGTCATCAACAAATATTTGCCTCTGATAGCTTTTCCCTTGGACTTTTTACCTGTAATATCCGGTGCCGATAACCCAACCGAAGGGTTTGAACGGCATCACGTATGATCTTTTGGGCTTGGCGATGCTCTCTCCCCTCCTGGGATTGGGATACCAGTACTCCACATATCCGCCGCCTGCTTTTGCCTTGCTCATGAATTCCTTTATGTAGAAAGTGCCTTTCTGATCCTTGTCCTCAAGCCGATTTCGCCCCTCAATGTCTTTCCGTCCGTAAAGGGCTACATTGACACCCTCCTCCGTATCGGCCCAGAAATATCCATCCGCTCCGTAGCTAAGTTTTCGCAGCAAATCCGCGCCAAGTTTCTTTGCCTGCTGCATGGTCATTTCACCTTTTTGATATTTTTCATAAATTGCCTGAAGCATGCTGATTGCCGTTTCAACCTCTCCTTTGATCATCAAGTCCTGCGCCGATAGGGCTTTCCCTGTTTTTGACTGACAAAAACCGCTTTGATTAAGAAACATAACACTCAGAAAAACCATAAAAATAACCACTAAAATTCTTTTCATATTCCATCCTCCTTTGTATTGATTATCCTAACTAATTTTAATTTCTTCCCGAATTGGTATACATAACGAGTGTCAATTTATTCCTGCCATCCTCACGCCGGTACCGGACATCATCCATTAATTGTTTTACGAAGAATATTCCCAGTCCACCGATTTGGCGCTCGTCAATGTCTGCGGTTATATCCGGTTCACGAACAGATAATATATCGAATGCCATACCGGAATCTACGATCTCAATGACAAAACTATGTGCGCAGGCAAGCTTACAGGTAATCTCTACGTCACCATCAAGACTACAATCCTTATATGCATATTTAAAGATGTTGACAAGGATTTCCTCTAGTGCCAGTTCTATCTCGCTTACCCTCTTATTGCTGAATCCCTGCTCTCTGGCGCAGGAAGAAACGAAACCCATGAAATCATAGAGGGAGTCTAATTTTGCAGGCAATGTAATAGTTGCAGGTATGACCATAAATTTTACCTATTTCAATGCATCTTCCCGGGTTTCAAATATTTTGAAGATTGTGCCAAATCCTGATATTTTAAACACATCCCCAACAGGTCCTTTAAGCCCAGAGAAAGTAATATTTCCACCTTTTGGCTTCACTTGTTTTGCCGCAGCCAGAAGGCTTCGCAGGCCTGCACTACTGATATACTCAAGCTCGCTGAAGTTAAAGAGAAAACTATTCTCGCCCTGAGCAATCAGGTTTGAAAGCACCTTTTCCAATTCCGGCGCCGTAACGGCATCGATTTTCCCTTTGACAGAAACAACAAGTTTATTTTTTTCTTTCGCCGTCTGAATGTCCATAAATTTCACCTCCATATTCCCTGATTAATATGATCTTGTGTGTTAAATTGATATTTTCACTTCACTATATTCCCCTGCCTCAAACCCTTTCCCCGATAATTGAGGGCAAGCATAGCGATATCGTCTGATTGTGGTTCTTCTCCGGCAAAAGCTTTTACTGTCTTGAGGATGCAGTCAATGATTTCTTCCGGCGTCCGCTTATTGGGGCATCCGGCAATTGTTTCAATCAGCATTTGGTCGGAAAATAATTCCTGCCGGGGATTCATGGCCTCCGTCACACCGTCGGTATAGAGAAACAGGGTGTCGCCGGGAGTCATGATTATCCGGGATGTTTCAAATTGCGCTTCTTCCATGATTCCCAGAAGCAAACCAGGCGGGGACGAAAGCCAGCTAATCTCGCTGTTAGCGGAAATCAGAACGGGGAAATTATGGCCGGCATTTGCAAAGAGTAGTTCCCCTGTTTTTAAATTAAGAATGCCGCAAAATACGGTGACAAACATGGAGGAGTCATTATCCTTGCAGAGTTCCTGGTTTACGTTGGACAAGGTAATGGAAGGAAAAACAGTTTGGCTGGCGATTCCCTTCATCAGTGTTTTGGTTACGGCCATGAACAGAGCCGCAGGCACCCCCTTGCCGGAAACATCACCAATGGAAAAAAATACGTGTTCCTCGTCAATCAGGAAGAAGTCATAGAGATCGCCTCCCACTTCCTTGGCCGGCTCCAGGACGGCAAAGATTTCCAGTTCCTCCTTTTCCGGAAAGGGAGGAAAGCGCTTGGGAAGGAAACTCATCTGGATCGTATGTGCAATCTTCAGTTCACTCTCAATGCGTTCCTTAGCGGCGGTGGTTTCGGCAAGATTGCCGATATACTCCTTCAGGGCGACCTTCATATTCTGGAAGGAGTTGGAAAGAGCGGCTACTTCGTCATGTGATTTGCTTGTGGGAATATCCACTTCCAGATTTCCCCGCGCGATTTCCCCCGCTTTGCCGGCAAGAACACGAAGAGGCCTGGTGATGGTTCCGGAAATGGCGATGATGACGATCAGCAGGGCAAGAAACCCGGCGGCGCCTATCGCCAGAATGATGGCGCCCAGCTTGCCGATACTTGCAAAAAGCTTGTCTTCCGGAAAGACCACGCCGATCGACCACCCCAAAGAAGGCAGGGGAGCATAATACATCCATGCCTTCTGGCCGACAAAGTAATCTTTTAGAATTACAAACCCTTTTCCACCATGGATCATATTCCTGCCGATCTCTCTTAACGCAGGGTCATTGTTGGCTTCCGCAATACTGAAGATGCTTTCCCGCATAATGTAGTCCTTATTCGGATGGGAAACAAAAACGCCATGGCTGGATATGAGAAAGGCATAGCTGGATTGACGGGAGGATATCTTTTTGATCGTCTCCATCAGCCATTCCAGAGAGATGTCAGCGGTGACGACCCCGGTGAATATCTGTTTTCCTCTTTTATTGCTGTAAAATGGAATGGAATATGTGGACATAATTATATTTCCCGCTCCCTCGTCGAAGTAGGGCTCACTCCAGAGTGGCTTGCCCAACTCCTTGGGTATCTGATACCAGTCCAAAAAAAAGTATTGATATTCGTTATTCCCTAGAAAAGATGGAACAAAATCACCGTCTTTTCCACGGCATATATAAGGGGCGAAGTAAAGTGATTTTTTGCTGTAGGCATAGGGTTCATAAGCGACTGTGGAGCCGAAGATCTCGGGATTGGTTTGCAGCAGGTCTCTGATCCGTTTCTGAAGCTCCGGCAGCGCCGGCTTTGCCCCCCCCGCCAAGGGAACGGGATAAGTATGATGGAACTTTCTCCACACCACCCAGGACGGTCTCGATTTTGCTCACCGTGGCTATAGTTATGATCTCGGCGTTTTTTTCCACATCTGCCAAAATCTGGTTTCGGGAATAGAAATAGCTGTAACCAAAGGCCGCAATAAAAATGCAGGCCGTACCTGTCAGGATAAAAAGGGACATCCGGAAGGCCAGGCCTCCCTTTCCCACCGTTTTGAAATTATTCCAGGCAAGGGACATAAAAATCACCGAGGGGAATGATTGTCTGTATAAGACCGCTTTTCTGCAATTCTCTGGCAACCGTTTTATAATCATTTTGGTTTAGGGTGCCTATGCGAAACTTGGGGTCCACCGGTTGCATCAAATCCTTCATTCTGGCTAGCATCCAGCGCTGATGAACCCTATTGCCACCGGTATTAGCCTCTTTGACATATTTCATGACGATGTCTGTGGCCTCTTCAGGATTTTCAAAGGCATACTTCCAGCCGGCAAGAGAGGCCTGGACGAACTTGCAGCATAGATCACGGTGTCGCTCATACGTTTCTTTGAGGACATAAATCCCATCTTCGGGGAAATTGAGGCCATACCGGTCAAAAAAGAATGTCGTCAGCTCATCTTCATTAATTCCGGAGTTGATAATCGTATGATACTCGTTATACCACATGGCGGAAACAGCATCGACGCCGCCTCTCAGAAACAGATCAACAGTTGCCCCCTGAGAAACGGGTTTAACCTCAATGCCGTATTTGCGGAAAAAGGCACGAGGTTGAACCTGAAAATTCGGCCACATACTTACCTTCTTGTTATGCAAATCCGCAGGTTTTTCTATGCCGCTCTCCTTTTTGGCGATGAGGATAAACCCGGAACGCTGCATAAGCTGACCGATATTGACTAGATGGATTTTTTTGTCCCGCTGCCTGATCGCTTCAGAGAGAAACATGGTGGTAAAATCTGTCTGTTTTTTACCAAGCATCTCGCCTGCGGGGAAGGCCGGACCTCCTTTGAGAATCTTCAGGTCAATCCCTTGTTTACTATAGAAGCCCTTTTCGTAGGCGACGTAAAAGCCTGCAAACTGCGCTTGGGGGATCCAATGGGGCAGAAAGGTCATGGAGTGGCGTTCACCTGCCGCCGTAATTTCGGGGAGAAAGCAAAGGAAAGATATGATTACGAAAATGACGTTGATTTTAATTAAACTATTAATCCATTCATTCTTCACGGTGAGAGTATATGAAGAAGGATATTGTGTGTCAAGAGGATTTAGGCCACTTTTATATCATTCAGATATTACGATATTAAACTTTCGACTTGTCATATTATCAGAATAATCATTTTCAATTACAATATAAGTTTTCCCTGTAACTATTTTAAATATTTCTGAAATGATCCCACATAAGAAAGTATCGCTTCCATGCTGGTAACCAATCATCCCTTCTTGAAGCGTTAAAATACATTCTTTATCATGAATTTGTCCGGGCGATATAATACCTAAAGACGTATGCTTAATAAACTGTCCGACCTGATATACAGCTTCTTCCACACTTCCTTTTGCGAAATTTAGTTTAAATTTTTCAATTAAGCCTTTCCCTGTTTCAAAAGGTTTCTGATTACCCGAAACCAAGGCTGCCATTAGCGCCTGGCAGATTTCTAACGATACTTTGTTTCCTAGGGTTGGCCGAATCTTTTCCACCTTTTCTGAGACTGGATTAAAATAAACCTTATTGACCACGTTTTGTGCTTTCCCCATAAAGTAGCCAAGTATATTCTCAACCATCAATTCCACCATTCTCTTAAGGGCCTCTTTTGAAACCCAGGCCAGATGAGGAGTTACCAATACATTTCCCATCTTTAACAGTGGATTATCATTTGTGTTGTTTTCCAAAACATCAAGCCCGGCTGCTGCAACCTTACCTGTCTTTAGAGCTTCAATAAGGGCCAGTTCATTTATTACCGGTCCTCTTGCAGTATTTATGATAATCACCCCGTTTTTCATTTTACTGAAATGTTCCTGATCCAAAAAATGTCTTGTAGAATCATTGAGGGGAATATTTATCGAGATAATATCCGAGCGTTCCAACAGTTCATCAAGTGGCACATACCTAATACCGAGATCAGCAACAATCTGAGAATTCACAGTCCGGCTATATGCCAGGACCTCCATCCCAAAGCCCCTTGCAATTTTACAAGCATGAGCTCCGTTATTTCCGGTCCCAATAATTCCAATTGTCTTCCCAAAAAGTTCTTGCCCCATCAGAGCATTAAATGAAAATGAAAAACCAAAATGGGTCTCATTTTCCTTTATAACGGAAGAGAGCTTTCTTTGTAAGGCCAAAAGTAACATGAACTGAAACTCTGCCACAGAGCGGGAAGCAAAACTCGGACTATTACATACCGCAATACCACATTCAGCAGCAGTCTCAACATCAACGTAATCATATCCGGTTGAACATACTACAATTAGTTTAGTTTTAATAAGCTGTTTTAAAACATTCCCGCTAATTCTGCCACTGAAAAAGCAAATGACATCCGCCATATTGGCCTTTTGCACAAAGCTTTCTTCTGTCACAAGAGCTTCCGCTCCATACGTTGTGACATGATAGAGCTGCCTTAGATAATCGAATAGATCATCGGTTAACTTTTCATCAATTCCAAAAATAACAACCTTTTTCTTTTCTTTTTCCATAATTATTGTTTCATTTTTGTTTTGGTTCTGAAAGTGATTTTCATATAATTGATAATTAAATATTAATTGAATTGATAAGAACTTCCTTTTTGTGGGGGGAAGTATAGAAAACACTGTCTTGTATGTCAAGACAATCTTGGCCACAAAATGTGTGGGGTACGGGTTGTGTTTAGTCGAGTGGCGCGAGAGAATTTCACTCTCGCGTTCTCCGAGAACTGGACGTGACAGTCTCCCGTCATCCAGCTCCTATTGTCCAGCCTTAACTTGCGAGAGTTGCCAATGAGCAAATAGCTTTGGTTGCCTGTGAAACACCCCTTGCACCCACTGACTAGCCCTCTGGTCATACCCCCTCAGTCTCTTGTATTTCCGGGATGCCCACTGAACAAGTATATTGTTCAGAGGTTGAAAAACACGGTAAAGAGCTGATTTGTAGTAACTGCCGTAATAGTTAATCCAACCCCTTAATACTGGGTTGACTACTCGGGCTAGATCGTCTAGGGATTTGTCCGTTTGCCGGTGCATTTTCCATCGCCTCATATTCTCGCATATCGATTTCTTGGCTTTGTTGCTAATTGCAGGCATAAATCCGACGAATAATTTTTCCTTGCGATTTTTCGCTCTCCTAGGCTGAAATGTAAAGCCTAGGAAATCAAATTTCTGCTCAGGATAATTTCCTCGCCGTCCATCTTCCTTGCAGTAAACAATCCTCGTCTTCTGCAAGTTTAGCTCTAACCCGCATTCAGCAAAACGCTTTTCCATCGCTACACGAAGCATTTCCGCTTCGGCTCTGCTCCGACAATGACAAATCCCATCATCGGCATACCGCTCGAATGGAATCTGAGGATATTGCCTATTCATCCATAGATCGAACGCGTAATGTAAGAAGAGATTCGCAAGTAATGGACTAACCACTCCCCCTTGCGGAGTCCCCTTCTCCCGATTAATCAGGCTGCCATCTGCCAATTGCGCCGGAGCCTTCAACCATCTTTCGATGTATAGAAGTACCCATTTGCAATCGGTATGTTTCCTTACCGCCCGCATCAAAAGATCATGGTCGATATTGTCAAAGAAACCTTTGATGTCAAGGTCAAGTACCCAGTCGTATCGCCAGCAACGCTGACGTGCAACCCCTACGGCCTCTATCGCAGACTTCCCTGGACGATACCCATAAGAGTCCGTATGGAAATGTTCTTCCAAGATCGGCTCCAGGTATCGCTTGACTACCGTCTGGGCAATGCGGTCTGCCACTGTTGGTATTCCCAGTGGCCTGGTTTTCCCATTGTCCTTTGGTATATCGACCCGACGTACAGGTGGTGGAAAATAGCTGCCTGAGGACATCCGATTCCAGTTCTTAAAAAGGTTATCTTTCAAATCCTCTTCAAATTCTGCAATGGATTGCCCGTCTACTCCAGCCGCCCCCTTGTTAGCCTTTACCCTTTTGTATGACTCCCATACCTCCCACTTTGAAATACTAAATGGCTTTGCTCTATTCACGAAGCTCCTCCCATTTCTGGTTGACTTGCAAATATAGCCAGACAACGCAGTCCCTTCGGTCCAGTTCCATTACAGAACCTTCGTTCCTAATACTGACTGCTCCGCCCCTGTGCCCCGCATCGGTACTTTCATTCTTGTGGTTTCCTCCACTTGAATTTTTCCCTTAACATCAGGACGACAGGTTCCCACGTTCCACACAAAAGCCCGGATCAGGTTCGCGCTACCTTTATGCCGGATGCCGTTCAAGCAGTAAACAGGTTCCCCTTGAACTCGTCCTGGAAGATGGTAAGCCCCCCCGTTTTGACATCATCCTTTTCATTTCGACACCTCAGAGGTAGTTCGCTTGCGCTCGCCTCCCTGAACCTCACCTGACAGGGTCTTTGCCCTGCCTTTTCCTTGACGCTCACCACAATGGCTCTTTACCAATGCAGCTCAAGGTGGTTTGAAGCCTGCCCCTGCAAGCCGACTTCGAGGGGTCTACCCTCATCTCTTGTGCAGCCTCGTGGCGCACTTACGGATTGAAATAAAGTATATTTGATAGGGAGAAAGAGTTGTTTCTTACAGGGAAAAGTGATTGCTGACTTCACTTACTTATCCACAGTATTCGGCATTCATTTGAATTGAGGATTACCACTTAAAAGGTACATAATGAAGGCAGCGCTAATTGACTCCGCACTCGATACTTTTTTTACTTTTATATATCCTGTCGCAAATACTGCATAGTGCCGTCCTGAATCACAGCAACTCTTGCCTGTACGGGATATTGTTCTTCAAGTAAGCCGAGCACTTCGGACCAGGTTTTGAGCACCACGGCATCATCATTGTGACAGATGAGATCAAGACATGTGCGGGCAGGATGAGGCGCAAACACTATAAGTCTTTTCATGAATAACGATACGAAACCCAGTGATCGGGGCGAGTAATGTTGTCCACCGTAACCCGAACCCCAGCACCGCATTACATAATGCGGCACCTGTCCTTCGGGTGCATCCGAGATAAGAACGGCCGTGCCCGTCCTGTCGGATTTAAGCGTCTGCAATGAAAGCATAAAGGCGATGACCGATTCAGTGACCTTTCCGTATGCATTGCACACCACGATATCGTAGCCGCTGGAAAGCGGTATGCCGTAATGATCCTTGGCCTGTTCGCCAGCTGCTGCATGCGTGGCGTGAAATGAACCGGCGTAGAGATCGGAGATTTCACCGCGGCGGTTTATGAGGCAATCAATCTTGAAATTGAGTCCAGCCAAATCTCCGGCCGCGTCACATTCGGAGCGCATAATATTGTTGTCGAAGATTCCTAGGCCAACGCGTGTCTGGTCGCGATAAAACTGGTTATGAAATTGATTAATGGTTTCCATACCGGCCACACCCGGCATGATTATCTTGGCTCCACCACCGAAACCAACATGCGCATGCGAGACCACGCAACCTATGCCGATTTTCAAATCACAGGCCATGAATTCTCTGTTGAACCAAAGTTCCACGCCCGTTGGTGTCCTGCCCACAAACACATTGTTTTGGAACGGATCATGATTGTAGACCATGTATTGTTCCACAATATCATCGCCAAGTTTTTTACGCGCACTGATCATGTCGTAGGCACTGTGCGCACCCAGTGCCCATATGAACCTGATTTGATCGCGTTTGAGGCCAGCGCGGTGCAGGATGTCCAGGACGAAAGGTGCCACATCCTTGACTGGAGTTGGACGCGTCATATCATCGAAGACTATTACAGCCTGATTCTTGCCTTTAGCCAGCTCGAAAAGTGAGGGGCTATCAATGGGATTCTCCACTCCTTCCCGGATTTGTTCCAGAGTTAAACTAGGTTTCCCCATACCGGGTGAGGTGAGATCGGTCACTTCCCACCTACCAGGAAAACTCAGTTCCAGCTCTGTGTTCTCATGCCAGCGTTTTGAAGGGATAGATATACATTTCATTACAAATGGCCAATTTTGTTAATAATAATGAGTTTTATTTTAATATACTCACAATATTTTAAATTTCAAATCATTTTTATGAAAAGAACGTTAAAGATTGCCAAGACGAAGCTTCTATATGTGTTATATTCATTAAATATCGATTACTGATTGAAATCTGGTATATTTGTGCAAATTGAAGTTTTATAGATTACAGGAGGAAGAAAAAAATAAAAATCTGATTTCAAATCGGCAGAATTGTTTGTTACATCTCTTAAGAAACTTCACTGCCAGCAAGGGGTTTGAGAGCTATCTCATAACCCAGTTGTTTCACTTTTGCCTTCATATTATTCAACAGGCGTTCTTTATATTTTTGTTCATAATAATCAGCCCCCGGATCGTTATAGGATTTGCCGGTTTTCCAAAGTCGATAAAATATACGGGCAAGCTTGTGTACGGTCGCAGTGATAGCTTTGGGTGCGCCAAGCTTGGCACGCATACGCCGGTAATACCCACCCATGGCACTTGCGCTACGTTAGGTGCCGTGGCTGCGCTAAACACATATGTCTGGGACCTCGGAGTTCCCATTTTCGGGCAGGGGTGAGCAGGAAGCCCCGCTGACGCATTTGTAACCGAGGAAAAGCCAGGGGGTGGTTTTTTTTGAGTTAGGGGCCACTCCGAAAAGCCCAGAGACACTGGCGCACGCTTAGAGGGGGTTTATCACTGGTTTCCAGCCTCGCGTTGACGCTCCAAGCTCCAGGCTTCGGCCGCAATTCAGGCAAGCTGCCGATTGTGCTACGATTGAACTCTGGCGATGGCAGCATTGATCTCGATGTTACTGGATTCGAGGCCTGGCTTCTGGCCGTGCAGATCGAAACGAAGCCTTACCCCGGGGCGGAAGATCAGGCAGTGCGTGGATCCGCCGAAGTGGAACATGCCAAGCTGATCGCCTTTGTTGACATGCTGGTTAACGGCGACCGTGATGTCGCACGTCGAAACCTCCGCCATTTCCACAGGCATGAAGCACATCAACCCTATCCGAGGATCGTCCGCCTGAATCAGGATGACGGCGCGGGTGGCCACTTCCGTGATATAGGCTTGGGAATCATTGGGCGCTGCCGGATCGAACCCCTCAGCGGGAGTCTCCGAGTAGTAGCTGCCGTCGACGATGTAGGCCTGCGCAATGGTTCCGTTGACCGGACTGTGCCATCGGTGGTAACTGAGCGCGCTGAGAAAAGCCTGGTAGACCGTGCCACCCTCGAACAGCGTAGCGATCGCGTCGTCCGCGAACATGTGTCTAAGAGAATAGGGCTGCCCCTTGATCCAGAATCGGTCATACCGTTGGACATTATGGGCGATCCGGTAGGGAGCCGATTCGCAGGCATTGACAATGACGGAGTTGTCCCACGGCGAGGCCACGGGGCGCTGCCCGCTACGAAACTGACGCGTGAAGAAGTCGTCCCACGACGTGAATCCGTAGTAGGGCTGACCCGGACTGCACACGAACTCATCCACGAAGCCCGGCATGGCCGCCAGGGCATCCCTGCCGAACCATCCGCTGCTTGGATCCGTGTTCAAGACGTCGCAGGAATCCGGTGAGCTGAGAAAACTGGCCCACTCGTTGAGGAGCTTCTTGAGTTGAGCATTGACCTTGTCATTGAGGAAGGCCGTGAATCCACCTGGCGTCCCCATGGGCCAGTCGAGGATGGCATTGATAGGGAATCCGACGAGTCCCGTCTGGTTGAAGACCGGCGCGGTCGTCAGGATGCAGTTGATCAGTGCCAACATGTGTTTGTAGTCGCGCACCTGGGGGGTGCCAATAGGGGTGGTCCTGAATAGCGCCTTGCGCGGAAGCTCCTCGAACATCTGATGGAATAACATGTAGATCTCCGCATCGCCCTCGATGAGATCCTTGAACTCCTGAACGACCGGGAGGAGCGGCTTCGGACTGGCGTCCACCTCTTTTATAAGATTGTCCAGCCACCGGTCCATGACGCGCTGATCCGAAGGCAGCCACTTACCCACACGGAACGGTATCGCGCGGCCGGATGGGATCGCACCCTCGGTGGCAGCGCTCGCCGTGGCTTCCGGCAGCAGGCCGGCGGGGAGTGCGGCAACGCCAGCACTGATGCTGGCTAGCTTGAGAAACTCTCTTCTAGACGTGATCAATGACATGACCTCTCCTTTAACTGATAAGGTTTTGTTTGTTATGCGCACAGCCGCACTCAAACCGATAGGACATCGCTTTTCTATGATATATTATTTATGATAGAAACTTCCTTTTTACTCGTGACAGCATAAGAAACCTTCACTTGTGTGTCAAGAAGATTTAGCCGAAAAATGTGGGATGAATTACGTTTCTTACAGATTGAAGTTAATACTTTAGTTAAGGTTGATAATTTGTGGATAAGGAAGTTGTCGATTATCTTGACACTTACTTTCAAGTTTTGTTTAAGGCAGTTAAAGAATACCGTTTGGTATAAGTATCTATAAATAGAATTAAAACTCCGCACTGCGGATGAAATTTATCGCATTGCGGAAAATCGCCAGACCCTGTCCTTCTTCGGGAAGATTTTCACGTGTCCAGCGGGGATGATTGGTGCGGTGCAGAAATGCTTCGGGGTGCGGCATCAGGCCAAAGAGTCTGCCTGTTTCATTACAAAGTCCGGCAATGGCATGAATTGCACCGTTGGGGTTGGCCGGATAATCCATTGTGGGCGCGCCTTCAGCAGTGCCGTATTGAAGAGTGTATAAATTTTTATTTTCAATTTCTTCCCAAACGGCATTGCTTTCCGGAACGAATTTTCCTTCGCCATGTCTTACGGGATAATAGACAACATCAATGCCTTTGGTGAAAACACAAGGGCTTTTTGCGTTGGTCTTGAGATACACCCAGCGGTCTTCAAAACGTCCTGAATCGTTAAATGTCAGTGTAGAACATTGCTTAGTGAAGTTGCCATTAAGCGCGGGAAGTAATCCCAGTTTCACCATTAATTGAAAACCATTGCAGACGCCCAAAATTAATTTTCCTTCAGAAATAAACTTAAGCAGTTCTTCGATGAGCATTTCATTAGCGCCGGAAATTGGCGCGTGCAAAAAGCGGTTGGCACCGGCTTTGGCCGAACCCAGATCGTCGCCGTCCAAAAAGCCGCCCGGCAAATTCAAAAAAGTATAGTCGGAGAGGCGTTTTTCGCCGAAAAGCAATTCACTGATATGGACGATATCGACCATATCGGCCCCAGCAAGCCGGCAGGCGTGCGCCATTTCCATTTCACAGTTGGTGCCGTTGCCGGTCAGTACTATCGCTTTTACCTTGCTGTTCATAAATAAAATCCTGTCTAAAAATTAAGCGGCTTCTGCCACGCGTCTTTGAGTTTGCTGATTTTTTCTTTGATAATCAATTTGCCGTTAAGTCCCGTTATCTGGAAGAGTCCATCACTCGTGACAAAGCCGATTTTACTAACCACGTTTCCAGCCATGATTTTTTCAAATTTGCTGTGATCTTTGGGGTGGATGGTTACCACAAAGCGGCTGGCTGTTTCCGAAAACAAAATATAATCATTGCGCTTTTTGCCGCGGTAAGGAACATCCTTCAAATCGATGTTCATACCTAAGCTACCGGCAAATGCTGTTTCGGCAAGCGAGATACCCAAGCCGCCATCCGAGCAATCATGACAGGAGGTGATAAGTCCTGCCTGAATCGCATGATGCAAGGCGCGGTATTTTTTAATGGCTTTTTTCACATCCACCTGCGGCACTTTGTTGCCGATTGCGCCGTGCTCGGCAAACCATTCGGAGCCGCCCAGTTCATCAAGTGTTTCACCAATAATGTAAACAATATCCTGCGGACGTTTGGCATCCATCGTCACTGCTTTGCGGACATCCTTGATCTTGCCGATGACGGAATAAAGCAGCGTCGGCGGCACGGAGATTTTCGTCTTGCCGATGGAGTAGTCGTTCTTCATGCTGTCTTTGCCGGAGATGCAGGGCACTCCGTAGGCTGTGGTATAATCATAAATGGCCATATTCGAACGGACCAGTTGCGCGAGCTTATATTCGCCGTCGGGCGTCTTTGCGGACTTCACGGGATCGCACCAGCAGAAGTTATCCAGCCCCGCCAGATGATCCAAATCGGCGCCGACGGCCACAGCATTGCGGACTGCTTCGTCAATGGCGCAGGCGGTCATATGGTAGGTGTCGATATCGCTGTAACGCGGGCAGATGCCGTGAGCCACCACCACGCCTTCCATGGAATCCAGAATCGGCCGCACAATGCCCGCGTCCGACGGGCCGTCGTTTTGCGCGCCCACCATGGGTTTGATAACTGAACCGCCCTGCACTTCATGATCGTATTGGCGCACAACCGCCTCCTTGGAGCAGATATTCAATCGCGAAAGCATCTGGGAAAAAGATTTCCCTAAATTGGCAGGTTCTGCAAATGTCGGCTCTGCGTTTTTTGGAGCTTTCCACTTGGCAGACAGTTTCATCTGCGGAACGCCATCGTGCAGAAAATCCATATCCAGATAGGCCACGGTCTTTTCGACATAGCGGACATGAAATATTCCTGATTTGGTAAACTTGCCCATTACGGTTGCTTCTACGCCCATTTTGCGGGCCAGTTCCATAAACTCATCCACTTTTTTCGGGTCAACCGCGAGCGACATGCGCTCCTGCGCCTCCGATACTAGAATTTCCCAAGGCTGAAGGCCTGCGTATTTTAAGGGTGCCAGCGATAAATCGATTTCACAGCCGCCGGAATACGTTGCCATTTCACCGACTGATGAAGACAGCCCGCCCGCGCCGTTATCGGTAAGCGCTCGATACAGGCCGCGGTTGCGGGCTACCAGCAGAAAGTCCGTCATTTTCTTTTGCGTGATCGGGTCGCCGATCTGCACAGCGGTAACGGGCGAACCTTCATGCAGTTCTTCTGACGAAAAAGTCGCGCCATGAATGCCGTCTTTGCCGATTCTGCCGCCGGTCATGATGATCACATCGCCGGGTTTGATTTCCTTTTTATAAGTCGATTTGCCATTGAGCTTCGCAGGCATGATGCCGGCGGTGCCACAGTAAACCAGAGGTTTCCCTAAATATCTTTCATCAAAAACAATGCTGCCGTTGATTGTAGGGATGCCGCTTTTGTTGCCACCGTGCTCCACGCCCTCGCGCACGCCTTCATAAACACGGCGCGGATGGAGAATACGAGGCGGCAGTTTCTTTTTATGGAAAGGCGAGGCAAAGCAAAACACATCCGTATTGAATATAAGTTTCGCGCCCATGCCAGTGCCGAAAGGATCGCGATTGACGCCGACAATACCAGTGAGCGCTCCGCCGTAGGGGTCCAGAGCGGATGGCGAGTTGTGTGTCTCTGCTTTGAAAACCAGATTGGCATCGTCGTTGAATTTAATCACACCGGCGTTATCCACAAACACGGAAAGGCAGAAATCTTTCTTGCCTTTGGCTTTGCGGATCTTGGCCGTCGAGCCTTTGATATATTTTTTAAAAAGTGAATCAATTTTTAATTTGTTGCGGCCGTCGATATAATTGATCCGGCTATTGAAAATCTTATGTTTGCAATGTTCCGACCAGGTCTGTGCCAGGCATTCCAGCTCCACATCGGTCGTTTTTTCATCAAGGCCGAATTTCTTACGGGCTTTGATCACGGTGGGATTCTGATAATAGCGTTGAATTGCCTGCATCTCTTCTAGATTCAGGGCCAGAAGTTTTTCCTGGCTGATTTTCAAAAGTCCCTGTGCGTCAACTTTTGCCAGATTGATTTTGGTTACCTGTGGTTCGTCTTTTCCCAGTACCTGCGGGATATAAGCGGGGATGCCCCGGTTGAAATCAAAATCACTTATGCTTACGACCTGATGGCGTTCGATGAGGTCGTTGGCTAAAAGACCGGAAGCTATCTTTTCCGTATCAGCCTGTGATATTTTGCCGCTGATTAAATACTGACGGGAAGTATAAACACTGATTTTGCGCGAGCCGATATTTTCGCCAAGCAAAAGCGTAATGGCTTCGCGGGCGGTTTTGCCGACGTTGTCAGTAACACCGGGACGAAAGCCGACTTCGATTAGCCAATCGAAGTTTTTTGCCAGCGGCTGATTAATGGAGAATTCCTGAATGATCGGATCGGAAAGTGGTTCCGCGGCAGCTTTTTGTAATTCCAAGTCTGTAAGCTCTCCCGCGATTGTATATACTTCGATGGTGGCAACTTTTTCTACCGGCAGCGCCAGATTGTCGATTATGCGCTTTCTGGTCTTTTCACCCAGCGCGTCGCGAATGCCTTCTTTGAAACCAACTTCAATTTTAGAGGCCATGATTTACCCTAGCAGCTTCGTAAAAAGCTCTATATGCTGCGTTGCGCTGCATCCTTCGTCATTGCAACGTACGCAAAAAGTACGTCTCATTCCTCAGGATTTGCGCGCCTTGCCTCTGGAGCTTTTTACGAAGCCGCTCCAAAGTGCATTGCTTTTAGACATTTTTACGAGTTCATTTGTATTAAATTCTGTCTGATAAAGCAGACGCTGCGTTTATACCCAAAAGTGCGCAATAAAGCAACTTACAAATATATGATGGCCAGCGTGATAATAATAATCACTTATTTGATATTGTGAATTATCAGCGACGAATTGCTGAAACTGTGTTATCATTATAAATAACTGATATTCTCTTTTAAATTTTCTTACTAGTTGCTATATTAATGCTAAATATCATTTATGTTTAATAGGTGCCTGGTATTCAAATATGAGAATCATTTATATGGCAGATATTCACGGTGCCTTTGACCGTGTTAAAACTTTGTTGTCCGAAACAGTGGCGGATGTCTATATCATTGCTGGTGATATTATTGATATCCCCTTTTACAACATGAGTACCGCAATCAATTACCATGAGCTTCAATCCTATTTTCACGGCTTGCGTGTCAGAATGCAAAAAGAAAGTATGGTCATCGAAGATTTTGTGGATGAGTTGCTTGATACACCTAAAAATTCTGAGGAGATTGAAGAAAAAGGTACAAAATATCAGCGCTACACAATTCGTGCTCGCCGGGTATTGCAACAAAAATACAAGGTTTTGGAAAATTACCTGGCAATGAAACAGAAATCTCAGATATTTGCCCTGCCCGGCAATTATGATATGGATTTGAAATATACGTCACTCCACGAGCGGGATCTCCACCTGCATTGGCACGACATGCGCGGCTTAAGGGTTGCCGGCTACGGCGGAGCCAACATCTGGACTCCGGGGATTCCCGAACGTTACGTAGTACCTTATGGAGGAAGCGCAGATGCTGAAAGCGGCCGCAACGAAATGTATAATTTCTTCAAAGCCGTAAAGCCCGATATAATTGTAAGCCATCAACCGGCTCATGGTATTCATGACCGGGTAAACCAATTCGGAACATCCGGCTCGCCGGCTCTACGCCATTACTGCGATAACAATCACGTTCTTCTGTGTCTTACGGGTCATGTTCATATGGATTGGGGTTTTCAGGTCAGCGAGGAAACAATATACCTCAATCCATCTAATTTCGGAGAAGTAACAACCCTGACCGGCGGTGTTGCGGAAGGCGGCTTCTTCTACACTATCGAAATGGAAGGCAGAAATATTTCTAAAATCATCTTCAAGAAGCTTGTTGAAGACCGCATCCATGACATTGCCGATTACTATCCTCAAAACGACGGACATTGGCAAGAAACAATTGTTGATGCCGAACGTTACAAAGCCCGCAAGCAGGGCGAAAACTTCGATTCAAAAACAGAAAAATACTCTCATATTCCTGAAGTACGACTCTACAATGATATTAAACAGTTTTACCGCATGTTCCAAACGGAAGAAACAGAAGAACGTCTAAACAAGCTCGAAGAGGTTGTTCATCTAATAGAAGAAGGTATTCACAATGTTCGTCCGACCGCATACGCGGTCGGACGAACGGAGCCGCGTCTGAAAGACGCTTGCTCAACCGCTTGCGGCGGCGGAACAAGCGACTTGAACAGACTGGCCTGTGACCAGCAGTTCAGCCGCGGCTCCGATATAGCAATGGATATAATGGGTTCCACAAATATGGGACTTTGTGAGAACACTTCCGATATTGACTTTGTGATCTATGTTCGGTGTGATCCTGATTTTGAAGGAGACATCAATACCTGCAATCAATATAAAAATGCCGAAAAGATTATCGAGAAAATCTTAAGCCCCCGGTATGCTTTTCAGATTTTAGACACTATTGATCTCAATATTGTGGAGAAAGCCATCAGGGGAAAAAATTATGAAAATGAAATGATGATGCGCTTTGTTGCTTACCGCTCCATCTGCCGACCTATAAACTATCGCTTCATCGCTCCGGTGGAGGATCTGCTAAATCAGGACAGAGAATTCAGGACAGAGATTGAGGGAAGCATTCGTTCCTATTTCCAGATATTTATCAATACGTCGCAACATACCCGTTCATTCAAGAAATATGAAAGTCGGATCAAAGACATCGGCATCAAGATCCCAGAAACTGTACGGCTGAAGATCAAAGAGTACTTTGAACAGAATACTGATAGAATTGAATGCGCAGTGAAACCGGAAAAGATTAAGTAATAGTGGAGCCCCCTCTTCAGGCGATTATACTTGACATGATTTATTTTTTTGCTAGAGAAGGGAACTCAACAGATAATTTCACTAAAATTTTTGTTAAAAAAGGAGGATGAATATGGCTTATAATAACATTACCGTTTCAACAAAGGATTTCGTAACTACCGTTACCCTGAATCGTCCACCAATGAACTCTGTAAATATGGGCATACGCGAAGAACTTGATCAGCTCATAACCGAGGTGGAAAAAAGCAAGGATACAAGAGTTATCATTATTACCGGTTCCGGAGAAAAGGCTTTTTGCGCAGGCATGGATGTGTCCGATATAGCGAACATTGATAAAGGTCCAAACGGCATTGATGTCTACAACCGGATCGAACGTTCCACTAAACCTTTCATTGCGGCTATAAACGGACACGCTCTTGGCGGTGGATGTGAAATGGCAATGGCCTGTCATTTTCGTTTTATGACAGATAATCCCAAAGCGGCTATCGGATGCCCGGAACTAAATCTTGGCATTATTCCCGGTTGGGGCGGTGTGCAGCGGTTGCCGAAAATAGTGGGCAAATCAAAAGCTCTGGATTTGATTTTTTTCAGCAAGAGACTTACTCCTCAGGATGCACTTGCCGTTGGTCTTGTAGATAAGGTAGTGCCGGCTGCCGATTTGATTAAAGAAGCTACGGATTTTGCAATAGCGATTTCCAAGAGACCTCCTCTGGCCGTGAGCGCAGTTCTAGAAGGAATGGCTATTGGTTTGGAGAATGGCATTGATGCAGGCCTTGCTTCCGACAAGAAATGGATAGAAAAACTGAAGACCAGCAACAACGCTGTAGAGGGGATGACGGCTTTCTTTGAAAAACGAGAACCGAAATTCAAGGGAGAATAAAACCAGCTCACTTTTTTAATAAATTGTATTATTTTAAACCTCCGTTTCCTTTTTTATAAGAAAACGGAGGTTTTTTAATGACACTCGCTGAGAGTGATCCAAGCTGAAAACGAATCCCGACGAGTCGGGATGAAGTTTGAAGCGTAAGGCAAACCATACCAGGCGCGTAGCGCCGTGGTAAAGCAAGTTCCGAGAATCGGGACGAAGCTCGTCCCTGACACCTTAAGGTGGTGGGATAATTCGCTCTAAGATTTTCCGAACACTGCGTGTCGGAAAATCAAGGTTCATTAAAGCGTAAGTGGTAGTGAGGCAAGCTGAAGACGAGTGCAACAAAGTATGAAGCGTAAGCCGAACTATCCAATAGCCAAAAGCTATTGGAAATTATCCCCGAAGTGTAGCGGAGTGGGATTATATTAATAGACAGAATTTAATCTGGCAATTAGCAAGTATCAACTTCTTCCTGTAAGTGAGCATTTAGGGTTTTTCACGGAAATACTTTCTTTCAATCCATAATAAATACAATTCACGCCCGATGCTTTGTGGCCAAGATTTATTTGACATGCTAGGCCATTTCTACTACATTTCCTTCCCCCAAAGGAAACCCGGCATGACACATACAGCGAAAAAAAACACTGGTCAGGACACTGATGAGACCTCTCAATGGCGTTTGACACTTTTTGTCATGTTCATTGCCCAATGGATTTCTATTGTGGGCTTTTCCTTCGTTGTACCCTTCATCCCCTTCTATATCCGTGAGATAGGTGTGACAAATGAGAAGTTGGTGCCAATCTGGGCCGGGATTCTGATGACAGCATCAAGTCTAACCATGACTATTTTCGCGCCATTCTGGGGCTGGCTTTCAGACCGTTATGGTCGAAAACTCATGGTTGAACGGGCCATGTTTGCCGGCGCAATCATTACTATGGCCATGGGAATCATCGGCAATGTTTATCAACTCCTCATTCTGCTTCTGCTTGAAGGCGCCTTCACCGGAACCTTTTCTGCCTCCATTTCCCTTGTTTCATCTGTTGTGCCTGGCACGAAACTGGGGTTTGGGTTGGGTCTCATGCAGGTCGCCGTTTTTTGGGGAATATCTTTAGGCCCTTGGATTGGCGGCATGATTGCCGATATCGTCGGCTATCGTTTGACCTTTATCGCAGGGGGGGCTATTGTGCTCTTTGGTGGTATACTTGTTATGATTGGGGCAAAGGAAAAATTTGTTCGCCCTTCTACTATATCATTGAAACGAAGTGGAAGCATGAAGGCACTCTTTGCCCTGCCGGGTTTTATCTCCTTGATGATCGTCTTTCTCCTATTCAACTTTTCGATAAATATCCCCAGCCCAATTATATCGCTGTTTATCGAAGCAGTCGGAAACTTAAAGACACGAGTTGCCTCCACGACAGGGTTGCTACTTGCTGTTACCGGCGTCACAGCCTCAATTTCTGCTGCCGCCACCGGTTATTTGAGCGACCGTAGAGGTCACAAACAAATCATCATTGTCAACCTGTTCATCACAAGTATCCTGATGGTTACCCATGCCTTGGCTCGAAACATAGACCAATTGCTCGCTATTCGGATACTTTCTGGATTTGCGGTTGGAGGAATTCTTCCCACCATGAATGCGCTCGTGGGAAAATTAACTCCAAAGGAAAACTTCGGAAAGGCCTACGGGTTGATGACTTCAATGACTTCTCTCGGTACAACGCTGGGACCATTAGCTGGTGGTATCATGGCATCCTATATGGGACTTCGATGGCCCTTTGTCGCCGTTAGCTTCCTCTTGAGTCTAGTCGTGATCCCCTTAATCTTAAGCTTGAAGCCTCGCTAGTGAAACTCCCCGCGGCAAGCCGTGGGGCATCTTTAACAGCCAGGAGGGGGATTGCATCCCCCTTACCCCTGCACCGCATTCATCCCCGCCATTAATGGCGGGGTATTCTGCGGAAGTTTCATAAAATTTAACTGAATTAATTTCGTTTGTTTGTAGATGAAGTCAATAAATTAAGAAAGAAGAGAGCTGCAATGCTTTATATCGTAAGCTGTAATTAGCTTATTTTATAACTGCTCTTTAGCAGTCTACATTACCTCTCTATACCCAAAAGATTGTTTGGTTTAATCACCTCCAGTGAAATTGTGTAACTTTCACTAAAATCGTCCGGGCACTGCAGCACTCTTCAGCTTTAATGTACTCCTGCTGGTTACTACTGTCAAGGGGTAAACTCAACACGAATTTCTTCCTGAAAGTCTCATTTCCAATATTTTTAATTTTATGCTAAGTTACAAACAGTAATTGTTAAGATGTGGCAGGTTTCTAATTCAGCAAGTGGAGTACGCTATGGAAGAAACTATGGTGTTAGTTGTTTGTCTATTGGTGTTAGTGCTAGGTCTTCAAATCCAAATCCGTAACTTCAATCAAAAATTTAAGGAACTGTTACAGAACCCTCATAATCATCTCATTTGCAGTACTTGCGGTAACATTGTTAATCTTGAGATTGATGTCGACAAGTCTTTAATACCGACTGAAAAACTGCAAGGTTTTGAAATCGGCGGAATATATATCGACTTCTATGGCGTGTGTCGCAATTGTAAAAACAAGGAAAGTTAGTCTAATAATTGATGAAAGTTTACTTTTTTTCTAATTTTAAAATTCCTATAAGCGGTATGATAAATGTTAATGGAGTGAATTTTACTATATAATATTAATGACGAGTCAAATAGTCTGTTAACGCTGCAATAAGCGAATTGTCTATAAAAAAAGGAGAATACCATGAAAAAATATATTCCATTATTAGTAATGCTGTTTTTGCTGATGTTATCGGCAGTTGTGTTGGCCAAACCGCTTATTTCCGTCAGCGTGAAAGCGGAAAAAGAGGTTATCGTAAACAAAGAGAAAAAAATGGTTGAAGCTAAAGAAATTAATTCCGGAGATGTGATATTCTACACCATGAATTACGTCAATTCTGGGGACACCGCGGCAACCAATGCGGTTCTGGATGATCCTATTCCAAAGGGAACAGTCTATCTTGACGGCACTGCTTTGGGCAAGGATGCGGAGATAACCTTTTCCAATGACGGCGGTAAAACCTTCAAGAAGCCGTCTCTGCTCACCTACGAGATCAAACTGCCGAGTGGCAAAATAAAAAAAAGGACTGCGTCTCCCGAACAATACACCCATATCCGCTGGACAATCGGCATGGTTCCTGCCCATGGCAGCGGTCATGTCGTTTTTCAGGTGCGGGTGAAATGACAGTAGATATTTGTCAAAATAAACAAAATAATTTATGGAGAAAAAAGGAGGTATTCTTGTTCTCTGATTTGATGAGTTCGTAGGAAAGATAATAATGTATAATTAAATTACAAAAAGAAGGATACCACCTTTCCATCCGTAATCCTCAATTTTGAAAACTATCTCTACTGAACCTTTGTAGGTGTTACCTATTGCAAGCTAGACTTAAGTTTTTCACTATCCGTCAGGTAAAATAATATAGTTCAGATCACTTATACTATTTCTAAATCAAAGATGATAACGAGGCGGCAAGGCGTATTATACACGCATGACCTTTAGGTTATATGTCGAGGAGACGATGACGAGTCCAATGCAGAGAGCGCTTTGATTTGGAATCGGAACTAGTACTCAATGCCTGCGCGGTCTTTTATGCCCGCCATGTAATGATGTTTCACTTCCTTAACTTCGCTGACGGTATCAGCCAGCTCAATTATTTCCGGCGGCGCATAGCGGCCGGTTAAGATTAGGTCAAGGTTTGCGGGCTTATTTTTAATCAATTTAATGACCTCTGTTAGAGCAATTAGTTTAAAATCCAGAGCTACGTTGATTTCATCGAGAATGACCATGTCATATTTTCCACTTTTGATTGCTTTTTGGGCCGCATCCAATCCTTTTTGTGCCAACTCAACATCAATGGCCGCGGGGTTATCACGCATAACAAAACTATCCAGACCGGACATGCGAATGGTTAAATGGGGAAGATATTTTTCCGCGGCAATAAATTCACCGTACTTTCTTCCTTTCATAAATTGCAGAACAAAAACCTTATAACCCTGACCGATGGCGCGCAGAGCCTGGCCAAAAGCGGCAGTTGTTTTTCCTTTGCCGTTGCCCGTAATTACTATCACCAAACCCTTGGCTGTCTTTATGGCAGGCTTTTTCACGGCTGTAGATTTCTTTTTTTTGACTGCTTTGGGTGCGGACATTTTTTTGCTTTTTGTGATCTTCATTTTTCTTCCTGGTTTTTAAAAAATCTTTGGGCAATTTCTTCCGCCACGGAATAAGGATCAGCTTTTCTGTTTTTTATCTTTTCTGCAAAATGTTTCAGATCACCGCTATCTGCAAGTGAGCTCAAAACCGGTTCCAAAAGGCAGGCGCTCAAAGCATCTTTTATTTCCGCCATCGCTTTGCGGTGCATTCTTTCGGTGAGTTTGCCGCTTTGTTGCAGATAAATATGATGCTCTTCTATTTTTTGAGTAAGTTTAGCGGTATCTTCGGCAAAAGTATCCGGCTTAAAAGCATCGCCGATCATTACAATAGGCGGCTTCCAGCCATCGGCAGTTTTGGGCGACAAATTAAGCATGGAAGTCAATTCCGTTTGCAATTGTTTGGCGCCGACGCGATTGGCTTTATTGATGACGAAAATATCGGCTATTTCCATTAATCCAGCTTTCATTGTCTGAATTTCATCGCCCATTCCGGGAACCAGAACGACCGCAACGCTGTGCGCGTGATTGATAATGTCAATTTCCTGTTGCCCAATGCCTACTGTTTCGACAATGATTATGTCTTTTCCCATTGCTTCCATAACGTGAATGGCATCGCCCGCAGCCTGCGAAAGGCCTCCCAGCGCGCCGCGGGTGGCCAGCGACCGGACGAAAACTCCGGTATCTTCGGCGTGGCGCTGCATGCGGATTCTATCACCCAGAATAGCGCCGCCGGTAAAAGGGCTGGTCGGGTCAACGGCCAGCACGCCGATAGTCTTATTCTGCTTTCGCAACTCGGTGATCAGCGCGTCAGTCAAAGTGCTTTTGCCGGCTCCAGGCGCTCCGGTTATTCCGATAATGAATGATTTGCCGGTATGGGCGTAAAGTTTTTTAATCTTAGTCTTGGCTTCGGGAATCTTATCTTCGATATCTCTGATGAGGCGAGAGGCTGAGCGGACATCGCCTGCACAGATTTTTTTAATGGTGGAATCCATATTGGCTTACCGTTTGAAAAAAATCTTTTAGTGCGGTTTTACGTTTGTTCTAATCCATTCCACAATGGAATCAAGGGAAGCGCCGGGAGTAAAGATAGCTTTGATGCCGGAATCGTAAAGCATGGGGAAATCCTGTTCGGGAATGATGCCACCGCCGATGACGGTAATATCGGATGCGCCTTTTTCATGCAGAAGTTCCACAACCCGTGGGAAAAGCGCGCGGTGAGCGCCGGAAAGACAACTCAATCCCACCAGATCAACATCTTCCTGAATGGCGGCCGCCGCAATTTGCTCCGGCGTTTGATGACAGCCCGTATAAACAACCTCAAATCCGGCATCGCGGAAACAACGGGCGAGAATACGGGCGCCGCGGTCGTGTCCATCCAGCCCCGGTTTGGCAACCATCACACGAATTTTTCTTTCCGGCATATCGACTCCTTAAAATACTGTTATGAATTTGTTCGTACCGTTTCGATTTCAAAGGATAACGCGGCGGCAAGAAGGAGGCGCCGGAGGCGTATTACTAATACGTTGAGGACGCCGACGACGATGCCAACAAAGTTAGCCAAAGAAAGCGAAATGGTACTAATATAGTCCCGGGTCTCGATACTCCCCATAAACTTCCCGATAGACATCACATATTTCCTGCAGGGTAGCCAGATTCTTTACCGCTTCGATGCAGTGCGGCATCACGTTTTCGCCTTTTTTACAGGCATTTTTTATATTTTCCAGCGACTTCATGGTGGTGCGGTTATCGCGTCTGCGGCGCACGTCCTTAAGCCTTTTAATTTGCTCTTCGCCCACCTTTTCATCAATATCAACAAGCGGAATCGGATGTTTGGCGTCGGTTTCATATTTGTTCACTCCAACCATGATCTTGTCGCCCGCATCCAACTGTCTTTGAAACCTGTAAGCAGCTTCGGATATTTCCATCTGCGGGAACCCTTTTTCAATAGCGGTAATCATACCGCCCATCTCATCAATCTTATGAATATATTCCCATGCTTTTTCTTCCATTTCGTTGGTGAGAGACTCGATAAAGTACGAACCGGCCAGCGGATCAATGGTATTGGCCACTCCCGTTTCTTCGGCTAATATTTGCTGCGTGCGCAGAGCGATTTCTACGGCATGCTCGGAAGGCAGGCAGAGAACCTCATCCAGCGAATTGGTGTGCAGCGATTGTGTGCCGCCAAGCACTGCCGCCAGGGCTTCCATTGTCGTGCGGATAACATTGTTGTATGGCTGTTGCGCTGTCAGTGAACATCCGGCCGTCTGGGTGTGGAAACGAAGCCACCACGAGCGGGGATTTTTCGCCCGGAAACGATCTTTCATAATTTTAGCCCACATGCGGCGCGCGGCCCTCAGTTTGCAAATTTCTTCAAAAAAATCGATGTGAGAATTAAAAAAGAAAGACAAGCGAGGGGCAAAGTCATCAACGTTTAATTTCTTGCGGCGGACGACATCTTCAACGTATTCGATGCCGTCGCGGATAGTGAAAGCCAGCTCCTGTACAGCCGTGGAACCTGCCTCACGAATGTGATAACCACTGATGCTGATTGTATTCCAATTGGGAACAAATTTTGTGCCGAACTCAACCGTGTCGCTGATAAGCTTTACGGAAGGTTCCGGCGGGCACATAAAGGTTTTTTGGGCAATAAATTCTTTGAGCATATCATTTTGGATGGTGCCGCCGATTTTGGTAAGCGGCACGCCTTTGGCTTCAGCCGCCGCGCAATACATCGCCCATAACACGGTCGCCGGAGGATTAATTGTCATGGAAGTTGTAACCTCATCCATAGGAATATCTTTCATGAGAGCCAGAAAATCTTCCAGTGTGTCTATGGCCACGCCGCATTTTCCCACTTCGCCCAGCGCTTTAGGTGAATCGCTGTCGTAGCCCATGAGTGTCGGAAAATCGAAAGCTGTACTTAAGCCCGTTTGCCCCTGACGCAGCAGCAAGTGCCAACGCTGGTTGGTATCCTGCGCGCTGCCCATGCCCGAGAACATACGGAATGTCCAGTAACGTCCCCGATAACCGGTCACCTGATTGCCGCGCAAATAAGGAAATTCGCCGGGAACACTGATATCTTTGGCGAAGTCTATGTCTTTAATATCTTCCGGAGTATAAAGCCTTTTGATTTCCAGATCGGAAATGGTGGAAAAACGATTTTTCTGATCGGGATTATTTTTTAGTGATTTTTTTACTTCATTCACCCATTTTTGGGTGAGTTTTAATGAAGCTTCCCGCATTTCTTTGGAGAAATACACTATCTGTCCTCCTCAATATTAGCTTACATAATAATTAAGAATAATTGCTTACAAAAACTAAAAGGCACTAACTCAAAACTTTTGTTTTTGTCAAGATATATTCATTGAAAGCGTCGCGCATGTAAATATATGAAGAAAGCTCCTGCATGTCAAAGCAATTTTGGCCGAACCAAGTATCTCGTATTTTCTATGACGGAGAATTTGAAATGCTGACGTTGATGAATAATAGCGGAGTTGGATAATAGTATCTATATATATTTCAATATAAAAGGGGTTTGTTCCTTATTTTATTTCGGGAACAAACCCCTTGTTTGGTTTAACGATATTTGTTGCTATCGTCTTTTGCTGACGGATTAAAAGCTGTAGGAGAATCCCGCATTAGCCGAAGCCGTTGAGTTGGGGCCGTCTCCCAAGCCGAAACCTACACCTGCCGTTATGCTGAGGCTATCAAACAGACTTGCCTTCAGGCCGATAGCGAGAGCGCTTTCATTTTCGAAGTACCCATAGCCGGCGCCAATAGCAAATTTTTTGCCGGGCATCGTGCTGGGAATTGCCGCCAAAGCCGACACAGAAGCAATACCTGAATAAGCCTTCTGTAACTGGCGGTAGTTGACAGCGTCGTAGTCAGTTTCGCCATCGGCAACTCCTGTTACGCGGGCAGGGCCATTGTTGTTAAAGGTGGCACCCCAATTGTTCAGGGTCAGCGAGGTGGAACTGGTGCCACCGGACAGAACGGTGCTATCCGTCTTGACGGTCAGTCCGTGTCCCGTGCTGTTCAGCAGGGAAGCAACGGTAGCGCCGGGGGCACCGGAGGCGGTGAGGCCATTATTTACCGTAAGCCCGCTACCATCAGCGGTCTGGGCTGTTAACTGATTATTTGTAGCTGTAAAGGTAGACCCGCCTGTCACGCCCATGGTGGCAGAATTGTGGGTGAGGTCCACGCTGGCATTGCTTCCAGACATATAGCTTTCCGTTGTGCCGGTGATGGTATTGGTATTTGCTGAGATTATATTCGAGCCGTTCGTGGTATTGGCCGTTATGTAGTTTACGCCGTTTGGGGCTGTTGCCAGTATGTCGTTTTCGCCGTTGCTGGTGCCGCCGATGGTTACAGCGGTTGTGGTGCCGTTATTGGTTGCCTGCAGTACCTGGATTTCAGGTGTTGATGCAGTGCCGACCGCTAGAGTAGCTGCACTATCTGCCAGCGTAAGGCTGGAAGAATCCTCGGTGGAACCGCCGCCGGTTAGAACTGTGTTAGTCGGATTAATCGTCAGTCCGTGACCACCGTTAGCCGCGCTGTTCAGCACGCTCACAGTGCCACCGTTATTAATCGTAACTCCACTGCCGTCTTGGGTTGCCAAAGTGGCACTTGCCGCACCCAAAGTCAGCGTTGACATTGCAGACCCGTTGCCGCCGGTCATGGTAGCGGAAGTCGTGTCGGCACTGATGCCGTTTACATTGCCGCCTGCGTTAGTAACGCCAATAGTCATGCTGTTGTTTGCAACATTCAGCACGCCGGTGCCAGTGATGTTGGCAGCGGCGCCGTTGGTGTCAACAGTCAGTGAATTGTTGACTGTAGTTGCGCCGTTTAACGTTGTCGTGCCGGTGACGCCGAGTGTTCCGCCAACAGTGGCATTATTGGAAACGGCTACAGTGGTGCTTTCCAAAGTTGTAGTTGCGACAGTGGCATTTATAAGGGTAGTGGCGCTGCCGCCAGTACCATTTGTGACTGTAAAAACCCCATCTCCGTCATTATCGTTATCCACGATAATGTTAAGTGTATCAGTCGATATCGTACTGCTTTCGTCACTCCCAGCCCCCGTGGGTGCGCTAAAACCAGTAAGGGTTCCCGCCCTTAAAGACACTGGCGTCAACATTACTGCCATCATCGCGACAAGAAAAAAAACTCCTGTCATTTTCAAAAATTTCTCTTTCATAAACCCCCTCCTTGTTTTGTTGAATTCAATTATTTTCCTGTTTTTTGCATCATTACGACACATCCTACCCCCCCTTTTTATCCTTATTTTAATTTTAAGCCGGTAAATGCCGGACAAATACATGCTATCAATTACTATAATGAACGTCTTATTCCATCGGCCAGATTTTTTAAATTCGCTACCAGGGAAGAGGCAATATGAGCACTCCCTAAAAAATAATGTTTTAAAACAAGTCAATGACGTTGCAAATATCGCCTCTTTTACTAGAAAATTAATGTAAGGAATGAAGGAAAACAATACTGATTAATTGTAAGGAGAATAATAGGTAATGCCTACCATTGATATAAAGATAAAAAACATACAAATATTATTTATGAATAAATTTGTTACCTGATAATTTCCTTTTTGATGGATACGCACCCAGCTCCCGCCGGCATCAGAAAGACTTTCGTCGATACTCCGCCATTGAGTATATTAATATTCTTTGTTAACAAGCCCATCTTTTTGAATGTGCCGAAATTCTTTTCGGCTACTTCAGTGCATTTCTGGGGCCAGTAAACGACGTTTTCATACATGCCCGTACACCCGTTGGCCTGATTAGGGGCGAAACTGGCACTGGCATAGGCGAAAGAATCCTTTAACGGAATTTCCATGGATGTGGAAAACATCTGTTGGTCGGGATAGTTCGGCGGCAGGAACATCAAGGCGCCGGTTCCCTGAGTGCCGGCAGTGAGGAAATTCGCCACCTGGTTGATCCGGCTGGTGCAGGAAAGAACTCCGGCATTGACGGCAGCCTGGGTGATGCTGTTCACATTGGATGCCACCGGTTTACTGATCGGAGCCTGCGTTTTCGATGGCACTGCCGTAGGTTTTTCTTCGGCTACTGCCATGGAGACCAAAGATGCGATAACAAAAATTAATATCAGCATCAAACTAAGAATTGTTCTTTTGGGCATGTTATCTCCTTTTGAAAATAAAATAAATACCAGCCATTCAGAGGGTGTTAAAACTTAAACTTCAAAAACGAAAGGAAATTCATTAATCGGATTAATGCTTTTCCAAGAGTATATTTTGGGGATAAAAGATAGTTTTTAATATCAATTTTTAAAGGCATAGTAAAGAATTATTTTGACAATATAAGTCTTTAATCCCCAGGCTCCAGACGGGGAAGTATGCAGTAACTGGATGGTAGCCACGTTATCCCGCAAAACGATGTATTATACCAATTCTAAATCAAAGCGCTATTTTTGTTGGCTTCGTTGTCGGCTTCCTCAACGTATGTAAAATACGCCTCGTCGCCTCTGCCTAGCCGCCTCAATATCATCTTTGATTTAGAAATGGTATTATACCCCACAGCTTACGTTGGGGTATAATATCCGTGGTTGACATAAAAACTGTTTTTCTATACTTTCTTTTCTTGCAAACAATATCTTATCAAAACGAAAAAATACTATGAGCATAATGCGTTCTTATTCAGGCATCATCAAACGAATTATATCCATGCACGGTTGTACTTCACTGAAGCTCTATCGTTCTCTGCTGATAAAAAGCGGGGTGCAAGAAGATAACGCCGTGAGTATCACTTGGCTTGGAACGGCCGGGGTGTTGGTATCGGATGGTTTGACCGGCATATTAATCGATCCCTATGTCAGCCGCTTCGGATTTTTCAAAATAGCCTTGGGCTTACCCCTGCAACCGGATAAAGCTTTGGTGAAACGCTGGATAGCGCGTCTGGAGAAAGTTCCCATTGGAGTTGTGGCTGTCAGCCACTCTCACTTTGATCATTGTCTTGACGCGCCTTATTTCGCCATGGAATCAGGAGCATTCCTGATGGGTTCCGAAAGCACCATCAACGTGGGACGCGGGGCCTCTTTAGCGGAGGACTGCCTCAAAGCGGTAAAGACCGATCAGGCCATCACGGTGGGAGCATATAATCTCCGGTTCATTGAAAGTCGTCATGGGCCGGCCTTTTTAGGGAGAGTGCCATATAAAGGGACGATTGATAAACCGCTCATCCCGCCGCGAGCCGCCAGAGACTATAAACTGGGGCAGACCTACGCCATTCTGATTTCACACCCAGCCGGAACGATTTTGCACCACGGCAGCGCCGGATTTGTGTCCGGCATGTATGAAGGGATAACGGCGGATGTTGTTTTGCTGGGCATTGTCGGCCGGGGTGACACGGAGACGTACTTGAAAAATATTCCCATTAAGCTTGGGGCTAAACTTGTTATTCCCATCCATTTCGATAATTTCTTCGTGCCGCTCGAAAAAGGTTTGAGAATCTTGACCACAGCTAATTTCAGGGAATTCTGCGCCGTGGCGGACAGGCATCGCGACAGTTTTGAACTCAAGACATTATCGCTGGGCGAAAAGACGACGATTCTGCCAGCAAAGAAAGCGCTTTAATTTATGAGCGATAAGAATGGCCAGATAGGCAAGAGATCCCGGAGCTTTAAAGGCTTTTCTCAGCCCGTAGATTCTCGCTGCTGCTATTGGTTTTAAAAAAGCGAATTATTCCTGAAAAGAGGCTATCAGGAAAATTGACAACAGATCAATCATGCTTCTGCTGCTTTTTGTCCAAGTTCAAAAGCCTTCTTTCTGGCTGTTTCGTCCTTGATAATATCTCCCTTATCTGCGGCAGATGCCATGACAGCTCCCAGCCAGCGCATATTTGTCATTTCCGCTGTTGATTTAAAGCTGTGGACAACAGGGTCAGCCGTGTGTACATTCGGATCTCCGCAAACGGTGATTAGCCCAATCCGTTTGCCTTTCATTTTGGGATAATAATCCTTCTGCCAGCGCCAGTTGGCATCGAAGAGGGCGCACCATCTGTCCAGATAAGCTTTCATTTGTGCGGTCATCGACCAGAAGTAAACCGGTACGCTGTGAATGATGGCGTCGGCTTCCAGTATTTTTTTATGGATTTCTCGCATATCGTCCTTTATGACGCAAAGGCCGGTTTCATTGCATTTCTTGCAGTCTTTGCAGCCGGAAATTTTCTTTTTATCCAGAATGATTTTTTCCACCTGCGCGCCCGCATCTTTGGCGCCAGCCAGAGCATCATCCAGAAGAATATCGCTATTGCCGCCGATTCGCGGACTTCCCATAATGCCGAGAATCTTCATATATAATCTCCTTTTAATATTTATCACTGAAATCTTTTAACAAATTATCCTCTTTAAATTGATTTGTAAATAATAAAAAAAATAAAGAATTCTAGGATTAAATATGCTAAAAACGTAAAAACGTCTTTGGGTTGTAATAATTTTTAGAAAATATCCGGGTTGACCGGTTTGTCAGGGTAATTACAGAATTAATGAGGTTGCCGGAACAACTTGGATAATGAGAAATTTATGAATTTTTTAACAAAGGAGGATTTTATGAAAACATTAAAGTTGGTATTAGTTATGGCGGTTGTTTTTAGTTTTGTTTCGTTAATTGCTTACGCTCAGGAAATGGAAGGAAAGGGCGCCTGCCGGGCCGATGCCGAAAAATTCTGCAAGGATGTCCAGCCCGGTCACGGCAATATAGCGCGATGCATGAAGCAGCATGAAGCTGATTTATCTCCCGCCTGCAAGGAGCGCATTGCCGAAGGAAAGGAAAAAGCCAAGGAATTTGTACAAGCCTGCAAAACAGATGCGGAAAAATTTTGTAAAGGTGTTGCGCCGGGCCAGGGAAGAATTCTTCGCTGTTTGAAAGAAAATGAAGCTCAGTTATCGCCGGATTGCAAAGCACATTTCAAAAGATAAATACGATTAATTTCTTTCCAATTTAGAGTGGAGCCCCATCCGACAGGAGCCGGAGGCTCCCTAATAATAACGCGACCTCCCGCGAATTATACCGCATTCCTCCCCCGGCTGGAGTTGGGGAATTCCAAGTCGCGGGATTAACAGTTCTCGATAAAAAATTATCGGATACTGAAAATGGTCAAACCGTATCATTTGTTCAAGTACAAACGCCGCGAGAGCGATGATTTTACAATTATCGCTCATCGCGGAGCTTCGGCCTATTATCCGGAAAATACTCTTCCCTCGTTTGATGGGGCTATCGCCATGGGCGCGGATATGGTGGAGCTTGATGTTCAGCTTACTTCGGATAAAGAGGTTGTTGTTTTTCACGATGAAAAACTATCACGTTGCACCGACGGCCGGGGAAGGATTGCCGATTACACTCTTGCGAAATTAAAAAAACTGGACGCGGGAAGCTGGTACGATAAAGATTTTAAAAATACAAGAATACCAACTCTGGCGGAAGCTTTAAGTGTATGTAAAAATAAAATAGCGGTAAATATTGAAATCAAAACCGAAGCGGTGAGCCGAATGTTCTTCGGCGGCATAGAAGAAAAATGTATTAAAAATGTCGAACAAAGTGGCATGAGGAAGCATGTTGTTTTTTCCAGTTTTGATCCGCGCGCCATTATGCATCTGAAGCAAATCGATAACAATGTAACTGTTGCCGTGTTGTTTGAAAAAAAACACTATGGTTCCAAGCTGCCTTCAGATATAATTGAGTCGGTGGGAGCCGATGCCTTTAATTGTTCCGCTTCTGAATTTAATAAGAAATGGCTCGCCGATGTTAAATTTAACAACATTCCTGTGAATATTTATACTGTAAATGACACAAAGAGCATGAGGCGGTTTTTGAAAATGGGTGTCAGCGGAATTTTTACTAATAAACCGGATATATTGAAAAGAGTGGCGGCGGATGTAAAAAAGAAACAGGAAAGCGAAGGCCGGCAATAATGAGTATATCAAACTCTTTAATAAAAATAATTGAGGTTGCCCTTAATACCTTAATTAAGGTGTCAGGTACTGATATACGTTTGCATGGGGCTGAGAATGTGCCTGATCAGCCTGTGCTCTATGTTATCAATCATTTTACCCGTTTAGAAACCATTTTAATGCCGTACATCATCGACAAGAACATTAAAAAATACCCCATCTCTCTGGCCGACCATTCTTTTTTTAGCGGTGGAATGAAAAATTTTATGGATAAGGTGGGCGCAATTTCAACAACTGACCCCAACAGGGACACCATCTTGATCAACGCGCTTCTCACTGATTGTCACCCGGTAATTATTTTTCCGGAAGGCCAGATAATAAAGGATAAGAAGATAATAGAAAAAGGCAAATATATAGTTTACAATGCAGGACTTCGGCGGCCCCCCCACTCCGGTGCAGCGCAAATAGCCTTGAGGGCCGAGTTAATACGTGAAAAATTGCGGGTGTTCCGTGCCAGGGACGATGATTCAGCCATTTCCAGGATCGCGACGCATTTCGGTTTTGATCCCGCGAATGTAGATAAAATTATAAATAAAGAAACTAATATTGTGCCGGTAAACATCACCTATTATCCTGTCCGCGCGCAAGAAAATGCTCTGAGTAAATTTGCCAACAGATTTATCAATAATATATCAACACGGTTTCAAGAAGAAATGGAGGTTGAGGGCTCCATGATAATGGACAGTGTGGATATCGACATTAACTTCGGAAAACCGATACAAATAAAAGAATATATCGCTAAAAGCAAAAGGCTCAACAAAATGCTGGCGGATAATAACACTTATCTGAGTAATGAAGATTTAAAAAATTTCTTTCCGTTCAAAAAAATATGCATCAGCCTGATGTATGATTATATGAATGCCATATACGACATGACGACCGTTAATCATGATCACGTCTTCTCTTATATTTTGCTAAAATATTGGAAAAACAGTTTCAGTGAAGACGACTTCAAAAACCGTGTCTTTCTTGCCATCGAATATTTGCGTGGAATCGGCGTATCCAATTGCCACACATCACTCTACAAAAAGCAGTTTTATCTTCTTACTGATGATTATCATGAAAAATACAATAACTTTATAAAAGAAGCCGTAGCCAGCAGTTTCATTACTCTGGAAAACGGAATAATCACCAAAAACAATGAACGATTCAGCAGGAAGACCGATTTTAATGTAATCAGGAAGGATAATATTATTGAGGTTCTCAAAAATGAGATAGAACCTCTCCGCGGTTTCATCACAGCCATGGACCGCCTGATGATTCTTCCCACCTTTTTTGTCCGCTGGAAAATAAAAAATCACTTTATCAGGTTGGATAAAAAACTCTTTGAACAGGACTATCAAGAGTATTACATAAAAGATGAAAGCAAACCTAAAAATATCGGAGAGCCTTTTTTTCTGAAGCGTTTTTTCAGCAGAAAGGGAGTTATTCTTGTTCACGGATATATGGCAGCGCCGGAAGAAATCAGGCCGCTGGCGGATTATCTTTATAAGAATGGCTATAATGTTTACGGCGTCCGGCTGCGCGGCCACGGCACGGCGCCTGAGGATCTCGCCTGTCGAAACTGGGAAAAGTGGTACGATTCCGCAAGTCGCGCTTACATCATCATGAAAAACAGCGTCAAAACATTTTCCATCGGCGGATTTTCCATGGGCGCCGGAATCGCTCTGCTGCAGGCTGCCAATAGGCCCGGCAGGCTCGCCGGAGTTATATCAATCAACGCTCCCATCAAGCTGAAAGGCATAGCTTCCAAATTCGCGTCTCTTGTTGTCGCCTGGAATAAGTTACTTTCAAAAATTCATGTAAATAAGGGTAAAATGGAATTCGTCGAAAATGTCCCGGAAAATGTGGAGATAAACTATCTCCGAAATCCCGTGAGCGGTGGAAATGAACTGGAAAAGCTAATGAAGCAAGTCGAAAATCAACTGAAGAATGTGATGGAGCCGACGCTCATCATACAGGGTTCAGATGATCCTGTAGTGAATTCGGTGAGCGCACAGGAAATCTTTGACAAGCTCGGCACAAAGGAAAAACAGCTTCTCCGGATTTACGCCGATCACCACGGCATTTTGCGGGGAGGAGAAGCAAATAAGGTCAATGCGATGGTTTTGATGTTTTTAGAAGAAATATCTTCCGGCAATTGATTTGAAAATCGGCATATAAGCTTTAATACCATTACTAAATCAAAGATGATATTGAGGCGGCAGTGAAACTCGAATTACAGTTACGCAGTAAACTGGAATTCGTTAGTTGAACTGTCCCGCTTCGGCGGGGCTAGGCTTAAGGCCCGGCATGCGCCGGGTAAACTCTGAGGCGTATTATACATACGTTGAGGAAGCCGACAACGACCCAGGCATACGCCGGGCTTCGCTGCCAACAAAAATAGCGCTTTGATTTAGAATTGGTATAAGAGGTTTCTATGATTGAACAATGGATAAAGGATATAAAAAATAAATGTTCGCCGGACATGCTCGGCATGATTCTTTATCATAATGGAATAGTGCGGGCGACGGCGAAGGATGGAGCAAAGGTTGAGGCGATGAATCTTTCCTACGATAAGGCAAAGCTCGAAGCCGCTGTTCGTAAATTTAAGAAGAAAGACGGCATTGCCGATATCAAGGCGTGGATTTAATGAAGGCCATCTTAAAATAGGCGATGATATCATGCAAGTTTGTGTGGCGGGCAGATTCCGCAAAGATGTCTTACCCGTCTTTCAGGAACTCATAACGGTGATTAAGACAGAAATCATTAGCGAAGAGGAACTGTAGCGTCAATATTTTTTTGTCATACATGTAAATGGCAATGATCAGCTTTAAATTAAATAGAACCGTCCCTTTTTTCCTATGAACTACCATAACACCGATCGTAAAATTACAGAGTCCTTACAGAACGAGGATACTTTTCATTAATGGCCCGAACTTTATCAATTATATCTTTAGATTTGCTAGCAACAACAAACATGACTGAATGAGTATAAATCGCTGTTGCATGGATCTTATATTTACTCTGTTTCTTTATACGTCGCTCTATATCATTAAAATCATCAGAAAAAGGAATCCTTCGGAAGTATTGGAACACTGATAATACAATCTCTTCCGATACTTGTTCCAATATATTAATAATGTCAGAATATAAAATATGTTTATTGCTATGATTACATTTTGGTTCAAATCCATTATCTGGATCAAGAAATAGGACCTGTCTATCATCTTTTCTTATATTCGAAAAATAAACATTTCTATTATTTATATTGTTTGTGAATAGGTGCGCTCCCTTATGTAAATCAACAGAATATTTTGACTCTGTTCTTTTTGATAACTGACTAATTAGCTCTTCTAGTTCAATTGATACCTCTTCAAAATAACCCTGCTTAAATTTTTCACGAAGTTCACGCCTATCTTTTTCTTTTCTTAAGTATTTGCAAAACTTTATTATCTCTTTGCTGGCGGAAAATAGCTCTGGTTTAGTTTCGCCCATTTTTTTATTATCATCAGGAGTCATCATAAAGGCTATATTAAGTAATGGATAGTCAAGGGATCTAGGAAGGTAATCATGATAATCCCATTTAAAACTGTCACGGGAGTCGCCAAGAAATTGTAATTTCATAAAAGGTCAAGTTGTGAAAATAAATATCTGATAAAAATAAACGTTAATTAACCGGTTTGATTTTCGAAAGTCTATAATACATTATTAATGCGGATAAAAACATGTTTAAAACCCACGCTAGAAGGTTATTGGTAGTAAAGTACTTTACCGCAACAAAGAATACAAATAATCCTAAAATATACCAAATGGAATTTTCAAGATACCATTGACCAACCGGATCACAAAAAAAAGCTAAAAGAACCCCTATCCAAACTTTCCTGGGGTATCGTTTTTTAAGGAAAATCGTCAACCCCATAGGAAGTGCAATTATCGATATCATAACAGCAATTATTATCAATTCCTGCATATTAATGGTTCCTTTTAGAATCTTGCTTTCTATTTAAGAAAGAAATGTTTTTATATTCTTGGTTTTCGCCTTAAAACCTAGCACCCAGACAGCACTTACCTTATAAGATTAACCCGTGATCTGGTCAAGTAAAAACGGACACCCATTTAAGCTGCATTTGCCAATAAAAAGTCCTTTTCAAAATCATTGGGATGTTTATATCCTAAATCATTACTGTCCGGTTAATTTAAATTTATTACATTAGAAAATGAATAATAACAAACAAATAAATACGTTTCTTATTTTTATCGATTTGAAAATTATTTTCCGTTATATCTACCTCCATTTTATTATTGGAGGTGTGAATGATGAATGCTGGAAGAACAGTATTTTCACAAATCATGGACTACGTGCCTATGTATGAATTTCGTAAATGCGTGGATCGGTACAATGGCAATCATCACACCAGCAGCTTCGCCTGTATGGATCAATTTCTCTGCATGGCCTTCGCACAACTTACGTACAGAGAAAGCCTGCGGGATATTGAAGCCTGTCTCCGTTCACGTCAAGAGAAACTTTATCATCTCGGTATTCGCGGCCGCATCTCTCGTAGCACACTTGCTGATGCTAATGAAAAACGAAACTGGAGAATATACGCCGACTTCTGTCAAATCCTGATTTCTCAAGCACGATCTCTTTACGCCAATGAAGATTTCGGTATCGAGTTGGACGACACAACGTATGCCTTGGATTCAACAACCATCGATCTTTGCCTTTCTCTTTTTCCTTGGGCAGCTTTTCGTAAACATAAAGCTGCTGTCAAGATGCATACCCTTATGGACATCCGTGGCAACATTCCCTCGTTTATCGAAGTGACTTCCGGGAATATCCATGATGTAAATATTCTGGATATCCTTACTCTCGAACCAGGTGCTTTTTATATTATGGATCGCGCCTACCTGGACTTTGCCAGGCTCTATAGCATTACCCAACTTCTTTCCTTCTTCATCACACGGGCGAAGAAAAACACGAAGTTTCGCAGAATCTATTCTCATCCCGTAGATCGTAACTGTGGTCTCATATGCGATCAGACGATCATGATGGTTAACTACCAATCACTGCAAGATTATCCCGAAAAACTGCGCCGCATAAAATATTTCGATTCTGAAAGAGCAAAACAACTTGTTTTTCTGACCAACAACTTTCTTCTTCCCGCATTGACGGTTGCCAACCTTTACAAGTGTCGCTGGCAAATCGAATTATTCTTCAAATGGGTCAAACAGCACCTGCGAATCAAGGCCTTCTACGGCACTTCCGAAAATGCGGTTAAAACTCAAATATGGATTGCCGTTGCCGCTTACGTTCTTGTTGCCATCATTCGTAAACGTCTTTATCTGGAGCATAATCTCTACACAATTCTTCAAATCTTGAGTGTCACACTCTTTGAAAAAGTACCACTAAATCAACTATTTGAAAATTACGATTGCAAAATGCTCACCGATTTCAAAGAACCGCTATATAACCAACTGAATCTGTTCGACTATTAACCGGACAGTAATGATCCTAAATATGAATGCAGACGTTGGCTGTTATAAAACATTTCAATATAACTGATGACATCATTTCGGGCATCATTTCTTGTCTGATAGAGTGTATTGGACGTCCGTTCTGTTTTTAACTGATTCTGGGGACATAACACTTAATTAATCTTTATGAATCCGAAGACAACTTGCTAGTTTTTATATGAATATTGCATTAACAATTTATTGTCTTTTTCTAGTCGAATAAACTTTTGTCGCGGCGATACCAGTAATTGGGAAGAACGCGGTACATAATTCTGGAAAGCACGTCTATATATTCTTTATTTCTCTTATCAAACTGACAGGCTTGAATAATCATCTCTTTGATGGCATCTTTGTTGCCTGCTTCATTAAATATCCGGTGCGCGCAAGAGAAAAGCGGACTGTACATATTTTTCTTCTCCAGATATTTATGCACGTTTCTCACCGTATTAGGGCCTTCGGGAGTTCCATCAATTTTTTCCAGAACGCGCAAATTGGTTTCGATGGGATTACCGGTATAGAGTTCATAAAAATATTTTCCGTAACGGTAATTCTTGCTGGCGAGCGACGAAACAGTCACATACATATCGCCTACGCCCGCCTGGCTGTGAAACGCTTGAAAACTTCCACCCAGAAGGCGGGATAACGAACGGATTTCCACACCGGAGCGGCCGAAAATGGTGCCGGGGATGGAATCGCCCAATTGCAGCGAATCGGCCAGCCCCTTGATATTCGCTACGATATTTTTTAAAGCGCCGCAGGCTTCCACTCCGACAATATCAAAATTATAATATGAATTAATTTCATGGCGGTTGAATTTAAGCAAATCTTCCCTGATGATATTGGCAATTCGTCTTTTGCCCGCGACTGTCAGACAAACGGGATTGCCCAGCGCGATATCCATATCAAAGAAAGGCCCACCGATGCATCCGATATGATATTTGTGTTTTAAGTTATACAAACTGTTGTTGATGAGTTGCGAAGGCGTTATCAGTTCTTTGGAAATTTCATCGGAAATCAATCCCTTGATCGGAGAAATAAGGCAGGTTTCCCCAACTTTTTTGTCGATCATCGGTTTGAGGTAATTGAGCATTTCCGGCAGGCGGTTCATCGTTATGGACAGAACGATGAAGTCATTATTTTCGACAATATGCTCTAGATCGTTTGTGGCGTATACTTTTGACGAAAGACGGGGAACGTTTTCCATCCCGCCCAGACGGTTAGCCAAGTCTCCGGTTAAGTGCAGAGGGTTTAAATGCTCTCTGTTTATCGCCTTACAAACTTCCGCATCATGATAGTAAATGGCAACACGTTTGTTGTCCCGGTCAAATTTATAGGCAAAAGAGGTGCCCAAACGACCCGGTCCAATAATGGCCACTCTCGTTCTATCTAAATTAGGAGTTAACATTAATTATACTCTTTACCACAGTTTTAATTTGTTATTATAGGCAATAATGTATCCGGCTGTCAAATTCTAATAGCTTTTTTCCGAAAATAAAATTAAGCTAAACTCATTAATAAAGTGGGAACCCCGTCAGCAGGTGCCGGGGTATTCCAAGTCGCGGGATTAAATCTTTTTAGTTGCACTATTATAAATTGTTGTTTTTTAAAAGCAATGCTTTAATCGCCCAACAATAATTGACTTTTTTATAAGGCAATTATTGAATGAAAAAATTATTCTAACGCTCGGTTGCAGATTTATAATTGATTGAAGAAAGTTAAATATTTTAAGCGAGATTATATTTTTATGGCTGAAAAAAATGCGGCGCCCGAAGAAAAAAAGTTGTTTTTCCCAGATGAAAAAATAAAGGAAAGAAAATTTGTCCGAGAAGGCAAACTGGAAGGCGAATATTTTTCCTACTATCACAGCGGACAAGTGCTGGCGCAGGTTAATTTTGTTCGCGGAAAGAAAAATGGTTCCGCAGTGATTTATTATCACGACGGCCATTTAAGGGAAAAAGCAAACTACATTAACGACCAGATGGACGGCGAATATATTTCTTATTATGAAAACGGGAATATCAGAGAACATGAATATTACAAAAAAGGCAAGCTCGAAGGCAAGTATCAGATTTATTATAAAACCGGACAATTAAAAGAAGAGGAGAATTTCAGGAACGGGAAATTTGACGGAGAATATATTTGTTACTATAAAAATGGGCAAGTCAAGGAAAGGGGATTTTTTAAAAACGATAAGAGGGAAGGCGAATATCTTGCGTATTTCAAAAGCGGTAAGATAAAAGAAAAGTCCACCTATAAAAATGGAAATTGTGTAGGCAAATTTCTCGTTTTCAATGAAGACGGTTCCCATCCTTTGGAAGGGGATGCTGACGACAACGGCGGTTCCGGTAATTGGGAAGAAAAAGATATTGCCAATTTGCTCGATAATTTGAAACACTTCGACGAAAAACAAAAGTAATCATGTTTCTGATTATAGACGGGAATCAACATGATAAAAAAAATACTCATTCCCACTGATGGTTCCGCTAATAGTCTCATAGCTTTGGAATACGGAATTTATATCGCCCGTAAACTAGGCGCTGCCTTAATCGGTCTTTATGTTCTTGATGTTAATTTAATCCAGGGTCCGATGCTTACCGACATTTCCGGATCAGTTGGGATACCGCCTAATGATGGTTTTTTTGATGCCCTTGAAAAATCTCTTAATGAAAAGGCGGATTGTATCTTAAAAGATTTTCAGGAACGCTGCCAAAAAGCAGGCATCAATGCCGAAGTAAAAAAAACGATTGGTAAAATAAGCTCAATAATCATCGAAGAAGCCCGAAGCGCCGATTTAATTTTAATGGCGAAAAAGGGCGAACACTTTCACCTGAAAGAAGGCGGACTTCTTGGTTCTGTTGCCGAAACTGTTGTGCGTGGTTCAGGCAAACCCGTACTGGTCACTCCCGAAACTTTTCTGGAAATAGAAAGCATGGGGCTTGCTTACGACGGCAGTGATTCGGCGATAAAGGCCCTGCAGCTTTCTTTAAAATTATCGGAACAAGCCGCCTGGCCGCTGACGGTTGTCATCATCACATCAGATTCGAAAAAAGCTGCTGCGTTAGCAACACAGGTGGAAGAGGCAAATCAAAAAGATCCTGACGAGCCTCCGATATCCGATTGTGCCATAATAAACTTGTCCGGAAAGGAATCCGATGAAATTATCAAGTTCATTCGGGAAGGAGCCGTGGAATTGATGGTTATGGGAGCCTACGGGCACAATCGTCTGCGCGAATTATTAATTGGCAGCACCACATCTCAGGTTATCCGCAAAAGCCCGATACCGGTTTTGCTGATACGATAGCCGGCGTACGGGGATTGATACCAATTCGCATTCATTCTTCTACCTTTGTTGGCTGCGTCATCGGCTCCTCGACGTATATTAGAATACGCCTGCGTCGCCTCTTCCTTGCCCCGCCGAAGCGGGACAGTTCAACTAACGAATTCCAGTTCACTGCGCAACTGCAATTCGAGTTTCACTGCCGCCTCGGTATACTTTTGAATGCAAAATGGTATGATTGCACGCTCTTATTAATTCTTCCTTTATGTTGTTTTTCTTATTTTCCCAATCCACTCAACATTTTAATTTGCAATAGACAAAAATTACGTGTAGAATGAACTAATATATGTGTTGAGCATTAACTTCATTCTTATAAAAAAGGAGAAATAATTATGCAAATTGTGAATATCGTTTTCCTTATATGTGTGATCGTAATAGGATTTGGAGTTTGGAAAATGAAAAAAGCATGCTGGCACAAAAACATATCTGTAGGTGATACGGCTCTTATTAAGAGCCTGCTTGACGAAGGGGCAGACATAAATGCAAAAGACGGCGATTTCACGTTGCTGATGAAGGCTGCCACTGAAGGTTATCTAAAAACCGCTAAATTGCTCATTGATAAAGGGGCGGAGATTGATGCGAGAACTAATGAAGGCACCAGTGCGCTGATGGTTGCTTCATCGGGTGGGTATACAAAAATTGTTGAATTACTGATTAACGCAGGAGCGAATACTAAGATAAAAAATAGTATGGGTTATACCGCGGAGATGTATGCTAAAGAAAAAGGTTATACAAACATCATTTCACTGCTTAATAAAGTGGGGGATAATAGTGGGTTTTAGATATGAGGGTTGTTAAAAATATAGGCGGGTATTTACTCAACGATTTTTCTATGTGAAGTGTATGTTAGGTTAGTGTACTAATTCCGCTCAAAAGCTCTTCAATGTTTCTGAAAAGAGAGTCTATTTTTTTCCCAAAACTTCCTCGGGAATACACAAACCAAGTGCGGCGATGGCTGCACTGGATAAGTAGGTGATTTTTTTAATGAGCAGCGACGCAGAAATTAAGTTATACAAAAAGCTGGCCGAGATAGGTGATGCTGCCGCCCAAAACCGGTTGGGTTTGATATCCCAGCATGGTGAGGGTGTTCCGCAGGACTATGCCGTGGCCGTCAAATGGTATCTCAAGGCGGCCGAACAGGGTTATGCTGCCGCCCAGAATAATCTGGGTTTAATATACCAAAGTGGTAAGGGAGTTAAGCAAGACTATGTTGAGGCCGTCAAATGGTATCTCAAGGCGGCTGAACAGGGTTATGTTGAAGCCCAGAATAATCTGGGTTTGATGTACCAGGATGGTAAGGGAGTTGAGCAAGACTATGCTGAGGCCGTCAAATGGTATCTCAAGGCGGCTGAACAGGGTTATGCTGATGCCCAGAATAATCTGGGTTTGATGTACCAGAATGGTAAAGGTGTTGAGCAAGATGATGCTGAGGCAATCAGATGGTATCTCAAGGCGGCCGAACAGGGTTATGCTGCTGCCCAAAATAATCTGGGTTTGATTTACCAGAATGGTAAAAGTGTTAAACAGGACAATGTTGAGGCAATCAGATGGTATCTCAAGGCGGCTGAAAATGGTTCTGCTGATGCCCAGAATAATCTGGGGTGGATATACCAGAGTGGTAAAGGTGTTAAGCAGGACAATACTGCAGCCATCAAATGGTATCTCAAGGCGGCTGAACAGCGTAGTGCTGTTGCCCAGTATAATCTAGGTTTGATGTATAGCAGAGGATTGCAAGACTATGCCGAGGCTGCAAGATGGTTTTTAAAAGCTGCTGAACAAGGAATTGCGGATGCACAGTTCAATTTGGGTTTGATATTAGAAGAAGGTAGAGGCGTTAAACAGGATTCAGATTCTGCTGCGATGTGGTATAGTGAAGCGGTTGAGCAAGGACATGCGGATGCCCAGTTAAGACTGGATAAGATAAAAGATAAATAACTAATGGTTTCCATTTTATTTCTCGATTAAAAATAATTATTTTCACATAGTTCTTTACAAATCAATTTGCATAAAATCAAATGGAAAAACGATAATGAAAAAACGGATGATGATCCGATTGGCTATTTCCCTGCTCTTATTAATAGGCATCTTCCCGCACACACAAGCATACGCCGAATCCTGTGAAAAGGTTGTTCATGCGCTCAATTTGCGGCTCTCACCCGGAATCAACGAGCCGGAACTTACCGAAATATTGCGCAACCTGAAGAGGACAAATAACAAAAAGCTTCCGGAGAAGTTCATAAACAAGCGAGATGTCCGGTCACTGGGATGGAAACAGGGAATGGATATTGGGTCGGTGAGTGCATTGAGAGGATTCAGCATTGGCGGCGATCATTTCAGAAACCTGGAGGGCCGCTTGCCGAATAATAAATGGCGCGAGGCGGATCTTGACTATAAGGGCGGACATCGGGGCGGCAAACGCTTTATCTTTTCCCGCGATGGGGCGCGATTTGTTACAGTGGATCATTACAAAACCTTTACGGAGGTGTCGGCATGCCGGTAAAACGTTGCACATTAAACGGGAACACAATTAGTTCGCTTAATGATTTTTATGATCAAATCTCGAGCCTCAAGGATATACCGGAGCACTTCGGACGCAATCTTGACGCGCTCTGGGATGTCCTTTCCGCGGATGTCGAAGGCCCGTTAGAAATTATCTGGGGAAACGCGGCCACTTCCAAGAAGATGATGGGCAGGGATTTTGACCGGGTCATTAAATTGTTGCGGAATCTGGAAAAAGAACGGAACGATTTCATACTGAAAATCGATCTTTAATATAAGGCAGGTGAATAACCATTAAGGATTTGCTGCCGTTAATTGCCGCTTTGGCAGGCGGCGTTCTGGCCTTTCTGGGCTATGCTGGATTTGACCAGTTCTATTTGGAATGGATATGCCTCGTGCCTATCTTGTGGGCGATTCGTGAGCAAAACCCGATCCGTGCTTTTTTCATCGGATGGTTCGCAGGCATCATAGGACATGGCGGCGGCTTCTACTGGATCATTCACATGTTCCAGGAATTCGCGGGATTGTCATGGTGGCCGGCGTTTTTGGGCCTGTTGCTTCTTGCCGCGGCAAACGGCATAGTGTTTGCGGTATGGGCAGGGGCCACGCAGTTCATCCGCCGCGGTACCGGCTGGAGCGTGATCTGGGTTTCACCCGTTGTATGGACTGCACTCGAAAAATTATGGCCAGAGGTTTTCCCCAATTACCTCGGTGCAAGCCAATATAAGCTGACTCTTTTAACGCAGATTTCCGATGTGACAGGTATCCTCGGTATTACTTTCCTTGTTGTCTATGTTAATTCATTAATCTATACGATCATCGAGCGGCGGATTGAAAAGCAGCCCTTCCCCTGGCGTCCGGTGGCGTTTTTCGTTGCTGTCATTGTGCTGGTATTGTCTTACGGAGCAGTTCGCATCCATAGCGTTGACAAGAACGCGTCGATTGCTGAAAAGCTGACGGTCGGTCTGATTCAGACAAATCGTGGGGCGGGGGAAAAGCATGAGGACCGCGAGCGTTTTCTTCGCGAATATCAGGAAATGTCCAGAAAATTAATTGCCAAAAATAAGCTCGACCTCATTGTTTGGCCCGAGAATGTCCTTACAATAAACCTCACGTCTCGAGAAGGACAGTTACCGCCCGATGTGTTGGGTGATCTCCATACACTAACATTGTTCGGTGCAATCTTGCGTATGGACCACAGTGATGGTACACGCTTTTACAATAGTTCGGTACTTGCAAACGGGATGGGTCAAATCCTCGGCACGTATGACAAAATGGTGCTCGTGCCTTTTGGCGAATTCATACCATTCGGTGAAACATTCCCCTGGCTGTATTCTTGGTCACCCTACTCGAGCCGCTTTTGGTCAGGAGAAAATATCGAGCCGCTCTTGCTCGGCACGCATCCGATATCAGTGAGCATTTGCTATGAGGATATCTTTCCCGAGCAGATTCGCATGCTGATGAACGGCGGGCGGGACCATCGAATTCCTGAGGCGATGTTCAACCTGACTGACGATTCCTGGTATGGCAATACGGTAGAACCAATGGAACACCTGGCCATTGCAAGCTTCCGGGCAATTGAGCATAGGCGTCCCCTTGTGCGGTCCACGACTACCGGCATTTCCGCGATCGTAGACCCGGTGGGCCGGCTCACCCATCGTACTGGGCAGTGGACAAAAGAGACGCTTGTCGATCGGATTCCAATGATGCAGGGCTGCACGGCATACACTATGCTAGGGGACTGGATAGGCTGGCTGTGCGCGATCCTCGCCCTTCTCAGTATCGGCAGGGCGTATCAGTTGACCGGTCGCCGTATTAAGAGCAATGAGACGCATGATCGTAAACAGAAGAAGCGTGGCAAACGTCCGCGGAAAATGTGAACCAACTTGTATGAAGCGGGCCACATCTTTACCCTTGATAATAGGTCAAGTCTCTTCATGGCTCATTACTCCTTTTATTCGTCATCCGACTAACTTTTTCTCCGCCCTTTAGATCAGGGTTTAAACCTGAGATGGCTGGGCTAGAATCTTTGACGCAGATTGAAATAGAAAACAACATCCGGTGATGTACTAGTCACCAGATCTTCCCCTATGCTGATGTCCATGGTCGATCCTCCCCACAGGGCTACTGTGCCCCCGGCAATAAACTGCACCGAATTAGCTGCCACTTCCCTTAGGTCGCTGTGGTTATAAAAAACGGGGTGAGCATCAGCTTGTACCTTAAGAGCCAAACGGGACAATGGGATCCATCCCAAACCGAGGCTGCCGAAACTGACACAGCTTTTTTGCTGATCCGGTAAGACATCGCCATCGGTCATATAGAGTAATCCCGCCGCACCATAGGCTGTCCATTTGCCGGCCGCCATTCCCAAATCGGTGCCTCCCGTTAACCATAAAGAAAAATCAGTGCTGCCGCTTCCCATGAGTTGGTGACTGTCTCCTGTTGGTAGCTTGATGTCGAAATTCAAAGAGAGACCTCGGCCGGTCTTCTTATCTTCATAAAGTTGCAGGGCCATTGTGCCTTGAATATCACCGAAACCTTCACTAGAAGAGTTAACAAGTACTCGGTTAATGCCGTCCTTTTGGTACCAGTATAGCAAGCGGTTACTTGGTGCCTGATCACGCCCTCCTTCGGGAAAACCAAAGATACTGTGATATTCTTCAATAAAATTATCCATAAAACCTCCTCCTTGGACAATATAGGGTATCTTGATGCCGAACTCCAGACCTTGAGAGAAGGCATGACGCACCGTTAAAGTAAAGCGCGTCGTTTCCCCATCTAGGAGGATTTGTTCCCGTTGATTTTCATCAGTAACAAAGTTGTTGGACAAGGCGACGTTCATTCCCACTTCCGTAGCACCTGCCGGGAGTAGTAAGAAATTGCCAATGCCGGGCAGGCCATAGATGCCGATTAAGGGACTCTGGTTGACGCTGTCAAAAGGGACAATCTCCAAGGGAAAAGCGGGCGCAGGCATCGCCAATCCTAATAAAGAGAGGGTAAGCAAAGCCAGGGGAAGTATTTTCTTCTTCATGTAGTTACTCCTTTTCTGGATGGCGATATGGTGATATTTACGAGATGTATTAAGGCTTATAATGTTCATGTATTTGTGCCACAAATAATATGCTGATCGGGAATATATCAAATTCATATTATTCGCAAATCTGTTTCAATGTGTTATGCTGGTTATAAATGAAGGTCTCCGCTGTTACCTGCGGTTCATCTCTTTCCATCCGTAATACTCACAATTCTTCTATGTAAAAAAGCAAGTCCTATCTATCGGTGGTTAAAAGAATCGGTAAAGGAGGTGTAATTCCATTTCTAAATCAAAGCGCTATTTTTGTTGGCGTCGTTGTCGGCCTCCTCAACGTATGTATAATACGTCTCGTCGCCTCCGCCTAGCCGCCTCAATATCATCTTTGATTTAGAAATGGTATAAGAAATAATTGAGCTAAGACTTAATTGGACAATGTCTGTCAAGTTAAGTATAGGTCGGTACAACTCTCATATCCGAATTGGTATCAAAACAAAAGAGCAGAAGGTTTGTTTTGAATACCTTCTGCTCTTTATTTAAAAGTAAATTCAAATCCCGCGTCCCTGCCAACTACGTTGGCGGGATTGTTCCTCTTGCGCTTCGAGCTTCTCTCAATTCACTCTCAGCGAGAGTCACGATCGCTACGCTCTTGGGATAATTTCCAATAGCCGTTGGCTATTGGATAATTCGGCTAAAAAACTTCAATGCGCCTATAGTGACCTTTAGGTTATTTGCTTTTGAAGTTTAAGCCTCATTACGACTAACAAGTTTCAGTCGTAGATGACCTTCAGGTTATTCACTACGTTCCTAAAACTTGAGTCTCATTAGTAACGGCCACCACCACCGCCACGATTTCCGCCGCCGCGATTTCCGCCGCTTCTGTAGCCGCCGCCGCGATTTCCGCCGCCGGCGCCAAATTCTTTCTTCGGTCTGGCTTCATTAACGGTGATTGCTTTTCCGTCAAGCATTCCACCATTGAACTTCTTGATGGCTTCTGCGGCGCCCTCTTCCGTTTTCATTTCGACAAATCCAAACCCTTTAGATTGACCTGTGAACTTGTCCTTAATAATTGCAGCGGAAACAACTTCCCCCGCTTCACTAAAATTGGTTTTAAGGTCTTCATCCGTGACTTTATAAGACACATTTCCGACATACAAATTTTTGTTCATTTTAATCCCCTTTCTTGCTGATTAGCATTTTCTAAACCTTCATTTTCCCCTGGGGGCTCACAAAGCATCAAATTCACCCCCATCCGGCTCCTGATTGAGAAGGAAGGAAATAGTGAGGGGCTTGCATGCCTTACCTCTTGAGCTCATGTAAATTGCTCATTTATAAATTTTTACAATTTAGATTATCTTTGTGACGTGATAATCTTATTGCCTTTACAGCAATAATGAAAAAACCACCGACACTCCGGAGAGTATGGTGGTTGTGTCTCGTTTATAAAGAATGATTCGACATTTTAAAAAACATAAACACAATTATTTTTTCCCTATATAAGCGCAATATCATTAATAGTCAAGAGATATTTTCTTTATTTTCTTTTAGATTTGTATTTTAAACTGTTTGACGAAACCTGTTCCTTACATTATATTTTACGGCAATTTACATTTGCATGGAGAATACGCCGATATTTTGTTATACTTTTAGCAAAATTTTAGTTATCACATCTTTAGAAGGGAGGTTTAAGCTATGGGTAAATCAAAGGACGTGAAAAAAGATACAAAGAAGAAACCTGCGAAATCTGCCAAAGAAAAGAAAGAGGCCAAAAAATTGAAGAAGGCGGCTAAAGCAGCGCTGTAATTTAGCCGGAAGGATAATAGTAAACTGCCATTAAAAAAGAGTCGCTACTCTTGAATCAATGAGAGTAGCGGAATGTGGTATTGTGTTTTTTCATTTTTTCAAAAAGTCTGAATGTAACCGATGTAAGTTGAAATCACGGGTATGTCCCCAAAGCAAGCTTTGGAAACAGGTTCCGCAGCAAGCTGCGGGGTATTAAACCCTCCGCTATGCGGGATTGTTCAACTTACCAATTCCGCTACGCTTCGCTTTCGGAATTGGAGTTTCAACAATAAAATTTACCGAAATGGATTTATCATGAAAATTAAATTTCTCGGAGCGGCAAAAGAGGTTACCGGTTCCTGTTTCATCGTAGAAACAGACAAAGCAAGATTCGCTGTTGATTGCGGAATGCATCAGGGCGGCGCCGAAACAGAAAAACGCAACTGGGATATAGATGTGTATGACCCGAAGCATATTGATTTTTTTCTTATCACTCACGCGCATATTGACCATTCGGGACTACTCCCCCGTATGGCGCAGAATGGCTTTCGCGGTCCCGTTTACGCGACCGAGCCGACCGGAGATCTGATCAAAATATTGCTTCTGGACAGCGCCCACATACAGGAAACGGAAGCAACCTCGAAAATTAAAAGGATGCAGCGTTTCGGAAAGTCCGATAAGATTGTACCGCTTTATTCAACAAAAGATGCTGAAGCTGTCGCGCCGTTAATTAAAACAAAAACCTACAATGAAATTTTCAGTCCCGTGAGTGGAATAAAAGTTAATTTTCAGGATGCGGGACATATTTTAGGCGCGGCCATAATGGAACTATTCATCGAAGAAAACGGCTCATCCACAAAACTTGTTTTCTCTGGCGATATCGGCCGTCGCCATCAATTATTAATGGAAGACCCCAGCATAATCAGCGAAGCCGATTTTCTTTTTATGGAATCAACATACGGCGACCGTAATCATAAAGGCGAAGAGGACAGCCTAAATGAAATGGCCGAGGCTATTAAGTATAGTTATTCCAGAGGAGAAAAAATTATCATTCCCGCTTTTGCCGTGGAAAGAACGCAGGAAATGCTTTATTCCCTTTATCTTCTCGATCGTGACGGAAGACTTCCCAAAGATATACCTGTAATTTTAGACAGTCCGCTAGCCATAAAATCTACGGAAATATTCCGCCGTTACCGTTCATACCTTGACGGGGAAACGCAGAGCCTTTTGAAAAACGGCGAAGACCCTTTGGATCTGCCGCAGCTTCGGTTTTCCTCTTCAACCGAAGATTCCATGCAAATTAATGAAATGAAAGGTTCGGCGATTGTTATTTCCGCGAGCGGCATGGCCAATGCTGGAAGAATCAGACATCATTTACGGCACAATTTGTGGCGTCCGGGAGCGAGCATTGTTTTTGTCGGCTTTCAGGCGGAAGGAACCCCCGGTCGAAAAATTGTCGACGGCGCGAAGAAAATTCGCATCTTCAATGAAGATATTGCCATAAAAGCCAAAGTATGGACCATCGGCGGTTTCTCCGCTCACGCAGGACAAAGCCAGCTTCTGGATTGGCTGGGCAATTTTAATAATAAAAAAATGCCGGTATTTTTAGTGCACGGTGAAATTGGCGCACAAAATGTGTTGGCTTCCATGATCAGAGATAAACTGGGCTTTGATGTGACCATACCTGAATATCTGGAAGAAATAACGTTAAAAGTCGGCACTAAGATAGAGGAATTTAGACAACCGCAGGGCGCAAAGCAGCCAATTAACTTGTCTCCGTTGTTGGCTGATTTAAAAAATAAAATCGGTTACATCAGCGACCAAATTGGAAAGATTGAATCTCTACCTGCGTCCCGGCAGGCTGACGTTCTTGATCTGCTCAGGCAGGCAAAACTGAACATTGATGAAATCAAACCTCATATTACTTAATCGTGATCTCGGGATGAAAAATTAACGCCATTTTTTCGATAGCGTCCACGATGCGCGGCGATGCCCGGCTGATGAGATCAGTCTTTATTGGATATATTTTATTGTTCTTTACTGCCGGAATTTCTTCAAATCTTTGCCAGAAAATTTTTACCATCGTAAATTCTTTGTCGTTGGCCATGGGCGCGAAAAGAATTATTTCAGGAGATGCTCCCATGATTCCTTCCGCGCTGTAACGAGGATAGCGGGCAATATCATGACCGGCAATATTTACACCTCCCGCCCATTCAATTGCTTCGTTGATTAATGTTCCTTTGCCCGCCGTAACCACCGGTTCCAGGCCTATCTGAAAAAAAACACGCGGTTTCTTTTTGTGACGTATTTGCGCAGTAATATTGTTTAACCTTTTTTGAAGTTTCTCCACGAGCTTTCCGGCGTCCTTTTCCCGATCCGTTATTTCACCGATATGTAAAATGCTTTTCAATATGCCATTAGTGTCCGAAGGGTTTGTCACATAAACGGGTAGACTGAGTCTTTCCAACTGCAACACCGTATCTTTTCTGTTTCCGTCGGCAGTGGCAATAATTAAATCCGGTTTCAGAGAAACAATCTTTTCTATGGAAGGATTGGTAAATCCGCCTATTCGCGGTCTTGCGCGCGCGGCTGCCGGCCAATCACAAAAAGTGGTTACGCCTACTATCTTATCGTCAAGACCAAGCGCGTAAAGCGTTTCCGTGATACCGGGGGCTAGGGAAACGATCCGCTGTGGCGCAGAAATTATATTTACACTACGGCCTATTTCATCCGTTACCATGCGAGCGCAAGATATACCCGCGTAAAAAATCGCCGGAAACACAATTAAAAAAATTATCAAAGTATTATTGTTTGTTAATTTTTTGCTCATAAGTTAATAAAGAAACAGGCAGGATGGAAGTCCTGCCTGTTTTGAGGGAAAATTTATTATTAGTCTATTCAATATTGGCGCTGACGACAGAGGCAATCTGCATCATGTCAATGGTCTGTCCTTCTTTTAGTTTTGTGAAATCAACAACCTTGCCGCTCGATGTTTTAACTTTGGTGTTATTAAAAATCTTGATTAATTTGGCATCGGCTACAATATTCTTGCCGGCATTTTCCGGCTTGCCATTAACTGTTTTGGTTTGTAGTTTGTTTGCCTTGATGTAATCCCACAACTTTTTGGTTATCTCGGTACGAGGAAGTGATTTAGCACCCAAGAATGCCGCCAAGTCCGCTTTTAAAATTACCGGTTTATTCAACCCTTTTTCTTCTGTCATGTTTATGCCTCCATTTTTTAAAATTGTTTTGGTATTATTTTTATTAGATATTGCGTGGTGGAGTATAAGAACTTTCTGTTTTCTATGTCAAGGAAATATTACAAGAAGGCTAATAGTTGTTTTGATTTTCATTTTATTGTAGTATCTCTTATGAGAATTATTTTAAATTAAAAATAAGGAAACAAACAATATGAATCAAAAGGTTACCATAGTGGGAGCGGGTAATGTAGGCTCAACAGCGGCGCAAAGACTGGCGGAAAAAGAATTGGCCGATGTTGTGTTGATTGATATTATTGAAGGCGTGCCTCAGGGCAAATCTCTTGATCTGGCACAAGCGGCGCCGATTGAAAAACACGATACACATCTCACAGGCGCTAACTCATATGAAAATACGGCCAATTCTGATATTGTTATTATCACCGCCGGAATACCGCGCAAACCCGGAATGAGTCGTGATGATCTTCTGGCAACTAACAGGGGAATAATTAAAAAAGTAACCAGACAAGTGGTTCAATATTCTCCCAACGCAATTCTGATTATCGTCAGCAATCCGCTTGACGCTATGTGTCATGTGGCAATGGAAGAAAGCTGTTTTCCCAAGCAAAGAGTGATCGGCATGGCCGGTGTGCTCGATTCCGCAAGGTTTCGCGCTTTTATCGCGATAGAACTCAATGTTTCCGTTGAAAACATACAGGCTCTGGTTTTGGGCGGACATGGCGATACCATGGTGCCACTACCGCGCTTTTCGACAGTTTCGGGAGTGCCTATTACAGAACTGATGACGTCGGAACGCGTTGACGCGCTGATAACACGAACACGCAACGGAGGCGCGGAAATTGTCGGTCTTTTAAAAACAGGGAGCGCCTACTATGCCCCAGCTTCGGCGGCCGTGGAAATGGCAGAATCTATTTTGAAGGACAAAAAGAAAATTTTGCCCTGTGCCGCTTATCTGGAAGGCGAATATGGCATATCCGGCCTTTTTGTCGGTGTACCGGTAAAGTTAGGTAAAAACGGAATCGAACAGATTATTTCTCTAAAGCTTACAGCAGATGAAAAAAAAGCTTTGGATAAGTCTGCCGCGGCTGTGCAGGAATTGGTGGATGCGATGAAGAAGATGGCATAGTGCTAGCGAAAACCGCCAATTTGCGGCCTTAGGCTACACCCTGCTCCGTTCAACGTAGGTTTATGTATGTTTTGCTCATAATATGGTCAAACCAAGAAAAAGGCCCCATAACCTTTCAGTAGTCATGGGGCCTTAAGACTTTTCAGGATTATTGTTGAAATTTTTACAAACTTAATTATCCTTCATCGCTTTCATGACAGCCTGAACTCTGCGGTTCTTCTGCCGTCCTTCTTCCGTATTATTGCTGGCAATCGGTCTAGTCAATCCATAACCGACAGCTGTTAAGCGGGATGCATTGATTCCAAATTTATCGATCAGGTATAGTCTGACGCTGTTTGCGCGGGCCTCGGATAACTTTTGATTATATTCTGCCGTGAAGACATTATCGGTATGGCCTTCGATAACAGCAGTAGTATTTGGATACGTTTTCATGAAATCGGCAACTTTTTTGATTTCATTTCTATATTTATCTTTGACAACGGCCCTGTCGGTGTCGAATTCCACATTGAGCACTATGGTGACTAGAGTGGGACATTTTGGACAGTCGTTAATATTCTTATTCACAACCAAATCGGGTAAACCACCAGCCCTTTCCGCCTGAGCTGCCGTGACGACAGCCATCATCATTACAATAAAAACTAACATGCCAAGTTTTTTCATAATACTCTCCTTTCGTCCGACATTAAATAAGTTGATTTCTTTGAAAAACAATTTACATATTAATATATGACACCAACGAATCCTTTTTACTACTACTAAAATAAATATTTTACGTCAATGTTATTATTATTTTTTTTAATACCAAATAATTATTTCACCTCATACTAAAGCCGAGATTATACTTAACTTTTTTGCTTTTTTGACTAATCCGGATGAAATGTGGTAATAAAACAAAAAAAGGTGAAACGGCTATCAATAAAATTTTTGGAAATACGACAGGCCTGCGCGCCGTTCAAATTAAACAAATAGAACGTCTCTGTCACAAGGGCATCCCGCCGGAAAATATTATCAGTAATGATCTGGCCCGGAAATTATCCTTTATTTCCAGCGATATTAAACGGCAAATAGGCCTGCTCATCAGCCGTAAAGGAGAAATCAGTAAAGCAATAATCGGCGACCACAAAAGCATATTGATACCGGATCTGGAAGGATTCCGCTCGTCTTCACTGCGGTTTAAAGGTTTGCGGCTAATTCACACACACTTAAACAGCGAAGAGTTGTCCGATGAAGATTTAACCGATTTATCACATTTGCGGCTCGATCTCATCGGTGCGCTGGAAGTGCGTGGGGACGGCTCTCCCGGAAGGCTCCATTGGGCGCATCTTGTCCCGGAAAATCCGGCGGGAGATTACTGGTTAATCATGAATCCCGTGGAGCCGCACCAGCTCCAAATCAATTTCCTGTTCTTTATTCAGGCGCTGGAAGATGAATTCGCTAAAAAACAAAAATCGCGTAAAATGGAGGCGACGGATAAAGCCATTCTTTTGCGCGTCGAAAAGAATCCATTGGCTGACGCCCAAACATCACTGGAAGAACTTGCCCAGTTGGCGCGCACCTGCGGCGTGGAAGTTTTCGATTCTATGATTCAGTACCGTCCACAGCCCGACCCCAAATTCATGGTGGGGCGTGGCAAACTATCCGCCATCGATTTGCGGGCCACGCAAATCGGCGCCAACATGCTCATTTTCGATCACGAATTAACACCGGCGCAAGTTCGCTCTATCAATGACTTTACCGGCTTGAAAATTATCGACCGCACGCAGGTTATTCTGGATATTTTCGCCCGTCGCGCCCACAGCCGGGAAGGGAAAATTCAGGTGGAACTGGCACAACTCAAATACAGGCTGCCGAGACTGACACATATGGATACTTCCTTTTCGCGTCTTGCCGGCGGCATCGGCGGCACCGGTCCCGGCGAAACAAAGCTGGAAATTGACCGCCGCCGTATTCGCGAGCGCATTCATCGCCTGGAAAAAGATTTAAAAACTATAACAAAATCACGTAGGCAACGCCGCGGCAAAAGAGAAAAAACAGGTCTGCCGATTATTTCCATCGTCGGCTACACCAATGCCGGGAAATCAACACTCCTCAACACTCTCACCAAAAGCTCCGTTTGGGTTGAAGACAAACTCTTTGCCACTTTGGATACAAAAAGCGCCCGGCTGCGCTTTCCTCGGGATACGGAAGCGATTATCACCGATACAGTAGGTTTCATCCGCAATCTGCCGGAAGAATTATTCACCGCCTTTCGGGCGACGTTGGACGAACTGCTCGAGGCGGATATTCTTTTACATGTAATTGACGTCAGCAGTCAGTTTGAAGACCAGATTGCCGCCGTAGAAAAAATTCTGGAAGAGTTGGAAATTAACGATAAACCAACCATAAGAGTATTGAACAAGTCCGACTGTATCGCTGATAAAGATTTGCTCCAAACCCTATGTCGAAGGTTAGACGCCGTTGCCGTTTCGGCGCTGGATAAGCGGACCCTCTTCGGATTGATGGAAAAAATAGAATCAATGCTTGCCGGCAACCATTCCTTTCCAGTCCGTCAATTTTATGCTAATGAAAAAGAAGTAAATTAGGATTTATTTATGAACAAGGAATATATTAAAATCCGCTGGCACGGGCGGGGCGGTCAGGGAGCGATAACGGCAGCAAAGATTGTAGCAGGAGCAGCCTTCGTTTCCGGTTATGCGGGCGTTGTCATGGCTCCATCTTTTGGCACAGAGCGTAGGGGAGCGCCGGTCATGACATCTCTGAAGCTATCCAGGCGCAAAATTTATGATTTGTCCCCAATCGAGTCACCGGATATCATTGTAGTCCTTGACCACCTGCTGCTCGCCGAGTCGGATGTAACCTGTGGCCTCAAACCCGGCGGGGTAATTATTCTGAACACACCAAAGGCTTTTAAATACTACGACTTTAAAGATTACAGACTTGCAACCGCAGACATCACGGCAATATCTGTTGAGGCCGGCCTTCCTCACGGCATGGTAAATACAGGAATAATCGGCTCTCTTGAGCGGGCCACGAATCTTTTTGGGATGGATATTCTGGTAAAAGGTATTGAAGAGGAATTCAGTACCAGAAGGCCAGAAAAGAACTCATTGGCGGCAAAGATTGCCTTTGAGAGAACTGTGGCAGGAGGTTGAAGATGGGCACCAGAAATTACAGGAGGAAAACTTCACACAGCGAACACGGGCCTGGTGACGGTGGCAGGACAGGTTCATGGAGAGTTGAAAGACCGGTATTGGATAAAAGTCTCTGCATCCCCTGCAAAAGAAATATTGAGGCCTGTTTCATATGCTGGCTGTTTTGTCCGGATATTGTCATCTCCAGAACGATACCGCCTGTGATTGACCTGGAATATTGCAAGGGATGTGGCATCTGCGCTGAAGAATGTCCTACAAAGGCCATAACCATGGTGGACGAGGCACAATTTTCAGAAGACGACGAGGACAAGGAGTAGACGCCATGAATATTATAGAAAACGGAAACGTTGCCGCAGCTTTGGGCGTCAAACTTTGTCGTGCCAATGTTATCGCTGCATATCCCATCACACCGCAGACCCCTCTTACAGAAAAACTCTCCGAGTATGTGGAATCAGGTGAAATGAAGGCTGAGTACATACCCGTCGAGAGCGAACATTCCGCCCTTGCCGTATGTATTGCCGCGTCATCGGCCGGCGCCAGATCTTTTACCGCGACAAGCGCCAACGGGCTTCTTTACATGCATGAACAGGTCCAGTGGGCGGCAGGCGCAAGGCTTCCCATCGTGATGTGCGTTGTCAACCGGGCGGTAGGCGCTCCGTGGAATGTCTGGAATGATCAGCAGGACTCGATTTCACAGCGCGATACAGGCTGGATACAGATGTATTGCTCTGACCATCAGCAGATCATTGATTCGGTTATCAAGGCCTATTGGCTTGCGGAAAAGGTAAGCATTCCGATAATGGTCTGCTATGACGGGTATATCCTTTCTCACACCTACATGCCGTTTGATGTGCCCGAACAGGAAAAAGTTGATGCCTTTCTGCCTCCATTTAGGCCGGACTATGTCCTGAACACTGAGAAGCCCGCCAATCTCAATACCGTGACTCTTCCCGACGTGCGCATGGATGTGAGAAATGAACTTGCCCACGGATACATGGAGATCAGATATCTGCTTCATGAAGAAATGCGAAAAACACTTACTGTCGCTCTCGAAGCGGAAAAAAGGTTTGCCGGGATATTCGGCCGAGGCGGCGATCCATATATAGAGCCGTATCTTTGCGATGATGCGGAATATATTGCCGTAGGCCTGGGCTCACTTACTTACCAGTTGCTGGTTTCCGTGGATGCCTTGAGAAAAGAGGGCATCAAAGTTGGTGTCATGGGCGTTCGCTTCTACCGTCCTTTCCCGGACGTTGCGATTGCCAATGCCCTGAAAGGGAAAAAAGGCGTCATCGTATTTGAAAAGGCGTTGAGCTACGGTTATGAAGGAGCGCTGGTCTCGGATTTAAAGTCCGCGCTTTATGAACATCTTGCCGGTACAGGAGACTTGCCGATGGTCCAGAATTTTATTGCGGGAATCGGCGGTCGAGATATTCGAACAGACGATTTGACACAAACTCTCCGGGCGGCGACAAAAAGCCGGGTAGCGAAAGAGCCCGTGTGGATAGGGCTCAAGTTATAGGAGAATCTTATGCAGGCCAAAACAAACATTTTAAGTTTACCGATAGAAGAATTTGTCCACCCGGGAACAAGGGCGTGCACCGGCTGCGGCCTGGCTATCGCCTACAGAGTGGGACTCAAAGCCTTAGGGAAAGACACAATCCTTGTTGTGCCGCCGAGTTGCCTTACAGTATTGCAAGGGCTTTTCCCGATTGCCTCGACAAAACTTCCCTGTCTGAATGTGACGTTTGCATCCACGGCAGCGGCAGCCTCCGGAATCTTGGCTACCCTCAAAACTCAGGGCAAGAATAATATTAAAGTGGCTGCTTGGGCGGGCGATGGCGGGACAAGCGACATCGGGTTGCAGGCCTTATCGGGCGCCGCGGAAAGGGGCGAAAACTTTATCTATCTATGTTACGACAACAAAGGGTACATGAACACCGGCGTTCAGCGCTCGGGCACGACCCCTATCGGCGCTATAACCGCAAACACGCCGTTCAAGGGAAAGCTTCAGCAAAAAAAAGACGTTTCAGCAATCATGGCAGCGCATAACTTAAGCTATGTGGCCGCCTGCTCCGCCGCTTACCCGCTGGACCTTTTTGACAAGATCAGAAAGTGTGTTGATATGCCGGGAACCAAATACATCCATATCCACATACCTTGCCCGCCGGGCTGGGGATATGATGCGCGATACGGGATAAAAATCGGCAGACTTGCCGTAGAAACCGGATATTATGACCTCTACGAGATAGTCAACGGTGGGTTCAAACTTACGGCGGCATCCGAAAAACTTGTGGAAAAACGCAAGCTGGTACCGGTGCGCGAATACTTCCGCGCGCAGTCACGGTTTAAGGTTCTTACCGACGCGCAGATAGCCGACATCCAGGCTCAGATAGATGCGAAATGGGCGGGTTATTATAAAAAAGACGAGTGAAGCTCAACTCCTAAAGGAAGCTTTCGCACACAAGATTAAAACTAAGAAGCGATTGATATTATAAGGAGGGACGGCTGTCCCTCCTTATTTCTGATGACTATTCCTTGTAGAGATTTTCCAACATGTCACCGTATTTTTCCATGACCACCCGGCGTTTGAGTTTCATAGTCTGGGTGAGCATTCCGTTATCCAGAGTAAAATCTTCCATGACAAACTCAAATTTGCGGGGAATCTCATAGGACCCTACTATTTTTTTGAGATGGTTTTGAACCTCGTCAGTCAGCAGTTCCTTAAATGTCTGACCGGCGGGATTAGATGAATCAAAAATATCCTTGGGATCAACCGACAAGTTCATCTCTTCGGCTTTATGCTTCAACAGATTCATATCCGGCACGATTAATCCCACATTGTACTCATGCCCAGCCCCGGTGATGACCGCGTTTAAAATCCAGGGCAATATTTTCATTTCGCGCTCTATGGTGTCCGGATGAATATATTTACCATTGGCCAACTTGTATTCTTCCTTGAACCGGCCGGTAATAAATAAGAAGCCGTCTTCATCCAGACGACCCCTGTCCCCTGTGCGCACGCCACGCATACCGTTCATCTCCACAAGCACTTCTTTAGTTTGTTCCGGTTTGTTGTGGTATCCGATCATGCATTGCGGCCCGAAACAAAGTATCTCGCCATCATCACCGGTCTCTCCTGTTCGGGAGCGATCAATAACCACCTTGGTTTTATTGATGGGCTTTCCAACCGATCCCAGGCGATTGCCCATTAAAGGTGAGTTAATTGTGATGGCCGGAGAAGTTTCACTCAAGCCATAGGCATCATAGGTGGGAATTCCCACATCAATGAAGAATTTGGCTATTTCTACGTTCATGGGAGCGCTACCGGTGACGGCATTTTCCAGGCGTCCTCCAAAACGGGCGCGAATCTTTTTCAAAACGATTTTATCCAGGATTTTATATTTCAAACTTGCTTTCCCGGTCTCCCGTTTGCTTTTGGCCGCCTCAATCGCAGCTTCAAAAAGCTTTAACTTCAAGCCGCCTTCTTCCCGCATTTTTGCCCATACACCATTATAGACCCGGTTAAAAATCCGGGGCACGGTGATCATGAAGGTGGGTTGAATTTTTGGCAAATCATCTATCAAAGTTTCCACCGATCCCATAATCCCGATGGACGCGCCCCTGAGAATAAAGGCATGCAGGTCGGCCGTGATCCCAAAAGAATGAGCCCAGGGAAGCATGGAGATACATCGGCTATTTTCAGTCAGGTTTGGAAACCAGGCCAAGCCGGCTTTGACGTTTTCCGCAAGATTGCCGTGAGACAGCAAGACACCTTTGGGTTCACCGGTTGTGCCTGAGGTATAAATCAGTACCGCAACTTCGGAGTATTTGGGCTTGCGGGAAGGCACTGGTTTTGCCGCGCCTTTTTTCTCCAAAGCCGCCATTGTTTTCTCTCCTGTGCCATCAATCAGATAGATGTGCTTCAGTGTTGGAATTTCGGAGGGGAAATTTTTTATCTTTTCCAGAATTTCATCTCTGGATACCAGCACTACCTTGATACTGGCATCCTTAATGATATACTTCCACATCGAAACCAACTCTTTTTCATACATCGGCACATAAGCGGCGCCCAATCCCTGTGTGGCAATTTCTGCGATTAGCCATTCCTTTCGGTTATTCGCGATAATGCCGACGGTGTCTCCTACTCCAACGCCGATAGAAGCCAACCCTGCGCGCAAATTATTCACGCGTTCCGCGATTTGAGCGTACGTAACCCATTGATAGACACCCGCGGCGTCTTTCTCCCCGATTAACGGATTATTCGCATATCTCGACGCGCTGGACTCGAAAAAATCCACCAGATTATCCGGGGCTTCATATGTGTTTTCATACTCACCATATTCAAAAATCGCCATAAACTTAAACCTCCCTATCGAATTTTTTATTCAAACTTATTAAAAGCTTAATTTTAAAAAATTTCTTAAGTTATTGGTTGTTGCTTGTCAGTAAACTCATGAAGCGGGAAGCTTCTCTACACAACGACTGTTTTGGAGATTTTGTTTAATTAAAAGAATAACGTCCAAAGAATAGTTCACATTTTCTTGATAAGAACTTCCTTTTCGACATTAAAAGCATATGAATAATGATCTGGTAAGTCAAGGAAATTTGAACACACAATTTACAATTAAGGCGCTACAACTTTGCACACTTTCGTCCCTCCTCATAAAAACTATTCATTCATGATAACAAATATTGGTGTCGCACCCCACATTTAAAGGCTCAAAGAGTTTCAAATCCCGCGTCGCTTCGCTCCTGGGATAATTCGACTAGCAAATATTACGGCACTATGTTTGTAATATTTGAGTCTCATTATTTCCTTTGACATACAGGACTCTTATTTATTATAAGTTATGCTATGAAAAACGTTCCAATTCCTAAAATCATTTCAACACACTGAGGACAACCCTGTGAAGGATACATCAATACGGGTATTAATGGTTGAAGATTCGGAAGACGATGCTCTGCTTACAATCCGTGTTTTGAAAAAAGGCGGATACGAACCCGTGTATGAACGGGTGGAAACTGCCGCCGCCATGAAGAAAGCCCTCAAAGAGAAGCAATGGGACATCATCCTTTGCGATTATAGCCTGCCGAAATTCAGCGGTCCATCAGCTATCGCCTTGCTCAAGAAAACAAATATCGACATTCCTCTCATTATGGTGACCGGAACCATTGGCGAAGCAACAGCCGTAGAATGTATGCGTTTAGGCGCCCAGGATTATATCATGAAGGGTAACCTGTCCCGTCTTTGTCCGGCGATAGCAAGAGAATTGGAAGATGCAGAAGTTAGAAAGAAGGAAAAGCAGATAGAGGAGAAATTACGTTACGAAGAACAGCGTTTCCGGGCTTTCGTAGAGAACTCTTCCGACATCATTACTCTCGTTAATCTGGAAGGAATTGTCACTTATGTAAATCCAGCATTGGAGAAAGTTTTGGGATTCAAACCTGAAGAGAGGATTGGCGCCAACGGATTCGAGCTTGTTCATCCGGATGACATAAAGTTTTTAGCTGATGCATTCAATACTTTATCCACGGATACAAACGCACCTGTTATAGAGGGTTCAGTGCGTCTTTGTCATAAGGATGGAAGCTGGCGTACGCTCGAAGGTGTGGGAAGCAATCTGATAAACAATAATGTTGTTGAAGCTATAGTTATTAACTACCGTGATATAACAGATCGCAAGCAGTCGGAAGAATCGCTTCGCCAAAGTGAGGAAAAATACCGAACCATTCTTAAAGAAATTCAGGAAGGTTATTTTGAAGTTGATCTTGCCGGTAACTTCACCTTTTTCAACAATTCATTAAGCCGATTACTTGGCTACTCCCAAGAGGAATTGATGGGCATGAGTTACCATCAATATACAGACAAAGAGTATTCAAAGGAACTTTTTCAAGCGTTTAATGAAGTTTATAACACAGGAAAACCCACCGAAGGAGTCGATTGGCAGGTTATAAGAAAAGACGGGACTAAAAGATACGCTGAAGCATCGGTATCATTACGGGTAGATTCGTCGGGTAAACCAATAGGGTTTAGAGGAATTGCACGCGATGTTACCGAGCAGAGGAAAGTTGAAGAATCGCTGAAAAAAAGTGAAGAGCAATACCGTCTCCTGGCAGACAACATGACAGCTCACATATGGCTCCAGGATCTAAACACAAGAAAATTAATCTACGTAAGTCCCTCTGTAGAGAAAATGTATGGATATACTTTAGATGAAATCCCAAATCTCTCTTTGAAGAAATTACTCATGGCAGAATCTCTTCAAAAAATGCTGGATTCATTTTCAACTGAAATGCCCAAAGCTTTGGCAAAGCCGCTATCCTATGTCCATAAGTATTCATTGGAATTGGAAGCTTGCCATAAGGACGGCCATCTATTGTGGATCGAGGTCGACTTCAGTATTCTACGGGATAAAAACGGAAAACCTGCATTTCTGCTGGGTGAAACCAGAGACATCACCGAGCGCAAACAGGCGGAAGAAGAATTGCGGGAGAGCGAAATTAAATACCGGACGCTTTTCGAATCTGCAAGTGACACCATTTTCTTGATGGATAAAGATATCTTTATTGACTGTAACCAAAAAACCCTTGAGATGTTTGACTGTACCAGAGAGCAGATCATCGGGCAACCTCCTTACCAATTCTCGCCGGAAGTTCAGCCTGATGGAAGGAACTCTAAAGAAAAAGCATTAGAGAAGATCAACGCAGCGATTAAGGGTCAACCTCAGCATTTTGAATGGAAACACTGTCGTTATGATGGGACTCTTTTTGATGCAGAAGTCAGCCTAAACTCTTTTAACAACAGGGGTAAATACTACCTCCAGGCAATGGTTCGCGACGTCACCGAACGCAAGACGACGGCTGAGGCGTTGCGGAAAAGCGAGGAAAATTTCCGTCTTTCCCTTGATAGTTCCCCGCTGGGCGTGCGCATATCAACAATAGAAGCCGACACGATTTATGCCAACAGGGCGATTCTGGATATCTACGGCTATGACAGTATTGAGGAGCTGAATAAAACACCCGTGAAGGAACGCTATACGCCGCAGAGCTATGCCGAGTATGAGATTAGAAAGGAAAAAAGAAAACGGGGCGAGCTTGGCCCATCTGAATATGAAATAAGCATCGTGAGAAAAAACGGTGAAATTCGTAATCTTCAGGTTTTCCGTAAAGAAGTCATTTGGAACGGAGCAAAACAGTTTCAGGTAATCTACAAGGACATTACCGATCACAAGCAGGCTGAAGAAAAACTCCATGAGACATTAGAAAATTTACGGAAATCTATTAAAACAACGATTCAGGTATTGGGTACGGCATCAGAAGCAAGAGATCCTTATACGGCTGGCCACCAGAAGAGGGTTGCCGATCTCGCTCGCGCCATTGCCACTGAGATGGGCTTACCGGACGATAAAATCGAGGGATTACGGATGGCAGGTTCCATCCATGACATCGGGAAAATCTCCGTACCCGCGGAGATATTGTCCAAACCCACCAAACTGACAAACACCGAATTTTCCATAATTAAAGAACATTCTCAAACTGGATACGATATGTTGAAGGATGTGGAATCTCCCTGGCCGCTGGCAGAAATAGTTCACCAGCACCATGAACGGATGAACGGTTCCGGCTATCCGAGAAACCTGAAAGGAGATGAAATTCTTCTGGAGGCGCGTATTCTGGCTGTAGCCGACGTGGTGGAGGCCATGGCTTCCCATCGTCCTTATCGTCCGACCTTGGGAACAGAGGCAGCCCTTGAAGAAATCACGAAAAACAAGGGCATTCTTTATGACAATGCTGTTGCCGATGCTTGCCTGAAATTATTTCGGGAGAAAGGCTATCATCTTGTCTGAGATATGGGAGTTTCACAAATAAAAAAACGGCGCGTGGTTGGAAGTGAAGAATTCCGGTGTGCGTCGGAGTATAGGAGCTATTGCTGAATGCTTCTTAAAAGTTTTCTCTAAAAAATTGCGCACAACAGGCCTCTGCCAGCCAAAGGGGTGCTGAAAGTTTTTGTATAGAGACAAATCGCCTTCATAAAAATCATTAGTCGCGAGACTTTGCGCCTCAACGCTCTGAGCCGGCAAATTAAAAATCGCAAGATTTAAAAAGTCAATACAGTCATGATGCTGACAAACGAAATCCAGCGTCTCGGTCGCGCTTTCCTGTGTTTCCGGCGGTGTGCCGAAAAGAAAATAACAATAAGTTACAATGCCCGCCTTTTTCAGCGTTTTTAAAACTGCTGAAGCTGTCGGCAAATCTATCCCTTTATTTAATCGATCAAGCACTTTCTGATCACCGGATTCGATTCCCAGTTTGAGCATGACACAGCCGGTGCGTTTTAAGGATAAACAAAAATCTTCATCAGCCAAATGTTGAGTGATCCGGGTAAAGCCATACCAGGAAGCGCCCGGCGGTCTTTGCGACAGAGCTTTCAAGAGCGATGGCGAAATTGAGCTATCCAGAATATGAATCAGAGCAGGGTTCATCTGCCGCGTTAATGTTTGCAATTCGTTTGTGACCTGAGAAAACTCAAGCGGCAAATAAGCATTGCCTTCCGCTTTTTCCGGACAAAAAGCGCATTTGTGCCAGTAGCAGCCACGCGCGCTGCTGTAGGGAAGAATCAGACCGGGCGATAAATATTTATCAAGCGGAAAACCATTGTAATCAGGCGGGCAATTTGTGTTGCCGTCTTTAACGTTCAGAAGCTCCAGTAACTTTTGTTCTCCGGCGCCTGCGACTATTTCATCCACAAGACCGCAAAAAATATTTATCTTAACACCTAGTTTAATCCAGGATGTAACCAGCGATCCGCCTAGAATAATTTTTTGCCGCGGCTGAATTTGTTTGATGAAGCCGATCATGGCAAAAGTACAAAGCGCCTGGCTGAGGTAATTTAAAGAAAAGCCAATAAAAGCGGGGTTGCACTCTAGAGCGTTCGTCAGACGATTTTTAAAATAAGAGTAGAAAGGATTATCCTGAAAGTTTTCGGCTGCAGAAATTAAGTCGTCGCTCTTCACCGGCGAATGCTTTTTATCTTGATAATCGGCAAGAGACAAGTCAACATTAAACGATTTGCCCGCCACATTTAATAAATGATTGATATCCATAACTGTCCGCTGGTAGCGGCTTAGATTTTGGTAAGTGGCTATGTTTCGCAACGCGATAAGATTTGCCTCCATTTTTTTGCGGGCGCGCGCTGTCCAGTGATCTGTTGCCGTATTTTTATTAGAAACTTGAGTAAGCAAAAAGAAGATGCCTTCCAGATTGGCGTCGATAACATTGTGCGAAATACCGTTTTCTTTCAGACAGGTGGATAATCTGGCGATGCCCGCAGGTGGTTCTGAACATTTGGTAATTGGCGAATGGATGAGGATTATTTTTGGCGACATAGTTTACCAATTCTAAATCAAAGCGCTATTTTTGTTGGCGTCGTTGTCGGCGTCCTCAACGTATGTATAATACGCCTCGTCGCCTCCGCCTAGCCATCTCAATATCATCTTTGATTTAAAAATGGTATTATTCAGATTGTTTTCGTAATATCTATTTTTTGCTTAAGCAAGGCCAATTTTATGACTGTCCTTTAAGCTTGACAGTTGGTAATCTTTAAGCAATAGTCACCTCTCATTATAGCAAATGTTATCCTGTTTCAGACGGAAGTATTGGAAATAATGCATAAAGACAACATAATCGTCAGTATTGAGTCATTCAATAATCGAGGCCTTGCTTTTTTTCAATAGATGGTTATGTTGGCAGTATAGTTGAAAACAATAAATGTAAAATTTGGTATTTTGTGAAAAATAAATCTTTTGGCTATAAAGGTAAAATAATACTGGCTCTGGCTATCGCGCTGTTTATAGCGTTGATGGCCAATGCGATATTTGCGGCTGATAAGTATCCTTCGCCGCGCGGCGTAGTCAATGATTTTGCCAATGTTATTGATCAGGATAACGCCGTTAAAATAGAAGCCCTGGCGCGTGAAGTTTTACAAAAAACAGGCACGGCGGTTGTTGTTGTAACTGTCCCTACTATCGGAGAGGGAGAAGAAACCAGTCTTTATGCTAATGGCCTTTATAAAGCGTGGGGTATCGGGAAAAAGGGCGAGGACAAAGGTCTTTTAATTTTTTTAACTGTTAAAGAAAGAAAATATTGGATTGAAACCGGTTACGGCGTAGAGGGTATATTGCCGGATGGTTTAGTTGGCGAAATCAGAGACAAGTATCTAAAGCCGCAACTCCAAGCAGGTAATTATGGTGATGCTTTTTATGACACAGTGTCTGCATTTAGTTCTATTATTGCCAAAGATGCCGGTGTTCAGTTGAGCGGTTCGCCTGCACCATACCGGACAAATGCTCGCGCCCAGCAAAAAGGCGTTAATGTTTTCGGGCTGATTTTTTTCTTCATTGCCGCTGTTCTCCTTTTAGGCACAAGAACGGGCAGGGCGATGCTTCCCTGGATATTGCTCTTGTTCCTGAGTGGCGGTCGCGGCGGTGGAGGTGGCGGCGGCGGTTTCGGCGGCGGCTTTGGCGGCTTTGGCGGCGGCGGCAGCGGCGGCGGCGGGGCCGGTGGAGATTTTTAACAAATATTTAGGATGAATAAAATGGCAAAAATACCAGATAAACCACAAGATGTTTTTGTTCCCTTGACTCAAGACTATCTGAAAGTCTTCGGCAAGGAGCTTGTCTCCCTTATTCTTTACGGAAGCGCAGCGGGCGGTTCTTATATAAAGGGGAAATCGGATATTAACTTGCTTGTTGTTGTTACAGATAATGGCATCAGCAAGCTGGAAAATGTTTTAGCCACAGTTAAATATTGGCAAAAACGCCATGTGGCCTTGCCGCTGCTTATGACAAAGGCTTTTATTGAGTCTTCTCTGGATTGTTATCCGATAGAATTTTTGAATATGAAAAACCGCCACATTTTAATTTATGGCGATAATGTTTTGGAACAATTAAATTTTAAGCCGGAAGATTTACGTCTGCAAATTGAAAGGGAATTGAAAGGCAAACTGATTTTGTTGCGCCAGGGTTATCTGGAAACGGAAGGGAACGCGCGGCAATTGAAACGGCTGATCGGCCGGTCATTTACAGCTTTTATTTCCATCTTCAATGCCCTGCTTCACTTAAAGCAGGAATCGGCGCCACATAAAAGACGCGATACGATAAAAGAAGTGGCTAAACTTTTTGGTGTTGACGCGGAAGTATTCTTATCTTGTGCCGACATTAAAGAAGGCGTGGATAAACTCTCCGGCGAAGAAGTCGCGGGTGTTTTCAATAAATATTTTCATGAAATCGAAAAGATTTGCAACATCGTTGATGGATTATAATTTTTTAATTAATAATATACAGGAGGAAAGAAATGGATTCAAAAAAGAAAACTTTAATCATTGTGCTGGCAGTAATTGCTTTATTGATTCTCTATGTTGTTAGTGGGTACAATAATTTTGTTAGATTGGATACAGCAGTTAAAAGTTCATGGGCACAGGTGGAAAATCAGTTGCAACGTCGATATGATCTTATTCCCAATCTGGTGGAAACTGTCAAGGGTTACGCCAAACAGGAAAAAGATGTTATGGTGGAAGTAACCAACGCCCGCGCTAAAGTCGGCGGCGCCGGAAATGTTCCCGATAAGATTTCGGCTAATAATCAATTATCCGGCGCTTTGAGCAGATTGATGGTTGTTGTGGAAAAATATCCCGATCTGAAATCCAATCAGAATTTCATGGCGTTGCAGGATGAACTGGCGGGAACGGAAAACAGGATTGCCGTGGAAAGAATGAGATATAACGAAGCGGTAAAAATTTATAATCAGGGGATAAGATCATTCCCGGGTAATATTATTGCTGGTATGTGCAGGTTTAAAGAAGCTGCATTCTTTGAAGCTCCCAAGGAAGCCAAAGAAGCAGTCAAGGTTAAATTTTAGCAGCAGATTGAATTCACAATGATTTATTTGGCCCTGAACCTTATATGCAAAAAGGTTCAGGGCTTTTTAATGAGACTCAAATTTCAAAAACGCAGTGAATTGAAATTTGTTAGCCGAATTATCCCGGTTGAGTTTCTTCATGACTCATACCGGGGCTTATAATAAGCTGTTTTCCATACACCGTTTTCAGCTATTATCCGGGAAGGCTCGCACAAATTTACAGGCCTTTTATATGCATCAATGCTGTATTCCGGATCGTGCGGCAGTTTAAGGATGTTTCCCGCCAGTTGCGGCAGTATGGGATAGATGATTTTTGTTTTAGCTGCGGCAAAAAGCTCATCGATATCTCTAAAAGCGGACAGTTCTTCTATCGTTTTAAATGTGGGTGGCATCAAGATAATATTTTGTTCGCGATGCATCTCCAGCGCTTTTTGCGGCGTTATCCAGAGAGATACCGTAAGTTCCGTCGTGTCGGCCACAGGCGTTTGATCTGGCGGTAATTTGGCTAGAAAAAAGCGGGCGCTGAATCTCTTTTTTTCAAATTCCGGCGTAATCCAGTGAGCGTAAGGAATCAGAGCGTCAGGGTAAATTGAAATTTCTTCTTTTTGAGCAATTCCCGCCAGTGTAATTTGAGAAGCGTTAAGCTGATGCCGGTAGTCATTGAATCTTTTAAGAACTTTTTCGTCATGAAACGAAACATAATTCCCGATGGTTTTGCCGCCTAAAAGAATGCCGGCCTCTTCGAAAGTTTCCCTGATGGCGGCGATGAAAAATCCCAGTGCTTTTTCGCTGGGCAAGCCGCTATCCTGCAGCAACCGGCACGGATCAAAGACATCCGCAGTCTTGATATATTTATTGAGTTCCGGATCATTGTCGACTTCTTCCAGTTGCCCGCCGGGAAATACATACGCCCCGGCCATAAAAGCCTGATTCTGATGACGCCGCGCTAAAAATATTTCCCAGTCAACCGATTTCGATGGCCGGATTAAAATTACGGTCGCCGCGTCTTTAAGAACAAATTTATTTTCTGTTAAATTCATAAGGTTTCAAAATAAACTTATATTCTTCTTTTGCCGCAGTTTCAACTTTTATATGTGTCCCCAAAATAGACATTGATTTTCTTATAAATCATCTCCCTTGACGGGAGAGGGGTGGGGTGAGGGTGAAAAATAATTAAGCATCACCCACTTGGTTTTCCCTCCCGCCAGGTTCAATAATCGTCTGCGCATCTTTATCGCCGCGCCCGGAAAGACAAATCACAATTATTTTATTTTTGGCCATTTTTGGCGCTATCTTCATGGCATAGGCAATCGCATGCGCGCTCTCCAGTGCTGGGATTATGCCCTCCTTCAGAGATAGAAACGAAAAAGCATTGATGGCTTCTTTATCCGTTACCGTGACGTATTTTACTTTTTTAATTGCGTGAAAATAGGCGTGCTCCGGCCCGACTCCGGGATAATCCAAGCCTGCGGCAATCGAATAAGCGTCGCGCACCTGCCCGTGCTCGTCCTGCAAAAGATAAGTCTTGTTTCCATGAAGAACGCCGACTTTGCCGCCGTTGATACTGGCCGAATGCTCGGAGGTATTCAAACCGTGACCAGCCGCTTCCACTCCATACATGGCTATATTTTTTTCATTACGGAACGGATAGAAAGTTCCCATGGCGTTACTGCCTCCTCCCACGCAGGCAATTAAAACATCGGGATTTCTGCCTTCCAATTTTTGGATTTGCTTTTTTGTCTCGCGTCCGATGACCAATTGAAAATCGCGCACAATCAGCGGATACGGATGCGGTCCGGCTGTCGTGCCGATAACGTAAAAGGTATCGCGCACGCTGGAGACCCAGTAACGCATGGCCTCGTTCATCGCGTCTTTAAGGGTCGCGGTGCCGCTTTTCACGGGCACAACTTCCGCGCCCAGTATTTTCATGCGGAAAACATTGGGAGCCTGACGACGGATGTCTTCTTCGCCCATGAATATTTTGCATTCCATGCCGAAGAGGGCCGCCACGGTGGCCGTGGCCACACCGTGCTGTCCCGCTCCTGTTTCCGCAATGACTTTTTTCTTGCCCATCCTGCGCGCCAGGATCGCCTGCCCCAGCGTGTTGTTTATTTTGTGGGAGCCGGTATGATTTAAATCTTCGCGCTTCAGGTATATTTTCGCGCCGCGTAAAGATTCGGACATCCGGCAAGCATAATAAAGAGGCGTAGGGCGTCCGGAATATTCCCGCTGATACCACTCAAATTCTTTTTGGAATGCTTTATCTTTCTGGGCAACCAGGTATGCTTTTTCCAGTTCGATCAAAGCGGGCATCAAGGTTTCAGCGGCATAACGCCCGCCAAAAATCCCAAAATGTCCGTACTGGTCAGGTTGAGTCTTCATAAATTATTCCCTCTTCGTAAAAATTAATAGTGCGTTGTCCGGAGCGATATCCGCCGCTCGGATAATTTTAAATATCCGTGCCAGTTTCGCGTGATCTTTTTTGCCAGGGCTTAACTCTACGCCGCTGTTGATATCAAGAGCATGGGGTGTCACATCTTTTATGGCTTGGGCAATATTATCTTCATTGATCCCGCCGGAAAGAATCAGCGGCTTTTTATTTTTGATGCGGCAGGCCAAATCCCAGTTGGCTTTTTTGCTTGTGCCACCGTAAAGTCCGGCATGACGGCTGTCGACCAATATAGCGCCGACATGATAACTTTTGGCGTAAACAAAATCTGCCTCGTTTTTCAATTCTACTGCTTTAATTACCTGGGCTGATGGAAATTCCCGGCAAAACTCCGGTGTTTCGTCGCCGTGTAGCTGGATCATATCGAATCCGCAATATTCCACAATCCTTTTTATCTCTTTCGGTTTTTCATTGACGAATACGCCGACCTTTACCAAATCATCTGGCAGCACTCCGACAATCTTTCGGGCATTCGAAGGTTTTATGTAGCGCGGTGACGGCGGATAAAAGATAAAGCCCAGCGCCACCGCGCCGCAATCGGCTGCGCACATAGCGTCTTCTTTATTGGTTATGCCGCAGATTTTAACCGGTGTCATTTTATTTTTCTCCTTTGAACGCGCGTAGTTTTTCTCCGATGTCCGGTACGATGATCAAAGCCTCGCCGATCAAAAAAGTATGGATATTTGCTTGCATTAAAAATTCTATATCCGTTCTCGACATAATTCCGCTTTCGGCTATAACAACTTTATCGGCAGGAATTAGCGCTCGGAGCTTGCGGCTGGTTTCAATATAGATAACAAAAGTATCCAGATTCCTGTTATTGATTCCAATAATATCCGCATCAGCGGCCAGAGCCGATTCTAATTCTTCTTGTGTATGAACTTCCACCAGTGGACTCAAGCCCAACTCCCGGGATAACAAAATAAATTCATTAAGCTTCTTTCCTAAGACGTGAACGATAAGCAAAATGGCGTCCGCGCCGATTGCCCGTGTTTCATAAATCTGTAAAGGATGAATGATAAAATCTTTGCGCAAAAGAGGCAGCTTCACTTTTTGTTTGATTTGGGTCAGGTAATTTTTATGACCGGCGAAATATTTTTCATCGGTGAGAACAGAAATCGCAGCTGCGCCATTTTTCTCATAAATACCGGCAATTTTGACCGGATCGAAATCCGTAATAAGTCTGCCGCGCGATGGCGACGCGCATTTTACTTCGGCAATAATGTTGCAGTCCGTAGAGCTTATCGCCTGCCGGAAATTCCGGCACGGCTCAAGCCCGGCGATTGTTTCGCGCAGACGCACCTCTGTTGTTTCCTTTTTCAACTGTCCCACTTCTTCTTTTTTGGTTTCAATAATTTTATCGAGAATCATATTTTGTTAAATTTTGTACCCCCCTTTAATTCCCTCCTTTTTAAAGGAGGGTTAGGGAGGATTTTACTTTTTGTGCTTATTATCCCACGGCGCTATGCGCCTGGGACAATTCAACTTGCGCTTCAATCTTCGTAATACTCGTTTTACCACGGCGCTACGCGCCTGGTATAATTCGACCAGCAAGCTTCAGCGCACTTTGTTTCTGAAGCTCGGGTCTCATTATCCGCTAGTTTCATTGAATCCCCCTCAATCCCCCTTTACAAAAGGGGGATTTTTTAATGAACTCTATTTTTTATTATTTTCAACTGTTGCTCAGTTCAATAAGTAATTGCAATTTCTTTACCGCCGCGCCGCTGTCAATGCAATCGGCAGCAACCTTTAGTCCATCTTTAACATCATCCGCTTTTTCTCCGGCAACAATCGCCAAAGCTGCGTTAATCAAAACAACGTTACGGCAAGCTCCGTTTTTCCCCGAAAGAACATCTCTGGTAATCTGGGCATTAACATCTGGATCGCCGCCGCGAATGGCATCCAGCGGATCAACTCTGTCGAAATAGTCCAGCGGATTGATATTATATGTTCGAATAATCCCGTCTTTGAGTTCCGCAACGCGCGTTTCTCCGGTTATCGTGACCTCGTCCAGTCCGTCCAGCCCATGAACGACGTATGCTCTTTTTGTACCCATATTTTTTAACACATCGGCAAACATTTCAGTAAGTTTCGGTTCATAAACACCCAGAAGCTGCACGGTCGCTCCTGCAGGATTGGTCAGCGGCCCCAGCATGTTAAATATTGTGCGGATGCCAATTTCACGCCGGGGGCCAATCGCATATTTCATGGCACCGTGCATTTTGGGCGCGAAGAGAAACCCGATGCCGATTTGCTGAATACATTCTTCCACGATTTCCTGAGGCGCGCTGATATTGACACCGAGAGCTTCCAGAACATCGGCGCTTCCGCAGCCGCTGGAGACCGCGCGGTTGCCGTGCTTGGCCACAACAATTCCCGCAGCAGCAACCACAAAGGCAGCAGTTGTCGATATATTAAAAGTGTTGAGTTTATCACCTCCGGTTCCACAAGTATCCGCTATTGTTGTTGCGCAGGCATTCACGCGTGTAGCTTTCTGGCGCATGATGCGCGCCGCGCCCGTGACTTCTTCCACTGTTTCGCCTTTCATGCGCAGCGCCGTAATTAAAGCTGCTATTTGAGCCTGTGTAGCCGTGCCATCCATAATTTCTTCCATAGCCGCCATCATCTCCGCTTCCCGCAGATCAGTTTTTGTGACTGCCTTATCAATAGCCTCCTTAATCATGACTTATGCTCCTTTCTGCCAGTATATTTCAAAAAGTTTCTTATAATGCGTTTACCCTGCGGTGTCAAAACAGATTCCGGATGAAACTGAATGCCTTCCACCGGATATTCTTTATGCCGCAATCCCATGATTTCGCCCTCAGCCGTTTCGGCGCTGATCTCGAAACAGGCAGGTAATGTTTCTCTGGCAACAAGCAGTGAATGATAACGTCCGGCGGGAAAAGGATTGGGAAGTCCGGCAAATATTGTTCTGCCGTCATTGATAATCGGCGAAGTTTTGCCGTGCATAATGCGAGAAGCGCGCACTACCTCCGCTCCAAGAGCATAAGCTATGGATTGATGCCCAAGACATATTCCCATAATCGGTACATCTTTATAAAATTCGCGAACGACATCAACGGTTATCCCCGCCTCGTGGGGCGTGCAAGGTCCCGGGGAAAGAAAAATAGCCGCAGGTTTCAAACGTCTTATTTCTTCCGTTTTTATTTTGTCATTACGAAACACCTCCACATTCTCGCCCATCTGACCCAGGTACTGGACGATATTGAAGGTAAAGGAATCGTAGTTATCAATCATCAAAATCATGCTTCTCTCCTAGTTGCCGTTATTAATTTCAAAACCGCTGGCCGCCAGACGCACGGCCTGCAACATGCCCCGCGATTTGTTCAGCGATTCCTGATGCTCCGATTCTGGAATGGAGTCGTAAACAATGCCGGCCCCCGCCTGAACATAAATCTTGCCATTTTTTAAAACCATCGTTCGGATGGTGATGCACAAATCCATATTGCCACTGAAACTGAAATAACCTACCGCGCCGCCATAAGGCCCTCTTTTGACTTTTTCTAGTTCATTGATAATTTCCATTGCCCGCACTTTGGGCGCGCCGGTCAAAGTGCCCGCCGGAAATGTTGCCGTCAGAACATCGAAGGCGTCTTTCCCTCTGGCTAACTGCGCACGCACGTTGGACACCAGATGCATGACATGTGAATATTTTTCCACAACCATATATTGATTCACCTGAACGCTGCCGGTTTGCGCTACACGCCCCAGATCGTTGCGCCCCAAATCAACCAGCATAACGTGCTCCGCCCGCTCTTTTTCGTCGGAAAGCAATTCATCGGATAACGTGCGGTCTTCCTGCTCGGTTTTACCTCTTGGTCTTGTTCCGGCAATGGGACGCAATTCCAGTGTTTCCTCCTCTTTGCGCACCATAACTTCCGGCGAAGAACCGATGAGCGTTAGATCATCTAACTTGAGAAAAAACAAATAAGGAGAAGGATTCACGAAACGCAACGCCCGGTAGAGATCGATGGGATTGGAGCGGCAATCGGTCTCAAAGCGCTGTGAGAGGACCACCTGAATAATATCTCCCGCAACAATGTATTCCTTGGCTTTCTCAATGGCGGCTTTGTATTGCTGGGGCGTCATGTTGGATTTAAAGTTTACTTCACTTCCCGTGGAATCTGCTGTTTTGTGAGACGCCGCTGCCAAAATTGTTTCGATCATCGCTTCAATCTTTTGGCACGATGCGTCGTAACTTGCTTCCAGCGAATCCGTGTATTCCGTGTAGGCGCAGGCTACCACTTTGATCGTATGGCGCACGTTGTCAAAAATCATTAAAGAATCACTGATTACAAAAACAGCCTCGTCCAGATTCAGATCATCCGGCGGGCTCGCCGGCAGTTTTTCAAAGTAACGCACCATTTCATAGCCCAGGAAACCTACAGCGCCGCCGTAAAACCGGGGCAGGCCGGGAATAGAAACCGGCTTATAGCGGTTGAGCAATTCGCGAAGTCCATTCAGGGGATTGCCATTGTGCTCATGGATTGTGATTCTCCCCTTCTCCTCTATAATAACTTTATCGCCATGGACTTTAAATACAACTCCCGCGTCCGTCCCTAAAAAGGAATACCGGCCCCACTTCTCACCGCCTTCCACGCTTTCCAGAAGATAAACGTGATCTTTATTTTGCAGTTTCATTAAAACTGAAACAGGCGTTTCCACATCGGCTAATATTTCCCGATAGACTGGAATTAAATTTCCTTTTGAGGCTAACTTTTCGAATTCCGCAAAACTTGGTTGATACATAAAATTTACTCCTTAAATAGCAAAGGCCGTGATTTATTTATCACGGCCTTAATAGATTGCTAAAAATAAAAAAGCCGTGGAGCTCCCGGAGGCTCTCCACGGCTTTAACTTTATTTAAAAAAGATCAGCGGCGGAAAATCCTCCCTTTGAGGTTCCACCACCACCAGTTATTAAGATTTAATTTTTTAATCGTTGTTTTCATAAAACTCTTTCCATTTTCAATGTGGCATCCATATAACAGCAAGAAAATCGTCTGTCAATAGATTTTTAGTGACACTCGCTAAGAACGAGCGTAGCGAAGTTCGAAGCGTAAGTGGAACTATCCCAGGAGCGACGCGACATGGGATTAATGACACCTTATCGAAAACGTAGTGAACTGAAATCTACCTGTTTTCGGTTGCGCCAGTGATAAAAATCATAATGATTTCTTGGTGCATGCGTCATATCACTAACGCGACAAAAGAACTTTACCCAGCGTCATGATCTCCGCTTCCTTGGTTCCCTCGTAGAGTTCGAGGATTTTGGCATCACGATAATATTTTTGCACTTTATACTCTTCGATGTATCCGTACCCTCCGTGAAGCTCCACTGCAAGATTGGCGCAGAAAACCGCTGTTTGCCCAGCAAGGTATTTCGCCATTGCCGAGAGATGATAATCCGGATGGCCGGAATCAAGCAGCCAGGCGGCCTTATATGTAATATTCCGCAGGGCCTCTATCTTTATCCACATCTCGGCAAGCTTTTGCGATGTAATCTGGAATGAACCCAGCGGCTTTCCGAAAGCAGTCCTCTCCTTACAATATTTTACTGACTCGTCCAGACATGCCTGGGAAAGTCCCAACCCCTGTCCCGCCACCATCACCCGCGTGGTGTCAAAAAAGTGCATGAGTTGGTGGAATCCGGCTCCTCTTTTCCCGATCAGGTTTTCCTTGGGAACCCTCACCTCATCAAACGCTATTTCTGCTGTGTCGCTGGCCCGAATCCCCAACTTACCTCTGATCTTTGTTTTCGTGATACCCGGCGCATCGGCAGGCACGATAAATTGGCTGAAACTTTTGTGAACCCTTTCTTCCGGATCGGTAATAGCCTGTACCACCATCCAGTCACAAATCGTGCCGTTGGTGATGAACATTTTATTGCCGGTGATCATATAGTCATTACCATCCTGAACAGCCCGTGTTTTGTAACCTGCCACATCAGTTCCCGCGTTCGGCTCCGTATAGGCGCCTGCAAATACCGCGTCGCCCGCGCAAACAGGGGGAAGGTATTTCTCTTTTTGTTCTTTTGTTCCATAGTAGTGAATGTTCTCCGCTCCAAATGTGGCCGCAATGATATTCAGGCCTATGCCCATGCATACCCGGGAAACTTGTTCCGTTATGATGGTGTTGCCTAAGAAACCAGCGCCGCTTCCTCCAAATTCCTCGGGTATCCAGCACCCGATTAAACCATTGGCTCCGGCTTTCTTGCGGATATCAGGTGTATACTTTTCTTCTTCGTCCGCCTTCTGGGCCACAGGTTCCACTTCCTGAACAGCAAACTTGTATGCCATGTCGGCAAGCATTTTCATTTCGTTCGATAATTCAAAATCCATTTTCTATCTCCTTCCAATATTTGTAATTATTATACCATTTCTAAATCAAAGATGATATCGCGACGGTAAGGAGGAGGCGACGAGGCGTATTATATATACATACGTTGAGGAAGCCGACGACGAAGCCAACAAAGATAGCGCTTTAATTTAGAATTGGTATCATGTCATCCATAGTTCTGATCTCTCAACATCTCCCTCGCAATAACAAGCCTCTGTATTTCAGATGTGCCCTCATATATGGAAGTGGCTCTGGCATCACGATAGAGCCTCTCTACCTTGAAGTCCTTGAGATAGCCGTACCCGCCATGGATCTGCAATGCGAGATAAGCGCTCTTGTTTGCCAATTCCGAAGCGAAAAGCTTGGCCATGGAGGCTTCTTTTGTGAAAGGCATTCCCTGATCTTTTCTCCATGCAGCGGACAGTGTAAGCAAGTTCGCTGCCTCAAGCCCTGTCGCCATGTCAGCGATCATCCATTGAATGGCCTCAAACGAACTGATGGTCTTGCCGAATTGTTTACGTTCCTTGGCATATCTGATACTTTCATCCAGACATGCGCGGGTAATGCCCAAAGCCTGCGATGCTATACCGATGCGGCCGCTATCTAGGGCTGTCATGGCTATTTTGAATCCTATGCCTTCCCTTCCAATCAGGTTTTCTTTCGGAACCTTGCAGTCATTAAAAAGAAGTTCCACCGTATTGGAAGCCCGCAGCCCCATCTTATCTTCCCGTGAGCCTATTGAAAATCCTGGTGTGCCCTTTTCAACGATGAAAGCCGAGAGGCCTTTGCTGCCTTTTTCCGGACCGGTCCTGGTAATGAGATTTATTACATCAGCATATTGCCCGTGGGTAATGAAAGTCTTTGTTCCGTTGATCTGATAATAGTCTCCTTTATCCTCCGCCTTTATAGAGAGGCTCCCGGGGTCCGATCCGGCGCCGGGCTCAGTAAGGGCGAAACATCCCAGCAAATCTCCCTGCGCAAGCCCAACGAGATATTTTGTCTTTTGTTTTTCATCACCGAATTTGAGTAACGGCTCGGTAGAGAGATTGGCCACGGACATTGTCACGGCTGTTGACGCACATGAATAGGCGATTTCCTGTAGTGCCAGGCAATAGCTTACCGCACCGGCGCCAACTCCGCCATACTCAACAGGCACCATCATGCCGAGAAGACCGAGCTGGCCCATTTTTTTCACCACATCCATCGGAAATATTTCTTCCTTGTCTCTTTTGGCAGCCGCAGGCTCTAATTCCTTCCTGGCAAAATCTTTAGCCATGAGTCTGACCATTTTCTGTTCTGCAGTCAATTGAAAAGACATATTCCCTCCTTACGGCACATATATGACAACCAGGAGTTCTGCCTTTTCCCGGGTTGGATTGCTGAGTTTATGGGAAATGGAGGAATCAAAGTTAATGCATTCCCCTTTCTTCAAAGTTGAAGTGTTCTGGCCCACCTGAATCGTGAGACCGCCGCGAAGAATGAAGATAAATTCTTCTCCCTCATGATGGTACTCAACACCTTTATGTTCGGTCTGGGGATCAATTGTTACTCGATAAGCCCTTAAGTGTTTCTCCTCTCCCGGTCTGGTAAGGGGTTCATAGGCATACGAAGCAACTCTCTTTTTGTGGCTGGCTGTCCTTTTCCGTGATGCTTCTTTGTCTCGATTTTCCTGGAGTTGATCCATGTCAACCTTTAGGACTCGGCCCAATTGGAGGACTACCGCGACAGGCGGGTCTATTTTACCTTCCTCGATCTCTTTCAGGAAGTCAACCGTATAACCGGTATCGTGCGAGAGAACCTCTATGCTGAATCCTTTTGCTTCTCTCAGTCTTCGGATTTTCCCTCCAAAGGATTCTTCGGTTTTTTTTATCATGTATTTTTCTCCATATCTTTTTTAAGAGCACAGTGCGCTGAAGTTAATTATCAAGGGAACATCAGCAATTAATGTGCAAATAACGCCTTTTGTCTACTTCGATTTAGGGCTGTTAAATTTAGCAAAAATCCAAAACGGCACACCGAGAGGATTAAGATTTTTATACTTCTGTTTCGATAAAATGTAATCCTCAATTTTTAGGATCGCTTCGCTGGATGTATCGACGAATTCCACTCCCGCCTCAAAAGATCCATCCTCCGTGTTGAATTCGACCCATTTTACTTTTCCGAGGGCAGTTATCTTTTGATGCAGACGCTCTAATGTTAAATCTATTCTGAGAAGGGTATCGACGGGCAAAGGAATATTGCCTCGAATTTTAATGCCGGACTCAGAAATATCCTTACTGAATTTATAAAGGATTTTTTCTTTAAGAAGATTTTTGTCTTCGGAGAGGATAGTTATTGTGATATTGTGCTCTTCGTTCAGTCGTTGTGCCCTTCTTAGTTCATCCTCTTTTTTTTGTCCCTTCACTTTTTTTCCTCTTTTTTTCAGTTGTTTCACTTTCACTTTTTTGTTCATAACGATGCATTCCTCCTTGTTTGCTCCAGAATGTCCGTTTTTCACTCTTAATTACCGAGTGATCCAAACCATGAATAGCCTTCGAGAATTATTATCTCAATAGGTTATGCAAAAGACAAGGATTTTTTGATAAAAGCGATAATCAATTTCAGGAGCAAATGTTCTTTTTAGAAGGAATTTTTTAACTTTCTCTTATTAGGCACTTTTCTGTTATCCTCAAATCGTTAACCTTGATACATATGCAAGCTTTCAATCCGTAACAAACAAAAAATGGCTAAACTCTCAAAAAATGTATTATTATAAATCTTTTATAGAGCTGTTACTGATGAATTATTCTCCATCGCAGGGGAGTTATTCCCCACTTATTGTTTAAAAAAAGTGGCATGTAATCTTAATAAAAATTATTTATCAGTTATTTTAATAACATAGATATTATTGATCTGTATTTCTTTGTTGGCATGTAAGTTGCTGTTAAGCACCATCGAAATGTTATGGAGGTGCTTCATAATGAAAAAAGCTTTATGGTATGCGATTGGAACGGTTTTTCTTTTGTCAACCTTAGCTTTTGCCATTGATAAGACCGATTCCTCTGTTAAAGTCGGTCCGGTTAAAACATATATTGTCAAGGCTGCCAAAATGCATGCTACCGGAAAAGTTATCGAGATTTCCGATGAATCAGTGAAGATTGAACGTACCGTAAAAGGTGATGTTGAAACCATGGAGTTTGCTTTAGAAAAACCTGTAAAAAGTATTAGTGTAGGTGATTCAGTAAAAATAGCATACATGGAAAAGGACGGTAAATTAATAGCATCAAGAGTAGCCAAAATCACTTTCAAGAAAAAAGAAATTAAGCCGGCTGAAGCAACATCTGCTTCAGGTAAAAAATAATTAGTTGGAGTCCCTTAATTTTAAAGGGTAGTAATAAAATAAAACAAAATTTAGAAGGAGGATTTTAAGATGAAGCGTTTAGTATTGTTTGTTGTAGCATTGGTTTTCGCATTTTGCACCACCGTAATGGCAGCCGAGCCCATGGCAGCTCCCGCAGCAGCTCCCGCCACAGAGAAGGCTGCTCCTGCGAAAGAAGTTAAGAAAGTTAAGAAAATGAAGAAAGCAAAGAAAGTAAAGAAAGAGAAGAAAGCTGAAGAAGCAGCTCCTGCTGAAACACCCGCAAAATAAGTTTGTAAAAACTTTATGTGGTTTAAAAGAAGGGACGGGTTTTACCCGTCCCTTCTTTTTTGTTTTCTATATCAAAATTCTTGACTTTAAATAGTAATCCTCAATTTAGACGACTGTCAAATACTGTGGTTCTGAAATCCTTAATTTTTCAATCATGACAATCATTCAAGCTCTCAATTGATAATCAATAAAATGAGGAATAAATCTCCATTTGGTGGGGAAATAATTCTCAGTTGAGCATAATATTAATTTTTCTCTTATCATATAAATGGCTGTTTTTATGAAAGTTATTATTAATGTCGAATTGGCATATTTGTTGCTGATTCTTTTTTAGAAATGATGAAAGGAGGTAAGATAAAAAATTTTGATAGTTCAATTATTAAAAGTTGATATTTTATCAAAAGGAGAAATGAATATGAAACGTTATATGAAAATTGTAGGGATTACTTTACTCATGGCTGTTTTTTTCTTAGTAAGTCTTCCAACTGTTCAGGCTGAAACTGAGTGGCAAAAAGATCATCCACGTCGCACCCAGGTTAATAAGCGACTGAAGAATCAAAATCGCCGAATTAATCAAGGAGTGAAAAATGGGAAACTGAATAAGCAAGAAGCCGCTCAATTACACAAGAAAGACCGTCAAATTAGGCAGGAAGAACGGGATATGGCCTCACAAAATGGTGGGCATATTACCAAACAGGAACAGAAGACATTAAATCAGCAGGAAAATGCAGCCAGCAAACAAATATACAATGAAAAACATGGTCAATAAATGAGTCACTGCTTACGGTATTACATAGCATAGTAGTCCGATAAGGGAGGTAACAAAATGAAAAAGTTGCTTTTTGGAACAATCGTTTTAGCGTTGATAAGTATTTTCCCTATCACGACACTGGCAGGGGTAGATGTGAGTGTTGGAATTTCTATACCGTTGCCACCGCCTATCACATTTGAAGCACCGCCAGATGTAGTTGCATTACCAGATACCAATGGTGTTTATGTTGATCCTAGTGTAAACGTAGACATTTTTTTCTGGAATGGTTTTTGGTGGCGTCCATGGGAAGGTCGCTGGTATCGTTCACCGTATTATGATCGTGGCTGGGCTTATTTCGATAGTGTTCCAAGATTTTATTATGACGTAGACCCATATTGGAGAGGATACTATCAGAATCACAATTGGCACGGTCACATTTGGAATTATCAACCAATTCCTCATTCACAACTTCAACAGAACTGGAAGAAGTGGCAAAATAATCGATCTTCGGGCAATCAAAGAACTTGGGGTGTGCAGGGTTATACACCTAAACCTCAACAGCAGAGACAGATCCTAAGGCAACAAAGACAAACGATATACCAACAAAAACCTGAAGTTCAAAAACATCAACAATTTCAAAAACAGCAGAGACAACAGCAGAATAAGGGTAAATCAAATCAACAGTATCGAGGGCATGAAGGCAGAGGTGAAGAACATGGAAGGTAGGAGGACAAGAAGTTGAACACACTATCTTTTTGATCGGTGAGTGAAAGGCAGGGTCAGAAATGGCTCTGCCTTTTTTTATGCACCTTTTAAATGGTAATCCTCAATCTTGACGACTGCCAAATACTGTGGATTTGTAGGGTATGCCGTGTAAAACGTATGACTAGTCGGTTAAAGTCCGACGATGGGAGTTCGGTAGTTCGCCCATGTAGTTGGAGGGAGGTGTTAAGGGTAACCTGAAGCATTAAGTTTCCTGACAAAGGCTCCTTAGGGGAGTCGAGCAAACCTGCGGGTCGCAGCGTAAGCGAACCCAGATGTAGCCTCGAAACACAAGACGGAGTTGTCGACCCTCTCCTACACAGGGGAAGACCGTAGCATCTATCTTAACGAAAACTACCAGAACCGATAGAGGGACTTCCGGGGTAACAGGGGTGACACGCAGGGGCAGCCATACGAGAATGAACACGGGAGACCCTTGTCGATGCTTTACAAGAGGGCAACTGGTGGATATAAGGAAACGAAATTTCACCGGGTTGGCAAGGGAGTCGGAGTTGCTCATAGTACCGCTTGTATTCCAAGGACAACATAACCTTGGGAGAGGAAAGGGGCAATACCTTCATCATGCTTCTAAAGGAGGGAAGGAAAGGAGATTACGGTAACGCTATTAACTCTGAATATTTCGAGAATTCCGGTGGAAGCTATACTGGAAGAAGATGATTGGAAAGCCGTATTCGGGAAAACCGAACGTCCGGTTTGATGAGGGGGAGCTGGAGATAGAACCATTTGGCAACTACGCCAACTCTCTACTCTACTGTTATCTTTGTCAAGCCAGAATTCAATTTCTTTCTGTCCGCTAAGTCAAATATGGTTCAGAATAGATTATTTTTTCTTCTTGAGCAGATCGCCCAAAGTACCCATTGTCTTGGGAGCCGGGGCGATATAATTACGAAAATCTTCTTCGTCGCCTTGGGTGGAAATTTCTTTATCACTCCCGATCATGTCCAATGAAATTCTTTTGTTTTCGCGGTCAATCTTTTCGATTTTGACCTCTATCTCCGTTCCGGTTGTAAGAACATCGCGGGCGTGTTTAATCTTCTTCCCGCGCGCCAGCTTGGAAATATGCAACAGACCATCCACCCCGTCCTCCAATGTAATGAAAGCCCCGAAATCTGTCAGGCGGGACACTTTTCCCTTGTGCACGCTCCCCTCGGTGTATTTTCTCACGACATCATTCCACGGATCAGGAAGCGTATCTTTGCAGGATAAGGAGACGCGATTATTTTCCCAATCCAGATTGATTATTACAGCCTCAACTTTATCGCCCGGAGAGTAGAGTGCTTTGGCGTCCTCGACTCTTCCCCAGGCCATTTCCGAAACGGGCAGCAGAGCTTGAATGCCGCCAATATCGACAAAAGCACCGAAGTTTTGCACGCTGGTCACCACACCACTTACGGTCATTCCCTTTTTCAGTGAATCTTTGAGAACATTTATTTTTTCCTGTTCAATTTTTTCGAGAAGAGGACGGCGCGACAGAATTATTTTTCGCCCATTTTCCGCATATTCGATGATAATAAAATCCAGTTTTTTGCCGACGTAAGCAGTTACATCGTCAATTTTTTTCGTATCCATTTGCGAGTATGGACAAAAGCCGGTGGCGCTGGCGCTTATCTTGACCGAAAAACCACCCTTGATTTCTTTTTCTACGGTTGCTTCCAACGGAATTTTACTTTTGTAAGCATTGAGCAGGAAATCGTCAACGCTCCTGCTGGTCAGCAACTTGGTGGTGAAAAGTTTTTCACCATGGCGTGAAGAAAGAAAATACGCGGTGATGGTATCGCCTTCTTTCACATTAAGATTGCCCTCTTCATTCATAAACTCATTTTTATCAAGATACCCTTCGCTTTTTGCGCCTAAATCTATGAATATCCATTCCGGTGAAATTTTTACCACAGTTGCGTCTATCTTTTCACCGGCTTCAAAATGTTTAGGTGCAAGATTTGTTTCTTCCAGCATTTCAGCAAAACTCTTTGTTTCTTCCATATATATTCCTCGCTACTAAGTGTTGCATTTTACAAATTTTGGCCATCCGATAACATAAAATAAATATTTTGTCGCAGTGTATTTTTTAAATATTTTTGTTAAAATAAAGCACTCAGTATCCCCTGTGCTTCACGCAGAGGATAGTTTCCAACAGCTTTTGGCTATTGGATAATTCGATTAAAAAACTTCAATGCGCTTTGCTTTTGAAGTTTTAGTCTCATTACGACTAACCAATTTCAATGCACCTATAGTGACCTTTAGGTTATTCGTTTTTGAAATTGGAGTCTCACTAAAATTTTCTGGATATTTGAAAAAATATGTATTATGAAACAATTAAGAATATCTAAGGAGTTAAATAAGTTATGCGTTTTGAAATTTCCCGCGGCGGCAGCGGATTAACTTACGAAATCCGCAATATCGTGCTGATCGCCAACAAGCTCAAAGAATTCGGCGTGAACATAATCTGGGAAAACATCGGTGATCCGGTGCAGAAAGGAGAAAAAATTCCCGGTTGGATGAAGGAAGTTCTCACCGAAATAATTAAGGAAGACGAATCTTACGCTTATTCGCCAACTAAAGGCGTGGATTCGACAAGAAAGTTTCTTGCCGACCGCCTCAACAAACGCGGGAAGGTGCAAATCACACCGGAAGACATAATATTTTTCAACGGTCTGGGTGATGCTATCGCGCGCGCTTACAGCTCCATTCAGGTTGACGCCCGCATGATTATGCCGGAACCAACCTATTCCACTCACTTTATGGCGGAAGTTTTGCACGCTTCTTTCCCGCCTAATACCTACCGTTTGAATCCCTACAACGGCTGGCAGCCGGATATGCGGGAACTGGAACAAAAAGTAAGAAGCCACAAGGCGATTGTGGGAATTCTGGTTATCAATCCCGATAATCCTACAGGTTTTGTTTATTCCGAGAAGACGCTCAAGCAAATTGTCCGGATTGCCAAAGAAAACGATCTTTTCCTCGTCTTTGATGAAACCTATATTAATATTGTTTACAATGGTAAAGATACCTTGCCGCTTTCCGATATCGTCGACAATGTTCCGGCAATCAGCATGAAAGGAATTTCCAAAGAACTGCCCTGGCCCGGCGCACGCTGTGGCTGGATGGAAGTATACAACGCCGACAAGGACCCGATTTTCGCCCGTTTCATTAACACAATATTGCATCAGAAAATGTCAGAAGTTTGTTCGACAACTCTTCCGCAGCTGGCGATTCCTAAAATAATGACACATCCTGAATATCAAAATTATCTGAATGAGCGCAAAAAGCACTACGAGAAACTTTCGAATATTGCATACAACGTTTTAAAGGATGTCCCCTGCATAATGGTCAACAAAAGCGACGGCGCTTTTTATATGACAATTGTTTTCAATGAATCCGGCCTCAATAGCGATCAGAAACTTCATATTAAAAACAGGGACGTTAGAGAATTCGTGGAAAACCTGGTCAAGGAACCCATCGAACATGATAAGAGATTTGTTTATTATCTTCTGGCGGCAACGGGCATCTGCGTTGTGCCGCTGACGTCTTTCTTTACGCCTCTGCTTGGCTTCCGCATGACGTTGCTGGATAAGGACGTGGCGGAATTTGAATATGTCGTTAAAACCATCGCCGAAAAAATTACCGAATATATTAATTCGTCAAATAAAAGCATCCAGACAGCTATTAATTTATCTTAAAGAATGGTGCACATAGTTAAGGTGTGCGACTTTCATTCTTTACTGTTGAAATAAAAACTCGTAAGAGTCCCCAAAAATTTAAAATTGACTGGATAAAATGTCAAGGATAGAAATTTGACCCTTTATTCTTTCGAATTCTCCCAATCCTAATAAATGAACACCAAGGCTAATAATGGGCAAGAAGAGTTGTAAAAAAGGCCGAGGGAAAAAACTTGCGGCACAAAAGCAACGAGTAAAACCAGACGATTATTTTCGACATGGGCCTATTGAAATGGCCCGTTTCGGCAAATTCGTGGTGAGCCGAAATAATTTATCCAAAGATCAGTTTGAGGAAATGCAAAATAAGCTCGTAGAGCGCTACCCAGAGGTGTGTCGAGAAATTGATGGCACGATTACAAAAATTGTCAAGGTAATAAGAAAGCTCCCACCTGACGAATTGCTTAAACGGGCCTACTGGGAAATGGCAGCATGCCACATCAATATAAAAAGCGAAGTTGATATCGGATTCGATGAGGGTTTATCTCTGAGGATGATTGATTATATACAAAGCGTAATCGTTTCGGTACAGCCAGAAGATGTGGTAACAGCAGAGGTTACAGAGGATCAATGGAGTGAACTGAAGGCTCTAGTTAAAGATTTATTTACCCAACTGAACTTTGAATATCAAATATGTTTAACGGCTTATAACCGTAGAGACCTTGCTCACAACCAGGATTTTGAAGATTATTATTTTAAAGCCCAGTTGTATTGGTGCAATATCCGTGGCCGACGCTACCTGGTTCATGAAATACCTTTTTTCAGCGACGTGCTACTGCCTCACAATGATGTTCTAAAGGAGTTGTACGGGATCAGTGCTGATGAGCTACTTGATTCGCTGAAACAAATACAGGACACACTAACATTAGGTCTTGGTAAGCTAATGGAAGACCTGCGTGAGTTTCAGCAGGTAACAACAACGAAACTGGAAGAAAAGGTACTAGCAGATGAACGCCTCGAATCTGCCAATTTACCTGACCTAATGGCTATGGTAATTAAAGAGAACGGTTGCGAAAATTGGAAAAATGATATTTTTGGGCGTTTCACAGGTCTTGATTTATTTGACTTAGAAAAAGTCACTAACCTCCCCAAAGGTCTTCTTGATGATTTGTCTTGGGAGCCTGGACAAGAAAAGGATTTTTTCAAAGAAGGTAAATATAAAGGGTGGCCTTTGAGAATATGGCCCGTTTTTAAACGTCCATTCATACGACTCAAGGGTCGTTATTATTGCTTTGAACTATTCAGTTTATATGACAATTTTTATCGAACTATCCAGCAAATCATCCTTCAGAAAAGACCTAATTATCGCCAGATTTGGAATGATAAACAAAAAGAAATATCTGAAAGAATTCCTCTTCAGCTATTAGAAAAAATTATGCCGGGTGCAAGAGTTTTGAACTCGATATATTATTTCTGGCATACTTCACCAGGGGAAAATAAAGACTGGTGCGAAGCGGATGCACTGCTGATTTATGAAGATCATCTTTTCATTATTGAAATAAAAGCGGGAGCATTCACTTATACTTCCCCGGCTACGGACTTTCCTGCCTATATCGAATCGGTGAAAAATCTTGTCATGAAACCAGCAGATCAAGGCAAGCGATTCCTAGAGTATCTTCAAAGCGATAAAGAAGTTTTACTTTATGATTGCCAACATAAGGAAATAGGGAAAATATCAAGAGATAATTTTGATCATATAACTATTTGTGCAGTAACTCTCGACCCATTTACGGAGTTGGCAGCACAGGTGCAGCACCTAAAACAAATTGGTATTGATGTTGGCGCACAACCTATATGGGCAATATCAATAGACGATTTGCGAGTTTATGCTGATATACTTGATAATCCGTTGATATTTTTGCATTTTGTCGAAGAAAGAATGCGTGCATTTAAATCGGAACTTATACAAACAGAAGATGAACTTGATCATCTAGGCCTATATTTAAAACACAACATTTATACTCAATACGTCAGAGAACTTAATCTTGATGGGGAAATTATATGGCATGGTTATAGATCAGATATAGACAGTTACTTTACAGATAAAATGCATGATCAGAATGTCAAATGTCAGCTTAAGCAAAATATGCCGACACGATTGAAGGAAATCATAGATTTTTTATCGGTTAACAACAAACCAAATCGCAGAAAAGTTTCAAGTATGCTTCTAGATACTGCTGGCGATTGGCGGGAAAATATCTCCTCTGGAATTGATGACATATTGAAGCAACAAGCCTTGCTTGGTAAAGTTAAACCACTCTCAACCTATGGAGGAATAAAAGTAACCCTCTTTTGCTGGCAAAAAGGTCTATTGGAACGAGATAAAAGCCTTGCCCTAGATCATGCACTGGCTTCCATGTTAATTACAAATGATAAAGAGCGTATGCTCCTTGAACTAACATTTGACAAGGCTAACAAGATCATTGATGTCAACGCAACTTTCATTAGCCCAGAGAATATCCTTTTAACAGATATTGATAAACTAAAAATCTTAGCAGAAACCATAAGGCTTAAGCGGATTAAAAAGGCAAAAATGCTCCATGGGGAAATTGGCCGTAACGATTTTTGTCCCTGTGGAAGTGGTAAGAAATACAAAAAGTGCTGCCTCATTTAGATCTATTATTGTTAATAAATATTTTTAGTGGACAGGTCTAGTCTTTGCTTCGTTTATAAAGACAAAAATGGAACATATTGCGATAAGTCATGTGAAGAAAAAATGATATTTCAACGAACCGTTGCCAACAGATATCCATTTGAGCAGCCATTGAAAGCGTTTTGGCTAACCACGGGCAGAATGCACTCCGCTTTGCGGGATTGTTCAACTTACCAATTCCGTTACGCTACGCTTACGCAATTGGAGTTTCACATATAAAGCTTGGCGAAGCGTAAGATCAGTGATTACAACTGTCTGAGCCGAAGGCGAGTTTTGTAATCGCCTGAAGCAAGCCTTAGATTTATCCAAAACGCTTGCAGGCGGCGAAAAGGATTTTGGGGCAACGGGAAATTATCTATCAGTTTTTCCGCAAAGATAGGCAAATGAATCCAATTTTAAATTAAAACCTGTGCTATCACGAATACAAAAAAAGAGCCGGAGCACCTGAGTTGCTCCGGCTCTCTCGTTATACCAATTCTAAATCAAAGCGCTATTTTTGTTGGCTTCGTTGTCGGCTTCCTCAACGTATGTACAATACGCCTCATCGCCTCCACCTAGCCGCCTCAATATCATCTTTGATTTAGAAATGGTATTAGACCTACTTAAGCCTTTCTTTAAGCGCTTCGAATTGTTTTTTCATTCTCTCAGGAAGACGATCCCCAAACTGGGCAAAGTGCTTTTCAATATCGGGAACTTCAGCCTTCCATGCTTGAACATCAACATTAAGCAATTCATTAATATCCTGCACACTGATGTTAAGCCCTTTCATATCGAGACTGTCGGCATTGGGCAGCAAACCGATAGGCGTTTTGACTGCATTGGCCTTGCCGTCCACCCGTTCACACATCCATTTCAACACGCGGCTGTTTTCTCCGAAGCCAGGCCAGAGCCACCGGCCATCCGGTGTTTTTCTAAACCAGTTTACATAAAATATTTTCGGCGCTTTATCGCCGAGTTTATCGCCCATATCCAACCAGTGCTGGAAATAATCACCCATATTGTATCCACAAAACGGCTGCATAGCGAAAGGATCACGCCTCAAATTGCCCACCGCTCCGATATTGGCGGCAGTGGTTTCCGATGATGCCGTCGCGCCCAAAAAAACGCCGTGATCAAAATTATATGCTTCGTTGACCAAAGGCACAACGCCCCCGCGGCGTCCGCCAAAAACAAAAATATCAATGGGAACACCTTCCGGCTTTTCCCAATCAGGGCAGATGACCGGACATTGAGAAGCAGGCGCGGTGAAACGAGCATTGGCATGAGCCGCAACTTCCTTTACCTCCGTCGGCCAGTCGCGGCCTTTCCAGTCAATCGCATGCTTGGGAGGCTTGCCGTCCATTCCTTCCCACCAGATATCGCCCTTATCGGTCAAAGCGCAGTTGGTAAAAATGGTGTTTTTCTTGATAGTATCCATCGCCATGGGATTGGAACTATAAGATGTGCCCGGCGCCACACCGAAAAATCCAGCTTCGGGATTTATTGCATGAAGCCTTCCATCTGGTCCGATTTTCATCCAGGCTATATCATCGCCGACGCATTCGCATTTCCAGCCTTCAATTGTCGGCTGCAGCATGGCGAGATTGGTCTTGCCGCAAGCGGAAGGAAAGGCTGCGGCAATGTGATACTGTTTCCCTTCAGGGCTGGTCAGCCGCAGAATCAGCATGTGCTCCGCCATCCAGCCTTCGCGTTTGGCCATGGCCGAAGCTATGCGCAGAGCCAGACATTTCTTGCCCAAAAGCGCGTTGCCGCCGTAACCGGAACCGTAAGACCAGATTAAATTTTCATCCGGAAAATGGCTGATATATTTTTTCTCAATGGGCGCGCAGGGCCAGGAAACATCTTTTTGGCCTTCTTGCAGTGGAGCGCCGATGGAATGCAGACAGGGAATAAACTCCCCTTTCTTCCCCAGCTTCCTGAGAACTTTTTTCCCCACACGGGTCATAATGTGCATATTGCAGACGACGTATGGGCTGTCGGTTATCTCAATACCGATTTTGGCAATGGGAGATTTAATCGGTCCCATGGAAAAAGGAATTACGTACATCGTGCGTCCCTTCATGCATCCCTTATAAAGGTCTTTCATCGTTGCCTTTAATTCATCAGGCGCAATCCAGTTATTCGTTGGCCCTGCTTCAACCTGTAAGGGTGTGCTGATATAGGTTCTATTTTCCACTCTTGCCACATCCGACGGGTCGGAACGAAACAAAAAACTGTTCCTTCTCTTCTTTAATTTGATAGCCATGCCGCTTTTTTCCATCTGCGACATGAGTTCGTTGTATTCCTTCTTGGAGTCGTCACACCAATAAACCCTATCTGGCGTGCACATCTCCTGAATCTCTTTAACCCATTTTTTCAGTTTCTCGTTTCTTACAACTATTTCCATAAAACAAAGTTCCTTTATTAATTGCGAACGCTTCTATATCCTCCGCTGGCGGAGGTGTCACGCAGTGACGGAGGTGGATAGAGAGCTTTGCACAACTTCCTTAATCGTCATACCGGCGAAGGCCGGTATCCAGGAAACCATTGATAATACTGGATTCCCGCCTTCGCGGGAATGACAATGTTGTTGGTTTTATGCCGTTGTGCAAAGGTCTCGAATAAAAACTTCCGGCCTGCAACTTATTGTAACATTACACCTGCAATAGCACTTCCACCCCCTTGCCCCCGCCAGCGGGGGACAAAATTTCCAACCAACCAATCAGGGGTATTTATTTACGTTTCTTCACTTTCACTTTCGCTTTTACTTTTGCTTTTACTTTTGCTTTTACTTTCACCTTTGCCTTCGGCTTTGCCACGGTCTTTTTCTCATTTATCACGGCCTGAGCGGCGGCCAGACGCGCTATCGGCACGCGATAGGGCGAACAACTGACGTAATTCATGCCCGCGCGGTGACAGAACATAACGCTTGACGGCTCTCCGCCATGTTCACCGCAAATGCCAACCTTTAAATCCTTGCGGGCTTTGCGTCCCCGCTCAATGCCGAGCTCTATCAACTGGCCAACGCCGGCCTGATCGAGAATCTGGAAGGGGTCAACCGGAATAATTTTCTTCTCCACGTATTCGGGAACAAAAGCGCCGACGTCGTCACGGCTAAAGCCGTAGGTCATCTGAGTAAGATCGTTCGTTCCGTAGCTGAAAAATTCCGCTTCTTCGGCAATCCGGTCAGCCAAAAGCGCCGCGCGCGGAATTTCAATCATTGTTCCAACCATATAAGGCAGCTTCCTCATGCCGTATTTTGCCAGCACTTCCGGATAAACCTTCTTTACTATATCCGCCTGATTTTTGAATTCGGCCACATCGCAGACAACCGGAATCATAATTTCAGGAAGAGCTTTTTTGCCTTCTTTGATAAGTTCTGCCGCGCCTTCAAGAATAGCGCGTATCTGCATTTCGCTTACTTCGGGATAGGTTATGCCCAGGCGTACGCCGCGATGTCCCATCATCGGATTGGTCTCGTGCAATTTTTCCGCGCGAGAGTTGAGCTTGTCTATCGAAATACCCAAACTCTCAGCGAGGCGCTGTCTTTCATCGGGATTTTCCGGCACGAATTCATGCAGAGGCGGATCAAGCAGGCGGATGGTTACCGGTCTGCCGGACATGACTTCCATAGTCTTTTTGATATCGCTCTTGACGAACGGAAATAACTCATCCAGTGCCGCGCGGCGCTGTTCTTCATTGTCCGAAAGAATCATCTTGCGCAAAAAGAACAACGGTTTTTCGCTGTTCTCCCCGTAGAACATGTGCTCAGTGCGGAAAAGGCCAATCCCTTCAGCTCCGAACTGCACGGCCTTGGCGGCGTCTTTTGGCGTTTCAGCGTTGGTGCGGATCTTAAGGCGCCGCAACAAATCACATAGCCTCATAAAAGCCGCGAAGTCTTTATCATCTTCAGCGCCGCTGATCATCGGCAGAGCTCCAACATAGGCGCGGCCTTTGGTTCCATTGAGCGTAATAATTTCACCTTCGCGTACTGTTTTTCCGACAACCGACATTATCTTTTGTTGCATATCAACATGCAGAGAACCAGCACCGACAATACAGCACTTGCCCCAGCCACGGGCCACCAGTGCCGCGTGCGAGGTCATGCCGCCGCGTGCCGTAAGAATTCCCTGTGCCGCGCGCATGCCTTCTACATCTTCTGGATTGGTCTCCTCGCGCACAAGAATTACCTTCTTGCCTTCTTTCTTCAAATTGACTGCGTCTTCCGCCGTAAACACAACTTGTCCGACGGCTCCTCCCGGACCGGCAGGCAGACCCTTGACCAGAAAATCGCCTGTTGCTTCTGCTTTCGGATCCACCATCGGATGGAGCATTTCATCGAGCTGTGACGGTGTTACGCGCGAGACCGCTTCGGCGGCGCTAATTATCTTCTTTCTATACATTTCCACGGCCATGCGGACAGCGGCGGGACCGTTGCGTTTGCCTGTTCGCGTTTGCAGCATCCAAACGCGTCCGTCCTGAATGGTAAATTCCAGATCCTGCATATCCCTGAAGTGGGCTTCCAGCTTATTGCGAATACCCTTGATCTGAGCGTAGGCTTTAGGCATAGCTTTTTCCAGAGAGGGATGTCCTTCGGTATCGTCTACCTGGCGGGTTTCTTCATTTATCGGATTGGGCGTGCGGATTCCCGCCACAACATCTTCACCCTGCGCGTTAGGCAGCCACTCGCCGTAAAATTTGTTTTCGCCGGTGGCCGGATTGCGGGTGAAGGCAACGCCGGTGGCGGAATTATCGCCCATGTTGCCGAATACCATTGCCTGAACATTGACGGCAGTGCCCCAATCATCAGGAATGCCTTCGATTCTTCGGTAAGAAACAGCTCGTTTTCCGTTCCAGCTCTTAAAGACCGCGCCGATAGCGCCCCATAACTGTTCATTAGCGTCATCGGGGAATGGCTTGCCGAGAACCTCTTGCACTTTTGCTCTGTAAATATTAGCAAGTTCAGCGAGGTCCTTATCTGTAAGATCAACATCCGACTTGGCGTTGCGGCGTGCTTTCATTGCCGCAAGCTCACGTTCCAATTGCTGGCGCACACCCATTCCTTCTGCCGGTTCGATGCCTTCGGCCTTTTCCATAACGACATCCGAATACATCTGAATCAAACGGCGGTAGGAATCCCAGACGAAGCGGGCGTTCTTTGTTTTTTCAATCATTCCTGGAATAGTCTTCGAGGTAAGACCTATGTTCAGGACTGTTTCCATCATGCCGGGCATGCTGGAGCGCGCGCCTGATCGGGCGGAACACAAAAGAGGATTTTCCGGATCGCCGAATTTCATTTCCGCCTCCTTTTCCATCTTCTGCACCGCTTTATTAACCTGTTCTTTTAATCCCTGAGGATAACGGCCTTTATTTTCGTAGAAGGCTGTGCAAACTTCCGTTGTAATTGTAAAACCCGGCGGAATAGGAATTCCGAGATGCGCCATTTCCGCAAGTCCGACTCCCTTGCCTCCTAAAATATTTTTGCTTTTTCCATATCCTTCCGAGAAGGAGTATACATATTTGGCCATAACTCTGCTTTTTAACCTCCTTGATTAATCCATTAATTTATAATGCGTTATATCGGCACAAGATTATGCTCATTGTCAAGATAAAATTGCATCAATGTCATCAGCCACAAACATTCTTAAATTGCAAATTATAATAATAACTTATCCTTTTCTTTAGAGATAAAAATCCGGAATGCTCATATAAACAATTTGATGATTTTTTTATAGTTCAATCCCGCAAGATTTGTAATCCTCCGGCTCCAGCCGGTGGAAGAATACGGTGTAACTCGCGGGAGGTAGCGTTATCCTCTGCTTCGCGGGATAATTCGACTAACGCTTCAAACTTTACTTCATTTAATTTAGCTGGTCTCATTAATACATGGAGCCTTCGGCTCCTGCCAAAGGAGGCTCCACTGCGGTTAACAAAACGAAATAAAAGGTCAATGTTTTTTAATCACAAAATTATTAAGCATCTTTTCTACGGCATCCTGCACTTGGGCAACAGATAAATTATCGAGACATTTACTCCAACCTTTTCCATCACAACCTTTTTTATTGCATGGTGAGCAATCCATATCAGGCAAGACAACCATGTTTCTATCGCCTGTTGGAGCCCAATCACGCCAATCGGAAGGTCCGTATATTGTAATTGTCGGAGTACCAACAGCCGCGGCAATATGCGGCGCAGCGCTATCCACACCAACATGCATACTGCTCATTTGCAAAAGAGCCGCCATTTCGCGTAGCGTGGTTTTTCCGGCAAAACTATACAGCGCAGAACGACTATCAACGGCCAATTCATCGGCGCGCTTTTTCTCCGCCGCTGAACCTGTAATTATCACCGGCATTTTATATTTTTGCCAGATAAAAGATGCAAGCTGTTTCCATTTATCAATATCCCATTCTTTATAAGACCAGCGCGAGAAAGGATTGATGCTGATCCATCCATTTTTTGTCTCAACTTTTTCTTCAGTTAACAATTTTGACATTTTATCTTTCAGCTTTTCATCAACGAATATTTGCGGAATGGACGTTGTTTCTTTTATTCCGAATCCGCGAATAATTTTGAGAGATTGTTCCGTCGCTCCCAATATTCTTTCCTTTATGGGAGGAGGATCAACCAAATGAGTAAAAGCCCTGTTGCGCCATCGTAAAGTGGGTAAATATAACGCCGCTCTCATTTTCGCGCCGCTCAGGAAAGACAGAAATCCTCCGCGGTCATCAGCGCGCAAATCAAAGAGCAAATCGAATTTTTCGAGGCGCAGCTTTCTTACTAATTGAATCCCGCCGAATGCGCTTTCTCGCTCGACTGTAAATACCTTATCTATATGAGAATCGTCCAAAAGGAAATCTCCGTGATATTTTCTAAACAGCACCGAAAGGCTGGCCTGCGGAAACGCCGTTTTCAATGCCCAGAAAGAAGGAATGGCCCAGACAACATCACCGATATCGCCTAATTGAATAACAAGTATTTTCCTTACAGTAATATCTATTTTATGCTGAGCGGAAATAAGCATTTTGAAACCTTTGTACGACAAATCTGCCGCTTAATAATTATTTCAACCGGTACCATAATTGAGCGACAATTTCCCTAAAAGCAACGGATGTTTTATAAAGCTCTGCTGATTGGGGCATGTACCGGACAACGACATTTCCCTCGGGCGAAGAATACAGGTAATGAGCGGGCAGGGGCAGCACGTTGTTAAAATATCTTTGAAATTCCCGTTCGCTTCTCTTCATGTGAAAAGCCGAGGTAACCAGACCGATATTAACATTTTTATTGTTAAACATTTTATTTACCTCGCGGGCATTCTGGCTTGTATTTCTTGAATTTGGTTCTATTTTTATTTTTCCCCGGGGAACGCCCAAGCTTTCCGCCAGTTTTGCCATTGCCTCCGCCTGCGATGTTTTTCCGTCACCTTTGCCGGAACAAACAAAATATTTCGCACCAGTTTTATTATAAACCGCTACAGCGTGAAGAACCCGGAGAGACTCTATTTCCGTATTAAAAGTCTTCTTCACGGAATTTATCTCTTTCGTTCCGGAACCCAATACAACAATGGCATCAATATTATTTTTAACACCGACGGCAGGTTTATCGATATAATCCTTTTCCAAATAATAGCAAAAATGATTGGATACGGGGGCAATGCTCGCTCCATAAACAAAAATAATGCACATCAGCAGAATCAAAGAATCGCTTTTTTTCTTGCAGTTAAACAAAAAAACGACGAAAGATATTATAAGCAAAACAAAGGTGATAAAAAGAGGATCAAGAAATCCTTTCAAAATAGTAAATACTTCATCCATAAATTCATCTGCCTCCCTTTTTATGTTTTTATTTAAATAAAAAATTTTTGCCGATGTGTTTTTTTACAGCTCCACTCTCTCGGTTACACCGGCAAACATATGTAACTTATCGAAGAAACTATTGATTACTACTAAAATCATATTATAGTGTCAACATATTACTTTAGCTGTATTGGTCTTGCAGATAATTACTTTTTTGAAAATGCCGGCTGATTAATTTGGAATAGATAATGAATTTACGCCGCGCTTTTTTATTCAATCCCAAAGTAAGAAAAATAAATATGAGGCAGGAAACTTCATCAACCAGTAAACGAAAAAATATTATGCTCTTAGCCAGAAGGAAATAAGGAGATTTGTGCCATTTTCTTAAAAATTGATATCTTGAGCGATAAAATTCGATACGTGATCTTGCTTTGTGTCCTATGCTTTGTCCCTGCAAGTGATAAATGAAGGCATCCGGCACTTGATAGATTTTCCAACCCTGAAGCCGCATTTTGTAAGCCAAATCAGTTTCTTCAAAAAAGAAAAAATAACGTTCATCAAAAGCGCCCGTTTCTTCCAGCGCTTTTTTTCTGATCATCATGCAAGCGCCGACGATCGAATCAACTTCGAGAGGCGATGTGTGCTTGTATCTCTTACTGGGATACCGGCGGGGAAACAAATATTCCAGAAGAGAGTTATTGACGGCAAGAGTAAGCAAAGACGGGAAAGACGCAATTGAGTTCTGCATGCTGCCGTCGGCATTCAATAACTGTCCGCAAACAATTGCAGCCTTTTCATTAGACTCACAAAAATCCCATAATTTGTTTACCGCCCCCATAGTCAATACAGCGTCGGAATTTATCAGAAGAGCATATCTGCCTTTCATTATCTTTAGCGCCTGATTATTAGCCGCGCCAAAACCTTTATTCTCTTTATTGACTATTCTGATGACGGAAGGAAATTCCTTTTCCAGCATTGCGACAGAACCGTCGGATGAAAAATTATCAACGACAATAATTTCAAAAATCAGATCGGAAACCGTTTCAGATACTGAGTTCAAACAATCTCTCAAAAGGTCTCTTGTGTTCCAGTTGACAACAATAACCGATAGATCAATTCTATCAGCCTGATGGTCACCATAGCGCTCATCCATGGGTCATGCACCCCCACGGTTCTTTTTGTTAAGCTCGCTCAATTTAATGTACTTAAAAAATTTATTAACAGAATCCGTGACCGCCAATGTCAATCCGGGCATGCCGTCCAGAATACCCAAACGAAAAAAGTAATCCTGAATGAAAGTGAAGAAAGCTCGCAGAAAAGCGCCGGCGCAACTGGATTTTTTCCCCTCCCTAAAAGCGGCTTCGGCGCCTAGAGTTGAATATTTGTCAATTTTCTGAATTATTTTTCCCAATCGGCTTTCTGTGTAATGCTCGATGACTGCATCCAAAGCCCCAATTATTCCCTGAACTTCCACGGATTCATGGACAATTGCCGCGCTCATCCGTCCAGCCTCTTTGCGGAATAAACGAACAATTCTATCCGGCCACCAGCCGGCATGTTTAATCCATCGACCCTGAAAAAAATTTTTGCGGGGAAAGCTGAATCCAACTTCCTTTACTTGTGGATCATTCACAACTTTTTTTATGATGGCGGCCGTATCGGCAGGAACACGCTCATCGGCGTCCAAAACCAGTATCCAGGACTCACTGCATTTGTCAATTGCCGATTGTTTCTGCGGGCCGAAACCACGCCATTCTTCAGAGTAAATTTCACAGCCAAGTTCCCTGACAATACTCAATGTCGCATCAGTGCTTCCGGAATCCACAACAACAATCTGTCGAGCAAACGCAACGCTTTGCAGACACTGGCGAATATTTTCTTCTTCATTTTTAGTAATGATCGCAACCGAGAGCGGAATCTTTTCCAACAGCCTCTCCTTTAAAAACAGTTCCCTTAATTATTTCAGCCATAATATGGCTGCTAAGAAAGTATTTATCTTATTCGCTGTTTAAAATATGCTTATCTTGTTTATCATTTCTTCCTTTTGGAATCTATAATTTATTTGACTATTCAACAGTCCTTTTAAGATAAGAAGGAACGAATGATTTTAGACAAAATTTGGACTGCACCCTCGAAGTTGGACAAAACATTTTAGCGTAGTTGGCAGTAACCCTAGTCCCGCAAAACGGAAGAAAGGAACTTGCCATGAAGAACCGATTGAGAAATAAATATTTGCTCGTAATCTAACATAACATATGGTAGAAGCACTCGGCGCAAACAATAAGAAGGAACTAATCAATTGATAATGTAGCCGTTGGGATTAATGTGATTTCAAAGAATTGTTCGTTGGAGTATTATCTGCAAAAGGAACATGGAAGCGGGTCTATTTTGGAATCATCTAAACATTAGTAAATTCAGCCTTTACATGAGATACCACATACTACCACCTAGACGATTTTATTCTCTCGATATAATACGTGGAGTAGCAGCGCTCAGCATAGTGCTTTGGCACTGGCAACATTTCTTTTCCCCCCTCAATAAACAGAGAGTATTGCTTTCCATTGATAAGCTACCCCTATTTAATGCGCTTTTTATTTTTTATAAGCATGGCGATTCCGCTGTCCAATTGTTTTTCTGCCTTTCCGGCTTCATCTTCTTCTGGTTATATTCGAAACGCATCGCTGAGAAAACAATAACACTGAGATATTTCTCAGTTCTCAAGCTGTCAAGACTTTATCCGCTTCATTTTATAACCCTTATTGTTGTTGCTGTTGGTCAACTTATTTATATTAACGTAACAAAGTATTATTTTATTTACCAATACAACAACATCTACCATTTTTTTCTCAACTTGTTCTTTGCATCCTCATGGGGTCTTGAAAAAGGCTCTTCATTCAATGGGCCAATATGGTCAGTTTCTGTTGAGGTGATCTTGTATTTGACATTCTTTGTATTCTGTCTGATATTTCATCGAAATATAATCAATGTTCTTTTTGCCATTATTATTGGAGTTGTGTTGGGAAACAATTTTAATTATTTTATTGGAATGGGTGTAGAGTGTTTCTTTATTGGTGGATTTGTTTTTATTGTTTATGAACACATTATAAAAACAGGCGATACTTGGAAAGTTTCTATATGGTTGCCTGTTGCGGCTTCCATCGCATGGTTGGTGACAATAGGCGCGATAAGTCCCAACTATGGGTTCACTCATATAGGACCTTCTTGGCTTCTTAAGATGAAGATGATCATTTCCGTTTGGGCGGCTTTTGTACTATTTCCCTTGACTATTATGTCTTTGGCATTAATAGAAACAAAAAGAGGAACTTTGGGCAAAAGATTGTCTATTGTTGGTGATATTTCTTATTCTTCGTATCTTCTTCACTTTCCTTTACAGTTGATAGTGGTTACGGTTACAGCTAAACTAGCCATAAATCAGCAATTGTTCTACGCTCATTGGTTCATGGCCTTATTTTTCTTTGTTCTTATTATTATGTCTTTTGCCAGCCACCGTTATTTTGAGGTTCCAATACAACGTTTCCTGAGGTTACAGCTTAACCCGAAGGTCGGCACAAATGCTGCGCAATAAGACCATGAAGCGCTGATTACCTCAACATTATGCCCGCTTTCAATCTATATTCTTCTTCAATTACCGAATATGTAGATTTTCAGGTAATATAAACAGTTTTTAAATGAGTTTCAAGAATAACGACATCGGAACAAAATGAAAGGGATGAGAGATATACTCAAAATATTCCGTCACGCCCCTATTGCTAACTCTGATCATTTCAACCTTCGCCGTTGCGCCGTTTTATCTGACTAATATATATCCATCGTTAAATACGCAAATAGATAATAACGCATCGCAAAAAGGCCTTCTGAAAATGTGTCATAAATTCCCGTCTTGATGAGTGACCCAATCAAAAATTGTCTGATTCTTCAAAAGTGTCTGCTTTTTAGGGCTATTGTTTGCCTGCCACTCACCAATATTTCGTATCCTTCCGCCAACAGAACAAGCAAAAGTAATCGCCCTTTGCCGCCATTTCCAATATCAGTATCATCAATAATAATATTAGGCGATTATCGGCTTGACAAAAGTAAAATTAAGTATTATATTATAGTCAAATACTGAAACAAGGAGTTTCGCCATGAAAGAAAAACAACCTTCCCTTTTTGATATTGTTGATAAATTCAACACCGAAGAAAAATGTATCGCCCACTTTGAAAGAGTGCGCTGGCCTAAAGAACTTACCTGTATTCGCTGTAATGGCAATCATATTGTAAGAATCAAAGCGCAAGGGAAAACAGGCAAGGAACGCTCTCTTTATTGGTGCGCAGATTGCCAATATCAATTTTCTGTTACTACAGGAACTATTTTTCATAATTCTCATTTGCCTTTAACTAAATGGTTCTTGGCGATCTATTTAATTTGTTCATCGAAAAAAGGCGTTTCCGCCAAACAATTACAACGTCAACTTTCTACAAGCTATGAAACAGCTTGGTATATGGCGCACCGCATCCGCATTGCTATGCAGGAAGATGAGGATTTTTGTCAAAAGTTCGCCGGTGTTTGCGAAGTTGACGAGACTTATATAGGTGGCAAAGGAAAAGGTCCGCGCGGGCGCGGAGCCGCCAATAAAATTCCCGTAGTTGCGATAAAAGAACGGACATCAGGTAAAATCCTCATGCAAGCGGTTAATAATGTGAAAACAAGTACATTGAAAGAGTTCATACGTGCTAATGCTATCCCGGGTTCTAACATCAATACTGACGAGTTTACTTCTTATTTGTGGCTCGATAGTTCTGAATTTGTTCATAGCACTGTCAACCATTCTGAAACCTATGTTAAATACGATTGTGAATCGGCATGCAATAATGACCCACCAATAGGCAAAATCGGCATTCAAAGTTGACCCAGGCCTGCAAGCCTTCTATTCTGCCATAAATATGGGAGAAGGAGGCAGAAAGGGATGCTCACGGTGGAAACTATTCGGAAGATACGGTTATCAGTACATAGAGATGGCAAATCGATTCGTCAAACGTCAAAAGATCTTCATCTATCACGGAACACAGTCAGAAGAGCAATCAGGAGTGGAGAGACCCTTTTCCAGTACGAGCGCCAGAAACAGCCAATTCCTAAGCTGGGACCGTTTATAGAAATGCTTGACGGTAAACTGGATGAGGACGAGAAACTGCCGAAGAAACTAAGGAGAACGGCACAGATTCTTTTTGAGGATATTCAACTGAACGGTTATGAGGGCGGCTATGACAGTGTAAGGCGGTATATTCAGCGATGGCGCAATGAGCGGAAGATCTCAACGGGAGGTGTATATATACCGCTGAGATTTGAACCAGGGGAAGCATTTCAGTTTGACTGGAGCCATGAATGGGTAGAGATAGGCGGGGCGAGTTTAAAGGTAAAGGTTGCCCATCTGCGGTTATGCTACAGTCGCTATTTTCTTTGCATAGCCTACCCCAGAGAAACCCAGGAGATGGTTTTTGATGCCCATATAAAGGCTTTTGAGTTCTTCGGAGGCGTGTGCAGGAGAGGCATCTATGACAACCTCAAGACGGTTGTTAACAAGATCATCGGAGGAAAAGAAAGGAACTTCAACAGCCGTTTCGTCCAATTCAGCTCCCATTATCTTTTTGATCCTGTAAGCTGCACACCGGGTGCGGGCTGGGAAAAGGGTCAGGTTGAAAACCAGGTAGGCTTAGCCAGAAGGAGATTTTTCATTCCCAAGATCAAGGCCAGGGACTTCAAGGAGCTCAACGATACATTAAAAGGACAATGTATCAACTGGGCAAAGAGCCATAAGCATCCGACATTTTCCGACAAGACGGTTTGGGAGGTGTACGAAGAAGAGAAGCCTTGCATGATCAGTCTGCCTCCCCCTTTCGATGGGTATGGGGAACGTCCTGCCAGGGTTACATCCAGTTCGCTTGTGACCTATGATCGTAACAGATACAGTGTTGATTGCAGTCAGACAGGCAGAATCGTACAAATAAGAGTATATGCCGATCGAATAATGATCGTCAGTGATGGCCGCGTCGTAGGAGAACACGAGAGGCACTTTGGAGAAAATAAGACGGTTTTTAATCCATGGCATTATGTTTCTGCCCTTGAACGGAAACCAGGCGCTTTACGCAACGGAGCTCCTTTCAAAGACTGGGATCTTCCCACGGGCATGGGAAACGTCCTCAACGGATTGCAAAACCGTTTTACCGACTGGGATCGTCAATTTGTGGCAATTCTTAATGCCGTACCTCTTTACGGTCTTGATGCCGTTGACAAGGCATGCGAAGACGCCTTGAAGATGAGAGCTGTGAGTAAGGAGGTTGTTATCAATCTTCTCAACAGGAATCAGGAAAAGGACTTTGCCGCGGATGTAGGCATTCCTCCCCACCTGATTCTGAAACAGGAACCAATAGCAGATTGCCGACGATATGAATCTTTAATGAGGGGGGACTGCAATGTTGCGTAATGAGATCATGGAGCTTATGGGAAAGCTGAAATTACAGGGCATGCAGTCCGTTTATGATGAAGCGTTGTCAAATGGACGAAAGAGCCGGTCAACTCCTGAGAAGATGATCTTAGAAATGCTTAAAGCCGAGGCCACTGAAAGGCATATAAGAAGCATCCGCTATCGAATGGGGCAGGCCAGGTTTCCTGCGCCCAAAGATATCGACAGTTTTGATTTCAAAGGGAGTTCGGTTGATAAAAACCAGATTCAATCATTGTATCAGGGGGATTTTATTGAACAGCATATCAATCTGATTTTCGTAGGCGGCACCGGTACCGGCAAGACACATTTGGCAACTGCAATAGCGGCGCAGGCCGTCAGGGATGGGAAAAAGTGCAAATTTTATAACCTGGTGGATTTGGCAAATGAGTTGGAACAGGAGAAAATGGCCGGATTTGCAGGAAAAATATCTGCACGACTGATTCGGTTTGATATGGTGCTGCTTGATGAACTGGGCTATCTGCCCTTCTCAAAAAACGGAAGCCAACTGCTCTTCCATCTCATATCCAAGCTCTACGAACAAACATCTATCGTCATGACAACAAACTTAACCTTTGGTGAATGGCCTCAAGTGTTTGGTGATGCCAAAATGACTACCGCAATGCTGGATCGCCTTACTCATCATTGTGAAATCATAGAAACCGGGAATGAAAGCTGGAGGATGAAACACAGGTCTTCATAAACATATATTTTTTACTCAGGGGTGGGTCAGTTTTGGACGCCGATGCTGGGTCTATTTTCAATGCCTATTGACATACGATAAAGACGGCATTGTTCACACTAACGGTGTTGAAAATGTTTGGTCGTTATTTAAACGCGCCATCTATGGAACTTTTCATAAAGTATCTGCTAAATATCTTCCTCTCTATCTCAATGAGTTCGCCTACCGTTTTAATAACCGTGACCACCTTGATATGATGGATAGGGTTTTAGAAACGAGCTGCTAAAATTCCGAAGAATTCAATTCGGTAAAATCTTGAAGTTCTGGCATTATAGAATCACATACTCCCCTAAGCATCTCTTCATTCCAAAAAGAGTAAAGGTGGTTTTTTGTTAAAATTCTATGAATGGGTTCAAATCCGTTCTTTAATTCACCTGTATTTTGTATTCTTCGTACTCCCCAAGATATAATATCCGCAGCTTGTAATGCAGATATTTTTTCATCATCATCAAAAAGAAGACCTGCTACATGAAAAAAATTTTTGCCTTTTTGCAACCTTTTTATTGCAGTATAGGAATGAAGAATATATTGTTTAAACTCATTACCATCATCTAAAATATACGCTATGCCATCTTCTAACTTTTCTTTGAATGAATAACGATGGATTGACTGAACAAAAAGCTGAAAACAAAAACCGTAAAATCCCCCCATATGCTTTGCAATTACTTGTGGAACACAAGTATCAAATTGTTTTTTGTTAAGACTTACATCAAAACTTTGTATTTTATATCGATTAATAATATTAGCTGCTTCTGTAAGAAGAGCTCTTTTGCCTTCTTCGCTAAAATGCCCAAGCCTTCCATGTAGGCCAAATTCTTTCATGTGAATTGCTTTGATGTCTTGATTGTCTCGCAATAACTTTTGCCATTTTCTATCAAAAGCAAAAATCCCGCCCTTATCTAAAACTATACCCCCCATAACGGTAGTTATATTATTAGGGTCGTTATTTTTATCAGTGCCGCTTTCATCTATATAGCAATGTAAAGCTAAAGCCTTTTTATTTGGATCTTCTGAATGGTGCATAGCAAACCAAATGTGTTCCAAATATTTATTATTTATGTTAGTATTAATCATGATCGGCTCCTTTTGTCAAGCCGATAATCGCCTAATATTATTATCGTTTAATTTATCTTTTGCCGCCAAATAAGCCAAAAGATGATTTTCTGCATATTGACTGCTGGGCAATACATCCCAAGCGTCAAGGAAAAGTAAATCGATTTTGCGTTTAAATTTTTTTAGAAACTTAAGTCCATCGCCCCATAAAACCTTGCCGTTTTTAAATTTCCGGATGCTATTTCTTGCAATTTTCACAGCCTTGAAATCTATATCTACCGAAAAAACCTGTGCGCCCGTCATACACCAGAAATACGTTGAATGACCATCGTTGCAACATTTATGCATCTCGGATATGGGATGGGTCATTGGCTGCCGCATACAGCCGATTTCAACAATTGTTTTTCCGGACATCTCAGAAAAAAGCTCTATAGCCGCCTCCAGATATTTCTTGGGTTTTCCTCTTTCCTGTTGTTCATCGAGTGTCAAATTGGCATGCTTGAATACTTTCTCTTCTTGATTAAGCATTCTATTTTTTTCTTTTAATTTTTGTATTTTTTCCATGAATGTTATTTTAATTAATTTCTTCTTTTTTCTTCTTTCAATAAATCACATACAGGGTAATTCTGTCAAAACTATTTCTTCAAATTTTCTACTGAACCAAAAGACAGAGATGAAACAGCAAAAACTTAATGTTAATTTCATTCTGTTCACATTTTATCATTTATGGTAAGTAATGGACAAAATACTAAAATTATTTCTATAAACATTAAACGGTGGAACAAATCATGTTTGATGTGATTATGCCTGTAAGTACTAAACACAACAATATTGCATTATTATCTATCACTTCGCTCATGCAATATGTCATGCCTCATAATATTTATGTTATTACATCTAAAGATAACTTTCATTTTTTTGAAAGATTACAAAAGAATTATCCTATCATCACATTAGATGAAAATTATTTAATCTCTACCGTAAATTTGCAGTCTATAGAGGAATATATTGAAAATAAAGGACAGGATCGGCAAAGAGCCGGCTGGTATCTTCAGCAATTTTTAAAAATGGCTGCTTGTTTCTTACCCGATATCAGTGATTATTATTTAATATGGGATGCAGACACTATTATGTTAAAATACATAAGATTTTTGAATGACAAAAATCAAATTTTGATCAAACCTTCTTCAGAATACCATTATCCTTACTTCGATACTTATTCCAAAATTACCGGAAAAACCCGAAGTGTTAATTTCTCTTTCATCAGCGAGCATTTTTTTATCAATAAAAATTATATGAAGGAATTAATTACTGCTATTGAAGAACATACATCTACGGAGCAGAATTGGGCTTGGAAAATAATGAATGCTGTCGATAAAAAATATTTATCCGGCTCCGGATTCAGCGAATATGAAACATACGGAAACTTTGTTGAAACAGTACATCCCGGTACTTTTGCATTAAGACCATTAAAAACGACCAGGTACGCCTCAAAAAAGTTCGGACCAGTACCTAGTAAATATGATCTGTACAGATTATCATTATCATGTTCATACGCTTCTTTTGAAAACTGGAACAATGATGGAAAACTTGTTAGAATATTGATAGAAAAATTATTATCCGCGTTAATTTATTATGCCAATCCAGGACGTTATTTAAACAAAGAATCTTGTGTAGTTGTAAATTCTCGTACTTTGCCTGCTCATATTTATACTGACACTGCCCAAAGATATAAAGTTTGGGAAGCAGATAAACTAGTTTATAAAGAAATTGGCGAAACAATTGGCCAGCTGGATGGTAACACCTGAGTTATTGGAATGATTACTCTCGGGTAAACTTTTTATAATGCATACTGCCGAATGATTTGATTAAATTGAAAGAATAGAGTCATAAAAATACAGTAATAATCATCCTTTATGAAGTTTTCTATCATAATAGAGGTTGCAAATCGATTTTTATACCATTTCTAAATCAAAGATGATATTGAGGCGGCTAGGCGGAGGCGACGAGGCGTATTATAGATACGTTGAGGAAGCCGACAACAACGCCAATAAAAATAGCGCTTTGATTTAGAATTGGTATTACATCTTGTAACAGAGATTAAGAGTTCACCGGTTTTAACTAGTCTGCCCCCAAAATAGTACTTTAGTGATTTTAAAACGCCTGAGCAACAGGAACGATAGAGCTAGAGAGAAAAATAATGACACCACGGCAGCGGAAAAATACCACCATATAGCATTACTGAATTTAAATAAAAAATAACTATGACAAGCGTAGATATCCAAAGTCCACATTCCCAACCAACTGAGAAAATAATATAATCGAGACTGTTTAATTCGTTCCAAGATAAAAGAACATAAAGCTATTCCTCCAAAGGATATGGCGTATTTATAGATGGAAACAACCAGTCGAGCAATGTCTTCGTTATGTAGAGAGCTTAAAAGCACGGGATAAAAAGTTGGAAATGCATTTCTTTCCCAACCCAGAACCAAAACAGGAAAGGTTACGATGGCCACTGCATAAATGATCTTGCGTTTGGCTTTCAGTACATCGAGATATTTGCATACAAAAAAACCCGCCGCGTAATAGGGGAAATATTGTTTAACATCGGCTAAAGCAAGAAAATTAGCAGAGGCGGTCATGGAAAGCAGAATCGCTGCTAATACAAAATAGTTTTCTCTGTGCTGCCGTTTTTTATAACGTGCGAGTTTCAGCGCGCCAAACAGAAGCGCGCTGTTTAAAAATAGTATCCACAAAAACCATAATCCGCGCGCAGGCGATTTCATCAGATCAAATAAATAGGCGGGCAGACTGATGTCCGTTTGAAAACGGACAAAAATATAGTTGATGATGTACCAAACAATGAAAGGCACCAACAGCCGGACGGCATTTTTTTTCAGATAATTCAAAAGAGAATATCCAAACTGTGTGGACAAGATAAAACCGCTCAAAAACATGAGCATCGGCATATGAAATGAATAGATAATCCGAAACAGGAGATTGTTGTCATAATTGGGATCATTGATCTGGATTGAATGTCCCCAAACGACCAGGATAATGGCCAATCCCTTCAATGCGTCAATATGTTGATTGCGCCTCTGCGCCAATATCCCGTCTATTTTCAGCCAACTTTTAATCTTGTCCAAAAAATTCATTATATTTTTCTTTTGTTAAACAATTACACACGCCATGCCCACAGCATGGCGACAGGTCTCTGCCTGGTGATGAATCCCTATTTTTTAGAAAAATGTTCCATGCCTTCAATATTCTGATTTTCTTCTTCTTCGCCGCAATGAACCTCTATTGTAATTTGATCCATCTGCTGCAAATACTCTGACGGGTAATTATATAAAATATCGTATTTTGCTACGTTATACCATTTCTAAATCAAAGATGATATTGAGGCGGCTAGGCGGAGGCGACGAGGCGTATTGTACATACGTTGAGGAAGCCGACAACGAAGCCAACAAAAATAGCGCTTTGATTTAGATATGGTATTATAATAAATCTCCGTGGTGTTTGCTATCATATATACAAAGTTATTAAAACATGATTTTTTCTTTTTTCTGTGTTATTTAGTTCTCTAAAAAAGAAGAACGATACTAAAATTTATGCAAAAAATTGCGGTAGTTATACCCAAATACGGCTTGCTTGGCGGAGCTGAACAATTCTCTTCCGAATTAACCGGAAGACTCGTTTCTTCAACAGGATATAAATTTCATGTGTACGCTAATCGCCGGCAAAAATCAGCGGCCCCTATAACTTTTCACCAAATGCCGATTATCTCTTTTCCTAAATTTCTGACCACACCCAGCTTCGCTTATTTTGTTCAACGCAAGATCAATCATGGCAATTTTTCTCTCGTTCATAGCCATGAAAGAATTTTTGCCGCTGATATCTTTACTATGCACGGCATTCCTCACCGATACTGGATTCATAATGTTCGCCACAAGCAGATGAGCCTCTATGATTCAGCAACAGCTTGGGTCGAAAGAAAACTTGTTTATGAAGGTAACTGTAAAAAATTTATCGCCGTCTCCAGTCTGACTAAAGATATTTTTTTACAGGAATACAATATCAACCCCGATAAAGTTGCTGTTGTTAACCCCGGTGTGGATTTAAATGATTATTGCGAACTGGACAAAGATTCCGTCCGTAACAGTGTTCGCAGTGAATTGGGAATTAACATCTCTGATACGGTAATTTTGTTTGCATCAATGAATTTTGAGATTAAAGGTCTCTGATAACGTTTTATTTTCTTTGGCCAAATTAAAAGCTCAAAATCGAAAATTCAAGCTCATCGTTGCCGGTAAAGGGAATATAAAGAAATATGCAAAAATGGCCCAAGAAGCTCAAATCATCTCCGATGTCATTTTTACCGGTCCTGTAAGCAAAGAAAAATTAATCAGAATATATTTGGCCGGTGATTTTTATATTATGCTCTCCAAATTTGATACATTCGGCATGGTTGTTCTTGAGGCAATGGCAGCCGGTTTACCTGTACTTATAAGTAGCAATGTCGGCGCTAAAGATATTGTACAGGAAAATAAAAACGGATTTATTGTCAATGATACATCCGACATCGATTATATCGCGGCAAAAATAGCTCTGCTGCTCGATGAAAATATCCGTCGGAGGATGGCTGCCGTTGCGTGGCAAACAGCAGCGCAAAACACATGGGATAATGTAACAAAAAAATATGCGGCCATCTACGAGAATATAATGGCAGAAAAAAGCTTAATATCAGGAATAAAAAAAGGAAAATTATAACACAAAAAAGCTAAAGAATGGATATCTCTATTATCATTGTTTCTTACAATACCGCTGATTTTCTAAAAAGTTGTCTTGCTTCACTTCAACTGACAAGTGGAGTAACAAAAGAAATTTTTGTTGTTGATAACTGTTCAATTGATAACAGCGCGCAAATCGTAGCAGAAAGTTTTCCTGAAGTCAGAATTATCGCCAACAGCGAAAACAAAGGGTTTAGCGCGGCCAATAATCAGGCGCTAAAAGAATGCAAGGGCCGTTACGTTATTTTTCTAAATCCTGATACAACTATCAAAGAAAATACCCTACAAAAAGCCATTGCTTTCATGGATACCAATCGACAGATCGGACTGGCTGGAGCGAAAATTATGAATCCGGATGGAACATCGCAGGAATCGGTATCTTATAGATATCCGGGAGAAAAATTCACATCCGGTGAAACAGCTAATCTACAAGGAAATATCGCCTGCGTTCTGGGGGCTTTCATAATCGCCCACAAACAACTGCTCGACGAACTACGTGGATTTGACGAAGACTTTTTTTTGTATGGAGAAGACCAGGATTTAGCCTGGCGCGTCAGAGAAAAAGGTTTTTCTATCGGGTATATTGAAGACGCCGAAGTATTCCACTGGGGCGGAAGAAGCGAAATTAACACGTCGCATGTGATTCTTTTTGAGAAAAAGCTTCGGGCCGAATATCTTTTTTATGCAAAACACTACAAGCCTCAAACCATCGCCCGAATCAAGTGTTCACAAAAACGAAAAGCAAAATTCCGATTGATCATCCTTAAAATGACAGCCTCTTTTGTGCGCGATAAATATGCCCATTACAACAAAACGAAGTGTTACCAGATTGCCTTAGAAATGGCACAGACATAAAAAACGATTATGACGACAATTATATTAATCGCCTTTATTATCATTGTAATTTTATTTTTACTGGAAACGGGACTGTATTTTTTGACCCATCATCCAGCGTTTTTGAGATTACTTTCCCGAAAACTGCAAAACAGTATCGGCTATTTATATACATGGTGACATAGTTAAAATAATAAAAGTTGTCTTAATAGGAAAATTATTATAGCTTTAACACCCATTATTATAGATTGAATAGTGGAGCCCCTCCGGCAGGAGTTGGAGGCTCCTTTCCAAAACGCGACATCCCGCGATTGGCAGAAAGTATTCAACCCCCAGCGGGAACTGGGGGCTTTCTGCAACGGGGTAAAAGCCCTTATGAAATCTTGAAGCAAAAAAGGGGAACTGCTACTTAATGTCAACGTAGGTTTATTTCGTCACAGATTATCCATGCTTAATGAAAATATTAAAAAAGTTTCCAAACGAGAATATATTTACCGTATAGCTCTTGTACTCGGTTCTATCTTTATTGCCCTAGTACTTGCCGAATTGAGTATTCGGGCTTATTTTGCCATTAAAGACAAAAATCACAAATATTACGTTTGGCCTCCCAATTTACACAGAGTTTCCAAGCCAATTCCCGGAACAATGGCCGGAGTTAGCGGCCCAGCGCATTTTAATGTCAATTCCGACGGCATAAGGGGGGACGAGATTTCTGCAGAGCAGCAATACAGGATATTAACAATTGGTGGAAGCACCACAGAGTGTCTTTTCCTCGATCAGGAAAAATCCTGGCCATATGCCCTGCAGAATAAATTAAATTCTCTTAATAAATTTAAAGTCTGGGTAGGTAATGTCGGCAAATCAGGGCTCAGTACCAGGGAGCATTTCATGCATATGAAATATCTACTGCCGCAATATTCCGGCATTGACGCTGTTATCATCCTAGTTGGCTGTAATGATTTAAATAGAAGGCTAATAGAAGATAAGGATTACGATCCTTATTTTTTAGACCATTATGAATACTGGAAACAGCGACTCATTCGTGGGGCGTTTTCAGAGACACCGTATTTCCAGGGTAAATATCGATTTCATAGCGGTTATTATGATGAATTAGCCACTGTTAGCCTTATTAAACAAGTGATAGATATGTATTCTAAACGGGAAATGATTCAGGATGAAGCAGGTGGTATATTTGTTAATTTAAGGAATCTCCGGAAGGGAGCATCAGTCATTGTTGATGATTTACCAGATCTATCTTCTGGATTGGAAGAATATAAACGGAACATTAATGCCATAATTGATATTGCGCAACATCGATCTATTCGAATTATCTTTATGACCCAGCCTTCATTGTGGAAAAAAGACTTAACTGAACAGGAAAAGAATCTTCTCTGGTATGGTTGGATAGGAAGCTTTAATTCAAAAAGATACTATTCTGTAAGTGCCCTGATGAAGGGAATGCAGGCATATAATGATGCCTTGCTTCAAGTATGCCGTGATCGCGGTGTGGAATGTATTGATTTGGCGAGGATATTGCCCCAAAATAGCACAATGTTTTATGATGATGTTCACTTCACAGACAAGGCGTCATTAATGACAGCTGATATACTCTGCAATTATCTTAGCAAGAAAAAACCTTTTACAAATTGAACTGTATCGATTATTTTTATAATGGCAGTCGTCCTCAAATTATGAGAAAAGACAAGCATTTTTATATTCTTGATGGACATTTGAACGCCGCCGGTCACGGCATTGTTGCCGACGTTCTTCATCAAACCATTTCACGGACGGGCATTTTATGACATCTTCTTCCGAACAAACATGCATTATCTGCGGTCATTCAGAACGCCGTTTTCTTTTCAACGAAAACAATTGGTATGTTTATAAATGCACGATCTGCGGCCTGGGCGTACTTGACCCACGACCGAAACATGATCAATTATCCGATTTATATAATCAGGCATATTTTAAAAGCCACTACCATGAAGAATTGAATCCGGAATCCGACGAGATGACCCAGCGGCTTAAACAGGAAAATCATCGTCTGCGTTTTTTTCGTAAATACAAAAAAAAAGGAAGAATTCTTGACATCGGCTGCGGACGCGGTTATTTTCTACTGGCCTGCCGAAGGCAAGGCTATGAAGTAGAAGGTATCGACGTTTCTGCCGATGCGGCGGCTTATGTCAATTCGACGCTCAATATTCCGGTGCATGTCGGTCATATCAATTCCATCACACTTACCGAAAAAACCTATGATGTTGTCACGCTATGGCATTCTCTTGAACATACGGCTGATCCCAATGTATATATTAAAATGGCTAGCCGCTGGCTAAAAGATGACGGTATTTTGGTGGTTGACGTGCCAAATTATGAAGGGTACGATGCACGTAAGATCTGGCGCCAGTGGCCTCAATGGGATTTGCCTTTTCATTTTTACCACTTCAGTCCTAAGTCGCTTTCGGCTCTTCTAGAAAAACATGGTTTTGAAATTATCCGCCGGAAAAGTTATTTGTCGGAATATATAAAAGAGAAACTGCAAAAAAACGCAATACCGAGTGCTCTGGCCAGAATCATCGCCAGGTTTTACTCCGGAGGCAGTTATGCTGTCATCGCTAAGAAAAGGATGTAATCCATGAACAAAAAACGTTATATAGATCATTTGATATCCGACCAATCATTTCATTTCAGCCGTCTGGTCATTTCCGGCATTGATAACACACCGGTAGCTGAAATTTTCTCCGACACGGTTTTAGAACAGGAATTTTGTCTGTTTGCTCATCATATTCAGACCGGTGACTCATACTGTGAATTTCTGCATCAGCGAGTTGTTCATTCTCTTCAGAATAGACAACCTCTCCCTGTGGCACGATTTGCCGACGGTGAATACGCTTTTTATAACTATACACTGGATTGTAACGGACTTTATAAACAGGCGAAATCTATTGAAGCGATCAGGAACGTTATGCCCCAACATATTTCAGCTATGCAATATCTTGCCAATCATGGCCTGTTGGCTCCTCTTGTTTATCCGGGAAATTCAAACATCTCTGCAGCGGGGTTTTTATCTTTTTTAAAAACAAAACCGGACTCAACCGGTGCTGATTTCCTGGATTTTTTACACACTCACCATATCAGTTTGACTGCGGAAAACTATGTTCCTTTCTATGTTATCTATGCTTACTTAACCTCGGAAGATTTTGCCTTCGCGATGAACGGCAAAAATCTTACCATCTTGAATTCCGACTACAACGAAAATAGTTGCAAAGAATGGTTTGCCCGATTCAACAGCTATCCAAATATAGAATTTGTTAACATACCAGCCCAATACATAGCCACTCGCTGGGAAGATGTCAAAAATCCGATTCTGAACAAAATCCCTCAAGGGGCAGACCTGTGTCTTATAGGCGCAGGCGTGGGCGCGCTGCTGGTCTGCAAAGATGTCGCGCAAATATTTTCCATTCCTGCCATTGATGCCGGACATGTTTTGAATATGATGAATGACCGCGTAGACAAATCCAATGGTATGAGGTTATATACCCTAAGAAAATAACTATGAACGATCCTTTAAAAAAATATCGTCAACAATTACGTGCATGGAGTAACTACCGCAGGCTTCAACGGGAAAAAGAATACTATTTACAGAAATTAACTCGGCAAAAATTAAGCATCCCCGATGACGATAACGTGAGACGGGAGATGAAAAAACGATTTCCTAACATACTGCCCAAAGCCAAAGGTGAACTAAACATCATTGCGATCTACCATAATTACAACTGGGAAAATGAAGCGCTGAAACCGTCTTTAGAAAAATTCGGCCGAGTTCGCCACTATGATTGGTTTGACCTGTTCAACCACCAACGTAAAGACTGGCACAAATCACTAAAATCCCAAATGAACAAAGATATGATTAATCGGATAAATAGTTGGCTGGCGGATGAAAAAGCAGATTTAATATTTTCATACTTATCGGGAGAGATTATCAATTCGGAAACATTGCAATCAATTCGTAAGCATAAAATACCGCTAATCAATCTGGCTCTTAATGATAAGGAATATTTTGTCGGAAAAGTTAAAGACGGCCGCGCATGGGGTGCTCGTGATATTTGCCGTTATTTTGATATTTGCTGGACGAGCACGGAAGATGCTCTGGTCAAATACTGTGCTGAAGGCGCAGTGCCTGTTTATCTTCCGGAAGGCGCCAATCCGCAAATTCATAAACCTTATAATATAGAAAAAACGATTGATGTATCTTTTATCGGACAATGTTACGGCAATCGCGCAACAATAATTAACGAATTGAAAAAACGGGAAATCAATGTGGAAACCTATGGAATTGGCTGGCCTCGCGGCCATCTCTCGACAGAGGAAATGATCAAGATGTATTCAAAAAGTAAAATCAACCTAGGCTTTGGCGGTATAGCCGGACATAAAAACACTTTTTGTCTCAAAGGTCGTGATTTTGAGATTCCCATGAGCGGCGGTCTTTATCTAACCGAAGATCATCCGGAACTTGGCAAAGTTTTTCGGCCGGGGGAAGAGATATTAACTTATTCCGGTATTAATGATCTTGTTCAAAAGATAAAGTATTATCTGGCTCATCCTGACGAAGCGGAATTCATAAGAATAAAAGGCTATGAACGTGCCTTGTGTGAACATACATGGGAGGCACGATTCAGCAAAATCTTTAGTTTATTGGATTTGCTCAATTTGAAATGATATAATGCATAAGACAGCGGGTGATAAAACTAAACTGTCATTTTTGCCGCGTCCAGTGTGTTTTTCATCAGCATGGCAATCGTCATCGGCCCGACACCGCCGGGAACAGGAGTAATGTAGGATGCTTTGGCCGCAACTTCATCGAAAGCGACATCGCCGACTAATTTGCCGTTTTCCGAACGATTTACACCAACATCAATGACTATCGCGCCATCTTTAACCATATCCGCTTTAACCATTTGAGGTTTACCGACGGCTGCAATTAGAATATCAGCCCGGCGTGTAATAGATGGCAAATCTTTTGTCCGTGAGTGACAAATAGTGACCGTGGCATGTTGCGCCAAAAGTAACAGGGCTATTGGCTTTCCTACTATATTGCTGCGTCCGATCACAACTGCTTCTTTACCTTTCAGGTCGATACCGGTGCGGGCGATTAATTCCATGATTCCCCGGGGCGTGCAGGGAACAAACAGCGGCGAGCCGGTTACGAGGCCACCCACATTGTAGGGATGAAAACCGTCCACGTCTTTGTGAGGATCGATGGCGGCAATGATTTTATCCGTAGAAATATTTTTAGGCAGAGGAAGTTGAACCAGAATGCCGTGAATAAGTTGATCCTTATTTAACTCGGCAATAATTTCCAGCAGTCTGTTCTCACTGGTGTCGGCAGGCAGCTTATACTCGCGGGAGAGAAAGCCAACCTCTGCGCATGCCTTTGCTTTCTTCCCAACATATACCTGCGAGGCGGGATCTTCGCCGACGAGCACGACAGCCAAGCCAGGAATAATTCCCTTTTGCTCTTTCAGCGAAATAGCACTTTGGCGCACTTCATTGCGAATATCCTGTGCTATTTTATTACCGTCTATAATACTGACCATGAATGGCTTCACCTCAAATCACTGGCATTATATAAAAGCACTTTGTTTTGTAAATTTGGGATTCATTACAATAGTCCCACTTAGCTTTGCACGTGGGATAATTCGACCAGCAAGCTTCAGTCGAAGATGACCTTTAGGTTATGCACTTCGTTTCTGAAGCTTGGGTCTCATTAAAGTATCACAATAAAAGATTCCCCCTCGAATCCTATTGGGAAAATCGAGGGGGAATATTGCTAAACGACAGGCAATTTACTTTTCTTCTGAATATTTCTTTATTAAGTCAATAATTTGGGGAATATTCTCCATAGGAGTTTTACCTGAATAAATGTAACGAACAATCCTATTCTTATCAACAAGGATTGATGTTGCGATTTTGTGCGGAGCCCCCGCGATATCGCCGAATGCAAAATCCGGATCGAGCAGGATGATGGCGCCGGTCTTCTTCTGCTTGCGCTTGGCGATCATCTTAATCATGAAATTAGGCACCGGACTATCCTTCTGGTTTCCTATACCCAGTCCAGCATATTTATTTTCTTTTTTCAGACGCTCGACATCCATGTCTGCTTTTATTGCGTCAGATACATGATCATTATCATCTGCCGAACTCGAACTGGCATATACGATATAAAGAACTCTGTTTGCTAATTCCGGCGAACTGAGGGTATATTCCTTATCACTAAGAGCATCGTTCAGTTTGAAGTCACCTATTTTGTCCCCCACTTTTAACCCAGCCGCATAAGATGTAACGACACCCAACAATAAAACAAGAAAAACCACAGCAATTACTTTTTTCATTTTTTCCTCCTTTTTAAAATTAAGTAAATTATCTCATTAATGCTGACTTTGTGATAACTGACGAATGGTTAGTTATCTATATTTACAACAGTGCGGGAGAGTATAGAACAAAAAAAAGGCGTAGGCAAGCAAAAAAACTCTTTCCCAAAGCGAATTATTATAAGAAAAAAGGTTGAAACCCATGACTAGTTGTGTAAGAATTTCCCCTAATTTATTCGCTTGTTTAATATTATATAGATAAGAGAAAATGATGGTGCAACAATCAGAATCTATAGCCAATAATGGCATTTATCGATCGTGTCCTCTATGCGGCAAAAAAAATGCGGATATAAAACCTTCGATATATTCAAAGAACCCATGGATAATAAAAAAGTGCGCCCAGTGCTGTTTTGTTTATCTGGAAAATCCTCCTGCCTATGAAGAACTCGAAGAAACCTATGCCTGGGAAAAGACATCGCATCAGGTCGCTGAGGAAAAAAAGAAAAAGGAATCCGCACTGCGTCGCGGCGTGCGCGTCATTGAACATTATAAGGACAGGCTTATTCGCCGGGATAAGCTCCTTGATCTGATCAAACTGTACTTCCCCACAGGGCCGGTGATAGATGTGGGATGCGGAGGAGGTGAAGTCATGGCGCGTCTGGATAAAAAATACACTCCCTTCGGAATTGAAGTATCCAGACAACTGGCCGAAGTCGCTCAAAAAATCGCGGTAACCAGGGGAGGCAGTGTTTTCTGCGGTAACGCTCTTCTGGGATTGAGTAGTTTCGAAAAAGATTTCTTTGTCGCGGCAATTATGTCCGCCTATTTAGAACATGAATCCGCGCCCCGTGAAGTTCTTCAGAAAATTCTGCAAATCTTGCAACCCGGCGCTCATCTCATTATTAAGGTGCCTAATTACGGTTGTGTTAATCGCATCGTCATGGGACAAAAATGGTGCGGGTTCCGGTACCCGGACCACGTTAATTACTGGACGCCGAAAACTCTTATCAAAATTATAAAGGATACGGGATTCCAGATCGTCCGATTCAATATCTGGGATCGTTTCCCTACCAGTGATAACATGTGGCTTGTAGTTCGCAAACCACTTTGATGAATTAGAAATGCTCTCCATCGCTGATTCCGCTGCATACTCATTTGGAGACACAAATATATGTTATACCAATTTTAAATCAAAGCGCTATTTTTGTTGGCTTCGTTGTCGGCTTCCTCAACGTATGTATACAATACGCCTCGTCGCCTCCGCCTAGCCGCCTCAATATCATCTTTAATTTAGAAATGGTATTACTTGCCGGCATTAACAATCATAAATAATTATATTTTAATAATTGTTTGAATGTGTTACTCAAATATTTATATTTTAGAGGGGACAAAAAGTAATTTTAACATGAACATATTAGGAATATCTGCATTCTATCACGACAGCGCTGCTTGCCTGGTGCGTGACGGCGACATTATCGCGGCGGCGCAGGAGGAGCGCTTTACCAGAAAAAAACATGATTTTTCTTTTCCGGCGAAGGCGATAGATTATTGTCTGGAAACAGGAAAAATAAGCAGCGAATCATTAGATTATATTGCTTTTTATGACAAGCCTTTTATTAAATTCGAGCGTATTTTGGAAACTTATCTGGCATTTGCTCCCTACGGCATTCAATCATTTATCATGGCAATTCCTCTCTGGATAAAACAAAAGCTGTGGATGAAGGAATTCATTAAGAAGCAGTTGGGCTATGAAGGAAAAATAATTTTCCCGGAGCATCATGAATCTCATGCTGCTTCAGCTTTTTTTGCTTCGCCTTTTCCCGAAGCGGCATTTCTTACAATAGACGGCGTCGGCGAATGGACGACCACCAGTTACGGTATCGGGAAAAATAATCAAATTCAAATACTTTCCGAAATTCATTTTCCACACTCGCTGGGACTTTTCTATTCGGCATTTACTTATTATACCGGGTTTAAAGTTAATTCCGGGGAATATAAGGTTATGGGACTTGCACCATACGGAACACCTAAATATAAGGATTTGATACTCTCTGAATTGATGGATTTAAAAGAGGACGGCTCCTTTAAGTTAAACATGAAATACTTTGACTATTGCGCTGGCCTAACCATGACCAACAGGAAATTTGACAAGCTTTTCGGCGGGCCGCCCCGTAAACCTGAATCAGATGTTACCCAAAGAGATATGGATCTGGCTCGTTCCGTTCAGGATGTGACAGAAGAAGTGATGCTGCGCATGGCCCGTCATATTCATAGCGAAACGAAGCAGAAGAACCTTTGTCTAGCGGGAGGAGTGGCTCTTAATTGTGTGGGAAACGGAAAAATTCTACGGGAAGGACCCTTTGATAATATATGGATACAACCGGCAGCCGGTGACGCCGGGGGTGCTCTTGGGGCCGCTCTTTTTGTCTGGTATCAGTATCTGGATAATCAGCGAACGGCAAATAACCGAAAAGATTTTATGAAGGCGTCACTTCTCGGACCTGAATATAGCAATGAGCAGATCTTTCAATATCTGAATGCCAACAACATCGCTTACACCGAATTATCCCCGGAGGAAATACCTGCCGGAATTGCCGATCTGATAGCCCAGCAAAAGACAATCGGATGGTTTCAGGGAAGGATGGAATTTGGACCGCGCGCCTTAGGTGCCCGTTCAATTATTGGTGACGCCCGGTCTCCTAAAATGCAGGAAATCATGAACCTCAAAATAAAATTTCGGGAAAGTTTCCGTCCTTTCGCTCCCAGCGTTCTTCAGGAAAAAGCCGCCGATTTCTTCGATATTGACAGGGAAAGTCCCTATATGCTATTAGTCGCGCCGGTTAAAGAAAACATCCGCAGAGCAATGACCAGACAGGAACAGGAATACTTCGGACTGGATAAATTGCATGTTGTTCGTTCCAGCATTCCGGCGGTAACACACGTGGACTACTCAGCTAGAATACAAACCGTGACCAGTGAAGACAATCCCATATACTACGAAATGATTGACAAATTTGCAGAGAAACACAAATGTCCGGTAATCATTAATACATCCTTCAATGTTCGCGGAGAACCTATTGTCTGCACACCCCAAGACGCGTATCTGTGTTTTATGAGAACAAATATGGATTATCTTATTATGGGCAATTATCTATTAAACAAAGAAAATCAAAAACCACTGAGTAATGATATCAACTGGCTGAAGAAGTACGAAAACGACTAGCAAAATGGCGATTAGCGAAGAAATCAAAAATATTAAAGGCAATAAATCCGAATGGAAAAAATTCGGAATTACAATGGGTACAATCTTGACTATTATCGGATTTTTTTTGCTTTGGAAAAAAAATGATAATTACGACTATATTTTATATTTGGCTGCAGCTTTTTTTATCATAGGTTTATTTTCCCCCTCCGTATTGAAACCCGTTTACAAAGTATGGATGGTTCTGTCTGTGGTTATGAGCTTTATTATGACCAGAGTAATCATGGTTGTTATCTTCTATCTGATAGTAACACCCGCCGGGCTAATAGCTTCCCTGACAGGAAAGAAATTTCTGGATATGAAGATTGACAAGAGCGTAAAAAGCTACTGGATTGCCAGAGAAAAAACTCTAAAGGTAAAATCTGACTATGAAAGACAGTTTTAAGTGGAGCTCCCTCCGACAGGAGCCGGAGGCTCCCTATAGTGAAACTCCCCGCGGCAAGCCGCGGGGCATCTTTAACAGCAAGGAGGGGGATTGCATCCCCCTTACCCCTGCACCGCATTCATCCCCGCCATTAATGGCGGGGTATTCTGCGGAAGTTTCATAAACGCGACCTCCCACGGCTGAAGCCGGGAGATTCCAAGACGCGGGATTAAAAATAATTTAGCGAGGTATTAGAAGGCATGAGTAAATTATCAATATTATCAGAGTTATGGGACTTTTTAAAAGTCAGAAAGAAATGGTGGATTGTTCCTATTATTTTTTTTCTGCTGATAATCGGCATAATGCTGTTTTTGGCAGAAGGATCAGCCGTGGCTCCGTTTATCTATACATTATTTTAATTTTCCGAAAAAGAAAAGAAAGAACGTGCCTATGCTAGATCCGGAAAAATTATCGGCTCAAAAAAGAATAGTAAATTTTTTAATCAATATACTGTTGTTAATCGTATCTCTTTGTGTTGCCGTTATCATTGTAGAAATAACTCTGCCCCTGCTGAAAATTCGTAATATTGAAGAAGCTGTTTATCAGGTAAGAAGGCCTGTGGTTCAAGGCATCTACGGCGCTTATCATCCTCAACTCGGATATGTTCTGCAAAAAAATCTGCATAACATTAGGTTATATTATCCGGGGCAACTCGACTATACAGTGGACACAAACGCCTACGGTTTCCGCGGCCCGGACTGGGATTTATCTGCAAGCAGAAAAAATATAGTTATCTTGGGAGATTCATTTGCTTTTGGTTGGGGCGTCCAATGGGAGCAAACCATGGGCGAAATTCTGGAAAAGAAGTTACGGAAAATTGATCCTGCTTATCAAATTATAAATCTGGCCATACCGGGCAGGGATATAGATATGGTTGTCCGTTCTTTTGAGTTATATAAAGATTTATTAAAGCCCGTCGCAGTTATTTATGTTTTTTGTCCCAATGATTTATTATGCGGCATTAAGAAAATATCAGCAACCAATTATGATATAGAATATCATCCGCAGCCCAATGATGAAAAAAATTTTCAGGCAATGGTTGCACGCCAGCAACCAAGTTACTGGTCATGGGATAAGTTTTTTCGTCGTTCTTACGTTAAAGCTTATCATGCCCGCGTTCTTAGGCGTTTATTTGACAGGAGAATTCGCGCTTCTCTCAGCATGGACAAGGCCCCAACTGGTTTTGATTTTCCCCCGCCCATTGATGCGCCCAAAAAAAGTACTCTGGACGAGGAACATAAACAGTTCGGATTATATTGCCTTAACCGTCTCCGCAAGGATGCAGGCAATACCCATCTTTATATAATAGATACTTCAGACAAGTCCATTTTATATCTTAAAGATAAGCCCGATAACCGAAGGTGGGTTTTACTTGAGTTTAGCGAGAAAAACAAAAATAGAGTTTCATTTATTGACTTTGAAAGTTTTGTCCGCAACACACCGGACGGACGGAAATTTTATCAGGATTATGACGACCATTGGTCTGCCGCAGGACACGCGGCTGCAGCTAATATGCTTTTGAAAGAAATAATCCTTAAACAGGGTTTAAAAAATATTTCGACACGAGAAAGGAGTTAAAAATGAAAGATGTTGTAATTGTAAGCGGAGCCCGAACGGCAATAGGCGAATTCGGTGGATCATTAAAAGACATAAGAACCGTTGATATCGGAGCATTGGTCATCAAGGAAGCGCTCAAACGCGCTGGACTTCGACCGTCAATCGATGATTTTTCCAAAAGCTGCCGCGCTGACGCTCTGGGCAGTTTTGAAATGACGGAAATCAATAAAAAATATTATGACTATGATAAATCCCTGCAACCTGTTTACGTGGATGAAGTAATCATGGGCAATGTTTTACAGGGGGGACTGGGACAAAATGCCGCTCGGCAGGCCTGCATTTTCGCCGGAATGCCGGAAGAAACCAACGCCTATACAGTAAATAAAGTATGCGCCTCCGGAATGAAAGCCATTGCCCTAGCCGCGCAGGCAATTCAGTCCGGCAACGCTGATATTATTGTCGCCGGCGGAATGGAAGTAATGAGCAATGCACCCTTTGCCTTACCACAGGCTCGCTGGGGATACCGTATGAGCATGCCCTTTTCCCAAATTACCGACTTGATGGTCTATGACGGCCTTTATGAAATTTTCAACGGTTATCACATGGGCATGACCGCGGAAAATATCGCGGCCCTTTACAAAATTTCACGCCAGAAGCAGGACGAATTTGCTTTTCAAAGTCACCAAAGAGCCAGAACGGCCAACGCCTCCGGCGCGGTAGCCGATGAAATTGTATCTGTTGTCATCCCGCAGAAAAAAGGCGATCCCAAAATATTTAAAGTTGATGAACGTCCAATGGATACTTCGCTGGAAAAGATGAGCAAATTGGCTACCGTTTTCAAAAAAGATGGCACAGTAACGGCGGGAAACGCGTCCGGCATTAATGACGGCGCAGCGGCTGTGGTTGTCATGAGCGCCGAAAAGGCCAAGGAGCTAAAACTTCAACCTCTGGCCAAAATCAGCGGCTTTGCCAGTGGCGGAGTTGATCCGGCATATATGGGTCTTGGGCCGATTCCGGCAACACGCAAACTTTTCAAAAAACTTAATCTAACAGTAAAGGATATTGACCTTTTTGAATTAAATGAAGCTTTTGCCGTGCAGGCGCTGGCCTGCATGAAAGAACTGGCAGTTGATGTGGACAAATGCAATCTCAACGGCGGCGCGGTTTCTCTGGGACATCCCATCGGCTGTTCAGGAGCCCGTATTACCTACACACTGGCCATGCAGATGAAAAAGAAAAATTTAAAACGCGGTCTTGCCTCACTGTGCATCGGCGGCGGTCAGGGCATGTCCATGATTCTGGAAAATATTTAATAAATAAATTTTAAAAGAGGGTGGATTATTCCACCCTCTTTTTTGTCCGATTTTTAAGTTTTGAGCGATTGTTTTGAGTCTCTCAATAAGTAACCAAGGAGCACATCAATGTCATTACATCTCAATAAACTGCAGTCCTTTCACGGGAGAAAAGGCCCCGTTCTGTTAATTATCATGGACGGCATAGGGATAGGAAAACCGGATGAAACAAACGCTGTTCACATGGCCAGTACACCCAACCTCGATCAGTTATTCAAATCCGATTTATACACTCAATTGAATGCCCACGGCACGGCAGTTGGATTGCCCTCAGATGATGATATGGGAAACAGCGAGGTGGGACACAATGCTATCGGTGCCGGCAGGGTCTTTGATCAGGGCGCTCGGCTTGTAAATACAGCGCTCAAGACAGGAAGTATCTTTCAGTCGGCGGTTTGGGATAATATCGCCAAGCGTGCCCAAAAAGGAGGAACTATCCATTTCATTGGGTTATTGTCGGATGGGAATGTCCATTCGCATATTGAGCAGTTGTTCATCATGATTGACAAGTGCGCTGAGCTAAATTTCAAGAGGGTCAGGATTCATGTCCTTCTTGATGGGAGGGATGTGGGAGAGAAGACGGCGCTGGATTATGTTATTCCTACGGAGGAAAAACTGAAAAAAATTTCAGAGGAAAAAGGTATTGATTACGCCATAGCGTCAGGAGGCGGACGCATGAAGGTAACCATGGACCGGTACAATTCCGACTGGAATATCGTCAAAAAAGGATGGGATGCCCATGTTCTGGGGATAGGCAGAACGTTTTCATCCGCTTCCGAGGCGGTAAAAACTTTCTACGCGGAAGATCCGCAAGCAACGGATCAGTATCTGCCCGCGTTTGTTATAACCGATAGTTCGGGGATGCCTATTGGGACTATCCATGACGGAGATGCCGTGATCTTTTTCAACTTCCGGGGTGACCGCGCCATCGAGATATCAAGAGCATTCACCGAAAAGGAATTCGCTGAATTCGAGAGGGGACCTCTTCCTGATATATTTTATGCGGGAATGATGGAGTATGACGGGGATGCTCATATCCCCCCCAATTTTCTTGTACAACCTCCGGCTATCGACCGTACTATCAGCGAATACCTCTGCGCGGAAAAGGTAAAAACCTTTGCCGTATCTGAAACTCAGAAGTTCGGCCATGTTACTTACTTCTGGAACGGCAACCGTTCCGGTTATATTGATGAATCGCTGGAAAAATATGTGGAGATACCTTCCGACAGGATTGAGTTTGACAAGGTCCCGAAGATGAAGGCCAAAGAGATAACGGATACGGTTATAGACTTGCTGAAAAGTGGTGATTACAGATTCGGACGGCTCAATTATCCGAACGGTGATATGGTCGGGCACACTGGTATGATGGATGCAGCCATTATTGCCGTGGAGACAGTGGATAAGTGCGTCGGCAAACTGCTGGCTGTTATCAAGAAGATAGGGGGGATTGCCGTTATTACAGCGGATCATGGCAACGCGGATGAGATGTTCACCATAGACAAAAAGGGTGCAAAATCAGTAAAGACAGCACATTCCCTGAATCCTGTGCCTTTTATCATCTTTGATCCCCTGTATCAGGGTGAATACCGGATGGCTAATCTTAAAGAAAAAGGTCTGTCCAATATTGCAGCAACTCTTTTGAATCTTCTGGGGTACGATAAACCTGAAGACTATGACCAGTCATTGATAGAAATAGTGTCCACCGGAAATTAATGAGTGGAGCCCCCTCCACTTTTTCCTGTATGAAAGGATTGACAATAATCAGCATTCCCGTATATATTGACAAAGAAGAAATATTTCAAAATACTATTGGAGGTAAAGCACATGGCTGAGGAAATAAAAAATAAACCGCCTATAACCCTGACGGAGAAAATAGCCACGGCACTCCTGATAGCTTATGTGATCTCGCTTATCTGGTTGGCGGGAAGCTCACACTGGCTAGGAATCTGGTAAATCTTTTTTACCCTCATGGGGATTTAAAAGTCCTACGTTCTACGTTCTAGGTTTAATAACTTTGACCCTTGAACGTAGAACAGTGAACTTTTACTTTCCTGTAAACGTCGGTTTTCTCTTTTCCAAAAACGCCTTCATGCCTTCTTTCTGATCCTGCGTGCTGAAGCACTGCGCACAGCATTCTATTTCCAGCTTATTGGCGTTATCCAGCGCCAGGTCATAACCATAATTAATGCTGTATTTGGCCATCTTTAAAGCAAAAGCCGGCATGGACGCCAGTTTCTTGGCGAATTTTTTAGTTTCCTCCATAAGTGACGCCACGGGAAGCACTCTGTTGACCAGTCCGATTTCATATGCTCTCTGCGCGTTTATTTGTCCGCCTCCTAAAATTAGCTCTTTAGCAACGCCCGAACCAACCAGTCGCGACAGGCGCTGAGTTCCTCCCCATCCCGGAATAAGGCCGATTAATATTTCCGGCTGGCCAAAAACTGCATTTTCGGCGGCAAAGCGCATATCACAAGCCAATGATATTTCCGTTCCACCACCTAAAGCAAAACCATTAACAGCAGCAATGGAAGGCTTCGGCATAGTTTCGATCAAACGCAATGTGTCATGGCCGGACTCCATAAATTTGAAGGCTTCCGGAGCAGAAAGATTTTGCATCTGAGCAATATCTGCTCCCGCCACAAAAGCCTTATCCCCTGAACCGGTTAAAATCACTACTTTAATGTCTTCATCATTTTTACAGATTGTCGCCGCGTCAAAAAGCTCGGACATGGTTTCCGAATTCATTGCATTTAAAGCTTTGGGCCGGTTAAAAGTTATTGTCGCGATTCCTTCTTCAACGTTAAATATAATATTTTTGTAATCCATTGGCTCCTTCTTTCTTCCGGTAGAGTGAAAATACAATATCCGTGTACCCTCACGACCGACTAATTATTAATGGTCCCATATTAGAAACGACATTTACTTCATAAAATCCCTCCTAACCTCCCTTTTGTAAAGGGAGGTACTCCCCTCTTTTCTAAAGAGGGGGTGGGGGAGATTTCTTTACCATGTCTATTTTATCCTGAGACTGTTATTAACCTTTTCTTTTCTTTAATTCCTCCGCGCGTAATTCTTTGCGTAGTACTTTTCCTACAGTGCTCTTGGGCAATTCTTTGCGGAACTCAACTTCCGTCGGCAGTTTATAAGCTGCCAGATGAGCCTTGCCGTATTCAATCATATCCTGCGCCGTAGCCGTCTCACCCTCCTTGAGAACGACAAAGAGTTTCACGTTCTCTCCGCGTTTCGCATCGGGGATACCGATAGAACACGCTTCCTGAACTTTTGGATTTCCATAATAGACTTCGTCGATATCACGGGGATAGACGTTGTAGCCGCCGGAAATGATCATGTCTTTCTTACGATCAACGATATAGAAATAACCGTCTTCATCCATTGTGGCGATGTCGCCCGTATACATCCAGCCATCCTTTAGAACATTGGCCGTTTCTTCAGGCTTTCCCTTGTACCCCCTCATTATCTGAGGCCCCTTGACGATCAATTCACCGGGTTTGCCGAAGGGTATGTCCGTCACACCGTCATCAAGATCGACGATTCGGGACAGGGTATCGGAAATGGGAAGACCAACACTGCCAACCTTCTGTTTCCCATTGAAAGGATTAGTATGAGTGACCGGACTTGTTTCCGTCATACCAAAACCTTCGGAGATGTAAGCCCCTGTCAGTTTCTGGAATTCATGAATGACCTCCACGGGAAGAGGCGCGCTTCCGGAAAAAGCTCCCTTTATACAGCTCATGTCCGTTTTCTTCAGATCGGGATGGTTCAGCATGCCGATATACATGGTCGGCACAAGAGGTGTAAAGGTCGGTCTGTAGGTTCGGATTGCCTCCAGCAGCGGTTCCGGCTGGGGACGGGGGATGAGGATCTGATTCCACCCATCGTAAACGGCCAGGTTCATGGAACAGGAAAGTCCGAATACATGGAAATAGGGCAGAGCACCAAGTATGGTTTCATTCCCTCTTCCAAAGGTCGGGAACCAAGCGGCAATTTGCTGGATTTGCTTGCTGAGATTTCCATGGGTCAGCATAACCCCCTTGGATACTCCAGTTGTTCCTCCGGTATACTGATACATGGCAATATCGTCGAAGGTGAGTTTTACTTTCGGCGGATTGGGCTGGTACTTGGAGATGCAATCCATCCAACGATAGACGTCCGGAGCAGCCTTCACATCAGCGAAGGGGAATTTCTTCAGTTTTTTTCCGAGAAACCTTTTAATAGGATTAAGGAAGTCGCCGATACCCATGTAAACGATCTGTTTGATCTTAGTTTTGGGCCGCAGATCGATCATGCGATTGCCGAGGGCATCAAGAGTGATGAGGACTTTGGAATCGGAATCCTTAAACTGATGTTCCAACTCCGGATCCGAATAAAGAGGATTATTCATGACAACGATGGCGCCTATCTTCAAAATAGAATAGTAGGCGACAACGCAAGAAATACTATTGGGCAGGAGAATCGATACCGCATCCCCTTTCTTGATACCGAATTCCGTCAGACAGGTAGCGAAACGATCCACCTGATCCTTGAACTGGCGGTATGTCAGCTTATAGCCGACAAACACCATCGCTGTATTATCGGGAAAATCTTTTGCCGATCGTTCGAGATAGTCCGGCATGGTGAGTTCTTCGTATTTGATGCTTTCCGGAACACCTTTATCGTACGATTTCAACCAAGGCTTACTTTCATAACTTAGATTTGTCGCCATTGTTTACTACCCTCCCTTTCTTAATTTTTTATATCGAGTCTTATACTCCGTTGTGAGAAAAAATAAAACAAATTTTTAATGAGACTCACTGACAATAGAAAGCGTTAGTTGTAGTGAGACTCAAATTTCATAAGTGCAGTATAATGAAATTTGTAAGTCGAACTATCCAATAGCCAAAGGCTATTGGAAACAATCCCGCGAAGCAGAGTGGGATTGAGACTCGCCGATAATGAGACCCAAGCTTCAGAAACAAAGTGAACTGAAGCTTGCTGGACGAATTATACCAGGCGCATAGCGCCGTGGTAAAATGAGTGTAACGAATTACCAAATACCCTAAAGGGCACCATGGGGTTAACCTACCACAATAGTTGGCAGGGAAGCGTAGGGGGATAATTTACACCCTTCGCTCGTCTCTTTTTCCCGGCGACCGGTCCAAAAAAATAATTGAAATAAAATAAATTAGGCATATATTTAAGCACACAGTTTTAAAATACATTGTTTGCCGAGTGATCCATAAAATAAAAATTCGAGGTGAACTATGAAGAAGAAAGATTATCTTCGGCTGGTATTGATTCTGGCCATCTTTTTTTTAGCCTTGGGTGGTTGGCTGCTTCATCTGCGGATACATCCACTTGTCAAAGACGCGGGGAATTACATACCCTTCGTGGCAGGGTTTATCAGCATAATCGTCATTCCTATCTTATTTATTTTTCGATCAACAATTCCTTTTGCTTATCTTCTTAATGGCATGACGGTAATCATCGGCTCAATCACTATGGCTCATTTTTCCATTAAACATCCACCGCAAATATGGACTCTGCAGACAATCTTCATGGGAACGCTTCTGGCTGATATAATTCTTCTTTGGGGTAAATTTGCCGTGGGCATAGCCCTTTTTGATCTTGATCCTGTGATAAGCCGACCTGACGCGCCGATGCGCAGCGGTAGACTTTTCCGTTTTCCTAATATGGGCTTTTGGTTTGCGCATCTCGTCACGTTAACTGCCGTTTACATTATCGGCAGTTATTTATGGAAATAGGAGGAGGGCGTCATGAAATATTTTATGTTATTCCAGCCGGGCTGGTGGATATTACATGTTCTGGCAATTTTACTGCTGCTCCTAATCGGTCATCTATAAACGGCTAAGTCGTGGATGCCCTCGCGTGACCCCTATAGTGACCTTTAGGTTATTCGCCGGGTGCTACTCCGAAAGAAATTTTTTCTTGTCCTGCGCCCCTTTCACCTTGTTCCCTGCTCATTATATTCAAAAATTTATCTTGCTAAATATATAAAAACTTATATAATTGACGCGTGACTATGAAATTATTAAAATTTGTCGGCTCTAGTTTGGATGATCTACGGGATTTCCCGGAAGAAGCACGTCGTGCTACAGGTTTTGAACTTCGTGCCCTTCAGGATGGATTCGAACCACGAGATTGTAAGTTTGTTAGAGTTGTCGGGACTGGTGCAAAAGAAATCCGCATTCATGTTCTGGGCGAATGGCGGGTAATTTATGTCGCCAAGATTCGTTATGCTATTTATGTATTACATGCATTTCAAAAGAAAACTCAAAAAACGAACCAATGTGATATCGAACTGGCTCGTAAAAGATACAAGCAAATTGGAGAGTAATTTATGAAAAAATCAATTACAGAATCATCGGGCAATGTATTTATTGATTTAGGATACTCACAGGATGAGGCCTCGATTTTGCAAATGCGAGCCGATTTGATGGCTGATATCCGAAAATTTATTAAAACAAAAAAACTCACACAAGCCACAGCGGCAAAGATTTTCGGTGTCAGTCAATCGCGTGTTTCAGATTTAATTACAGGCAAATGGGAAAAGTTCAGCCTTGAAATGCTGATTTCGCTTGTAACCAAAACCGGCATGCATGTTAAGTTGAAGATAGCCGCATAGGTTTATGTAGAGCCTCGTCTGTCATTGCGAGGAGCGCCTTGCGCTCCGTGGCAATCAAATATTTATCTTTTTACTCTTCACCCTTCACCTCTGCCCTGACACATTTAACTCTTGAACTATTCTCAATAAATTGCTAAGGAATCTAAAGCTTCTAAAAAACAAACCAACACTCCTTTTGTAAGATTTGCCTATGATTGAAAATACCATAGCAGTATGGCACAAACTGATTGAAACGAAGGATGCAGCCGGATTGGAAAATATTCTGGCTGATAATGTTGTCTTCCATTCTCCGATTGTTCATACACCGCAAGAGGGAAAGCCAATCACCAAACTTTATCTTACCGCGGCATTTTATGTTTTCAATAACGACAGCTTTAAATATTTAAGAGAAGTCATTTCCGGCAACAATGCCGTTCTGGAATTTACCACAGTGATAGACGGAATCACCGTTAATGGCGTGGACATGATTACCTGGGGCGCTGATGGCAGAATTACCGAATTTAAGGTAATGGTTCGCCCGCTCAAAGCCATCAACCTAATCCATCGCATGATGGGCGAGATGCTGGAGAAGATTAAATGAACATTGCGAGTATATTTAACGTGATTTTAAAAATGTATTTTAAAAATAGGGTACTGTCTCTATTTAACAACTTCACCAGTCATGTAATTTACTGCATAATAATATATTTTTAGGAGGAAGCTATGAGCCCCCAAAATGAAGCTCACTCAAATATTGTACAGGGAAGACCAAGCAAAGAGTTATTCATTAATATGTTAATTCGTGATATCTCTTTAATTGATGCAATAAGTGATTTAGTTGATAACTGTGTGGATGGAGCTGTTAACTTACGTGGGAAGAAGAAATTTACAGGTTTAGAAATTGATATTACTGTAAAAGACAATTGCTTCAAGATAAAAGATAATTGCGGTGGAATAGATAAAGAATTGGCACAGAACTATGCTTTTCGTTTCGGTAGACCGTCAAAAACCCCTCAAATAGATTATTCAGTTGGTCAATTTGGAATCGGCATGAAAAGAGCATTGTTTAAAATGGGTAAGCATTTTGAAATAAAATCCACTTCTGCTAAAACATCTTTTACTATTGAAATTCCCGTTAAAAAATGGAGTGAAAAAGAAAATGAGTGGGATTTTGAATTTAAAACTGTTACAGAAAAAAGTGCTTTATTATCAGAATGTGGAACAGAAATAATAGTAACTTCATTAAAAGAGGATGTAATAGAAAGATTCAAGCAGCAAAATTTCCTATCTGAATTAAAAAACAAATTAGAGCTTCAGCATTTAATTAATCTTTCAAAGGGATTAATAATAAAAATTAACAACTATTCTGTCAAGTCAAATCGATTGGAATTATACGATGGCAATAAATTTACAACTGCATATTGGGAAAAAAAATTTAAAATATATGGTCATACGGATGTTAAGATATATGCTGGGATAGGCACACAAAAGCTTGATAGGGGTGGATGGTATATTTTTTGTAATAACAGACTTATACAAGGTCCTGAACAGACGGAGATTAGTGGATGGGGTGCAAAAACTCCAGTAAAAATACCTGAATATCATAGCCAGTTTAATGGATTTAGAGGTATCGTTCTTTTTGAATCAAAAGAACCATCCTTTTTGCCATGGAACACCTCAAAAACCAGCGTGGATATTGATTCGCAATTATATCAGAATGTAAAACATGAAATGATTTGTCTAATGAGGCCTGTAATTGATTTTCTTAATGAAGTCCACAAGGAGAGCACGGCATTTCATAATAAGAAATTAGCAGATAAATATTTGCAAAATGAAATAGATTCAGCCCCTTTAAAAAACTATATAGATGTTAAAACATCCTCGGTATTTTCAGCGCCATCTCAAAAACAAAAGACCAAAGAAAAAAATGAAGTTAAAATAAGCTATCTTAGAAGCGAAGGCAAAGTTGAAAAGTTGAAAATATTCTTTAATGTCTCATCACCAAAACAAGTTGGAGAAAAAACATTTGATTATGTTTATGATCGGGAGTGCAAATAATAATGACCACAAGTTACGACAGAATTAATTATAATCTACGCCCGGCTAAAACAATTGAACGCAAAATGCTATGTGAAGCATTCAGGAAATTATTAAATTTTTCTGATTTGACCAAGTATAGATATGTTGGGTTTGGCTCCACATTTTTTACAGATTTCTCCCTTATACATAAATCTCTCGGATTAAATGATTTGATAAGTATCGAAAAAGAAATTAAAGACAAAAACAGGTTTAGATTCAATTGCCCTTATAAGTGTATTCGCTTGCTTTTTGGAGATGCAAATGACGTACTGCCCACGATTGGTTGGGCAAAGAAAATTATTCTTTGGCTTGATTACGATTATTCATTGAGAGAAAGCATGATTACTGATGTCGGCACCTTTATATCGCGAGCACAAACAGGGAGCATTATATTATTAACGATGGATGTTAGCCCCGATAAATTGCCGAATAAACATGACGAAAAAACAAGATACGAGCAATTAGAAGACCGAATTAATAAATCAAAAATACCAATTGATGTTGAAGAAAAGGATTTAGATAAAGAAAATTATCCGAGAGTTTGTTATAATATAGTAAATAACGAAATTGATCAAGTTCTAGCAAGAAGAAACTGGGGACTTGGTAAAAAATACAAATTAAAATATAAGCAACTTTTTAATTTTTTATATAAAGATGGATCTTCTCCAATGCTAAGCATTGGTGGTATCGTTTATTCAAACAATGATGAGGATAAAATAAAGAAATGTAATTTTGAAGGATTAGCTTTTACTAAATGCAAAAAAGATAAATATGAACCCTATAAAATTGTTGTACCTATTCTTACTTTTGGAGAAATGCGTTATTTAGATAAAAATTTAACATTGCATAGAATATCGAAATTAGGAAAAAATAAAAATTTAAAATTTCTATCAAAAGAAATGGTGGAAGAATATAGTAAAATACATAGATATTTTCCAAATTTTGTGGAAGCAGAAATGCATTAATAAGATGACTAAAACAAGTAAACATAAAGTTATTGATTTGTTTTCTGGCGCTGGAGGTTTTGGTTTGGGATTCAAAATGTCCGGATATGATGTGTTTTTTTCTCTAGAAATAGATAAATGGGCAACAGATACATTGCTAGAAAATCAAGACGATGGGATGATAATACTTCAAGACGACATTAGAAAGTATAAAACAAAAAATGATATTTTAGATGTTTGTAAAAAAATTCCCGATATTATAATAGGTGGCCCACCTTGCCAAGGATTCAGTAATGCTGGGTCATTTAAGCGAGACTCAAATGACCCAAGAAATTTGCTTTTTAAGGATTTTGCCAATTGGGTTCAAAACTTGGAGCCCACCGTTTTTATAATGGAGAATGTGAAAGGAATATTATCAAGATATAATTCAGAAGGTGTTAAGATGATTGAAGTGATAAAAGAAACATTTTCCGACATAGGATATAGTAATTTAAACATCTGGACTTTAAATGCAGCAGAATATGGTGTTCCACAATTGAGAGAACGTGTATTTATTGTTGGGCACAAGAAAAATTTAACCATAGAAGCCCCGCTCAAAACACATTATATAGATAAGAAAATAAAAGGCTTAAAAAAAGCGGTTACCGTTAAAGCAGCAATTTCTGATTTACCAAAAATCAATGCATCTGAAGGTCAAGAAGTCCAACGTTATGAGAAGAAGCCAGCATCTGAATATCAAGTTTGGGCAAGAGGAAATCAAAGAATGATATACAATCACATTGCTATGAAGCATACTAAGCGTATTATTGAAAGATTTAGTCATATTAATATTGGAGAATCGGTTTCTCGTGTTTCCATAGAATATAAAGAACGAAAGAGAAATGGCAATGGCGAAATTTCCGAACAGTCATATAATATGAATAATCGTAGGCTTGATCCTAATAAACCATCTTATACTATTCCAGCATCATTTTATTCTAGTTTTATTCATCCTAACCAAAACAGAAATATAACTGCAAGAGAAGCGGCGCGTTTACAATCTTTTCCTGATAAATATAGATTTATGGGGAAAAGGACTCTTATATCCTCTAAGTTATCAAAAAAAAATGGGCATTCTGATTACAACTGTTTATCTCAATATAATCAAATTGGTAATGCGGTCCCGCCTATTTTATCTAAAGTTATTGCCGAACATATAAGTTTGTTTCTATAGAACTAAAACTTGGCATCAAATATTTTTTTAATAATCACAATCGACGAACCACGCAAGCTCTTGTCAGTAACTGGATTCCCTAGTCAAGCTAGGGAATGACAGGAATAAAAAGTTAATAGATGCCCAGTTGGCAGCCGGTGGAAAACTAGCACATGGGGCTGTTCAAAAATGTCCAGATGCAAGACGCGCAAAAAACCGAACCGCGAAGCGTATATTAACATACGTTGAGCGGTGCGATTTGCAGCGCAACACAGCAGAAGAGCGTTTTTCAGCAGCCCTACAGTGCCTAATTTAATTTAGGAGGATCAACATGACAACAACTTCCGTAACAGAAAAAGATAAGAAAATGGCCCAGCGTTGTGTTGAATGTAAGGTATGCACACGCGCAAGAAAGAAGCAGCGAGGGTTCGCATACTGGTTTGTCAAGACTATCGAGCATGGCATATGCCCATACTGCGCGGCGTATGAAAGGGTTTACGGGAAGAAGGCCCATGAGGCTTGATAGAAGAGTTGTAAAAGGTATCCACCTCCGTCATGGCGTGACACCTCCGCCAGCGGAGGACAGGGAATGACAGAGGAATGATTTAACAGGCGCGTAAGGCGGCGCTGGTTATGGTAAGTTTTCCCGAAAAATTAATCGATTTTCATGTGCATCTGTTTCCGGATAAGCTTTTTGACGCCATCTGGGATTCCTTTAATAAAATTTACAACTGGAACATAATTCACCGATATTATTACAAGGAGTGCATCGCACGTCTGAGGCAATCAGGCGTCGGTACCATCGTGTATTCCAACTATGCTCACCGTGCCGGTATCGCAGAAGGACTGAACCGGTGGAACATAAAAATCCTTGAGGAATATGAAGATATTTATTGTTTCGCGGCGTATCATCCGAACGATGATAACGCGCTGGAAATGGCAGAAAGGCTTCTTGAAAATCCGAAGATACTTGGGTTCAAGCTTCATCATCTTGTCCAGAATTTTTATCCGTGCGACGCGCGTCTTTTTCCCCTGTACGAAATGGTAATCAGAAAAAATAAACACATGTTGTTTCACACGGGAACGGGACCGGTGGGTAATAAATATGTTGGCCTGGAGCATTTCATGAAGGTGGTAAAAAAATTACCGGAACTTCCCGCAACTGTTGCCCATCTGGGGGCTTATGAATTCGCCGGTTTCTTCGAGCTTCTGGACTGGTGTCCGCGATTGTACCTTGACACCGCCTTCTGTTTTATGTCGCCGCCTTACGAGGGATATAATCTGGGCGCTGATTATCTGGAAAAATATAAATCAAGAATTTTATACGGGTCGGATTATCCGAACCTGATAATGCAGCGGGAGGAAGAGATTGAAAACCTCCTGAAAATGGGCCTCTCGCAGGAATTTTATGATAAAATATTTTATGATAATGGCACTGCCCTTATCCGTTCTCTGACTGGAAAAATTCAGTCAAAACGTGGGGGCATTTAAACTGACGATAGCCGCTTGTTTTCCATTAATATTATCCACTTATCATAAGTAGTGAACCATTTATATTCTCTGATTGATGTTTTTTTAAAAAGAGGTATAATAGCAACTAAATAAACGAATTTTTATTCCTGTTATTATTATTTCCTTCTCTGATTTATGTTGAAATTCAACGGCATTAAATGATTTCAAAATAGATATTCTCATCACGATATTGTTTTTTAACCTTTTTCATTTGCTTTAAGTCGGATTTTGCAATAGTGCCGTTTATATAATTCTAATTCTGTTTTTTTTACATTGATCGTTTAATGAACTGCTTGCGTTATTTGTTATTATCGGCTGAAAAGCTGGTGTGAAACGTTTTTTCTTTTAAACTCGTTAACAAGAAAGGAGAAGGATTATGGCCAGCATTTATAAAGTCATCGAAATTATCGGGGGCAGTGAAAAATCATGGGAAGACGCTGCTAAAAAAGCTGTTGAAACGGCTGCAAAAAGTCTGAAGGAAATAAGGGTTGCGGAAGTCAAAGAACTCGATATGCGAGTTGAAGCAGGCAAAGTAGTAGAATATCGAGTGAAAATGAGAGTATCGTTTAAGTATACTCCTTAGTAGACTTTCAGCTCTTAAGCGTCAGTGTCGCGCCGAACGCGGAAGATAATCCATAATTAACTCCTTTACAGCGGCGGAAATATTTCCGCCGCTTGCGAGGATAGGGCTGTGCGGTGGAGCCCCGCCGACAGGAGTCGGCGGCCCCAAAATCTCCCTTCGGCTCAAAGAGCCGAAGGATACTTATGCGACATCCCGTAGTAGAAGGCGCATTCATTCCCGGACAAAATCGGGAGCCTTCTGCGTAGTGGGTAAATCATAATTTTGTCATTGTCGAGGGGAAAAGCTAATAGATGCCCATCTGACAGCCGCCGGCAATCGTAGCGCCCAATTCATGGCATTGACGTATAATTTCTTCCGTAATGGCGCCCTTGGCGATAACCGGCTGATAAACGGTTTTGAATTTATAGCCCAGAGCGATGCGTTCGACTGCTCTTAGCGCTCCTGTTCCGTCGTTTCCCGCGCTGATGAAAACGACAAAAGGTTTGCGGAAAGCTTTTTCCTGCGCGTCGTAATAAGTGCGGTCAAAAAAATCCTTCACCATCCCGGACATGTAACCGAAATTTTCCGGCGTGCCGAGAGCAAATCCGTCAGCCGTCAAAAGATCTTCCAGTGTGGCATCCACTGCCTTCTTCAAAATTACTTCCACGCTCTCAATGGATTTCGCTCCTTCGGCTATGGCATTTGCCATCTTTTCGGTTTTTCCTGTCTGAGAATGATAAACGATTAATATTTTAGCCATTATTTTCCCGCCAAATTATTAGTGATGATATATTAAAATATAAATGGCCGTCAATGATATTCTCAGTATGTAATACTGGATTACCCAGTCAAGAGACTGTGTCATAATTAACTTTTATGTCATTTCGAAGCGAAGCGAGAAATCTTGTTTTTAAGATTTCCACTCCGTCTGAGAGACTGCTCACAATGACATTTTTTCTATTATGACACAGTCTCCAAGCCGGGTAATGACAGAGTGGATGATTTTATACAGGTGGCAATGACAAAGAGTAATAATTTGTTCTTGATATTTATGGCTATTTGGCTATATTGCCAAACAACATAATGGAGAGATCAAAATGAAAAGCATGGTAAAAACTCGGCATGAAGCGCGGGCAAAAATCATCAAGGCTATGGCGCATCCCAGCAGGCTGTTTATCATTGAGGAACTAAGCAAGCATGAACGCTGCGTCAATAAACTGACCGAAATGATCGGAGCCGATGCTTCGACAGTTTCCAAACATTTGAGCATTTTAAAAAATGCCGGTTTGGTGGCCGATGAAAAAAGGGGAAATTCAATTTTCTACAGTCTGCGTTGCCCTTGCATCATGGACTTTTTCGGCTGCGTGGAAGATATATTGTCGGCCAACGCTAAGGAACACAATAAAATTGTAAAATCTTATAAAAGATAATTAAAGGAAATTTATGTCAGAACATGTCGCAGATAAATTGTCGTTTCTGGATCGTTTTTTAACTCTATGGATTTTCACAGCCATGATTCTGGGTGTCGGGTTTGGTTATTTTATTCCCGGCGTGGAAAGTTTCATTAATAAATTTCAGGCGGGAACAACCAATATTCCCATTGCGGTGGGCCTAATTTTGATGATGTATCCGCCTTTTGCCAAGGTAAAATACGAGGATTTGCCGGAAGTATTCCATAACGGGAAAGTACTGGGACTTTCACTTGTCCAAAACTGGCTGATCGGACCGATCTTGATGTTCATTCTGGCGATTGTGTTTTTACCAGATAAGCCTGAATACATGGTGGGCTTGATCATGATTGGCCTGGCACGCTGCATCGCGATGGTCATTGTCTGGAATGAACTGGCAAAAGGCAACAGAGAATATGCCGCCGGCCTTGTTGCTTTCAACAGTATTTTTCAGGTTCTTTTTTATAGCGCTTTCGCCTGGTTTTTTATTACTGTCCTGCCGCCCTATTTTGGATTTTCCGGCAGCATCGTTGAGGTTAGTATCGCACAAATCGCAAAAAGTGTTTTCATCTATCTGGGTATTCCCTGCATTGCCGGGGCATTAACGCGATTTATCGGCGTAAGGCACATGGGAAAAGAGAGGTATCATTCGCGCTTTGTACCGCTGATCTCGCCGCTCACACTTATAGCGCTTCTTTTCACCATCGTAGTAATGTTCAGTCTGAAGGGCAATTTGATTATTACGCTACCTCTCGATGTCTTGCGAATCGCTATCCCGCTTCTCATCTATTTTGTGGTTATGTTTTTAGTGTCGTTCTATCTGGGGAAAAAAATGGGCGCAGATTACTCCAAAACAACAACACTGGCTTTCACCGCAGCGAGCAACAATTTTGAGCTGGCGATTGCTGTGGCCATTGCCGTTTTCGGCATTAATTCAGGCGCGGCCTTTGCCGCAGTTATCGGCCCTCTGGTTGAGGTACCGGTTATGATCGCTCTGGTAAATGTGGCTTTAAAATTTAGAAAGAATTTTTTTTAAAGATGAGATATAGAAAAACACTATGAGGATATATCAATCCCGCGGTTTGGAATCCACCGGCTTCAGCCGGGGGAGGAATGCGGTGTAATCCGCGGGAGGTCGCGTTATTTTGGGGAGCCTGCGGCTCCCGCCGGAGGAGGCTCCACTAAATGATCATAAAAGATCTCATAAAAAAAAATCGCAACCTTATTACAATCGCGCTTTCACTAATCGGCATCGGTATTATGGCGTATTACGACTACTGCGACTCGGCATGCAGTTATCTGAAAGGTGATATCTGGGGCATTGATCTCAAATGGGTCGGCATTGCTTATATGACGGCTATCATTGTCTTCGCCACTTTCAGACAATCTTCTTTTGTGAGGGCGCTTTTGGCCGCGGGCATAGGCGTGGAAATCCATCTCTACACTTTTCAGATACAACATGACGTTTATTGTCCCTTTTGTCTTGCATTTTCGGTAATATTGATTTTATCATTTATAATTAACTACGAAGTTCCCTCCACGTGGCGTGAAAACCGCCGCCGGATGTGGCTATATTTTCTAGGGGAGGTTGATTTTCCTATGTTCAAGATTAATAAACTGCCATTGTTATTTTTTAGTTTGTTGGGATATTTAACTATTTTATTTACTTTTTCCGGTTCGGTCGCACCGGCCTACGGGCAGGACGCTATCAATAGCGTCCCAACTCTGGGCAAAGGAACATATGAAATTACTATATTTGCTGACTATTTCTGTCCGCCCTGCAAACGTATTGATACAAAAGCAGAACCTTTATTGAAGGAATTGCTGGCTACCGGCCAGGTAAACCTAACATTCGTTGATGTTCCCTTTCATAGCGCCACACCTATTTACGCAAAGTATTACCTTTACGCGGCAAATGCCGAATCTGACACTGACAACATTCTTCATGTTCGCAAAATGCTTTTTGACGCGGCACAGGCCAAACACATCCAGACGGAGAAAGCTCTGGTTGCTTATCTGAAAGAACAGAAAATTTCATGGAAAATAATGGACGAAAAATCTATTTTCGTAAAGCTCAGCACCATCATTAAAGAAAATAATGTCAAAGCCACGCCCACCTGCGTCATCAGGTATTCAATCACGGATGTTAAAAAATTAGTTGGTGATGACGAAATTTGGAATGGGCTGGCTGCATTGAAGACTCATATATCAGCAGTAAAGAAGTAATCTCCGAAGAAGCGGCAATTGCTTTCGACCAGTTTTTTGCCTCTGGGCAAAAACTGCATTGCTTTGCCCATGACCTTTCCACATCAATACAAATGTGAGGAGGGATCGATATTGCTGAAAGAGATATAGGAAAATGAGCTTAAGGGGGAAAATCGCTGAATTTTTCGGCCTGAAAAAAAGCATGGTGGCCTTGCTCGCCATGGTCATTCTGGTCGGCCTGGGAGAAAAAATGGCCGAACGCTTTTTGCCGATTTACCTTATGGCACTGGGCGGTGGCGCAATCACCATCGGCCTGCTTAATGCCATGACCAATCTTCTTTCCGCACTCTATTCCTTCCCCGGCGGCTATTTGAGCGACCGTCTAGGCTACAAAAAAGCGTTGCTTGTTTTCAACCTTATTGCCTTGTTTGGTTACACCATTGTAATTTTCTTTCCCTACTGGCAGGCAGTGCTTGTCGGCGCAATATTTTTCCTTTCCTGGTCGGCAATATCGCTTCCCGCGACCATGAGCCTTGTTTCCCGCGTCTTGCCGCCGGATAAACGCACCATGGGCGTTTCACTGCATTCGCTTGTCCGGCGTCTGCCAATGGCACTGGGACCAATTATAGGCGGAGTTTTAATCGGCATCTATGGAGAAAAATCGGGCGTGCGACTGGCCTTCGTGGGGGCTTTCCTTCTGGGTATCGTTTCCCTTCTGCTGCAGCAAATTATGATCGAGGATGATAAAGGCGCGGGGGGGAAAGCGGAGAAGCGTCCTTCACGCCTCTGGCGGTTCATGAACCCCTCACTGCGCAATTTGCTTGTTTCCGATATTCTTATCCGTTTTGCCGAACAGATTCCTTATGCCTTTGTGGTTGTCTGGTGCATAAAATATAATGGCATCACTGCTACCGAATTTGGAATTCTTACCGCTATTGAAATGACTACAGCCTTGTTGATCTATTTGCCGGTGGCCTATATGGCCGACCGTTCCGCGAAAAAACCTTTCGTCGTAATTACTTTTTTCAATTTTACTATTTTCCCGCTGGTCATTTTTTTTGCGCACTCTTTCTGGATGATGGTTGCGGCTTTTATAATCCGCGGTCTCAAGGAATTTGGCGAACCGACGCGCAAAGCGTTGATTATGGATCTGGCGCCGGAAAACAAAAAGGCCGGAATGTTTGGATTATACTATTTGATTCGTGATATTATTGTCTCCATCGGCGCTTTTGGCGGAGCCTTTCTCTGGCAAATGTCGCCAGAGATAAACTTCTTTACTGCCTTCGCTTGCGGACTTATTGGGACTATATATTTCTGGATATTCGGGAAAGGTCTTGTTTCTTCAGCATTGGGAAACTAAATTTCACATCTCAACAAAAGTGGAGCCCTTCCGGCAGGAGCCAGAGGCTCCTTTCCAAAACGCGACATCCCGCGATTGGCAGAAAGCCCCCAGCGGGAACTGGGGGCTTTCTGCGGCGGGGTAATTTTCAGAGAATTATATCCTCTTAAACTGACACTGCGTCATGCCATAAAAAAGCGCGGCCAATCACCGGGATTAGCTGCGCTGTGCGACAATGGGGTTTCGCTAGTGAGAGTACCTGAAATATTTTAACGATATGTTTCCTCCAATTTCGTCGTTCAGGCGACGGCAAAGCGTCTTGATTTTTTCTTCAGTTTACTGATCTGATGCCGCATCCGAAGGGCTTTTTTATTTTCATTGGATTCCAGCGCCTGCAATCTCAAGAGTTTAAGTTCGCGGATTTTCGCCTTGAGCTCAGATTTGGTCATCTTGATTTTGCCTATATGTCTCTTTTGCTTGAGGGGTGTTTCGTCCTTGATACCCCGCGCTTCTTTGATGAAAGCGATGAGCTCCTCCTTCTTCATATCGTGAACTGCCCTCTCATGGGGAATCTCCGCGGCAATCTCCCGCAATTCTTTAATGGTCAACTTTTCCAAATGTTTTTCATCATGTTCTTTTTTATGGGTTGCTTCTGACATCGCGCACAGACCTCCTTATTTTTATATTTAGGGAATCAACTTTCAATGCATAAAATAAATATATGTTCTTTTTATACCATAATCGCTTGTACGATTCAACCCGATCTGCATATTTCTTGACAAATAATTTCCTACATGTAATACCAATTCTAAATCAAAGCGCTATTTTGGAATCAAAATGCTGAACAGGCCCAGAGAAAAATATCAAACAAAACAAGCGGGAGGATTTCATGGCTAAAAGAAATTTTATAATTATCGAAGTCCTGATACTTTTAATTGTTGCCTCAACCTGTTTTGCCGTCGACAGATATCAATGGAAACTCGACAGCATTGAAAATGATTGCCAGATATATACTAGTACGGTGCCCGGCAAAAAATATATCGCGGCTAAAACTACCTGCTTTATTCCTGCTAAAATGGAAGTAGTCGGCATGGTCATCAGAGATATTGCCAATTATCCGGAATGGATGGAAGATTGCAAAGAAACAAAAATATTAAAAGTGGTAGATGACGAAAACGATGTTTTAATATTCTGGTTCCGTCAACATATTACTCTATTTTCAGACAGGGATGTGGTACTTAAAAGCAAAGTAAAGTCGAATATTGAAAAAGGTCAATATCTTATTTACGGCGACCTGACCAATGAAATAAACTACAATTCAGGCAAAGGATATGTCAGAATGCCTTCATTAAATTCATTATTTACGCTTGATTGGATTGACCGGGAGCATACTAGGGTAACCCTTATGATAGATCCAGACATTGGCAAGGGAGTGCCGTCTTTGATTGCCAATAGCTTGATTAAAAACAGCCTATATAAATCTTTAAAGAAAATGATGAAAGAAGTTAAAAAATCTAAATACATTGAGTCCGCCAAGACATCTAAATTCAATAAAATAGTTGAGGATGGCATCAAATCAGGGTTTCTAAAATAGTAATATCGCTATAATAAATTTCATCTATCCTATTTGACGTAGTTGTTGAGTCAACGCTTGACATTCCAATTTGAACAATATATAAGGCGCAACTTGCATAAATATTACCCGGACGTCCCCATCGTCTAGAGGCCTAGGACACGGGCCTTTCACGCCTGTAACCGCGGTTCGAATCCGCGTGGGGACGCCAATAACATTGGGGGGTTAGCTAATCATAGCTAGTCCCTTTTCTTTTGGTGTGTCCTTTGGTGTGTCCTTTTTTTCAAGCAACCTAACAGGAGTCGATAAATCATTGTCAATTCTCTTCAGGTATATTTCAGTCGTTTTCTGATTTTGATGTCTCAATAAAGTCTGTAGCTTTTTCATACTAACCTTATGAACATCGTTCAAAACCGAGGGACCAAATTTCCTGAATGCTTTAAAACTGAACGATCTGACACCTGCTCTTTTACAAAGACCTTTTAAAAACCTTCTTCGTGAAACAAATTTTTCCCCTGTTTTAGGATTCGTAAAAACATACGGGGAATTTTTATTGCGATGTTCCCATTGCCACTTCAGCGCTCTGTATAATTCAGACCCTTCTGGTAAGGGAAAATAATCGACTTGATTATCACTATGCAATCTCTTTTTCGTCCATAGTCGATACCACTGCTTTTCAAAATTTATATCCTCCCACTCCCAGTTGAATATCTCCGATTTTCGAGCAAAAGTATAATAGTAACATTTCAACATAACTCGATCCTGTTCACCGCATACCATAATGACCTTATCAATATCCTCCGCCGGCGGAATATATTCCGTTTTCCTCTCTTCGGGTAGACGGTCTATATTATTGACTGGGTTATGAGCGATATTATGAATTTTTATCAACCAGTTGAACATCGCTAACAGATTTTTTCGGTCTTTATTCCATGCGCTATTTGAAATCGTTTGTGCCCTCTCCTCCAAATGCCTTATAATCATAATTGGCGTAATGGAGTTAATACTAATATTACCCCACTTTTTTAGTATATCTCTGCACAATTTTCTCTTTTCATAATAGGTTATGGATGCGAACCGGCGTTCACAGAAATCAAGATATTCGTTACACGCTTCAAATAAGTCTATGTCGGTTTCTGTCTTCTTTAACTTCGGACTTTCCAGATACTTCCATTTTTCTACTTCCCAGTTTTTCGCTTCCATTTTCGTCTGAAACAGATGCGTAAACCTTTTTTCCCCTTGTTTCACCACCCCTTTCCATTTGTTTTTTTTCTTGTCGAAATAGGGCATCGATTACCTCCTTTCTGAACCGCAGGGTTCTACCAATTTTAAGACCCCCCAGCTTATCCCAGCGAGAATAAACTGTGCGCGGCGAAATCTGAAGATATCGAGCCACCTGTTTGGGAGTCATTATGGCGATATTTATCCCTGTGTCAAGATTGAAATAGTTCATGGCTATTATCCGCTTGATAATTAATTCTTTTTATATCGTTTACAACCGGCTTAACCTCATTTTCGATTGATACCCCCGATTCAATAGATTTCTTTCGCGCTTTTTCCTTAAAATCTTCCCTATCAATACCAATCAGAACCCTTTCAAAAACTTTAACCGAACAGCTTACCGGATCATAATCTTTGAGAATAACCGCGCAATGTATAAGCTGATTAGCAATCCTTTTGAGATGCCAATTAATAGACATTGCTCTTTTCTTTTCATAATATCTTTTTACACCTTCTTCCGATCCAAAATATTCAATACAAGATTGAACCTTTTTCCAAAATTCATGAATAGTTCTCCTTGCTTGATTTCCATCATCAAGACAACGGAGAGAAAACCATTCACCAGTCGCATATTTCCACAAATCAGCTTTTTTATTTTGGAGATCATTAATTGAATTAATTTGGTACTGTTTTAAAATCTGTCTTCTAATTTGAAACTCAATTCGCCACACATCTTGAGGATCATCAACAAACCAGATTAACAACCATCTTGCTTTCGATCCTTTTTTCTCTATTTCTTTTCCCTTGTCATAAATTCGCAATTGAATAGGCGAGCTTTTCTCCCCAACATAAAATGTCTCCAAAACGTCCCCATTCAAAAATTGCGATGTATGCTTTGCCTTCCCAACCATATAATTCCTTAAAAATTCCAAATTCAGACCATCCGGGACTCTAAAATCAGCATAAAGATCACACCGACTGATTTTATGTTCAATTACACGACCACCAAAAGATTCAACATCCTTCGTAACCAGTTCAATAAGTTCTATTTCCGATAATTCCCAATGAAGAGCCTCTGAAGCAAAAGAAATGTAAATATTCGGGCTGTGCGCTGCTGATTCAGCTATTGATATAAAACCATGATATGTCAATAGGCATTGAAAATAGACCCAGCATCGGCGTCCAAAACTGACCCACCCCTGAGTAAAAAATATATGTTTATGAAGACCTGTGTTTCATCCTCCAGCTTTCATTCCCGGTTTCTATGATTTCACAATGATGAGTAAGGCGATCCAGCATTGCGGTAGTCATTTTGGCATCACCAAACACTTGAGGCCATTCACCAAAGGTTAAGTTTGTTGTCATGACGATAGATGTTTGTTCGTAGAGCTTGGATATGAGATGGAAGAGCAGTTGGCTTCCGTTTTTTGAGAAGGGCAGATAGCCCAGTTCATCAAGCAGCACCATATCAAACCGAATCAGTCGTGCAGATATTTTTCCTGCAAATCCGGCCATTTTCTCCTGTTCCAACTCATTTGCCAAATCCACCAGGTTATAAAATTTGCACTTTTTCCCATCCCTGACGGCCTGCGCCGCTATTGCAGTTGCCAAATGTGTCTTGCCGGTACCGGTGCCGCCTACGAAAATCAGATTGATATGCTGTTCAATAAAATCCCCCTGATACAATGATTGAATCTGGTTTTTATCAACCGAACTCCCTTTGAAATCAAAACTGTCGATATCTTTGGGCGCAGGAAACCTGGCCTGCCCCATTCGATAGCGGATGCTTCTTATATGCCTTTCAGTGGCCTCGGCTTTAAGCATTTCTAAGATCATCTTCTCAGGAGTTGACCGGCTCTTTCGTCCATTTGACAACGCTTCATCATAAACGGACTGCATGCCCTGTAATTTCAGCTTTCCCATAAGCTCCATGATCTCATTACGCAACATTGCAGTCCCCCCTCATTAAAGATTCATATCGTCGGCAATCTGCTATTGGTTCCTGTTTCAGAATCAGGTGGGGAGGAATGCCTACATCCGCGGCAAAGTCCTTTTCCTGATTCCTGTTGAGAAGATTGATAACGACCTCCTTACTCACAGCTCTCATCTTCAAGGCGTCTTCGCATGCCTTGTCAACGGCATCAAGACCGTAAAGAGGTACGGCATTAAGAATTGCCACAAATTGACGATCCCAGTCGGTAAAACGGTTTTGCAATCCGTTGAGGACGTTTCCCATGCCCGTGGGAAGATCCCAGTCTTTGAAAGGAGCTCCGTTGCGTAAAGCGCCTGGTTTCCGTTCAAGGGCAGAAACATAATGCCATGGATTAAAAACCGTCTTATTTTCTCCAAAGTGCCTCTCGTGTTCTCCTACGACGCGGCCATCACTGACGATCATTATTCGATCGGCATATACTCTTATTTGTACGATTCTGCCTGTCTGACTGCAATCAACACTGTATCTGTTACGATCATAGGTCACAAGCGAACTGGATGTAACCCTGGCAGGACGTTCCCCATACCCATCGAAAGGGGGAGGCAGACTGATCATGCAAGGCTTCTCTTCTTCGTACACCTCCCAAACCGTCTTGTCGGAAAATGTCGGATGCTTATGGCTCTTTGCCCAGTTGATACATTGTCCTTTTAATGTATCGTTGAGCTCCTTGAAGTCCCTGGCCTTGATCTTGGGAATGAAAAATCTCCTTCTGGCTAAGCCTACCTGGTTTTCAACCTGACCCTTTTCCCAGCCCGCACCCGGTGTGCAGCTTACAGGATCAAAAAGATAATGGGAGCTGAATTGGACGAAACGGCTGTTGAAGTTCCTTTCTTTTCCTCCGATGATCTTGTTAACAACCGTCTTGAGGTTGTCATAGATGCCTCTCCTGCACACGCCTCCGAAGAACTCAAAAGCCTTTATATGGGCATCAAAAACCATCTCCTGGGTTTCTCTGGGGTAGGCTATGCAAAGAAAATAGCGACTGTAGCATAACCGCAGATGGGCAACCTTTACCTTTAAACTCGCCCCGCCTATCTCTACCCATTCATGGCTCCAGTCAAACTGAAATGCTTCCCCTGGTTCAAATCTCAGCGGTATATATACACCTCCCGTTGAGATCTTCCGCTCATTGCGCCATCGCTGAATATACCGCCTTACACTGTCATAGCCGCCCTCATAACCGTTCAGTTGAATATCCTCAAAAAGAATCTGTGCCGTTCTCCTTAGTTTCTTCGGCAGTTTCTCGTCCTCATCCAGTTTACCGTCAAGCATTTCTATAAACGGTCCCAGCTTAGGAATTGGCTGTTTCTGGCGCTCGTACTGGAAAAGGGTCTCTCCACTCCTGATTGCTCTTCTGACTGTGTTCCGTGATAGATGAAGATCTTTTGACGTTTGACGAATCGATTTGCCATCTCTATGTACTGATAACCGTATCTTCCGAATAGTTTCCACCGTGAGCATCCCTTTCTGCCTCCTTCTCCCATATTTATGGCAGAATAGAAGGCTTGCAGGCCTGGGTCAACTTTGAATGCCGATTTTGCCTATTGGTGGGTCATTATTGCATGCCGATTCACACCATGATATTCAGGAAATTTAACGTGATAGCGATAATTAGGGGCTTTACCGCTAGCATAAAAGTTATGTGGTCGAACTCCGGCTACATCAATCAAATACCCGTCCGTTCCTTGAGCATATGATTTACGATCATCAAATTTTTGTCTCAGTTCTTCCCAATCATCGCCCCATGTAACATAGAATCCAACATCAAGGGTATCTACCCCACAGGTCAAATACTCTATTTTGTCTTCACTTGAAATTAGCGTATGGCGTGTTACAGACTCCGCCATACTTACAGTATTATCATTATTAGCCAACTTCATTTTATTAACCTGTTTCAATTCCATAAAAATAAAAAAAGGCCTTTTCACAGCGACTAGATATCCTGAAAAAGGCCTCAAACACTCACTTATCTTTTATTTTTATTTAATATTTATTTTTTTATATTTTATTTCTAATCAGTCCTTTAAAAAATTATTTTTTAATTTATAAATGGCCTTTACTCTTTACTTAGCGACTTCCCATCCTTTTTTACCTAATTTAAGTTTGCCTTCCACAATATCTTCAATGAACTTTTTTCTTATTTCTCTACCAATTTTTATCACAGTGAGAACCCCTGTCTTGTTGAGTATTTCAGCATCTTCCAAACCCATTAATATGAAATTCCTTAAAATCTGACTTCTATTTAATTCAAATTTTTCAGCTAATTTATCTACTCTCTCAATAACGTCATCTTCTAATTGTACGTTATATTGCTTTCTTGGCCTTTCCATGCTTATCCCTTCATTAAATAGCTATGAATTTTATTTTACTCTAATATATTCATGTAATTAATATTTGTCAAGTCTTTTTTAAAAAATAGTTTTTATTAAAAAAATAGACGTTTTATTAACATGTCCAACTAGCATAAAGCGATTCCATAAGAGTCACATATGTTAACATGTTAATCGGAAAATACGTCCGTGATTGCGCACCAGCGTTTGCCAGCGAGAGCTCCCGGTCGCGCTACGGCGACTCTCGCCTCGCTGGCTTTTTCCATACTTGTTAAGATTCTAATTAAGATTTAAAAAAGAGTGTTATCCGAAAGAGTGATTAAATTTAATTCCTTCACCTACGAAGTTTCAGTAGTGGGCAATGGTCTGAATTGAGGATTACACATTGAAAGAGAGTAACGAAACAATCACTGATGCGAATACAAAAAGAAGGCCCCTTTGCGGGGCCTTCTTAGATCTCAATTTTTTCTTTTCTCTGTATCAAGGAGCAACGAAAGTTGGTTGAGCACTATCGGATTCTCCCCGTGGACAGGCGGTAGTACCATCTACCTCCACATACCAATAGTAGGAACTTCCTGACGTAAGGGAAGTTAAAGTTGCATTTGAGTTGCTATTATAAGCAACGGATTTGCCTGTCATCCTATCTGATTCCCATATTTGGTTGTAACTGAGGTCCGTCACGTATACTCTATATATCGCACCGGCGTCACTGACCCCGGTCCAACTGAATGTTGGAGTATCTGATGATGTTGCGCCCAGGCCTGTGGGATAAGTCGCCACTATACAAGTAATTGCTGCAGTTTCTACCCATGTCGTTGTTCCATCATTTAGAGTGAATGTGTAAGTAGCGGGCAGAGTAGGGGCTGTAGTTGAACCGGTGTCTATGGCGCCGGGCAGTTCCCAATCATCGTCACTGCTGTTGTAAGTAAGAGACTGTGAGCCTGTTATATCGGTCCCAGCTACACTTACAGAAGTTAATGACGGGTTGCTCCGATAATCTACCCAGAATAAATAATCGTTACCCCAGGCAGTTTGGTTTTCAGATTCTACATCGGCACATGTTATATTAACTAAGGTCATAGAAATCGAACCACTGGTAGTACTACCTGTATTATCCGTAACTACGGCCGTATATGTATTCCCTAAATAGTCGATAGACGTCCATGTTCCTGCAGGATCGTTTGCTGTCCCGCTTGACCTTGTCCACGTCATATGGTTAGTCGGCCATGTCATGGTGGTGGCTGTTATGGTCGTACTTGGCATAGGTTGAGAACCTGATGGTGGCCCGTTACAAGGGAAGTTTACAGTTGTAAAATCCATGGTCCAAGCACCAGTTGATGAATTCCATGTCCATGTTCCACTTCCCGTACCCGTTGGGTGGGCTGCTGCAGACGTGAAATCCTTGCCACTAACACTTGATCCGCTTATGTCTACGCCCGTATAATTGTAAGGTGTGAATTTATAGCCAACAAGAGAGGGCGTCACAGTATAGGTTCCGTTCAAAAGACCCGCGAGAGTGTAATCTCCACTCGTGACGGTAGTGGTCGTTGCTGAAGCGTCACCACCCAACGTAATTAATACACCATTTTGAACGGCCCCGGTTACCTGGCCGGAAATGCTGTATTGCGTCCCAGCATTGGCTGTCGCTGTAATAGCCTGGGCAGTGGCATCTGATCCGCTTATGGTTACCGCTTGGCTGCTCGGGCTAAACGTATAACCTGTCAGAACAGGCGTTACTGTATAGTACCCATTTGCGAGGCCCGTAAAGCTGTATGTTCCGCCTGTACCAGTCGTTGTAGAGGTTGTTGCCGCACCTGTCAGGTTTATCGTTACACCAGACGTTACAGCACCGCTCACCGTGCCCGATATGCTGTAGGTGGAAGTAGAAACAGCCGTCTCTATAAAACTCGGGATAACAGCACTTGTTCCGCTTACGTCTACCGCTTGACTGGTTGGGCTAAATGTATAACCTGTAAGAGTGGGTGTTACGGTATAGCTACCATTTACTAGCGTAAAGCTGAAAGTTCCGTTTGAAGCTGTGGTCGTCGTACCATTTGCGTCACCGCTCAATGTGATTGTTACACCTGACGGAGATGCCCCGGATATCACACCGGAAACAGTGTATTGAAGTGAAGCATTGGAAGTTTCCGTAAAGTTTTGGTTGGTGATATTTGTTCCACTGACAGTTACACCTGTGCTGACTGGGCTGAACGTATAACCTGTCAGAGCAGGCGTCACTGTATAGTACCCATTCGCGAGGCCGGAAATAGTATAAGTTCCGTCTGTACCGGTCGTTGTAGAGGTTGTTTTCTTGCCTGTCAGGTTTATCGTTACACCAGACGTTACAGCACCGCTCACCGTGCCGGAAATGCTATATGTAGGAGCAGGTGGTGTGCTGCTGTTACTACATGCGACAATAAAAAATATCAAGAGAGCGCTCATGCCAAATAAAAAGAACTTGTTGCTCATGCCAAATTTACATTTCATAGGTTATATCCTCCTTAAATTTTTTTTACTTGTACAAGAAATTTATCACATTGCTTTATTCAAAATTTGGATAAATATTTAAGATCTTCAGTTTCTGCAGGAGCACAAATTCACGGAAATATTGGAACCTTAGATTTCCAAGCATATAGAGACTTTTTGGGCTCCTAGGTGTCTGCCCCATAGGGATAAGCATTTGAGAAATATTGCTTCAACTTTTGAAAGTGTTTAGCATTGTCGGTCTTGTAAGTCAAGAATATTTTACTATGACATATGTTGAGTGAAGTGTATTTATTACGGATTGAAAGATAGTATACTTGACAAGAACAAAGATTTATTTCTTTCAGGAAGGAAGAAACGGCACGTTCAAAGGTGTGTCCCTAGGGGTGTCCTTTTTATTGAAATCGGGTGTATATAGCTGCATACCATTACACAAGGGGACACACTAATTTTAATGAAAGCGAATACTTATAATAAAACAGGTGGCTTAGATATCTATGTAATTCGCCTTTCACGCCTGTAACCGCGGTTCGAATCCGCGTGGGGACGCCAATAATGTCCCAGAATCTGGAGTATTTACATTACTCCAGATTCTTGTGTTTTAAGGGTTTTATTCATAGTCGGGAATTTGGTCGGTACTTAATAGGGTTATCCAGGATGTTTACAAAATTAAAGTTTAACAATATGGTTGTATTAAGCGTTTCCGATAATCTTTCACTCCGGAAACCGATGACTTGTAAGTTAAGTCGCTAATTCCCTTGATTCGGAACTCGGATTTTTATTTCTTCCTTCCTTAATGTTGTTTTACCTATTTACCCAATTCATACAACATTTCATACCAATTTGCAGTCAAAAGTATACCGAGGCGGCAGTGAAACTCGAATTGCAGTTACGCAGTGAACTAGAATTCGTTAGTTGAACTGTCCCGCTTCGGCGGGGCAAGGAAGAGGCGACGCAGGCGTATTCTAATATACGTCGAGGAGCCGATGACCCCGGCCTTCGCCGGGTCAGGCTGTGCCAACAAAGGCAGACGAATGAATGCAAATTGGTATCAACCCATAATAAACATAATTTACGACGGACGATAAATATTGACATCTCACATTTTGTGGTCAATTTAATTTGACATACGAGATCAAATTCTTTATAGTCATACTTCAAAAAAGAAAATCATATGTTGATAATTTTATGAAGATAAAAAAAATCGATATTTGGTTCTTTTCTCTTTTCATCTTTTCCCTGCTGGTATCACTAACTGCGACTTTTCAACAATCCGCAGTTGCGGATGATGATTATGCCGGTATAGACGTATGCCGGGCCTGTCACCAAAAAAACTATGACAATTATCTGAAATCATCACATTCCAAAGCGGCAATTCCAGGAAACCCGGCCAATAAAAATGCCTGCGAATCCTGCCATGGTCCGGGTCTTGCTCATGTGCAAAAAGCCGGCGCTAAGGGAACGGGAATGATTGCCTTCACCAAAAAAGAGGATCCTGAAGTGAAGCAGGCGAGATGTCTTGCCTGCCATCAGGATTCCAGAGCCGTACCTTTCTGGAATCTGAGCAGGCATAAAGCCAATGGAGTTTCATGCAGTGACTGCCACAACGGGCACTCGGGAACGAAACATAATTTAAAAATGCCCGAACCGGCGCTTTGCTTTACCTGCCACGCCTCAATACGCGCCCAAGCCAACAAACAATCGCACCATCCGCTTAAGGAAGGTCTGATGAAATGCACCCAGTGTCATGACCAGCACGGCTCATCAGCGCCGAAGATGTTGAAGGCGGATACGGCAAATGAATTATGTTTCAAGTGTCATGCCGAAAAGCGCGGGCCATTTCTGTGGGAACATCCGCCGGTTGCCGAAAATTGCCTAACCTGTCATGTGCCTCACGGTAGCAATCATGGAAAGCTTCTATCTTCGAAGCCGCCATTGTTGTGCCAGAGCTGCCACGACGCCACTCGGCATCCCGGAACAATTTACACCAAGTTTGAAACATTCACCGGCTCCGTCACATCCAACAGGATGATCGCCCGCGCCTGCCTGAACTGCCATAGCAACATTCACGGAAGCACCGGGCCTTCGGTAAGGGGGCAATTCTTTATCCGGTAAAAGGTGTGACTATGAAAAAACAAACATTTTTACCATTTCTTTTGTTCTGTTTTTTTTCCTTGAGTCCGGTCTTTGCCGAGGAGCAAGAGGATAATTTTTCCGGTGAAATCAGCGCGCAGGGCACTTTAACCCACGTCAACGGCAGCAAGGCTAAGTTCAATGAATACGGAGACATTCAGAATGGTCTCTATGGCGACGTTAAAGTAAAATATGATGATGATAAATATTATGCCGATTTCTACAGTAGTAACATGTTCTACGATACGCAGAGTTATGACCTTGAGGGTGGGAAATGGGGTGCCTTCAAGTTCAACATTAATTACAATGAAATCCCCCACAACTTCACTTACGATGCAAAAACATTTTATTCGGATGTAGGGACGAACAATCTGACCTATACCCCCAATCCGCCCAGCGCTTATCTGCCCAGCAAAGATACCAGCACATGGAATACATTTGATTACTCAACAAATCGGAAAAATTACGGCGCTGGATTCAAGTTTGATGTTTTAAAACCTTTTTTTCTGGATTTCTCCGCTGCTGTAGATGAGCGAACGGGCATTTATCCCATCGGTGCAGCAGGAACATCACCAGGTGGTATTTCATTAGAGCTTCCAGCGCCGATTGATTACAAAACAAACAGCATCAATTTGCTTGGCGGATATGTACACAATCCCCTATTTATTTCTCTGGGCTATTTTTACAGCAACTTCACCGACTCCAACACGAGCCTTAATTTCCGCAATCCCGCTACAAGCAATACGGCGTCGGTTACGGATACATATTCAATGCCGCCGGATAACCATTATTACAAGATCAACTTGAAGGGCGCGCTTAAATTGCCTTTTAACAGCAAGTTTACTGTTGATCTGGCTACAGCCGATGCCGAATCGGATGCTGTATTACGTAATTCATATGTGAGCGATGTTGCCGGAGGACTGACAAACATCGCTTTAAGCACCCCATTCTTTAACGGCGAAGTCATTACAAACAACATAGCCACTTCATTTACATCCAAGCCGCTGTCTTTTCTCGATGCCAAACTTTTCCTTAAATATGACGACCGGGAAAATAAATCGGATGTTATTACAATAACGGATGCAACCCAGACGCCCGCAACTTTCAACAACACCCTATTCAATTACCGGAGAGTAAAATACGGTACGGAACTTGGTTTCCAGCTGCCGGCAAATTTTTATTTCCTCGGCAGTTACAATTATTCAACAATCAGCAGAGAAAGAGATGACATCCCTGATGACAGGGATGATCTCTTCAGCGCTGAACTAAGGTGGAAGGGATTTGATTTCCTTACCGCCCGTGTTGGATACGAAAGACTGGACAGAAGAGCGGATTTCCAGCTGACTGACCCGACCGATATTAATACCTTCATCAGATGTTTTGATGCCGCCAGCAAAAGCCGGAATACCTATAAGGCCAACTTGGACTTTTTTCCCACCGATAACTTCAGCATTAGCATTGGTTACAAACACAGGGATACGAATTATCCGGATACTATTTTAGGACTGACCGGTGACAGGGGTGATGAATTCCTGGTCGATGTCGACTATCTAATCAACAAGCAAATCAGGTTATTCGGCTCTTTCGATTATGAATACGCCCGGCAGGACCAATTCCAGCGGCAGACAACAGGCGCCGTTGACCCGTCACTGCCACCGACACCGACAGCCTTCAACTGGACGGCAGCGCAAAAGAGCGAAAACTACAGTTACACGGCGGGCGCTGAAATATTTATTATCCCGGAAAAACTTACACTGCTGCTCCAGTACAGCTATCTGTTGGCGGATGGTTCTGTTGATTACACTTATCTGCTGGGTGCAAATCCACTTCCTGCGAGCAGAACTCAGGACAATATCGATCTTTCCAACTGGGATGGCTACAAGCTTTCCTATTTATGCGTCAAACTCTCCTATAATGTGACAAAAGCGATATCCGTAGCTGCAGGTTATGTTTATGAAAAATATGATTACAATGATGCGCAGTATGATGGATATCAATATGTTCCGACCGGGGCATATTTGACGGGAGCATACAATAATCCTTCTTATGAATCCAACGAGGGATTTGTAACGCTCTCCTACCGTTTTTAAACGAGGGGAGCGAAATACACATTCCTTTAGCAGGAGGATATAATTATCGCGAGCGATATCGGAGAATCTTAGTTTATGCATATACTGCGGCCTCTTTTTGTAGTTTTGGCTATTGCGGCGATCATTTTAATCGCCAGGAGCATCTGGATACCCTCTGATTTCGGAATTCATGAACGGGGGTATACATATGGCTGGTACAGGCAATCCAATATTGAGGAATGGAAAAATTTTACTGTAAAATATCAAGGCAGGGAATTCTGCGTGGCCTGTCACGCAGCGCAGGTGCAAACGCTTGCTTCCGCAAAGCATAAAAATATTGAATGTGAAAACTGTCACGGACCGGCTCTTTCCCATCCGGCTGATCCGCTGAAGCTTGTCTTGGATCGGAATCGGGAACTCTGCCTTAGGTGCCATACAAATCTTTCCTATCCCAACAGTCAAAGATCACAGATCAAAGGCATCAACCCGGAGCAGCACAATCCCGGGTTAGAATGTGTTCTCTGTCACAAGCCGCATGAGGCATCCAAACCCCGTTAGGAGGCACAGTTGAACAGGAGAGATTTTATAAAATTGACCATAAAAGGGACTGCCGCTTTGGTGCTGGTCAAAGGACTGGACGGAATTTTTTGGTCCCCCGATGTTCTGGCCCTGACATCACCGCGTCGCTTTGTATTTCTCGTTGATACCTATAAATGTATTGGCTGCGGCTTCTGTGTAAAAGCCTGTAAGTTGGAAAACGAAATCCCCTTTGATGCCGGTGTTTCCCGGACATGGGTTGAACGATATGTCGTTAACGGAGAAGGAAAAGTATTTGCCGATACTCCTAAAGAGGCCAGGTATGGATTTACTACCGGCCGGATCGATCTGGGGCGCGGCAAGTTTAAAGATATTCCTCAGGAAAAAATAAAAAAGGCTTTTTTCGTTCCCAAACTCTGCAATCAATGCGAAAAGCCTTCCTGTGTCCAGGTATGTCCGGTGGGCGCGACTTACCAGAATGCCGACGGGGTGGTGCTGGTCGACCGGAAGTGGTGCATCGGCTGCGGTTACTGTATCATGGCCTGCCCATACGGTATGAGGTTCTTCCATCCAGTCCACCACGTGGCCGATAAATGCAATTTCTGTTATCACAGAATTAACCAGGGCCTACGGCCGGCTTGCGTCCAGGCGTGTCCGACGGGGGCAAGATTGATCGGCAACATCAAAGATCCCGGAGATCCGGTGGAAAAAGTCATCCGCACGCAACAGGTAGCAGTCCACAAACCGGAATATGGAACCAACCCCCAAGTTTACTATATAGGGCTTGGCGAAGAGGTGAGGTAAAAAATGGTTCTGGAATCATTATGGACGGTCAAGGAACTTTTCGTTTATCCCAATGAGTACATTTATTGGGCCATTCAGATTGTAATGTATCCCTTCATGACAGGGCTCGTGGCTGGCGCTTTTGTTCTTTCCTCCCTGTATCATCTTTTCGATATAAAACCGCTTAAGGAAATCGCCAGATTCGCTCTGGTTTTTTCTTTCGCCCTGCTGATGGTTGCGCCCTTGCCTCTCCTGTTGCACCTCGTGCAACCTGAAAGAAGTCTCTATATTGGCCTTACGCCTCACTTTACCTCGGCTATTGCCGCCTTTGGCGTTGTGCTGTTTGTTTATGGATCGGTTGTTGCCGCCGAACTGTGGTTTCTTTTCCGGAAGCACCTGGTGGAAGTATCAATAGAACTCAAAGGCAAGACGAATAAGAGCTTGGCCGAAAAAATAAAATACATGGTACATGTAATTCTTACCCTCGGCGCTATGGATATAAGTGATGCCAGCCTTAAACTGGACGCGAAAGCCATCAAGGTTTTGGCGGGAGTTGGTGTGCCGATTGCCTGTTTTCTTCACGGGTATGCCGGTTTCATCTTCGGCTCGGTAAAAGCCAATGCCCTGTGGATGACGCCTCTCATGCCGGTTATTTTTATCATGTCGGCCATTGTTTCCGGCGTTGCTCTCTGCATGCTGGTCTACATTATCATCATGGAAATGAAAAAAATTATCGCTTCCCGGAAAAATGATACCGCCGCCCCCTCTACACTCAAAGAAATTAAAAGCGAGGAAATAAGCACGATACAGACGTCTGTGAAATATCTTATTTTTTTCATGATATTCGCGATCAGTCTGGAGCTATTGGATCTGGTTTTTCGCGGTTACACGGCAGTAAAATCATGGGACATTCTGAGGAATGTCATCTATGGCACAGATTTTATTAATATTTTCCTGCTCCAATATCTCCTGGGGAACATGGTACCCGTCATCCTCCTTCTGCTCCCTGGCTTGAAAATCCGCAGACTAATCCCGGCACTTTTGCTGGTGCTCTTCGGAGTCTTTATGATGAGATGGAATGTGGTCATCGGCGGCCAGTCCTTTTCTTTAACTTTTTCCGGGTATATGGATTACCAGTTGCCCATCATTCCCCACAGTCTGGAAACTTTTAAAGAAGGCCTTGGCGGCGCTCTGATTGTCGCGGTGCTACCCTTCATCCTCCTTTGGATTCTTAATAAGATTTTTCCCGTGTTGCAGACAAAAGGGCTGGATTAAAAAAATTAACTTTACAGGATGTTTTCGGGGAGTATAGTGTTAAGATGTTAGAAAGAGTCAGGCTGCTAAACTAAAAAGCTGCCATCATCTGACTAAAAAATTTGGAGGTATTATGAAAAAATCAACAATCTGGTTTTTGTTTATTTTACCCATCACCGGATGGGTGCTTTTCGGAGTGACAATGATTTTTTCCGGCAGCACGGCCTTGGCAGCGCCGGACGGGGCAAACCTTTATGCCCACCATTGCGGCGCCTGTCATCCCCACGGCGGAAATAAAATCAATCCCGCTATACCGCTTACAGGTTCAACCAAAATGAAAAGCCTTGCCGCTTTCACCGCTTATAATAGGAATCCTTTAAAAGCCGATGGATCAAAAGGCGTGATGCCTGCTTTTCCCAAGGATAAAATCTCCGATCAAGAGATTAAACTCATTTATGATTACTCTTTGACATTGCCGGGAGCCAGCAAGTAATTCTTAAGCATTCGTGATCAAAGTATAAAAGATTTGAGGTTCGATATATATTTGATTCGAAATATATTGAATGGTAGGTTTCATTAAACATTAACGTGTACAAGGAGCATGGTAGTTGTCGATAGAGAAGCAATCCCTATGGTCATTTTTTTCTTCCGTAAAACTGACAATTACCCTTCTCGTTTTAATTGTCCTTCTCTTCATTGCCGGCACTTTCATACCTTCACTTGATGTTATTCAAACATTTGCCAATCAGCTTTCACCGGGAGCAGGTAAGATTTTTCTCTTTTTCCGTTTATCTGACCTTTATCATTCTTCGCTATTCTACATTCTAATAACCCTTCTATCGCTTAATCTTATAATCTGTTCCATAAATCGTTTCCCTGCTTTATGGAAGCAATACAAAGCTCCGCATTTCCCGGAACCGGCCGGTATTTTCGATAATCTTCCGCAAAGCCGCATTATTACGGTAGATAAAGAAATCAGCAAAATAAAACCAATAGTAGAATCATGCCTGAAAAAAAATTATGGTCATATCAGCGAAATTGTAGAGATGAGAGGACACTTTTTTTATGCTCAACGGGGTCGTTTCTCTCTTTTCGGTGTTTACATCGTTCATCTGAGCATTTTAATAATGATTGCCGGAGCGATTATCGGCTCCATCTTTGGCCTTGAAGCCGATATCAACATTAAAGAAGGCGACTCTGTCAATGTTGCCAATCTGACAAAAGGTAATGAATTATATAAACTGGATTTTTCTGTCCGCTGCGATAAATTTACGGTTGAGTTTTATAAAGACGGCACTCCTAAAACTTACCGTTCCGACTTGAGCTTTATCAAAAAGGGACAAGTTGAGCGGCAGGGAACGCTTATGGTCAATCACCCCCTCACTTTCGACAAGTTCCGTTTCTACCAGTCTACCTACGGTACAGCGCCTGAAATCAAGGCAATAGTCACGTATACTAATGCCGGTAAGAAGGGCGGATTGATGACGCTTGCTGCCGGAGATACCTTTGATTTGCCGGAGAGCAAAGCCAGGGGTTTTGTCTTACGTGTTGAAGAAAATATAATGCATATAGGACCGGCCATAAAGTTGAAAATTGTTTCACAAAAAAAGGATATCCAATTCTGGGTTTTTCAGCGACTTGACCAGATCATCGCCATGAATCCCAGCCTCTTGACTAAAATGCCGATGTTCAATCCTGGTCTTTTCCAACCGTTGGTGTTTTCGCTTAACCGTATAGAGCAAACTTATTACACTGGTTTGCACCTCGTCCGCGACCCCGGCGTTCCCCTTGTTGCGCTGGGAGGATTACTCATGGTTGCAGGTTTAATTGTCGTCTTTTTTATTCAGGATCAACGTTTATGGGTTTTCATGAAACAAGAAGACGCAAAAACCAGCATCAGTATTGCGGGCCGAGGCAACCCAAATAACCAGCAACTGCAAAAGAAAATAGATTATTTGTGCAAACTAATTAACGAGGAGATAAAAGCATGAACCACACGCTGATTTTAAGCTGGGTGACTTTTGTCTATTTCGCTTCCTTTGTCTTATATTTATTCAGGTTAATTATCGGAAAAGAAGTTTGGGGGCGAGCCGCTTCATTTTTAGCTTGGGCGGGAATTATCGCGCAAACGATTGCCCTGATTTTAAGATGGAAAAACTCTTACGATCTCGGCATGGGGCATGTGCCATTGGCCAATCTTTACGAATCAATGATCTTCTTTGCCTGGGCTATTATTCTAATTTATCTGATAATTGAATGGCGGACTAAAAGCAAGATTATCGGGGTCTTTGTCGTACCAATAGCCTTTCTGGCTATGGCTTATGCATCCATCGCGCCCGACATCAGCAATCGCATCGAACCGCTTATCCCCGCTTTGCAAAGCAACTGGCTCACAAGCCACGTCGTAACCTGTTTTATGGGTTATGCCGCCTTTACCGTTGCTTTCGGCTGCGGTTTAATCTATCTGCTGAAAAATAAGGAAAAGGGTTATGCAGAAAAACCATCGGACTTTCTCGGCAAACTCCCTGCGTTGGCAACACTGGACAAATTAATTTATCAGAGTATTACTCTTGGTTTTGTTTTTCTCACCATCGGAATCATGACTGGTTCCATTTGGGCGCATTACGCCTGGGGCTCATACTGGAGCTGGGATCCTAAAGAGACATGGTCGCTTATCACCTGGCTTGTATATGCAATTCTACTGCATTCGCGATACTTACGGGGCTGGCGGGGAAAGCGTATGGCCATCCTTGCCATCATCGGGTTCGCCTGTGTCCTGTTCACATACCTTGGAGTCAACTATCTTCCCGGTTTGCATAGTTATCTCAGGGCATAAATCTATCAATAACAACTTTTCATAAGATTATAAGGCTATACGGACCAATACCAATTTAATTTCATCGCTGATTTATAGCTTTACTTCCTTTCGATCCGTAATCCCTACTTCTTACAACTGCCGACGACTGAAACTAAGTAAGTGACGAAAGAAATATTTTGGGGTCGTGAATTTTGTTGGGAATTGATATGTTTTAATAGGATAATAGGCTTAAAGACTCAATAAAATGGCGGAATAAGGCTTTTGGCTCGATCTTTCACGCCTGTAACCGGGGTTCGAATCCCCGTGGAAAATGCTAACATAGAAAAAAGGGAGCAATTTGAAAAATTGCCCCCTTTTTCTCGATAAGCATTTTATTCTTCTTTTTTCTTACTTGTTCGTTTTTTGGGTGCCGTTTCATCCGCTTCAGCCGGTTGCTTCTTTGGTTTTTTGGGTGTTGCTTCTTCTGCGGCAGCAACCTGCTTTTTAGATTCTTTAGGCGCTGTTTCCTCCTGGGCTGCCGGTTGTTTCTTTGGTTCTTTATCTGCTGCGGCTTCTTTCTTTTTAGACTTGGACTTAGCCTTTTTCGCTTCTCGCTCCGGTTCTGCTTTTTCATCTTTCTTCGTCGCCGGCTCGGCCAATTTTTGTGCTTTAGCTTGCGCTAATTTCTGGTTAAGCTGAATAAACTTTTCAACCGCCGCGATTCTTGTATTCGTCTCTCTAATTTTTGATTTCAGGCTCTTAACAAGAGGGTCGCTTTGAGCTTTTTCTTTGCCAATCCCTTTTTCAGCCAACTGCTGCAATCTCAAATCCAGCTTTTTTTCAAATATACGGAGTTGTTCCATCCTTACCTGTTTACTCTTTGATGCCATCTTTCCTCTCCTTATGATAATTTATACCCAAAAATAACAATATTTTTACTTTAAAGCTATAAATATTATTACTATATGTAGATTAATTTTTTCCGTTAAACCACCATCATTTTTTATCTTCGTGACATTAACCCGACAACTTCAATATGCTCGGTTTGCGGAAACATGTCCACAGGCAAGAGACTTTGCAAATTATAACCGCGCTCATTTAAATATTTAACATCACGCGCCTGTGTGGCAGGATTGCAGGATACATAAATAATCTTTTGCGGTTGCAAATCTACAATTGCCTTTAACACTTCCTTTTCACATCCGCTCCGGGGAGGATCAAGAACAATAACAGATATTTCTTCTCCTGACGGTAAAATTTTTTTCTGTAATACGTTTTTGATATCCCCGTGAATAAACTTTACGTTTTTCACACCTGTATTTTCGGCATTTATTCGCGCATGCTTTACTGATTTTTCGTTTATTTCTATGCCTATAACATTTTCGGCGTAGGGCGCAAGAAAAATAGAAAACAACCCGCTGCCGCAATAAGCGTCAACCAAAGTATTTATTTCATCCGCCGCGGCTAGACGGCAAATCTCATCAACCAATTGATCCGTCAGATATAAATTGGCCTGAAAAAATCCATCGCGGGGCGCCAGAAAAATTTTTTCTTTCACAACCCTGACAATCGATTCTTTTTTACCCCGCTGCAGAAAGCCCCCAGCTCCCGCTGGGGGTTGAATGTTTTCTGCCAATCGTGGGATGTCGCGTTTTGGAAAGGAGCCTCCGGCTCCTGCCGGAGGGGTTCCACTTGCCTGATCGACAAAAAAATCCGACCAAATTGTCAGTCGCGCATTCGTATTGAGTCGCAACTGCTTATTTTCCCGAAGAACACACATTTTTTCATTAATCGTTTCTTCCATAATTTCACAACGTTCGATGTCCACAAGCTTGCCGCCGGAAACATCTAAAAAACCGATTTTCCAGCCATTAGACACGGCTTCGGCGTGATATTGAGCCTTCCCCCGATAATAAAAAATATTTGGCGCGGCTATTGTCTTTAAAACAGGTGTGGATTTCATTTTGCCTATTTTCCAAAAAGCTTCTGCCACCTGATTTTTCTTAATTTCCAACTGATATTCATATTTTAAGTGCTGATAGCAACAACCACCGCAGTTTTCATAATAACGGCACAAGGGTTTTACTCGCGCCGGTGATGGCTTGATTATCTTTAATATCCTACCGCGGGCAAATTTCTTTTTTTGCTGAGTTATTTCGATTTCCAGTTCATCACCGGGAGCGGCAAAGGGAACAAAGACAACAAAATTATCAATGCGGCTGACGCCTTCCCCGCCGAAGGCTATTGATTCAATTTTTATTATTACGCGATCTTTGATCTGCAAAACAATCCTCCTTTCATGTAGATAACATATTGATGAAGTAGTCGTCAACTTGGGGAGTATTTTTCTTTACAACTTGAGCTAATGTTGTTAATACCAAGTCGCCTTCTTTGGCTAACTTTGTTGGCAGCGGCGCCGCGTTATCCTTTGACCGGATGCGCAACTGAAAGGCGTGCAATAAAAAATGGTCTTTACCTTGCCGGGAATCGACGCCTATCAGGCGGCGATTCCCGGCGACTTGGTATAATATTAATATTTAATATTTTAGTTAGTTAAAATATAATATTAAGGATAAGTATGTCAGAAAGAAAATCCATTCTCTGTCCTAATTGCCGTAAATTAATCAGCATGGACGAACCTGCCTGTCCTTATTGCGGACTTATACGCCCCGGTTTGCATAATACCGCAGGTATTATTCGAAAGATTTTTCTCGGCTCCGATCTGGTTAAAACTATTATTTATATTAACATTGCTTTTTATTTTTTATCGCTGCTTTTGGATCCGGAAGGAATTTTGGCCGGCGGCGGTTTTTTTAATTTCCTGTCGCCGTCAAATCAGAGTCTTTTCTTATTTGGAGCAAGCGGCACTATTCCAGTTATTCAATATCATCGCGTCTGGACTTTAATATCCGCTTCATTTTTGCATGGCGGAATTCTGCATATTGTCTTCAACATGATGGCTCTATACCAACTGGGACCATTTGTTTTGCGGGAATTCGGGTTCCATCGCTTTATCAATCTGTATATTATTACCGGAGCCTGTGGTTTTGCGGCCTCCGTCCTATTCGGCGTTCCCTTCACCATCGGAGCTTCCGCCAGTATCTGCGGATTAATCGGCGCCATCATATATTACGGCAAAAGTCGCGGCGGCTCTTACGGAGAGGCAATATATAAACAGGCAATGGGCTGGGTCGTAGGTTTAATATTTTTCGGGATAATATTCCCCGGCATTAATAACTGGGCGCACGGCGGCGGAATATTATCAGGAATACTCCTGGCTTTCCTGATGGGCTATAACGACAATAAACAGGAAAGCGCATGGAGCAAGCTTTTGGCCTATGCCTGCATCTTACTTACGGCGGCAATTTTAATCTGGGCGGTTATCTCTTCATTGCTGATTGGCAGAGGTATCGTGACCTAGTCACTGGTATGAACCCCACAGCTTGCTTTGTGGTTCATACCCTCCGCTTTGCGGGATTGTTCAACTTTCCAATTCCGCTACGCTTCGCTTTCGGAATTGGAGTTTCACGAATAAAATTAAAAGACTGAGGAGTATTCTAGAATGTCCGATCAATCAACTTCCCCCCAGCCGATGTTGCAAGCTGGTAATGAATTATATGGATTTAAAGTTTTGCGCGTGGAAGCATTTCCCGAAATACGAATTACTGCCTACGAAATCGAGCACAAAAAGACCGGCGCCAAAGTTCTGCATCTACACTCTTTCGACCGTGAAAATTTATATGCTATTGGTTTTCGCACTCCACCGGCTGATTCGACTGGACTGCCGCATATTTTGGAACATTCTGTACTGGCGGGCTCCGAAAAATATCCGCTTAAAGACGTTTTCAAAGAATTGATTCGTTCAACAATGCAAACTTTTATCAACGCTTTCACTTACCCGGACAAAACGATTTATCCGGTAGCGAGCCAGATAAAAGCCGATTTTTTCAACCTGGCCCGCGTCTATACTGATTTAGTGCTGCACCCTCGTATGCTTAAGGAAACTTTTTATCAGGAAGGTTACCATTTGGAATTTTCCGTGCCGGACGATTTATCCAGCGACCTGATTATTTCAGGCATAGTTTACAATGAAATGAAGGGGGCATACTCATCTCCTGATTCGTTGACGTTTAAAGCCATCCAGGAAAATCTCTACCCCGACAGCGTTTACGTTTTTGATGCCGGCGGCGATCCCGATGTGATTCCCACGCTTACGTATGAACAGTTCAGGGATTTTCATCGCACTTATTATTCACCGACCAACGCGCGATTTTTTATTTACGGCGATATCAACACCTCCGAGCATCTCACATTTCTTTCCGAAATGCTTGCCGATTTTGATCACGTGGCAATAGACTCCTCCATTAAAAGTCAGAAACGTTTGGCCGAACCACGCGTTATCCGGAGCACTTATCCGATAGGGAAAGATGAACCCATCGACCATAAAACGATGGTGAACATGGCCTGGATGATGTCCGATAACACTGACTATGAAACTTCTCTTTTTCTGAAAATCGTCGCCGCGCTTCTCGTTGGCAGCGCGGCCAGCCCCTTGCGCAAAGCGTTGATTGATTCCGGTCTTGGCGAAGACCTCACTCCGATGAGCGGCATTGAGGCTGAATTTAAGCAATTGATGTTTTGCGTAGGTTTAAGAAATACGCAAAGTTCGGACGTGCAAAATATCGAACGGCTGATTTTCGATACAATAAAGATTATCGTGGCCGATGGTTTTGACAAAAAGCTGGTAGAAGGAGTCCTGCATCAAATCGAATTTCATGGCAAAGAAATTGTTCGCGGCTCCTACCCTTACGGCATTTCTTTAATGGGCAACGTGTTTCAGACATGGATCTATGATGGCGATCCCTTAATCGGATTGGATTTTTCCCGGATAATTGAAGATATTCGCCGGCGTTGGACAGATGATCCTCAAATATTCCAAAAGATGACAAAGCAATGGTTTCTGGATAATCCCCATCGCCTCCTGGCGATTATGGAACCGGATCACAATTTCAATGAAAAAAAAGAAAAAGCTTATCAAGATAAAATGGCCGAATTAAAATCATTGCTGACAGAAAGTGAATTGGCGCAAATTAACGCTCAAGCGGCCCAGTTGAAGAAATTTCAATCGGAACCGGATTCGCCGGAGGCCGCGGCAACTATACCAAAGTTAAAGCTCGAAGATATTCGGCAATCAATAGAAACAATTCCGACACAGAACGCTTTAATTGGAGGAGTACAAACGCTCGAGCATGACCTGTTTACCAACGGCATTGCTTATGTGGATCTGGCCTTTGATATCGCGCATGTGCCGGAAGAGCTTCAGCCTTATCTTCCGCTCATGGGCAAAATCATTACCGGAATGGGAGCCGCCGGTTTAACTTACGAAGAAATGGCTAAGCGCATCGCCCTGAAGATGGGTGGCTTTGGCTATGATCTGGCCACCGGATTTACCGCCGACGCCAAAACAAGCTGGCAAAAGATGGTTTTTTCTTTTAGTGCGCTTTACCGCAATTTGCCGGATGCGATAAATATTGTTAGCGATGTTATTTTCGCCGGCGATTTGAGCAATGAGGCGCGGATGCGGGATTTGATTTCCGAGAGAAAGAACAATCTGCAAGCGGCAATCGTCCCTTCCGGCCATCTTTTTGCTAAAATGGCGGCAGGCGCGGCGCATACTCTTCCGGCTTACCGGGATGAACAATGGCATGGCCGCACACAACTGAAATTTGTGCAAAACACAGCCGATAATTTCAGCTCAGCAAAAAAAGATTTGCGTGAAAAGCTGGAAACGTTACGAAAAATTCTATTTACTAAAGATAATCTTGTCATCAATTTAACTGCCGAAGATAAAGGATTGAAGATCGCGGAAGAAAATATTTTAAATATTTTGGATAAACTGCCGCCAGCGGCAATGACAAAAATGAAAACAAAACCCGGTTTGGCTCAAATATCTTCCGGCATTTCCATACCCGCGCAGGTGTCTTATGTTGCCTATGTTTTGCAGGCGCCTGCTTATACTGACCCGGCTTCCGCCCTGTTGATGATCGCCACGAAAGAACTATCCAACAATTATCTTTACAAGCATATCCGTGTGCAGGGCGGCGCTTATGGGGGAGGCTCCTCTTTTGATTCATCGCTGGGGCTGTTTTCTTTCCTTTCCTATCGCGACCCGCACATTGTGGAAACACTGCAAGTATTCAAAGACGCGCAAGCTTTCTATTCCCAAAATGAAATTTCCGCGGAGGAGATGGAAAAGGCAATTATCAGCACCATCGGCATGCTGGATAAACCTTCAGATCCGGCAGGCCGCGGCCATACTGCCTTGATGCGCAGTTTTTCCGGAATAAATAACGATATGCGGCAAGAATTCAGAGACGATATTTTATCCGCTACTCCGCGGAAGTTAAAAGATACCTTGGTCGATTATTTTTCTCAGGCGGCAAAATCAGCGGCGGTGGCTGTATATTCCTCGCCGGAAAAGTTAAATGAAGCCAATAAACGGCTGGAAGAAAAACTTGTTCTGGAAAATCTTTTCGAAGCTTAAATAGTGTAAGGCTATTTCTCTTTTATTGGTATAAAGGCCTGCCCCCGCGGGGGCAGGCCACTTGTCTGGTTTTTCTAGTGTGTTATTATATCAAATTGAGCGTAGCTATCATCCGTCTCTGTACCCACCATAAATGTTCCATCATATGACAACTGTCCGTTAAAGTCACTGGTTCCACTCGGAGGTGTTATGGTTGCAGCACCCGAACCACTGATGGACATGGTTGCGGTTCCAAGAGGTATAGTTTCCGAACCATTGGTATCAAAGTCGATAAAGCTTATTACTCCGCCGTCGGTAATGCTCATGGTTAGATATTTCCAATAAGGCGAGGTGCCGCTGTCAAGCATATGACTATATGCTGTTCCGGCAACCTGGCTTACAGAACTGGACTGACCGTTTGTAATCTGAATGACAAACAAAGCATAGGCAGGTGTACTATCCGTTAGTACCGCTACGATCGTCCTCTTATCGGCCGAAAGGAATCCATGTTGCCAACTTGAATCTCCGCTATTCGTGACAGTCCCATCGCTGCCCACCGACATTGTCATAGTAGTAACTCCCGTCGACCCACAAGAAGAACCGGAGGAACAGTTCTGACTGGAAATAGTTATCACGCCACCACTGTCGGTAGTTCCCGCCCCATAATACCATGAATTTTCACCGCCAGCATACAACTGATGAAAGACGAATGACTTGCTCCGTACGTCAGCGTTCGCGTAAGAAGTCCCCGGCACCTCTTTCTGGGCTATTCTCATTGCAGAGTTTGAACCGCCGCCGCTAGATGTTCCCGCGATAAAAGTCTTATCCGAAGCCATTGTCATATAAACAGAGGTGTCAGCAAGGGTGCCGCCTTCAGTTATTACGCCAGTTGAATCAATGGTCCACGTTAGAGTTCCGGACGGGCAGGTTGCATTACTTGTGCTATCATTACAAGACGAAAGGCTTACATTTCCGTCAACATCGACCGTTGCGGTGTAATAGTACCATTTGGCCGTGTTCGTTTTCAGGGCATGGACAACCCATGTTCCAGCAAGGTCGGCCTGACTAAATGCAGCAACCGTTGCATAAAAAATATTGCCCGGAGAATTGGCAGCCGGGGCGTTCCATGAATAAACAACAGGCGTTATTGAATACCCCGAGAGGTAGGCCGTTACCGTATAGTCATTGCCGGCACCGCCCGGAAGTCCAGCGAATGCCCATGATCCGTCTGAACCTGTTATGACTGCCCCGGTATGAGCACCGCCCAATGTAACCGTCACGCCAGACAACGGCGTTGTTGTTCCAGATAGATATACGTAACCGGAAATGGAGTAGGTCGTCCCGCCAGGGTTTGTTGCTGATACAAAGTTTTGGACCATATTTGATCCATTGACGACGACTACTGTCGTATTTGGATCGAATACATAACCGGCAAGGGCAGGCGTCAACGTGTAGGTTCCGTTCGCCAGCCCCGTAAAGCTGTAAGTTCCATCCGTGGCGGTCGTGGCGGTCGATGTGGCAGCGGTCGACACATTTTTCAGAGTGATCACTACTGTACCTAGGGATTGCGCATCGCCTGTTACGGTGCCGGAAATACTGTAGGTAGGAGGAGCAGGTGGAAGTGCATTATCCTTGCTGCAACCCACTGCCGCCACCAGAAACACCATCATAAGAAAAGGTAATAAAACCTGAGTCGAAACTTTCATTCTTTTCATACTTAATTTATCCTCCTTTTAAAATGAATTTAAAGTAACCGTACATCTTTTATGTATATTGAATATGATTAATTTTACCCGTATATAAATACATAGTTGTTGAGTGCCACGACATCGTAGACGGAAAAATGTGCCAAGAGATCGTGGACAAAGTTCTTTGACAATCGAATAGCTACCACGCAATTTCATGAACATCTAAAACAAATTGGAGGTGTTCATGAAAGAAAAAGAAGACAAACAGCAACGGATTTTAGCTGTGCAGCGATTCAAAAGTGGTGAAAGCCCGGCATCAATCTGTACATCCCTGAATAAGTCAAAAGCATGGTTGTACAAATGGAATAAGCGTTACACCGATGATGAATCTTGGAGTGAGAGTCGTTCTAGACGGCCAATTGGCGTTGCCACATACACGCCGGTAGAAGTTGTAGAAATAGTCAAGATGATTCGTCTTAATCTCTACAACCATGATCTGTTTTGCGGCGCTCAGGCCATTCACTGGGAAATAGAAGACATCGGAGTAAAGCCGTTGCCTTCCATCAGAACCATTAACCGGATATTGAGCCGCCATGAGCTGACATACCGTCGAACAGGCAAATATGAAGCCAAAAGCACGGCATATCCAAAGTTGCCGGAGCTTAGGCCAAATCAGACTCATCAAGCCGATCTGGTCGGACCGTGCTACTTGAAAGGCCCTGTGCGGTTTTACAGCCTCAATGTGATTGATACGGCAACTGTTCGCTGTGGTTTGTATCCATCTCTATCCAAGTCTGGACGAGCAATTATTGACGGCTTATGGGCCATCTGGTCGCGTTTGGGAATACCAAACAACGTACAGATTGATAATGCCATGACTTTTTATGGCAGTCCCACACATCCTCGTGGCATGGGGCCGCTTATTAGGTTGTGCCTGCATTATGGCGTTGAGCCTTGGTTCATTCCGATGGCCGAACCTTGGCGGAACGGAATGATCGAAAACTTTAATAACCGCTACCAGCAAATGTTTCTCAACAAGAACGTTATGGCAACGAAAGAAGAGCTCAAAACTGGTTCGCTGGTTTTCGAACAGCGCCACAACAGCAGATATCGTTACAGCAAGCTTGATGGAAAAACGCCGCTGAAAGCTCTGGCCGCCTCAAACGTAAAGCTGTGTTTCCCGAAAGAAAAAGAAGCGCCAAATCATCGCTTGAAAAAGCCGGAAACTGGCAGATATCATTTGGTGCGACTCATCCGGAGTGATTTGAAACTTAATATCTTTGGCGAGATGTTTCCTGTCTCTCCGCAACTAAAACACGAATATGTGATAGCTACAATCAATGTCAAAGAACAAAAACTAAAACTCTTTCTGGATAAAATTCAGGTCGAGGAATTCAAATATAAGTTACGTTAAAATACTGAGTGTCCACGATGTCCTGGCACGAAATATTGTCTACGATGTCGTGGCACTCAACACATAGTCAATATAAATAATTATTTTAAATAGGCTTAATTACCACAATAAAAAAAGGCAGTTAAAGAAAAATCTTTAACCGCCGGTGGGCTCTGTTTTTTTAATGATTTCTCACAATTAAAAAAGCGAAGCCTGACACATGCCTGACTTCGCTTTCGGAATTGGAATTTCAACAATAATTACTTAATGCTTTTCGGCAACGCTCAGACGCGCTATCGCCCGCGCCAAAGCGGCGCGTACTTTTTCGTATTCGACATCATCTTTGACTATCTGTGCCAGTCGGGCTTCCGCATTGTCCTTTGCTTTTAAGGCCCTATCTTTATCAATGTGATCGGATCTTTCCGCTGTTTCAATCAAAACTGTAACCTTATTAGCGGTAATTTCCGCATAACCGGTATTGACCGAATAGTAGGTCTTTTTGCTGTCTTTAATGAAATTCAATTCGCCGACATCCACGGAACTTAAAAAAGGCTCATGACCACGCAATACACCAAATTCACCTTCCGTACCCGGAATAGTAACTTCTTCCACCTTGCCCGAAAAGGTCATCTTTTCCGGCGTTACAATTTCCAGCATCAATTCATCCGCCATTTACTTTCTCCAACTACGATTTATTGCGCAATCTTTTTGGCTTTTTCCACAGCTTCTTCAATGCCGCCGACCATCCAGAATGCCTGTTCAGGCAGATCATCGTGTTTGCCTTCCAATATCTCTTTGAAGCCTCTTACTGTATCCGCGACGGAAACAAATTTGCCTTCTGTTCCTGTAAACTGAGCGGCAACGAAAAAAGGCTGCGATAGGAATCTTTGAATCTTTCGTGCCCGGCTGACGGTTTGCTTGTCGCCCTCAGAAAGCTCATCCATACCCAGAATGGCGATAATGTCCTGCAAATCTTTATATTTTTGCAGAGTCACCTGTACCTGTCGGGCAACCGAATAATGTTCCTGACCCAAAACATTAGGATCAAGAATACGCGATGTTGAATCCAGAGGATCCACCGCGGGATAAATACCCAGTTCCGCGATCGGACGGGACAAAACGACTGTTCCATCGAGATGCGCGAATGTGGTTGCCGGAGCGGGGTCAGTCAAGTCATCCGCGGGAACGTAAACGCATTGAACTGCTGTAATCGAGCCTTTGGTTGTAGACGTGATGCGTTCCTGAAGTTCGCCGAGGTCGGTCGCCAGTGTCGGCTGATAACCAACGGCGGAGGGCATACGTCCAAGGAGAGCCGACACTTCCGAACCGGCCTGTGTGAAACGGAAAATATTGTCGACAAATAAAAGCACGTCCTGGCCTTCAATATCACGGAAATATTCCGCTGCCGCCAAACCTGTTAAAGCAACTCTCGCTCTGGCTCCGGGAGGCTCTGTCATCTGTCCATAAATCAAAGCGGCCTGCTTGATAACGCCCGATTCCAGCATTTCACGATAAAGGTCGTTTCCTTCACGTGTTCTTTCACCAACGCCCGCAAAAACAGAAATTCCACCGTGGTGCATGGCGATGTTGTGGATCATTTCCATCATAACGACTGTTTTGCCGACGCCTGCGCCCCCGAACATACCCATTTTACCGCCGCGGGGAAACGGAACCAACAGGTCAATAACTTTGACGCCTGTTTCCAAAACGTGAACGGATGTATCCTGCTCCAGGAAAGTTGGTGATTCACGATGAATCGGCATTTTAGTTTCTGCGTTAATTGGACCAAGACCATCCACAGGACGACCGACGACGTTCACGATTCGCCCCAGACATTCTTTACCAACCGGAACCATGATCGGAGCGCCGGTATCTTTTGCTTTCATTCCACGAACCAGACCGTCGGTAATATCCATGGCGATGCAGCGGACAACGTTATCTCCCAGATGCAGCGCCACTTCAACGATCAAATTATCCTCCTGATCATTGATGGCCGGATTGGTAATAACGATTGCGTTTAAAATACTGGGAAGTTTTCCTTCATCAAAAGCCACGTCAACAACAGGCCCGATAACTTGAACAATTTTTCCGATATTCATAACTATCTCCTTACAAATAGTCGTATTAATTTATTTTACATGCGGCAATGAACCGCAAAAAAATCAGCCTTTGGCCAGAGCTTCCGTACCACCGACGATATCCATTAATTCCGCCGTAATAGCCGCCTGCCTGGCCTTATTCATCTTTAGCGTCAATGAGCGAATCAGTTCTTCGCAGTTACTGGTCGCATTATCCATTGCGGCCATGCGCGCCCCATTCTCACCGGCTGACGTTTCCAGCAGAGCACGGTAAATTAGAACGTGCACATACATCGGCAGAAGTTTTTGCAATAAAGCTTCTTCCGACGGCTCGTAAGCATAATCAAGGAATCTGTCCGGATCAACATCCGTTTCCTGTCCGATAGAGGGCAGGGGAAATAATCTTACAACGGTTGGCCTCTGAACCGATACATTCACAAACTGATTATAAATGAGATAAAGTTCATCATATTCTTCTTTAATAAACGGCATGATCACTTCATCTGCAATAGATACAGCCAAAGTCATATCGAACTTGCTTAAAACATCCACCTTTTGCGCCAGAATATTAGCTTTTTTGCGGAAAAAATCTCTTCCTTTGCGGCCGACTGAGATGAGAGAGACTTCCTTTCCGTCCTTTACTTTATCTTTTAGAAATCTTTCAGTCGCTTTGATAATATTCGTATTAAAACCACCGCAAAGACCGCGATCGGAAGTCATGCATATAACGCGGATTCTCCTGGGATCACGCACGGCAAGAAGAGGATGTGACATGCTCTCCACGCGCAAGGCTAGGCTGTTGAGCACATCCATAAATTTCCCTGCATAAGGACGGAAATTCTCCATCTTTACTTGAGAGGACTTAAACTTCGACGCGGCGACCATGTTCATAGCGCGCGTAATCTGCTTCGTTTTTTGAACGGCTCCTACTTTTCTTTTGATATCTTTAAGCGAGGCCACTACAAGTTCTCCTCAACGAATTCATGTTTAAATTATTCTGCAACAAAAACAGAATCAAATTCTGTCAGCATATCTTTCATTTTCTTTTCCAATTCCGGCGATATAACTTTCTTATCTTCAATTTCCTTCATGATATCCGGATGCTTGCTTTCCACAAAACTCAGCAGTTGCTGCTCATAGACACGGACTTTTTCAATTTCATATTTATCGATAAAACCTCTCGTGCCGGCAAAAAGGACTACAACTTCCTGAGAAAGAGACATGGGCTTAAACTGAGGCTGCTTGAGTAATTCCACTAAGCGCACGCCGCGATCCAATTGCGCCTGTGTTGATTTATCAAGATCACTGCCGAACTGAGCGAAGGCCGCTAATTCGCGGTATTGGGCCAGATCAAGTTTCAGTGTTCCGGCGACTTGCTTCATGGCCTTAACCTGCGCCGCGCCACCGACTCGGGATACCGACAAACCGACGTTGATTGCCGGACGAATACCGGAGAAGAATGAACTTGGTTCCAGATAAACCTGTCCATCGGTAATGGAAATAACGTTAGTCGGAATGTAAGCGGAAACGTCACCGGCCTGTGTTTCGATAACCGGAAGAGCGGTTAGAGAACCGCCTCCGAGTTCTTTGCTCACGCGCGACGATCGCTCCAGCAGACGGGAGTGATTGTAGAAAATATCGCCGGGGAAAGCTTCACGCCCTGGAGGCCGGCGAAGAAGCAGAGAAATCTGGCGGTAAGCAACAGCCTGCTTGGACAAATCGTCGTAAATAATTAATGCATCCTGACCTTTGTCACGGAAATACTCACCGATGGAGCAACCGGCGTAAGCGGCAATATACTGTAATGTTGCCGGATCGCTGGCACAACCGGCCACGACACAGGTATAGGACATGGCATCATGCTTTTTCAGATTTTCCACAACCTGAGCAACGGTAGATTTTTTCTGCCCGATAGCAACATAGATACATTTAATTCCCGTATCTTTTTGTCTGATGATGGAGTCGACGCAAATTGCCGTTTTGCCAATTTGGCGGTCACCGATAATAAGTTCGCGCTGTCCGCGTCCAATGGGTGTCATAGCATCAATAGCCTTCAATCCTGTATACATGGGTTGATTAACCGGCTGGCGTTGAATAACACCGGGAGCAATCATTTCAATTCGGCGGTATTCCTTGGTTTCAATCGGTCCCTTGCCGTCAAGCGGCGCACCTGTCGCATCAATGACGCGTCCCAATAATCCTTCACCAACCGGCACTTGCGCAATCTTGCCGGTTCTCTTTACGATGTCGCCTTCTTTGATGTGAGTAACTTCACCTAATACTGCAACACCGACATTGTCTGTTTCCAGATTGAGAACCATGCCCAAAATGCCGCCGGGGAATTCCAAAAGCTCCATCGCCATGGCATTCTGCACACCGTATATTCTGGCAATACCATCGCCGACGGATAAGACGGTTCCGGTTTCGCTTATATCCAGCTTTTTCTCATAGCTTTTTATTTGCTCAGAAATAATTTGACTAATTTCTTCCGCTTTAATTGTTTCCATGCCCTATCTAGCCTCCCCTAAGAGATTCCTCATATTGTTCAATTGATTTTTGATGCTGCCATCGTAAAGTGTATCGCCAACCCCAAGAACTATGCCACCTAATAGACTGGGATCATTTTCTATAAATATTTCAACTTTCCGGCCCGTTAGCTTCTCCAGATTGGAATTGATATAATCCTGCATATTGCTGGAAAGAGGAAATGCTGTTTTCAAATTTACCCTTATTTTTTTTAGCACTTCATCCATTAATTGGCGATAGCAGACAACAATATCATGCAAAATATCAATTCTTTTTTTATCCACCAGCAGATTTAAAAAACTTATGGTCATGGGGGATAGCTGCAATTTGCCAATTATATTTTTCACAACCTCTTTTTTGCTTCCCTGCTCAAAAACCGGATTGGCCAAAAAATCGTTTAAAGCCTTGTTTTGAGCAATAATCGATGCAAACTGATTAAGTTCGTTATAGTAGCGCTCTAACTGTTTTTCTTCAGTCGCAATTTCAAAAAAAGCTCGTGCATAACGCTTGGAAATATTGCTGATCAATGTTTTATTACCACCTTATCCATATATTCTTTGACCATTGCCTCATGATCCTGCATCGTAATGCTTCGTTTAAGAATTTCTTCAGCCATTTGCACAGATAATTGAACCGCCTGCGCCTTCAACTGGTCTGACGCATCTTTCAACTCCTGCTCAATGCGCGTACGAGCATCCTCTTTCATCTTTTTAGCGGCTTTTTCGGCATCTTCAATAATCTTTTGCTTTTCGGTAATACCCTGAGCTTTAATCATTTCAAAAATACCGTCAATTTCCACCGAGGCTTTATCGATTTTTTCCGAATATTCACGGTATTTTTTTTCGGCTTCCGCTTTTTTCTCTACCGATTCTTCAAGAGTTTTCTTAATCTCAACACGACGCCCGGAAAAAAATTCTTTTATCTGGGCTGCTAAAAGCCAATAAAGCAAACCAACCAAGACAATAAAATCAAAAGCCTTCTTGCCTAAATCAATCCACTCTTTGGAATCGTGACCACCCTCGCCTTCGGCGGCTGCAAAAACAATACCGATTGACATTAGAAATATGAACAACGCAAAGAAGAAAATCTTTTTTTTCATTGTAGCGGTCTCCCCAAAATTTTCTGGGCAATCTCCATAGATAATTCCTTAGAATGGCTATCCAAAATCAGCTTGGCTTTTTCAACTTCCTTATCCATTTTTTGCTGAGCTTCCCGCACAATGACAGGTATTTCATTGCGAACAATATCAACAATATTTTTAGCCTGGTTTGCGCCTTCTTGAATTATTTCTTTTTTTAGCTCCGATCCATTAATTTTGGCTTGTTTTAATTTTTCCTCATATTCGGCAACTTTTTTTTCTACCGATTCATTGAAGAGCTTAATTTCGTTTTCCGACTCTTCAAGCTGCTTTTTGCGTCTTTCAATGATGGATAGAATTGGTTTGTAAAGCAGAATATTAAGCACAAAAATTAAACTCAGGAATAAACCCATTTGGATAAGAAGGGTATAATCAGGGATGACTGTAACCATTGTTTACCTCTGTTTATATCTTGCATTCTTCTTAAAAAAACCGCGGATAAACTTTTTTTCTGTTCGCTTGGCAGTTTTTATCGATATGCATAACTTCAAATGAATGAAGTTTTTTATTCAATGGTGTTATGAATATTTAAAAGGATAGGATGCCTTACCTTTGATACTCAAAACTGCGGGTTACTAATCATAACATTATTTGCTTGTCAAGTATTTTCTGACCAGCAGTCTAACATTTTTAAATTGCAGTATTTTTCATAATGATAATAAAATGTTAAAAGCAGTCAGGGCGACTTTAAATTGAATGACTTTTTATAAGGTTCGGTTTGCAGGTTCAGCACTCAATCAGTCTGCATTATGAACATCTTTTTTCCTCTCCACCGCTTCAGCCATATGTGACCTGCCGTCAAAAAAAGCTCCTTCTTCCATGACAAACACCGGTGTGTAAACATCGCCCAAAAATTTGCCTGTAGAGTGAATATTACATTTTTCGTTTACTTCTATGTTGCCTTGCACGTCACCGCTTATATAAACACTTTTGACTGCAATGTCAGCTTTAACCAGCGCGCCTTGACCAACTACCAATGATCCTTGTCCAAAAATTTCTCCTTGAAAATTGCCATCTATGCGAACAAATCCGTTAAAGATAAGCTTGCCTGTAAACTCTGCGCCCTGACCTAAAAAAGCTTTAATTTCTTCGCTTTCTTTCTTCTTTTCCCACACGGCATCCCCCTTATAATCTAGTAATTACTAACGTTGTAAAATAAATCTGCGCGCACTTACATTCATTAACAACCCAATCGCAGCCATTAAAGAAAGCATCGATGACCCGCCGTAACTTAAAAAAGGAAGCGGAATGCCGACAACCGGCAATATTCCTAAAACCATTCCAATATTGATAAAAACTTCCCACGAAATAAGCGCTGTTATTCCGAACGCTATTATTGTGCCCAATAAATCTCTGGCTTGCAAGGCAATTTTTAATCCCCAAAAGATAATGGCCATAAACATGACGATTAAAATCAGCCCGCCAATAAAGCCCCACTCTTCAGCAAAAACGGAAAAAACAAAATCAGTTTGCTGTTCAGGTAAAAATTTTAACTGGGTTTGAGAACCACTTAAAAAGCCCTTGCCGAAAATTTCTCCGGAACCGACGGCAATCATGGATTGGATAATATGATAACCGGCGCCCAAGGGATCGTTTTCGGGATTAAGGAATGTAATTAATCTTTCTTTTTGATAATCTTTTAAAAAATGCCAGCCAATAGGAATTAATATCAAACCTCCGGACAAAGCAATCATAAAAGATTTCCAATTCATCCCAATAAAAAAAACAATGGAAATGAAAATAATAATTAAGATCAGGGCTGTGCCTAAATCGGGCTGTTTTAAAATCAGCAAAAAAGGCGCGAAAACGATTAAAACAGGAACCCAAAGCTCTTTTAATTTGTAAGGTTCATTGGCTTTATGACCGTCAAAATAACGCGCCAGGGTAATGATTATAACCAACTTCATTAATTCCGAAGGCTGCAGGGCAAAGCCGCCGCCGCCGAGCCACCGCTGTGAGCCATGTGCCGCATAACCAAAGAAGCATACCACTACTAAAAGCGCAATGGAAATACCGTAAATTATATAAGCGCCCTGAATAATCACGCGATAATCGATTAAAAAAATAATCATCATAAAAATTAACCCTAGAACAATCCACTGAATTTGCTTTAGGTAAAGAGGAAATGGTCCTTCGCCGGCGCTAAAGCCCGTGGAATAGATATTTAAAATACCAATCGCACAAACAGAAAGCACTAGCGCAAGAAGCGTCCAGTCAAAATGCTGAAAAATACGACGATCAAATTTAAAAAAAATCATCAGCCTTCCTTAACACATTTAATTTAGCCTTATGCCAATAATTTTATCCCCCGCCGCTTCGCTTCGGGGATAATTCGACTAACGCTTCAAACTTCGCTACACTCGTTTTCAGCGAGTCTCATTAACTTTATTTGCCGGCCGGCTTTGCGCCATAACTTGCTGCTGTTTATTTTTTTTCTTTCCTTCAAAATACGCAGTCAATATCTTACGGGCGACTGGAGCGGCAACCGCGCCACCACCGCCGGCATTCTCCAAAATCACCGCAACGGCAATCTCCGGATTTTTCAGCGGCGCATAACAAACAAACAAAGCGTGATCTTTGTAAAAGGCGCCTATTTTTTTCATGCGGCGCGCTTTTTCATCTTCCGGTAATCCAAGGACTTGTGAAGTGCCTGTTTTGCCACAAACGTCGATATTTAACATTCTGGCGGCGTGACCGGTGCCGCCGGGTTCATTAACCACGCCCCACAAAGCACTGTTTAGAATCTCAACAGTTTTTGGACTTAATTTTAATTCTCCCCTTTTTTCCGGTAGAAACTCTTTATATATTTTCCCGTCTGTTGACTCGATGTATTTTACCAAACGAGGACGCCACAAAGTACCGCCATTAGCAAAAGCGCTGAAGGCGTTAGCTAATTGCAGTGGAGTCGTCAAATTAAATCCCTGGCCGATCGATATGGATATCGTCTCCCCCATCTGCCAAGCGCTTTTTCTCCTCTTTAATTTCCATTCTTTTGTTGGTATCAATCCGCTTTTTTCACCAGGTAAATCAATTCCGGAAACTTCTCCCAGACCGAAACGTTTTGCATACTCAGCTATCTTGTCCACTCCCAGCATTTTCCCTACTGTGTAAAAATAGACATCGCATGACTCAACAATGGCTTGATGGAGATTAACATACCCATGGCCATGTTTCTTCCAACAACAATAAGTTCTGTTGCCGAGGGTAAAGGAACCCTTGCAAAGCACTTTGGTATCGGGAGTAATTATGCCCTCTTCCAACGCAGCAGCGGCAACAATTAGCTTGTAAGTTGAACCGGGGGGATATTGCCCGGAAATTGCTTTATTGGATAAAGGGGCAAATGGATTGTTTTGCAGTTTGTCCCATTGATCATAGGAAATCCCGCTGTTGAATAAATTAGGATCGAAAGAAGGTGAACTGAACATAGCCAGCACCGAACCATCGCGTGTATCCAGGACAACGGCCGCTCCGGCTCTGCCTTCAAACGCCTCCCCCACGGCCTTCTGTAAGTCAGCGTCAATAGTCAAAACGAGATTAGAACCGGAAACAGGATCATTCCGTCCTAAATTTTTAATTTCTTTGCCGTAAACATTTACCTCCACCAGTTCCGCTCCGCGACGGCCGCGAATGTAGGCGTCGAAAAACTTCTCCAAGCCATGCTTTCCTAAAATATCACCGTAGGCGTATTCGTCATTACTTTTCTCCAGATCTTCTTTGCTGATTTCTCCCGTGTACCCTATAACTGGAGCCAAAATTTCTCCGTCCAGATATAAACGAACCGGCGAAACATCGATATATACCCCCGGCAAATTCAGCGCATTGGCTTCGACGAGAGCAACTTTTTCCATGCTCACATTCTTTTCTAATTTGATCGGTGAATATTGTTTCGCGGTTTCAGGAATAGACTGATCGGAAGAAAACTCCAGTGATTTACTTTTATAGAACTCTTTAAGTTTCTCCACCGATAATTCGTTACCCTTAACTTTGTTGGGTATGTAAAGCACATCAAATGAAGGCCTGTTATCCACTAACACCACACCGTTTCTGTCCATGATCAGACCGCGCAAAGGCTTGATGTTCCGATAACGGATAGAGTTATTATCCGATTTTTGCCTAAATTCTGCTCCTTTGATGATTTGTAAATAACCCAATCTAAAAAATAAAATGGAAATACCAACCAATAATAAAATGACGACGATTTTTATTTTTTGCCTAAATTCGGCCGGCTCCTGTCCGTTTAGCAGGCTATACCGCTTTTTCATATCAAGACACCTCTACTCGACGCATCAGGTAAAAAAATACGGGAGCAAACAGACTGACAATCAAAGCCTGTGGTAAAAAAACAAAATACATATCTATTAATACATTGAATTTAAAAGCTGAATAATAAAATAAAATCACCATAAGCTCTTTCAGAAAAGCGCAAAAGAAACTAAACAATGCAATAACATATATTTTTTCGGTAGCCAGCCGGCCGGAAGCAAAAAATGAACATAAAAAAATGACGACATAAATAAAGGTGAACAACCCCAGCACCGGACCGGCGACACAATCCAATACAAATCCGAGAATAAATGCTAGAACTGATCCTCTAATTAAATCAAATCGAAATCCGGCGTAAATAACAACTATTAACGATAATTCAAAAACCAACCGGCCGGAAAAAATTATATCGGTAACAGTTGATTGCAGTATGACTAATAATATTGATAAAAATGGCAGGGATAAATAATAAAGCATTTTTATTTAATTTCATTTTCCTCGGTAGCTAAAATTAATATTTCCTCCAATTTAGAAAAATCAACGAACGGAGCAACGATAATTTTCAAAAAAAGACTGGCGTCTTGCCGGTCAACATGACTGACTTGACCAATCAGCAAGCCCTTGGGAAATATACCGTCCATACCGGAAGAAACAATAACGTCTCCTTCTTTAACGTCCTGAGTTTTAGAAATATATTTCAATACGAGCCCGCGGGGACCTGCTCCACTAATAATCCCCTGCGTCCTTGTCCGCTGCACAATAGCGCCAACGTTACTGTTCTCATCGATAAATAATAATACCTTGGAAACATGCCATGAAACGTCAACCAGTCTGCCGATTAATCCCGGAGGCGCAATTACCGGCATGCCGGTTTTCAGGCCATGAGCGGCGCCTTTATTGATCAATATCGTTTTAGAAAGCGCAGCCTGCTCTTTCCCGACAACGCGCGCGGAAATAAAATGGTAACTATAATCATCTTTAAGGTCTAGAAGCTTTCTTAGTCTTTGTGCCTCCAGGTAACCTTCTTGATATAAAATTAGGGCTGCTTTTAATTCGTTAATCTTGTTTTTTAAATTTTTATTTTCTTCTTGAATACCGACCAAAAGAACGTAGCGCAGCCAGGCATCGTTTACACTTTTGACGGAAGCGCTTAAAACTTTTTGCGCAGGCGCAACTGTTTCTAATACAATTTTTCTGAAGAAACTTCCATCGACCCCTTGCTTTAAATTATAGAAAAACAAAATCAGCGCCAGCAGAAGAAGAGTAACAATGAAGATAGCTGTTTTATATTTCCTTAATAAAAACATTTTTTACCTGACAGGAAAGGATTATAACGCTGTGTCTGACGCTATCTCTTAAAATTAATTGTATTAAGCTCCGAATGTTCTTTATATTTGAAGAGCAATATCTTTGAGCACATTGAGTTGATCCAGCGCCATGCCTGCTCCTCTCGCCACGGCGGACAGAGGATCATCAGTAATAGTTATAGGCAATCCTGTTTCTTCTCTGATAAGGATGTCAATATTTTGCAGTAAGGCTCCGCCACCGGTAAGAACAATACCCCGATCAACAATATCACCGGCAAGTTCCGGTGGGGAATTTTCCAAAGTGTCTTTAATGGCATCAACAATAAAGGTGACTTGTTCGTTGATGGCCTCCCTGATTTCTTCCGAATTAGTTTCAGTGATCTTGGGAATCCCCGAAATCAAATCGCGCCCTTTTATGGAACCAATTTTAATTTCTTCAAAAGGATAGGCGCAGCCAATCTCAATTTTTATAATTTCCGCCGTTCTTTCCCCAATAAGCAAGTTGTGCTTCCGCTTCATATATTGAACGATCGCCTCATCTATCTTATCGCCGGCGACTCTCACCGATTTTGAATACACAATTCCGGAAAGGGAAATAACTGCAACCTCCGTCGTCCCGCCGCCAATATCCACCACCATTGAACTTGTTGGCTCGGAAACAGGCAACCCGGCGCCGATCGCCGCGGCCATCGGCTCTTCAATCAGATAAATTTCTCTGGCGCCGGCCGATTCCACGGCCTCACGTACGGCGCGCCTCTCTACCTGAGTTATCCCCGACGGCACGGCAACAATAATTCGCGGTCTCACTAAAGACTTGCGGTTATGAACGCTTAAAATAAAATGTTTCAGCATCGCTTCCGTTATATCAAAATCGGCAATGACACCGTCGCGCATCGGCCTGATGGCGACAATGTTACCCGGAGTGCGCCCCAGCATGTTTTTAGCCTCATTGCCTACGGCAAGCACCTTTTTCATTCCTTTTGAATCTTGATGCACGGCTACTACAGACGGTTCATTTAAAACGATCCCCTTATCTTTGACATAAACAATGGTATTGGCAGTGCCAAGGTCAATGGCAAGATCGTTGGAAAATTTTCCTAAAATATAATCAAGCAGCATCTATCCTCCTGTTTTTTCACAAATTATGATAATGACTTCCCCTCCCGGGTCATTTTCTATATCGTATTTCATTATCCTAATCAATGCCTTTTTAAATTATGTTTGCATTTTGCAAATGACTATAATAATAAAACAAAAGTTTTATTTACTGTTGGACAAATTCATTATTCTTTCGAGGTGACTTTATGCTGAGATTTTTTCGTAAACATGCACGTGGCTGGTTCATGATTGCAATTATAGGTATCATCATTATCGTTTTTGTTCTTTATTTTGGTTCCAATAGGGGCAGTCACACCGCAAATGCAATTGCCATAGTTGATAGAAGAATAATCAGTGATGAAGAATTTCACAACGAATATGAGAAATTATTGGAAAGAACCCAACTTCGCTTCGGCAGTAAACTTACTCCTGAAATACTCAAGAGGATGGATCTCAAGCGAAAAGCATATAATGACTTACTGGAGCGACAGGTTATCATTGCCAAAGCCGCGGATTTAAAGATTCAAGTTTCCGATGAGGAATTAAGAAATATACTCATTTCGGCTCCGGTATTGCAAACAAATGGTGTATTTGATGAACGCAAATACCAGCAACTGCTTCGCGAAAATAGACTTACCGCCGAAGATTTCGAAGCTCTCCAAAAAGCAGAGATGATTACCGACAAAATTAAAATGATTATGCTTCAGGGCATTAAAATTTCCAATCAGGAAATTTACGATTTTTACGCTTTACAGAACCAAAAAATTGACGTTAATTTTGTTCAAATATCCGGTAAAAATATCAAAAATAAAATTACCCCGACTCAAGCCGATTTGGAAGATTACCTAAAACGTAACAGTAATTTATTCCGTGTCGCCGAACAGATAAAGATTAAATATATATTTTTCGCGGGGGATTCTTTTCAATCAGATATCAGTGGTTCCGATATTAGCAGCTATTACAGCAGCTATAAAGATAAATATAAGACAAAGGACGGCAAACAACAATCTTTGGAAGAGGTCAGAGGCTCTATAACTAAAGAATTAAAGAGCTCAAGAGGAATGCAAAGAGCTTACGTAGAAGCAAAAAAGGCCCATGATATTATTTATCAAGAAGATAATATTGATGCCTACGGCAATAAAAATAATTTAAAAATTCATGATGTTGATTTTTTCCCGATTAATACGCCACCAAATGAATTCACATCTATTAAAGATTTTACCGCCATGCTTTTAGATTTGCAGAAAAGCGAAATCAGTAAAGTCCTTGCTGCCGAAAATGGCTATTATCTTTTGAAAGTAATTGATAAAAAACCGGCTTACTTGCCGAAACTGAACACCATAGAAAATGAAGTAACGCGCCGCTTTATAGAAAGCGAACTGCAAAACCTTGCTGAAAAAGAAGCTCGATCGATTTTAGAAAGTACAAAATCAGGAGAAACTCTAGATAATATTGCCGCGAAATACGGTTTGAAAGTTAACGAAACGGGATTTTTCCAGCCGGAAAACACTATTCCCAAGCTTGGATCTAGCCAGGATGCGGCTGAAGTTCTTTTACAGCTCTCCCCCAATAAACCATACGCGGAAAAGCCGCTTTTCATCAATAATGCTTATGTAATATTGAAGCTCAAGGATGTGAGCAAGCTGGATGTAAAAGATTTTGAAGCAAAAAAAGACGAGTATGAAAAGATATTGATTTCCATCAAAAGAGAAGAGGCTTGGCAGACGTGGCTGGAAGGCAATAAAGCGGCCATGATTAGGGAAAAAAGAATTAAGATTAAAAAACAAGTAGAAGATCTATAAACCAACAAGGGGAAGAGTTTTTGCAAGCTCTTCCCCTTCATTACATTGGTGGAGATGAGCGGGATCGAACCGCTGGCCTCTTGAATGCCATTCAAGCGCTCTCCCAGTTGAGCTACACCCCCAATAAGACTTCTTGAATTGAGCAGCCCACTTAACATGTGTATTTATTGCTTGTCAACAGTTTTTAGCTTGACTTTTTGCACTCCGTCTATATAATCGCTGACCGTGCCGGAGTGGTGAAACTGGTAGACGCAGGGGACTCAAAATCCCCCGTTCGCAAGGACATCTCGGTTCGATTCCGAGCTCCGGCACCAGCTGAAATCAAGGGTTTGCGACATTCAATGTCACAAGCCTTTTTTCATTTTTGGGCAAATTGTAACTGTTTTGTAACTGTTCACTTTGTTTTTCTATAAATTGCCGGCGCTTCAAGACTGCCTCTTTCAAGTCATCTTGAGACATAATGTTATAACGGTCAAAAACGCTCCGTGTTTTATGTCCAGAAATCATCATGGATACTCGTTCAGGAACACCAGCTTTAACCATGTTTCTGATTGCGCTTCTCCGAAGGTCATGGAAAAGCAAACCTGATTTGCCAATAGAGGCACACGCACTTTGCCACACCTTTCGGAAATCACCAATCATCTTCCCTTTGACATTAAAGACAAAGAGACAATCCATTCTCCGATTTTTATGAAGCTGTTTCAGCAAATCCCAGAGTTCAGGCTCCATATAGAGCGTTCGTCCTTCACTGTTCTTCGTCTCTCCCGGCTCAAGTCTTACAATGCCTTCTCGCCCATGATAGGACTTTAACCGACAAGTTATACCAATTCTAAATCAAAGCGCTATTTTTGTTGGCGTCGTTGTCGGCTTCCTCAACGTATGTACAATACGCCTCGTCGCCTCCGCCTAACCGCCTCAATATCATCTTTGATTTAGAAATGGTATTATGCGTTTTACACGGCATACACCCATAATAAACACAATTCACGCTGTAAGATTTCAACAAGATTTCCTTGACATGTAAGACCGAGCTTCATATAGTCTAACCATGCAGAAGCAATGTATTATTAGATATTAAAAAAAGTAAGTCTCTTTAAACAGATTTTTTCATTAGTCTATGGAGATTAAGCATGAAAAATAAAAGATTTTTCTGGATAATGATTTTTTGCCTTATATTAATCACATTAAATGCATGTAATCGCGGTAATAACTCACCATTAATTGTAGTCACGGCAATATCCGCAGGGGATTTGCACACAGTAGCCTTAAAAAATGACGGTACCCTCTTGGCTTGGGGTTATAATGCCTACGGTCAATTGGGAGATGGAATATCGACGGATAGTAATACTCCGGTGCCGGTAGGTATTACTCTTTTGACGGGCATTACAGCGATATCCGCAGGGGGTAACCGCTCGGTAGCATTAAAAAATGATGGTACTGTCTGGGCTTGGGGTTATAATCTCAATGGTGAATTGGGAGACGGAACAACAACGAATCAAGATGCTCCGGTGCGGGTAAGTGATCTGACTGGAATCACGGCAATATCCGCGGGGGAGTTGCATACGGTAGCATTAAAAAATGACGGTACTTTTTGGGTTTGGGGAAATAATTACTACGGTCAATTAGGCGACGGAACTAATACAAATAGAAATACTCCGGTGCCGGTAAGTGGTCTAACCGGAATCATCACAGCGATATCCGCAGGGGTTTTTAACACAGTAGCCCTAAAGAATGACCGTACTGTCTTGGCTTGGGGACTTAATTCTTCCGGCCAATTGGGCGATGGGACAACAACCGATAGTTATACTCCGGTGCCGGTAAGTGGTCTGACCAACGTTATAGCGATATCCGCAGGCGAGTCGTACGCAGTAGCCTTAAAAGACGACGGCAGTGTCTGGGCTTGGGGAAGTAATGACTATGGTCAATTGGGCGATGGATCAACGATAGAGAAACACACTCCGGTACCTGTAAGTGGTCTAACCGGAATTATCACGGCGATATCCGCAGGGGAGTTGCACACAGTAGCCTTAAAAAATGACGGTACTGTCTGGGTTTGGGGAAGGAATAACTATGGTCAATTGGGCGATGGGACTACGACGGATAGTGATACTCCGGTGCAGACAAGCGGTCTGACCGGAATCACTGCAATAGCCGCAGGGGAATCGCACACAGTAGCCCTGAAAAATGACGGTACTCTCTGGGCTTGGGGGAGGAATAACTACGGTCAATTGGGCGATGGGACTACGACGGATAGTGATACTCCGGTTCAGGTGAAATGATTGCAAACAAAAATAATCCTGATGCCATTAGAAACACTTATGTATTAAATATTATATTATTAAAAAAACTCTCCAATCCGTCAAATCCTTATCACCGCGCAGGGAGTAACCCAATGAAAGATAAATCACTTCGGGTATTAATTGTTGAGGATTCGGAAAATGATGAAATGCTTTTAATCCGTGAGCTTAAAAAAGGCGGATACGATCCGGTATATAAACGAGTGGAAACCGCTGCCACAATGAAAAAAGCTCTCAAATTGAAGCAATGGAACATCATCCTTTGCGATTATAGCCTGCCGAAATTTAATGCCCCTTCAGCTATTGCCTTATTAAAAGAAGCAAATATTGACATCCCTATCATCATTTTATCAGGAACTGTTGGCGAAGAAACAGCAGTAACGTGTATGCGTTCAGGCGCCCACGATTATATAACGAAGGGCAACTTGTCTCGTCTTTGTCCGGCCATAGCCAGAGAATTAAAAGATGCAGAAGTTAGAAAAAAGAAAAAACTGGTGGAAGAAGAGCTCCAAAAGAGCGAAAAAAAATATCGGACCATTCTTGAAACCATCGAAGAGGGATATTATGAGCTTGATCTTAACGGTAACTTCACCTTTGTTAACGATTCAATGTGCCAGTTCTATGGCTATTCCAAAGAGGAAATGATGGGCATGAACTACCGGCAGTATACAGATAAAGAGAATGCAAAAAAACTTTTTGAAACATTTGATGACGTCTATAAAACAGGGAAACCCACCAGAGCATTCGATTGGTGGATTTTAGAAAAAGATGGAAATAAAAAAAATGTTGAAGCCTCTGTGTCGCTAATAAAAGATGAATCGGATAAACCAACGGGATTTCGGGGAATTGTACGTGATATCACCGAGCGCAAGAAGATGGAGGAAAAGTTACGGGAAAGCGAGGCAAATTATCGGCAGCTTTTTGAGACCTCGCCTGCCGCAATATATCGAATTGATTACAAAAGTGGAAGATTCATAAAAGCGAATGAGCTTTTATGCGAATATCTTGGTTATAGTCAGGAAGAAATAACCACTCTCAGCCCATATGACATTTTGACTGAAGAGAGTAAGAAACTGTTTTTGGAGCGTATGGAAAAAATGGCTCTGGGCTTAGAAGTGCCGAATACAGTAGAATATGAAGTAGTTGATAAACAAGGTAAGCAATGGTGCCTTCAGTTGTACAATAAATATATTTACGATACAGAAGGCCATGTAATTGCTGCCGATGTTGTTGCACATGACATCACTGAGCATAAGAAAGCGGAGGAAAAACTTCGGTTGACGCTCGAAAACCTCAGGAAAGCTCATGGTGCCACCTTTCAGGTCCTGGTATCAGCCGTAGAGATGAGAGATCCTTATACATCCGGTCATCAGATCAGGTCTACAGATCTTGCCAGGGCCATCGCTACGGAGATGGGATTACCCCAAGAAAAAATTGACGGAATCCGTCTGGCTGGTTCCATCCATGACATCGGGAAATTATCCGTACCCTCGGAGATATTGTCCAAATCCACCAAACTGACAAAAAATGAATTTGCTCTGATTAAAGAACATCCCCAGATTGGATACGAAATGCTGAAGAATGTGGAATCTCCCTGGCCGCTGGCGGAAATTGTTTACCAGCATCACGAGCGGATAAATGGAAAGGCAATTATATACTTTAGAAACCCATCATTGGTTAGCGTATATATTTTGGTACTACGGATTTATTTTCACTAGGATAGCTGACAATATGAGGAAAATCGCAAAGAGGAGAAACATAACTATTTCTATTTTTAAGGCAAACGACTGTTCGATTGTCATCTCGTTTCCTACAAATCCGATAATGAAAGTAGCTATTGCGCATAAAACAGAAAGTATTGCCAAGGTGGCAAGTATAATAACCATGATTATTTTTTCACATTCTCTTTTTTCTTTTTTACTTCCGGTGGAGCAGATAAGATTTTCTTCATGAAAGCGTCAAAATCATCTGTAGAAACACTTCTAAATTCTTCTTTTTTGAATTTTGGCACTTTTTCTTGTGACGTATTCTTTTTTTTCATAATTTTGTTGTCTCAACAACATTTTTTTTGTTATCGAAATCAAATTCCCCATTTGGTATCTTTTTTTGTGGAGTTGGAATATCAGCAAGTCTAATAACTTTTATTTGTGTATTATTACAATGGCTATGAATGTGATTGTCATCTGAATAAATTGCGTTTGCACGATGGACTCTAGCAATTGCAATTATCTGCCAATCATATTTAATCTTTGCCCATGTAATTTCGTCCGCTCCGTTACGCTTATTACCACTATCAATTGCTTGTCGTGTCATAATTGCTGCTTCTATCGCTGCTAAAGTATCAAATGGAGTTATGCGAAAAACAGGGTTTTTCTGGATAATAGAAATAAGGGTTGGAGTGTCTTCACCTGCGCGAACAAGTAATTCGCTTAATGCTGGTGTCGGAATAATTATCGTTATTTTTTGTTTTTCAAGGTCTTCTATAAGCGCACTAATTCTGGCTTCTGCATTTTCAACTGGTAGTCCAGTTTTAGGATCAGGTGGTGCGTGTACATCGGGACGCATAAAAAGAAGCATCATTGTAGCATCAAAAACAACCATTAATGTTTATCCTTGTAATGACGAGATTTTAAAAGCTCATTTAAAGAATCTTCTCCCCATTCACCCTTTAACCCCCTAAGCGCAACAACTGCTTGGGATAAAGTGCTTTCTTGTAACACATCGAACCTATCGACCATAAAATAATTTAAATTCCATTCTCCATCTGCGTTACGATTCCATTTGCCTTCACCGTAAAGCCGAACCGGTTCAAAAAGATTTTTAGCTAATTCTTTGGCTATACTTCGTCTGGCATGACACCCGCTAATTTCTCTCCCTTCAACCTCTAACATAATAGGAACTATGTCTTTACTACCTCCAATACGAATCACTTCTCCATCTACTTCGCCTTGCTGTTGAATGGAATGAAACTCTAAAAGTTCATAGGCTTCACCGGGAAATTTTATAATCTCTGTATCATTTTCTTCCAAATATACACCAGTCCCCTTATCCTCTTTTAACATAGTATTAAGTCGTCTGTATGCACGCATTTCAACAATAGTTCCGTTGTTCTGTTTTACTGCTGTTGTTCGTTCTTGCACTTTTGGCGCAAACTCAATATCAATCTTGTGTACTAGTGTAGTACTTCCTGGTTCTAATCGGACAAAATGAACATGAGGGGTTTCTCCCAACATATTTGCCAACTCCTCCAAATACATAGCGCACCGCGCCATTGGTAAGGTATCAGGAGTATAAACATCGATTTTGAATTTATATTCTTTCCAGTTTTTCATATATTTATTACCTGTTTTTTTTCTTTTTAATTTACGTTTACCGATGAGTCCCGATACATAAGTCTTTTCCCTTCAATGCCACGAAGGGCTAACATACTTCGTTCATCATCATTAATTTTTCTTTCATTATATCTGAAATTAAACTCGGATAAATACCTGTGAAGATGTTGTTCGCCAACATGATGATATACTCCAGTAATGCCGCGTTTCAAAATACTGAAATAATTTTCAACTGTATTTGTATGTACATCGTCTCTGACGTATTCACCTTTACCATGATTTACAACGGAGTGAAAGAAATTTTTGCTTAATCCATTGTAAGATTTAAAATCATCTGTCATTATTTTAGCGGATTTCTTAACATTTTCCCGAATTATATTTTTCAGATTTATGCCAGTAACTCTTTTAACCGGCATAGACTTTACATTTCCGTCTCTTTCAACTAAAGCGAATACTGGAATCTTACCAACGCCACCACGTCCGGCACGTAATTTCTTATCGCTGTGTTTATTCTTTTCTTTCCCGCCAACGTAGGTTTCATCAACTTCGACTATGCCACCTAACTTTCCTTTTTTATCATCCATAGCGTAACGAATACGATGGCTCATAAACAAAGCTGTTTTATAGGTAACTTCAAGCATCCGATGAAGTTGATGGGAACTCATTCCTTTTTTGGAAGAACAAATCAAGAAGGTAGCCAAAAGCCATTTATTAAGCGGGACATGACTATCTTCAAAAACAGTTCCAACTGTAACGCTGAATTGTTTCCGGCATTTTTTACATTTCCACACACCTTCGCGAACTGGACTTTTAGAACCCTCTTTGCCCTTTATGGGATAATGTTTTTCATTATTACCACAATGCGGGCAAACAGGGCCGTTAGGCCATCTTATACTTTCTAAGTATTTTCTGGCTTGATTTTTATCCGTAAAGTATGGTGTATCAAATCCTATATTTTGCATAGCGTTCCTCCATTTGATTTTAATATAACAACTTCAAATGGGTTTGTCAAGCATATAATTGCCAATGGAAATGGCTATCCAAGAAACCTAAAAGTGGATGATATTCTAATAGAAGCCCGCATTATTGGTGTGGCTGATGTAGTGGAAGCCATGGCTTCTCACCGGCCTTACCGCCCGGCTTTGGGCATTAATGCCGCGCTGGAAGAAATCGAGAAAAATAAGGGAATTCTTTATGACAATACTGTCGCAGATACCTGCCTGAAATTATTTCGGGAAAAAGGTTTTAAACTTCGAGAGGTATGAATCAGTAATAAACAAATTAAATAAAAGGCGTTATATTATGTTAAATATTTTCTGTAAAAAAGAAGGACAAAAAGGGTTCACATTGATTGAGTTAATGATCGTTATAGCGGTTATCGGTCTATTGGTAGCAATCGCCATTCCTCAGTTTGTTCAGTATCGAAAAAAAAGCTATGTTGCAGCCGTCAACAGTGATTGTAAAAATGCCTATACTGCGGCTTTAGGATATTATGCTGATCATATCGGTGTAAAAGTAGATACTGCAGCTTTAGCAGTTGGTGGGTATTCACAAACTTTAGGTGTATCCACAGAAGTTACTTCATGGTCTGATGAAGTAGATTTCGTTATTATATGTACCGGTGCTTCAAACTGGGGCTTGGGTACACCTAATGCCGTATATGCTGTTAACAATGGTGTGCTGAATGTAACTCCAGCAGCGGCAGATTAAACCATACCGATGTAGGATTAGAAAATTTGAAGCATATTAAAAGATTATTTTCCAACTGTAAAAATGAAACTATTTTTCTATCTAAAAAATATAAATAGTGCTATATAACGCTTAACTTATAGGGAAAAGTTAAGTTTGGATATTAATTATTGAGAGGAAAGATGATGAAAGCAAAGATTGTTCAGAGTATTATTTGTTTAGTAATTTTCTTCCTATTTACTAATCAGGCATGGACAGCAGACTGGATATACTTTGATAAGGCTGCCGTTGGGGATTTTTATTATGATAAAAGCAGCATTAAAAAAGTAAATGAAAGCATTATTTCTGTATGGAATAAAGATATATTAAGCAAAGAAGCAAAAACAAAGTATTTTTCAATCCTTAAGGAAATGCATAAAGCCCCTAAAAATCCTTCCATGTTGAGTTATTATAAAAAGTTGATGCAAATTGACTGCGCAAACAGAAAAATTAAAGATATTTCTGTTATTTTTTATAATGAAAAAGATAAGGTTATTTATTCGTCACTGAAAAGTGAATCTGGTGAATGGAATGATATCCTTCCCGATACAGTTGGTGAAAAATTAATCAATATAGTTTCTTGCGAAACTGTTACTTCAAAGGAAGCTGTTGTTGCTACTAAAGTTGAGGAACCTGTTACTCCAAAGGAGGTTGTTGTTGCTCCCAAGGTTGAGGAGCCTGTTTCTCCAAAGGAGGCTGTTGTTGCTCCTAAGATTGAGGAACCTGCTCCTCCAAAGGAAGCTGTTGTTGCGCCCAAGATTGAGGAACCTGCTCCTCCAAAGGAGGCTGTTGTTGTTGCCAAGGTTGAAAAACCTGCTACTCCAAAGGAGGCTGTTGTTTTCGCATCCGTTGCTGCCGATAATCTAGATCAAGTTAATAGTAATCAATTAAATTGGGTTGATTTTTATACGAGTAACATGGGTAATGTTACTTCATATAAAAAGTTAACTGCTAAAAAAGGTCAGAGGAAATGTTTAGTTAAAGATGTTTTTTCTGATAAAGGCAGAGAGAAATATATTCAAGACAGGATAGAAAAAAAACTTTCAATTAAAGGATATGACAAACTATCTAACATACAGTCTTTGAGTGAAATAGACTGTAAGAAAAAGATGATTATGAGTATATCTGTTTCCGATTTTGATACAGATGGTAAAAAATTAGATTCTTATAATGTTGAAAAACCCAAATGGGTTAAGATACGTGATAATTCATTTTTTGACTCTTTACGAAAAGAAGTCTGTAAATAACCAGTAGTTTGATCCTATGAATTTATCAAGGTCTGACAGCTCCATATCAGTTAAGATTCTTGTTTTGATATTATACTAATTATAGCATGCACATGCGTAGCTTTATTAAAAGAAAGAAGATCAGAAAAAAGGAGGCAAGGTAAAAATGGCTACGGCGAATATTACCATCAATGGCCGGAAAATAACCACAGAGTCGGGAACTACGGTTTTGCAAGTAGCACGGCAGGAGGGAATTGACATTCCTACACTTTGTGACCATCCGGCATTACCTGCTGTTGGCGCCTGCCGAATGTGCGTAGTTGATATTAAAGGACAACGCTCTTTGCAAACCGCCTGCACCTTCCCGGTTACTGACGGAATGGAAATAGAAACAGAGTCACCCGCGGTAATTAAGGCTAGGAAATTGGTTCTCGATTTGCTTTTTTCGGAAAGAAATCATTTCTGCCCCTACTGTGAAATGAGCGGCAGTTGCGAACTACAGGAGCTTGGTTACCGTTATGGCATAGATCATTGGGCATTTCCTACGTATATAAAACGGTTTCCTCTTGATGCCACCAATAAATACTATCTGATGGATCACAATCGTTGTGTTTTATGTGAACGTTGCGTCCGTGCCTGCGAACAACTGACAGCTAATTACACACTTGGCTTGGGCCATCGCGGCAGTGAAACTCTGATCCGTGCGGATGCAAATACTACTCTGGGTGAATCTTCCTGTATTTCCTGCGGCACATGCGCTCAAGTTTGTCCGACAGGCGCGTTATTTTACAAAAGAAGCGCTTATATGGGAAAAGACAGTATCACCGAAAAGGTTAAAAGCACTTGCGGGCAATGCAGCATCGGCTGTGGTATGGAAATAGTGACACGCGGCGGCAATGTCCTGCAGATCAGGGGGGATTGGGACGCGCCGGTGAATCAAGGCGTACTGTGCAAGATGGGCCGGTTCGATCCTTTATATGATGAACGGAAAAGAGTTGCCGAACCACTGTTGCGGGAAAGTGGAAGACTGGTACCGGTGAACTGGGAAAGAGCTGTTGAGTCCATAGCCGAGCAAATCAGAAGCGGCAAAGCAAAAGATATAGGTGTACTTGCTTCAAGTTATTCGACGAACGAAGCGCTTTACCTGATTAACAGGTTGTTTAAAGATGAACTGAAGGTATCTAATATAGGCCTGTTAAATGACGCCGCACCACAAATTTTCAGAAAACAGCAGAGTTCACTTGCTGAAATTGCCAAAAGCGACATTATTTTAGTCATCAGTGTAAATCCGGCAAAGGATCAGCCTGTGGCGTCTTTCCTGATTAAACGTGCTTTGGATAAAGGAGCGCGTTTGGTAGTCGTCGATGATAAAGAAAATGATCTCGCACCGTTTGCTTACATGACTGTAAAAACGGATGAAATTGATAAAGCTATTGAGCTAGTGAAAAGGTCTGCAAACCCGATTATATTATATGGTTCAGAAATCACCAAAAGTTCGGCAAACGCAATAAAGAAACTGGAAGAGCAGGCTCAATTTATTATCATTGAGCCCGGTGTCAATACGCGTGCTGCGGGAGCTTTTGGAATTAATAACGGTTTTAATCCTTCGGCTGTCAAATTGCTTTATCTGCTCCAGGCAGAGCAAAATTGTGATGGGGAAGCTTTGTTGAAGAAAGTACCGGAAGGTGCATTCAAAGTGGTTCAGACAAGTTATTTGTCAGGGGTGGCCTCCAAAGCTGATTTAGTGCTGCCTGTAACAATATGGTCGGAGAGAACAGGAAATTTAACGAATACGGAAGGACGCATTCTAAAATTAAACAGCGCGGTGCAACCCGCGGGACAAGCTAAGTCTGACTGGGAAATTCTCCAGATGTTGGCGAAAAAACTGGATAAGAATATCGCCTTTTCCATGGATAAAATTTCAGCCGGATTAACGAAATTACTGAAATGAAAGGAGCACTCTAAATGGCCAAAGTAAAAATAGCGACAGACTGGCTGGCCGGTTGTGCCGGATGTCACATGTCACTTTTGGATATAGATGAGCGCATTGTCAAGTTATCGGAGTTGGTGGAGTTTACATCAAGCCCGATAACCGACCTAAAACATCCTCCGAAAGAAGGCGTTACCGTGGGCATTCTGGAAGGAGCAATCTGCAATACGCATAACATTGAAGTCGCCAAACAAATGCGCGAACGCTGTGACATATTGATTGCAGTCGGGGACTGCGCGACTTTCGGCGGTGTGCCGGCGATGCGCAATCTTGCCGGTACAGACGCGGCTTTGAAGAGAGCGTACCTGGACACGGAAACCGTCGTTGACGGATTGATTCCGGATTCTCCTGAGTTGGGCAAACCGCTGGAGATGGTTGTTGGGGTAGATAAAGTTGTCAAGGTTGATCTTTTTATTCCCGGCTGTCCTCCAAGGGCTGATGCTTTTTTCTATGCTTTGACGGAACTTCTCGCCGGGCGCACACCGGTGGTTTTGCCGCCCGAAATATTCACATATGACTAGAGGAGAACTTTTATGGGGAAAAAGATAACCATTGAACCTATTACACGTATTGAAGGTCACGGAAGAGTAACCATTCATCTGGATGATAAAGGTGAAGTCGAACAAACTTTTTTCCATGTTGACGAGTTCCGCGGTCTGGAAAAATTCTGCGAAGGCCGCCCATATTATGAAATGCCTCAAATAACCCAGCGTATTTGCGGTATTTGCCCGATAAGCCATCACCTCGCAGCGTCAAAAGCTTGCGATGCCGTGGCACGCATCGAGCCTACGCGAACGGCCAAATTATTGCGCGAATTGATGCACATGGGACAGATGGTGCAGTCCCATGGCATGCACTTTTTTCATCTAGCCGCGCCGGACTTGCTCTTTGGTTTTGATTCCGATCCGGCAACGCGAAATGTTTTCCGTATAATTAAAGAAAATCCCCAATTAGCCCTTAAGGCTGTGAATCTGCGCCGTTTCGGACAACAGATAATCGAGCGGCTTGGAGGAAAACGAATCCATGCTAATTTTACCGTCGCCGGCGGAGTCAATGCTCCTCTAACGGAAGAGAACCGGAAGGCGATTGCCGCCGAACTCAAGGCAATGACCGAAATCGGAAAAGCGGCAATCAGTATTGCCAAGGGCTGGCTGGAAGCAAATAAGGAAACAGCGGACAATTTTGCGTCATTCCCATCCAATTATATGGGGTTGGTGGATTTGGAAGGCGGCCTGCAACTTTACGACGGCGAAATTCGTGTAAGAGACATAAGTGGAGAATTACTGGCACAGTTCAAGCCGGAACATTATATTTCCTATGTTGCCGAGCATGTGGAATCATGGTCATTCCTCAAACATTCTTATTTGCGCATGTTGGGTTGGCCGAAGGGATTTTACCGGGTTGGTCCTCTGGGACGGCTGAATGTCATTGATAAGATCGGCACGCCTCTGGCTCAGGAAGAATTTAAATTGTTCCGGCAAATCAATGACGGTAAACCGGTGGAAGGTTCCCTTTATTATCACTATGCCAGGATGATTGAATTGCTCTATTCTCTGGAAAGAATAGGCCAGTTGCTTGATGATCCGGACATTATGTCCAATGATGTCAGAAACTATCCGCCGCTGGAGGCACTGCCGGGGCAGGGCGTCGGCGTTATTGAAGCTCCCCGCGGCACCCTTTTCCATGATTATGGCACGAACGAAAACGGTTTGTTGACCAGAGTGAATCTTATCGTTGCCACTGGAAATAATAACTGGGCAATGCACACAGCGGCTGGTTCGGTGGCTAAAGCCTATGTTAACGGAAACAAGCTGACTGAAGGAATGTTAAACAGGGTAGAGGCGGCTATTCGTTGTTACGACCCGTGTTTGTCCTGCGCGACACACGCCATAGGAAGAATGCCTCTGGAGATAAGACTACTGGCTGCCGATGGCACTGAGCTTGATCGCATCAGCCGCTAAAAATCATATGTTGATAAAAATGCAGACCGATTACCATGTGACGGCCTGCATTTTTTAGTGGAGCCCCCTCCGGCAGGAGCCGGAGGCTCCCTGTATTAACGCGACCTCCCGCGAGTTACACCGCTTTCCTCCCCCGGCTGGAGCCGGGGGATTCCAAGACTCGTGGGATTGAAGAGAGAGTTTATGTACAGAACCATTATTATTGGATATGGTAATATTGATCGCTCCGACGATGGCGTAGCATTTGAAATAATCAATCTTGTAAGACGGAATTTGGGACAGAACATTCTGGAAGACGGAGATACGGGTTTAGAAAAACTAAATGAGGAAATCGCCTCTGTTTTTTTACCTCAATTGGTTCCGGAAATAATGGAGTTGCTCACAGGCTATGCGCAAATCATCTTTATTGACGCTCATGCCGGCGCTGATATGGAAGATTTGAATTGTTCCAAGGTAACTCCACAGTACATGTCTTCAACCTTTACTCATCATATGACTCCTGAAGCGCTTCTGGCATTTTTAAAAACTCTTTATCAGCATGAGCCCGAAGCGTATATTGTGTCTGTGCGAGCGCATGATTTTGATTTCAAACGTAGTTTCTCATCTGAAACCAAATCCCTGCTGCGTCCGGCAAGTAATAAAGTTATTGAATTACTGAAAATTGACCAGCCTCACAGAAAGTAGGTTACTTTTGATTAATTATTACTTGGATGTTTTTTTATGAAGAAAAAATATACTTACCTTATCATAATATTTTTAATTGTTGCTTCTTTTATTGCTTATGGCCGAATATTAAGCAATGGGCTTATTAATTTTGATGACGACAAATACATTACCGAAAACAATCATATTAAATCAGGCATTAATCAGGAAAATATTAAATGGGCGTTTGGCACTGTTGTCTCCGCTAACTGGCATCCGCTCACCTTGCTTTCGCACATGCTGGATTGGAGCCTGTTCGGAGCAAACGCTTCCGGCCACCACTTAATTAATTTGTTGCTGCATATCGGCAATGCTTTACTTCTGTTTTTCTTTTTCAACAGGATGACCAAGAATCTTTGGTCTTCGGCATTTGTCGCGGCTCTTTTTGCCCTGCATCCCCTGCGGGTGGAATCCGTAGCCTGGGCTGCCGAACGCAAAGATGTTTTAAGCATGTTTTTCGGCTTAGCGAGTTTTTACGCTTATGCCTGTTATGTCGAAAATTCTAAGTTTTCTAAATATTTTCTTTGTCTGATATTATTTGCTTTGAGCCTGATGGCTAAACCCATCCTGGTTACTTTGCCTTTTGTCCTGCTGCTTCTTGATTATTGGCCGCTGGGACGCTGGCAAAGGGCGCTGCAAAAGGAGCTATCCACGCCGGTCAAAAGCCGCGATTATTCAATCAGCAGGCTTTTCTGGGAAAAGGCGCCTTTTCTTCTCTTAACAATTGTCTCGAGTATTGTGACTCTCTGGGCTCAAAATAAAGGCGGTACGATTGCTTCCATGGAAGGTGCGTCCTTTTTAACACGTATTATGAATGCGATTACTTCTTACGTTTCTTATTTAGTAAAAACTTTCTGGCCGGTTAACTTGGCCGTATTTTATCCCTATCAATTTTCCTTTCCGTTTTGGCAAATCTTAACTTCCTGTTTCATTTTGATCGGAATTACTATTGTTGTTATTTATGCCATAAAGAAATTGCCTTTTTTATTCGTGGGCTGGTTTTGGTATTTAGGAACTCTGATTCCCGTGATCGGTTTGGTGCAGGTCGCCTCACAAGCGATGGCCGACCGCTATACATATTTACCCTCCATAGGCATAGCCATTATGCTGGCTTGGGGAATACCGCTTTTTTTATTCCAGAAATTAGAGATTCGTAAAAAGATTTTATTCTCGGTGGCAATAGCATTTCTTTGCATGTTTGCCGTATCGACGTGGATGCAATGCGGTTACTGGAAAAATAGCCTCACTCTATTTAATCATGCTTTGCAAGTAACCAAAGATAATTATATGGCACATAACAATTTTGGTCTTGCCTTGTTTGCCGAAGGAAAAATCAAAGAGGCTATTGAACATTATAACAAGGCTATTTACCTGAACCCGGGTCATGCCGCCGAATTCTATACAAACAGAGGAATTGCTTACGCTAATCTTGGTCAGCATCAACGCTCTATAGAGGACTATAATGAAGCCATTCGCCTAAAACCGGATTTAGTCGCTGCTTGCAACAACAGGGGGTTTGCCTACTCGATGTTCGGTCAGTATCAACGCGCCATCAAGGACTTAAATAAGGCAATCTTACTGCAACCTGATAATGCTCTGGCCTATAAAAACCGGGGATCTGTTTATTTAAGTCAGGGTAACAACGAACTGGGCTGTCGTGATGCTCAAATGGCATGTGCATTAGGACATTGCGAATTATTGGAAGGAGCTAAAGGTAGAGGATACGGCCTTTGATTTAGTAGGGTTACTCTAAAACATGATTACGAATAGTAATAAACACAATTTAGGAAATTATTAAATAAAGGATAATGATTTTACGTAATACTGGAACAATAAATATTTTTCTTTGACATTTATTTAGACTTACAATAAAAGGAGGTTGGATTTTTTTAACTATTCCTGATGCTGCTATAGCCGACTATGATGATGAACTTTTGCAGCTTATTCTAATTCATTTTTAACCTTGACGCCATATTTTTTATCCTATATAGGAGCAGGTAATCGTAAATTAAATTTAAATTCATTTTTCGGAGAAAAATAAATTTTATGGAGCCTCCCGGTTTTAGAGTGATGATAATTACCTGGTTGTTGTTCCCGATCAAAAAAAATATAAACCACTTATTCCGGAAGAATATATGACGCTTCGGTTTTAACCTTTCTTCTTGCAGATTTCCGGTATATTTGTATTGATCGGAAATAACTGCCCTGCCCATGCATCTAACTCTAATATTTTGATTAACCAAACTGTCTTAATCTTTTGATTTTGAAGTTTTGAACAAGGATTATTTTTACTTTCGATAGCGGTTTGTCTTATGTATTGGATAAGCAAAAGTATTCACAATTTAAATCGATTTCGGCGGCAATTAATTATATTCTTGTCAGTTCTCGGTCCGGGTATTATCGTCATGGTCGCTGACAATGATGCAGGAGGAATCTCGACCTATGCCGTGACAGGCTCCAAGTATGGTTTCTCACTACTTTGGATGTTCATAATTCTTCTTCCGATGGCCTATTATGTTCAAGAGATGACTGTCCGTCTGGGAGCTGTTACTAAACGTGGGCATGCGGAGGCAATCTTTGACGGATTTGGCCCTTTCTGGGGTTGGTTTTCTCTAATAGATCTTACTATCACCAATTGGCTAACCCTAGTGACTGAATATATTGGCATGACGGCGGCAATGAGCCTTTTCGGAGTACCTCCGTGGTTGACTGTTATTACGGTTACAGCAATTCTTTTCGCAGTTATCATTTCAGGGAAATATTGGACGTTTGAAAAATTAACTCTTTTCTTTTGCTGTTTTAATCTCGTTTATATCCCTGCTGCCCTGTGGGCCATGGAAACACCAAACGCTCCTACTTGGAATGCGGTATTTAGGGGATTTTACAGTCTCGATTTTGGTAGCTTCAACTCAGCCCTGATTTTCATTATTCTGGCCAACATCGGAACAACTATTGCCCCTTGGATGCTTTTTTTCCAGCAGAGCGCGGTAGTCGAGAAAGGCTTAGATATTCATGATATTAAGTATGGCAAATTGGAGACTTTTGTAGGATCACTTTCAACATGTGTTGTTGCTGTTTTCATTATCATTGCAACTGCTGCGGTTTTTTATTTCCACAAACCTCCGATTGCTATTGAGGATGCTGCTCAAACAGCTGAAGCCATTGTGCCTTTTCTGCCAGTAGGGCAGGGTAATTTGGCACGGAAACTCTTCGCCATTGGCCTTTTTGATGCAGGATTTTTAGGCGCCATCTGCATTTCATTGTCTACCTCGTGGGCAGTAGGAGAAATCTTCGGCTGGGCTCATTCTCTGAATAAAAAAGTTAAGGAAGCACCTTGGTTTTATTCGATTTACCTTATCATGCTAATCACTTCGGGAGCCGTTGTTTTGATTCCTGGTGCTCCTTTAATCACGATTACTATGTTTGTGCAGGTTGTTGCTGTAACTTTACTTCCGGCAGCGCTTATATTTTTGCTTTTGCTGCTTAATGATAAATCTCTCATGGGTGAGCATGTCAATACTTACTGGCAAAACATTATTAATTGGTCGATTGTTCTTTTTGTTGTGGTCATGTCATCTCTCATGGGTATTAGCACCCTTTTCCCGGATCTTTTTAAATAACCATAAAAGGAGTACGCCATGGCAGCAATAAATGAAAAAATAAAAGTATCAGACCTGCCCCGTGGAATAGGCAGTTATCAGTTCATTTATTTTTCAGAACTCTTAAAGAAACCTATTTGTATAGGAAAGATTAGGGACAGAATCGGTAAACTTACTGATCTCGTTTTTGCTGTAGCCGAGCCATACCCTGAAGTTGTCGGCATTTACATAGAACACGGATGGGGTAAACCAACCACATTCATTCCTTGGAACAAAGTTCTCAGGATAGAAGATGATGCAATATTTGTTCAACCTTCTGAGGAAGGACAAGAATATCCTCCTTTTGTAGATCAGCCAGGTTGGATCCTCTTGGATAAACATCTTATGGGGCGTACGATTGTAGACATGGATGATAGACGGGTCGAAGTCGTCAATGACGTTCATCTCCTCGAAGCAAAAGGACGACTGCTCTTGATCCATGTAGATATTTCTTTCAATGGTTTTCTCCGTAGGTGGGGATTGGAAAAACTAAACTGGCTTAAAGACGACTTTATCTCTTGGAAATATGTTCAACCCTTGTCAGTTGAAGATGCCGTTTCCACAGACAAAGTTTCGCTTTCAGTAACCCGCAGACAGATTCATAAGCTCCCCAGTGAGGACCTGGCTGATATGCTCGAAGAGTTGGGAAAAGAAGAAAAAGATGCACTATTTTCAGCATTGGATTCGGAAAAAGCTGCTGAAACCCTCGTGGAAGCAGAGCCGCGGACACAACGTCAAATCATTGCTGCTCTTCGCAAGGAACGGGCTCGAAACATCTTTTCTGAAATGAACATTCCTCAATTAGCCAGCTTATTTTCAGTGCTTCCCCATGATCATGCTTCTGAGTTAATGAGACTGCTCCCCCTTGATCAGGCAAATCGTGTAAAAGCAATCCTGTCAGAACGGGAAGCTACAGCGAAAGGAATGATGTCCTCAGATTTCTTGGCAATGCCAAAGGAAACAACAATTAGTGAAGCATTGGTAAAGATCAGGCATTCCGGCATGGAGCCAGAAAACATCTCATATCTTTATATAGTAAATGGAAATGGTCAAAATCTACTAGGCGTTATTGATTTACGCGAACTGATTCTTGCGGATGATCAACTAACTCTTGGCGATATTATGATAGCGCCTGCGGTAACTGCGGAAGAAGATGACGTTCAGGAAGATCTGGCTGAAATATTCGCTAAATATCATTATCGGATGATACCAGTTGTAGACAGCAAAGATAATATTTTAGGTGTTATTCGTTACCATGACATCATGAAGGGCGTGGAAACCCGTATTAAAATTTAAGGAGAATTAAATGCCCCGCGTTCAAATGACTAAAATGACAAAAGTTGCTCTCTATTGCCTAAGGATTTATTTAATTTTATTGCTAATCCTGATTTTTGTAAAATTCATAAAAACATTTTGATAACTTTTAGTTTTTATATAAATATTCATAAAGTCAAGCCTTTAATTATTAAGCATTATTAAAGTAAGAATACGCTAATGGATCGCATTGCTGGCGGAAATATAAAAGCGACTAGGCAGCGCGGGAAATGGATTGTCGATCGGTCTAGCATTGATGCGTATTACGAGGATGGAGAAACAGAGGCATTGATTAACCGCGAAGAACGTCAATTATTCCCAGAAAGCCATCCGCTTTTAGCGATGCGCCGCCGACAAGGGCGCCGTCGATATCTTCCATTGCAATTAAGTCGCCAATATTATCTTTGGTTACACTACCGCCGTAAAGTATGCGAATGTCGTTAGCAGTGCTGCCGTACAATTCTTTCAAGATACCGCGAATGAAGGTATGTACTTCCTGCGCCTGTGCTGGCGTGGCCACTTTTCCCGTTCCTATCGCCCAGACAGGTTCGTAAGCAATTACAATATTATCAATTTTCTCCACGCTGCTTAATCCCTGCTTTATCTGCCTGTCGACCACTGAACGGGTAATTCCTTTTATCCTTTCCTCGTCGGTTTCTCCCACGCATATGATCGGCTTTAGGCCGGCTGTTAATGCTTTCTTGACTTTTAAATTCACATCCCGGTCTTGTTCATGAAAATGTTTCCTGCGCTCCGAATGGCCGATAATCACGTAGGCGCACCCGATATCCTTGAGCATTATCGGCGATATCTCTCCAGTAAAAGCTCCCTTGTCTTCGAAATACATGTTTTGCGCGGCCAGAAATACGTTTGAGCCCTTGATAGCTTCACCAACACTGAACAAGGCGGTAAAAGGCGGAGCCAAAACAACCTCGCCATTTTTTAAGGCAGCAGCTCCTTCCTTGATGGCTTTGGCCAAGGCGACTGATTCGGCAATGGTGTTGTGCATTTTCCAGTTGCCGGCAACAATCCATTCTCTCATTTTTCTCTCCATTATAATGAGACCCAAACTTCAGAAACGAAGTGAACTGAAGTTTGTAGGTCGAATTATCCCGCTAAGCGGAGGGCTCATGCCCGTGATTTTTCCAGTGCTGCAATTCCGGGTAATGTTTTGCCTTCCAGTAATTCCAGAAACGCGCCGCCGCCGGTGGAGATATAAGACATCTTAGCGCTCTGACCGGCTTTGTGAATTACCGTATCCGTGTCACCGCCGCCGATGATGGAAAGCGCTCCGGAGTTTGCCACGGCATCGGCCAGCGCAAAAGTTCCTTTGCTGAAAGGAGCAAGTTCAAACATGCCCAGCGGGCCGTTCCAGACGATAGTCTTTACGCCTTGTAATGCGTCGGAGAATAAAGAAATTGTGGCCGGTCCGATATCCAAACCAATCCAGTCTTCAGGAATTTCTTTTATGCCGCAGATTTTAACTTCAGCATCCGCTGTGGCGCTTTTGGCAATCACGGCATCTGCCGGCAACAAAAACTGCACATTTTTCTGTTTCGCTTTATCGGCAATCTTTTTGGCCGTCTCCAGCATATCGGGTTCGCACAAAGATTTGCCGATACCGTAACCTGCCGCTTTTAAGAAAGTGAAGGCCATGCCGCCGCCGACAATAATTTTATCCACTTTTTCAATTAGATTTTCCAGAACGCCGATTTTATCGGAGACCTTTGCACCGCCGATAATAGCGCAAAGCGGCCGCGCCGGATTTCCCATGGCTTTGTTAAAATATTCAATTTCATTTTTCAGCAGCAAACCAGCGGCGCATGTTTTTACAAATTCCGTGATTGCCGAATTCGATGCAGCCGCGCGGTGCGCAACTGCGAAAGCGTCGTCTATGTATATATCGCAAAGAGCGGCCAGTTGTTTGGCGAATTGAGTGTCGTTTTTATCTTCTCCCGGATAGAATCTCAGGTTTTCCAGCAGGACAATATCTCCTTCTTTCATTTTACTTACATCTTGTTCAACCTTTTCTCCCACACAATCATCTACAAATAATACATCTTTCTTCAGAAGGCCGGAAAGAATTTTCACAACCGGCTTAAGAGACATTTCATCAACTCTTTTACCTTTCGGTCTGCCCAGATGAGAAGCGATAATTAATTTTGCTCCTTTGTCTAAAGCATAATTTATGGTTGGGATATGCGCCCGCACACGTGTATCGTCGGTTACATTGCCCGATTTATCCATCGGGACATTAAAATCCACCCGTAAAAAAACTTTTTTATCTTTCATTTCTATTTGATCTATGTATTTCATCTTTCTTTCCTTACCTTTTTCTATTTCATTATAAAAGAAAGTAGTTCCAGCATTCTGTTGGAAAAGCCCCATTCATTATCATACCAGGAGAGAATCTTCACCATGTTGCCGCCGATGACATATGTATTCGGAATATCCACTATGGAGGAGTGTTTGTTGTCGTTGAAATCGCGGGAGACCAGTTCTTCTTCCGAACACATCAGAATTCCTTTCATGGACCCTTTTGCATATTCTCTGAACTTGGTGTTAATTTCTTCTTTGTTCGTGCTCTTAGAAAGCGTTGCCACAAAATCGACGAGAGAAACATTTGGCGTCGGCACCCGGATAGCCAGCCCATCGAGCTTTCCCTTCATCTCCGGTATAACTTCCGCGATGGCCTTGGCGGCGCCGGTTGTGGTAGGTATCATGGAAAGAGCGGCTGCGCGGGCTCTTCTCAAATCCTTGTGCGGTTCATCCTGAACAACCTGATCGTTGGTGTAGGCATGGATTGTCGTCATCAAACCGTATTCAACGCCAAATTCCTGATGCAATATCTTGACAATCGGCGCCAGACAATTTGTGGTGCATGATCCCATGGAAATGATGTTATGCTTGGTCTTGTCGTACACTTCCTGGTTGACGCCAAAGACGAAGGTTACATCCGGATTTTTGGCCGGGGCGGAAATGACAACCTTTTCAGCGCCCGCTTCGATGTGTTTTCCAGCGCCGGCCTTGTCTGTATATTTTCCGGTGCTTTCCAGAACAACATTAATTCCCAAGTCTTTCCACGGCAATGATTCCGGTTCTCTGACGGAAAAAGTTTTAATCTCTTTACCGTCAACGATTATTGAGTTGTTTCCTGCCTTAACTTCGGCATCCAGCGTTCCATGAGTTGAATCATATTTAAGCAGATGAGCCAGAGTTTTGGTATCGGCGATATCATTGACTGCGATGAATTCCACATCTTTATTTTTGTATCCGGCTCTAAACACAAGCCGGCCGATTCTTCCAAATCCGTTAATGGCAATTTTTACGGGCATAACAACCTCCTTATCTCGTAAAAAGTTATTAATCAAAAGGATGGTTTTTTGTCAATCTGTTTTGTCGTTTTGATGATGAAAGACAGTGCTATGTCATTCTTTATAAATAAATATTTCTACCGATAAATCAACAATCATAGTGAATAAAATATTTTGACGACTTGTGATGGAAACAATAGATCTGTAAACTCAGACAGCGCGATAAGTGTGAGCATTCTGGTGAGGACTTATATTATCTGATTTCAACTTTTGAAATTTGGAGTTTCAAATCCCACTTCGTTGTCGATGCCCCCATGGTGACCGTCAGGTTATTCACTTCGTTTCTGAAACTTGGGTTTCACTAAAAACCCCCGGCAGGTTGCCCCGCCGAGGGTTAATCTAACAGTTAAACAATAACGATCTTACTCTTAGAAGCTGAGAGTAAGTTTATTCATGAGCATGTAATCATCGACAACCTGGTTGCCTCCATTAGTGCCCTTAAAGTAATCGCCGGTGAAGAGATAACCGAAGCCCAGCATGTAGGACAGGTTGTTGGTGATTTTGTATGTTCCGGTAAGATCAACTTCCGTTCCATAGGTGCCGCCGGTAAAACCAGCCGGTTTCTGGTCAGCTTGCGCGTAGGAAAGTGAAAGCATGATATCCAAATCGGTAGTGGGTTTCACACCGGTTCTGCCTTGGAAGAACAAGGCGTTGTACATGGGACCGCTGATATAACCGTTGCCATAAGTGGGGAGAGTTTTATTAACAAGAGAAGTGTTGTAACCGCCAACGAGGCCGACCCAATTAGTCATATCATAGTAGTTAAACATAATCAGGCAGGGATTCCAGTCGGTGCCGCCGTTGAGAGTTCCACCTTCCATTACATCTGTTGTATTGGGGTTGTCGCCGGATACGTAAGCGATGGTGCCGCCTATATATACCGGGGCGAAGGTCACAGTGGCGTCAAGAAATGCGCTGTATTGTTCCATTCTAACATTGCTGCCCAAAGTGCTGTTATCAAAATCTTTATAGTTGCCTGTCGCGTAATTAAATTCGGCCTGCAGGGCTACGGGACCGATTTTAGTAATAGTGTAGGGACAGAAAAGGAAATAATCTTTTGTATAGTTTTCTGTGGGCCGGTGATCAGCATAACGGTAATAATAGACTTTCATTCCCGCCCTGCCGTCTTTCCATAAATGAAATCCTTCAAGGCCATATACCGTGTCATCCGCATCCGTCGCTGTTGTAGAATAAACAGCCGAATCGCTAAAATCTTTTATTTGAGAAATGTCGGCATTGATATTAATATAATCGAAGAGAGTGTTGGAATAATATCTTATCCTTCCGGCAGGATAAGTAGAATTGCCGAATACTGTGCCGGTAGCGCCATATTCCTGATAACCAATTTTAAATTCTCCGAAAGGCGATTGATAATCTATGTAAGCCCAATCGAAGGCGATATTTTCAGCTTCCGCTCTGCTTCCTGCGGATTGAAAGAAATCGTTCATATTGTAATCATTATTGCCACCCGGCCAAGGCGTAGACCTCTGGCCGCCCCAGATTCTTTCCAGAGCGTCAAAACGGGTAACCAGTTTCAGACTCGGATTTACGACAAAATCCGTTTCGACGCGCAGCCTCTGATAAAAGAATGCGGTGCTGGGATTCGTATTAACATCCGCTAATGTGGTTTTGTTTAAATACATTCCGGCGACAAAAAAATCGCCGCTAACGTTGACATCGACTGCAAAGGCCGATGCACTGAAGGCCATGATCAACCCCAGCGACAGCAAAACTAACAAAAATCTCTTCATTTCCTCCTCCTAAATTATAGATTAAAAAACTTCTGCTTCCAGAAAACGGGTATTTTCTAAAAGCAACTCACACATCAAAACATTCTGTGCCGCAATTATGAATTACATGGAAAAGCTGATAAGAACTCGTCAGCGACGACGAGTATAGGGTAGACGTTTTTACATGTCAAGAAAATATTTATGTCAAATATGACATATGGTGTTAATAAGCAAGGAAGGCGTGTATCTAATTGATATTAGCGGTGTCATTAATCCCGCTACGCTTCGGGGATAATTCGACTTACAAGTTTTAGTCGTAGATGACCTTTAGGTTATACGCTTCGCTTCTAAAGTTTCTCCTTATCCCGCTTAAGCGGGATAGTTCAACCATCAAGTTTCAGTCGTAGATGACCTTCAGGTTATTCACTTCGTTTCTGAAACTTGGGTTTCAAATCCAGATCAGCTTTGGTACAACCCCTGCAAGCTGCGCTTGCGGGGTAATTCCGCTTGCGCTTCCTATAGTCGGCGAGCGTCAAATCCCACTTCGCTTCACTTCTGAAGATTTTCATTATCCCGCTTGGGCGGGATAGTTCGACTTACGCTAAAAACTTCACTTCGTTTGTTTTTAGCTTGTCTCATTAAAAAACCCCGGGAGGTTAGCCCGCCCTCCCGGGGTTTAGTCTAAAGGTTAAACCCGGCGTGCGCCGGGGTAAACCACTCTCTTAGAAGCTGAGAGTGAGTTTGTTGATGAGCATGTAATCATCCTGAATCTGGTAACCGTCTCCGGAACGATCTAAGCCTTTAAAGTAATCACCGGTGAAGAGATAACCGAAGCCCAGCATATAGGACAGGTTATTGGTGATCTTGTAAGTGCCGGTAAGGTCAATTTCCGTACCATAGTCGCCATTGGCAAAAGTGTGGGTCCCCGGATTAACAGGATTGAGAGGCTTCTTGTCGGCAGTCGCGTAAGAAAGTGCAAGCATGATATCCAACTGCGGAGTGGGTTTTACGCCAGCTCTTAACTGATAGAACCAGGCATTGGACATTTCGCCGTCAACGGTTGACTCGGTGTGACCGCTAATATTGCCCGCCCAGTAATTCAAATCGGTATTGAACAGAATCAAGCAGGGATTCCAGTCCAGACCGCCCGTGTTGATTCCGCCTTCAATCTTGTCTGTGGTACCGGGATCATCGCCGGACAGATAAGCAAAAGTGCCGCCAGCGTAGAACATACCGAAATTGGCGGTAGCATCAAGGAATACGCTCAGAGCACTTACACTGACGTTGCCAACGTTGTTGGGGCCGATGCCGTTATCTTCCCATTTCATTGCATCACCAAACCAGTACTGCACTTCAGCCTGCAGGGCCACCGGACCAATCTTGGCTTTGGCATAAGGATCGAACACGAAGACGTTGGACAGGTAAGGGTAATCCGAGAGAGGGAGAGCTTTGTTTGTTGCATCACGGTTCCATAGGAGAAGAGCACCGGCTTCGCCGCCCTTGAATTTGTAGATGCCGGCGATTCTGTAGGAATCAAGATCATTGTCTGTCACATTGGAGTAATTATTATAACTGTAGCTGTTGTCCACTTCTTTTGCATATCCGAGGAAACCGGTGAACGGTCCATTCACGTAAAAATACTGAATCTGTCCTGAAGTGGGTCCGTTTGATCTGTCGGCGAAAACCGTTCCAAATACATAATCTTCCATATAACCGACTTTGAACAAACCGACAGGAGAGGTGTAATCAATATAAACTTGTCTCATGGAGAAGTTTTCAGCTTCCGCTCTTGTTCCAGCGCCATGTGCATCCGGAACATCAACATCTGATCTCTCTCCGCCCCAGATTCTTTCCATCGCGTCAAACTGCGTTACCAGTTTCAGGCAGGGAGACACGATGAAGTCCGTCCCCATGCGCAGTCTCTGATAAAAGAAGGCTGTGCTGGGTTGTTCATTGTTAGGCTCGGTTCCCCAACCGTCATTTACACTAGTCTTATTTAAATACAAGCCGCCGACGAAATAGTCTCCGCTTACTTTAACGTCAACCGCGAAGGCTGACACACTGAAGGCCATAACCAGCCCCAGTGACAACAAAACCAACCAAAATCTCTTCATATTTTTTCCTCCTTAAATAAAGAGTTTATAATTTCCGCCTTCAGAAAACGGGTATTTTCTAAAAGCGACTCCACGCGCACTTAATATTCCGCACTTTACAGAAAATGTTTTCTGTAGACCATGTGCAAAATATAGTTGCGTAAAAGTAACATCAGTTAAAAATCTTGTCAAGCTATTTTAATACCTTTGCAAGGTATTAAAATAGCGATAAATTAAGGCAACATTTCACTAGACTAATTACAAAACTTTCTGGATATCGTTGCCATGAAGAGATTGTGTTGTAATAGCAAAAAAGGTTGTTAAATATCCCCCGCTGAAGAAAAATTGGATAATTTTTAGGGTCAAGCAAAACAAGTAATGGCAGGAACGTTAATAGCGACACAGTTTTACTGGCGAAACAGGTAATGATTCAAAATCTCTATATTAAAGGAAAAAGACGCAAACGAACTGGACTTCTAAATATTTCTTGACATCAAAGCGATCTTAGGATAGGGGAATTGCGAAGCAGAAGTGACTTGCGGTCAAGTTATGACATCTGTTCAAAAATACCGTTAGTATCAAGTAGTTAGGATATTTGTTTTTACCGGCATCAAGACGTTATAAAAACATTTAAAATCATAAAATAAATTAGGGAGGAATAAATTATCATGGCTGATGCAGCAAAAGTTCAATTAAAGGATATCTATCCGGTTCCGGAAAAGATAAAAAAGATGGCCTACATAAGCGGCAGAAAAGCTTATGATGAGTTGTGGAAAAAATCGGCTGAGAAGCCGGAAGAGTTCTGGGCGGAAATAGCCGGACAGTATGTGGAATGGTTCAAGAAATGGGACAAGGTTATGGACTACAATTTTGACATTAAAAAAGGTCCCATTTATGTGAAATTCTTTGAAGGCGGCAAACTCAATGTTTCTTACAACTGTCTGGACAAAAACCTGAAAACCCGCGGCAACAAAGTTGCTATTCAGTGGGAAGGCAATGAGCCGGGCGAAGCAAAAGCATTTACCTATAAAATGCTGCATGAAGAAGTCTGCAAGTTCGCCAACGTTCTGAAAGCCAATGGCATTAAGAAGGGCGACCGTGTAGTTCTTTACATGCCCATGGTTCCCGAACTCGCCATCGCAATGCTGGCCTGTACCCGCATTGGCGCCATTCATGGAATCGTTTTCGGTGGTTTCAGTGCCGATGCTCTGCGTGATAGAATCGTTAACTCCGGCGCGAAATTACTGGTCGTCTGCGACGGAACTTTCCGCGGCAACAAAGCCGTTCCCCAAAAAGCGACCGCTGATGAAGCTTTGAAAACATCTCCTTCTGTAAAGACAGTCATTGTTGTCAATAGAGTTGGTGACAAAATCAAGTGCGAAATGAACGCGGGCAAAGACAAATGGTGGCATGAAGAAATGAAAAAAGTTGATGCCAAGTGCGAACCGGAATGGATGGATGCCGAAGATCCTCTCTTCGTCCTTTATACCTCCGGTTCCACCGGACAACCCAAGGGTGTTATGCACACCACCGGCGGCTATCTGGTTTATGTATCCTACACACACAAAATGATATTCGATTATAAGGAAGATGAAGTTTACTGGTGCACCGCCGATATCGGCTGGGTAACGGGTCACAGCTACATTGTTTACGGACCTCTCTGCAACGGCGCAACATCCGTTATGTTTGAAGGCGTTCCCAACTATCCGACCTACAGCCGCTTCTGGCAGACTGTAGAGAAATACAAGGTCAATATTTTCTACACCGCTCCGACAGCAATCCGCGCGATTGCCAAGGAAGGCGATGAATTCGTCAAGAAATGCGATATCTCTTCATTGAGAATTCTCGGAACAGTCGGCGAGCCCATCAACCCCGAAGCTTGGAACTGGTATTATAATGTTATTGGCCGCGGCGAATGCCCCATCGTGGATACCTGGTGGCAGACCGAGACGGGCGGCATTCTGATTACTCCGCTGCCTGGCGCGATTGATATCAAGCCCGGTATGGCCACACTGCCGTTCTTCGGTGTACAGCCGGTGCTGGTTGATGACGAAGGAAAAGAATTCACGGATACGGTAGCCAGCGGCGCTCTGTGCATCAAAGTACCATGGCCCGGCATCATGAGAGGCGTTTACGGCGATCCCAAGAGATTTCAGGAAACCTATTTCGAAACAGTTCCCCGGCTACTATGTGACCGGTGATGGTTGCCGCCGTGATAAAGACGGCTACTATCAGATTACCGGCCGTATCGACGACGTTATCAATGTTTCCGGTCATCGCATGGGAACCGCCGAAGTGGAAAGCGCTTTGGTTGCCCATAAGTCTGTCGCGGAAGCCGCTGTTGTCGGTATGCCGCATGATATTAAAGGTCAGGGCATTTACGCTTACGTCACACTGAAAACCGGCGTCGAGAAATCCGATGCTCTGAAGAAAGAATTGATCGCTCATGTCCGTACAGTCATCGGACCCATCGCGACGCCCGACAAGATTCAGTGGGCCGATGGTCTTCCCAAAACACGCAGCGGCAAGATCATGAGAAGAATTTTGAAGAAGGTTGCCGCCAACGATCTGGGCAATCTGGGAGACACCAGCACGCTGGCCGATCCTTCCGTGGTTGACGATATCGTCAAAAACAGGCAGTAAAATTAAAGTCCGGTTCCCTCAAAAAATGGGAATCGGACTTTTTTATAAAACCTACAAAGAAAAAAATATAAATGCAGGTCTATCATTTTACGAAGAAGGACGTGCAGAAGAAGGAGGTTGGACAAAGTGAATATTATCGCATGCGTAAAACAAGTACCGGATACGGAGGCCCAGATCAAGGTCAAAGCTGACGGATCAGGGATCGAAGATGGCCAGATTAAATGGGTCATGAATCCTTATGACGAGTATGGTGTGGAAGAAGCTCTAAAGCTGAAAGAAAAAAACGGCGGAGACGTAACAATTGTTTCCGTGGGACCGGCGCGGGCAATGGAAACAATCAGAACAGCTCTGGCTATGGGCGCGGATAAAGGCGTACATATCAGTGATCCCGCTTTGGATAACGCCGACGCTTTTGTAACGGCATCAGCTTTAGCTGCCGCTATTAAAGGAATGCCTTACGACATTATCTTCTGCGGACAACAAGCCATTGATGATGACTCCGGCCAGGTCGGAGCAATGCTTGCCGAGCTTTTGGGAATTCCCCAACTGACTCTGGTCACCAAACTGGATTACGCCGGTTCTTCCGTAAAAGTTATCCGGCCGATTGAAGGAGCACAGCTCTCAATAGAAACCAGCTTGCCCTGCGTGGTAACGGCGCAAAAAGGTCTCAACGAACCCCGCTACGCGTCGCTTCCCGGAATTATGAAAGCGAAGAAGAAGCCAGTGGATGTGAAAAACGCGGCGGCTTTGGGCATCGCTTCCGATGTGAAAGCCAAAGTAGCCAAATTTGTTCCACCCCCCGCCAGAGCAGCCGGCAAAATAATTTGCGGCGATGATGCAGCGCAGAAGGCGGCGGAATTGGCCCGGTGTCTTAGGGAAGAAGCTAAAGTTATTTAATTTAAAAGCGGAGGATTGAAAAATGGCAAAAGGAGTATTTGTAATTGCAGAACAAAGAGACGGCGCCCTGCGTAAAGTAAGTTTTGAGCTTGCTTCCGCGGCCAGAAAACTGGCTGATCAGACAGGAGATGAAGTCAGCGCCATTCTGCTTGGTTCAGGTATAGAAAGTCTGGCTGCCGAATTAGGCAAATTCGGTGTAGATAAAGTTTTTGTCGGCGACAATGCGGCTTTGGAACCCTATATTACCGAAGCGCACGCTCAGGTAGTCGCCAAGATATTAAAGGACAATGATGCGGCGATCGCCCTTTTTGGCGCTTCAGTTCAGGGCAAGGATCTTTCCGCCCGTGTAGCCGCTAAACTGGCCGGCGGTCTGGCCACAGACTGCACGGATGTGAAAATTGATGGAGGCAAACTTGTTGCCGTCCGTCCGATGTACGCCGGCAAATGCTTCGGCGAAGTGGTCTTCAACACCACCCCGGCAATGGTATCGCTTCGTCCCAACGTATTTGCGGCTGTGGAAAATGCAAAAGCCGGCGCGGCTACCAAGGTCGATGTGGCTGTTGACGCCGTCAAGAGCAAGGTTCTGGAAGTGCAGAAAGACACCAGCGGTAAGGTTGACTTGACCGAAGCCAACGTTATTGTTTCCGGTGGACGCGGCATGAAGGGTCCGGATGAATACAAGATTCTGGAAGAACTGGCTGACGTGCTCAAAGGCACGGTCGGCGCTTCCCGCGCCGCGGTTGACGCCGGTTGGAGACCGCAGAAAGATCAGGTGGGACAGACCGGAAAGGTTGTTTCTCCGAATCTGTATATTGCCTGCGGAATTTCCGGAGCTATTCAGCATCTGGCCGGCATGAGTTCATCCAAATGCATCGTGGCTATTAATAAGGATGCGGAAGCCCCCATCTTTACCAAAGCCGATTTTGGTGTCGTGGATGATCTTTTCAAGGTCGTTCCCGAATTAACCGCTGCCTGCAAGAAATTGGTGGCTTAAAAATTTAATGACACTCGCTAAGAGTGAGCAAAGCGAAGCTCGAAGCGTTAGTGGAATTATCCCGCATAGCGGGGATGAAACAAGAAAAGCTTCCGGCAGCAGCGTAATAATACATCGCTGCCGGAAGCTTAAGATAAACAAATTAACATTCAGAAATCTGCGTAAAAAGTTTTATATTCAAGTCAAAAAGTATTTGAAGAGAAAAACTAAGTTAAAAAACATATCAAATACCCTCAATATTTCGGAGGAGCAATGGAACACAATATTATCCCGATAGGAATAGGAAACGAAGGTCGTGAAGTTTTTTGGAACGCTCAAGGTTTTGAGACGATACTCTTTATTTTAACTGCTGTGGCAATGGTAATATTTGTTTACGGCGTTTATCAACGCTGGACGCTATGGAAAGCAATGGGTAAGGAAGAAATCCGCTGGGATCAACTTCCCCTGAGAATCAAGTCGTTGATCATGAACGGCTTTATACAGGTTAAAACTTGGAAAGACGTTTATCCAGGTATTATGCACGGATTAATCTTTTTTGGTTTTTTTGTTTTAATTTTCGGAGCCGCTTTCGATGCCGGCGAATTCCACATCACGGAACCTTTATGGGGTTGGTCGTTTAATCGCGGTAATTTTTATCTGGGTTTTGCTTTCCTGATGCAAGCATTCGGTCTTTGTGTGTTAATCGGAGTGCTTATGGCAATGCTGCGCAGATACGTAATCAAACCGGAGCGTCTGGCTTATAAGGGAGAATCGGATAATACTGCCGATGATGCAATCGCCCTGCTCCTCCTTCTGGGCATTGTTGTAACAGGGTTTCTCATCAGCGCCTTGAGAATCCATGTAACTTATCAGCAGGCACCCTGGGAATGGGTCCGGTTCGTCAGCTGGGGCATCGCCGCCTACACGCTTTCAGGACTTGAAACATCCACCGCTTTGACTCTTCACAAGATTATGTGGTGGACGCATACTTTTATAGTTTTGGGTTTTATCGCTTACATTCCTTATTCCAGACTTCTGCATATTATTACAACGCCAGCCAATCACTTCCTTATGTCTCTGAAACCGACCGGATATGTGGAACCGATTCGTGATATTGAAAATCAGGAATCCTTTGGCGTGTCCAAACTGGAAGAATTTACATGGAAGCAGATTTTTGATTCCGACGCCTGCACGAAGTGCGGACGCTGCCAGGACGGTTGCCCGGCGTATCTTACCGGCAAGCATTTATCTCCCAAGAAACTGGTTCAGGATATAAAGACACATTGGCTGGAGAAAGCTCCGGCAGCAATTAAAGCCAAGGTGGCCGCTGCTCCTGCCGCTGAAGGTGCGGAAGCGCCCGCTCAGGCGGCTGAGGCTGCGGAAGGTGCTGCACCGGAAAAAGCGCTGGTTGGCGAAGTCATTGATCTGCATGAACTGTGGGATTGCACCAACTGTATGTACTGTGTGGAGAACTGCTCTGCCTCCATTGAACATGTGCAGAAGATTATTGATATGCGTCGTTATAAAGTTCTGACCGAGGCGGATTTTGCTCCGGAACTGCAGTTGACCTACCGTAATATGGAAAATAATTCCAACCCCTGGGGTATCGGCGCTCATATGCGCGGTGACTGGGCCAAAGAGCTTGGTGTAAAAACTTTGGCGGAAGACCCCAACGTCGAATACCTCTTCTATGTCGGTTGTTCCGGTTCTTTTGACGACCGCGGCAAAAAGATTTCCGTTGCCTTCGCGAAGATTCTGCAGGCGGCTGGTGTCAGCTTCGGCATCCTGGGCACTGAGGAAGGCTGCTGCGGCGATTCGGCGATGCGCGGTGGAAATGATTATCTCTTCCAGTCGCAGGCACAGGCCAATATTGAGATAATGAACGGCTATGGCGTTAAAAAGATTATCGCCATTTGCCCGCATGGTTATAACTGTATCAAGAAAGATTACCCCAACTTCGGTGGCAATTATGAAGTTTACCACCACACCGAAATTATCGCCGATTTAATTGCCAAGGGTAAGATTAAATTCACCCAGCCGCTGAATGGAACATTTACCTATCATGATTCCTGCTTCCTCGGCCGTTATAATGAAGTTTACGATCAGCCGCGTAATATTTTGAATGCTATTTCCGGAGTGAAACTTGCTGAAATGGAACGTAATTATTCCAAGAGTTTCTGCTGCGGCGCAGGCGGAGCAAGAATGTGGATGGAGGAACATGGTGATCGAATCAACAACGCGCGGACCGATCAGGCGATAGCTATAGATGCCGGCACCGTGGCCGTCGGATGTCCGTTCTGTTTGACCATGATTTCGGATGGAATCAAGGATAGACAGCAATCGGAAAAAATGGTTGCGCTGGATATTTCTGAAATCGTTGTCAAGGCAATGGGACTGGAAGAAACCAAAGCGCCCGTTGATACTTGCGCGACGTAAGTAATTATTTACAAAATAAATGATTTATAAAAAAGCCTGATCTGAATAAAGATTGGGCTTTTTTTGTAAAAAAAATCATGAATATCCGACCCCGCTTGTGCGGAGTTTAATTCCGTTACGCTTTATGAGCCTTGATTTTCACCCAAAAGGCACTTCGCCGAAACGTAGTGCTCGGAAAATCTTAGAGCGAATTATCCCGCTTCCGCTTCGCTTCGGGGATTGTTCGCTTTGGGATCCCATTAGGGATCCACAGGCTCACGATCCCGCCACCTTCAGGTGGCTGGGACAAACTTCATCCCGACTCGCTCTATAACGGCGCTATGCGCTGAGGTCGGTCGTCAATAGTGGACACCAAACGTTTCATGCTGCCAGTCGTTTTTCATAGAAACATCGTTCATAAGCAAAGGGGGACAGGAAACCGAGTCTGGCCTGCCTTCTCTGCCGATTATAGAAAATCTCTATGTACTCTGTAATGTCTTGTACAGCCTCCTGTCGCGTTGCATACCGGCAATGGTGGATCTGTTCGTTCTTGAGCACGCCCCAGAAGCTTTCCATGGGAGCGTTGTCGTAGCAATTCCCCTTGCGACTCATGGATGCCCTCATCCCGAACTGGTCAAGCAATGAAGAATACTCCAGGGCACAATACTGGCTGCCCCGATCAGAATGGTGAATCAAACCCGCCGCAGGTCGCTTGACCGTTACCGCCCTCAAAAGGGACTGGCTAACAAGATTCTTGGTGGGATAATTTGACTAACGCTTCAAACCTACAGTGACCTTTAGGTTATTCACTCTGTTCATTTTCAGCGAGTTTCATTATTTCTTTTGTAACATTTTAAAATCAATATGGTATACTGTAACAACTAGTAAGGGTTATATTGTTCCGTAAAATAACGATGGGGGTGTTATATGAGAGAAGTCATTCATACATCACGCGTTAAAATTGTACGCGGAGTTGGCCCCACGAGAAAAGCAGTGATTGAGGGGCTTGATGAGCCGATTTACTATGGAGTCCATGGAGGGATAAAAAAATTTTATAAAATAGAGCCGGAAAAAGAACATGCCGCAACGCTTGATCATATTGTGGCGGCAACCGCCGCCTGAATGATGGGAACACTGGCCACGGTGCTGGTCAGAGATAAAATTTCAACTTCCGAGGATCGGTATCATGCTGATGTGGAAGGGGATATCGAAAATGTCGGGGGTGTTCTTAAAATCACCCAGATTCGCGTTAAGTATCATCTGAAGATACATCCGGAAAAAGTGCCCGAAGCGAAAACCGCGGTTTCTTCTTATTTACAGTTTTGTCCTGCCGCCCAGAGCATCAAGGGATGCATCGAAATAAAACATGAATTGATACTGGAACACATATAATACCAATTCTAAATCAAAGATGATATTGAGGCGGCTAGGTGGAGGCGACGAGGCGTATTGTACATACGTTGAGGAAGCCGACAACGACGACAACAAAAATAGCGCTTTGATTTAGAATTGGTATAAGCCATGTAAATCAATTTAAGCCAGGCCGCTTTATATTTCGCTGATCCAACCGGTAACTTCTTGGAATGATGGTATCACTTGAATGTGCTAAAATCCGGTTTACGTTTTTCAAAGAACGCGGTGAAGGCTTCTTTCGCTTCCTTCGATACCAGCATTTCGCTGAAAAGCACGCTCTCTTCCTTTATTTTGGCCTCGATGGCGGCTATCTGCTTGCCCTTCATTAAACGCTTAGTTGCCCGCAACGATGATGTCGGCAATGCGACCAACTTAGCCGCTTGAGCCTGCGCAAATGCTAATATTTCAGCAGGCGGTAATACCTTGTTTACGAATCCCATCGCGCATGCTTCCTGCGCCGAAAATGCCTCGCCCAACATTAATTTTTCCGCCGCGCGCTGGTAACCCGCAATTTGAGGAAGCAGCAGGCTGGAAGCAAATTCCGGGCACAAGCCGAGTTTTGCGAACGGCATTGAGAATTTGGCATTTTCCGCCGCATAGACAAAATCACAGTGTAATAACATCGTCGTGCCGATGCCGACTGCAAGACCGGAAACCGCCGCGATTACCGGTTTTGTGGCATGGCTGAGAGTCTGTATAAATTGATACACAGGGCTTTCTATGCTCTGGGGCGGATTCCGCAGAAAATCATCAAGATCATTGCCAGCCGTGAATGTTTCCTGTTTACCGGTGAATAAAATTGCGCGTACCTCGGCATCATTTTCCGCATCCTTCAGCGCGTTAACAATGGTCTGGTACATTGCTACGGTAATCGCATTTTTCTTGTCGGGTCTATTGAATGTGATTGTGACAATGCAGTTTGCTTTGCTGGTTAAGATGTCCATGTGATCTCCTGACAAAATATTTTTATACCAAATCGATTCTAATTGCCACCTTTCAGATGGTAGACTCCAATAAAAATATTATTACATCAAAGGTTGACTATGGTCAATTATTTGTTGATATCTGAATCTCGGCAGGCGAATCCAGAAACTTTTTTACCGAACAGGACTGAGCAGTTTTTATAACCGCGACTTTGTATTTTTCCGGAAAGTCCGGCGGCAGATTTATATCAATCAAGACTTTTTCTACCATGTGTGTCGCGTCGTTTCGGATAACCGTTTGTGTTATTTTAATATTGTCCACGGAAATAGAACGCGATTGACAAAATGCTGAAACATAGAAGCCTATGCACATACCGATAGATGCCAGAAATAATTCAAAAGGCGAAGGCGCCGTATTGTCACCGCCACTGGCCACCGGCTGATCCGAATGAATGGTAAACCCGCGATAATGTGCGTCCACCTTTTTATTTACGCCCAGTTTAATGTCATATTTCATTTCCATGATTTTTATCCTCACTAGAAAAGTTATGTCTCTTATACCATTTCTTAATCAAAGATGATATTGAGGCGGCAAGAAGGAGGCGACGAGGCGTATTATTAATACGTTGAGGAAGCCGACGACGCTGCCAACAAAAATAGCGCTTTGATCTAGGAATGGTATCTACCGTTCATATACCTGCGTCTTTTTGCCGGAGTATATCTTTCTATCGCGTAACGCAACATGGTTCGGGGCATTACAGTATAGTGCTTTTGTAAAAACGATTCAGCGCAGTCAATATCACGTTTGCCGACTTCGCGCAGCATCCAGCCGACAGCTTTGTGAATCAAATCTTCTTTATCCCGCAATAAAATTCCGGCGATTTTGATTGAGTCCTCGAATTGATTGTTTTTGATGAAATAAAATGTGGCAAGCATTGCGATGCGCCGCTCCCAGAGGATTTTTGATTTCGCCAGTTGATAAAGTGGCTTTCTGCTTTTTGTAAGCAGATACGCACCGACAATATTGGGCGCAGAGATATCCACCAGATCCCAGTTGTTGATGTATTTGGTATTTGCCATATACAGGTCGTAGATTTTCTTCCGGATGGTTTCATCGCCCCTGGCAAAGGCGTTAACAAACAAGATAAGCGCTAGCAGCCTGACTTCATGATAAGGAGATTTCAACAATAATAAAATTTCTTTCAGTGGCAGATTCTCATATTCTTTGGCAAGCTTCCGTATCGTCGGAACACGAATGCCCAGCAAAATATCTCCTTCGCCATATTGTCCGGCGCCGGTTTTAAAAAATCCCTGCAAGAATCGGGCGTCTTCCTTGTTGCCCATTTTACGCAGTCGTTTGCTGATTTCGTTTGCCGCGATGTTCATTTTGTACCTTCCCACTGGTATTACATTCCATTATAAATCAAAGATGATATCGAGCAAGAATTCTGGTGTTATCAGAATATATCGGCGACTTTGTAAAATGTGTCAGAGGCAAGGCGCGCAAAGCCTGAGGAATGAGGCCTACTTTTCCGTAGGTCGCAGTGACGAAGGATGCAGCGCAACGCAGCATATGAACATTTTACAAAGTCGTCCTCAGGGATAGTTCTGTCCCGTCGGCCTGATCATCATCTCACTCACATTAACATGCGGCGGCTGGGTGAGCAGCCAGCAGATGCCGTCGGCTATTGTCTGCGGTTCAAGCAGTTTGCCCATATGAGCAATTCCTTTGTAGAAATTATCTTCATTATAGCCCGCGACTTTCTGAAATTCACTGGTTACTATACCGGGCATGACCAGAGACACCCGTACGCCATACGCGCAAACTTCCTGACGCAGGCCTTCCGCGATTGCGCCGATAGCGAATTTGCTGGAGCCGTAAAACGCGCTGAAGGGCGATATGTTTCGCCCCACCACGGAACCGATAACAACTACGTCGCCGCTTTTTCTTTCTTTCATGTAATGTCCCGCCTGACGCAACAAATTGGCGGCGCCGATAACATTGGTTTGGTAAAGCTCCTGCCATTGAGAATTATCGCTTAAAAGCGTGCTGCCTTCCAATCCTCGTCCGGCATTGACTACAACAATGTCGTACTTGCCGCCGCCTTCTTTCCAATTCAGTGCGCGTTTCAGCAATTTATCTATATCAGCAACGGAACCGGCATCGCCCGCGATTACGAGGGCTTTTCCGCCTTCCGCTTTTACATCAGCCTCTACTTTTGCCAGTCTGTCTTTGCGCCGGGCAAAAAGCACCACCGCCGCGCCCGCCCGCGCAAGAGTTATGGCCGTTGCGCGTCCGATGCCGGAACTCGCGCCGGTAACAATCGCCGTTTTCCCGGAAAGGGGTTTGCCTGTTTTTCCTTCGACATCTTTATGCTTCGTCATAAATGAATCTCCTTTTTCTATTAGCTGTTATCATCCGGCAAAACTTAAACCGCATCTTTTGGAAAAAATATATCAATATCCTGCCTTACCGAGACAAGCCAATTCTTGCGCTCGGCGTTTGTGCTTGTTACAACTACACTGAACATCCTCCGGTGAAAGTTTGTAACGCCGGAGAGGCCGAAGATGCAGTTTTTCCAGATCGTCTCCAGCGGATCGCCGAAAACATTCCTTTCCCTACAAGTTTCTGTATTGGATGTATTGTAAACCAGCGCGGCTTTAGCTTTGAGCAATCCTTTGGGAACGCCTTCTCCCGAATCGCCTTCCAGAAATTCGTAGGCGACGCCGGGACGAAGCACTCTATCCACCCAGCCTTTCAAGATTGCCGGAGGCTGTCCCCACCAGTTCGGATGCACTATGATTATTCCATCCGCCGCGGCAATTTCATCACAATGTTTTTTTATTGCCACCGGTAAGGTTGAATTTTGGGCTATTTCTTTGCTGTTCAACAGCGGGTCGAGTTTTTCCTGATAAAGATCATGATAAAATACAGAATGCCCGTTTGCTATTATCGCCTTGGCCGCCGTATGCGCGATGGCATGGTTGAAGCTTTTGGAATCAGGATGGGCAAGGATTACGGAGATAATCATATTAATTTCTTAAATTGAGAGTTTATTGACAAATTTGACAGCCAATTAAAAAACAGCAAAAAGGAACTGGATTTCCGCTTTCGAGACTGTGTCATAATTAACTTTTATGTCATTTCGAAGCGAAGCGAGAAATCTTGATTCTAATAATTTCAAAGTTTTAAGATTCCTCACGTACGTTCGGAATGACATTTTTTCGTCTGTTCGCGGGAATGACAAAAAAAATAATATACGTATTCTACTTAGTTAATAACTTCTCCAAAGCAGGGAAAACGTTACCTAAGTTTTCCGGCTGGGTGCCACCGGCCTGAGCCATGTCTGGGCGGCCGCCGCCACTGCCGCCCACCAGCGGCGCAAGTTCCTTGATTATGTTTCCGGCGTGATACTTTCCGGATAAATTTTTTGTCACCATGCACAGGAGCATTGCTTTTTCTCCGGCTTTACTGCCCAGCAGTATAACGCCGGAGCCCAGCCTGTCGCGCAGCTTATCGCCGAAGTCGCGCAATGTCTTAGCATCAGCAATGCTCACTTCCACCGCCAGCACTTTGACACCTCCGATTTCTTTTGCCTGATTAATCAGATCGTCAGAGTCTTTGGCGGCAAGTTTTCCCTTGAGGGCTTCAATTTCTTTTTCCAATTCGCGTTTTTCTTTCAGAATCTTTTCGGCGCGGTCATACACCTCAAAAAGACTTGCTTTGAATAATCCTGCGGTTCCTCTTAATCCTTCTTCCACTTTTTGAACATGAGAGAGAGCGGCATTACCGGTGACGGCTTCGATTCTGCGCACGCCAGCAGCAATGGCCGATTCATGAACAACTTTCAGCAGGCCGATATCGCCGGTGCGCCGCACATGCGTGCCGCCGCAAAGCTCCATGCTCATCTCACCCATTTTCACGATGCGGACAGTCGAGCCGTATTTTTCATCAAAGACGGCCGTCGCGCCGGTTTTAAGCGCGTCTTCGAGCGAGCAGATTTCCGTCTTCACTTCCAGATTTTTGCGGATCATGTCGTTGGCGATTTCTTCAACCCTCTTCATTTCCTCATCGCTGATTTTGGAAAAATGAGTGAAGTCGAATCTCAGTCCCTCCGCGTTTACCTGCGAACCGGATTGCTTGATATGATCTCCCAGAACGGCTTTCAGTGCCGCCTGCAAAATATGTGTGCCGGAATGATTGGCGGCAATGGCTTTTCGTCTTTCTTCGTCAACAACCATCTGAGCTGAATCACCGACTTTAATTTTCCCCTTCTGCACAACGCCTTTGTGAACGATAAATTTATCAACAGGCTTTTTGGTGTCCGAAACTGTGAAACTGAATTTAGCTCCTTCCAGATAGCCGGTATCGCCGGTCTGTCCGCCGGATTCGCCGTAAAACGGCGTGGCCGCGAAAACGACTTCCGCGTTTTGACCTTCTTGTGCGCTTTCCACTGATTGCCCGTCGATAAAGATAGCGGCGACTTTTGATCTTTTTTTAATCACGCCTTCGTAGCCGCAAAACTCACTGACAATTCCCGAACTCGACGCTTTTAAATAACATTCGGCAACAGCTTCCTCGCCGCTGCCTTTCCATGCGCCGCGCGCGCGTTCTCTCTCCTTTTCCATCTCGGCATTAAACCCATCCATATCCAGAGTAAAGCCGTCCTTCTTGACAATATCTGCTGTTAAATCTGTGGGGAAGCCAGAAGTACCATAGAGTCCAAAAACCACCGAACCAGGGATAACATAAACACCTTTGTTTTTCAGGGCTGTGGTTTCTTCTTGCAGGATGCGCAATCCCGCGTCGAGGGTTTCCATGAAACGCTGTTCTTCATTTAAAATCATCTTAGTGATAAAAGAGGCTTTCTCCACCAGATCGGGATAAAGGCCTTTCATCATATCAATTACAACCTCAGCGCATTCGTTTAAAAACGGTTTGTTGATGCCGAGCAGTTTTCCGTGGCGTGCGGCGCGGCGCAAAATACGCCTCAGCACGTAGCCACGTCCTTCATTGCTGGGCGTGATGCCGTCGCCGATTAGAAAAGTAACCGCGCGGCTGTGATCAGCAATGACCCGGATGGAAATATCGTTGTCGGTGTTCTGGCCGTAAGTCTTGTCGGAGATGATTTCTACAAAACGAATGATGGGGGAGAAAAGATCTGTATCATAATTGCTCTTTACACCTTGAGCAACAGCCGCAAGCCGCTCAAGTCCCATGCCCGTATCTATGCTTGGTTTGGTCAGGGGGGTTAACTTCCCGTTTTCAGCGCGATCATACTGGGTGAATACCAGATTCCAGATTTCCAGATAACGGTCGCACTCACAATAAATGTCGCATTCAGGACGGCCGCAGCCGGTTCCTTCACCCTGATCGTAAATGATTTCGGAGCAGGGGCCGCAGGGGCCTGTCTCGCCCATCATCCAGAAGTTGCTTTTCTCACCCATGCGGACAATGCGGTCTTCGGGCACTTTCATCTTTTTATTCCAGATTTCATAAGCCTCATTGTCGTCTTTATAAATCGTTACCCAAAGTTTATCTTTGGAGAGTTTTACAACATCAATTAAATATTCCCACGCCCAGGCAATGGCTTCTTCCTTGAAATAATCGCCGAAGGAGAAATTGCCTAGCATTTCAAAAAAAGTATGATGACGCACGGTGACGCCGACATTTTCCAGATCATTGTGCTTGCCGCCGGCGCGCGCGCATTTCTGGCAGGAGACCGCCCGTGTGTAGCCGCGGTTTTCCAAACCCAGAAAAGAATTTTTGAACTGCACCATGCCGGCGTTGGTGAAAAGCAGGGTAGGGTCATCTTTGGGGATCAACGCTGAACTCGCCACCTTGGTGTGCCCCTTGCTCTCGAAAAATTTTAAAAAGCTTTCTCTTATTTCATTCCCCGTCTTCGCCATCAATCTCTTCCTTTTTTATCCTTCCCAATTTATTTAATATCAAACCCGGCGGGAAACCTCGTCCCATCAGGCTCTGAAAGATTTTTTGTTTTTCCTTAATATCAAAAGCGGGTAACTTCTTTTTAACCGCCTTTTTTTTGACTAAAATCGCTATCGCTTCTTCTTCCGAAATTTCAAGCCGGGCAGCAGCAATCGCGTCATCAATTAATTGCGCCGCGACGCCTTTTCCCTGCAGGCTGACGATTATTTTTCGATTGCCCCAGAGTTTATTTATCGCCAGATTACGCGCTAAACCTTTGGCAAAAGACACGTCATTGAGATACTTCAAATCGTGGAGTTTTTCCAGTGTTTCTTTAACGACAACTGCGGGAAAACCTTTTTCCCGCAGTTTCTTTTCCAGCTCTTTTTCCGAATGCGGCCTAAGCGCCAAAAGGCGATAAGCTTTTTGTTTTGCCGCCGCCAGATCTAAAACTTTCACTTATCTTCTTCCAGATCTTTAGCTACGATACCCAACTTGGTGCGCACATCATTTTCCACAGCCTTCATAATATCCGGATTTTCTTTTAAGAAAATCCGTGAATTGTCCCGTCCCTGTCCTATTCTATCGCCGTTGTAGGAATACCACGCGCCGCTTTTTTCGATGATGCCGTTTGCCGCCGCCAGATCGAGCACGTCGCCTTCCCTAGAAATGCCTTCGCCGAAGATAATATCAAATTCCGCTTCCCGGAAGGGCGGGGCCATTTTGTTTTTTACAACTTTAACTTTGGTTCTGAAACCAATCACATCCTGGCCGTTCTTTATGGAAGTCATTTTACGAATGTCGAGCCGTTGGGATGAATAGAATTTCAGAGCGTTGCCGCCGGTAGTTGTTTCCGGATTGCCGAAGAAGACGCCGATTTTCATGCGCAACTGATTGATAAAAATAACGGTCGTTTTGGATTTGCTGATGCTGCCTGTAAGCTTGCGTAGCGCCTGCGACATGAGACGCGCCTGCAAGCCCATCTGCGCGTCGCCCATTTCTCCTTCCAGTTCGGCCTTGGGAACCAGCGCCGCTACGGAATCGACAACCAGAACATCAAGCGCGCCGCTCCTAACCAAAGTTTCGGCAATTTCCAGCGCCTGTTCACCCGAGTCCGGCTGAGAAATTAAGAGATCATCGGTATTTACACCGATTTTTTTGGCATAGGTTACATCCAATGCATGTTCGGCATCGATAAAAGCCGCAATCCCGTTTTTCTTTTGCGCCTCGGCAACAATATGCAGAGCCAATGTGGTTTTTCCGCCTGATTCCGGCCCGTAGATTTCGATAACCCTGCCGCGCGGGACGCCGAATGTTCCCAGCGCTATATCAAGGCTGAGGGATCCTGTGGAAATTGCCGGAACATCGGCAACTGGCTCCGCACCGCCCAGTTTCATAATCGACCCCTTGCCAAACTGCCTTTCTATCTGCGTAATCGCCAAATCAACGGCTTTTGATCTATCTACATCTGCACACATAATACAATAACCTCCTTCACCCTGTTATTTTTATAATTTATTTATATTTACTTCTTTAATTATTTTTCATCATTCCCTACAAAGAATCGTCATTCCCGCGGAGGCGGGAATCCAGTAGTTTTTTATTTGGCGTTATCCTTTGTTTCTCCTCTAGTTATTCTTCCATATAAGGTTTCACAAGTAAGTTCCATTCTTCTTCAGATTTACATTTCTTTTCCAAAACATCACAAAAAGTCAATGTTCCAAAATTATAAAAAAATCCATATTTATTCTTTTCATTTATATTCAATAAAGACTTCATCTTGTAAATTTTATCATTATTTTTTTTATAACCGTTTTCATCAAGTAAGATAAAACATTTATTCATCTTTTTATTATAATGATTATGGTAAGATATAGTTCCTATTTGTTCTTTATCATTGATAGTTCCGTTACCATTTTCATTCTTGAAAAACTCCTCACACCTTTTTCCACATTGTTCTTGTAATTAATACTGTTCCTTTGTTGAGGTTTGATTATTACATCCGATTAATGACATAAATGGTATTGTGAAGAAAACAATAAGAATTGATAGAAAAAATTTTCTTTTCATCTTAGCCTCCTATTTAATTCGAGGGACAGTATATTTAATTTCTGGATTCCCGCCTTCGCGGGAATGACAAATAGTAAAAATCTTTTTACAAAATATATTATCCACTCAAAGCAAACTCCGCCAGTTTTGTGTAAACAGCGCCCTGCGGAGATAGTTTGCTTTGAAATAAAAACAATTTATCGCCGATAAATTCTCCGGCAGCAAATTCGCTATGTTTGACCAGAGCTTCGTTCATTCCCATCAGATCGCGCCAGTCTTTAATCCTTGCCAGAGTCAGATGCGCCCGGAAAGGCCTGTCTTCCGCGGGGAAACCGATTGCTGCAAAGTCACTATCCAGTTGTTTCTGGATAATGGAGAGCTTTTCAGTGTCGCCCGTTACACCGCACCAGATTACCCGCGGCCTGCGGGCATCAGGAAAAACACCCATCTTTTCAATTTTCAGATTCAGCTTCGATTCTGAAACTATCCGGTTTTGCACGGCAGTGCAAATATTTTTTACATCTTCCGTGGAAATGTCGCCAAAAAACTTTAACGTCAGGTGCTGTCCCTGCGGCCTTGTCCAGCTTATCCGGCCGTTGATTTCCCGTTTTAATTTGTCCTGCAGGCGCGACATTTCCTGTAAGATATCTTCCGGCGGTTCAATAGCCAGAAAAGCGCGGATATTTTTTTCAGAATCGGCTGTCATACTCTAAAATTTCCCCTGTAAATCGAACCCTAAAGCAAGCTTAATATAATTGATATTATCCCGCTAAGCTTCGCAAGCGGGACAATTTCCAATCCCGACATATCGAGATTGGATAATTCGGCTTACGCTTCAAATTTCGTTTCACTCATTTTCAGCGAGCCTCATTACGACTGACGCTTCCTATAGTCAGCGAGTGTCATTAATTTTCCCCTGCAAGTAGTTTTTCAGCAAAAACAGCGCTGCTTCCGAAAAAACTTCTTTGTTTCTTTTGCGATCCCAACGGTATGAGTAATGGCGGCAAATGGTTTGCTTGGAATTAGCCAGCGCAATATAAACAGTGCCGATAGGTTTTTCTTTAGTGCCGCCGGTTGGCCCGGCAATGCCGGTAGAAGAAAGACCTAAATCAGTTCCGGCAATTTTCCGCACGCCTTCGGCCATTAAAAGCGCCGTTTCTTCGCTTACTGCGCCATGTTTTTCAATTACTTCAGCGGGAACATCCAGCATACTGATTTTGGCCGCGTTGCTGTAAGTCACCAGTCCACGTTCAAGATATTCCGAACTGCCGGACACATCGGTGAGGCGATTCGTAATCAGTCCTCCCGTGCATGATTCCGCCACCGCGATAGTAAGTTTTTTCTCCGTCAAAAGTCCGGCAATCAATTCTTCCAGTGTTTTTTCTCCGTAGGAAAAAATATAATCCCGTAAACGTGACGATACTTCATCCTGTGCTTTTTGCAGATTTATTTGAGCCTCACCTTGAGTTTTGCTGCGCGATATCAAGACAATATGATTTTCAGGAAACACAGGGTAAAATCCGATGCTCACACCCATGGAATCAAAATCAATATCCTTAAGCCTATCATCAACGGCAGATTCAGAAAGTCCGAAGGTCTTGATGGTTTGTTTGACGGCATATTGTTCATTTTGCGGAAAATGTTTGCGCAAGGAGGGAATGACTTCCTCAGTCATCATCATTTTCGCCTCAGCGGGAACTCCGGGAATAACAAAAATCAGTTTCTTTTTAACAGGCAATAAGAATCCTGGCGCCGTGCCTCTTAAATTGGGGATTACTTCCGCACCCCTCGGGAACATGGCCTGCTTGGCATTACTTTCCACCCAGCGTAAATTGAATTTGGTGAAGATGTCTTTAATGTAAGTCAGAACATTTTCATCAGTATATAGTGGCAGATCGAAAGCTTGAGCGATAGCGACTGTGGTAATATCATCGGCGGTTGGCCCCAATCCGCCGGAACAGATTATGGCGTCTGTCATTGAAAGCAGATAATCAAGCCGGTTTTTAATAGACGCGAAATCATCTCCCACGGACATTATTGCTTCCACACTCCAGCCCTGCAGATTAATTTCCCGCGCAATAAAGGAAGCGTTCGCGTCGGTTACGCGTCCGTTCATTAATTCATTGCCGATGGTGAGGATGCCAATCTTCATAATACCTCTTCAGCATTGTAAAATGTCCATATGCTGCGTTGCGCTACGTCCCTCGTCGTTGCAGCGTAGAAAAAATACGCCTCACTCCTCACGACTTGCGCGCCTTGCCTCTGGAGCATTTTACAAAGCTGATAAATAAGTTATCAAAATTTAAACAAATATACCAATAACCATAAAACTAAGCCCGCATAAATTCCGGCGGCGATATCATCAATTACAACGCCCCATCCACCGGGCAGTTCCTGCAGGTTTTTAATAGGGAAAGGTTTCCAAATATCAAAAATTCTAAAAAGGGCAAAGGCGGCACATAGATTCAAAACATTTATAGCCACCGGAAGCATTGTTATTTGCAAGCCGATTATCTCATCAATAACAATGCGCTGATCATCTTTTTTCTGGTAAATTTTTTCTGCCTGATCCGCAACATAAATAGATAAAGCCGATAAAGCAATTACGATAAGTAAGCGCATGTGCCAGGGCAGAGGCAGGCAAAGGAGGCAAATCAAAACGCCAACCAACGTACCTGCCGTGCCGGGAGCGAAAGGCGCAAGTCCGGAACCAAATCCCGTTGCCAGAAATGTTATTAGTTTTTCGTTCAAAATGCCTCCGGACTCTGTTTTTTGTGGTCTCATTTTCCTGCGCTTTGCGCGGGATAGTTCGTCCAGCAAATTTCAGTGTGCTGCGCTTCTGAAACTTGGGACTCACTAAATAAAACTTGACAATAGAACGATTGTTCTATATCATGTTTGCCATGAAAGTCAAGCGAACTTTACAGGATGTAGAGAAAAAAATCACTGCCTTTTTGCGCGAAAACAGGCGCATGCCGACATATTCGGAAATTGCTGAAATTATTGGAGTACGTTCTAAGAGTGTTGTTCACTTTTGGGTGAATAAATTATTATCCGCCGGACTTTTGCAAAAAGATGCCAAAGGATTTTTATTGCCGATGCGCAACGCGCGGGCATTGCCGCTTGCCGGAGAAGTTTGCGCAGGAATTCCAACGCCTGCGGAAGAAGAACTAAGGGGAATTGTTTCTTTCGACGAATATCTGGTCAGGCAGCCGGAAACATCATTTCTACTTTCAGTTACCGGCGATTCCATGATTGACGCGGGGATTATGGAGAAGGACCTGGTTATTGTTGAAAAAAATAAAGAACCCCATAACGGCGATATAATTTTAGCCGAAGTGGACGGTAACTGGACAATGAAATATTTTTGCAGAAAAGGTAAGGTGGTGACTCTTGAGGCGGCAAATTCCAAATATCCCCCGATAATACCGCAAACTGACCTGCGCATTGCCGGTGTGATTACTGCGGTTGTAAGAAAATATCATAAATAAAGAGCTTTGCAAAACTCTCATTGTATCATGATAATTTGTTGCGACTGCAATATTGCTGCTGCATATATCAATTTGCAATTGGACATGCAAATAAAATTTAATGAGACTCAAACTTCAAATAAGCGCTGTCATTCCCGACGACGATCGGGTTTATGCCCTCGCGTGAGGTTGTTTATTTTTAATTGAAAGAATCATGAAATAATGCTAAAATAGCAATAACTTAAAAATAAAAAAGGCTCATAAAAAATGGATAGAAAACAACTTATACAACAAATTGAGGGCTTGCGCGAATCGAGAGTGATTACATACTTGACGAGTGATCGACAGGGGCCGTTTAATGCACGGATTGCGATGGATGTGATTCCCTATATAAGTAAACAGATGCAGGCTATTGGTAAAATTAAAAACATTGACTTGTTTCTTTATAGCTCAGGAGGGGACACGATGGTCCCATGGAGACTTGTTTCTATGATTCGTGAATATTGCGACAAGTTTTCTGTGCTAGTTCCTTATAAAGCTCACAGTTCCGCAACAATGATTGCGCTTGGTGCTGATGAAATTGTGATGAGCAACCTCTCTGAAATTTCACCCATTGATCCTTCAACCGCGAATATATTTAATCCTCCCGATCCGACGAATCCACAAAATAGAATTCCAATAAGCGTCGAAGACGTGATGGCATATTTTGACCTGGCAAAGAATAAATTCGGAATTAAAGGAGATGAAGAGCTTTCAAGGATATTTACAAAATTTACAGAATCGAATCCACAAATCCATCCTTTAGCACTTGGAAACGTAAATCGTATACACAACCTTATCCGCATTCTAGCAAAGCGACTTCTTAAAAGCCACAAAGTTCAGCTTAAAGAAGATGCAATTGAGAAGATTGTCGATTATTTTACGGAAAAGCTGTATTCCCATCAATATCTTATTGGAAGAAAAGAGGCAGAAGAAGATTTAGGCATTAAAACAATTGTAGCTGCAAATGATGACCTCTCAAAAGCTATGATTGATCTATATGAGGATTACAATAAGGAATTAGAATTTGGAAAAATATGGAATATTGAGAATGAACTTGGAGCAAATGCTGTACAAACTAAAAAAGATTACAAAATTGCTTTTGTTGAAAGTTCGTCTTTTTCAAATTATTACGAGATTACCGCTGAATATCGAAAACAGCAAGTAAATGTGTTACAGCAAACACCGCAAGGTCCAATTCAAGTGCCGCAGGAACAGGTTGGATTTAAAATCATTAGTCAAGGTTGGAAATAATTTACTATATCAATTGAGATTATGGGGTTAAATGGGGACCGCGCCCTATTAAAAAGTAGCAGTAATCGAACATCTAAGAATAGGGCGCTGTCACTATTTTCCATAAAATTACTCAATTAATAACATTCACCTATTTGCAATTATATGCTAAATGCTATAAAAAAGCGTTTATTTGTAATTGAAGAATATTATCCTTTTTTTGAAATATAATATGTGGTATGAAAATACTCGAATAATCGGGAAAAACGGCATTAACATCGGCCAGAGGGTACAATTGGAAAGGGGTCAAGTTTGCCGTTGACTGTTGAAAAAGGTCAAATAGTAAAACACCATATACCAACCTTAATCATTTTGAGTTTTCTTGAATCATTTTTGTAGGAATTCGCCTGCAACCGGTTGTGCTTCAATGAGAGTCATCAATAGCGAGGTTGCATCAGCACATTCCGCCGTTAATGCCGATGACTTGTCCTGTTATGTAAGATGCATCGCTCGAGCACAAAAAGCGAATGACGTTGGCCACCTCTTCCGGTTTTCCCAGACGTTCCATGGGGATCATTTTTTTTATTTCGGCTACCGGCGCGTCCTTGATCATATCGGTTTCAATTAAACCGGGAGCAACGAGATTAACGCGAATACCGAAACGCGCTACTTCCGTGGCCAGTGCGCGGGAAGCGGCAATTATTCCTGCCTTGGCCGCGGCGTAATTTGTCTGCCCGCGATTGGGCATCAGCGCCGAAAGTGAGGAAACGGAAACGATGGAACCGCATTTACGCCGGACCATTTCACGTAAAACTGGTTTCGTGATGTTATAAAAACCTTTCAAGGTTGTGTTGATGACACTGTCCCATTCTTTTTCCCCCATCAACATAAAAAGACCGTCGGCATTAATTCCGGCGTTGTTGATGAGCACCTGAATATTTTTGTGACGTTCGATAATTGCTTTGATGGCATCTTTAGTTTGTGCCGTTTCGGCGACATCAAATTGATAAATTTCTCCGTCTCCACCTGCGGATTGCACAAGCTTTAATGTTTCTATTGCCGCTGCTTCATTGGACTTATAGTTGATGACTACAAAATATCCAGCTTTTGCCAATTCCACGGCTGTGGCCCGACCGATGCCGCGGCTTGCGCCTGTAACTATCGCTGTTTTTTTCTCATCCATATTTAATTGCGCTCCTTAAAAATAAATTACTTATTTTCTTCAATCAGGCTCACGGCCTGAAGAGTAGCCGTAGCCAGGTGATAATTTTTATCTTCTCCCGACGGGGAATCAAACTTTCAATATTAATGTTAAGCATAGACAGCTTTTAGATAATTTTTTATCTAATTAATGAAAAAACCACATGGAAGTCAACAAGAATTGTTTTTTTAGGCAAATAAATAATAAGTAATTTTACTTTTTCCAGATACAGCTACAGATATTATTTGAAACAGACGTTATTTCCTGTTTTTCTATCAATATTCCTTGACAAGCAAAAACAGCCCCCTTATACTTTACAACCAATATCTAAAAAAACTTCGACGAATAAAAAACGATTTTATATTGTGCATATAAGCGACAATTAAGGTTAGGGGAGAAAATCTAAGGATGAAACAAACCCTGCGCATAGAAGCAGAACCATTGCGTTTAAATTTGAAAACGACCTTCCGTCATGCCGCGGCTACCAGAAACAAAGGAGAAAGCATTTTGGTTCAGGCCAAAAGAAATGGAAACTCCGGATATGGCGAGGGATGTCCGCGAATTTATGTTGCCGGCGATGATCTTGACACGAGCCTCATCTGGATAAAGGAAAATTTTTCCTTAGGCAAGGTGAATTTCGAAACGCTGGAAGATCTACAACAGTGGGCTAAAGAAAATAAGAAAGAAATCGATAATTACCCATCGGCATGGTGCGCCATAGAAATGGCGATGCTTGATCTGCTTGCACGGGAAAGGGGTTGCTCTGTAGAGAAAATCCTGGAGCTGGATGACGGCAAACTTTGTAGCTGTTACACAGCCGTCCTAGGAGATGACAAAATATGGAAATATACAACGCTGGTAGATTCATATTTGATCCGAGGTATTTCTGATTTCAAAATCAAGTTATGCGGCAAGCTGGAAAGGGATATTGAAAAGCTGGCTATTCTTGAAGAATTGTCTGTGCAGCATCAAGTTAGTCCCATACGTATTCGTCTTGATGCCAATAATTTATGGAAAGATTGCTGCGACGAAGCTATAGAGTATACAATGAGGCTGGGGGTTGAACGTGTATTAGCCATGGAAGAACCTGTGCGACCAAAAAATATCGAAGACATAAGCAGGTTCAGCACTGCCACGGGGCTTCCTGTTATTCTGGATGAAAGCCTTTGCACCCTTGAAGATTTGTCGCTTTACAGAAATCTTGAAGGGAAATTCATAGCGAATATCAAAATATCGAAGGTGGGTGGTCTTTTAAGAGCCTTGAAAATGATTGAAGAGCTGAAAAAACTGCGCTGGCCGATCATTATCGGATGCCATGTGGGTGAAACTTCTTTGCTCACAAGAGCTGCTCTTGTGATCTCCGCTGCTGCCGGAGATAGTCTTGTTGCCCATGAGGGTGCCTTTGGCGATTATTTGGTAAAACGGGAACCGACGAGCCCAATATTAAAATTCGGCCGACAGGGGTTGCTTGATTTGAATTCTCCCTACTATCTCAAGACCGTTCAGGGACTTCAGATCATTCCAACCGAAAACTGGAGCGTTGGATTTGGGATGCAGTGTCGAAAGCCCTTAATTGCGGATGACGGTGCGCCAAGCACCCATTTGCTCGAAATGCCCGACGGGTATAAAATTAATTACCGGCAATGGGGTAAAATAGAGGGAGAAGATGTCATAATAATATTGCACGGAGGCATGAGTCATTCCGGCTGGCAGGCACCTCTGGCGAAGCAATTACGAAACATGTCACCGGACATAACCGTTGTCTCACCCGACCGGCGGGGGTGTGGTTTAAACGAGCGGCGTGGCGACTTGGGATCAGTTCCCGCCGTTATTGATGATGTAGTAAAACAAGTCGAATTTCTGAAAGGATCTTTCCGGCGAGTTCATCTTGCTGGGTGGTGCCAGGGTTCGCAATATGCCGCTGTCGCAGCGTCCAGACTGGAAGATAAGCTATCCAGTCTGATTTTGCTGACACCGGGCTTTTTCTGGAATGAGCGTTTCCGTTCTGTCTTAAGTATTTCCGAAGAAATCATGACGAATATGATTTCCGAATTCAAACTGAAACCAACTCGTGACCAGGCTTCCATTCCCATTCCCATGGAAGCGACCGATTTTACGCTCGTAGATGAATGGCTTGATTTCATTGAAAATGACGATCTTAAAACCACCCTGATAACATTAAAGTCCGTAAACATCATGGATGAGATTCAGGAACTTTCCTGGTTTGCTATGCTGCAGAATCGTCTTCCTTTGCTGGCGATTATGGCGGAAAATGATCGAATCGTAGACAACAATAAAGTGCGGCAATTCATCGGGCATTTGTTTTCCGGTGAAAATAAGAACCGGATAGTTTCATTGGCGAGTGGCCATGCCATACAATTTGAAAAGCCCAAGGAAGTTGCCGCCGAAATAATAACATTTATCAAGAGGAGCTGATGAAAAAATAAGACCCGTTGAAAGCAGCGGCTTTGTTTGTTTCCTGTTTTTGTAAAACAGCCGGCAATAATATAGTAGAAACTTATCGGTAATTAATAGTTTTAGTATGGATCAAAATATTAAGCCAACATTCAAGCTATATAAAGGCCTGGCGAAACGCGACGAAATAACTGCCCCTTGGCGTTTCCGCAACCAGGATCTTGTTCGCAATCCCAAACCCGGCAAGAGCATCAATCAGAAAAAACTGATTAATCTGTGGAATCATCATCACTTCACTGATGGTATGGTATACGTGCAGCTTCATCATCCTCAGTATAAAGAGGATATTCTCGTCTGGGCATACCCGGAACCTTGCAGCGATGGCTCGATGACCTGCCGCTGGCAGAAGGAAAACCGCGGCATTACGGAAAATGCAGACATTTTAAATATCATTTTCACGGACGGGCTCTCCGTTTTTCTCATCCCCACCCGGCTCAAGGACGTTCAAAAGGATTACTTCACCATTTACCTTCCTGACAAGGGCTATATCCTAGGTCAGCGCCGGGCCCGACGCTATCTCTGCCGGGGTGTTGTGGTCGAAGTGGTGCAGAACGGTTTTTTGGCTCAAGGCTGGCTTGTTGATTTCAGCTCACTAGCATTTCGCGTTGAGGTCAGCCCTGAGACAGCCGGGTCTTTTCGCTGGTTTAATACCGACAGCCCGTCAACCGTCCATCTTTATCGGGATGGGCAGATTATTTTTTCGGCATCCTGTGATTGCATACGGCAGACATCTGACCAGGTAACACGGGATATTGTCTTTGCCCCGGCAATCAGCCAAATGAGTCGTGTTCTTAAGAAGAAATCACGCAATCCCCGCGTCGAGGTCATCCCCCAGCCGAATATTACTTTTGATCACCCGGCAACAAAAGAAAAAATTCAACTGGATGTTTATGATCTTTCCACCTCGGGCTTTGCCGTTTATGTTTCGGCTGAAGAGGATGTCCTGATGGCCGGGATGATCATCCCTGATCTGACCATTATTTATGCCGATGCCTTGAAAATACAGTGCAAGGTTCAGGTCCTCTACCGTCGTGAGGAGAAAAAGGGGAATATCCTTTACAGCTTTGTCATCCGTGATATGGATATCGTCAATTATAACCGTCTTGCTCATATTATCATGAATGTTATTGATCCGAACACCCATATTGCCTATAAAGTGGATGTAGATCAGTTATGGGAATTTCTTTTTGAGAGCGGGTTCATTTATCCTAAAAAATATGATTTGGTGCAAACTTACCGGCAGTCCATGAAAGAAACCTATCGGAGGCTTTATCGCGACAATCCGGAATTCATCACTCAGTTGACTTACCAGCGAAACGGCCGAATCTACGGACACATCTCCATGATTCACGCTTACGAGCGGACATGGATGGTTCATCACCATGCTGCAGTAGCGTTCAAAAATAAAAGAATCGGCCTGCAAGTCCTGAAACAAGCCCTTCGTTATGGTGATGGTTGCTATCGTCTCCCAGCCGCCGGAATGGATTATATGATGTTTTATTTTCGTCCCGAAAACATTTTTCCCGATTATTTTTTTGGCGGTTTTGCCAGGCATCTCAATAATCCGCGTGCCTGTTCCCTCGATCTCTTTTCCTATCTTAATTATCCGACGTCCGGTGTCCGTCAACCGCTCCCGGCGGGGTGGTCGCTGGAACCGTTTATATCATCTGATTTCGGCGAAGTAGAACGTTTTTACCGGAATGTCTCCGGAGGTCTCCTCTTGGAGATTTTACGCTTGGACAAATCGCAGGAAGATACTGAATCTCTATCGCAGCTGTATGCCCGGCACGGGTTCAAAAGAAGTTATCAAAGCTTTTCACTGAAAGAAAAAGGGATGTTAAAGGCCGTGCTTATTGTAAACCAATCGGATTCGGGTCTTAGCCTGTCGGACTTCCTCAATGGGATCAAAATTATAATCAATGATGCGGACGGATTGCCCTGGGAAGCGCTATCATCTGCCATTTCCCAATTAGTCGGCTCTTATACGATTGACAAAATACCTATTCTAGTTTATCCATCAAGCTACTTGGAGTCAAAAGAAGTTTCTTCTAAAAAACAATATAATCTCTTGATCATGGATATGAATTATGCAAGAGAGCTTAGTGAATATGTGACGGCAGTAACAAAACTGAGACTTAAATCCTTAATCCGTTTTCTCATCAGGAAATATCGGAAACAATGATGGATGACACCCCCCTTTACAATAGTCGTATCTTCAAGAGCTACGTGGAGTATCTGAACAGGTACTTTCCTGAGATTGATATTGATCCCCTTTTAAAATATGCGAATATTGAAGCCTATCAACTGGAAGATGAAGGTCATTGGTTGACGCAAGAACAGAGTGATCGTTTTAACACAATAATTGCGAAGAAGACCCGGGATAAGGACATTTCCAGAAAAGTGGGGCGTTATTCCGCTACCTCCCGCGCCTCCGGGGCGTTGGGACAATATGTTACTGGCCTCATTAAACCGGCTATTGCTTATACCATTCTGGAAAAGCTTAACGCCCATCTCAGCCGGGGAGCCGTTTTGAAGACCAAATCCGTCGGGGCTGATAAAATTGAGGCAAGAGCTATATTACAGCCGGGGGTGGTTGAAAAGCCCTATCAGTGTCTTTTCCGGCTGGGTCTACTCGAGTCGATGATGAAATTTTTCACCAATGAATTGGCCAGTATAGAGCATCCTGACTGTATTCATGAGGGGGGGGACTGCTGCCTATATATCATCACCTGGAAAAACACACGCTCCTTTGTCTGGAAGAAAATCCGCAGTTATTCTTTGATAATTGGTTTTTTAATCTGCCTCATCTTTCTGGGTATTCTCAAGCCTGTTTACTGGGATGAGCTAGTATTGTTGTATGTGGTCATGGGCATAGGCGTCACGCTGTATACCGAACATCTGGAAAAAAAGGATCTCATCGCCAATATTCAAAACCAGGGAGATTCGGCGGAACGTCTCCTGGACCAGATCAATAAACGATATAATGAGGCCCTGCTGATACAGGAAATAGGCCAAGCCTCCTCCATGATCATGGATGTCGATGAACTGCTTAGATTCACAATGGAATCCTTAGGGAAAAGACTGGATTTCGACCGGGGCATGATTATGCTTGCCAACAAGCAAAAAGACAGTCTAGTTTATACGGTCAGCTATGGGTACAACCCGAGAGATGAAGATTTCTTGCATAGCATTAAATTTCATCTTGATAAACCTCTCTCCAGAGGTGTGGCGGTAGAGGCCTTCAGAAAACAAAAACCAATCTTAGTTAATGATATCTCCGAAATTGAGAATGATCTTTCACCAAAGAGTATCGATTTCGTCCGCGCCATGGGCTCCCAATCTTTTATTTGTGTTCCTATTGTTTATAAAAGGGAATCTATGGGGGTTCTGATGGTGGATAATGTGCAATCAAAGGAGCCTCTCAGCCAGACGGAGATGAGTCTTTTGATGGGCATTGCCCCGCAGATCGGCATTAGCATCAATAATGCCTTTGCTTATCAGAAAATAAAGGAGAGCGAGGCGCGGTTCAGAGCGCTCAGTGAAAATGCACCGGATATAATTTATACCTTGGGTATCAACGGGGAATTTACCTATATCAACCCGGCAATTGAAACGATTTTGGGATATCGGCCTGAAGAAATTACCGGTAAAAATTTTGTGGATATTGCCAGAAAAGAAGATGCAGAAAGATATATTGAAACCTTTAAGCAAGTCAGCGATCAAAAGCAAGCCATTAAAGAAGAGATAGGAATTCTTCTTCATAAAGATGGTACAGAGCGGTATTTCAGTATCAGTGGCGCGCCAAATTTTGATTCAGAAGGAAATTATATTGGATTGGTCGGAACATTTAAAAACATGACTGATATGAGAAGATCGGAAATGGAGCTGAAAAGGAGCTTTGAAAAGCTTCAATCAGCCATGAGCAGTACCATTGATGCTCTTTCCCTTATTGTTGAATCAAGGGATCCCTACACGGCAGGTCATCAAAAACGCGTAGCTCAACTCGCCGTGGCCATAGCCGGAAAATTGGGCTTATCGGAAGAAAGAATCGACTTGATTCGTATGGGCAGCCTGATTCACGATATAGGAAAAATATATATTCCCTCTGAAATCTTGACAAGACCAAAACAACTAAGCGATCTAGAATTAATGATGATAAAATCTCATCCGACCGTAGGTTATGAAATATTAAAGAAAGTTGATTTTATTCCAACGATTGTTGATATTGTTCATCAGCACCACGAAAGAATGGATGGATCAGGTTATCCATTGGGGATTTCCGGTGATAAAATATTTTTAGAATCCAGGATTGTCGCCGTTGCCGATATGGTTGAAGCCATGGCCAGCAACAGGCCTTACAGACCGGCACAGGGAACTGCAATCGCGTTGGAGGAGATTAAAAAGATGCGGGGTTCTTCCCTCGACACCGGGGTTGTGGATGCCTGTCTTAAACTTTTTGAAGAACAAGATTTCGATTTTATGCAGGATGAAAAAGAACCGCCTGTTAGCTCTCAACAGATTTAGTACCTCTATCAACAGAAATACGTCTTTTATAATAAGTGTGATTTATAGACTGCAAAAAACCGGCGTAGATAATTATGATGCCTTTTTACGCATTATCTCCTGTATCTTCCCATCAACTGCGCTTCCACCAGAACATGTTCTTTCATCGCTTTGAGCAGTTCTTCTTTGGATAATCCGGCATTCAGATTCAGCATAGTATCCAGAGCATACAATTTAAAGTAATAGCGGTGTGTGCCGCTTGGAGGACACGGGCCATCGTAGCTGTACTGCCGGGAAGAGTTTTTGCCGTTTTTCCCCAATCCTGCGATTTCCTCCTGACGGGAAACTTTTTCCGGCAGAGAATTGACAGAGACCGGTATATCAAAAATGACCCAGTGCACCCAAGTGCCAACGGGCGCGTCGGGATCATCACAGATGAGCGCGAAACTTTTGGTTTCTTTGGGTGCTCCGCTCCAGGCAAGCGGCGGCGAGATATTCTGGCCGTCACAAGTGTACTTGGCCGGAATCATATCTTCATGGTTAAACGCCGAACTTTTTATTTCCATATTTTTCCCTCCTTTTATTTTGGTTATCATTTGATCTTTTGCCTGAAGCATTTCTACACCGCCGGCAATTAAACAAATAGTCAGGAAAAAACAAAACAGATAGTTTTTCATTTATATTCCCCTCATATTTCTCATAAGTTAAAGTTAATTTAATACATTATCCCAATTCTAAATCAAAGATGATATTGAGGCGGCTAGGCGGAGGCAACGAGGCGTATTATACACGTGTGACCTTCAGGTTATACGTTGAGGACGCTGAAAACGACACCAACAAAGATAGCCGTATGAAGCCGGCTTTTTAGTCAACGCGAATCAGCATCGCATCCCCCTGCGCGTGCCCCGAGCAAATACCGCAGACGCCCCAGCCGCCGCCGCGCCGCCGCAGTTCATAGCCCAGCGTCATGGCGATTCTGGCTCCGGTCGCCCCGATGGGATGGCCGAAAGCGACCGCTCCGCCATTTATATTCACCTTTTTAAACATCTCTTCTTTGGACATTCCCAGAATCGAGCGGCAGCTTACCAGCGCCACCGCAGCAAAGGCCTCGTTGATTTCGATGACATCCATCTGATCTAGCGTCATGTCGTTTTGTTCCAGAATCTTTTTAATGGCTAAACCCGGCACGGTCGCAATGTCTTTGGTCGGTTGTGAAACTTCGGCATAATCAACTATGGTAAAGATTGGCTTTAGATCCAGTTCATCTGCTTTTTCTCTGCTCATCAAAAGGCAGACATCGCCGCCGTCATTGACGCCAGGGGCGTTTCCGGCTGTAACGCTTCCCGGCAGTCCGGTCACGGTGCTTAGATGGCCGAACACCGGTGGAAGTTTTGCCAAACCTTCGAGTGTAGTCTCCGGCCTTGGCCCTTCGTCTTTATCCATAACGATTAATTTTTTGCCTTGTTTGACTTCCACAGGGAAAATTTCATCATCTAGTTTTCCTTCGTTCATCGCGCGCACCGCGTTCATCTGGGAATTAAGCGCCCACTCATCTTGTTCCAGTCTGGTAAAGCCGAACTCGTCGGCCACTTCCGAACCGTGAATGGCCATATGCCGGTTGTAAAAGGCATCCCACAGGCCGTCATAAACCATCGAATCAACGACGCGGCCGTTGGGCAAAGCCATCCTGGCGCCCCAGCGCATATCCGGCAAGACAAAAGGACAATTGCTCATGCTTTCCTGACCACCGGCAATGCAGATATCGGCGCGTCCCAGCAAAATCATTTGAAAAGCCAGATCAAGCGTCTTGATGCCGGAAGAGCAAACTTTATTGACGGTAATGGAAGGAACGGATTCCGGCACTCCCGCCAGAATGGTGGCTTGACGCCCGGGAATCTGGCCGCAGCCGGCGGGAACAACCTGCCCCATGAAGATATAATCCACATCCGCGGGCTTTACCTTGCCTTCGGTGCGGCGCAGAACTTCTTTGATTGCCAACGCGCCCAACTCCATTGCGGAAAAATCTTTGAGCGCACCACCCGAACGGCCGTAAGGTGTCCGACAGGCTTCCACGCAAACAACATCCCGGAATTTTTTATGAGGGTTTTTTATTTTTCTCCCCATTGTTGTATAGTCCGGCTTTCTTTCGCCAAACTTCGCAATGGGCGTGTTCTTGTAAATTTCTGCTCTTGTTTTTTCCAACTTCTGCGGCACTTTAGCCATACAAGTTCTATCCTCCTTTTCTGCTTTATCGCTGATGATAATTTAGTGATAAAATTAAACTACTGAAAAAATTCTCCTTTTTTTTGCATAGAGTATTTTTAAAGTCAACTGTTTTGATTGAGGAAATTTATAATAAAACCTCCAAAAGTCTAATGATAGTTACAGAAAACAATAAGATTGACGCAGGTAAAATTATATTATACGATTTACAATAAATTCCAAACTCATAGTTTTTGCCATTGTGACAAAAACTATCAAAAGGTTTGGTATCAGTTAGAAATGGAGGCAACACCATGTTTGAAGGACTTTTGCAACCTATGCACCTCATATTGATCCTGATTATAGTTTTAATTATCTTTGGTCCGGGAAAACTGCCGGAACTGGGAGCATCAATAGGCAAAGCGATCAGAGGATTTAAGCAAGCAATGAATGAACCGGAGAAAAAATCTGAAGAGGAAGCAAAGAAGATTGAAAATAAATCTAAAGAATAGAATTAGATTCCTCAATGAATAAACGTTTAACTTCCAGGGTTCTCTTCTTATTCCTTTTAATCATATTTGTCTCTTATCCACCACTCTCGCAATTTTCCCTTTCTGCCGCAAAATGCTTTTGGACTCAACCAATTTGACCTCAACATTAATGCCGGTCACCGATCCGATGCGCTTTTTAATCGCTTCCAGAAAAGACCTCTGCTTCTGCAATTCCAGAGAAAAGATTTTATCTGTAACTTCAATAATTACCTCCAAACTGTCCATTGCTCCTTTTCTTTCCACGACAAGCTGATAAGGTGTTTCACCCTGCGCGACATTGAAAAGCGTGTCCTCGATTTGCGAAGGGAACACATTTACGCCTCTGATAATGAGCATATCGTCGGAACGCCGCATTATTTTTTTCATGCGCGCTAAAGTTCTGCCGCATTCACATTGAGCATAGTCGAGGCTGGTAAGATCCCCCGTCCGGTAACGAATCATGGGAAACGCTTCTTTGGTCAGCGTAGTAAGCACCAGCTCTCCCTCGCTGCCGGACGGTAATACCGCGCCTGTTTCGGGATCAATAATCTCCGGAATGAACGCGTCTTCATAAATATGCAAACCTTTCTTACACAAACATTCGCCGGCAACACCGGGACCTATTACCTCTGAGAGACCGTAATTGTCAGTCGCGCTCAGCAAAAGCCTGGTTTCAATTTCATTGCGCATATTCTCCGACCATGGTTCTCCGCCAAAAAGTCCAAATTTCAACGAAAGTGATTTAGGATCCACTCCGAGCTGTTCAATGCGATCCGCCAGAGCAATCGCATAGCTGGGGGTGCTGACCAATACCGTCGTTTTATAATCCTGCATAATCATAATTTGCTTTTCCGTGTTGCCGGTGCCCATCGGAATTACCGACGCGCCAATGGTTTCCGCGCCATAATGCACGCCGAAAGCTCCGGTGAAAAGACCGTAATGGAAAGCTATCTGTACCACATCGTCATGAGTTACTCCGGCAGCAATCATAAAACGCGCCACCAGATTAGACCATATTTTTATATCATTTTTTGTATAACCCATTACTATCGGTTTGCTGGTGGTCCCGGATGACGAATGAATACGGACAATTTCCCGCAGAGGCACGGCAAACATTCCATAGGGATAGTTGAGATTTAAGTCATCTTTGGTGGTTAGCGGAAGTTTTTTCAAATCCGACAAAGAACAAATATTTTCCGGGATAATATCAAGTTCATTAAATTTTTTCCGGTAATGGGTCACATTTTTGTGAACTCTATTGATTATAGCCTGAAGTCTTTCCAGTTGCAGTTGTTCGAGTTCATCCCGTGACATACACTCATGTTTTTGATCCCAGATATTCATAAAGAAACCTCCTGGTAAAATTATCTTTCCCATATCTCTTTCTTATCTTTGCCCAAATATGCTCTTTGAACATCTTTATTTTCCAACAATTCGGCGGCCGTGCCTTCCAGAATCAACCGACCGTTTTCCAGCACATAGCCGCGATTTGCCAACTTTAGGGCAGCTCGCGCATTTTGCTCGACCAGAAGAATTGTTGTTTTCTTCTCCCTAGATAAATTTTCAATAACCCGAAATATTTCCTGAGCCACCATGGGCGCAAGCCCCATGGAAGGCTCGTCGAGAAGCATCAATTTGGGTCCGGCCATGAAAGCCCGGCCAATGGCAAGCATTTGCTGCTCACCGCCAGATAATGTTCCGGCAAGCTGTTTTCGCCGTTCTTTTAAAATAGGAAACAAATCATAAACCATTTCTCTGGTTTTTTTCACTTCAGCTTTGCCGCCGCCCAACATCTTGTGGTGCAGATAGGCGCCTAATTCCAGATTATCCTCCACAGAAAGAGGTTTGAAAACCTGCCTTCCCTCCGGAACCTGAGAAATGCCCATCTGGACAATTCGATGCGCGGCAAGATTATTTATGGGAACATTATTAAAAATAATTTGACCGCTGCGAGGAGGCACTATTCCGGACAATGAATTAAGAAGCGTTGTCTTACCGGCGCCATTAGCGCCGATAAGAGTTACTATCTCTCCTTCGGTCATGTGCAGAGAAACGTTTTTCAACGCCTGCGCCTGTCCATAATATGTATTTATATTCTTTATTCTCAGCATGGTCTTTAATTTGTCATTGCGAGGAGTCCCTTGGATCATGATGACCTTTAGGTTACGACGTGGCAATCTTAAATTAGATTTCTCGCTACGCCCGCAATGACAATTCCTATAAGTTATACCAGGTCGTTACCCTTCACCTAAATACGCGGATATCACCTCCGGGTTTTCCTGAATCTCCCGCGGCGTACCTTCGGCCAGTTTTTTTCCCAGATTCAAAACAACGATGGAATCACAAATATCCATAACCAGTTCCATATCATGTTCTACGAGTGTTACCGTTATTCCTGATTCTCTGATCCTGCGAATGAGCAGGGCAAGTTCAGCTGTTTCCCTGCTGTTCAACCCTGCCGCTGGCTCGTCCATCAAAATAGCGCGCGGTTGGGCAGCCAACGCCCGGGAAATTTCCAACAGCCTCCCCTTGCCGAAAGGTAAATTGCCGGCCTGGATATCCGCCAGATCCGCTAGGCCGGTAAATTCCAGCCACTGCAAGCTCCTTTCCTTAATATGTTTTTCTTCTTTAATTTGGCCGGGCAATTTGAACGCACTGGAAAAAATACCGCTCTTACTCCTGGTGTGGAGCCCGACCATAACATTTTCCAGAACTGTCATCTGCCCGAACAGTTCCACATTTTGGAATGTGCGCACCAAACCGAGCCCAGCAAGCGTCTCCGTCGGGAAAAACGAGATGTTCTTTTCAGCAAAATAAACTTCTCCCGCTGTCTGGGAATAAAGGCCTGTTATGATATTGAAGAGCGTGGTCTTTCCCGCGCCGTTAGGACCGATAACACCGGTTATTGAACCGTCGGCCACGGAGAAGGAAACATCCTCCAGCGCGGTCAGCCCGCCAAATATCTTGGTTATGCCGTTAAGTTTGAGCATTGTCGCTGGTCATTCCTTTTATTTTAGCGGCGGCAAATTCCGCTGTTTTTTGAAGACCGCTGATCAAACCGCCGGGCATGAACATCGTCATCAAAATCAGCATTAACCCATAAATAACAATATCAAAATCCTGAAAAACGCGCAGAAATTCCGGCAGCATCGTTAAAATTGCCGCGCCCAGAAAAGAACCGTAAATACTGCCGAGGCCGCCGATAACCACCATGGTAAGCAGCTCCACGGAAAAATTGAACCCGAAGGACGCTGGAGAAATAAAAGTCATAATATGCGCGTAGAGGCTTCCGGCAACAACGGAAATAACGGCGGAAACCGTAAAAATCTGCACTTTTAAAATTCGGGCATTAACGCCCATGACCCGGGCGGCTACCTCCGAATCATGAATAGCTCTAAGCGCCCGGCCGATCCTCGATTGGGATAAATTGATCGATAACAACATAACGACCAGAGTGAAAAGCCAAACCAAATAATAATTATTCAGATCATTATCAAAAATCAACGAGCCGATATGAAGATTAGGTATGCCGGATAATCCTGACGGGCCTCCGGTTAAGCCGACAGTTTCATTAAACATAATATACACGATGATACCGAAACCGAGTGTGGCCATCGCCAGATAATGTCCCTTCAGTTTTAAGATAGGAAAACCGATGACAAACGCCAGCGCTCCGGCGCAAACAGCAGCCAGAATGATGACGAAAAAAGGATCAATTGGAAATCTTGTGGTGATAATACCGGAAATATAAGCTCCCAGGCCAAAGAAGGCGGCATGACCGAGGGAAATCTGCCCGGCATATCCCAGAAGGAGATTCAACCCTATGGCCAGCATGGTGTTGATGCCGACGAAAATAAATACATTTAATAGATAATTGCCTCTTAAAAAAAGCGGCGCCAAAATCACTGCTGCCGCAAAAAATAAAAAAATCAGTATTTGTCGTTTTTTTTCTGTCATGATATTTAATCTCAATTCTCAGACCGGAACATTTTTCCAATGAAAAATACCAGACATCCCGGACTTAAAATCTTTCCGTCTCCTTTTTCCCGAACAATCCTTCCGGCCGCGCAAAGAGAATCAACAATAAAATGATAAAAGCAATGGCATCTTTATAACTGGCAGAGATAAAACCGGCGCCTAAAGATTCCAGTAAGCCCAGCAAAAGTCCTCCCATTACCGTGCCCAAACCGCTGCTCATTCCGCCGATAATCACCGCGCAAAATCCCTTCAGCCCCAGCATAATGCCCACATCATAGGAAGTCATCGTGAGAGGGGCAATGATTATTCCGGCCATTGAGCCGATAGCCGAACTGATAACAAAGGAGAGCAACACCATATTATTGACATTAATGCCGACCAAACTTGCGGCCTGAGAATTATAAGAGCAGGCGCGCATTGCTTTGCCGACAATGCTGTAATTAAAAAAAATCCTGCTGGCAATAATGATTAATATCGTTACGGCAAAAATCCAGAGATGCTGGGGAAGGATAGTTGCGCCGGCGAGATAAAGAGGATCGTTACCCGAAAAAGCGGGCAGGGCATGAGTATCTTTTCCCCAGATAAGCATGGCCGCGCCGCGGATAAAAATGCTCGCCCCGATAGTAATAATAATGAGCCTGAGCGGCTTCGCGTTTTTGAGAGGCCTGATGGCCAGACGTTCGAAAGAGATTCCAACAATTGTCGAAATAAAAATGGCCAGAACTATTGCCGGCACGAGCGTCAGGTGTAAAACAGTAAGAAAAAAAACTGTTAACATGCCGCCGAGCATCACAAATTCACCTTGAGCAAAATTGATAATACCGGTGGCGTTGTAAATAATTGCGAAACCAAAACCAATCAGGGCGTAGATAGCGCCGTTAGAAAGGCCGGATAAGATATATTGAAATAATTGCCGGGAGCTGTCCATTTGTAATTACAATTCCAAATCAAAGCACAATTTTGGTTGGCAGTGAAACTCGAATTCCTGTTCACTGCCGTTTCAATATCATCTTTGATTTAGAAATGGTATAAATTTATGTAGCAATTCCTTGATCACGGGTATGAACCCCAAAGCAAGCTGCGTGTTATTAAACCCTCCGCTGCGCGGGATAATTCGACTAACGATTCAAACTTCATCCCGACTCGTCGGGATTCGTTTTCAGCGAGTCTCATTAAAATTAATGCGGCGCAGGCATTATAAACGCCCGCGCCGCTTATACAGTTTGACAAATTTACCTCAGGAGATTTCTATTTCATCAATTTCCAATCGCCCTTTTCAATTTTTACCAAAACAAAGGCTTCACTGGTCAAACCGGCATGATCCTGAGGAGAATAAGTGAACGTTCCTCCGATACCGGCGAATTTTTTCGTTTTCTCCAGTTGATCACGAATTGCCGCGGGAGAAAACCCTCCTCGTTCCATAGCGCCCTTTAAAAGCATAACAGCATCGCAGGCATGGCCGCCGAAATGATCGCCTTCCACTTTATAGTTTTCCTTGTACTTATTCACATAATTCATAAGCGCTTTTTTCTGCGGATCCGATTTAGGCAGCTGATCGGCAACGATAACACGTCCGGAAGGAAGAATGATTCCTTCTGCTCCTTCACCGGCAAGCTCAATAAATTTCTTGGAAGAAACACCATGACTCATGAACAGGGGCAGCTTGATTCCCAGTTGTTTGACGTTTCTGGCTACTTTTGCCGGGCCGGGATTGGTTCCCCAGCAGATAATAGCCTGAGCTTCGCTGTCGCGTATTTTGGTCAGTTGAACCGTCATGTCATCATCTTTCGGACCGTAAGTTTCGTCCGAAATTATCCGCATACCGAATTCTTTAGACTGTAACTTAAGCTGTTCTCTTCCGGAAGAACCAAAACCATCCGAAACAGTGAGTATTGCTATTTTAGAAATTTTTTGTTTCTGCAGATACTTATAAATTTTTGTTACTGCAAGAACATCGTTTTGCGCCGTCTTAAATACCCATTTCTTAACAGGATCGGTTATTTTAATCCCCGCCGCGCAGGAGATCAGAGGTATTTCCGCTTTTTCGACTACAGGAATAACAGCCATGCTGTCGCCGGTCGTGCTGGGACCAATTAAAGCCACTACTTTATCATCTTTGATTAACTTGTTAACTCCCTGCACTGCCTTCGTGGCATCGCCCTGAGTATCATAGACAATAAGTTCCAGTTTATGCCCTTTTATTCCACCGGCTTTGTTTATTTCCGCCACCATCATTTCCGCCGTATTGCGTTCCGGCTCACCTAGAAACGAAGCGGGACCGGTTACGGAAAATAAAGCGCCGATTTTTACGGGAGGAGCGGCGAATACTGCTCCGGCCATCAACAAAATTAAAGACACAACAAAAATCGTTCTGAAAATATTTCTCGACATACACACCTCCATTTTAGAAAAGTTTATTGACTTGTAAATACAACAAATTTTTTAAATTTTATTTCCGCAATATCTTGTGTTCAATACACGGTTTACTTTCTGGATGATTATGCTGATTAATTGCCGCAAACTTCTTAATATTTATGCCGATTTGTAAATCATAGATAAAACTTCATGTCAAATAAAAAAAAGACCAATGCCATAGCAATTGCTTATACAGATTTTCTGCTCCTAAAATCACTGTTGCGGATTAAGATTCTTCCAGCTCGGCAGGCGTTTTATCATCGAGCAGAGATTCGTCAGATGCGCCGGGTAATATTTCCACAGCGCGCAATTTATTCTGAATAGTTTTTGATTTCTTCCGGGCATCATCCACGGAATTGGCGGCCTGTTCCAGCCTCTTATGCACGGCATCGAGCGTGTCACCAAACCGTCCAAAGGCCGATTTTACTTCACCCAGAACTTTCCAGACTTCACTGGAACGCTTCTGGATGGCCAGGGCGCGGAAGCCCATTTGCAGGCTGTTTAAAAGAGCGGCAAATGTAGTAGGCCCTGTAATGACAATATGGTATTCGCGCTGGAGCATCTGGACCAGAGCAGTCCTACGGATAACTTCGGCATAAAGGCCTTCGGCAGGCAAAAACATAATCCCGAAATCCGTGGTCTTGGGTGGAGCAATATATTTTTGAGATATATCTTTGGCTGCTTTTTTAATGCTTGCTTCCAGTTGCCTGACAGCATCATCGGCGGCAGTTGTATCCGCCTTTTCCTGCGCGTCCAGCAACCGCTGATAATCTTCCACCGGAAATTTTGCGTCCACCGGAATCAGGACATGATCTGCCGGCGAATCATCCTTCCCGGGAAGTTTGATGGCAAATTCGACAAGTTCACTGCTGTTTTCTTTGATTTTTACATTCTTGGCGTATTGTTCCGGCGAGAGGATTTCTTCCAGAAGCGCGCCTAATTGCACTTCACCCCAGGTGCCGCGTGTCTTGACATTGGTGAGCACTTTCCTCAAATCACCGACATCCGCGGCCAGATTGCGCATATCACCCAGCCCCTGATGCACCTGTTCCAGCCGTTCGGAGACTTGCTTGAAAGCTTCACCCAATCTTTTTTCCAGTGTGCTGTGCAGCTTCTCATCAACTGTTTCGCGCATCCGGTCAAGTTGACGCGTATTGTCTTCCTGAATCTGCTTTAGTTTTTCATCAACCAGCTGACCCACAGCCGTCATTTTCTGCTCCACTGAATCACTGAATGATTTGAGTGAGACGGTTAATTCCGCTCTTTCCTGATGGGCGCCGGTTTTCATTTCCTCGCGAAACTTGGCAATCTCATCGCGCACCGAGCGATCTGTTCTTTCCTGAAAATTTTGTAACATATCCAATTTGTTGATAAGCGGCGTGAGATCAACAAAATCTCTCCCCGCCCGCAGATACAGCAAAACAAAACCGATCACCAGCAGGATGAGAATTATTATAATCAGAATTAATTCCATGTTTTCTCCGCAATCAGTTGGATAAAATTTATCACGCCTTGCCAATACTTTGAAAATGATTGCTGAATGTATCGGTTAAAAAGATGGAAGTGTCAAGTAAAATGAAGGTAAACTAAAAATAGGCATAACCGGCAAATCAGAGTATAATGCTTTGTGATTTCTTAATAAAGAGGAGAGAAAAATGATTAATCAGGAATTGGTTGCCCCATGTGGTCTTTATTGCGGTGTCTGCGGCATTTATTACGCAACGGAAAGCGGAGACCAGACGTTAAAAGAAAAACTGGCTAAAGCTTATGGCGATACTCCCGACAAAATTAATTGCCGGGGCTGCCTGTCCGACTCGGTTTACTGGTACTGCGCTGTTTGCGCCATCAAAAGCTGTACGAAGGAAAAGGGATATAGTGGGTGCCAGCAATGCGAGAGTTTCCCATGTGATAAGATCAATAATTCCCCGGTACCGGAAGGCAAGAAAAATATTCTGCGTGCTATTCCGCTCTGGAGAGCATTGGGTACAGAGGCGTTTATTAAAGGCGAAGAAAAACTTTTTGCCTGTGATAATTGCGGCACCAAGCTTTTCCGCGGCGCCAGAAAATGCCGCCAGTGCGGGACAATAAAAGGATAAGAAATATTTGAGGTAAGGACTTAACGAAAAGCGGATCCGGAGCGTAGCGATCGGATGTTTTGCCCTTGTTGGGCAATTTATTCACTTGTCTTGTCCGGAGCTTGAATTGATTCTTTTTGTTCCTCAAATTCGAACGTGGAAAGCATATGTTCATGGCCATGTTGGAACACTAAGTCAATTCTCTCTTGCAATTGCTCTGCGAACAGAGCATCAAGAGACTGTCTATCTTTGGTGTACGGATTTTCGAGGCATTCAATGCACACGGTATCATAAGACCGCTCGCCAAAGTCCAAATCATGCTCGCCTGCCGCCTCCTTGACCCTATTTTTTATTGGATAGCGACTATAACCAAGAAACAGTTCCTTGAGTTTCGATAATAATGCCTTTTGCTGTTCAGATAATTCCAACTCAACATCGTCAGCCAAACGAACCAGATCGTGGGTATTGAGTGCTTCGGGGAGTTTACTGAACCCAATATGCTCCGGAAATTTATCGAGCCAGATACCTTTAAATAGATTCTCCAAAGAGAGATGCGTTAATAGATAGTATGTGTCGAAATCGGGTAAATAACTATCCTTGTTACTCGAAAGGATTTTATTGATGCCATCCTGTAGCTGCCAACGATAAAATCTAGAAAAATTGAAGTTAGCCCTTTCCAGCTCAGAAACAATAAATAGCCTAACAGATTCATTTGCTTCGTAAAAAATACTTGCATCCCGTTTTAAACGTATTCCTTTTGAAACCCAGTGCGCCGGTTGCTGGCTGAGCTTAAACATCTGTTGGTTAAAGTCGCCTGTACTTTCACCTCCTAGAAAAAGATAATGATAAGAGTTTTCCGTCATTTGATGTTCAACTCATCAGATAAGAAATATTACATTACGCTCAACTTCTTCTTCGGGTTACCACTACCAAATTGGGACGACTAGATTTCATGCCCAACAATTAACATAAGTATCCCGTTATATACCGGTTTGAATCTAAATCTGTTCTTTGAATGGTATGTTTCTACACAAATATTCATTTAAAATCAAATAATTATTATTAACGTTTGTTGGTAAAAAATTATTTAATTTGGTAAATTGAAGAAAACAGGTCGTAAACATTTATGCGTCTTATCCAGCACCCCCCTTTAAAAGGTTGACATACATTTTTGATGATATATAATTTTTTTTGGAAAACCAAAAAATCATATATGCTGTTTCCAAAGGCGCTTTAGATAAAGAAATCGTGAAATATTGTGAAAAAAGTGAAACTCCCCGCGGCAAGCCGCGGGGCATCTTTAACAGCAAGGAGGGGGATTGCATCCCCCTTACCCCTGCACCGCATTCATCCCCGCCATTAATGGCGGGGTATTCTGCGGAAGTTTCATAAAATTGATTTGATAATAACCGGGCACAGAAACAAATTATATTCTTTATTTTTTGATAGTCCTGATGAAAATATTATTGACGCTATTAATTTGCCGGTTTTAATAATTCCCGAAAATTAGAAAAATAACAAATGCGTAAAATTGAAAATAATCTCCAGAAAAGATTTGGCCGCTTTTTATCCATAATGTTTATTTCATTATTTCTTGCCCCGGCGGCCGGCTTTGCCGATGCGCCCGGGACAAACGTACCTGTCGGTGATATTGGCGCTCTTCTTCCATTCTGGTCTGTGCTGCCATTTGCCGGTATATTACTTTCCATAGCATTAATTCCTTTACTTTCGCCTCATTTTTGGGAGCATCATTTCCCTAAAGTTTCTGCATTTTGGGCTCTGGTTTTCGCCGTGCCGTTTTTGTATTTTTTCCGGAAAGTCGCCGTTCATGAAATAGCGCATATTATCATCATCGATTACATCCCCTTCATTTTACTTCTATGGGCACTATTTACCGTCTCCGGCGGTATTCATGTCAAAGGGGCATTGAAAGGATCGCCCGGTGTTAATACGTTTATTCTGCTGATCGGCACCATCCTGGCATCATTCATCGGCACTACAGGAGCATCCATGTTAATGATCAGACCAATATTGCGCTCCAATGCTTGGCGTCAATATAGGGTTCACACGGTAGTATTTTTTATTTTTCTGGTCAGCAACATTGGCGGAGCTCTTACACCGCTTGGCGATCCGCCATTATTTCTTGGATTTTTGCATGGCGTCCCATTCTTCTGGACATTAAAACTGCTACCCCAGATGATCTTTGCCAGTTTTATACTTTTGGGAATGTATTTTATTTTAGATTCATTCTACTACAAAAAGGAAAATAAACTCGCCTTAAAAAGTCAGGAGATAGAACCTTTAAAAATAGGAGGGGTTCACAATTTTATATTTCTTGCGGGAATAATCGGTGTGGTTTTATTTAGCGGTATGGTTAAACTTGGCGAAGCAAATATCTTCGGCATTCATCAAACCTTGGAAAATTTAATCAGAGACGCCGTCTTGATTGTTATGGGACTCTTATCACTGGTTTCAACAAAAAAAGAAATCCGGCAGGGAAACGAGTTTACCTGGGCCCCCATATTAGAAGTGGCTTATCTCTTTGCGGGTATCTTTATAACCATCATTCCTGCACTGGCGATTCTGAAAGCAGGCGAAAATGGAGCATTGGCATTCTTAATAAAATCAATCAAGACTCCGGCGCATTATTTCTGGGCTTCAGGCGCACTTTCGAGTTTTCTGGATAATGCTCCAGCATACCTGACCTTTTTAAACAGCGAGATCGGCAAGTTTTACCCGGGGTTGCCGGAAGTTCAGGCGGTTGGCCGGTTGATTGTGGAAAGAATTCCTCACCTGATGGCAATATCAGCAGGAGCAGTCTTCATGGGAGCAAACACCTATATCGGCAACGCCCCCAATTTTATGGTTAAGTCTATCGCCGAAGAAGCCGGCGTGAAAATGCCCCATTTCTTCGGATATATGTTTAAATATTCCATACCCATTTTAGTAGTTTTATTTATTATAATAACTTTTGTGTTTTATTAATGAGACTCGCTAAAAACGAGCGAAGTGAATAACCTAAAGGTCACTGTAGGTTTGAAGCGTTAGTCGAATTATCCCAGGAGCATAGCGACGCGGGATTTGACATTCGCTGAGTCGTGACATACAAGACCGCGCTCCTTATAGTTCATCCATGCAGAAGCGATATCTTATCAAAAATAATGAAACTCATTGATGATCAAAGAGATAGCCAACGGAGCGCAGGCTTTTAAAATATATTGGATTCTGCGGGTCTTCTTCAAAGTATTTACGCAGACGGACGATAAAGTTGTCCACGGTTCGCGTCGTTGTCACACCGGAATACCCCCAGCATACCTCCAGGAGTATCTTGCGCGACAGGGGTTTCCCGCGGTTGGCTATGAATACTTTCAGCAACCTTATCTCCTGTTCCGTGAGGTGAACCAACCCTTGTCTGCAATTCGCCGTCATCTGCTCGAAATCAATGGTATTGCCATTAAAGGTGTATTGCTTAGCGTCTGCCGGTTCTTCCATTGTGTCAATCTCCTGCTGGCTGTGGCTCCAGGATGATCGGGTCATCAGGCGCTCGACGCGCATCAGGAACTCATCTAGATTAAAAGGTTTGGCAAGATAGTCATCAACCCCGTAGGCGAATCCCTTGATCTTATCATCCGATCCGCCTTTGGCCGACAGGATCAGGACAGGTATCCGCTCATCTACAAGGCGGATATGACGCAGGACGGAGAGGCCATCAAGGCCGGGCAGCATGATATCGAGGACAATAAGGTGGGGGTTCCATTCCTTCCACATCTGAAGGGCCAATGTTCCGCTTCCAGAAATTGCTACTTCATAGCCCTGACGGGAGAGGTTCAGTTTCAGGCCTTCGGCAATGTGTTCGTCATCCTCAACGATGAGAATGCGCCGCTCATGAATCTGTTTCATTGGAAATTGTCTCCTGTTTTATATGGTAAGCGCAGTGTGAATACGGCCCCCTTGCCCTCGCCTGCACTTACCACGTCAATTTTTCCGTGATGAAGTCGGGCAATCTGATGGACAAGATACAGCCCGATACCGCTTCCTCCCAGGGGTATGCTTTCATGGTGGCGCCCCTGATAAAATATTTTGAAGATCTTTTTATTCTCACCCTTCCTGATGCCGATTCCATTGTCTTCAAAACGTATCAACAGGTACTTTTTCTCTTTTTCGAAGATAATGTCTATCCTGGGTTTTCCGGATGTGTTGTATTTCATGGCATTGGTCAGGAGATTCATGAGAAGCATTTCGAACAGGGAGGCAATAAAAGGGTAATAAATCGGCCCGCCGAAGGTATTTTTAACGTTGATTTCGCAATTCTGAAAGATATGGCGGTTGGAGGCAAGAAACTGCTCTACCAGTTCGACCAGATCCAAAGGTAAAGCTTCCCCTTCATACATTTTGCTCTCGATCCGGGCAAGATTCAGGATGCTGTTGATGTTGTTGGAAAGGCGCTCCGTGTCCTGGAGCATGAATCCGATATATTTGAGCTGCTCTTCACGGGTAAGCTCATGTCGGAGAAAAGTTTCGAGATAAAGTTTGAGGGACGTAACGGGCGTTTTAAGTTCGTGGGTGAAATTGTTGATAAAGGTGTGCTGGAGACGATAATTATGAAGCGTTCTGAGGTTGTGGATGAAGATGATTAGAATTCCCGCCAGAATAAAACCGACCAGAAGGGACAAAACTAGGATGACGACCCATGTCCTGGCCTCGAAAAACTGATTTGCATCGAGATGGTAACGCTGGACAACGTATTGCAGACCAGCACTGACACCAACATACCAATAAATGTAAAGAAACAGAGAAATCGCCAGGGCGATGGTAGAGATGATAAATATAAATAAGGGATGAATATACGATCTGGCTTGTTTCATGATGGCAGGTAGTTTATCCGACCCTCGCTTTTCTGTCAACAGGCCTTAACTCCTTCTGTTCCTGCTTATTGTAAAAGTATTGTAAAACAATAACTTAGCACTTGTGTTCTACCGATAACACATTTACGCTATAATCAAATAAAGCGACCAGAAGGAGATAAATGATAAATAATAAAACTCAGACAATTAATCCCCAGCCTGTCCATCCCCTCGGAACTCGCGCCCGTGTTCTGCTGACGAGCGTCTTTGGTCCCTATGGGCAGGACGATGAATATGGGAGCCGCAAGATAAACCCCATGGAACTTTACCAGAATCAGGTCACCCGTGTTCAGGGCGGGTTCTCCCTGCGTATGTTCCATCGCTCCTTCGGTCTTCTGATAATCCAGGCCAACATCGACACTCCCTGTACCATGCTGGATTTCCCGACCCTCGATCGCTTCAGCGAAGAAATCCGCCGGGAGTCCTATGACATCATCGGCATCAGCGGAATTCTACCGAATGTGGGAAAGGTCAGGAAAATGTGCGAACTGATCCGCCGGTGTCAGCCCAATGCCGTCATCGTGATTGGTGGGCATATCACTAATAAGGACGGCCTCAACAAGTTGATCGATGCGGACCTGATTGTCCGCGGGGAAGGTATCCGCTGGTTTCAGCGGTATCTCGGTCAGGACGATACGGCCCCAATCAAACATCCCATGACTATTTCTGGTTTTGGCGGAAGGATTCTGGGCATTAACCTCGGCAACCGGCCCGGCGGTACGGCGGCGATCCTGATCCCTTCCGTCGGTTGCCCCGTCGGCTGCAATTTTTGTTCGACATCGGCATTATTTGGCGGCAAGGGGAATTTTATCAACTTCTTTGAAACCGGCGATGAGCTTTTTACCGTAATGTGTGAGATGGAGAAGAAACTCAAAGTGCGATCATTTTTCGTTCTGGACGAAAATTTCCTCCTCCATAAGAAAAGGGCGCTACGCCTCCTGGAACTCATGGAGGCTAAAAACAAAAGCTGGATGCTGTCCGTCTTCAGCTCCGCAAGAGTCCTGCGGTCATATACAATCGATCAGCTCGTCAGACTTGGCATTGGCTGGGTGTGGATGGGACTGGAAGGCCAAGAGAGCTCCTACGACAAGCTCAAGGGGGTGGATACGATGGCACTTGTGAAGCTGCTGCAGAAAAACGGCATCCGTGTCCTCGGCTCTTCTATAATCGGTTTGGAAAATCATACCCCTGCAAATATCAACGACGTCATCGATTATGCCGTCAGCCATGAATCCGTTTTTCACCAGTTCATGCTCTATACGCCCGTTCCGGGAACGCCATTGTTTGAGAAGCACAAGGAGGCAGGAGAGTTGCTCTCCGCCTCGGAATTTCCCTATGCCGACGCCCATGGACAGTATCGCTTCAATTACCGCCATCCCCATTTCAAAAGCGGTGAGGAAGAGAAGTTGCTTCTGGATGCCTTTGGGCGGGACTTCAAGGTCAATGGCCCCAGCCTTCTGCGCCTGATCCGTGTGCTGCTGAATGGCTGGCAGACCTACAAGAATGCTCCCCGTCGTATCCGGAAACGCTTCGCCTGGGAGGTCTTCCCCGTACGCTCTACGTATGCCGGCGCCGTCTGGGCCATGAGAAAATGGTATAGCGATGACAAGGTGATGGCTGGAAAAGCGGATGAACTCCTGAAGGATATCTATGCCACCTTTGGCTGGAAGACACGACTCATCACGCCGTTTTTCGGCCGTATTGCCTACTACTGCCTGAAAAAGGAAGAAGCGCGGCTTGCTGCCGGCTGGATCTACGAACCCCAATCATTCTATGAAATGAACGAAGCGGCCCTGAGGCTTTCATATAAAAATGCCGCAATGAATAAGGCGCAAAGACAACAGTTGCGGCCTCTAACGACACCTGCGTATGAATAGAATAATTGCCGCTCAACTTTTACGGCAGGAAATATTCGAGACGCTGCTCAAGATAATCTTCTATTCAACCGAGGCACCCCACCCTTTTGTCGATCCCGACTTGCTCAGAGCCTCGCTTCACCGCCTTCAGCAAGACGGATTCAAGAATGTGATGGCGCATTTCCCTGCCGGAACGCGGGTCGCGTGAACGCAACTTGGCGGGGAAAACCCATTGCCATTCTGTCGCCCTTGACGCTCTGGGGTATTTTCTTGTCTGTTTTAAAAACCATCTCGGTCTTTCCGACAAACAATTAGCCAAAATGAAAGAATTGAGAAACAGCTTCCACGCTGATACAAGAGATTTAAGATACAATCTCGAAATCAAGCGGATAGAAATGCGTAAACTTTTCACAGCCCCCCAGACAGATGATGAAACACTTCTTGCCAAACAGAAGGAGATAAGAGATCTTCGCCAACAATTATCGGAAAAGAAAGCTCAGATGAATTTTGCATCCTTCTTTGTAGTCGTTTCATCAATAGCGGATTTCATAGCTTCGGAGTGGTGCCCGGGGCTATGAAGTCTTGCAGCCATGAATATTTTGCATTTCATCTAATTCATAAAAAAGCAGGTGAAGAATTCAAGAAATTATATGATAAGAAACATGAAGTGGAGCCCCTCCGGCAGGAGCCGGAGGCTCCTTTCCAAAACGCGACATCCCGCGATTGGCAGAAAGCATTCAACCCCCAGCGGGAGTTGGGGGCTTTCTGCAGCGGGGTAATTACTGCGGCAGAAAGAGACCTGAAAAAGCTCAAGGATGAATTAGACACGCAGGGTACTATTATGACTGAAGACGTAGAAGAAAACAAAAGGCCACAATAATGTACATTTCGGACACTATAAAAAGACAGACGCTAGCCGACACACGCCTGTGAATTTGATTTTTGCCTTTTGAGCGTTCTCACTGTAGATTATTTTGCTCCCGCCCTCATAAGCAGCTCTATGACCTCTTTGTGGCCCTCTTGAGAGGCAACTATCAACGCGGTGAAGCCTGCCTTGTCCTTTGCATTAACGTCGGCCCCCTTGGCAAGCAGCAGCTCCACAACCTCTATGTGGCCATTATTGGAAGCCTGAATCAACGCGGTTCTGCCGTAATGCGGCTCCTTTGCATTGACGTTGGCCCCCTTGGCGAGCAACAACTGCACAATCTCTTTGTGGCCCTCTTGAGAGGCAAACATCAACGCGGTTCCGCCGCTCTCTGCCTCGGCATTGATGTCTGATCCCCTTGCGAGCAACAACTCCACGACCTCTTTGTGGCCATAATTGGAAGCCATAATTAACGCGGTTACGCCGAACGCCTTAGCATTGACGTCGGCCCCTTTGGCAATGAAGCTTGTCACTGCAGGCAAATCACCGCGTGCTGCTGCCTTGATGAAATCTTCATTCACATCAGCGATAGCAGTAGAAGCCCACAAAGCGAAGACTACCATCAACACCACCAGCATTCTTGACTTATAACCTGCTTGTCCTGACATATTGTCGACCCCTTACTAATAAAATAAACTGTAATTCTATAAATAAAAAGCGTCCAGAAATACAGAAGTAATTTTCGCTTGAATGATTTTATTCTTCCAGAAAAATCATCCCAACTCTAGACAAGAGGAAGGGGTCGCGCTGATCTGCTACGGATATTGTATCTAGAGACTACAACGCTGAATGCTGGTCTGTCATTCACATGGTTTACCGATATAGATGCTGCTAGAAAATGGATTGATTAAGAGCAAACAAAGAAAAGTTAACACAGCCGATTTGTAACATTTATCTCTTTTAGTAGAGTAGAGAACTGACGTAGTAGCTGCGTGCTCTATCTCTAGCTCCCCCTCATCAGTAGGGTCGAAGACTAGCGCGCCACCGAGTGTTATCAGTACGTTTCCAGCCTCCGCCTCGTCAAACGTAGCGTGCGGGTTTCCCGCACTACGCTTTCCTGTTAACTTCATCTAAAGGTTTATGTGACCTATCAGCCTGGCAGAGCTTTCAGACCTGATAATATCTAACCTTGTAGTCATTATATAACCCAAGGTTCTTATAGAACCAGTCCCTATTCCACCTGTTCCAGCCGAAACCACAGCGGTGCCTTGCACGCATCTGATGTCGCCGAATCTTTTTCTCCACCCAGTCTTTGATGTATCCAAAACATCCACTGGCATGTCCAACCCGAAAGTAATTAACCCATCCTCTGAGAATTGGATTAATCAGGTATATAACCCTATCTACGGGTTGTGAGTTGTGGCGGCGAAACACATCCTTGAGCTTTTGTAGCAAAGCAGTCCGTGCCTTCATTCTCGGTATAATTCGCACTCCCCACTTGCCCTGGAGGGTTTTCACCTGCCTAAAGTCAAACCCAAGAAAACTGAATGTCTCGTCTTTATTAAGATCCACTATCCGAGTCTTATCCTGATTTACTTGAACGTCAAGCTTGTTCAATTCCTCAAGAAGTCTCCGATAGGCCGCCTTTTCAAGCCAATCCCATTTCTGAAAGCCATCTATGAGAATTACCAGATCATCGGCAAATCGTGCATATTCAATATATGTATATTTACCATTATGGGTGACTTCTTTCGCCCGTTCCAGCATCTTATCCACTTCATTGAGATAGAGATTACTGAGTAAGGGCGAAATTACTCCCCCTTGTGGTACTCCCCGCTTACCGTTGGCTTCCAGAATCAGCTTCAGCAGTCGCATCACATCACCATCGTTCACTCGTTCAGCAATCTTACTAAGAAGGATATCATGCCGAACATTATCAAAGTAGGCCTTAAGGTCTACATCGATGACTCGTGTTTTCCTTTTCACCACTGCTTCTGCTACACGGTCTACAGCCGCATGGGCTGTCCGCTTGGGTCGATAACCATATGACCCTTCTTGGAAATCCGCTTCAAAGATCGGCTCAAGGATTAGTTTCAATGCTCCTTGAACCACACGGTCTCGAATGCAAGGAATCCCCAAAATTCTGACTCTATTTTTGTCTTTGGGTATCTCCTTCCTTCGATTCCGCATCGGCCGATACGTGCCAGAGACCAGTTCATCTCGTATCTGCTCAAGAAAAGCTTCCAGACCCAATTCCTCAATGGCCTCAAACGTTACCCCGTCTATTCCCGGTGCACCATTATTCTTCTTAGCCATCTTGTAGGCCTCTTGAAGCGTCTCCATCCTGCAGACATGAACATACAGTCCCCAGAAGCGCCATGCCTTTTCAGCCTTCGCCTTTAAGTATATCTTCCTCCTCAGGTCCTGTAAACTGACGGGCGCCTTTATCATTTCGCCCTTACCTCCCAATGTTGTCAGAAGATCATTAACAGCAGGGCTCCTTTGCTCCCCGGACATTACTCCGGTTCATCGCTCTTACGAACCCATCCGCCACCCTCTCGCCTTCGATTCACTTCCCGCTGTTTACAGTTATAGAATCTACCTTGCTCCAGAGATTTCTTCCTGGGACGAGGAGGGCTTCTCCAGTTGCTCGGCATGTCCTTGTCACCGTGCTGTCGCTATCACCCCGCTGGAGTGGGGAAACGTTTCAGTCAGTCTACGTCGCCCCATGCTGCCTTCACACTACGGTTACGTGCTCGCCCTCCAGGGCTACGAATTTTCGAGGCTACCTCTGCGTTCACTTTCATTACGGCCCGATGACTCGCAACCACCCTCTCGGTGGCTTTGTCGATAGGCTTCAGAGTTTTGGTTTCCCGCCACCCTGCTATCCAAACTACGGGGCTCCTGACTTTTACCCCGGCAGGACTGACTCCCGCTGAACATACCAGCCTTCGCTGGACGCACAACTGGACGTTCGGTTTTCCCGAATACAGCTTTCTAATCATCTTCTTCCAGAAGAGCTTCGACATGGGTCTCCCGTGTTCATTCTCGTATAGCTGCTCCTGCGTGTCACCCCTGTTACCCCGGAAGTCCATCTATCGTTCTGGTAGTCAAGGCACATCTTGATTGGGCACTATTTTCAAGTCAAAAATAGTCAGGACAAATTTATGCCGTTCACGAAGCGTATCGGGGGGAATATTTTTCCGCTGCTTATAGAGGTCTTTATTTTTAGTAAAGTCTTGATTTACTAAAAATAATCGCCATATTATGATTAAATAAAATATTTCTTGAAGATACCCGGGAAAGCGGATATAGATTTTACAAGTTGGTCTTAATGAAAATCAGAGTATTCACCAGTATTCAGGATAACAAATCAAATATGCTTGGTTTAAGGAGTAAGATGATATGGTCGCGACACTGCGCAAATCTTTAAAAACGATAGAGGATTATAAATCAGCCAATCCTCATTACACCGAGCTTCTGGATATAATGGCGGATATTTTAATTTTACGGGCAGAATATCGCAACAGCATGAAAGAATCCATTTTTCATGTGGAAGAAAATTTAATTACCAAAAAAATAGAAGGGGGACTTCCCTTAATTGATTTTACAGGAAATAAATACGATTTATCGCGTCCGAAAGAATATTTTAATTCACTAATTTCCATCGCTGAAAAAAGAATGCCCGAAGTGGCGCAGAATATAATCGACATAGTTAATAGCCCTCATTTTGATTGGGAAAAAATGATTCGGGCCTCCTTTGACCGTAAGGCTGCAGAAACTGATAACCAAGAATTACTGGTCAGCCACGAAGCTGAAGAAAATATCGACTTAATTGATCTTTTTACTGAAGAAAGCTTAAGGCCGGAATTAGAAATTATTGCTGAAAAATACAGGGAAATCGTTGAAAAATCGAACTGGTCGGAAGGATATTGTCCCGTTTGCGGCAAAGAACCAAAGATCGGAGAAATCAGGGATGAAGAAGAAGGAAGGCGGTACCTGTTTTGCCATCAGTGCGGCTCTAAATGGCATTTTCATCGGATAAAATGTCCCTTTTGCGGCAATGAGGAACAACATTCTTTGGCATATTTTGAAGTGGAAGGCGAGGAGCGTTATCGGGTAGATGTCTGCAATAAATGCCGTCGCTATATCAAAACCGTTGAACTGCCCAAGTCCAGCGAAGAGCCGAATCTCGACGTTGAAGATATTGCCACTTTGCACCTGGATATGATTGCTTACGACGAAGGCTACAACTAGCGGAATTTAATTCCTTACTTCTTGATTAGATTTATTTGAAGAAGCCCGCCGCTCTTAATCAAGAGCAGCGGGCTTTATGTTAAACGGTCTTGATGGGAACTTTGGTTCCTTTTGCTTTAATGCTCTGGTTTTTAGGAATTTTAATATCCAGAATGCCGTTCTTGAACCGCGCTTCAGCCTTGCTTGATTCTATGTCAAGACCTCTTCGATAATTATCTAATGATGTCAGGATTGATTTTATGACTATTAATACCAATTCGCATTCAAATGTCTAAAAGATAAGAAATTTCATACTCCTGCCCTTGACAGCAGTTAAACCCATAAATATATTAAACCCGCTTTGCTGGATATATCTTAAAAATACTCCGAATAGGTAAGTATGGAAGATCACATAATAAAAACATTCAAGGAAAGCAGTCGCGTTAAAGAAACTTTTATTAATGAAAATCTAAGCAAACTAGTTAACGTTATTGAGGCGCTGACTGCCGCGCTGAAAGCGGGCAATAAAATTTTGCTTTTCGGCAATGGTGGCTCGGCTGCCGACGCGCAGCATATTGCCGCGGAATTCGTGAATCGTTTCGTAATAGAACGTCCGCCTCTTCCGGCCATAGCCTTGACCACAGACACTTCAATTATCACGAGTATTGGCAACGACTACGATTTCTCCGAAATATTCAGCAAGCAAATCAGGGCCATAGGTTAGCCCGGAGATGTAGCTTGGGGCATCAGCACGAGCGGTAATTCCGCCAATGTTTTGAAAGGCCTGGAAATGGCCAAGAAGATAGGATTGATAACTGTTGCTTTCACCGGCAAGGACGGTGGGGATATCGCAAAGATGGTTGATTTTCCCATTCATGTGTCTTCATCCAGTACTGCTCGTATTCAGGAAACGCATATTACGGCCGGTCATGCTATTTGTGAATTAGTAGATATAAAACTTTTTCAAAAACCTGATTTAAAATAATAAGAAATTTTTTCAGAGGTAAGGGTGAAATTAAAAAAAGATCATGCTGATAAACACGGCAAACTCGGCGAGCACCATGAAGACAAAGTTGCCGCGGAAAATCATAACCAAGAAAATGAAGATTTAAAGAAAAAACTGGAAGAAAAGGAAAAAGAGGCTGCGTCCAATTACGACCAGTATGTGCGCGCAATCGCCGAATTGGATAATTACAAAAAGCGTGCAGCCAGGGAAAAAGCCGATATCATTAAATTTGGCAAAGAAGATATCATCCGCGATATTTTGCCTTTTGTCGACAGTCTGGATCGGGCTCTGGAGCATGACACCGGCGATGTTCAGGCATTTAAAGACGGCGTTGTTTTGATTCAGGAACAGTTTTTAAGTTGTTTGAAAAAGCACGGCGTGGAGAGGATTGAAACGGCCGGTATGAATTTTGATCCGAATTTTCACGAAGCTTTAATGCAATTGGAAAGCGAGCAGCATGAAGATAACAAGATTGTCAGTGAAATGGGGAAAGGATATTTGCTCAACGGTCGGCTTTTAAGACCATCAAAGGTCTGCGTCTGTAAGAAGACAAATAAAGAAAATGAAGTATGTGAAAAAAATGAAGATATAGAAGAACAAGGAGGGAAAAATGGGAAAGATCATTGGAATTGATTTAGGAACGACAAATTCGTGCGTAGCTATAATGGAAGGCGGAGATCCTGTTGTTATCGCCAATCAGGAAGGGAATCGCACCACGCCATCGATTGTGGCTATCTCAGAAAGCGGGGAACGTCTGGTGGGGCAAGTGGCCAAAAGACAGGCGATCACCAATTCGGAAAATACAGTTTACGCCGTCAAGAGACTGATCGGCAGGAAATATACATCAAAAGAAGTTCAGTATGATATCAAGATAATTCCTTATAAAATAACGGAAGCTTCCAACAGCGACGCGCAAGTTACCGTGCGAGGTAAGAATTATTCGCCGGCCGAAATATCGGCGATGATTCTCACCAAAATGAAACAAACCGCCGAGGATTATCTGGGCGAAAAGATAAAAGACGCTGTTATTACAGTTCCTGCTTATTTTAATGACTCGCAACGACAGGCAACCAAAGATGCAGGCAAAATTGCCGGATTGAATGTCATGCGCATCATCAATGAGCCGACAGCCGCCGCGCTGGCTTACGGTCTGGACAAAAAGAAGGATGAAAAGATAGCTGTTTTCGATTTAGGCGGCGGAACATTTGATATTTCGATATTGGAACTTGGCGATGGAGTCTTTGAAGTCAAATCAACCAATGGTGATACTCATCTGGGCGGAGAAGATTTTGATCAGCGCGTCATGGATTATCTGGTCGCCGAATTTAAGAAAGATCAGGGAATTGATTTGAGAAACGATAAAATGGCTCTGCAGCGCTTGAAAGAAGCGGCGGAAAAAGCAAAGATGGAACTTTCCACGACTATGGAAACCGACATCAATCTGCCGTTTATCACAGCGGACGCTTCCGGTCCCAAACACATGAACATGAAGCTCTCCCGCGCCAAGTTGGAATCTCTCGTGGAAGAGCTGATCAACAAAGTGGTGGGACCATGCCAAACAGCGCTCAAAGACGCCGGTATGTCTCCTAAAAATATTGATGAAGTTATTCTGGTCGGCGGCATGACACGTATGCCGCGCGTCCAGCAGAAAGTGAAAGAAATCTTTGGTAAGGAACCACATAAGGGAGTTAATCCCGATGAGGTTGTTGCGGTAGGCGCGGCCATTCAGGGTGGCGTTTTAGCGGGCGATGTTAAAGATGTTTTGCTTTTGGATGTTACGCCTCTTTCCCTCGGTATCGAAACTTTGGGCGGTGTGATGACGAGACTTATCGAAAAGAACACCACTATCCCCAGTAAGAAGAGTCAGATATTCTCTACGGCGGCGGATAATCAGCCGGCGGTGAGCATTCACGTTTTGCAGGGAGAACGGCAGATGGCCGCAGACAACAGAACATTGGGGCGTTTCGAACTTGTAGGAATCCCGCCGGCGCCACGAGGAGTGCCGCAGATCGAAGTTACTTTTGACATTGATGCCAACGGCATTGTGCACGTTAACGCCAAAGACCTAGGCACGGGAAAGGAACAGAGCATAAAGATTACCGCATCCAGCGGACTTTCCGAAGCGGAAATCGAAAAGCTGGTTAAAGACGCGGAAATGCACGCGGAAGAAGACAAGCACCGCAAGGAACTCATCGAGGCCAGGAATCACGCCGATGCCATGGTTTATTCTGTGGAAAAGAACATCAAGGAATTCGGCGATAAGGTAGACGCGGCGGAAAAGACCAAAATTGAAGAAGCGATAGCTAAAACGAAAAAAGCTCTGGAAGGCGATGATATTGATGCCATCAAGAAGGCTCAGGATGATTTGATGAACGTCTCTCATAAACTCGCGGAAGCCATGTACGCGAAAACTGCGGGAGGTCAGGGAGTTCCCGGAGGCGGCGCCGGAGCGCAGCAACAGACCGGAGATCAAGCATCGGGCAAGAAAAACGATGACGTGGTTGATGCCGATTTTGAAGAAGTAAAGTAGAATATATTTAACGTTAAAAGCCCGGAATGGCGCAAGCTGTTTCGGGCTTTTTTTATCATCGACTAGAATTGTTAAATATTATACAATATCCATAAAAAAGGATATCCATGGACGGCTTTTCTTTTAGGAAAAAAATCATTGCTATATTGCTGGGCGTTATTTTTTTAATTACGGCCGGTGTTTTCTCCGCCATTGCTTCGAAAAAAGCAATTCAAAATTCATCAGCGGGATATCAGGAATTAATTCTTACCAATGAAGAATATTTCCCCGCGCTTTTGAAATGCATTGATGAAGCGCAAAACGAAATCATGATATCAATGTATTCTTTTAAAACCGGCGGGCACGAAAACAGTTATCCCGACCGGATTTTGAGCCATCTGGCAATGGCGGTAAAAAGAGGCGTAAAGATTATTGTTATCTTAGAAACAACGGGCCGCAAGTCGGATGAGCTTGATATTCAAAACAGGCGGACGGGAAAACTTTTGGCAGAAAAAGGCGTGAGTGTATTTTTTGACTCACCGCATAAAACGACACATACAAAGCTGGTGGTCATTGATCAACGGCTGATTTTTCTGGGCAGCCATAATTTTACGCAGTCGGCGCTAAAATATAATAATGAGATCTCCGTCTTGCTGGATAATCCGGATATGGCTAAAAACGCCCGTGATTATATGCTGAAAATTATCAAGGAGGCAAAATGAACTTTTACCGTATATTTGACAAAATATTTATTTTGTTGCTGGTCATTTTCTCCATTTCCTGTTCAACAACGTCAATTGATGCCGAAAAACATGTCCTGACTCCATTTCCGGGAGTAAAATATTCGCCGGAAAAGCCGCCAGTAGCCGAACTTCCGGCAATTATACCGCCGGCTGTTAAAATCAATCGCAATACTTTAGGATGTGTGCTTCCCCTTTCAGGTCAATATGCCGGCTTGGGAAATAAAGCGCGGGATGCAATCTTGCTGGCTACGGGGATAATTGATGAAAATAATAAACCTTTATGGAAAGTTATTGTTGAAGATTCCCGTGGATTGCCGGAAGGAACAAAAGCGGCCATAGCACATTTGGCCAATGCTGAAAATGTTATGGCAATTATCGCCGTTACCGGAACCGCGGAAGCTATGGACGCGGCCCGCGAAGCAGAGCAGTGGAAAGTGCCGTTGATTTTAATAACACCCAAAGAAGGGGTAACTTCTATAGGCGAATTTGTCTTTCAGAATTTCCTGACCCCCACACAGCAAATCAGGGCCGTGGTAAAATATTCCTTTGATGATTTGAATTACGCAATATTTTCCGTCTTATATCCTAAAGATGATTATGGCGAGGAGATGGTGAAAATTTTTCGTGAAGAAGTAATGCTTATAGGCGGCAAGGTGGAAAAAGCAATTCCCTACAGCAGGAATCAAACAGATTTTAAAGAAGAGATCGGCAAATTAACCGGTGTTATTGTTAACACTCCGCAAAATAAACGCGGCGATCAAGAAGAAAATCAAACCGCAATATCCGTTGATTTCGAAGTCTTGTTTATTCCCGATTCAGCTTCGCGGGTAAAATTGATTACTTCACAACTTGATTATTACAATGTGAGGGGATTTCAACTTTTAGGTACAAGTTTATGGCACTCGCCGGATTTGCTGAAAAACGGCACGGAATATCTGGAGGAAGCAATTTTTGCTGATAGTTTTTTTACAAATAGCATTTATCCGAAAACGACCAACTTTGTTGATTTTTACTACACAAAGTATAACCGTGAGCCTGAAAATATTGAAGCGCTGGCTTATGATACAGCAGGAATAATCATTGACGTTTTGGATGACACGGAAATTAAAACACGTGGGCAATTTGTCGCCGCCCTGAAGAAAGTGGAAAATTACGATGGCGTTACTGGGACGACATATTTTGATTCGGATAGAGTTGCTCAAAAGACTCCCTTTATATTGAAAGTTACAAAAGGAAAATTGGAACAGGTAAAATAGGTCCAAGAAAAAGGTGAAAGTTTAATGCGATTTTTACTTACCAATGATGATGGAATTTACGCCAAAGGATTAAGCGCGCTCTATCGGGAACTTTCCAAAGAAGCTGATTGCCTGATTGTCGCGCCGGAAATTGAACAAAGCGCGGTAGGACACGCTATTACGATTTTTCGTCCCCTGATGGTGCGTCGCGCCACCAAGAACGCTAACTTTTTGGGATACGCGGTCTGCGGCACACCGGCGGACTGCGTGAAAATAGGAATCAAGGAATTGTCGGAAAAGCCGGTGGACTTGGTTGTTTCGGGAATCAACAGAGGAGGCAACGCCGGTATTAACGTTCTTTATTCGGGAACAGTTTCTGCTGCGACTGAAGGGGCTATACTGGGCGTTCCCTCTATGGCCGTTTCCCTTGACACCCATAAAGAAGCTGATTTCACCTATGCCGCCAAATTCGCCCGCAAAATGACCCGGTTAATCCTAAGCAATCCGGAACAGCTAAAAGGAAGCGCAATTAATGTTAATATTCCCTGCATTCCCCGTGAAAAAATTAAAGGAGTTTTGGTCGTCCGGCAGGCAAAAAGCAATATTGTTGAAACTTTTGAGAAACGCGTGGACCCCAGAGAAAATATTTATTACTGGTTTGCCGGTGAATCTCAATCCGCCCGTAAACAGAAAGATACCGATGTCGGCGCGCTGGCTGCAGGCTTCATAACGATTACACCGATTCATTCTGACTTGACCAGACACGATTTACTTGACACGCTCAGGGATGCAGTAAAACAAGAAAACATCATTATATAGTGATGGCGAAAATGCGCTGACCTGGAGTTTTCATGGCTTCCGATGGTAACAAGTGAGACATCGTAAAAGACGAAAAAGCAAGAAATCAGACTTTTGAAATAAGCAAAATAGTGGCTATGCTGTAATATTTTTCCATATTTCTTTTAATTATTGCTTTCACTCCACAAAGCTTGTCAATAATATCTCATCTGCAACTTACAAAGCAGATTGCCGTTTTAAAACTATTGCTCAATTGTAAACACATTAAACGGCATGTCGAATGTCGGACACGTACTGTGACTGATAGCAAATCCAACATACTTACTGTTTATCTGAGTTGCAACCATAACGAAAGGAAATGATCCTGGAATGTTACAACCAGTAGAGGGACTAGTAATTGTTGTAGTTATTAATCCTGGTGACGGTTGCAACGCGGTCGAAAGATTTACAGCGCTAGCTACTGTGTTAAGTGATCCAGTAGCAATGTTAGTATATGTTACTGCATTTAAATTAGTCCCATCCGCAGTTACGGAAATTGGTTGTGTTTCAGGCACTCCGCAATGTCCGCTGATACACGTGCCCCCAGAGATTCCATATATATTGCAATCGCTATCTATGGTGCATCCATCATAGTAGTCGTCCCAGGAATTAAAAACCATGCCTCTGAATGAGTTCCCGATAGCCAAGAAATTGCTGATGACTATAGGCGAGCCCGGTTGGACCACTCCCACGATACCATAGTTGGCGGTGTCCATGACGAAAATACCCGACGGCGTGAAAGCGATTGTATCTGTATTGCTGCCTTCTGAGCATGTTATAATTCCTGAACTGCACGTACATGAAGAAAGAGTGGGCGGGGTTGTCGGATTTCCCTGCAAGTCATATGACGTTACGCTAATCGTATCATTCCCGCTGGCATCAACCACAATTTGGGCTGTTCCATATGCGTTATCCGCGGATGAACAGGGTCCTTTGGCAATATTAGCGGTGGCTGTCGGACACCAATTAACATCAGGCATGACAATCCAGTTTACGTTGGTGGTGGTTCCGGCCGCGGGACAGCTCCCTTGCGCGGCGGCGACAACCGGACCGTGAATAGATAATTGAACTTCTCCACTATGATTGAACGTATAAAATGGCGCCACTGCTGCCATTACCATAGTACTGGGAATCTCTAATTCATATGCAGATGTAGGAGTAGTTATATTGGGATCAGTTGAGCTTGTAATGTTCAATTCTGAAAACCCGGATGAATTCCCAGTTAATAAAGTTAGGCTGCCTGAATAATTAAAACCTTTTGTATTATTTACTGCTGAGAAAGTTACTGAGCCGTTATTTGTTGTTTCGGTCCATAACCAGTAATCTCCGGGGGATTGCGTCCCTACATAAATTGCAGTTGATGGTAATGCTACCGTAACAGTTACCGTATAATCCTGTATCCAGCCAAAAGCCGCAGTCACTGTATAAACCACTGGATTGGTAAAGTCATTGGCTGTTTTACCACTTTGTTGAACGGTTGAACCAACTGTGACGGTCGCTCCGGCTGAGGCGGTAAATGTCGCTATCAAATTGGTTACATTTGTGCCGTTAGGCACCGTGATGTTTATTGTATATTGTGAGTCATCAATGACTCCTATTGCAGCCGGAGATACAGATGCAAAGCTGAACGCAGTAATTTCATTTTCCTGTGAAAGAGGTGCCGCTGGGGTATAACATGACGCAAGGGATAAAGATAAAATAATTAAAGATATGAGAACTAAAAACCTATATTTCATTTCTATTACCCCCTTGATTTTCACGTGATTTAGTTTTTCCGATAATAAAGTATAATTATACACGAATAATTATTTATTAAAAGAGGAAAATAGGACAATTGATAAACAATAATGTTTAATGATCACCGAATTAGATATTAATATCATTCTCTTTATTCCACTCTGTAGCAATAATTCTTTTTCCATTAATATGTTTTGCTTCGTCAGATGCTAAATAAACGGCAGCCGGTCCAATAATTTCAGGTTTTAATAATAATGCTTTTTGTTCTTGAGAAAAGTTTCCCGGAATCATTCCAGTTAGTGTTGCTCCACCGGGCAATAATAGATTCAAATTAATCCCACTTCCTTCCAATTCCTGAACCCAAATTATGCTCATCGATTCTAAAGCAGCTTTTGATGGACCATAAGGCGTAAATCCTTTTCTCTTCATGGTTTCAAAATTTATCGAAATATTAATTATTCTTCCGGACTTTTGCTTTAACATTTGGAGAATAACTTTACGAGTCACTAAAAATACGCCATTTACATTTGTGTTAATTACCATTTGTCATATTTCCGGATCAGCTTCCCAAATAAGTATTCTTATATAACACAAACAGATACAATTCAATGCTGCTGATTTTTAGAAGTAGTAAGCCATCCCAACTATACAAAAATATAAATATTTGTCTTATTGAATACACTCTCCTCAAATACAATGTTTGACAATATATCTATTTGGTGATATTTTTTAACTCTTACTAAGGTTTATCCAAACTGCTCGGTTATAATCGGGACTATCTATTCATACTCATTAATTATGCTTAAACAGAAGAAAGGAGCGTAAAAATGAACAGAAGAGAATTCTTAAAAGCTGGTTTGGTAGGAACTGCAGCAACTTTAATCGGAACGAGTGATCTTGCTCACGCATTGCAATATGCAGCAGCGGACCCCTTCGTTTTTCCCACACCTGTATATAGAATCCTTGGCCGAACAGGCATGAAGATTTCAGTCGTAAGTTTCGGGGCCATGCTGACTCCGGAGGCGGAAGTGATGGAAGTCGCCTTTGATCACGGTATAAACTATGTAGACACGGCGCGCAAATATATGGGTGGCAAGAATGAGGAAATTGTCGGTAAGGCGCTAAAAGGTAAGCGCAACCGGGTTTATCTCGCAACGAAAATCCACCCTGATTCACTGTCAAAAGCGGCCATTTTTAAAGATGTGGAAACGAGCCTGAAAGCGCTGGAAACTGATTATATCGATGTCATCCAACTGCACAACCTTACTGACGGAATCAGAATTTCGAATCCGGAGATCAGGGAAGCACTGGTGAGACTAAGAGAGCAGGGGAAGGTTCGTTTCTTCGGAGTGACCACACACACGAACCAGGCGCAAGTGCTCAATGCCTTGATGGAAGATAAAGCCAGTTTTTTTGACACTGCTCTCGTAGCGTATAATTTCAAGAGTACAAACGAGTTGAAGGAAACTATAGCGAAAGCCGCTCAACAAAAAATTGGTATCATTGCGATGAAAACTCAAGCCGGCGGTTACGTAACGGATACACTGGGCCCTATTAGTCCTCACCGGGCAGCCCTCAAATGGGTACTTCAGGATAAGAATATTACAGCGGCAATCCCTGGCATGCGAGATTTGACTGAGCTTAGAGAAGACATTGGAGCGATGAGTCTAAAATTAAGCTATTTCGACGAGCTTGTTCTGCGGCGCTATGGCGCTGCCATAAGACCATACTACTGTCACTTTTGCGGGAAGTGTGAATCTACCTGCCCCAATGGTGTGGCGATCAGTACGATCAACAGGTGCATCATGTATGCAGAAGCTTACAAAAACATAGAGCTTTCCCGGGCTACATACAGTGAAGTTCCTGCGATTGCTTCCGCCTCCACCTGTCTTGGCTGTCAGATTTGTGCGGCAAGGTGTGTCAACGGTCTTGATATTCCGGCGAAGATGGCACGGGCCAGAAAAATATTGGTCTAAGGGAAATATGCACGATAATTCTCATACCGGATCATCTTTTCTTTTTATTTTCTTTATATTAATCATGGCTGTGTCGAATCCAGTCCGGGCCGCCGACCTTTCCATCAAAGACGTTCTTCCCGCAAAAGGTTTTGCCAAAGAATGGGTAATCGAGGAAAAAGCGACGCTTTATGATAAGGATACCCTGTTTGATCATATCGATGGAGAAGCCGAACTCTATTTCCCCTACGGGTTTGACACTCTGGCCACAGCAAGTTATGTAAACAAGCAGAACCCGGATTTATCCATAGTCGCTGATGTTTACAGAATGGCCTCTGTACTGGATGCTTTTGGAATTTATTCCAATTACCGCAAGTCAAATAATTTGTGGGTTACAATCGGCACTGAGGGATTTGTGTCTCCATCCCAATTGATGTTCTACCAGGACAGATATTTTGTTCGGCTGCAAATCTCCGGCGCGACAAGTCTTGAAAAAGATATCCTCCTGGCCTGCGCCCGGGCTATCTCCGAAAAACTCCCGGCAAGTTTAGGTCAGCCTAGAGAGTTGGAGATTTTGAAGATCCCAGCACTTGTGCCGAAGAGCGAACGGTATCTTGCGCAGAGCCTTCTGGGATATGTCTTCTTTCGCAAAGGTATTATAGCTGATGCCGCAGCGCAAAACGAGAAGATGCAAATTTTTGTTATACACGAGGATTCGCCTGCTGTTGCCCGCAAGACTTTTGATCAATACCATTCTTATCTGAAGACAGAAGCGCAGAGTGTTCAGTTGACCGAGGATCAGTCTCGCAGGCTACTAAAAGCTGTCGATCCTTTATATGGTGGTGTGTTAGTTGAGCAGTCGGGATGCTATATCATCGGTGCAGTCCGGGTCAAAAATATTTCTGTTGCCAAACAGCTTATTGAACAGATGTATGGAAAGATAAGTGCAGACGCGGGCTGTTGATGCAAGAGTTATTAGTGAAACTCCAATTTCGAAAGCGTAGCGTATCGGAATTGTTAATACCAAGTTTCATTCAATGGATAATGAATGTATAATTCCTTCTATAGAAATCTTTATAGGAGGAAGAAAAATTTACTGTTGAACAGCCGGCTAATGTGCTTCGTCCCAATTTAACCCACTCGCAATCTCCACCTTCAGCGGCACTTTGAGTTTGATTACTTCCTCCATTTCTTTTTTGACCAGTGCCATGACCTCCGCTTTTTCCTTCGCCGGCGCTTCGAGGACAAGTTCATCGTGCACCTGCATAATCAGACTGGCGGCAAGATTTTTCTTGGTGAGCAAATTAGCGATGTTCACCATCGCCACTTTAATCAAATCGGCGGCAGTGCCTTGAATAGGAGTGTTTATTGCCATGCGTTCCGCAAACTGACGCACGGAAGGAATCTTGCTTTTCAGTTCGGGCAAATAGCGACGACGATTCAGCAGGGTGCAGACGAAACCGTCCCGGCGCGCGCCTTCCAGAATGCGGTCTAAATAGGCACGCACTTTTTTATAGCGCTGGAAATATCCGTCAATGTATTCCTGTGCCATCTTCACGGAAATACCCAGTTCTTTGGCCAGGCCGAATGCGCTCATTCCATACAGAACACCGAAGTTGATGACTTTGGCCTGACGGCGCATATCGGCATTGACCATCTGCGGAAATACGCCGAAGATATCAGAGGCGGTGCGGCTGTGAATATCTTCATCGGAGGAAAAGGCTTCCAGCAACGTTTGATCTTCCGACAGATGCGCCAGCACCCGCAGTTCGATTTGCGAATAATCGGCAGAAATCAACAGGCAATCAGGCGCGGCGATAAAAGCCTGACGGATTCTTTTGCCTTCAAGCGTTCGAATCGGAATATTCTGCAAATTAGGGTTGCTGCTGGAGAGCCTTCCAGTTGCCGTCACGGTCTGATTGTACGAGGTATGAATTCTTCCGGTTTGCGGATTAATTAGAGCGGGCAGCGCATCCACATAAGTGGATTTGAGTTTGGATAAGGAGCGGTAAGCCAGGATTTCCGCGGGCAGCTCTTGGCCGCGCGCGAGTTCAGTTAAGACATCCACATCGGTGGAAAATCCTTCTTTTGTTTTCTTCCCTGTTGGAAGCTTAAGTTTTTCAAATAAAATAATCTGCAATTGTTTGGGTGAATTGATATTGAATTTTTCACCGGCTAGACGAAAAATCTTTTCTTCCGAAATGGATAATAATTGCCCCAACTCCACCGACATTTGTTTCAAAAGAGAAGTGTCCACCATCACGCCTTTTTTCTCCATAGCGGTAAGCACATACAAAAGCGGCATTTCTACTTCACGAAAAAGATCGATGGCATCCATATTCTTTAATTTAGCGGAAAGGGTCGGAGCAAGAGCGAAAATGGCATCGGCGCGCTCTCCGGCATAAGCGGTCATTTTCTCAACCGGCACTAAAGCCAGGGGATAAGTTTTTCCTTTTCCGCCGGCCACATCGTTGGGCGTTGAAACCTGCTGGTGCAAATATTCCCAGGATAATTCAGCAAGTTCATAAGAATTTTTGGCCGGATTGAGTATATAAGCTGCAAGCATCACATCATACCAAGTTGCATTCATTCGTCTACCTTTGTTGGCATCGTCATCGGCTCCTCGACGTATTGTACTATACAACTGCGTCGCCTCTTCCTCGCCGCCGCGGTATACTTTTGACTGCGACTTGGTATCCCCGTCTATTGGCGCTTCCCAGTTCAATTGATTGAGATTAACCATTGTTGTTTTTAAATCATGGCCATATTTTTTAATTTTGCCGTTCGATAAAACAGAAGCCAGCTCGGCGAATACTTCTTTTACCGGCAACTGTATATGGGCGTTAGTGTGACCAAGAGGCACGTAAAAAGCATCGCTGCCTGTGCTTACAGCAATGCCGATCAAATCAATTGGTAAATTTTTTTCCCAAACTACTTCACAGGAAATTTCACGGCTGTCTTGCAAAAGGGCAGTAAGTTCTTTCAGCGATTTTCTGTCCAGAACCTGTTTGTATTCTTTGGCAACTTTTTCAGTATCGCGTTTAATCTCCTGCAGAAGTGAGGAGAATTCAAATTCACTAAAAATCCGGGACAGAATTTCTTTGTCCGGCTCCTTGATTGACGCATCCTGCAAATCGAAATCGATTTCAATATCTTTTCGAATGGTGGCTAACTGATGACTTAGCCTTGCTTGCTCGGCATAAGTATGGAAGGTCTCGCGCAATTTTACGTTTCTTAAATTATCAGCGTTTTGCAATACATTCTCAAGCGTTCCATATTCTTCAATCAGCCTCTGTGCTGTTTTAGGACCGATGCCGGGAACTCCCGGGATATTGTCCGACATATCGCCCATGAGGCCAAGAATCTCCACCACTTTGTCGGGACCGACGCCAAAGCGTTCCTTTACCGCCGTCACATCATAAGTTTTATCTTTCATCGTATCAATCATGGTGACGTTTTCATCCACTAACTGCATCAAATCTTTATCTCCCGAAACGATGACTGTCCGCCATCCTTGTTTGCTTGCCCGCCGGGACAGCGTGCCGATAATATCATCTGCCTCCACACCCTGCTTTTCCAATACACAAATGGACAGGCCGCGCACGACATCTTTGATAAAAGGTATCTGCGGAATGAGATCATCGGGCATTGGTTTGCGTGTTGCTTTATAATCAACAAATTCCTCATGGCGCATGGTAGGGCCCTTGAGATCAAAAGTCATCACGATGTAATCCGGCGAAAGAGTACGCAGCAGCTTCAACAGCATGTTGGTAAAACCGTAAATGGCGTTGGTGGGAAAACCTTTGGAGTTTGTCAGAAGCGGTATCGCGTAGAAGGCGCGATAGATATAATTGCTGCCGTCGACAAGAACTATCAGGGGAGTTTTATTTTTTTCTGCCATGAGTCATCACTTTATAAGTTTTTAAATTTTATACATCAAAAGAAGCATTAATTTTAAACGTCCTTACCGCTCGCATGTCCAGAATATCATTGACTCCGGTTTTCTTTTTAACATACGCCAGAAACTCTTCCAGCTCTCCGGCAGTCGCCGCGCTAACGGTAAACCAGATGTTGTATTCATTATTGCGCCGGTAATTATGCGTGACATTTTTATTGGCATTCACGATTTGAACAAAATTGTCTATTTTTTCTTCCGGCACGCGCGCCGCGCAAAGCGTGCTTACACGTCCGAGCTTCGCGCCGTCAAATACGGCGCCTATTCGACGGATAATGCCTTCTTCTTTCATTTCCTGCACACGGCGGATTGTTTCATCCTCGCTGATGCCGCACCGTTGACCGACAATTAAGAACGGCTGCTCCACCAGCGGAAATTCTTTTTGCAGAATATTTAATATTTTTTTATCAATCTCATCCATAACAACAATCTCTTAAAATAGCTTCTAACTTCTGGTTTTAAAGGTTATTCAAAGGTGCCGAAATGCTAGGCGTGCAAGAATCACATCGCGAAGCGTATATTTTAATACGTTGAGCGATGGGATTCGCAGCGCAACACCGCAGATCGGTACTTTTCAACAGCCTTTAGGTTGATACAAGCACAACGGCTCCTCCGCTAAATAATCCCCCGTCGCTTCATACGCACGCGCCCGGCAGCCACCACAAACTTTGATGAACTCGCAGCGGCCACACTTGCCGCCGTACTTGCTGTAATCGCGCAGATTCCGAAACACTTCCGAATTTTCCCATATCTCGGCAAAACTCTGTTTCTGCACGTTACCACAATCCAGTTCCAGATAGCCGCAGGGCTGAACCTGTCCGATATGTGAAATGAAGCAGAAGGAGATGCCACCCAAACAGCCACGAGTCATTTCATGAAAATGTTCTGTCGGTTTTTTGCGTTCTTTTATTTTTCCTTTTTGCTGATGCAGAATGCGAAAGTAATGCGGGGCGCAGGTGGCTTTGAGTTGAATGGAACAATTCAAAGATTCTTGATGAAACCACATTAAGGTTTCTTCGTAATCAGCGGCTGTTATTGCCTGACCAGCCAATTCTTTCCCACGGCCTGTCGGCACCAGCAGAAAGATATGATGCGCCGCCGCCCCCAGCTTCTTGGCTAATTCCAGAATATCTTTAATTTGCTTGAGATTGGCTGTGGTGATTGTAGTGTTGATTTGAAATTCCATCCCCGCTTCTTTGAGAGCGGCAATTCCGGTCATCGCTTTGTCAAACGCGCCTTTTTCTTGCCGAAAATTGTCATGGCTTGCCGCATTTTTTCCGTCAATGCTGATGCTGACTCTTTTAATGCCGCTTTCAATCATTTTTTTGGCGACAGCCGGAGTAACTAAGGTTCCGTTTGTCGCCATTACCATGCGCAAATTTTTATTTGTTCCGTAACCGGCAATGTCGAAAATATCAGGCCGCAGTAAGGGCTCGCCGCCGGTAAGAATAATTACGGGCGAGTATATGGCGGCAATTTCATCTATTATTTGAAAACATTTCTCAGTGGAAAGCTCTCCCGGATAAGGCCCACAATTAGCTGCAGCACGGCAATGCACACAGTTTAAATTGCAGCTGCGCGTCACTTCCCACGCGATCATATTCAATTTATTCCCCTTCCCTGAAGTGCTGCAGGCGCCGTTTAAGGTAGAGGAGTTGGTGGAAGATAAAATATTTTTCATTGCCGCCTAGATATTTTTTATTTAGATATTATCATTACTGTCCGGTTAATTTAAATTTATTACATTAGAAAATGAATAATAACAAACAAATAAATACGTTTCTTATTTTTATCGATTTGAAAATTATTTTCCGTTATATCTACCTCCATTTTATTATTGGAGGTGTGAATGATGAATGCTGGAAGAACAGTATTTTCACAAATCATGGACTACGTGCCTATGTATGAATTTCGTAAATGCGTGGATCGGTACAATGGCAATCATCACACCAGCAGCTTCGCCTGTATGGATCAATTTCTCTGCATGGCCTTCGCACAACTTACGTACAGAGAAAGCCTGCGGGATATTGAAGCCTGTCTCCGTTCACGTCAAGAGAAACTTTATCATCTCGGTATTCGCGGCCGCATCTCTCGTAGCACACTTGCTGATGCTAATGAAAAACGAAACTGGAGAATATACGCCGACTTCTGTCAAATCCTGATTTCTCAAGCACGATCTCTTTACGCCAATGAAGATTTCGGTATCGAGTTGGACGACACAACGTATGCCTTGGATTCAACAACCATCGATCTTTGCCTTTCTCTTTTTCCTTGGGCAGCTTTTCGTAAACATAAAGCTGCTGTCAAGATGCATACCCTTATGGACATCCGTGGCAACATTCCCTCGTTTATCGAAGTGACTTCCGGGAATATCCATGATGTAAATATTCTGGATATCCTTACTCTCGAACCAGGTGCTTTTTATATTATGGATCGCGCCTACCTGGACTTTGCCAGGCTCTATAGCATTACCCAACTTCTTTCCTTCTTCATCACACGGGCGAAGAAAAACACGAAGTTTCGCAGAATCTATTCTCATCCCGTAGATCGTAACTGTGGTCTCATATGCGATCAGACGATCATGATGGTTAACTACCAATCACTGCAAGATTATCCCGAAAAACTGCGCCGCATAAAATATTTCGATTCTGAAAGAGCAAAACAACTTGTTTTTCTGACCAACAACTTTCTTCTTCCCGCATTGACGGTTGCCAACCTTTACAAGTGTCGCTGGCAAATCGAATTATTCTTCAAATGGGTCAAACAGCACCTGCGAATCAAGGCCTTCTACGGCACTTCCGAAAATGCGGTTAAAACTCAAATATGGATTGCCGTTGCCGCTTACGTTCTTGTTGCCATCATTCGTAAACGTCTTTATCTGGAGCATAATCTCTACACAATTCTTCAAATCCTGAGTGTCACACTCTTTGAAAAAGTACCACTAAATCAACTATTTGAAAATTACGATTGCAAAATGCTCACCGATTTCAAAGAACCGCTATATAACCAACTGAATCTGTTCGACTATTAACCGGACAGTAATGAGATATTATATGAAAAAAAGACGCTAATCCAGCCGTTTTTTGAAGCGGCTGATCGCGCCGGAAAAAACAATAATTCCTAAAATAGTCAGGGCCAGATACTGAGGCCAGAGAACATCAAAACCTACTCCCTTGAGAAAAATCGCCCGGAGAATGACCAGAAAAAACCTCAACGGATTAAGATAAGTAAGCCATTGCACGACCTCCGGCATATTGGAAATGGGAAAAACGAAACCGCTGAGCATGAAAAAAGGCAGGATAAAAAAGAAGGAAGTCATCATGGCTTGCTGCTTGGTCGCGGATATTGTCGAAATAAAAAGTCCGATCCCCAGCGTGCTGAGCAAAAATAAGCAGGTGGCGAAAAACAGCAGCAAGATGCTGCCGTTTAAAGGTATTTCAAACCAGTAAATGGCGAGAACAATGACGGCTGCCATCTGGCCCAGAGAAAGAATAATATAAGGAATAGTTTTACCGATAATGAATTCGTATGATTTTAATGGAGTAACAATTAATTGTTCCATTGTGCCATCTTCTTTTTCCCTAATGATGGCGATAGAGGTCAGAATAAAAGCAGTGACCATTATTAAGACAGCGACAATTCCGGGGACAAAGAAGTATTGACTGTTGAGGTTGGGATTATACCAGGTTCGGATGCGCGCGTCGACTTTGCCATAGCTCATATTCATTGGATAAAGTTCGCGCAGTTCTTCGCGGTTGAATTTATCCAAAACCGTCGCGGTATACGCGACTCTTATGGAAGCCATGTTACTCATCGAACCGTCAACAAGAATCTGGACAGGGGCCGTTTGTCCTTTTCTGATGACGGACGCGAAATCATAGCCTATCTTTATACCCATATCAACTTTTTCCCGCAGTAAAAGCTCCGCCATCTGACGTTCATCGGCCACGTTATTTGTAATATGGAAAATATTGCTGCCCGCGAAACTTTCGATGAGTCTGCGGCTCTCATACGTGCGGGAATAATCCAGAACAGCCACGCGGATATTTTTAATGTCATAATTTACGACATAGCCGAAAATAAACATTTGGATAAAAGGGAAAATAAGCATCAACGCGCGATTTCGCCTGTCGCTGAAAAGCTGAATAAATTCCTTGCGCACCAACTCTCTGATTCGAAGCCAGCTCATAGGCCTTCCTTTTTTAATAATCTGTAGTTAAAGAAAGTCAGCACTGTAAACATTACCAACAGAACCAGCATGCTCGGCCATAAATAGGCGAACCCCAGATTCCGCAGATAAATTCCCGATAATATATCGATAAAATATCTTGCCGGAACCGCCAGTGTTATAATTTGCAAAAATTTCGGCATATTGATGACCGGAAAAACAAAATTGGAAAGAAGAAGCGACGGCAGGTAAGTCGTTAAAATGGCTATTTGGTTGGCCATCAATTGTGATTTTGTCATGATGGAAATCCAAAGTCCCAGGGACAAAGCGACGCTTAAATAAAGAGAAGCGGATAAGATCATCAACCAGAAATTCCCTTTCATAACTATGCCGAACAGCAACTGGCCCAGGAGAATCGCTATCAACACATTAGTCAGCCCGATGAAATAATAAGGAATAGCTTTACCCAGAAGTAATTCTGCCGCTTTAACCGGCAGTGATTTTATAGTTTCCATTGTGCCGTTTTCATATTCCCGCGCAATGATGAGCGACGTCAGAAGCGCGCCGACGATCATAATGATGACGGCAATGATTCCCGGAATAATAAAATTACGGCTTTCCAAATCTTCATTGAACCAGATACGGACGCGTCCGTCCACGGGAGGCTTTATTTGTTCCCGTCCCTGCCGGTTAAGGAAGCTAACCAATAATTTTTGATTGTATTGTTCAATAAAGGAAATAATGTAACCGCGGATGATGTTCCCGAAAGTCGGATCGCTGGCGTCAATAATAATTTGCATCTGAATTTCCCTATCGGCGCGGATGCTTTTCATGAAATTGGGCGGGATGACAATTGCTATTTTTGCCCGGTCATGATCTAGATAATCAATGGCGTCTTTTGTCTGGGATAGCCCCTGTGAAACATGGAAATAAGGAGACGCGCCGAGCTTCCGAATAAAATCACGGCTGAGCTCGGATTTATCGTAATCAATAAAAACCGTTTCCACGTTGTCCACATCAAGACTCAGCGCGTAGCCGAAAAGAATGATAAGGATCAGAGGAATCGCGAAAGCAAGATAAAGACTGCGATAGTCTCTGATCAAGTGATAAAATTCTTTGCGGACAATGGCCTTGAGTCTTATGAATTTCAATTCATTTCCCTTTTCATCAAAGTTATAAACGCGTCATTAAGATCGGCATCCGGTTTTTCCGGACAAGCACGAGCTATTATTTCCGGGGGGCTGCCCGACGCAACAATATTACCTTCATTGATCATAACGATCCTTTCACAAAAACGCGCTTCATCCATATAATGGGTTGTCACAAATATCGTCATTCCACCTCCGGCAAGTTGTTTAATGAAATTCCAGAAATGCCCTCGGGTAACCGGATCAACCCCGGAAGTAGGTTCGTCTAAAAAGAGTATTTCCGGTTTGTGTAAAAGCGAACAACCCAGCGCGAGTCTCTGGCGCCAACCGGTCGGCAATTCCCTCGTTTTACGGTTGCGGACATCCTGCAGGCGCGTCATATCCAAAATCCAATCAATACGCTCCGGCCATTGTGATTGCGGCACATTGTAGACTCCCAGATAAAAGCGCAAATTTTCAAAGGGTGTTAATTCTTCATAGAGAGAAAATTTCTGCGACATGTAGCCGATGGAATGCTTGATTTCTTCCGTATCCGTCATAATGTCGTGCCCGGCAACGACTCCCGCGCCGGACGTAGGAGTAATTATACCGCAGAGCATGCGGATTGTAGTGGACTTGCCGGAACCGTTGGCGCCGAGGAATCCGAATATCTCGCCCTTTTTTACGGAAAAAGTAATTTTATTTACCGCGATGAAAGCGCCGAATTTTTTTTCCAGATTCGTCACGGAAATGGAATCAGAAATGGAAGGTATCATGCGCCAGATCTCCATCCACTTCTTTAATGCGTTCGATTATCGCTTCTTCCAGAGTTCTAAAATTGCCGCGAATACCAGCGGGAGTTGCCGTGTCCATAAGAATAGAACTATGCATCAATCCCAGACAGTCACAAAGCTCGCCTTCATCCAGATAGGCAGTGGAAACGATAATCGTCATGCCTTCTTTTTTCATGCTGCCTAATATTTCCCAGAATTCATGCCGTGACACCGGATCGACGCCGTTGGTCGGCTCGTCGAGAATGAGCAGTTGCGGTTCGTGTACCAGAACACAGGCCAGACCCAATTTTTGTTTCATGCCACCGGAAAGATTACCCGCCAGTCTGTCCACAAAAGGCAATAAGTTGGAAAATCCCAGATATTTTTCTTTGCGCCTTTTTCTTTCCTTGCTCGGGATGTCAAAAACATCCATGAAAAAGTTCATGTTTTCTTCTACGGTCAGATCCTGATACAGGCCGAACCGCTGCGGCATATAACCTATAATGTTTTTTATTTTCTGTCTTTGAGCAACAACATTAAGGCCACCCACAAAAATTTCGCCTAGCGTTGGTTTGATCATGGTGGCAATCATTCTTAAGAGTGATGATTTGCCGGCGCCGTCGGAACCAACCAAACCGAAAATATTTCCCCGGTCGACACGGAAAGATACATTTTTAACCGCTTCAATAAGATCAAAGCGTAGGAAAACATTCTTTACTTCCACCATGGGCGGGTAATTTTCCGGGGACATGATCATCAGGCGCTCCCTTACCGCAACCAGGCATCAGCAGGCATTCCCGACTTGAGCTCAAAGTTGGGATTAGCTATGGATACTTTGACCAGATATACAAGTTTTACTCTTTCCTTTTTCGTCTGAATGATTTTTGGAGTAAATTCTCCTTCCGGAGAGATAAAAGAAACCGACCCGGTGTATGTTTTACCGGGGAAAGTATCTATCTTTACATCTACCTTCTGGCCCGGCTTGACCTTGCCGATTTCCGTTTCATCAACAAATATCTTTAAATCAACGCGGGATAGATCGGAAATAGTAATGACTTCCCTTCCGGGAGTCACAGTTTCACCAGGCTCAACATTACGAGCGGTTATCATGCCATTGATGGGCGATTTTAATTGCGTATAATCCAACTGAATGGCAGACTGATTTAAGGATGCGTTAATCGCATTTATTTGCGCAGTAGCTACTTCAACATCTTGTTTGGCCGCATCTATTCTGTTTAAATTACCCTGCGCCAGTTTCAGCATGGATTCACTTTCAGTAAGTCTCGATTGAGCGACGTCATAGGTTAGTTTCATTGTATCGCGTTCTTTCTCCGTTACCACACCCTTACTGAATAGATCTTCGAAACGCTGGTAATTCTTTTCAGCATCTTTTAAAGTATCTCTAGCGCTATTTACGGTCGCTGCTGCTCTGGCCACTTCCGAGGGGAGTGTTTTCTCGTTGATATCCAGCACTGTTTGAAGTTGCTGTTTTGTTTTTTGCGCTCGATCCAAATTTGCTTTGGCTTGATCATAACGTGATTCAAATTCAGCGCGGTCCAACTCAGCAATAATCTGATCTTTAGTAACGAACTGCCCTTCCTGAACGTTGACTTTAACAACACGCCCGGGAACCTGAAAAGATAAATTCGCCTCTGTTGTTTCTATTGTTCCGGAATAGAAAAGTCCCTTTTCGCGATTATTTTTCTGGCCGAAATAAACTAGTAATCCTACTGTCACAAACAGAATTACAAAAACAATAATAATGATTCTTTTTTTCAACGCTCAAACCTCCATTTTACATTTATGACTTCTTTATCGCCTTCAGCACAAGCTTCGCCACTTCCTCACCCAGAGTCCCCTTTAATTTTTTATCACGGGCTTTAATCGCGGCAGGCAGCCATGACTGCCTGTCTTTAATCGGCAGAGCCTTTTTATAAAAAAGAATTGTTCCCACAATCATCATATGGATAAGAAAAGGTATGGTATCCGTAAATATGCCTTTCTGTTTCCCTTGATCGAGAATACCAATCAATACTTTCAGGACTGAAGCAATGTCTTCAACGACAACTTGCGGCAAGGTTTGGCCGCCCGAGGCTATTTCCCGCATCATAATCGGCGGCAATTCGGGATTTTTATCCACATTAGCGGCAATGCCGTTTATATAAGCCTTGAGCTTTTCTTCCGGATGATCAACTTTGGCCACAGCCGCAGCAATATTCTGAGCTATATTGCCGAGAACATGGTGAATCACATTGGTGTAAAGAGTATCTTTGTCGCCAATCTGATAATAGAGAGTTGCTTTGTTCACACCGGCGCGCTCGGCGATTTCATCAACATGCGTACCGTTATAACCCTTTTCGGCAAATACGGCTCGCGCCGCCGTTAAAATTTTCTCGGCGGTTTTGCCTGGTTTTTCTATATCAATCACTTTTTTAATCAATGCCGATACCATCCTTATATTTTAACCGTTCGGTTTAACCATACAGTTAAATTTTTTGAATAATATGTCAAGATATTTTTACTCTACTGGTATTTATAAAGACGAAATTGCCGGACAAGCAATTTATGAGATTTAAGGAAGATTAATCCGGGCATAAAGATATTCCTTGCTATTTATGAATTATGTCTGTAAAGAGTGCCTCGTGATAACGATAGTTAATTACCTTCCCAATTTTTTTCTCTTGGAAACTTCGGCAGGAAAATCCAGCTAATCGTAATAGAATCCAACTATAGTGCCATGAATGCATGCCCTCTTTGCGGATGTGTCCCGGCAAAATAAAGCGGCATATATTGAAAAGCCGCGACGATTGGAAATGGGTTCAAGTGTCACTAATACTGAAAAAGAAGGAAAAAGAAAAAATGAGTTTTGAGAAGTTTGAGTTACATGCGAAAATATTTGCCGGCGTTCAGGCGCTTGGCTACACAGTGCCGACACCAATTCAATTAAAATCAATCCCGCCGATTATGGAAGGCCGCGATGTCATGGGGCTTGCCCAAACCGGAACCGGAAAAACAGCAGCTTTTGTGCTGCCGATTTTGCAACGTCTTATGCAGGGGCCACGCGGCCATATCCGCGCCCTGATAGTAGCGCCAACGCGCGAGTTGAGCGAACAAACCCACAAAGCAATAGGACAATTGGGACGCCGGGCGCAAATCCACAGTGCCTCCATCTATGGCGGCGTTGGCATTGGCGGCCAGATATCAAGGCTTCGCGATAAAATTGATATCGTCTCCGCTTGTCCCGGCCGCCTGCTTGACCATATCCAACGCAACACCATTGATTTGTCCCACGTAGAGGTGCTGGTACTTGATGAAGCTGATCATATGTTTGATATGGGCTTCCTGCCGGATGTCCGGAAAATCGTGAAACATCTTCCCAAGCAGCGTCAAACGCTGCTTTTCTCCGCTACGATGCCTAACGATATAAAAAGTCTGGCTAATGATCTTCTGCTCAATCCGGTTAATATTCAAATCGGTGATACAGCGCCGGTAGAAACGGTTGCACATAAATTTTATCCGGTGCCAATGAGCTCTAAAACAGAGCTGCTGAAAAATATTCTTGATAATACCAAAACGGATTCCGTTCTCGTCTTTACCCGGACAAAATCGCGCGCGAAAAGTGTTGCTCAACAGTTGGACAAGTCGGGATATAAAGTTATTTCGCTGCATGGAAATTTATCGCAGCAGAAACGTCAGCAATCTCTTGACGGCTTCCGCGACGGCCGTTATGAAATCATGGTGGCGACCGATATCGCCGCCCGCGGCATTGACGTGACAAGAATTTCCCATGTCATTAATTATGATATGCCGTCGACTGCGGATGCCTATACTCATCGTATCGGCAGAACAGGGCGCGCCTCCAAAATCGGCGATGCCTTTACTTTTGTAACAGCCGATGATGCCGGACTCGCTCACTCCCTGAAAAGAGTGCTCGGAGACAAACTCCAATACCGCAGTGTTGACGGATTGACCAGCGGAATGCCGTCAGACAAAATCCCTGCTCAAAGTAATCGAGGCGTGAAGGAAATGAAGTTCAATAGAGGCAGAAAGCTTTTTTCTCCCCAGACGCAAACAAAAAGAAGACCGACGCGACGTTCCTTCGACAATAGCAACCGGTCTTTATGGTCGCCCAGATCGCCAATGGCGGTTTAACGAAAAAATCAGCCCGAGCGTAAAGATCGGCTGGCTTGCCTTTGTTGGGCTGTTAATTTTGTTGTGCGGGCTGCTTCCGTGTGCAATTTCAAACCAAGTGCAGTTATTACTTTAAGGATGGTATCGAAGGCCGGACTTCTTTCCCCGGAGAGAGCCTTATACAGACTTTCCCGGGACAAACCGGCATCCCGTGCCACCTGCGACATACCTTTTGCCCTCGCAATGTCCCCCAATGCTTTAGTAATAAAAGCTGTATCGCCGTTTGCTTCTTCAATGCACATTTCCAGATAAGCGGCCATTTCTTGAGGTGTGCGAAGATGCTCGGAGACTTCATATTTTGTTGTAACTGTTTTTGCCATATTGAACTCCTATAAGTTTCGTGCCAAGCGAAGCGCAGTTTTTATATCTTTGGCTTGCGTGCTTTTATCGCCACCAGCAAGCAAGATTATTACTGATCGCTCATGCCGTATGTAGTACACCCGATAACCGGGACCTTGATCAATGCGCATCTCCAAAACCCCTTCACCTACAGGCTTAACATCTCCAGAATTACCCATAGCCAGTCTCTCAATTCTTGCTTGAATGCGTGCACGTCCTCGGATATCTTGCAGACCGTCGATCCATTTGGCGAAATGTTCGGTTTTGCGGATTCCAATCATAAAAGTATTGTAGCCTAATGGATACACTTTGTCAATGAGATTTTATCAAAGTTGATGATGCCCAACAAAGAAATCAGCCGGAGCGTTAGCGATCTGCTGTATTGACAGGTTAAACCAAACTCTTTATAGTCCTATCGACTCTAAAAGTGGCACCCATATTCCTGATAAGAACCAGAATACCACAAACACTATCAAACCAACGAAAATTGATGTTTCAGAACCAATAAGAATGGCGCCTACAAGACCAATAATAATAGACACTATAGAGATAATCGATAAAACTAGCTGCCCCTTTAGCCCCATAAATATGAGTGGTACTTCACCTGGACCTCTCCTGTAATTCAGAAACCCCCATGCTCTAAAAATGGAAGCCATAAACAAAACGATGATACCCGCGATAAGCATATCTTCATCCCTTTTCTTTTTTCTGCATTAATTTTTCATTTGCTCTGTTTAACGAAAAGCTCACCCGGAGCGCGCCACGGGCGCGTGATCGGGTGCAGCGACGGGTTAAGCTTTTATTTTTTTAATTACCGCAATCATTTCATTTTCTAATTTTCTTTCTTCACTAACCATTTTTTCAATAAAACTCTTGAAGCCTTTCTTTGTTACAACCCATATAGTTGCCAATTTTGGATCGTTTTTATAAAAGTAATTGAATATAAGTCTTGATTCCTCTACTTTATTTAATGTTGGTTCATTGTCGCCCCCGATTTCTAATTCATATAAGTCTTCATTGATCAACAGTACCGGCATATACAAAAAGCGGCGGTAATATGGATAAGATATATCGTGGTCTTCCCATGACGCTACGCATTCTTCACAATATTGCGTAATCTTGGATAATCCAATATATACTTGCTCAGGATGTGAAGCTAAAAGCTCGTCTATCTTCTTTCCTTTTTTAATGTCAAAAGAACAGTATTGAGTGAAAATAGGTTCATTCTTCTCCAAAAGGATTTCATAAAAACTATTTGTTGAGCTAGAATTAATGCCTTCGATTTCAGTTAAAATTTCCTTTGTTGATTCCCAGATTTCTATATTGGGAGAAAAAGCAAGCTTAGTCATTAAGACCAACGGATAGATATTATTTTTTATTTCAAAAATAAATTTAATCTTTGCACATGCTTTGTGTTCGCTTCTTCCTGAATGATTATTGTCAAAGTATTCTGCGATTAAATCTATTTCTCGGCTTTTACCCGTTATTGGATCCTCTATGATTTGATTTGATTCTACAAAGAAATCTGCACCGGCTAATATATTTGCTATCTCAGATTCTAAAAGATAGCCAGATCGTTTTATCGCAGCTACTAAATCATCTTTTGAATATTTACTCATAAATTAAATTTCTTTGGCTTAACCTTTAATATACTTGCCAAGTAATTTCCGAAATTTTGTACAATTCTACTTTGTTTAATCAAGTCAGAAAAAATCCAGTCATTTGTTGGCTCCGGCTTTTTTCAGCAGTGATTCTATCTGCTGGTCTTTTTCCTGCCATAACTTTTGCACCCATTTATGCATGGTATCGCGAAAGGCCGGATCGCCTTCGTAATCGCCGTGAAGAAACTGTTGCGGAATTTCTATTGTCTTCATACGCACAGTTATACGCTTGACTTTGCCGCAGAGAAATTCCTTGAAGCCAGGAATGCCGTCCGGATAAACAATGGTAATATCCAGCAAAGAATTAAACTTGTCGCCCAACACGTTTAAAGCCAGCGCGAGTCCGCCGGACTTTGGACGCAGGAGAAATTTGTACTCGCTTTTCTGCCGGGCGTGTTTCGCTTTTGTAAAGCGTGTGCCTTCGAGGAAATTCATTACGCTGGTGGGAATAGTAGCAAATTTCTCGCAGGCCTTGCGTGTTGCTTCATAATCCTTGCCTTTTTGTTCGGGATGTTCTTTCAAATATTCGGCACTGTGACGGTACAGAAAAGGGAAATCCAGCGCCCACCAGGCAAGACCCATTAAAGGGACCTTAATAAGTTCTCTCTTAATAAAGAATTTCAATAATGGAATGCGGCGATTCAACAGATGCTGCATCACCAATATATCAACCCAGGATTGATGATTGCTGACGACCAGATACCAGCCTTGATAATTCAAACTCTCCAATCCCTGCACATCCCACCGTGTTTTTTGAGTCAGGTGCATCCACCCGCTGTTGCAGGCAATCCAATTTTCCGCAATCCAATTAAGAATATTATTCAGCATCCGGCGCAACAGAGGAATGGGCAAAAGGATTTTCGGAATGGAGAACACGTATAAAATAGGCACCCAAAACAGCACATTGATGAAGAGAAGAAATCCCGCGATTGCACCCACAAGTCGTGACGGAAGAAAATTCAACATGATGATATTCCTAAAAATATAATATATTTAGATTAATGCTGGCGAGCATAGGAAAAAGGTGTTTACAAGTCAAGAAAATTATAGCATAATTAATCTAAATTAAGTTACACATCCCCAAGTAAAAAACTGGTTGTGCTCAAAACTGCTATTAATTCATTCAGTTCAAAACCATAACCCAAAAGGACTAAAGAAATGAAAAAAGATCATTTAAGGAATATTGCCATTATTTCCCATGTCGATCATGGCAAAACCACACTGCTCAATGCCATGTTGAAACAGACAGGGGTTTTTCGTTCCAATCAGGTTGTAGAGGATCGCGTTATGGATTCTATGGATCTGGAAAAAGAACGTGGAATCACCATCACGGCAAAAAACACCGCTGTGGAGTATAATGGGGTAAAAATTAATATTGTCGATACGCCCGGCCATGCCGATTTCGGCGGCGAAGTGGAACGCAGCCTCAACATGGTTGATGGAGCGATCCTTCTGGTTGATGCCAGCGAAGGACCGTTGCCGCAAACAAGATTTGTTTTAAAAAAAGCCCTGGCATTGCATCTGCCGATAATTTTAGTCATTAATAAAATTGATCGAAGAGATGCCCGCATCGACGAAGTAATCAGTGAAACCTACGATCTTTTCATCGATTTAGGCGCGGAAGAAAATCAGATTGAATTCCCCATCCTCTACACTCAAGCAAAAATCGGCGTTAGCCATAAAAAATTAGGCGATGACAGCTCCGATTTACAGCCGCTACTTCAAACAATCATTGAGCATGTGCCGGCCCCGCAAGGAAACGATGAAGCAGTCACGCAGTTTCTGGTTACCAATCTGGATTATGATCCTTATGTCGGTCAAATTGCCATCGGCCGTCTGCAAAGCGGCAAATTGGAAATGAATACCAATTACAGTCTTTGCACCGAAGATAAAATAATTCCCGGTGTTAAACTAACAGCTCTTTATACTTTTTATGGTCTGGCAAAAAAACCGGCAGCATCTGTTGAATCCGGAGATATTATCGCCCTGTCCGGAGTGGAAAATGTTACTATTGGCGATACGATTTCTTCCTTCATATCTCCGCAGCCGCTGCCCCGTCTGCTGGTCGATGAGCCAACCATATCCATGATGTTTTATGTCAACAACAGTCCCTTTGCCGGCAAAGAAGGCAAGTTTCTCACTTCACGTCATTTACTGGAAAGACTGGAAAAAGAAGCTTTGAGAAATGTCGCCATCAAAATTAAAAAATTGGAAAGAACCGACGCCTTTGAAGTTTGCGGACGCGGCGAACTGCAAATGGCAGTATTAATCGAAACAATGCGCCGTGAAGGTTATGAACTGATGGTTTCCCGCCCTCAGGTCATCACCAAACAACAAAACGGCGAAACTGTGGAGCCGGTGGAAAGATTATTTCTGGATATACCGGAAGATTTTGTCGGTAGAATTACGGAAAAACTATCCGTGCGCAAGGGACGATTAGAAAGCCTAGTGAATAAAGGCAGCGGCAGAGTCAGCATGGAATTCTTAATTCCGTCCCGAGGTTTAATCGGCTTCCGCAGCCAGTTTTTGACGGACACCAAAGGAGGCGGGGTGATGAATTCGTTGTTGGAAAGTTATGCTCCCTGGTTCGGCCCGATTCCGCAACGCATGACCGGTGTTTTAGTGGCCGACCGTCCCGGGCGTGTCACGTCTTACGCCAGCTTTGCCATGGAAGACCGCGGAGAGATGATCGTGGAAGTCGGCACGGAAGTTTACGCAGGAATGATAGTGGGAGAGCGCAACCGCAACCATGATCTCGATGTTAATATCACCAAAGAAAAGAAACTGACGAACATGCGGGCATCCACATCCGACGCCACAATAATTCTGCGGCCGCCGCGGGTTCTGTCTCTGGATCAGGCTATCGAATTCATCGCAGAGAATGAATTGGTGGAAGTAACTCCCCAAAGCGTGCGCCTGCGGAAAATGGAGCTGGACGCGACGCGGCGGGCATCATTGCAAAAGGGACAAAGAGATAACAGTTGAAACAAAAAAACATTTAATATAAATCGTAAGCCATTTTATTATATTGAATGAGGTTATTTTGAACAAGCAATTACAAAAAGAAATTGAACGCCGCCGCACATTCGGCATTATCAGTCATCCTGACGCGGGCAAAACCACGCTCACGGAGAAGCTTTTGCTTTTCGGCGGGGCTATCCAGCTTGCCGGAGCGGTCAAGGCCCGCAAGGCGTCGAAGCATGCTTTGAGCGACTGGATGGCGATCGAAAAAGATCGCGGCATTTCCGTTACCTCATCGGTAATGAAATTCGAATATGCCGGATGCGAAATAAATCTTTTGGACACTCCCGGCCATCAGGACTTTTCTGAGGACACTTACCGTGTGCTCACAGCCGTGGATAGCGCGCTCATGGTTATCGACGGCTCCAAAGGCGTGGAATCCCAAACACAGAAACTCATGGAAGTATGCCGCCTGCGCAATACGCCGATTATAACCTTTATTAATAAAATGGATCGTGATTCCCTGACGCCGCTGGACATTCTGGCGGATATTGAAGACAAGCTGCAAATAGAGTGTTCGCCTCTATCCTGGCCCATCGGCATGGGCAAACGCTTTAAAGGCGTTTATAATCTTTACGATAAAAAATTGCATCTATTCACGCCGGGCAAAGCGCGGCGTTCAGATGATGGAGTCATAATTAATGATTTGTCCGATTCGCTTCTCGACGAATTATTGGGTAGCCAGGCTGATGAACTCCGGGACGAAGTCGCCTTACTGGAAGGCGCGGCCAATCCTTTTGATTTGAAAGAATACTTAAAAGCCAGCCAGACACCTGTTTTCTTCGGTAGCGCCATCAATAATTTCGGCGTCAAGGAACTTCTCGACGCTTTTGTGGAAATCGCTCCGCCGCCCGTCGCGCGTCCCACAACAACCAGAGAAGTGAATCCCGATGAAGATGAATTTTCCGGCTTTACATTCAAAATACAAGCCAATATGGATCCGGCGCACCGTGACCGCATTGCGTTTTTGCGGATTTGCTCCGGGAAATTCCAGCGCGGCATGAAAGTCATTCATCATCGCATCGGGAAGGAAGTATCTCTCGCCAACGCTACAATCTTCATGGCGCAGGATCGCACCAATATAGAGGAAGCTTATCCGGGTGACATTATCGGAATTCATAATCACGGAACAATCAAGATCGGCGATACTTTTACGCAAAAGGAACCGCTTAAGTTTATCGGCATTCCGCATTTCGCGCCGGAGCATTTCTGCCGGGTGCGCTTAAGAGATCCGCTGAGAATAAAACATCTGCAAAAAGGATTGATTCAACTCTCTGAAGAAGGCGCGATTCAGGTTTTCAAACCCTTATGGGGATCGGACAATATTCTTGGCGCGGTTGGTGTCCTGCAATTTGATGTGACTATGTCGCGACTCAAAAACGAATACAGCGTTTACGCCGACTACGAAAAAACCGATTATGCCGCCGCCCGCTGGGTCACCTGCGACGACGCCAAACTAATGGAAGATTTCCAGAAGAAAAATCAGACCAATCTGGCCCTCGATACGGAAGGAAACCTTGTTTATCTTGCCTTAAGCGAATGGCGCCTGTCGCATACCATGGAAGAATGGCCGAAAGTTAAATTTCATAAAACTATGGAAAAAAGCTGATTGTCTCGCCAAGATTGACAGTAAAAAACTGATAGGAAAGTAATTGTAGTAATTAAATGTTGCTTACATCTACAAACAAATAGATTAATTAATTAGGGAAAACTGAAGATTACCAATTCGAAAGAGAGGAGTGTTTAGTTTCAGCGTTAGTGACCGTGTATTCCGCGCCGGAAAAGTTAAATGAAGCTAATAAACGGCTGGAAGAAAAACTTCGCATTAAAAATATTTTTGAACCCTTATATCCTTTTACTTTTATTGATGTGTGCAACCGGAACATCGTTTACATTTTAGACCGGATACATCGTTTACACTTTTTTAGTTACGAATAACTTTGTTTTTTCTCAAATCTATGGAACCAAGAGCATAAAAGCTGAACTGAAGTTGCCAGAGGCCATCGGCAATTTCTCTAAGCCCAACAGGCTGACCTGCGAGTAACTCTGTTAGATAGAACCTCCTGCCCATGAATTTAATTTCTCCGCAGTGACGGACATGGCGAACCAGATAATCGTTACCATAATCCGGTGGATGCGGACGTTCCACATATGGCCGATTTGACTTTTTATAGTAATTACTCGGCATCTCGTCATTGAGTGACTCATGCGGTCGATCATGGTTATAATCATACCGAAAAATATCGAATGCCTTCTGTTGTTCTTTTAAATTCCCGGCAATGGGGTTCAAAGCATCGCTTTTCAAAGTGCGGTGCATGCGTTCATGCCGTCCGTTTTCTTGTGGACAACCTTTTCCGATCCTTTCCGGGATAATCCCCAGCAGAATCCACCAGATCATTAACCGGCTAAGGCCGCCGATGCATCTACTGGCAAACGGCGTTCCATTATCACAGCGGATGGCCTTGGGCAATCCGTATTCACGGAAGATCGACACGAGGCAACGCCTTGTCGGAAAGTAGCGAGGACCTTCCAGCGCTTGGCAACCTAAAAGAAAACGGCTGAAGTTATCACTGAGTGTCAATGGATAACAAACATGTCCGTTCTTCATATAGAATTGCCCTTTATAATCGATGCTCCAAATATCGTTGGGCGCATCACATTCGCCAAATGGTTGCGTATACGGTGGAACATGCAATCGCTTCTTACGTCTCTCAACGAGTCCTTCTTTCTTGAGCCAATAGCCAATAGTGCTGACTGCTGGAAGATCAAGTGTCGGATACTTACGCTTTAATTGAGCGCGTACTTTTCTGGGCCCGCGTTTACGATTTTTAAGCTTTTCCTGAATCACAAGTTCCAGGATCTCTTTGAATGTTCGATTAGGGCAACTCTTCGGAGCCCGGCTTTCTTCCTTGAGTCCCTCGATACCAAAATGCTTATATCGCTTGAGCCATTTGTAAATCGTCGGACGGCTAACTCCGTATTTTTGAGAAAGATCGGTTACACTGAAATATCCATGATTCCAGTCGTTAACAAGTTGAATCTTTATGTTCATTTGGTTTATCACTTTCCACGGCATAGAATCTCCTCCTTGCCGTAAAGTGTAAACCATGTCCCCGGTTTGTTTTGTAAACTATCTTACCAGTTTGTACCGATGTAAAGCCCTACCCCCGTGGGGGTAGGGCTTTAACCTATCTTGTTTTTCTACTTTGTGTGTATACTTAATATATACCAATTGTTTGAATCATTATCTGTTACCGTCATTGTACCTACAGTGAACGTCTCATCGTCCGACACTTGCGCATTATATGTGGAATTTTCCGTCGTTGTAATAGTACCCGACGAAGTGATGGATGCGGTGCCCCCACTGCTAGGAGTAAAACCGCTAAGACTGGAAGTAGCGTTGCTAAAGGTATAGGCACCGCCGCTGATTATTGTTTCCGTTTCAGCGACCCAGAAAGCGTAGGGATTGGCGGGGTTGTCGAAGTCGGGGGAGTTGACGAAGTCGACTTCACCAACAAAATGCTGGGTCAATACTCCGCCAGGTATTGGGCCGGCAGTGTAAGTCTTTCCGGTAACTTGAATAATCATCAATTGAGGGCTGCCACTGCCACTGCCACCACTGTTGTTAGTTACCACGATTGTTTTCTTATCGTCCGAAAGGAATCCATGGAAAGTCGTATCGTTGTTCTGTGTGACGTTCCCGCTACTATCCACCGATATTATCCCAATGGTTCCCGTCCCATTATCATTACCCCATGAATCGGTCTCACTGGAAATGGATACAGTACCACTTGCATTTGTAGTTCCCATCGCATAGCTCCATCCATTGTCCCCGCTACCGTTGTTAGCCTGCAACTGATGCATAACGAACGACTTGTTAGCTAAGTCGGCGCTGCTGTATGTAGTCCCCGACACCACTTTTTGGATGATCCTTATTTGTGCTGAGTTGCTTGCGTCGGAGCCCGTTCCCGTTATGAATGTCTTATTCGATGCCATCGTCATATTGACGTTAGTGCCACCGTTACTTCCACCTTCAGTCACTACGCCACTTGAATTAATGGTCCATGTCATCGCAAATGGACTCGGGCAGGTTGAGCTACCTGTACTATCAGCATAAGTCACACAGGATAGATTTCCTGAAGAATCGACCGTCATTGTTCCATAATACCATCTTGTGGTGCTCCCTGCCTCAAGTAAATGTATAAACCATGTTCCCGTTAGATCAGCCTGGCTAAATGTGGTTGGTGCGGTACCTACCACAAAATTCTGACCGGTCACATTTGATGAGGTTATACTTGGGGATAAACTGATCGGTGCGATCGTATAGCCCGCCAGGGATGGCGTCAAAGTGTAGCTGCCGGCCACAAGACCGGAAAAACTATAACTTCCTTTGCTGTTTGTTGTGGTCGTCCCTGAAGCGGCACCACTCAATGTGATTGTTACACCCGACACTATCTGTCCACTTACCGTACCGGAAATGCTGTATTGCGTAGCAGCATTGGCTGTCGCCGTGAAAGTTATACCGGTAATATCTCCCCCGGATACAGTTACGGCCGAACTAGAGGGTGAGAATGTATATCCTGCCAAAACTGGTGTTACCGTATAGGTTCCGTTGGCAAGTTTCGTGAAACTGAAACTGCCGCCTGTTGTAGAAGCCGTTGCCGCGCCGGTAAGGTTGATTGTAACACCCGACGCACCAGTCACCGCGCCCGATATGCTATAGTTCGCTGATACGTTTGCTGACGTGAAATTATTTCCTGTAGAATCGGCGGTGCTCAATGTTGGGAAAAGATTAACAGGCGAAAATGTGTATCCTGCCAGGGATGGCGTCACCGTATAGCTGCCAGCCAAAAGACCAGCAAAACTGTAATTTCCACTTGCGTCTGTTGTTGTTATGGTCGTTCCGAATGTGCCGCCGCTCAATGTAATGGTTACACCGGCAATGGTTGTTCCGGTCACTTGGCCCTTTATACTGTAAGTCGTCGCCGTATTGGCTGTCGCTGTAAAATTCACGCCTGTTTCATCGGCCCCACTTATGATTACCCCTGCGCTGATCGGGCTGAAGGTATAGCCCGTGAGGGATGGTGTCACGGTGTAGTTGCCGTTCAACAAGATGGCCGGAAAACTGTAATTCCCGCTTGCGTCTGTTAGTGTCGAAGCGGTTGCGTCACCTGTCAGGTTGATTGTCACGCCGGCAAGAACGGCTCCGCTCACCTGGCCCGATATGCTGTAAGTCAGCCCAGAACTGGCTGTCGCTGTAAAATTAGCGGTAGCGGTAAAAGTTGATCCAGTGAGAGAAGCTGACGTACTCAGCGGGCTGAACGTATAGCCCGCAAGGGATGGTGTCACTGTGTAGTTTCCGCCCGCCATGCCCGAGAAACTGTACGTCCCGTTCGTGTCTGTTGTGGTCGTCTTGGTTGCAGTACCTGTCAGGTTGACTGTTACACCGGCAAGACCGGTTACGCCTGCCGTGACCACTCCTGAAATGCTGTGGATAGGTAATGCATTCTCAGCGCTGCTGCAACCAATAACAAACATTAGAAACATCAACATAAGAAAATATAACAAAACTTTACTGGAAACTTTTTCCTTGTTCATACTAATTTTCCCCCCTTTTAAATGAATTAAAATAACCTTACATCTTATCCCCAGTCTATTTTTCTACCACTGATACATTCAGTATTGGTAAAACAATATCCTTTTAATAAAGAGTTCGTATGGAACAGTTTGATGTAAATCAAGGTTTTTCAACAGCCCCGCTGTCTGCCGGCTTCTCGGCTACCGGTTTTTCAGCATTAACTTTTTCCGCGGTTATTCCATTCGCCTCTGTTTTATCGGCCGGAATCTTTGCCGTCGCCTCTGGCTTTACCTCCACTGCTTTTTCGGCCTCGGCACTCTTAGTCTCTGTCTGTTCGGAGAGTTTTGCAGCAGCAGCCTTGACAGCCGCATCATGTTTCGTCACTGCTACTTTTAAAGCATTAAAGAAATCGGCATAAAAACCAGGATCAGTAACATTCCCTTCCTTGACAACTAAGGTTTGATATTCGACTCCGGTAGGAATAATCGGTATTATCCAAAGAAGATGCCACCAGGTATAAGTAGAGCGATGGAGAACTGTCTGTTGGCTTCCAGCCAATGAGACAATTGATTGGGAGATCGTTTCTTCTGAAATATCTGCTGATACATTAATGTTGTAAGAATATTCTTTGTTTTCCTGATCTTGCATATCTCTTACAGCCTTTATGATGCCGGACTTTATGTCTGCGCTTTCAATAGTAAAGCCTTGCTGAACAAATACTTGTTTTGCAATCATGAAAATACTATCAGTTGACTGCTTGAAAGTGCACTGATTTTGGGTAAGTGAATGCTGACTATCAAATGCCTTTTGATACTCCTGTTGAGCAGCGCATCCGATTAGTGTCATCATTACGATAAACACAATAATTTGTAAAAGTCTACTGCCGGATTTTCTCATAATTAACTCCTTATCTTGACTAAGTTTTTTCTTTTGCTTTTTCCTTGGACAGGGAATTTACCACATTTTTATGTCCACGACTTTGATATTTTATAAAATACTTTTTCTAATGGGTTTTTTGGAATATATAATGAGATTATTTCTTTGTGTCAAGAATCTTTTGCCATATGATGTGGAACACGAATTGTAATTATTACAGATTCGAAAGCTTGTATTTTAATAAAAGCTGACGATTTGTGAATAACGGGAAGAAGTTGATATCTAAGATTATTTTAATAAATCTTATAAAGAGTTCTGCTAATAAGCCCAACTAAAAAGTCAGACTTTAAAATTTTATGATTCCTAATTTTGGTTTTTTAGAACTGCTCAAAATATTGATTGAAGTTTTCTTTAATTTAACGTAACTGATTTTCATCTTGGCATTAAAGTAAGAAGTGATCCGAAAAAAGGGAGGCCGTTTAGCGTACAGTTTCCATTGTTTTTCGGGGCATACGAAAATCACGGGTACCTATGGTACCCTCCGCTTTCGGCGGGATAGTTCGACTTGCAAATTTTAATGTGTTTCACTTTTAAAATTTGAGTCTCACTAATCAAGCCCACATATTTAAGGAGGAGAAAATTCATGGATAACGCTAACGGAACCAAAATAACGGATATTAAAATAAATACCGGTAACCTTTACAAGGAAGAGGCCTTCACTGACCTGACGTTTGCCACAATCAGACGCCTTACGCCCGTAAAGATTGACGGCTCGATTGATGAGAGCCGGGAAGCCATTTTCACCGGCATGACCCAGCTGATGTCACCCAATGGCCCGATTCCGGTTCAGTGCCTTATTGAAGGTGCAAAAAATCTAAGCGAAGCGGCAGCAAAATTACCTGCAGCCATTGAAAAATCCGTTCAGGCTATGATTGCCGAAGCAGAAGAGATGAGGCGTCAGGAAGCATCTAAAATTATTGTACCCGGTTAGTAGGAGTCCGATAGAAATGAGGAAAAGTTATCCTTTATATATATATTCGTCAGATTTATTGTTGAAACTCCAATTCCGAAAGCGCAGTGTAGCGGAATTGGTAAGTTGAACAATCCCGCGCAGCGGAGGGTTTAATACCCCGCAGCGAGCTTTCGAATCTGTTTCCAAAGCTTGATTTGGGGTTCATACCCGTGATAAATATTTTTTCGATTGACCTGAATAGGGTAATATAGAAACTCCTTCAAATATAAATAGTCCAAGGCAAATAATATGGATTATTCTCTATACACTGAAAATTCATCAAGCGTTAAAGAATATATGTGTAACGTTTCAGATGGGGTTTCTCTCAAGATAATTGATTTCACTCCACGAAATGCTTCACAGGGAAAACCGATTATTATTTTTGTGGCGGGATGGATTTCACTGATCTCCGGATGGAAAGACGTGCTGAAAGTTCTAACCGCTCAGCATAGAGTTATCTATCTTGAGTCGAGGGAAAAACAGTCATCAGCGGTTCCTGATGTAAAAAAAGTAAGCTTCTCCATAGAACGTTTTAAACTCGACATAGGTGAGATCATAGAAAAAGTTATCCCGCCATCAGAAAAATTTATACTTGCGGGAAGTTCACTCGGTGCTTCTGCGATTATTGAATACTGCGGATCAGAGAAGCAAAAACCTTTATCCGCAGTGTTAATCGGCCCAAATACCGAGTTCAGATTCCCCAAAATACTGGGAACAATAATTCCGGCAATACATCCTTCCCTCTACTTTTCCGTAAAGCCTGTAATAAAATGGTATCTTCGAAACTTCAGGCTGGATAAAAAAAACAGCAGCGAACAGGTAAAAAAATATGAAAATACACTGGACTGCGCAGACCCATACAAACTAAAGTCTAACGCGCTTGCTATTAGAAAACTATGCAATATGGGATCGCATAGACAAAATCACCGTTCCCTGTCTCATTATCGGCGCTACAACCGATACGCTCCATAATACAGAAAACATAAAGCGTCTTCTAAAGATAATACCTGATTCCACTTACATTAAGCTTAAAAGTAATATGGAGACTCACAGCGAAAAAGCGGGACGTATTATTGTGGAATATATTAAAAGTAAAATCCAGTAATACCAATTCTAAATCAAAGCGCTATTTTTGTTGGCGTCGTTGTCGGCTTCCTCAACGTATAACCTGAAGGTCACACGTGTATAATACGCCTCGTCGCCTTCGCCTAGCCGCCTCAATATCATCTTTGATTTAGAAATGGTATAACCTATTTCAAACGTTTATCCATTCCAGTAAATCCGCAATCTGGCTGGTAGCAGGTCACATTCAGAAAGGCGCATTTCTGGTGGCAGGAAGGACAAATTTCGGGCGGGTTAATTTCCACAATCGTATTGCCGCAATTGCTGCACTTCCAGGTATTTTCCGGAATGGTTTGTTTATTTTCTGTCATAGTGCATTTCTCCCTTCTTGATATTGTCTCAAATTTATCACAAAAAATCTCCATATAGGAAACATTTTTGCCCATCAAATATTCTTGATATTAATCCTTTCTTTTGATAACCAAATATATCACTAATTTTTCAGGGGAAATCATGGCAAAAAACACTAGAAAAAATGATCTTGCAGGTTTAACTCTGCTGGGCAAACCGGCAAAACCGGTGCGCAAGCTGGAGACGTTTCCCAATCACAATGATCAGCGCGATTATGTAATCACCTTGCAGACTGAAGAATTTACTTGCGTTTGTCCCAAGACCGGCCAACCGGATTTCGCCAAAATCAAAATTCAATACATACCGGATAAGAAAATTATCGAGTCCAAATCGCTGAAATTATATTTATGGTCTTTCCGCAATGAAGGTGTTTTCCACGAACACGTCACCAATATAATTCTTGACGATCTGGTAGCGGCGCTCAAACCGCGCTGGTGCAAAGTAAGCGCGGAATTTGCCGCGCGCGGCGGCATTGAAATAACTGTCGATGCGGAATATAAAAAATAACTCTATTGTCATTCCCGCGAAGGTGGGAATCCAGTGTTGAACAGATTTACCTTTTCAAGAAAAAATAAGTTATGTTATTTTGTGTAATCAAAATAACGGAAAAAGCGAAGTTCGTATATTATCGTTAGGCGATTAGGAATATGAGGTTGAAACAACCAAATACATGGCTTGCTCCGCTCATCACCGCAGTTTTTACATTGGTAGGGGTTTTTGCGGGAAATTACCTAAATCAAATGAACACGTATTTTCTTCAGGAAAAAAAGAATATCTATGAAATGCAGGTGGAGAGTTATTCAAAACTGATGGGATTAAAATTGGCATGGTCGCAGGCTATTGAGACGCATAGCGAAGCGGATTTATTGTCTCAATATTATGATTCTCGATCGGTTATCAAAGGCAACCGTGGTGATCTTGAGGAAGCAAAGCGTCAGAATGACCGCGCAATTGTATTGATCCAACGGGTGTCAGATATACAACGGGAGGTATTTCAAGCATTAGGTGCAGTAAGGATTGCGTTCGAAACCCACAGCAGAATTGGAAACAGCAGTCGATGCCATATATCATTTCAAAACCATCGTAGTGCGTCCGCCAAGTCCTGAAGTAAAAACAGTACACCAATTAGACGAATGGAAAAATAGGCAGGATGGACTGCTCAGTCAATTTGTGAAGGAAGAATATGAAAATAAATTTGATCGACTTCTAGCTGAGCTGTTGCGCCAGATTCGTGCTCGTGGTAGAATTGCCTAACCCGCAGCGATAGCGGAAGCACCCTGCGGGCGCGTGGCTGAGCCTTCGTTATTCTATGAATCCCAACTCCTGTAAAATTTCTCTGGCCCGTGGAACTTCTTCAGCCTTAACCAGCAGGCGGGCATAAGCTCCGCCAGCTACGAGCATGATAGAGCTTTCGCCTTCAAAATAATAGGTTATGCCTTCGCCGTCAAAGACAGATTTTATAAAGGCAATGTCACTTTGCTTATATGTAGAATAGACTTCAACAAGGTCAACATAACTTACTTCTTCTATAAGCTCCGGAGGCTGTTCAGCAACCAGATCAACACCGCAATCGGCGCATTTATAAAAACCTTCCCGATACTCGCTTTTACATTTTGGACAGAACATAGTGTTCTTCTTTCATTAAGGGTGTTTCCAGCAACCCAATAGCCTGATCGATCTGCCGGGCAAATTGCAGGGAATCATTAGTGTCAGCGGTTGCTTCTGCTTGCATAATCACAGTCCCTAAGCGGGAATGAAATATTATAATTTATAGACAGCATTTTACTTCAGTTCCATGCAGAACTTGTCTATCGTCTCCGGCGGAGCAATAGGATAATTGCCGGTATAACAGGCGAGGCAAAAACAATCCTTGTTCAGGCCGGTGGCCTTGACCATTCCTTCTATGGAAAGGTAGTGAATAGAGTCCAAACCGATAAAATCGGCAATGGCTTTTTCGTTTTCTTTTTTCGCCGCGAGGAGTTCCCCCTTGGAGGAAAAGTCAATGCCGTAGGGACAGGGATAAACCGTCGGCGGGCAGCTTACCGCCATATGAATTTCTTTTATTCCAATACTGCGCAGATTCTTTATGCGGCTGCGACTAGTCGTGCCGCGGATGATGGAATCTTCCACAATCAAAACTTTTTTGCCTTCCAGTATAGCCCTTACGGGATTGAGTTTCACGCGCACGCCGAAATCGCGCATGGGTTGCGAGGGCTGAATAAAAGTGCGGCCGATATAATGATTGCGAATCATGCCCATCTCAAAAACATGTCCGCTTTCTTCCGCGTATCCCAGACCGGCGTAGACACCCGAATCGGGAAAAGGCATGACAAGGTCGATATCCGGCTTGTATTCGCGCGCCAGTTCATGCCCCAGACGCTTGCGGCACATGTAAACATTCTGACCGAAAATCTGGCTGTCGGGACGGGCGAAATAAATCAACTCAAAGATGCAGTGACAATGCTTCATCGCCGGGAAAGGTTTGACGCTCTTGACCCCTTTGGAATCAATGATCAATATCTCGCCGGGTTCGACATCGCGCAAATACTGCGCGCCGACCAGATCAAAAGCGCAGGTCTCCGAAGCGACAACCCAACTGCCGTTTAGTTTTCCCAGCGCCAGAGGCCGGAAGCCGCGCGGGTCGCGCGCGGCAATTATTTTATCTTTTGTCAGTATGATGAAGCAGTAGGCTCCTTCGAGACGTGAAAGCGCGGCTACCAGTGCTCTTTCCAACCCTTTTTTCAAGTGGTGCGCCATCCGATGCACGACAATTTCGCTGTCCATCGTGGATTGAAAAATCGAGCCGCTGTCTTCCAGTTCTTTGCGCAATTTCTGCGCGTTGAGTATATTGCCGTTGTGCGCCAGCGCGTAATATTCGTTGCCAAAATGAACCAGAAACGGTTGGGCGTTGGAAATGGTGGAAGAGCCTGTCGTGGAATAACGGACATGTCCGATAGCCAGTTTGCCGGGAAGTTTTTGCAGGTGCTCTTCCTTGAACACCTCGGCGGCCAGCCCCATGCCTTTGTGTTCCCAGACCTGACATCCATCCGAACTGACTATGCCGGCCGATTCCTGACCGCGATGTTGTAAGGCAAAAAGTCCGAAGAAAGTAACACGGGAAGCGTCTTCATGGTCGTAAATTGCGAAAATGCCGCATTCTTCACGAGGACGGCCGGATTCTTCTAGGTTCTCTTCAAATAAGGATGACATATAATTTCTCCCGATAGACTTCCCCACCCTTGACGGGCGGGGATTAAGGGGCGGGTGATAAACAACGCTCCTTTATAACCTCCAATACTCCATTTATATTTTGTAATACTTCATTATTCCAAAACCGCAACACTTGAAATCCCTGTTGTGTAAGATATGCATCTCTTATGATATCATCTTCTTTTTGCATTGCATGTTGTCCGCCGTCAACTTCAACAACAATCCTTTTTTCATAACAAACAAAATCAACGATATAATTATCAATAGGTTGTTGTCTTCTAAATTTGAATCCTTCTAACTGTTTTTGTTGTAATTTGTTCCAAAGTAATTGCTCCGCATTTGTCGGTCTTTTTCTGAGGACTTTTCCCAAAGCAATCATTTTATCCAAATTATGATCACCCACCCCTAGCCCCTCCCGTCATAACCTACAGGTCACAAGAGGGAGGGGAGAAAGATTGCTAAATATTTTGATACTCCTGCAATGAACAAACCTGCCAGGTCTCTTTTTTGATTGCGGATACTGCTTCGCACAGTGCGCGCGCGCCGGCGATGGTCGTGGTGTAAAGAATGTTGTAAATCAGCGCGCTCCTCCTGATATGATAAGCGTCTCGCGAAGATTTGTGCCCAATACTGGTGTTAATTACCATCTGGATATCGCCGTTTTTAATGTAATCGACAATATGTGGCCGTCCTTCACTGACTTTGAAAACTAAGCCTGCTTCAATGCCGTGATCTTTTAAGTATTTGGCAGTGCCTTTCGTAGCCACTATCTTAAAACCCATGTTCTGAAAAGATTTGGCTACCGGCGTTATCTTATCCTTATGATAATCATTAACGCTGATAAAGATAGTGCCTTTTGTCGGCATTTTAAATCCTGCCGCCATTTGCGATTTGGCAAAGGCCAGACCGAAAGAGTGGTCTATACCCATAACTTCGCCGGTAGATTTCATTTCCGGTCCCAGTAAGATATCAACATCAGGAAAACGGTTAAAGGGGAAAACAGCTTCTTTAACGGAGACATATTCCGGTTCCGGCGCGACGGTAAATCCCAGCTCTTTTAAAGATTTGCCCAGCATTACTTTTGTGGCAAGCTTAGCCAACGGCACGCCAATAGCTTTGCTGACAAAAGGAATGGTGCGCGACGCGCGGGGATTTACTTCCAGCACATACAATTTGCCGTCTTTAATTGCATACTGAATATTCATCAAGCCGACAACATTTAATTCCTTTGCCAGCATCTTTGTTTGCTTTTTAATCATCTCCAAAAGAGGAGTGGAAATGGTCATGGGCGGCAAAATACAGGCGCTGTCTCCCGAATGGATGCCTGCCTCTTCGATATGTTCCATGATGCCGGCCACAACTGTAGTCTTACCATCGCTGATCGCGTCCACATCTATTTCTATCGCATCTTCTAAAAATTTATCAATGAGAATAGGGTGATCGGGTGAAACAAGTATCGCCCTTTCCATAAACGAACTCAAGGTTTCCGGATCATATACTATTTCCATGGAACGGCCGCCCAGAACATATGATGGCCGCACCAGCACCGGATAGCCTATGCGCGAGGCTGCTTGCAGCGCTTTTTCCACATCTCTGGCCGTATCATTATCGGGCTGATTTAGATTCAATTTGCGGACAATTTCTTGAAAACGGTCACGATTCTCCGCGCGGTCAATGGAATCGGGAGATGTTCCCATTATTTTAATTCCGGCCGCCTCCAATCCTTTGGCTAGATTAAGCGGTGTTTGGCCGCCGAACTGCGCGATTACTCCCTCAGGTTTTTCCGTTTGCAGAATGTGTAAAACATCTTCCAGCGTCACCGGCTCGAAAAATAGTTTGTCGGACGTGTCATAATCGGTGCTGACTGTTTCGGGATTGGAATTAATCATGATGCTCACTACGCCCTCTTCACGCAGGGCGAAGGAAGCGTGCACGCAGCAGTAATCAAACTCAATCCCCTGGCCGATGCGGTTGGGGCCGCCGCCGATAATCGCCACCTTTCTTTTAGCCGATGGCTGGGTTTCATTTTCCGTTTCATAAGTGGAATAATAATAAGGCGTGTAGGCTTCAAACTCCGCGGCGCAGGTATCGACAAGCTTATATACCGGGATAATTTTTTCCCTTTCGCGCCACTGACGAATTTCCAATTCCGACATTTTCCAGAAAGACGCAAGCGCCCTGTCGGCAAATCCCATTTTCTTTGCTTCTCGCAGCAACTCAACGGATGGCGCGGAATTTTTCAATTCATTTTCAGCATCCACGATTTCTTCAACCTGATGCAAAAACCAGGGATCGATTTTAGTTAATTCATAGAGTTCATCTATCGACATTCCATTTTGCATGGCCGCGGCAATATAAAAAAGCCGTAGCGAATTGGGTTTGATCAGTTTGCCTTTAAGGAATTCTTTTTTATCTTTTAAATCCGCAGGCAGTTCCTGACTCAGAACGAAACGCCCGATTTCCAGGGAACGGATTGCTTTTTGCAGGGATTCTTTGAAAGTACGGCCTATAGCCATGGTCTCGCCGACTGATTTCATGGAAGTGGTTAAAAAATCATCGGCTTGAGGAAATTTTTCAAACGTCCAGCGGGGAATTTTCACAACGCAGTAATCTATCGTCGGCTCAAAGGAAGCCATCGTTTCACGAGTTATGTCGTTAGGAATTTCGTCCAGCGTGTAACCGACTGCCAGTTTCGCGGCGATTTTCGCAATAGGAAAGCCTGTGGCTTTGGATGCCAGCGCGGACGAACGGGAGACACGAGGATTCATTTCCACAACAATTAATTCGCCCGTTTGGGGATGCACGGCAAACTGAACATTGGAGCCACCTGTCTCCACGCCGATTTCGCGCATGATGGCGATGGCGGCGTCCCGCATGATTTGATATTCTTTGTCCGTCAGAGTTTGCGCCGGTGCGACGGTAATCGATTCGCCGGTATGCACTCCCATCGCGTCAAAATTTTCAATGGAACAAATGATAACGACGTTATCAGCCTTGTCGCGCATCACTTCCAGTTCATATTCTTTCCAGCCGAGAACCGATTCTTCAATCATGACCTCGGAAATCATGCTCGCATCAAGGCCGCCTTTGGCGATTTCCAACAACTCTTCACGGTTATAGGCCACGCCGCTACCGGTGCCGCCAAGAGTAAAGGAAGGACGGATAATAAGAGGAAGACCGATTTCATCGGCAATTTTAAGAACATCGTTCATTGAGCGGGCAAAGCCGCTCTTGGGCACGCGCAAGCCGATATTTTCCATCGCGTGCCGGAATTTTTCCCTGTCCTCCGCTTTATGGATGACGTTGAGCGACGCCCCGATCATTTCCACGTTGTATTTTTTCAGCGCTCCACTTTCGGCCAGCGCCACGGCTGTATTTAATCCTGTTTGTCCGCCTAATGTAGGGAGCAGCGCGTCCGGACGCTCGCGGGCAATAATCTTTTCCACCGCTTCCGGCGTAATTGGTTCGATGTAGGTTCTATCGGCTATTTCCGGATCAGTCATAATCGTGGCCGGATTGCTGTTGATTAAAATAACCTTATAGCCTTCTTCCCGCAGGGCTTTACAGGCTTGAGTTCCGGAGTAGTCGAATTCGCAGGCCTGGCTGATAATGATCGGACCGGAACCGATGAGTAATATTTTCTTTATGTCTTTTCGTTTAGGCATTTATTTTACTATCTTTATTCCCATTCGATCGTGCTGGGAGGTTTAGAACTGATATCGTAAACAACGCGGTTGATTCCGCGCACTTCATTAATAACGCGGTTGGATATCCGCGCCAGAATATCGTGTGGCAGTTGCGCCCAGTCTGCGGTCATGGCATCGTCGCTGGTGACAGCTCTAATTGCCAGAATGTTTTCATAAGTGCGCTGATCTCCCATAATGCCGACGCTCTTCAGAGGCAGAAGCACGGCAAAGGATTGCCATAGCTTATAGTAGAGTTTGTTGGCTCGTATTTCTTCTATTAAAATGGTATCTGCTTTCCGTAAAACTGACAATCGCTGCGGAGTCACTTCGCCAATAATGCGAATGGCCAAGCCTGGTCCAGGAAAAGGCTGCCGCCAGACCACGTCGTCAGCCAATCCCAACTCTTTTCCCAGCAGCCTCACTTCATCCTTGAATAAATGTTTGAGAGGTTCAACAAGTTGCAAATTCATTTTCTTCGGCAAGCCGCCGACATTATGATGCGATTTTATTACCGCACTGGGGCCGCCAAAAGCCGAGCGCGATTCGATTAAATCGGGATACAAAGTGCCCTGCGCCAGAAATTTCACACCTTTTATTTTTTGAGCTTCCCGTTCAAAAACTTCAATAAAAGTGCGGCCGATAATCTTGCGCTTCTTTTCGGGATCGGTGACACCCTTCAATCTCTTCAAAAATGTTTTTCCCGCGCGCGCAAACCGGAGGTTGATACGCAGATGTTTTTTAAACATTTCAATAACGCGCTTAGCCTCGCCTTCTCTCAGCACTCCGTTATCGACGAAAACACAAGTAAGTTGTTTGCCGATAGCCTTGTGCAGCAGTAAAGCGGCTACAGAAGAATCAACGCCGCCGGAAAGCCCCAGGATGACTTTTTCGTTACCGACCTGCCTGCGGATTTCTTCTACGGCATGATTGATGAAAGACTTCATTGACCATGATTTTTTGCACCGGCAGATATTAAAAAGGAAGTTGGCGAGCATCTTTTTACCTTCTCTGGTATGAACAACTTCCGGATGAAATTGGAGAGCGTAAAAATTACGTTTGATATCTTCAGCGGCTGCAACCGGTGTATTGGTGGTTGATGCTGTAACGGCGAAGCCTTGAGGCAACGAACCTATGGAGTCTCCGTGGCTCATCCAGCACTGGGTTTTCTTATTCACACCGGCGAATATTCCTTTTTGCTTTTTAATCAGCAATTCGGCAAATCCATATTCGCGTTTGTTGGAACCAATGACCTTTCCGCCCAGAGAATCAATCATATAGTGGAGGCCGTAACAGATACCCAGAACAGGAATGCCCAGCTTAAGAATTCCACTGTCAACCCGTGGCGCACCTTTGCTGTAAATGCTAGCCGGGCCACCCGATAAAATTATTCCTTCGGGTTTAAGAGCTTTGATGGCAGCAATAGAAATATCCGGCGGTTCAATCTGGCAATAAACATGATTTTCTCTTACTCTTCTGGCAATTAACTGATTATATTGGGAACCGAAGTCAATGATAAGAATCATTTTGCTTTTCCCTTCGCTTTTTTCATTGTTTCCACAAACTGTAAAAATAGATATTCCGTGTCGTGCGGGCCGGGAGCAGCTTCCGGATGATATTGAACACTCATAGTTCGAGAAATACGCATGCCTTCAGATGTGTTGTCATTTAAATTATGGTATGTTTTTTTAGTTTTTTTATCCAGTGATTCCGGTACAACAACAAAACCATGATTTTGAGAAGTAATTTCGACGCGACCCGTATCATTATTCTTTACAGGCTGATTAATGCCGTGATGGCCGAATTTCAGTTTTTCCGTATAACCGCCAATCGCTTGCCCGATAATTTGATGACCGAGACAAATGCCGAATACCGGCACCTTACCGATGACGGCGCGCGCCGTGTCTACTATATAAGGAAGGGCGGCCGGATCACCGGGACCGTTGGAAAGCAAAATGCCGTCCGGCTTCAGAGACATAATTTTATCGCTGGTGGAAGAAGCCGGCAGCACCAGCACTTCACATCCGTTACTTTCCAAAAGGCGCAGGATGTTATATTTAACGCCGCAGTCAAGAACAGCCACGCGCAATTTTTTAGCTGATTTTTTTGAAGTAAGATTCTCTGCGTGGACCGCGCCGTTTTTCCAAGTATACGGTTTGGTACAAGTTACTTCACGGACAAGATCGCGGCCCATCAGACCTGGATAAGCCCGCACTTTTGCCAATAAAGACTTTATATCTTTGCTTTCCGTGGAAATGATTCCCTTCATCGCACCAGAAAGTCTCAGGCGACGGGTCAAAGCGCGAGTGTCGAGACCTTCTAATCCGATTTTGCCATAATCTTCCAGAAAAGATTTCAAGTTTTGCTTCATTCGCCAGTTGCTGGGATTGGGCTGATACTCCTTGACGATGAAACCTTCCAGGTGAATACCTGCCGATTCCATGTCTTCATTGTTTATGCCGTAATTGCCGACGAGAGGATAAGTCATGGTGACTATCTGGCCTTTATAGGAGGGGTCGGTGATTACTTCCTGATAGCCGGTCATACCCGTGTTGAAAACGACTTCGCCCATAGTTTCGCCGCTGCCGGCAAAAGCAGTACCCTCAAAAACACTGCCGTCTTCCAGGACAAGCAATGCTCTACGTTCTTTTTTAATCAGCGACAAGGAATTTATCCCCCGGCAGAACTAATATCTTGAGGCTTTTTCAGGTAAAAACCGTTCCTCATAGGTGGGAAGTGTCTATCTTTTTTTTACGTTATAGTCAATGATTAAAGATGAGGGGAACGGCAGAAACCGTTCCCCTCAGTACATTGTTGTCAATTTTATTACTAAATGTTACGCTATTAAATATCGTAATAAATCATGAATTCATAGGGATGCGGCCGCAAGTCCATTGCCTCAACCTCATTCACCATCTTGTAGTCAATCCACGTATCAATGACATCCTGAGTAAAGACATCTCCCTTAAGCAGGAAAGCATGATCCTTCTTCAGGGCATTCAGGGTATCACGCAAGGAACCGGGCGTCTTGGCTACTTTTTTTGCCTCTTCCGGTGGAAGATCATAGATGTTCTTGTCTAAAGGCTTGCCCGGATCAATCTTATTCTGGATGCCGTCCACTGCTGCCATCATAATCGCTGAGAATGCCAGGTAAGGATTGCATGACGGATCAGGACAGCGGAATTCCAGGCGTTTTGATTTAGGTGACGTACTATACATGGGGATCCGTATAGCCGCGCTGCGATTGCGCTGTGAATATGCCAGGTTGACTGGCGCTTCATAACCTGGTACCAGGCGTTTGTAGCTGTTGGTTGTCGGGCTGGTGAAGGCCAGCAAAGCTGGAGCGTGCTTCAGTATTCCGCCGATGGCATATATGGCCATCTGAGAAAGCCCGGCATATCCGTCGCCGGCAAATAAGTTCTTGCCTTTCTTCCATAAAGATATATGGACATGCATACCGCTGCCGTTGTCCGCAAACAAAGGTTTGGGCATGAAAGTGGCGGTCTTGCCGTATTTCTTGGCGGTATTTTTAATTACATATTTATATTTCAGAAGGTTATCGGCCATTTCTACCAGCGGAGCAAGACGCATACCAATTTCTGCCTGCCCGGCAGTGGCCACTTCATGATGATGCTTATCGGTCTCAATGCCGATGCTCTGCATATTGATCACCATTTCGCTACGCAGATCTTGCTGGCTGTCGGTCGGCGGTACAGGAAAATACCCTTCTTTATGGCGAACTTTATAGCCCAGGTTTGGATTTTCAACCCTGCCGCTGTTCCAGATACCTTCAACGCTGTCAATATGATAGTAGCCTTCATTGGTCCTCTGATCATAACGTATATCATCGAAGATAAAGAATTCCGCTTCCGGCCCCAAATAAGCCGTATCAGCCAAGCCAAGCTTCTTAAGATAATTTTCCGCTTTTCTTGCTATGTTGCGGGGGTCTCTGGTGTAATCGGCGCCGGTAACAGGATCTTGGATATTGCATATCATTACCAAGGTCTTAACGGCAGTAAAGGGGTCAATAAATGCCGTGGAAGGCACCGGCATGATAAGCATATCAGATTCGTTAATTGCCTGCCATCCGCGAATGCTGGAACCGTCAAAACCTAAACCTTTTTCGAAGACACCTTCATCGAACTCGCTCGGTAAATAGGTGCAATGCTGCCAAATTCCGGGGAAATCCATGAATCGCAGATCAACCATCTTCACATTTTCCTTTTTAATTAACTCCAGAACATCCTTTGGTGTTTTTATTTCCATCGTCTAATATCTCCTTTTAAATTATTTTCAGCCCCCCGCTTGCAGGGTACATTTAACAATTATTATCAAATCCTCAAGAAAAAACACTTCAGGACGGTAAGTTTAGTGCGAAAAATATGCCACCAACACTATAAAACATTTATTAGTTCACTTTAAATTCAGAACATTATGATTCATCGTAATTACATCATTATTTTAACGAAATAATGAAACAAAAAGTAAAAAAAAATGACGTTGATAAGTTTTTACCATATGTAACAATCAAAATTTCTATCAAATAGAACAATTTTGTTCTGTCAAGAAGAAAAAAGGACGATAATGTAATTCAAAATCTCCCGCATATATTTTTAGTCCATGTGTGGCGCACTTTTCTATTCCATTTTTTTACGCAATTAATTTTCAATATGTTGGCAGCAGACATGCACATTCAGCGTTGATAAACCACATGCAGAGCAATTATGCAGGCAGCCTATTACTATATTTTATGGTCCTCCCTTATTAACATCCTGGGGCCACCACTCAGACTGGGATTCCAGTTCTTGGGCGGTTCCATTTCCTTGAGTCTTTCGAGCTGATTAATATCCTTGAGCCTCTTGAAGATAAGCTGCCATGCGCAGGGTCTGTCCTTTCGCACTTCGCATCTCTCTTCGCGAGAACCCCCACAGGGCCCGTTCATCATGCGCTTAGCGCACCTGGTGATTGGACAGATACCGCCGTATTTGTGCAGGACACAGGCGCCGCAGGCAGCACACTTCTCCGTCCATACACCGCGTTCCTCGAGGATGCCGATGAAGGTTGTGTTTAATCCGGCATAAACCGGCTTCTCTGGAAAGCGCTCGGCAATCGCCTGGACTCCGGCGCCGCAGGCTGTTGACAATACTGCATCGGCTTTCTGGATGGCTTCTGCCGCCTGCTCGATGAAGATGTTATCGCACTGGCGCTCGATGGTAAGTTCAGCTATTTCAAAGTTTAAGCCTTGAATACGTGACGCGATTCGCAGCGCTGAAGAAATAATACTGACCTCCCGTTCTCCTCCGGACAAACAGACAGTGACACAGGTTCCACAGCCCAGCACCAGAATTTTCTTATGTGGTTTTAAAATCTCGACCATTTCAGGAATGGTTTTTCTTTCGGCGACGATCATTGTATTGCTCCTGTTTTTTTTACTTTACTTAGTGGTAGTCTTCTTGTTACACGTCGGACCGAGCTTCGCAACGGTCTCAACCATGTCGCGGACATACTCGACAAATTTCTGGGAACTGGCTGCGCTCACATTCACCATGCGCAGTCGTTCCGGCTCCAGGCCTGCTTCCAGTAGTAATTGCTTCGTCGTATTGACCCGGCGCTTGGCCAGATAATTACCTTCTTTAAAGTGACAACTCCCTTCTTCACAGCCGGCAACCAGCACACCATCAGCGCCAGCCTCAAAGGCCTTCATAAAAAAATCGATTTCCAGTCTGCCGGTACACGGCGACCGGACGATTCGAATGTTGGGCGGATATTGTAAACGGCTTGAGCCTGCCAGGTCTGCGGCGGCATAGGCGCAATAGTGACAGCAAAAGGCCACGATTCTAGGTTCGAAGTTATTTGTGTTCATATTTATTCCTATTTCGGTACGGATACCGGTTCCTTTTCTTCACTCAGTTCTGATAGCAAAGCTTTTAGCATGTCCTGAAACTGATCAGACTCGAAATTTCGCAATTCGATGGCGTGTGCCGGACATTCCGAGGCGCATATACCGCAACCCATACAGGCGGCGGCGGTAATTTCCGCTTTACTGTCAACATTAACGAGCGGCGCATGATAAGGACACGCTCTGACGCAGGTCATACAGGAGATACATTTCTCCTGGTCGACTATTGATACCTGACCGCCGACTTCCAGTTGGACCTTGGAAAGTACGGTCGCCGCGCGGGAGGCGGTTGCTCTTGCCTGCGAGATATTCTCATCGGTCATTTTGGGCGAATGGGCCATGCCGCAGAGGTAAATACCTTCAGTGGCAAACTCGACAGGCCGCAGCTTCAGGTGAGCCTCCACGTAAAAGCCATCGCCATTCAACGGAACTTTGAGCATATCTGCCAATTTTCGGTTATCTTTCAAAGCATCAATACCCGTACTCAGCACAATGGCATCGGTTTCAATTTCTACCGGTTCCGGAAAATCGGGACTTTTGAGTGTAACGAGATCATTGCTGCCGGAAATAATCGGTGGGTTGCTTTCCTCATATCTCATAAAAATAACGCCGGCTTCACGGGCCTGTTTATAATATTTTTCGCGGAATCCATAGGTACGGATATCACGGTAGAGAACAATGATGTTCGTATCGGGATTCTGCTTCTTCAGTTTGAGGGCATTCTTTACCGCCATTGAACAACAAATGCGACTGCAGTACGCTCTCTCTTCGTTCCTTGAACCGGCACACTGTATCATGACAACGTTACGGTTGTTCGAAGAGAAAGTACCCTTCTGTAAGGAATTTTCCAATTCTGTTTGCGTCATGATACTGGCGGACTGGCCATACTGGAAATCTTTGGTAACGGCCGGAACAGCACCGGTCGCAACAATGATTGCACCACATGGCACGGTTGTTTCCTTCTTATCTTCATTAAGCGTAACTTCAAAATTACCCACAAAACCTGCGACGTTCTTCACTTCACTATTCATGTGCAGGATAATATTATTGTTGTTCTGTACACGTTTGATCAAGGAATGGAGGAATTCATCAACTCTTTCGTGTTCCAGGGTATAATACAGATTGAGGAAATGACCTCCCAGTTTATCTGACCTTTCGATCAGGTGAGTCTTAAATCCCTGATCAGCCAGAGAAAGGACCGCGGTCATTCCGCTGACACCGCCGCCGATCACCAAACCATTCTGGATGACTTTGGAATAAGAACTCTGCAACGGAACCAGTCTGCGTGAACGCGCGATGGCCATCTTGACCAGATCCGAGGCTTTTTGTGTGGCCATTTCAGGAACGGTCGAGTGTACCCATGAACATTGATCACGGATATTGGCCATCTCGAATAGATACGGATTCAAGCCGGCTTCACGTAAAGTATCTCTAAAGATCGGTTCGTGAGTACGCGGCGTGCAGGAAGCCACGACAATCCGATTGAGCCGGTTATCACGGATGGCGTCACGGATATTGACCAGACTGGTATCCGAACATGTAAATAATGTATGTGTGGCAAAAATTACATTCGGTTCGTGAGCCACAGAGTCAACCACTTTTTCCACATCGATTACGGAAGCAATATTGCGGCCGCAGTGGCAAATAAAAACACCGATTCGGGGATCTTCGTCGGTAACGTCATGCTCATCCGGATAGACCGGCTTGGCAACCATTGTGTTGCGGGCAGAGGATAATAATTCCATGGCCATCGATGCCGCGGCACTGGCTTGGGTGACTGTTTCCGGAATATCCTTCGGTTCCTGGAAAGCGCCGCCGACAAAAACTCCCGGCCGGGAAGTATTCAACGGTGCAAACCGGTCGGTTGAGCAGAAACCGTATTCATTCAGTTCGATTCCCAAATGTTTGGCGGTATCCACAGCAGATAAACCCGGTTCCATGCCGACGGATAAAATAACCAGATCAAAGTCCTTTTCTTGCAATCTGTTGGCTTCGTTATAGAAGGTCACCCGCAGGTCTTTCGTACCGGGCATCTGAATGATACGGGATGGTATCCCTTTGATATAATCGACCCCCTGTTTCTTTGCGCGTTCATAATACTGGTCAAAGTCCTTACCATGAGCTCTTATATCCATGTAAAAAATGGTCGCTTCCAAACCGGGCAAGTGGTCGGCAGCGATCATCGATTGCTTTGTGGAAACCATACAGCAAACCGATGAGCAGTATTCATTGCCACAGCGGGTATCCCGTGAACCGACGCACTGGATCCAGGCAACACGTTTGGCCGGCTGACCGTCGGACCGCCGGATCACATGGCCGTCGAACGGTCCGGAAGCTGAAAGCATGCGTTCAAACTGAACACTGGTGATCACATTCGGATAGCGATCATAGCCGTATTCACCTTTTTTCGCAGCATCAAATTCTTCAAAACCCGGTGTCAGGATAACGGAACCGACATCAAGCTCGATAATCTTTTCCTTCATGAAATGGTCTATAGCGTGCTGCTCGCAGGCAACAACGCATTGCTGACACTCGGAACACAGAGCGCAATTGAGACAACGCTCGGCTTCCGCCAAGGCGGCTTCTTCAGTAAGACCGGCTTCAACTTCATTAAAATTATTGGCACGATGTGCAACCGGCAGCATTGCCTGCTCGGTACGCGGTATCTTTTCTCTGCCTTTGACTTCCGGCAGTAATTCCGGGGCAATCGGGTTTACGGTCGATTCAAAACGAGCGGACAACATGTCCTCCCCTTTGAGATAACGATCGATGGATTCAGCTGCCCGCTTGCCTGCACCCACCGCGCCGATCACAGAAGCGGCTCCCGGAATATCATCTCCGCCAGCAAATACGCCTTTTACGGATGTTTCCAGTGTAATTTTATCGACTTTGTAAAAATTACGTTCGGTTGCCACTCCCATGTTGCTGAGCGACTCTTGATTGATCGCTTGACCAATGGCAACGATGATTTGGTCGGCATTTAATGTTGTTGTCTCGTTTTCGTTGTAAGCCGGGCTGAACCGTCCGTTTTCATCAAAAACCCTGGTGCAGCGTTTCAGCTCAACTCCACTGACTTTATCGTTTCCGAGAATGAGCTTCGGGCCCCAGCCGTTATTGATTTTTATATTCTCTTCGAGCGCTTCTGAAACCTCTTCGGGTAACGCTGGCATTTCATAGCGCTGCTCCAGACAGACCATTTCGACACTATCTGCCCCAAGGCGTATCGCTGAGCGGGCCACATCGATAGCGACGTTGCCGCCGCCGATCACCACAACTTTTCCATTCAGTTTTGGACGATGATCTTTGTCTCCGGCCAGACGTAAAAATTCCAGACCGTACGCAATTCCTGTTTTATCTTCGCCTTTGACGCCCAGTTTCCGGCTGCTCTGCGTACCTACACTTAAGAAAACGGCGTCATTTTCCCGGCGCAGTTTTTCCATGGAAATATCAATACCGATACGTGTATTATAAACAAATTTGATTCCCTTGCGGCGGATAAGCTCCACTTCATGGGCCAATACATCTTTTGGGAGACGGTAAGCGGGAATTCCCCATCGCAACATACCGCCGGCTTCAGATGTCGCTTCATAAACGGTCACGGCACACCCCCGATCCGCCAGATCGGCGGCAGCAGTAAGGCCGGCAGGGCCGGCGCCAACAACAGCAACCTTTTTGGCGCCCGCAGGTAGGATTTTCTCCTCCGGAAGATCCAGTTTTCCGGACTTGACCATTTCCATTTCCTGATCCGAAGCGAAACGTTTCAACAATCTTATGGAAACGGATGAATCAATATCATTACGCATGCATTTGGATTCACAGGGGTGAGTACAAACCCGACCGCAAATGGCAGAAAGCGGGTTTCTCTCCCGGATAAGATTAACGGCCTTGAGATATTCCTTCTTCTTGATTAATTGAATGTAGCCCTGGACATTAATGTTGGCCGGACATTCTACTTTACATGGAGCATGGCCGTTTTTTAGAATGCCGAATTTATTGGGCGTTGCCTGAGCATAGAGTTTGGCGATCGCTTTTCGCGTACCCATTTCACGGTCAAAAGGATTGGGCACATTGACCGGACAGGCATCTGTGCACTGAGCACACGCATTACATTTGGTTTCATCCACATATCTGGGAGAGACCTTGACTTTAGCTTTAAAATGACCTGGTGCGCCTTCCAGATCGACAAGTTCGGCAAGGGTAAGTATTTCAATATTGATATTGCGGGCGCATTCAACCAGTTTGGGCGATACGATACAGGTCGCGCAATCTCCGGTTGGGAAAGTCTTGTCAAGTTGTGCCATCATGCCGCCGATAGCTGCGTTACGCTCCACCAGATAGACTTTAAATCCGGAATCAGCCAGATCGAGGGCTGCCTGAATGCCGGCAATGCCGCCGCCCTGAACAAGAACCGCACCTGTCAATTTCTTTTTACTTTTTTGCATATCTTAACCTTAAGTAGTCTTTAATCATCTGTTATCCATAAGCAGTTTTCACTAGGCTGCAGCTTTGACTTTATTTAATACGGCCAACGGACTCACCATGAGCTTGTTTAACCCGAGTTCCGTAGGCGGGAGTCCAAGGGCAAGACCAATTAATTGTGTAACATAAAGGACCGGCATATTATATTTCCTGCCGAGAAGCTTTTCCATGTCGGCCTGTCTTACATCAAGACTGATTTGACACATCGGACAAGCCACGGCAATACACTCGGCGCCCGCATCCTGCGCCATCTCGATGACTGCGGCCGAACGCCGGACGGTAATTTCTGTTCGTGTAAGATTTTGCATACCGCCACAACAATCTACTTTGCCCGACCACTCCACATTTTCACCACCTATCACATCGATCAATCTTTCTATAACAGTAGGATTCTCCGGATCATCGAAGTTTGTTGCTTCTTGCGGGCGGACCAGGTAACATCCGTAATAAGGAGCGACTTTAAGACCTTTCAACGGGTTAACAATTTTCTTCCGTAATGTAATCGGCCCAATGTCCTTTAAAAGTATCTCAATAAAGTGCCGTACAGGAACCGATCCATCATATGTTTCTCCGAGACTGTCCGCAACGGATTCCCTTATTTCTTTGGAATTAATAATTTCATAATTGGCCACCTTGGAACGGTTATAACAGGCGGCGCAATTGACCACCATGTCCATGCCCATTTGTTTGGCCAGTAACAGGTTAGCGGAAGCCAACGACACCGCCAGTTTCCGGTCCGTCTGGTGCGCGGCGCTGGCGCCGCAACATGTCCAACCTTTGATTTCGTTAAGTTCAATACCCAGCGCTTTCGACACCGCCAGACATGATTCATGCATGTCTCGAGCGGTGGAATGAGCGGAGCAACCGGGATAATATGCGTATTTCATTTTTCCGTTCCTTTGTTTTGTGCTGCCTTTTTGAATATACGTTTTACTTTATCTTTGTTCGCGCCAAACGGGGGCAAAATTGCTATTTTGCCTTTTTTCAGCATCGCGGGAAATTTATCCATATCCTGTTTCAGGTTGCGGGTTCCCAGTTTATACATGCCGATCGCCTGCAAATCATACGCGCGGCCGTAAGACTTGACCGTGTTTAAGAATGAGCGGTTGAATAACGGTGCATCACCCTCCGGTTTGGCGGCTCCTTTTTCCAATGCAATGGACTTTAAGGCATCAATCACGGCGGGAAAGTTTATCCGGTTGGGACACCTGGCGTAACATGTTTCACAGGAAAGACATGTCCAGATGAGGTCTGCCTGCAACAATTCGGCACCAGCGCCTAGTTGCAGTCTTCGTATGATTTCAGAAGGCTGTGACTCGATCTGACCGGCGACAGGACAACCAATGGAACATTTCCTACATTGATAGCAAGAGCTTAAGTTCACATCCGCTTTTTTCTGAACGGCTTTTAAAAACTCTCCAGAGGCTTTTTGCTTTGTAATTCTTGTCGTCATTTTCATTATTCTCTCGTTGAAATAAAATACCTATTCGTCCGACTCGATTTGAGCGGTGGCCGCCAGTTTGGCCGGGGCAACTTTCCGGTAGACCTGACCAGGTCGCTTATGTTTGCCGTCGACTGTCAGCAAGTCATCCACTTTAATTCCGAACAAACGCTCATTCTCCTCAAGATAGGGCAAGATCGTCTCCCAGTCCTGATCCGTCATTCTGAAGAAGCCTCCGCCGTTCAACTGTTCCTTGACCAGATACCGGTGAGGATCTCGTACGTATATGGCGCCGCCGGAAGCGAGAGAAAACAAGTTGCCGCCGGGATAGGGTTCTTTTAGAACAATGACATTGCCTTTATCATCGAATGTTATGCCGTTTAAAATAACAAAACCGCCGTCCGCAAATACATCGCCCGCCATGAAGGATTCTGCGAGGAAGTCCAGGCAGGTTCCGTTGATCACGACTTTTGGCTTGCCCACGGAATTAATCAGGGGACGGCCGGCAGCATTGCCCAAAACAAAAATAGAGCCGCCTTTGGCACCGTATAAAAATGTTTGTCCGGTATCGCCGTGAATAACCAGTTTGCCACCTTTAATAATCTGACCCACTTGGTCCTGGGCATTGCCGTGAACGGTAATGGTTAAACCGTCGATGCCGGAAGCAAGGTAATCGCCATCGCTATCGTAAACATCGATTGTAACATCCTCCGTTTGTGGCCCCAGGCCGCAGCCGGTAAAACGCTGTCCGGCACAGTTATAAACAATGAAATGTTTCCAGCCCTTCATGTAACCGTCCATTAAAAGCGAGGAATTCGATTCACTTCCTTCTGGCGGGAAACCCAGTGCATCAATCACCAAAGTCGTCTCGCTGATCTGCGGTTCTTTCAAAAGTTCTTTGGTCTTATAATTTATCAGCCGGAACTCATTTGCCGATATTCCCCCGATCAAGGGAATATGGCCAAACAACCGGCGCAAAGCTGCGCGAACAATTTGCAGGATGTGCTTGCGCTTTTTCGTACCGGTGGCATACCGCCGGTCGTTTAACAGCGTCAGTATCTCAATTGATTTGGCGAATTGATTCGAAATCTTTAGCCAGCGAAATAATTGTTTCACAGGCAAACCAGACCTCTGCAAAAGACCAGTCAGCAATCTTTTCAATAATATGACCGTATATTACCTGACCGCCGGCATCGAACTGCTCGCGAATATTTTTCTCAATCTTATCAGCATGAGCACCGGATTTTTTTATTTCTTCCGATAAATCGGTGACTTCTGATCCGGACGGCAATTTGACCGGAACCCCGAATTTGTCAGTACAATTCATACGGTATTTGCCGGTTTGGTCTTTTTCAAGAGTAAAAATGAATGACCCTCCATCCGCCGAACTGCCGCCGCGGGCATTCCAGTATTTGTCGGCTACCGGACAGATACGGCTGTCATCTTTTGACATACTGAGCAATGTCGCATCGATTGCTTGTTTTTCGGAACAGATCAAGCCGACCTGCACTTCGCCGTCAGCAAAAGCAAAAACCTGCGGACGCAGCATTGAGGTATCGGTAATGCCCATGAGCTGAAATTTGTCAGCTGTCTCCAGGATATGGGCAATGATAAAGAACCAGGGACCATCCGGGGAAGAATGAATATGGGTTGCCTGAATTGCACGGTAGACGGACTGCTTCTCTTTGGGAAGTCTGTCGAAATCTATTTCTGTCGTCGGCGCCAGAGCCTCGATAATATACTCCAGAGGATAGTGATAAGTCCTGTCCAGTAAATCAAATATCTGAACCGAGACCTCGGTATCAGTCAGGAATTGCGGATAAATATGACGTTGCGCAAGATACTCGCTGACGGAAACGTAGTTGGCAAAATCCCCGTTATGGACCAGAGCGGTATTCATTGCTCCGAATGGGTGCGCGCCACCCGGATGCCAGACGCGCCCTTTGGTTGGGAAACGCTGATGGGCAATCCAGACATGCGCCTTCAAATCATCAATTTTATAATAATCGGTAATAGACTCGGCATACCCAACGACTTTCAGGATCATGATGTCCTTACCGAAAGACATGACAAAGGCTTTTTTATCGCCCAGCGAAGCATAGAATTCCTGATTCAGCTTAACGCTTTGCTGACTCAGAAATTCGCCTTCCGCTTCTTCGCGACTTATTCCTTCTAATTTATTCTTTAAAATAAATGCATCCAGCATGGCCAGCTTTACGCGAACAAAATAACGCATGACATCCGGAGGCTTTGCTTCCAAAGAAGGAATGGTCGTCCAGTCGGCAATGGTATCCAGCTGACGGGAAGTTTTAATCTCAAAATAAGGAGTAATATATTTTTGTTCAAGTTCTTGCCTGACCGAATTATCGAGAAACGCTATGTGCATCATATAATAGTCGTTCAGAACTTCACGGGTAACCCCAAGTTGTTCCGGTATAAAGCCTAATGCGGCAATCCCGCCGCCTTTACCGTTACCGCGGTTATGCATCTGCCTGGAAGGCTCGTGAATGTGACGGGCCGCAACCGGTTCGGTGGCACAAAAACCAACGACACCGCAACCGCCTTCTTCCTCTCCTTTATAAGTGGGTTTGGGAATCTGTAACTCTTCAATGAGCTTCCGTCGGGAAAGTAAAAGTTTTTCAATCATTCCGTTATTCATGGATGGGTCTCCGAATCATTCGTGTAATCAAGGTGCATCAGAAGATCGGTACGCCCACGCAACTCACTCACGCTACGCAGTCCTAACCGTTTCAATATCTCTACAAGTTCTTTTCGCCAGGCAGCATACAAATTTATAATTCGCTGTGTGCCCCAATCAAGATCAATATCCTTCGCCAATTCGGGATCGGTCGTCGCAATGCCGCGCGGACAGCCGCGACCGCTTTCACAGCGCGAACATCGGATGCAACCCAAAGCAACAAGTTCGGAAGTGCCAACAACAACACCGTCAGCTCCTAAGGCGATCGCCTTGGCAATGTCATGAGGTGTCCGCAAGCCGCCGCTGACGATCAGAGTTACCTTATCACGAATGCCTTCCTGTTCCAGAAAGCGATGGACTTTAATGATGCCGTATTCTATAGGCATGGCGATATTTTTCTTAGCGATATCAGGTGCGGCACCTGTGCCGCCGTATCCGCCATCCAGATGCACAATATGCGTGCCGGCGGAATAACTGCCGACGGCAACCATATCCACATCATTGGGTGTAGAAACCTTGGTGGCAATCAGGGTTCGCCGGTTAACGTGTTTGATCCAGTCCATATGTTTCTGATGGTCTTCAATCGAGTAAACGCTATGAAACGGAAACGGCGAGAAGAGTGAAATACCCAGAACAGTTTCACGCATTTTGGCGACTGTGGGTGTAACTTTATCAGCTAATAAATGGCCGCCCAGACCGGGTTTGGCTCCTTGGGCATATTTGAATTCAACAATGCGTACACGTTGGATCGTCTCTTCACGAACGCCGAAAAGACCGGTGGCAATCTGGGTTATTACATGATCATCGTACGGTTTCATGCGTTCCATGTAACCGCCTTCACCAGTACAGGTAAAGGTGTTGAAAGCGGTAGCCGCACGCGCTTTTGAAAGCTGAGTCACGTTACTGACGGAGCCGAAAGACATTCCGCCACCGTACCAAGGGACATCTATTTTCACCTGTGGCCGGCCATCGTTCCGCCTGTTAAGTATAATGCTTGTATCGATTTCATCATCTCGTAATTCAACGGGCGGTTTTTCGGGAAACTTGAACCGCAATCTATCAAACCCGCCGCCGGAAGCTCCCGTCTCGTAATCATAGCCGTACTCAGGTGACGGAGATTCTCCGGTTTCCGCCATTTTCCAGGTAGCCATAAGCATATCCGGCGTCCAGCGATAATCGCCCATCGACTTCAACATCGGATTTTCAACCATTTGAAGCGCTTTATTCGGGCACAGGTCAATACAATAATGGTCTGTCTTCTGGCAGGAAGGACCTATACAAACATTCAAGTGCGGTGCAGCAAATAATTTATAACCGGGTTTCAATACGTGTACGCCATGCGGACAAACCTGAGCGCATTTACCGCATAATTTGCAATCACTGCTGCGCCGAATAATATATTTGGCTATCTCATTGCGATAGCGCGAGGGCGCTGGTTTGACTTCTCGAGTTACCTCAACCTGCGGTACCAATGTTTTTATTGTATTTTCAGGCAGGACTTTTTTAAGCCCTGATTCTCTTGCCAAAAATCCTTCCAAAGGTTTCCTCCTCAAGGTCTTCAAAGAATAATGCACGGCCGGTCTCACCACGCAGACGGCGGGCTTCTCTCATTCCCATGGCTCCCATCACTTCAATCAACTGGTCATGCCAGACAGCAATTAAATTTGTCATGCGTCCAATCCCGTACTCGGCGGTGATTGTCTCAATCTTTGCCGGACAGGAAAAACCATCGCGACAGTTTGCACAAAAACGGCATTCGAGACCGATTAACAGCGGCATATTGATTGTGACAACATCCGCGCCACAGATTATTTCTTTTGCCATATGTTCTGCCAAAGCGATACCACCGCTGCCAATCAAAGTAACTTCATCCCGGATATTTTCTTTTACAAGAGACGTGTGGATGTTCCGTGTCATATCCTTTATAAATTTAGGTTTTTCTACTCCCGTTTGATTTCCGTTTATATCGGATACGATGTGTACGGCTTCGATAAAAGGGCAATGAGCAAGCTCAATGGCTCTTTGTTCACCGCGAGCGTCTAATTCAACCCTTACCGAAACAACCAATTCCGGATTGACTGTTTTAATCTCTTTTATCCGCTGTTCGGTTTTATCGCTATCAGCGATTTCAATAAGACGCAACTTTCCAAGGATATCCGGCGGCGGCAGCGGAGTCTCTTTACCAAGATAGAAAATGATATACGATAAATGGTTTTCTTCATAGGTCCCCAGAAGAAGATGATGTTGCCAATCAACGATTATCATGGTGCCGGTTCTGACAGCGACAGCCAATAACATCGGCATGAGATTGGGGAAATGATATTTCTCGGGGAACATATCGATAATTATCGGAACCGGCAGGTCTACCAGTGGTGGTAATATAGTAGTCAGTTTGTTGTTTTCAAACGAAAGTAATTTTGGTTTTCTTCCGATATCAACAGAGGTGCTGATGTATTCACGTCCATGAATTCCATCGCGAGTCGGGCGGACAATTTCGGACATGTCCGTCCACATGGAATCAAACCCGGCACCTGTAAACTTACCGCGATAGCCGGCACCGGAAACGGGGATACCGGCGGTTTCCGCTTGATTCCAAGTCGTCAGAATAATATCCGGTGTATAATAACCGTTGCCCATGTCTTCGTATTCTGGATTCACGGTTAGCGCCAGTAGACCTTTCGTGCATTTCTGCACGCAGGAGAAACAACCCATGCATTCAAAGAACATGGAATTAAATTCATCCATGTTTTTGATGTACTGCATTTCCTGGCGGTAGCGGTCGTACACACAAGCCTTTTTCACACAATTGTGGCACCGGGCGCAATCTTCACGCCAATCAACAATTCCGAACTTACCTCTTTTCGGCAACCTCGGTGCAATCTTTTTTGTTTCAATATGATATTTCTTGGGCATTTTATTCAGTCTCTTACTTTATGGCCGCTAATAATTCGTTAATGGCTGATTCATTGCTACCGGAGGCAATATGAACACCTTTTAACCCGGGAAGACCTTTGAGCTTACTTATTATTTCAGCGGCTATTTTTACGCCTTCTTTTCTTTGAGCCCCCAAATCACCGGCATTCGTTAGCTGGTTTATGATCGTTTCGGGAATAACAAAGTCGGTATGCAACTCGATCAACTCTTTGGCTTGGGCTGCACTCTTGAGCGGCATGACGCCGGCAAGAATGGCTGTCTTATCGGTAAGCCCTGCAGTGTTAACGGCTTCCAGCCAGATTTTAAATGCATCAACATCAAACACTGGTTGAGTTTGAATAAAATTGGCGCCGGCGGCTATTTTTTTACTTAATCTTATAATATTCAGTTCGATCGGCTTCAAATCCGGATTAGCAGCAGCGCCGATTAACATACAGAATTTCCCTTGGATTTTCGAACCATCCAGCAACTCTCCATCATTCATCTTTCTAACCATATCGATGAGTTGAATAGAATCAATGTCAAAGACATTGGCGGATTCACTGCAGCCAATGAGAGTTTGGTGAAAACCGGAAAGACACAATACATTTTTAATACCAAGAGAAGCTGCTCCCAACAGATCGGATTGGAGCGCAATGCGGTTGCGGTCTCTCGTTATAATTTGCAATACCGGTTCAATGCCGGCCTGATTCAGCGCGACAGAAGCCGCCAAGCTGGAAATGGATACGCCATAGTGATTATCAGCCACATTTACTGCCGTCGCACCGCTGCCAAATAACTTGGGATCGATCGCCAACTCAGTGCCGGCAACCGGCAAATACTCGGCGGTAACAATAAATTCTTTGCCGCTGATTTTAACCGCTAATTTACTTTCAGGTTTCATACCCTGTACTCCTTCTGTCATAGATTAACGAAAAACTATTCCGTCTGTGCTGTTGGCAAAGACGAAGCATTTTTAACCATTGTCTTTATTTGAAGTAAGAAATCTTCTAACTCATGGATGGCACCTATTATACCCTTGTCGCCCATCTGAATTACTTTAGTCCTACCTTTTCCAAGGCCGGCTTCTTCCATTAATTCATCGACGGCTTGTACCCGTTTTTTGGCACGCATATTACCTTCCATGTAACGGCATTCGCCTTCTTTGCATATCAGAATAGCTGCCCCATCCGCACCGATATCAAATGCTTTAGTGAGGTAAAGAATGTCCAGCTTACCTGAACAGGGCAACGAGACTATTTTAATCTTACAGTCCTTTGGAGAATAACTTTTCAACAATTCTCCTTGATCATAGCTCGTTGCACAATGGAAGAGATATATTTTAGGAATTCGATTATCCAACTCTAACACCTTCTTTCATAATATTGTGACCATTAATCGCAAAGAACGAAAGCAGTTTTCTCAAAGTTACGGTAAACAAACGACACATATTTTAATAAATCCTCCAAAACTCTTTCCAGCCCGAATATTACAAGGCGTTATGTTTATTGCCAAATCCATGCCAGTTGTACAAAATGAATTACATTATTGCACATCCTTTCATTTTTAACTCTTTATACTATTAAAAAAATCCATTTTCTTTTTTTAAAAGTACAAAATTGTTCTTTCTAAAAACAATAAAACATTTTCAAACTTTTATCTTCAAATATCTTTTTATTTGCCACCATACCTTGACAAAAATTTTTCATCATTAACTTTGGTATTTTTTCTTTTTACATAAATACTTATTTATTATAATCATTTTTTATATTTTTTACCGGATAATGCGCTTGGTAATTCATAATTTTAAGTGACTTTTGTTCGGTTTCCATCATTACTTTCACGTCTCCAGTAATTAAAGACTCTTTCTTAAGATTCAACAACGGAAGAAAGTACATTTTTATACTTACTTCGCAATTTTCTTTTCCTTTGTTTGCAGTGAAGATAGAAGATGTTGGTAATCTATGGTATCGATCATTGACAATAAAACATCTTGATCAATGCAATTTTCAAATTCCCGCACCTTGCCCGTGCCATTTATGGAAATCAGGTTTATATGTCATTAATTTTTTCAATGTTTATATCACATTAACCTTCTCTAACAGATAGTTTTCTCAAAATTCTACTCATATCAGGTCTAAAGAACCTTAATGATATTTTGTTATAAAAAAAATTTGTTAATAGCAACTAATATCTTTTATTTTCGTGCATTATTTTATAAATAACGCTCAAGATGGTTAAATTTTTGCTGGTATACCGCCAGAGAGCAAACGTGTTTTGGGTATTCTTGTTCTATATCGAATATATTGAAAGAAATACTTCTGTTATCTAAAAAGTCCTTTCACCAGAAGATCTTATTAGCTGATTTATTGACGTTTTTTATCCAACAAAAAAGAAAGTATATTACTCACTAAATGATTGATGGATTTATATTTGGCGGGTGTAATAGAAAGAATTTCTTCCTCTGTTTGAATATAGGGAGCAGAAAGCAATTCGTCACGACAATTGAATACAATTTCTTGTAGAGCTTGAGGTGTTGTTTCCGGATGAAACTGCAAACCGATAACCGATTTGCCGAGTTGAAACGCCTGATTTTCGCATGCGTCACTTTTTGCCAAAAGTACTGCTCCTGCTGGCAGATCAAATGTCTCACCATGCCAGTGAAACACTTCTACCTTTGACGGAAAACTAAAAATGGATTTATCATTTAAGGGCAGTCCATATATTGGAAACCAACCAATCTCTTTCACTGAATTCTGATAAACATGGGCACCCAATGCGTTGGCAATGAGCTGTGCACCCAGACAAATCCCCAAGACGGGCTTTCCCGAATTGACCGCTTCATAAATGAATTTTTTTTCGTAAACAAGCCAGGGGAATTTATCCTCATCATTAACACTCATCGGACCACCCATAACTATAAGAAAATCTATTGTTTTAAGATCAGGAAGTTTATCTAACTTAAAGAAACTGGTGTTTGTTATTTCGTACCCGGCTTGTTTAAGCCAAGTTTGAATGCTGCCAAGTCCCTCAAACTCAACGTGCTGTAAGTAATGCGCTCGCAAATACCTTCATTTTCCTTTCATTTATGTTTTCTCGCTTTTATCTTAACCCATATCTATTTAAGGACCAAAAATAGTGCGTCTAATGGTACTCATTAACGCTTGTTCAAGGGAATGTAGCTTTTCTTTACCTTTAGTGAAGTGACATAGGATGGACGGATAATCCGTCCCTGCACGATTTCTTCGATCCGGTGGGCAGACCAGCCGACAATTCGTGCCAGTGCAAAAATCGGCGTAAAAAGTTCCCGGGGTATTCCCATGCATTCATAAACAAATCCCGAGTAAAAATCCACATTCGTGCAAACTGTTTTGTGTTTCTTTTCTTTAACTAAAACCGGCGCGATAAGCGCTATTTTTTTTAGCAGGTTGAATTCATCCAACCGGCCGGTTAACTGCGCAAGTTCTCCCGCTTGATTTTCTATATACATTGCCCGGGGGTCCGATACGGTATACACGGCATGACCGATTCCGTAAATTGTTCCAGATTTGTCGCCAGCCTCTTTATTTAGAATCTTCATGAGGTAATCGCTTACTTGCGCATCGATTTCCCAGTTTTTTACTTTATTTTTGATGTCGTCAATCATGTTCATGACAGCTACGTTCGCGCCTCCGTGTAAGTGACCGGAGAGCGAACCTATTCCGGCGCAGATAGCCATATAGGTATTGGCGCCGGCAGAGGAAACACACCGAGTGGAAAATGTGGAGTTGTTTCCTCCTCCGTGCTCGGCGTGAAATATAAGCATTGTATCAAAAAGCTCTGCTACAGACCTGTCAGCCGTATTTCCCTTGAGCAGATACAGAAAAGTTTCAGCAACACTCATATCCGGAGACGGCTCCGGAAGTACCAGCCGTTCCCGTTTTTTCATTTTCACGGCTAGATAGTTGTAAGCGATAATGGTCGGGAATTTGGCGATGAGGTCAACGCATTGCAGAATCACATTATTTATATTCGTGGAATTGGGATCTTTATCGAAAATATGCATGGCAGAAACGATCGTATGTAAAGATCCCATTTGATCGTCGTGGGGCGGATGGTTTTTTATCATCTGCTTGACTCCGTTAGGAAGAGGGCGACGTTTGGCAAGGGATTGCGAAAAGGCATTCAAATCCTTTCGATCAGGTAGCTCACCGGTTAACAGCAGGTAAACAGTTTCTTCAAAACCAAATCGATGATCTTGCTTTTTTTGGCGAATAATGTCCTCTACATCATAACCGCAATAGAAGAGTTTGCCCGGAACAGGATTCACCGCTTCCGTGCCGTCACCGTGATAGATTTTTTCATAACCGATTACCTGTCCCTTGCTAGTAATACCGACAAAAACACCGGAGCCGTCTTCATTCCGCAGTCCCAGTTTGATATTTTTTTCCTTTACGATCTTGGGGTCGATTTTGTCATGCAGGAGAGCTAGTTCCTGTATTTTTGTAAGTATTGTATCCATAGTTTCATTACTCCACGGTATGAATTCTACTATAATATTCGAGCTTCAAAGCCCACGTCGCTTCGCGCCAGAGATCAATTCAACTAACATATATTACAGCACTGAGTATGTAATATCTGAATTTTACTGCCCTCTACGCGGTGGGATAATGCGACCTGTAAGCTTCAGTCGTAGATGACCTTTAGATTATGCACTTTATTTCTGAATCTTGAGTCTCATGAATATTACTTGATTTCTCCGGCGTCTTTATTTTTCTTGCGGAAAAGTTTTGGATCAATGCCCAGTTTGGTAATTTTGTATTGAATGATGCGTTTTGTTGTCCCTAAAACTTTTGCAGCTTTTGTTTGATTTCCTCCGGTAGCTTTCAGCGTCTCTATAATTAAAGATCTTTCCTGCGCTTCGACAATAGAAGATAGTTTGCTGTGCTCTTTCTTTTCTAACTTTGTTTCTCTTACATGCAAGGACGGCGGCAAATGAAAAGAGTCGATTGTATCGGTAGTGGATAGCAGAACAGCCCGTTCGATACAGTTTTCCAGTTCACGCACATTGCCCGGCCATTTGTGAGATAGGAATGCTTCTATTGCTGTGGTGGATATTTTTTTAACATTTTTCCCCATTTCCTTACTGTATTTCAAAATAAAATGATCAGCCAGAAGAATGATATCGCTTCCTCTTTCGCGCAACGAAGGTAAATATATGGGAAAAACATTCAAGCGGTAAAACAAATCGGCACGGAAACGTCCCGCCAGAATGTCTTGTTCCAGATTTCTATTAGTCGCAGCGATAATGCGGACATTGACATTAATCACCCGCGAAGAACCCAAAGGTTGAAACCTTTTTTCCTGCAAAACGCGCAAAAGCTTTACCTGAGCGGCAGCGGAAAGCTCGCCTACTTCATCGAGGAAAATTGTGCCTCCGTTAGCCTCTTCAAAACGTCCCCGTCGTTGATGCAGCGCCCCAGTAAAGGCGCCTCTTTCGTGACCGAAAAGCTCACTTTCAATCAGCGTATCCGGAATAGCCGCGCAATTAACCTGCACAAGCGGCGCTTTGTGACGCGGAGAGTTCATGTGGATCGCCCTGGCGATCAGTTCCTTACCGGTTCCTGTTTCACCGGTGATTAAGACGGTTGTATTGGAATCGGATACCTGGGCCACTAAACCGAATACTTCCTGCATGGTCTTGGAATGACCGATAATGTCAATTGAAGACGGGCGTGTACTGCCGACAATTTTGCGTAACCGTTTGTTTTCTTCTTCCAGTGCCCGGATATGTACTGCCTTGGCCATAAGCTCGGCAACTGAAGACAACATTGCCAGTTCTTTATCGAGATTTTCTACCTGTTGGGCAACCTTGTCGGCGGATAAAACACCCACTACTTGAGCATCATATATAATAGGAACACACAAAAAAGAAAGCTCAGCTCGATTCAGATGGCGGCGCGCCCCTGTGCGATCCAGAAAATGCGTTTCCTGTCCTAAATTTGCCACTGCCATTGGACGACCGGTTTCTGCAACTTTACCAGTAATTCCTTCGCCTGGTTTGTAGGTAACATTTAACCCGTCAATATTGATGTCATGAGCGATATCCAGCCATGCTTCTTTTTTCTCGCGATCAAGCAAAGATATCATACCACGCTGCATGCCTAGACGGGAACTCATTTCCTGCAGGACAAGATCCAGTTGATCGCGAAGGTCTTGAGGCTGAGCTAAAATTTTAGCTATTGCGTGCAGTGTCGCCAGTTCTTCATAACTATGAATACTCAAATTACGCTCTTTCTCAGAAAAAGATTTTTTTGTACTTTTAATCATAGAAGGTTCTATTAACCTTTGTTATATTTTGTAACAAATTTGTACTAATAGCAATCGTTTTTTAGCTTTTGAGGATAATTTTGCAATTAATGAGCCAATTATTAGCGTGTTTTAATAATTATATTCAAAAAGTTAAGATCGCAAATAACCGGAAGTTCATCAAGTTTTGATAAAATGTCAAAAGTTAGTTGAAAAACTCAGACATTCGCAATAGAAATAATCTATCAATACATAAGAGGTATCTATGATTTCCAAAAGAGCGTCCAAATTCACATCTTTCATTGTAATGGATGTTATGGCCAAGGCCGAGGAACTGGAACGTAGGGGCGAAAATGTAATCCACATGGAAGTAGGGGAACCTGATTTCCCCACACCAAAAGTTATCACAAAGGCGGCAAACGAAGCACTGTTGAATAATAAAACCCGTTACACCCACGCTCTCGGCCTATTGGAACTCAGGCAGGCCATATGTGATTTTTATTTAAAGGAATACGGCGTCAAAATCACACCCGATCAGGTGCTTGTATCCACGGGCACTTCTCCCGCGCTGCTTTTCGCAATGCTCGCGATCTTAGATCAAGGCGATGAAGTGATAATTTCCAATCCTCGTTATCCCTGTTATCAAAATTTTATTCTGGCTGCTGGCGGCAAGATCAAAGAAGTTAAAACCTACCCCGAAGAGGGATTTCAGTACCGCCCAAAGGAAATTAAGAAAAAACTATCTTACCGAACAAAGGCGATTCTGATCAATTCACCTTCCAATCCCACCGGCATTGTGATGACCAGAGAGCAATTGCAGAATGTAGCGCGATTTGACAAGCAGTATATTATTTCGGATGAAATTTATCACGGCTTGGTCTATAGAAACCGCGCACACTCTATTTTGGAATTTACGGATAAGGCTTTTGTCATCAACGGATTTTCCAAATTATACGCGATGACCGGCTGGCGTTTGGGCTACTGCATCTTTCCCAAAGAGTTTACTCAAGTCATGCAGAGGATTCATCAAAACTTTATGATTTCAGCCAACGGTTTTATTCAATGGGCAGGCATTGCCGCACTTACCAAAGCTAAAAAAGATGTGGCTAAAATGATAAGAATTTATGATGAACGCCGAAAATACATGCTGGCACGATTAAAGGACATGGGTTTTGTCATCCATGTTGAGCCCACCGGAGCGTTTTATGTGTTTGCCGATGCGCGGTGCTTCTGCACGGATTCTTATAAGGAAGTTTTTCGTATTGCTGAAGAGGTAAAAATTGGTGTCACCCCCGGCATTGATTTCGGCAGTGCAGGTGAAGGATTTTTGCGCTTTTCTTATGCCAACTCTCTGGACAATATTAAAGAGGGGTTGAACAGGCTGGAAAGTTATCTCAGCAAATATTACTGATCACGCGAAGCGGAGGGTAATGAGACTCAAACTTCAAAAGCGAAGTTAATGGAAGTTTGTTAGTCGAATTATACCGCACAAGTAGGTATTTAATTCACCGCAGCTTGCTGCGGAATCTGTTTCCAAAGCTTGCTTTGTGGTTCATACCCGTGATTTTCTGTCTTTTCCAAGGTTCAGTTCTGTGCTAAGCTAATCGAATGCCGGTTCTGCGAAATTACCGACAAACGTATTCATTGCGGCACTTTTCAGAATGTGGCTGCATTAACAGCTGCAATCAAAAACTATAGTTAAAATGGAACATCATCTATCGGCGCATTGCTGTTGTTGGCGCTTGCTGACGCAGCCTCAAAAGATGATTCATCTGTTTTATTCTGACCTTTGGAATCCAACATTTGCATGTTGGAAGCTATAATTTCAGTCGTGTAGCGCTTAATGCCATCCTTGTCTTCCCACGAACGGGTTTGAATACGACCTTCAACAAAAACAAGTTTGCCTTTAACAAGATAGTTGCCGCATATCTCGGCTAACTTTCCAAAAGTAACTATTCTGTGCCACTCCGTTTTTTGAACTTTTTCCCCGTTTTTATCTTTCCATTGTTCATCCGTGGCTAAATTAAAATTAGTTACCATTGTGCCATCAGGCGTATAACGAATATCCGGATCTTTTCCCAGTCTGCCAATCAATGTTGCCTTGTTTACCATTTAACCACCCCCTATTGATAAATCTTATCTATGATACATAACATTATCGCTTGTGGCAAACTAATTTTGTGTGGGAAGTTAAAAAGAATTATTATTCATCATATAAAATTACATGATCACAATCCCGCGTCGCTGCACACCTGGGATAGTTCGTCCAACAAATTTCAGTGCGCTTCGCTTCTGAAACTTGGGACTCACTATCATGCTTGACTATTTGGCAAAAAAAATATAGTGAGATAAACTTTTAAAAAAGTGGAGAAATTATGGAAGATAGTGAGCTTTTGAATATTCGCCGGGAAAAAATTTCGGATTTAAAAGCGGCTGGGGTTGATTTATATCCCAACGAAATTAAACCGCAAAATACAACGGCAGAATTATCAACCAAGTTTGGAACTTCCAATAGCGAATCTCTAACGCAATTAAAACAAAGATTTTCTATTGCCGGGCGTTTAATGGCCGTGCGTAATTTTGGGAAAGCTGCGTTTGTCAAAATTCAAGATTATAAGGGCCAAATTCAATGTTATATAGCTAAAAACATTCTAAGTGTTGATGATTACTTTGTTTTTAAGAAACTGGATATAGGCGATATCATTTATGTATCCGGGAAACTCTTTCGCACCAAAACCGGAGAATTAACTATTGAAGCGGAAAAATTACAACTGCTTTCAAAGTCCATGCGCCCTCTGCCGGAAAAGTGGCATGGCCTTACTGATATCGAAACAAGATACCGACAGAGATATCTTGATTTAATTGCCAACCCCAAGGTTAAAGAAATTTTTTATCGGCGTAGCAGAATTATTCAGCTTATTCGTCAATTTATGGACAAGCGTAATTTTCTGGAAGTGGAAACGCCAATGATGCAGCCGCGCGCTGGTGGCGCTATAGCTAGGCCGTTTAAAACCCATCATAATGCACTCAACACGGATTTCTATCTGCGGATTGCACCGGAACTTTATTTAAAACGGCTGGTCACCGGTGGAATGGAAAGAGTTTATGAGATCAACCGTAGCTTCCGCAACGAAGGTATCGACTCCTTTCATAACCCGGAATTTACCATGATGGAGTTTTACTGGGGTTATGCGAATTATAAAGACTTGATGTCCTTTACGGAAGAGTTATTCGGTTTTATAGCTAAAAACGTTTTCGATGGGCTCAAGTTCACTTATCAGGGCATGGAAATTGACTTGACTCCGCCATGGAAGAGGCTTTCCGTGAAGGATGCGCTTTTACAAATGGCCGGAATGGAACCTGCTGACCTGACTGATCGGACGAAAGCTATTGATTTTGCCCGGAAGGTCGGCTGCGATGTCAAAGAAACCGACGCGCTGGGAAAAATTCACATGGCCATTTTCGATGAAGTGGTCGAAAAGAAGCTTATCCAGCCGACATTTGTGACCGATTATCCGGTTGCAGTATCCCCCTTAGCCCGCAGGTCCAACACCGATCCGGAACTTGTTGATCGATTTGAACTCTACATTTCCGGCCGGGAAATTGCCAACGCCTTTTCGGAGTTAAACGATCCTGCCGACCAGAGAGAAAGATTTATGCAGCAATTGCAGGAAAGGGAGGCTGGTGATGACGAAGCTCAAGAAATGGATGAAGATTATATTCGAACATTGGAATATGCCATGCCGCCTACAGCCGGTGAAGGCATCGGAGTTGACCGCCTGATAATGCTTTTTACCGATTCATCTTCCATAAGGGAAGTCATTTTATTTCCGCTTTTGAGAATTAAACCGGAGTAAAATAATGATATTAACTAATGTTTTCTACAAATAATATTATTCTCGAATGCAGGATATAATATTTTGATGCCATATGAATTTTTTATAAGTAAACGTTATTTAAGTGCAAAGCGTAAACAAATATTTGTTTCGATCATTACGTTTATATCGATCTTTGGTATTTTTTTAGGTGTTGCGGCCTTGATTATCGTATTGGCGGTCATGAATGGATTTGAAGAGGACTTTCGCACAAAAATGTTGGGAATTAAATCCCATATTGAACTGACAACTGATATGACCGGCCCAATGAAAGATTATCAGAAAGTTCGCGAACGAATTGCTGATATAGAAGGAGTTGTCGCTACAACACCATTTATTTACAGCCAAGCGATGATACGTAATGGCAATGGCGTTACGGGAGTGGTCATTCGCGCTTTGGATACTAAAAGCGCTTTTAAAGTTATTAATTTGGGGAAAATTAAAGAAGGCAGCATTGAATATCTCAACAAAATCCCTCCTGAGCTTCCTCTAAATTATAGAAAAGAAAGTCTGCAGCCGGAAGGAATTGTCATCGGCAAGGAAATGGCCAGAAATCTTGGTATTTATCTTCATGATACTATCACAATAATTTCGCCGGTGAGCATTTCTACGCCAATGGGAATGATGCCCCGCATGAAAAAATTTGTTGTCGTTGGCATATTCGAAATCAGGGTTTTACGAATACGATTCGACGCTGGCCTATTTATCTTTGCAAAATTGTCAGGATTTTTTACAAATGGGTGATACTGTTACGGGAATTGATGTCAAAGTCGATGATATTTATAAGGCAGATAGTATTGCCCGAAAAATTCAAAGTAAATTGGGCTTTCCCTTTTGGGCGCAAAACTGGATGCAGATGAATAAAAACTTTTTTTCCGCTTTAAAGCTGGAGAAACGCGTCATGTTTATTATTCTGAGCTTAATTGTACTTGTCGCCGCGTTTAATATAATCAGTGCTTTAATAATGATTGTCATGGAGAAAAGCAAGGATATTGCCATTCTGAAATCAATGGGGGCGACTTCCCGCAGCATTATGAAAATATTTATTTATCAAGGTCTGATTATCGGTGTTATCGGCACGGCTCTGGGGTGCATTGCCGGTGTAACCATAGCTTTAAATGTACAAAAAGTATCTCTTTTTGTGGAGAAAATTTTCCATTTCAAGATTTTGCCGGGCGATGTTTATTACTTGAGTGAACTTCCATCCAAGGTTAACTATGTTGATGTTTTTATCATTGTTGTCGGTACGCTGCTTATTTGCTTATTAGCAACAATTTATCCTTCTTTAAAGGCTTCCAAGTCGGATCCGGCCGAAGCCTTAAGATACGAATAAAATTAAAATAGCCAGTTTATAAAATATGATTATACTGAAAAATTTGTCAAAAACGTTTATTAAAGATGGAAATAAAATAGAGGTTTTGCGTGGTCTGAACCTGCAAATAAAAAAAGGTGAATCATTGGCAATCCTTGGTGTGTCCGGTGCCGGCAAGAGTACGCTAATTCACATTCTGGGTTTGTTAGATCATCCAACAGAAGGTTGTCTTTCCATTGACGGTATGAACGTTTTTGAATGGGGTGAAGAAAAGATGGCTAATTTCCGCAACTCGGCTATTGGTTTCGTTTTTCAATTTAATAATTTGCTCCCGGAATTCAACGCTTTGGAAAATACAATGATGCCGGCTTTAATCAACGGGATGTCCAAGAAACAAGCATCAGAAAAAGCTTGCAAATTGTTGAGTGAAGTTGGATTAGAGCATAGAATAAAACACAGGCCGGGAGAACTATCCGGCGGCGAACAACAGCGCGTGGCAATTGCCCGTGCCTTAGTGATGGAGCCGGAAATATTGCTTGCCGACGAACCCACGGGAAATCTTGACACAGAAACGGGGAAAAGGATAGAAGATATTTTAGTCAATTTAAATGCAACAAAAAATATTACTCTTGTCACTGTGACTCATAACAAATTGCTGGCAGAAAGGATGTCCGGCAGGATTTCCCTGCGCGATGGGAGAATTTATGACTATTAATAAAATAGCTAGTCAAACATTTTTAATTTTTTTACTTGTAATCATTTTTTTTATTCCTCAAGTTCATTCTCAGGAATTAAAAAAGATCAGTGTACTGCCTTTTGAAGTGTACAGCAGTGGCAATAGCGAGGCTATCAAAGAATCTCTATATAAAAATTTGATCGAAGAATTAAAAAAAGAGAAAAATGTTCAAATAGTTCCTGCGGATGCCTTTTTTCAAAAAAATCTCAAAATGGATGAAAAACAGGCAATCAAAAATGGAATATCCTTGGGCGTTGATTTTGTGATTATAGGAAGCCTAACCCAATTAGGTGAAACTTTAAGTATTGATGCCAAAATAATTGATGTAGCCAAAACAAATATTTTGTCTACGGCTTCCATTCAAGGCAAAGGATTAACCAATATAGGTGCAATAGCGGCGCAATTAAAAAACGAAATTCTTATTCGCACAGGATTGATTCAAAAAATAGCCAGGATTGAAATTCGAGGTAACCGGAAGATAGAATCTTCCGCTATCACCGCGCAAATCAAAAGTAAAGTAGGCAATAATTTTTTCGAAGCAGAAATAGCCGATGATATTAAAACAATTTTCAAAATGGGCTTTTTCTTAGACGTAACCGCAGAGTCGACTTCAATACCCGAAGGGAAAGTCATCACTTTTATTGTGCAGGAAAAAGGACTGATTTCCGAAATAAGGATTAACGGCAATAAAGCCTTAAGCAAAGATGATATTCAAGAAGTTCTGACAGTTAAGACCAAGCAGAATCTAAATCAGGAAAAGATTAAAGCGGATGTAGAAAAAATAAAAACCCTTTATGACAGTAAAGGTTATTACAATGCCGAGATAAACGATAAAGTCGAACGTGACGGAGAAAAAGATTTTCGCGTAATTTTTGACATTAAAGAAAATGACAAACTCTACGTTAAATCGATCACATTTGGAGGTAATGAAGCCTACTCATCAAAAGAGCTCAAAAATATGATGAGCACTTCTGAACACGGTATATTTTCTTTCTTTACCGATTCCGGGCTTCTAAAGCGTGATCAACTTAAACAGGACGTCGGTAAGTTAACCGCTTATTACTTCAATAACGGTTTTATTAATGCTCAGATTGGCGAACCGGAGATAACTATCGATAAAAAAGGAATTTACATAAAAATTAAAATTAAGGAAGGGAAAAGATTTAAAGTCGACAAAGTGAAAATTTCAGGTGATTTACTGGAAAAACCCAAAGCAGAGTTATTGCAGTCCCTGAAAATAAAAAAAGATGACTATTATAACCGCGAAAAAATCATGAAGGACATCGATTTTTTAACTCAAGCTTGCAATGATGAAGGTTATGCCAATGCCGATGTTAATCCCAAAATCAATACCAGAGAAAATGAACAATTAGTTGATATTGATTTTTATATAACCAAAGGAGAACTGGTTTACATTAATCATATTAACATTACCGGCAATAACGTTACACGTGATAAGGTTATCCGGCGTCAGTTGGAAGTCGTTGAAGGGGATTTGTATTCCAGCAGTAAATTAAAAAACAGTTATAGTAATTTGAATCGTTTGCGGTATTTTGAAGAAGTGGATTTTCAAACAGAAAAAGAGCCGGATAAAAGTAAAACGGACATCAATATCCGGGTCAAAGAAAAAAGCACGGGGATGTTCATGGTGGGTGCCGGTTATAGCGCCGTTGATCAGGCTGTTATCATGGCGCAGATTACCCAGCAAAATTTTCTGGGCTATGGTCAAATTCTAAGTCTGAAAGCATCTTTAGGTTCCACTACCAATGATATTGATTTATCTTTTACGGAACCGTGGCTTTTTGACCTGCCTATTTGGTCTCAAGTGAGCATCTGGAAATACAAAAAAGATTATGACGATTACACCTTGGATTCACGCGGCGCAGGACTAACTTTAGGTTATCCTCTTTGGGAAAAAATTGTCGGATACGTCGGTTATAAACTTACTGACGATGATATTTCTGATGTTTCAACTGCTGCTCCTATTCAAATTCTAGAGCAAGAAGGCGGAATAATCAGCAGCGCCGTAACATTATCTTTGGTTCGCGATACAACGGATGATTATATTTTCCCCTCCAAGGGAACAAAAGCCAATGTTTCGGTTACAGAAGCGGGCGGACTATTACAAGGCGATGCCAGTTATACCCAGTATGCAGCCAGTCTGTATTATTACTATCCCCTTCCCTTATCTGTGGTTTTTGATGTTAAAGGCCGAATCGGCTATATTCAAGGCCATGATGGAGGAGAAATTCCCATTTTCACTCGATATGTTTTAGGTGGAATTAACTCTCTGCGCGGTTTTCGTTACGTCGGTCCGACCAATCCCGGAACGGAAGATGTAATTGGCGGAACAGACATGTTAGTCTTCAATGTTGAATTGGTCTTTCCTTTTATTAAAGAATCCGGGATGAAAATAGTTACATTTTACGACGCCGGTAATGCCTGGAACAACGGATATTACTTGGATGATTTAAGACAGTCTGTGGGATTAGGTATTCGCTGGTATTCACCGATCGGTCCTTTAAGGCTTGAATATGGCCACATTATTAACGGCAAAGGAATAGACGATGGCTCAACAGGCCGCTTTGAATTTACTATAGGCATGCCTATGTAAGCAATGAAGGGAAAAAAACAAAATTCAAGTTTTTAGCCACAAATAAATTAAGAAAGGAGATTTTAAATGAAAAGACGTTTTTACTTTATGGCCGCAATTATCTCGTTGGTTTTTGTCTGGAGCACAAGTTCGTTTGCGGTGGATAAAATTGGCTTTATTAACTTACAGGAAATAATGCAAAACTCCAATGCCGGCAAAAAGGCTGCGGAAGATTTTAAGAAATTTTACGAAAAGGAAACCCAGGACATTAAATCATCCGAAAAAGAATTAAAGAAAATGAAGGATGAACTGGAAAAACAAAGTTCAATTATGACACAGAGTTCGCAAAAAGAAAAGGAAACTGCTTATCAAAAGAAATTGCGCGATTATCAATTATTGGTCAATGATACGAATGAAGAGCTAAAAAAGCGAGATCAAGAGATGACTCAGAAGTTGATGCCGGGAATAATGAAAATTGTCCGCAGCATCGCTGAAAAAGAAAAATATACTTTGGTTATTGATGTCGCAACCATGCCTATACCTTATTATGATAAGGAAAATGATTTTAGTAAAAAAGTTATAGAAGAATTCAATAAATCAAAATAATAGGGAAATTTTCATTAGATGAAAATGACGCTTGCTGAAATAGCCTCGTTTCTTGGCGGCACCGTCATTGGTGCGGATAATGTTATTATCAACAATATCCGGTCCATTGAAGAAGCAAAAGAAGGTGATATAACTTTCATTGCCAACAAGAAGTATTTAAAGAAACTTAATTTGACTAAAGCATCGGCTATTCTTGCTTCGCCGCAAACAGTGGCGGAAGGCAAGAATCTAGTTATCGTGACCGATCCTTATGCGGCTTTCGGAAAATTGTTAACACTTTTTTATCCGTTAGAACATGGCCGCAGTGGTGTAAGTCCAGACGCTTATATTGAAGAAGGCGCTATTGTATCTCCTGAAGCAACAATCTTTCCCCGGGCTTTTATCGATAAAGGGGCGACTATTGGTAAGGGAGTCGTTATTTACCCTGGTGTCTTTATAGGCAGTAATGCTTCCATTGGTGATGATTCAATACTCTATGCCAATGTCACTGTTTATCACTCTTCCATCATTGGTAAACGGGTAATTTTGCATTCTGGAGTTGTGGTCGGCGCTGACGGATTTGGTTTTGCATCTCCCGGCAGGGACAACACCAAAATTCCGCAAGTTGGTTTTGTGCAAATTGATGATGATGTGGAAATCGGAGCCAATACCACTATTGATCGAGCCGCGCTGGGAAGAACTTGGATTCAGCGCAATGTAAAAATTGATAATCTTGTCCAGATTGCCCATAATGTCGTTATTGGAGAAAATTCGGCCATTGCCGCTCAAGTTGGCATTTCCGGAAGCACAAATCTGGGCAAAGGTGTAATGGTCGGCGGACAGGCGGGCATGGTCGGACATATTAATATCGGTGACAATGTTATGATCGCGGCAGCATCATCAATCCATAAGAATATTAAGTCCGGACAAATTGTTGGTGGGAGTCCGCAATTGCCGCATAAACAATGGTTGAAAGTTCTGGCCTGCTGGGTAAAACTTCCGGAGATGAGAGCAAATCTCGATGAACTTAAAAAGAGAGTGGACATACTACAAAAACTACAAGAACAAAAAAAGAAGTTATCAGAAAAGAGTTAAAAAATGAATATCCATCCTACAGCGATTATTGCTTCTGATGCCCAATTGGCCGAAAGCGTTGAAGTTGGTCCTTATTCGATAATTGGAAACGATGTTAAAATCGGGGAAAATACAATAATCGGCCCGCACACAATAATTGATAATTACACTCATATTGGTGAAGGTTGTCATATCTTCCAGTTTTGTTCCATCGGCGCTCCTCCGCAGGATTTGAAATTTGGCGGCGAAAAGACCAGGGTAGTTATCGGCAATTTCAATACCGTTCGGGAATTTGTTACCATTCACCGCGCAACTTCTGCCGATATTGGCGTAACTATTATCGGTGATCACAATCTCCTTATGGCGTATTGCCATGTGGCGCATAATTGTAAGTTAGGCGATAGAATTGTTATGGCCAACGCAGCAACTTTGGCTGGTCATGTCCATGTTGAAGATTATGCTATTATTGGCGGTTTAACCGGTATACATCAATTTTCCTCTATCGGTGCTCATTGCATTATTGGAGGAGCTTCAGCAGTTTCCAAGGATGTGCCCCCTTATACAATGGCTTCCGGCAACCATGCCAAGCTTTTTGGCTTAAATCTTGTCGGACTTAAAAGACGCAATTTTTCGGACAAAACGATCAATGCAATTAAAGACGCCTACCGGATTATTTTCCGTTCCCATCTTCTTCTGAAGGATGCTTTGAAAAGGGCACAGGAGGAAGTGGAAAATTATCCAGAAGTAAATCATTTTATAAAATTTATCCAGGACTCGGAAAGAGGCGTTTGCCGCTGATATTATGAATGTGAAAAGGAAGACAATAAAGGTCGGCGTTATCGGAATCGGCCATCTGGGCAATTATCATCTGCAAAAATATCAGAAATTAGAAAATTGTAAGATCACTGCTGTAGCTGACATGATTATTGATCGTGCTCAGAAAGCAGCCGAGATTTATAAATGTGCCGCATTTTCCGACTATCGCGCTATGCTGGGTCAGGTTGATGCTGTGAGTATTGCTGTCCTTACCAGCGAACACTACAAGGTCGCTAAGGATTTTTTAGAGGCAGGAGTGGATGTCTTGATAGAAAAACCTATCTGCGCAACTTTGGAAGAAGCAGATGAATTAATAGGATTAGCAAAAAAGAAGAATTTGATTCTTCAGGTTGGTTTTGTAGAAAGATTTAACCCCGCAATCGTTGCTCTGGAAAAAGTTATAGATAAGCCGATGTTTATTGAATCCCATCGGTTGCATCCTTTCTTTGAGCGCGGTACTGATGTTGATGTCATTCTGGATTTGATGATTCACGACCTCGACATTATTTTAAAATTTGTGAATTCTCCGATTTTAGGAATGGAGGCTGTCGGTGTTCCGATTCTTTCTGATAAGATTGATATTTCCAATGTGCGGATTTCCTTTGCCACCGGCTGTATCGCCAATATTACAGCCAGCCGCATTAGCGCCAAGACTATGCAAAAGATCCGTTTTTTCGGCGCCGGAGGATATCATTCGGTCGATTGTCAGAAGCGGGAAATTTTATCTTTGAGCAAAGTAAAGAATGAGGCCGGTCAACAGCAGATTGTTCAAAATAATATCGAAGTGGGCAGCCATGATTCCCTGGAGGAAGAAATTCGTTCTTTTATCAATGCGGTCGTCAACCGTTCCAGACCGCTTATATCCGGTGAAGATGCCCGCAAATCTCTGGAACTGGCCATTGACATAATTAAAAAAATGCGGGTTGCCGAGGCAATATAAAATGATTCCGATGGTGGATTTAAAAAGGCAATACCATAATCTGAAAAAAGAAATTGATGCTGCGGTCAGTGATGTTTTAGAACAAACACATTTTATTCTCGGGCCTAATGTCAACGCGTTGGAAGAAGAAGTGGCCGCATATCACGGTTTGCCGTATGCTGTCGGTGTTGCCAATGGTACGGATGCTTTGCTTCTGGCGTTGCGGGCCTGCGGCATTGAGGCCGGTGACGAGGTAATTACTACTCCTTTTACATTCATCGCCACGGCGGAAGTAATTGCCGTTTTAAAGGCGACTCCGGTTTTTGTGGACATTTGTCCCGATACTTTTAACCTCGATTGCAATCAAATTGCAGGTAAAATAACTTCTGAAACAAAGGCCATTATTCCGGTGCATTTATTCGGCCATCCTGCCGACATGACGCCTATTATGGAAATAGCGCAAAAACACAAACTCAAAGTGATTGAAGATTGCGCGCAAGCCTTTGGAGCGAAATACAAAGGCAAGAGAGTCGGCACTATTGGCGATGCCGGCTGTTTTAGTTTCTTTCCCAGTAAAAATCTGGCTGGTTACGGCGACGGCGGCATGGTCATCATGAAAAGCGAAGAGATAGCCGGACAAGTAAAAATGTTGCGCAATCATGGCAGTTCCAAGCGTTATTATCATCAGGAAATCGGCTACAACAGCCGCCTTGATGAAATTCAAGCTGCAATCATTCGCGTTAAACTCAAACAAATAGATCATTTCAACACAGCACGCCGTCAAAATGCGGCGGCTTATTGTGCGGCCATCAACAGCGCAGATATAATTTTGCCTACTGTAGCTTCCGGTTGTGAACACGTTTATCACCAATTTACTATTCGCGCGAAGAATCGTAATGTTTTGGCTAACGCTCTTCAGAAAAAAGATATCGCCTCTGCTGTTTATTATCCGGTGCCTCTGCATCTGCAAGAAGTTTTTCTGAATTTATATAATGCTTCAGCAAAATTGCCTATAAGTGAAAAATGTGCGCAGGAAGTCCTTTCCCTGCCGATGTTCCCGGAATTGAACCAAGAAGAAATCAGGCTTATTGCCGACGTGATTAACAATGTCTCTTGAAGAAAAAAATCCAGTCCTATCAATAAATGTTGTGCAGAAGAAAAACAAAATCATTATGATAGTTGCCGGTGAGGCTTCCGGTGATATGCACGGCGCCAATCTTGTCAGGGAAATATTAAAAATCAACCCGGCGCTCAATTTTTATGGCATCGGTGGAAATAAATTACAGGAAGAAGGGGTTGAGCTTCTTGCCAACGCTTCCGATATGGCTGTTGTCGGTTTGACCGAAGTTGTTTCCAAATTAGGCCGTATTTTAAAAACAATGGAGATGATGAAAAAATCGTTAGACGAGCGCCGGCCTGATCTTGTTATTCTAATTGACTATCCCGATTTTAATCTGCCATTAGCCAAAGCTGCTAAAAAAAGAGGAATAAAAGTTTTCTACTATATAAGCCCGCAGGTTTGGGCCTGGCGCAAAGGCAGAATCGGACAAATTAAAAAAACAGTAAACAAAATGGCGGTAATCCTGCCTTTTGAAGTGGATACTTACGGCAAGAAGGGTTTTACTGTAAGTTATGTCGGCCACCCCTTACTGGACTTGGTTAAGCCACATTATTCAAAACAAGAATCGAGAAAAAAATTTGGTCTTGCCGAAAATAAAGTCACTATTGGAATTTTGCCCGGCAGTCGGCTTTCGGAAACAAGAAAATTGATGCCGGAACTGATGCGGGCGGCTGAAATATTAAAAAATGAAATAACGGATATGCAATTTATTTTGCCGCTAGCCGATACGCTTGAAGAAACAAGCGTAACCGAAATTATTTCCAGATTTAATGTAAAAGTAAAAGTGGTCTCTGGTCATACATATGATGTTATTTCTTGTGCTGATTTAGCTTTGGTCGCTTCGGGGACAGCGACACTGGAAACAGCTCTCCTTAGAGTTCCTATGGTTATAGTTTATAAAATTTCTCTGATTTCTTATATTATCGGCAGGTTAATCGTTGATGTAAAAAATATCGGTATTGTTAATATTATAGCCGGGAAAACCATTGTTCCAGAATTAATTCAGAGCGATGCCAGCGGTAAGCGTATTGCCGAAGAAGTCCTGTCCATTTTAAAAAATGGAGAAAGAAAAAAGGAAATGATAAAAGAACTGGAGGCAATTCGAGCCAAGCTGGGCGAACCCGGCGCTGCAAGAAGAGCTGCGCAAATTGCCTGCGATATGGTATAGGACAAGCTATGGAAACTTTTAAAAGATTGATATTAATGGCCAAGAAATATTATTTGCGCTTTATATTTGCCGCGATTTGCATGTTGATTGCCGGAGGTTTGCAATCCGCTCTGCCGCTGATTGCCAAACCGGCCATTGACGACATATTTGTGAGTAAAAATATTGCCGCGCTTAAATGGATCCCATTTGCAGTAGTCGCTATTTTTCTGTTCAAAGGATTGAGCAACTACGGACAGGCCATTTTAATGAGTTCCATCGGTTTGCGCATTGTCACGGATTTGCGCAATAAACTGTACGAACAAATCCAGAAACAATCATTATCTTTTTTTACCGAATATTCCACAGGATTGCTGATGTCACGAATTACCAATGATGTTCTGTCCGTTCAAACCGCCGCATCAGAGGCAATTACAGCATTGGTCAAAGACAGCTTTATGCTGATATCGTTGGTGGGGGTTATTTTCTATACCGACTGGAAACTGGCGCTCATCGCGATAGTCGTCTTTCCTTTGACCATTTATCCCATTTCCTTGTTTGGAAAAAAAATGCGCAATGTGACAACATCCACACAAGTTACAATGGGAACACTGAATTCTCTTTTACAGGAAACTATTTCCGGAACCCGCATTGTCAAAGCATTCGGCATGGAGAAATACGAAAGCAAAAGATTCGCTATGGAAAACGAAAGGTTGTTTAAATATAACATGAAAGCCGTTTCCGTAAACGCCATTTCCAGCCCATTCATGGATTTTCTGGGCGGATTGGGGATAGCCGCCGTCATTTTTTACGGCGGCTACAACGTACTGCATGGCACTTCCACACCTGGCACTTTCTTCTCTTTTATTGCCGCTCTATTGATGCTTTACGAACCGGTTAAACGGCTCACCAATATCAATAACACCATCAATCAGGGCATTGCCGGCGCCGACCGTATTTTCAGTATCATTGACCTTACCCCCGATATTGAAGATAAATCCGGAGCCATAAATCTTCCACCAATTAAACATGGTATTGATATTGAAAATGTGACGTTTCGCTATGAAAAAAATCCGGTGTTAAAAAATGTCAACCTTTCTATTAAAGCCGGAGAGGTTGTGGCTTTTGTGGGTATGAGCGGTGGAGGGAAAACATCGCTGGTTAATCTGATTCCCAGATTTTATGATGTCAACGAAGGTCGTATTCTAATTGACGGCTATGATATTCGGGACGTTTCCCTGCAGTCACTGCGCAGCCAGATAGCCATAGTAACGCAGCAGACGATACTTTTTAATGACACGGTAAAAAATAATATCGCTTACGGTGATATCGAAAGAACTGAAGATGATATCATTAACGCGGCTAAGGCGGCCAACGCTCATGATTTCATCATGAGACTGCCTAATGGATATGATGCCAATATCGGTGAATTGGGCACCAAGCTCTCTGGAGGAGAAAAACAACGTCTTTCCATTGCCCGGGCGCTGCTTAAAAACGCTCCTATTTTAATTCTTGATGAGGCCACTTCATCACTGGATACGGAGGCGGAAATTGAAGTACAGGATGCGTTGGATAATCTCATGAGAGGTCGCACCACGCTGGTTATCGCCCATAGGCTTTCCACGGTCCGCAATGCCGATAGAATTATTGCGTTAGTTAATGGCGAGATTGTTGAAGAAGGTGACCACGAAACGTTGCTTAAGAAAAAGGGTGAATATTTCCGTCTGTATAATTTGCAATTTAAAGATGAAGGAAGTGATGAGAAAAATGATCGATTGGCAAAGGATATGGGATGATGACGGAATTACCGGTTGGTGCAGCCCTGTCAAAATAGTTGCATATGGATTTTCTTTTTTTTATCGCCTTATTATCAATTTTCGCAATTGGCTTTACGATCACAAGATACTTAAAGAGACAGTCCTTTCTTGTCCTGTGATTAGCGTCGGCAATATCACCGTGGGCGGCACGGGCAAAACACCCTGCGTAATTATGTTGGCTCAAATGCTGCAGAAAAACGGCTTTAAGCCGGCAATTCTCAGCCGCGGTTATGGCGGCAAAAGTATCCATCCCGTCAATATTGTATCAGATGGCAGTAAAATTATGCTCGAAAGCGAAAATGCCGGAGATGAACCATTCTTAATTGCCCATGCGCTAAAAGGAGTTCCCGTGATTACCGGAGCTAAAAGAATTATTACCGGGGAAACAGCCATAAATCAATTCGGGGCAAATGTACTCATTTGTGACGATGCGATGCAGCACCGGCAAATCTTCAGAGATATTAATTTGGTTTTATTGGATAACCAAAATTTGCGGAGAAACAATCATATTCTTCCGCGGGGAATGTTGCGCGAACCAATAACGGAACTAAAACGTGCCAACGCTATTGTGCTCACGCATATCAATGAAGGACAACAAATAAAAAACATGATCGAAAAATTAGTCCATAATGAAAAAATCCCCGTTTTTATGAGTATTCACAAGCCGAAAGATATGGTCAAGGGAAATTATAGCACGCAATGGCCAATTTCCATTCTTGCGGGGAAAAAGGTTTGCGCGTTTTGTGGAATAGCTAAGCCTGATTCATTTAAGAAAACTTTATTATCTGCAGGGGCGCAGGTTTTGTCATTTGATATTTTCCCCGATCACCACCGCTACAATAAAAACGAGTTGGAAAAAATCAATGCCCGATTTATTGATTGCCGTGCTGATTTTCTGATTTCGACTCAAAAAGACGGCACACGCCTCCAGAAATTCCCCGAATTTTTAACCATGATTTACATGCTGCGTATTGAGTTGGAGATTATTCCCTTCGGAGAATCATTCAAAAAATTTATATTGGATCGGCTGGCGACAGCGCAAAAAAACAAGCCGAATAAAATGATCCCTGCTTGAAAGAAAAATTAATAATAAGTAAAACAAAAAGGACAAACAATTGAATCCTGAAAATATCAAAAAATTGCCGCGTGAAGGCATAGATAAAATTTTAATTCGCGGCACCAATTGGATTGGCGATGCCATTTTAACATTGCCGGCAGTGACTTCCATACGCGCCACTTACCCGCAATCTCACATAGCCGTCCTCGTAAAACCATGGGTGGCCGATATTTATGGACTTTTCTCTGCCGTAGATGAAGTAATCATCTACGAAAATAAGTTTGATACTCCCACCGGAGTCTTTCGTCTAGCCCGAATGCTCAAAGGTAAAAAATTTGACGCGGCGATACTTTTACAAAACGCAATAGAAGCGGCGATTATCGTCCTTGCGGCAGGAATTCCCCTGCGCGCCGGTTACGACTCCGACGCGCGCGGCCTTTTGCTGACCAATCGGGTTTGCCTCACTGAAGAAATAAGAAAGATTCACCAAATTGATTATTATCTGGAAATGGTCAAGGCTTTGGGGTGTGTTCCCGTTGATCGGGAAATGCACATGGAAACAAAAATCAGCCTTTTAGATGCCGGGCATGTTTTGCGGAAATTTATACCAGATACAAAAAAGACTATTATTGGTATTGCTCCCGGAGCCACTTACGGTCCGGCTAAAAGATCGTCCCCCGACAGATTTGCTGCGGTAGCGGACAAGCTCCATGAGCATTTCTCTTCGCAGGGAATTCTTCTGGGAAATAAAGCCGATTGGGAAGTGGCTCAGGAAGTCCAAAAACTGGCTCGTACTAAATTAATTAATCTTGCCGGGAAAACAACTCTGCAGGAAGCAATTTATTTAATTTCCCAATGCCGGTTATTCATCAGCAATGATTCCGGATTGATGCATATAGCCGGCGCGTTAAACATTCCGACGATTGCGCTTTTTGGCTCAACTAATCCAGTTACCACAGCACCTGCGGGAAACAAATCCGTCATCGTTCGCCGGGAAGTATCCTGCAGCCCTTGCTTAAAAGAAACATGTCCGACGGATTTTCGTTGCATGAAGCTAATTTCTGTGGAAGATGTTTTTGCCGCAGCTCAGAATTTATTGTGAAACATCTGGGACAAAAATCAATGAAAAAAAATACAGCCGTTTTTCTGGACAGAGACGGGACAATTAATGAAGAAGTCGGTTATCTGGATAGCTTAGATAAATTCAAGATAATCCCCAACGCTTATAAAGCAATCAGATTGATTAACAAAAGTGGAATGAAAGCAGTGGTCATTTCCAATCAGGCAGGTGTAGCCAGAGGATTATTTACTGAAGACTTTGTAAAAATAACCCATGAGCATCTGCAAACATCTCTGCGTCGGAAAAAAGCATACATAGATAAATTCTATTACTGTCCGCATCATCCCTCGGAAGGAATAGAGACTTACCGGCAAATTTGCAACTGTCGTAAACCGGCTCCAGGCATGCTGCTACAGGCGGCCCAGGACTTAAATATTGATTTGACAAGGTCTTATCTGATAGGTGATAGGTTTAACGACATGGAAGCGGGCAAAAAAATAGGAGTCCGGGGGATATTGGTAAAAACAGGATTCGGTCAAGGTTTATTACAGGATGATGGTCCTGATGAAGCAGCGCCGGGGAATAAACCGGATTTTATTGCCGCTGACATTTTGGACGCAGTAAGGTGGATTTTAGACCAAGTTGCTTTCAAATATTAATTGTTGAAAGCTTACTTGGTCTTATACCAGGTCAGTCAATTTTTTTATAGAATATAGAAAGTGGTATTAAAGGATAGAGAGTGAATATACTCATCATAAAACTCAGCGCGATAGGCGATGTGATTCACACCCTGCCGTCCCTTTTCACGCTGCGCCAGCTTTATCCGGAAGCTCACATAACCTGGGTTGTGGAAGAAACCGCGGCGGATTTAGTTAAAAATCACCCTTATCTGGATGCTGTTTTAATTTCCCGGCGCAAAAAATGGAGCAAAGACTTTCGGAATCGTCAATTCAGACTCCCCGTAGAAGAAATACGATCCTTCATGAAGACTTTGCGGCAGCGCCGTTATGATCTGGTGATCGATTTTCATGGCTTGTTCAAAAGCTCGATGATAGTTTTTCTCAGCGGCGGAAAAAGAAAGCTGGGATATGATTCGTTGCAGGAATTAAGTGGCTTATTTCTTAATGAAAAAATTCCTGAAGACATGAATAAACACGCTGTTGACCGTTATCTGGATTTTCCTCGTTATTTGGGTGCTAAAGTAGATAGGGCACAATTCATTCTTCCCTCTGACAAAGAAGCGGAAGAAAAGGTGCAAAATTTGTTGTGTAAATATAACCTTGAAGATAAGAAATTTATTGCCATTAACCCTGTCGCTTTATGGGAGACAAAACTTTGGAATAATGAAAAGTTTGCTCGCTTAGCCGATTTAATTAATGATGAGCTGCAGATGAAGGTTGTCTTTACCGGAAGCGAAAAAGAACCATTAGAGAAAATAACTTCATTAATGATTACGGAAAGTATAAATTTAGGCGGGCAAACATCGTTGCTTGAACTTGCCAGCGTGTTCAAGAAGGCTCAAATGGTGATATCAACAGATTCCGGTCCCATGCATTTAGCCTCGGCGGTGGAAACCCCGGTTATCGCTCTTTTCGGGCCAACCGATCCGGCGAGAACAGGCCCTTACGGCGCCGGCCATACAATAATCAGGACGGAACTGTCCTGCAGTCCCTGTTTTTTAAAAAAATGTTCGACAAAAAAATGTATGGAAGATATTTCTCCCCAGCAGGTTTTTGCCACGGTGAAAAAAATATTAACTAAGGAGTCATGAATGCCTTTAAATAAACAATTATTGGAAATTTTAGTCTGTCCTCAATGTCATGGCAAAGTTCACTTCGACGAAAAACTGAGCGGTATTATTTGCGATCAGTGTAAATTGCTCTACGAAGTAAAGGATGATATTCCCATCATGCTGGTGGAAGAGGCCAAAAAGCTTCCATGATATGCAAACATGATAACTCAGTCTATAATAGATAAACCATATAAATTTTGCGCCTTTAACAAAGATAATAAAATTCCTTGACAGTCGCTATGGATTAATATAAAATTAAAAATAATTAGTAAAAGGCTTTTTAAGCCCTACCCTTTGGAGCGTTTCACGTATTCAATAAGACAAGCCGAGATTAAATCCGTAACTACTAAAAAATCTTAACTATCTTTTTGTGTTTCTTTAAAAATAATGCGGTAAAAACGACGGTAAATATAATGTCAGGATAACGTTTTACGTTGCCAGATAAGAATTTAAAGCAAGGAAAGTATTTATGAACATAGAAGATATTAAAAGATTGCCCATCAGCGAACTCAGCGAATTAGCCAATAAATTAGATGTTCCAGGCGCCAACGCGATGCGCCGTCAGGATTTGATATTCGCTATCCTGCAGACGCAAGCGGAACAAAATGGCGTGATTTCCGGTTCGGGAGTATTGGAAATTTTACCCGACGGATTTGGTTTTTTACGCGCCGTGGATTATAATTACCTGCCCAGTCCGGATGACATTTACATTTCACCCTCGCAGATCAGAAGATTCAATTTAAAAACCGGAGACACGATTTCCGGTGAAGTCCGCCCCCCGAAAGAAGGGGAAAAATATTTTGCGCTTTTAAAAGTTGATACCGTAAATTATGAGAGTCCGGAACAAACACGCGATAAAATCCTTTTTGATAACCTTACTCCCCTTTATCCTCTGGAAAAGTTAAATTTAGAGCATGATCCAAAAAATTATTCCACCAGAACTCTGGATTTATTTGCGCCGATTGGTAAAGGACAACGGGGATTGATTGTTTCTCCGCCTCGTGCGGGTAAAACAGTCCTTTTGCAGGACATTGCTCACAGCATTTCCGCGAATCATCCCGAAGTCGTTTTGATGGTGCTCTTAATTGACGAACGGCCGGAAGAAGTAACCGATATGCAACGCAGCGTGGCCGGTGAAGTAATCGCGTCAACATTTGACGAGCCGGCTTCCTGCCACGTGCAAGTGGCGGAAATGGTGATTGAAAAAGCCAAACGTCTTGTCGAACATAAAAAAGACGTGGTCATTTTACTCGACAGCATCACCCGCCTGGCGCGGGCATACAACACCGTTGTTCCTCCCAGCGGAAAAGTTCTTTCCGGTGGAGTCGATTCCAACGCTCTCCACAAGCCGAAACGTTTTTTCGGCGCGGCCAGAAATATCGAAAACGGCGGCAGTCTGACGATCATTTCCACGGCTCTGATTGATACAGGGAGTCGTATGGATGAAGTAATTTTTGAAGAATTCAAAGGAACAGGCAATATGGAATTGCATTTAGACCGTCGCATCGCCGATCGCAGAGTTTTTCCCGCTTTCGACTTAATTCGTTCCGGAACCAGAAAAGAAGAAATGCTGATTCCTAAAAATAATCTTAATCGAGTCTGGATACTACGAAGATTACTGCAAGAAATGAATCCCGTTGACGCCATGGAATTTATCATCGGAAAAATCAAAAAGACCGAAACCAATCAGGAATTTTTGGATTCGATGAACGCATAACATTAGTGGGGTTCATTTTGCATTTGAAATGATCGCAATAGGCCTAACAAAAATTCCACACTAAATTTCTTGAATTTTTGCGATATATATTGTAAGGCACCCCAAACGCCTAAAATTGAGCAGGAAACTTTATAATTATTAATTGTAGATAAATGCCAAGGAGGAAAGCAAGAAAAACATGAAAGAAGGAATTCATCCGGAATATAAAGAAACTACAATCACTTGTGTTTGCGGCAACGTGATTGAAACAAGGTCGACCAAAAAAGACATTAAGACGGAAATTTGCTCCAACTGCCATCCTTTTATGACAGGTAAGCAAAGGCTTGTGGATACGGCGGGCCGCGTCGAAAAATTCAAGAAAAAATACGAACCTAAAGCGGAAAAGCCGCAGGTCAAAAAGAAACAACCCACGGTAATTGTAAAAAAACCAAAAGAATAATAATTATTAAAAATTTTCTTAATAGAAAAACAAAATATTGGACTATGTTTTTATGATGAAAACTTTTCATCTTTCTTCCGCCAACTTGCCTTCACCAGGTTATTTATATTGCCTTGATTTACTGGCTTCTCAAAGCATGGTACAATATAATTCAAATTATCCTTTTCTTCCTTGCCGCCCTGGCGTTCTTTTGAATGCAAACAGGCATTACCATTTGTAGGTGCCTTTTCCAGAGGGAAGGAATTTACAGATGTGCCTTTTAAAAAATTAATCTCACAAACACTGCAGTATTTAATTAAAAAATAACATGGATATTATATTAGATAAACTTCGCGACATTGAAATACGATACCGGGAACTGGAAGGTCTGCTTAGTGACCCTAAAATTGTTTCGAAGCAGGGCATGTATCAAAAATATGCCAAAGAGCATGCCGATCTAAGAGAATTAGTTGAAACTATACGTCAATATGAAAACATAAGAGGTCAAATAGAAGAGTATCAGAGAGTTATGGCGGAAGGTGATGAGGAATTAAAAGCAATCGTTAAAGAAGAAATGCCGCAATTAAAGCAGAAGCAAACCGACTTGGAAGAGAAGTTAAATATTTTATTGCTGCCGAAAGATTCCAATGATGATAAAAATGTTTTTCTGGAAATCAGGGCAGGCACGGGCGGCGATGAAGCCGGACTTTTCGCCGGCGACTTGTTTCGCATGTACGCGCGATATGCGGAATCTCAGGGCTGGCGCGTGGAGGTGGTGAGCAGTTCTTCCACAGGCGGCACCGGCGGGTTCAAGGAAATTATCGCCCTGATTGAAGGCAACGGCGCCTTCAGCCGTCTAAAGTACGAAAGCGGCGTTCATCGCGTCCAGCGCGTTCCTGTTACAGAAGCTCAGGGACGCATTCACACCTCGGCAGTCACGGTGGCCATTATGCCCGAAGCGGAAGAAGTGGAAGTTAATATCGATCCCAACGAACTGCGAATTGATGTTTATCGTTCCACCGGCCACGGCGGCCAGAGTGTCAATACAACCGATTCGGCTGTGCGCATCACTCACATACCTACAGGCCTTGTTGTCACCTGTCAGGACGAAAAATCACAACTTAAAAACAAAATCAAAGCAATGAAAGTTTTACGGGCGCGTTTACTCGATGCCATGGTCCAAAAACAAAATGTAGAGCAGGCGCAAACGCGCAAAAATCAGGTGGGCAGCGGAGACCGCAGCGAACGTATCCGCACCTATAATTATCCTCAGGGGCGAATAACAGATCACCGCATTGGTCTTACCCGTTATGATTTGGATAATTTCTTAAACGGCAACATCGGCACGACGATTGACGCCCTGGCTACTCATTACCAGGCAGAATCTTTAAAATAGGTCGATGTCACCTGCAGAATCACGAGTATGAACCCCAAAGCAAGCTTTGGAAACAGATTCCGCAGCAAGCTGCGGGGTATTAAACCCTCCGCTTTGCGGGATAATTCGACCTGCAAGCTTCAGTGCACTTTGTTTCTGAAGCTTGGGTCTCATTACAACTTACCAATTCCGCTGCGCCTATAGTGACCTTTAGGTTATTCGCTTTCGGAATTGGAGTTTCACAATAAACGAATGTTTTTCCCACAGCTATCCTGTATCACCTTCTTCCTGTAACAAACAAATCGTCAACTTCGACGAAAATGCTTGACTTCAATCCGTAATAAACACAATTCATACCCCCTGTTTTGTAGTCATTATTTCTTTTGACACAAAATCATTCTTCATATACTTTAACAAAATGAAGAAAAGCAAAAAAATAAGTAAAGCCAAATCGCCGGATAATGCCAAAAAACGAAAGAAGGCGGAAGAAACTCTGCATCATAGCGAAGAAAGATATCAAACCATACTTGAAAACATCCAGGAAGGATATTTTGAAGTTGATCTTGCCGGTAACTACACCTTTATTAACGATTCAATGTGCCGAATTCATGGTTACCCCCAAAAAGAATTGATGGGTATGAATAACCGGCAGTATACAGAAAAAGATATCGCAAAAAAAGTTTTTAAAGCATTCAACGGAGTTTACAAAACAGGTAAACCTCTCAAATATATCGATTGGCAGATTACCAGAAAAGACGGTTCCACAAGATACATTGAAGCATCTGTATCATTACGAAAAGATTCCCTTGGTAAACCTATAGGGTTTAGAGGAATCATTCGCGACATCACCGAACGCAAGCAGGCAGAAGAAGCACTTCACCAGAGTGAGGAAAAATATCGGACCATTCTTGAAAACATCCAGGAAGGCTATTTTGAAGTTGATCTTAATGGTAACTTTACCTTTTGCAACAATTCAATGTCCCGACTAACCGGGTACTCCAAAGAGGAATTGCTGGGCATGAATCACAAGCAGTTTACAAATAAAGAAACCGCAAAAGAAGTTTTTCAATCGTTTAATGAAGTTTACAACACAGAGGAACCCTCTAAGAGATTCGATTGGAAGATTATAAGAAAAGATGGGATTGAAGGATACATTGAAGCATCCATAACTTTACGAAAAGATTCATCCGGTAAACCAATAGGGTTTAAAGGAATGATCCGTGACATTACCGAACGCAAACGGACAGAGAAACAGATCAACTATATGGCTACTCACGATGCCCTTACTGGACTGCCTAACCGTTTGATGTTCAACCAACTGCTGAACCAGGCAATTCGGTCTGCACAGCGTCATAAACGGCAGTTAGCGGTTTTCTTCGTTGATCTTGACCGTTTCAAAACTATCAATGACTCTCTGGGTCACGAGGCAGGAGACCGACTGCTGAAAGAGATGGCCCGACGGTTTAAAAAATCGCTGCGTGTCGACGATGTTGTTGGTCGTTTGGGAGGAGATGAATTTGTTATACTGGCCGAGGAAGTGGACAAATTAAGTCAAATCGAAATCATAGCCCACAAGATACTTTCCAGCACTATAAAACCGATGTCTCTTCAAGGTGAAGAATGCCGCGTAACAGCCAGCATCGGCATCAGCATATATCCCGGTGATGGAACGGACGAAAAAACCTTGATTAAAAATGCGGATATCGCCATGTATTTTGCCAAAGAAGAAGGCAAGAATAACTACCAGTTCTACTCCAAAGATATTCAGTCAATATCAAATAAACGCTTGTCTATGGAAAAAAACCTGCGTCGTGCGCTGGAGCGCAACGAACTATCATTAGAATATCAGGCTAAGGTAAATTTCAAAACCGGCATGATCACTGGTGTGGAGGCCCTGCTGCGCTGGCATAATCCATCCCTTGGTTCAATAACCCCGACGCAATTCATTCCGGTAGCCGAAGAAACAGGGTTGATCGTGCCCATAGGCAGGTGGGTGATAAAAACAGCCTGCGCCCAAAATGTCGCCTGGCAACGTCAGGGCCTGCCCCCTGTCTGCATGGCGGTAAATTTATCGCTTCGCCAGCTCATGGACGATAAATTACTAGAAGACATTAAAGTCGCGTTGGATGATTCCGGTATGGCGCCGAATCTTTTGGAATTGGAAATCACGGAAAGTATGGTAATGCATAATCCTTCGCACGTGATTGAGGTGCTGACCAATATCAAGAAAATGGGCGTGCGTCTCGCCATTGACGATTTCGGCACAGGCTACTCTTCTCTGGCTCAAATAAAAAACTTTCCTGTCGACTCGCTCAAGGTAGACAGGTCATTTATCCGTAACCTCCCCCAAGATTCCGAGAACCAAGCGATCACCGAGGCAGTCATTACCATGGGCAAGTCTCTATGGCTTACTGTTGTGGCCGAAGGTGTGGAAACACAGGAGCAGAAGGACTTTTTGCGGAATCTTATCTGCGATGAGATGCAGGGTTTTCATTTCAGTAGACCTATTGCCCCTGACAAGTTTGCCGATCTTCTGCGTAAGACCAACACTGTTTCACAGAAGTGAATTACAACATTTACCAGTAATCCTCAATTCCAGCAGTTGCTCTCAACTGAACAGTAGTATGTGCATTCCGCAAAGACTTCTTCCTGAAATCCTCATTTTTAAATTTTTAATTTTATGCTAAGTTACAAACGATAATTGTTAACATGTGGCAGGTTTCTAATTCAGCAAGTGGAGTATGCTATGGAAGAAACTATTGTTATGGTGTTAGTTGTTTGTCTATTGGTGTTAGTGCTAGGTCTTCAAATCCAAATCCGTAACTTCAATCAAAAATTTAAGGAACTGTTACAGAACCCTCATAATCATCTCATTTGCAGTATTTGCGGTAACATTGTTAATCTTGAGATTGATGTCGACAAGTCTTTAATACCGACTGAAAAACTGCAAGGTTTTGAAATCGGCGGAATATATATCGACTTCTATGGCGTGTGTCGCAATTGTAAAAATATGGATAGCAAGTCCAAGTAGATAAATTCATATGGGACATGATTAAAAATCATCAAGCGTCATGGCAGTCATTAGTTAACGTTTCAAACACTGGAATCATTTAAGCAGACAGAGGTCCTATTATGAACCATCAATCATTCCGCGTATTAATAGTTGAGGATTCAGAAGACGATACACTGCTGGTTCTCCGGGCGCTGAAAAAAGGTGGCTACAATCCGTTGTATGAACGGGTGGAAACCGCCGCCGCCATGAAAAAAGCCCTCGAAGAGAAGCAATGGGACATCATCCTTTGCGAGTATCGCTTGCCACAATTCAATGCACACTCAGCCATTGCCGTATTAAAAAAAGCAAATATCGATATTCCTCTCATTGTTTTAACTGGAACTACTGGCAAAGAAACGATGTCAGAGTTTATGAGTTTACCATCCATCCAAGGTCATATCATGAAGAGTAACCTGTCCCCTCTTTGCCCAACCATAGCCAGAGAATTAGAAGAGGCAGAAATCAGAGTCCAACGCAAGCGGGACGACGAGGCTTTGAGGGAAAGTGAAGAAAAATATCGCTTATTGGCCAATAATATCCACGACGTCGTTTTCGTTTTGGATATGAATCTGAATTACACCTATATCAGCCCTTCCGTAAAGCTCCTGAGAGGATATGAACCGGAAGAGGTTTTAAAACAGACACCTGTTGAGACATTGACACCCTCCTCCATGGATTTGGCCCTAAGGACAATATCTGAGGTCATGGAGATGGAAAAATCCGAACAAAGAGATATTAACATATCCAGGACGCTTGAGTTGGAAATGATACGAAAAGATGGGACCACCGTTTGGACAGAGGTGAAGGCTTTCTTTGTCAGAGATGACAATAAGCAGGCAGTTGGCATTATGGGTGTAACCCGCGATATTACTGAGCGCAAACAGGCCGAAGATATGATTAGGGAAAGCGAAGAGAGATACAGGACGCTGTTCAATAATGCCCAAGACGGTATTGCGCTGGCCGACGCCGAAACATCCTTGCTGGTCGACTGCAACCAAGCTCTATGCCGTATGGTTGAACGAAACAAACAAGAGCTCGTGGGACAGGTACAAAATATTCTTCATCCCTCACAGGATCTCATTTCGGGACTATCGCCAACATTCCTGAAACATCAGATAGATAATCCCGGGCAAGCACTGGAAGACAGACTCATGACCAGAGGAGGCCGATTTATTCCGGTAGAAATCCGGGCAGCGAAAATCCGGTTAAACAACCGAAACTTTCTCTTGGGCATCTTCCGTGACATCACCGACCGCAAGCGGGCAGAGGAGAAGTTGAGGGAAAGTGAAAAACAATATCGCCTGCTGGCCGATAATATTCAAGATGTCGTTTTCTTGATGGATATGAATCTGAATTACATCTATATAAGCCCTTCCGTAAAACTCCTGAGAGGATATGAACCGGAAGAGGCTATGAAACATACACCTGCCGAGACATTGACGCCATCATCCCTTGATTTGGCCATGGGGATACTGTCAGAGATCTTGGAGATGGAAAAATCCGAACAGAGGGAGCTTAACATATCTCGGACTGCTGAGTTTGAAATGACTCGAAAAGACGGGACCACCGTTTGGGTAGAGACTAAGGCTTCCATTGTCAGAGATGAAAATAAGCAGGCAGTGGGCATTATGGGTGTAACCCGCGACATCACAGAGCGCAAGCTGGCGGAAAATAAGTTACAAACGAGCGAAGTGCGATACCGAGAGCTCTTCAATCATATAAGCAGCGGTGTTGCCGTGTATGAAGCCGTCGATAACGGCGGGGATTTCATATTCAAAGATTTCAATCCCATGGCGGAGAAGATAGATAAAATCAGCAGAGAAGACATACTTGGTAAGCGCGTTACAGAGGCGTTTCCCGGGGTAAAAGAGTTTGGTATCTTTGAAATATTTCAGAGGGTGTGGCAAACAGGAAAAGAGGAGTATCACCCTGTGGGAATTTATGAAGATGATAGGATTGTAGGATGGCGGGAAAATTGGGTTTTCAAATTGCCCGCTGGTGATATAGTTGCAGTCTACAATGACATCACCGAGCGCAAGAAGGCGGAGGAAACCCTACGGGAAAGCGACCGTAAATATCGGGAACTGAGTATAATAGACGAACTAACACAGCTTTATAATTCCAGATACTTTTACACTCAACTGGAAATAGAAATAGAGCGGTCGAACCGCTATGGACAGCCGTTGACTCTTCTACTGCTGGATCTAGACAAATTCAATAAGTTCAACGATAAAGATGGCCATATTGAGGGGGACTATGTGTTATCACGGCTTGGTCAGGTTATCAAACGATGTCTGCGCGATCCCGATTCAGCTTATCGTTACGGTGGCGAAGAATTTATGATAATGCTGCCAATGACCACAAGCAAAGAGGGAATTATAACGGCGAAAAGAATCCAAGCTGAATTAAGGAAAGACACTTTTTCCCCTATATCGGATCAAGAGCTCTATATGACAGTGAGCATCGGCTTGGCGCAGTATAGGCCGAAGGAAGAGATGAAATCATTTGTTCACCGTGTAGACCAGCTCATGTACCAGGCGAAAAAGGATGGTAGAGACAGGATTTGTACTGAACCACAACGGTGAACCTTTCAAAGGTTAATCTTCACTTCTAACAACTGTCGAATATTGTGGGTAAGTAGGTGCAACAGATAACACTTTTTTTATCTCTTTCTGAAAGTGTTAATTGAAGAATTCTGAGGATTATGCAACACTACAAATGCAAATAAATAACATATTGCACCACACTGTCAGGAAACCAGTCAATGGAAGAAGAAAACAAACATCAAGCTGTATGGATCGATCTACTCGACCATTATTTGTGGAGAGAACAGAATAAACGAAATGGGGTATCACTTATGAAGAGACTATTAGGAGTAACGTTGTTTGCTGTATTTATCCTTAACTGTCCTTCTGTATTTGCTATGAGCGGGAATGATCTTATCGATGGAATGAGATCATATTTAAAAGCAGACTATTTATTGGCTGGAAACTATATGGGGTATGTTCAAGGTGTCGCAGAAGCTACGGTTTCCGACTACTCTTTGCCAAGTGTAGTAACACCTGACAAGTTGTATAAAATCGTCGCTAATTTCTTGGAAAAACACCCAGAAAAATGGAGCGAACCAGCCTCTAACCTTGTTCGCAAAGCCCTTCTGGAAGCTTTTCCAAAATATTTAATAAGAAATAAATAAAAGGCCTCTCAAGCTTAGAACTGCTGATTTTGTCTATAACTCTCTTTCTATCCATATTCCTTGATTTTAGTAACTGCCATCCACTGAACAGTTGTAGGTGTAACAATTGTCAAGGCGCATCTTGATTGGACACTATCTGACAAGTCAAATATAGGTCAGATCAAATTACGGTAACAAAACATGGCGCATGTTGGCCCACCTTCTGGCTCCACTGAAGTGGGAGTATGTATCATACCCATTATTTTCTCGCTTTGCCGCTAATTTCCAGTATGGACACACGAAGAATCAGTGTCTTTTGTAGAATTTCTTCCGGAAAATTCCAAGTGTTTTTTCCATACTGACTCATAATACATTCCAATGCTTCTTTTTTTGCTTTCAAAGTCTCTACTATCTCCGCGATACCTGATCCCACAACACTTTCGTATTTTATTCCCCAGTCGCAAGCCCGTTCCGCCACAGTAATATCATGAAGAATATCAAACTCGAATCCTACTCGATTATTGCTTTTGATAATATCAATTTTTCTTCCCTCAGGCGCCGTATGAAAATAGAGAAAGCGGCCATCATAACCGAAGTTGAGAGGAACAACATAAGGCTGACTATTGTCACATAACGCCAAACGGCAAACCCGGCAACGTCTGATGATTTCGTCAATATCTTTCCTGTCTTTTATTTCTCTGTCGTTACGACGCATTCTTTTTTCTCCGATTAACTGCAACCGATTACCCGGCAATCATTTGCTGCCGATGGCCTTAAAAAACGTATAGCAGAAGATTCCGTCCGCCCCTGTGGTTCGATATAAATCTTTGATTCCTTGGTCAAAAATATGTTCTTCGATTAGTCCCGCCTTGATTGCCGCTTCGCGGACGCCTTCTGTCATCGCTGTGAATGTCTTTTTCGTGAATCCTTCGACCAGTTCAGGTTTGCTCGAATCAACGTAAACCATTCGGGGAGAAACATGAACCGATTTAAAACCAGCCTGATTCAATAGCGGATATAGTTCTCTTCCTATCATGGCATTGCCGCCGGCCAGTCGTTGCAGTTCCACCTGACACTGAATCGCTTTATGCGCCGCTTCACTGTCCGGATGAAAATAGACCGAGCCATGATCACCTTCGATAACTGTGATAGTGCCGCCTTCCTTTAAATATTCTTTTAACGCCTTGAGCGCCTGGACCGGCCGGGAGAGATGTTCCAGAACGAAACACACGAAAATATGATCGAAGAATTCCGGTACAAAAGGCAAGTTGAAAATATCCGCCTTTTCAAAGTAAACATTAGTCAAGCCCGCCGCCTTTGCTTTTTTTCTGGCTTCAATAAGAGAGGTCTCGGATATATCGACGGAAGTAATCAAGGCATCCGGACTGTTTTTCGCAAGCGTTATAGTTTGCGCACCGACGCCGCAACCTGCTTCCAGAACTTTGCTTCCCGCCGGATATTTTGTGTCGGAGTGCAACAACTCAACCAGAGTAGATGCCTGATCCTGCAACCTTATATTTTCCCGATGGTCATAACCGTGAACGTATGTTTTATTCATAAAATAATTGTACCCGTCTCTGCCGTTTTTAAATATTTTTTCAGCTAACGCCTTTTTTTAACCCCGAATATCAAAATAGCACAGCCTGTTTTTTCTTAAAAGAAGAAAGTTCCCTAATCTTTGCCTACTTCCTTTTAATGTGGTATTTACCATCAGCCTCGACGAAAGGGGTAATAGGAGGATGATCTTGTGACGACAAAAAAGGTATTAAAAGAATTTGCGGCCCTGGACAGGATATTCGAGCCCAGGAGCATTGCGGTAGTCGGAGTTTCTGCTGAAGGTTTTGGTTTCGGTCGTGGAATTTTTCTTTCACTCATGGCCATTGGCTATGAGGGTAAACTTTATCCCGTTAATAAGCGGGGCGGCTCCATTGGAGGATTGGATATCTACCCTTCCATAGAAGCTATTCCCGATAAAATCGATTTTGCCATTATTTCGGTTCCGGCACAATTTGTTCCTTCTGCACTGGAAGCCTGCCGGGTAAAGGGCGCCTTGGGCGCCGAAATTCTTTCCTCGGGTTTCAGCGAAACAGGTACGCCCGAAGGAATAGCCCTTGAAGAGGAGCTGAGGACAGTGGCCGGACGAGGTATCAGGGTGATTGGACCCAATTGCTTCGGAATCTATTGCCCGAAATCAGGACTTACCATGCTGCCCGGCCCGGACCTTTCGCGAAAACCGGGAGGTGTGGCGTTGCTTTCACAGAGCGGCGGCCTCTCCGTAGATTTTAGTTATATGGGAAAATGGAGAGGAATACAGTTTTCCAAAGTGGTCAGCTTCGGAAACGGTTGCGATCTCAGGGAAACGGAGATGCTTCGCTATCTCCGTCATGATTCTCAAACAAAGGTAATTTGCATGTACGTCGAAGGCGTTTCCGATGGTCGTGATTTTTTTGCCGCCTTGAAGGAAACGACTGCGGAGAAGCCCGTCATCGTCATAAAGGGAGGTCTATCTGAATCGGGAAGCAGGGCTGCAGCCAGTCATACAGCATCGCTCGGAGGACAGAGAGTTATCTGGGAAGCCGCGTTGAAGCAATGTCAAGTCACTCAGGTGGCAAATCTCGAAGAGATGAGTGATGCAGCACTGGCTTTTTCACTTCTTCCGGCACAAGAATACAAAGGATGTTCAATCACAGGTGGCGGCGGCGCATTGGGAATAGCAGCAGCAGATGCGGCAGAATCATTTGGAATCAAAGTGCCAAGCCTCAGAAAGGATCTGCAAACGGCAATCCTGGAAGTGCTTCCAAAGCCCGGTTCAAGCGCAACCAATCCGATAGACATAGCAAATCCTTTTGTCGGTCCTGTGCACATCAGAGAAATTCTTCTTCGCGCTTCAGAAGATGAAAATATTAACTTTCACATTGTTATTCAGCTTTTGTATCACTACAAATCATTGCAACTATCCATGGAGGGTGTAAAACTGAGCGACATTACTCCCTACAAAGAGCTGATGAAAGTTTGCCGCGAAGCAATGGACATCGGGAAAAAACCTGTTGTACTCGTTCTACCGAATATCAGGCAGGATGAAGATGATATCGAGATCGAGGAAATCAACCGTGAAACCCGTCGTCTGTTCATTGAGGCCGGCATGCCCGTGTTTGATGACGTAACAAATGCACTTCGTGCTATTTCCTCCGTTTCCAAATATTACCGGCACCGCAAAACGGTGGATTGACAAACAAACTTATCAATTATATGAACTGACACAAGAAACACTTTTAAAGAGATTTTAATGCCTGTTTATTTACAAATAATTCTGCTGGTTGCTGCTTTAATTGTTATTATTGTAATTTTTCTTTACATGGGCGGTCTGGCTATACAAAAGACGTGCTTAAAAATAATCGCCGAAATGGAAGAGGCTAGAGCCTTCAAAGAGGGAAGAGCTGTTGAAATTCAGGATGAACGGAAAAATTTCTTCCGTGTCGGCACCAAAAACATTCGCCTCAAAGCGCTGAACCTTTTAATTTCTGATGGCCTGGTAATCAAAACGAACAACGGGAAATATTATCTGGACAAAGAAAAACTCGCCCAAGCCAAAGCTCAGTTAGATTCTAAAAAGTAAAATCTAGTGATGGTTGACAACTTTTACAAATACTGATTTTAGAAGTTGTCAACAAGTTGCAACCTATGATTGCGCGCGTTTAATCATAATCATCACGTTTTCATTGGCGTTCTTGACGACAAACTTAACATCTTTGCGTGCGAACTGCCAGATTCGGAATACTTCATCGGCAAAGGCTTGCCCGATTGTCTTAATGTCTTTGAAGTCAAGCTCAATAGTCTTGAATTTTTCCAGACCAGCCACAATTCTCCGTGCCTGCGATCTTGACACATAATCCACATCCTGATGATACAGCTTCACCTTAACCCCTGTCTTGCTGAACTGAAAGGAATCATCCGTGTACTTATCGAAAAGATCAGCCAGTTTCTTTTTCGATTTTAAATCCAGGACAAAATCAATCTTTGTACCTCTCACGGATTGAATATCTTTTATATATATGTCCTGCCCAACATTATCAAAAACGAGCTTCTTCTCAAAACTCCTGATGGTCAGGCAATCAGCGACTTTTGACGTAAAGAATATACCCTCACCGCTGTGTGCATTAGGCGCTGTAGTTTCTTTTCCTTTGAGCAGGTCTTGAATAGCTTCCATCGTTGAGCGCAGATGCTTTGTTTTCCTAATGTTGTTAAATATGCCGACGCCCCGATCCGCCACCGTAAACCTGATATCAGTTGCGGTTTTCATGATGACTACGTCTATCTTTTCCGAAGTGGAATGTTCAATCGCGTTGTTTAGCATCTCGGTAAAAGCGTAATCGACAATAGAGGAAACATTCTTGGCAACACCTTGAAAGATCGCACTTTCTTTCTTGATTTGACTCAACACCTTATCTTCGGCTAAATCCTTGTTAAGCATGATACGGTGCATTTTTAGCGGTTTTACAATACCGGCGCCTTTTTTCGTAGGAAAAACGTAATGTGCCTGATTTGCTTTACCTATCAATACAATAACACCTTCATCGACGAGGCTTTTCAGTGACCTCTGCGCGTAAGCTCGCGAAAGCCCTGTTTTGCCTACGATATCGGCGGTAGTAACCTGTCCTTGTTTCTTTATTGTGTTCAGTATGAAATTTCTCAACTCCATAATACCTTCTTATAATTGTTGTTGACGACTTTATTGTAAACTAATTTTAAAAGTTGTCAACAAGTTGTATACATTTTGAGAATAATTGAGCCTGATGGCTTTTTTTTGGATAAACGGAAAATATTATCTAGATAAAGAAAAACTCGCCCAAGCGAAAGCTCAATTAGATTGTTTATAATCTATTCCATTCTCAATTGATGTGCAGTGAATTACCCCGCCCACAGGGCGGGGCATCTTAAGAAACTGGATGAGGGGGATTGCATCCCCCTTACCCCCGCACCGCATTCATCCCCGTCCACAGGACGGGGTATTCTGCGGAAGGAATTTATAAAAATCCTATCATAATCTTAGGCACGCTTGACATTTATCTATATTTAAAATAAACTTAGCACTGTAAGAAATCATCGCGTAATATAGGGGCAGATATGGAACAAATAATAAAAATTCACATTAAGAAATTGCCTGAAGGAGTTTATTTAGCAACTTCAAAAGATGTGCCCGGTTTGGTTGCCCAGGGACGTACGGCTACCGAAGCGCTGGAAATAGCCCGCGATGTTGTCAAGAAACTATTGGAAGCCAGAGTCCAAAGACGCAGCAAGATAAAAATATCCGGGATAAAAGATTCTTTCGATTACCCAATGATTGTGGGTGCATAAGGTGGGACGATTAGCTGGTTCCCGGTATCGTGAAATTGTAAAGCGTCTTAAATCTTGTGGATTTGTTTTTGATCGGCAAGCAGCGGGAAGCCACGAAATCTGGTACAATGAATCAAAAAATCTTTATACAACTATACCCAATCATCCTGGCGACATGCCGGAAGGAACATTAAGAGCAATTTTAAGAGAAGCCGGTATTACACCTAATGATTTCTTGAAAAAGAAATAAAACGAACAACGGGGAATATTATCTGAACAAAGAAAAACTCGCCCAAGCAAAAGCTCAAGTAGGTTCTTAGAAAATTCCTAATAATAAAAATGATAGAGGATTTATACTGACTAAATTCCATGAGGTATGGAAATGATAAAAATTTGCCATGAACTTTGTAGTAATAATATTGACTTCCCATGAAAATTTAGTATATTTGTCTTCACTTGATGGGAAAGAATTGTGAAATAGTTTAAACAAAACTATGTTAAAAACATAAAAATTTAATTTGGAGAAAAGATAACAAAAAATATCGAAAGCAGATACCATAGGTTTCTCTGCTTTAACTAATAATAAGGAAGCTTATTAATGCTAGATTCCATTGCACCCGGAGCTATTAGGATCTCGCTTTTTCAGACTATCCCTGGAAAAGAGCTGGAGGTAATGGAGCTTTTGAAGAAAGCTTGTAAAAAGGAACGTATTAAAGATTATGTTTTCTTCAAGGCTTTGGGGACTTTTGATATTGTATTAATTTACGTCGCTGAGAACTTTGACGTTTCCTTAGGGCCATTTGGACCTATTCCAAATATTCTTAAATCCAACCATCTCCTATGTTATTCGTACAAGATTAATCCTGCAAAAAATTTATTAAATTTGCTGAAAAAAAGAAATTTAATAGGGTTAAGTATGCTGAAGATCGATCCACGGACTCAGCGAGCTTATCCAGATATAGAAAGAAGGTTACGACAATATATAACAGAGCATGGAGAAAATTGGTCATTAGTAGGAGCTATAGGTTGGAATGAGATAATCATGATTTTTGCGTTAGACGACATCAATGTTATTGTTGAAAATTTTCTGAAAATGAGTACGGTGGTATTCAGAAGTACTCCCGTACTTGCTAAAACATTGTCACTTGTATGTTTCAATTATCGATGTATGCCCACTCCTAATATTCTTAAGAAAGGCCTTGAGCAAATAAAAGTACATTTGAACAAATATTCTTTTCTAAGAACAAAGATTGGTGAAAAGGGAGTTCCTTCAATCGAAATTACAGCTAAACCGATGTGTGCAGGTTGGATCACAAACTACTTCACCAATAAAGGCTTTCAGGGGTACCACTTACTTGGGAAGCCTGATCTCTCTTTCGAGCCCTTGCCTGATAGAAGCTGGGCTGATTGTTTTGCGACTATACTAGATTTTAGACATAATTGCATCAATAAGGCTTTTTCAACAAGTACTCACTTAAAATTGAGACTTGAAGACGGACATGTCTTTCGTAAAGAGAACCCTTGGAAAGTCAGTTTGGTTAAATTTTCTTACCGCACACTGATAGAAAAATACGGGGATCGGGCTGCAGTAAGTCTTGCGAATCATCTTTATTCCTTCAATTCATTAATTCAAAATCCCATTCATGGATCTGCTTTCATTGACATGTTGAATTACCCAAAACATATACTTGATACAGGAAATAAACTGGGTATTAACGAAAGACTGCGCCTCATCCACGGAGCGAGAGAAGTGTTAAGGTATGGCTCTGAACTACGTTTATGTGGCACATTCCAATCCATAGAAGAGGAAACCGGAAAATTCTCGGAAATTCAGGGAGGTGGTCAAAGAGCACTGCTTGCCCTTGAATACCTGCCATACTCTGTCCTTAATAAACTAAAACTAAAATGGAACGGATTCATTGTAACAAGCTATTATGACAAGCTCATGCATGTAAATGAAGTAATTTTAGTCCCCATCTATACCCTATGGAACCCTCAGAATTGGTGGACTCTTTATCATGAGATCGCTCACATTTGGATCGATAAACTACCACAGGTGGTTAGTTATGACGTTCCCGAAATTCAAGAGTTCCTTGTAATTAAGAGTAACCCCCGCCACTGGTTAGGAAAACTTAATGAACTTGCTGCTGAAATAGTTGGATTTGAAATGGGATTTTTTGGTGACTATGATCTTTTTTTTAAGCTTTATTGGAAGCACATTATCGGCATAGATCCGACACAAAGAACTATGTTTAATTTCGGCGACTATGCTATGAGGTCGTTTTTTACTCTATTGTTTTGGCGTTACTTTGGAACCAATGCCCATAATACGAAGCCTGAAAAAGATTTCACGAATGTTGATTTCTTATATCGTGAATACCTCAAACACTTGGAAAAAATTGAGAATTATGTTAGTCGAAAACTTTTTCATGGAGAAAGACATTTTTTAGCAGCTGAAAAGGCGCAGCAGTGTTCGGAGCTATTTAAATTTGCATCACATTTGGCTTCCCATATAACTAGTCACAATCTACGGCCTGCGAGAAAACACTTGTATAGTGCAAATACCGAGAACATAATACACAACCTTACAAGGGGAAAGATTTGGTGGAATAATATCTCGTGTCCAGAAGCTGTTATCTATCGCATTCTAAAGAAGAAGAATATTGATTTCGAAAAATCGATGGCTGCAGTTATTACTTTTTGGAATCAACAGGTGGCTGTATTGAAGCGGAGGTTCCAATGATTGGGGATTATATAGCTGGTTTAGATTTTTCACTCTTCGAACCAAATGTATTCAGCACTGCATCCGAAAAAAAACTTATAGAACTACTTTTAAATGAAGATTTCATTGATGATCCTTGGCTTCAGAGAAGACTGAGTTGTTATGTTCTTGCAGATACGATGGAAAGAGATCGCATAGTCTTAGAAATCGTCAAATTCTTTTTTCGAGGGAAATTGCCCAATAAGTTATTAACCGTCGAAAGAGAATTTGACTCAGTTTTTGCGGTCCTTGGAATGAAAGGTCATTTTGTTCATCAATTCGAAGTCCTAATTTTTGGTTGGGCTTTGATAAGAATGCTTATTGAACATAACAAAAGTATCAAGAAATCGTTTCGTTTCAATGAAACAGAAGATATATTTATTGTCTGGCTTGCAGCTTCAGTAACCCATGATTTTGGATATCCTTTGCAACTTGCGAAAGATGTAATGAAGAAATTCTTAGGATGGTATCAAATATTAGGTATCACAGATGCTATAAAGTTATATAAGAAACTTATCAAAGATTATGAGAAAATTGGGGCGCAAGATTTAGCAGTCATTAAATCACAGGATGAAATGGGTTTTATCACAAAAACTATTCTGCTCAAAGCACTTCAGGATTCCTTGAAGATTAGCAGACCATCAACAGAAAGTTTATTAAAAAGCATGGCATCGGAATCAAATGGAAAGAGTCATGGCTACACGGGAGCTTTAGTGTTTTATGAAAAATGTTCCCATGATTTCAACGCGAAAAAATTAAAACTAGCATTGGCAGCAATTTGTTTACACGATTTACCAGATGATTTAAAAATGTACATAAAAAAAATAGATTTTTGGTGCAACCCTTATGCATACTTATTATTCTTAATTGACAATTTACAGGAATGGTTCCGAAACCTACGCCCCAATGAAAAATGGCCTTCATACAATCTTTTCAAAATAAACAAGACAGAAAATCAATTGGAATTATCTTATATTCTGACTCATGAACAATGGGAACAAGAAATGGAAGATAGAGTTAAAAGCTCGGTTCGTAAAAAATTCAGTAGACTAAATATGATGACAAAGCCAGATCCACCTTTAAATTTTCAGATAGCGGTTAACTTTAGAACTAATCATGGAAAACTATTAGGTGCAAAAAAATTTTTTTTGTGAAATATAGGTAGTAACGGAATGGATTTACTAAAATTTAATACTTCATTTGTCACTTACAAATTTGGCTACCCCTCTTGCGTAGATTACGAGAGTCAATTGGTGGTAACCACCAATGGTCTTCATCACCTCCCCATTTTTCAGCATAAGGGAATGAGCCGAGTTGAGCACTAAATTGTTCAACATTAAGAGAAATAGTGTCTTTGTTTGTCCTGTATCTTTTATCGATTGTCTTTTTCTTCGCCATAATCCCCTCCACATTACGAGAGTATTGTTTAGGCACATTTTAAGAACTAATAGCTAAAGCCAGTTTTTTTGTCAATAGAAAATATATGCACGCTAACAGCTAATATTAGGACTTTCCTTTTCCCAACAAGTTAATACCTTTATAACCTTATAATAAAAAATACATGTAGTAAATCACGTTATCCGGTAAACTTACGAACTCTTAGTTTGAATTTAAGGCAATACTATTTATTAGTCAAGTAAATTATGAGGTAAAATTAAGCATACTTTTATTTAATTAATCTTACCATTTTCTTTTCTACTAGGTGTGATAGTACTGACAGAAAGTTCCTGTTTTTTCATCATGATCAACACAGCCGAGATAGCGCCTTCAGTCATGCCGATAATGCGTTCCATCTGGCCGAGTGTTTGCGGCGCGATTTTGGCGAGCTTTGCTTTGAGTTCATTGGAGAGGCCGGGAACAGTATTGTAATCAAAGTCCGGCGGGATTTTCTTTTTTTCCTGATCTTTTAATTTCTTCACGGCATCAAACTGCCGCTTGATGTAACCTTCGTACTTGGTTTCAATTTCAATTTGCTGTTTGACAAAAGAATCTGTTTGCGGCTCCCAGCCGGGGAAAACGGCCAGATTGTCATAGGATAATTCATGCCGTTTCAAAAGTCCGTGAAGCGTGGTGTGATTATTCAAAGGTGGCGATGGGAGCGCTGCCAGCTTATCGTTTATTTCCGGTGTGGGGTTAATTGATGATGCTTTTAGATGCTCAATACCCTGCTCTATCTTTTTTATTTTATCCTGAAGTTCCAGATAATGCGCATGGTCAATCAGCCCCAGCTCGCAGCCCTTGCCCATCAAGCGAATGACGGCGTTGTCTTCACGAAGAATCAGACGGTATTCGGCGCGCGAGGTAAACATTCGGTAAGGTTCATCCACACCGCGCGTGACGAGGTCATCTATCATCACTGCCATGTAGGCCTCGGAGCGATCCAGAATAAATGCGGGCGCGCCCTGCACGGAGTGGGCGGCGTTGATTCCTGCCCAGAGACCCTGCGCCGCGGCTTCTTCATAACCAGATGTGCCGTTTATCTGACCGGCCAGATATAAACCTTGAACTAATTTTGTCTCCAGAGTGGGTTTGAGCTGTGTCGGCTAAACAAAATCATATTCAATGGCGTAAGCCGGGCGCATGATTTGCGCCTGTTCCAAACCTTTAACACTGTGCACAATCTTGTATTGTAATTCCAGAGGCAGGCAATTACCCAATCCTTTTGCATAAACTTCCTGCGTATCGAGTCCTTCATGCTCCAACACCACCGGGTGGCTTTGTCGTTCACCAAAGCGCATGACTTTGTCTTCCAGCGACGGGCAATAGCGGGCGCTCACTCCTTTAATGATGCCCGAGTAAAGAGGAGAACACTGAATATTTTCCCGAATCACGCGATGTGTTTCAGCGGATGTTGCGCTGAAATAAGAAGGCAGACGTTCAGGCCGAAGTGCGGTGGTGGTAAAGGAAAAGGGCTGAGGATGCGGGTCGCTGTCCTGTCGCTCCAGTCGGGAAAAATCGATGGAGGATGCACACAGGCGCGGCGGGGTTCCCGTTTTCATTCTGCCGATATCAAAACCAAGTTTCTTGAGATTGTTGGCAAGACCTATAGAAGCCAGCTCTCCGGCACGTCCTGAAGGCGTCTGCGAAGCGCCGACATGCACCAGACCGTTTAAGAAAGTGCCGGTGGTGATGACAACTTTTTTCGCGCCGTAAAAATGTTCGCTTTGATCAAGTACACCTATTACTGCGCCGTCTTCAATGACGAGACTTTCAATCATGGCTTGCCGGATATAAAGATTGGGTTGATTCTCGACCACCGTTTTCATTGTCAGGCGGTAGAGTTGTTTGTCGCACTGCATCCGCGAAGAATGAACGGCCGGGCCCTTGGAGGCATTAAGCATACGAAAATGCACGGCGGTTTTATCGGTAATCTTGCCCATCTCACCGCCGAGAGCATCAATTTCCTTGACTAATTGCCCTTTGGCCAACCCACCGATTGCCGGGTTGCAGGACATCAACGCAATAGAGTCCAGATTGATATTGAATAAAATTGTCCGGCAACCCATTCGCGCGCAAGCCAGCGCCGCTTCACAGCCGGCATGCCCGCCGCCGATCACCGCAACATCATAGTTGTCAATTAAATTACCCATTTTTGAAATCAAACACTTGCTCTTGTATTAAATCAATAGTAAAAAACAATTCGTCATGCCGTTGCAGAGATGAGCCTGCCCCGTACTTGATACGGGGGCATCCAGAAAGAAAACTGGATTGCCCAATCAAGTTGGGCAATGACAAATGGTATTGTTTTTTTTACGGCATAGACTGTAAAAACACAACATAAAAAAAGAGGCGATTTTGGGTAACACGGTTAATAAAAGATATAATGACCTGAAAAGCTACTGGCGCAACCTGTTCGGCTGCAATATCCACAAACTGCAGATTGACGCGGGATTTACCTGCCCCAATCGCGACGGGCACGTGGCAGTGGGCGGCTGTATTTATTGCGACGGCAGGGGCTCGAAGTTGCGCCGAAAGGGCAAACTGCCATCTGTGACCGAGCAGATTGCTTCCGGTAAAAAATATTACAAGCCAACGGCCGCGAAATTTATCGCATATTTTCAAACATTTACCAATACTTACGCGCCGGTGGACAAATTGCGGGCACTCTATGATGAAGCTTTGGCGCAAGAGGACGTCATCGGCCTTTCCATCGGCACAAGGCCGGATTGTCTCGGCCCCGATGTTGTTGAATTATTAAGCGGATACGCGAAAAAATATCACATCTGGGCAGAACTAGGCTTACAATCGGCACATGACAATACTTTGCAGTTTATTAACCGGGGACATAATTTTCAGCAATTCTCCGATGCGGTAAATTCGTTTGCCGGACGCGGTCTGAACATTTGTGTGCACATTATTATTGGCTTGCCGGGTGAAAACGACGAAGATGTCCTTACTACAGCCAAAACGCTTGCAGCCATGCCGATCAACGGAATAAAAATTCATTCTTTGCTGGCCCTGGAAGGAACCGCTTTGGGTGAAATGTATAAAAAAGGACCTATCAGCGTGATAACTAAAGAGAAATATGTTTCTTTGGTAGCCGATGTTTTGGAGATATTGCCGCCGGAAATGGTAATTCAGCGCCTGACTGCCGATGGTTACCGTGATATTTTTCTTGCGCCGGACTGGGCAATGAATAAATTAGATGTATTGAATTCAATTAACAAGGAATTGGAGAGACGGGATTCGTATCAGGGAATGCGCTATATCGAGGATAAAAAATAGCTGTAAATTGAGCATAAAAATTGCTAAGTGCATATTTGTAAAATTATTCTGACGAGAGAATCACGGGTATGAACCCAAAAGCAAGCTTTGGAAACAGATCCGCAGCAAGCTATGGTTCATTAAACCTTCCGCATAGCGGGATAATTCGACCAACAAACTTCAGTGCACTTTGTTTCTGAAGTTTGGGTCTCATTAAATTGGAGTTTCAACAATAGATGATAGCGATTATTAATTATAACGCCGGAAACATTACTAGCGTGGCGCGGGCTTTGCAAAATATCGGGCAGGATTTTGTTATCACGGATGATACAAAAAAACTCGATGAGGCATCAAGAGTCATTTTCCCGGGTGTCGGAGCGGCGGGCGAAGCAATGGCCTATTTGCGTGAAAAAAAACTTGATGTCTGGCTGAAAAATTATTCTAAAACAGGCAAACCGCTTTTGGGCATTTGTCTGGGCACGCAGATAGTTCTTGATTATTCAGAAGAAAACACAACCAAATGCATAGGCCTTGTCGCCGGTTCAACAAAACGATTCCCAGAAAAATTAATTTCTGAAGGTGAGACATTAAAGATTCCGCACATGGGATGGAACAGTGTAAATTTTCGCCGCAGTCATCCGGTTTTTAGGGATATTTCACCTGATGCTGAATTTTATTTTGTACACTCCTATTATCCCGCGCCTTCTGAAGATGCGGTTGTTTTAGGAACAACAGATTACGGCATGAACTTCTGCTCGGTTCTGGCCAAAGATAATCTTGTGGCTACGCAGTTTCACCCGGAGAAAAGCGGCTGTCCGGGCTTGCAGATATTGAGGAATTTTTGCGCGTGGAGAGGCAATGTTAAGTAAGCGAATCATTCCCTGCCTGGATGTGCGTGACGGCAAGCTCACGAAGGGCATCAAATTCAAAGGCAATGTGGATATCGGCGATCCGGTTGAAGCCGCGCGAGAATATTACGAACAGGGCGCTGACGAAATTATTTTTTACGATATCACGGCGTCATCGGACAAACGAGATATAATGATTGATGTGGTGCGACGTGTGGCGGAAACAATTTTTATTCCGTTTTCCGTTGGTGGCGGCATCCGCAATCGGGAAGACATGCGCCGCGTGATTCTGGCCGGAGCGGAAAAAGTCAGTGTTAATTCCGCTGCTGTAAATGAGCCTGAAATAATAACGCAGGGCGCCAAGGCGTTTGGCAGTCAGTGCATTGTGCTGGGCATGGATGTGAAAAAAGTGGAAATATCCGGTAAAATCCCATCGGGCTATGAAATTGTAATTCATGGCGGAAGGAAATTTACCGGCCTTGATGCTTTATGGTGGGCAAAAGAAGCTGAAAAGCTCGGCGCCGGGGAAATTTGTCTGAATTCCATTGACGCCGACGGCATGCAGACAGGATATGAATTGACTTTAACGAAAATGATTTCCGAAAATGTACATATTCCTGTTATTGCTTCCGGCGGGGCGGGAAAACCGGAACACCTGGCGGAAGTGCTGACGGAAGGAAAGGCTGATGCGGCTTTGATTGCTTCAATGGTGCATTACCGAACCTATACTATTGAAGAAATTAAGAAATATCTGGATGGGCAAAAGATTAAGACAAGGTTGCTCTGGTAGTTTATAAATATTTTTTCACTAGGCAACAACTTTACGAAGTATTATAATGAAGCATTAATATAGGAGGCGAATTAAAGTGGACGCAAAAAGGTATGAATTAAATGTCCAACTGGCGCAAATGCTCAAAGGCGGCGTCATCATGGATGTAACAAATGTTGAGCAGGCAAAGATTGCGGAAGAAGCCGGAGCCGTGGCTGTTATGGCTCTGGAGCGCGTGCCCGCTGATATACGTAAAGATGGGGGCGTGGCCAGAATGTCTGATCCTTCGATGATTGCTGCAATTAAAAAAGCCGTATCAATTCCGGTCATGGCGAAGGCCCGTATTGGTCATTTTGTGGAAGCGCAAATTCTGGAAGCGTTACGTATTGATTATATAGATGAAAGCGAAGTTTTAACTCCAGCCGATGAAGAATGCCACATTGACAAAACAAAATTTTCGATTCCTTTTGTTTGCGGCGCTCGCAATTTGGGTGAGGCTCTGCGCCGTATTGCCGAAGGCGCGGCAATGATTCGGACCAAAGGGGAGGCGGGAACGGGAAACGTTGTCGAAGCTGTCCGCCATATGAGAACAATGAACCGCGAAATTCGTCAGTTAGTACAAATGCCTGTGGAGGAAGTAACCGGTTTTGCCAAAGCAAATGGCCTGCCCTATGAACTGGCCTTGAAGGTAAAAGAACTGGGGCGTCTGCCCGTGGTTAATTTCGCAGCGGGCGGCATTGCTACTCCAGCGGATGCAGCTTTAATGATGCAGTTGGGTTGCGATGGCGTTTTTGTTGGTTCCGGAATTTTCAAATCAGCCGACCCGGCGAAACGCGCGCGGGCTATCGTCAAGGCAACAGCTTATTTCAATGATCCTCAAAAGGTACTGGAAGCTTCGATGGATCTGGGAGAGGCAATGCCGGGTCTGGAAATTTCGCAAATTCCGCCAGAACAAATTTTGGCAGGACGCGGCTGGTAATTTTTTTATGTCTCTTCATTTAGTCAATAATAAACCCTCTGTCATTGGAATTCTGGATTTGCAAGGCGGAGTGCATGAGCACCTTGATCATCTGGAGCGTCTGGGAGTTTTAGCTCGAAGAGTAAAACATCCCTCTGATTTTATAGATCTGGCCGGATTGATTATTCCCGGAGGTGAAAGCACCTGCATTTCCAGATTGCTTGATATTTTTGAAATTAAAGAATTATTGCTTCAGGCGCATCTCCGTGGAATGAAAATCTGGGGTACTTGCGCAGGAGCAATTTTACTGGCCAAGGAAGTTGTTGGTGAAAACTCCTGCCTAGGTTTGATCGATATTATAATTGAACGCAACGGCTTTGGCAGTCAACTCGATAGCTTTGTCAGGGAAGCGCTGATTCCCGCTGTCTCTGCTGAACCAATACCCTTGACTTTTATCCGTGCGCCAAAAATTATTTCTGTGGGCAAAGAAATTAATGTCCTTTTAAAAATTGACGATTACATAGCAGCAGCGGAAAGCAAAAATATTTTAGTGACTGTATTTCATCCGGAATTAACCGGATGCCTTGCCTTTCATCGGTATTTTGCCATTAAATGCGGGTTTAACCTTGCAGTTAATAGTCATAATTATATTGATCCGCTTTGGAAAAGTTCGAGTTGGACAAGACAAGCCGGCATTGCTTAAATGAATTTAATCAAACATATTGAAGAAAATTTTTTTGCCGTCTGCCGTTATTGGGGAAGCTTAAATTCTTCGCTGATTCACGCCGGCTCAATTGGAGCGATGAACACCGGCGTAGCTATTGCCGATATAAACTGGGCATGGAATGAAAGGCCATTAACCAATGATGATGTAAAGTCCATCGCTGATATTAAAGAAATTTACAAAAAAATAAATCTGCGTTTCTGGTGGTGGGTATACCCCTGCGGGCAATCATTGGAAACCAGCCGCATTTTACAAGATGCAGGATTTCGTTTGATTGAAAAAGGTCCTTGTATGGCCGTTGATTTGAACGATTCGGTATTAGGTGAGCAAATCCCTGACAATGTAACCATTTCTCCGGTTAGAAATAAAAACGATTTGCTTGCCTGGGAAGATATCTCTTTCCATGCCTTTGAAATGCCTCCACGAGCCAGAGAGCAGTATGGCGTTTTTGTTTCTTCGTTTGATCTTGGCGCGCAATCTCCGCAAAAGCTTTTTCTCGTCTATTTCGATGATAAGCCGGTAGCCACCTCTCTACTTTTCACGCATAATCATTCAGCGGGAATCTATTATGTATCGACTCTCCCCGCTTTCAGAAATAACGGATTCGGCCTGAAAATCACGCAGGCCGCAATGCAAGCCGCGAAAGAAGCCGGTTTTAAAAATGTAATTTTGCAGGCAACACCAATGGGGACTAAGGTTTACATAAGGGCGGGTTTTAAAGAATATTGCCGTGCTGATATTTACAAATTATTAACTTCGTAATACAAACACATGATTGTTAAGACTTCAAAATTCAATAATATTTCATTGACAAAAAAAAGACTATCGCTATATTATTCAAAATTATTAAGTAATTTATTTTAGAAAACATGGCAAAGTAGCCGTAATTTTTAAACGACGTAACGGAGGATAATATGGAAAGTAAAAATCGTAAAACATTTTTCATGTTCTTAATGGCGTTTCTGGTTGCTTTTTTTATTATTTCTTTTGTAGAAGTTCTGCGATCTTCTTTTTTCCCTTCAGGGGCACCTGAAATTCCAACGGCAGCAGCAATTTCTTCCTCAGAAACCACACCTGGTTCTTTTGCAGATCTGGCGGAACGTGTTAAACCTGCGGTTGTGAACATCAGCACAACAAAAACATTTAAAGGACGAAGCGGTTTGGGTATGCCCTTTGGCCGGTCTCCTTTCGGCTCACCTTTCGGAGATGATTTTTTTGAACGCTTTTTTGGCGACATGCCCCAACGTGAATTTAAGCAAAAAAGCCTTGGTTCCGGCTTTATTATCAGCAACGACGGATACATTCTCACCAATAATCACGTTGTAGAACAGACAGATAAAATTTTGGTTAAAGTTTCTGACGGCAAGGAATATGAAGCGAAAATTATCGGCACCGATGCTAAAACCGACATTGCCTTAATAAAGATCAAACCTGATAACAGCTTACCGTTCGTCGAGATAGGTGATTCCGATGCAATAAGAGTAGGTGAATGGGTTATTGCAATTGGCAATCCGTTCGGCTTGGAACAAACAGTTACAGCCGGCATCATCAGTGCCAAAGGTCGCGTGATTGGAGCAGGCGCATATGATAATTTTATTCAAACCGATGCATCAATTAATCCGGGCAATAGTGGCGGACCATTATTTAACATGGCCGGGAAAGTTATCGGCATCAATACTGCAATCGTTGCCCAAGGGCAGGGCATCGGTTTTGCCATACCGATGAATATGGCAAAAAGCATTTTGTCAGACCTGAAAACAAAAGGCAAAGTAACTCGAGGATGGTTAGGTGTTTCCGTCCAAGACATTTCAGACGATTTAGCGAAAAATCTGAATCATAAAAGTAAGAACGGAACCTTAGTATCCGATGTTTTCAAAGATGATCCGGCAGACAAGGCTGGTATTCAAGTTGGTGATATAATTACTGAAATAAATGGAAAGTCTATCAAAAACACCCATGAATTACTCCTAACAATTGCCTCATTACATGTTGGTGAAAAGGTATTAATTAAAGGATTACGCGACGGCAAAGAAATATCGTTCCAAGTTGTTGTGGCTGAGCGTAAAGATAAACCTGAAATGGCTCTAACGAAAAAATCTGGCGGATATTTTGGTATTAGCGCTCAGGCAATAACTAAAGACCTCGCTAAACAGCTTGGAATTTCTCACGATGTCGGAGTAATAGTAACTGATGTGGAAGAGGGCAGTCCCGCTGATAATGTAGGCATTCAACAGCGTGATATAATTGTTCAAATAAACAATATAAAGGTTACATCAATGAAGCAATATGCCACTGAAATGCAAAAAGCCTCGGATAAGAAAAGTGTAACACTTCTAGTTAAACGTGGCAACACGACTTTCTGGGTACCATTAAATATAGAATAGACAGACAATCAATTTCTAGAAAATGAAAAAGGCAGGCTTATCAAAGTCTGCCTTTTTTATTTTCTCGCAGAGTTGGTCATAAACATATACAAAATTGTCTGAATTCTTAATATTTCTAGTAAGTAACCAGATAAGATAGATTAATTTTAAAGCATAAATGAGTGGAACGAAGTCTTTTGTGATTTTAGAAATACTTGCCAGTTAATGGATTTGTTGTTCGTTCTTTGAGAAATAATAACCATTTTTGATGCCAATTATTAGAGAGCGTCGAAAACCTTTTATTCCGTATACTTGAATTTTATTGAAACAATGTTTCATTTTTGTCTTGACATTTAAAACAATGTTTCATATTTTACTCGTAAGTAGAAGTTGTCTCAACTCCGGCTATGATATTTACATACTTTTAAAAAGGAGATGTAGGAAATGGAGATTATCAACTATTCGGATGAGCACAAGATATTCAGAGATTCGTTAAGGAAGTTTCTCGACAAAGAAGTTGTCCCCCATATCGAAGAGTGGGAGGAGGCGGGCATCGTCCCCAGAAGCGTCTGGAAGAAGATGGGCGAGCAGGGTTTCCTCTGCACGAGCGTACCGGAAGAGTACGGTGGACTGGCAGCGGATTTCCTCTATTCCGTCATCGTCACCGAAGAAACGACGAAAAGTGGTTTCTCAGGCCTGACGGCGTCTCTGCATAGCGATATTGTTGTCCCCTATATCACATCTTTTGCTTCCGAGGAACAGAAACATAAATATCTTCCCGGTTGCATCTCCGGCGACATCATCACCGCCGTGGCTATGACCGAACCCAACGCGGGGAGCGACTTGGCTGCCATGAAGACCTCAGCCACCGAAGACGGCGATCATATCGTCTTAAACGGCCAGAAGACCTTTATCAGCAACGGCATCAATTGCGACCTTGTCATTGTGGCCGCCAGAGACCCATCGATTAACGATCCCCATACCGCTGTAGATCTATTCCTTGTCGATGCCACTACTCCCGGTTTTGAGAAAGGCAAACAGATCAAAAAGATCGGCTGGCACAGCCAGGACACGGCGGAGATGTACTTTACCGACTGCCGGATTCCCAAGAAAAACAGGATGGGAGAGAAGGGAACGGGATTCTTGAAGCTCATGCAGAAACTTCAGCAGGAAAGACTCGTTTGCGCCATCGGCGCCGTGGCGTCGGCAGAGATGATGGTGGCAATGACGATCCAGTATTGCAAAGAGAGAACGGCTTTCGGGAAACCTATCTCCAAATTCCAGCACACCCAGTTCGAGCTCGTCGAAATGTCAACCGAGGCAAAGTTGGGACGGACCTTCCTCGACAAGCTCATTATGGACCATGTCGAGGGTAAAAACATCGTTGTGGAGGTCTCCATGGCCAAGTTCTGGACGACCGACATGGCCTTCAAAGTCGCCGACCGCTGCCTTCAACTTTATGGCGGCTATGGTTATTGCGACGAATATCCCATTTCCCGCGCCTGGCGGGACATCCGGGTCACTAGGATCTTCGCCGGAACTAACGAGATCATGAAGATGATCGCCGCCCGCTTTATGGGTCTATAAAGGAGACTGTCGATGCCCGGACCCCTGAACGGTTTAAAGATACTGGATTTTACGACGCTCCTGCCCGGACCTTACGCGACGATGATGCTGGCCGATATGGGCGCCGAGGTGCTTCGTGTACTCTCCGGCTCCCGTCCGGACCTAGCTTCATTTATGCCGCCCTTCCTTCCCGGTAACGATTTATCTTGCAACATTGCCTATCTGGGAAGAGGAAAACGTTGTCTAACTCTTAACCTCAAGATAGCAAGTGCCATTGAGATCGTCCACAAACTTATCAAAAAATATGATATTGTAATAGAGCAATTCCGTCCCGGCGTCATGGCCAAGCTGGGTTTAGGTTATGAAGATCTGAAGGCTGTGAACCCTTCCCTGATATACTGTTCACTCACCGGTTACGGACAGACGGGGCCGCTCACAAGCAGGGCTGGTCATGACATCAACTATCTGGCCCGTTCCGGGCTCATGAACTACTCAGGAATAAAAGATAGAGGACCCTCTCTTACGGGTATGCAGATTGCCGATGTGGCCTCCGGATCAAACAACTCCATCATCGGTATTCTGGCAGCGGTTATCCACCGGAAGGATACGGGCAAGGGACAGTATATAGATATCTCCATGACTGACGGCGTCATGGCTTTCAACGCCATGACGGCTGCGGCTTATCTGTGTGGAGCTGCAGAACCCCAAAGAGAACAGGAATTCTTAAACGGCGGCTCGCTCTACGATTTCTATGAAACACAAGATGGGCGGTACATAAGCTTCGGCGGCTTGGAGCCGCAGTTTTTCGCCGCCTTCTGCCAGACGATCAGCAGGGAGGACCTGATCCCCCATGGCATCATTCCGCCCAATCTGGAAAAGGTAAAAAAAGAGATCCGGGAAATCTTCCGGCAAAAGACGCGGGATCAGTGGACGAAAATATTTTCGCAGGTGGACGCCTGTGTGGAGCCAGTCCTTTCGCTTGCGGAAGCGATCGCCGATGAAAATACCCGGGAGAGAGAAATGGTTATAGAATTCACTCTACCCTCTGGAGAAAAATTAAGACAGATCGCAAACCCCATTAAGTTTTCCGCCACCAAACCGGAATATCGCTCTCTCGGCTGTCCCGCCGGCACTCACACCCGTGAAGTCCTTCTCGACATCGGCTATACGGTAGACCAGATTAGTGACTACGAAAAAGAAGACGTTTTTAATTGATTTTTAATTTAATCTTTAATTAAAGGTTTTTATTATATTAAAAAAAGGAGGGCAAAATGGCAGATAAATCAAAATTAGGGATGGAGTTTGCACCCTACACCTTCGAAGTGGAGAAGGGAAAGATAGCCGAATTTGCTATGGCTATCTATCAGAAAGAAAGCAAGGATCAGATTAGTCCCCTCTATACGGACCGGGAAGCGGCGAAAAAAGCCGGTTACAAGGACATCATTGCGCCACCGACCTTTCAAACTTGTTTCGCCCTTTGGGCATCCGGAGGGCTCATGCCGCTTATTCAAGCTCTGAACATCAATCTAATCAGACTCCTTCATGGCGAAGAGGAATACTCTTACCTTGGTACCATTCATCCCGGCGACATTATGACGGGAAAATCTAAAGTCGTCGAGATGTACGAAAAAGAAAAGAAAGACAAACCCGGCAAATTTATGGAATTCACAGTTATTGAAACAGAAATCCGCAATCAACGGGGAGAGCTCGTCATCAAATCCCGCTCTACTCTGGTAGAAAGATAAGGAGAACGCTATGGCTAAGAAAATCTACTTCGAGGATATAAATATCGGCGACGCTATGCCCACCTTCACGTCGGACACTCTCACGAGAACTCACTTGGTTCGTTATGCTGGCGCTTCCGGAGACTTCAATCCCCTACATCATGATGAGACCTTCGTGGCCATGTTCGGAATGCCGCGGGTTATCGCTCATGGAATGCTGATCATGGGAATAACAAGCCGTGCCATCACGGAATGGATCGACAACAAATATTTAAAAAATTTCAAGGTTCGCTTCTCCGGAATGACGGAACCGGCCGATCTAACAGATCTTGAAAATACGAAAGCCCGTGCTACAATAACCGTCACCGGTAATGTGGTGAATAAGTTTGCGGAAGGTGGGGAGAACCGCATCCAGTGCGACATCCAGGCTGTTGATGCATTGGGGAGTGTAAAGTTGACCGGCAGCTTCATCGCCGCTCTTCCTTCTAAATAAGATTTTTATCAAAGGAGAAGTGATATGGCGAACTTGATTATAGACGAACGGGACCAAAAGTTTGTTCTCTATGAAATGATGGAAGTGAATAAGCTTTGTGAAAAGTCTCCATTCATGGACTTCTCTCCAGACGTGTTTGACATGATTCTGACGGAAGCGCAAAAATTTGCCGTGGAAGAGATATTCCCCTCTTTGGTGGAGTCAGACCGTGAAGGGTGCAGGTTGGAAAAAGGGAAGATCAGCGTTCCCAAGGCTTTCCACCGGCTGTATAAGCTATACAGCGAAGGCGGCTGGAGCGCCATGGGCAAATCCACAGAAATCGGCGGACAGGGCCTTCCCTATTGCATAACTGTAGCCGCCAAGGAGTGGTTCATCCACAACCTTGGCTTTCTGGTTCTGCCTTTCCTGGCCGATGGGGCTTCGCACCTGATAGAGACATACGGATCGGAGGCTCAGAAGAAAAAATACCTGCCGAAAATGATCTACGGGGAGTGGGGCGGAACCATGTGCCTTACCGAACCAAACGCCGGGACCGACGTAGGGAACCTCAGCACGAAGGCGATTCGTCAGCCCGACGGTACCTTTCTGATTCAGGGAACCAAATCTTTTATCACTGGTTTGGATCAAGACCTCACCGCAAACATTATTCATCCCGTTCTCGCCAGAATCGAAGGCGATCCCGCTGGTACCAGAGGCATTTCCATATTCATTGTCCCTAAATACATCGTTAACGACGATGGCTCCCTGGGCCGGAGAAACGACTATGAGATAGCTAAAATCGAAGAAAAGATGGGCTTCCACGGGAGCCCTACCGGCACCATGAACTTCGGTGATAACGGCCAGTGTTATGGAGAGCTTCTCGGGGAAGAGCGAAAGGGCATCAAGGTCATGTTCCAGATGATGAACGAGGCCCGGATCGGCACCGGCCTCCAAGGGTTGGGCAGCGGTTCCATAGCCTTTCTTCATGCCCTCCAGTATGCCAAGGAACGCATCCAGGGCACTGCCATCGCCGATTTCGGCAATGACGCCGCTCCAAAGGTCGCCATCATTGAGCATCCTGATGTTAGAAGAATGCTTTTATGGATGAAATCAAACGTGGAAAGTATGCGGGCACTGATTTATTTTGCTTCATTTGCCATCGATAAGGAAATGACGGTGGATGATGATGCCGAAAAAGAGAAATGGCACGGCTTGCTCGAGGTCCTTACACCGATCATCAAGGCCTACTGTTCCGATGTTGGCTTTAAGGTTACCGAACTGGCCATTCAGGTCTATGGCGGCTACGGTTACTGTGCCGACTATCCCGTGGAGCAGTTCATGCGCGACGTAAAGATTGCCTCCCTCTATGAGGGCGCCAACGGCGTCCAGGCTCTGGATTTGATAGGACGCAAGCTGGGGATGAAGAAAGGCGCCAACTTCATGAGCCTTTTGGGAGAAATGAACGCCACCATCAACAAATATAAGGAACAACCGGAGCTGACGGGGTTGGCCACCGACGTTCAGGGAGCGGTTAACACGTTGGCTGAGGTGGGCATCTTCTTTTCTACCTGTGCCCGGGAGGGTAAATTCCTGGTGCCGGTGAGTCACGCTTATCCTTTCCTGATGATGATGGGTAAGGTTGTTTCCGGCTGGCTGCTTTTCTGGCAGGCCGGTATCGCCCGGGAGAAGCTGGCTGTCCTGAGCAAGGAAAAGGGCGTGACGCCTTCGGATGCAGTTGCCTGGAAGGAATTCATCAAGAACAACCGTGACGCCGCCTTCTATACCGGTAAGGTCGCCGGGGCAAGGTTCTTCATCAAGAATATCTTGCCGGAGGTCGATGCCGCCGCAAAAGCCATCAAGAGTGAAGACCTTTCCATGATAGATATCGCTATGGAAAGTTTTGCTTAAGGAATATCAGGGAGAAGGGAAACCGTCCTCGTTTCTCTGATAAACAGCCTTGAAGGAGGCCTTGCGCAATGTGGTGGTCGATGCCATAAACGCTGATACAGAAGGCGAGAAGATATATGAATCACGGGTATGAACCCCAAAGCAAGCTTTGGAAACAGATTCCGCAGCAAGCTGCTGGGTATTAAACCCACCGCTTTGCGGGATTGTTCAACTTACCAATTCCGCTGCGCCTATAGTGACCTTTAGGTTATTCGCTTTCGGAATAGGAGTTTCACAATAAAAAACTTTTGATTTTACAACAGTGCTAATAGATGTGTTAGCATTGTAATACAATAATACAAAAAGGAGGTTTTCACTATGATGGATTTTCCCTTGCTTCTGAGAACGTTTCTGTTGAGGTCTGCAAAATACTTTGCCAAAAAAGAGGTCGTTTCGGTATTTCCCGAAGGTGTGCACCGGTACACCTATGGGGACTACTACAAAAGGGTATGCCAGCTAGCCCATGCGCTCAAATCATTGGGCATAAAGCGTGGGGACAGAGTCGCGAGTTTGGCCCTGAACGATCACCGACACCTGGAGCTCTACTTCGGTGTGCCTTGCTACGGAGCTGTTCTGCATACAGCAAACTTCAGGCTGCCACAGAACCACCTGTCCTACATCATTAACCATGCCGAGGACCAGGTACTGTTTGTGGATGAGGACCTCCTCATGTTTGTGGAACTAGTCAAGGACAAACTCAAGACCGTCAAGCACATCGTGGTGCTCTCGCACACTGGCAAGAAACCGGCATCGAGTATTCCAAATCTCATCATGTACGATGAGCTCATCGGCCAATTTCCTGAAAAGTATGACTTCCCCGAGGATCTCTCCGAATGGGACCCAGCTATGATGTGCTACACCTCGGCTACTACAGGCGACCCTAAGGGTGTGGTATACAGCCATCGCGCCATTACCCTCCATACCTTTGCTGTTGCCGTAACCCTGGGGGCAAATGAATCTGATGTCATCCTCCACATCGTTCCCATGTTCCATGCCAACGCCTGGTGCGCTCCCTTTGCTGGAGTTGCTTTTGGCTGCAAGCAGGTGCTTCCCGGCCGCGAGGTAATCAATATGGAGAAGCTCTGCAGGACAATTGCCCAGGAAAAGGTTACCTTCACTGCCGGTGTCCCCACTATCTGGATGCTTCTACACGACTATCTCGAAAAAGGGGGTTGGCACGACTTCAGTACGTTGAAAACTATCGCAAGCGGGGGATCAGCTATTCCAAGACAGCTCATGATTGATCTCAATGAGAAATACAAGTTTCCCATCAAGCAGGCCTATGGTGCTACCGAGACAACACCCATGGTCAGTGCTGCCATTCCCAAAAGTTATATGGCCGATTGGCCTGCTGAAAAGCTCTATGACATCAAATCCAGTGGTGGACTCATTGCCGTCGGTCTTGAGGTGAAGATCGTAACCGATGCAGGCAAGGAAGCGAAGATGGATGGAAAGGAATGGGGTGAGATCTGCCTTAAGGGGCCGTGGATAGCAAATGAATATTACAAAGATCCAGAACGTTCCCAAGAGACCTTTGGCGACGGCTGGTATCATACCGGAGACATTGCAACCATGGATGAAGAGGGCTATATAAGGCTCGTAGACCGGAAAAAGGATCTGCTCAAGAGTGCGGGAGAATGGATCTCCTCTGTGGACCTGGAGAACCTGATCATGGCCCACCCCAAGGTCATTGAGGCTGCCATTATCGGCGTACCACATCCCAAATGGCAGGAGAGGCCTCTGGCTTGTGTCGTTGCCGCACCGGGACAGAGCGTGTCTGCCGACGAAATCAAAAATTTCCTCAAGGACAAAGTCAAGGCCGCCTTTTGGATACCCGATGAAATCATTTTCTTAAAAGAGATACCCAAAACCAGTGTCGGCAAATTCAACAAACGCGAGCTTCGCAAGCTCTATGCAGACAGTCAGTTGAAATCAATGTAAAAAAGAAGAATCATGTGAATTCGATAATTAATAAAATTAATAGAATAAAAGATTCAGGGAAAAAAGTTATCGGCTGTTTCCCACTCTATCCTCCGCTTGAACTTTTCCATTCTATGGATATTATTCCTGTCGTGCTGTGGGGCTTTGACGATTTGCATGCTGGTGTAAATGAAAGCGACAAGCACCTTCAGAACTACGTATGTTCGGTCGCGAGGTGTCTGACTGAGTTTGTGCTGACCGCCGGAGGTAGGCTGCTGGATGGTCTGTTCATGTATAACGCCTGTGACACGCTCCGCAACCTTCCGGAAATATTGGCATGCGGATTAGGTGAAAAGGACATCAATATCCCCCTCTTTAATATTCACATCCCCGCTACGTATACAGGCCAAACAGACAGCCGTGGCTATCTCAAGGACGAAATAACCGGCTTCGTACGCAAGCTCGAGCAGGAATACGGTGTTGCCTATTCTGAAAAAAGGTTCAGAGAAAGCGCTGACCTGTATAAAGAGATGAGAAGCCTTTCGCTGGAACTGGACGCGTTAGTTTCGTCAGGAACAATCGGTTTCGGTGATTTCTCCCGGATCATCCATGAGGGATACGTCGTGCCGGTTGACACGCAGGTTGAATCGCTGAAATCGTTGATAAAAAATTGCGGTAGCTCCCCTGTTGGAAAAAAAATCCCTGAAGATGAACACAGAGTTTTGGTGAGCGGCATTTTACCTCCACCTTCTTCAGTATGCGATATCATTGAAAAATCAGGTTTTACTGTCGTGGGAAACGATATCGCGTCACTGTACAGATCGTATTGCAATCATCCCGAAATCACCGGAGACGCGGGAAAATTTTATATCGACTTCTATCAGAACCATTTTCCGTGCACCACGTTATTATCCACATCCGACAGACGCGCAGAAGCAATTATGAATCTGATTAGAGAAAGAAATGCCAATGGATTTCTTTTTATCGGAGAAAAATTTTGTGAGTATGAATATTTTGAGATTCCATTTATTGACAAAATGCTAAAAAATGAGGGGATCAATATCCTTCATTTGGAATTTTCGATCGACGATAACGAAAACTTTGAATGGTTCAGGACAAGGATAGAATCTTTCGCTGAATCGATGAATGGATAAGCGACAATATCAGGGAAATACACTATGCAACAACAGGAAAGCGCCGGTGTGAAAAAATCGGAGTCGGGTAAGCGGCTGAGCATGATGCTTACCGACTCCTACATGAATCTACACCAGAAGGCAAAGGAAGATGCCTTTGTCGTTTGGATCGCTATTATAGTGCCAGCGGAAATATTTCTGGGCTTTGAGAATGTAATTTATGCGGTACCTGAAAGCCACGCTGCGCTCAGCGCCGGGAAAGGAGTAGGCTCCCTTCAGAGTGCGAAAGCGGAAGAAATGGGATATTCAATGGACCTATGCTCCTACGCACGGATAGATATCGGTACCGCCTTTGACGGAGGCAAGGACTCTCCCACCTTCGGTTTGCCCAGACCGCACCTGCTCATATCCAATAACAACAACTGTTCGCTCCTGGTGAAGTGGTTCGACGTGTATCACCGTGAATGGGGGATCCCGCATTTCATCATTGATGTCCCGTTCTGTTACAAGACGCAGAAGGAGAAGGACCTCGGATACATTATGGCTCAGTTCTGCGACCTCATTCAATTAATCGAGAAGATGAGCGGGCAGAAATTCAATATCGACAGGGTGCGAGATGGGGTCGCGCATACAGTGGAGGCGGTAAAGCAGTGGAAACGCTTCATCGGCTTCGCGGCGCACCGTCCTTCTGGGATTACCGCCTTTGACACCTTTGCGCAGATGGCGCCATTTCTCACGTCACGCGGCACACCTGAACTTGCGGAGCACTATAGGCGCCTTGCCGATGAAACAGCGGAGAAGGTTAAATCCGGCACCTTCCCCGTGCCCAATGAAAAGTTCCGACTCATCTGGGACAATATCGCCCCATGGCATCAGCTTCGCAAGATGTCGCAGCGCCTTGCCGAACTCAAGGCAAACATCATATCCACCAGCTATACTTACTGCATGGGGTCTCTCGAAGGAAATTTCGATACGTATGAATACGACGGCGCCGACCCGCTGCGGTATCTGGCAAGGTTGCAGAACTTTTCCGTGTGCCCCATGGGGATGGAGCTACGAATCAAGGCAATGAGGGAATCAATCAGGCGTAACGCCATAGACGGTGCCATTTTTGCAAGCAACAGGAGCTGCAAGGTATATTCTGTGCTGCAAATGGACCAACAGAAGCGTATCTCGGAAGAACTCGGCATTCCCTCGGTAATGATAGACTTCGACCATGCCGACGAAAGAAAATACAGCGAGGCAGGAACGTTTCTAAGGATCGAGGCACTGCTTGAAAACATCGAAAGAAAGAGAATGGATGTTTCATGAAAAGAAATTAATCCGCTCGTAGGTTGATGCCTCAGCATCGAAAACAGCGCACTCGCCCTCATCAGCGGATCCAACCACGAATATATAACGACTGGTTGGTTCCAATAAAAATTTTTCCCCCTGTGTTGTCACCTTGCGAAAAACGCCATCAGGATAACTCAAGCAAAAATATACCGGCGTATGAGAATGGCCGCAGAAGAGGATCCGGTAGGGCATCTGCTGAAAGAGAAGGGAAGCTCGTTCTGTGGAGCCTACATCTATGGGTTCGTAAAATGCCCGAAGATAGTCGAAGGGCAAGGAGTGGGCAAAACAAATATCCTCCATAACTACCTTCATGGGAACCCGTTTAAGAAATTCATACATCCACCCTTGGTCGGAATTTCCCTCGCCGGCACTGTTGCCCAGAGCCAGCTCGATCAGGTAGTCGTTGTTTCCCTTAACAGCTATAATCCCTCGCTCCTGAAAGAGCCGGACGATATCTTCCAGACGGTCTCGTCGGTTGGTATCGCAGAAATCGCCAAGATGAATAACCCGCTCACAACCCTGGTCAATAAGTGTTTTGATTGCTTTTTCGGTAGCCGGAAAGTTTCCATGGCTGTCCGATATTAACCCCAGTCGCCGCGGTTTATTCATGGATGTTCTCTTCCTCACACCTCATCTAAAAAATACTCCTTCGTTCAATCCTTTATGAACGGATATTAAAGGGTGGGAGGAATTTTGTCATTAACTTTTTTCTCGCTCATATTACCCTTTGCCGCCTTTGGAGAACGGCTCGATGAGCTTTAAGAATTCACCGGAGAAAACCATGATCGATTGGTTTCTGTTCTCCAGGTTAACAGCCGCCTCCAGCGAGGGGGCGTCGATATTCTGATCCAGGACGCGCTTGGTCAGTCGAAGACCTCCGGCGCTTTTCCCCAGCATGATGCGCGCATAAGAGAGGGCGGTTTCCATAAGCTCTTCCCTGGGGACCACGCGGCTTACGAGGCCGATCCTCTCCGCTTCGTCCGCCTTGACCTTGCGACCCGTGTAGAGAATGTCGGCGGCATGAGAAAGTCCCACCAATCGAGGGAGAAAGTAGGAACAACCGAGTTCTCCGCCGGAGAGACCGATATTGATAAAGGAAGCTACGAAATAAGCCTCAGGGGAGGCCAGGCGTACATCCGAGGCCAAGGCAATGGCAAAACCGCCGCCCGCCGCGGGTCCGTTTACGGCGGCAATGATGGGCTGAGGAATCTTTCTCAGGCCGAGGATCAGATTTGAATAACGTTCTTGGGCAATGCGGAGAAATGATTCCGGGCCGGAGAAGGCCTCAGTGTCTTTAAAGTTGATCGCATCGGTGAGATCGGCCCCGGCGCAGAAACCCCGCCCCTCCCCGGTGATGACGACAACCCTTATCTTATCATTTTGGGACAGGTAGTCAAAGAGTGCTGCGAACTCCGCCAGCATTGCCACGTTGATGGCGTTTAGCTGTGCGGGACGGTTAAAGCTCACCAATCCGATGTCGTGTTCCACTTCTTTAAAGTTTATCGTCTCGAACTCCATCATGCCTACCCTCCTTATCCTCTCTTTTCTATACCCTGCCAGTATTTATCCTCCAGTTCCCTTTTTATCAGCTTTCCATCGATATGGCGCGGCAACTCGTTTACGAACTCTACAATTTTGGGAACTTTCATTCCCTTGAGGCCATTTTCCCGGCAGAAACAAAGGATTTCATCATGCGTTGCTTGTTCTCCTGATCGCAACTGAATGACGGCGGCCGGAACCTCTCCCAGTTCGCGGTCGGGATAACGGACCACGCCTACGTCCAGTACTTTGGGGTGACGGATAATGATGGATTCGATCTCCAAGGGAAAAATGTTAACGCCACCGCTGATGATCATTTCCTTGATACGACCTGTCAGATACAAAAAACCATCCTTGTCCATGTAACCCTGAAGCCCGTCATCAAACCACCTTTGTCCGTCTATATTTTCGAATACGGAATCCAATTTTTCCGGAGAGCCGGCATACTTAAGGCTGATCGTCGTGAGGCTACGGGTCATGATGCGTCCCTCGATACCGGGAGAACACCATCTTAAATTCCCCTTGTCAAATATCTTCGTTTCCGCGCACCTTATTTTGCCGACGCTGGCGTAGCGCTGTGAATTTTCTTCATAGTCTCCCGGCAGAAGTACCGAGGTCACGGCTGTTTCCGACGAACCGTAGAATTCCGTGAAGACGTTTTTCGTACAGCCTTGCTCCCGGAAAAATTTGTTGACGGCCTGTTTCAGTTCCGGCGTTGCTGGAGCAGCGGCACAAAGCAGTGAGTGCATGGATCCGAGGTTGTATTTCTTTTTTACTTCAGAGGGCAGGTCAAGGATACGCTGAAGCATGGTGGGCACCACAAAAACCCAGTTGATTCTTTCTTGCTCTATGATCTGCAAAAATTCTTCGGGGTCGAATCCCCGTACCGGGATGGCGGTGCCGCCCAAGAGAAGGAAAGGTGCCCAGCCGGAGATAGTGCCGGCATGATAGAGGGGGCCGGGCAGCAGGCACCGCATATTCTGGCTGATGGGATCCTTGATCGTGGTGCCGCCGAACCAGTACACGAAACTAAACTGTAGTACCAGGTAGCGGAGATATTCACACAGAGAAACCTGTGGCTCCTCTGAAAGTTCGCTGAAGGCGTAGCCTATGGAATCAAAGAAATTGATATTTTTAGGTGTGCCTGTAGTCCCGCCTGTGTAGGGATTCAACGCGACAATAAAATTAATGTCCGGTTCGTGATTAGGTGAACTGGCGAGCAGATTTTCATAAAGGATCATATCGGCAGGCGCCTTTTTCCCGACAACAATGAAGTGACGAACTGTTTTCAGTTTATCCTTCATTGCCAAGACCTCATCCACGAACTCCTCATCGAGGATCAGTGCCTTGGGAGCCCCTCTATTTATGGCTTCCACCAGCTCTTCTCCTTTCATGTGCCAATTCATAAAAGGCATGGGACAACCGATAAAACAACCGGCAAAAAAGGCCTCGAAAAATTCGTTGCCGTTGTAAAGTAGCTCGGCAAACTTGTCCTTAGGTTTCAGTCCCAGCCCCTGGAGACCGTTGGCCAGACGAAAGACACGATCCTTAAACATGTTGAAGGTGATTCTTTTGTCTCCGGAGATGATAGCTTCGCGGTCACCGAGGACATCCCACTTGGAAATTAAAAGATAGGGCATGAATTTATTCAGGCGGAAGTTGAGCACACCCTTGATGGTCGCTATTACTCCTATCTTCTTGGTAGTGCGGAAAATGATCTGTAGGGTGTTTTTTGCCCCCCACTGGGTAACGATGCTTTTCAAAAGCCCTTGTGTTTGCTCCAAGGTGGCAATCTTGGGAATAGCCTTCATCAGATTCTTAAAGCTTTTGTTGTCGTTTCCCATTTATCATTTTTCCTTTTATGGAGCATAATTGTTTTCGCGGAACCAACGTACCGAATCGCAGAGAGACTCCTCGATGGGGGTTAAGGTCAAACCCAATTCGTTTCGGGCTTTGGAGTTATCAAAGAACAAGTATTGGGAGGCGTAACTCACTTCCGGAGGCGTGGTCAAGGGAGTCTTATGACCGATGTTATCGGCCCAATATTTAAAAATGGAAGCTGATATTTTCAGCATAGGCACTGGAAAAGTGAGGATCGGCCTTACCGTAAATCCGGCCGCCTTATATACAAGTTGCATGAATTCCTTCATAGAGACGTTCATGTTACCCAAGATGTAAAGCTCGCCGGTTCTGCCTTTCTTGGCAGCCAAAACATGGCCCCGAGCAACATCCCGCACATCCACGACATTGATGCCGCCGGGGAAGGCAAATATATTTTTGCTTTTCAAAACATCGACAATGAACTGCCCCGTGGGCGTAGGCACGATGTCGTTGGTTCCGAAGGGGAAGCAGGGATTAACGATAACCAGATCAAGACCGTCCGCGGCAAAACCGCGGGCGATTTGCTGAGAAAGGTATTTCGTCAAGACGTAGTGGTTTCCCAATGTATACTGGTTAAAAGGGGTCTTCTCATCACTGAATTGCTTGCCCGGAGCTATGCCGATAGCGGCAATAGAGCTCGTGTAGACGATCCGAGTAACGTTTGATTTCATGGCAGCCCAGAGCACATTCTGTGTACCCTGTATGTTGACTTCGTATATCCGGCTCCAGTCTTTCATCCAGATGGAGTATATAGCTGCCAGGTGAAAGACGGTATCGACGCCAGCCATGGCTTTTAAGATGGCGCCGTTATCAAGGACATCACCTTTGACCCTTTCAATTTCCATCCCTTTCAGATTGGTCAAGGATTCACCCGGTCTTATAAGAGCCCTTATTTCTATGTTTTCTTTTAATAACTCCTCAACAACATGCGATCCTATGAAGCCGCCTGCTCCAGTAACCAATACCTTTTTCATGAAATTGCCTCCCTGCTTATTTAATCATGATATTTCTTAACTCCCTTTTTAATATTTTACCTACGGCACTCAAAGGCAGCTCGTCCATAAACTCCATGACCTTGGGTACTTTGTAGGGCGCCACCCTTTCTTTCATATACTGCACAAGCTTCTGCCGTTCGGCGTCACTCTTATCGATGCCTGGTTTCAGCTTTATCGCAGAGGCGACTATTTCGGAGCCTGGGCGTTTCGGGTCAGGAATGCCGATCGTGGCGGCCATGTCGATATCGGGATGCTCCATAAGGATGTCGTCGACAACACGGGTAAAGACCTTGAAGCCGGAGACGCTGACCATGTCTTTGAGCCGGTCCACGATGAAAAAGTATCCGTCCTCATCCATTTCGGCAATATCACCCGTGTGGAACCAGCCGTTCCGAAAACTGTTGGCATTTTCTCGGGGTTTGTTATGGTATCCCTTGAAGACCTGTGGGCCTTTGACGACGATTTCGCCTGGTTGGCCCATGGGGACAGGTTCTCCGGTTGATGGATCGACGAGTCTAACCTCCGTTCCTACCATGGGTATTCCTACCGACCCTATCTTCTTGAGTCCCAGCATCGGATTAGCGGTAATAAGGGGGGTCGTTTCCGTCATGCCATAGACTTCCATCACTTTACCTTGGCCGACGATATTCTCAAAATCACGGATGCTTTCCGCCGGAAATGGAGAAGCGCCGCTGACGAAAAACTGGAAACCGGAAAAGTCCAGAGCCTTAAATTCCGGCATCTTCATCAGATCCAGGTAGAGGGTAGGAACATTGATCAGGGCTGTGGGCTTCAATTTCTTCATGGCCTTACACATGAATTTTAAATCCCTGGGGTTGGTCAGTAGAATCGCCGAGGCCCCCATAGCGATGGCCCAAAGGGAGAGAAAGTTTCCTGCTTGATGAAAAAGGGGAAAGGCAGAGGCGATGGTATGTTCACCAATATTATTGAAACCAGTCCAGGTTTTCATTTGTTTCATATGACAAACAACATTGGCTTGGGTTAGTACGGCGCCTTTTGGGGGCCCAGTTGTGCCACCCGTGTACATCATAAGACAGGGATCATCCTGTTTAACCTTGACGTTGACCAAGTCCTTGGGACGGCCTTCTATGGCCTTTAAGAAGCGGATCACCTCTATGTTAGGCAGGGGATGTACATCTCCTTTAGGGATCTTTTTCAGAAGAGTTCCCAAGGTCTTTTTGATATATGGAAGAAAATCGGCGATGGAGACGACAACCACCGTTTTGACTTTGGTTTTGACAACCGCCTTTTTCACCGTTTCAAAGTTGAAATCGAAGGTCAAAAGAATCTTGGTGCCGGAGTCGTTCAACTGGTATTCCAGTTCCTCGGTAGTGAGCAAAATGCTTATGCCGGTAAAAATGCAACCAGCCTTTTGGATGCCGATGGCCGCAAGAAAAGACGCAGGGACGTTGAGTAGATGAACCCCAACAACATCGCCCGGTCGGCACCCTTGATGGATAAGAAAATGGGCGAACTGGTTTGAGTAGGTATCAAATTCACGAAAGCTGATGCTGGTGCCCATATAGTTGAGCGCCATTCTGTCAGGTACTCCGTCGAAAGCCTCCCGCATGGCATCGGCGCAGGACATCTGCGGATATTCGGTTATGGTCGGCGGAACATGCTTGTCGTAAGACTTAAGCCATGGTTTACTGGAGTATACATCATCCATCAAATCCCATCCTTTAATTTTTGAACAGGTATTATGCCCCTGGCGTTAATGAAAAAATCGGTTTGTCTCAATCCTTGCGATACATTGTTACGACACAAGCACCGCCAAGACCGATATTATGCTGAAGACCTACTCTTGCTCCTTCCACCTGGCGAACACCTGCCTGACCACGAAGCTGCCAGACAAGTTCGGCGCATTGGGCAAGACCCGTAGCGCCCAGTGGATGCCCCTTTGAAAGCAAGCCGCCTGAAGGATTTGTAACAACACGACCACCATAGGTGTTGTCACCGTCTTCGATGAATTTCTCTGCTGTTCCCTCAGGAGTAAGTCCCAGTCCCTCGTAGGTAATCAGTTCATTCGCGGTGAAACAATCGTGCAGTTCGACCAATTTCACCTCTTCAGGTCCAATGCCGGACTCGTTATATACAGCTTTAGCCGCTGCTGCCGTCATGTCATAGCCGCAAATGCTCATGCAGCTTTTGTTTTCAAATGAACCGGGAAAATCCGTGACCATAGATTGCGCCACGATATAAACGGGTTTACTGATTTTGTGTTTTTTGGCAAATTTATCGGAACAAACAATTGCTGCGGCCGCACCGCATGTCGGTGGACAGCACTGCAGGCGGGTCAACGGGGGGGCCTGCGGCGGTGAAGCCAACACTTCTTCCAATGTCACGAGATTCCTGAAGATGGCTCGCTCATTGTGCTCGGCGTGCTTTCTCGCCTTAACAGTGATTTTGGCAAATGTTTCATTCTTGGTACCGTATTTCTTCTGGTGCTCGAAACCTGCCCCACCAAATAACATGGCTGCCATAGCGGCACCCTCTGTTTGCGGAACGACTTCAAATGTTTTTTCAAAAAACTTCTGCATGGGAATTGGACGATCATCAAAGACAATGCCCAAGGCACCCGGCTTCATCTGCTCAAAACCAAGGGCTAGAGCGCACTCAACCACGCCTGTGGCAACCGCCTGACGGGCCAGGAAAAGGGCGTTCGATCCCGTGGAGCAGTTGTTGTTCACGTTAAATATGGGGATGCCCGTCATGCCGACATCATACAAAACCTTCTGGCCAGCGCAGCTGTCGGCATAAACCCATCCCACATAAGCATGCTGGATTTCCTTATAATCAATACCGGCATCCTTGATAGCATCCAGAAGTGCCTCCTTGCCCATTTCCGTGTAAGGACGCAGTGCTTTGGGCGACGTAAATTGTGTCATACCGACACCGATAACATTAACTCTTCTCATTTTTTTCCTCCATTTTTTAGTTTTTTTAGCTGCAGCTACAACTATCCTTGTTTTTCTTTTGATGGATAAAATGTAAAATATATCAAGCAGTTAACATCTTCATCTCGTTTTCAGCAACACTTAACTTATAGGTACATATTTTAAGAAACAGAGTAAGAAGAAATATTTAATTACCTCAAGATTTATGCCTACATCCGATATAACACAACAAAAGGTTTTTTTTATTACCATACCATCAAATATCCCTTAAAGAGAAATTACAAATACGCCTCCAAAAGATTTTCTTATTTAAGAAGCGGCATCATAAAGGCGAAAGAGTCACCAATACTCCCCAGCGGTTTCGCTTCGTCCAAGGCCTTGATGGCATTCCAGTTATCCTGGATTTCTTCCGGTTTGATCAGCCGTTTGCCGTCGCCGATCGTGACACCTTTGGCGCAAACAATAGCCGTTCGACTGTACCAACCGGCACCACAATTGAAAATCATACCGGAATCCTGATTAGCCTCGGAAGCTAAGAAAAGAACGATGGGCATTACATAATCCGGTTTCAGTTTCGTGAACAGATCCGGTGGTAGTACGTCTTCGGTCAACCGGGACGCGGCAACCGGGGCGATGGTGTTTGTCTTGATATTATATTTGGCGCCTTCGATGTTCAGAACGTTCATAAGCCCAACCACCCCCATCTTGGCGGCGCTGTAATTGGCTTGGCCGAAGTTGCCGTAAAGGCCGGCGCCCGAAGTGGTGCATACGATGCGGCCATACTGGTTCTCGCGCATCACATTAAAAGCCGGCTTGGATACGCAATAGGCGCCACGGAGATGAACGTTGTTCACCAAGTCCCACTCTTCGTCCGTCATTTTGCCAAAACTTTTATCGCGAAGAATTCCGGCATTGTTGATCAGAATATCTACCTTACCGAAAGCGTCAACAGCTGCCTTCACGATACTTTCCCCACCGGTGCTGGTTGAAACGGAATCATAATTGGCAACGGCCTGACCACCCAAAGCCTTGATTTCATTAACAACCACATCGGCCGCACTATGGCTGGCACCGGAACCATCACGCGAGCCGCCCAAATCGTTGACGACTACCTTGGCGCCTCTTTTGGCAAATTCCAGCGCATAGGAACGACCAAGACCCGCTCCGGCTCCGGTTACGATTGCTACTCTTCCATCAAATCTGATTTCCGACATACTATCCTCCTTAAAATTTTATTTTATATTAATATCGAGGTAATAAAACGTTTCACGTGAAACATTACCCCTTAAGCCACTCGGCATATTTATACATTTTGGCCAGTGCTTTAACCGCTCGTTCCGGAGTAATAAAGTTTATTCCATTATATTTGCATCCATTTACATCAGTTACTGTTCGTGTTTTATCATCATTAAGCAAATAGACTCCTATTATTGGTTTCTTATATTTTTCCATTAATCGCACGGCCTGTTCGATTGTCTGTTTTTCAATATTTTCGAGACGAAGCACAGAATCTTCAACAAATTTAGAATTATATTTATTATCCACAGCGACACCTGATTCCAATGTCGATTTTATCATAATTACTCTTCCGATAATCCCCATGTGGATTATGGCATCACATTCTGACCATTGAATCAGTTCTTCGAGAATTTTCATATATATTTCTGTATTCATATCCCCTACAACATCTATTGGATTAGCATGGCTCCAGAAAGGCGGTAATAATTTATTAATTCTAGAGATTATTTCATCGGATAATTTTGGTATCTCCAAACCATTTTCCATGCATAAATCGGATGCTACAACTCCCCAGCCTCCTCCTAAAGTCAAAAGACCAACTCTATTCCCTTTGGGTAGCGGTAACGAAGAAAATGCCGCAGAAAGATCCAGCAAGTCCATGGGATTTTCAGCCTGTATGATACCTGCTTGCCGGCAAGCGGCCATGAACACTTTTATATCCGAAGCCATTGCTCCCGTATGGCTGGCGGCTGCATTGGCGCCTGCGGATGTACGGCCTCCCTTTAAGACAATAACAGGCTTTTTTCTGCCAACTCGTTTCGCCGACTCATAAAATCTTTGGCCATTTTTTATGCTTTCAATGTACAACACAACTGTTTTTGTCAACTCATCAACTTCAAATCCATCCAGCGTATCTTCAATTGTTATCATTGCTTCATTGCCTGAACCTCCGAATGCGCGGATTCCAATATCTTCTTTTGCGGCAAAAGCCAACAATTGTGTTCCTAAATTACCCGACTGCGTAACTAAAACAGTGCTTCCTGCTTTTGGCCGCACATGAGAGCCTGTGCAATAGAGAGAGATATATGGATTGCATATGCCCATTGTATTGGGACCAAAAATTAAGATACCTGCTGCTCGTGCATTTTTTACCAACTCTTGTTCCAGTGCTTTTCCTTCCGCTCCGACCTCACCAAAACCGGACGATATCAGTAATACATTTTTTATACCTTTTTTCTTCAATTCAGGTATTAGAGATAAAACCTTTTCTGCGGGAACTGTAACAACCGCAAGGTCTATTTTATTAGGAATGTCTGTCACAGATTTAAAAACTTCTTTACCTGCAATATCTCCGCCCTGAGGATTTACTAGATAAATTTTTCCCTGATATTTCCCCGCAGCAACATTAGTGAACAACATATTTCCCCATTTGCCAATTTTTGCAGAAGCACCCACAAAAGCAATTGATTTGGGATAGAATAACTTCCCAATACTTTTTGGATCTATTGGCAACTGGAATATTTTTTTAATTTTTGTTTTTCCTAAAACTACAAGAGCGTCAACAGCAGTCATCTTACCCTTGGCATCAACCAATAATGGATTAATATCTATTTCCTTTACGTCCGGCACTTCTAGTCCTATTCTGGATAAACCGACAAGTGTTTTAATCAATGCGTCTTTATCGGGAGCCTTTTCTCCACGAAACGAGCCGAGTAATTTCTGTGCATGCAACTCGTCAATCATTTTTCGTGCTTCGTTTTCATCAAGAGGTGCCAGACGAAACACAACATCCCCGATTGCTTCTGTAAAAATTCCGCCTAATCCGAACATTACTGTAGCGCCAAATTGTTCATCATGGAAAAGACCGGCAACAAACTCTCTTTTGCCTTCCAGCATAGGTTGGATTAAAAAACCTTCTAAATCATTTCCGGCCGCTTCCTTAATATATATAGCGGCAGAGCGAACATCTTCCTTATTTCTTAAGTTGAGCTTAACTAAACCTTTTTCTGTTTTATGTGTAAGACGTGATCCTAACCCTTTTAAAACAACAGGATAACCTATTTCTTTCGCTGCTAGTTCTGTTTCCTCAATGGTTTTAATGGCTTTTTCTTCTATTACTGGAATGCCGTATTTTTTTAAAACTTCCTTTGCTTCTGCTTCTGTTAATGTCTTTCGCTTTTGTGATTTTGCTTTTTCAATGATTTCTAATTTTCCCATTTTTATCCTCTATACAACTACTACTTTTTTAATTATAAAATAATAATATTATCGCGATTCCTTTTCATTCAGAGGCGCAACCACTTTCCAGAAAAAATTAAAGAAATTATCTATCGTTTCGGCTAGTTTCCATTTCATTCCATATACATACCAATTCTGTATGTGCCTGGTCACGATCACGACATAAAGGTCAACAAAATAATGATTTTCAATATCTGAGATAACCGCACCTTTTTTTTTCGCCTTTTCGATTATCCCGTTCCATATATCCATTTCTGTTTCTCTTTTATAAATCTTATTCGCCATAAAGCTTTTCAATGGAACCGTTATATAAGCCGTAATGGCAAGCTCTGGATTGTTGTCGAAGAAATTCATCGTTACCCAGAACATTTTTCTGAACATCTCGCGTATATCTTCGGTTCCCGCAAGATGCATCCTCAGTAATGATGCCAGGTCACGCAGTTTTTCATCAATGATGGAAAAAAGAAGATCTTCCTTTGATGAAAAATATTTGTATATGGTTCCCGTACTGATTCCACTTTCTTTCGATATATCACGTATATTGACAGCATGGAAATCTTTCTTAGAAAATTGTCGCAAAACCACCGGATACAGGCGTTCTTTTAATTTTTCAGGGGTTACTGGTTTTTCTTTGATCATAGTACCTCTATTTTTCATATTTTATTTGCAAGTAGAATATGAAACGTTGTTTCAATTGTCAAGATAAAAATGAAACATTGTTTTAATAAAATTCAGACAGAATGTGATTAGAAGGCTTTTTTCGAGTATCTTGAATTTTCGCTGGTCATATCAACGATACCGTCTAAATAATAAAACACCGTGACCGTTTAATAAGTCTCAGTTGATTTTCAGCTCCAATTTTCTCTTATTTTCTCCTTGACGAAACCATCTGGCACCAATATCTTTAATTTATAAAAATTGCAGGAAACAATATGGTTAAAGATGAAACTAAACAAATTATGATTAACGACCATTTTGTTGGCATCGTTGGCTTGGACGATATAATCACGGGTATGAACCCCAAAGCAAGCTTTGGAAACAGATTCCGCAGCAAGCTGCGGGGTATTAAACCCACCGCTTTGCGGGATTGTTCAACTTACCAATTCCGCAGCGCCTATAGTGACCTTTAGGTTATTCGCTTTCGGAATTGGAGTTTCACAATAAAAAAAACGGCAGAAACATAAATGGACAAAAGCGACGATGTTATAAAAAAATTTTGCTCAGGGAAATTGCCGTCAATAATTACGTCCCCTCCAAAGCACAAGACGCTTACGGACATGCGCTTCTACGCGAATTCAAGATAGCTCAAGGATTGCTTGTTGCTGAGGAACCCAGCCACGGATTGAACATCGCCGTTTTGGATAAGGGATGCATAAGTTGCAACCAGTTGGAAAATGATGTCCGTAATTTATTATCGGAAATGAAAATTGCTGCTAATTTGCGCCATATTACCGATCTTGAAGAAATAGCGCGCCATTGATTGTTAGGTTCTCCGGCTCTGGTTATAAATAACAAAGTTTTGTCGGTTGGCGAAGTTCCTCCGAAAAGCAAAATCCGCCAATGGATAATCGAAGCCTATAATACTATAAGTAATTTTTAATTTCACTCATATACTTGCCCTAAACAAAACTTGACCTGAAAGTAAGTGTCAAGATAGTTGACTGTAACGAAGCATCCGATTATTTTCGTAAATATTTATCCTTTCCAATCCGTAATAAACACAATTCACGGCAGACAATAAACCAACTTTACTTATCGGGGTCATTTATATTGACAAAAGACCGCGGTTTATATACTTTTCTAAACAAAAAAGAAATAATTCTGAGGGATAATACAATGACTGATCTGAAGAACAAGGTCATGACTGCAAAGGAGGCTGTCAGCAGGTTTGTCCACGACGGCGATCACCTGGTTATCGGTAACTACACTGTAGGCACCTGTGCAGAGCTTGTGTTCGAGGTGACAAGACAGAAGAGAAAGGGCCTCACCCTCTATTCTCAGTCAGGGGTCTTTGATGTGGAGATTCTGGTGGGCGGAGGGTGCGTCGATAAGCTCGTTTCAACCTATGTCTATCGGGCAGGCGGAAAAGAAGGTGGCTCCGCAGTGGAACGTACCATAAATGCCGGGAGTCTTCAAATGGAAGACTACACCAACTTCCAATACAACGCAAGGATGGAGGCCGGGAAACACGGTTTTTCCTTTATGCAAGTTCTGGAAGCCGCCATGACGACCGATCTGTTCAGGAAGCGCACATTCATGGGCGAAGATAAATACAAGATCATAACCTGCCCTTATACCGGCAAGACGATACTCACCGTCCCTGCAGCCAACCCTGACGTTTGTATCGTGCACGTGCAGAGGGCTGACAGGCTTGGCAATGCCCAGTACTGGGGCGCATTAGGGAGTGTGGCAGCAGCAGCACTTGCCAGCAAACGGATTATCGTTTCTTGCGAGGAGATCGTTGAACATGACATCATCCAGTCCAGTCCACACTTGACCATCATCCCCGCCTATCGGGTGGATGCCGTGGTGGAGGTTCCATGGGGGGCGCACCCCACCGAGGTGATCGGATATTACAATCTTGATAGAACAGCATATGCCTTATTCTTTATGGCTGACATGACAGGAGACGGGCTCAAGGCATGGATGGACGAATGGGTTTTCGGGTGTCAGGACCGTCAGACATACCTCGACCACTACATGGTTAAACACGGTGCAAGAATGCTCAATGAGATCAGGGCAAAGGCATATTACTCGGCACCGGCAAACTATGGTTCTGCCTACACATCCTGCTGGGATAATGAGAATAAGGAACGCTCGATGGGAATTACGCTTGCCGAGATAGAAAAGATTCTGGAAGAGAGGGGAATGCTCTATGGCTAAAAAATATACGCTTGACGAACTGCTTATTATAACCGTAGCACGAGAGATCAAGGACGGAGAAAATGTGATTCTGGGCGTGGGGCTGCCGACAACGGCAGGGGCCATGGCAAAGGCACTGCATGCTCCTAATGCGATCCTTATGATGGAATCCGGAATTATCGACATCGAACCTCTGGTACCCCCAAACCACATCGCGGATGCGAACTCATGCAGGGGATTTTCGTATGCCACCGATCTCTTTTCAATGTTCACTATGACATACCGGGGATTTGTGGACGTCTGCTTCTTGGGTGTAGCCCAGATCGATCGGTATGGAAACATTAACACAACGGTCATCGGCGATTATTTCAAACCGAAGATGAGGTTGCCTGGCTCTGGCGGGGCGCCTGACTTCATGGCCTATTCCAAACACACGATTCTTACCATGCGTGGTGGCGAGTTTGTGAATAGACTTGACTACTTCACATCTCCCGGCTATCTCGACGGAGGCGACAGCCGGGACAGGAGCGGACTGTTCCCGAAAGGATCCGGGCCTTCCATGCTTCTCACAACCAAGGGTGTATTCCGATTCGATGATACAACCAAGGAACTCTGCCTCACGAAACTTCATCCCGGAGTGAGCGTGGATATGGTCAAAAAAGATGTTCCTTGGGATCTGATGGTTGCCGATAATCTATCGCAGACCGAGGCTCCCACTGAAGAGGAAATCAATTTTGTGAGATGTTTCGCTCCCACGGAAGTTGTCGGTAGAAAGTTAATGTACGAGCTAGGTATAATAAATGCCATTAACAAGGCAGCAGCAAGACAGAAAATATAGGCAGAATATTTTTTCAATCGACCTTAATTGCAAAGCTGAAATACGGAGATTCTTTAATTTGCGGATGCCCAATATGAGCTTCCATCAGACCATCCAAACACTAGGGCGACTGTATGGTGACTGAGCCTTATTATTGATTCAACTGTCCACTGAAAATAGAAGTATAATATATTGATATTATTCAACTCACAATAAAAAGTGTCAACAAGGTTATTTTCATTCTTTTTTGTGACAGAATACTGTCATGTATATTTCAATCTGCAATAAACAATGTTCACGCCAGACAAACATCGCTGCCGCACCCCTCAATTTAATTTTACGGTCATTTTTTATTGACGTACAATTGTGGCTACCCTATACTCTCTTCCAATGAAAGCAATATATTGTCAAAATAGGAGATCAGGAAGGAGTCGCTTCATGGACACCAATCAACGCCCGATGACAGAACAGGAAAGAACGACTTACATCAAATTCATTGAATGGCTCAAGCAGAGCTGGTATGGGGTGCCGGATGCAGATGTCCTGCTGCCTTATGTAGTCGCACGTTACACACCCGAAGAGGCATTACTCCTCACCGGAATGCCCTGTATGCCTAAAACATTGGCAGAACTTTCGGATTTAACCAGAACCAGCGCTGATGTGCTTCGCCCAAAACTAGAAGCGTTGGCTTCCAGGGGACTTTTATATAAGCAGGTTAAAGAGAACAGGGAGCGCTACTATTTAAACGACATCTTTTTCATCTACCGCGGCTTTGGATGGCCCGGCCGCCTCGACGAGTATGACCAGATCGTGGGGCCGCTTCAACATAAGTATCTGACCGGCGGGTTAATGTCACCATGGCAGAACGTTAAAGAGAAAGGCTTGCGGGTATTGCCCATAGAAATCACTATCGAAAATGCAAGTGGCGTACTGCCCTATGAAGAGGTGCGCAAGATACTGGATAAAGTAGAGTACTTCACTGTGAGCCACTGTCCTTGCAGGCATGCCAACAACCTTGATCCGGACTCGCCGGATTGCCAGTACCCTACTGAGGTCTGTCTGCATTTTGATAAGTTGGGACACTATATAGTGGAAAACGGCATGGGCAGGGAAATCACCCGGCAGGAGACTGAGGATATACTCAAGCGGTCTGCTGAATTGGGCCTTATCCATGGCATTTCCAACCAGCAGGAGAAGCCTGACACTATTTGTAACTGTTGCCGTGACTGCTGCATCTGGTTTTTGGCCTTGAACAAGTATGGACATGCCGGCAGCTTAACTCCCTCGAACTTCCACATTACTTTCAACCAATCCACATGCACGGGGTGTGGTTTATGCGTCAAGCGCTGTCCGATGGAAGCCCTGAGTTTACTGGATGAGCCATCGGCTAAAGGACGTAAGATCATGGTTATGGGCAAGGACGGCAAGGTTGCTGAGCTCAATCCTGAACGCTGTATAGGATGCGGTGTATGTGCCTATAAATGCCAGTCGCAATCGCTTACGCTGGAGCGCAATCATGTTGAACATCATCCACCGCAAACCGGGCGCGATTGGGTAATGCAGTTCATGGCAGATTCCAAATCAAAATGATTTAACCCCTGTCTCGGGACATGTCCTTATAGAAAAGCGAGGGGTCTTTGCTTGAATCATTAGCAATGTTGGATACCACAATTCAAGTGGTAATCCTCACTCCAGCTACAAATTGAAAGTTGTGGACTTGTGTTAGATGCAATATTTTCTTTAAAAATACTCTTTTTTTAGAAGCATGAGAGTTTCTTCATATACTGTACAAATTGTTAATCTCTACGAAATAAACTATTTCATGTGATAATCATTAATTTTATTGCTATGGAAACTATGATATGTAAGCGCTGACTGGCGTTTTTCTCGACGAGGAAAGGTGAAAATAAAAATTAACCTGACTTATCCGGAGAAAACTGAATATTCGACTCAAAATAATTATTGGGGTTAATTATTATGAACAAACCTGCCCTTAACTCGGAACTGACCGGAACAAGTTTACGGGATTACGAAACTTCAGTAAACTGGCGGGATATCATGAATTATTCAGCAGCAATTGGCGACGATAATCCCCGATATTTTGATGATGAAAGTTCTAAGGGAATTATCGCACACCCTATTTATCCTGTAGCTATCAGTTGGAACATCATTGGCCGGATTCAGGAGTTTATTGTTTCAGAAAAATTTCCTACGGAGCTGCTACTTTCTCAAGTGCATTATACAGAGCACCTGGAAATTCATCAGCCTTTATCACCAGGTCTTGAGCTTGTCATTAAAGGTCAAATTGTTGCGATACTGCCACATCGCGCTGGCACTCATGTCATAATCCGCCTTGTTGCCCGGGAAAAAGAAGGAGCCCCGGTATTTACTGAACATATAGGGGCTATGCTACGCGGTGTTGAATGTATCGGCGGCGGCTCCGGTAAGGAATCTCTTCCCATTGTCCAGAATATCAGTGATGCAGTTGATTTCTGCTGGACGAGCACTTTATCAATAGACAAACTTATGCCATTTGTTTATGATGGTTGTACTGACATTGTTTTCCCCATTCATACTTCAATTAAATTTGCCCGCATGGTAGGCCTTCCGGGTATTATCCTGCAGGGTACCGCAACCCTTGCCCTTGCCGTTACGGAACTTGTTAACAGAGAGCTCAACCGAGAACCCACAAGAGTCAAATCAGTTTCCTGCCGTTTCACCGGTATGGTTTTACCCGGTTCAAATATTTCTGTCCATATGATTGAAAAAAGGGAAAACAATACCGCAACAGACTTGTTGTTCGATGTATGCAACATCGATGGGGAACGAGTTATTAGCGGCGGTTGTCTCTCTGCTGATTAAGGCCAGAAGATACAAAGTACCAGAACAATTCAGGGAGAAATATATGAAGGATGTGATGGTCAAGTTGCCGCTTTTGAACAACTACGTCGAGTACTGGGCACAAAAGGTACCGGATAGGGAAGCCATGATCCAGCACGAAGACGGGAAGATTGTAACGTACGGTAAATTTAAAACGCTCATTGACTATTTTGCTTTGAAGCTGCTTGATATGGGTATAGGCAAAGGTGACCGTGTCGCCACACAGCTCGTACTCATCCCTGAACATGTCATTTTCATGTATGCCTGCTTTAAAATAGGAGCCATTATTACCCCCCTGGATCTTCGTCTTAAGGAAGATGAGGTTGTGCGCGATCTTGGCAAGATAAAACCAAAAGCATTCTTTTTTCTTGGCAAGACCCCTGTCATAGATTTTACAAAAATAGGTGAAGCTGTACGTGACCGTTGTCCATACGTGGAACATCTTGTTCAGTTTACATCTGATCCGAAGCCAGGCGATATAATTCCTGGAGCAATATCAATTACCGAATTGATGAACAAAGGGCGTCTCTTATGGCTTAAAATAAAGAATGTTTTTACCCGAAAGCTTGAAAGGGTCTATGCAGAGATAGGCCCTAGAACACCGGCTCTTATCATTTATACCACAGGTACCACCGGTGAACCTAAACCGGCAGTATTGTGTCATGAAAACATTCTCGTGCAAAACGAGATCCTTTCCCGCGGAACAAACCTTTCATCGGATATGCGTGTATTGATCAATCTCCCGCCAAGCCACGTGGGTTGTGTGACTGAACTTTTCATGACAACAACTTATCGCGGAGGCACATCAGTTTTTCTTCGCGTCTTTGATGTTGCACTTACCTTGGAGGCCATTGAGAAATGGAGTATTAATGCCCTCGGCCAGATCCCAACACAGTTTCGGATGCTATGGGCTCATAAAAACTATGCTAAATATAATCTGGGAAGCCTTAAATTTGTTGCTTATGCCGGGTCTGCAGTCGACGTTGAATTTCTTAAAAAGCTGTCCAAAATGGCGCCGCGTTTCGGCACTGGCATCGGTATGACAGAGAATGCTGGATTTGCCACATTCACACCTGAGGGCATATCCATTGAAGAAATGGCTGGTCAAGTCGGACAGGCCTATCCGGACCTTGCTCCGGTTACTATCCGCAGTCCGATGAAAGAGGACGGTTCAGCGGGAGAAGAGCTACCAGTCGGTGAAGTAGGGGAAATATGCTATCATTCTCCCATCGTTTTTCTGGGTTATTTCAATCAACATGAGGAAACCTCCAAGGCGATTTCAAAAGAGGGAATCCTGTACACGGGGGACCTCGGATATTTCAAGGAGATGGGAAGCTATCGTGCACTCTGCCTTTCCGGACGGCGAAAGTTCGTGATAAAACAGAAAGGCTACAATGTATTTCCCGATGAGATCGAGTCATTTATTGCCGGTATGGAAGGCGTCGATGTTGCAGAAGTTGTCGGCATGCCTCACCGTGTATTTGACGAAGGAATTTTTGCCTTTGTGCGCCCAGTAGCAGGTCTTTCACTTACGCCGGACGCTGTAATGGACTACTGTAAATCAATAGCGGCCTACAAGAGGCCCCAGCATGTGGAAATATTGCCTGCTGAGAAACTACTGCCGCTAACTAGAAGTACAAAAGTGGATAAACTGGCACTGAAAGAACTGGCTACGGAAATCATTAAGGAGTTGCGCGAAAAAGGAAAGTGGGACAGCGTTAACGTGGATTAGGCTTAATATTAACTTTCATAACGAACTTAATATTAGCTAAATAATCATTTTCTTCCTTATGTTGTTTTTTCTATTTTCTCAATTCACACAACCTTTCAATCGAAAATAATCAAAAATGGTTGAACTCTAACTTAACATATGGTTCAAGTATTTAGAAGGGTCAATATATTCAAGTTTAAAGTGTGGCAATTTTTCGGCGGTTTTGCATCGGGTAAGAACATGATTTTAAAAAGGATACACCGACTGATATATTCAAAGAACGAGAGACAGCGCCTGATACCACAGCGGCAGCTGTCATATTTTGTTTTGAACATTCTTGACCATTGCAATCTTCGATGCAAAGGGTGCGACCATTTTGCAGCTATTGCAGAGGAAAGATTTGTGTCATTGAATGACATAAAAAAAGACCTTGCCCAGATGTCAAAAATACTTAACGGCGATGTTGCACGAATCGGGGTTATGGGCGGAGAACCTTTATTACACCCACAACTAAAAGAAATATTGACTTTCACACGATTGTTCTTCCCAAAGACACTAATTCAGCTTGTAACAAACGGACTTTTATTGCTCCGGCAAGATGAAGAGTTTTGGCGGATCTGCCGAAAACAAAATATTGTCATTATTAATACTAAATACCCCATAAATTTAGATTACGAAGCTATAAAGGAAACTGTAGCTGTGCATGGTGTCATGTTTGAGCATTATGGCGACACCGGGGAGATCACTAAAACTTCTTATAAGATCCCTCTGGACATTGAGGGAAGCCAAGATCAGAGAAAGAGCTTTATTGAATGTTTTCATGCCAATAATTGTCCACTGTTGATGGAGGGTAAATTATATCCATGCACTGTCGCACCCAATGTTTGTCATTTCAATAAAAGATTTGGGACGAATCTGGAACTGAAAGATGGCGATTCCCTGGACATTTATCACGTGAAAAAAGCGTCGGAGCTTCTCAAGTTCCTGAGCCGTCCAAAGCCGTTTTGCCGCCATTGCGATGTAGGCAATCGATCGTACGGTCATAAATGGGAACGTTCCAAACAGGAAATTAGTGAGTGGGTTACATAAGGAATGGTTATTTGACTTGTAAAAATCACAATTGTTGGCGCTGGCGATGTCGGACTAGTTATTGCCGTAGTGTTGGCACATATTGGCCATGACATCATGTGTCTAGATGTTGACAAAATTAAATTTGAACAACATTTCTGCACCCTGCTACCAGAAACATGTGGTGGAATTATGGTAGCGGCTATTGCATGTATCCCTCGAAAATAGATAAACATTAACTACCTTGAAGTCAGTAAAAAGTTGTCCTTGAGGAAAATTCTTGATTTCAAATAGAAACAAATTATATTAGTGTGTCATAACTTATCATAAGAAATTAACGCGCGCTGGATTTTTAATTACTAAGGAGATATATACATGAGCGATTTACGCTCCACCCCAGCCGTTACGGTTATCATCCCCGCGTTTAATGCCGCGCCGTGGATCCCGATGATCTTCGACGGGCTAGACCAGCAGACTTTCCGCGATTTCGAGACAATCTTCGTCAACAATGGCTCAACCGACGGGACCGGGGCACTTCTCGACAATTATGCAGCGTTTCGGGACAGAGTGAAGGTCCTGCATCAGCCGAACAGGGGGGTGTCGAAAGCGCGGAACACAGCCGTCAATGCGGCGGTTGGGGAATTCATCGTCTTCATCGACGCTGACGACGCTATCACTCCATCCCATCTCTCTGACCTTTTCTCGCTCGCAACATCCTTCAATCTCGATGTCTCAATGTGCAATGGGTGGCGCTTCCGCGAGACGCCCGGCGACATGAATCAACCACCCCTTATCAACATCCCGAAACCAGAGGGTGTGATGTCGGGGGTGGAGTGGTGTGAAACGACATTCAACGCAGGAGAGTGGTCCACCTCTCCATGGATGACGATGGTTCGGCGGGAGTTCCTTCATCAGAATGCGATCCGTTTCCTAGAAAGAAGCTATGCTCACGAGGATGTCCTTTGGGCCTCGACGGTCCAGTCTAAGGCGGCACGGGTCGCCTATACACCGAAACAGAGCTACTACTACCGCCTGACACCAGGGTCGATTCTGGGCGATGAATCTCTTTCCGGGAAACTAAAACGGATTAATGGATATATCGCCATAATCGAGGAGTTGTGGCGGATAGCAGACTCCGAGACGCCACGGATAGCGGAGCTCATGAAGCGACAGGCAGCATTTCAAGGGCGGATTCTCCTTAGACTTATCGCAGAACTCGGTTCCTTTCAGTGTCGAATTGCGATCTCGCGAGAGCTACTGAAGCGGAGATTTCTTGCACGCCTTTTCCGCGAGGTGGAGACGGGTCTGCATCGGAAGCGAATCGCAAGGGCGTACTGCTTCGCTTGGCTTGGGAAGGCCTCGGTATTGTTTAGAGTTGGGGAAACGGGCTCTTTCAATGATAAATTATTTTGATGCAATTTTTTCTAATGGTCTTGTCATATTGATAAAGATCGTATTGTGATTTATAGGAAATCATAGGGAAGAACCATGGCCAATTTTTGAAATATAAGTTTTTATCTAAAGTCTGTCCATAGATAGGGAATCTTTGAAAATTTCAATAGGTGACTATTTACAAAAGAGGTTCCGTCATGATTTACGATTCAGTACTATGCGTTTCATCGCTACATAAAGATATCGCCATAAAGGCAATTAGATCATTGCATTTATTTGCCCGGTCCAGAAAAATATTTGTTATTACCTCGCGAAAAAAATTTACTTTCTTTAAAAATATGTTAGAGGATCGCCTCCCTGTCTATCTCTTAGATGAAGATGAAATCATAGAAAATATAAGTCTACGTGTAATTCAAGATTATTTTACTCGAAGAATTGGGACATCTCAGAGAGCTGGTTGGTATTTTTAGCAGTTCTTGAAAATGTCTATATGCAATCTTTCAGACATGGCATACCATTACTTGATATGGGATAGCGATACTGTATTGCTGCAACCGTTGATTTTTTTCGATCAGGATGAAAAAGTTCCCGTCAATCCTAAAACAGAATATCATAAGCCATATTTCGAGCTGATAAAAAAAGTACTTAGCATCGAAAAGCAGGTAGACTTTTCGTTTATTTCAGAACATCTCATGATTAACAAATCATACATGAATGAACAAATTTGTAATTTTATGACTATAACCGCAGACGAGATATCATGGGTCGAGTTAATTCTGAATTCCATCGATGACCAGCATTTAGGAGGTTCCGGGTTTAGTGAGTATAAAACATACGGAAACTTTGTTGCTCTTAAATATAATAGCAGTTTCCAGTGCCGATCACTCAAGTCAACACGATACGCTACAATGCATTACAGGATAAATCCCAACAAATATGATATTTTTAGACTTATGTTGGCTGGTTATACATTTGCATCATTTGAAGTTTGGCAATCTGCATCGAAAAAAAGAGTTGCAGCGAGTAGAACTATATCTAGAATTCTTTACACGTATTATTTATTCCTCAACCGCCTGACAAATCGTTACACCGAAAGGCTTTCAGCCGCCGCTGAACTCATCGTTGCTTTCAAGTAGTTATCTTTAATGAAGACGACTGTCAAATGTTGAGGACTTGTAGGTGCATTTCGCAAGGACTTTTTCCTGAAAATCCCGATTTTCAAAACTGTGATTTTATGCTAGGTTGCACTATGTAACAGTCAATACCGGCGGCATTAAAATCGATTTATAAACAACAGACAGCTTCGCCATTACGGGATTACAAATCAAATGAACAAAGCATCCGAATCAAGTTCAAAGAAAAGAATAATTCAGATAGTGATTGCCGTTCCGATGGCTGTCTTTTTGCTTGTCGGGGCGCACGGATTTATTTCGGATTATAAACATTTGAAAACCCAGGAACGCCTTCTGGCCGCCCGGACAGCGACCGCGGAAGGAACCATCGTGCAGCTATACGACGCGGCTCGCGGCACGGTTATATTCAAGAAGGAAGTTGTCTTTTTCAAAACCGACTCGGGCCGCGAAATCGAATTTAAAGCGATCGCCAACAAAGGCGACAAGCCCGGCATAACCATGACGGTCAATTACGATCCCGCGAATCCAGATAATTTTGCCGTCGGGAAAGAGATATTCAGTTATTCAGATCTGTTCTGGGGTAACATATTTTTCCTGCTTATGGGCTTCTTTTTTCTTTTTTTAATTTGCTGGATAGGAAGAATGCCGGATGATGAATTATAATAAAGAAACAGTGCAACGGTTGACAACGAATTCAGAAACGTGTTTGTCATATTATTGGCTTCTTTAGTCTATTTTGGGGATACTCTTTCACGCCCTTAATATTTTTACACTTACAAACGGTAATCCTCAGTTCTAACGACTATCAAATATTGAGGACTTGTAGGTGTAACAATTGCCAAGGCACATCTTGATTGGAAACTATCCATCAGGTAAAGTATAGATATGGAACATATTACTTTTGGCAATCTGGACAATAAAAGGTGCTGCGTCCCCCCTGTTTTATCCGGCAAATTTTGCCGCCACAAATTGAACAGCGCTTTCCTTCCCGTCCATAGGCTTTTAATTCGTGCTGGTTTTCACCTTTGCAACCATACAAATCGCGCCAATCGGAAATAGATGTGCCCCTTTTATTAATCGCTGTCCTTAAAACGGCTTTAGCCTGACGAACTATTTTTTTCCAGTCATCTTTCGTCAAAGTCGCCGTTACTCGTTCGGGATGAATACCGGTTCGGTGTAAAATTTCACACGCGTAAATGTTGCCTATGCCCGCCACGGCTCTCTGATCCATAATTAGCGATTTAACTTTTGTCCGGCGGCTTCCATGGTTTTTCAGGAAAGCCTTAAAATCAAATTCTTTCATGATATCCTTGCCAGGATTACTTTCTGCCTTCCTTAATATCTTGATTGTCGCAAAACGGCGCGGATCAATAAGAAAGACATTGCCGGCAGCAAAAGCCATTCTCCAGCGGCTATGTTTTGGTCTTGTTGAATCCTCCTGCCAAAAAAGTCTTCCCGTCATACGCAAATGTATGAATACAGAATTCCCGTCATCAAGAAGAATAGCTACTGTTTTGCCTCTGCGCTCAACCGCTTTGACTTTTCTCCCCTTCAGATTTTTGATGCCCGCCAGTTTATCGTCGTAAACTTCAGTGACCAATATTTTCCCGCCGCAAATCTTTTCTTGCAGTTGGCGGCTCAGCGTTTCTACTTCGGGCAATTCGGGCATTTCTTCTCTCCATAGCTATCAGGACACATTTATCTTCTGTGGGGCTGTTGAAAAACGCTCATCTGCTGTGTTGCGCTGCAAACCGCATCGCTCAACGTATATCCATATACGCCTCGCGGTTCGGTTCTTTACGCGCCTTGCATCTGAACATTTTTGAACAGCCCCAAAACATGGGGTTTTCAACAATCCCTCTGTCTCTACTGTTACTAAAAATAATTTTTTTTGCCTACTTCTTTTTTTCGTTTGATAAACATGCCCCTATCTTTAACCAAACACGATCCGTCTGCCCGACGATCTCTCTTTAAACATAATTTCAAATTGCCAGACCTTTTCATCCATTTTTCCGAAAGGATTTTCTTTTCCCATGGAACAATCTCACACCTTCATCTTTCGCTTACATAATGCTCTGATGTAGATTCCACGCGCATTAGCGCAACATGGAAGGTTTCATTTTTTGCCAGATCAAATAAACGGATTTGCACATTAGTCTGAAATAAAACGTAAATATTTTTCTAAAAATATTTTTTAGAGGAGGTGTCCTTTAAAAAATATTTTTATTTTTTTTGACAAAAATGCAAAAAAGTGTTGACAAATTTTTTTGTATGAGTACATTCAATAATTAATAGTTTGTAATTTTTATTACAAAATAATTTTATGGGAAGGAAACCTTCAAAAGGAGGAACAAAATGGAAAGCGAGACCCTGTTTAATGAGGAGGAGGAACCTCCTGGTCCATTGACCGGTCTTGTTAATGCTAAAAATAATGTAAGTGACTTTTTGTTATTCAAAGAAGATGTTTCTCCTTACCCGATTAAACAAAAGTCAGATAGCGTTTTATTTCCTTTTAAAGATTCAGCCCGCTCCCGCATTTTCCGAACACGAAATTATCCCGAAATTACCCGCCTGGAATGGTTTGACTGGCACTGGCAGTTGCGTAACGCCATCAGGGATGTTGATACCCTGTCTCAAATAATCAATCTTTCGGACAACGAACGTCAGGCGATGATGCATCATTCAGGAGCATTGCCTGTCTCCATTACGCCTTATTATGCCAGCCTGCTTAATCCCGACGACCCTTCGGATCCTTTACGCCGTTGTGTTGTTCCCGTGGTGGATGAATGCCTGCATACTGAAGGGGAAGAAGAAGATCCGCTCTGCGAGGATGTTGATTCCCCTGTGCCGGGCATTATTCATCGCTACCCCGACCGCGTTCTGTTTCTGGTAACCGATAGCTGCTCCACTTACTGCCGTTATTGCACACGTTCCCGCATCATTGAACGGAGCAAGCATCATTTGATAAGCTTGGAAAAATGGGAAAAGGCTATTCAATACATTGCCGGCAATAAAAATATCAGGGATGTACTGCTTTCCGGCGGCGATCCTTTAACCCTTTCCGATGAAAAGCTGGAATGGCTTCTAATGCGGCTGCATAAGATTCGGCATATCGAAATTATACGAATCGGCACCAAAGTGCCTGTTGTGTTGCCTCAGAGGATAACACCGGTTTTCACAGCCATGCTTAAAAAGTATCATCCTTTATGGATGAGCATTCATATAACCCATCCTAAAGAACTGACGCCGGAGATGAGCACCGCTTGCATTCGTCTGGCCGACGCCGGCATTCCGTTGGGAAGCCAAACCGTGCTGCTCGCAGATATTAACGATGACGTTGCCACCATGACGAGATTGGTACACGGCCAACTACAAATTAGAGTTCGTCCTTATTATCTGTATCAGTGCGATCCCATTCCGGGCTCTTCTCATTTCCGGACACCGATAAGCAAGGGCATTGAAATCATTCAGGGCATGCGCGGTTACACAACAGGTTATGCTGTGCCCACTTATGTTGTCGATGCGCCCGGCGGCGGCGGCAAAATTCCTTTGCTTCCCGAATATGCCATCGGATGGGAAAACGGCGCCTTGCTGCTGCGCAATTATGAAGGTAATACTTTCCGCTACCCCGACAACCACGCAAAATCGAAGGATATACATTAAACTGGCAGAAATTTATTGCAGGGGGTAGATATTTTAACCGTGAGTCGCGTCGGTAAAAAATTGAAAATCGGCATAACCTATGATTTACGCGACGATTACCTGAAAGAAGGATTTGGATTCGAAGAAACAGCTGAATTTGATCTTCCCGATACAATTGAAGCTATTGCAAAGGTAATTATAGACAACGGCTTTCAGGCTGACCGAATTGGCAATATAAAAGCGTTGGCACGCCGGCTCGTAGCGGGAAACCGATGGGATCTCGTTTTTAACATTGCCGAAGGCTTGCACGGTTTCGGACGTGAAGCACAAATTCCCGCTCTGTTAGACGCATACAACATCCCCTATACTTTTTCCGATCCACTTGGTCATTCCCTTTCTCTCCATAAAGGAATGACCAAACACGTTCTTCGTGATTTAGGAATACCCACGCCTGACTTTGCCGTAGTTAACAATCGGAATGATATTGATAAAATTAATCTTCCTTTTCCACTTTTTGCCAAACCGGTAGCGGAAGGAACGGGCAAGGGCATAACGTCTTTTTCCAAAATAACAACTCGCAAGAATCTGCAAAAGATTTGCAAACATCTTTTAAAGACTTTTAAGCAGCCTGTACTTATAGAGACATATCTTCCCGGACGCGAATTCACCGTGGGAATTTTGGGAACGGGCAAAGACGCCCGCGCGTTGGGAGCGCTGGAAGTAATTCTTAAACCTGCCGCGGAAAAAAACGCTTATTCCTACGAAAACAAAGAGCACTATGATAAACTCGTTGAGTATCTTCTGGTTAAAGATGACGAAGCCCAAAAAGCGATGGAATTTTCACTTGCAGCCTGGCGCGGATTGGATTTAAAAGACGCCGGGCGCATTGATTTGCGCTCTGATGCCAAAGGGGTTCCGCATTTTATGGAAGTAAATTCTCTAGCCGGGCTAAACCCAGTACGTTCGGATTTGCCCATCTTGTGTTCTAAAATAGGAATGAACTATCATAAACTGATAACCTCCATCATTAAATCTGCTCTTAAACGCACTAAGAAATAATCTTTATGAACAAAATAGTAATTTTACACAGTGATATTTCTACGGACGCAGCAGAAGACGAACTTGATTGTCTTATTCAAGCAGAAGCAATCTCCGCAGCTTTGCGTCAATTGGATTACAATCCTGTGCTTATACCTTTTAGCCTTGATTTGAATAAAACGATAAAAAAGTTGCAATCTTCAAAGCCGCAGGCTGTTTTCAATATCGTGGAAACTCTGGACTCAAAAGGGAGTTTGATTTATTTCGCTCCAGCAATTCTCGATACTTTGCAGATTCCGTATACTGGATGCGGTACGCGAGCAGTGTTTCAAACATCATATAAACCTCTGGCCAAAAAAATCATGCATCATGCGGGCATTCCCGCACCGGACTGGATAGAACAGGATGGCTCAGGCTGCCGAGACGAAAATGCCCAGACATATTTAATCAAGTCTTCTTGGGAGCACGCCTCTATCGGCCTTGATGAAGACTCGCTTATTAGCTATACAAGTAAATCAAAAATATTAAAGGAAATGAACCGTCGTAAAGAAAAACTTGGCGGTTCCTGTTACGCCGAAGCCTATATTGACGGCCGCGAATTTAATGTTGCCCTTATATCCGGCAAAAAAGGCGTCAAAGTATTACCGATTGCAGAAATGTTATTTAGGGATTATGCCCCGGACAAACTTAAAATCGTCGATTACAAAGCCAAATGGGATGCGGATTCTTTTGAATACAATAACACGATACGAAAATTTAATTTTCAGAAAAAAGACGCTGGTTTAATATCGTCTTTGTGCGAAATTTCCTTGCGTTGCTGGGATCTTTTTTCCTTACGTGGCTACGCACGCGTAGATTTTCGAGTTGACAATAATGGCAAGCCGTGGGTGCTGGAAATAAATACCAATCCCTGCTTATCGCCAGATGCTGGTTTTGCAGCTGCGCTGATGCAGGCAAAAATTAAATATCATGAAGCTATCGGTTTAATAATCGATAACGCGATGAAATAAATTCATGGCAAAGTTTAATACTTTATGAACGATTTTATTTACCGTCAGCAAATACAGCATTCCGATATCGGAGCCATTGCCGATATTGTAAAATCCAGCGGCTTTTTTTCTGCCGAGGAAATAGACATCGCGCTGGAACTGGCGGAAGAAAAGCTAACACAGCCCCATGACAGCTCATACCAGTTTTTATTTGCCGAAGATGGAAAACGAGTTGTCGGATACACCTGTTTCGGCCTTATTCCGGCAACGTCCGGCAGCTATGATTTATATTGGATTGCAATTGATGAAAAATCAAGGGGCGCTGGTCTGGGCAAAAACTTAATGAAGAGAACGGAAAATATTATCCACGATCTGGGAGGCAAACGAATTTACGTGGAAACATCTTCCCGTCACCAGTATCAACCAACTCATGGTTTTTATGAGAGCTGCGGCTATCGCCAAGAAGCTGTCTTAAAGGATTTTTATACGGAAGGCGACAGTAAAATTATATACGTAAAAACTCTTTAATAACAGGCAGTAAGCCCTCAAAGCGTAAATATCATGCTTTAAAACAACTTGCATTTTTTTTCATAATTCGCTAGAGGACTGCCAGCATTTTTATTACATTTTTTTAACTATAAAGGAAAGCAAGGAGGATTTCATAATGCGCCTGTTTCCTAAAACAGATAATTTTTTTGAACTTTTTGAAGAACTGGCCGATAAAATTGAAGAGGGCGGCAATCTTTTTCTGGAAATGGCACAAACTCGTAATTTTTCTGAGGAGAGAGTTGCCAAGCTCAAGGAAATTGAACACGAAGCGGATGGTATTACCCATAAAACATATGAAAAAATGCACAAGACATTTCTCACACCAATAGATCGTGAGGATATCTACGCGCTTGTCAATAAAATGGACAGTATTATGGATGTCATTGAAGCCACTGCCGTCCGCGTTCATCTTTATAAAGTCAAAAAGCCGGCGGATGAAATAATCAAGCAAGCGCAAATATTGAGTGACGCGATAAAAAAAGTTAAAAGCATTATTCAAGCAATGCGCAACATGAAAAACTCCGAAATGATTCTCGCCGGTTGTGTCGAAATCAATACACTGGAAAATGCCGGCGATATTGTTTTAAGAACTATCATGGCCAATCTTTTTGAAAACGAAAAAGACGCAATTGAACTTATAAAATGGAAAGATATTTTTCAACTTCTGGAGGAAGCAATTGATGTTTGTGAAGATGTTTCCAATATTGTGGAAGGAATTGTCCTGAAACATGCTTAATTCAATGACTTTTGTCATATTTCTTGTTCTTGTCGCGCTGGTTTTTGATTTCATTAATGGGTTTCACGATTCTTCCAATTCTATTTCCACTATTGTTTCCACACGAGTACTTTCTCCAAAGCAAGCGGTAGTCTGGGCGGCATTTTTTAATTTTGTTGCCGCCTTTTTTATAGGTACAGCTGTAGCTCATACTATCGGCAGAGGAATTATCCATCTTGATATTGTCGATAATTTAGTTATTCTTTCCGCCCTCAGCGGCGCCATCATTTGGAATATTACAACCTGGTATTACGGACTTCCCAGCAGTTCATCGCATGCCTTGATCGGCGGACTTATCGGCGCGGGAATTGCCAAAGCCGGCACCAGCACGCTTGTCTGGTCGGGTATAATAAAGACTACTGCCTTCATTGTTCTTTCGCCGGCCATAGGCATGTTTTTAGGCTTTTTTTTTATGGTACTTTCTCTCAATTTAAACCGCAATTCCAATATGGCCCGTTCCGATAAGCTATATCGAAAATTACAATTTGTTTCTTCGGCGATTTATTCACTGGGCCACGGCATGAATGACGCGCAGAAAACAATTGGAATAATCGCGATAGTTCTTTACAGCAAGGGCCTGATTAATTCCAGTTTTGATATTCCCTATTGGATTATTATCATGTGCTACACTACCATCGCATTGGGAACAATGTTCGGAGGCTGGCGCATCGTTAAAACAATGGGAACTAAAATAACAAAATTGCGTCCCATTGGCGGTTTCAGCGCCGAAGCAGGGGCAGCCTGCGCCATCATTGGCGCATCTATTTTTGGCATACCAGTCAGCACAACCCATACAATAACCGGAGCTATCGTCGGCGTCGGCGCCACCAAGAGACTCTCCTCCGTGCGCTGGGGCGTTGCTGGAAATATTATCTGGGCATGGATTTTAACTATTCCCATTTCAGCCATTATTTCCTCGATCACTTATCTTTCTTGTAAACATTTTCTTTTTTGATCTTCTATATTCACCTGTCCGTTTCTCAAAATAATATTGATAATTTTCCTGTTTTGCCGTAAATTTATACTTACGCTTCATTTCACATAAAATTATTTTAAAATCAGGGAGAGCTTTATGCCAAAGAAGCCATTGCCTTTCACAAAAAACCAAATTGAAAAAATCATAAAAAAATATCCAACGCCTTTTCACCTTTATGATGAAAAAGCCATTCGGGAGAACGCCCGCGCTTTCAAAAACGCCTTTGCCTGGAACGATGACTTTAAAGAATTTTTCGCCGTCAAGGCCGCGCCGAATCCCTATCTGGTGAAAATATTGCACAAGGAAGGTTATGGCGCCGATTGCAGTTCGCTTGCCGAACTCATCATGGCACAAAAAATCGGCATCACCGGCGAAGAAATCATGTTTTCGTCCAATGACACACCCGTCGAGGAATTTCTACTGGCCAAAAAATTAAAAGCCATCATTAATCTGGACGACCTCAGTCACATAGCCTATTTAGAAAAATACGCAGGCCTGCCTTCTCTAATTTGCTTTCGCTACAATCCCGGCCGTTTGAAAAAAGGAAATCATATTATCGGCCATCCCGAAGAAGCAAAATACGGCTTCACGCGGGAGCAGCTCTTCGATGGTTACAAAATCTGTAAAGAAAAAGGCGTCCAACGATTCGGCATTCATACCATGGTTGCGTCCAACGAACTAGACCCCTATTATTTTGTGGAAACGGCGGAAATTCTCTTTAATCTGATTGTGGAAATTTCTCAAAAGCTGAAAATAAAATTTGACTTTGTCAATATCGGCGGGGGGGTAGGTATACCTTATCGGCCAGAGCAAAAACGAATAAACTTACATATAATGAGCCGCGGTATCAGGAAAAAATACGAGGAAATCATCGTTGCCAACGGACTTTCTCCATTGAGGCTTTTTACAGAATGCGGCCGTTATATCACCGGACCATATGGCTATTTGGTTGCCCGTGTTTTGCATATTAAAGACACTTACAAAAAATTTGCCGGCCTGGATGCCTGCATGGCCAATCTAATGCGTCCCGCGCTTTACGGCGCATACCATCACATCACCGTTTTGGGTAAGGAACGCAAACCGCATAATTTTGTCTATGATGTAACCGGCTCGCTTTGCGAAAACAACAATAAATTCGCCATTGACCGCAAATTGCCCAAACTCGAACAAGGTGATATTATGGTTATTCATGATGCAGGCGCGCATGGCTTCGCTATGGGTTTTAACTATAACGGAAAACTTCGGTCAGCGGAATTGCTGCTAAGAGAAAACGGCGAAGTTGTGCAAATCCGCCGCGCCGAAATAGTAAAAGACTACTTCGCTACTTTAGATTTTAACGGGTTGACCGAATTTAAAGTGTGATCTGAACTCTGACTCAGCACATATAATGGGACAATATTCGCTGTTGAAATAACCAAAAAGGCATTTAAAATTTATGTGTATTTTAGATTTGATTGCTTTTTAGTATTACTGCATTATTTGGAATTTCAGAATGGGTGTTGGTTTTTTCAATGAAAAAAAAGGCATTGGTTCAGTGGAGCCCCTCCGGCAGGAGCTGGAGGCTCCTTTCCAAAACGCGACATCCCGCGATTGGCAGAAAGCATTCAACCCCCAGCGGGAGCTGGGGGCTTTCTGCAGCGGGGTAAAAAAAGACAGAGTAACTATTAGTTTCATATCAGCTCTAACAATTAGTGTAGCTATCGCAATATCTTTGAGTTTTTATCTAAATGGAATTGGCGTCTTAAGAATTGTTTTGAGTCATAAGATCCTAATGGTCTTAACAATATTTTTTGTGTTGATTGGCATAATTATTCGTTGGTTTTCTATTATCACTTTAAACAAACATTTTTCAACAAACCTTACGATTGTTGATGGTCACATCCTCTATAAAGGTGGTCTGTATAAATACATTAGGCATCCATCCTATTTGGGTGCAACGATTTCTTTTGTGGGTGTTGGGCTATATTTTTCAAATCTGATTTCATTCTGCATAATAGTTTCTTCGATTGTAATTGGATACCTTCACAGAATCAGGAACGAAGAGAAAATGCTGATAAATCATTTTGGTAAAGAATATGTCGACTATCAAAACGAAACGAAAAAGTTAGTCCCATTTGTATGGTGATAAAAACCAAATATAATTCTAAATTGCTTCCGCACAACAAAGTACTACACCAAAATTGGGTTTTGTCAGAATAGTCTCGGGTTGCAATGTCAGACACCAATCTTCAAACGGTAATCCTCTATTCTGGCGACTGCTTATAATTGAATATTTGCATGCGTACTAAATAATTACATTCGATAACTTTCTTTATAAAAATATCTACAAGAAATCTTGCTATATTCTGATTAGTTATGATAATGATTTTCACAACGGTAATATGGTGGAAATAGCAATTTATTTTTTAACCTAAAAGAATAACTAATGAATTCAAAAACAAATCGTGCAATAGGCGTATTTGATTCCGGCATCGGCGGCCTGACGGTCGTCCGTTCTCTGATGGAACGCCTGCCTTTTGAAAATATTATTTATTTCGGCGATACTGCGCGTGTCCCATACGGCATCAAATCAGTGGACACAATCAACCGCTACGCGGCACAAATTACCGAATTTCTGATTAAGAAAGATGTAAAATTGTTGATTGTCGCCTGCAACACTATGGCAGCGGTTGCCTACCAGACAATTGCCGATTTATCGCCAGTACCTGTGCTGGAAGTTATTGACGCCAGCGCCCGCATGGCCACACAAAAAACCAAAACAAAATCAATTGGCGTAATTGGGACGCCGGCGACCATCAACAGCAACGCTTACGCCCGTGCTATTCATCTTTTGGACAAAGATGCCAAAGTTTTCTTTCAGGCCTGTCCTCTTTTTGTGCCGCTGGTGGAAGAAGGATGGTTCGATCATCCGGCAACTAAGCTTATCGCTCAGGAATATTTAAAACCGGTTATTGCCGAACAAATTGACACGCTTGTTCTGGGCTGTACACATTATCCTCTTTTAAAACAATTATTGCAGAATGTTCTGGGTCCGCAAGTAGATCTTATTGACTCGGCGGAAGCGATGGCCGATATCGCCGCTGCTTTGATTGATAAACAAAAAATCGGAAATAAAAACGATACGCCGCCGGATTATCTTTTTTGTGTAAGTGATCTGCCTTTTCGTTTTCAAACTATTGGCGAACGTTTTCTGGGAAGAACACTCGGGCGCGTGGAATTGGTGAGCTTGTAAAGACTATGAAAATTCTTCTTGCTGGCTACAATTTAGATTTCGACCTCATCCGCGAAATGAAAGATAAAAGCGGGCTGAAACAGGATTTAACGCCCGAAACAATCTCGGCGGCATACGCTCGCATCAGCCGCAGCCCGAAGCCGGTCAATGAGTTGCGTGAAATCTCCCGCGAGGAAGTGGACAAGGCGCGCCAATCCAACCGTAACATCGTTTTTGAAATGGGGCACAACTCCGTTGCCGAACATGCCGTATTTAATATTGACGTCATTGGCGTATCTCGCCTTCTCGTTGAAGAAATTGAGAAGTTCCGCTTGTGCTCGTTCACGGAAAAATCCCAGCGTTATGTTCTCTTCAATAAAGATTTTGTCATTCCTGAAGAAATCAAACAGGGCGATTTGACCGAATTATTTACTGATACCGTCCAGATGCAAAATGAATATTATCACACGCTATATGAAAACTTAAGACCGTATATCTTCGACAAACATAAAACTCTGGCGGAGAATCCGGCCAACAAATCGCTTCTGGAAGGCTGGGCCAAGGAAGATGCCCGCTATGTAATATCAATGGCAACAGAAACGCAACTGGGCATGACCATAAACGCCCGCAATCTTGAACTGATGCTCAAGCGTTTGGCCGCCCTTCCTTTAGCGGAAGCAAATGAATACAGCAAAAAATTATTTGCAGCCACAAAAGACATAGCACCTTCTCTTATACGTTACATTCAGGCAACAAATTACGATAAATTCACCAGACAATATTTGCGGCAAGAGGCTTCCGCTTTTTTACAAAAACATCTTCCTCAATCAAAGGATTCTAAAAAATTGTCCGCCGTGCAATTGACGTTTGTCTCTGACGCTGCGGATAACAAAGCAGCCGCGACTTTGCTTTTTTCTTCGTCCACCTTAAATTATGCTTCGTGCCTAAGCCAGGCGGGCAAAATGACACTTCGAGAAACAAAGGATTTATTCAAGACCGCTTTTGCGAATTTACAAGCGCATGATGCCGTATTGCGGGAATTGGAAAATGTCGATCTGCAATTTGAACTTGTCCTGAGTTCCAGTTGCTTTGCCCAGTTAAAGAGACATCGCATGTCCACAATTATCGCTCAGGATTACAATCCGCAATTGGGTGTGACGATGCCACCTTCCATTAAAGCAATAAGCCAGCAAAAAGACTTTATGGAAATTATGCGCCAAACACAAAACGCCTACGAAAAAATCATGCAAAAAGCTCCTATGGCCGCCGCTTATGTTTTGACTAACGCGCACCGTAAAAGGGTTTTGATGAAATTAAACGCCCGCGAATTATATCATCTGGCGCGTATGCGCGCCGACGCCCACGCCCAGTGGGACATTCGCGACCTTACAGAAAAAATGCTTAAGCAGGCAAAAAAAGTTATGCCCCTCACGCTTATGATGGCCTGCGGCAAGGATAATTTCTCAAAACTCTTTAATAAAACTTTTCCCCATGAGTAATTGGCCGCGCTTATAATTATTGAATGAAAATAGTCCATAATAAAAAACAATTATATATTCTTCTTGTTACTACTCTCAGCTCTTTTCTGACGCCATTTATGGGCTCAGCGGTCAACGTCGCTCTGCCCGCTATATCCAGAGAATTATCCATGACCGCCCTGTCTTTGGGCTGGGTGGCAACCTCTTTTATTCTGGCGGCAGCCATAACCCTCATTCCTTTAGGCCGGTTGGCCGACATCTACGGACGCAGAAGATTTTATATCTATGGCGCTTTAATTTTCACCGTCGCTTCTTCGTTTTGCATATGGTCTCCCTCGCAATTCTTTTTGATTGTTGCCCGCGCCGTGCAGGGAGTTGGTGGAGCAATGATTTTCAGCACAGGAACGGCAATGTTGATTTCAGCCTATCCTCCCGAAGAAAGAGGTCAAATATTAGGAATAAATATAACCGCGGTTTATGTCGGCTTAACTGTTGGTCCTTTTATCGGCGGATTGCTCACGCAATATTTAGGATGGAGGTACATTTTTCTTTTCACGGTTCTTCTGGGTATAAGTATTGTTTATGTTACTTTTGCTATGATTGAAGAAGAATCGTCCGCAAATAAATATGAAAACTTTGATTTAGTCGGATCGCTACTTTACGCCATTGCACTTTTTACCATCATGTATGGTTTTTCCCAGTTGCCTTTTCTGAGGGCGGGATTTTTAATCGGCACGGGCGTTATTTTTCTGGCCCTATTTATTGTTCAGCAACTGAAAATTCCTTTCCCTTTATTGGATATCCGCATGTTTTTGAACAACAAGGTTTTTGCCTTTTCCAATCTGGCCGCCCTGATTAATTACTGCGCCACATTCGTCGTTACATTTTTACTTAGCCTTTATCTGCAGAACATCAAATTGCTTACACCTGCCCATACGGGGCTTATTCTGATTGCCGCGCCTGCCATGCAGGCTTTGATTTCGCCTTTTGCCGGAAGATTATCCGATCGTTTTGAACCGCAATTCATTGCCTCTATCGGCATGGCTATAACTGTAGCAGGCCTTGTGCCGTTAATCTTTCTCAATAACAGCACCAGCATTAATTACGTTCTGACTTGCCTTATTGTTCTGGGCATCGGCTTCGCGCTATTTTCTTCACCCAATGTCAACGCCACAATGAGCGCGGTGGAAAAAAAATTTTACGGTGTGGCTTCAGCCACGTTGGGCACGATGAGACTTACCGGTCAAATGTTCAGTATGGGAATAACGATGCTTGTTTTCGCGGTCATTTTAGGGAACCACCCTATTTCAGAAGCAAATCACCAGCTTTTTTTAAAAAGCAATCAACTTATTTTTTCCATTTTGAGCGTTATCTGCTGTGGGGGAATCTTTGCCTCACTGGCGCGGGGCAAGGTACATAATGAAGATAAATAAAAAAGCTGGATTCTGATTCTGTCTCCGGCTCTTGAATATTATTCTCTTATTCGCTTTTTCAGTTCTTTAATCAAGTTATTGACAACATCGCTGGCATCGGCAGCAATGGCGACATCGGCCATTTTCATCATTGTCGCCTGCGGATTTTTATTTATGGCAATAATAAAATCCGCTTCACCCAGCCCTGCCGTATGTTGAATCGCGCCGCTGATACCGAAGGAAAAAAGAATTTTCGGTTTGATGTGCTTGCCGGCCTGTCCCACTAAAGCGTTGTGATGAGCCCAACCGGCGTATACAACCGGCCTGGTGGCGCCGACATCGCCACCCAGAAGTTTGGCGAGTTCCTGTAATTTTTTGAATTTTTCTTTGTTGCCCATACCGCGACCACCGCAAACGATAACTGATGCATTCTCTATGGTGTGCTCTTTTTCGACTGAACGTTCATATTCGATAAGGCGAACTCGGGACTTGGGCAGATTTTTCATCAGGGGCAGGCGCTCGACTACAGCCTTCCTTACATAATCATGCGGTATTTCCTTGAAGGTTCCCGGCCGGACAGTGGCCATCTGGGGACGATGGCGTTCCGTAACGATTTCCGCCAGCATATTGCCGCCGAAAGAAGGAGCTATCTGTAGTAATAATCCATCCTGTGTAATATCAAGTCCCACACAATCGGCGGACAAACCTGTTTTCAAACGTTTGGCCAGACGCGGCGCGAACTCACGGCCGAAGTCAGTCGCGCCGATTAGGATAATCTCCGGATCTCTTTCCTTCGCTAAATTTTCGATGATCGCCAGATATCTTTCCGTGCTGTAACTCTTTAGAGCTGGATCATCAATTGCCAGAATTCTATCGGCTCCGTGCGCGGTATATTCCATAATCCATTCGTCAATTTCATGACCGAAAATCAGCGCGCAGACTTCCGCTTTGATTATTTTGGCCAGAGCCACCGCTCTGGCAATGAGTTGCAGGGTCACTCGGTTTTGATAATAATTACGGTAGTCGCCGAATACCCAAATGCTTTTTTTTCTACTTTTCGTCATCGAGATTTTTTTCCTCAATGGATTTGCCTAGCACCGTGCCGATTTTTCTTTGATACTTGTCTAAAAATTCAGTAACCACAGCAGAAGCTGTCCCCTGCAGGAGCACGTTTCCCTTTTGCGCTTTTCTTAAAAAAACGTTGCGTACTTTGGTGCGTGAACCTTTCTTGTCTATTGATGAAGCATTGAGACCGAGTGCCTCGGCATTTATAACAACAATTTCATTCCCGTCAAAAGCTTTTTTCAGACCGGAAAGTTCGGTATAGCGTGGTCTGTAATTTTCCATGGACACAGTCACTAACGCAGGAAATTCCATTTCCAGTGTTTCACGAAAATTATCGACAAGCCGTCGCACTCTCAATTTCCGACCATGAATTTCCAGCTTTTCAACATAGGCGGCCGCGGGTAAATCCAATTCCTCGGCTATTTGCGGGCCGACCTGCGCTGTTTCACTATCCGTGGTATAGGCGCCGCAAAGGATAAGATCAAATTTGGGACATTCCTTTTTTATTGCCGCTGTTAAAACCAGTGAGGTGGCATAGGTATCCGAACCGGCAAGAAGTTTGTCGCAAATCATAATAGCTTTATCGGCTCCCAAAGCCAGAGCTTCACGCAGCACTTCTTCGGCGGCCGGAGGCCCCATAGTTATAGCCGTAATGTTCACGGAAAATTTTTCTTTGATTTGCAGAGCGGCCTCCAGAGCATGTTTGCAGGCCGGATTCATCATACCGGCAGCCAGGTCGCGCCGCAACGTTCCGGTTTTTTCGTCCCACGGCAGTTCTGTTACCATGGGAACTTGTTTTAAACAAACTATTAGATTCAACATAATTTTTTTATAGAATCATTTGAGACAGTATTGAACGCGCGATAACCAGGCGCTGAATTTCACTGGTGCCTTCATAAATTTCCGTAACTTTAGCGTCGCGGAAATACCTTTCCACATCATATTCCTTGCTGTATCCATAACCGCCGTGAATCTGCACAGCCAAAGAGGTAACTTTGGAAGCAACTATACTGCAATATAGTTTTGCCATTGACGCCTCACAGCCAAACGATACACCTTTGTCCTTCAATGAACAGGCATGATACAAAAGGAGACGCGCCGCGGCTATTTCGGTTGCCATATCGGCAATATAGTTTTGAATGGTCTGAAGTGACGCAATAGGCTTTTTAAATTGCTGTCTTTCTTTGGCGTATTTGACCGCGGCTTCAAAAGCCCCCTGCGCGATGCCCAGCGCTTGCGCGGCAACACCTATCCGGCCGTTATCTAGCGTGGCCAGACCTATTTTCATTCCGTCACCTATTTTGCCCAACAGATTTTTTTCCGGCACGCGGCAATCTTCCAGAAATAATGAAGAAACAGGATTGGCGCGCATGCCGCAGAGATCTTCCACTTCACCGCGTAAAAATCCGGCGAATTTGCTCTCCACTATAAAAACACTGCTCTGCGGACGCGCCGGATCAGAACCGGTCAATGCAAAAATCAAGGCCAGATCACAAATTCCGCCATTGGTGACAAATATTTTGGTGCCGTTTAAAATATATTCCTGATTTTTTTTGACCGCCTTCGTCTCCACACTGGCGGAATCTGATCCTGCATTGGCCTCGGTCAAACTGAAAGCGCCGATAAATTCGCCGCCGGCGAGTTTTGGCAGATAATGTTTATTCTGTTCTGGTGAGGCAAACTTAAGAAATGGATAGACCGCGACTCCATTATGCACGGTAACGCATAAACCTACCGCGGCGCAAACGCGGGATATTTCCTCGACAACTATGGCTGCGCTGATTGAATCCATGGCTGCCCCGCCGAATTCTTTCGGTACCTGCAGGCCGAAATAATTAAGCTTTTTCATCTTTGCAATTACATCGATGGGAAATATCGCGTTACGATCTATTTCGGCGGCAATGGGAGTAAGTTCTGTTTCCGCGAAATTCCGCACGGAATTGCGGATAAGTTTATGTTTCATGCAAGGATTGAACTGCAATTTAATTTTCCCCATCAAAGATATGTTTTGTGCACAAATATATTAAAATAAATGTAAAATCAAGAAAATGAAGTAAAAAAATTAATGAAGCTCGCTGATAATGAGACCCTAGCTTCAGAAACAAAGTGCACTGAAGCTTGCTGGTCGAATTATCCCAGGAGCGAAGCGACGTGGGATTTGAGGTTCGCTAAAAACGAACGCAGCGAAGTTTGAAGCGTTAGCCGAATTATCCCGCGAAGCAGGGGTAATGAGACCCAAGTTTCAGAAGCGCAGTGAATTGAAACTTGTAATTTGAATTATCCTGCCACAAGAGGAGGATATAGCAGATACCTATGGCATCCCGCCAATATAGTCGGCCACGATCAGATTTGAGAATTAATCTGTAATCAGTTTTAGAGTTCCTATCAAATCAAGAGCAAAGTCCATTGCTTTTGGCTGATTCTAACATTTCGCATTTTTTCAATATACAGGCTTTTTGTAAATCACGACAACCAAGATTTTTATTACCCTGTTTTAAATAAGATGCCCCTCTGTTGATGTAGGCACTGACATGATCAGGCTTTAAGCGTATGGCTTCGTTAGAATCATTTATGGCACTTTTATACTGGCCAAGGTTAAAATATATAAAACCCCTGTTGCCGTAGGCACTGGCATTATCAGGCTTTAATCTTATGGCTTCATTAAAGTCATCTACTGCTAATTTATTCTGACCAAGCTGAAAGTAAGCAATTCCCCGTTCGTTGTAGGCATCAGCATAACTCGGATTAAGTTTAATAGCATTGTTCAAATATTCTATGGCCTTTTTCTGGTCGGTATAATTTAATGCTTTTGCCTTATTAAACAAATCCAACGCCGTTTCGCTCCTTTCCGAACAGGAACAAAGAATGGTGAACACGAGAAAGATGGAAACGATAATTTTACGCATAATAATCCTTTCAAAATGAAAGTGTATTCACACCGTAATAATAGAATACATATACCACAATTTCGAGAGAATGATATTAATAATGACAGATTTTATCTCCGTGATCTCCCGGCACATATTGCTTTTTTATCATTAATTGTTATTATTATATAATGACGAAAGAAAAAATTCCTACAACACCTGCTATTTTAGCCCTGAAGGCGCAAGAGGCCGATTTTACTCTGCATACTTACCCATATGAGGAAAGAGGCGGAACGAAAGTATCGGCAAAAAAACTGGGAGTTGATGAACACTGTGTTATTAAAACGCTGGTGATGGAGGATGAAACTGGCAAGCCCCTGATTATATTGATGCACGGCGACAAAGAAGTCTCCACAAAATCACTAGCCCGAATTATTGGCGTAAAGTCGATTTCGCCTTGCAATCCGTTCGTGGCGGAAAAACACACTGGTTGTAAAGTCGGCGGCACGTCGCCTTTTGGCACAAGAAAAGCGATGCCTGTTTACATGGAAAAGACTGTCGCCGATTTGCAAGAAATTTTTATTAACGCCGGCAGCCGTGGTTTGCTGGCAAGTATGCGATCCACGGAACTCATTCGCATACTTAAGCCTATTGAGGTCAGCGTTGCTTTATAATTTGCCTTTTTACGGCAAAAAAGAGATAATATAATAAAGGTTAACCAATATGCCTGACAACGTAATTATCCGGTGTCTCAATTGCGGCACAAAAAATAGAATACCTCAAAAGAAATTACAGGGCCGATCGGTCTGCGGCAAATGCGGCGCATCATTAGATGATTTAATAATTCGATGTCTTAAATGCGGCACAAAAAATAGAATGCCTGAGGATCGTATGCATCAAAAACCTTTGTGCGGCAAATGTCATGAACCGCTGATAATCCCTCAACAAAAAATCACGGCTTTCGAGGTAACGGATAATACATTTTCCCGCGAAGTACTGGCTTCCGATACATCCGTTCTAGTCGATTGCTGGGCGCCCTGGTGCGCTCCCTGCCGGACATTATCACCTATAATCGATGAGCTGGCTTCCGATTATGCCAATGGAGTCAAGGTCGTCAAGTTGAATGTTGATGAAAACCCGCTCACAGCTTCGCAATATGGAATTCGCAGCATTCCAACCATGCTTTTCTTTAAAGAAGGCAAAGTGGTACAAAAAGTAACGGGAGCGCTGCCGAAAGAAGAAATCGAGCGACACCTTTTATCCATAATCAAAACAAACTAAATCAAGCGACGAATTGATGAAAAAAAATAAATCTTCCTTAGTGTACCAATGTAAAATTTTCGATATCCTGGAAGAAGAAGTTGATTTGCCCAACGGCAAAACAATCAGACAAAGCTGGATAAACCACAACCCGACAGTCGCCATTGTCGCCATCAACGATAAAAACGAATTAATTCTCATCAAACAATACCGCACCGCTGTTAAAAAAACTCTTTTGGAAATTCCGGCCGGCTCGCTGGATAATTTCACAGAATCCCCCGCTGTTTGCGCTCAAAGGGAACTGGCCGAAGAAACCGGATTTCAAGCCAAAACGCTTATTAAACTTTTTGAAGGCTACTTGCTGCCGGGATATTGCAATGAATATATGTATTTTTTTCTTGCTAAAGATCTTTTCAGCGCGCCACTTACTCCCGACGAAAACGAATTTATTGAAATAATGCCCACCAGTTTTTCTCAGGCGCAGGCATTATTAAAAAAAGGAGAGATAATCGACGCTAAAACCGCTTTGGGGATTCTCCTTGCCGATAATTTTTTACAGAAAAACCACGCATGAGATACTCGTTTTCATAGAAAGCTTCTTGCCAGAGACATAAAGTTTTGTTAGACTTCTTGCTGTCTGATATCTAGAAGGGAGGCACAATTATGATCTACAATGAAGAATTTGAAACCATGCCCCGTGAAGTGATAAAAGCCTTACAGGTCAAAAGGCTGCAACAGGTGCTGGAGAGGGTTTACCACAATGTGGGTTTTTATAAAAAATCTTTCGATGCCGCCAAAGTCAAACCCGACGATATACAATCCATCTCTGACATGAAAAAGCTTCCTTTCATTACCAGAAAGGATTTTCAGGATAATTACCCTTTTGGTTTATTTTCCGTGCCCATGAGCAACATCGTTCGTTTGCATACGGCTTCCGGCACAAGCGGAAAATCCACCGTTTTCGGCTATACCAAACGCGATATCGAACTCTGGTCTGATCTCATCGCTCGCTGTCTTGTCGCCGCTGGTATCACAAAAAACGACATTATTCATAACGCCTTCGGTTACGGCTTATTCACCGGCGGTTTGGGATTGCATTACGGAGCGGAAAAAATCGGCGCGAGTGTCATCCCCATGTCCGGCGGAAACGCAAAAAGACAACTTATGATTTTGCAGGATTTCGGACCTACTGTTATATGTTCCACACCTTCATACGCGCTACATCTGGCCGAAGAAGGAAAGGCTCTGGGCGTGGATATGAAATCCCTGAAACTGCGCGTGGGTATTTTCGGAGCGGAACCATGGAATAACGCCACCCGCGATGAACTTGAAAAAGCTTTTGGCATAACAGCTCTGGATCTCTATGGCCTGTCGGAAGTTATCGGCCCGGGCATGGCAATGGAATGCCTGGAAGGCCGCAACGGAATGCATGTTTTTGAAGATCATTTTATCGTCGAAACAATCAATCCAAAAACCGGCGAGGTATTGCCTGAAGGAACCGAAGGTGAACTTGTTTTCACGACTCTGACTAAAGAAGCCGGGCCGCTCATCCGCTACCGTTCCGGCGACATATCACGCCTGATAGCCGAACCGTGCCGCTGCGGCCGCAGTCACATCAAGATGGAAAAAGTTTTAAAACGCAGCGACGACATGCTGATCATCCGCGGCGTCAATGTGTTTCCCTCGCAGATAGAAGCCATTCTGGTGGACATCGAAGGACTGAAGCCCAACTATCAAATCATAATTGATAAAATGGGCGCGCTGGACACACTCGATTTGCAGGTGGAAGTTAACGAAAAAATATTCAGCGATTCCGGCGGCGTCAAGGAACTGCAGAAAATCGAAAAAAGAATCATCAAGGACATGACGGATTATCTGGGCATAACCGCTCGCGTCAAGCTTGTCGAACCCAATACCCTGCAGAAAACAGGAGCAAAAATTATCGATAAACGCCACATTTGATCAATCCATAAGGGGGCAAAGATGAAAGTAGAACAAATATCGGTTTTTCTGGAAAATAAACCCGGCACGCTCGAGCACGCAACGCGCGTACTCAAAGAAGCCAATATCAATATCCGTACTTTATCCGTGGCGGAAACGGCTGATTTCGGCATTCTGCGTTTGATAGTCAATGATGTCGAAAAAGCCAACAATGCCCTCAAGGAAAGCGGCTTCAGAGTCAGCAAAACCCCCGTTGTTGCCGTGGAAGTTCCCGACAAGCCGGGTGGACTACACGACATAATGGAAATTGTTTCCAAGGAAGGAATCAACGTGGAATATCTTTACGCCTTCGTCGAAAAAAGCGGCCAGAACGCTGTCATCATCTTCCGCTTCGATAACCCGACAAAAGCCATTGACGTACTGCTGAAAAATAAGTTTACGGTTATACCGGGCTCAAAATTATATGATTTTTAATTATTATAAATTTCTTTAATTTTGATAAAAAATAATATGAAACCAGATGAAAATTTAGGAACGGCAGAGAATACATCATCAAGCCTATATCATTACACTTCTCAAAATGGTTTGCTCAACATTATAAAGCACAAAAAAATGTGGGCTACTCATATTAGATATTTGAACGATGCATCTGAATGGTTGTATCCTGAAGAGTTATTCAGAAACAATTTCAACGAATTACTAGATAGATTACTAAATAACTTATACGCGAGCCATGAATTACGTGCAATTCGTAATGGGCCATTAACGAAAGCAGAAGAAATGGAAAATTTTTTATCTATTTGTAAACCACTGTTTCTTAGTAATGAAGAAATTTTAGATGTTTTTGTTTGCTCTTTTTCCGCAAAAAAGGATGATTTGAGTCAATGGCGTGGTTACTGTCCGAACGGGAACGGGTTTTGTGTTGGGTTCGATTTATCAAAACTTGTTAAACAAGCAGAAACACAAGTTTATACAATTAAGCAGTGTGAATATGATCCTAAAATTCACATGGATCAAATAGAAAATCTTTTAAATGCATTTAAAACAAATCTTGAAAATACAGATAACAAATTTACTAGCCATTTATTATTGCTCATAAGAAAGTTCTATGCAATTGCACCCTTTATTAAACATGAATCATTTAAAAATGAGCAAGAGTGGCGGATTGTTAATGTGCTAATGGGTGAGAAATTTGATATAAAGTTTAGGGAAGGTAAATCAATGATAGCTCCTTACATTGAATTTAAACTTGCTGAAGAAGAGCTTATTCCAATCAATGAAATTATTGTCGGTCCAGCGCCGCATATGAAATTATCTCAGCACTCAGTAAAAACAATGTTAATGATACATGGCTTTGATGAAGATTCTGTTAATAAAATAGTTACCCTTTCTAAAGTTCCTTATCGCGCTTGGTAAAAATAATCCTCTTTTTAACTATAAAGCCTTTTTATTTCGACTCTTAGCATCAGGCTATCTATTTTTGATATTTTTTTGTTTTCCAGCGCTGGTGGAACCAGAACCACTGGTCCGGATATTCACGGACAATTTCTTCGACGATTTTTGTGAAGCGCTGAGTGTTTACCTGCAAGTCCGCTTCATAATCGTCCGTACAAACAGCCTCAATGGCAGGTTTCATGATAAACTTGTATCTGCCCGACTTCTGCCTGGCCATGAAAGCCGGAACCACGGGCGCGCCGGAGCGCATGGCCATAACTGCAAGTCCGACACCGGTGCAAGCTGGACGGCCGAAAAAATCAACAAAAACTCCCTCATACGCGGCTACATTCTGGTCGCTGAGAATTCCTATCGCCTGATTCTCTTTTAGTAATTCCATAACCCGTTTCCCTGATCCACCTTTGGGAATCAGGACATTCCCATTCATTGTCCGCACATATTCAACCATGTTATCAATAACCGGATTATCCAGCGGACGGTAAACTATGTACATTGGTTGTAGGCAGATAGGAACAGCGATAGTCATTAGCTCCCAGTTGCCAAAATGAGCAACTATGGAAAGGACACCTTTTCCTCGGGCAATGGCCGCCTGAAAATTTTCCAGACCTTCGATCTCAACCCATTTGTGAATATTTTCTTTGTTAATATAAGGCATATCGAAAAATTCAGCGGCCACAATGGCAAAATGACGATAAACATCTTTGGCTATTTTGATTATTTCGTCTGTATTCTTTTCCGGAAAAGAGCGCAGCAGATTGTGTAAAGCTATCAGACGGTTTTTCGGACTTAAATGATAAAAAAGTTTGAATAATGCAATGAATATTGCCTTCCGCACAGCAAGGGGAACCAAGCGGAAAGCAAAAAGCATTCTGTCTGTCGTTTTTGTTTTTTCAACGGGCATATTTTTTATTTTACCTTGAATCGTTGCGCTTCATTTATAATTATAGCGGTTTCCCGCACTCCTTGCACTTGCCATCATGGCCTATGGTTCCAATGCAGGATTCGTTACTGCACAAAACTCTTTTATCCCAATCGTCGTCAGTTTCCACATTCGCTGAATTTTGTTTTTGTTCTTCCAAAATTACCGCTTGGACACTGCTTGCAATTTGCCCTTCGGATAATTTACCATCATAAGGTTTGCCGCATTCTTTGCAACAGCCGTCGGAACCGATTGTTCCTATGCAGGACTCATCCCTGCACAGGATTCTTTTCCCCCAATCTTCATCTTGATCAAAAAAGATTTCAGTCATTATTTTTTTTATCCTTTTATACATGACAGGGATTTCAGCCTTGCCACCTTTTTGGCAATCCCCGACTCATGCATTACCTGTACAACGTCATTTAAGTTTTTATAAGCTTCGGGCATTTCTTCACTGAGCGTTCCTTTGGAGCCGGCCATAACTAAAACGCCCTTCTCCGCCAGTTCACGGCTGATTGAGCGTCCCCGGCTGGATTTAATTGCCTGCGTCCGGCTCATCACCCTCCCCGCGCCATGACAGGCGCTGCCGAATGTCTCAGACATCGCTCGTTCCTGTCCAACCAACACATAAGAGCCGCTTCCCATATCACCGGGAATGAGTACCGGCTGGCCGACGTTTTTATAACGCGCGGGCAGCGCATCATGTCCGGCGGGAAACGCGCGTGTTGCCCCCTTGCGGTGGACGCAAAGTTTTTTCATTTTCCCCTGAATGCTGAAAGCTTCTATTTTGGCAATGTTATGGCAGACATCATAAACCAATCGCATTCCCAATTCGCGCGGCAACAACCGTAAAGTTTGTTCAAATATTTCCCGTGTGCGATGCATAAGCAATTGCCGGTTGGCCCAGGCATAATTGGCGCCGCATGCCATGGCCGCCAGATAATTTTTGCCTCTCGCTGAATCGAGATAAGCGCAGGCCAGTTGTCTGTCCGGCAGTTCAATGCCTGTTTCGTGTGCGTGCTTGACCATCAGCGCCAGATAATCATCGCAAATCTGATAACCCAGGCCGCGCGAACCGGTATGAATCATGACGGCAATCTGACCTTGGCGCAAACCAAACGCCTGCGCCGCAGTTTCATCGAATATCTCCTGCACAACTTCAATTTCCAGAAAATGATTGCCGGAACCCAAAGTGCCCAGTTGCTGTTTGCCGCGCTCCAACGCCCGTGCCGACACTTGCTCGGGATCTGCCCCGGCTATCGCGCCGCCATCTTCCGTTGTTTCTAAATCCTCTGGGGAGCCAAAACCGGCCTTCACCGCCCAGCCGGCTCCTTCTTCCAATACTTTTTTCTGATCTTTGCCCGACAATTTAACCGACCCTGTTGAGCCGACACCCGAAGGTATACGCTGATATAAGGCAGTGGTTAAATCGCTGAGCTTTTCTTTAATATCTCCCAAAGATAAATTGGTAATCATCAAACGGCAGCCGCAATTGATATCATAGCCGACGCCGCCGGGAGAAATAATGCCGCCATCCAGATCAAATGCAGCTACGCCACCGATTGGAAAACCATAGCCCCAGTGGACATCAGGCATCGCCAGGGAAAAGTTAACGATGCCGGGTAAGTGAGCGACGTTGGCCACCTGTCGGGCGCTTTCATCGCCTTTTAGAAGCTGATAAATTTTTTCATTGGCATATATAATCCCCGGCACGCGCATAGAGCCGGTTTGCGGCAGAAGCCAGCGGTTATCATCCAATTTTTCTAGTTTAATGTCAGACATTATGAATTCTCATCAAATATGTGCATCTATGAAACTTCAATGTATTATCCCTCGCTTTTTTAAAGAGGGGTTAGGGGAGATTTAGTGAGTCCCAAATTTCAGAAGCGCAGCGTAATGAAATTTGTTAGACGAACTATCCCAGGCGCAAAGCGTTGTGGGATAATTCCACTGATGCTTCGAACTTCGCTACGCTCGTTCTTAGCAAGTGTCATTATAATCCTCCTTACTCCCCCTTTACGACAGGGGGAAATCTATACTTGTCAAAATGTGTCTTCCTTTAACAACCCATTCGCTTAGCATAACATATGTTCAAGGCAGTTGTCACACGTCAAAGATAATTTTAGCCCTCCAGCCATCTTTAATTCTCACAACCTGTGCGCCTGAATAGGTTACCGCTTTGATCTCCGTTTTAATCGAATGCTTTTTATTATTGTATGGCTCGCCCGTTAATTGCGCCTTAAGCATTTTATTGCCGCTCTCCAAAATTTTGCAATGACTGACCACCCAATGCACACCGTTAAATAAGTAAAGAAGCTCTCTTAAAAAATTGATCAGGAGGTCTTCCAGATCCGCCCCTTGCACGGTCACAGTTCTTTGCCGTTTTTGTGTTTTTGCGGCTGATTTATTTTTACTGTCATTATTCTCTATCAGGACATCAAACAAAGCGCTCGCAGCGTTGGCAAACAATTCCTTGTTTGTCCTTCCTGATATTTCAACGCCGATATCGGCTGTATGGTCAAAAAATTTGTAATTGGACATGGATAGATTATAACCTAATGCTGTTCATTCAACAAGAATCTACTCAAATTAAAAAGGGCGTCCTACCGCGCCCTTTTTAGTTAAAGTTTTTTTACAATGAAATCCTATTCTTCAGTACCGTTGTCTCCCGCCGTTGCATCCATATCATCATCACCATTGCCGTTGGTCTCGTCACCTTTGCCTTCGGTCTCAGATGTAGTGCGGGCGACGCCGACGAGTTTTTCTTCCGGCTCCAGTTCAATAAGCTTCACTCCCTGTGTGACGCGATGATTAACCGGTATTTCCTGCACCTTCAGCCGGATTACCTTGCCGGCATTGCTGATCAGCATGACGTTATCTTCACCGATAACCTGCAGGACTCCGGAAACATTGCCCACTTTTTCCACCGTTTTCAAATTAATCGTTCCTTTGCCACCGCGCGACTGAACTCTATATTCATCAATCGGTGTACACTTGCCAAACCCATTTTCAGAAACAGTGAGCATAAAAGTGTTCTGGGCGGGAATGTCCATACCGATCACATCATCGCCTTCGTCCAGGTTAATGCCGCGCACGCCGCGGGCAGTTCTGCCCATATCCCGCACATCATCTTCCTTGAAACGAATGGCCATGCCCAGCCTTGTTGCTAAAAAGATATCCTGATTGCCCATGGTCAATTGAACATCAACCAGTTCATCGCCTTCATCAATAGAAACGGCGATGATGCCCCCGTTACGAGGGTTAGCGTAAGCAGCCAGTTCCGTTTTTTTAATGATTCCTTTTTTAGTCACCATCACAATAAATTTATCTTCAACAAATTCCTTTACCGGTAATGTTGCCCGGACACTTTCACCCGGCGCCAGACTCACCAGATTGACCATAGCTTTGCCTTTTGCGGCGCGGCCTGCCTGAGGTATCTGATACACTTTCAACCAATGCACCTTGCCCGCGCTGGTGAAGACAAGCAGGTAATGATGTGTCGAGGCAATAAAGATTTTTTCCACAAAATCTTCTTCCTTGGTGCCCATGCCCATCTTGCCGCGGCCGCCGCGGTGCTGGCTCTTGTAAAGGCTCACCGCGTTGCGTTTGATATAGCCGGCATGGGATATCGTCACGACCACGTCTTCTTCCACAATCATATCTTCAATATTTATATCTTCCGAACTGGCGACAATTTCCGTGCGGCGCTCATCGCCGTATCTCTCCTTAATTTCATTCAGCTCGTCAATTATAACTTGCAGAACTTTTTGTGGATCAGCCAAAATGGAGTTTAGGTAGGCAATCAATGCCGTAACTTCTGTGTATTCCTCATCGATCTTGGCTCTTTCCAAACCAGTCAGGCGCTGCAGTCTCATCTCCAGAATGGCTTTGGCCTGAATTTCCGACAAGCTGAATTTTGCGCATAACTGCACGGATGCTTCCGCAGGATTTTTCGACGCCTTGATGACTTTAATAATGGCGTCGATGTTATTTAACGCGATGATCAGGCCTTCCAAAATATGCGCTCTTTCTTTGGCGCGCGCCAGATCAAATCTAGTGCGGCGCACAACAACGTCTCTGCGAAAGCTGATGAATTTTTCGAGCACTTCTTTGATGTTGAAAACCTGCGGACGGCCTTCGGATATCGCCAGCATGATGATGCCGAAAGAGCTTTCCATCTGTGTAAACTTATAGAGCTGATTAAGAATGATGGCGGAGTTTTCATCGCGCTTTAAATCAATAACAACACGGATTCCTTCGCGGTCGGATTCGTCCCGTAAATCGGAGATACCGGATATTTTCTTGTCGCGAACCAATTCCGATATTTTTTCTATCAGCGTAGCTTTGTTGACCTGATAGGGAATTTCCGTAATGACAATGCTTTCCTTGTCATTGCGGGCATTCTTTTCAATCAGCGCCCGAGCCCTCAGCCGGATAATGCCGCGTCCGGTTTTATAGGCAGCAAGAATTCCTTCCCGGCCGTTGATAAATCCGGCGGTGGGAAAATCAGGACCAGGAATATGACGCATAAGTTGTTCGATGGTAATGTCAGGATTCTTAATGCAGGCGATTGTGCCGTTGATAACTTCCTTCAGATTATGGGGCGGAATATTAGTCGCCATGCCAACAGCGATGCCTGATGTGCCGTTGAGCAGCAGCAGCGGAATCTTGGAAGCCAACAGAGACGGCTCCTGAAGGGATTCATCATAATTGGGCACGTAATCCACGGTGTCTTTTTCCAGATCGGCAAGCACTTCATCAGCGATGCGCGCCAGACGGATTTCCGTATAACGCATAGCCGCGGGAGGATCACCGTCAATGGAACCGAAATTCCCCTGACCGTCAACCAGCATGTAACGCAGAGAAAAATCCTGCGCCATGCGCACCAGCGTGTCATAAACCGCCACATCGCCGTGCGGATGATATTTACCGATGATATCGCCGACGATACGAGCGGATTTTTTGTAAGGTTTATTATGGCGATTGCCCATTTCATACATGGAAAACAAAATACGGCGATGGACAGGTTTCAAACCGTCACGCACATCGGGAATCGCCCGGCCGATGATGACGCTCATGGCGTAATCCATGTAAGATTTTTTCATTTCATCTTCTATATTCACCAGTGTTTGTTTGTGGTGGATATCACGTTCCATTTTGTTTAATCCTCTCTTCTTGTTACACAAATAGTTTACAATCGTTCTGCTGTATCGTCATTCCGGACAAGCGAAGCGCGATCCGGCTATAGTACCCTTTAGGGTGAATCCAAGAAATCTTTATAAATACTGGATTCCCGCCTGCGCGGGAATAACAAAACAGTTGCTAAATATCCAAGTTGGAAACATAAAGAGCATTTTGATATATAAAATCACGTCTCGGTTCGACCTGATCACCCATCAGTGTCGTAAATATTTCATCGGCCAGAACCGCGTCTTCAACGCCCACTTGCAAAAGCGTGCGTTTGTCCGGATTCATCGTGGTTTCCCATAATTGCTCGGGGTTCATTTCACCCAAGCCTTTGTAACGCTGGACGGTCAGGCCTTTTTTGCCTAAGCTTACAATATAATCCACTAGTGCCTTAGCGCTTTCCATAATTACTGGCGATGACGATTCTTCGCTCTCATCACGATAAGGAGCCTCGCCCATAACAGAAACCTGATCGAGTAATGACCGTATATCCGCGAACTGCGGCGTGCGCAATACTTCCCTAGTCATGCAGGATGGGAAAGTTTGTCCATTTTTCGTCAGATTGAAAACCATTTTGAAACCGCCGTGATCCTCATCCTGTTCAATTTCAAAATCGGCAAAGCTTTCACCCAGTGCTTTGCCTGTTCTTTTCGCGATGGATGAAAGCGCTTTTTCGCTTTTGAAACTATCGTCGTTCAGAGTCGGGTCACCGGACAGTATGCGGATCAGATTTCTATCCCGCCCTTCCTTTTCAAATCTACCCAGCAGATCTTCAATCCGCATAACTTTTTTAATCAAGCCTAATAATTTATTGCCGGTCACCGGAAATGGAGAACCGTCGCCCATGACCAGTTTTATCTTTTCCACGCCGTTTTCCAGAATGTAGTTTTTCATCTGCTCTTCATTATGAATATAGAATTCCTGCTTTTTTTCCACAACTTTAAACAGCGGCGGCTGAGCGATAAATAAATATCCTCTTTCAATCAGTTCCCGCATCTGCCGGAAGAAGAAGGTTAGGAGCAGTGTGCGGATATGAGAACCGTCAACATCGGCATCAGTCATGATAATAACCTTATGGTACCGCAATTTGCTGACATCATAATCATCAGTACCGATACCGCTTCCCAATGCGGTAACCATTAATTTGATTTCTTCGTTTTGCAGCATTTTATCAAAACGAGCTTTCTCCACGTTTAATACCTTGCCGCGCAGAGGAAGAATAGCTTGATTCTTTCTATCCCGTCCTTGTTTGGCTGAACCACCGGCTGAATCTCCTTCCACCAGATATATTTCACTCAACGCCGGATCTTTTTCCTGACAATCGGCCAGTTTTCCCGGCAAAGCGCCGACTTCCAGAGCGCTTTTACGGCGGGTCAATTCTCTCGCTCTCCTTGCCGCTTCTCTGGCTCGCGCCGCCTCCATGCATTTGTTCAATATTTGCTTGGCAACGGACGGATTTTCCTCCAGGTAACTACCGATCTTGTCGTACACAATGCCTTCGACAAGACCGCGAACTTCAGAATTGCCCAGTTTTGTTTTAGTCTGACCTTCAAACTGTGGATTTTTGACTTTAACACTGATGACACAGGCCAGCCCTTCCCTTAAATCCTCGCCGCGCAGTGATTCTTTGCCGTCTTTGATAATTTTGTTGGTGGTGGCGTAATTATTGAAAACGCGTGTGAGCGCCGACCGGAAGCCGATTAAATGCGTACCGCCTTCCGTTGTATTAATGCTGTTGGCAAAAGCAAAAATATTATCCAGATAAGTTTCATTGTACTGCAGGGCAACTTCCACAGAACAATCTTCTTTGGCGCCGGTAACAAAAATCGGGTTTTTATGTAAAACTTTTTTATTGCGGTTAATATATTCAACAAAGGAAACTATACCGCCTTTATAAAAAAATTCATTTTGTTTGCCTGTACGTTCGTCTATTAAATTAATTTTGACTCCGGAATTCAAAAAAGCCAGTTCGCGCAAACGATTCGCGATAATATCGAAGCTGAATTCGGTTTCTTCAAATATTTCCTCATCCGGCAAAAATGTTACTTTGGTTCCCTTGCCTCTTGTTTTACCCACCATCTCCAGCGGACCATTGGGAACGCCGCGTGTATAAAATTGCGTGTAAACATTGCCGTCGCGTCTTACTTCCAGCTCGCAGGATTTAGATAGGGCATTCACAACGGAAACGCCGACGCCATGCAGACCGCCGGATATTTTGTAAGAATCATCGGAGAATTTACCGCCGGCATGAAGTTTAGTCATTACAACTTCCGCCGCTGACACTCCTTCCGTTTTATGAATATCTATGGGAATACCACGGCCATTATCATCCACCACAATACTGTTATCTACTCTTATTTTTACTGTTATTGTATCGCAATATCCTCCTGCGGCTTCATCAATACTATTGTCAACAACTTCATAAACCAAGTGATGAAGACCTTCTTTCCCCGTGGAACCAATATACATAGCCGGCCTTTTGCGCACGGCCTCCAGACCTTCCAAAACTTTAATACTATCCGCATCATACTTATGTGTCATATCTAATTTTTAAACTTCCTCTCCATTACTAGATTTTTAAAGGCATAATTATACACAAATAACTATCATCATCATCCTGTTTTATCATTGATGGTTTTAAGCCAGTCCCTACTTCAAAAACAATATTATCTTTATTAATAACCGATATAGCGTCAATTAAATAATTTACATTAAATCCGCTGTCAATAACGTCACCACTGTATGCTATATCTATTTCTTCAGTTGCTTCACCGACATCCAGATTTGTCGAATTTAGTGTTAATTTACCTTCCGAAAAAGAGAGAATCACTCCACCGTATCGTTCAGAAGATACCACACTCATTCTTCTTAAGGCATGAAGGAAAGATTCTCTTTCCAGGGGCACACTAATTCCTTTTTCCGCAGGAATGACCTTTTTATAATCAGGATAATCCGCATCAACTAAACCAACCTTTAAAAGAGTATTTTCAGTTTTCACAATAAACATATTTTTATGCAGGCCAATATGAACATCTTCATTTTCATCAATAATCTTTTTTACTTCCATTAAACCTTTACGGGGAATAATAATTCCTTTCCCTGCCTTCAAAGAAGACTCAGATGTAAAACCTTTAGCCAGCGCCAAACGATGGCCATCAGTAGCTACCATCCGCAGTAAATGATTAGCTCCATCCATTCCCGCCTCTAACAAAACACCATTTAAGTTTTTTCTTGTTTCGTCTGTAGCCATGGCAAATGCTGTTTTGTTAATTAGATCTTTAATTACCATTCCCTTAATTTTATAAAGTTTAATATCCTGATCATCTACAATACTGGGGAAATCTTCCGCCGGTAAACCAGGTATTTTGTAAAAAGCCCTCTGACATGAAATTTTCACTATATTATTTTTTTGAGTAAAAGAAACAACCTCACCTTGAATTTCCCTGACCATCTCATATATTTTTTTTGCTGAAACGGTGATTTCACCCTTTTCCGCCACTTCCACATCATAATCGGAAATTAAACTTATTTCTCTATCGGTAGCAATTATTTTAAGTTTATTGACGTCCGCTTTTAAAAGGACATTATTTAATATCGGTATGGTGGTCTTTTTTTCTACAATACCTAAAGTTTTTTGAATACCATCAAGAAAGGTGTTTCTGTTTATTTTAAATTCCATATATCCTCCTTGTTTCTATTCTTTTCTTATTTTAAATTTCTTATATATAAATAAATAGTACTAATAGTAATAGCTGTTGATATGTTGATTATTAACTTTTTTACAATAATTATAGTAATTTAAAATCTCCATCGCCTGTTAATAGAAAGATAAAATAAAGTTTATGATTTGTGGATTAAAATATCCTCTATTTCTTGAATTAAATTCTTTAATTTAGAATCTACATTAATACTGTTTAATATTTTATTATTGGCATAGATAACTGTTGAATGATCTCTACCACCGATTTTTTGACCGATATCGGGAAAAGAATGATTTGTTAATTTTCTAGCTAAATACATAACAATCTGCCGGGCGAAGACAATATTTTTATTTTTATTATGAGCTTTTATGTCGGATATTTTGATGTTTAATTTTCCGGCTGTAACTTTAATTATTTCTTCAATATTTACTTCACCTTTTTTATTGCGTTTAACTAAACTACTTAATACTTCTTTTACCAGATCAAGATCAATTTCCCTGCCGGTAAGAGATGAATAAGCTCCTATTCTAACTAAAAAGCCTTCTAGTTCTCTAATATTGGATTCCACGTGAGACGCGATGTAATGGACAACGTTATTAGGTAATTCTATGTTATTTTCCTGCACTTTCTTTTCGATAATAGCAATTTTAGTTTCTATTTCCGGAGGTTGAATATCGGCAATAAGTCCCCATTCAAAACGGGAACGTAATCGGCTTTCCAGATTAGGAATATCTTTCGGGAATTTATCACTGGTGACGACAATCTGTTTTCCCGAATCATGTAAAGTGTTAAAAGTATGAAAAAATTCTTCTTGAGTTCTATCTTTTCCCGCTAAAAAATGAATATCATCAATTAATAAACAACTTATATTGCGATATTTTTCTCTAAATTTAGGCATTCGGTCATAACGAATGGAATTAATCATTTCATTCATAAATTCTTCCGCGGAAACATACATGATATTCAGCGCCGGATGGGTAGCCGTGGCGAGCAGGCCGATAGCATTGAGTAAATGAGTTTTTCCCAGGCCGGAGCCGCCATAAATAAAAAGAGGATTATAATTTTTAGCAGGTTGTTTGGCTACGGCAATAGAAGCGGCGTGGGCAAATTGATTGCAGGAGCCGACCACGAACCTGTCAAAATTATAGTGATCATTAAGAAAGGAAAAGTTTTTACCTCTGCTTATTGGCGCCGCTGACGAATTCTTTACTGGTGTCACGTGCTTTGCCGCAGGTTCCTGATCCTTGTTTTTTAACAGGACAAAATCGATTTCGACGTCAATACCGGCGGCATTTTGCAAAGATTGTTTAATCGTAGAGGCGTAATTGTCTAAAATCCAATCTTTAAAAAATTTATTAGGTACAGCCAATTGGACACACTTGTCTTCCATGGCAACAATTTTGATAGGTTTGATCCATGTATCAAAATTTTGCTTGCTTATTTTTTCCTGAATAATTTTACTGGTTTTGTCCCAAAACGCATCCATTATATCAACCTTATAAACACACTTATCAACACCTGTTGATAAGTGTGGAAAGCTTTAAATTATTTCCAATCATCAAGAATCAAACCTGATAACCGGTTCAATTCATCCATTGATTTATAGCCAATCTCGATCAATCCTTTTTTAGCCGAACCCTTAATTTGAACCTTAGCCATAAGTTTTGCCGCTAATGCTTTTTCGAGATCATTCAGAAAGCGATCTTTTGTAGAATCCTGTTTTTTATTCGCCGGACGATTTTTTGCTTGTTGGATTAAGCGTTCCGTCGCCCGGACGTTTAAATCTTTTTTTAGGATTAAAGCCAGCGCCTCAAATTGTTCTTCTATTGAACTGCATGCCAATAAACTGCGGGCATGACCCGAAGAAATCTTTTTTTCTACCAGAGCCGCTTTTACTTTGTCCGGTAATTTCAAAAGACGGATGGTATTTGCTATAGTCGATCGATCTTTGCCTACGCGGTAAGAAATTTCTTCCTGAGAAAGTTTGAAAGTTTCGATTAATGTCACATAGGCGTTTGCTTCTTCCAAAGGATTTAGTTCTTCCCGTTGAATATTTTCAATCAGCGACATTTCCGCAGCTTGCATGTCTGTTGCTTCGCGAACGACAATAGGCACATCTTTTAAGCCTGCGGCCTGAGCCGCCCGCCAGCGTCGTTCTCCGGCAATAATTTCATATCCATGATCAAATTTGCGGACGACAATCGGTTGAATGATACCACTGTTTTTAATGGAAGCAATAAGTTGCTTCTGAGTGTCGTCATTAAAACTTTTGCGGGGCTGATAACGGTTGGGCCGTAATTCTTCAATGCCGCAGGAAAAAACATTTTTTTTCTTGTCGAAATCATTCAACAAATCCGGAAAAATGGCGCCAAGCCCTTTGCCGAGCACATTTTTTTGTGCCATTTACATCCCCCCCCGAATTATTTCCTGCGCCATTTCCATATAAGCCAGAGCCCCGCGCGATTTAATATCATAAAGAATAATGGGTAATCCGTGGCTGGGGCTTTCCGAAAGCCGCACATTACGTGGGATCACCGTTTTAAAGACCTTGTCGCCAAAATGTTTCCGAACATCATCAGTAACCCGATGCGATAATAAATTACGTTGATCAAACATCGTCAACAGGATACCGCCCAGGACGAGTTGAGGATTTAAATTCGCTTTCACCAGCTTTACAGTATTGAGCAGATATCCCAAACCTTCCAGAGCGAAATACTCACACTGCAAAGGAACAATCAAATAGTTGGAAGCGACAAGAGCATTGACAGTCATAACACCCAGCGATGGTGGACAATCAATTACTATAAAATCATAATGCCTGTCCAGAGAGTTTAATAAATTTCGCAGCCGCTTTTCTTTTTCTTCCATCCCGACAAACTCAACTTCAATTCCAATAAGATCCTGATTAGAAGGCACAATGTCGAGATGCGGTATAACAGTGTTTATAATCACATTGTTGAGCGGCAATTGGCCGATCATCGCGTGATACAAATTAGCTTTTTGAAAATTTTTTTTATCCGTTCCCATCCCATTGGTGGAATTACCCTGGGAATCCCCATCAATGAGTAAAGTTTTTTTTTCCGCAGCCGCCAGAGAAGCAGATAAATTTATCGCTGTGGTGGTTTTACCAACACCACCTTTTTGATTTGCTATACATATGATTTTATTCATTATTTATTTGAGCGTATAAAAATAAATTCTTTTGCAAGAACTGTCGTTAGCACTAGCATAAAAAAGAATTTTTTAGAAGATTTTTTTACTTTTTTCCGATAATAATTTTACGTCGTGCCTCTAAAAAAGGAACATTTATATCATGCTGAATCAATTGAGATATTTTGTATTGATTTATGGTTGATGAGCATTGTGCAAATTCTTCATCAACTTTAGGGCCTTTCAAGGCAATCAATTTGCCTCTTGAGGCGAGAAAAAAATCTCCTTGCGGCAGAAGTTCCGACAATTTAAAGGAGGCGCGGGAAATTAAAATATCAAATTGTTCCTTCCACGAATCAGTCTTGAGAATATTTTCGACGCGGTCATGAAGAACAAATGCTTCCGAAAGATTCAAAAGACGAATAATATGTTTTAAAAAGGAAACTTTCTTGCGATTGGTTTCCAGAAGATAAAGCTTTAAAGAGGGCAGCGCAATTTTTATGGGAAGGCCGGGGAAACCGGCGCCGCAGCCGACATCCATAATACGTGCATCGGGCATATGAATAAATTGCAGAGCTGTCAGCGAATCCAGAAAGTGGCGCGAGAAAATTTCCTGCGAAGAATTTTCGGAAATTAAATTTGTTTTGGCATTCCATTGTAAAAGTTCATTTTTATAAACATCAAATTGAGACAGTTGCCGCTGGCCAAGCTCAATGCCCAACTGCTGCGCGTTTTTACTAAGCGATAGTATTTCCTTATTCATGATAAAGGAATAACAAAAATCTTCTATTACCGCAAACGATAAATTGTTTTGCCGGAAAAAGAATCTGACTGCATTCGCAGGAATCGACTAGTCTTTCCACTATCTTAGAGTTAAATTGTCTTGACATTCGAACACATTAGACCTTATAATTGACTCGCTTGTAATGAACATCATGCAAGTAGCGCCGTAGTTGTTGGGAATAAAATGATTCAGGGATTTATTTTAATCAAACATTTTGAATTAACGTGGGGGGTATTGTTATGCAGAAAGCGAGCGATCTTTTAAAGAGCAAAGTAAAACAACTATGGACGATTCTTCCGGACAAGTCGGTACTTGACGCTTTGAAGCTAATGGCGGAAAAAGAAATCGGCGCGTTGATGGTTAGTGATAAAAAGGATAAGGTTGTCGGCATCATCACGGAACGCGATTATGCGAGAAAAATCATCTTGAAAGGTAAAACTTCCATGAAAACCAGCGTGAAAGAAATTATGACGCCGGCGTCTAAAATGTACAAGGTTAAGCCCGATACTTCAATTGAGGATTGCATGGTGCTTATGACCGGGAAACATATAAGGCACGTTCCAGTTTTCGATGGAGGCAAATTTATCGGACTCATCTCTATTGGAGACGTTGTAAAAGCAACGATCTCCCAGAAAGACTTTTTGATCAATAACCTGAGCGATTATATCGGAGGAAAGTACTAATCGAGGGCTTGATTGCTATTGATTAGATGGTTTGCCAATCGCCGACGGAAGAAACTTATACAGGAGCCATTTCCTTCCATGTGGGAAGATATCCTGCGCCGTAATGTTGCCCATTACTGCATGCTGGATGATATTGAACGTTCTCATCTGCGCGCTCTGATACAGGTCTTTATTGCCGAAAAGGATTGGGAAGGGTGCGGCGGATTGGCACTTACCGACGAAATCCGTGTTACCATCTCCGCTCAAGCGTGCCTCCTTCTTCTTGGCCTGCCTCACAATTACTATCAGAATGTCGAAACGATCATCGTTTATCCGTCTACGGTGGTTCCACCCCAGCGCAAGCTAGGTTTTTTTGAAACTGCTCTTGCGCCCATAGAAGAATCCCACCCCATTATCGGGCAGGCCTTTCAGCAGGGGCCTGTCATTATCATTTGGGATGCGGCGCTGCATGGCGGCCGCCATCCCGAATTGGGTCATAACGTAGTCTATCATGAATTTGCCCATAAACTCGATATGCTTGACGGCGCGGCTGACGGCACGCCCCCTCTGCGGAACAGGGCTGAATACCGCAATTGGGTTCAGACATGTTCCCGTGAATATCTGCGCCTCAAGCATGACGCCGAACATGGCAAGAAATCTTTCCTCAATGCTTACGGCGCTTCCAATGAAGCTGAGTTTTTCGCTGTCGCCACCGAGCAATTCTTCGACCAGCCTTTTTTAATGATAAAAAACGCCCCTGATCTTTATCGTGTCCTTAAAGAATACTACCGTCAGGATCCCGCCTTGCGCACAAGGAAGAATTTCTGCGCTGATGAAAATGGCAAAATCGGCTGATACCAATTCTAAATCAAAGCGCTATCTTTGTTGGCACAGCCTGCCCCGGCGCAGGCCGGGGTTGTTTGTAATTTATTACCAAAACGCCCGACGACAAGCATCGACAGCGAACCGTACCCGTGCAACCAGGATTTCCTTGACATACAAGACCGGTATTCCTATAGTTTGGTAATGAGGAAGTAATGTCTTATACCAATTCGCATTCGTTCTTCTACCTTTGTTGGCTGCGTCATCGGCTCCTCGACGTATATTAGAATACGCCTGCGTCGCCTCTTCCTTGCCGCCTCGGTATACTTTTGACTGCAAATTGGTATTATAAGGTAATTCAGTCAATGCAATCAACTAATAATGCCGACTAAATAATGATTATTAAGAAAAACCAGGACGAATTTCAGAATTATCTTTCCGATGCCTCTAATTATCAGGGCGCGGCTGATGCGGTTTATCTGCCGGAGAGCGAGGAAGAGATAATCGCATTGGTAAAAAAATTCAACACTGACAAAATTAGAATAACCGTCTCCGGCAACGGAACAGGACTGACCGGCGCGCGTGTGCCCGAGGGCGGTGTTGTGCTCTCCACGGAAAAGATGAACGAAATAATTGAACTCAACGCAGATGAAAAATATTTGCGCGTTCAACCCGGAATGATTTTGCTAGACCTTCAGAATTATGTTGAAGAAAAAAAATTGGTCTATCCTCCCGACCCGACGGAAAGAAACTGTTTTATCGGCGCCACAGTTGCGACAAATTCTTCGGGAGCAAGGAGTTTTAAGTACGGACCAACCCGTGATTATGTTATCGAAATGAGAGTTGTTTTGCCGTCAGGTGAAACAATCTCCATTGAACGGGGGAAAATCTTCGCGTCTGGCAACTCTTTTTCTTTTCCCACGGACCAGGGAACAAGATACGAATTCACAATTCCTCAAATTAAGATGCCGACTACAAAAAATATTTCCGGCTATTATTGTAAAGCAAATATGGACTTGATAGATTTGTTTATCGGCAGCGAGGGAACTCTAGGCATCATTACTGAATTAAAACTTAAACTGCTTCCGCTCAACGAAAATATTCTTTCCTGCGTTGTGTTTTTCGAAAGAGGGGAAGACGCTTTTAGCTTTATTGATGAAGCCCGCGCTGCGACCAAGGCCGGTTCTCTGGGAGAAGCATCTAAAATTTCGGCTCGGGGATTGGAATTCTTTGATAAACTGGCGCTAAATTTTCTTCGCCCGGATTATCCGGCCTTTCCTGAAGATACATGCTGTGTTTGGTTTGAACAGGAATTAACAACCAATGATGACGAAATAACCGAAGCATGGCTGAACATGATGAGGAAACATAATGCCAATGTGGAAACTTCCTGGTTGGCTGTCAATAAAAAAGAGCGGGAAAAATTTAAGGATTTCCGCCACGCGATTTCCTGGAAAGTAAATGATTATGTCGCCCGGCGCGGATTTAGAAAAGTCGGGACGGATGTAGCCGTTCCCGTCGAATCGTTCCAATCATTCTACCAATGGATGATTAATCTCGTGGAACTAAATGGTATGGAGTATGTAGTCTACGGACATTTCGGCAACTGTCATATTCATTTGAATATGCTGCCCAAAGATCAGGATGATTTTATCAAATCGGGAAAAATATACTCTCAAATCTGTTCCGAAGCTATTCGTTTACAAGGGACAGTTTCAGCGGAACATGGCATAGGTAAAATGAAACGCGACTATTTGCTGATGATGTATGGTGAAGCGGTGATCAGGCAAATGGCGCGGTTAAAACTGGTTTTTGATCCGCAGAGAATTTTAAATATCGGGAATATATTTGATGAAAAATATCTTCAGTGAATTCATTCTTATTTCATTGACATTAAAAGCAACACCTTGTACGTTTTTATACATAGAAATGCTTTCTTATCAAAGACGCATCTTTATTTACCCTAGGAGCTCTTGTACTTGAATAAGAAATGTTTTCTTTATTCACTGCCGATGATTCTTCTAATAATCGTCGTTGTTGCCGGCTGGTTTGCCACGGACTATCTTGGCAATAAAGCAAGACAGGAAATCATCAAAGACAGCCAAAACGATGCATCAACCCTATCCATACATATATCCGATACATTAAATAATATTGAAGGGATCGTTAAATCCCTATCCGGAGCTGCCCATATAGCTCCCGCACTATTGTCTAAAAGTGATCAGGATATCAAGCGTGCTAATAGCACGTTAGACAGATATAATGCTGCCACGAATGCTTCCGTGACCTATCTGATGGATGCCAATGGCATGACGGTGGCATCCTCCAACCGAAAAGATCCGGACAGCTTTTGGGGAATATCCTATCGTTTTCGTCCTTACTTTCGGGAGGCAGCCAAGGGGAAACCCTATCATTATTTTGCGCTGGGCATTACTTCCGGAAAGCGCGGTTTCTATGCCAGCTACCCGGTTCAGAATCGTCTGGGTAAAGTGATTGGCGTGGTCACGATGAAAAAGGATATTGATGATATGGAAATCTTTTTCAGAAAATACCCTTTTTGCTTCTTTATCAACCCGGACGGCATTATTTTTCTGTCCAGCAAGCCGGAAATGGTTTTAAAAAGTCTCTGGCCGCTGGACAAAACCAAACAACAAAAATTGATTGCTTCCCAGCAATTCGGCAGTAAGCTCTCTGAAGCCGTTACCCCAAAGGAAATTGCTGACGGTACGGAAGTAACTTTAGAAGGAAAAGATTATTTTGTCTCCAGAAAAGTCATTGGCCACTATGGCTGGTCGACTGTGGTTCTGACCCCTACAGATCGCATCCGGATTTACAAATTGACAGGCATTTTGGTAACGATTTCCGTAAGCATTTTAATTATAGTTTTTTCAGGAGTTATCTATTTAACAGACCGATCCCGGAATGCCATTCGGCAATCGGAGGTCTTTCTCAGCAATATCTTTGACAACAGCCCTTTTGCTCAATGGATTTCAGACGAGAGAGGGACACTTATAAAACAAAACCAGGCCTGCCGGGAGTTATTTCATATTACTGATGAAGAGATCGTGGGTAAGTACAACATCTTTAAAGATAAGATCGTGGAGAAGCAAGGCTTTATGCCCTGTGTTCGCGCCGTGTTTGAGCGGGGAGAGAAGGCTAATTTCACAATCACATACAACACGGCAGAACTCCGTCATCTCAATCCTCAACAGAAAGTATCTCTGGTTTTAGAACTCACCATCTCACCCGTGAAAAACGAAAATGGTAAAGTCAAGAATGCCGTCATTCAGCATGTGGACATCACGGCACGCAAGAAGGCGGAAGAGATGTTGAAGGAAAGTGAAAAAAAATATCGCTTGTTGGCGGAGAATATCCATGACGTCGTTTTCTTAATGAATATGAATTTGAATTACACCTATATTAGCCCTTCCGTAAAATTTCTGACAGGCTATGAACCGGAAGATGCTTTGAAACGCACACCTGCCGAGATATTAACGCCCTCCTCCTTGGATTTGGCAATGAGGACCCTAACAGAGATCATGGAGATAGAAAAATCAGAACAGAGAGAGCTTAACATATCCCGGACACTTCAACTGGAAATTAGGCGAAAAGATGAGACTACTGTGTGGACGGAGGTCAAAACTTCCATTGTCAGAAATGAAAATCTGCTGCCGATTGGCATTATGGGCGTAACACGGGATATCACCGAGCGCAAGAAGGCGGACGAAGCGTTGCGGGAAGGTGAGGAACTCTACCGCACGATATTCGAAAATACCGGCACTTCAATGATTCTCATTGAAGAGGACATGACTATGAGTATGGCAAACGAGGAATTCGTGTGTAACGTCGGGTATACATCGGATGAAATTAATGGTCGTATGAAATGGACTGAAATTGTTCATCCTGATGATCTTTGGCGAATGATAGAACAGCACCGGTTGAGACGCGAGAGTCAAAGGGGCGCGCTGCCGAGTTACGAGTTCCGTTATATAACAAAAACAGGCGATTTGCGGGATGCTTTTTTAACCATTAAGCTTGTACCGGGGACGAAGAAAAGCATTGCTTCTCTTATCGACATCACCGAGCGCAAGCGGGTGGAGGAGGCGTGGCAGGAGAGCGAACGAAAGTATCGAGAACTCGTTGAGAACGCCAACAGTATAATTCTTCGATGGAGCCGGGACGGGAAAATCACATTCCTGAATGAGTTCGGCCAAAAGTTTTTCGGGTATACCGAAGCAGAAATTATTGGTCGCCATGTTATAGGCACTATTGTCCCGGAAAAAGAAAGCACAGGCAGGGATCTTGGGCCGCTTATGGATAGAATCTGTGCCAACCCTAAGGATTTTGAACAAAACATCAACGAGAATATACGCCGTAATAGTGAACGGGTATGGATTTCATGGACAAACAAGATGGTGCTGGATAGTCAGGGACAGGCGGTGGAAGTCTTTAGCATTGGATCTGACATCACCGATCGCAAGCGCGCGGAGGAAGCGCTAAAAAATAGCGAAGCAAAATATCGTGACATCTTTGAAAACGCCATAGAAGGCATTTACCAGTCGACAACAGAGGGCAGGTTTATCACAGCAAATGCCGCTCTTGCCCGGATGGCCGGATATGACTCGCCCGAGGAATTAATTGAGTCGATCAAAGACATAGAAACCCAACTTTATGTTTATCCCGAAGACCGGAAAAGATTCCTGGAAATCATGGAGGTAAAAGGCCTCGTCAATGGTTTTGAGGTTGAATTTTACAAAAAGGACGGAAGCACGTTCTGGGCCGTCGTAAATGCCCGCACGGCAAAGGATGAACAAGGAAAAGCTCTCTATCTGGAAGGACTCATAGAAGACATCACTATTAGGAAGCATGCCGAGGAACAACTTCACCAGACCCTTGACAGCCTCAAGAAAGCGGTTGGCACAACTATTCAGGTCTTGGGCACGGCAGCGGAAGCAAGGGATCCTTACACGGCGGGTCACCAGAAGAGAGTTGCCAGTCTTGCCAGCGCCATTGCCGCGGAGATGGGCTTACCCCTTGATAAAATCGAGGGACTACGGATGGCAGGTTCCATCCATGATATTGGGAAAATATCCATACCCGCGGAGATATTGTCCAAACCAACCAAACTGACAAACACCGAATTTTCCATAATTAAAGAACATTCTCAGATTGGACACGATATGTTGAAGAATGTGGAATCTCCCTGGCCGCTGGCACATATTGTCTATCAGCACCATGAACGGATGAACGGATCCGGCTATCCGAGAAATCTGAAAGGAGATGAAATTCTTCTGGAGGCCATGGGTTCCCACCGTCCCTATCGGCCGACCCTGGGAACAGAGGCAGCCCTTGCAGAAATCACGAAAAATAAGGGCATTCTTTATGACAATGCTGTCGCCGATGCCTGCCTGAAATTATTTCGAGAGAAAAACTATCAACTTGTATGAGATAGAGAAAACAATTCTGTAAAAAAAACATTTCAAAGGTAGACGAATGAATGCGAATTGGTATCAAGCTTTATTTTTTTGTCGCAGTGACTGTGAACCTTCCATCCACTGTTTGATGCGGTTGGCATCTCCGTAACGGGTCATCTTTCCTTGAGAATCGAGCAGTACGATCAGCACAGGACGTTTAGCCACCTCTGACTGCATTACCAAACACCGGCCGGCCTCATCGATGAAGCCAGTCTTAGAAAGACCGATCTGCCATCGAGGATTTCCAATTAGGTGATTGGTGTTGTGAAATTGTCGTGTTCGATGTCCTAAAAGAATTATGGCTTCTTTGCGAGTGGTGTATTCGCGGATAAGTCGATATTGGTAGGCCGCGTCCACCATCCTTGCCAAATCTTTGGCAGAGGAGACGTTGCCGCAGTGAATGCCGGCTGGATCTATGAAGTGTGTTTCGAAGAGTCCCAGCGACCTAGCCTTGGCATTCATGGCAGCCACGAAAACGCCGAGACCGCCTGGATATGTCCGTCCCAAAGCATTAGCGGCACGGTTCTCAGAAGACATTAAAGCCAGCAGCAAGGCATCTCCGCGTGTGAGGCTGGTATTGACAGGCAGGCGAGAGTGGCTGTGGCGAAGGGTGTCTACGTCTCCGGATACGATGGTTATCGATTCCTCGAGGTTCATTTTGGCATCCAGCACTACCATGGCGGTCATGAGTTTGGTGATAGAGGCAATGGGCATTATTGCCTCTGCCTGTTTCTGAATCAAGCATTCCCCTGTCATCTGGTCTTCCACCAGTGCGGAGGCGGAGTGTAGAACGATATTCCAGTTTGCCCGGGTAGTCTTAATTTGAGAAAAATTTCCACGCACAGCCGGTATTCTTGATGCATCTGAACATCCTACAACTCCCGGAAAAGAAAGTATTACTCCAATCAAAAAAATTACCGGTACCCAAACATATCTATTTGCCATATTCTCCTTAGCACCGATTTTAGATGCTGATTTATGATTATCTTTCGTCAGACCATATAAAATTAAAAACTGTTCCACAATAATACCGGTTTGCTTATTCACCGGATTGGCCTACGTTTAATGATTTTACCACATCTTAAAATATAGTGCAGCAATTTTTTTATGAAACTTCCGCAGAATACCCCGCCATTAATGGCGGGGATGAATGCGGTGCAGGGGTAAGGGGGATGCAATCCCCCTCCTTGCTGTTAAAGATGCCCCGCGGCTTGCCGCGGGGAGTTTCACTTTTTCATTAACGGTGTCCGCCGCCTTCGATAAAAATCAGTACGACAGTCTCATCGAGTGAAAAGTCACGGATGACACTTTGTGTAGGAAGAAGGATTTTTTAGACAAGAATGCTTAAACCGGATTAAGACTCGTTAGACTTCTTATCAGGGCGATGTAATCTTCTTATCTGCGAAATGTAAAACTCAATTTTTTGGATTGCTTCACTGGGTGTGTCGATGAATTCCACTCCCGCCTCATAAGATTTATCCTCAATAAGGACTTGGAGCCATTTTATTTTTCCGAGGGCGGTTATCTGTTGTTCCAGAGTCTTTAATTTGAAATCTATCTTAAGAAGGGTATCAACAGGCAAAAGAATACTGGTCTGAATTTTAGCGCCTGACACGGATATTTCCTTGCTGTAGTTATCGGGGATTTTTCCCTTTGGAAGATTTTTTCTGTTGGAGATTACAGTTATAATAACCTCATTCTCCTCCTTCAGTCTTGACGCTCTTCTTCTTTCGTCCATCCAATCCACCCTTTTCGAATGCCCTGGGTTCACTTTTTCTTGCAAAGACTGCATATTACTGTTTCAAGTATAAGAAACTCAGTCTTGAATGTCAATATATAGACTGTAAAACGTGGCATCAATGTTGAAGAGTCTTGACGTTGACAATTCTTACACAACTATTACGAACAAATACCTGTTGACAGCCGAAGTTTATCTGCGGATTACTCCACGGAATCGGGCATACTCTACCATGCGTCCAAACGCGTACATGGCGCGCTCCGGGGTGGGATAGCAAGGCACGCGCAGCGCAGCAAATCCCTCATGGATGTGGGCAATCTCCCTTGCTGTGCCGCCGTAGTAGCTTGCAAAGACCGGCTTGTCCGGATGATGACTGAAAATTTCTGCAAATGCCTCCGAAATATCAAACATGCTTTCCGGCATGAGCACTAAAATAATCAGCAGGGCATCTATGTCCTTCTGATCCAGCATGCACCGGGCGATGTGGGCCGTGGTCTTCTTCGAGCCATGCTGCTCGATGGCAGACCAGGTATCGATGGGATTACGCACCGGTGCCCATGAAGGCATCACCTCGCCAAGTTTCTTGAGTGTGACGGGGCTTAGCCTAGGCAAAACAATGCCATATTCTTCTGCGGCATCCGTGGCGGCGACACAGCCCATGCCCGTGATGGAAAACACGCCCATGCGGTTTCCCCGCGGCAGAGGGAGCTTTTCAAATGCAGACAGGGTATCGAAAAAGGTTTCGGGGTTGTATGTCCTCACCAGTCCTGTTCTGCGGCAGACCGCGTCGAATACTGCATCCGATCCGGCAAGCGAACCTGTATGTGAAGCAACGGCGGCCGCACCGGCCTCGCTGCGCCCGGCTTTCATTACCACCACTGGTTTGCTTTTACAGGCCATATCGGCAGCCCTGATGAAACGCCGTCCATCAACCACACCTTCCAGGTACATGCCAATGGTGAAGGTCGCAGTATCATCGGTCAGGTATTCCAGAAGGTCGCTTTCGTTAATGTCGCCTTTGTTGCCGATGCAGGCCACCTTGGCCAGCCCGAAGGGCTTGGTGTCTGCTATCCAACGTGCCCAACCTGCCAAGAAAACGCCTGACTGGCCGATGATCGACACGCCGCCGACCTTGATCGGATCAAGGCCTACGATGGAAGTGGACATGCCGACAGAAGGGTTGAGAGTGCCGATGCTATTGGGCCCCATGATCCGGATGCCCAACCGGCGTGCCTGTTCGATAATGACTTTTTGCTCTTTAGCGCCTGTTTCTCCCATGTCTGAATAGCCGCCCGTGCTCAAGATAATGTTAGTGACTCCCTTGGCCTCGCAATTTTTCAAAGCTTCCGGCACTGCGGCTTTAGGAATCACAATCATAGCCAAATCCACCGGCGTCGGCACATCACTGACTCTGGCGTAGGAGGGTATACCGAGGATTTCCCTGACCGTGGGATTGATGGGATGAATGGCGCCCTTGAAACCAGCCTTCTGCAGGTTGCGGAGGATTATGTTGCCCCCTTTACCCGGACGACGTGAGGCGCCGATAACAGCTATGGATGCCGGATTGAAAAATGGTGCCACTGTTACACGGTCAAAACGTTTTTGTGAAGATCTGGAATGGCTACCGTCCAACCGCACCAAAGCGTCTACAGCCACAGCTCCATCCTGGTAAGCGATGAAGGGATTCACATCGATTTCGAGAATGTCCGGACGTCCAGATATGAGTCGGGAGAGCGCCGAAACGGCACCGGCGATAGCGATAAGGTCTAGTGGTTCTTGAGCGCGGTAGCTATCAAGAAGGGCTGCGCCTCTGAGGCGCGAAAGCATCGCGAGAGCGACTGTGTTATCCACCGGGGCAAGGTCGATTGCCGTGTCACGGAAAATTTCGGTGAATATGCCGCCAATGCCCACGAGGACCACCGGCCCAAAAACAGGATCGCGTCTACCCCCCAGGATGAGTTCAGTGCCCGGCCGTGCCATCTTCTGCACCAAGACCGCATGGGGGACATCAGAAAATCTATTGTTCATTTCCCTGACAGCCTTGTCCAGAGATGGCGCATCCTTTATATTCAGCTCCACCCCGCCCCGTTCGGTCTTGTGAGGAACAATTTCCGAACATATTTTAAGCGCCACTGGAAAACCAAGCAGATTGGCCGCCGCCGCAGCCTCCGGATAATCATTGGCCAGAACACCGTCAATGACAGGGATTCCCCACTGCTTGAGCAGGGCTGCCCCTTCAAACTCGTTGAGAGTTGTGATGTTGTTTTTCAACACGAAAATACCTCCTAATTCCATAAGCATGATTTACGGTACACTGTCGTGGCCAGCCTTTAATAATCGTATCTTTTGAGTTCAAAAAGTTTTTTGTCTTGTGTGGAAACGATGTGATAAAAACGATCCTGAGGAATGTAGATGTAGGGAACATCATCTTCCCTCCGGTACAGGAAGTGAGACAGTATCATCCGGTTGACGGCCTGATGTCCGACGATCATAATATTATCCGCGCGGCGGTTTAAAAAAAAGGCCTTCTTGATTCCTTGTATAATTCGGGGCTTCATTGTCGCGTAGCTTTCACCATCGGGATAAACATAGTTGTATTTGTTTATCCCTCTTTTTTTGAAGACGTGCGGCATATTTTTTTCAATATCTTCATAAGTCATTCTTTCGCAAATTCCCGCATCGATTTCATCAAACTCTTGGAGAGGAATAATCCGGCAGTCATCCTGCCTTTTACAAATAACTTTAGCCGTATCGATTGTCCTCTTTTTTTTGCTGGTAAAAATGTAGGAAACCCTCTTTTTCTTAAAAAACCGGCCTAAGGCGGCTGCCTGCTCCTTGCCTTTTTTTGTGAGTGGCGGATCTCCTCCAATTCGATTCGCGACGTTATATTCCGTCTCCGTGTGACGGATCAGAAAAAGATTCCTTACTTCATCTGTAACAAGATAGTCGCGCAGCCGGTCATAAAAGGGAATCGCGTCGCTGTGCTTTTCCTCAATAATCATGTTTTGCAAAGAGTCTATGCGGATATAATTTCTTTCGGCCTTTAATGGCGTATAAATTATCCGGTAGTAATCGATTCGTTTTAAGAATTCTGTTGCTGCTTTATTTTTAAGGTGAGCAAATTCAGGCAGATTAATTTTCTCCTGTATGCTCAGGTTCAGGATATTTTCATCATCATTGATGCACTCAATAAAAAAAAGCGGATAATCATCGAGATATTTTTCGATCATTGCGCGTCGAGCCCGTTCCGCGTTGGTTGCGTCCAGAATCGCGACCTTTCCGCTATTGCGCAAATAGGTTTTGGCCCTTTCCATATTCATGCGGGCAAATCCGTTTCTCAATTCCACGGCGGCAGAATTTTCCGGAGAATAGAATTCGGAATTAGACGTTTCCTGCAGCGGCCGGTAAATCCTGCGCAGATTGCCGTTATTGAATATTCTAGTGGGAATACCATCCCTCCGGAGGGCATCCCGCAAGCGCACGGCCAGAGTGGATTTCCCCCGTGCGGGCAGTCCCATCAGGACAATGTATAATTTTTCATCGTTCATATCGTATTTGCTTTAATTAAAGAAAGGGGAATATTGTTCCCCCTAAATTCAAATTATTTTATAATAGCCGTAATATTTTTCAAGGGCAGAGCAAAAACATCTTTTCCCAGCGGATATGTTTCATTGCCCGGATAAACAATAAAGCCTTTCCGGCAATTAAGATCACGGTAACTGCTCCAAAATCCTTTAGCGGCTTGCGGGCTCAGTGAGTATTTGATTTCGACGGCTATCGCCGCTTTTTTGTTGTTAATGAGCAATAAATCAATTTCCGCGCCGGAACTGCTTCGATAAAAAAAGAACTGCCAGCCTCTGGGCAATATACCGATGATCTGCTCGATTACAAACCCTTCCCACGAACTCCCCACCGCAGGATGGCCATATAATGCGTCTAACGTGCTGTTCCCTAAAAGAGAATGCAGCAAACCGGAGTCACGAATGTAAACCTTCGGCGACTTGATCAATCTTTTGTTAATATTTGCATAATAAGGCTGTAGCTGCCTGACAATAAAAGTATCATCCAGTATATCCAGATAATGCCTCACGGTGGGAGCGGATATTCCTATGTTATTAGCCATCTGTGAAGCATTCCACAATTGACCCTGCGCGTGAGCAATCATTGTCCAAAACCGGCGCAGTTGAATTGCAGGAATGCGAATTCCCAGTTGCGGTATATCGCGTTCCAGATAAGTCTTAATGAAAGCTTCCCGCCAAAGCATGCTTTCGTCGTCTGATACCGTAAGAAAACTTTTCGGATAGCCGCCCCTTAACCATAATCGGCGCATTTTCTTATAATCGACTTCCTGCAAATCAAACGGAGTCAGCTCATGATAGATAATCCGGCCGGCTAAACTTTCCGCCGCTTGACGTTTCAATTGCGGCGATGCTGAACCGAGAATTAAAAAACGGCCTGCTTTTCTATTCTTATCAACCAACGCTCTAATCAGTGGAAATAGTGAAGGCTGACACTGGATTTCATCGATGATCACCAGATTGTCTGAATACTGGTTTAAATAAATTTCCGCATCCCGTATTTTGTTGAAGTCGGAGGGCAATTCCAGATCAAGATATATTGCTTTTGCTTTTAAATTGGATTTTATATGTTTGGCGAGCGTAGTTTTTCCCGCCTGGCGTGAGCCTACAATACCCACAATGGGATATTCCTTTAAAGACCGTTCAATACTTGTGCGAATTTTTCTTTCTATGAACATTGCAGATTGAAAGTCTCCATTTCAATTTGCATGGATTGTAATGACAGAAACTATTTAAGTCAAGGGATAAATACGCAGGAAGTAAGCAGTTCCATCCCCCCTTAATTAAAGTGGAGCCCCGCCGACAGGAGTCGGCGGCCCCAAAATCTACCTTCGGCTCAAAGAGCCGAAGAATACTTATGCGACATCCCGTAGCAGAAGGCGCATTCATCCCCCGACAAAATCGGGGGCCTTCTGCGTAGTGGGTAAAAGTTGCGTTCGAAAACGAAAGTCTTAATCAACAGCCATCATTACATTGGAAGCTTTTATAATCGCATACGCTTTTTTTCCGGATTTTAAACCGAGTTTTTTCGCGGACTCTTTGGAAATGATGGAAACAACCTTAGCTCCGCCCGTAAGTTCCAAAAGCACTTCTGTATTCACAGCGCCTTCTGAAACTTTGATTACCTTACCCTTCAGTATATTACGCGCGCTTATTTTCATGATGTCCTCCTTAGACTAAATTAAAATATTGCCTCAAATTTTAGTCTTCCCTTATAATAAAATTATAAGGACAACGGCTTTGTAAGTCAACAACAGATATGAATCTTATAACAAGATATAGAAATAATAATGATCTATACTTTCTGTCATTACCCAGCGCGACTGGGTAATCCAGGTCTGGTTTTCCCCTCTTTTGTCGTGTGCCCTTTAGGGTAAAAGAGGGGAAGGGGAGATTTTTTATATGTCAAACCGCTCAGTATGATACTTTGTGCAATCATTATTTCTCAGCAGTCAAAGGCAACCCATGCCGCTTTGTTTCATTTAAAATTAAATATTTTTCGATAAAGTTTCTTAAATCAGAATAATCTTCAGCAACCAACCTGAGCCAATGTTGCATTTGTGTACAGCGAACCATTTGTAATGACGAGATCCAACTTTTTTCTATTCCAATGAGCATGGTATTGTCTGGAGTCCATAATGCACCTTTTTGAGTAATCGGCAATGCCCATAATCCCCCACCACTTAAGCCATATGGTTCTGGCATTTTTTTGTCTATTTGTTTTTCAACAAATATTGAATTTAATTCATAATCGACAAAAATATCGGTTGATTCATCGTAATCGCACTTTAATTCATTAATTGTTTTTGTTTCCGTAAGATAACCAATTGCATCCAGAGTAAATTTATTCTTGCGCGCAGCTTCTAGTGAAACCATTTGCGCAGGAAAACCTGTTAAAAAAACACGAGTAGGCCAAAAGTTTATAAATGGAGTAATTCTCTCAAGAGGCAGAAACTCTTTTTCATTTATTAATTTTGCTATATCAGGAGAAATTTCGATGTAACCAATATCAAATGCTGACTCCGCTTCGCGTGATGAAGGATTACGCTTAACAAATGGCACTGCTTCATAAGTAATATCTTTTTTGAATACAATATAAAGATTGTCGTCATCAATACCAGATAAGTTGTGAGCAGCTGTAGCGATGAAAAACTTCGGACCAATCTTCACTAATGTACCAGAACCAACAGAGCTATCTTCATTGTTCTTATATATAAGAATGGCGACAGAATATTTAAAAGTATGTGGTGCCAGAGCCCTTACTTCATTATCGGTAATTGTTCTAAAATTCATTTCAATATCTTTCTGATGCCTAAAAAATATACTGACTCGATTTATTTGTTCAATTTATATTCGTCAATTAGGACAAACCGTAATCACCGGCAGTTTCCCTTGTCTTTAGTTATTTCTAGCACTTTGCATTTCTTGCTTAATGTATGTTCTTTTATGTAAATATTATTAGGCATTGTCAAGAAATAATAAGATTAGACGGGATGACATTGTAGGGACGGCTCCCTGAGCAGTCCGAAGTGGCGCGTTTGGGAAACGCGCCCTACATTAACATTTTTAAAACAATGTAGTAGTCCGAACCTTTAGGTTCGCCTGTTCAACGGGTCTGAAGACCCGTACTACATTTTTATTTTGCATTGATTTTTTTGCGTAAATAAGTTTAAAGAAGCAATGCCAATTCGTTACTATAGTACAAATCGTAATTTGAAGAACGTTCAGGGGATTATTCCTTTCACCGGCAAGGTATCGTTTAAAGAAGCCTTGCTCAAAGGTCAGGCTTCAGATGAAGGTTTGTTTATGCCCGATTCCATACCCATTCTTTCCTTAAAAGATATCCAGGATCTGAAAGGTAAGCCTTACCACGACACAGCTTTGCTTGTCGCCAAAGCGTTTCTTATCGATGAATTTCCTGCGGAAGTTCTTAAAAAAGTAGTTAAAGACGCATACAACTATCCCGTCCCGCTGGAAGAGGTGAAATCTGGGGCGTACTTGATGCGCCTTGATCAGGGACCGACAGCTTCGTTTAAAGATTTTGCCGCGCGCATGATGGCAAGACTGATGAGCAACTGCCGCCCGAAGGGCGAAAGATTAAATATTCTTGTTGCCACATCCGGCGACACGGGCAGCGCCGTGGGCGAAGCCTTCAAAGGAGTGGCGGGAATTGACGTTGCTATTCTTTATCCGGAGACAGAAGTCAGCAACCGGCAGAAAAAACAACTCGACACAATAGGCGGCAACGTGCAGGCGCTCAGCGTGAGCGGAAAATTCGATGATTGCCAGAATTTAGTCAAACAGGCGTTTTCCGATCCTCAACTTATAAAATTTAATCTTACCTCAGCCAATTCCATTAACTTCGGCCGGATTCTTCCGCAGATAATCTATTATGTTTACGCTTACGCTCAACTTGCCGAAAATGGAGAGCAGGCAATCTTTTCCGTTCCTTCGGGAAACTTCGGCGACGCTCTGGGCTGTGAATACGCGCGCCGCATGGGTCTGCCGGTGGCCAAACTCGTTATGCCCACTAATGAAAATGATGAATTCCCGATATTTCTGGCCACAGGAAAATATAGCAAAGTTTCTCCTTCACGAGCGTGCATTTCCAACGCCATGAATGTCGGACACCCCAGCAATCTGGCGCGCTTCTTCGAATTGTATGGAGGCACGGTTGATCGTATCGGCACAGTTCACCGCTATCCTGATCTGGAGGAAATGCGGCGGCATATTTTTTCGGTAAGTGTTACTGATGAACAAACAAGAGAAACAATAAGGAATGTTTATAACCGCTATAACGTGGTTTTAGAACAGCATGGAGCCGTGGGCTGGGCAGGATTGGAAGCATACTTGAAGACAACTCCGGACAAAAAACTAGCCATTTGTCTGGAAACCGCTCATCCGGCAAAATTCCCGGAAGAGATTCAAAAGCTTTTGGGATTAACCATGCCTCTGCCGGAGAGCATGAAAGACCTTGACCAAAGAGAAGGCTCGGCCGTTTCCATTGCAAATAATTATGACGACTTTAAAAGTTCTTTGCAAAAAAATTTAAAGATTAAAGAATAGCAAAACAATTAGTAAAAATTATTTAACCAGAAATTGTTTTTACAAACTCAACTTCGCGTGGAACTTTATAGTTGGATAGATAAATTTTACAATACCGGATAATTTCTTTTTCGTCGGGACAATATCCTTTTTTCAGCACAACCTCTGCTTTCACCAGTTCACCGCGCATTAAATCTTTTTTGCCCGATACGCGCGAGAGCCGTACCGCAGGATGCATGTTCAACACCGTCTCCACTTCGCGCGGATAGACATTAAAGCCGCTGGTAATAATCATCCGTTTTTTGCGTCCGGTCAGAAAAATGTAATTCTCATCATCCATTCTGCCCAGATCACCGGTGTAGAGCCAGCCCCCTTTAATAACGGCGGCCGTAGCCGCTTCATCCTTATAATACCCTTGCATGACGTTGGCACCCCGGACAATCACTTCTCCTATTTCGTTGCGCGGAAGTTCTCTGCCGGTATCATCAACAATTTTGATGTCGATTCCGGGTAATGGCGTGCCGATAGAACCGGGCTTCGTCACGGCATCAAACCGATTAAAAGAACAGGCGGGTGACGCTTCCGTCAGGCCGTATCCTTCCAGAATGCGCACTTTGAATTTTTTCTCAAAAACAGGTATGAAATCGGGTGGCATGGCCGAGCCTCCGGTAACGCATATTTGCAAAGAACTCAAATCAAATTTTGCCGCTTTTTCATAAAAGACCATCCCCATATAGAGACCGGGAACGGCGCAGATATACGTTATTTTTTCCCTCTCTATATTGGAAAAAAGACCATCCATGGTAAATCGATTCATCATGACCGTGGAACAGCCCGCTTGAATGACGTTCATCATATTCACGGTGGCTCCAAAAGAATGAAACAGGGGAATCAGGCAAAGCCCTATGTCGTCCGTTCCTCTTCGAAAAATGGGTTGAATCATATTGAGCTCTTCACAAAGATTTCTGTGTGAAAGTACCGCGCCCAGAGGTTTACCGGTCAACCCCGCTGTATAGATCATGGCAGCAGGATCTTCCGGGGCAATTTTTATGGAGAGCTCCGATACATCTTTTGAATTCGAATCTGAAATAAAAGAGTCTTGTTGATTTACCGAGTCTATCTCAATGACCTGATGGCAAGACAAAAGTTGATGCCGAGCATCCTGATATTTTTTTATCTGGGCTGCCTGAGTTATTAAAATTTTCGAATCCGAATTATTCAACAGATAGGTCAATTCCGATGGTGTCGACGATGTTCCGAGAGGAACAACAACCGCCCCGATTTTGAGCGCGCCGAAGTAGCAGTAAACAAATTCCGGGATGTTGGGCAGCATAAGCGCCACCTTATCTCCCTTGCCCACACCTGATTTCTTGATTAACCCGGCAACAGCATTCACTGCCTGGTCTAACTGCCCGTAAGTAATGCGCTGCCTTTCAGTAATTAAGACTGTACGCTCAGCATGATTCCGAACTGCGTCTTCCAGTAATTGTCTTAGATTAATAGCCTTAATAACCTCCACAAAATTTGCCGGTCACTTAGCATAACAACGTATCATTATTCAAGAGGATAAAGAGTTGCAATAATCTCTTGCTTCTTTGATAAGATATTGCTTCTGATGAAAAGGAGTATAGGGAGAACTGTCCATTATGTCAATAACTGATATCTTCAAACTTCACTTCGGTTGTTTTACCACGGTACTACTTGCCTGGTATAGTTCGCCTTACGCTTTTATGAGCCTTGATTTTTACCCTAAAGGGCACTGCGCCGAAACGTAGTAATCGGAAAATCTTAGAGCGAATTATCCCGCCACCTTAAGGTGGCGGGGACAAATTTTACTTCATTCGTTTTCAGCTTGGCTCACTATCAGCGAGTCTCATTAATACAATCTTCCAGAGCCTTTCTGGTTCGAGACATGTCCCTTGGCTTTACCTCCATGGTGATGGTTGAGTCATATCCCCTTTTAATGAGGGATGTTATAATAACAGGATAATCCACAATCCCTTCTCCCAGTGGAAGATGGAGATCATCTTTAACACTTGTTCCGCCACGATTGTCATGAACATGGAGATGAGCAATTCTGGAAAAGTAATCTTCTATAAAACGAAACGATGTGTTTTGCTTCGCAAGAAGCTGGGCATGTCCGATATCAAGGGTCATCCGGAGATCAGGAATGGCTGCAAATGCCGGCCCGAAGCTCTCTGTGCGTTCGCTCAAATTTTCTATGCAAATGGTAATCCCATACTCATTGCCAAAGTCCACTATTCGGGAAAGCAATTCCAGCTTTCCGGGGATGAGATCCGCCGGAGCCCATCGCTGATCGATCCAGAAATGCAGGGTTGCTTTGGTAATATCAAGCTGTCGCGACAGATCCATCAGGGCATTGATGCGCGGAAGGAACTTGCTGCGAAGCACTTTTACGTCAAAAGGATTATCCTCGTTGGGATAATGGGCAAGAAACGAGATGCCGTACGTATCTTTTATTTCACGAAGCTGAGGAATCCAACCGGCAACGGCAGCAGGATCATCAAGAGAAATCTCTACGAACGGGTAGCCGAGTTTGGCTACTTCCAGAAGCTCTTCAATTGTGTGAGCTCTTCCGCCTATAGTGATCATACTGGTTAACCTTTATACCATTTCTAAATCAAAGCGCTATTTTTGTTGGCGTCGTTGTCGGCGTCCTCAACGTATGTAAAATACGCCTCGTCGCCTCCGCCTAGCCCCACTGAAGGGGACAGTTCAACTAACGCATTCCAGTTCACTGCGTAACTGTAATTCGAGTTTCACTGCCGCCTCAATATCATCTTTGATTTAGAAATGATATTAGGGAATTTTTTAAAGTCGTCCTTCTTGTTTCAGCCTGTCAATAATTTTCTGGATTTCCGGTATTTTTGCGGTGGCCGCCTTTTCACCTTCAAAAATCGCCTCGTTAAATTTATCCATATCGGTGGATCCGATATTTTTCACATTCGGGCGAATTACGATATCGGCATTCTTGATCTGATACTGGGCTATTCTGTTATACATAATGCTTATTGATTTTTTCAGAGTTTCTATAATTCCATCTGGTATATCGGTATTTATGCCGCCGGAGATATCCACGGCAATAACTATATCCGCCCCGTTACGTCGCGCCACATCAACGGCTACGGGACTCACCACACCGCCGTCAATATAGGTGTTGTTTCCAATCTTCAAAGGTTGAAACACGCCCGGCACGGAGCAACTGGCATGCACCGCCATCCCCGTATTGCCTCCCGCAAAAACAACTTCTTCCCCGGTAACTGCATTCGTAGCTACCGCATAGAAGCGGATTTTCAGTTTTTCTATTGGAGTATTTTGAATATTTGCGTTGACAAAATTTTCTATTTTTTCACCCCTAATGAGCCCGCCCTTCCATATCTTCCAATCATAGTCGATAACATTGTCAGCGTCCATCTTCATGGCAATCCCCTGCAGTTCGAAAGCAGTCTTACCCGAGGCGTATAAGCTGCCAACCAGACTACCGGCACTCGTACCCACGATCATGTGGATGGGAATTTTCTGAGCTTCCAGAACCTTCAATACACCGATATGAGCGAAACCCTTGGATCCTCCTCCTCCCAAAACAACCGCAATCGTGGCCGGTTTGGGACGCGCAGGTGGTAGCGGCGGCGCGCTAGCACAGGCAACCAATGTCACAACCAGAGAAATTATGAGCAGGGATAATTTAAGTTTTGCACCGTTCCATGAATCAAATATTTTCCCTTGCATATTTTTTATCCTTTTTCATTATTATCGATATTCTGCCCGCCAGGTTTTCTACCTACAGAACATAGAGCAGATAACTATTGTAAAAATCTATTTTCAATTAAATCAACGAGACTTTGGGCATCGTTGATATCGAAACAAGGAACGCCGATATCCAGTTTTATATCTGAAGCAACGGCCAGCAAATTATCTTCTTTATTGCATAACAAATCACGCTTTAGTTCAGAACGGAAAACTTCAATTTTGGGAAAAGGATTGCCCTTGTAACCTTCGGCGAGAATTATGTCCGCGTCTTTAATATATTTATCCCTGATTTCATCCAACGCATGGTCATGGTCGATGTCTTCAATCAAAGCTATCCGGCGGGCGGATGCAATCACCGTTGTGCGGGCGCCTGCTTTTTTATGCCGCCAGCTATCCTTGCCTTCATGATCTATGTCAAATCCATGAACATTGTGCTTGATTGTAGCTACGCGATATCCCCTTTTTACCAATTCGGGAATAAGTTTTTCCATCAGTGTTGTTTTGCCGGAATTGGATTTGCCGACAATAGATACGATTGGCGTAGTCATAATGTCCCCTTTATTTCGTGCCTTCGACTTTTTTTAAAATTTCCATCATTATTTTCGCACAGGCGAGGGTGTCGGAAAGGGCGTCATGATGCTGCAAAGTAATATTGAATTTATTACAAACAGCAGGCAAATTGGTCGGGTAAAGATTAAATACCTGCCGCGAAAGTTTCATGGTGCACCGAAAATCAACTTCCGGCGCTATAATTTTATGTCTTTCACAACATGCGCGCAGCACATTACTGTCAAAACTCGCGTTATGCGCCACTGCAAAATCAATTTCCTCAAAAAATGGTTTTATTGATTTCCAATGTTGCCCGAATGTCGGTTCGTCTTCAACATCTTCCCACGTTATTCCATGGATATAAGTGAACACAAAATATTTATAGGGCGGCCGGATAAGAAATGATGTTCTGTCAACAATCTTATCGTTTTCGACACGTACCAACCCAAGAGCACAAGCGCTGTCGCGATAATAGTTTGCTGTTTCAAAATCCAGTGCGAGAAAATTCATAAGTCTATATGTATTAATAAAATTATTTAATTCCCTCTAAAAAATCAGGAGACGTAAACGCCGGGTTCGGGTATGTGTAAAATCCCTTTCTTGTTTTTTGTCCAAGCTCGCCCCTGTCGACATATTTTTTTATGAACTCTGTGTTCTGAATCTTTTGAGCGTCCCCGGTATTTTTCGCCCAGAAATTACTAACGTGCCACACGGTTTCCAGACCCACGCTGTCCATAAGTCCGAACGGTCCTATCAACATTCGCATAATTCCCATCCAGACCCTGTCTATATCTTCAACAGACGCAATATCATTGGAGGCAAGAGTCAGCGCGGAATCGAAAAGATTGGTGAACATATAATTAAAGACATAGCCCACGCTCTCTTTATGTAGCACAATAGGGGCCAGGCCGGTTTTCTCGGCAAATTCTTTAACCAGTTCCACGAACTCAGGAGTTGTCCCGGGATGCGGCATGACATCGACCACATTCGTCATGCGTATGTCGTGAAAATGGTAAGCGAGAAATTTCTCCGGCCTTCCCGTGGCCTGGGCAAACATTGAAGGCAGAAGCGTTGAGGTATTGGTCGTGAATATCGTCCGCTCCGGACACAGCGCGTTTAATTGCCCCAAAACTTTTCCCTTAAGCTCGGGATCCTCCGGCACCGACTCGCTCACGATATCTGCATCCTTTGCTGCTTGGGCCATGTCGATGGTCGTTCTTATCCTGCTGATGGCTTCCGCGGCCCTCTGCTGGGTGATTCGGCCTTCTCTGGTCATCCTTGAAGCAATCCTGTTTATCCTTTCCAGCGCCTTTTCCAGCATCTCTTTTTTTATATCGTACAGCACCACATTACAATCGTAAAGCGCGCACTGAAATCCGATCTGCTGGCCCATAGTGCCGCTGCCCACGATAAGAACATTCTTAATTTCATCAACCTTCATAAAAACTCGCTCCTTGCATTTGATTATTTGATTTTACTCTATAGTCGAAACGTTCCTCTTAATTTTGTGTTTTCCCTAACTTTGCCGTTATCTTGTTTTGCAGGTCGACGATTTCTTTTATCTTCATCAGTCTGCCCACCGCCAAAAAGATTATGATAAACAGGACGCCGTTGATTAAGCAGCTTGCCAGGCTACCGGTAAAAGTTGCAACATTGAGCGCAGATAAAATATATTTTTTGCTGACTTCGAGGAACAGACCTATTATAAAACTTATAAACGTCATCTTGCCGATGAACAGATAAACATTTCTGCTGCCTGAGTTTTTAGTCCTTCTGTTCCAGATTACATATAAAATTGTTATCTGCAGGGCAACGGATGCAGATACGGCAAAAGCTATTCCGTTTATTCCGAATGCCTGCATTCCGTAATAATAAATCGGTACGCTGACAGCTACCGCGACGGTGCTGAAAATCGCGGGGAAAAGCGTGTCTTCCATGGCAAAATATCCCCGGACAACAACATTCTGCGCGGCTATGAAAAACGCTCCCGCAAGGAGGAATCCCAGAACTTGTGAAGTCCATGCCGTGGCAGTAGCATCGAACCGGCCCCGCTGAAAGAGGATCATCACAACCTCATGCCTGATGACAATCAGCAGCGCGGAGACGGGGATCACCAAAGCGAGATAACGCAAAGTACTGTTGATGAGGTTGTTCATCTGGTCGAATTGCCGCTCCTTGGCCATCCTTGCCAGGAACGGATAGGAAGCGGTTCCCACAGCCTGTCCGAACAGAGCTACCACCATTAATGTTACCCGCAATCCGTAATTGAGACTTGCAATACTTCCTGGGGGAAGATAGGAACCGAATATCCGGAAAAAAATCTCTGTGGAAAATGTCATCGTCAGTCCCAAAACCAGCGGCAATGTAAGTTTTACATAGCGCAGCAACTGAGGATTGTGAAAATCAAACATGGGATAATAACGCATGCCTGATTTCTTTGCCCCCCAATATTGGATAAGGAACTGACCGAGGAAGGCGCCGGCGAGAACCCCCCAGGAAAAGCCCTCGATTCCAAGCCATGGATTCAATATTATTCCACCGGCGATAGTGATGACGTTATAGATAATCGGTGCAAGCGCCGGGATCGTGAATTTTTCTTTCGTATACTGGACAGCCATGAAAAGAGAGCCGGTAAAGAAGAAAAACTGGGCGGGAATGATTATTCTTGTCATCCGCACCGCTTTTGCTAGGGTTGCCGGATCATGCAAACCCGGAACAATCAGCCCGATAAAATCTTTGGCAAAGATAAAGAAAATGATAATGAATAAAAGTGTAACCGCTCCGAATACATTACAAATCAGAGAAAATATCTTCCATCCTTCCGTTTCATCTTTTTTGACAAGATATTCTGTAAATATAGGTATGAAAGTCACGGACAAAAAACCGACCGCCCCGATATGATTGAGAATCTCCGGAATTACAAAGGCTATTTGGTAGGCATCGACATCGCCCGTCGCGCCACCTATATAAGCCAGAGCCATTGCCCTGAGAAGTCCCGTGACGCGGCTGAGGAAAATAGAGGCCGTGGTTATTAAAGTGGCTATGCCGACTTTTTTATACAGCGATTTGGACACATCATTACCCTTATGAATACGTGGAGGAAACGCGATGGATATCTCTTAGCGATTTTCCTGAAATTTGTCAAAGATTGTTGCTGAAGGCGAAAAAAGCATTGGATATTACAAGTGGCAATTTTTTGCCGCATGCCCGATAATATTCCCCAGAATAGACATTGATTTTCTTAAAATCCCCCCTTTAATTCCCTCCCACCAGGGGAGGGAATTTTTTATGGTACAAACTGGTAAGATAGTTTACAAAACAAACCGGGGACATGGTTTACACTTTACGGCAAGGAGGAGATTCTATGCCGTGGAAAGTGATAAACCAAATGAACATAAAGATTCAACTTGTTAACGACTGGAATCATGGATATTTCAGTGTAACCGATCTTTCTCAAAAATACGGAGTTAGCCGTCCGACGATTTACAAATGGCTCAAGCGATATAAGCATTTTGGTATCGAGGGACTCAAGGAAGAAAGCCGGGCTCCGAAGAGTTGCCCTAATCGAACATTCAAAGAGATCCTGGAACTTGTGATTCAGGAAAAGCTTAAAAATCGTAAACGCGGGCCCAGAAAAGTACGCGCTCAATTAAAGCGTAAGTATCCGACACTTGATCTTCCAGCAGTCAGCACTATTGGCTATTGGCTCAAGAAAGAAGGACTCGTTGAGAGACGTAAGAAGCGATTGCATGTTCCACCGTATACGCAACCATTTGGCGAATGTGATGCGCCCAACAATATTTGGAGCATCGATTATAAAGGGCAATTCTATATGAAGAACGGACATGTTTGTTATCCATTGACACTCAGTGATAACTTCAGCCGTTTTCTTTTAGGTTGCCAAGCGCTGGAAGGTCCTCGCTACTTTCCGACAAGGCGTTGCCTCGTGTCGATCTTCCGTGAATACGGATTGCCCAAGGCCATCCGCTGTGATAATGGAACGCCGTTTGCCAGTAGATGCATCGGCGGCCTTAGCCGGTTAATGATCTGGTGGATTCTGCTGGGGATTATCCCGGAAAGGATCGGAAAAGGTTGTCCACAAGAAAACGGACGGCATGAACGCATGCACCGCACTTTGAAAAGCGATGCTTTGAACCCCATTGCCGGGAATTTAAAAGAACAACAGAAGGCATTCGATATTTTTCGGTATGATTATAACCATGATCGACCGCATGAGTCACTCAATGACGAGATGCCGAGTAATTACTATAAAAAGTCAAATCGGCCATATGTGGAACGTCCGCATCCACCGGATTATGGTAACGATTATCTGGTTCGCCATGTCCGTCACTGCGGAGAAATTAAATTCATGGGCAGGAGGTTCTATCTAACAGAGTTACTCGCAGGTCAGCCTGTTGGGCTTAGAGAAATTGCCGATGGCCTCTGGCAACTTCAGTTCAGCTTTTATGCTCTTGGTTCCATAGATTTGAGAAAAAACAAAGTTATTCGTAACTAAAAAAGTGTAAACGATGTATCCGGTCTAAAATGTAAACGATGTTCCGGTTGCACATTATGGTATTATCGTTTTCAATGTCTGTTTTGGGGACATTTATTCCGCTCCATGCAGAAGTTCGTCACCGAGCCTTGTTTTTTTGCCGGTAATATTTTTCTTGCCCAGCATTCCCAGAATGTTAAGGTCAGTCTGAAGTATATGATAACGATCTTTTGTTTTAAGTTCCCATTTTGTAACCACAGCCGCTATCCTTGACTGAAAACTTTCTGCCAACTCATCAAAAATCAGTGTCAGCGGCACAGCAGTATTATCCCGCTGATCAAGTTTTTGCGCCGCCTCGCGGGCGACGGCACGCATCGTTTCCAGTAAAGAATCCAGTTCCCCTATTTCGCTTTGCAGAGATTTATTTTCGTTAATGCGCCGCGCATCTATTTCGAGGATTACGTCCATAAGTTCCGCGCCCATGCCGCCGGTTGCGGCGCCCATCATGACGATATTTTCCACATCGCTGAAAGGGATGACTATGTTCGTGTAAGCCGTATCTTTTTCGCCCAACATGGAAGAAGCGGGTACGCGGCAATCACGCAATTTTATGCCGCCGTGCGGCGAAGGTTTCAGAAAATCCAGTTTCATTTGCGGGCTGACATTAACACCCTTGTCGGAATCCGCTACCAAAAAGGCGCTGAATTTTTTTTGTACCTTTTCCTCTCCGGTTATCGCGACAACAATAAAAAGATCGGCAATTGGCCCATTGGTCAAGTAAGTTTTCTCCCCATTTAATATGTAGCCATTGCCTTCCGGAGTCGCTGTCGATGTCAGTAATTTGGGACGCGCTCCGTGCTTTGGTTCGGAAATGGCAAAGGACGCGATTAATTTTCCCTGGACCATTAGCGGCAGATATTTTTTTCGTTGCTTGACGTTGCCGAAACCGGAAATTAAATTGATAGCGATAATTTGCTGATAAAGCCACGATAATGCCAGCCCCATGTTGTAACCGCTGCGAACGAAAACCTCTCCCGCTTCAGTAAGCTGTCTGAATCCGCCGCCGCTGCCGCCATACTCTTTCGCGATTCCTATTTGAAAAAATCCTGCCTCTCCCATCTTCTGCCAGATGTCATGGGGAAAATCCTTTGCTGTTTGCAGATCAGCGCGCGTAGCGACATGTTCAATGGCAAAACGGGATATCCAACTGTAAGACTGACTTGAGGGAATCATATCTATATATTATAAAACCAGTTCCTCGATAAAAGTAAATAATTGATTGACATTCCGGCATTGGCGCACTTCATGACAATGATGCATATAGGACATGATTTCGCTGTCGCCCGTGCCCCAGAGGCTTTCCTGTTCGGGATTGAGCCAGATCACCCGCCGGCAGCGCTCCCGCATTTGTCCCAGAATGGCGTCTTCGGGATTCATATAATTGGAGCGGCCGTCGCCGACAATGATCAGCGTTGTCTTTTTGGTCAGAATATCCATATAGTCTTTTTTAAAATTTCTCAGGGTTTCGCCGTAATCTGTTGATGCGTCATAATTCAGATCCGATTTTTCCAACACCAGACGAATCGCCTCGTTAATTTCATGTTCCTCGAAGATGGAAGTTACTTCCAACAAGTGGTCAACAAAGACAAAACTGTTAACTTTATCAAAACAATCCTGAAGAGAATACAGCAGATTCAGCATAAAACGTGCCGCCGCCCAGACGGAGCCGGACACATCACACAGCGTGACAATCCGGCTTTTGCGTTTCGTTTTGCGGCGGTATTTTATATCCAGGGGAACGCCGTTGTATTTGGCTGATGCCCGCAGAGTCTTTTTCACATCAAGATTTCCCCTGTTGCGGACGGAATAACGGCGGCTGACAATATTTTTCAACTTACGCACCAGCTTGTCAATTGCGTCGCGCATTTCTTCCAATTCCTCGCGGGTAAAGGAAGAAAAAGTTTTTTCGCCGAGCCCTTTGAATTTTTGTTCGTCTGTTTTGGTTTTTTTAGTGCCGATGTCTCCCGGACGCGGCTCGTACATAAGAATGGAGCGTGCAGCGGCCGCCCGCTCCGCAAAATAAGCGGTAAGATCGCGCCTTGCGGCTGAATCTGTTTTCGCGTAATTTTCCTCAACAAGAGCGTTGGCGGAGGAAGCGGCTTTATTTATCTGAAGCATCACATTGAGGCGGTTGCCCAGAGGCCCCAGGTTAAACCGCAGCATTGTTACTTCTTCCTCGGTCTGAATCCGGCGCATTTCCCGAAGAAGGGCAAGAGGATTGCCCTGCAGAAAGTCCACCACGGCGTCGTAAACAGGATTGTCGTGAGGCATCTGTTTGAGAAAACTGGCCATTTTTTTTATTAAATCGGAATGAGAGGCCGCCTGTTTCATATCAGCGGTGTCCATGCGCATTTCGTGAAAGAAGAGATAATAGAGGCGGTCAAAATGCTGCACGTCCCTCATGCTTTTAGCGAAATTGGCGCGAAGCAGCGACCGGAACTGCTGCTCATCGGTCGGGTTGATCAACTGTAACTGATTGAGGCTGTCGAGAACCTCCGAAGTGGATACCCGCATTCCCGCCGCGCGGCAGCAGGAAACAAATTGTTGAATGAGTTTGACCATAATGAGCCTGTGGCTCCCTTGGGAGCCCAAAGCGAATTATCCCTGAGCCGTGAGGCGAATGGGATTTGTACCTTTTTTCGTCATTCCGTACAAGCATTCACCAGATAAATTCCAGCGAAGCGCGATGATGAGCCTGCCCTGTGCTTGACACGGGGGAATCCAGTTTTTACTTTATATAGAACCGTTGTCTCCAATATTTTCCCGTTTATTTTCCATCTATCTCTTTCATAATTCTATCAGTTTCTGTAAGTGCTACAATTATCTTCTGGTAATGCTCGATATCCTCATTCGTTAAAGTACGGCCTTTACGGTCTTTAAGCCATTTCTGTGCTGGTTGATAACCACCAATATAAAAATCCCATGCTAATTTGGGGACATTGCCGAAGTATTGCGAAGAGTTGATAATTACTTTTTCGTTTTTATAAGACAGATTTTCAACGGTATCAGAACCAGCGACAGGATAGGTGGTTATGAATTTATTAACCTTCGGTGATTCAAGAAGATGAAGAGCACGTAGTTCAGCGCCATACGCAACAAGCTTTTTGAAGCTTCCTTTGTCTTTCGGATACGGCACGCGCGGAAAATCAATTTTTAAAAAAGATTTATATTTTTCTCGGTAACTTGGCGAGTAAAGAACCGCATATATATAATCAAAAATATTTTCAGGTGTAACCTGTCCAGTAATTTTTTTTATTTTGTCAACTATTTCTTTTAAAAGATTTGATGTTTTGTTTTGATCGTCGTCATAAAGATAAAGTGGAAAATGATAAGAACCCGTACTGCTTTCTGCTGTCTTCATCTCAGATAATAGATTGGTAATGTAAAAATGGTTTATCTGATCTGTTTTAGATTGTCTTCCTGAGAGAAATGCTAAGTTGGGATAGAAAGAATGTTTTATCTGTTCTTTTCTGTGTCGAATTATTATTTTTGTATCGTAATATATGAATCTTTCATCAAATGGTCGATAACAAATATTTTTAATTTTATCGGTGTCATATAAATCATTCTGCTCTTTTTGATAAGTCATAATTTGTTTTTTAAGCTCATTACTTGAAAACGCAATTACCAAATCGTCATGATGGGTTTTAATACCTGCTGCTTTTATCCTAAATAATTCGTCAATCTTAAAGCCCTTCTCATACTCCTCTTCAAGTATAAAATTTTTGGGAACAAAGAAATAATATGGTGCAGAGTAATCGAGTTTCTTCCATTTTATATTTTGTAAATCGCTTTCATCTAGTGCTTGGAATTTTTCTTTGCGTTTACCATAAATCTCACCGTGATAAACTGTGCCAAGATTTTTCTCTTGGTTTACTTTCCGAATAAATACAGAAATTGCTACACCTTGCTGTATATCAAAAACATTATCGTCTTTGCCGCCATCCGGAGCTTTTTCTTTCTTCTTTGAATTGCCGTGGAGGTCGAGGATGTATATCTCATCAAAAGTTTCCAGCAAATGTTTTCTCATCTGGCGGTGAGTAATGCCGTCTATGAATGAATTATTGGTTATCATCGCCACTATGCCACTTTTGTTTTTCTCTATAAAATGTTCTGCAAAGCGAATGAATTTTATATAATCATCAGAGAGTGGCTGTATGTTTCTCTCTCCCAATCCAGTTTTGTAATCTTTAATAAGGTCTGTTATCCATTCGCCCTTGTTTGAAGAACTAACGCTATATGGCGGATTGCCTATAACAACCATAATCGGCGTTTTATTCTTTATCACTTCCGCTTCTTTCGATTCTTCGGCAATACTTTCAGCGAGACCGAAACCAGTGAGCATCTCTGTCTGTTTGGAACCTTCTTCGAGGGAATTGGTTAGATAAATACCAAGCCGGCGATGAAAATTCCAAAAACCGGTCTCTTTAAACGCCATACTCAATTTTAAGTGAGCTATCGTATAAGGCACCATCATCAGTTCAAAGCCGTGCAAACGAGGGAGCAAATCGTGATGCACATATGTCGGCCAACGACCCTTTTGGCCGCCATCAAGTAAACGTTTGTAAATGCTTCGAATGGCGGCACTTATGAATGTACCTGTACCAACAGCAGGATCAAGAATCTGCACTCGATGGCTACCGTTAGCCAATTTTGAAGTATCGGCCAAACCGGAAGGAAGGCCAAAATCTTTTTCAAGGAGATAGTCAACGGAACGCACAATGAATCGTACGACAGGCAATGGTGTATAGAAAGCGCCAAGTTTTTTCCGAAGTTCCGGGTCGTATTCTTTCAGAAAATCTTCATAAAAATGTATTACAGGGTCGGGGCCTTCATGGGTATGACCCCATAAATCATTTTTAAAATACTGACGCATAAGCTCTTGAACATTAGCATGGCAAAATACTGCGCATAATTCATTTACAATATACTCCAGCCGTTTATCAAAATCGGGGCCAACAATGTGATCAAAAAAATGCCTGAGAAGAGGATTAGATGCCGGGACAAGATCGCGTGCTTCCTGCCGGGTAAAGGTTTCAGGGGTTGTATCGTGATAGCGCGCGACAAACAAGCCATACACGAGGGTTTGTGCGTACATATCCGCAAAAGCATCTTTGGAAAGATCGTGAACCAAGAGTTTTTTAATAGTTTCATAAATGCGAGTTATTTCTATATTTCTATCTGACGGAGTGGAAAGAAAATGCTTGATGTTATCGCGGATCCTTTGAGCTTTTCCCCCCATAATTTTTGCAAGGTGTTCCCCAGAACGTATTGGCTCTTTATATTCTTGTGTAAAATCAAGAAGTGTTTTAGCAGCGTAGTTGTAATTTTCCGGCAGTGGCGTAATGGTTCGATGCTTTAAATCATAACTGGCAATTTTGATTGGTTCTTCATAACGAACACCATTTCTATAAAACCGAAACTCAACGTAATCAGTCAGAACTAAATTTGCATATCCGTAATATCTTGTCATCTGTTCTGACTTTTCGACTTTATCCAAAAGCACACCAATATCTTTGGCTTCGATATAGAGGATTGGCACATCATAATTAAGCACAACAAAATCCGGCTTATTCCCTTGTTGAGCTCTTGCATCGTGATCGATACGCTGAACTTTGATAGTCTTAAAAATTTCTTTGAGTAAAATCTCAAAGTCGGTGCGATACCCCATTTCACTGGTTTCTTTGTGAGAGAATTTAGAAGAAATTGAAGAGATGTATTTATCGAAAATATTTTGCATAGTTTACTTCGCGTTTAAAAAATCATTATTTTCAGATACTGCAAAACTTTACTGATCTTTTTCCGAACGTTTTCCATATCGGTCTAGTATTTACAGATGACGTTGCGTGCCTCCGAAATACGGAATATTGGATTTAAAACTTATTTAAGCGACCAAACGTGTGTGCACTTCATATTTTATTTTGGACCCTACAATCTTTTCCGCTATTTTAAGATCATAACTGGTCTGCAGATTTAGCCAGAACTGAGCGGTTGTTCCGAAATAACGCGATAGCCTCAGAGCGGTATCGGGTGTAATGGCGCGGCGTTCTCGAACTATGTCGTTGATGCGCGGCGCCGGAACTTTAAGCTCCATCGCCAGCGCGTGCGCGCTCATTGCCAACGGTGCAAGAAATTCTTCCCGCAATATTTCACCGGGGTGAATTGGGCGCATTTTATCTTTTATAGTTTTCATATAATCTCCTTGTTTCGAGGAGCGAGAGCGACGAGAAATCTTGCCTTCAAGATTGCCACGCCGTAACCTGAAGGTCATCATGATCTGAGAGACGGCTCGCAATGACATTTCTTAACGCTACCGCAAAACCCGATCAATATTCTTACGCACCTTTTCCATATCAATCTGATACTTGCAGATGACGTTGAGTGTTTCCGAAACAACTTCCGGTGTCAGCTCATTGATATTTAATGCAAGAAGCGATTGCGCCCAATCAAGTGTTTCTGAAATGCTGGGATTTTTTTTCAAATCCAGTGCGCGTATCTTGCGGATTGCGTCAACAAGAGAGTCACAGAGTTTTTCCTCTATTCCAGGAATTTTGAGCCGAACAATGGAAATCTCCGTGTCCCGCGAGGGATAGTCGATGTATAGATGGACGCAGCGTCGCTTAAGCGCGTCGCTCATATCGCGGTAGTTGTTGGATGTCAGTAGAACAAAGGGGATTTGAATGGCCTTGCGGGTGCCCAGTTCGGGAATAGTGACCTGAAAATCGCTTAGAAGTTCCAGAAGAAAAGCCTCAAATTCAGGATCGGATTTGTCCACTTCATCGATAAGCAGCACGACAGGCCGCTCCGAGCTGATGGCCTGTAGAAGCGGACGGTGCTGAATGAAACGATCGGAAAAAAAAGCGTCCTCCTGGGCGGCTATCTGATCGACCGCCTGGATCAGCGTTGAGGCGGAAGAGATGATGTCGTTGAGCCTGTCCTTGACCATTTGAGTGTAAAGAAGTTGTTTGGCATATTCCCATTCATAAAGAGCCTTGGCCTCATCCAGGCCTTCATAACACTGGAGCCGGATAAGTTCCCGATCCAGACTGCGGGCTATGGCCTTGGCTAATTCCGTTTTGCCGACACCCGCCGGCCCTTCAACTAAAACCGGTTTTTGCGTCGCGGCGGCGAGAAAAACGACTGTGGCAATTTCCCGGGAGGGAATGTATTCGGCCTTAGTCAACCTTGATTGAACATCGTCGACACTATTATATTCCATGAATGACTTAATCCCTTCTGATCAATCCCTCAGTTAATCTGGTATCCTTTCTCCCGGAACAACTTTAAACACGCATTCGCTGCTTGGCGGTCATAGAGGGTTCCCGCGTTCTGTTCTATTTCTGTGAGCGCAATATCCAGTCCCAGAGAAGGTCTGTAGGGACGATAGGATACCATGGCCTCAACCACATCGGCAACGGCAAGGATGCGGGCTTCCATGAGAATGTCTTCGCCCTTTAACCCTTGCGGATATCCGGAGCCGTTTATGCGCTCGTGATGCTGATAGACGATATCAGCTAATGGCCAGGGAGATTCCACATCCTTTATGATTTCGTAACTATACTGAGAGTGAGATTTGATAATAGCAAACTCCAGATTAGAAAGCATTACTGGTTTACATAAGATTTCCGATGGTATCGAAATCTTTCCAATATCATGAATGGCGCCGGCCATGCGGATTCCTTCGATTTTGTCATGTGGAAGTTTCATCTCCGTGGCAATGGCGCGGGCGAGGTCGGCAACCTTCTTCTGGTGACCAGCCGTATAAGGGTCTCTTGTTTCCGATGCCGTGCCCAATACCTGAATCGTTGTTTTTATCGATTTCCGTAAACTTTCTAATGTCTCATTGAGTTTTTCTTCAGCCTGACTGCGCTCAGTAATATCCTGATAGATGACCTGAAACTGCCTTTTATCATTCCAGAATATTTCCTTACGGAAAACATGGAGATGGCGAATTTCACAATTTTTTCTCACAATGCTTATTTTATATTCGGAGGGGCCAAACTCGCCCCGTAATCTTTTTTCCTTTCTTAGTTGATACTCAGCATAACTCTCCGGCGTATAGCGCTTCTCAAGGGATGTATTTTTCAGCTCATCAATGCTGTCATAGCCATATATATCCAGAATAGCTCTGTTGGCGTAAATTGTTTCACCTTCTATTGATGATATGCGCACGCCCAGCGGAGAATCATCAAGGGAATGGCGAAAATTAATTTCACTTGCTCGCAGATCATATTCCATTTGTTTGCGTTCAGTTATATCTCTGCCTTCGCCCAGAATGGATACCGGTTTTCCATTTTCGTCCCGGATGAAACTAAACGAGCTTTCAATCCATAAAATCCTGCCATCTTTACAGCGGAATTCGACCTCCAGTAAACGCCTCGAGGAAAGGTCTGGAGGATCTGCCAATGTTTTAGGCATCTCATTTGAAAAGAATTCCATCGCTGCCCGGTAAGATGTTGCCGGAAGGAGTTTCTCCAATGGGAGATGTTTAAGTTCATCAAGGGTATACCCCAGTAATTTTTCCACAGATGGGCTGACATAAGTTACTTTTAGGTCCAGCGTCGTGATCCACACCTGGTCCTTCATGTGGTCAGCCAGCAGACGGTAGTGGGCTTCGCTTTCTTTCAGCAATTCCTCCGCCTGTTTGCGCTCGGTAATGTCTCGGTAGTTAACAATTACAGCTTCGACAACTTTATCGCGTACCAGATTGCTTCCCACCGCTTCGAATATGCGCCAGCCTCCATCCTTATGACGAAGACGCATTTTAAATTGTACAACAGGGGCGTTTGTATCTGTGAACAATATTGCGACGTTATCAGCCAAATATTCTAAGTCACCCGGATGAAGAACTTCCAGTACATTTGCGCCAATTCTTTCCTCAGCCTTGTATCCCAAAGCTTTCTCAATTGCAGGATTTATATAGGTGACAATTCCTTCCGGATTCAAAATAACAATGATATCTAAAGAGTGCTCTACAAAAGCCCGGAATCGTTGCTCCTCGAACCTTAATCTTTCCTCCACCTGCTCCTGCAGTGTCAACTTTTTTCGCCTGTGCAGGTTGGCAGGGACTTGGGAGCCGGTTTTATTTTTGTGCGTTTTGTCACTCTTCTTTTTCATTTTTTTCCTTATACTGAGCCGCCGGCATTGTGACAGGCGTCCGGCTCATGCTTTTATTGGATTATAGTTGTTAATGTTTTTAATATATTAGAAATGATCTTTTGTGTCAATGAAATACAGCCACAGCTTGCTATGTGATTAACATTTGTTGTTGACTTATTAGTCCGTTATTCCTATACTTCCGTCCGTTAAAAAATAAATCTTATTAAATTTTTTGGTGGGGGGAAGACTTATGTATCAATTGGTGAAGCCGGATAATATTGTGGAAATACTGGAAAAATCAGTTGCCAAATTTTCGCAGAGACCTTTTCTTGGAACAAAAAATAAGGCCTTGAAAAAATATGAATGGATCACTTTTACTGATTTTGGAAAACGCGTGGATAATGTCAGAAGCGGTTTGAGTCAACTTGGGGTTCAAAAGGATGATGCCGTCGGTATTATCTGCAATAACAGCACGGAATGGGCGATATGCTTTTTTGCCACCAGCGGCCTGGATGCGCGGTTTGTCCCTATGTACGAAGCAGAACTGGCGCAGGTTTGGAAATACATTATCAATGACGCTCAAATAAAAGTGCTCTTCATCAGCAAAAAAGAAATATACGAAAAAATAAAAGATGTCGTTAATTCAATACCCACATTACAAAAGGTTATCGTGATGGAGGGCGATGGGCCGGACACTCTGGCTGATCTGGAAAAGAAAGGCGCAGCCAAAAAAGTTAAAAGCATATATCCGGATTCGTCTTCGATCTGTATCCTGATTTATACATCAGGAACGACCGGTGATCCGAAGGGGGTGCTTCTTTCTCAGGCCAACATTACGTCCAATGCTCACGCCGTAACGGTTTGCTTCCCGGACATGAATGAAAACGACGTATCTCTATCCATACTGCCCTGGGCGCATGTCTTCGGACTTGGGGAACTTGTCGTATATTGCATACTGGGCGGGTCCATCGGCATTGCGGAAAACGCAGCAACTATTCCTGAAGATTTAGGTCTGGTTAAACCGACATTCCTGACGGCCGTTCCCAGAGTCTTTAACAAAGTATATGACGGACTATGGACGAAGATGAACGAAGAAGGCGGACTTGCCAGGAAATTATTCGTCATGGGAGTGGAGAGCGCAAAGAAGAAACGCGAGCTGGCCGCGCAGGGCAAGTCATGCTTTAAAACGAATCTGAAATTTAAGATTGCAGATGCGATAGTCTTCAAGAAAATCCGGGAGAGGCTTGGCGGCAGATTAACCGGCTCCATGACAGGAAGCGCCATGATGAATCCGGAAATTTCTCATTTTTTCTGGGATATGGGTATTCCTCTTTATGACGCTTACGGATTAACCGAAACATCGCCAGGCGCAACCATGAACCGCCCGACGAAATACAAAATAGGCAGCGTAGGTCCCGCCATGGGTCTGGGCAAAATTGTGATCGACAAATCGGTTGTCGGGCCGGATGCAAACGATGGGGAAATCATCATTTATGGACCTAACGTGATGCAGGGGTATCATAATAAACCTGAAGCCACAAAGGCCGTTATGACGCCTGACGGCGGATTCCGGACAGGCGACCGCGGACGTCTTGACGAAGAAGGCTTCCTGTTCATCACCGGAAGACTCAAAGAACAGTTTAAACTTGAAAATGGTAAATATGTATTCCCGGTAGCCATTGAAGAAGATATCAAGCTGAACCATTATATTGAAAACGCCATGATCTACGGGGAAGGCCGTGAGTTTAATATCGCCCTGATCATACCGGACTTTGTAGCCGTGGGTAAATGGGCTGAAAAAAATAATTTGCCCAATGACCATGCCGAGCTGCTGAAAAAGGAGGAGACAAAGAAATTCCTCGAAAATGAAATAGTCAATCAACTGAAGGCCACCTATGGCAGCTATGAAATCCCGAGGAAATTTATTTTTATTGAGCAGCCTTTTTCATTGGAGAACGGCATGCTGACTCAGACCATGAAACTCAAGAGGCGCGTTGTATTTGAAAAATACAAGGATCAAATTAGTGCGTTATACGTTAAATAAAAATACAAAGGTTTTCAGTTTCAGATTTTAAAAGATTTTCCCGAACATATGTAATCTTATTTTTACATCCTGTTCCAAAGAAACCTCGCCATTGCACAGTGGCGAGGTTTCTTGCGTATAGAAGACATCTTGTTTATCGCCGCGCTTCAACCCGGATTACGCTATAGAGATTTTGTAAAAATATCTCTACTGAAATGACAAAAAAGATTTGCGAAAGGATAATTTTCTCTATTGCGTAATCCGGGATTATATCACTTCATCCTACTGAACAAAATGCTTCCCGACAGAAACATAATTACGGCAAATAAAGTTATGACGCCCAAGTCGATATAAAAAGGAAAAGTGTTCACTTTAAGCAGAGCGCCACGGACACCGTCCACTGCGTAGGTTAGCGGATTTAGCTTGACCATGTTTCGCAGCCACAGAGGCAGCTTATTATCCACCGGAAAAAGAGCGCCGGAGAGAAAGAAAAGCGGGAAGACGACAAATGTCGAAACTACCTGAAAACCTTCCAAGCTCTCCAACATTGAGCCGATAGCCAGTCCCAGAGAAACGAGCGCGATTGATGTTATCAACAAAAATAATAATGCCAGCGGGATTCCCCAGGGATTGACCGAAGGGAATAAAAAAGAGAAAATTAACAAAATAAGAATCTGCAAAGTAACATCCGTGCAGCCACCCAGCACTTTGCCCATAAAAATACTGATTCGCGATACCGGCGCTACCAGTACAGCCTTGAGCACGTCCAGTTTTCGGTCCCAGACAATATAAAGTCCAAAAAATACCGATCCGAAAAGCACCGACATGGTCAGTATGCCCGGATAAATGTAATCCCGGTAATTGATGTCGCTGATATTGACACTGGCTCCCACACCGCTGCCGAAAAGGAACAGCCACATCAGTGGTTGAACAACGCTGGAGACTATTCTGCTTTTTTCCCGCTGGAATACTTTAAACTCACGCCACCATAAAGCGTAGATTCCCATCAATTCTTTTTGCAGACGATTGTCGTTCATAAATCTATTTCCCCCTCTGACGGTAACGCGCCGCGGATTCAACCCAACCGCCCGAGTCTTCCGGCGAATCTTCCCGGATATCGCGGCCGGTCAGCTTGATAAAGACATCATTGAGTGATGGCACTCTTGTTTCCACGCATTCAACATGGGGAATGCTGGAAAGCAATTCCGGCAGGTGGAGATGGGCATCCTCTACGGTTATTTCCACAGCGCCATCATTCAGTTTCACGTTCTTTACATAAGGCAGGGCTTGTATCTTTTGCAGAGGTGGTTCTTTTGCGCGAATAACGACCAGATCACCGCCCATGGTTTCCTTGAGATTATCCGGAGCATCCAGCGCCATGATCTGTCCGTGGTCGATAATACCAACACGGTCGCACACTAGCTGCGCTTCTTCCATATAATGGGTGGTCAGGACAATTGTAGTCTGTTCTTTTTGCGCCATTTTTTTGATATAGTCCCAGATGCGGGCGCGTGTTTGCGGGTCGAGGCCGAGCGTCGGCTCATCCAGAAAAAGCACCGCCGGTTTATGTAAAAGACCTCGAGCCAGTTCTAGCCTGCGGCGCATTCCACCCGAATAAGTACGGGTTATATCGTTACTGCGCTCTGAGAGGTCAATGAGCTCCAGCATTTCCGTTATTCTTTTTTCCCTCTGTTTGGCAGGTACACCATACAAGCGGGCGTGAAGCTCAAGGTTTTCATGGCCGGTAAGAACCGTATCCAAAGTCGGGTCTTGAAAAACAATGCCGACATGACGCCGTACTTCGGCTGGATTTTTTACGACATCAAAACCCGCCAATATGGCGCTGCCAGAAGTAGGACGGATAATGGTGCAAAGCATCCCGATGGTCGTGGTTTTCCCTGCGCCGTTAGGACCCAGAAGCCCGAATATCTCACCTTTTTCGATATTCAAATCGATGCCCCGCACAGCTTGAATCTTGCCGAAGGTTTTAGTGAGAGATTTAATTTCGATGATTGACATAAAAACATGATCACTTTGATAAACTTCAAAAAGTTAGTGGAGCCACCTCCGGCAGGAGCCGGAGGCTCCCTATCTTAATGCGACCTCCCGCGAGTTACACCGCATTCCTCAACCGGCTGAAGCCGGGGGATTCCAATTCTCGCGGGATCGAATTTGTGAGCCGGTACATCGGTTCATTTTAATTTCGAAGATGGGATTTATGCAAAGGGGCGGGTTTGCAGCCCGCCCCTTCAGTGCATATTATAAGCATCTGCTAAAACTAATTTATTGATTTTGCCTTTGATGCTTTTGTTTTCTTGGGTTCGGGTGGTGCTGCAGGAGGCTGCTTCACATCTAGCAACTCTACTTCAAAAACCAATGTCGCACCGCCGGGAATAATAGGCGGTCTGCCCTGATCGCCGTAGGCAATATCAGAAGGACACACCAGTTTGGCCTTGCCGCCAACTTTCATCTTACCGACGCCTTCCGTCCAACAGGGAATAACCTGTCCCAGCGGAAATTCCGCGGGCTGACCACGCTTGACAGAACTGTCAAATTCCTTGCCGTCAGTTAAAGTGCCAGTATAGTGAACTTTGACGATATCCGACGCTTTGGGTTTAGCGCCAGTTCCGACTTTAATTGGTAGGAATATAAGACCTGAATCCATTTTCTGCGCGCCTTTTTCCTTGGCGGCTTTCTCTAAATATGGTTTTTCCAATTCTTTTTGCTTTTGCGCGGCGGCCTGTACTCTTGTTTGAAACAATTTATTGATATTCTGCGCATAGGCTTCCGGCTCCGCCTCTAACTTATTACCGGCAGCAACATCGGTCATGCCCTGCTTGACAAATTCATACTCCTCGGTGGACAGATTAAAAACTGACAGCCTCTTAGCTAAGTCAACACCCAGCGCGTAAAGAGTCTTCTGGTCCTCAGTTTGCGGCTGGATGGCCCATGCCGGAACGGCCAATAGTAAAACAAAAATACAAATGATAAGTTTACGCATAGGAATCCTTTCTTTAACCATGGTTTATTTTGTAAGATATCTCTTATTTACCGGTGAATTATAAAATTGTCTATCTTTTATGTCAATAAGAAATTACGGTTTAGAGCTCGTTAATCCTGCTTGACACTTGATCGCATATTTTTATATAAGTTTCTACGCTATTTCGTTTTCTTGGGTTAACTTTGTCGGCTGAGCCTGTCCCACGTATACGGGATCGTCGAGCTTCTCCTTGCCCCACTGTAATGGGACAGTTTCCAATAGGCCAAGGCCATTGGATAATTCGGCTTACAAAATTCAGTTCACTTTGTTCCTGAATTTTGGGTCTCATTACAACTGACGAATTACAGTTTACTAAGTAACTGTAATTCGAGTTTCACTGCCGCCTCGTTATCCGTTGACCGGAAGCGCAACCGAAGGGAGCGCAATAAAAATAACTTTTTACCCTACCGGGAAGTGACGCCGAGCAGGCGGCAGCTTCAAAACAAAATGGTTTCAGAAAAAATTATTAAAGTAATTTCGGGAAAGTTTATGGACTTGTTCAATTCCGTGTTAGCTGTTGTTAAGAGCATCAGAATTCAGGATATTCTGGATGTGATGATCATTGCTCTCATGATTTTCGCCCTTTTGACCTGGTTCAAAACAAGAGCTTCACGCTTCGTGCTCATCGGCATAATACTTCTAGGCGGCGTTTATATTGCAGCCCGTTTCTTTCAGCTTTATCTTACCACTATTGTTCTGCAAGGATTTTTTGCCATTTTGCTTTTTGTTTTAGTCGTCATCTTTCAGGAAGACTTGCGCGGTTTTTTTGAGAGGCTGGCCATGCTGGGAAACATCGGGAAAAAATCCCACTCACTGTCCGAACTGAAAGGAACAGCGGAAATAATTGCGCAAACGGCGGCAACTTTGGCCAAAAAACGAATTGGCGCTTTGATTGTTCTGCAAGGAACTGATCCCTTGGACAGGCACGTCAACGGCGGAACAAGATTGGACGGACTTGTCAGTGAACCTCTTTTAGAAAGTCTTTTTGATCCTCATTCCATCGGCCACGATGGAGCCGTGATAATTAACGGCAACCGGATTGCGAAGTTTGGCTGCCACCTGCCGCTTTCTACAAATACATCAAAATATGGAAATATCGGGTTGCGCCATACGGCGGCACTGGGTCTTGCGGAACGATCCGACGCGATATGTGTCGTTATTTCTGAAGAAAGAGGAACTATATCACTGGCCTCCTCGGAAACACTTACGGCGGTTCAAAATGCCGCTGCTTTGCATGAGACATTGGAGCAATTTTATATTCGCAACACACCTGGTAAAAAATCACATCCCGCCTTGAATTGGCTCAAAGAAAACACGCTGGAAAAAATTATCGCTGTGGTTATGGCTTGTCTTTTATGGATTGCTTTTGGCTACCAAAGAGAAATTGTACGCCGAGATTTTATAATTCCCATTGAATATAAAAATGTTCCGCAAAATTGGCGGATTGATGAACCGCAGGTTACCGAAACAAAGGTTATTCTTCAGGGACCACAGCAGGCATTTCGTCTTCTTGACGAACATTCGCTGAAATTGTCTCTGGATTTATCCAATGTTATAGAAAAAAAGCACGAATTTACCTTAAGCAAGGATATGGTTAATGCTCCGTCAAATTTGCCTGTTGCCGATATTGTTCCCGCGAAAATTCATGTTTATGCCTCTAAATTTATTAATTGGACTTTCCCTGTTATTATCAAAACGCAAAACTCTTTGGCAGAACATCTTTTCCTGCAAAGAATGAGTATTACACCATCAAAAGTGCGGGTTTTAATCAATTCCAATATTAAATCCGAACAAATTAAAATCGAAACAGAACCGATTGATTTGCAGAAAATATTTTTTACAACGACGCTGGATACGAAAATTGTGCTTCCTGCCGGTGTTTCTTTTCCTGACGGGAAATCACCTGACTTCCGCGTAATGGTAAAAGTACAAAAGAAAACTTCTTCTTAAGAGAGGCACATATGCGTTATAAATTATAGAAAAGATCCCTCCCAAACCGGCCTTAGAAGAGAAAGTTTAATTCATGTTGGTAAAAGTATTGCATTGAATAAAAAAATGTGGTGAAGTTGTTTTATATTGGGTCATTTAACTGTGCACCGAGAGGGCATGGTTTTGATCCTATCCCGATAGGCTTCGCTATCAGGATTTATTTCCAATAGCCTTTGGCTATTGGATAATTCGGCTAAAAAACTTCAATACGCTTTGCTTTTGAAGTTTTAGTCTCATTATAATATCAGGAGGTATTGAAAATGAGTATTTTTGCAGCAAGCGATATTGTGGAAGTTGCTATCAGAATTGAAGAAAATGGCATTAATTTTTATAAGTTTGCCGAACAGCTCGCCAAACAGGAAGAAGCAAAAAAACTTTTTGCTTATCTGGCTCAGGCGGAAGTTACCCATAAAAAAACTTTTGAAGGTATCTTCGCGAATATGGAGAAATACAATCCACCGGAACAATACGCCGGCGAGTACAACGCTTATCTTCGCAGTTATGTGGATAATAACATTATTTTTACGAAAGAAATCATGGATAAACAGTTGGCGAATGTGAAAGATACAATTGCTGCTTTTAATTTTGCGATGCAGCGTGAATTGGATTCCATTCTGTATTATCATGAAATCAAGAATCTAGTTCCCGCAGCGCAATATGAGGCTATAGAAAAAATTATCGAAGAGGAGAGAAAGCATTACGCCGCTCTAGTTGATATGAAAAAACGTTACACATTCCGCTGATTATTCAAATCATCTGACTATTAAAAAAACCGCCCTGAAAGGCGGCTTTTAAGGTCAATCCGGTTGATGCATACGGTTATCATTCACCTATGAGCCAGCAATTTGATGGAATAAATAAAATCGTCGATTACTGGTTAAAAAGTGCAACGATGCAACTGAAGTGCGACATTACACGTCGCCTCAGTAGTCGCCATGGACAAAGATACCGATAATTAATAATCAAAAATACCTGACAGTTTTCTGAATGTATATACGCCTGGTCTTTCGGAGCGGCGAAGAATCTAAAGTTATGTGTTGTGTAATTTTAGATTACGATTTTTTCTCTAATAGTTCATCCATTTTTTTACTTATGTTACGGATTTGAATTTGAAGGCCTAGCACTAACACCAACAGAAAACCAACTATCACCATAATAACATTTTCTTCCATAGCGTACTCCTTTCCTGTCAAAGTAATTAGTAATTCCAATGCTAAATCAAAGCGCTATTTTTGTTGTCGTCGTTGTCGGCCTCCTCAACGTATGTATAATACGTCTCGTCGCCTCCGCCTAGCCGCCTCAATATCATCTTTGATTTAGAAATGGTGTAATACAACTTTATAACTATCATCAACTTTATATTAATACCATGCATTATGTTAAAAAATCAATGCCTAAATTTTAATATTTTCGATTACATATATTCTTGATCGGCGCGATAATATATCATCACCAAGTGAAATGATGTATAAAAAAGAATGTTATTATTGAGCCTCCCTTATGGGAATGCGCTTCCAGTCGCAGTCTTCTCAATTTTTCAGACCGTACTTTTTCAGCTTATATCGTAGCATCCTTTCCGATATACCTAAGATTTCCGCAGCCTTTGTCTGGTTATCTTGAGTCTTTTCCATTGATTCAACAATTAATTGTCTTTCCAGTTCTTCCACTGAGTCTCGCAAAGGACCGGATAATATTTTTTTTGAATTTTCATTAAATGGCAGATCGTTAACAGTAATGTATTCATCACGGGCAATTACTACAGCCCGCTCCATAATATTCTCCAATTCACGAACGTTTCCCGGATAATCGTATTTCAAGAGCAAATCCCGTGCTTCCACAGTCAAACCAATAAAGTGTTTGTTGTTTTCTTTGGAAAATTTATCAATAAAATGATTAATTAAAATACGCAAATCCTCTTTTCTTTCTCTCAGGGGAGGAAGCGCCATAGTAACAACTTTCAACCGGTAAAAAAGATCTTCGCGGAATGTTCCTTCTTTCACTTGACCTTCTAAATCACGATTTGTCGCGCTGATGATCCGGACATCAACTCGGAGATTAACATTACTGCCCAGACGTTGGAATTCGCGTTCCTGCAAAAAACGTAAAAGTTTAACCTGTATGGTCGGACTTAATTCTCCTATTTCATCCAGGAAAAGCGTGCCGCCATCGGCTTCTTCAAATCGGCCGATACGGCGGGAAGTTGCCCCCGTAAAAGCGCCCTTTTCATGACCGAACAATTCGCTCTCCAATAAATTTTCATGGAGGGATCCGCAATTAACGACAACTATCGATTTATTTGCCCGGGGGCTCAATTGGTGAATCAGACGCGCCAACAACTCTTTTCCTGTTCCACTTTCTCCTTGAATCAAAATGGATGCTTTGCTGGCGGCTACGCGCCCCGCTAAATTGATCAGTTCCGCCATGCGCGGGCTCATGTAAACAATTTTTTCTGTGGTAACGCCATGCTTACTAAGCTCTTCCTTTAATAGCCTGTTTTCCTGTATAAGTTGCCTTCGTTCCGCGACTCGATCTGCAAGTATTAATAATTCATCCAGTTCCACCGGTTTGGTGATGTAATCAATTGCTCCGACTTTCATAGCTTCCACCGCTGTTTCGATGGTGCCATAAGCGGTGATGATAATCACATCTATTTCCGGATTGATGCGTTTAATTTCTTTGAGCACCTCCAAACCGTCCATGCCTGGCATCTTATAATCCAAAAGGATTAAATCAAAATGGCCGTTTAACACTTTTTTTATCGCGGTTTCGCCATCTTCCGCCTCGGTTATCGTATGGCCCTCGGAACGTAAAAAATCACGCAACATTTCCCGTTGAGATTGTCCATCTTCGACAAGAAGAATACTCAGTTTTTGCATTTATTTTTATTCCTTAATCTTTAAAAAATATTTAGTTGAATCTTTCACGAGGCAAAACAATTTCAAAAGATGTTCCTTTGTCTTTTCCGCTGATCACTCGTATATCTCCTCCGTGACCGCGGATGATTTCGCAGGCTAAAGGTATTCCTAAACCCAATCCTTTTTCTTTGGTTGTGTATTCCGGATTAAAAATTTTATCGATTTCCTCAGTTGTCATGCCGCAGCCAGTATCCGAAATGCTCACTACAATATAATTTTTCCCTTCCTTATCCACTGTAATAAAAATTTTACCGTCGCCGGTTATAGATTCCATAGCATTTTTTATTATGTTGAGAAACGCTTGCTGGAGTTTATTTATATCCATCGAAATTAATGCCGGAGTCTCTCGCCATTTTGTTTCAATGGCAATCCCACGTGCTGAGGCTTCTTCTCGAATGAGACTGACAATTTTTTGTAAAACTTCTGTGATGGAAAATTTACAAAAATCCAATCTACGGCTTTTGGAAAATGTCAGAAATTCCTCAATTATTGCGTTGAGACGTTTGATCTCGTCTCTAACAACGCCAGAAAGATTATGAAAATCATCCACTTTTTGAGGATCAGAGGGAACAAAATCCCGCTTCAATCGCTGCGTCGCCATACTTATAGCGTTTAAAGGATTACGGATTTCATGCGCCACTCCGGCAGCCAGCTGTCCGAGAGCGGAAAGCCGTTCAGCTTTCTCCAACTGTCGTTCCATGTCAACAATGCCGGCTAAGTGGCGGTTCTGGTCATGATAAAGAAGCCACATGGATAATAGAGCAATTATGACAACAAAAAACATAAAAATAAAAATATTTTGGCGATTTTCAGCAATGCTTTTATCCATTGAACTGCGGTCGAGACCAATTCTCACGATACCGACAATTTTTTTATCAAGAAATAAAGGTGTCGCCATATCCAAAATTTTGTTTCCGGCAAAATTAACTTTCCTGTTGGCAATTTTTACATTACCGGCTAAAATTTCCTTAAAATTGAAATCGTTATTATTTAAACTTGAAGGTGGCTGGCCAACACTAGTGAGAAGTTTTTTCTGATCATTGATAATTTGCATGTAAATTATGCCGTGGCCTTCGCCTATTTTCTTTATTCCTTTTTCTCCGGCAACTTTCATGCTCCAGTAAATTAATCCCGGTTTATCCACATTTATTACAACCGTACCGCTGTTATCCTTACGTCTTAAAGCGATAAAACCGATGCCCCGTTTAACGCGTATTTTCTCCATTAGCTCTAGTGTAGTTAATTTCCGGCCATTTTTTACCAGTTCGTTTGCAGCCAGCATGTTTGTTCGCAAAGGACGGCTTTGGTAAACCGCGTTTCCCTTAGCGTTTAACAAACCCACATATAAAAAATTATTTTCCGCCGCGAATTTTTGTAAAAACTCTTTGTTTATTTTACCTTTTTTCCATTGTTCGTCTAACTTTAAGGCTAAAGAAGTGATTGCTTCAATCACCCATTTTTTGGAATAAGTAGCTTCCTCCTGGCTTACAGTTTTTAATTTTGAACCTTTTTTTTCAGGCGCAGCGGTTATGCTTCTTAAATTTTCTTCAGTTAACCGCTGTAACACGCCGATTGTGCTCAAAGCCTGATCTTCCATGAAATCTATGAGATTCGTTTCACTTCTTTTAATCTCCAGAAATCCCATAATCAAAATTAAAGCTACTAAAATGGCACTGACAATGGCTACAGCTAAAGGCTGCAGCAAAGGATCATTGTAATCATGAGCCTTCCGGTTAATAATTAAATCTTTCTTTTTGAAAAAACGCATTTTTACCCTTAAAATCTAATTTTGTTCGTCATTTTAAGCTATTTAAGGAAAAAGTCAACGGGTAATCCCCTCCCAACCGACATTTTTGTCGAAATTGGAGCAAATGACCTAATGGACATGTATATATTTGTATTTATTATATTATCTAAAATGAACAAAGATGAATCCCGACATTTATTGTCGCCAATTCCAATGGCTTATTTATAGTAATCACTGCAATTTTTTATTATTTATCAATTATTTTGAATAGTTAAAATATTAATATTGTTTGTGGCACAAGAAATGCTTTAACTAAGAGCAAGATGAGTTATTATCGACTAAAAATAACGGGTATGATTAGCCGATGACAAAATAACCATGAAGGCTTTAAGCCTTCGCTCTTCATTTTTCAGGGAGGCTCCGACCAAGCCTCCCTTTCCTTTTAATGACACTCGCTGAACTATAGTAAAGCGTAAGTCGAATTAGTGAGTCCCAAGTTTCAGAAGCGAAGCGCACTGAAATTTGCTGGACGAACTATCCTGTGTGCAAGGCACATAAGGATATCCCCGAAGCGAAGCGGAGCGGGATTTGAGACTCGACGAGAACGAGTCACGTAGTGATTAATTTCCGTCATTTTTCTTTTTCCGCCAATAGTTTATTCTCTCTTTGATGGTTTTCTCGAAACCTATCTCATTGGGTTGATAAAAAATTTGCCCCTTGATTTCTTCCGGCAGATATTCTTGAGGCACATAAGCGCCGGCGTAGTCGTGAGCGTATTTGTAATCTTTGCCGTAATCAAGTTCTTTCATTAATTTTGTCGGCGCGTTGCGAATATGCAGAGGAACAGGTAAATACCCTTTTGTATTAATGATTTCCTTGACTTTACCATAACCGACATAAAGCGAATTGCTTTTGGGTGCTGTGGCCAGATAAACTGCCGCTTGAGCCAGGGCCAGTTCTCCTTCCGGCAGACCGATAAAGTGAAAAGCCTGTTGAGCGGCAACAGCAATAATCAGCGCCTGCGGATCGGCATTGCCAATATCTTCCGATGCGAAGCGCACCATACGCCTCGCGATATAAAGAGGGTCTAATCATCCGTCCCAGCCAATACAGGGCAGCATTGGGATCGCTGCCGCGCATACTTTTATGCAAAGCGGAAATTAAATTATAATGCTCTTCACCGTCTTTGTCGTATAAAAGCGATTTCTTCAGCAGAGCTTCCTGAGCAAATGCCAGAGAAACAATCCTTTTATCTTCCTGTAAACTTTGCACCATAGATACTATTGCTTCCAGATTGTTCAGCGCGCTGCGGGCATCGCCGTCAGCCAAACCAACAATATAACGCAGAACATCCGGATCAATTTTTATAGAAATCTGTCCGAACCCTTTTTGTTTATCTTTGAGTGCGCTCTCGAGAATAGTCAGCAAGTCTTCTTCAGAAAACGGTTTTAAGACCAAAACCCGTGTTCGCGATAAAAGAGGAGAAATAACTTCAAAAGAAGGATTTTCTGTGGTCGCGCCAATTAAAGTAATTAAGCCGTTTTCCACGTGCGGCAAAAAAGCGTCCTGCTGGACTTTGTTGAAGCGGTGAATTTCGTCGACAAAGAGGATCATCTTCACTTTTTTTCTTTCCAGCAATTCTTTGGCTTCATCAATAACCGCGCGAATTTCTTTCACGCCGGAAAGAACAGCAGAAAAACTTACGAATTTTGATTTGGTTTCATTAGCAAGAATTCTGGCCAATGTGGTTTTCCCTGAACCGGGAGGGCCCCAAAATATCATGGGAAAAAGCTTGTCTTCTTCAATGGCGCGTTTTAGCAAACAGCCATCCCCCAGAAGATGCCGCTGTCCGACATATTCGGAAATGGTTTGCGGTCTCATTCTGTCAGCAAGCGGGGCTAGATCTTTCATATCGCCTGTCTTGCCGTCGCTGAATAAATCCAAATTTTTCATTTTTTTGCCTTTGCCGCTGCAATTAATTCGATAAGACTTGAAACTTTATCCATGGGTTGTGAATTAATGAAAATATTCATTTTTTCGGATGTCAGTTTTTTCTTGAGTAACGATTCTACATCAAAAAAGGAAGACCAGCAACGTACAATACGCTGGCAGGGAAGCTCACCTGATTCCTGCAAGCAATAAGAAAAAGTGATTTCGTCTCCTAATCTTGGGCAACGGATTAATTTATGGTCAGTCTCTGTTTTCATTGAAGGGCAGCTTGGCTAAAAAAAAGAAAGTCGTCAAGGGTTTTAATGAGTCCCAGATTTCAGAAGCGAAGCGCACTGAAATCTGCTGGACGAATTATCCCGCTATGCGGAGGTAATGAGACTCGCTGACTATAGGAAGCGCTAGTCGTAATGAGTCCCAAATGTCAGAAGCGTAGCGCGTAACCTAAACAACCTAAAGGTCGCCATGGGGTCATCTACGACTGAAATTTGTTGGACGAAATATCCAATGGCCTTTGGCCATTGGATATTATCCCCACCCGCCATGGCGGATGGGGATATCTAGCAAAGTGGGATTTATACCTTTAATTATGGTTTAGGGAAATCCTTAATTGCAGCCAGAGCACGGTCGATTTCATGATCAGGCAATTCATAAGCTTCAAGTTTTCCGGACAAGTAAGCGTCATAGGCGGCCAGATCAACCAGACCATGACCGCTCCAGTTAAAGAGGATAGTTTTTTCTTTTCCTTCCTGTTTGGCGCGCATGGCTTCATCCACGACCGCCGCCAGTACGTGATTGGTTTCCGGTGCGGGGATGAATCCTTCTGTACATGCCCATTTGACGCCGGCATCGAAGGTTTTCAACTGATCATAAGCTCTGGCTTCAACAATGTTTTCATGTACTAAATGACTGACGATCGGCGCCATTCCGTGGTAGCGTAAGCCGCCCGCGTGAATCGGCGCGGGGACATAATCATGACCCAAAGTGTACATAGGAAGCAATGGAGTAGTTTTTGCCAGATCACCAAAATCATAGGCAAAAGGCCCCTTGGTCATACTGGGGCATGATGACGGCTCAGCGCCAACTATCTTTACATCTTTACCGTGAATCTTGTCACAGACATAAGGAAGAGCGATCCCTGCAAAGTTACTGCCGCCACCGCAGCAACCCATAACCACATCGGGATATACTCCGATTTTCTGCATTTGTTTTTGAGCTTCCAGACCGATTATTGTCTGATAGAGCAATACATGATTCAAGACACTTCCTAAACCGTATCGAGAACCTGGAGTCGTCACGGCTTCTTCAATCGCTTCGCTGATGGCAATTCCCAAAGAACCCGGAGAATCGGGATGCTCCGCCAGGACATTTCTACCAGCCTGCGTTAAATTACTCGGGCTGGGAATGCATTCCGCGCCCCATGTATTCATCATCAAACGCCGGTATGGTTTTTGTTCATAGCTTATCTTGACCATGTAAACACGGCACTCCAGTCCGAACATCTGGGTAGCCATTGACAACGCACTGCCCCACTGACCGGCGCCGGTTTCCGTAACCATTCTTTTTGTTCCGGCCATTTTATTAAAATATGCCATCGGAACAGCGGCGTTGGGCTTGTGTGAACCCGCCGGACTGACGCCTTCGTTTTTATAATAAATTTTTACCGGGCAACCAAGAAGTTTTTCGAAATTGTAAGCGCGATAAAGAGGAGATGGCCGCCACAGTAAATATTTTTGCAGTACTTCTTCCGGAATTTTTATCCAGCGCTTGCCCGACGCTTCCTGTGCGATGATGTTCATCGGGAAGATTGCCGCCAGATCCTTGGGTGTTACCGGTTTGCCGGTGCCGGGATGCAGGGGTGGCCTCATCGGCGTAGGCAAATCCGCCATGATATTATACCACTTCTTCGGTATTTCACGGTCTTGCAAAACTACTTTCACCTGTTCCATGTTTTTTCTCCTTAAAATAAATATTAGTTGAGAATTAACTCATTATTATCCCACGTCGTCGTAGATACCCTTCAGGGTGCTTCGCTCCTGGGATAATTCGACTATCGCTTTAAATTTCACTTCGTTCATTTTCAGCGAGTCTCATTATAAAAAAAGCCATGGGTCATAATTTGTTCCCATGGCGTCAATATTGTTTGCGAGTCATGGGAAGGATCTTCCCTGCCCATGCTCTTTTTATCCGAGCTTATGGGCAGACATTTAAAATCTGCCACCACCAATTATTTTTAGAAATGATTTTCATTTACGCTCGCCTACTATCATGTTTGGGCTTTCGTAGCATAGCGAATAAAAGGATGTCAAGATGAAAATTTATCTATACTATTCAAACTTGGCTCGATTAGATATTTCGAAAAGATGCTTGCAAAGTTACTGCAGAAAAGTTACTTGGTAAACTATGAAGCAAATCGTTATCGTTGGCGCGGGCATTTCTGGCCTGACCGCAGCCATCATTCTAGCCCGCGAGGGCTATGACGTCACAGTTCTGGAGCAGAAGAAGATCATTGGCGGTACCTCGCTCGTGGCTTCAGATGTCAGCGGACACAAGGTTTCTATCGCAGACATGACCCCGCTGAGTATTGACGGCATGAGTCGATATCTGGGATTTTCCCTTGCCGTTGCGGATCATTCGGATCCTGTTCCTTTTTACAATCCCTTGCCGTTCCTACGCTTACGAGCGTTCGGTCATCTCATTGAACTCCCGATGCCCTCCAACGTCCAAATGAAGATGATCGAACGCGGGCAACGCCAGTCTTCCCTTGACATGTATCTTTATCGCCTGGCGACGGATTGTGGAGTACATTTTTCTTTTGACACACGAATGCGGACGCGTAAAGACTTCAGCGATCTTCCACCCGGTTCCATCGTGGCCACGGGTATGTTCCGCGAGGCCTTCGAGGCCCTCGGCATACCGTACACCCGGGCATATGGACATTTTGCTTCAGGACCGGTTGCGGACGGCCGCAGCCCGTTTTGCGTGGCCTATTACCACGAATACACACATGACTACGCCTACTACGCCTACTACGCCTCGGCCAACAATATGGGGGTCGCCGTACTGTTTCAGCGCGGCAAGCCCCTCTCGGCTGAGGCCAAGAAGTGGTTTCCTAAACAGCTCACAGAGGATGAATCCCTTGAATTTTCCGACTGGCACACTATCGAAAACATAGTCGGCACTCCTACAGACTCATTGTCCAACCCCAGACTTTTCTCCGGCAATCTTATCCTGACAGGAACCTTATCCGGTATGCAGGACCCATCCATGGTTCTGGGCGTACATGGTGCGCTCGTTTCGGGAAAGATTGCAGCCATGGCCATCCATGACCGGGAGAAAGCAACTGTGGAATTTCACCGTATGAACAGATGGTGGAAAGAAGCTTATATATTGCGGCGATTTCTATGGGCTACCCATCCCTGGGGTCCCAGAATTATGATCCCGGCAGTGCTGAAGCTTGTGCGCCACGTGGATCAGCGGTTCCTTTGGCTACTCAACCCAGCTGTGCCCGGATGGATGCGTCTGTCCTAGTTGTTTAACGTACAGGTGATTTATTTGGCGCAGATATTTTTTTGATGAAGTCTTCACACAGAAAGCAATTTTTAAGACTCAATTCGTCTTCAATCGGTAGTGACGGAAAATGTTTAATTAAAATTCCGGCGAATATTCCAACGCCGGTTTGAACAGGTAAATCTTTTTCATTATAAATCTTGATTTTTTTTACTCCACAACTGGGCGAATTGCTTTTAAAAATAAAACCGCAAATATCTTCTTTCTCCATTTGAATCAATCGTTTTTGCGACCAGTTCACCATGCGTTCGGTCATATCCTGTCCGGTTTTAGTTATGATTAAACGAAGTGAATCAGGTTCACCTTCCAGGCGCATGGATTTTCTGGGGACACCGAGGCCGCATTCAACTTCCGGGCAGACAGGCACATATTCCACATATTTCCCCAGAGCATCCTTAAGAAACAAATCCAGCTTATGTCCGCCGTCATAACGGACTTTTTCACCTAATAAACAAGCGCTGATACCGAGCTTGATTTTTTCCATATGAGATATCGTTGCCTTTGGGGATCGTTTAAGATAATTCTTATAATTCCAATTCTAAATCAAAGCGCTATTTTTGTTGGCGTCGTTGTCGGCTTCCTCAACGTATGTACAATACGCCTCGTCGCCTCCGCCTAGCCGCCTCAATATCATCTTTGATTTAGAAATGGTATAAGAACTCTTTTTTGTGTAGTGATTATAGGGAGAAGGTGCTGGTGCGTCAAGAAAATTAAGTCACTATTAGTTGGTCTTAGCTATTTCTTGAAATTATTTTTGTTGACTATGTACTCATTTTTTGGTTCTTATACCATAACTTAATAAACTTACAGGGAGTGCGATCATGTACGAAAAGAAACCCTGGTTGAAATTCTATCAGCACGTTCCAAAAACTTTGGATTATCCCCGTGTTACAATGTACGAAACCCTCCGGCAATCAGCTGAACGCTGTCCTGATTCACTTGCCTATGATTTTCTCAATTACACTTCCACATACCGTCAATTTATCAGTGAAATCGATAAGTGTGCTGATGCCCTTTCCTCCCTTGGCCTTAAAAAAGGAGATAGGATCACAATTTCCATGCCGACTTCTCCCCAAGGAATTATTTGCTTCTATGCAGCAAATAAACTAGGCGCTGTCTCTAGTATGATTCATCCTCTATCCACAATCAAAGAAATTGAATTTTACCTCAATGTATCAAAAAGCCGTTTTGTTTTAACCCTAGATGCTTTTTACAGCAAATTCAAAGATTTAAAAGAAACAACTCCTCTGGAAATCCTAATTCTGGCGCGAATTCCTGATTACCTGGGGTTTCTCAAACGTATTGGATTTAACCTAACCATGGGTCGAAAAATTCCAAAAGTTCCGCAAGATTCTATGGTCAAATGGTGGTCAGATCTGATGCGCGGCAGTTACCCTCATGCCCCGCAGGCACAAATGGATACCGATGAACTGGCTGTAATCCTTTACAGCGGAGGCACAACAGGCGTTCCCAAAGGGATTATGCTCTCCAATATGAATTTCATCAGCGAGGGCATGCAGGTATCCGAATGGGGAAAGCTCTCCGGAGCTGATTCCATTTTAGCTATTCTTCCTATTTTTCATGGTTTTGGTTTAGGTGTCTGCGTAAATGCCTGCTTCATGGGTGGCGGCAAGAGTATCCTCGTGCCACAATTTACGCCGGAAACGGTTGCTCAACTTATCAGCTCCAAAAAACCATCTTTTGTTATTGGTGTACCCACACTTTTTGATGCATTGAGCAGCAATCCGAAAATGCACAAAACCGATCTTAGTTGCCTGAGGGCAACTTTCAGTGGTGCGGATTCCCTGCCGCGAGTGGTCAAGGAGCGTTTTGAAGAAATGGTGAAAAAACAGGGGGGGAATGTGCAACTGCTGGAAGGCTACGGTCTGACTGAAGCGGTTACGGCGATTATGGCGATGCCTATAGGCCATTACCGTGAAGGCAGTATAGGAGTTCCCTTTCCGGATATGCTGGCTAAAATCGTCCGGATGGATACTACTGAAGAAGTTCCCTGCGGCGAGGAAGGAGAAATATGCATCTCTGGCCCGGCAGTTATGCTTGGATATCTGGAACATCCCGAAGAAACAGCAACTACGCTTAGGCGGCATCCAGACGGTAAAGTATGGCTTCATACGGGAGACGTTGGTGCCATGGATGAAGACGGTTTCTTTTACTTCAAATTGCGGCAAAAGCGGATGATCAAATCCTCGGGAATGAATGTCTACCCCGCGCAAGTCGAGGATATTCTATACGGGCATCCTGATGTCAGGGAAGCCTGCATTATCGGAGTTCCTGATCAAGCTCAGGTTCAGATGGTTAAAGGAATCGTCGTTTTGAAGGATCCGGCAAAAGCTGGCCCTCAAATGGAGAAGATATTAATCGATTACTGCCGTGAACATCTAATCAAATGGAGCTGTCCAAGAGAAATAGAATTTCGTGATAATCTGCCGAAAACACTTGTTGGAAAAATTGCCTTCAACAAATTGGAAGAGGAAGAAATTGCCAAATTGAAAGCTGCCGGAAAGTATAGCGGAAATTGAAAACATGCACACTTTGCATATTAATCCAGTGAGAGATTGTAATTAAACTTTATTGTGAAACTCCAATTCCGAAAGCGAATAACCTAAAGGTCACTATAGGCGCAGCGGAATTGGTAAGTTGTAATGAGACCCAAGCTTCAGAAACAAAGTGCACTGAAACTTGACGGTCGAATTATCCCGCAAAGCGGAGGGTTTAATACCCAGCAGCTTGCTGCGGAATCTGTTTCCAAAGCTTGCTTTGGGGTTCATACCCGTGATTAAGGAAATATAAATGGAGAAGTTTGAAGAATTGAAAAACATCGCTGATCCTTATGCCTATTGCTATAAATATAGGGAAGAAACAGGCAAAAAAATTGTGGGTTATGCCTGCTCCTACACTCCCGAAGAATTAATATATGCTGCTGGAGCTCTTCCTTTCAGAATTTTCGGAACGAATCAGGATATTCATCTGGCCGACGCCAATTTGCAGTCATACTGCTGTTCTTTAGTTCGGGGCATACTGGAAGAAGCGCTTTCCAATCGCCTGGACTTTATTGACGGCGTTATTTTCCCGCATACATGCGATTCCATCCAGCGTCTTTCCGATATCTGGCGGATTAATATATCGCAGAAATTTCATATTGATTTTGTTCTGCCCGTGAAGCTTAATACCACCAGCGCAGGGCAATACTTGTTTGATATTCTGGAAAAGTTGAAGAGAGATTTGGAGCGTACCCTGAATGTGGAAATCACGGATGCAATGCTTTCTGACTCTATCAAGACATATAATCAGATCAGGGAACTCATGAGGCGTCTTTATGTTCTACGCTCCCAACAACCGGCAGTGATCAGCGGCCGCGATTTTCACAGCATTATCAAGGCGGCCATGATTATTGACAGGAAGGTTTTTCTGGGGACCATTGAAAAAATAGTAACACAGATGGAAGCTTCCGATAAAAAAATAATATCCGGTAACAAAAGACTTGTGCTTGCCGGTAGTGTTTGCAGTCATCCTGATATTTACGATATCATTGAGCAGGCCGGAGGGATTGTTGTCGGGGATGATCTATGCACCGGATCGAGATATTTTGAAGGAATAATCGATGAAAAGGCGTCTCCATTGGAAGCCATAGCTAAAAGATATCTGGAACGCCCCGTTTGTCCGGCAAAGCACAACGGCCTGACCAGTCATGGTGAGAACATCATTCGCATTGTCAGAGAGAGCAAGGCGGATGGAGTTGTGTTTATGCTGCTTAAATTCTGCGATCCTCACGCCTTTGATTATCCCTACATAAAAGCAATGCTGGATAAAGAAAATATCCCTTGTATGTTGCTGGATATGGAAGAGCAGCTTCCTGCTGAAGGACAATTGCAGACACGATTTGAGACATTTATTCAGATATTGTAATACCAATTCGTTTTCTTTGGCTAACTTTGTTGGCTTCGTCGTTGGCTTCCTCAACGTATTCTTAAATACGCCTACGGAGCCTTCTCCTTGCTGCCTCGTTATCCTTTGAAAACGAAATGGCATAAAACTAGTTTCACTATAACAAAGGAAATAACTATGGAACAAAAGTCATCCGCTTTCTTTAAAATCATTTTGACCTTTTTATTCGGCAAAGTCAAAAAATTTACTCTTCGATTCAAAAGAACAAAGACGATGAAAGACATCATGACAGTTTATTACAGCGAAGCCAAATCGGCCAGACTGACGGGTAAAAAAGTAGCATGGATAACCAGTGGCGGACCGGTGGAACCGCTCATTGCGATGGATGTAATTCCTGTTTATCCGGAAAATCACGGCGCCATGATCGGGGCATCCAAAATGGGTGGCGGACTTTGCGAGAAGGCGGAGACCATGGGATATTCAAGCGATCTATGCTCTTATGCCCGCGCCGATATAGCCTGCGCGACGGTCAATGGCGGTCCCATCGGTGGTTTGCCCAAACCAGACATGCTCATTTGCTGTAACAATATTTGCGGAACTGTTCTCAAGTGGTACGAAGTTCAGGCGCGTTATTTCAACGTTCCTCTGTTCATTTTCGATACGCCCTTTTGCCATACAGAATATACCCAGGAGACCGCTAAATATGTCCGCAGCCAGATTGACGAGTATTTCGCTTTTCTGGAAAACACTTGTAAGAAAAAATTCAATTATGACCGCCTCAATGAAGTCCTGCTTTGTTCCTTCCAGGGACAGGCGCTATGGCAGGAAATTTTGATTACTGCCACAAACAAACCCTCGCCCATTACGGCTTTTGATGCCTTCTTTCATTTGGCGTTGATTGTCACATTGAGAGGCACACAGGAAGTTATTGAATATTACACGGCGCTTCTGGCGACAATGAAAGACCGCGTCGCGCGTGGAATCGGAGCCGTTCCCAATGAACAATACCGCCTGCTCTGGGATAATATTCCTATCTGGCATCGCATGAAATGGCTTTCCAAGAAATTTGCTTCGCACAACGCCTGTCTGGTTGCCGATACCTATACTTCGGCGTGGTGCAGTACATCAAAATACATAAATATAGAAAAACCTATTGATTCTATGGCAGAGGTTTACACCAGAATTTACCTGAATATCGGTGTTGACGAAATGGCTAAAATGGTTATTGAAATGATTGACAAATATGATGTGGACGGTGTTGTTCTTCATTCAAATCGTAGCTGTAAACCGTACTCTTTTGGCCAACTGGATATTCAAAAAATCGTCGAGAAGGAAAGAGGAATACCGTGTCTGATGATTGAATCAGACATGACCGATGAAAGAAGCTTTTCCGAAAGCCAGGTATCGACGAGAATAGACGCTTTTATGGAGATCATCAAAGAAAGAAAAGGCGAAAGCAAATCAACAAAAGGAATTTCTCATCAAATTTAAAAATCAGATATTCTCTTTCAACGTGATCGCCAGGCAACGAATTTCACAATCCAATCCGAGGGCGTGCGTGTAAGAAACCCATTGCTGATACGGTGCTGAAAGTATAGAAATTTTGCGGCAATGCCCGGCACAACAAGAAATTTTTCCCTTTTGATTCCGCGAATAATCGCCTTTGCCACGGTTTCAGGTTTCAGTAAACCGGCAAGGTTCTTAACTGCACGTCCCTCAGGGGGCAGTGTTTTTGCTTCTTCTTCAAGAAAGGGCGTCTTAACTTCCGGGGGACAGACCAGAGCGACTTTAATATTAAACCTTTTCAATTCACTGCGCAGACATTCGGAAAATCCCACAAGAGCGTATTTCGTCGTGCTATATAAACTGTAGCTAAACATACCGATTAATCCAGCCAGGGAAGAAATGTTGACAATATGACCGCCGCCTTTTTGTTTCATAAAAGGAAGTATGGCGCTGATTGTGTTTCTAGTGCCGTAAACATTAATTTTCATCACTTTGTCGAACTGGTCATAAGAAATATTTTCAAAATAATTCCCCGTACCGATACCGGCGCTGTTGATCAGTATATCGGGTATGCCGAATCTTTCAACTGCGATCTTGATTTTTTGCCGGACCGCATCGTTGTTTGCCACGTCAATTGATATGGCATTGACTTTTTGAGAGGTTTTGTCGATGCGCGCTTCGATAGATTGGCAGGCCCTGTCCAACATAGCTTGACCTCTTGCAATGAGTACAAGACTGCAACCTTGTGAGGCGAGTAAATTTGCTGTTTCCAGCCCGATGCCGCTTGACCCTCCGGTGATGAAGGCGAGTTTATTGGAAAAGTAAGCCATAGTGCTCCTCCTTGTATTTTCAATATTATTTAAATCCTTTATCAATGTATTCTTTTATGCGCTTAAGTCCTTCAGCGTAAGAGACCTGTGGCGTGTACCCCAGTTCATTCCTTACTCTGTCAATCGGTATTCTGTTATCCGAGCCGACAAGATTCAAAGCTTCGCGGGTAATGAGCGGACGTTTTTGAATGCCGAACAGTTTATAAATACCTTCCAGCAGATAAGCGCCGAATACTGCCAAAGGCCGGGGAAGGGATTTGGGATTATCTGCTCCAACCATACCGGCAAGATCCGTAAAATAATCTTTCCATGTAACGTCCAATCCGTCGCAGGCATTATAAGCTCTGCCGATTGCCTTTTCGGTTGATCCTGCGAAAATAAGAATATCGGCCACATTATCCACATAGGCAAGCCCGGCGTTCATTTTGCCTCCGGAGATAAGACAGGGTGCACCGCTGCGAATGACGCTAACTACATCATGAAGCCACGGGCCTGATCTTGGTCCATAGACATTTGCCGGACGCACTACGGTAAGTCTCATGTCTTTGTTTTTGTAATAATCCCAGGCGAGCTTTTCTTGAGCTTGTTTTGTTTTACTGTATGGGCCAAGTGTTTTGCCGTAACCGGTTTCTTCGGGACAAGACTGAGAGTGAATTTTGTCGCCATAAACCGCTATACTGGCGGCAAGAACTACTCGGGCTTTGTTTTTGATTGCCTGTTCAAAAATCAAACGGCTGCCTTCAACGGTAACTTCCCAGTATTTTTTTTCATCTCCCCAATCTGTAACAATCGCCACCAGATGAATAATTGTTTTCGCTCCCAGAGTTGCCTTCTCTACGGCACCAGGATCGGATATGCTGCCGCGTACAATCTCGACTTTGTCTTTCCATTCGGATGGCGTTGTTTCGTTAGGAAGCACCAGCACTTTCACAGTGGTTCCATTTTGTAAAAGTTTGTGCACGACTCTGCTGCCGATAAATCCTGTCGCTCCTGTTACCAGAACCGGTTGCGCAATTTTTTCAACGGTATTCATTATTACCCTCCCTAGATAATATTAATAAGGGACTAACTGTTTGTTTCAGTTATTCCGGCTTTCGCGAATATGGCCATGCATCTTTCACCGATGGTGCTATCAGAAAAAGATGTCATGACCTTGCTTTTTTTATACGGATCTTCCACTCCGACTTTATCGCTTTTTTCATGCCACAAAGGATTATACGAAAGTAGGGCGGCTTCGGCAATGTTCAAGCCTTTTAGAAAGGACGCTATTTCCCGTATGTTAATTTCTGTATCTGTAATGTCGGGAATGAGAGGTATTCGCGGGATGTCGCGTTTTTGAAAGGAGCCTCCGGCTCCTGCCGGAGGGACTCCACCATCACTCTTTACGGTATTGGAAAGCTGTATAAAATTCTCCAGTATTTTTTCATTGGACAGCCCGCAATATTTCTTGTGGTTAGCGCTGTCCATGATTTTTATGTCAAAATAGATTGTGTCTAGATACGGATAAAGCATATCCATAAATTTCTTCAGATCAAAATAACCGCAGGTTTCCAGAAGAGTATGAATATTGTGCTGCTTGAGTGACTTCAAAAGCGAAGATGTGAATTCCATGTATAGAGTGGGTTCGCCGCCGGACAGGGTAATGCCGCCGTTCGATGTGTCAAAAAATACTTTGTCCGGCAGAATCTTTTTAATGATATCGTCAACAGACATTGTTTTTCCGACCCTGTCCAACGCTCCGGAAGGACATGCGTTAACGCACAAGAAACAAAGATCGCATTTGCTTCTATCTATGTAGAAACGGTTGTCAGGGGATAGAGCGTTTAACGGGCACACATCCCGGCAGGCGCCACAGTCAATACAAACTTTGGCGTCAAAAGATATTTCCATGGAGGTATTTTTACTTTCCGGGTTGTGACACCACGCACAGGAAAGAGGACATCCTTTATAGAAAACCACAGATCTTATTCCCGGTCCGTCGTCGAGACTGTTGCCTTTGATTTCGAGAATTAACGGGGTTTTAATTTCGTTTTGTTTCATAAATAATTATTATTTTCGGCGACTTTGGTAAAATTATATATCGAACTCAGCTCTTTCGATTAATTCTATCTGCATATTCCTGTTCAGAGTAACGAAATAGGCGTTATAACCGGATATTCGGACCAGCAGATTCTGGTAATTTTCAGGATGCTCCATGGCATCTCTCAGTGTCTTGGAAGAAACGACATTAAATTGCATTTGCATGCCACCCAAGTCGCTGTAGGTCTTCACGTATGAATAGATGTTATCCACGGTTTCCTTATGTGTCTCATGCCCGCTAGGCACCACTTTGACGTTGAAGGCCATATTGTTGTTCATGTTTTTTGTCTCCAGTTTGGCGACATCGCGAATGTTGTCTAAAATATTTTTAGACGCGTGCGGTTCGGGCGTCAATCCCGGTGTGAAGGCTTTGCCCGCCAATCGTCCCGACGGAAGCGCACCGGTCAGGGTTCCGAAGGCAACATGATTGGACATGGACCAGAAGCCGGCCGTATATTTGCCGCCGCGGTAATTGGTATGCTCTCCGAAACAATCATGAGCAAGTTTGGCTACTCTGTTGGCTGTCGCCAGAGCTTCCTGGTTTCCGGAGCCGAACAGCGAAGCTTTGTTTTTTATTGTGGCCAGCAGGACAGGGTCGTTTATAAAATTGGTGTTGATGGCATCCAGCAGTTCGCGGAAGGAAAACTTCTTCTCTTCAAAAACAAGTTTTTTGATGACCATCAGAGAATCGGTGATATCGGCTAGTCCGATGCAGGCAGTTCCTGAAGAGTTGTAAAGAGCACCGCCTTTAGTAACATCTCTACCGCTCTTCAGCGGACCTTCTATCAGGGCGGAAATAAAAGGAGTCGGGCGAATGGCCTGATGAGCCTCGCCCAGAAGATCGTTGTATTCACATGTCTGGTCTGCCAGAAAGCGAAGCTGAATTTCGAAAGCGTTGAAGAACGATTCGTAATCTTTAAACTTCCCAGTCTTAATATCGCCGGTTTTAGGCCCCAAATCCCAGCGCATCAGGGGATGTCTTCCATTATTGAGAGCCATTTCGAGCGCCGCCACCATGTTGAACATCATGCAATTGGTGTGACCGATATGGCGTCCGGAAAGCGTTGGTTCCACACAGCCGGTCGCCGACCAGTCACGCAGATGCTCGGCCGGATAATTGAATTCCGCAAGTGAAGCCATTACAACTTCATCGTTGTGAATGGAAGGAGTGGCGGTGGTATTTAGATTAACCTCACAAAGACGCTTCAGATACGCATCACTGTTTTTCCCGCGGTTGTAACGCGCATTAACGTTGGGGTCGCGAATGGAGAGCATTTCCGTGATTTTCAAAAAGATATAAGTCATGTCATTGACGGCGTCTTCACCTGCAGGTGTCACACCGCCAAGAGTAATGGCCTGATCTGAGGAACTGCCGCCGAATAAATGATTGCCTATGTCCGGTACGAGAGGCAGGTGATCCGTACAGCGCATATAAAAACAGCCGATAAGTTCAATAGCGTGTTTTATATATTCCCGTCTATCCTTTTGGGTTGTCAGTTTTTCCAAGTCGGCTGTAAAATAGGGTTGGAGCCACTGATCCAGCCGTCCCAGCGAGAATCCGGCGTTTGTGTTTTCCATGTGCACACCGATCCACATTATCCACATGGCATTTACCGCTTCATCGAGAGTGACACAGGGATTGGATGGAACGCTTTGACAAATATCAACAAGATGAAGCAACTCATTTTTTCTCACAGGTTCTGTTTCCAGATTAGCGAGCCTACCGGCTTCAACCGAGAGATTTTTCGAGTAGGCATTGATTCCCTGAAGGCTGATTTTCATGGCCCGTAGTGTATCGTGCTTTTGCTTTTCGGACTCCGGCGTGTCACTTAGTTCTTTATCTATCTTGGCGACGATGCCGTTTGTGCCCAACTTTAATATTTCCGGATAATTAATAATAGTGTGAGACAGGGCAACGGTTTTCCATAAGAAGCAGGCGGCAAATCGCTCATCGAGTTTCTGGCAGAGGGGATAGCCTCTGTTGTATCTCACCCATTCGCGGAAATTGCGCCTGAGCCAGAAAGGAAAAACTTTGTTATGAAGAACTTCAATAGTTTTATCAGTTACATCATAGGGATTGAGCGGCCTGTAGGGAGCGGTAATCAGTTCTCCCCACATCATAGTGCCGTGCGCATCGGGATAGATGATGACGCCTATTTCTTTGGTTGTGTTTGTTCCGGCGATTAAATCATTCTCTCTGATAATGGGTTTTTTATTTTCCATCAGACACCTGAATGCGTTTGCCTGCCGAAGTTCCGCCACCCATGGTTTCCCACTTTTATCGGTTTCAAATCCGTTTTTTTTGTACCATCCTGTCAACAGTTCCGCCCTTTCATGACAAATTGCCGGCCTTGTTTTTAAATGGATGTCCAGAAAATCTTTTAATCGTGGAAAGTCGTTCAGGGAATATTCCGCCAGATAAGGGTCGGTTAAAAACTTAACACCCGGGTCAACGGATTCAGCTTTAAGTTGCCGTGGCTTTCTGGATTCAATGCTGTTTTTCGCTGCTTTTCCCATGTCATATTTTCGGTTCTCCATTTTTGTTTCTTTTTTCAGTTTGGCAATTTGGATGTGCTTTAACAGAAGCGAAAGGTAAAAATTGATTAATTGAAGATAACCGAGGTTGCCAATGGTGACCATTCTGTTTTCCATCAAAGCCAGCATCAATCTGTTGGGAGGCTGTGTGGCCGCTTCCTTAACCGCGTTTTCATCCACGAATATAAGCTGAGAGTCCATTTTTGTGAATCGGCATGCAATAATGACCCACCAATAGGCAAAATCGGCATTCAAAGTTGACCCAGGCCTGCAAGCCTTCTATTCTGCCATAAATATGGGAGAAGGAGGCAGAAAGGGATGCTCACGGTGGAAACTATTCGGAAGATACGGTTATCAGTACATAGAGATGGCAAATCGATTCGTCAAACGTCAAAAGATCTTCATCTATCACGGAACACAGTCAGAAGAGCAATCAGGAGTGGAGAGACCCTTTTCCAGTACGAGCGCCAGAAACAGCCAATTCCTAAGCTGGGACCGTTTATAGAAATGCTTGACGGTAAACTGGATGAGGACGAGAAACTGCCGAAGAAACTAAGGAGAACGGCACAGATTCTTTTTGAGGATATTCAACTGAACGGTTATGAGGGCGGCTATGACAGTGTAAGGCGGTATATTCAGCGATGGCGCAATGAGCGGAAGATCTCAACGGGAGGTGTATATATACCGCTGAGATTTGAACCAGGGGAAGCATTTCAGTTTGACTGGAGCCATGAATGGGTAGAGATAGGCGGGGCGAGTTTAAAGGTAAAGGTTGCCCATCTGCGGTTATGCTACAGTCGCTATTTTCTTTGCATAGCCTACCCCAGAGAAACCCAGGAGATGGTTTTTGATGCCCATATAAAGGCTTTTGAGTTCTTCGGAGGCGTGTGCAGGAGAGGCATCTATGACAACCTCAAGACGGTTGTTAACAAGATCATCGGAGGAAAAGAAAGGAACTTCAACAGCCGTTTCGTCCAATTCAGCTCCCATTATCTTTTTGATCCTGTAAGCTGCACACCGGGTGCGGGCTGGGAAAAGGGTCAGGTTGAAAACCAGGTAGGCTTAGCCAGAAGGAGATTTTTCATTCCCAAGATCAAGGCCAGGGACTTCAAGGAGCTCAACGATACATTAAAAGGACAATGTATCAACTGGGCAAAGAGCCATAAGCATCCGACATTTTCCGACAAGACGGTTTGGGAGGTGTACGAAGAAGAGAAGCCTTGCATGATCAGTCTGCCTCCCCCTTTCGATGGGTATGGGGAACGTCCTGCCAGGGTTACATCCAGTTCGCTTGTGACCTATGATCGTAACAGATACAGTGTTGATTGCAGTCAGACAGGCAGAATCGTACAAATAAGAGTATATGCCGATCGAATAATGATCGTCAGTGATGGCCGCGTCGTAGGAGAACACGAGAGGCACTTTGGAGAAAATAAGACGGTTTTTAATCCATGGCATTATGTTTCTGCCCTTGAACGGAAACCAGGCGCTTTACGCAACGGAGCTCCTTTCAAAGACTGGGATCTTCCCACGGGCATGGGAAACGTCCTCAACGGATTGCAAAACCGTTTTACCGACTGGGATCGTCAATTTGTGGCAATTCTTAATGCCGTACCTCTTTACGGTCTTGATGCCGTTGACAAGGCATGCGAAGACGCCTTGAAGATGAGAGCTGTGAGTAAGGAGGTCGTTATCAATCTTCTCAACAGGAATCAGGAAAAGGACTTTGCCGCGGATGTAGGCATTCCTCCCCACCTGATTCTGAAACAGGAACCAATAGCAGATTGCCGACGATATGAATCTTTAATGAGGGGGGACTGCAATGTTGCGTAATGAGATCATGGAGCTTATGGGAAAGCTGAAATTACAGGGCATGCAGTCCGTTTATGATGAAGCGTTGTCAAATGGACGAAAGAGCCGGTCAACTCCTGAGAAGATGATCTTAGAAATGCTTAAAGCCGAGGCCACTGAAAGGCATATAAGAAGCATCCGCTATCGAATGGGGCAGGCCAGGTTTCCTGCGCCCAAAGATATCGACAGTTTTGATTTCAAAGGGAGTTCGGTTGATAAAAACCAGATTCAATCATTGTATCAGGGGGATTTTATTGAACAGCATATCAATCTGATTTTCGTAGGCGGCACCGGTACCGGCAAGACACATTTGGCAACTGCAATAGCGGCGCAGGCCGTCAGGGATGGGAAAAAGTGCAAATTTTATAACCTGGTGGATTTGGCAAATGAGTTGGAACAGGAGAAAATGGCCGGATTTGCAGGAAAAATATCTGCACGACTGATTCGGTTTGATATGGTGCTGCTTGATGAACTGGGCTATCTGCCCTTCTCAAAAAACGGAAGCCAACTGCTCTTCCATCTCATATCCAAGCTCTACGAACAAACATCTATCGTCATGACAACAAACTTAACCTTTGGTGAATGGCCTCAAGTGTTTGGTGATGCCAAAATGACTACCGCAATGCTGGATCGCCTTACTCATCATTGTGAAATCATAGAAACCGGGAATGAAAGCTGGAGGATGAAACACAGGTCTTCATAAACATATATTTTTTACTCAAGGGTGGGTCAGTTTTGGACGCCGATGCTGGGTCTATTTTCAATGCCTATTGACAGTCCATTTTCTCCGGAATGTCTTTTAACACAATGACTTTCCCGTTTTCAAAGCGCATAGCCTGCTCCACGCTGCCGCTTTCAGTTTTTACGCCGAAAGTAAAATTCAGCCAGCCGTCATCGCATTTCAAATATTTGTTTAATGAAGGACGCGCATTGAAATTAAAAGCGAAGAATTTGAAAAACAGATTGGCGAGTGTGTTGGTATAACTTTTGGGGACGTTTTGTCCTGTTGTCTGCATGGTATACCTCCCAATAATCTCATTGATTCTGTTTAGATAATCTTTTATCCATCAAAAAAATTTCTTTAATTTTTACGATATTTTCGATCATGTCTGAAGTTCGTTGCCGGATGAATGAATCTACATCATCCAGCACTTCGTGGAATAAACGGCTGTTCGTCAGTGTAATAAGACCGTGAAGGTCAGACCAGAATTTAACAACCTGATATAAGACGAAATGATCTTTCTTCTTTCCCTTGAAGGGAATGTAAGCGCCGATTGATTCAATAAAAAGATAAAGGCATTTCAAAGCGTTTTGTTTTTCAGTATAGGCGAGCGATTCTATATCAGTGCCCACGTAGTCAAGATATTTGGGAGTATGCAGGTTAAACATTATATCATAGTAGCTGGGGTTGGTCAGTCCGAATTCAATATAAGCGCGAACCATGGCTTTAAGTTTTTTTTCATTATCGTTACAAGGAGCCGCATGTTTTATCAGCAGGTCATAAAGTTTCTCGAATCCGCGTATCCGGATCATTAAATTGATTTCATCTTTATTGGTGTAATAATTATAAATAGTCGTGGCAGTGACGCCCAAACGTGAGGCTATTTTACGCACGCTGAGATTGTTAAATCCTTCTTCAATAATGATGTTAAGAGCTGTATCCAGAATCCGTCCTCTGGTATTTTCGACTTCTTCTTTTGTCATGGGTGCTTTAGGCATTAGAGGCTCCTTTATAAAAATAACTGTGTTAACATAACAATGTTATTTTAAAGAGTCAAGAATTTTTTTTAATCAGATTATCCCTGATATTGAATAGCAATGCTTCACGGAAAAGTGAACATTCTTCCCCATGATGTTAAGACCATATTTTTTTCAATATTAATTTTTATCTTGACTTTGAGCTGACGTTTGCTCATAAAATATTCTGTAAATTTAAATATTTTCAGGCAGCATGAAAGTAGAGTAAAAGGTGAGAATGCATACAGCGGGTATTGATATAGGTTCCATTACAGCGAAGGCGGCTATTTTTGAGGATGGCAAACTCCTCGCCACTAAAATTATTTTTACCGGCTATAATGCGGAACTTGCCGGACAGAAAGTTTATGAAGAGGTTTTAAATGAGACGGGTTTTGGCAAAACTTCTATTGCAAAGATAGTTTCCACCGGATACGGCCGCAACAGCGTGAAATTTGCCGACAAATCCTATACGGAAATAATGTGTCACGCCTCCGGGGCTCATTTTCTGAATTCGCATATCCGATCCATCATCGATATCGGAGGACAGGACAGCAAAGCCATTCTTCTCGACGACAACGGAAGAGTAAAAAACTTTGTCATGAATGATAAATGCGCCGCAGGAACAGGGCGTTTTCTGGAAGTTATGGCCAGAGCTATGGAGGTAAACCTCGATGAATTCGGTGCATTATCCATAAAATCGAAACAGCCCTCCAAAATAAGCAGTCTCTGCACAGTATTTGCGGAATCGGAAGTGATTTCTCTTATTGCCAAGGGAGAACAAAGGCAGGATATAATTGCCGGAATCCATGAATCCATCGCTGCACGGATTTCGTCCATGATTGGACGCGTCGGGATAAAAGAACCGGTCATGGTGACGGGCGGGGTTGCCCGCAACATTGGAGTGGTCCACGCCCTGGAAAAGAAACTGGGGATGAAAATCGAAGTCTCGCCTTACGCCCAGGTTAACGGAGCAATAGGAGCCGCTATTCTGGCTGCGTCACTATAATTATTCCTCTTGTTTAAAAAGGAAAGTTTTCATCGAAAAAAATGCAGACAGATATTGATTTTATGAAAATAGCGCTGGAAGAAGCCGAGGCAGCGTGCCGCCTAGGTGAAGTTCCCGTGGGAGCGGTATTAGTTCGCGAAGGTATTATTCTGGCGCGGGCGCATAATTCACCTATTATGAAGAATGACCCCTCGGCACACGCGGAAATGCTGGTTTTAAGACAGGCCGGAGAAAAAATCGGCAATTACCGGCTGGCGGGCGCGGAGCTTTTTGTTACGCTGGAACCATGTGTTATGTGCGCGGGCGCGATTATTCAAGCGCGGCTGGCGCGCATCATTTTCGGGGCGCGTGATCCAAAATGCGGCGCCGTTGGTTCATTATATAATATTCTGGCTGATGAAAGATTGAATCATCAGGTGGCAATAAAAGAAGGAGTATTGCGGAAAGAATGCGGGGAAATTATCAGTAGATTTTTTCAACAAAAGAGGATAAAAGCCGACTCGTCCGACTAATACGGTGCGGAGAGGTACCGAAGTGGTCGTAACGGGATCGACTCGAAATCGATTTGGGGGCCACAAGCTCCCACGGGGGTTCGAATCCCCCTCTCTCCGCCAAGACATAATCCGATAAAATCCAAAGAAGTACAGAAACCCGTTAGAAATAGCGGGTTTTTTGTTGCTTTTAATCCAAAGACGTGCTAGAAGATTTCACAAAATCCGAAAGTTTTAGGTACCCATTTACAGCTAACAGGTACCCAAAACAGATTGCGGGTACCCAAAAGAGGAGGTCTCACTATGCCGAAGCGAATCATTCCTTTAACAGACATGAAGGTTCAAAAAGCCAAATCGCAGGACAAGCCGGTTTCGTTATTTGACGGTGGTGGTTTATATCCTTTTGGTAACACCTTCCGGCGGTAAGTTATGGCGGTTTAAAATATCGTTTCAAAAATAAAGAAAAGAAACTTGCTTTCGGATCATACCCGGAAATTAGTCTGCAAAATGCGCGTCAACAACGTGAAGATGCACGAAGGCGTCTTGCAAATGATGTTGATCCGGATGCAGTTCGTAAAGCACAAAAACAAGCCAATGTCCAAGAAACAGAAACCTTCGAGGTTATATCTCGTGAATGGTATGCTAGATTTATTTCAAGCTGGACTACAGGACATGCCGAAACAATTAAGAACCGTTTGGAACGTGACGTTTTTCCATGGATTGGTAAACGTCCGATTGCCGAAATAAAAGCACCTGAGGTGTTGAAAGTCTTGCAACGTGTAGAATCAAGAGGAACTTTGGAAACAGCTCACCGTATAAGGACTATTTGCGGACAAGTTTTCAGATATGCAGTTGCAACAGGGCGGGCTGAACGTGATCCAGCAACGGATTTAAGAGGTGCGTTGCCACAACCGCAGGAAAAACACAGAGCGGCAATTACCGAACCTAGGAAAGCGGGGGAGTTATTGAGAGCCATTGATGGCTATCAGGGAAGCTTTGTTGTTAAATGTGCGTTGCGGTTTTTGCCTTTGGTTTTTACCCGTCCGGGTGAACTACGTCATGCTGAATGGTCTGAAATAGATTTTGAAAATGCTGAATGGAATATTCCCGCAGGCAAGATGAAAATGAGAGAACCGCACCTTGTGCCATTGTCAAAACAGGCAATAGAGATATTGATGGAGCTTAAGGAACTTACCGGCGCAAGCCGCTATTGTTTTCCTTCAGGCCGTTCTTTTGATAGGCCTATGTCTGATAATGCCCTTGTTGCGGCACTAAGACGCATGGGATTTGAAAAGAGCGAAATGACCGCACATGGTTTCAGGGCAATGGCGCGAACCATTCTTGATGAAGTCTTGCAAGTCAGATCGGATTTTATGAAACTTCCGCAGAATACCCCGCCATTAATGGCGGGGATGAATGCGGTGCAGGGGTAAGGGGGATGCAATCCCCCTCCTTGCTGTTAAAGATGCCCCGCGGCTTGCCGCGGGGAGTTTCACTGAACATCAACTTGCTCATGCGGTCAGAGACCCAAATGGACGCGCCTACAATCGGACGGCTCACCTTGCCGAACGAAAGAAGATGATGCAGACATGGGCGGATTATCTTGATGGATTAAAAGTAGGAGCCAAAGTATTGCCATTTAAGAAAACAACAGTATAAAATTAACTGTCGGTGGACAGAGTTTTCTTGACATCAACTGCAAAGACGATGCAAGGTTATTACCTCAGTTGACAACATATTGTCTTTATAAAAATCGAGTCTTCAAATACTAAGATAGAATAAAACACACTCCCCATTTTATTGATTTCAGAATGAAATAGTGATATTTAGGTACGTGATTTTTATAAATGGCAGGGCATTTACTTCTTCCTGTAATCCGCAGATTATCAGTTTCGACAAATATCAACCTTTCAATCGAAAAGAATTAAAAAGTTTTATCCATTTATTTTATTGATTATTCCTGAAATATATTTCATAAGTAGTAAAAATAAGTTCTTTGAAAGAGAACTGAACAATATATGATGAAAAAAGCTTGTTTCTTATTTGTTATAATAAATTTATGCCTGTCATGTACCACTCTGCAGGATCTTGACATATATAGATCAAAAGGTGATTCAATTATAACAATGTATGATTATGACTGGAATAATGTGTATGACGCAATTATGATTGTTTTAAATAATGATGAAAATCTCTCTCTATATTTCAAAGAGATGGATTGCACTCTTGAATATGCAAAGAGTGAAAAAAGAATATGGGTGAAAACGAATGCTTCAGGTATAGTTGCAGGTATCTATTTTATTCCGCTTTCAAATTCAAAAACAAAGGTTGAGTATGTGGGTAGCCGGTTTCATAAAAATATTTTTAGTGACAAAAAAATAAAACAAATATTTGAGAAATCAATAGATATTTTAAATCAAAACGATATGGGTTGGTCGAGTTAAAAAGTTTAATCCCATTTATTAATCCTTATGAGTCAATAGAGCGGAACTTATTATGAAGAGAATAATACTGATTTTGGTTGTTATGGTACTGGGGTTTAGTCTTTTGGATGGATGCACCACTACTCCGCCACGACCTTCAAGCGTTTCAGTTGTCTCGGTCGTCTCTATAGAAAGTATTAATGTATACGAACCGATCATCAGTGGAGATGGTATTTCATTTTCATCAGTCGAGAGGACGGATAAAATCGCAGAGAATATCCTCGAGATATTTAAGGAAAAATTCATCAACATGCTCGCTACTAACGGCGTGAGAGTTGATGCCGCCGCGCCGGTTCTGTTAAAGATAAAAATCGCCGTTGGCGCGAAGTCGACGGGATGGCAGTCGGAACGTCGGTTTATAGACGTCCATATATTGGCTTCTCGCGGCGATAAGGTACTCTTTGACAGAAGTCAGATGGCGCTAATCCCGATAACGTTGAAGTTTATAGCGCTCGATAATCCTGAGGTGTTAGCAAAGCGCTTTTCCGAACCGTTGTGCAACATGATGGCAGCCAACGGTTTAATCAAGGCCATTACTGATGCTGGCTCAAACTCAACAAAATGAGTCGATCCATTGTAGCACCTTGTTTTGTGAGAAAGGAAACATAATGAGAAAGGTAGTAGTGATCGTAATGTTGGCTGGTTTAGTATCGCTAGTGGGGTGTGCTACATATAACGCAAGAGGTATCGTGGCAAATCCTGATAATTTCTCATTGGTAGATAAAAATAGGATGTCTACAAAAAATGGAGATGGAATTGTTGCAACAGCTATACTTTTAACAAAAGATGAAGTCAAAAAATATTTCGACGAGGATCTTTTGGGGGAAGGCATTGTCCCTGTTTTCATAGATCTCCAGTGCGACGATCCAATTGTGTTTACAGCAGTTACTTTAAGTGTCGATGGTGCTAAAACTATGGCTATTCCAATGACATCGGAAGATCTTTACGCTGTTATAAAGAGAGATTGGTTTCTAAGGGCTACTGGATGGTTCTTTACGACATATATGGTTGGTGGACCAGTGTCGGCATTAGACACATATTTTACAAATAGGCGAATAAGAACCGATTTGGATAGTGGCAAGATATTATCTTTCGGAAGTATCAAAAAAGGAGCTACTTTCGGGTTTTTATGTTTCAGAGCCACAAAAGAAAATGTGTCAAAACAAAACGAAGGACAGAACCATGTATTGTTGAAACTGGTCTTTCAAAAAAACGAGAAATTACTGGATCTCAATCTTGAATTTAAGAGCTTAATTGAATAATTTTTCTCAGCTTAAATTCCTAACCAGTAATTATTCGCAGTTGAAGTTTTTTACGAAATAATTGTCCACTCATGGTAAATTACCCAGAACAGCGAAAATCGGCCTCAATACCGGAATGATTCTAATCCGATAAAAACCTAAAGTAGATAGTTCTGGAGACTTTTCAATAAGAAAATCATTGGTCATGAATTTTAGATATATATTAAAACGAACTGCGGTTCGTTTCTGTAAATCTCAAAAACAGGTGTTTAACCGTTTTTATCCGGTGTTTATCCTCCAGCTTAACACCTTGTAAATTGTTATCGGGTTAATCCTATAAAGAAAGTGTGGTCTTGGTACGATGGTGTTAAGGTGTTTATCGGAAAAGTGGGGAAGATAAAAATATTATTGAGATGTTTTTCTTTGACATTTACTTAAACATAAGATAACTTTTTTTTGCACCAAGAAGTATAGATGTCTGTATTAAAAATCTGAAATAGGATTGCAATAATATACGATGTCATACAGCACGCACACACAAACAAATCTAAACTTTTCAAAAATATTTTATATTAATACATCAATCATAAAACCAATGTGTCTTTAGCGGATACATGGGTTATTTTTTTATTTGTAAAGGGAGGGGTAATGAAAAAATTGTTTGTGGTATTGGTGGTAATGTTACTTTTGGCGATTGCGGCTTGCAGTGGTGGGGGGAGTAGCAGCAGCGGTAGCAGTTCAATCACCACGAGTGCAATAGTAAATTCCACCGGAGGAAGCGTTCAACTGTCAGATGGAGCTAATGTAACAATACCTTCTGGTGTTGTTGCTGATGGTACCAATATTACTATTACTAGACTCGCGCAACCGCAAGTATATGCAAGTCAGGCAACTGCGGTGACTGGTACATATCAGATTACCATCCCTGCCAGTAGCATTATGACTCAAAGTGGCAATAATAATTTAGTAACTTTTCAAATACCCATTCCGACTAGCGTTAGTGCTACCGTAAAAAAAGCGCTTTCTAAAATCAGGGCTCTCGTATCCAATAGTACATCTGCTGACACTTCTTATTATCTCTCCGAAGTTGCTATGACCATGTCAAACTCCAGCACCACTACTGCCCTATATGGCACTTATTCACCATCAAACGGTAATGCAATAGTAAGCATTGTATCGGGAGCATGGACTGCACTAGAATCTATTGCAAGCGATGTTAATGCCGTAATAAACGTAACAATTGCAGATACGTCCAATTTTTTTTCTAATATACAACCAGCATTATACAATGTCGGTGCGCCATCGACGTTAGGTGGTAATGTAACTTATACACAAGTGAGTAATCTCAGTAATAATGGAACCACTTACTTTGATCAAACTCAGAATGTAGGAAGCAAAACCCCAATAATTTTGGTTCATGGATGGACCATGTCGTCTGACACTAATGGTCTTTTTAATTCCCAACAAACTACATGGGCAAACTTTATTAACTATTTCTATTCGGATAAAAATCTTCCAGGACAATTCGCGCTTTATACCTATCGTTACGACCCAACCCAAGATATAGATTATAATGCTCTTACCCTTTCTAACAATAATACAATCACCAATAACAATAGCCTTCAATCCACCATATTGAACTGTTTCCCTTCACAAAATGTTATAATTATCGCCCATTCCATGGGAGGATTAGTTGCACATTCATATATCCAAAGGGGTGGTGGCAATTCTAAGGTTACCAGGTTGATAACTTTGGCGACACCTTATCATGGTTCTCCACTGGTGCAATATTTACACAATAGTCTTCCTGGTGGTCAAGCTGTCCTGGACGTAACTAATTGCCTTCTTAACTTGAATAGTACCGGCACGAATGAGTTAGCATGGGACAACTATAATGGATCCACAAGTACGAATACTTATTTATCCACTTTAAACAACAATGCAAATTATGGAAGCATATATACTGCTTTTGCAGGATACATTGACCCCAAAGAAGATGGGGTAAATATGGTTTACCCGTTACTTGATATACTGGATAATCTAAAGATGATATTCTTACCTCATGGGTTTTTTGATATTTTTGCTGGGGTTATAGCTACATCTTTCTCCTCTATATCTAACGGAATGTCTGACGGATTCGTTACGTTGGACAGTGCATTTAATGCTGGTTACCCAAACGGATTTGTCACAATGGATTCCCCAAATGGTGAGAGTGATTATGATCATGGTCAAATGGCGCAAGGCAAAGGTGACAGCGTTTTATTTAACAATATTAAAAACAATGCATTACCTATAATTAATGTACCTTTTACATCGGTGGCAACCACGGGCTATTTCCCGCTAAACGTTAACGACTCTTATGATTTCAAAGATTCAGCCACAAATTCCAATCACCTTACTACCATAGCCTCCGGACCAACAATTGGTGGGGTTGCAACAACGGCGGTGATATACTGGGATAACCAAAAAGACTATTATACTTATGACCAGAATGGTCTAACGCTTTATGGTCAATATGTCATATCTACGAATTATACAGGCGATGTCATTTTTGATAATCCCCTAAATATCATGCCCAATCCCGCGACAACTAATGTGACTAACATTCTAACGACTACCTATACCATATCTGTATCTGGACAGACCTATCATGTTACGTTAGAATCATTATCGACCGTTTTGGGTTATGAAGATGTTAAGACGAATGGTGATATGACTTTGAAAGATTGTTTGAAAGTGTTGGTTCAATTTTACCAGACTGTGACGGAAACTGGTCAGTCTGTATTAGGAGATACTACTTATTACTGGTTCTATAAAGGCATTGGACCTGTAAAACAAGTAGTGGGCAGTGATACAGATATAATTACTGCTGCCACTATTAACGGATATCCATATGCCTATTAAAGGGAGATTTCATATGTATAAAACTACTAGAACAGTTGGTTTTCTCGCGCTTCTTTTTTTACTCGCTGGTTGTACTGCTGGTAAGGATTTCATTCGCCCTACTTCTGATACTTTCCAATTGGGTCGAACAAGCTACTCACAAGTAATACAGAAAATGGGAGAACCGAAGGAGACCTCTGACGTTGTAAAGAACGAGAAGCTCGTGAAAAGCATTACATATGAGTATGTCGCCTCTTCTGTGATTAGCGAGACCTCGGAGAAAGGTGTCATTGCCATGCGGAGCACTGACATACTCCTTCTACAATGACACGCTGGTTGGCCAGGAATTTTTCTCGACGTTCAAATCGGATAACTCTAACTTCGACAATACAAAGGTTGAGCGCATAAAGAAAGGACAAACCACACGTGCAGAGGTAATCCAGATGCTAGGAAAGCCTACGGCCTCATTAATTCCACCTATGGTCAAGGCTACATCTGGTGAAGCATTTGGATACAATTACAAAACAATTGGCGGAAATTTAATTAACGGATTGAAGGTATTCACAAAAACTCTGCTAATCTCTTTTGATGACAAAGATTTTGTTTCCGATGTCGAGTACACATCGTCGAGTACTAAGTAGCACCGCGTAAATCTAACTTATCAATGACTTTGAGTTTGGAATCAAGGCTGTCTATTGACAAAAAAGGGGATGAAGTTGTTTTAGAGTGTAAAGGTAATGGAGATATTGTAAAAACTCCCATGTCAGATTCATGTATATTCTCACAATAATTATTTATTTATGAGTTCCTGCAATCTTACTAAAAAATACAAAATAATCCCTTAGAAAAGGAGATAAAAGCATGAAGGCTCACAAAGATCATACAAAAGATTTTGAAGACTTGACTTATGCAGAACAGGCTAACTCAATAAATGCTGAAATGGCATATTTGCCAAAAGCAATAAGAGCACATCTGAGAAAAGCAGAGAGTGAAGGACGTAATAAAAGCACGGTGAGACAAAAGTGCATTAACCAAGTGCAAAGGTTACTTCAACGTATAGAAAGAATATAATTTTTAACAAATCAATTCAGCGGAATCTGATGATTTCCGTCTTTACTCTATTTCGAATGGTAATCCTTAATTCAGACGACTGTCAAATGTTGATGACTTGTAGATACCGTTCTTGTCAAGCTAAAGCTGGCTTATAATTTGGGTCATACATTTTACCTGATTTCAGGACACCAAATATAACGTGAACCAATTTACGCATAATCGCACAGACAATAACTTTGCCATTCTTACCTCTTTCTTTCAGACGATTATAAAAAGCAATCATAACAGGATTGCACTGAATCGATACCAGCGCCGGCATATACAGAGCTTTTCTGAGTCTTGCATTACCGATTTTGCACAATCTGGGTTTGCCCTTAATAGATGATCCCGAAAGTGTTTCCTTTGGCGCGAGTCCGATGAAGGCGACCATTTCCCGAACATGGGTAAATTTATCAAGGTTATCTAATTCTGCCAGAAGGTGAGGAACTGTTGCCTTACCCAATCCGGGAATAGAATCCAGCAAATCCTTCCGTTGTTTAAGATGCGGATTTTGTCCTATGAGATCGGCAATTTGTTTTCTTATCTTTTCAATTTCCTGATCCAAATAAACAATATGTGCTTTGATTAAAGGAATGACAGATTCATGCGCCGTACTGATACGATTTTTCTCCTGGCTGCGCATGTCGATTAGACTGTCAACTCTTCTGACCAGAGCTCTCAATGATCTGATTGCAGGTGTTGGTGGAATCCAAGTCTCTGGTTTCATGGCCAAACAGAAACGGGCAATGACTCCCGCATCAAGCTTATCCGTCTTGGTACGAACAAGTTCGCTTTGAGCGAATCCTTTGATGCGGGCAGGATTGACAATGCTTACCGTATGACCAGCCTCATGAAGATAAATAGCTAAATCTTCTCCATAGTTGCCCGTTGCTTCCAGACAGGCATGAACTTTTTGAATTCCCTGCTTCTCCAACCACATTTTAAGAACTTCAAAACCTTCCGTCGAGTTCCTACAGGTTTTATTTTTTATCTTCCCATCTGCAAGTAGTGCTACATCGAATTTCTGTTTGGCGATATCTATCCCTAGAACCGTTAATGACATATAAATCTGCCTCCTATAATAATTATAAATATTTACACCGGTAAAAAGCTTCGTCCGAATCAACCTTGCAAGTGCAAACTCATTCCCATATGAGAAGGTTTATGATACCGTACGAGTTATTGGACAAAGCACTGAGAAGAGGATCTAATCTACAAATCATGCTCTTTGGCATCAGGTGAAATACAGATTCACTCTTCCCATTTACCCCTACATCTAATAATGTTATTTATAGCAAATGACAAATTATAAGAACACAAGGTGTTATACGTAACCGTCGATTTATTATTTTTCATGGCGTTGACTGATCCTTACGAGTTGCAAGCGCTATACGAGTTCTTCTCCCTGTTTTATTGACTTCAATAAAACAGGGAGAAGACAAAGTAAACTAACGAAAAATATTCATCAATGGGAATCGGGTTTTTGTCTTGATTCTTTTTCCTTTAAGCGTTCTGGCATCAATAGAAAACTTGTGCCCTTTGGGATCTTTTGAACATTTAGCAACATATCCGCTGTCTTCTACCCGCTCGTCATACTCGTCGGAAATAAACATATTCCCTTCACATCCTGTAATGGGGCATTCTGCCGAAAAGGAAACAAGATCAATATGATCTATGGCGTCTTTCAGAAAATACTTTGACGACAAATGCACCAATTCACGAGACATGAATTTAAACAATATAATGACAATATATCCCATCCCCAGACTTAAAATAACACCACCGCATAAAGGATAACCAAACTAATCAAAAAAAGAAGAGGCGCTATTAATAAAAGCAAAACCCTAAGTCTGTTTATTGCGGAAGGCTTGTGCCTTATAATAAAATACTGATGCTCGTTATAGGATACGGGTTCTTCCGGGCAGAGCAATTGTGCATTTGTTTTTTTAGGCCGTATTCCTAACTTATAATCTCCACTTTCGGCGATAAAGTAAATTTCAAATTTTGAATCTTTTCCTTCAGGAGACGTATAAAATTTATCTATGCTCTTGCGCAAATCTTTAATTACAGTTCTGGCTCTGTGTTGCGCTACGACTTTGATTTCTTTTTCCGGGTAGAAGGCTGTTGCCTTGATTTGATCTTCTTTTTCGTCGTTGTAGATTTGGTAATAAATTTCCAGAAATGATTTTTGGGCATTCTTATTGCCGAACAGGGGAGATTCCTTGATATTCCCAAGCTCTTGCAAACCTTCTTTTCTATACCTATCCCATCCGTATTTTTCCATATAATCATCTTCTTATAAAATATTATTTTAAAGTCAAGCCTTTAATTATTAAGAACATTTCCACACTCGTGTCGATTCGCGGTGACTGACATATACGCGTCTTTGTTTTATTTTGTACGCAGGCAAACAAAGCAAGCCTGAATCAATAGGAAAAAGACTTTAAAAAACTATTGAAGGATATTTGCAAAGAAAAACAGCGAATCAATTTTGTGAAGGAGGAAACAAGATGAACAGATTACCGGAAACCGGATTTTTGAGGATAAATCAAATTTTAGGAGACAAAACGACACCGGCCATAATTCCCATTTCCAAATCAAGCTGGTGGGCCGGAGTTAAGGAAGGACGTTTTCCTAAACCGGTCAAGCTGGGGAGAAGAACAACAGCATGGAGAGTTACTGATATTATGACACTCATCAATAATGGGTACGCTAACTATGACGGGGAATAAACAAGATGACATCGGAAAGAAAGAAGCACAAAACACCGTCTGGAACAATCCGGTCATATTGTCATTACTGCGTGCAAAGCAGATCAGATTCGAAAGTTGAAAACTGTACCGGGCACATTGTCTTTGCCACTGGAGCGCCTTGTCCGTTTTACGAATACAGAATGGGCAGAAAAAGACCTTCGGTAAAGATCATGAGGCGATTCTGTTTAGATTGCATGGGCGGTAACAAAGCAGCCGTTAAAGAATGCTCAACATATGATTGCCTGATTTACCCTTTCCGGTTGGGGAAAAATCCGATGTTAGCAGGAAAAGGAAAAAGCCCGGCTGAGATGGCTCAAATGAGAGCGCTGAGAAGGCCCTTCAGCAAAGAAAATCCCGTCTATTTTGAACGATCAGCACCGGTTGAGGCCAATGGATAAGCATAACTTTGAAATCCTCAATAAAATCTTAATCGAGCCCGGTATGTTTTACTCATCGACATTTTACCGGCCGATTATCGACATTACACCGGCTGGCTATCGACATTATACCGGCCAGGTATCGACATTTCACCGGTCAGGTATCGACATTTCACCGGCTAAACCATTTGTAAATGGATGAAATAGAAAAGTTATTGCTCCGGTAAACGTTAATTAAATAAACGTGTAAAAAACGTTTAAAGAGATCGGTTACAAAAAAATATGCAAAAGGATTTAGAAAAAAATAAATCTGTATGTCCCAAAAGCAAGTATGAGCTTACTTTATGCGAGTTTCCTATTTTTCTGTTATCCAAAAAGATTCCCTGCGGAATTAAATCCATTGATTATGAGGATACCATCGTTGATCAAAATGGAAAAACAATCAGACGCGAATGGAAAGTATTTCCGGACTCCAAGCTCGGATTTGGTACATCCAGCACCCTATTAACATTTTTTGATTTAATGCAGATTTGGGCCGAATCCAATTTTAACCATCAATATATCGAGTTCGGTTCAGTTTATAATTTGCTAAAAAGACGGGGAAATAATTTCGGCAAGAATCATTATGCTCAGATAATAAATGATCTTTATTGTTTGCTGGGAATTAAATTTACCGCCAAAAACGCATATTGGGATAATGAATTAAAGGGATATGTCGATATTATTTTGTTTAGATTGTTTGATCATTTGGACATTATTAAATGCGATTGTAAAAACAAAAATGTTTCACTCTTTGCCAGAATAAAAGTGTCCGACTTTCTTTATAACAGCATACAAAAAAATAGTCTTTTGACTGTAGATTTCAATAGTGATTTTTTCCATTCCCTAACGCCCATGGGACAGCGCTTTGCCCTTTATTTATCCAAAGTATTTCGTACCCAGCCAATCCATCGAAGAGATCTCAGTGAATTTGCCAGACAAATACCAATAATCGCTAAAAAGAGAAAACATATTAAAGAAACGATCATGCAAACTTGCGATAATTTGATTAAAAAAGGTTTCCAATTGTTGAGTGATTATAATTTTATTTTATCTGCCGACAGGCAAGCTGAACTAATAGTTTTTCACCGTGCCGGCTCACCGGTTACTAATAAAGTTTATGTTCATTCCAAAAAGCAAAAATTTAAAAAAGAAGAGTTCAGAATCGATTGCCTGACTGAAGATATTCTCGATATCTGCCAGGATCACAAAAGCAAAAACTTTTATCAAAGAGTCGCCGATCTAATGCCGGACGAAGATATTTATCAGGCCATTTCCGAAGTCAAGGAGGTACGTGATTCGGGTCATGTTAAAAAAAGTCTCGGCGCTGTTTTTACGAGCAGGATTTTAAAGTTTGCCGAGCAGCGCGGAATTGTTCTCCGGTAGGATTTATCAATTTTGATAATCAGGTGGTTAATGGAAGAGTAGACGGGTTTTCTACAGGAGACCCTACGCAGAAAAATTCTGCTTAATGTTTAAACACGGAATGAAAAAACGATTATTAGTATTTGATATCATTAAATATTAAGCGTTAAACATTATTTAAACAAACAATCAAAAAATAGGTCAATTTACTAATGAAAATAAATATATACAATGTTTACATGAAAGAGAGGTTTTTGCAGCCAAATAAACCGTGATCCAAGAGCAAAAATGTATTAAATACATGATATTATTAAATATTAATCTTTAATAATTATTTAATAACCATTTAAAGCAGCAGGCAAAAAACAGGATAATATCGCAATGAAAACATATTCATATATGGTTTAAACATGAGAGAGATTATTGATGCTAAGATAATTGGTGAGCTAAGGGCGAGAATGGATAAGGAAGCGGCAGATAAAAAATGATCACTGTCAGAATTAATTCTAATACTCCCTTTGCAGAGTTCCCCGCGGCTTGCCGCGTGGGATGAATGCATGCCTTGCCGAGGGGGTTATAAGGGGGAGCGGAGCGTCCCCCTTATCCGTATAGGCCGATGCGTGACAATGTGATATACGACCGGTATGGCACTGAGAAGAACGAGTCATGCGGTCTACGATACAAGTTACCACTTGGTATGGTGTCCGAAATACCGTAAAAAGATATTTGAGCGCGACGAAGTTCGACAACGAGCGGAACAGCTGATTCGAGAGATCAGCGAAGATTATGGTTTTGAAGTGATTAAAATGGAAATAGCAATAGAACACGTACATATATTATTATCCTTTCCCTCGAGCAGATCGATAGGAGAGGTAGTAAGAATAATCAAGAGTAAGAGTGCCCGTGGTCTATTCCGCGAGTTTCCGTTTTTGAAGAAGAAGCTTTGGAGTGGGGAAATGTGGGAAGACGGGTATTTTGTACGGACAATCGGAGACCGTATGACTCGTTCCGTAATAGAGAGGTACATAAAAAATCATAAGCACATCACGCATGGGCCTGCGCAGCTTGAGATCAAGCTGCGCTAAGATGCCCCGCGGCTTGCCGCGGGGAGTTTCACTTTAAGAACGGGTAATTTTGAATATTAGCCTTTTTTAGAATCCTCAACGGCAATCATTGATAAAAAAGTCATTGCCTGTAATGATAAACCTTGAATTACAAATTTTTATTTGGTAGAAAAAGCAGCCAAAAATAAAACTTATTTGGCAGAAATAAAATTATTTGGGGGTATTTTTGGGGGTATGCTGAAAACTACGATATAAAGAAACGTAGTAATTAAAGCTTGTTATACTATTTGTTGGAATCCCCCTCTCCCATAATTAATAGATGCAAAGACGTAATATGTTACGTCTCTATGATACAAAATATTGTTTTTTCTAGGAGAGATGTCCGAGCGGCCGAAGGAGCACGACTGGAAATCGTGTGTATGCCCACAAAGGTGTACCGCGGGTTCAAATCCCGCTCTCTCCGCCAGAAAATTTCTTAGTTACCTTGTATATGAGAGGCAATAAAGCGATCCCACTGTTTTTTATTTTATAAACACATGAGCCACTACGACTGGTACTCAAAATTTAAAAAACCTTTTTGGGCTCCACCCGTTTGGCTTCTGGGTCCGGTGTGGATATTTCTTTATATTTTGATCGCTATTTCCTTTGGCAAAGTTTTTTTAATGGTTTTTCAAACAAGAATTTCATCTTTAGTTATTGTGCCATTCACTCTTAATCTATTTTTTAATTTTTCTTTTACACCTTTACAATTTGAATTAAGAAACAACTTCAGGGCGTTAGTTGATGCTATCCTTATACTTGGTACGCTGATTTGGGCGATAATTGTTATCTATCCGTATGTGCATTGGGTGGCCTATATCCAAATCCCTTACATGCTGTGGGTTTTATTTGCGACTGTATTGCAACTAACCATCACTTGTTTAAATAAATAGATTGAGACTTGCAGTTTGTTGGAAGGGCGCAAGAGATAGAGCAGGGGGGATAATGAATTTAGAAGAAGCAAAAGATTTTTGTAATAATTGGCTAGCGGCATGGACTGGAAATAATCCGGATAAATTAATTAACTATTATTCAACTCAGGCATTTTATTCATATCCAACCGTTAAAAATGGCCTTAAAGGACATGATGAAATATTGCCATATTTTAAAAAATTATTAAAAAATAATCCTGATTGGATATGGACTTATGAAGAAATAATTCCTACTGAAAAAGGATTTACTTTGAAATGGAAGGCCATTATACCGGTAAGAAAAATCGCAATAATTGAATTTGGAGTGGATGTAGTTGAAATAGTTAATAATAAGATTACAAGGAATGAAGTTTATTTTGATACTTTAAATCTGATTAAGGCGATTAAAAACAACAACATCGTTTATAAAAACCAACCATGAAAAATTTGAGTTGATTCCTGTTCATTTATCGATTAAAAGTCACGTTTAAATAAAGGCCTGTGTAAAGCCAATACTTTGTGATTAAGATTGCCACGTCGCCCAAGGGGCTCCTTGCAATGACATTTGGTAGGGTTTTGCAAAGGCTGAAAGTTCTATCTTAAAATAGTGTGGCCGGGTCCCGCGCAACGGAGGCTTGTGAACCCCGTCAGGTCCGGAAGGAAGCAGCGGCAGCAATGTCCGCCATGTGTTGCGGTAAACCCGGTCACCAGTAATGTATCTGCCATTTTGATTTCAAAGGATAACAAGGCGGCAAGGACGAGGCGCCGCAGGCGTATTAATAATACGTTGAGGACGCTGAGGACGAAGCCAACAAAGTTAGCCGAAGAAAACAAAAGTGGCATCTGGAGTTCAGTTGGAATACTTAGTATTAGCCCGAAAATTCAGACCGCAAACATTTGAAGATGTTGCCGGTCAGGAGCATGTCGTCAAAACCCTGCGCAATTCCATCGGTCAGGGTCGTGTGGCGCATGCCTTTTTATTCAGCGGTCCGCGAGGCGTGGGCAAAACTTCGGTTGCCAGAATTTTGGCCAAATCGCTCAATTGTGAAAAAGGGCCAACGGCCACTCCCTGTAATGTCTGTTCCAACTGCCTAGAAATTACCAACGGCTCTTCGCTGGATGTGCGGGAAATAGACGGCGCCTCCAACCGCGGCATTGATGAAATCAGGGAACTGCGGGAAAACGTCAAGTTTGCTCCGGCCGCCTCTAAATACAAAGTTTATATTATTGACGAAGTGCATATGCTCACACGTGAAGCTTTCAACGCGCTTCTGAAAACATTGGAAGAACCGCCGGCCCACGTAATTTTTATTTTTGCCACAACCGAAAGTCATAAAGTTCCCGCCACCATTCTTTCACGCTGCCAATGCTATGATTTCCGCAGAATATCTCTCCAGGAAATCGCCGCCAATTTGGGCCGGGTTGCCGCCTCTGAAGGAATTAAAATCAGCCCGAGCGCACTTTTATGGATTGCCGAAGCCGGTGACGGCAGTATGCGCGACGCGCAAAGTATTTTTGATCAGGTCATTTCCTATGCCGGAATGGATATTAAAGATGATGATGTGGAAGAAAGTCTCGGGCTTACCGACCGGAAATATCTTTTCCGTCTTTCCGAAGCGGTTTTGCAGCGAGACGCCGGCGCCTGCCTGATTATTCTTGAAGAAGCATATCTGGCCGGCATCGACATGAAGCATTTTTATCAAATACTAGTAAAGCATTTTAGAAATTTGCTTCTGGTGAAAATTGCCGCCGATGGCAGTTCTTCTTTCGATATAGCGCCGGAACAAATTGAAAAGCTGAAAAATCAGGTGCGCGCTATATCACGCGAAACTTTACAGCGCTTTGTGGAAATTCTGATCGCGGAAGAGGGGAGTTTTCTTCGCAGCCAGGAACCACGCATGAAACTCGAGACTATAATTGTCAAAATGGCTTACATGGAGCCGATAATTCCCCTTGGTGAAATTATTGCGACCATTGAAAACATCGAACAAAGGCTTCAACAGGGTTTGCCAACAACCGGCAACCATGTTGAGCCGTATTTTTCAGAAAATAAACCGTTAAGAGAATCACCAGCAGATTATACTAAAGCAAGCAGCGTTGCTGCTGATACAGATAAAGAGAATAATTCCCTCGATGCGCATAATAATGTGGGCAATTTGAATGCCCTCCGCGACAATTTCAAATACTTTATCAAAAAAGAAAGCGCGATCCTGGGGGCAAAAATTGATTCCGCTAAGATTTTAAGTTACGAAAACGACTGCCTGACATTAGGATTTCCGAAGACTATATTTTTTTAGAGGAAATAAAAACAACGCAAAAAGAAAAACTGAAACAAATTGCCAGGGATTTTTTTCAGAAAAACGTGGCGATAAAAATTGCCATTCTCGACGCGGAAAATGGCAATGCGAACGGGAATAGTGGGCGCAAGCAAGTTAATGGTATAAACGACATAAAACGTGAAGCGATGAATCAGCCGCTTTTACAGAAAATCATGGATGAACTTTCCGACGCCAAAATAGTAGAAATTAAGGTGAAGACAGATAAAAATTGACAACATTGCAAAGTGCTGATCAATTGGTGCAAAATTACGATATTGGAAAAGTTCATCAAAAAAGCAGAGGAGGACATAAATAGTGCAAAATTTTAGTACCATCATGAAGCAGGCAAAAAAGATGCAGGAGAAAATGGGTCGACTGCAACAGGAATTAGAGACAAAAACCGTCGAGGCGCAAGCTGGCGGCGGGATGGTGCGCGTTGTAGTGAACGGTAAATTTGAAATTGTATCACTGAAAATCGAAAAGGAAGTAGTCAATCCCGAAGATATCGAAATGCTGCAGGACTTAATTATTGCCGTAGTCAATGAGGGAATCCGAAGTCGCAGGAAATGGCTTCTTCGGAAATAGCAAAATTACCGGCGGATTCAATCTACCGGCCTCTAAGGCTATTATGAAGCATAGGCGCAACCTATAAAAAGCTCATTTCCGAGTTGGGTAAGCTTCCTGGCATCGGAGAAAAAACTGCCGCAAGGCTGGCAATTTCTATTTTGCGCTCCACGGAAGATGATGTAAAAAAACTCGCGGAAAGCATCATTGAAGTCGAAAAGAAAAATCAGGCTTTGCAGGATTTGTTTAAACCTGACGGAGGAAGATATTTGTCACATCTGTCGCGACACAACAAGGGATTTTGGGGTCCTTTGTGTTGTGGAAGATCCTGACGCTCTGGCGGCGATTGAAGAGTGCGGGGGATTCCGGGGAACTTATCACATTCTTCACGGCGCGCTGGCGCCCCTGGACGGGATCAGGCCCAGGAAATTTTCCGGTTAGACGAACTGATGCAAAGGATTAACACCGGCTCGGTCAAAGAATTGATTATCAGGCAAATGCCAATGTTCACGGCGAAGCCACGGCCTTGCTGATTACCCGGATGCTCAAAGACAAAAATATCAAGTTGAACGCATCACCACCGGTGTGCCAATGGGTGGAGATTTGAAATATAATAAGATGTCGATATCAAAGTCGCTGGAATTTCGGCGCGGCATGTGATGCCATTTCGTTTTCTTCGGCTAACTTTGTTGGCAGCATCGTCAGCTTGCTCGACGTCTTAGTAATACGCCTGCGGAGCCTCCTCCTTGCCGCCGCGTTATCCTTTGGAGCGGAAACGGCATAAGATTCCAAAGGGAAAAGTTTATGGACGTGGAATTTAAAACTAAAACAAATTTGCGGCGGATTAATACCAAACGCATAACCAAAGCGGTAAAAAAACTTTTCATCGAAGCCAATACTGTTTTGGGCGAAGATGTCGTTGGAGCTCTGCGCCATGCGCCCGCTTTACCCCGTGAAGAATCGGAAACCGGCAAGCAAGTTTTGCAGAAAATAATTGAGAATGCTGATATCGCGCGCCGCAAAAAAATGCCCATTTGTCAGGATACCGGTCTTGCGGTTGTTTTCGCGTGGAACTCGGACAGGATGTTCTGGTGCATTTAACCGGCGGCGTTTTTCACGCGGCAATTGAAGAGGGGCTAAGACAGGCCTACGTTGAAGGATATCTGCGCAAATCTGTTTGCAATACGTTCACCCGAGAAAATACCACAGACAATTTACCAGCGATAATTAGTGTTGATATTGTTTCCGGCAACCGTATGAAAATTATCGCCATGCCTGTTTAAAGGCGGCGGCAGTGAAAACGTAAGCGCCGCGAAAATGCTGACTCCGTCTGCGGGAATTGACGGCATTAAAAAATTTGTTCTGGAAACGGTCGATAGCGCCGGCGCCAATCCCTGTCCGCCCGTAATAGTCGGAGTGGGCATGGGCGACTGGCTTGAACAGGCCTGCATTATGGCGAAGAAGTCTCTTTTACGGCCGGTTGGCGAAGCCAACAGTATTGATGAACGCGTGGAACAAATGGAAAAAGAATTATTAGATAGTGTCAACAAGTTGGGCGTAGGCCCGGCGGGCTTGGGCGGTCGTGTTACCGCGTTGGCAGTAAACATTGAAATGATGCCCTGTCATATAGCTTCTCTGCCCGTCGCGGTAAACATTCAGTGCCATGTGGCACGACATAAAAGAAAATAATAATTTAATGGTTCAATATGGAATCTTTAATAAATGCTTGGCAGCAATTACCATCCCAAATGAGC
>CAWKNI010000008.1:0-87500 GCA_963851005.1 uncultured delta proteobacterium
GTCCATTATCCAGTTTATGCAGTTGACGAAAGAGTCGTCGTAGCTCTTGCCGAACTTCTCATTGGGCACGTTATACAGCAGCCCCTCAATATAGTACGAGGGGGCGACACCTGCTTCGATCATTTTGTTTTCAATCAACTTTCCACGCAGATTTTTGAGGACACGCACCATGGGTTTGAACCATTCATTGGTCGCTTGATGCCTAGCCGTACAATTCGCTGAATGCTGCTTCGGGTAGTTTGCGATGCACTCGCTAGCACCGTTGAAGAAGCAGATGCCTTCGTCATAGACTTGGTCGGAAGTGCTCAGAAACTTGTGATAGCGCCGATATTGGATGGCCGCAATCACATCTGCCTTACGGCGACTTCCATTGGCAGCGATGTTGATCGCCTTGTCTCCCGGATCAACATTGTCGCCGTACTCGGCTTTAAGAACACTCAGCACGTCCCTTTTGAAATCGTGGTGCGTGTACGTGGCATCCGAATGCGCGGCCTTGAATGCTGCCTTCTGGTCATCAGACAGTTCATTGAGATCGTGACGGAAGCAGTTGTTGAGCTTGATCACGATATCTACATCGCTCTCGGCGTAGATGTTCGTGTCGTTACCGTAAGAGCCTTGTAGAAGCACCTTGTAGCTCTTGCCAGCGTAAGGGTTTCCCACTGCCTCGAGTTTATTCTTGATCGTGTTGTACGTGTTGCTCGACTGTGTGATCGACCCTTGATGCGCCCACGTTTCGAGTTGCGATTCAGGAATAGCCATGCTCCCCCTCCATTTGAAAACTCACAGCATAAATTCTTTGAGTTGTTCCTCTCGACTAGCGAACGACTCGCTGCCACGCTGTCGCAATATATTGAGCTTATCGAGGTCGTGTTCGAATAAATCGGTTGCCATGTCTGGTTTCTCGAATGTGTCGCTGATCCGGATGGTTGGGATATCCTTGAACAAGATCACACGTATTTGGTCCATCGACTGCGTGTTGATCTCCAGCGTCTTTTGCAGCAACCGGACACTCAGTAGGAATTTCTTCACTAACCACATCTTGAAAGACTGCGGTGGCTCTGGATAAACGCCAACACCCACGCTGACTACCCGAAGATCGGCATGAGCCATGTTCATGGCAATGACGGCGTCTGCAATCGCATACAGAGTTGGGTTGTTTGCACAGTAGCCGCCATCGATCAGTTCCACTTGATAACCTGCTTCAGTCGTTATCATCTTTCGATCAAAAAACGGGAACGCCGAACATGAAGCCTGTACAGCGTCAGAGATAGTGCAACCGAATCCAGGAATAAATGTTCCACTACGGCCGTGGGCTTGCGCGATATTGCCTTTAAAGATCATAGGCTTCTCGATAACCCATTTTGTTGTGACGATACCGATGCCTGTTTTCACCGCGTCGAACTTCTTATCTGCAAAAACTGTGTTCGCTAGCTCTTCGAGTGCCTTCGACTTTCCCTCTGGACTGCGAACTCGCATGATCCTGGGCACATGCTCTTTGTAGAGTGTGTGGATCTCATCGACCTCGTAGCCGAGGGCAATCAATGCGGCGATGATTGCACCCGTGCTCGTGCCGAAGACCAGATCGAACCGCTTGTAGAGCGGGCACTTCATCATGCCCTCAATCTCTTTCAGTACACCCAGGGTATAGAACCCCTTCGCCCCGCCACCATCTAGGCTCAGGATGCGGCATAGCCCATCCTTCGGCAGTTTAGCCGTTAGCTTTGTTGATGTTGTTGCTGGTGTCGTGTCCATAACATCCTGTCCTCAATGCACCGGAAGAGTGCCCTGGCGGCTACTTGGAATTCTACCATCTGAAAGGCACCTAATGCGGAGCTAAGCGTCGGCAACAATTACCAGGGTACATAACCGCTTTTTTTCAAACAGCGCCGTTGATTTAATGCTTAATTATTTACGCCAATATTTTATTAAAATCAAACAATTATTACTGAACTCATACGTAAGCTGGAAAATAAACAATTAAGCCTTGCATCTTTCATCCGGCATTCAATGAAAATTTTAGAAGATCGGATGTGCATCTTTGTATTTGGACCAAATCTTCTCGGTAGCCCTACCCTTCCCTCTTCCAGCGTTATCACAAACGTTGGATTGCCAGATCAAACTAAATTTATTTTGATTTCCCGCCCTGCTTGAGGTTGGTATAGGCATGATAAGGCTGTAAGCACATTTGTGATTTTATCCGCTGAAAAAGTGTGCCGCTTATTCCGCTATCGCTCCGAGGCTTGCAGCACGTCGCTTGCCGCTTCATAAGCAACACACATATTCAGCTAATCACAAAAACAGCCATTTCACGCCTATCCCGTCTATTTTCCCACCCTGTTATTTTTTATTTTCAGGGAAGGTATTTTAAGGGGATTGTAATCCCCGTTAATTCTTCCCTGCACCCATCAAAATATCCCCCGATGTTTTATTATTTCTTTTTTTTCAAAACCAACTAGCGGTGCCTTCTGCACGAAAGTTCTATTCCATGCCTTCGGCAATAAAGATTTTGTTGTTTGTTTTCTTATTCTTTTTTTTCTTCGGTGAAAATCTTTATCGTTACAAAAATATTCTTCTAAAAAGCGCGAACAATATTTTCGCAATACCCTCCGGGCATGGCATAGAAGCGCCTTTCGGCTCTTTCGTGCTCTTTGCACCGCCTTTTTGTGAAGTTGGTTTTTCAAAATGTTTTTAGAGAGAAAACCATTTAACGAAAGGAGAAAGAAGAAAATGAAGCTTATTGGCAATGTACTTTGTTGGGCGTTTTTAATTTGGGCTGTAATCTTTTTTGCTCGTGTACTTCCGAACACGATTGAGCATGGTAATTCTAAGATTAAAGCTTATCAGGGGCAAAAAATAATTATTGCAAATAACAAATAATTGACCGGCTGGAAATGAACCGGAGAAAGAGAGAAAAGAAAATGATCTATCAAATTAATTATTCAGGGAGAAGATTAGAACCGATCAACGCAGAAGACAAAAACAATTTAGCAATCGGAACAATCTTAAAATTAAACGGCTACGATAACCCGCGTTTTGTCATTACTGATAAATTAGGGATAAATGAACGTTTCCCTATGTACGGCATGAGATACATAATCGTAAATTTAGAAACTATGGTGCAAGGCGTAAAAGATGCCTATGAGCTTAAATGGATTAGCGAGAAAAAAGATGACAGAATACAAACCTATATTTTAGATGAAACTATTCCAGCAGATGAAGTCAAAGTAATTTACGAAAAAGCAATTGCAAAGAAAGAGGAAAAAGACCGGCTGCAAAAACAGGTAGCGGAAGAGCGCACCCGCAAAATAGAGCTTGGGAAACAGCTTTTTGAACAAGGAAAACCGGACTATGCAAAGGCCGTCATTATTGCTAGTCGTGAAATTGATGATTGTGAACTTATGACGGATTATTTCAATACCAAAGAAGACCCGTTTTTCATAATCGGCTGGTCAAAGCATACAAAAGACCTGTTCTCTGAAATGAGAAAAGCGGCCATTCTTTCCGGTATGCCGGAACTATCTCATTTTAGCGAAATCACCCCGGAAGATGAACACCGTGAAAAGTACAGCATGGGCGCGGGCTATTATTTAAAGCGTGGCCATCGATATGATACGGCATGGAAAGTTACAAAACAATCTTTGTCCTATAGTCTTGAGTCTGTTTACTTAGCCTTTGCAGAGGGCCGCGTTAAATTGGGAGGGGCAAAATGAATAATTACAAATTAAACCAATTATTGAACACGCCGTTTATTGATTTACCTGAAAAATGTATGACGATGGAAAATAAACAACAAATAATAAGGGAGTTAGAAGGGCTCGCACAACGCGCTGGAATGATGGCAGCGTATATTTTAGAACGTGATGGTTATGGATGCGGCGATCAAGGGCATGAAAACGCTATTAAAAGAATGAATAAAACGGGGAAAACAATCTGGATGACAGTCTTCGGTTATAACGCTTTTCATCCGTTATCGTTTTAGTGAAGCATGCTGTCCTATCGGCACGACGGGGGAAAGAGAATTACGACTATGTTAATATCAGTTAAACCTTGTGTAAATTGTGGAGCCAGTGAAGTATCTGACTTCCGGGAGTATGACGGGTGCCTGGGATATGAAGCAATAATATGTAAAATATGTGGTTATATATACGACCAAAACGGTGCACACGCTCCCGAAGAAGAGTTTCCGCAGGAATATAGGAATCACTAATTATATTTCTACGTCAGGGCATTATTAAAGCACTGACGCTTGCAGGGAAGGTATTTTAAGGGGATTGTAACCCCCGTTAATTCTTCCCTGCACCCATCAAAATATCCCCCGATGTTTTATTATTTCATTTTTTTCAAAACCAACTAGCGGTGCCTTCTGCACGAAAGTTCTATGCCATGCCTTCGGCAATAAAGATTTTGTTATTTGTTTTTTTATTCTTTTTTTTTCTTCGGTGAAAATCTTTATCGTTACAAAAATATTCTTCTAAAAAGCTCGAACAATATTTTCGCAATACCCTCTGGGCATGGCATAGAAGCGCCTTCGGCTCTTTCGTGCTCTTTGCACCGCCTTTTTGTGAAGTTGGTTTTTCAAAATGTTTTTAGAGAGAAAACCATTTAACGAAAGGAGAAAAAAGAAAATGAAAGTTTACGAAATTATCACAAGCAGGATTATTGAGAAGTTGGAAGCGGGGATCATTCCCTGGCATAAGCCCTGGCAATCTGTCGAAGGTATGCCGAAAAACTTAATTTCTAAAAAAGAGTATCGGGGAATAAATGTTTTTATGCTTGCGGTTCAGGGATATGAAAGCCCTTACTGGTTATCTTTTAAACAAGCTCAAGAATTAGGCGGCAATGTAAAGAAAGATGAAAAAGGCACACCTGTTGTTTTTTGGAATTGGATAAATCAAGTTGACGACGAAGAAAAAGAAAAAAATGTTCCCTTTATGAGATATTACACTGTTTATAATGTCGCCCAGTGTGAAAACATTGATACAAGCAAAATCCCTTCTATTCCTGTAGTTCATAATGACTTTGATCATATTGCGGAATGCGAGGCTATTATTGCTAACATGCCTAATTGTCCGGAGATTCAACAAGGGAAACAAAGAGCGTCTTACAATCCTTTGAGCGATATTGTCAGCATGCCCCGCTTCGATAGTTTTGACACTGCCGAAGAATATTACTCAACATTATTTCATGAAACTATTCACGCCACCGGCCACCAAAGCCGTTTAAATCGGCTTAACAATAATGTTAGCCGTTTTGGCAATGGTGAATATTCAAAAGAAGAGCTTGTGGCGGAAATGGGAGCAGCTTTTCTTTGTGGCTTTGTCGGAATTGAAAACATAACGCTTAATAATAGCGCTGCCTATATTCAAGGTTGGCTGAAAGCTCTAAAAGACGACAAAAAGCTTGTCATCATGGCAGCGGCACAGGCGCAAAAAGCCGCGGATTATATTTTAATGGTTAATAAAGAGACCAATTAATTATTTGAAGCTGAGCTATCGGCATGACGGGCAGAAAGGGAATATTATGAATACTTACATCATTGACAAAAGCATTAAGGCGGCGGTTATCGAAAAACACTTTTCTCAATTATCATGGCTGATCAAGGCAATCGGAAAAGACGAAACCAACAAGGCGTTGGCTTATATACATATTGCCGATGGCATTTATTACACTTGTGACGGCCATCGGTTACATTGTTTTTTACCTGATTATAATGAATTGCCGGCATCTTTTAATTTGCCTGACGGCGAATATAATCTTGTGACTGCGAATAAGAAACAAATTATTTTGCAATCAATAGACGAGCCGACGCCATATCCTAACATCAACCTGATTCTGAATTACCGGCGTTGTAATGGTGTACCTGCCTATTTTTTCCGATCTATAACATCTCGTGATCTGAGCTTATTAAATCACCATATTATCAGTAATACAGGACAATGCTTTGATCTGGATTATATTAGAGAAGCTGCATTTGATGGGAGCATTACGTTTGACCGCATGGGACTTGGTGAATTAGATGGGTTAGTTTTGGGGTGTGAAACTCAATTTGCAGTGGTAATGCCGATGAGGCTTGACGCATAAAAAACATAGCTGTGCTATCGGCTATACGGGCATGATAAAAGTCAAACTACTTACGTATTTATTTTTTTTTAAAGATTTCCCGCCCTGCTTGAGGTTGGTATAGCCATGATAAGGCTGTAAGCACATTTGTGATTTTATCCGCTGAAAAAGTGTGCCGCTTATTTCGCGGCTAACACTCTGGGCTTGCAGCTCAGATCACGCCGCTTCATAATCAACACACATATTCAGCTAATCACAAAACAGCCATTTCACACCTATCCCGTCTATTGTTCCCACCCTGTTATTTTTTTTATTGCAGAGAAGATATTTTAAGGAAATTGTAACCCCCTTAATTCTTCCCTGCACCCTTCAAAATATCTCCCTACGTTTTACTAAGAGTTTTCTTATAGGTAATTCGTTCTTCCCGACGACATGCAATCTTTCATATAGTATTCATCAAGTCTGATCTTGTTAAAATTCAGGTGCAGCGGACGTTTCTAACACCTACTACTGTTTGATGCGGAACTTTCATAAGATTTGAGGATTAACGATTGAAAGAGAGTAATGTTCAGTCTGTGCGTTTCGAGCGGAGCTAGAATAAGCACCAGACTGTGATTGGGCTGATTTTATCTCCACGTTGGGTCTTTGCAGTTATTCGATTCACTGAATCGACAGGCGACCAGTTCTTGCCCCCAGATCCTGTTCCCAGCTTTCTTCGGATTCTTCTTGAAATAGTCGTTTCGATCCAGGAAGTAGCGGTCAATAGCGGCCTTCGCTTCCTCGACAGACTGGTAATCGCTGTTGTGAATAATTGCTTTCGCCATGCCGCTGAAAACGGCTTCGATAACGTTCAGGTATTGGGCAGAGGAAGGAAGTGGAGCTAACTCAATATGAGGGGTGTTGTGCTGTAGTCTGAATTCGACACTGTTTTTATCGTCTACCTTTTGCTGGAGTTTTTTAGATATATGCCAAGAGGCCGCATCCCACGATAAGAAAATTCGGTCTTCATCTTTGTATTTTTCTAACAGTATTTCAAGTAACTTTATCATTTCGTCGGTATTCTTTTTTGCCGAATAAAAATGCACTACTTGGTTGGTGGATAATTCAAGAGCGGCGGTTAAAATCAAGCTGCCTTTACTTTTTTGCCACTGTGGTACAATTCTATTTTCTCCTTGAGGTACCCATGATCTGCCACCTTGCATTTTAATGGCAAAAGGGCCAAATTCATCTATTGAAAAAAACTTTTCATTGTTTTTTAAATTTATAAGAATACTTGTTATTTCTTTTAGTTTTTCACGGTATTGTGGGTCAGTGCTGGTTAAGACTTTCTTTGCTTTTATAAATCGATATCCTTCATTTTTAATAATCTTCCTAATACCTGTTTTTGACAATGAGAGATCTTCTTGCACCATGGTTTGGTAGAGGTCTTCCATCCGCCATGTTGTTCTATTAAACCCATAACAGGATGGAGGAGAATGTAATATTTTAAAAACATTCTCTTTATATCTTGGTTCTTCATACTTTTTGGGTCCTTCTCTACTAAAATCGAAAAGACCTTCAGCCCCATTAGTTTCGAACTGCTTAATGTAGCCACGTACCGTCGTTCTATTTGATCCTAAATAATCAGCAATTTTACTTTTTGAAATATTGTTCAGATGGGCAAAAATTGTTATCGATCTATTTCTATATCTGAGTGAGCCTCCCAGAAGATACCTGTATAGTTTTTTCGCACTTTCTGTGTCTAAATATTCAGCAAAACGCGTTTCTATTTCATTGAAGCGAATCTTCCCTTGTACCATGCTAAGCAACCATGTACCGTATATTTCCTTCCGGTTTTTCTTTGTACGGATAGATTCCCTGAAGGGAAGTTCTTTTTCTTCGGCCAGTTTTGATAAATAGCGCCTCACTGTTGAATAAGAACCTTCATAACCATTTTTCCCAATTTCCTCATATATTTGACGTGAGGTTAATGTGTCGCCGTCGAATTTTGCTTTTATAAAGTCCTTGTAATCATCAATCATAGATGGTCTCAAGGATACTTTGAAAGTGGGTGGGATTTGGATATCCAAGACTTTCCGAATAGTATTACGTGAATGACCAGTATGCTTTCTGATACTTCGAATTGATTGCCCTTGATTATGGAGCGCAAGAATTTTTTTGTATTTTCTCGCTGTTAACATTTAACACCATTGGGCAAGCTATTTTTGAAGAACGAAAAGCTCGCCAGCGCGCTTTAGCGTGTCCGGTGGAGCGCATGGTTCGCTTTTTCCTTTTTATTTGTTTTCATATTATTGATTAACCGCAACTCCAGACGGCAACCAATTGCACGAGCATATTTTTGCAATGTTGCCAATGATGGAGAGTGTTTTCCTCTACCTGACTCCATTCGCGCAATCGCAGATTGTGTTGTTCCAATACACTTGGCAACTTCCGCTTGAGTAACACCGGCGAAAGAACGTGCTTTCAGAAATTCGTCAAGAAAAGAAAATTCTTCGTCAAGCCGGTCATATTCTGACTTAACATCCTCTCGCTTAAGGGCCTGAGCCTTAAGTTCTTTATGAGTGAGCATCTTTGACCTCCTTCAAACGCCGCCTTGCCACCGTAAGTTCTCTGGGCGGTGTTTTTTCTGATTTTTTAGTGAACTGATGTAGTATCACAATTTTTTTACCAACAATTGTACAGTAGAATACACGCGCGATTCCTTCTGCTGCTTTCAGCCTTAGTTCAAACAATCCCTCACCCATTGCGCGTGTATGGGGCATTCCTAAATCAGGTCCATAAACCTCCATACGATCGGTGTATCTGAGGTAGCGTGCGAGAAAACCGGCAGGCAATGCAAGTATTTCATTCTGAATCGATTCACTGTAGTAGGTAATTGTCCAATTCATAGTTTTATTATAGCATATATGCTATAATTGTCCAGTAAATATTCAATCATTTTTTATAGGCGATTTTTGATTAATTAACCGCAACGGCCAAATTATCATGGGCATAATTATGATGCTAAATGGGCAATAATTATCAGTTGAAATCTTGCATTTTTGTCATGGTCGACGATTTATTTCTTTCAGGAAGGAAGAAATAAACCTTATGTCAAAATAAACCTTTTTGTCTAATCCCTTATCAGCCATTCTTTTGCTTCTTCTTCAGTTTCAAACGAAACAACTGAACCATTGCAAAAAGTATTATATTCCTGCAGAAGTTTCTTTTTAACACCTGTAATGCCGATACACGCACTCTTAAGCGACTTCGGCGCGAAAACTTCCAAACCAAGTTGTTTTGCGTGGGTCAGAAACTCTGGTGTTGTAACAGCATTCCGGAAATCAGGAAGTATGAGTCCTTTTTCGGTCCATGCCCGCACTTCCTTTGCCGCTTCGTAAATGGTTGCAATGTTCTGATCTCTTCTTTTATTTCTGAAGTCAATATAAAGAATATTTTTACCCTTATATTGTTGGTATGATAAGGATGACATTGCAACAAACCTCCATGTCTATCGCACTTGGCCTGCTATTTTCTTGTTTTGTTTGATGACATATCTCCGTGTTTTTACATAATCTTAAGTCAGAGGGCAGCCTTTTCAGGCTTTTCCGAAATAAAAATTGCACACATCTGAATGCTTGGTGATAGTATACTCATAAAATAAAATATTATAAATCCCTCTAAAGAGGGGGGTAGTGGGTCAGTTTGAATTTATTGACCCTTGAAATACTTGACCGCTAAAAAAATAAAAGCAAGTGCAAAACGGGTTAACGTTAAAGTCACTTGCTTTTATTCCCACGCTTTCTATTTAAGGGGAAACGATTGCCATGTAATATATTTGCATTTTGTCTGAATGTCAACTCCTATTAATGGGGAAATACGGTAGTAGATCGGTTTGAATTAAAATAAAAATATAGTCTGTATAAATCAGTTTACATTTATCTTTATTATTTGAATTAAGAAATTTTTTTTTAATGATTACTGTTTGTAAGATAGCATAAAATCGGAAATTGATAAACTGAAGAGTACAGGAAGTATTTCACAGATATGATAGACCGGAAACCGTTAATTCCGCCGCTGCACCTTATAATCGTTAATCAACAAATATTTATTATGGAAAATGTTATATGGACTATGCTGGTGTCCACCTACTATTCCACAGTATTTGGAAGTCCACAGAATTAAGGATTACTGGTTGAAAGTATCAGGCGTGACCGATTCGTTTTCATCACAACTCTCATCCAATAATGCACAAAAGTAATCAGTGGAAAAGGGATGCAGTGGACCAATTTAATACTATCATCACGCGTCTGAAAGTCTATTTCATAATTTAATGATCAACACTATTCATTACAAAACGCGAGTTACAGCAAAACGGTCATCTCTGTCTGCCAGGCGGAGCGCATGATCGGGTTCCAGCCGGGAACTGGCCACATGTCGGAGATGCCGTCGGCTAAGAGTTTCAGCCGCCATCATCTGTTCAGCAGTGGGTTGGGGATAAGGCTGACCAGGAACGGGAATGTATCCCATGATATGAAACGGGATGTCCTTGTCCACTGAGGCCAGCCAAGCGGCAACGCCTTCCACCTGATCGAGATCGACAAGTCCCGGAACATAAACTATATTAATCTTCAGATCCATTCCTACTTTGTGGGCGGCAGCCACATTTGCAAAGATGCGATCTCTTTCCTGTCCTGTGATAGTCCGGTGGAGATCCTCATCCCAAGCCTTAAGGCCAACGTTGGCCCCGTCCAGATAAGGCAAAGGAATTTTACTGCCGTTCGTATGTCCCAAGCTGGTGCTGACATTTAGTTCCTCCTTGGCAAAGCGGAGTATTTCGGGCAAATTCTTCGCCACTGTAGGTTCTCCGCCCATGAAATACAGGTTCTTGATAGGCAGTCGGCGGAGGGCTTCCTTGATTTCCGCCGTTTCCAGATACTTTTTCGGGGCAGGAAAGGCCAAGCCGGGTTTTCCAGATGAACCGCTACGTAGTTTGTAACTGCATGTCGGACAATGGAATGTGCATCCATAGTTGTGGACGGTAGCGAAACGATACTGTTCATTGTAGGTGATTTTGTAAAAAGCCATAATTCATTCCTTTCTTTCTTGTGTTTTAGATTCCCCCGTAACGGACGGCGTTAATGATTGGTTTACTCAGGTATATGCCGATAAGGGCACCGATTATTGATCCGACTATTCCTTGTGCTGTCTGGATAAAAATATACCAAGGCGCATAAAACTGATGCCAGATATAGGGAGCGGAAAAACAGTAAAAATAAATATAAACTGTAAGCCCTCGAAGAAATCCGGCACCAATGGCATTCTTCCTGGTTTGCAGATAATTTCCTGTAATAATAAAATACAGTTCAAGGGCAAATGAGGCCAAAAGGGCATATGGCCACCACAGTGGTTTAATGCCACTGGAAATGACCTGAGACAGGAGGCTGTGCCCGCAGATAATGAGGGTTGCCGTACCTGCCCGTGGAATCAAGCGGATGCCGATGAATAGTGTGGCTGTATAGGGAATGGCAAAAAAGAATGTTTGTATTATGGGAATACGGCTCAGGCCGAATTTAAAAGGTAAAATAGTGATATAAAGCAGACTGCAAAACAGGGCTATGGTTGTCAAGTCCATTGTGCTGAAAGACGGGATTGCCTTGCGTGTCCAAAGAAGATGAAATACTACTCCACCCAGTATGGCAATGAATATCACTGATCCGAAATAGAGATTCATGGCAATATCTCCTGGCACAGAATGAGCACAAACATACCCGCCGTGGAAAGGCCTAAAAAAGTCCAGTCCCGTGGAGAAAACATCAGTTCTTTTAAATTAGTTCTTTTGCCGGTAAATGCTCGCACCTCAGCGGCAAGAGCGATACGGCGGGCATTTCTCAGACTGTCGATAATTAGTGGCGGCAGGATACGGTAAAAAGCCCGGAACCAGCCCCTTATCCCTTTCACCTTTAGTCCCCGCAGCCGTTGAGCCAAAAGGATGCGTCTTGCCCCATCTAACAGAGAGGGAATAAAGCGAATGCTGACCGTAATAACAAAACCGATTCGTTTCGGCATACCCATACTCTCCATGCCGAGCAACAGATCAGAGGGATAGGTGGACATAACAATGACTGCGCTGAGAAGCATTGCTGAAAAAAGCCGGAGGCTCTGCAGCGCCCCGTAAATGATACCCTCGCGGTATAGAGAGATTCCACCTGTTATATTTCCCAGAAATCCCGAGTCTGGTGATAATATTGTAATGATAATTGTACGCGGCTCAAGAGAATAGAAGAATCCCTGGGATATCATGGTAAAAAACAGAGCGGTAATCATGATAATAAACATTGCTTTTATAGTATTTTTTGCCGGACGCAGAATTCCAAAGAGAATGAGAACGGCAAAAAACAGCAGGAACAATTCTGACGGGTTCTTCAGAACAACAATAAGAATGGCGACCATCAGACCCAGGATAATCTTTGTCCGAGGATCAAGCCGATGCATGAAGGTTGCCTTATCCAGATATTTCATCGCTGATGATCCTTCCTTTGTGCATGGTTATTTTGCGCCCCGCCAGAGCAGCGGCATGTTCGTTATGGGTTGAAAAGATAACTGTTCCTCCCCTGTCGGCATAGTCATAAAGAAGATCAATAAGTTTATGCCATGTTCTGTTGTCTAGCCCTGTTGTCGGTTCATCAAGAATAATGATTTCCGGTTCCATTGCCATAATGGAAATTACAGCCAGGATTTGTCTCTGCCCCCGCGAGATGGTCTGCGGATGGCGCAGCCTGTGGGCTTTCAGACCGGCGATTTCCAGATATCGTTCCACATCTGTTCTCCTGCCCAGACAATCAGGACCGAAGGCAATCTCTTCTTCCACCGTTGCAGCGAAAAGTTGTTCATCGGGGTTCTGAAAAAGGAACCCCACGCGTCCCACCAGCGATTCCAATGCCGGTTTATGAATATTTAAAATAGTAATTTCTCCTTGATCGGCTTGCAGGAGTCCGCTTATAATCTTCAGAAGCGTTGTCTTCCCGGAACCATTATCGCCACAGAATGCAACAATTTCCCCTTTTCGGATCATAATATTAATGTTGTCTAAAACATTTATTTCCCGGTTATAGCCGAAGCAGACCTGCTGCATGGAGATTACTGATGATGACGACAGCGCGGCTGCTTCTCTAGCCGGCAGGAAGGTTTTTGCCGATGCATTATTTTCTGCGATCCGCCCGCTCTCCATGTTAATAACCCTGTCCATCAGGGGGAGATAATCTTCATACTGATGTTCGACCAAAATAACTGTTTTGCCCCTATCCTTAAGCCCTTTGATAATTTTGAAAAAATCTTTTCGACCCTCGCCATCCAAATCTGTTGTCGGTTCGTCAAAAAGGAAAACATTAGGTTGCATTGCATAGATGGAACTGACGGCCAGGCGTTGTTTGTATCCTCCGGAAAGCTTGAATGTTTCCGTGCGCCGCATATCCCATAAACCCATGAAATGCAGGGCTTCATTCCTGCGGCTAATGATCTCTTCTCTAGGCAGGCACAGGTTTTCACAGCCGAAAGCTACGTCATCTTCTACCCGCATCATAAAAATTTGACTTTCAGGGTTTTGAAAGACTGTTCCTACTGTTTGGGCGATCTCATGCAGGGGCGTCTCCGTCGGTGTGAAGCCATTCAATCTGACCGAGCCGCAAGATGAGCCGGCAAAGATATGGGGAATAAGACCGTTCAGACAATAAAGAAGGGTCGTTTTACCTGAGCCTGAAGCGCCACGGATCAAAACCGCTTCGCCAGGTTCGATCTGCATGCTGATATCCTGCAAGGCTGGTAAATCCGCATATGGATAGGTATAACTGAATGAGTCTATAGTAATCATATTAATTAAATCTTGTCGCCATGACTAAAAGTTTAAGGTAACCTCCATAAACCATGAACGTCCCGGCGCCTTATAATAACTAAAGTAAGATTCGTTAAAAATATTATCAACGGATGCAGACACTGTAGCAAATTTTGTTACCTTGTATGAAACCTTCGCATCTGCTGTAAAATACGGGTCATACGACGTGTAAACACCATTTATAGTATCCCTGTTCTGGTCATCGCTGTAAACTTTACCAACATATCTGCCCGTAACAGATCCCGAAAACTGTTCTATTGCACACTCCACACCCGCATTAATCATCGTATCCGGCAGAAAAGTCATTCTTTTGCCTACCGACAATGGGTCCGAGCTGTTTTCCTTTATTCTGCCGTCAGTATAGGTGTAGTTTGCAAACAGCCTTAACAATTTGTCAAACCGTTGCTCAAACGAAAGCATAACCCCCTGGCTTTCAGCTTTTCCGGCATTCATATTTTCGAATCCCGAGGGCACAGATGCCGAATAGATCAGGTTCTGCATTTGGTTGTCAAAATATGTGGCGCCGACCTTCGCGCCTTTCCAAAGCTCCTGCGCGATACCAACATCCCATGAGGTAGTTGTTTCCGGTTTCAGGTCAGGATTGCCGCTCCAGATCATACCGTAATACGACCATTTACTATAGAGCTCATAAACCGTCGGGGCTCTGAATGCCTGTCCTATGTCTGCCTTCAGTGTCGTTATTTCAAACGGTTTATAGACTACCGATAATTTCGGACTGAATGAAGATGCGTTTCTGGAATCATATGTATTCGCAAAACCGCCGCTGCCAAACTGATTGGCATAACCATCGTATGTTTCCCACCAATCCTCTCTGAACCCGATGTATGCTGTGAGATTGGAGAGAATCATTATCTCGTCCTGAATGAAAGCGGCGTATGTCCTGTCCTTTCCTCCTTGATTAGATACGAGATCAGTTGTGGAGGTTTCGTCCTGCCAGTCGGTAAGATTATTTACCTGGCTGTTAGCCCAATCTGTTTTGAATGACCCGCCAAAGGTAAGGATGTTCATACTTAAAACCGGCACTGAAACGAGAAGGTCGGCAGTATAATTCTGGGAAGGGGTGGATGTAACCTGGCCGGGTCCTCCGGTTAATGTCGTAGAATCTGAGTAGCCTGGGGTAACATACCAATTTTTACCCTCATCACTAAGTCCGAGAGTAAATTTTGTTTTCACAATTCCAATCTCGGTTTCGTAACCTATATTATACATATTAACTTCTTTCCCGCCCGACCCGTAGTCAAAAGTGCTTTGATTTACGGTGTAGCTGGAGTATCCTGGTATAGGGGGGCCATATGCATAAACGGGATTGCCCGACGCATCCTTCAAGTAGGTCTGAGGATCATCATAACTATATTTATAGCGCATTCTCATAAAGGATACGCTTAATTTTGAGTCTGGTGTAAAATCGAAACGTGCTTTGAATGAAAGATTGTCATCCCACCAGGCGTTGTCTCCCGTGTCGCCTATAGTGTAAGCGGGCAACCCTCCATATTGTCCGTTATCGGTTGTTGCTGAGTAGCCCGTAATACCGGCAGGAGGTGATACCGGTTGTGCCGGCTGCACATTAAAATTACTCGGATAACCATTTGTTGACTTGTATCCATAACTTAAGAGCAGGCTTAGTTTATTGATCAGTCTGTCGCCGTAAGATATATAATACTTTTGAAAGTCATCCATAGCTTCTCCCCTGTTCCAACTCGATCCGTATCCGCTTATCAAGGTGAATTCTCTCTTTTCCGGCATTTGTGTAATAATATTTACAGCACCACCCATGGCATTGCCACCGTAGAGGCTGGAAAAGGGGCCCTGAACAACCTCGACTCTCTCCACATTTTCTGTTGGCAATGCCGAAAAACTGACAGTTCCGTCAAAGGCGTCATTAAGCGGAATCCCATCCATCATTATAAGAGTCCTTTTTTGATCCGGAATTCCGTTTAATGTAATAGATGCCTCAATATCCGTGAGTGATTGCCGCTTGTTGTACACACCCGACAGTGTGTCCAGAGCCTCGTCAACCGTCGTTATGTTCCTTGTTTCTATTTCCTTTTTCGTGACAATATTTACGGTTCCCGGCGCGGATTCCACGTCTTTCTCTGTTCTTGTTGCCGTAACGACAATTTCTTTCAAATTTGTCACATCCTTCTCTTCAGTTTTAGCCGGGCTTTTTTCTTCCACTTTTGGGACGCTGTTTCCTTCAGTGTTGGTTGGAGTATTTTCTTCCGCAAAAGATGTCAAAGAAAATACAATTAAAAATAATACAATTAAATACCTTTTCCGCATTCGTTTCCCTCCTGTTGTTTACATCCCACCTCCTTTATGATATAAACTACAGCAGAGGGGTGATGTTAGTTGTGTTGTCACTCTTCTTCTGAGGCAGGGGATCCTCGCCAAAGGTAATACCCTGCCTCTTTATTTTTTTTATATTTCTTTAATTTCATAATTAATAATGTTTTCGAGTTGCGCCATTCCCACTTTTTCCTTATTGCAACTGAAATCGAACGGGCAGAAGGGCTTTGGTCAATACTCTTTCACCATTGCGATAACCCGGCGCATAAGTTGATTTTTTGACTGCTTCTATTGCCGCTTCCGTGAAGCCAAATCCGGCAGGTTCAACCACCTCTATATTCTGCAACCTTCCATTTGTATCGATTAAAAGTTTTAGCAATACTTTTCCTTCTTTTCCTAGTCTCTTGGCCCACATCGGATAAACAGGTATTTCCTGGTGGATGAATGTTGGAGATTCATTATCTCCGAATTTGGATTCAACAATACCTTGATGAATATTTCCTTTAGAGACACCCGATAAGTTTGCTTGATAAATACCCTGATTACCAACGCTTTTTTCAGGCATGACCGTCGTGTTCTGACTTTGTGTTGCGACGGATTTTTCGTCCGTCAAAGTTTTCTTCGCAACAATTATCTCACTATTATTCAGAACTGTGGATTTTTGCGGCGTGTCTTCGTGTGCCGGTTGTACCGCTATTGCCTTAAAATTATCTTTGGAAACTAGTTTGTTAGTTTCTTTTGACTTTGCCGCGCTCAGCTTTTGATTATCTATTGGAAATTCGGATTGATTATAAAAACTAACCTGAATGATTTGCAGATGTGGTTTTAATTGTGCCGTAGACACGGCTAACAAAACAAGAATGAAACCAATATGAATTATCAATGAGATTAATATTCCAATATACTTTTCATTCATAACAGGTGAATTACAGGAGAGGGAATTTGCATTGTTCATTGATGATCTGTTCTGTCCTTAATAAATATTCAATAATAATCAACAACTTTCTGGTTAATGCCGCCCAGAAGGGCTTCCTCCGTCGCATTCTGGGGGAAGTTGGCAAAAGGCCGCCTCTCTGGGAGTCATTATTCCGTAGCATGAAATAAATAATCGTACTAATACAAACTATTAGTGACACGAATATATAATAAATATCACGAAAAAGTCAAGGAATATTTAACAGAATATACTGTTAACGTTTTGTTCATTTTATTTGATATTTAATAAAATGCTTCTGAAATCCCCAATACACCTTTGCATTTGAGATCTTTGATGATTCCATAAGGATAGATTTTAACACTTAAGGAAGGAATGCTTGCCAAGTTTTTTGTTTCAGTGTTTGGCAGTTGTCATAATTGCAGACTATGGATCGAAAGATAATGAAAAATAACTCCTGAACTTTCCCTTTTGCTTTAGAAATGCTTAATATGCTTTATTTTTTGCAAGCGGTTTAGAAGGTTGAAAAATGCATCACATAACGCCCTTTAATTATCAGGGCAAATCACTTCCCTTGGTCGCCATCATAAATCCCGCATGTTTTACGTTCTTGATGGACTTTAGTTTCTGATAAAGTTCCTCAATTTCCTTTGATTTGCCCTTTGTTACAATAATTTCAAAACAATTATGATGATCGAGATGAATATGCTGTGTTGAGAGAATGCAGGCATGATAATCATGCTGAACATCTAAAACTTTGGTAACCAGTTCGCGTGTATGGTGATCATAAACGATCGTTATCGCACCGGTTACTTCCTTATTTTCCGTCCATTCTTTTTTAATCAGTTCTTCTCGGATTAAATCACGGATAGCTTCCGATCGGTTTGTATATTTTTGCTTTTTGATATGACGATCAAATTTATTTAAAAGGTCGTCTTCCAGCGAAACACCAAAACGAACTAATTCGGACATATATTCCCTCCGGCTGATTTATTATTCAAAAATATAATAAGAATACTAAAAAGGTCAAGGTAATTGTGTTTAGTCGGGTCACGCAGGGGAATTTCACCCCCACGTTCCCACGGATCCGGACATGATAGTCTCCCATCATCCGGCTCTTATCATCCAGCCACCAGGCTTACCTGGCGGTTTTATCTTATCCCCTGGCTCCTCCCATCTCTGGTTGACCAAACAATAAGACCAGATGATCCAACCCCTTCGCTCCATTCCCATTACAGAAACTTCTACACTAATACGAGTTGGTCCGCCCCCGTGCCCCGCATCGGTACTCTCATTCTTGTGGTTTCCTCCACTTGAATTTCTCCCTTAACATCAGGACGACAGGTTCCCACGTTCCGCACAAAAGCCCGGTTCAGGTTCGCGCTACCTTTATGCCGGATGCCGCCCGAGCAGTAAACAGGTTCCCCTCGGACTTATCCTGGAGTCCCGTAAGCCCCCCAGTTCTGGCATCATCCTTTTCATTTCGACACCTCAGAAGTAGTTTGCTCACGCTCGCCTCCCTGAACCTCACCTGACAGGATCATTGCCCTGCCTTTTCCTTAACGCTCATCACAACGGCTCTTTACCATTGCAACTCAAGGTGGTTTGAAGCCAGTTCCTGCAAACCGGCTCCGAGGGCCCTCACCCCTCATCTTTTGTGCAGCCTCGTGGCGCACTTACAGATTGAAAAAATCATGTCCATGAAAAAGCCTAAACGCTCGCTTGCAGGAAGGCAGTTGGATTCTATAGGAACAGAAAATTAGCTTTCACGTATTTGAACATTGTTTGTAAAAGATGGGTGACTATAACACAAAATGGTAATTTAGCAATATTACCAATATATTTTTAATTGCAATTTTTTATTCAAACTTGCTTTAAATTAAACGGGACGGGTAAAATTATTACCAATTGAAAATCGGCGAATATTCCCATTATAGCAAGCCCCCGCGATATCGCGCTATAGTATTGACACAAAAACATATGGATATTTGTGTCAGGTAAAGTATGGTAAAAATGATAAATACAACGGACAACCAAATAATTAGTATATTTTATGGTCATGATAGGGGTTGGGTTTTCACTCCAGACCATTTCAATTATCCGTCGGTTTCAGGATACCTTCAATCAGGACAAGGATGATTGACTTATTCCCGCCCTGCTTGAGGTTATTAATATGTAATAGCTGCTTTCAATATCTGTGATTTTTTTTGCTGAAAAAGTGTGTCTCATATTCGCTACGCTCATTATCAACACACCTTTCAGCAAAATCACAGAAATCAGCTATTACAAATTAATGCTTAATCATCCCGCCCAGGTTATTAGGCCAAGGAAAATACAGACCTTTTTATTTTGATTCAGTGAATGAATATCTTCTTCCCGGTTGAAGTGAAACACTGGCTGTGATATATTTTAATTACTGAAAGACAATGTTTGGGGGTATATTTGGGGGTATGCTGGAAAATACGCTATAAATAATTTAAATGATTAATAATACTTATATAATCTATTCGAGTCCGCGCTGGGAGCCAGAACATAATCCAACAAAGTTTCAAGAAGTGCAAAAACCCGTTAGAAACAGCGGGTTTTTGTGCTTTAAGTCCAAAGACAGTTATCGGATTCAAGAATCCACAAGAATCCGATTGTTTTAGGTTACTGCTCAGCGAGCCAATCCAAGGCTTCTTCTTCCGATCTCTTTATAATCAGTTTTTTACTCCGTGTGAACATAAGAACGCTATTGTATTTGGTTACTTAATTTCACGGCAAACATACGTAATAAACACAATTCGAGCTTTTTGAAAAATAGAATGACGTGAGCCGCCTTATTGCCTGTTAACCTTAAACCTGAACTTTGACCTCCACTCCATCACCTATTGCCAATTACTAATTTTTTCTATTTTCCCTTGCAATGTTTCTTCAAATCTGTAAGAAGGCGCCAGTTGATTTAGAATGGAAACATGAATGAGGAAAACAATTAATCTCGATCTGTTATTTTATCCTGAAAGTGTAGCTATCATTGGCGCGTCTGACAATCTTGGCGGAGGAAAGCTGCCCTATTTTCAGATCCTGCAGGCAAACGGTTTTGCCGGCGCTCTCTATCCGGTTAACCCGCGTCGTGCCGAAGTGTGCGGTGTCAAGGCTTATGCGTCTATCGATGACCTCCCGGGACCCGTTGATTTTGCCCTGGTTGCAGCGCCTGTGGAGCAGTCCATAGACATTGTCAAAGCAGCCGTTCGCAAAGGAATCAAATTCATTCATTTCTTCACTTCCGGTTTCGGCGAAACGGGAAACCTGAAGTTGGAGAAGGATCTGGTTCGGGAAGCCCGGAAAGGACATCTCCGGATCGTCGGCCCCAATTGCATTGGCGTTCAATGTTTCGAGTCGAAACTTTCCTTCAGGCTCACCAAGGCGCAAGAGGAGCCGGGCACGATTGCCTTTCTGGGACAATCAGGAGGAATCACATCCAGTTTTGTGGCCATGGCGACAACACGAGGAATCTGGCTGAACAAAGTCGTCTCCTATGGAAACCAAATTGATCTTAGGCTGGAAGATTATCTGGAGTATCTGGCGGATGATGACAAAATAAGTCTCGTTGCCTGTTACGTAGAAGATATCAAGGATGCTGATAAATTTCTCAAGACACTCAGGAGGGCGACGGACAAAAAGCCTGTGATTATTCTTAAAGGCGGCAAAACGGAACTGGGATCAAAGGCCGCTGCAAGTCACACGGGCGCTATGGCGAGCAATTATACAATCTGGGCCGCGGCAGTTCGGCAGTATGGAGGCCTTCTGGCAGATACTTTTGAAGAGCTGATGGATCTGGCAATGCTGGGCACGGCTAAAAAGTTCCCGCGGGGGAGGCGCGTGGGTTTTCTTGGAGCCGGAGGCGGCGTTTCGGTTCTGTTCAGTGACCTGGCTGTTACCTCGGGAGTCTTGCTTCCCGAATTAAGCGAGCGCACGCAGGAAATGATCGGTGAAAAGATCAAGGGGGTCAACACATCGACGACAAATCCTGTCGATCTTGGGGCATTCGGCTTCGACCTCAACGTTATGCTGCATACCATGAAAGCCCTCAACGAAGACGACGGCATTGATGTGATCGTTCCTTATTTTTCCGTTGAATACATTATGCATGCGGAGATATTTCTTAATGTAAAAAACAGCGCGGACACTATCCTGCAAATGGCCGAACAGATCAAGAAACCAGTGATCCCGGTCCTATCATGCTTTTTGGAAAATGATCTCGAGGCGGAGCGCGTTAGAATTTCGACCTTTAAGGCTCTGCGCAAGGCGGGATTCCCCGTTTATTCAAAAATACAGGACGCGCTTTATGTCATCGAAACTTATTTTGAATGGGTAGAAAAGCGCGTGCGCTTAGGAGCAAAGGACACAGCTTAGGGAAATATGACCTGCCCCCTAAAACAGGTTGAGGGTATAATCAGGATTGGACTTGCCGGGGCTAATATTAACTATTTGGTATTACTTAACATTAATTAAATAATTTCTTCTTCCAATCCTTATTTTTCTATTTTGTCGTTTTATGCTTCTATGTTACAATCAGTAATAGTTAAAAATATGATAAATTAATCTTGACTTTTTTATGAGTTAGAATAGTGCAAACTGTTTATGAAACATTTCCGGAAAATTCCATCGATTTTACAATGTTAGCATAAGGGATGCATAGGTTGTCATGATACAGGAGTTTATGAATATTGCAACCGTTCCAAATGGCTTATTCCTCGACGGCTTCACGCTGATGCTGATGGGACATATAGCATTTGGCCGGAACCAGCTTGTGCCAGTCGGCAAAATTCATTATTTCTTTCACTGGCTTTATGGCAGATATGAACCGCTGATTTTGAGGTTTACGGATTGGGTTTTATGCAAGAAGTTCATTACGGATACGGCAATTGGCCGGGCCTTCTGCACAGGTTTCGCTAACTTGGGCCATTACTTGCCTCACGGTATTGTGGTGACGACTCAATCGGCCACTAATCTTATCCGCTACATCGATAGCCTCAAAAGCCAGGATAATTCGCCCAGACTGGCTGTGGGGCCTTGTGTTTGTCAAAAAGCGCTGAATCGTTGGCAGGAGCCCTCCTGCAAGGACATTGTTGTTCTCTACGGGGCCGATATTTATCTCAGTCTTAATATGGGATACAAAATTATCGACGCCGATGAAGCGGTGGCCATTCTCGAACAGTGTCGGGATGCCGGCCTGGTCCATTCCTTGGATTTCTGTATGCAGTCGGGCCAATGGCATTTCGTGATCTGCAACTGCGATCGGGACATCTGTCTTCTGGTGCGTACTTTCCTGGTCACGGGGAAAATGATCTATGCCGGTCCGCTCATCATCAAACAGGACAAGAAGCATTGCCTGGGCCCCGAAGCCTGCGGCCAATGTGTCAATATCTGCATGTTCGGTGCAAATTCGATCCAGAATCAGGCCATCCATGTGGACGGTCGAAAGTGTTACGGCTGCGGGCAGTGCGTACGGGTCTGCCGGGGCAAGGTTCGTGAGCTAGTCAAACGGGCTAGGTATGAGCATGACAAAGTTATTCCCGCGCAGGTGTTGTTGACGGGAATGGCGATCGGGAACGAGAAGCAAGCTGGACAACAAGGCAAGTTTATTCATGACTGCGGCCAAGTGCCGCTTTATGATTGATTTCGAATTGTAATTCTCAACATTGTGTTGGATCTTGTATGCTTGACTTGTAGGTGTAATTTTTATCCGCGTAGATTATTTAAAAAGGATTCCGAGTTTGTGAACCCATCGTTCTTATAATACGAAGATCTCGCCCGTGTCTCCATTAACTTCAACCAGAGCTCCTGTCTTTATAATATCAAAAATATCCTCAGATGGGTACTCAATGACGGGAATGCCTTTACCGAACCAGACATCTGCAAGAATAGGTCCTGCGGCCATCAGAGGATCAACATTCTGAACGATTATGGCTGCCGGACCGGCTCCCTGATTCATCAACTCAAGCAGTATCATCCCGGTATAGGTGGAGCCTATGGTTGCAGGATACACGAAAACAGATCCTTTGATATTTTTATTGAATAGATCATGCTTGTTGTCCTGCACAAGAGATCGCCAGAATGGCATCAGATTCTTCGGCTTCGTGAATGAAGCCGTGAAGTTCATAGGTATCTTCGTTATTAGGGCAGTTCCTGAAGCCCTTCCTTTCACGATGGGTTTTCCCTTGAGTATCTTCATTGGAGCACCCCGCAGGCTCTCAAACAATCGTCTTCAGTGCCATAATTGACTTCCTTCATGTAATACAACATCTTGCCTGATGGGGTTATGATGCGCTTTCTGCTTAGCCGCATGGAAAAGGCTGCCAAGGGGCAGTCCTGTGAGACGGTGATTCCTGCATCGAGGGTCTTTCCATACAAATAATGCGCCTTGAAAAGAGTAAGCTCATCCGGTGCCAAGCAGAACCAAGTAGGAATTTTAACCCTTTTGTTAACGAATCTTTCCGCTATTGCTAGAGTTTCTTCACAGGTCATCTGAGGACAGCCGAAGATGACAATGCCCGACATTTCAGATCTACGGATTCGTAAGGCATCTAAGTCTTCTTGCGTTACGGTTATGGTTTCCATCGGTGGACCGTCAAAGACCGTTTTCATGTCTGGGGCCTCAGGAGTAAGTCCTTCTACGTGGAACAGCGCCACACCGCCGGAAGCAGCCATCGATCCTCCCATGTTTTTTAGTTCGATGCGGGTGAAGGGATAATGTTCGATAACTGGAACCTTGTCCACTATTTTTCTGCCCAATACGTAGCCAAGCGCGGGGGCGTCCATCTTTTTTATATTTAATTTGACTAGTATTTGTCCTCTCCTGTGGGTATCGAGAAGGTAACCGAACTCGGGCGTAAATCCCGTGATGGCACAGCATACATCTATAAGTATTGAGTTACGGTTGGTACGAGCCCCGAGCACTGAGTTGGCAAACTGCACTGCGGATGACTCCGCCCATGCAAGCCGGTCTCCGAATGAAGGAACGTTCGCCTTTTCATAACAAACACAGGAGTAATTGGGGGTAATACCGATGGCCGTCAGGAGTTGTTCAAGAGATTGTTGGTTGGTGAATACTATGTGTCTATTGATAAAATTGAGATCGTATCCAGGCTTGGGATTGACGGTCGTGGGCACTTTCACTCTCAATCCTTCTGAAACAATTTGCCTGAGAACCTGTATGTAAGCGCGATAGGGGCCAATTCCGAATGTCCCGGCAAGGTGGGCGCTCTTTATTGGCACAAGCCTTTTTGCGCCAAAGGCTTCACCGTATTTGACAACCGTTTCCATGGCCATGGCCATGACGCGTCCGTTATCACCCTTGAGAATATTTTCCTGTTCAGGATCAAGCTTCATCTGCGCTCCATGTTCATAAATTATGAAATTTTTTGATTTATGTCAATATGGAATAATTAAGTTTAAGATTGCTGGTTGTAAGGCGTAATCAATAATTCAAAATAATGAATATTAATTCTTGACTAAAAGTTAATATTCACATTGACCTGCCCCTATAACTTGTGGTAAAAATTACAAGGATAGCTCAAGATGGATATGAGCTTTGATGAATTCAGCCTAGATCTGATCCTTCAGTATGAAGGAAAACCGATCGACATAACGGGCATCTATGTGCAGCCGCAGATTCTGGAGGAAAACATCTCCGTTATGCAACGTTCCCTCTGCATGATTCGCAAAGACGTGGACAGGCTCGATATCACCGAAAAAGGTGGTCAGCAGAGGATTGTTTTACATTATGACCATTGACAGACGCTTTAAGAAGACATGTTCTTAAAGCGAAATTAAGAAACAGTAAGTTAGGAGGAATTACGATGAAAAAAAGCGCGAATATCAAAATAGTTGCTTTCATGTTTATTTTATTTGTGACATCTTTTTTTCTTCATACCAGAGATATCATGGCGAAAATGATCATTGCTGATGACCTGAGTTATATAACTGAGCAGTATCCTCCTTTTAACTATGAAGAAAAGGGGCGACTGAAAGGCATAACCGTTGATCTGCTGGATAAAATCCGGAAAAAGCTAAATCCTGAAAGCAATAGCAGTCATATTCTACTTGTGAAGTGGACAGTCGGTTACCAGACTGCCCTGAAAGAAAAAAATGTGGTTCTTTTTTCTGTGGCCAGAGCACCCGAGCGGGAAAATCTTTTCCAGTGGGCAGGTCCCATCGCCCCGATTAAAATCGTCGTCATTGCCCGGAAAGACCGTCTGCTAAAAATAAATTCGTTGAATGATCTGACGGGCTGCAAAGTTGCCGCTGTTCGTGATGATATTGGGGAACAGATCCTGATCCGGGGTGGGATCAAACGCGAGGCGATCACCATCAGGGAAAACGCCGAAGATATCATCCGCATGATGGAAGCGGGAACCGTCGACGCTTGGGCCTACGAGGAAACAGCGGGACTTTGGCTCATCAAGCATACGGCAGCTAATCCCGGTAATTTTCAGAGTATTTACGGACTCCAGGAAGGAGAACTATACTTCGCGTTTAACCGAAATACACCGAAGAAGGTGGTTCAATCTTTTCAACAGGCTTTGAATTATTTAAAACAAGAAAAAGCACTGAATGGTTTCAGTGTTTATGAAAATGTATTCAATTATTACCTGAAGCCACGCTATGTCAAAGACCGGATCACAAATGAACAAGTTATCCAAATGGTTGATCGCACTGCATCGGATTTTGCGTATGACGCCCCCGGAACGATCCAAAAGATCAATGTCGGAGAACATCCTTATCGCGACAAGGATAATCATTCGTTTTATGTCTTTGTATACGATACCGAGGTGACGATGACTGCTCATGGCGATAATATACTACTTGTGGGCAAGGACTTTAAGGGCGTGACGGATGTAAATGGAAAAGCATTCCGGGATGAAATAGTCGCGAAAGCGCAACAAAACGGCAGCGGTTGGGAAGATTATGTTTACACCAATCCCGACGAAAGCGGTCTGTACTATAAAACCACCTATTTCAAATTGGTTAAGGGGAGCGATGGCAAAACTTACATAGTTTGTTCAGGAAAATTTAAGGATAAGCCTTGAATATCATAAAAAGATTTTCACTTATTGCAACAAGCGGAGTGATTAAAAATTGATGCGGATAATTAATGAAAAATCATTTAATGGTTATAAGGAATGATTAAACATTTATAGTTTCCGATTTGCCTATGCTGTCACTATCTCTCTTTTTAGTTGGGCTCGGTTTTCTGTTCACCGGCATCAATAAACTGACCAATATTTTCAAGTATATAGGCAGCCAGCCTTTCCGAAAACTTGCAACAAAATTCATGTCCCCTCGAAGGTGGAAACAAGGATATTTTCATTCTCCTTTGTGACAGAATACTGTCATGTATGTTCTACAATTAGTAATCCTCAATCCGGACAACTGCCCATCGATGAAACTTTGTAGTAAGGTGAAAGATTCAGAAGTAAACTTACCCCAAAATTATTTTATCTGCTTGTTAGTATAAATATTTTAGAATCGAGATAAATCTGATATCTGCGATTCTCGGCGAAATCGAACTTGTAGCTAAAGTTCTCTCAATTGAACTGGGGAATCGGTTTAAACAGAAAGCCACTTTATTAAGTCAAAGGGCTTTTTTTATTTGGGGTTCTTATAGTTACGTCAATGAGGATATGATTCGAAGCCACCCGATGGGCTGTTTTGTCACAACAGATTAGTGGAGCCCCGCCGACAGGAGTCGGCGACCCCAAAATCTACCTTCGGCTCAAAGAGCCGAAGAATACTTATGCGACATCCCGTAGCAGAAGGCGCATTCATCCCCCGACAAAATCGGGGGCCTTCTGCGTAGTGGGTAACACAGGAATCTACTCAAATTTAAATCCTTTTTCATTGAAAAGTCGCAGACAGGCATCAACAACATCGGCATCATAAAGAATTCCCCTATTCATTGAAATTTCCTTTAAAGCCACATCAAGTCCCTGCGCCGGTCGATATGGACGATTAGATGCAATCGCCTCTACAACATCTGTAACAGCTAAAATTTTGGCTTCGATCATAATTTCATCACCCTTAATACCGTTCGGATAGCCGGATCCATCAATTCTCTCATGGTGTTGAAGAACGATTTTTGCTACGGGCCAAAGAAATTCGATTTCTTTCAGGATATCATGACCAACCTGGGAATGAATTTGAATTAACTGCCTTTCTATGTCAGTCAATTGGGTCGGTTTACTGAGAATTTCGGCAGGAATGCAGATTTTACCGATATCATGGATGATGCCGGCCATTCGAAGGGCATCGATTTTATCATGTGACAGACCCATTTCTTTAGCGATACTTCTGGCTAGATTTGCCACTCTTTTTTGATGTCCGGCTGTGTAAGCATCGCGCATTTCCACCGTCATTGCCATGGCCTGGACGGTACCATATAAGGTTTTCCGTAATTTCTCGATGCTTTCTTGCAACGCCTCTTCTGTACGTTTGCGCTCAATGATATCTATAAGGGCAACTACGCTTTTCTTTGTCCCGGGAAATATGTCAATATTCAGATAGATGTTTTTAATTTTACCGTGTTTGTTCACAAGACGAAACTCATAGGCATTGGGCGCCAAGGTGGGATCAATACGGCGTTTATAGTGATAAGACCTCATTTGTTCGATATCGTCTTTATGAACAAGTTTTATCCAGCTTACCTTGCCTTCAATCTCTTCTTTTCTGTATCCGGACAACATTTCCGCGTGGGAATTCATCAACGATATCGTCGTATCTTCCTCAAGAATCATCATTGCAGAGCCTGTCGTTTCAAAAATCGTTCGATAGTTTTTTTCGGAATCGATAAGTCGTTGCTCCATCTCACGGCGCTTTGTAATATCACTCATAAAATTCAACGTTGCCGCCCTGTCACCCCATGTAACCAGAACAACATTAATCTCAACCCATCGAACTTGGCCGTCTTTTGTGATAACTCTGAAGTGATAAACATTAACCATCTCGTCACCCCGTAATCGCCGCAAATGGTTGTCCATCACCATCTGCTGATCATCGGGATGAATAAATCGGGTAAACAAATTGGATGTGAGATCTTCCTGAGAATATCCTAAAATACTTATAGTTTTGGTGTTCACGAATTTTAATTTACCATCCTGGGCCACAAAAATAGCTTCATTGGCATTTTCAATGAGCAAACGGTACTTTTCCTCCGATTTCCGCAAGGCATTTTCTATTTGTTTCCGTTCCGTAATATCAAATCCGGAAGCCAGCAATGCCGGTTTTTTTTCAAACTCAAAATATGTCGATGAAAAATCGATCCACCTCGCCTCACCATTTTTAGTAACGTACTTGAATTCGTATCTTGTAGGAATGTTTTCATTTCTCTGGCGTGCAAAACCTCTTTCTTTGACCAATTGTTGAAAATCAGGATGTATGATATCCCAGAATCTCATTTCCTGGAGATCTTGTAATGTGTATCCAGATAATCTCTCGAAGGCAGGATTAACATAACGAAACATCTCGCCCTGAACAACAATTGTTATGGAGGCGCTAGTTTCCATGAGCGCACGGAATTTCGTTTCACTTTCTTGGAGGGCATTATGTAACAATTTGCGGGCAGTAATATCTTTAGAAACAATTGCAACAGCAGTTACTTTTCCTTCAGGGCTTCTCTCCCTGACCGGACTGAATGTGCGCAAAAAATATTTTTCATCTTTTGCACTTTTATGTTCTTGATAATCGGAATTTCCAGTGTCAAAAACCCCCTTGATGTTTTCGGCAAAGATTATTTTCTGCTGCTTTGAGTGGAAATCACCATAAGATTTTCCAATCAAATTTTCTTTTGATACACCCTGCCCGACAAGGTAATTATTATTGGCAAATAAATATCTACAATCTTTATCTACCACATAAAAAGAATCGCTGCTTGACTCGACAAGAAAACGATATGTCTGCTCCAGTTGACGATAGCGGGCAAATTCATCTTCCAACATCTCAAACTTTTTTTGTAATTCTTTGTAGGTGGGCTTGCCGGCCATAAGCAATTTCCTTTCTTTGATTGGAAAAAGCAGAAAAATATTTCTTGATTAAGATTAATTTACAACCTTTTATTCCCTCTCATTGAAAACCTCAAATAAGTATCTACAAAACTTTTTATCCGGAAAGAAAACTTCAAGGTTTAAGCGTCAGATTTCTCCCATTTTTCTTTTAACCATTCCCATATAGCCGGATTCGCCATACCATAATAGCTTGATATGGCGAAAACGAGAGCCGGGCCGGGCCCCTGCTCTTCATTAGTAATCAATAAATCTTCAGAAAGTTTTATTGCTGTCTCACCGGAAGATATCAACCATTGTCTGGGAGAAAGTTGATAGTAATCTTGGGGATACTTTTCTTTTATTAAAGTTTCCAACTTTTCGTTGTCTACTTCCGAAAGAACGACAAAAATATTCATATTTGCTTTACCTCCTTAATTAGATTTAGTAATTTGCATATACTCCCCAAAAAATCAAGTTCAAAAGGCGCAGCCGTTTTATTTTTTCAGCGCCGCCATCAGCAATATACGCAGGTGATGTGAATCGATGTGAATCAGTGAGAAATTAATTACAATCTCCTTTATTAATGAAATAAGCAGTGGAGCCCCCTCCGGCTGGAGCCGGTGAATTCCAAGTCTCGCGGGATTGATCATAAAACCCTTCTCGGCTTGTCCATCCCACGATATTTTTATCCCATTCAACTTCTCCTTCAGGACTCCTTTGTGCCTAAAGCAATCATTCCGCATGTCTACTTTCTTGTTTCATATTTCATTAGTAAGTATCTTAATTAATTAGATTATATTAGAAAGCCAATCAAAAAATGTTATCTTGTAATACTAGGTTATGGCTTGTAGTATACTATGAATAAACAAGTGAGACATTTCAGAAAAAGTATGTAATATTGCAATTAACTCAAGCTGCTGAAGAAATTAGATTCAATAAATATATGGAAATCAATTGATGTTAAAGGAGTTTTTATGAAAACAGCGGTGATGGAAAAGATCGTTGATCAACCCATTAACTTACCGATAACCCATATAAAAAAAATAAGATTATAAAACCTTTTTGGAGCAAAGGAGGCACTAATGAATAACTATCACATTACTTACAGAGTCCCCTTCGGATTTAATGACATCCTGAAGAAGAGGAAGATTAAAAGTATGAATACTGAGAAAGTGGATTTATTGCAGAAATTTAATTTCATCACTGCCGGGTTCCCACAGATTCTTACTCTTGAGATTGTTAAACGATTCAGGTTGATGTTTATTAATGTTCCAATTCAGCCATCCGAAAATGATACGAAAACGATCATTCATTTTTTCAAGGATGTCTTGGATACCTTTCCGGTTTCTTTCCACTGCATAAGTCCTGAGACCATAAATGTTTCGACAAATGATGATAACGCATCCGTAACTTTGTCCTATAATGAGACGGACCTGACTCTCTCTGTCACCATAAAAGATCTTCAACTGGACAAGCACATTAAAACAATGGCCACAAAGCTGGATGAGATGCTGAGCTCTTTTGATTTTCTTGTATACAAATACTGCCATGAAAATGAGAAAACACTGGCTTTTTCAAATACGGGAAAATCTTGGAATCATAAAATGCACGGATTTATAGGGGTCGATGTCGGTTCGGTGTCAACGAATGTCATTTTTCTCGACCAGTACGACAATGTCATTGAAACGGTATATACCTACACACGCGGGCGGGTTCTTGACGCAATTAAAACATCTTTCATGAAACTGCAGCAGATGCTCCCGGTCAATGCGGTCATCCTCGGTGTGGGAACTACAGGCAGCTCCGGAGAGATGGCAAAGTCCATTTTGAATGCGGATACGTATAGAACCGAGATATATAGCCATGCAGCGGCAACCATCCACCAAATCCCGGACGTGCAAACCATACTGGAAATAGGCGGGCAAGATTCCAAGGTCATATATATAAATAACGGTATCCCTGAGAAGTCGAAGATGAATGAATGGTGTGGAGCCGGAACGGGCGCCATGCTGGATGCGCAGGCGAACAGGCTAGGCATTCCGATTGAGAAATTCGGCGACTATGCCTTGACGGCGATCAAATCCATAGACTTCAGGACCAGGTGTGGAGTTTTCATGGATTCATGTATGATCGATGCCCAGGCCAAAGGCTACCCGATCGAGACGATTATTGCCGGTCTTTGCAAGGCATGCGCAAAAAACTTTGTCAACACCCTGGGAATTAGCCGAAAGACATTGGGATCTCCCATTATTTTCCAGGGCGGCGTTTCTGCGAACAAAGGGGTGAAGCGGGAATTAGAAAAATACATTGCCGAGGCAAGAGGCGGCGAAGAGCCTGAACTTATCGTACCTTTGTATCACGATGTGATGGGTGCTATTGGCATGGCGCTAATCGTAAGCAGACTTCACAAGAAAAGAAATATCGTTACCAGTTTCAGGGGATTTGAGGACATATACAGAATCACTTCAAACATCATTCAATGCGAATACCACGAATGTCCCAAGAGATTGCCGAAGGAAAACTACTGCGACCTCGTAAAACTGCAAATTGACAAAAAGACGATAGCGGCAATCGGTGCCTGTGATGATTATCATGAAGAAACCGTGCGGACCGATATAGGCCATGATCTGATGGCCGAATCCGGCGGCAACTGAAAAAAATAATCATCAAAGGTGCAAAAATGAATCTGAGTCAATTTAAACAAACTTTGGAGCCTTATAAAAATATCGGCCCCTCCATCGGGTGGTTCTGCACATATATGCCTGAAGAGATTCTTCACGCTGCCGGGTTTAATACCTACGGCATAAGAAAGAGTTCCGGGTGTGAAGACGAAGACGTATATCTAAGCAGAAGTCTTTGCTCTTTCGTTCACAGCATTTTTGGCGGTGCGTTGGAAGGTAAATACGACTACATGGATGGGGTCATTATTCCGCACTGCTGTGAATGCATGAGACGTTTATATGACGGTTGGGTAGAGATGAATGCCAGTGTCAAGCCGCAATTTGCCTATCAGTTTTCCGTGCCAACCGTTAATACAAACCTTTCCGTTGAATATTTCAGCAAAACCTTGAATCAATTTAAGGAAGATATCGAGAAGCAGTTCAATAAACACATATCAGATGAATCGCTGATCCGCTCAATCAAAGTATATAATAAGACTAGGCAACTTTTGAATCGGCTCTATGAGTTAAGAAAACGGGATAAGCCGTCCGTGAGCGGCACCCAAGTCCAGGAAATCCTTGATATCTGCATGTCCACACCCAAAGAAAAATTCAATGAGTATTTTGAACCGTATCTTCAGGAGCTGGAAATGAGGGAAACCGGGGTATTCAATGATTTTAGATACCGGGTTCTTCTATACGGGGGCATGTATAATCCTTCGATCGTTAAATATATTGAAGGCGACGGCACTGGCGGAATCGTTGTATGCGAGGACGCCTGTCAGGGCTATCGCTACTTTGATACTGAAATCAACGTGGAAGCAGATACTGAACCCATGACCGCAATCAGCAGGCGCTATCTGGGCAAGATGCCTTGTGCGCGGATGGCCGGCAATCATGGAGAACGGACGCCGGATATAGTTGTGAAGCTGGTGCGTGAATTCAGGGCCGATGCAGTCATTTATTTTGCAACCAAGCGCTGCGATAATCTTTTCTGGGAATACCAGTTCATGAAGGATGTTCTGGAAAAGGAAAATATCCCCATCAAAAAGATTGAGGGGGATATATCAGGCGATATACCGCAGAGGGAAATCCGATCCTTCATTGAATTGCTCGACTTTATTGAGGCGTAGATAATATGGAATATAGATTGAAACGAACTAGTCAATTGCAGGATTTCCTGAAGTTTTCACAGGAGCACAAAGAGAAGTCCACCATGAAGGATATGGGGGAGAAGGCAGGCGAACTGCTCAAGAAGCCGGCATCGGGGTTGAGCGCTTCCCAAAAACGAGGCCGCAGCATAACAGACATGTTCACGAAAGCGTATGATCCGAATTCATGCGTGGTATGGCACAGTCTGTTTATGCCCACTGAAATATTCCAGGCGATGGACATCGTCCCCTTCACGGCGGAAATGGCTGCTGCCGGGATCGCCGGAGCAGGAATCAGCCGGGTGCTCGTGGAGAGGGGGGAATCTCACACCCAATGCATGGATAGCTGCTCCTTCGCAACATGTTCCACCGGCGCGATGCTGGAGCACCTTTTTCCGGAACCGGACTTTATTGTCACCACATCTCAGCTATGTGATACTGCGGTGAAGCTTGCAAGATTTTCCGCCCAGATTACCGGGAGGAAGGAATTTTTTATCGATGTGCCGTTCGGCGGCGTGGTCATGAATCCTGATCAATACAGGGATGCCGTGAATTATGTTGCGAAGCAGCTCAAGTCCATGGTCAAATTTATCGAACAGGAAACCGGCAGGAAACTCGATGAGGACAGGCTGTACGAGGTAATGCAGCGTTCAAACGAAGCCCGTGAATGGTTTTTGAAAGCCATGGAGTTGAGAAAAAATAACTACCCGTTGGTCAGGGGCGTTCAAATGCTTGATTATTCGATCACCCTGCTCAACATCTGGGGCACCGATGCTGCAGTGGACATCTTCAAATCCCTTTACGAAGAAATGCAGGCTGCCTGCGCCAAAGGCGGCATTTCAAAAGGCATCCACAGAATTGTCTGGATCCATTTGAGACCTTATTATGACAACACCATTATCAATTATATAGAAAAGGAGCGCGGAGCCTACCTGGTGCATGAAATGTCCAATTGGATTTTCTGGGATGCCTTTGATCCTGCAGATCCATATCGCAGCCTTGCGAGAAAAATGCTCGCGAATCCTGCATACAGCCCCGTCGAAGTACAATTCGGTCTTTACGAAAAGTATGGCAAGCTGTTTAATGTTGATGGCATGATCGGCTTTACCCATAAAGGATGTCGTCATCTCTACAGTTCCATCCATATGTGTGCAGAACATCTGAAAGATGTCATACCCTGGCTCGTCATTGATGGAGATTGTATCGATCCGAGGGCATATTCATTCCCCCTCGTTAAAACAAGAATAGATGCCTTTTTTGACATGCTTGATATTAAGAAAGAGAGAGATGTTCTTTAAGACAGCGACATAAGGTAGGAGCGGAGATTCTTTTTGGCGTTAGTCATACCTAATTTCCGGCGGATATTGTTGCGGTGGAATTCGACGCCCCGCTCGGAAACATTCATGAGAGAAGCAATCTCCTTGGATGTCTTGCCTTCTTTCACCAAACCGGCGACCTGGATCTCCGCCGGAGTGAGGTTCAGGCTTCGGCTGGACAGGCGGTGGAGAAAGGGCGAGATAATGGCATGGAGATTGGTCTCGAGGATATCGGCATAGACTTTTTGCCTGTCATTGAGGCGGCAGTTCTGAAGGCGTTCAAGACAAGGGAGCAGCAGGCCTCTGACATTGGTCAAAACCTTCTCCTCCAACTCGTTCTTATCCTTTTCCCGCTGTTCGAGCAGAACCTTCAACGCGACGTTTGTCTCTTCCAAGTGCAGAGCGTTGAGCTTGAGTTCCCGTTCCTTCTGCCGGAGGCTCCTTTCGGCGAGTTTGCGCTCCTCTATTTCCCGACGGAGTTTCTCATTGGCTTCGGTCAACTCTATCGTCCGCTCGGCCACCCGTTGTTCGAGTTCATCTAACGTCTGTCGGAGAGCCTCCTGAGCACGTATCTTCTCTGTGACGTCCACAAAAGAACACATTAGGCAAACCGGCCGTTCCTGCTCGTCGGTTACAAGGTGAGCGGAGAGTTGAACCGTCAATTCATGTCCGTCCTTGGCTTTACCCGTGAATTCGCCCTGCCAGTTTCCCTGCTCAAAGACATTCCGGAGAATCCGTTCGACCTCCTGTTCCGACTTGGCAAAAGTGAAGACGGTGCGACCAATGACCTCGGCAACATCGTCGCCTCCCCAGAGACGGAGAAAGGCTTCATTCACGTAACTGATGTGGCCATCCAAGTCGCCGAAAGCTATGGCGTTGATAGACGAGGCAATGGCATAGTCCTTGATGCGCAGTTCCTCGAACGCTTGCCTGGAACGGGTAATGTCGATGTAAGAGCACAGAGTACACACGGGCTCGCCGTCCTCGCCATGGACAAGGCTTGCAGACAAGTGAACAACAATGCGCGAACCATCCTTCTTCCGCCCGACCACCTCTCCGATCCAACTACCCTTTTCCAAGAACTCGGCAAAGAGGCGGGCAGCCTCTTCCTGGGAATCGGCAAATGTCAACACGGACTGTCCGAGAACCTCCTCCAGCGTATAGCCTGAAAGTTCAATGGCGGCTGCATTTGCGTAGGCCACCCGGCCTTCAAGATCGCCGAATGCAATGCCGTTGACTGCGGAGTCAATAGCCGTGCTCTTGATGCGTAACTCCTCTAATGCCTGCCGAGAACGGGTGATGTCGATGAAAGAACACAAAGTACAGATAGGCTTGCCATAGTCATCCCGGACAAGACTCGCCGACAGGTGAACAAAAATTCGCGAACCATCCTTTTTTCGTCCGGCAACTTCTCCAACCCAGCTACCCTTTTCCAGGACTTCGGCTAAAATACGGGCAGCCTCTTCCTGGGAATCGGCAAAAGTCAACACGGACTGGCCGAGAACCTCCTCTAGCGTATAGCCTGAAAGTTCAATGGCGGCTACATTTCCATAAGTCACCCGGCCTTCAAGATCTCCGAATGCGATGCCGTTGACGGCGGAGTCTATAGCAGAACTCTTTATGCGTAGTTCCTCAAACGCCTGCCGGAAACGAGTGACGTCGATGTAAGAGCACAAAGTACACACGGGCTTGCCGTCCTCACCGTGGACAAGGCTTGCAGACAAGTGAACAACAATGCGCGAACCGTCCTTCTTCCGCCCGACCACCTCTCCGACCCAGCTGCCTTTTTCCAAGAACTCGGCGAAGAGACGGGCAGCCTCTTCCTGGGAATCGGCTAATGTCAACACGGACTGTCCGAGAACCTCCTCCAGTGTATAGCCTGAAAGTTCAAGGGCGGCGGCATTTGCATAGGTCACCCGGCCTTCAAGATCTCCGAATGCGATGCCGTTGACGGCGGAGTCAATAGCAGTGCTTTTTATGCGTAACTCTTCAAGGAGACGATTTTGAGTTATATGATCAAGCGACTTTTTCATAGGCATCCATGGTAATGCATTTAAAAGTTCTTTTCACTTCCCCTGTTTCAACTTTTTAATGCTATAAAGTATATAAAATAATGAGATTTAGCAACAAAAAATTAATCACTCTATTCCATTGACACAAGAAATCGTCTTTTATATAGTATCGTACATAAAAAAATAATGTCTTATCAATATTTTTAGTAGAGGCTTATGAAGATTGAACAGTACATCATATCAGATAGTCTTTTACAGGGAAATCTCGGTGCGCAGGCAAATCTCGTCCTCCTCTTCGGCGCAACTAATAGGATCAAGAAGAAAGGCCTAACCGATATGATCAGTTCGGCATATCCCAATGCGTGTATTTTCGGGTGCACTACTGCGGGTGAGATTATTGGAACTCAAGTCCTTGACAATTCTCTGATTGTTACTGCTGTTTCTTTTTCAGCAACCAAGGTTGCAGGTCACATGGTTAAGGTCGCCACCGCAGATGACAGCTACAAAGCAGGGGCTGAATTGGCGATATCTCTTGCCGCAGACGATTTAAAACATGTCTTTGTCCTTTCCGAAGGACTCAATATCAACGGCTCCGAACTCGTGAGTGGGCTCACAGAAAATCTGCCTGCAGGGACAACCCTTACCGGAGGGCTTTCGGGAGACGGCGACAGATTCCATGAAACATACGTCCTGCTCAACAACAAACCAATAAAGAATGCCGTCGGGGCCATCGGTTTTTATGGCAATAAGCTGAAGATTGGCTACGGCTCTTTTGGCGGCTGGGATACATTCGGGCCGGAGCGACTTATTACCCGTTCCAAGGGAAACATTCTCTATGAACTTGACGGTAAATCGGCCTTAGCCCTTTACAAGCAGTATCTCGGAGAACACGCGAAAGGTCTGCCGGCAACCGGCCTCCTCTTCCCCTTAAGTCTCAAAATGAAAAAAGCATCTCGTCCGGTTGTCAGAACTCTGTTATCCGTAAACGAAGAAAACCAGAGCATGACATTTGCGGGTAACATGCCCGAGAATGCCTATGCCCGCTTGATGAAGGCCAACTTTGAGCGCCTTATTGACGGCGCGGTAGACGCAGCCAAAACATCTGTTGAAACCATTGGATCAGCTAAACCTGAGCTCGCAATCCTTATTAGCTGCGTAGGAAGAAAACTTGTTCTGAAACAGCGCATTGAAGAAGAAGTGGAAGGGGTATGCGACATCATGGGAAAAGACGCCACCTATACAGGGTTTTATTCCTATGGCGAGATCTCACCCTTTGCCAAGGGTGGCAAGTGCAAATTGCACAACCAGACTATGACAATCACAGCCTTGAGCGAGGAATAAACTGGTGCACAATCTTATCAAACGACAGATAAAACGTTATCTTAAAGATAGTGAATCTATCCCCGGGGGAGTTCAAGAATTCATCAAGGCCGTGGATAAGGCCTACAACGAAAATGATGAAGACAGGCTTATGCTGGAGAGAGCCTTTGATCTGAGTTCCCAGGAACTGATGCAGGTAAACGAGGAACTGCGGAAAAGCGAAGAAAAATATCGCCTCATTGCAGAAAACACGGCAGACCTCATTGCTGTCGTTGATATGAATCTACGTTTTACCTATATCAGCCCATCCATCATGCGTACCCATGGTTTCACTGTCGAGGAAGCCATGAATATGACCCTAAACCAGTTTATGCCCCCCGAATCCTTGCAGTTTTTGTTGACACTTTTTGAAGAAGAGATGAAATTAGAAGCCTCTGGTACCGCCGACCCCGGGAGAATCCGCATTCTGGAGTTTGAAGAATACAAAAAGGATGGATCCATCATCTGGCTGGAGAGCAGCATTTCAGCTCAACGCGACAAGGAAAACAAGCCGATCGGAATACTTACCGTGAACCGGGACATTACCGACCGCAAGAAGGCGGAAAAAGAATTAATAAACAGCGAAGAAAAATTCCGCACTCTGGCCGAATCCAGCGCTTTTGCCATCATGATGCACCGGGGCGACCATTGGATTTACGCGAATCGCGCGGCTGAGGAAATTTCCGGTTACACGGAAGCGGAACTCTGCAGCATGCACTTCTGGGATATTGCGCACCCGGACTACAAGGACTTGATTAAAGAAAGAGGCTTCAGTCGTCAACAGGGAAAGGCGCTGCCGCGTGCTTACGAATTCAAAATCATTGCAAAAGACGGCACGGAAAAATGGGTTAGCCTGTCCGGAAACCCCATCAGATACGAAGATAAACCCACGGCTTTGATTTCCGTAACGGACATCACCGAACGTAAAATAACAGAGGCTGCCTTGAAGGAAAGCGAAATCAAGTATCGGCGCATTTTTGAATCATTCGAGGACGTCTACTATCAGACAGATGAAAACGGTATCATCCGAGTCCTCTCCCCATCTGTGTATCGGCTCACGGGATGGTCTCCTGATGAACTCATCGGAAAGCCAGCTTCGGACATCTATGTCCGACCGGACGACCGGGAAAAACTTTTAGCAGAGCTATCTAAAAATGGATTTCTCCGGGATTATGAAGTTTTAATGAAGAAGAAGGACGGCACACAGACATACGAATCACTCACGGCAAATGTACTTACCGATCCGGACGGCAGACCATGTGGTATTGCCGGAACTCTGCGTGACATCACCGAGCGCAAGCAGGCGGAGAAAGAACGTCAGCAAAACTTTGAGCGGATGAGAAAAGCTCTGAGAGCCACTGTCCAATCCATTTCCCTGACCGTAGAAATGAAGGATCCTTATACTTCGGGTCATCAACAGCGGGTAGCAGACCTGGCCCGGGCCATTGCAGCAGAGATGGGCTTATCGACAGACCGGCAGGAATTCATTCATACTGCTTCCGCCATTCATGATATCGGCAAAATATCCATTCCTTCCGCGATTCTCAGTAAGCCGACGAATCTGAATGATCTGGAATTCAGATTAATCAAAACACACTGCCAGTCAGGTTATGACATCCTGAAAGACATCGAATTCCCCTGGCCTGTGGCCGAGGTTGTCCTGCAGCATCATGAACGAATGAATGGATCCGGTTATCCTCAGGGGCTGAAAGGGGATGATATTTTACTGGAGGCACGGATTCTGGCCATCGCCGACGTTGTAGAGGCCATCGCTTTCCACCGTCCCTATCGGCCTTCTCTGGGAACCACTTTTGCTCTGGAAGAGATTTCCCAGAATAAGGGCATCCTTTATGATGCAGATGCCGTGGATGCCTGTTTGATATTATTTCTGGAGAAAAGCTACACTCTGGATCTTAAAAAGTAACTTATCGCGTGGGAAGCAGTTAACGAACATATGCTATAATAGCGTCTCACAAATAAATATTACAGATTTTCCTTTATTATAAGGAGGTATTGCCATGAATTTGAACAATCCGGAAGCAACCCAACAGGCATTGAACATTTTAAGGAGCGGCGATACATTCCAGTGGTATGTCATCCCTTTCCTTGTTATTGTCCTTTATATCTATGCCAATGAGTACGAAAAGGGCAATTACCGCGCTATCGCCGGAGGGCTGGCTCTTTACATGGTTCACTGGTTTGTGGAAATCGTAAACGCCTTAATCCAACACTTTTCCGGCCATGCGCTGTGGACGGTGCCTTCAGGAACCGCCTTTGAAATAATGGTGGGCGTTGGAATCGAAATTAACCTGATGTTCGCTATTGCCGGAGTGGTTGTCTGCAAGCTGCTGCCGAAAGACCCCACGCTGAAAATTTTAGGCATCAATAATCGTTGGGCCTTTACGGTTGCCAATGCCGGTGTTGCCTCCATTCTGGAAATATTCCTGGTAAAAACGCCGACTTTTGTTTGGGTCTATGGATGGTGGGGCGCTTTCCCGGTTTTTGTGACGGTTTACATCCCCTTCTTCGCTGCCGCCTGTTACGTGTATGACTGGCAACCTCGGGCGCAAAAGCTTTTCATCGGTTCTCTTTTCACCATCAACGCCCTTGCTTTTATCGTGTTTGCGGGAATCCTTAAGTGGATTTAAGTGAAATCCTCTCTTTTATGGAAGAAGGGACTTGAGAAAAGTTTGAGGCGCTTTTGACACAAAAATTTTTGATTTATAAAAAGAAAACTCCTCTATGACGCGTGCTCGCGTAGACTTTGATCTTATGCCTGCTTTCTTTTGATGTTTGCCAATGCCTTTTCAGCGGCATATTTGACGTCCTCGGGATATGACCGAATTCCCAAAAAAGATTTTGATTCGACTATTTCCGAAAGAGTTTTTATTGCCTCAGGCGAGCCTATAGATCCAAGAGCCGTACAAATTTTTTCCTGCATGGATATTTGCTCATCTTTTACCATCAAGGACTTGTTTTTGAGCATATCCAGCAGAGTAGTCACCGCTTCAGTACATCTGATTTTACCGAGCATCTCAATTATGTTGACTCGCAATTCTTGATCTGCCTGAGGCAGAACGGAAAGGAGCAGGGAACCTCTCTTATTTCCTCCAGTCTGGCCAATACTTTTGAATGCCTCTCTTCGAACCCGTTTATCTTCATGCAGCAAAAGGGATCGAAATAAATCTGCGTTGGTTTCATTGCCGATACGTCCTAAAATGTAGGCCAAATTACGCAAGAAATACCATGGAGCATCAACAGCAATCTTTTGCTTGATGGCGGGTATTGCCCTTTGCCCCATTTCTTCAATAATATGTATAATGCTTATACGTTTTTTGCTGTCGCTTGCATACCTGAGATCATTGAGTAATTTGTTTATTATAATGTCGCCAAATCCGACAAGTATCTGAAAAGCAAATTCAGGAGCTTTATTCTTCTTGTTGATATTGTCTTCACTAAACAGGAGGTCGATATTATCGTCTGACGCCAGATATCGGAGGACTTCCAAAGAAGCCTCGCGCACTTTTTCATTGTTTTGCAGTGTGCCGGAATTAATTTTACCCCAAACATCTATAATAGGACTTGCTTCGGCAAAGAATCCATATTTGATGAAGTTTTGAAGAAGTATTTGCAACCTGTGGCATATTTTTTCGTAGGCCGGCGTGAGTGTTGTTTCCATCTCTATCCACTTTGCCGTTTGCATTGATAATCTCTTGACCATTTCTCTTTTCTCTTCGGAAGGAAAAGATTCAATGGCTCCGTCCATCGCGTTTATACGGGTGAATACTTTTTCCATTTCGGCAATACTTTCAGAAATATTACTTTCCGTAATATCAAGATCCGGAACGCTTTTCTGATCCTTTTCCACGGTCGCATATACTTTGTTATCCGGATAAATTTGCGCTGTTTCATTTTCCATTACGAGCTTAGGCAATCCACCTTCATCATGCGCAGTTTTCTGCGTTCCAGCAAAAAGCTTTATTAAAATATTCAGTTCTTCCTTTTCCAAATCCTTATCAAAAGAAATGTTCTTGACGCCTAAACCGAGAATAATATCCAGCAGGACTGAAATATGAATCGTGTCATCTTCCCGCTGATTTAAAAGTTTTTCGCTAAGCAGGATTTTTTTTTCTAATTCCGCAAATAACTGAGGGGCATCCTGTCTTAATATGTCCGAGAGATGAAGATAAAGTATTTCAATAGAATTCGTGATCGTGGAACTGACAGATGGATATAGTTGCTTATTTTTTATAGCCATGTGCAGATGAACAAGCGCGTTAATCGCTTTTAGTTGTAAATCTTTGTCCGCCATCGCTACCCCCAATAAAGAAGTACTTTTATCTTATTTTTAAGTAATTATAAAAATATTTTTGGATTGAGCGCTTCCTATTAATTCTCTTTGGACAACACTCGGTGTTTTATTATAACATTTTAAAGTGTTGAAAGCAACCGGCCGGATTTCTCGTGATGGTAAATCCCTTCATTAAATTGATTCTTGTTTTGTTTGGGTTTTTTTGCTAGTTCTAATCAGGGTTATCGAATTAGGGGCTGTTCAAAAACGTTCAGGTGCAAGACGAGCAAAAAACCGAACCGCGAGGCGTATATGGATATACGTTGAGCGGTGCGGTTTACAGCGCAACACAGCAAATGAGCATTTTTCAACAGCCCCAATTGGACAAATATTAAAATTCACAAATTAATATAAAGGCAAAAAAATGATTAAAAAACAAAAGATCATTAAACGGGCAATAGATGTATTAAAAATAGAAGCGCAGAGCATCTTGCAGCTGATCGATAAAATTGACAGTAACTTTTCTCGAGCTGTGGATTTGATTTCCAAATCCAAGGGCAGGGTAATTATCACCGGAATCGGCAAATCCGGCTTAATCGGGCGAAAAATCGTCGCCACTTTAACGAGCACCGGAACACCGGCGCTTTTTCTCCATCCTGTTGAAGGCATCCACGGCGATTTAGGGATTGTCACTAAAGAAGATATATTGCTGGCCATTTCCAACAGCGGTGAGACCAGTGAACTTATGCCCATAATCAATTCCGTCCGTCACATCGGCGCGCCGATCATTGCATTTACCGGCGATATGTCGTCAACTCTTGCGCGAACAGGCGATATCGTCATTGATGTTTCCGTGGAAAAAGAAGCCTGTCCCTTCGGTCTCGCACCCACTTCCAGTTCCACTGCCGCTTTGGCGATTGGCGATGCCTTGGCCATTGTTCTTATTGATGAGAAGCAATTTAAAGAAAAGGATTTCTACAAGTTTCATCCGGGCGGAAACCTGGGTACAAGATTAAGGGAAACAGTCAGGGACGCGATGATTGTTGGAAAGCAAATTCCCAAGGTGCTTGCAGGAACTTCCGCTCGAAAGGCGATACAGGAAATTAACCGTAAAAATGTCGGGTTTGTTTTGATCACGGATAAGAAAAATAAACTGTTGGGGATTTTAACTGACGGCGATGTGCGCCGCATGATTGGTAAAGGCATGTCTTTTGAAGGAAAAATTATAGATGAGATGATGACTAGAAATCCCAAGACGATAGAGGAAAATGTCTCGCTGGCGCAGACTATGGCACGCATGCAAAAAGAAGAAATTACTTCTTTTGTTGTGGTTAATGATAAAAAGGAACTCAAGGGATATATCCATCTGCATGATATTTTAGGCCGGGGCGGATCGGTCAGTATTTCTTTTGCCTGATTACATTCGAAAAGAAATGCTGATATTTTAACATCATTAAATATTGAAAAACGGAGAAAATAAATGGCTGAAGCTATGACTGTTGAAACTATAGTTGAAGCAGATTGGCAGATGCAAGGCTTTTGGACCAAGCTTCGAGTTCCGCTACAGACACCAAAGGGTGGCTGGTCAGATATTGATATTTTGGCTTATAACCCTGAAACACGAGAGCTTGTAATAGCAGAGTCAAAGGTTAGCGGTCCTAAGAAAGCTATTTATGCCTATACAAAAGACTTTCAAAAACGGGGAGTCAACATTCTTCAATACGATAAGGACTACTATTTTAGTTTTTTGCAAAATATAAAATGGGTTTGCAAAGATGGAGAGATATTCTCCGACTTCAAAAAGATGGTAAATAAGCTTATTATCCAGCTTGTCAGCAATTATGTCATCTTACCGGACGTCATAGACGATGCGAAAGTGGTGGTGCGTGAGCGTATCCAGAAAGAGAAAGATGTGCCCTCCGGTGTCGATCTGGAAATTCGGCTGGAATCCACTCTTGACGTATTAATACGCATTATTAAAAAAGAAAACGAAAATGACCAAGGCAGACGGTATGGACATCCGGTTGTTGATATTGTTCGGGAGATCAATCGCTATATGCATCCACAAATACATGATGTGGGTAGAGATAAAGCTAAAATTGACTCAATAAAAAACGATTTTTCACAAAAGCTATCTGAAGCTCTCGGTATAAATAAATAAAATATCTAGTGGGAAAACGGGGGATAGCGCCCTATTAAACAAAAACTGGATTCCGGTTTTCACCGGAATGACGAAAGAGAGATTGCCACAGCGTCTGAGAGACGCTTCGCAATGACAGCGGAAAAGAAAGTTCAAAGTTCGTAGAGTGGATGAAGTGAAGCGCATCCACCGAATGTTCAAAGATAACGGGTTTAGGTCAAGCTCCGGATAATCCAGAAAAGAAAAAATAAAAGAGTGGAAACAAGAAATTATGTCACTTTATGAATTTGATGGTAAAAGACCCCGGGTTCCGGTTGATTCTTTTGTTCATCCTGATGCAGTATTAATAGGTGATGTAACAATCGGCCATGAATGCCTGATTGCTCCCGGTGTTTCCATCCGGGCGGATTTCGGACCGGTTGTAATCGGCGATCGTTCCAGCATCCAGGATAATTCTGTTATTCATGTGTATCCTGATTCTCAAGTAATCATTGAGGATGATGTCACCATTGCTCACGGAGTAATCCTGCATGATGTTCACATCAAATCAAGGTGCGTAGTTGGTATAGGCGCCATAGTCCTTTTTAACGTTGTCTGTGAAGAAGATGTTTTTGTGTCTGTCGGTTCAGTTGTGCCTAAAGGCATGAAAATTCCCGCCGGTAAAATCGTTGCCGGAAACCCGGCAAAAATTACCCATGATGTTACTGATGACCAGAAAATGATGGCGAAAGCCGGTATTGACTATTATCGCGAACTCTGTAAAAAATATCTCGCTACGATGAAGTCGTTTATTTGAGATGCCGCAATCCCCAGTTGCGCAATATGGAATTATTTATAGGTGGAGTAAGAAAAATACTTCTATAGACCATAAGGGATATATATGAATGATGCCTCAAAAAACAGGAAATTTCTTGAAGAGCTAAATTTATTAGCTATAGAAATTCTCGATAGCAAAAGTAATCTTAAGATTAAGGTTCTGCATGAGGAAAAAGCGATACAGTTGGCATTGAAGTATCAATATGCCCTCAAGTCTGTATATGTCGAAGCCATGAAATTGGGAGTATGCCCTTATCGATACATTCGGAATCGGGAATCTATTTCAATACAAGATCAAATCAGGCTCGCAGAGTCCCGAATAGCTATTGTCGGTTCCGGTGGGCTGGGGGGGCATGTGATCTTGTTGCTGGCGAGAATTGGAATCGGTCATCTCATAATAATTGATGGTGATGTTTTCGATGAAACAAACTTGAATCGACAGCCCTTGAGTAATACAGAAACCATAAATAAAGCAAAACCGCAGGTCGCAGCAGATGTGGTAAAGCTGATTAATCCTTCAGTAGAAGTTTCTATTATTACAGACAAGGTAAATGCAGAGAATGCAGATAATATTCTCTCTGAGGCAGATGTGATTGTCGATGCTCTCGATAACATGGATGACCGTCTTATGGTTGAAAAGGTTGCGAAAAAAAATAGAATCCCGTTGGTACACGGCGCAGTTGCCGGCTTCGAAGGTCAGGTAACGACAGTATTTCCTGAAGACAAGGGATTGACGTTTCTCTATGGGGAAAATAGTTGCCAGGTGAATGATAAGTATTCTCCGGAAACCATTTTGGGTGTGCCGGTTTTAGCTCCTGCTTTAATAGCATCCATGCAGGTCATGGAGGTTGTAAAGATTGTCCTTAACCGTAGCGGAATTTTTAGAAACACACTAGTTAATATTGACTTGGAAAATGGACAATTAGATAAATATGACTTTTAATGAACTAGGTGTGGAGTATAATTCAATGAATCTGACTGATTCATTCATAGAAAATAGACATTAAAAACATCCATAATGGGCTGTATCATCCACCGGACAATAACGTCACCAGAATCACCTCATCCCCGTCTTTCAATTTATTCTTAAGCGGGATACTTTTTCCATTTACAATGGAAACCATTTTAAGCTTCCCGGGAATTTTCAGATCGAGAATAAGTTGTTCAGGGGTAAGGCCATCGGCAGTCTCCAATTCATGTTCTGTAAAATACTTCTTGATGATGCCGACTGGCCTTACCTTGATTTTCATGAACAAAATCCTACCACACCCGAGCCGCCTCTTCGCTCAAGCCATATGCACCGAGGACCGTTTTAGAAGGTATTCCTTTCTCGGGGTCCATGTCCATGAGTTCGTAGAATTTCTCTTTCATCCCCGTAAAGTTGATTTCCACCCCTTCGGGTTCCCCGTCCCGCGCCGGCTCAAGCATCCGCGGCGTTAGTTCGTCGTCCTTGGCGGTAAGTCCGTACTTGTAATTAATGAGTCTCTTGAGATAGTATATCCGGCGTCCCGCTTTCATCATATCCGGAATTTCCCATTTGTAGCCGGGCACCGTGTTGAAGAGCTCCAGCCATTCAGGTATGGTGACTTCACGGTCGGCGAACTGGCAGAAACAGGCGCTGTTTTCCAGTGCCCCCATTGCGATCGACAGGACGGCGGCCTCCGGCTTGTTCTCGTCCGTTTTGGGCTCGAGGACAAATTCGAAGCCGATCTCTGGCCAAAAGCAGGCCCCCATCTCCACGAAAAGCATCGGATCGGCGACATGACACGCGCCCCTCGGACTCATGGCGTAGGTCAGTGCCATCCCGTGCCCGCCGCCGCGCGGATCGTGCATTGGCGCCTCGAGCCCCTTGCTTTGGGTAGTGTAGTTGATGGAATCTTTACCGATTTTTTCCGCTGCCGAGACACTTCCCTCGGCGAGAAGAGCGCCAAGTTTACCTTCCCTTTTCGCCATTTTCGGAAGCACGACGTTGATTACTGTTTCCATATCACCCCACTGGAGCTTAACTCCATCGGTGTCCGCCTCGGTGAGGTCTCCCCTTTCGAAGGCCTCCATCGCCCACGCGATGGTCACGCCCGATGATATAGTATCCATACCCATGTCATTGCAGATTCTATTTGCTTTGCATACAGCCGCAAGATCCAGCGATCCGATCAGCGCACCATAGGAAACGATCGTCTCGTATTCGGGACCTGAACCCTCGGGAATAGCCCAGGGACCTTCCTTGACCTCGACGACACGCTTGCAGGCGATTCCGCAGTAAGCGCAGGAAGTCCGTTTTGTCAGATACTTCTCTGAGAGTGTGGACCCGGTAAGGGCGTCCGCCATTCCTTCCCAGGAGTTCGATGTAAAGTTTTTGATGGGCACGTCGCCTGTGAACGCACCGCCTTCGAGGTTTGCAGCCGTGCCGTTCTCGTGCAACAGGCTCGCGGCAAGCGCTTCCTTCATCTTCGGGTTGAGCTCTTTCCTTAGTTCCTCATATTTCACCGGATCGGCGAGAGTCATTTCTTTTTTCGCTGCCTTGACCACTATAGCCTTGAGGTTTTTTGAACCCATCACGGCGCCGAATCCGGTGCGCCCGAAGGCGTGGTGCCCCTCGTTCAGTATGGCCGCGAATTTCACGAGGTTCTCCCCAGCCGGGCCTATAACAACTGTGCGGCAAGTCTTGCCATATTTCTTTTTTAACTCCTTGGTCACTTCTTCAATGCCCTTGCCCCAGTATTCGGTGCCGTCCACTATGGATGTTTTATCGTCCTCTATTAAAAGCACGGAAGGATTAGGTGACTTACCTGTTAAAACAATACCGTCATAGCCCGCGAACCGAAGCTCTGGGGCAAAATATCCGCCACAGGAAGAATCAGCCCAGTGCCCTGTGAGGGGCGAACGGCCGGCTACGCTGTTTCTGCTGGCGCCGGAGAGTTTTAATCCCGAAAAAGGTCCGTTCATGAAGATGAGCATCGCTTCCGACGAGAGGGCATCCGTGTTGAAGTCTCCCTTATCCCAGAAGTATTTTGCAGCGAGTCCGCTTCCACCGACGAAGTTTCTATAATCGTCCTCTGGCAGCATTTCAATGGAAACAGCGCCGGCATTGAGGTCTACCCGTATTATCTTACCCGTATTGGCATTCATAATTTACCTTATAATGTGTTCTATTTCATTATCTTATCAGCCCAACCCAGATCGGTGAGCACCTTCTCATAAATAACAGCCACTTTTTTGAGTTTAGGAGCTAGTTTCAGGAGCCCTGTCGCGGATCCCTTCACCCGTATCTTCTTGCGCGTGATGGCCATGACGGGGTTGAGCTTGTTCGACCAGGACCTGTGCGCGTCATCGGCGGAAAGGCTCATGGTCAGATCGGGTGTTTCCGAGGGTATTCCGGTGCCAATTTTATAGGCGCCATTGCGGCAGTCCACCCATACCGCGCAGCCGGGCCCGGATTCGGTGTAATCGAAAAGTATGAGTTGATTTACCTTACGAGCACCTTCGCGGAGCTCTGCATCCTTTTCGACATCTTCCCACATCTTTTTTACAGCAGTAACGCATTCTTCCGGATTTTTCCAGTATTCCATAACTTTCTCCTTTCATTTGTTAGATTGCTTTCATATAAAGTTTCAAAATATCTTCCTCTTCCAAGTAGCACGGGTTGTAACTGATCTGGCTGTCTCCGGCCGTCAATTCAACCAGCGGCATCAGCTTTTCCGGGTCTTTGGGAACCTTTAAATCCTTCAGTGTTTCGGTGAGGCCGATCTTCTTTTTAAGGCTGATAACGGCTTTTACCGCCATCTTCGCGGCTTCCACCGGCTTCTTGTCCTTCACGTCTAGCCCCATGGCGTCCGCAATCATCATGTATCGTTCCGCCGCGTCCTTTACGTTATGATCCATCACGATGGGAAGCATGATGGCGTTGGCGAGCCCATGTGGAATCCCGTAGATGGCCCCCAGTGAATGGGCTGTTGCATGGACTCCCCCGCACATGGTGTTGCCGAAGCACATTCCAGCAAGGGAGCTCGCAATGAGCATGTTACCCCGGGCGGTAATGTCATCCGGGTTCTTTACGGCGATGGGAAGATACTTGAAGATGAGGCGTATGGCATGCAGCCCCAGAGCGTCGGAAACGGGCTCGGCCCCTGTGGATGTTGTTCCCTCAATTGCGTGGGTAAGGGCGTCCATTCCCGTGAATGCGGTGATCTTCGCCGGCAACTTCACTGTCAACTCGGGGTCCAGCATCGCCAGGTCGGCATTGCAGTAAGGATGTGTCACCGCTATTTTGGTGTGGATCTTCGTATCTAGCACCACCATGGCGTTTGTGACCTCGCATCCAGTTCCTGCTGTAGTAGGAAACGCTATGTGCGGGGGAAGATGTTTTGCGCCCTCCCATAGCCCCGCCTGATCCGCCAGAGGCTGAAAATCATCATTTCCCTGCCCAATCATGATATTGATCGCCTTGGCGGTATCCATGACGCTACCGCCTCCTACCGCGATCATGCAATCGGCGCCGCACTTCTTGTAAAACGCGGCCCCCTCGTTGATAAGGTCGATTCTCGCATCCTGGACAATAGAGTCAAAGATACCAACAAGTTCTATGTCCGACTTCCTCACTTCCTCGGCTACCATTTCAGCGACGCCGGCCGCGACCAGGCCCTTGTCGGTGAAAATGACAGCTCTTTTACCACCCAATTGCGCCATTTCATATCCCACCTCTGACCTTAGTCCAGGGGAATACATAATCCTTGGTCTGTTGACCCAACTAAATAATGACTCAAATGTAATGTTCGGATACTTCATACCACGCTCCCTTTTGTTAATTTTTTATTTTTTTTAAAAATCCGCATTTAAATGAACAGGGTTTTTGTTAAAACATCCAGTATCTTTATGCAAATAAATGACCGTTATAGATTTCCAACGCTGGCAGTTAATTATATTTTTATTATAAAGTCAACTATAAATTAGACCATTCAACATCATAAATACCATGCACGTCACAAGATTGCCTTGACATACAAGAATTGACTACCTATAGTTTAAACATGCAAAGTAGTATCTTACCAATTATTAAGAAGATTAACCGGACTAATTTAACAAAGAGGATTTTATGAAAAGAACGGCATATTTATTTTTCAGCATTTTTGTGATGGCTGTCTTATGTAGTGGTTGCATGGTGGCAGAAAGCAAATACCTGGCCAAGGTAAATGAAGCGGATGCCATATCCAAGCAACTGGCGGCGTTGACCGAGGAAAACGCCTCGCTCAAAAAGGAAATAGCGGATCTTACCGGTCAACGAAATGAGTTGGACAAAATTTTACAATCCAAAACAGATGATTTGTCAAAAAGCATCTCTGAAAATCGAAAAAAAATCGCCGATCTGGAAGCGGAAAACACCAAACTCAAGGAAAATTTAGCCCAGTTGAAACAAAAATCACAGGAAGTAGAAGCCGAGAGCAACACCTATAAAGACCTTCTGAAGGAAATGAAAGGGGAAATCGCTCAGGGCGAAATTACCATTACGGAGCTCAAAGGTAAACTCACCATGGACGTGGTGGATAAAATCCTTTTTGCATCCGGCGAAGCGAAAGTGAAAAAAGAAGGCCTGGAGGTGCTTAAAAGAGTCGTGGATATTTTGAAAAACATAAAAGATAAAAACATCCGGATTGAAGGGCACACTGATAATGTGCAGATTACCAGCCATTTGGCCAGAATTTATCCGACCAATTGGGAACTCTCCGCCGCGCGTGCACTGAACGTTACAAAATATTTGCAGGAACAGGGCATTGATCCGAAAATTATCTCCGCCACGGCATTTGGCGAATATCAACCATTGGCGGACAACGACACACCCGAAGGACGGGCGAAAAACCGGAGAATTGCCATCATTCTGTTGCCCAAGGATTAACCATCTTCTCCATACTTAGATGAATAAAAGCATTTATCCTAGATCCAAACGTTCAGAATGTAAATCCTGCGGAAGGATAATTATAAGCACACCCTTGCGGTGCCCTAATTGCGGAGCTCTTTTACAGATTCGTTGGCTAATAGGAGCTGTAATCTTAATTGTACTACTTTCTTTGATTGTTTTTCAGGTTGGAAGCAAATCACATAAAATTAATATAGCAAGGATTATAAATGTAGGAGAAGATAAAATTAAGAATAGTTTTGAAAAAACACATCCATCATTTAAAAAGGTTGAGTTAATTAAGGTTCCCAATTCAGATGATACAGTAAAAATAATACTTAAATATGACAAAACAGATTCAGAATATGCGAAAGATTTTAGTGTGGCAAAGTTTGACATTAACAATGATGGGAAAGATGATATTCTGTATACGAATAGTGCGATGATGGGTCCCTGCGGATATTCATGGTCGATTATAATTAACAAAGGTGAAGGGAAGTATGAACTAAATAAATGTTCTATTGAATGTGTTAACAAGTTACTGTATTTTTCAAACGAATATTTTAAAGGGTTGAGAATCCCATATTATATGGAAGAGGAGCAAGCTTACTACTGTGAACAATAGCGAAAGTGATTTCGAAAGATAATTTTAATTATAAACTGAAACCATTTAGATCGTAAATAAACAAAAAAGCTGAACTCTAACTTAAATATATGATATAAGTATTCTGGGTAGGTTACAGATGAAAAACTTTTACTAAAAGTTTTTGGTGAGCGTCCAATGAATCGTAGAGATTTTCTTAAAACCACTATTATCACTGGTATTACCTTTGCCATACAGGGTAACACAAATTTATTTATCAAAGCACTGGAAGCTGCGGAGAAGATAGACCTCGTTGTCACTCATGGCATTTCACCGGCAAGGATAACAAAAGCAGCCATTGATGGTTTAGGTGGCATTAGAGCTTTTATATCAAGGGGAGATATTGTTGTCGTTAAACCGAATATTGGATGGGATAGACTGCCCGAATATGCGGCAACTACGAATCCGGAAGTAGTATCAACTGTTGTTTCTTTGTGTTATGAGGCGGGGGCAAAGCAAGTTAAGGTTTTTGATCATAGTGTTCTAGATCCGCGGCGGTGCTATAAGCAAAGCGGCATTTCTGAAGCAGCCACTGCTGTTGGCGGAATTGTCAGCTATGTAGATGATAGAAAATTCCGTGATGTAAAATTACCCGGTGTTGCCTTGAAATCATGGCCTCTTTATACCGAAGCTATCGAGGCGGATAAGTTTATTAATATTCCGATTGCCAAGACCCATGGCCTTTCTACTCTTACTCTTGGGATGAAGAATCTGATGGGAATCATGGGCGGTTCACGGGGAAGGATACACCAGCGCATTGATGGTAGTCTGGTAGATCTCGCCATGGTTGTCAAGCCCACGTTGATCATCCTTGACGCGGTGCGCATACTGACTGCAAATGGACCGCAGGGAGGAGACTTAACTGATGTCAAACAGCTCAATATGATTATTGCGGGCAGGGATCAAGTGGCCGTCGACTCTTTTGGTGCCACGCTTTTCGGCTTGAAAGGGGCAGCCTTAGGCTGTGTTCTGGCAGGTCACAAAGCGGGACTGGGAAACATGGATTTCTCCAAATTGAAAATCAAAAATATTAATGTTTGATAATATTAAAATGTGTCAGATTTCCCTCTTCTATTAATTCGTCATTCGAGCGTGCAGGAAAAGTATTAAAGAGCAAGTAAAACTTTTATATGATCAAAAAAATTCGCATAGTTACGCAGGGATTATTTTTGCTGATTTTTTTGTGGCTCTTTTTGCAGACCGAATCAAAGGGAGCTAATGAACTCGGCTATCCTGTTAAAATATTTTTAGATGCTGATCCTCTGATTTTCATTACCACAATCCTTTCCAGCCGCGAATGGTATCAAACATTTTTCCTGGCCATTTTAGTGATCGTTGCCACTGTTATTCTGGGACGGGTTTTCTGCGGCTGGGTATGCCCCTTGGGAACACTCAACAACATCGTCGGCACTTTACAAAAGTGGCGGCCAATGAAAGCCCCTTTAAACTTACATTGGTTGAAATACTGCATCTTGATTTTTCTAATCACGTCGTCACTTTTTCCCTTACAGCTTACTGGAATTTTTGACCCTATTTCACTTCTGATTCGTTCATTATCGTTGTCCATTTATCCGTCGATTAGCTATGCGACGAGAACTTTATTCGATGCGTTCTTTGATTTAAATATTCCTGTCGTGGTCAAGATTTCTGAATTTATTTATGCAATTTTTAGAAAGCTCTTGCTTCCCTTCCAACAGCCTTTTTTTCTCCAGAGCATTTTTCTGGGATTATTGTTCATCATCGTTCTGATGCTGAACCTTCTGGAGAAACGTTTCTGGTGTAAATATCTATGCCCTCTGGGTGCCTTTCTGGGCGTGCTCTCCCGCTTTGCTTTTCTACAGAGGTCGGTCAGCGAAGGCTGCAACTCCTGTGGCGCCTGTATTTTTGACTGTCAAGGTGGTGCCTTTCCTGATCGAAAAGAAAAATGGCATAATACGGAATGCATGGTTTGTATGAACTGTGATGATCTTTGCCGGCAAAATGCCGTCAGTTTTGGACTTTTAAAAAAATCCCGGACGGCACCAATCGATCTCGGCAAAAGAAGGGTTATCGGAATGGTTTTATCCGGTCTGGCCGCTGTGCCACTGTTGCGGATTACGGCAATCAACAAACAGGCGGGTGCAGCCGAGTCCAGGCTGATCCGGCCGCCGGGTTCCCTTAATGAAAAACAATTTCTGGCCAGATGTATAAAATGCGGTGAATGCATGAAAGTTTGCATTACCAATGGCCTCCAACCGGCATTTCTGGAGGCCGGAATAGAGGGGATCTGGTCACCCGTTCTTATTCCGCGCATCGGTTATTGTGAATATCACTGTACTCTCTGTGGTCAGGTCTGCCCGACCGGGGCAATAAAGAAATTGGAACAACCGGCAAAAGAAAAAATAAAAATAGGCCTCGCTATGATTGATAAGGGAAGATGTCTGCCCTATGCCCACGCCACGCCTTGTATTGTTTGCCAGGAGGTTTGTCCTATTCCGAAGAAAGCTATTTGGCTGGAAAAGGCAAAGGTGATGAATAGAGACGGTAACGAAATGAGCTTAAATCGACCACACGTTGATCTGGAACTATGCATTGGCTGCGGACTCTGTGAGGCAAAGTGTCCTCTTCTTGGTCAGCCGGCAATTTATGTTACCAGTATTGGGGAATCGCGATCCAAGGAAAATCAGTTATTGCTCGAAATCTAACTTAACATATGGTACAAGTATCACGGGTAGGCCAGAGTGTATGAACTATATCAGCTTAGGCAAAACCGGTTTAAAAGTTTCAGCGGTTGGTTTTGGCGGAATTCCCATAATCCGCCTGCAAACCGGTGAAGCCGTGAAAGTATTGCGCCATGCGTTTGATCAGGGAATAACTTTTTACGATACCGCCAATATGTATCGGGACAGTGAAGCTAAAATCGGTCAGGCCTTATCCCACATACGCGACAAAATAATAATCGCGACAAAAACCACCCAGCGCACTGCCGCAGGGTTTCGGCAAAATCTTGAAAACAGTCTCAAAGCAATGAAAACGGATTATATTGATCTGTACCAATTTCATCAAGTGGCCAATGATGAAGAGTGGGGAAAAATCATGAAGGCCGATGGCGCATGGAGTGAATCCGAGAAAGCGAGACGCGAGGGGAAAATTAGATTTCTTGGTGTCACTTCACATAACTTGCAGATGGCCGTTAAACTGGCAAAGACCGGCCTGTTCAGTACGGTTCAGTTTCCTTTCAATTTGATTGAACAGGAAGCGAAAGAAGAGTTGCACAAATATTGCCGGGAAAAGGGAATCGGAACTATTGTTATGAAACCATTTGCCGGCGGAGTGATTGATAATGCCTTTATCGCCTTTAAATATATTCGGCAGTTCTCCGATATTATCCCAATTCCCGGTTTTGATTCGGAGAAGTCGATTGATGAAATAGTCTCTATATACAAACATCAGAATAATATCACCAGTCATGATTTAGATCTCATGGAGAAATACAGACAGGAGTTGGGTAAGGTATTCTGCCGCCGTTGCGAATACTGCCAGCCTTGTCCAAATGGCGTTCTAATTACACCGGCGATGGGTTATCCAATTGTAGCCAGCCGCATGTCACCTAATGTATCGGTTGAATTTTTGAAAGTTCCTATGGAATCAACACAATTATGCGATGAATGCGGGTTGTGCATTGAGAAATGTCCTTATGATTTACCCATACCGGATTTGCTTAAAAAGAATTACGATTTATTCGAAGTCCATCGTTCCAAGGCAGGATTAAAGTAAAGCATATAACCCTGTTCAAGGACAATTTTTTAAAACACCTCATAACTCAAAGGAGGACTAATATGAAGGTTATCGGTTTCAACGGCAGTCCAAGGAAAGACGGCAACACCACAACGTTGATGGGCTATCTCCTACGGGAGGTCAAGAAAGAAGGCATTGAAACGGAACTCATCCAGCTCTCGGCAAAAAAGATTCACGGATGCATTGCCTGTTACAAGTGTTTCGAGAATCAGGACCTGCGATGCTCCGTTAAGAACGATGCGGTAAATGATTATATTGAAAAAATGACGCAGGTTCAGGGTATCGTTTTGGGATCTCCTTCCTATTTTCAGGATGTCACTGCGGAGATGAAGGCATTGATCGACCGGGCGGGATTTGTAGGATTGGCAAACGGAAAGATATACAAGAACAAAGTAGGGGCTTCTTTATCCTGTTTTCGTCGCAGCGGAGGAATGCATACCGTAGAAACAATGAACCATTTCTTCTTTGGCAACGAAATTATCATAGCCGGCCGGGCAATAAGCGTTGCCAGAGACAAGGGTGAGGTGGAAAAAGATGAGGAAGGTATCCAGAGCGCACAGACGCTGGGACGTAAGATCGCCTGGTTAGTGAAGAAGCTCTATGGCTGAAACCGGCAGCGTAGCTGGAGTTTTCGTTTCCACTGCGTTTCAACTAACTATAAAGAGAGGTGCTAGATGAAAAAAAGAAATGGAATTATTGTATATAAAAGTCTCAAAGAGATCGTTGACCCGGAGCACTCCTGCCTTGTTGTTTGGGATGTACAGAATGGGTTGGTTGACCGTATATTTAACAAGGAAGAATTCATGACTAATCTGAAAAACTTCATAAATAAATTACGCAGCATGATGCCTGTAGTCTATACATTGATTACGCCAATGCACAGAGATTTTACCTCTTCATGGAGTTACTTTTCGATGATGAGGCGTTTCCATGTGGATGACATAAATAAGTTGCCGTCCTTTATGGCGGTTGGTTCGAGAGAACGTGAAATACCGGAAGTGGTTCAGCCTAAAAATACGGATATTGTCCTTGAAAAATCGACGGCAAGTATTTTTATGGGAACAAATTTTGAACACATGATGCGAAATCATAATGTAACTACTCTTATATTTACCGGTATTGCTACTGAGATGGGCATTGAATCGAGCGCACGGGACGCCTCCAACAGGGGTTTTTATCCGGTGGTGGTATCTGATTGTGTTTCTTCCTTAGATAAGGATGCACACGAGCGTTCTTTAAAAACAATGGACAAACTTTTTATCGTAGAGACCTCAAGCAGCATTTTAAAAAATTATGAAACGGGAAATGGCAAATCTGCGTGAAAACATTATCCTCAAGGTTTTCTTTATTTTATTCCTACCCAATGTCTATTTGTTGAGTGCCACGACATCGTAGACGGAAAAATGTGCCAAGAGATCGTGGACAAAGTTCTTTGACAATCGAATAGCTACCACGCAATTTCATGAACATCTAAAACAAATTGGAGGTGTTCATGAAAGAAAAAGAAGACAAACAGCAACGGATTTTAGCTGTGCAGCGATTCAAAAGTGGTGAAAGCCCGGCATCAATCTGTACATCCCTGAATAAGTCAAAAGCATGGTTGTACAAATGGAATAAGCGTTACACCGATGATGAATCTTGGAGTGAGAGTCGTTCTAGACGGCCAATTGGCGTTGCCACATACACGCCGGTAGAAGTTGTAGAAATAGTCAAGATGATTCGTCTTAATCTCTACAACCATGATCTGTTTTGCGGCGCTCAGGCCATTCACTGGGAAATAGAAGACATCGGAGTAAAGCCGTTGCCTTCCATCAGAACCATTAACCGGATATTGAGCCGCCATGAGCTGACATACCGTCGAACAGGCAAATATGAAGCCAAAAGCACGGCATATCCAAAGTTGCCGGAGCTTAGGCCAAATCAGACTCATCAAGCCGATCTGGTCGGACCGTGCTACTTGAAAGGCCCTGTGCGGTTTTACAGCCTCAATGTGATTGATACGGCAACTGTTCGCTGTGGTTTGTATCCATCTCTATCCAAGTCTGGACGAGCAATTATTGACGGCTTATGGGCCATCTGGTCGCGTTTGGGAATACCAAACAACGTACAGATTGATAATGCCATGACTTTTTATGGCAGTCCCACACATCCTCGTGGCATGGGGCCGCTTATTAGGTTGTGCCTGCATTATGGCGTTGAGCCTTGGTTCATTCCGATGGCCGAACCTTGGCGGAACGGAATGATCGAAAACTTTAATAACCGCTACCAGCAAATGTTTCTCAACAAGAACGTTATGGCAACGAAAGAAGAGCTCAAAACTGGTTCGCTGGTTTTCGAACAGCGCCACAACAGCAGATATCGTTACAGCAAGCTTGATGGAAAAACGCCGCTGAAAGCTCTGGCCGCCTCAAACGTAAAGCTGTGTTTCCCGAAAGAAAAAGAAGCGCCAAATCATCGCTTGAAAAAGCCGGAAACTGGCAGATATCATTTGGTGCGACTCATCCGGAGTGATTTGAAACTTAATATCTTTGGCGAGATGTTTCCTGTCTCTCCGCAACTAAAACACGAATATGTGATAGCTACAATCAATGTCAAAGAACAAAAACTAAAACTCTTCCTGGATAAAATTCAGGTCGAGGAATTCAAATATAAGTTACGTTAAAATACTGAGTGTCCACGATGTCCTGGCACGAAATATTGTCTACGATGTCGTGGCACTCAACATCTATTATTTAAGGAAAAAAGCTTGACTTTTAAGCTGATTCAACTTTTAATAAAGCCGCACTTGAAAAAGGCAAACCGCATTGAAAAGGCGGGGCGCAAAGTTAGCAACCTAAGTCTCGGTAAAGAGATACGGTGGTTGAACTGCCAGGTAAGATAATTGCTTTCCATGTAAAATTAAGGCAATTACATTTTTCCTCTCATTTCCCCGTATCAAGATTAAAAATAATCAACCGGTAATTATTTATGCTGCTCGATTTTATTATTTTTCTTAACGATCTGAAATGTGAGTGACTGTAGTCAAAGGGGTTTTCTTTTCAGATTCAGATGACGTGGAGGTCTACCGTTGCATATCCATTGCAGGGAAGCATTCACAGCAGGCTGGTCCACCTTGGAAAAGAGGCTGTTGCCATCTTATGTGTGGACGAGCGATCCCTTGACATTCTGGCGGGAGCGCACCCTTTTTCTCATCTGTTTCATTGGCTCCGTGTTCGGCCCCATAGCTTTAGTTCCTTCGCTCTTGCTGGCCTATAGAGAAGGACTCTGGATTGTCATCCTTGTCGACTCCTTGGCCTATATGGCCGCCGTAACCATTTTGATTGCCCGAAATGCATCTTTTGTCGCGCGAGCACTTGTCTTTTGTTTCATCCTCTATGCCCTCGGCGTTTGCATCCTCTTTATTCTAGGGCCGTTCGGGGCCGGGTATATATGGCTGTTCGGCGCTTCAGTTCTGATCAGCACTTTAATCGGTGTTAGCGCTGCGATCTGGACATTGGTCTTCAATGCAATTGTCATGTTGTCGGTGGGGATTTTCATTGCCTATGGCTACCCCTGGTGGATATTACACATGGACAATGCTCTGGAGAAATGGCTGGTCATATCGACCAACTTTCTACTTCTCAACGCGGGTGTCACCATCACTACGGCTTTCATTTTGAACAGAATGAAAATAGCCCTCTTCATGGAGCAGAAGACCAGCCAGAGGCTGCTGAAGAGCGAAGAATTATTCAGGAGCTCCATGGAAAATGCCCCGGATGGCATCTACATGAGCGACATGAATGGCACCTTTCTTTACGGCAACCGCAAGAGCGAAGAGATCATCGGTCATAAGCGTGAAAAGCTGATCGGTAAAAACTTTTTGGAATTGAACCTCCTTACGGAAAAAGGCCTGAATAAAGCCGTTCAGTGGCTCCAGCAAAGTGTGAAGGGCAATCCTACCGGACCGGATGAGATTGAACTGATCAACAAAGAAGGACGGATCATCCCCGTTGAGATCCACACCAGTGTGGTCCAATGCATGGGGCAAGGAATCATCCTTGGTTTTGTTCGCGATATTACCGACCGCAAATGCATAGAGGAGAAACTACAGAATGACCAGCAAGAACTGAATGCCATCACGGATGCCTCACCCATAGCTATTTCCTGGTCGGATATGCAGGGGAACATTAAATACACCAACCGTAAGTTCCAAGAAATCTTCGGCTACACTGTTGAGGATATTCCCAATATAAATGACTGGCTCCTACTGGCTTACCCATCTCCCACCTACAGAGAGTATGTTTTTTCCCTGGTTAGCTCACATATCGAGGCACAAGCGCAAGGGAAAGAGGCTAACCCCATAGAGGTAACCGTCGTTTGCAAAAACGGCTCTATCCGCCACGTGCTGCAGACAATGTTATTCACCTCCAACCGTATTCTGGTCATTTACTATGACATTACCGAGCGCAAGAAGGCGGAGGAAGCACTGAAGGAAAGCGAACAAAGATACTTGGAATTAAGCATAATTGACGACCTCACGCAGCTTTACAATTCCAGGCATTTTTACGCTCAGCTGGAAAGAGAAATGGAGCGGTCGAACCGCTATGAACAACCCGTGACCCTTTTGATGCTGGATCTAGACAAATTCAAGGAGTTCAACGACAAATACGGCCATGTTGAGGGAGACTATGTGTTGTTGCGACTCGGTCAGGTGATTAAACGATGCCTGCGTGAAACCGATTCCGCTTATCGTTACGGTGGCGAGGAATTTACGATCATGCTGCCAATGACCACAAGCGAGGAGGGAATTGTAACAGCTAAAAGAATCCAAACGGAATTAAGGAAAGAGACTTTTTCCCCGGTGTTGGGTGAAGAGGTCTATGTGACCGTGAGCATCGGTCTGGCGCAGCACAAGCCGGAGGAAGAGATGAAAACTTTTGTTCACCGGGCAGACCAGCTTATGTATCAGGCAAAGAAGAAAGGGAGAGACAGGATTTTTCCTGAATCATAACTCCATAAACAGTTCTGTGATCAATAAATATTAACCCACATTAAATACTTGTTAAAAAAATGAATTTGTGAACAAGTTCTTTTTAATTGAAGATATATTTTTTTTCAAAGGAAATTGTTATGAAAGTAAAAACTCAGGAGCTTTTTAATTTTTATTCACACCTTGCCGGAATGCTTGCTGCTGTCATCGGCACTGTCTATCTGGCTATGGTCGCCAGTCGCTCGGCATCCAGCCTTGTTACCGCGCTTATTTATGGAATTTCCGTTGTATTTCTTTTTTCAGCGAGCGCTCTTTACCATGCATTTAAAAAGAAGGAAAATGAGCTATCCTTTTGGAGAAGAATGGATCGGCTGGCAATTTTTTTCATGATAGCAGGAACATTTACTCCGATTTGCTATTTCTGCCTGGACGGCGAGTACAAATGGTCAATGATTGCCTTTCAGTGGGGTCTCGTGGGTGTCGGAGTGATTTCCCAGATTTTTTTCCCCAGAGCTCCCCGAACCCTATACGCAGCTATCTACCTATTCATGGGCTGGTCAGGTCTTTTCACAATCAAACAGATGCTGACAAAAATGTCTTTATCTCAAAGCGTTCTTATGTTTACCGGTGCCGCCGCTTTCACACTGGGAGGCATTATTTACGCCGTAAAAAAACCAAAAATGTTTCCGGGCATTTTCAGCTTCCATGAACTCTTTCATATAATGGTCTTAATTGGCGGAATTCTGCATTATGCCATGATTTACGGAGTTTATTCCCATCTGGGCGCCTAAATCACGGGTATTAATCCCAAAGCAAGCTTTGGAAACAGGTTCCGCAGCAAGCTGCGGGGTATTTTATCTCTGCTTCACAGTCCCACTTAGCTTCGCACGTGGGATAATTCGACTTACGCTTCAAACTTCACTTCGTTCGTTTTCAGTGAGTCTCATTAAATTGGAGTTTCAACAATAAATGAATACAAACCTTCCGCTCACAAAACCCGGCAAAGCCACGGAGATACTTCTGGCAGCCGAGGCGGCGCTATTTTTGAAAGAGTATGAAGAGAACTACTCAGTGGGTGAGAGCAAATCTCCGGATATCGGGATGCCGTTTTTTTTGCACTCACCTGAGTCTGATACCGGCGTTCTCATCATTCACGGGATGATGGCCGCGCCGGAGGAGGTAAAAGAATGGGCGATATTTCTGCACGAAAAAGGTCTGACCGTATATGCTCCGAGACTTTCCGGTCACGGAACATCATCCAAAGATCTGTCAGTACGCAACTATAATGACTGGCTTCGTTCGGTTGATCGCGGTCATGCTATACTGAAAACATGCTGCAAAAAAATTATGATCGCCGGTTTTTCCACCGGAGCAGGTCTTGCTCTGCAATCTGTTATTCTGAAACCCGATGATTTTAAAGCTGTGATTGCAGTCAACGCGCCGCTGAGATTTAAAAGCTTTTCTTCCAGATTTGCCGAAACTTTGAATGGTTTTAATCTTTTCTGTAATTATCTGGGTATGGGTGATCTTGCCAGGGAGTTTATGAAAAACGACGCGGATAATCCTCACATAAACTATCTCCGCTGTCCGGTCAGTTCCTTTGTTCAGGTCAAAAAGCTCATGAAAAGAGTACGCGGATCGCTTTCTGATATTGATATTCCGACGCTTGTCATCCAAGCCAAAAGTGATCCTAAGGTCGCGCCGGAAAGCGGTCCTGCAATATTCAAACTTCTCGGTACGCATAAAAAACATTTCGCCTGGGTTGATTATAATATGCATGGAATCGTTCGCGGCGAAATTGCCCACGAAGTTTTTAAAGAAGTGGAATCATTTCTTGCGACTTACGGTCTGATCACTTCCTCAAAATAGTATTACCTGATGAAATTTTACTTGCAATATCTTTGACCTCCGCCCATAATTTCACCGAAACTTTTTGCGGGATTAAAAAGCGGCAGCGCTGGCAAAGAGGTAAATGGTTTGATGCCGGTCAGGGAAACTGTGATAAACATATTATGAAATGGACTGGAAAAAAAGTTGGTCTTGCTCTGGGCGGCGGCGGCGTCCGCGGTTTCTCTCATATCGGCGTTCTCAATGTCCTGGAACAAGAAGGCATAGATATTGATGTAATTGTGGGAACAAGCGCAGGAGCGCTGATCGGCGGCGCTTATGCCAGCGGTCAATCGCCCAGGGAAATTAAGGCTAAAATTGACGCTTATCTTAGCAGTCCTGAATTCGACGCCTCAACGCTCAAGTCTGTAGGCATGACCTTTTCGCCGGAGAACAAGAGTTTTTTCAAGAAGGCGCGAACATTCATCATGAATCGTTTCTGGTTGGCTCAAGTTTTCTTTAAACCGTCTATACTTCCTTCCAATGATTTTGAATCTCTCATTAATTATTTTCTGCCAGAAATGGATATTCGTGAAACAAAAATTCCTTTCCGCGCAGTGTCCACGGATTTGATTACCGGTAAAGAGATTATCTTTTCCGAAGGGCCGCTGCGTCAGGCAGTGCTGGCAAGCTGTTCCGTTCCGGGAGCGCTAGCTCCTGTTCGTCATGGAAACTGGCTTCTTGCTGACGGCGGCATCACTAGTCCCGTTCCCGTCAATGCCACACGAGACGCCGGAGCTGACGTCGTCATTGCCGTAATGGTTGGTCGCGATTTGTCGACATCCGTCGATATAGAGACGGCGAAGGATGTTTTATATCGGGCGGGAGAAATTACGACAGAAGCTTTGGAAGCCTCTGAACTGAAGGGTGCTGATGTGGTCATCCGCCCGCAGGTTGGAGATCTTCACTGGATGGATTTCAGTCGGGCGGGTGATCTGATCAAAATTGGAGAGCAAGCAGCCCGCGATTCTTTGGAAAAGATCAACGAGTCTCTTCCCTTTTATAGGCGTATTGTTCGTTTCACGGGACGTTTTATCAAGAAAAGATTAAAGTGATAGTATATTCTGAAGACATTCAGGGTGGCAATTTCTAATGTCTCGAAAAACAATAATTATCATAGGAATGATTGGCGGTTCTTTTGCCGGTGCCTATGCGATGACATTTTTTGGAGCCGAGTCAATTTCATTTTCCTCTTTCTTGGGAAGCACTGTCGGAGGCATATTAGGCATATGGGTCGCATTTAAGTTTTCAGCTTGATACTCTTTCGCTTTTCTGAAGCTTGGGTCTCATTATCAGTGAGTCTCTTTACAACTTACAGATATTACTACTCTTTGATTGTAATATCTGAGTTTCATTAATCCCACTCCGCTGCGCTTCGGGGATAATTTCCAATAGTCTTTGACTATTGGATAGTTCGACTTTCTCTTCAAACTTCGCTATGCTCGTTTTCAGCGAGTCTCACTACAACTTACAGATATTACTGCGCTTTGCTTGTAATATATGAATATCTTAACCCCGAGTCGCTTCGCTCCCGGGGTAATTCGACCTACAAGCTTCAGTTCACTTTAATTTCTGAAGCTTGGGTCTCATTAAAAATACTTGATTTCTACTTCAGTTTAATATAGAAGCCACATCTACTAATTTTTAGGACTCCTTGCCTGTGAACATCATGGGCTTTAGAGCCGAAAGGAGAAAATTTTGCAAAGATACGAAGTTATAGCTATAGTTTTAGCTAATGTAAGTGATGAAGATATCACCGCATTAATCGAACGCAGCCAGACAATCATTACCGACCGCAAGGGTGTCATCGCCAAAATCGACAAATGGGGGAAAAGACGCCTTGCCTATGAAATCAAAAAACAAAAAGACGGTTATTATTTTCTTATCGACTTTGCCGGTGACGGTTCTATTGTCACAGAAATTGAAAGAAATTATAAAATTGACGACCGCATCCTGAAATTTATAACGGTAAAAAAAGAGGGAGCATCCACTCGCGAAGGCATTGAACAAGAAATTGCCGCAGCAGAGGCAAAACGCACCCAGGCGCGTACAGAAGGTGATACAGCAGCTGAAGGAAGGGTTATTCATCAGATAGAAAAAGCCTCCGGAGAAGCAAAGCCTTTAGCATCTTCATCTAAAAAAACTTACAATAAAGAAGAAATCTCAATAAAGGGGGAATAAGCAATGGCAATACCAAACGGAGATAGACCAAGTAGATATCCCCAGAAAAAATTTTTTTATAGAAAGAAATTCTGCCGTTTTTGCACGGATTCTAATATAAAGATTGATTATAAAAATCCAGCAATTCTCAGTAATTTTGTTACCGAGCGAGGCAAGATTATGCCGCGTAGAATAACCGGTAATTGTGCCAGCCATCAAAGGGAATTGGCCGTAGCAATAAAACGCGCTCGCATGATTGCTATTATGCCTTTTGTCGCCGCTGAGGGAAGATAATGAGACTCGCTGAAAACGAGCGTAGCGAAATTTGAAGCGCAAGTCGAATTATCCCAGGAACGAAGCGACGCGGGATTTGAAGCGCAAATGGAATTGATCCCTTGAGCGAAGCGAATGGGGATTATGAGATTCAATTGAATTTATTCGCTTCTTTCAACGAATATAAAAGCCGACTGACTTTATTAATTTTCCGGAATTGTTTTATACAACTTGCATTAATTTTTCGATAAGGTAACGTCATTTATATGGCGTTACTCTCTTTAAAAAGGTGCGCGACCATTCATTTTTCTAAGGTATCAGGTTTTGAGCAGGTTATCATCCTTGAAAAAATTCAGCATACCCTTTGCCAATAACCTTTTTTTAAAACTTCTATTAATAATTACTTCTTTTGTTTTTACCATAGCTTTTGTTCCTGTGATCGGCTCAATTTGTCTTCTTATTCTGCCCATGATTTTATTTTTTAACAGCTCGGTTAATGACAGAATTAAAACGGCTATAGCTTTTTTTATCTCATTATCGCTGCTTTTTTTTCTATCAATGTTGTTTCATCTGAATTTGCCTACTGTCGCCATCTTTACGGTGGGAGTAGCCGGCTTGTTGATTGCCCAGATTGCCGCTCAAAATGAATCGGTTGAAAAAATAATTATTTATCCGGCCCTTTTTATTATTTCCGCGATTTGTTTCTATTTTATTTATGGCGGTTTCGCGCTTTCTGTAAATCCATGGCAGCTTGTTGAAAAATATATCGCCGTAACAATACAAGAGAATGTGAAATTATACAGCCAGTTACCTTTAAAAACAGAAGATATTAATTTCATTAAAGATAATGAAAAAAACATTATAGATGGTTTTACTCAAATATTCCCTTCACTAGTCATTACAGCGTCAACATTTATTATTTGGGCAAATTTTCTTCTGGGGAAACAAATTCTCGGTAAAGCCGGTATCACCTGGCCGAGGTTTATTGCGCTTGCTCGCTGGAAAGCCCCGGAATTAATAGTCTGGATATTTATCATATCCGGCGGTCTTCTCTTTGTACCGCAAAAGGACATAAACTTTTTCAGCTTAAATATTTTTCTGGTTACGTGTTTTATATATTTACTGCAAGGCCTTGCTATTCTTAGCTTCTTCTTTAAAAGTAAAAACATGCCTTTTTTTTCCCGCTATCTTTTTTACTTTTTAATTGCAGTTCAACAAATTCTTATGATACCTATAGTAGCCGTTGGATTGTTCGACATTTGGATTGATTTCAGGAAATATTTTCAGAAAAACCAGACAAATATATAATTTATTTTAGCAGTATTCTTTAAAAAAACGGAGGATTTTCATGAAAGTAATTTTAAAGCAAAACGTGCCCTCTTTGGGCAAGACAGGGGATTTAATCAAGGTTAATGACGGTTATGGCCGCAATTTTTTAATTCCAAAGGGCTTAGCCATTGACGCTAACGAAAAAAATATCAAAACCTTTGAACATGAGAAAAGGAATATCTTGCAGAAGGCGGAAAAAGAGCACAATACCGCTCAGGATCTGGCTGCCAAGTTGGCTAATTTAACTATTACCATTACCCGTAAAGTCGGAGATCAGGATAAAATTTTTGGTTCGGTAACAACCAAGGACATCGAATCAGCGCTTAAAGAAAAAGGGTACGACATTAATCGAAAAATGATTGTTCATCATCATGATGAACATATAAAGTCACTGGGTGAATTTAAAATAAAAATCAAGTTGACACACAATGTGGAAACGGAAATCAAACTAATTGTTACTGGCGAATATTAATGAGAGATATTGATCCATCTTTATACAAACTTCCACCGCAAAATATTGAGGCCGAACAGTCCATCCTCGGCAGTATTTTGTTGGAAAACAGCGCTATCAACAGCGTACTGGAAATCCTATCCAAAGGTGATTTTTACAATGAAGCTCACCGGAAGATTTTTAGCGTCATCGTCGAGCTTTCCGAAAAAAACGAGCCTGTTGATCTTATTACCTTAAGCAATGCTCTAAAAGATAAAAATCTGTTGGATTCAGTGGGAGGCGCGACATATCTCGCTTCCCTGGTAGATAACGTTCCCTCAGCGGCCAACGTTGCCAATTACTGCAAAATTGTTAAGGAGAAAGCGATTCTCCGTGGGTTAATCGGTTCAGCGACGGAAATTATCGATAGCTGTTATGAAACCGGTTCCGATGTCGATCAGGTTCTGGACAAAGCCGAACACAGTATTTTTGAAATTTCTGAAAATAAAGTGCGTCCCGCTTTTTTCCCGATTAGGGAGATTGTCAAGGATAGTTTCCGTTCGATTGAAGATTTATTTTCCCGCAAGGGAGAAATTACCGGTGTGCCGACCGGTTTTGAAAAAATTGATGATTTAACCTCCGGTTTGCAGAAATCGGAACTGATAATTATCGCCGGACGTCCCAGCATGGGCAAGACAGCTTTCGCCTTGAACATCGCTCTGTTTGCGGCAATGGAAGTGCAGATACCCGCGGCTATTTTTTCTCTGGAAATGTCCAAAGAGCAACTTGCTTTTCGTCTGCTGGCGTCCGAAAGCAGGGTTGATTCGCAGCGGCTGAGGAAAGGTTTTTTAGGAGAAACCGATTGGCCGAAACTGACGACTGCTGCCGGCCGTCTTTCCGATGCACCGCTCTTTATTGACGATACTCCCGCCATTACTGTTTTGGAAATGAAAGCAAAGTCACGCCGGCTGAAAGCAGATCAGGGACTGGGATTGATTGTTGTAGACTATATTCAACTGATGCGTTCCGGAAGTTATCGCGAGTCTCGCGAACAGGAAATATCGGAAATCAGCCGTTCCTTAAAGGCTCTGGCTAAAGAACTCAGAGTGCCTGTTGTCGCTCTTTCACAGCTCAATCGCAAAGTGGAAGACCGCACCAACCGTCGTCCGCAAATGGCGGATTTACGAGAATCCGGCGCTATTGAACAGGACGCCGATGTCATTGCTTTTATTTACCGTGACGAAGTGTATAACAAATCGGAAGAAAACACGGAAAAAGGAATCGCGGAAATTATCATCGCTAAACAAAGAAACGGTCCCACCGGCATTGTTAAACTTGCCTTCGTGGACAAATATACGAGTTTCCAAAATCTCGCCCGGGCAGAAACCATTCCTGATAATTAGAGCTGCTTGCCGGAAGTGCCGGATCAGAAATAGCAAGGCTCAACCGATGATGTTAATTAATTAGAATCATTACCATTATTTTTGTGTTATTCTTTATGTGAATGATTAAGGAATAATGTTATTATTATATTCAATAAAAAATAGGAGGCGGATTATGGAGTATAAGATTATCTCCAGTAGTGCGTGGTCAGTGGAAGCTGCAGTTAGAATATTAGAAAAAAAAGTTAATGATTTAATAAAAGAAGGATGGGAACCTGTCGGCGGTGTTATGATAGTTGCTTTCAATGACCATGTCTACCAAACACTTATAAAAAGATAGACAGAGGTTAATGAGGAATAAGCGAAGTTCGAATATTCATTGATCGGCTGATCAGAATCGGTGTCGAACGGGTTCGGAAAGATCACAGCCGACTATTAGTTTTACGGCGTGGCTTTTCGTGAGGAGGATATTATGAACAAAGTCGTAGCGCGGTTTGCTGGTGGTAACATGATCAAGGGCACGACAAACGACTTCTTTTCTGGGAAAGATGTTTTTCATGTGAATGTGTTGAACGCACCCGCCGATGAGAAGCCTTTCGAAATACACACAAAGGATTTGAAAGCTTTGTTCTTTGTGAAGGACTTTCGAGGTAATCCGCATTACATCAATCGAAACGAATTCGATCCGAAAAATCCTATAATCGGGCTCAAAATAAGGGTGGAATTCAATGATGGCGAAGTTCTTGTGGGAACATCAACAGAATACCATCCCGGACGTTCGGGGTTTTTCATCTTACCGGCGGATACCGGTACAAACAACGAGCTTTGCTATGTAGTCGCAGCGGCCACTAAAGACATTAGAATACTATGATCCGGATAGCAGCAGCTGATGCCGATTCTTACTTTCTTTCAATTCTAAATAAACACAAGTGGAGCCCCCTCCGGCAGGAGCCGGAGGCTCCCTTTAATAACGCGACCTCCCGCATCCTACGGCGCGAACCCCCGGCAGGAGCCGGGGGATTGCAAGTCGCGGGATTCAAGCCTAGTGGCAAACGTCTAAAATTTATATTTTATATGCCAAGATTTCCTTGACATACAAGACTGCGTTTCCTATAATTCAACTAAAGAAAATTCTTATCAAAAGTAGGAATTTCCATGGAAATATTTGAGAGTATATATTTTAATTTTTTTTCCTGCACAGACAGGAAAAGTTGACACTGCAGGAGCAGGTAGAGGAAAGATTTTGGTTCGAGGAACAACGATTCCGGACTCTTGCAGAGCAATCTTCAGATATCATTGTTTTCGTAAATAGAGAAGGGATCGTCACTTATGAAAATCCCGCGGTGGAGAAACTTTTGGGATTAAAACCGAAGGACAGGATTGGCGTCAATGTATTTGATCGTATTCATCCGGATGACTTGAAATTTGCAAAAGATGCATTCAATTCGTTTAAAGAGAATACGTCTTCCAAGGATATAAACTCTCCTGTTCGACAAATACGTCTTCGTCATCAGGACGGAAGAGACAGGATTTGTTCTGAATCATAACTTTCGGATCAATTATTAGTATTATAAGCATGTATTCTGAAAACGACCTGCATAGGAAAAACAATGTCACGAAGACCTGAATGGTGGATGAATTTTCTAAGAATATTCTGGCCACTTACCGAATTAAGCGCACGTATGACACAATGGCCGGCTGTCGGATGGCTATTCTCCCGCGCTTCTCTTCCAGTCTTCACCGGCAGAAACTTTAATATCAGCTATATACCTATCAATAAAACCATACAGGGAATAAAAAACATCCTTATACCTGAAATGGTGCTTGAGGAACTAATCCGCCGGTCTTCACACCGTGTAATCATCAAACGCTGCACCTGCCGCGACTACCACAAGTGCAAGAATCACCCTATCGAAGATGCATGTATTCTGCTCGGTGATGGGGCGGCAGAGATCGACCCCAGAGTCGCGCGGCACGTCAGTGTTGACGAGGCGATTTCGCACATGAAACGCCGAGTGAATGACGGACTTATCCCCTTTGCCGGTCGTGTGCGCATGGATGATTTTTTCTGGGGAGTGCGCAACCGCGGCCGGCTCCTTACAGTATGTTTCTGCTGCCGTTGTTGTTGTACTATTATGCGCTCTACTCAATACTTTCCCAAAGAAGCGAATGACTCCCTTGTCCGGATTCAGGGGCTGAGCATCAATGTTGATTCAAAAAAATGCACGGGTTGCGGAACCTGCGTAGAAGATTGTTTCGCCATGGCTATTTCACTGATTGAAGGAAAGGCCGTTCATAATGAAGAAAAGTGTAAAGGCTGCGGCCGCTGTGTATCCCTCTGCCCACAGTATGCTGTCAGCGCGATGGTGGCAAATGTCGATGACGCCGCGAGAGAAATGATAAGTCGCATCGAGAGGATTATCGAATTTGAATAATTCTTCCGGATCGGAGATGGGATGAAATTAATGTATTCACCGTTCAAATATGGCGCTCCGCGGTTTCTTGTGAGGTTCATGGTTGCTCTCTCCTGGCCAATGATCATTGCCGGAAAAAAATTAAGTTCCTATCCGGTATTCCGTTTTATTATCAATCCGTTTTTCAAGCGACCATATAATGAAGTGACCTCTATTCCAATAAACGCAAATCTTGAGCTTCCGGCCAGCGTTCCCTTGCCACGGGCTGTTTTAATGCGCTTGGTTTCGGAAATAGATCAGAAATTCATTCTCGATACCTGCATCTGCAGACATCACAACAAAGTATCGTCACCACCTCCGGGAATCGGCTGTATGGCACTGGGTCCTGCTATACGAAGGATGCACCCGTCTCACGGCCGGAACGTTTCCACCGCTGAAGCACTGGCTCACATTGAGCGGGCTTCTGCAGCCGGATTGATTGCCAATGTAGCACACGTTTGGATCGATCCGGTGGCCTTTTGGACAACATTTCGAGATTTGATGTTTATCTGTTTTTGCGACGACACCAATTGTCTGTACCGTACTCACATGAAAAAACGGGGTCCGAACCTCGACAAGGCATACAAACGCCTGCCCGGCATCTCATTTTCCGTAAATGCCGACATCTGCAACGGTTGCGAAATATGTATCAATGCCTGCTTCGTAAACGCCATAGTAATGAAAAATGGAAAAGCAACGATCACAGATAAATGCAAGGGATGCGGCAGGTGCGCCGAAGTTTGTCCGGAAAAAGCTGTTACGATGACTTTGGATAATCAGGAGGAAATATTTCTTCAATTGGCATCCCGTGTAAATTCAATCGCTGACATTCCTGAATTAAAAAAATACAAATTTCATCAATTAATACAATAATATACATGATTATTAAATATTTCTTGACATGATAATAAACATCGCATATTATAAAAATCGACTGGTCGGTTTCTTTTTTATAAATATAAAAGGGGTTCTTCATGTCGTTAAACATGGAACGAGAAGTCATTAGAAGAGGTCAGATTGTTGAAGCAGCTTTGCGGGAAATTTCGGCCAAAGGAATGAGCAAGATCACGGTCGAATCCATCGCTAAAGCAGCAGGACTATCCAAAGGTGGTGTTACCCATTACTTCAAATCCAAGGATGATATCTGCGAGGCTGCTTTTAAAGAATTCTTTGAAATCATTTTTCAGAGAAGTAAAAATAACATGGATCTATGTTCCGATCCTCTATCCAAATTGCTCTCCTTTGACTGGCTCTATAATTGGGAAGATCCCGACGTTTCGACCGGCTATCCGCTCCTTTTCGACTTTATGGCTGAAGCATGCCACAAGGAAAGCTACAGAGCTTTATTCCATGAATGGGTGAATAATTGGGTAGAACTTCTAAAGAATGCGATTATTGAAGGCAATAAAGCGGGGGTTTTCAATTGTTCGAAATCCTGACGCAACGGCAAAGGCCATCTCAACCGTATACCATGGCTTGGCTGTTCGCTGGTATATTGACAGGGAGAGTCATTCAACGCAGTGGGCAATTAAATCATTCACGGACTCAATTAACGGTTTACTAACCGGTAGTGGGAATATAACTTAAACAGATTAATGTTTGCCATAATATTTACATAAGATATTGCATAAAAAAAATAAGGAAGGGGGGATAGTGCTTTAAAAAGAGGAAGAAGCGAAAGGATTAATTAACTAAACCATCAATAAGATATAGATAAAGGAGGGAAGTATTATGGCAGTATTTGCAAGCACCGAAAAAATGTATGAGGTCTTAGGAGCCCTGTTCAATACCCTTTTAAACAATCCTTCCGTAGGACCAAAATTTGCCGAGGCCAATATTATCATCAAGTTTACAATCAATGATCCCGCTGGATACATCTGGCTGACACCCGATAAAGGTGTCATCTGCGGTGATGCCGATTGTAAGCCGACTATTGAAATGACATTGAGTGGAGATACCTGCCATCAATTCTGGTTACAGGAAATTTCAATGCCCGTCGCCTTGGCCAAGGGTTTGATCAAGGCCAAGGGCCCCCTACCCAAAGTGTTGAAGCTGCTTCCGCTCTTGAAGCCGGCCTATGAAGCTTATCCTGAAATCTCCCGCAAGAGCGGTCTATAAAATACAATACATTTAAAGGGAGGTATTTATGAGTATGGAAAAGAGTATGAAACAATTTGAGCAACACAGGATAGAGGCCGCCAAGATCGCTGCTCGCTTGTTGCTTGCCTCAGGAACAACAACCCCTCGCGTAGGCGGTGTCGGTGAATGCACTATCCATATTATCGATGATCCCTGCGTCATAGAAGACCTTTGCCAGGGCATAGAAAATATGTCCAGCGAAAACAAGTCTTGGGATTTCTTTAAAAGAGATGCCGCGATGCTCCGTGATGCCGACGCAGTTTTAGTGGTTACCTCTCTCCGTTGCATCAGCGACCCGGCTGATATCAACTGCAACATGTGCGGCAAGATGACCTGTGAATCCCTAAGAGAAACGGAAAAGCTCGCCAATGGAGCCGATGTCGCCTTCACGGGTCCCCTATGTATATTCAGGGCCAACAACATCTCTTATGCCATCGATGGCATCGTCTCTCAGGCAAGAAATCTGGGAATTGACTATGGAGTTTTCTGGTCGGCCGGGGCTGCAGCTATGAGGATGAAAATCCTGCCGCGTGCTACCGGATTCGCTTTAGCGGTGGCTATTTCCATTACGGAAAAGAGTCCTTTCCGTGATATCCCGCTGAAGTACGGAGAGATAAACGAACGTTCGATGAATGATAGGATCATTAAAAGGCTCTGGCCTCAGTTTAGATCCATCTACAGCTAAACATTCCAACAACCATCAGGAGGCAGAAAATGGCAATCCGGGAAATGAATGATCTGGTGCAGAGCGGTCTGGACAGGTCCATCGAATTGATGGCACTGGCCGCTCACAACAGTTTCAGGTTTAAGAACAGAAATACAGTAAAAATAATGTCCATAGGAAATGAAGAGATCGCCTCTATCGGCGAGTTTTGTTATTCTCTGGCTGATATGTCGCCCCTTGCCGCTCGTGACGGTCGCTTTGTCATGGAGTTGATCAAAGAACCCTGCGGACTTATTCTGCTGGGAGACAAAAGAAAATCAGACTTCAACTACAATTGCGGCGCCTGCGGTTATAAAACCTGCGCAGAACTGAACAAAGCCGAAGTGGTGGAATCACTGACCGCGTGGGGCCCCAGTTGCCAGTTTAAAAACATCAATATCCATATTGCTGCGAATGCGGCAGCTTCTGCGGCCTGGAAAATGGGGCTCCACTGTCGTGTCTTCAGCACGTTAGGAATGGCCGCCTTTGCTTTAAAAATCATTGAAGACGTTGACTTGGTAGTCGGCGTAGCGGTAAGCGCGGCCAAGAACGATCCATTCTTTGACAGGCACCAGTATTGGACAAAAGAACATTGGGATGAAACCTTCCAGAAAGAATTCCCTCCCTTTACGAGAGGATTCATCGGCGCCGTCGAAGATGAGGGAACATTCAAAATATAAAAGGGAGAAAAGAAAATTATGGCATCAAAAGCTCATCTTAATCAAGTCATTGCCTCTCATCTGATCGAAATCAGAGCAGACGAAACACCGGATAAGCAAATCTATATCTTTGAAAACGGAGAATACGGTGAAGACATCCTTACCTATCGCATCCTTCATGAGCGTTCCAACAAGATCGCCAGGCTCTTCGTTGATAAAGGCATCGGCAAGGGCGATACTTTTGCCATCTATATGAGAAATCATCCGGAGTTCGTCTGTGGAATGATGGGAGGGTTAACCGTAGGCGCCATCGCTGTCCCTGTTGATCCCCGGAATAAGGGAGATCGTCTGAGGTTCCTCCTCAACAACTGCAAGGCTAAGGCGGTTGTTATTTCAGGAGAATGTCTGGAAGATCTTGAGGCGGTCATTAATGATGTGCCTTCCCTGCGCTTCATCACGGTCACCTACAAACAGGGACAAAACGTTCCTGTTTCATCTAAGCACCACGCCTTAAACGAGGTAATGGATAAGGATACATGGAAACCCGTGGAACAGCAGATCATGGATGTGCGTCATCCGATGCAAATCATTTACACATCAGGCACAACTGGAGATCCCAAGGGTGTAATGATTAGAAACAATCGCACCGGGCTGTTTAACATCTTGACGAGCATCGTCTGGAAATACAAATCCGACGATATCCTCTATAACGGTCTCTCTCTCACTCACGGGAACGCTCAAGCAGTCACACTATTCCCCGCACTCAGTTTGGGGATAAAGGCCGTTTTCAGCCCAAAGTTTACCAAAAGCAGAATCTGGGATATCTGTAGGAAGTACGGTTGCACATCGTTCTCTCTTTTAGGCGGCATGGCAGCAGGTATCTATAATGAGCCTGTTAAACCCAATGACGCAGATAATCCCGTCAAGGTTGTCATCAGCGCCGGAACACCGCTTGCCATATGGGAAGGTTTTGAGAAACGTTTTAACGTCAAGATTCTCGAGTGGTACGGCGCGGTAGAGGGAGGGTTCGCTTATAAGCCCATTGACCAAGGCCCCGTTGGATCTTTTGGCAAACCGGTCCCCGGTGTTATGGAATTCAAAATTGTCGATGATAACGATAATCCTGTTCCGGTGGGACAAACAGGCGAATTAATTTCCCGCATGGTCAGGGGTGATACCAAGGTTGACTATCTTGGGCTGCCTGAAGCATCCCAAGACAAGACTAAAGGCGGCTGGTTGAGATCTGGTGATATGGTTCATAAGGATGAAAATGGCTGGTACTTCTTTGATTTTCGAAAGGGAACAGAACTGAGGAGATTTGGCGATTTCATCCAACCGGATTTTGTAGAGTCTGTAATCGGACAACATCAAGACGTGAGCGAGGCATGTGTTTACGGCATACCGGCCGCTTCCGGCGCCCCGGGCGAAAGTGACCTGGTGGCGGCAATAACTCCCTTTGAAGGCAAGACAATTGATCCTGCTTCCGTCTTCCAGAAATGTAAAGATAACATGGAGGGCAACTTCATCCCTTCTTACCTGCACGTTGTGGACGAGATTCCCAAGACAATCACCGAAAAGGCGCTTACACGCGTCTTGAAGGAGATGTTCGAGAAAAAAGAGGGAACTATTTACAAATATGAGAACTTCAAGTAGCCGCATGATCACCCCCATAAAATTGCGGAGGCAACGAACCTATAAAATTTTAGGAACATAAAAGGAGGAACCCATGGCTTATAGAGATCTTAATCTTGATCTGACAGACGAACACATCGCTCTGAAAGAAGCGATACATAAATTTTCGACAGAGGTGCTGCGCCCGGCATCCCTTGAGCTTGACAAATTATCGCCGGAAGAAGTGATTAAAAAAGATTCTATATACTGGAAGTGTATGAAACAGATGTATAAGAACAAATACCATACTGCCCTGATTTCAGACGCGTACGGCGGCATGGGCTTAGATCCACTGGCCGTGCATATCTTTTTCGAAGAACTGGCCTACGGGAGCGCCGGTTTCGCCGTGTCTTTGGGATGCAGCTGTTTTGCAGCCTTTTACGCTTGCATGGTACCCGATGAGCATCTGGTAGATAAATTCATCACCCCCTTTGTGGAATGTGAAGATGCCAGCATCATGAGTTGCTGGGCCATCACCGAACCGGAACACGGTTCCGATATCCTCATGCCGGGCACGCCTTTCTTCCATGATCCCAAGATCACCCAGCAGGTCAAGGCCAAAAAGAAAAACGGCGACTGGATCATCAACGGACAGAAATCGGCATGGGTCTCCAATGGTCCCTTTGCTACCAATGCCGCCCTCTTCGTCAACATAGACGACGCCAAGGGCATGAACGGCGGAGGTATCTGCCTCATGGACCTGACACAACCGGGGGTTTCCAGAGGCAAACCCTTGGACAAGATGGGGCAAAGAGAAGATCCCCAGGGAGAAATATTCTTCGACGACGCTATATGTCCCGGCGAAGACATGATCGTAGATCCCGAAAGCTACGAGATGATGACGGACATCACTCTGGCAACAGCCAATGCCTGCATGGGCGCTTTTTTCACCGGCGTCGCCCAGGCCGCCTACGATTTGGCCGTGCAGTACTGCAAAGAAAGGGTACAGGGCGGCAGAACCCTCTGCAATCACCAGTGGGTACAAAAAAAGATCTTCGATATGTTCTCGAAGGTTCAAGCTGCCAGGCAATTATCAAGGGCAGCGCTGATTTACAACATGAACACCACCCCTCCCGCTGTTCCCTACTCCGTTGCCGCAAAGGTCTTCTGCACGAATGCCGCTTTTGAGGTAACGCATGACGCCGTGCAGTTATTTGGCGGCAACGGCGTCAGCAAGGAATATCCTATTGAAAAACTCTTCCGCGATGCTAGGGCTTCCATGATCGAGGATGGCTCCAACGATTCTCTGGCTATCGGAAATGGCATCGCCTTGCTCAAGGAGGAATATGCTAATGGATAATGTGTATATCATCGGTGTTGGGATGATAAGGTTCAATAAATATCCGGACAGAACAGTCCGGGATATGGCGCACGAGGCAGTTGATCTTGTTTTGAAGGATGCGCAAATTCGGAAGGAAGATATTCAGTCCGCTTTCTTCGCCAATACCTTCTGGGGCATGTTTTCCAATCAGCATTCTATCCGGGGTGAAGTCGTCTTAAGGAGTTACGGTATCGGCAATATTCCCGTCACAAATGTGGAAAATGCTTGTGCCGGGGGCTCCACGGCTCTGCATATGGCCTATACGGGCATCAGGGCCGGCATGTATGACGTTGCCTTAGCCCTTGGTTCCGAAAAGATTACCCATCCGAACAAAGCCATGTCCCTGGGCGCCTACGCCACCTGTATGGACGTAGATAATTTTGAAAATCAATTAAAGATGTTTGAAGAAGTAAGCAAAAAAATAAAGATTTCTATTCCCGCCGGGCAAACTCCTCCCGGTGATGGCAGAAGCGTCTTCATGGACGCATATGCCATGGGTGCCCGCTGGCACATGAACCGTTTCGGTTCCAACCAGCATCAGTTGGCGGTCATCTGCTCCAAAAATCACTGGCATGCATCCCTCAACCCCCATGCCCAGTACCAGCAGTTAATGACGGTCGAGGAGGTTTTGGCCGACAAGCCCGTGGCTTATCCATTAACCAGGGCCATGTGCGCTCCCGTGGGAGACGGAGCAGCAGCAGTCATTGTCTGTTCGGAAAATTATCTGAAAAAGTTACCAAACCCGAGGGCAGTCAAAATACTGGCGTCGGTGCTGGGAACGGGAAGCGACCGTGACATTGACGCGCCCGACATTGGAGAACGTCTCGCTCACAAAGCTTATAATATAGCGGGACTGGGCCCAGACGATGTAGATCTTGCAGAACTCCACGACGCCACAGCCTGGGGCGAACTGCATCAGACAGAATCTATGGGGTTCTGTCCTATGGGCGAAGGAGGGCCCTTTGCTGAATCAGGAGCTACAAGGCTGGGAGGGAAAAAGCCGATCAATACCAGCGGAGGATTGGAGTGTAAGGGACATCCTATCGGGGCGTCAGGGTTATCACAGATTCAGGAAATTGTAACCCAGCTTCGCGGCCAAGCCGGAAAGAGACAGGTTGAAGGGGCAAGAATAGGATTGGCTGAAAATGGCGGTGGCAACATCGGCGTTGAAGAAGCCGCCATGTGCATTCATATACTGGACAAATCATAGCGTGAGAAGAATACCACTCTTCTTTTCCATATGACCACAGGGCTTGGCCGACGATTCCGGAGGCCTCGCCCTGCCGCCACTTTCTTTTCAATAATAGCGTCGGCAAATTCTGTATAAGGAAAAGAACGAATGGTTTGATCAGCAATCAATCCCGTTAGGAGGAGAAATGAAAATAATTCTTAAAGATAAAAACGTTCTTATTACCGGCGCCGCATCCGGCATAGGTAAAGCCCTTGCCGAATGTTTTGCCCGGGAAGGATCAAATCTCTTTCTAGGATCCCATCCCCGTGAAGATGCTCAACTCCGTCACTGGGCCGACTATCTGGAACATCAATATCATATCAAAACAAAGAGATTCTCCGTTGATCTCGCTCTGGATTCAGGACCGGAGTTGCTTCATGAACAGGTCGTACAAACCGGCGAGTTCATCGATATCCTTGTCAATAACGCAGGGGTCATGCTGTACGGAAGCTTTGCCGAACTGCCTCTTGACGGACAGATCAAGATGATTTCGGTAAATGTCATTGCTTATGTAAAACTCATGAGATTATTTTTACCCAATTTAATGAAAAGAAAATCAGGTAGAATCCTTAATGTTGTTTCCGCCTCCGCCTTTCAACCAAGTGCACACCATGCCGTTTATGGCGCTACCAAAGCATTTGTTCAGAGCCTCAGTGAAGCGGTAAGCCAAGAGATCAAATCTTCCGGTATTAAAATCTGTACCCTTAACCCCTCCTATACGGATACGCCGTTGCTTCGCGGGGAGGGATTTCCAAAAAAGCTTTGGTGGTTTTTTATCAGCGGCCTCAGTTCCCCGGAGGATATCGCCCGTAAGGGAGTGAACGCCTTCAAAAGAGGAAAACTAATCTACATCCCCGGCTTTCAAAACTGGTTTATTCATGCTGTTTTGACCAGAGTAACGCCTCGTCGTCTGATGGGTTATATATCTTATTGGGTTTTGAAAGAAAAAAGCTGTCAAAAAGCGTAAACCAAGTGAAATAGGAGTCAAGCATATGCGAAATGTTTGTATTACGGGAGCAAGTGGTTATATCGGAAGCAAAGTAGCACTATTCTTGTCGCAAAAGGATGAGATTGAAAATATCGTTGTACTCGACATCAACCCTCCGAAAAAATCGATTCCCAAATTCCGCTTTTACAAACGCGATGTGCGCGACAATATCGACGACATACTCATAGATAATAGAATAGACACTATGATCCATACAGCCTATGTCCTGCCACCCATCCACAATAAACAGCTCATGGAAGATATCAATGTGGGCGGCACATGTAATGTTCTGAGGGCCTGCGCGCGCGCTAAAGTTGACCAAGTGCTTTATACCAGTTCTTCCACAGCTTATGGTTTTCACCATGACAACAACACCCCCCTGACCGAAGAAAGTCAGTTGCGCGGCAACGCCGATTTCACTTATAGTAAGAACAAACGCGAAATCGAAATTGCTATTCCGGAGTGGATAAAAGACAGCGACGGCATGAGCCTGATCATCTTGCGTCCATGCTTTGTCATTGGCCCGGGCTTTGACAATCCCTTGTCACGTTATTTGAGGAAAAAAATCGTTTTTTTACCTTTTCACACTGAACCCATGCAGTTCGTTCACGAAGATGACCTTGTCCGGATCATCTATCTGACGTTGCGTGACAAGAAAGACGGCGTCTTCAATGTTGGTGGAGACGGCACCATTTCTTTGACAGAAATGGTTGAGAAACTTGGTGGTATTCTTATCCCACTGCCTGACAAGCTCTTGTGCTTCTTTAACGCCATCGCTTGGAGTCTGCGCCTTTCGTTTCTGAGCGAATTCCCTAACCCTGCCTTGAATATGATTCGTTATCCTTGGGTGGTAAATAGTGATAAACTCAAGCGGCAATTGGGCTTTAACTATAAGTACACAACCCTTAAGGCATTTGATGACTATGCTGAATTTGTTAGAAGACGCAAGAGAATGTGCAATGGCAACCTGAAAAGTGTTAAAATTGACTAAAAGCAAGGGATAATGCAATTTATTCAGGTTTGCTCTTATTGGTGAAAATAAATCAAAGTAACAAACTGCCATTTTATTGTCTATATTTCATTGACATACAAAATCATTATTCATATAATCCATTTGCTGAATTTATGCCCAACCGGTTATTTTGCAAAAGTTGCTATAATTGCATGTTTATGTAGAATAGAAGAATAAGCTATTAAAAAGCGGTGTGGCAATGAAAATCTGGGACAGTATTTTAATAAAAGCGGGGGAAGTTCCTTCCATTCAGCGATCGGTTGACGCCAGAGGATTGTTTGCCTATCTTTTGCTGACTTGTAAAAATGTGTCCTTGTATCCCGAAAGTCACAGTATCCTTACAAATTCCATCAGTCAGTTTTATGAGATGCTGGAAGCCGACATTCGCAAATACGGCGATATCAGAATTGAAATTGAAAAGGATCGAGTGATTTGTTTGGGCGTAGAAGTTCATAAGGGTCCTTCCGAAGAAGGGATGCTGCCTTTCACACTTTTCCGCGACGGCATACGATGGCTGGAATTAACTGAAGGAATAGAACTGGAAGAAATCCGGGATTTATTATCCATTATCCACAGGTATTCGGTATTAACGAAGGAGCCGGAAGGAGATATCGTAACCGCCTTCTGGGAAGCTCATTTCGAACATGTGCTGTATAAAGTCGACGATTTTTTTCCAGAACAAGCATCGGATCAGATTGACAGCCTTTCAAAATCAGACACAAAGCCCTCCGCAGTTGAAACCGAAATCGGGACTAAAGATAAACCGGGGTTATTTGGCGACCTCACTATGGGTTCAGACTCTGATACGGAATCGCGAAGCGATGATGCCATTGATCCGGCGTCGCTTTGCGGCATCACTCTTGATCCAGCCTCTTTTGTGCTGACACCCCGGGAACAAATCGAGCTGCAGGAAATGGTTTCTCGTGAGGAAATGTCGTCCGCCACAGAACATCTGAATATGCTGCTGGACATGCTTCTGCAATATCAGGAAGAGAAAGATTTTAATATTATCATGGAAGTCTTGACGGAAGAATTTGAAAGCTCTTTTAGTCGCCATGATTTTGAAGCTGCCCTTATCATTCTCGATGGTGTGCGCAAGATTCTGGACAGCGGACGGCTGCGCACGCCCTCAGCAGGACCATTGATTGAATCCTTTTATAAGGACATTTCCTCCGATTCCAAATGTTTAAAACCGCTGAGAGAGATATGGAGCCATTTAAATGTGCTGCAGATGGAAAAACTGAAACTGATTTTTCAGCATTTGAATCCGGGGGCCGTTTATACCCTGGCGCATTTTCTACTCTTAGGACAGCCGTCACAGCTTGAGCAAATAGTAGAGAATACCATTATTTCTTTAGCCAATCGGGACATAAGTTGTTTGGAATCGCTGATCAACAATTCGGACGATAGAATAGCTGAGATACTTGTTCATGTCCTGTCCAAATTAGAGGGAGATGCGTCTTTAAAATATTTGACAAAACTGGCCCGGCATTCGTCGGCATTTGTTCGGCGGATTGCAATCAAGGCGATAGGACAGGCGCGCGGCAGTCATATAGCGGCAATATTTGAGTTCATCGATGACCCCGACGACTCGGTGCGCCGAGTGATCCTGACGCGAATAGGCCAATCCAGAAACGAGATCGCAGAAGACCTTATGATAAAATATCTTCAAACCCGAAAATTCGGTGCCTCACAGAACGAATACATTATGGAATGTTTCAAAACGCTGGGGGAATGTGGATCGTTACGGTCTGTTCCTTTCCTTAGCAAAACGCTGCTTCACCGGAAGTGGATGGCTGGTTTTAGAAAATCGGCATATCGTGAAGGAGCTGCGCTTGCACTGGTCGCATTTAAAATACCGGAGGCACGACAAGTAATTGAAGCGGCGGGCCGAAGCTTTCATCCGGGCCTGCGCAGGATCGCGCGCGAAGCGGGAAGAGAATTTTTCCAAAAAAGCAGAGGAGGACAATAATCATGTCGGAGCGACAGTCGATTCCGGAGCGATTGGGGCATGATTTTCTGAGAGCCCTATATCACATGATAAATGCCGTGCGTATATACAAGAATAATAATCAGATTGTCCAAGCAAGTGTTAGCTCATTTCAGAACATGCTCAATGAACTAACCATCAGCGGAGACATCAGCCTCCTTCTATATCGAAGCCGCTTTCATCTTGGAGGAGAAAAAATTAGATATCGTAGAGACGCAGCCTTTGTCGTTTACAAAATGGCGGAGTTTTTTTTGAAGCGAGGTATCGGGGGCGTGAATTTTCTGAAGTCTTCACGCGAAGTCTTGCCCGAAAATATTATGACATTTATACGTCTTTTCAATGATTCAATAAGACATGAAAATTCCCTTCAATGGCTTGAACAAAAGCTAGGGGAGCAAGATTTTTTGTGGGTGCAGATATTCCCGAAGCAGGACGATGACGCAACATTCGACGGCGAAAGCCTGGAAGACAAACGATATGAAAAAGCCCGAAAACATTATTTTCTGGCGATCGAAGCGGTGAAAGAAGTCGCTAATAAAGTGTCCCAAGGTATGGTGGGAGTTCGCAAGAGCATACGTCTGGCCCAGAACATCGTAGACTTAATCCAGGAGGATCAGGCCCTGATGATCGGGTTGACAACCCTAAGGGAATATGACGATTACATATACGCCCATTCCGTAAATGTAGCGCTTTTGGCGACCTGCCTGGGAAGGCATATCGAGTTATCGGATACTTCATTGGAACATTTGACCATTTGCGGTCTTTTTCACGATTTGGGAAAGGTAGACATCCCTAAGGAGATTCTCTTCAAGCACTGGGCGCTGACTGACGGAGAATGGAATCTGTTAAAGGCGCACCCCGTTATGGGTGTCAGAAAAATTCTCATGTTGAATGCCAGCCCGTCTTTAAGATCGAGAATTATTCTCGGTCCATTTGAGCACCATCTGAATATGGATATGACCGGCTACCCTCGAACTATGTTCACAGGCCATCTGAGTCTTATGGGGAAGATTATTCATATCGCCGATGTATATGAAGCGATGACTAATGAGAGGGTTTATCGGCCAAAGCCTTTCACGCCTGATGAAGTTCTGAGAAAGATGTGGGAAGAAGCGGGAAAAATGTTTGACACGATTCTGCTGAAGCGATTTATTCATATGATGGGAATTTATCCCATTGCCTCCGTCGTGGAACTGAGCGACGGAAGCATCGGTTTGGTGATGGATTATCCCGATGAAACAGAACGAACCCTGCCGCTAATCTTACGTCTTGTTCATGACGAAAAAGGTGGTTGGCAGCGCGGGGAGATGATTTATCTGGCCGACCAGACCATCAAAGATGGTTCGGATCGTTTAAATATTGTCCGGGGAATTCCACTGGCAGAAATTAGTATCAATCCCTCGGATTTTTTTCTGCACTTAAAGTAACATCATAGAAGGGTGCTTTGGGGCAAATCTTTTTTTACCCCCACTTTTATACAATAAAGATGAACGAATCCATCAGAAAGGATTTCATAGATTGTTTGAATTGCATACAAAACCGCCGAGTCTAAAAAACTTGAGTCTTAAACGCTACCAGGTCGCTTATTCTTTAGATAGACTTGTTTTCGGTGTGGACAACATTCACATTGATGTCCACATTAGCTCTCAAGTTTACAAGGCGTTAAAAAGGACAGCATTTCTTCTGATGATCAAAAACAGCCAATCGGAGGATTTTTTTGAGGAGTATAAAAGAGAATTCTGTGAAATCGAAAAAGAAACCTTGAGACGCGTTTGCACTGATGCTTTGCTGGACGGCATAAACAAAGCTAAATCCGCAGCCGAAGTGCAAATAGATTTCCTAGGGCAAATAGCTCTCGTAAAATTGTTTTTGGAAGAAACGGAAAATCAGTATAAATATTTAGTAGCGCATTTCGAACCTCTCGTTAGAACATATCAATTATCTTCAAAATATGATCAAAATGAAGTTTTCATAATTAAAAATAAGCTGACTGACATTAAACGCCGTCATAATGAAATCATCCGTCTTGTTGGAGAAGAACTGCTTCATCTGCTGGCCAATATCAATGCAAGGAAACTACGAAACATGAGAGAAACGCACTTCCTTCCCGGAGACATTTTACCGGATAATTATTTTATGAACCCCCTACTTCTCACAAACAACCCTTCCGACGATTTTTTTCTAATTGAAGAATATGTCCTTTTAGGCCAGAGATCAGAAGATCCGGACAACTACGCAAGTATCAAAGTGATTATCAATGAACTGCTTGGCAAAACTGACTTAGCGGAGGAAAACACAAAAAGCTGGAATTCTACGGGTGTAAATGAAAGCAGAGTTCAAAAAAATGAACTTAATCCTGATGCTGAAACGAACATGTTTGATTCATGGATAATGGAATCAGGCAATATTGACAAAATGTTCAACTATTTCGATTCGCGGGAACTGTACGAAAAAGCCAAAAAAGAAAATCAATCAGAAGATATTCTTCAAAAACTCAAAGAACAAATACAAACACAGCAGAATTTGTTAAATATTTTTTACCGCAAATTTAAAAAATCCCATCTTCTTAAACAAATTGTCGCGGCTTTTGAAATGAAATCAGTCTATAGCAGATACTGTCCGCCAATGTCGCCACGGCAAATAAGGGAATTCCTTGTTGATTTCTGGTCAAGAATATCTATTATCAGTCAACAGAAACGTCTGAAATCTTTTTACCGCGAGGACTTTTCTCTTATGCCCCTTCGGCAAATTGTCAAACGGATCAACGGTAGTTCCCCTACGGAAAAGAAACAATATTTACTGATGTTTTTAAAACATTTTTCCCGTTATCATCGCGATCTCTATAATTTTCGCATTCTCAAAAATGCGATGGAAGCAATTAATTTAGCCACGGAAGAAAAGATTATTTTGCTATCGCGGGAAAATCACTCGCTCTTTGAGTTTCTTACCCCGGATGAAAGGATCAAAGAAGAAAAACCCATTGCCAATCACGTCATAATCAAAGCGGATATCCGCGGTTCCATTGCCATAAATCACACGATGAGGAACAAGGGTTTGAATCCGGCATCATATTTCAGCCTGAATTTTTTTGATCCTATTTCGGCAGTTCTTTCTGAATATGGAGCATCCAAAGTTTTTATTGAAGGTGACGCTATTATTTTATCAATCTTCGAAAAAGAAGATGAAACACAGATAAATTACAGCGTGGCCCGCGCATGCGGACTGGCAATTAGAATTCTGCAAATTGTCCGCAATTACAATGAAAATAACAAAGAACACAATCTTCCGGTGCTTGAACTGGGAATCGGAATCTGCTACAGCCCAGGGGCTCCGATGTTTTTATTTGACGGCGATTCCCGTATAATGATTTCTCAGGCCATCAATTACGCTGACCGCCTGTCCAGTTGCGATAAATTACTACACAAAATATTTAAAAGTCAAAATGACGTATTTAATTTATTTGTTTTTGAAAATGAATCGGAAGAAATTATTGAAACCACGTTGGATGACTCTACTTATCGTTATAATGTCAATGGAATTGAACTCAACGAAGAAGGATTTAACAAGCTTACGAAGGAAATCAATTTACAAATATTCACATTTTCGTCAGATAATGATGATAAGGTAAAATTATATACCGGCAAAGTTCCCCTATTAAACGGCAATTATCAACGCATTGTCATTCGTGAAGCTATAATTCATAAATTACAACCGGATACGCTGGATGTAACCGGAAAAATATTTAAAAAATACTATGAAGTTTGTACCCATCATAAAATTTACGATTTCATAGACAAGCATCCTTAAATCAAATTAAACGATAGTGTCAGGAGATATGTTTATGAAGAAATGTTCTTATTGTACTGAAGAGAATCAAGACGAAGAACTACAATGTTGGAACTGTGGTGAATGGTTTGACATATTATCGCCGCCTAAAAAGGAACAAAGTGGCACAGATTCTATTGATGGAAAAGCAAAGTTACAAAAAATACGGAACAAGTATTGGGTATCAATAATACCAATCATTATCATTATCGCTGGCCTTTTGTTCACCATTTCACAAATGGCAAACTTCAACAAAAGTGCGGAAAAAGTAACTGCCAGTGAACCCCCTAAGGTTAAGGTTTCTTCTACTCCAGCACCGCAACCAACCCCAGCACCGCAACCAGCACCTGCTCCGGCAAATGCTCCGATTGCATATAATTCGGCAGCAGAAACGCAGGCTGTACAAGCAGAAAAAACATACAAAGACAAAATAATATCTATTGATTTTCAGGACGAGGATATAAAGAGCGTTTTGCGTTTGATGGCCCAATACGCTGATGTCAACATAGTTATCAGTGATGATATAAAAGGCACGATAACTTTATCTATGAAAAATGTTCCCTGGGAACAGGCTCTTGACACGATTTTGGACACATTTGGTTTATCCCAGAAACAAATGGACGATAGGATGATATTAATAACTTATAAACAATAGAAGACGGGTAAACTGGTAAAATAGAAAGACAGGTGCCGGTAAACGTTAGAGTGCCTAATTCAACATGCGGATATCACCGCACTATGCTTGTGATCTATACGCGAAATTAAAATCACCTCCGGCGCAGGTTTTCTGATTCCTATTACCGGTGAAAACCTCCGCATGCCCGGCCTTTCCAAAACACCCGCGGCTTACAACATCAATATTGACGACACGGGTGATATTACCGGAATCGTATAGTCGATAAAATTCTTCTATATTTTTTCATTAAACATTTCTGAAAATAACAACGCTTTCAGAATCATCTGCAAGCTCCGTCAGACTCGGGAAACGGTGCAAAGTAGGTATTCTTAATACGGTAGTAATTTCGCATGAGGAATGCCATTGGCTGCCTTATGGGATAAACGATCCGGGGAATGAAAACCAGACGGTTCAGCATTTCGAAACCTTCCCGCATATCGTAGGACTCCCATGTAACCGCTTCACCATGTTGCGTAAAATTCCAGGTGTTGAATTTGCACGCGAGTTGCTCATTCCGGAACACCGCTTCAAAATGCAGTGGACCTTTGAAATGAAGCGGCTTCATCTGGGAAACACATCGTACGGCCTCCGCTGCTGTGAGGCGCAGTCTTTCCCTACCCTCAGCAAGGTATTGCCGGCTTTTATCACCTGATGTATAAGCGTCTTTGTTTTTAGCAACGGTCACCGCTTTGGCCCAAGGCAAGGACCTCAGTGCTTGACAAACGGCAATGTCTTCCCCCGAAACAAAACCAATGGGAATGCCGAGTTCCCCCAAGTATCCGCCATAGATGTCCATCTCTCCGATGGCGAAGCCATTCAACCGAAGTTCAGAAAAAACTCCATAGTGTGTATGGGGGAAAAAGGCATCCGGAGTACCCGAAGCGGCATGAATCGCCACATATAAAACCAAATCAAGACCGGCTATGTTGCCGAACAGGGAAGGTTTGATAAAATGACCGCCAAGATACTCGGCTCTGGCATCTAATCTGTTGATCACACAGTTAAAGCCGACTTCATGGGTGTCCTTGACCAGCACCTTAGTCGCGCCTCCTTCAAAGGCACCGCATATTACGTGATTAACATCCTCTGTCAAACATTCCCTGCCGTATTGCCATTCCCGAGTCCCCATCCGGCACTGCCGCATGCGCCATAT
>CAWKNI010000008.1:95000-574537 GCA_963851005.1 uncultured delta proteobacterium
CTCAAATGGGATGAGAAAATCTTAAAAGAACTCGACATACCCGCGTCAATGCTGCCGGAAGTGAAGCCCTCCAGTGCGGTTTACGGAAATACGGATGCCAGGATATTTGGAGCGGAGATACCCATTGCCGGAGACGCGGGCGATCAACAAGCGGCTCTATTCGGACAAGCCTGTTATACGCCGGGGATGGTTAAGAACACATACGGTACAGGCTGTTTCATGCTGATGCTGACCGGGGAAAAACTGGTTCATTCGGGTAATGGCCTTTTAACAACCATTGCCTGGGGAGTAAACAATAAAGTAGAATATGCTCTGGAAGGCAGCATTTTTATTGCCGGCGCTGCAATTCAGTGGCTGCGCGACAGCTTGAAGGTCATCTATGATGCCAAAGACAGCGAATACTTTGCCACAAAAGTTGAAGATTCTCTCGGCGTTTATGTTGTTCCTGCTTTTGTGGGGCTCGGCGCTCCATACTGGGATATGTATGCGCGGGGCGCAATTCTGGGATTGACCAGGGGCACAACGAGAAACCACATCATCCGCGCCACGCTGGAATCTATTGCTTATCAAACCCGTGATGTTCTGGAGTTGATGCGCAATGAATGCGGCATTGATTTGTGCGAACTACGCGTGGATGGCGGAGCCTGCGCCAATAACTTCCTAATGCAATTTCAGGCGGACATTCTCGGTGTTCCTGTTGAGCGGCCGGAGATTATTGAAACAACGGCAATGGGCGCGGCATATCTGGCCGGTTTGGCGGTCGGCTTCTGGAAAGATCAATCAATGATTGCCGAACGGCGGAAAGTCAATAGAAGGTTTGAACCAAGCATGAACGAAGATAAACGGAAGGAACTCTATGATAACTGGAAGAAGGCCGTAAAGCGCGCCATGCACTGGGAGGAAGAATAATAAGATCGCGGGTATAATACCCTCCGCTATGCGGGATTGTTCAACTTACCAATTCCGCTGCGCTATGCTTTCGAAATTGGAGTTTCACAACAACATGATTAAAACTGATGTAATTATTATAGGTGGCGGAGCTACCGGTTGCGGCATTGCCAGAGATCTGGCGCTGCGGGGTATTCCCCATTGCCTCATCGAAAAAGGCGACTTCGCTGCGGGAGCAACAGGCGCCTGCCATGGCTTGCTGCACAGCGGCGGCAGGTATGTCGTTACCGACCCGATAGCCGCTCGAGAGTGCTACGATGAAAACATTATCCTCAGAAGAATCGGCGAAAAATGCGTAGAACAAACAGGGGGTCTTTTCGTCCGACTGCCTGGTGACTCTAAACGTTTCCGGGAAATATTTCTCAGAGGCTGTGAAGAAGCAGGCATCCCTGCCGAAGTTATTTCCTCGACCAAGGCCATTGATCTGGTTCCCAACCTGAATCCCGAAATCGAAGAAGCAGTCAAAGTTCCCGACTGTTCCATCGATCCGTTCCGTCTGTGCATGTTGAATATTCGGACTTCGCAGTTGCGGGAAGGACTTATCTTCATACGGCACAAAGTTACGGAAATTATCAAATCACACGGTCGTTGCATCGGTATCAAAGCTTCAGATCAGGCAACCGGTGAAGAAAGGGAAATTCGCGGCAACATTATCGTTAACGCTACCGGCGCATGGGCAAATATGGTTGCTTCACTTGCCGGTTGTGAAGTACCCATGACTCTGTCTAAGGGATCATTGGTTATCACTAATCACCGGCTGACAAATATGGTAATTAACAGATTGAGACCGCCATCCGATGGTGACATAATAGTACCCAATGAGGCCGTATGTTTGGCCGGAACGACATCGCTGGCGGTGGAAAACCCGGATAAAATAGGCATTGAGTCACCGGAGGTGGATACCATCATCAGCGAGGCGGGGCGGATGATTCCTCATTTCAACAACACCCGTATTATTCGCGCTTTTTCCGGTGTCCGGCCATTGCTCAAATCCAAGAAAATAGACGCCCATGAAATTTCGCGTGGTTTTCAGATTATCGACCATCAAAACGGCATGTATAGCATCGTCGGAGGTAAACTTACGACATTCCGTCTGATGGCGGAAAAGATGGTTGATATCATAATGGCTTCTTTTAAACTCAAAAAAATCTGCGAAACGGCGGAAATCCCGCTGGACGGACAGGAGGAGTTGAGCGGTTATCCCCTTTCCAAGAGGCTGGCGGATATGAAAAATATCGTCTGCGAATGTGAACTGGTTAATCGAAAACAAGTGGAAAGAATTATCAATCAAACCGGCACGAGAAATGTCGGCGATATCACGCACCGGACACGCCTGGGCATGGGCCCATGCCAGGGCGGTTTCTGCACTTTTCGGGCGCTGGGCATTATGAATGATATGAGTGTCATATCGCCTGAGCAGTCCATGGAGATGCTGCGGGGATTTCTCCAGCGCCGGTTCAAAGGAATAAGATACGCTCTCTGGGGTGATCAACTCCGCGAAGAACAGCTCGTGGAATATATCTATCTGGGCATTCTGGCCATGGAGAAACCACAATGAGCGTTATCGAATACGACGTCATTATCATCGGAGCGGGAGTGGCGGGACTTTCAGCGGGAACGTTTCTTGCCGGACGTGGTTTTAAAGTCGCCCTCGTCACTACCGGAGAACCGACAGCTTGTCTTTCCACCGGTTGCATCGATTTTTGTTCACGTGATCATAATCCTTTTTGCGGTATTAAGAATCTTCCGCATGAACATCCCTTTCACCTTGTTCCCGAAAAAACGATCAGAGAGTCGTTGAATGATTTTCTGTCTGCAATGAACGAAATGGGTATACCCTATTGTGGTTCTACGGAAGAAAATCGCTTCGTTCTTTCCGCTCTGGGCACGTTTAAAACTTCCTGCCTCGTTCCGTCAACAATGGAAGCGGCGCCGCAAGATACTGAGGACAGCATTCATATCATCACCTTCAGCGGACTCAAGGATTTTTATCCCAGTTATATAATCTCCCGGCGCAGGAATACCCGGGTTTCAGTATATGATGCCGGTGTTTCCAACACTATGAGCATCGCCTCTCATTTTGAGGAAAAAGAATTTTTCGAAAAATTTATCATCTGGTTGGAAAAGATAGATGTTCAAGAAGATAAGATCGCCTTCCCCGCTGTTCTCGGCTTGGAATCGGCCGATAAAATTGTTAAAACGATAGCAACCCGCATGGGAAAGCCTGTTTTTGAAATTCCCACCCTTCCGCCATCCATGCCCGGCAGAAGGTTGTTCAACGCACTCAAAGATTTTTTCCGGAAAAAGGGCGGCACTATCTACTGGGGCTGGCCGGTGATCGGCGTGGAAAAATCGGGAAAAGTAATTGAAGCAGTGACGACGGCTTCTAAAGGAAGACCTAACAGTCTTAACGGAAAGGCCTTTATTTTGGCCACCGGTTCATTTGTCGGCGGCGGCCTTACCGCCACACGCGAGGCCATTATTGAAAATGTATTCAATCTGCCGGTACGCTTTCCCGGCACACGTGAAACCTGGTTCGATAATGATTATTTTTCTTTCAATCACAGCATTGGCAAAGCGGGAATCATTGCGGATTCATCCCTGCGGCCAGTGGGCTCGCCTTGGGAAAATATTTTCGTGTGCGGCGGCATCCTGTCTGATACAGAAATATTAAAAAACGGCTGCGGTCACGGCCTGGCACTGGCAACAGCTCATGTGGCGGCAAAATCCTGCATGGAGTATATTCGATGAATTTCGAACACTGCATCCGCTGTACAATTTGTGTGGAAAACTGTCCTGTATTCCGGGTCAATCCTGATTTTCCCGGACCCAAGCAGGCGGGACCTGATGCCCAGCGATTCCGGTCAGACAGAGAAAAGGCAGAAGGCGAGTGGGTGCTTCTATGCAGCCAGTGCAAGCGTTGTGAAATGGCCTGCCCCTGCGGCGTGGAGCCGGCTAGGATCATCCTCATGGCGCAGCAGAAATACGGAATGGAACATCCTCACTCACTAGCGCACCTGTTATTTGCCAATAACTATTATTTGAGTACACTGGGCTCTTTAACCGCTCCCATCGCCAATATGATTGCCGCAACCGAAATGGGGAAAAAAGCGTTTCGGGCATTGGGAATATCAACTTACATTCCCTTTCCGAAATTTCGATTCCGGACACTACACAAGGAAAAGAAAAGTCTTAATAGAAGGACAAGGAAAGTTGCCTTTTTCTACGGATGTTTTATTAATTTCTATCGCCCGGATATCGGCAGAAAAATTATTCGTTTACTATCAGCGTTGAATGTGGATGTTGTCCTGCCACCCCAGTGGTGCTGCGGACTTCCCGCTCTGGGTAATGGTAATCTGGAACTGGCCAGATCATTCGCAGAAAAAAACGCTTCTTCTTTATCTAACTACATTGACGCGGGGTATGACGTTATATATACGTGCACATCCTGCGGCCTTTGCCTTTTGCATGATTATCCGGGCATTCTGGAAATTCCGCAGGGTAAAAAAATCGCTGAGAACAGTTATGATATCCATGAATACATCATTAAACTCATCGACGAAGGGTATATCAAACCGGGCTTCGGCGAGGTGCGGCGCAAGGTCGCCTATCACATCCCTTGTCATCTCAGGGCACTGGAAATCGGTTATCCGGCGGCAAAGCTCATGGCAATGATACCCGGATTACAATATGAAATCCTTGATGACGCCTGCTGCGGGCTTAACGGCAGTTATGGTTTCAAGAAGAGCAACGAGTCCACGGCAATCCAATTGGGTAACCGGGCTATCTCGCTGATCAAAAAAACCGGGGCTGAAAATATTGTAGCGGATTGCGGCTCCTGCCGTATGCAGTTGGGCGGACTTTCCGGCATGACCTCTCTTGATCCGGCGGAAATACTCTGCGAATCACTGGGAATTACCGGTCAAGAAAAAGTCGCACGTTCACGGGTATAAACCACAAAGTAATTTCAATTACTCTTGACTGTGAAACAGATATAGATATATATTAATATAATTGGGCATATAAAATGCGTTATTTTGGCAAGTTATACTGGCACTATATATAAAAATAGAGGATAAGATATAATGGTAGTCAAACAGAAAACCGGAAGCAAACCTGAGAAAAATAAGAAAAACAAACAGGACGATTTATTCAATTTGGCAAAAGCCATTATATCAAGTGCCGGAGTCGGAATATATATCGTCCAGCATGGTAAATTTGTCTATGTCAGTCAGTTGTATCAAAAACTCACAGGCTATTCGGAAGCCGAACTTATCGGCACATATTCCCTCAACAATATTTACCCTGATGATAGAGAAATGGTCAGGGAAGAAGCGATAAAGTGCTTAAAGGAAAATCGTCTTGAGCCTTATGAATACAGATTCGTCAATAAGAAAGGTGATGTAATGTGGGTTTGGGAGACGATCACCCCCATCGTTTATAAAGAAGACCGGGCTACTCTGGGCAGTTTTATGGATATTACCGAACGCAAGCAGGCGGAATCCCAAAGGGAGGCTATGCTCGAAGCGCTTCGCCAGAGTGAGGAAAAATATCGAAGCATTCTTGAAAGCATCCAGGAAGGTTATTTTGAAGTTGATCTTAACGGTAACTTTACCTTTTGCAACAATTCAATGTCTCGTCTCACCGGGTGTTCCAAAGAGGAATTACTGGGAATGAATTATAAGCAGTTTACAAATGAAGAAAACATAAAAGAAGTTCTTCAAGCGTTTAATGAAGTTTACGACACAGGGGAACCCTTCAAATTCGATTGGCAGATTATAAGAAGAAGTGGCAGTGAAGGATTCATTGAAGCATCCGTAACGTTAAAAAAAGATTTATCAGGCAAGCCAATAGGGTTTAAAGGGATGATCCGTGATATAACCGAACGCAAACGGATAGAGCAACAGATCAACTATATGGCTACACACGATGCCCTGACCGGACTGCCCAACCGTTTGATGTTCAGCCAACTGCTGAATCATGCGATTCGGTCTGCGCAGCGACATGGAAAGCAATTGGCGGTTTTATTCATCGATCTTGACCGTTTCAAAACTATCAACAACTCTCTGGGTCACGAGGCAGGAGACCGACTATTGAAAGAAATGGCCAGACGATTTAGAAAATCTCTGCGTGCAGTAGATATTGTCGGTCGTCTGGGAGGGGATGAATTCATTATACTAACCGATGAAGTGGACGAATTAAATCAAGTAGCAAACGTAGCCCACAAGCTGCTTACCACCGTTATCCAGCCGATGGTTCTCGCGGGTGAAGAATGCCGTATAACGGCCAGCATCGGCATCAGCATATACCCCAGGGATGGGAATGACGAACAATCCCTGATGAAAAATGCGGACGTCGCCATGTATTTTGCCAAAGAAGAAGGTAAAAATAACTACCAGTTCTACTCCAAAGATATTCATTCGCTATCCAATAAACGCTTTTCTATAGAAACAAACCTGTATCGTGCGCTGGAGCGCAATGAACTATCATTAGAATATCAGGCCAAGGTGGATTTCAAAAGCGGCATGATCACGGGCGTGGAGGCCCTGCTGCGTTGGAAAAACCCATCCCTCGGTACATTAACTCCTATGCAATTCATTCCGGTGGCCGAAGGAACAGGGATGATCGTGCCCATCGGCAGGTGGGTGATGAAAACAGCCTGCGCCCAAAATGTCGCCTGGCAACGCCAGGGCCTGCCTCCTATCCGCGTGGCAGTAAATTTATCGCTTCGCCAGCTCATGGACGATAAATTATTAGAAGACATTAAAGCCGCCTTGGATGAATCCGGTATGGCGCCGAATCTTTTGGAACTGGAAATAACAGAAAGCATGGTAATGCATAATCCTGAGCACATGATTGGGGTGCTCACCAATATCAAGAAAATGGGCGTGCGTCTCGCCGTCGATGATTTCGGCACGGGATACTCTTCTCTCTCTCAGATAAAAAACTTCCCTGTTGACACGCTCAAGGTGGACAGATCATTTATTCGTAATCTCGTACAAGATTCCGATAACCAGGCGATTACCCAAGCGATCATTAACATGGGCAAGAACCTATGCCTGACTGTTGTGGCCGAAGGTGTGGAAACGCAGGAGCAAAAGGACTATTTGCGCTATCTTATCTGCGATGAGATGCAGGGTTTTCATTTCAGCAAGCCTGTCGCGCCTGATCAATTTGCCGATCTTCTGCGTAAGAACAATGCCGCTCCACAAAAGTGAATTAGATAGCGATTGAAGATTTGTTGTCAGAAAGGAGAACATAAATATGCCGGACGCAGACGGAATAAAAGATGCCAAGATGTTTTATTGCGATACGCGGCAAAAGACACAGGGATTTTTCCTCAAAGGTTCGAATTCTCTGGATTGGGGAATGAAAAACAGGCTGTCACGAATATTTAATCCCGTCTCCGGACGGACGGTTATGCTTGCCATCGATCACGGTTATTTTCAGGGACCAACCACCGGACTGGAACGGGTTGACATAAATATCCTTCCTTTAGCGCCTTATGCGGATACCCTTATGCTGACAAGGGGGATTCTCCGCAGTGTTATCCCGCCTTCTACTTCTCAGGCCATTGTACTTAGAGTTTCCGGCGGAGCCAGCATTCTCAAAGAGCTATCCAATGAAGATATTGCTGTTGATATCGAAGACTCCATTCGTTTGAATGTCTGCGCCATGGCTGTGCAGGTTTTTATCGGCGGCGAATTTGAAAGGCAATCTATCATCAACATGACCAAGATGGTTGATATCGGCAACCGTTACGGCATTCCGACTCTGGCAGTAACGGCGGTAGGCAAGGATATGGCCCGGAATGCAAAGTACTTCCGGCTGGCTTGCAGAATATGCGCGGAGCTTGGCGCCCACTACATTAAAACGTACTATATAGATGAAGGTTTCGAGACTGTTACCGCGTCCTGCCCAGTGCCTATCGTAATGGCTGGGGGCAAAAAGATTCCTGAACTCGATGCCCTGACAATGGCCTACAACGCAGTTCAGAAAGGCGCCGCCGGCGTCGATATGGGACGCAACATTTTTCAGTCGGCAGCGCCGATTGCCATGATTCAAGCGGTGCGCGCCGTTGTCCATAACAACAAAACCCCGAAAAAGGCTTTTGATCTCTATAAGAGTTTGAAAAGATCCAAAGTATAAAATATTAACCCGAGCCCCGCGGCGCTTGACGCTTGCGGGATAATTCGACCAACAAACTTCAGTGCACTGTGTTTCTGAAGTTTGGGTCTCATTAAAATGAAAGCCACGTACTGGTATAACAATAAAGATATCCGTATAAAAAATGTGCCGACTCCAAAGCCGAAGTGCAACAAAATGCTCGTCAAGGTTATTTCCTGCGGCATCTGCGGGAGTGATATTGTCGAATGGTATCGGCTCCCGCGAGCTCCGCTGGTACAGGGGCACGAGATAGGCGCGGAAGTTGTCGCAGTCGGCAATTCAGTAAAAAAATATAAACCGGGCGACCGCGTATTTATCGCCCCCAAAGTGCCCTGCATGAAATGTTATTATTGCGAAAACGGGCACTATCCTCAATGCTTGGAAGTTAAGGAAAGACTTCCGGGCGGATTTGCCGAATACATTCTTGTTCCGGAGATTCTTGTAGAGCGCGGAACATACCTATTGCCTGACAATATTACCTTCGATCAAAGTACCTTCATCGAACCTCTCGCCTGTGTCATCAGGGCGCAAAGGCTTGCGCGCGTGAAGAAGGGACAGTCTGTGATGATCATCGGTTGCGGTATGTCCGGCCTGCTTAACGTAAAACTTGCATGGACAAAAGGATGCAAGATAATAGCCGCCGACATCAACAAAACAAAATTAGAATGTGCCGCGAAAACAGGAGCCGATATCACAATAGATGCGGCCGATAATATTTCAGAGCGATTGGTTGCGGAGAATGGCAAAAAAGCCGACGTTGTATTTTTATGCGCCTCCGCCGATTCAGCCGTTGGGCAAGCATGGAAATGCGTGGATAAGGGAGGCGTGATTGTGCTGTTTGCCGTTCCCGCACCGGATAAAAAAGTTGTAGTTCCCGTCAATGATTTCTGGATGAAGGAAATCACCATCCTCACTTCTTATTATTGCGGTCCACCCGATATTATGGAAGCAATGAAATTAATTGAATGGCGTAATATCGTAGTTGATGATCTGATTACGCATCGGCTTCCTCTAAGAGACATCGTTAAAGGTTTCCAGTTGGTAACAAATGGCAGGGAATCAATCAAGGTCATCATTAAACCTAATGAATCACGGGTATGAACCCCAAAGCAAGCTTTGGAAACTAATAACGCGACCTCCCGCGAGTTATACCGCATTCCTCCCCCGGCTGGAAGACTGTGTCGCAATTAATATTTTGTCATTCCGTGCAAGCGCAGCGCGACACGGAATCCAGTAGTTTCAGCAAGTTCTGGATGCCGGTTTTCACCGGCATAACAGTATTGATATCGTTTTCTGCTATTATGACAAAGTCTCGGAGCCGGGGGATTCCAAGTAGCGGGATTGAAATTCCTCCTTGACATGTTGGATTTTCATAGTATTATGCGGCCATGATTGAACGAAAAATAGTAAAATCCACCATAAGGACAGCTTTGAATCGAAGTCGTGTAGTCGTTCTTTTAGGCCCACGGCAATGCGGAAAAACTACGCTTGCCCGCCAATTTGTACCACCCGATTCACTCAATTACTTTGACCTTGAAGATCCTTTTAGCATAACGCGACTTGAACAGCCCATGACGGCGTTGCAGAAACTGAAAGGTATTGTGGTAATTGATGAGATTCAGAGGCGGCCGGAACTCTTCCCTGTATTCAGGGTTTTGGCCGATCGGAATCCAATGCCTGCTCGTTTTCTTATTCTTGGCAGCGCCTCGCCGGCATTACTGCGCCAATCATCCGAATCTCTCGCCGGCAGACAGGAAACAATCTCTATTGGCGGCCTGACGCTTGATGATGTCGGAACAAAGAGGCAGGAACAGCACTGGCTGCGCGGCGGCCTGCCGCTTTCTTTTCTTGCCAAAAACGAAAAAGACTCTCTGGCTTGGCGTAAAAATTTTGTTCAGGCATTTTTAGAACGCGATATCCCGCAGTTTGGTATTGGCATCGCGTCACCCGCACTTTTACGTTTTTGGGCGATGTTGGCTCATTACGCCGGTCAAATATGGAATTCTGCCGAGCCCGCCCGTTCCCTGAGTATCAGTGAAACATCGGTGCGCCGTTATCTGGATATTATGGAGGGAGTGTTCATGGTGAGACAGCTTAAACCATGGCACGAGAATCTTAAGAAGCGTCAGGTCAAATCGCCTAAAATACATTTTCGCGACAGCGGCTTGCTGCATCAGATTCTGGGGATTCGCACAATGACCGACTTACTTTTACACCCGAAATGCGGTACGTCGTGGGAAGGTTACATTGTAGAAGAAGTAATTGCCGCCGCAAAACCGGATGAAGCTTATTTTTGGGCAACGCATACCGGAGCGGAGCTTGATCTTTTACTTTTTAAGGAAAACCGGCGTATTGGTATAGAAATAAAAAGAGCTGATGCGCCCAAACTTACGCCATCCATGCGCACAGCGATTACCGATCTGAAACTGGATAAGCTATATGTTATATATCCCGGTTCAAAACGCTATTCACTTGCCCCGGACGTTGACAGCCTTCCGATGACTCAAATAAAGAATACATTCAATTAGACAAAAAAGCGATTGTCCTCTACCTGATCGGGTGTGACAATCTAAAATCGATCACTGTCATCCCCCGGCTCTTTGCCGCACACGGACCGGATAAAAATATTACATTTCCGTCAATGATTTCTGAATGAAGGAAATCACCATCCTCACTTCTTATTATTGCGGCCCACCGGATATAATAGAAGCAATGAAATTAATAGAATGGCGAAACATTGTCGTGGATGATTTAATAACACACCGATTACCTTTAGCCGACATCGTTAAAGGTTTTCAGTTGGTAACGGACGGCAGAAAATCCATCAAGTTAATCATTAAATCGAATGAACAAAGCAGTTAGTTCTATATCTTTATAATCGAAACAAAAGACGATTAGATTTTTTATAAGGATGGATATAACAATGTACCCTCTTATGTGGATCTGTTGCCAAAATCATCTTGACATACAAGATCGTACTTCCTATACTCCCATACAAAAAGGAAGTTCTTATCAAAAGAGAAACCAAGTATGTCACTCGAAACCACGTTATCAGATATCACAGTTCGTCTTCGCCAAGGACGATTTCCAAATGAGCAGGCAATTTCTCAAGGCATAGTGTTGAGAGTGCTCCAAGAACTTGGTTGGGATACTTGGGACACAAATATTGTTTGGCCAGAATACAAGACAGGCGAAGGACGTGTAGATTTCGCGCTCTGCCACCCACCATCCAAACCGCTGAACTTCATTGAGGTCAAGCAACCAGGGAAAGCTGAAGAATCTGTTCGGCAGGCACTCGAATACGCTTTTCACACTGGAGTTCCATTTGTCATTCTTACCGATGGTAGGACGTGGAGTTTTTATTTACCGGCGGAACAGGGCAGTTACGAGGATAGACGCGTTTACAAACTCGACCTTTACGAGCGTTCACCAGCCGAAGCTGCCGAAATACTCCGTCGCTACCTTGAGCGTTCAAGAATCGAATCGGGAGAGGCACTCGAAACAGCGCGCAAAGAATATCGCAATCGAAACCGCCGCTCGCAGGCAAAAGCTGCAATTCCAGAAGCCTAGCGCGAACTGGTGGAAAAAGGTAATGAGGATTTGGTTGATCTTGTCGCGAGTGCTGTGGAATCAAAAACTGGCGTCCGACCCGACAACGATGAGGTTGCTGAATTTCTCGCTGGACTAGGCAAGCCAATTATCGTCGAGGCAGCACAGCGAAACTCTCCTCAGCCAACGCGTATCTCAACACGCACGGCAATTCCAACGGTAAATAGTGAATCCTCTCGAAGTGGGAAAGTTGTTATTCGCGACAAATCGTACTCTTATCATAACGCCAAAGATGCAATGGTCATTGTTCTTCGAGAACTGGCTAAAAACGATTCTTCTTTTCTTGAACGATGTTCGCAGCATCCGGATGCACAAGGTCGCAAGCGACGTTACATCGCCCGTTCACCAGAAGAGCTTTATCCAGACCGCGAAGATCTTCGCGAAATGCGAGAGACATTGCCGGGCGATTGGTTTGTTGCAACAAATCTCAACAATTTGCTCAAGAAAACAATCATCCGACTTGCGACTGAAGTTGCTGGATTGAAATTCGGCAAAGACGTGATTATCGAGTTTTAGATCGAAGTATTACCCTAATCTTCAAACAGACTTCCTATATCCCCTTCCCACAAGAATGAAGTTTTTATCATAATTTTGTTGCTTCAAACATTACCTTAGGTCTTGCTTTAAATAGTAGCATCGGGTCAGGTCTTGCAGTATAAGTTTTTCTGCTTCCAGTGGATATTTATTTTTTTATTAATTGCGTAGAACAATACATCTTCTAAAAAACAATGCAACTGTTAAATGTAACAGGCACAAGGATCAAGAAATCAGCGCCCGGTTATTTTTTATTTCCGCAGTCTATTAACAAAGATGTCCTTTTAAAAATCATCTATATACGCGTCCGGCCCGTTTTCCTGCTCGACATGGATCAAGGCACACTGCCTTGGACAAAAAGCATAATGCTGCAAAGCGGAAAGCTGAATTAAATCGTCTATGCTATACATTTCGCTGGTTATTACCTAATTCATTACCTAATTAAAAAGTTATTACCTAATTGACCCTTTTGCGCCATTTCGAGAATCGCCCGCGGCCAAGACATTCGACAGCGCCTTCAGCCTGCAGGTCTTTCAGTACACGGCGAATCATATCAATGCCAACGCCCGGACACTTCCGCTGTATATCAGCAACACTGAAATCACCGGGAAATCCGGCCAAGGATTTTCTAACAATTTCCGTCTTTTCTCCCTTGGGTTGCGGCAGGTGCGCCAGCCATTCCTCAAATTCCTGATACGCGCTTTTAATAATGAAACACAGGAAATTGATATAATGCCAGGGATTGTGCCTGCCTTCATGCCAGCCTTCTGAACTCAGCCTAAGCGTTTCGTAATAGCGTTCTTTGTTCTGTTCAATGATCCGTTCAAAACTTATGTACCTGCCCACTTCAATTCCGGCATGATAACATTGCAAAAGCAACAACAGGCGTGAAGCTCTGCCGTTGCCGTCACGGAATGGATGGATACAAAGAAAATCAAGATTGTATGCCGCGAGAGCAATAACAGGATGTACTTGTGTTTCCCTGATGGCTTCCTCCCAGGCACTGTGCAATTGTTTCATAAACTGAGCTGTTTGTTTTGCAGACACAGTTTTAAATCTTACACTTGACGTGCCATCCATACGCTTTTCGATAATGTCGCTGTCTTTTTCCTTGTATTTTCCGGCATCCCAGATTTCGCCGCGAGTCAGCGAATGCAGCTTCCTGCAGGTCTCTTCGGTAACAGGTAATTTCGCTCCTTGCGAATGAATCAGGTTGAGCGCTTCGCGGTATCCGCGCACCTCTTCTTCCGAACGATCGTGTAAAAGGGATTTGCCGAAAATGATGGTGCCGATGCGCTTTTGCTCCACCTCAACCCCTTCGATACGGTTGGACGAAACAGCGCTCTCAATAAGGGCATGCTCTTTGAGCGACTTTAATCTCTGCGGCGACTGCTTTGTGTAAAGCTCCTGCTTGCCCTTGGATTCGCTGATATCGGTAAGATACCACGATGTCGTTGCCGGGATTGTTTCGAGACCCGATATAAATTGATTTAAGGTTTTCATATTTCATCCTTTTCGGAAACCGGTTTTTCTTTGTTCTTATCTGTCTCACGCCGGAGCCGGTTGGATTCCGTCTTCGCATCTTTCTTACGACCCCAGTAAGCGCCGCGCCCTTTCTTATTCCAATTCTAAATCAAAGCGCTATTTTTGTTGGCGTCGTTGTCGGCCTCCTCAATGCGATGATGCTGTTACTATTACTGGATTCCCGTCTTCACGGGAATGACAAGCGGAATTGCCAGTCCGAGTTGATACGGTTGTTACCCATTATTTTTCGGGTTCGTCAGGCAATTGTGCGCCATGCCATACTGCCACGATCCATATAGTATCATTCTTAACTTTATAAAAAAAACGATAAGAACTGACAATAACTTCACGAAAAGGAAGTTCAGGAAATTCCGGTATTGATCTCCCCGAATCGGGAAACTTCTTGAGTTGAGAAAGAGATTTCTCCGATTTCTGACGAAAACTAATTGCAGCAGAAGGCTTGTCACGGTAAATGTAGGTAACGGCTTCAAGGAATTGGCGGCGACCTGTGGGTGTAAATAAGATTTTCAAGTTTTTGCAGCCTCAAGATAAAGGTCAGCTTCTTTTAGTACGTCGTTAAGTTTATATCCTGTTCCTGCCGCTATTTCCTTCTCGCCTCTGGCCAGTAAATGTAAAATATCAAGCTCGTGCTGTGTGCTTTCATAGACTTCCATGCTGACCATGACAGCAGATGCTCTCCCACGTTGAGTAATGAAAACGGGTTTCCTCGAAGATAAAACATTTTTCACTACATCGCTGGCGTTTTGTCTAAGATCGGAAATGGGTATAATTTTAGGTGCGCTTGACATTGGTTGTACCTCCTATTGTATTGTTAATTGTACCGCCAACGAGTACTCTAGTCAAGCATATTTTTTAATAATTTTTGTGGGTAACATTGTTTATATATATCTATGCTAATATAGCAAGTACCGCAAATTTGCGGTATAAACCTCTACGCTGAAATTTACTGTTTTAACTCTAAGAACTTAATATTAAAAGCGTATTAACCTATTTAATACTTTCTTACCTGGAATGTTATGCAGATCTATATAATATCCCCAGTAGTTTCTGAAAATGGTGCTACTGAATGATAGCTTCTTTAATTTTCTGCGCTACAGCCTTATCTTCAAATATTTTCTCAATGGCGTCGCCGAGAGCAATACCGGCCTGCTCTTCAAGGTTATTTTCAGAAAACAAAGCGCGCTCCTTTGTATAGCTGCTTTCCACCTTGGTTTGATATAATATCTTTCCTTTAGCCATATCCGCGAAAACAATGGTCAGCTTTATATTTGTTGTATAGGTGTTGGAAGGGAACCCTCTCCGGCAGGATATTTCCAGTTCATCTATATTGCCGCCGATAAGAATTTTAAAATCTCCCTTCGGTATTGTTTCTTCCTTTAAATCCCACTGTTCGATTTTATCGGCAACTTTATAACCGGCCTTTCTTAAATATTCTTTGATGCCGTTGAATATGGCGTTAGTCGTCTTAACATTTTTAGGCATTACTAATTTATTCGCGCCATCTTTCTCCACTACACGCCCGATAACAAGCCTGTCGTCCATTTGGCGTGTATCGGTAAATTCAGCCATAGAAATAACGGTACCGGAGATATCAGCTTTGAAATACGCGGGGATAGCGGCCTGCTCCGCGTCATAGTACATATTAATGCTGTAAAGACTGGGGCCGGCGCAGCCCAAGAAACTAAAAATAGAAACCAGCAATCCCCATCTCCACATATCGCGCAATTTATTTATTTTCATTATCTGCTCCTTCTTTATGCCAGGCAAGCTTCAGAAAACTGTTTTACATTTTCATCCTCGCCCATAGCGATTAACCTGTCGCCTTCGGCAATAATATAATTAGCCATCGGATTGAAGATCATCTTGCCTGAATCTTTTTTCACGGCAACAATAATCAACCCATAACGCTTGCGTATTCCCGAATCTTCCAGCGATTGAGTGATAAACGGCGAGCCTTTGCAAATAGATATTTCTTCCATGCGCAACTCCAGACTCTGCTGACGGGTAGTAATTTCAATAAAGTCCAGCATGGCCGGACGCAAAATAGCCATAGCCATTCTGACACCGCCCAGCGTGTAGGGAGACATGACGCGGTCAGCTCCAGCCCGAAGGAGCCTGTGCTCCGATTCTTCTTCCTCGGAACGGGATATAATATATACTTGTTGATTGAGTTCCTTTGCCGTCAAAATAACATAAAGATTTTCCGCGTCCGACGGCAGAACACAAACGACGCCCTTAGCCCGTTTGATCCCCGCTTCAATTAAAATTTTATCCTGCGTTGCATCTCCCCTGAAGCAAAGAAAACCCTCGTCCTGAGCTTTCTGAATAACCTCCGGATTGTTATCGATGACCACACACGGCATTTTCCCCGCCATCAGCTCGCGGCAAATTAAAAAACCGATACGGCCACCGCCGCAAATAATATAATGATTGTTCATTTTTTCGATTGTTTTTTCCAATTTACCCCTCCCTAATAGATTGCGCAGGCGCGCTTCAATAAATGTTTCAGCCATAAGAACCAGCGAATAAAACATCATGCCTACGCCAAAAATAATTATGAAAACAGCGAACAATTTGCCTGCCGTTGTTTCCGGCACGAAATCTCCATATCCAACAGTAGACAAGGTAATGATGCAAGCGTAAAAGGAATCAATAAAACTCCAACCTTCGATAAAATGAAAACCGACAGTGCCTATTATAAAAATGGTCAATAAAATTATAAGGGTGATTTTCAGTTTGCTGGTAAATATCAAAAGTTTCGTTTCTCCTTTATGCTTCTATGGCACGGAGCCGATAATGAAAATAGTGTAAATTATTTCTTTTTGATTTTCGAATATTATATTATAATAAAACGAATCTGGCAACATTAATCCCATAATACAAGGAGGTCATATGACACCAGCAACCCAGCAAGCTTTAAGCGGTCTGAGGAATTTTTCTATGATCAAATGGTATATAATTCCTCTTTTTGCCATTGTCTTTTATATCTATACCAAAGAAATAAAAGAGGCGCGTCAAACCAAAAACTGGGATGCGGTTTTAGCCGGTCTGACAATTTTCGGCGCGGATTTCTTCAACGAAACATGGAACGGCTGGGTTATGTACCTCTCTCAGCGTTCAGCCTTCTGGACAACTCCGGGTGATACGGCTCTACGAACACTGGTTGGTTGGAATATCGAAATCATGTTAATGTTTCTAATTCTCGGCATCATTTACTATCACACGCTTTCTGAAAGCAAACAAGAGAAGATTCTAGGCTTGCCCGAAAAATGGTTTTGGGCGATTTATTACAGTATTTTCTGCGTATTTGTCGAATGCGTGCTAAACATCGGAGGGCAACTTGTTTGGGAATACCCTTTTTGGAATTTGTCTTTTAAAGGCATCTGGCTCATTTTCCTTATCGGCTATTTCCAGTTCTTCTGCTTCGCCATTTTAGTGATCAGCTTGAAAACCCTGAAAAGCAAAATCATCACTGTGGGAATGATTTACGCCGTGCCGATTATTATGAATATTCTTGCTTTCGGATGCTGGGGTTGGCGATACTAATTCCGATTATAAATCAAAGCGCTATCTTTGTTGGCACAGCCTGCCCCGGCGCAGGCCGGGGTCGTCGGCTTCCTCAACGTATGTACAATACGCCTCGTCGCCACCACCTAGAGACCGTGTTGTAATTAGCTTTTATGTCATTTCGAAGCGAAGCGAGAAATCTTGATTCTAATAATTTCAAAGTTTTAAGATTCCTCACATACGTTCGGAATGACATTTTTTCTATTGTGACACCGTCTCCTAGCCGCCTCGATATCATCTTTGATTTAGAACCGGCATATGGGATTAGAAGCTGTTGAGCGTTGAATACTCTTCGAAAATTTTATTATATTTTTCGTGAATCATTTTGCGGTCGAATTCCCAAAATTCGGCCAGCATTTTTTCCTGTTCGTCTTTGTTAAAATATTCCTGGCAGGGATAGAAGAAATGTTTATCTTCTTTTTCGATATGTTTGGGATAAAAATTGCCCAGTTCCCTTGCTAAACTGATTATTTCGGTAATCTTTCCTTTTTCTCCCTGTAAATATTTTTCCTTAGCCGCAACCAAGGATGCCGTTGTCTTTCTGCCCCAAACATGCTCGTCGAGCAACTCCTGCATGATTTTCTTCAGTTCTGGTGTGAGATTTTTTTTAGCCAAATCCCTGAAGAGAATTTCTTCTTCCTTGCCGTGATGCGTGCGGTCTGCGTAGGTGCGCACAAAATCAACGGCCATATCAATAATCAGAGGATTAACTTTTTTGCTCTTTTCAACCTGATCAATGTGGCGCATCATTGAAATCAGCATTTTTTCGATCAATCTGTGTTCCCACATCAATGGCCCGATGGGTTTCATAAATAATCCTCCTTTTTTGTTGTGAAACACCAATTCCAAAAGCAGAGCGCATTGGAATTGGTAAGTCGAACAATCCCGCCAAAGGCGGAGGGGTTCATACCCGTGATTTGATGTAATTTATATCATGAATTTAATCAGTCAACATGATTTTTTCATTCAATCTTATAATTGTTGCAACTCGGTTGCATTTTTGGTAAGGGTCAGGCATGGTTATAAATTCAAAACATAAAGATGCCGTGCTGATTCTGCAAAAGGCGGGTATTTCTAAAACATCGCAGCGTCTTGCTGTTTTGGACATATTGTTCAAGGCAACAACGCCGCTAAGTGTAAACGCTATACGCCAGGCTCTGGAAATCAAAGCCAACAGTGGAGCCACCTCCGGCAGGAGCCGGAGGCTCCCCAAAATAACGCGACCTCCCGCGAGTAACAGCGTACACCTCCCCCTGCTGAAGATGGGGCATTCCAAGTCTCGCGGGATTGACAAAGTAACCGTTTATCGTATCTTATCTCTTTTCAGACAACGCGGGATTATTCGGGAAATCGCTTCCGCCGGCGGCGCCAGTTATTTCGAAATGGCTACTTTGGAAAATCCACTGCATCCTCATTTCAGCTGTAGAAATTGCGGAGCATTTACTTGTCTGTCGCCACTGCCTTTCACCCAGGCGCCGGAGTTAATTTTGTCCAAAGATGATTACAGTGTGGATCATATCGAAATTAATATATCCGGTCTTTGCGCCTGCTGCCGTAATGCAACTAGCCAACAAAAAACCATTACATAAACGGTAGGAGCGATCATGTATTCAAAAAAAATATTTCTTCTTTTCCTAATCTTGCCAGCCTTTATCCTGTCCTGTCAACCGGCAAAAGAATCAAATAAGGAAGAGCAGAAACTAAAAGTGATCGCCACAATTTTTCCCATTTACGATTTTGCCCGTAATATCGGCGGAAATAAAATCAAGGTAACCATGCTCTTACCACCGGGAACAGATGCTCACCATTACGAATTAAAACCTAAAGATATAATTAATGTCGGCAAAGCTGATATTTTCCTTTTCACCAATTTCGAAATGGAACAGTGGGCATATAAAATCATTAATGCCGCCGAAAAAAATACCAATATGCTGGCCATTGAGACTGGTGCCGGCGCGGTCTTGCTGCCTCTCAACGCGGAGGAAGAGGAGCAGAACAATCATGTTTCCAGATTTGACCCGCACATCTGGATGGATATGGATAACGCCCAAAAGATGGTCGATAATATTGCGGCGGCATTTATTAAAAAAGATTCACGCAACAGCGATTATTATTTAAGAAACGCTCATAATTACAAGGTTAAATTGATCGCGCTGGATCAACGATACCGCACGGAATTAACTAAGTGCAAAATGAAAACAATTTTACACGCCGGACACTGGGCATTTGCTTATCTGGCGAAAAGATACAATCTGAAATATATCGCCGCTTATAACGTGCTTGCCGACGCGGAACCGTCGCCGCAGAAAATAGTAACTCTAGTCCAGCAAGTAAAGACGGAAAAAGTTCCTTATATCTATTATGAAGACATGATTAATCCCCGTCTGGCGCAGATGATCGCCAAAGAAACTGGTGTCGGTTTATTGAAACTCAACAACGGACATGATGAAAGCAAGGCAAGTATTGAAAGAGGGGAATCCTTTATTTCATTGATGGAAAATAATCTGACTAATTTAAAAAAAGGAATGGTATGTCCATAAACGTCACCAGCGTTGAAAACTTAACCTTCTGCTATAATGGTCTGGAAGTCATCAGCGACATTTCCCTTGAAGTAAAAAAAGGCGATTATCTGGGCATTGCCGGACCAAACGGATCGGGCAAAAGCACGCTTATTAAAAATATTCTGGGCATCTTGCAACCGCAAAAGGGATGTGTCAATATCTTTGGTCAGCCGCCGACTTCTTTTCATCAGTGGAACAGAATCGGTTATTTGCCCCAGCGGATAAACGCCTTGAATCAGCACTTTCCCTCTACGATCGAAGAAATCGTTCAGTTGGGAATAAAGAAAAGGAATCCTGTCGATTTAAAACATGCTCTGGAAATGATGAGAATCGACCATCTTGCCAATCGCTTGATCGGTGAACTGTCTTACGGAGAACAACAGCGAACCATGCTGGCGCGCGCTCTAATCAACCAACCGGACTTGCTTATTTTCGATGAGCCAACCACTGCTCTCGATCCTGAAACAAGAGAAATATTTTACTCTCTTACCAATGAGATGAACCGCGCAAGGGGCACAACCATCATTCTAATAACTCATGACATGGGAGCTATCGGCCAATACGCCCGTCAACTTCTTTATTTGGACAAGAAAATAATTTTCAGCGGAACATTTGAAGACTTCTGCGCATCCCCTGATATGACCGGTTTTTTCGGATTGGACAGTCAGCATCTGATTTGTCATCAGCACAACAAAACGGAGAATGGCATTTAATGGAATTGTGCGATATACTTAATTATGAATTTATCCGGCGCGCTATCGGAGCGGGCATAATGATTGCCGCTGTTTCTTCCATATTGGGAGTTTTTCTCGTCCTGCGCCGTTTTTCCCTTATTGGCGACGGACTTGCCCATGTAACTTTCGGCAGTGTCGCCGTTGTGATGCTGATCGGCGTCAGTCCTATGTACATTACACTGGCAGCACTCCCTCTGGTGATGCTTTCATCTCTGGCTATCTTAAAATTAACTCACTCCAAACGTATTCAGTCGGATGCTGCCATCGGCATTGTTTCTTCCATCGGCATCGCCACCGGTATTATTCTGGTGAGCTTATCCAACGGGTATAACGTTGATCTATTCAGCTATCTTTTCGGCAACATTTTAACGGTAACACAAACCGAGCTTGTTCTTTCTATTATTGTTTTTATCACAGTAGCAACTACTGTTATCATTTTCTATGATGACCTTCTTGCCGTTACTTTCGACGAAGAACTGGCGAGGACAATGGGTATAAAGACAAAACGAATTAATGTAATCCTATTTTTGCTCACGGCGGTAGCCGCGGTTCTGGCAATGAAAGTCGCCGGCATCATGCTTGTTTCCGCAATGCTGATTCTGCCCCCTTTAATCGCGCTCCAGTTATCTTTAAACTTTAAAATGACTATTATTGCCGCTGTATTTTTTTCAATCATGTCGGTAATTTGCGGCATTATCACCGCTTTCTTATTGAATTTGCCGGCCGGAGGAACTATAGTACTTTTCAATATTGCCTTTCTATTTCTGATTTTCGGAGCTAAAAAAATATTGCCTTTGCCGAGGTAAAACAAAATGGCTCTTTCTACTAATTTTTCTCGCTCCAACTTGATTTTTCTGCTGGCATTGGTCAGCGGTATTTTTTTGCCACAGGGATTCCTTATCGGCAATGCTTTGATCTTTCCGGCTTTGATCGTAATTCTAACCATCACTTTACTAAGATTTCCCCGCGGATTCTTCCGCCGCCCCGGTCCACTTTTATCCGCGTCCATCCAGGGTAATGTCATGAATTATCTGGTTTTGGGGAATTTCATTATTTTGGTGAGTATTTTTCTGATCGACAAACAAGAGCTATGGATCGGCATGATATTGATCGCCGCTGTGCCGCCTTCATTAGAGATAATTAATCTGGGCAATTTATCGCACATCGAAAATAAGTCTGTATTTACCAGTTTGGCCGGAGCTTATTTAGGCGCCTTGTTAATTATACCATTAATAGGTTTGGGATTTTTTAAATACATGCCCCTGAACTACTGGAATATCATTTTAATAGTCTTAGGATTGATTTTGATGCCGCTTGCTCTCTCCCGGCTTATCATAGAAAAGGAATGGGACAAAATTATTGATCCATACGAAGTGACAACAATTGATTATTGTTATTTTGTTATATTTTATACTATAACTGCGAGCAGTGCAAATGTTCTCGCGGATTGGTCTTCCGATCTTTCCTTTATCGTTTTAACTGCCTTCGTAAGCATTTTTTTCTTCGCCTTCGCGATTAGAAAAATCGGCCTTTATTTTCACGCCGATGAAAGTAAAATTATCTCTCTCCTTCTTATGGGCACTATGAAGGACTGCGGACTGGCAGGCGGCATAGCGCTTATCCTTTTCAATCGGGAGGTTGCTCTGCCCGCATTGATTTTCGCTGTTTTCACTTTGATTCATATAAACTGGCTTAAATATAAAATAAAACGTATTAATATAGCCTCAAATAATAATTAAAAATACATGCAATCTAAATTTGACAAACTGAAAATACTAACTATTATAAAAACACGGGTGTGGACCCAAAAGTAAGCTTTGAGGTATTGAAGCTTGGGGTTGATTACAATCATCCCACTTAGCTTCGCACGTGGGATAATTCAACTAACAGATATTACTGTGCTGCGCTTGTAATATCTGAGTTTCATTAGAAAGGAGAATAACTATGGCCATTTTATTACCGGAACTCCCTTACGGGAAAGATGCGTTGGCGCCTTACATCAGCGCCAATACTTTGGATTTTCATTACGGCAAACATCACAAAGCTTATGTGGATAATTTAAACAAATTAATAGCCGGCACCGATCTTGAAGGAAAGTCATTGGAAGAAATTATCAAAATCACTGCTAAAGATTCAACCAAAGCGGGCATCTTCAATAATTCCGCTCAGATTTGGAATCATTCCTTTTACTGGAAATGTTTGAAGAAATCAGGAGGAGGTCCGCCTACTGGCGCAATTGCTGAAAAAATAAACGCTGTTTGGGGAAGCTATGAAAAATTTGCCGAAGAATTAAAAAACGCCGGCACGACCCAGTTCGGAAGCGGCTGGGCATGGCTTGTTTTGGAAGATGGCCAGTTAAAAATAACAAAAACGGCTAATGCCGATACGCCTTTGGCTCATGGTCAAAAAGCACTCTTAACAATTGATGTCTGGGAACATGCTTATTATCTTGACTATCAGAACAGAAGGCCGGATTATCTCGCTGTTGTCATTCAAAATTTAATCAACTGGGATTTCGTTAACGCACTTATCCCGTTTATCGGGGTTAGGTTAATCCGGTTTAGCGATGCAATTAAAAAGAGGAGGCTTGATTTAAGCCTCCTCTTTAATATCATAAAAACAGGCAATGATAATTGTTATTTCTTTTTATCAACTCTATTCTTCAATTCTTTTCCTACCTTAAAGAAAGGTAATTTCTTTGGTTCAACCTTGATTTTAGTGCCGGTTTTTGGATTTCTCCCCGTATAGGCGCCATATTTCTTTACTACAAAGCTGCCAAAGCCTCTGATTTCAATACGCCCGTTTTTTTTCAACTCATCGGTAAAACCCTTGAAAATAAGATTAACAACATCAATTGCCTTTTTTTCCGTTAAGTTTAATTTACTGCTTAAAGTTTCAATAAGACCGGATTTATTCATAGACCCTCCTTAATACTAATTGCAACAATAAATCGCCTGATGATAATTTATGTCTGTTTTCTCTACATTACAATTTATTATTTATTTTTTAGCGAATGTCAAGAAGATTTTACCTATTTTCACCTACCGCGTTATCAAGAAGTCGACTTATTTCTTTTCTGGTCAAATGCCGCCACGTTCCTTCCTTTAAATTGCCCATGTTCAGATCACCGATTGCTTCCCGCACCAAAAGGGCTACTCTATGACCGATAGCTTCAAAACCTCTCCTGATGATTCTATTTTTCCCTTCTTTCAGAGTAAGCTGTAACCAGCAACTTAGATCATTGATCTTTTCTATTTTCACATTTTCTGGGTTAAAAACACCATCGGGCAATTTTATGCCCTTACCCAATTGTTTTAATTCCTCTTTCGATAAACGTCCTTGAATTTTGACTCTGTATATTTTGGGTTTCTGAAAACGGGGATGCTGCATTTTTTGAGCGAAATCGCCATCATTGGTCAAAAGCAAAAGTCCTTTGGAGTCATAATCAAGCCTTCCTACAGGATAAACCCTTTCCGATAAATCACTTAGCAAATCAACAACTGTCGGCCTGTTTTGGGGATCATGAAGGGTGGTGACATATCCGGCTGGTTTATTTAAAGCAATATACTGCTTTGTTTTTTCTACAGAAATAGCTTTGCCGTCAATCCGAATAATATCCTTTTCGGCATCAGCCTTTACCCCCAATTTTGTTACCACAATATTATTAACGCTGACGCGCCCTTCGGTTATTAGTTTTTCCGCGTGACGCCGCGAATCGACACCGGCGGTCGCAATAACTTTTTGTAGACGTTCTTTCATAAATTAGGAATATCTTCGACGGTTTCTAATTCTACTATTTCTTGTTCCACAAGTTCCTGCTGCTGATTAAGTTCTTTAAATTCGCGTAAATTCGGCAAATCCATGAGATCTTTCAGGTTAAAAACTTCCAGAAACTTTTTAGTTGTCCCGTAAATAATCGGTTTGCCTGGCACGTCCTTGCGCCCGACAATGCGAATAAGTTTTTTATCTAAAAGGCTTTTGAGCGGAGCGCCTACATCCACACCGCGAATGCTTTCAATTTCCGATTTAACAATAGGTTGCTTATAAGCAATGATTGCCAGAGTTTCCATTGCCTGCGGAGATAAGGAATGAGGCTTTGTACTCCTTAGCTTTTTAATCCAAGGGCTAAGTTCAGGCCGGGTGCGAAACTGAAAACCGCCGGCAACTTCCTGTAGATAAATTCCACCTTGCCGATCATTGTATTCCAATACAAGTTTTTCGAAGGCTTTTTTAATTTCTGTTTTTTCAACATTTCGAAAGAATAATACAAATTTTTTCGAGCGCCAACGGTGCGTCGGAAGCAAAAATCAGAGCTTCAATTACGGCCTTAACATTTTCCATTTATGACTCCACGGCCGGAAATATCCGGATCACTCCAAAAACCGAGGTTTGATAAGCCTTAATCATCCTGAGCTTGATTAATTCCAGCAAAGCCAGAAACGTGTAGATGATGCGGCGGCGATCTTTTCTTTCCCCGAGCAAATCCTCAAAAGTCAAACTTTTTGTCAGGGACAACTGTTCCATAATTTCATTAATTATATCAGTAAGGGATAATTTTTCCAAATCAATTTCCAAAAGTTCTTTTTTATCAATCTGTGAAACAATACGATGGAAAGCCTCTATGAGTTCAAAAACACTTACTTCCATAAGTTCTTCCTCGTCCTCAGTTGACTTCCCAATCTCTTCGGGTAAGAAAGCCGCGCGGGTGAACACGTCTCGCTCCAGAAGCGGCCTTTCCCCCAGATTTAAAGCGGCTTCTTTAAATGCCTTATGTTCGATAAGCTGCCTGACCAATTCGGCCCTCGGGTCTTCCTCTTCGGTTTCCGGCTCTTCGGGAACAGGCAAAAGCATCCTGGATTTGATATGAATAAGGGTTGACGCCATGACCAGATACTCACCGGCCAGATCAAGATTGAGCGCTTTGATCATTTTGAGGTACTGAAGATACTGCTCGGTAACCAAGGCTACGGGAATATTATAGATGTCAATTTCGTTTTTCTTTATGAGGTACAAAAGCAGGTCAAGCGGACCTTCGAAAATGTCCAGCTTAATGGCGTAATTCATTGTTTGTTCGTTATCCATAATTTATTGAGAGCACATAGCCGTCTATAACCGCTCAGATTTTAACCGCGGCACGGACTTCATCCATCGTTTGACGCGCTATCTTTGTTGCTTTTCTGTTCCCTTCTTCTATGATCTCATTAATTTCAGCTATGTGGTTGACATAATAATCAATGCGCTCGTGAACAGGACTCAATTCTTCGGCAATGCGCTCGGCCAGTATTTTTTTGCAATCAGTGCAACCGATCCCCGCTTTTCGGCAAGCAGCATCAATCTCCTTCACTTTCACAGGCTCAGAATATAAGCCATGAAAAGAAAAGACATTACATATTTCAGGATTTCCCGGATCGCTCTTTCTCATTCGCTGCGGGTCAGTAAACATGGAGGAAACCTTCTGCTGTAAGACCTTGCCGCGGTCACCGATGCAAATAGAGTTATCGTAGGATTTGCTCATCTTTCTTCCGTCAATTCCCAGCAATTTGGGAACGCTGGTTAAAAGCGGCTCCGGAACAGGAAATATTTCTTTATAGAGAAAATTAAAACGGCGGGCTATTTCGCGGGTGAGTTCGACATGAGGAAGTTGATCAACACCTATAGGCACACCGTAAGCCTTGTACATGATGATATCGGCGGCCTGCAGCACCGGATATCCTAAAAAACCGAAGGTGGACAAATCCTTTGTGGCCAGTTCGGTCTTCATTTCCTTATAAGTGGGATTGCGCTCCAGCCACGCCAGGGGAGTAATCATGGAAAGCAATAAGAATAGTTCGGCATGTTCCTTGACCGCCGATTGCACAAAGAGAGTGCTCTTTTGCGGATCAAGGCCGACACTGAGCCAGTCTATCACCATATTGACGGCGTTATCTTTAATGCCTTCCGTGGAACTGTATTCACTGGTAATGGCATGCCAATCGGCCACAAAATAAAAACAATCATATTTGCCGCTTTCCTGCAAATCCACCCAGTTTTTTAGAGCGCCGTGTAAATGACCCAGATGCAGTTTACCGGTTGGTCTCATTCCGCTGAGAATTCTTTTGAGTGCCAAAACAAAAACTCCTTGTAAATTATTGCCCAAGTTAAACGCACTAAGGCCTCCGGTTATTATGATAAAAATGCGGAGGCCTTAGTTGTACTATAACAAAATGATCTATTATTTTACTTTGTCGGCCAGAGTCTTGCCAGCCTTGAATTTTACGACTTTCTTCGCGGGAATCTTAATGGCTTTGCCAGTTTGAGGATTCCTGCCTTCTCTCGCCTTCCTCTTTACCACTGAGAACGTACCAAATCCAACAAGAACAAGTTTACCTGTCTTCTTGAGTTCTTTGGTGACTGTGGCTTCGTACGCATCTAATGCTTTTGCTGCTTTGTCTTTGGTAATACCTGTCGCTTTTGCTATAACCCCGACTAATTCTGCCTTCGTCATCTTCTAAAATCCCCCTTTCATAAAATAAAATTCTTAATTTATTATCAACCGTTTTTGCGGCCGTCACCAAAGTTTCTAATACTCAAACCCGCTTGTTTACTCATTGGGAAAGGTGACTTTCCCCTTAAATTCACGCTACGACTAGCACAATAAAAATTAACAATCAAGAAAAAAATGATTATTCCCTCAATAATATTTTTATTTTTTATAGGGCAACCGCCAATCGCACGCTTCTTTACAAATAACGGCCATTGTGTTAGTCACGGGCAAGGTTCCTGCATATGCGGTATAATTCGGCTAACCAACTTCTATTCGCCTATAGTAACCTTTAGGTTATTCGTTTTTGAAGTTTATGTCTCTTTACCCTCCGCCTTATGCGGGATAATTCAACTTGCAGATATTGCTGCGCTGCATTTGCAATATCTGAGTTTCATTAAATTTGAGTCTCACAATAAACCACTGCAATCAACTTGGACAGGCAACTTATGCAAAATTCAAATATAGAAAAACTAAGGGGGTGGATTGGTCTCTCCCGTCCGCCTTTTCATACTGTGGGCATCCTTCCTTTTATATTAGGAACCATTCTGGCATACAGGATCAATTCTACCATCAGCATTGAAATTTTTCTTCTTGGCGTCCTGGGGGTTATCCTGATTATGCTTTCCACATACCATTCCGGCGAATATTTTGATTACAGTGGAGATATTTTGTCCAATCAATTGCACAAGAACAAGTTTGCGGGAGGCAGCAGAATGCTCCTGTCCGGGAAATTGCCGCCATCCATAGCATTTTGGACAAGCATTATTGCTCTGATAATCGCAGCGACAGTTGGATTTATCCTGCAATTCGTTTATAAAACCGGTCCCTATACACTCCTTCTCGGATTTCTGGGGGCTTTTTCCGGCTTCTTTTACTCTACCCCTCCAGTCAGACTTGTGAAAAGAGGCCTTGGTGAAATATTCATCGGTTTTTGCTATGGCTGGCTTCCGGTCGCTTCGTCTTACTATATCCAAACCGGCACAATCCACCCAGTCATCCATTGGCTGGCTATACCAATCGGCCTTACCATTTTTAATGTCATTTTGCTTAATGAGTTTCCCGATTATGACGCCGACAAAGCCACGGGCAAAAAAAACCTGCTCAATCGCCTGGGTAAGAAAAAAGGAAAAGCTCTTTATATCACCTTCTCCCTACTGGCCTCGGCAACTATGCTTGCGTCACCGTTTTGGGGAATTCCTTTTAAGGTTGTTTATTTTTATCTGCCTATACTAATGATTTCTTTATTCATCATTTTCATGATGATGCGCGGCAAGTATGAAGACAAAAAAATGATGGAGATACTTTGCGCTCTGAACATAGCCGTCAATCTGGGAACGTCCCTGGCTTACATCTTGGCATACATTTAATTTTAACCATGAAGACTAAAAATAAAGTAAAAGCATTTTATAATCCGCCTTCTCTTCTGTTCAGACAATTGGGCAGCTCTTTGCTCATGGGATATCTAAATCGCTGGCGTAATTTCCCCGGATGGCTTTTAAAGTACGGCTTTAAATCCATACCAGTTACCAACGGCGCATGGGGTATGGGTTGTATTGGTTACCCGGGACACCCTGTCTGGGAAGTAACCGGCGCCTGTAACTTGAGATGCATCCATTGTCACGCCGTCAGCGGCAAAGCCGATCCCGACGAGCTTTCCACCGATGAAGGGAAAAAACTTATTGATATGTTGGCGGCAAACAGCGAATTTCGAACTTTAATTTATACCGGTGGCGAACCGCTGGTAAGACCGGATATTTTCAAATTGCTCAAACATTCACAGCAGGCTGGTCTGGCCAACATCATCGCCACCAACGGCACATTAATTGACGAAGAAATGGCTTTTAAACTGAAGGATCACGGAGTTGTCTGCAATGCCATCAGCATTGATGCCGCCAATCCCGATATTCACGACTTTGTAAGAAACGAACCGGGATCATTTGACCTGGCGCTTCGCGCCATTGAAGCAACGAAGAAAGCGGGCATTCTTTTACAAATCAATACAACGGCTATGGAATACAATATGCAGCACTTGCCTGAACTCATAGATTTTGCCGACGGCTGCGGCGCCGGCATTATGCTTATGTATCAGCTCGTCGCCGTCGGTCGCGGGGAAAAGATTGAGAAGGCCACATTAAAGAAAACTGCCAATAAATACTTAAGTGAACTTATCGCGCTCAAACAAAAGTCCGCTCACACAATGATCGAACCAGTTGCCGGCCCTCAATATTGGCCTTACATGCTGGAGAAAAATGGCATTCATGACGGCCTTATGCTGAAACTCGCTGGTAAAGTTTTCCATGGCTGCGCGGCGGGGCGAGGTTTTGTTTACGTCAAGGCCAACGGAGACGTCTGGCCCTGTCCCTTTGTGGAAATAAGCGCCGGTAACGTTAAGAAGATGGATTTTAATAAGATTTATTATGAATCGTCCGTTTTCCGGAATTTACGTAACCGGGAAGAACTTTTAAAAGGCGTTTGCGGCGATTGCAATTACAAGACTGTTTGCGGCGGCTGCCGCGGACGCGCCTTAGCCTACAGCGGAGACTACATGGCGGAAGACCCCCGTTGTTTTATTAGTGAGACTCCAATTTCAAAAGCGTAGCGTATTGAAATTGGCAAGTCGAACTATCCCAGGAGCGAAGTACCCTGAAGGGCATCTTCGACGACGTGGGACATGAAACTCGCTGACTATAGGAAGCGTTAGTTGTAGTGAGACTCTCTGAAAACGAGCATTGCGAAGTTTGAAGAGTTAGTCGAATTATCCAATAGCCAAAGGATATTGGAAATTGATCCCCTGAGCAAAGCGAATGGGGATTTGAGACTCAAATTTCTAAAATAAGAAGGAGCAAAACAATATGAATACGATAGAAATCAATCAAAATCAATTCAGGGAACTGATTAAGAATCCCAATGATAAACCTTTTGTTATGTTGAATCTCCTGAAGTTTAAAAAAGATGGCGGCAGGAAGTCATACTCCCGCTATATCAAGGAAGCCTCCAGATTTGTGGAAGGAGTCGGGGGAAAGCTTCTTTTATTCAGCCGACCGAAAGAACTTTTAACCGGCACGGAAACATGGGATCTCTTAATGCTGGTTCAGTATCCGTCGCGCAAAGCCTTTATTGAAATGGCTAATAATGCTGAGTACCTCAAGATTCACAGTTTCCGCGAAGAAGCTTTGGAGAACGCGGTTCTTTACGCAACCGACGAAATAGCCTTGCGCGATCTCCTGCAGGACGAATAAGCTGTCTTAAACTATATTTGAATGTCTAATTACATTATAATCAAGAGTCTTTTAATTCATATGTGAAATAAATATCTTTATCGCCCGATGCAATACTTCTGACCTTTTTCGCAACAGATTTCTTTCCAAACATTTTTATAGCCTGCTGAAAGTAACCCATAACAAGATATTCGAAATAAGTATATTTAAATTGAATACCAGTGATTTTGATATGAGCAACATTGTTCTCTAATCGTGCAGTTGTTACACCACTGTCAAAATACATAGTCCAGACCTTAGGAAGCACCGTCTCAATAAATTGCTTTATATCTTTTATGAGCATAAATGACCTATATGGACCGTCCGGTGACAGGACACCTTTAGCACCTGCCTTCCCAAACTTTACATACTGCATTTTGTCGTCATTGAAGAATTCCTTGCACATTTCATCAAAAAGAACGATTAATTTTTCTACCGGCATGGCAGTAATGGACATAATAACCGTACTGAAATATTTGTCCTTCTCTGCTAGTTTGGCCATAAAAGCTGTCCAGCGTTCCGCACCAAAAGCTGCGGTCATATTAGCTTTTGTTACAACATAAGAAATACCTTTTGCGTTCATATTTAAAACTCCTTTCCATAGTCTTTTTTTCATCAAGACTTTAAAAATTTCATTGTCTATTATAGGTTAGGTTACAACTTAGCATAAAATCGCAGGTTTGAAAACTGAAGATTGGAAGAAGATAATCAATTATAATTGCGCTTCTCTACGAGAATGCGCTCCCGGTCAACAGCCCCATTCCCCATTATTTTTTCAGTAATAAATATAAATCGCCATTCTCTTTAAGAGTACCGGCGGTGTATTCCGCTTTTTCACCAAACCCGCAGAAAAGATCCACCCTTCCGGGACCTTCAATGGCTGAACCTTTATCCTGATTGAGCACGAAGCGGGAAAAAGTGATCCGTTCTTTAACATTGCCTTCAGTATCAAAAACCGGTTTGCGCAAGCGAACAAAAGCCAGCGCTCCTTCCGGAAAATAATCCGGGTCTGTCGCGATTGATCTGTCCGGCGTTACCGGCTCGCCTAAAGAACCCACCGGTTCTTTATCCAAAAAGCGAAAGAATGTGTATCTTTCATTATGGCTTAAGATATCATAAATTTCTTGCTCGCTCTTTCCCTTTAAAAAAAGATGACGATAAGAAGCTTCACTACTGGTTATTTTTCCGCCCTCTAAAAGGAACTTGGTTACACTGCGGAAAAGCCTGCCATTGGTCTGAGCGAAACCAACCGTCAAAAGTGTTCCGTCTTCCAGTTTAATTTTGCCGGAACCCTGTATTTGCAAAGAAAACAACTCCACCGGATCAGACACCCAGACAAGCTCCAGGTTTTTTCCCTGTAAAACCCCATCAACATCAATCTCACGGCGGCTATAGTACGGAATAAATTTACCGTCCCTCATTCGTCCGATCTTGTTTTCCTTTTTGATCAAATCAGGCGGCACTTGATAAAGCGGATACTTGTATTTTTCGGTGCGTTTAAGAGAACCTTCAAGTAAAGGTTCGTAATAACCGGTAAAAAGAGCATTTCCGGAGTTGTCATTGCCGGCGATACGATAAACATTAAATTCCGCGGCAATTTTTTTGCTTAAATCTGCGCTATTATCAGTTTTACGCAAGAGCGCGCGAAACGCTATGAGTGTTTCTTTTAATTGCTTTGCGCTGATCGATTTGTTCGCAACGCGGTAAAGCTTATCCCGCCCGGCGTTTTCATAATAATTAATGCTGCGCTGGATCGCCAATTCCAGCGAAGCGGAATCAAGATCGTCGGTAAAATCAATATTCGAGGCAGCAACGGGATAAAAAGCAGGTTTCGGCACAGTCCGTATGCATCCGCTAAAAAAAACGGCAGCTATTATTAGGAGAAAGAAGTTACGCCATAATTTCATACCACTGCGCTTTCTTTGGCTAACTTTGTTGGCTGCGTCATCGGCTTCCTCAACGTATGCATAATACGCCTCGTCGCCTCTTCCTTGCCGCCTCGTTATCCTTTGAAAGCGAAATGGTATCATAGTTCCACAATCATCGCTACTTCATCACAGTAATCAGGATACTTGGAGCAGTGGAAACAATCCGACCATATTTTTTCCGGAAGCAAATTCCTGTCAATTTCTTTAAATCCCAATTTAATAAAAAAATCCTTTTTGTACGTAAGAGTGAATATTTTAAAAAGACCCAAAGTAATGGCTTCGGAGATACAGGCTTCCACAAGTTCCCGGCCGATGCCGCTATGACGATAATTCTCATCCACACAGAGCGAACGTATTTCCGCCAGATTTTCCCAGATTATATTCATCGCGCATATGCCGGTAACCTGCAATTTGTCTTCATCATAATAGACAAAAAAATCCCTCAGGGAATTATAAATATCGACTAGAGAACGCGGCAGCATTTCACCCTTCCCCGCCGATAAATTTATCATGCGGTGAATAGTTTTTACGTCGTCAATGCGCGCTTTTCTCAGCATTTTATTTCTCCTTAATTCCCCAATTTGTAACCCTTGGAGCCATTAATCATTTCGCGGGCATGTTCCCTTGTCGCTTTTGTCACGTTGACTCCGCCAAGCATGCGGCTGATTTCTTCAATCTTCTGTTCATCATTCAGTTCTTCCACAAAAGTGATCGTCCTGCCCTTTACAACTTTTTTGGAAACAAACATGTGTTTATCTCCAAAGCAGGCGATTTGAGGCAAATGGGTAATGCAGATAACTTGATGGTTCGTGGACACCGCTTTTAATTTCCGGCCGACAATTTCCGCAACGGCCCCTCCAATGCCGTTATCCACCTCGTCAAAAACAATTGATGCCACAGATCCTGTTCGCGACAAAACATTTTTCAACGCCAGAATTATCCGCGACATTTCGCCGCCCGAAGCAATCTTATTTAAAGGTTTGGACTCTTCGCCTTTATTGGCCGCCAAATAAAATTCAATCTCATCGCCCCCCGTTTGTCCAAATGATTCAACGGTTTTATCAGCGGCACATTTATTAAAATTAACACGGAAGGAAGCGTGCGGCATATTCAGCGCATGTATTTCTTTATCCACCGCCTCCTGCAATTTTTTCGCCGCCTGCTTTCTGATCTGAGACAGTTTGAACGCGCTTTGACGCAAATCATCCCTTATTTTTTCTTCTACTCTGCCCAGTTTTTCCAACTCTTCTTCCACGGAAAACACTCTGTTCAAATCTTCCTCTATTTCCTGCTTCTTCCGCAGAACACCTTCGAGAGAGCCGCCGTATTTACGCTTGAGCCGGTTTAACAATTCAAGGCGTTCGTCAATGGCCGCCAGCCGTCCAGAATCGAAAAATAAATTCTTGCCGTAATCACGTAGCGTCAAGGCGGCCTCCTGCAAAGTGATAAAACCACCTTCGATATCCGTATCGGCAAGTTTCAAATTCGCGTCTATTTTTTTAATTTCTTTTACCTGATTCTGAACTTCTTTCAATTTAACGATGACGGAATCATTTTCACTATAAAGCAAATCGTAAGCACGGTTGGCCCAACCTGATAACTTTTGAAAGTTAACAAGAGCTTTTTTCTCATCCGCCAGCTTCGTGTCTTCCGCCGGTTGCGGATTAATATCCTGAATCTCTTTTAATTGAAATCTAAGCAAATCTGATTTTTCTTCCCGGCTGCTGCGCAAATTTGTTAATTTTTCCATCTGGGTTCTGATTTGCTGATACTGATTGTAAATTTCCGCATAAGTGGCCCTGGCAGGCAGGCAGCCGCCGAATTCATCCAGAATATCTATATGATTTTCATTATTAAGAATCACCTGATGTTCATGCTGGCCGCAAATATTAATCAGCAATTCGCTGACGGCAGCCAAATTGGCCAGGGTCGCCATTTGTCCGTTGATGAACGCCTTATTCTTACCCGTGTGCGAGATCACACGGCGGATGACCAGTTCGTCTCCGGCGGAAAAACCCATCTCCGCAACTTTTTCTTGCAGCGGTTTATTGGAGGCAATGTCAAAGAACGCTTCCACAGTCGCCGTATCGGCTTGCGTCCTAATCATCTCCGTCGTCGCTCTATCGCCAAGAAGCAAGCTAACCGCGCCGATAATTATCGATTTTCCGGCGCCGGTTTCACCGGAAATAACATTAAGGCCTTCACCAAAGGAAACTTGGAGTTCATCAATGATGGCAAAATTTTTAATGCTCAATTCATTAAGCATTTTTCTTTTTTCTAGCTCCAGGAGGTAGATCACCCCACCCGAGCTTAGAGCGTAAAATTTTTCCGTAGCTCCGGTATGGTGAAAGAACCAGCTTTATTACATGTTTCGATTTTTTTATTGTCACGACATCGCCGGATATGATCTTGTGAGCTTCCTGTCCATCCAGCGTCAGCATGGCGCCTTTATCCTTAGAACAGAGAGTTATTTTCAGATTCGAATTTTCGGAAAAAATGATTGGACGATTAGTCAGAGTATGGGGACAAATGGGATTAATGATAATTAAATCTTTTCCGGGAAAGACTATAGGTCCGCCGGCGGAAAGCGAATAGGCTGTGGAACCAGTGGGCGTAGAAACAATCAGACCATCTCCTTTATAAGTCGTCAGATACTCACCATCAACTGCCATTTCCAGTTCATTCATGCGGGACAGATTGCCGCGATTGATGACGACATCGTTCAAAACATCGCCTAAATGGGTGACAATTCTGCCATGTTTGATGCTTACATTAAGCATCATCCTCTTTTCAGCCACAAACTCGCCACGGATAACTAATTCCAGAGTGGGGTGTACTTCATTCAAATTCACTTCGGTAAGATAACCAAAATTACCCATATTGATTCCTAGAATGGGAACATTATGCTTGGCTACGCAACGCGCCGTGCGAAGCATTGTGCCGTCACCGCCTAAAACAACGATCAGTTCTGATTTTCGTGCCAGATCATTCCATTTTAATCCTTTACGGAAACCAATTTTTTGTGAAATTTCCGTTTCCAAAAAGATTTCCTCACCCTTTTCTTCCAACCATTTTTTCAATGATTTGACATGGTCGGCAATCTTTTCTTTTTCAATATTGGCAACAATACCGATTTTTTTAATTTTCAATGGAGCCACCTCCGGCAGGAGCCTATAAACCTCAAAATATGAAGTCCCGTAACATAAAAAAAAACCTCTGTCCACGGATAAATATTTCGAGAACACATTTATAAAATAATTGATTTGAGAGGAAAATTTCTCAACAGAAAATAGTGGAACTACCTCTTATCCAATAGCCTTCGGCTATCGGAAATTATACTACGTGCAAAGCTAAGTGGGACTATGAATCGGATTGATAATATCCAAAGCATGCCCAGAGGTTCATTCACGTTATTCTTTGTTTTTTTCTTCCGTGGACAACCGCTTTATTATACGCCCGGAAATCTCGGTCAAAGGTAATTCCTCACAGGCGGCCCCCAGTTTGACTGCCTCCCCGGGCATCCCGTAGACCACTGAACTGGCCTCATCCTGGACTATGGTATAAGCTTTGTTTTGCCTCATGGCCAAAAGCCCTTCGGCACCGTCGGACCCCATTCCGGTCAGCAGCACGCCAATGGCGTTGGCCCCGGCCTGTTTGACCACTGAATGAAACAAAACATCCACGCTGGGCCTCTGGTGATGAACCATCGGGCCTCCTTTGATCCTGACCTGGTAAAAAGCTCCGCTTCGCTCCAACAACATGTGATGCCCGCCGGGGGCTATCAGGGCAAGTCCCGGAACCGCGGTATCTCCGTCTTTTGCCTCTCGCACCTCTATTTTGCAGATGGTATCCAGACGATTGGCAAAACTGGCGGTGAAATATTCCGGCATATGCTGCACCACCAGGATCCCGGGAATATTCAAGGGCATATCGATTAAAAGTTTTTCAATGGCTATCGTGCCGCCTGTAGAAGCTCCTATGGCTATCACCTTATGAGTGGTCTTTAGCGGGATCTGATATCCCTGATTGCTTTGTTCTCCCCCGGAAACATTCTCTATCATCTTGCCCACTTTGGCTTTTGATGCCGCCCGAATAGCTTTGATCAGGCTTTGGGAGATATCCGGAGCTGACAAACTTGATCCGGGCTTGCAGATCACTTCCACCGCCCCGAGTTCCAGTGCCCTAATGGCGTTTTGGCTATTACTGGGAGTTAATGAACTCACCACTACCACCGGGAGCGGGTGGTATTTCATCAGCTTGGATAAAAAAGAAAGCCCGTCCATTCGCGGCATCTCCAGGTCCAGAGTGATCACATCAGGTTTAAGCCGAACTATCTTGTCGCGGGCAACATAAGGATCAATAGCCCCTCCTACCACATCTATGTCGCTGTAGCGGGAAAGCTCCTCGGTCAGCAGTTTGCGGACCAGAGCAGAATCGTCAACCACTAAAACCTTAATCACTCTTTCATCTCCTTGGCAACAGAGTGGCCATCCACAAATAATTTGATATCGACCCGCCCATCGTTGAAATTCAAAGTAATCGCAGCAACTGGTTCCTCTCGCAATTTCTCTTTTAGCAGATCATCTTTGTTTAAAGATCTGGGGGCTTCAATTTTATATTCCCGCCCGCCCTCGCCCAGGGAGGGCACGACATTTCCGCAAATAATATTAGCCATCTCCCCTAAGGCGTCTTTTTTCTGCTTGGTGCTGGGATTGTCAATGCTTAAAATATTGGTGGCGATGGCCGAAAACAGACCGCCCCGGGTCTCAATCACCAGCTTACCGGTAAAATCATCGCTCCGGTATTTCACTTCGGCCGCGGCCTCTAGCGGCAGATTTTCCTGGGCATCTTTGAGCTCCGGCTCCTGATACATAAAACAAAGATCCTCTAAAGTTTTAACGGTAGATTCTATAAGAAACTTCTCAACCTGCGTCTTCATCGCTCACCCCCGTAACTGCTACTATTACTTCTTTCAAGATTTCCGGTGTAAATGGCTTATGGATGAATGTTGCGCCCAGTTTAAGCATCTTTTCTATTTTACCGGGGGCGCTCTCCGAACTGACTACGATCACCGGCAGATTTTCATACTGATCGTTCGCCCTTAGACGAGTCAACATTTCCTCCCCATCCATAACCGGCATGTGGATATCAATCAAGGCCAGATCAATCCATTTGTCTTGAATAATGCTCAGGCCTTCCTCGCCGTTTTTTGCCTCCCAGATTTCACCCAAAGGCAGTCTGGACAATTTCAGGGTTTTTATAATGATCGAGCGCATCACCGAGCTATCGTCGACCACAAGAGTATTTAATGCCATTTTACTGTCTCCTGTTTTTTATGTATTAAGCTCATGTCTGTTATCTAAAATAATCGGACGCCGTCTACAGTTGTTTAAGGGAACCTTGTGTTTTAATCAGCATCTTCCCGTTTTCTACTTCCAGGGTCACGGTGCGTGAACCGTACCCCCCCACATCATAAGCCTTAAGCATCAAGCCCTCGTTCCATAAATATTTGCGCAAGCTTAAAAAATTACGGTGGCCGATCTTAAAAAAGTCATCTTCCTCGTTAACTTTTGAGCTGGATCCTCCTGCTACCCGGATAATAAGGTTATTTTTACGGGAACCGTTCTGGTAAAAATTGTCCAGCAGAGCTTTCATCCCACTGTCCACATACATATAAGGGTTCCCGACTGCTTTGTTCCGGTCAATGCTGGAATCAGGCAACATGCTGTGCAGTAGGCCCGCCCTTTTCAGCTTGAAATCATAGACCGTTATACCCAGGCAACTGCCCAAAGCGTAGGTTATCAACATATCCGGATTCTCTCCGGATATTTTCATGTCGGCCACTCCTACTGTATAAACCATAAACTGTTACTTCCCATCTGACTTGGCCGGTTTTTTATATGCCGTGGCCGGTGCTTTAACTTTTTGGTAGACAGCCGGCTTCATGTATCGGTAATCGTGGGTCAAAAACGTCAGGCTCTCCGAATGACCCACCATTAAATATCCGCCTTCCCGCAGTTGCGACCAGAACCTCTTTACCAGCTTCTCCTGAGTTGGCTTGTCAAAATAAATCATCACATTGCGGCAGAATATGACATCAAACAGCCCCCTCATCGGCCACTCTTCCATCAGATTAAGCTTGGCAAAACAAATCATGGACTGAAGTTCAGGGACCACCCGGCATCTGTTGCTGATCCCAGTCTCAGCTTTCTGAAAATACTTACGCTTCAATTGAGCCGGCATACCCTTGAGAGCGTCTTCATCATATATACCCTTGCGGGCTAGTTCCATCATCCGATCCGAGATGTCAGTAGCCAGAATCTTTATATCCCGTTTCCCAATATTAGGAATGGCTTCATGTAAAGTGATGGCTATGGAATATGGCTCTTCGCCCGAGGAACAGCCGGCGCTCCAGATTCTTATCTGGTCATTTTCTAATCCGGTGATTATTTGATTCCTTAAATAATCCAGATGCTCGGACTCCCTGAAAAAATTGGTCTTGTTGGTAGTCAGAATGTCCACCATGGCCCTGATTTCGCTTCCGCTTTTATCGTTGGCCAGATATTTAAGGTAACGATCAAAACCAAAAATCTTCAAATGCCTGAGCCGCTTTATTAGCCGGGCTTTGACCAGTTCTTCCTTGCCCTCATGAAGATCTATTCCTGAAACTTGATAGACAAGCCGACTGATTTTATCAAACTGCTGACCAGAAAGTTTTAAGGAATAATAATCTGTCGAAAGATTCTTTGATTCTGATTCCATCATATTTTTCTAATTATCACCTTTTCATCATCCCTTTCTCTCCCTATTGAAAAAAAGAGAAAGGGACTACCTATCAGTTTGGAAGATTAGAAATCGCTTAAAATACTTTGATCTTTTTCATCAAAAGGTATCACCTTGCGGGGATCAGGCCTTAGGCCGGAAATGGCCTTCGCCCCTTTTCTCTGCTGACCGGAACTTTGCCCCGATTGGCGGCTGTCGGACAGCAGATTCTGGTTGAAATCCCCGGACCTTGTAAGTGTAAAGCCGGCCACCATGCTGCGCATCTCCTCGGACTGCGAGGACATCTCCTCGGCCGCGCTGGCCGATTCCTCGGCGTTCGCCGCGTTCTGCTGGGTCAACTGGTTTAGTTGTTCCACCGCCCTGTTCAACTGGCTGATCCCCTGGTCCTGCTGATCTGAGGCCGCGGCTATTTCCGCCACCACTTGGCTGACCTTATTGGTTTTTTCGGCAATCTCCTGGAAGTTGTTCAAAACTTCGGCGTTGATGGCCACCCCGTTCTCCGAATTCTTTACCGCTTCTTCGATCAGGTTGGCGGTATTCTTGGCTGCCTCCGCGCTGCGCATAGCCAGGTTCCTTACTTCCTCGGCAACCACCGCAAATCCCCTGCCGGCATCACCGGCCCGGGCTGCTTCTACCGCCGCGTTCAGGGCCAGCAGGTTCGTCTGGAAGGCAATCTCGTCTATGGTCTTTACTATCTTGGCTGTGGCAGCGGAGGACGATTTGATCTGGCTGATAGCCGAGGACATCCGGTTCATGCTCTCCACTCCCTTGTTGGCGCTGCTCCGGGCCTGCTCCGCTACCCCCTGGGCCTCTTTGGCGTTCAGTGTGTTCTGCTTGGTCATGGAGGACATCTCCTGCAGGCTGCTGGACACTTCCTCCAGCGAACTGGCCTGTTCGCTGGCTCCCTGCGACAACGACTGTCCGCCGTTGCTTATCTGAACGCTGGCTGAAGCCACCTGATCCGCCCCGACGGCCACCTGCTGCAAGGCCTTATCCATACTCTCCACTAACATATTCAGCGTATCCTTGATCTTGTTGTAGTCCCCTTTGTATTCACCCATCATCCGGGCGGTCATATCCTTGCCGGCAAGCTTCGCTAGCACTCTTGAAGCTTCGTTCACCGGTCCCATTATCGCATCTATCGTATCGTTGAAACCTTGGACGATTTCCTGATATCTCCCCTGATAAGATTTTACATCGGCTCTATGCGAAAGGTTGCCTTCAAGCGCAGCTTTGCAACACAGACTGATCTCTTTACTCATCGAGCCGATGGCGTTAATCATTTTATTAAGCGTCGGACCGATTTCATCATTATCATCTGTTATTTCCGGCGTAATATCGATGTCGCCCTCAGATATTTGCTGCATGCCGAATATGATCTTTTGTTGAAGTTTGTCCGCAAACATATCCATGGATCTGGTCAGACTGCCTAGTTCATCCTTTCGTTTCATGTTCAACCGGTTGGAGAGGTGCCCCTTTTCAATTTCCTGCATCATCAGCGATATCTTCTGCAGCGGTTTGGTGATAGATTCGTTCAGCATTATCCCCATAGCTATTAAAAGAATAGCGCCGGCAGATGAAAATAACCACAGTATACCCGACCAGCCACCTCTACCTTTAACGGTCGCCTTGACGGCTGCTTCGTTATGGCTGATGCTATAATCATGGAGGTTACGAACCGCCGCTATAGTATTATTCCGGACTGTGATCAAATGGCTTCCATCGGTCAACATGCGTGCAACCTCATCCTTTTTGCCGTCATCCGCCATCTTCATTATTTCCTTATAGCCCCGCTGCATCTCGGGCCAGGCAGCAGCGAAATCGGAGAGATTTTTCTCTTCTTCGGGAGACAGCTTTTTGCCTTTATAAGCCTGAACAATTTGGTCAATTGAATTTGTTTCCTGATTAATGCTTGTCAGGGTATTATTGCGTGCGGAGGGCACTGCAACATAATGGTAAATATCTCCCTCCATTTTCTCAAGGCTGGCCTTCAGCTCTCCAGTTTCTCTGATGGCCCCTATATACTGGCGATACGTCGAATCCAATCCACGCACCGCTTCCATTCTTACTTTAGCTCCGGACAGCATCATCGCCGTCACAACTACAAATATCAGCGCGAAGCACCCGATGATCTTGACACCGATTTTGATGTTGTTAAACATTATTCTCCTCCTTTTTAGTGTTGGCTCCTTTATTCATTTAAGTTTTTGCTTCTTTAAATTCGGCCCCAGCCTCTTTGCTTTCTCCATCGGCGGCCTTTTTCATGTGGATGATGTCGGAGGCTGTGATAACTTTTTCTATATCCAGAAGCAGGCGAACCTTGCCGCCGGTCTTGCCCACTCCCAAAAGATAATCAGTATTGATGTCCGCTCCGAAGGATGGCGTGTCTTCGATGTCCTCCGAAGCCACGTTCACCACCTCCGAAACCTTGTCCACCAAGATCCCCATCATCAGGCTGGATGTCTTAATGACAATGATGCAGGTTTCGTCTGTTATCTGTGTCTGATCCATGCCGAACTTGATTTTGAGGTCCATGATGGGATGGATCTTGCCCCGCAGGTTGATGACCCCCAGGATATACTTGGAGGTCAACGGCACCGGCGTGATCGGCATCCGGCCGATGATCTCCTGTACCTTGAGAATCTCCACCCCGTATTCCTCGTTGGCCAGGAAAAACGTCAGGAATTTACCGGCCCGGCTGTCGGCCCTGACGGTTTGGTTGTCATTAGTCGCTGTTAGATTTCCCATGGTCATGCCTCCTTAATATCGGCAGAATTATTTGGTTGATATATTTACCGCTGACGGGCCAACTCTATTATTCCGATCGCGTCCAGGATCAACCCCACAGTACCATCACCCATTATGGCACCACCGGCCACACCGGGAGTATTTTCGGCGCCATATCCAAGTGATTTGGTGACCACCTGGGTTTGGGTTAAAAGATCATCTACAAAAAGAGCGCAACGCTGCTTTCCCTCACTTATCACCACCAGCAGGCCGGAGGTAAGTTGAGTCTGGGCATCAGGGATATCGAACAGTCGGTGCAGCCGGAAAACCGGCAACAGTTCATCAATGAAAGAAAACATTTCGGCCCTCTGGTTGACCGTGCGGATGTCGGATTTTTCCGGCCTCACCGCTTTTTGAATGTTGACAGTGGGCAGTATGTATCTTTGGGATCCCACCCTAACCACCATTCCGTCAGTGATGGCCATTGTTAGAGGCATTCTCATAATAAAGGCGCAACCCTGACCTTCCGAGCTTTGAACTTCTATCCGTCCCCGCAATCTTTCCACCGCCCGGCGAACCACATCCAAGCCTACTCCCCGGCCAGAGATTTCCGTCACCTCTTCAACGGTAGAGAAGCCCGGCTGGAATATCATCTGCCAAACCTCCTGGTCGGTCATCCGTTCGGCCGAATCTATCAATCCCCGAGCTATAGCCCTGTCCACTATTTTCTGGCGGTTGAGACCCCGGCCGTCGTCCCAGACTGTCAATATTATGCTACCTTCGGCATGACCTGCCGTCAGACAAATTCGACTTTCACTGGATTTCCCGATTTTGTGGCGTTCCTCGGGCGTTTCAATGCCGTGGTCAACCGCGTTCCGGATCAAGTGGACCAGGGGATCGGCCACCATGTCAACCATGTTGCGGTCAATCTCTGTCTCGTCACCCTCCGTGATGAAGTTCACTTTTTTACCGTTTTTCTGGGAAAGGTCACGAGCCAGTCGGGCCATTTTCTGGAAGGTGCCCTTGAGAGGAACCATACGCAGAATCAAACTCAGATCATGAAGTTCGCGCACTATCTTTCCGGCTTGGGATATTTTTTTATTAAGTTCGTGATGTTTTCTGTTAATGATCAGTTCATCCTGCCCCACCATGGTCTGGGCGATCACCAATTCGCCCACCGTATCCAGCAGCTTGTCCAGCCGGTCAATCTTGACCCTGACTGTGGACTCGATTACATGGTCCTGAGTCTGGCCTGCTGCCAAGGACTGATCGGCTGAAGTTTCTCCGTCTTTCTTTGCCCGCCTTTCCTTTATCCTTCTCTCGCTGATCGGCTTTTCTGACCGATCATTGACTTTTGGTTCCCGGATGCTGGAGATATAATTCTTCAAAGATCCCAGTAGTTCTTCATGACCCAGAGGCAGTTCTATTTGCCGGCCAGGACCGGATGATTTCATCCGTTCCAAAATGATCTTGATCATGTCCAGCGATTTAAGGCCCAGATCGGCATGGGCTATTGTAAAATCTTCATGGCCGTCCCTGACCCGGGCCAGCATTGATTCCACGTGATGAGCCAGATCTTTGACACAATCAAGATTGAGAAAGGCAGAGGTTCCCTTGATTGTGTGGAAGCCTCTAAATATAGTATTAAGCAACTCATGGTTGTCCGGATCTTTCTCCCAGTCCAATATGGCTGATTCGGCCATGTTAGCTAATTCAATGTTCTCTATGATGAACTCATTCAACAGATCTGTATCAAAATTCTTGGAAAGGGTAAATTTTCGCGATTCTAATTCTTCCGGCGGGACATCCGGTGGTTCTTCCGGTTTTGTGTCGGATTGATTTCCCTCGCTAAATTCCATGGCCTGATCCAATAATTCTCCCAAGCGGATAATCCCCGCCAAGCGCGATTCCGGATCTTGACCGGACCAGGCCTCTAATTCGGCGCAGGCCTGTTCCAAAACCTCTTTAATCTGTCCTTTGGCCTCCACTTTGGAAAGAACCAGATTTTTTTTAAACCGATCCACTTCCGAAAGGTTTTCAGGATCGAGTTCAATCAACAACATGGCCAAATGATTTAGGTTCATTTTTTCATCTTTTCAAATATTTATTGTTGAAACTCCAATTCCGAAAGCGAATAACCTAAAGGTCACTATAGGCGCAACGGAATTGGCAAGTTGAACAATCCCGCAAAGCGGAGGGTTTAATACCCCGCAGCGAGCTTTCGAATCTGTTTCCAAAGCTTGCTTTGGGGTTTATACCCGTGATTCTACCAAAAGCGATAGGTTAAGAAATATTGTTGCATGATATCCATAATATTATAAACAAACCTATAGTAATTTATATGTTACATATTTTAAATCAATTTTGTCAATATTATTGTTCTATTTTATTATAAAATAATCTATTTATCACACACCGCCAACTTATCAATACTCATAAAAACAAGTTGTGTATCATATCGATATAACCAATAATTTTAAAAATAAAGATATTGACTATAAAATACTTCTATATTATAAGTTACGCACGTTTGAGCATGATCATAATTGAAATTGATTATTTTTAAAAGTCTATGATATTTGTGACCATTAACGCGGTGATTTTATTTAATAACAAATTGCCGCAATATTTGAAAAGAGGTTTATATGATCAAAAAGATATTAATTGTTGACGATTCTCCCATCTCTGTAAAAATCATTAAGAGTTGTATGCCTAAAGATAAAGACTACGAATTGTTTGATGCTTATGATGGTCAAACGGGTGTGGAAAAATATAAGGAGGTTAAACCAGACCTCACTTTTTTGGATTTAACTATGCCGGTCATGAATGGTTTTGAGGCTTTGGAAGAAATTTTGAAGTTTGATCAAAAGGCGTTAGTTATAATTCTTACTGCTGATGTACAGATCAAGGCAGTTTCCAAAGCACATGATTTGGGAGCTTTTTCGGTACTAAAAAAGCCACCGGCAAAGGAAGCAATAGCGGCGGCCATCAAAGAAGCAGACGATGCTCTGGCTAAGCTTGGATAAATTATGTTAAAAAGTGACAACATCAAAGAAATGATAACGGTCGAAGAAACTGATACTCTGCAGGAGATCATGAATATCGCTTTTGGCCGTGCCGCTTCCGATCTCGCCGAATATGTAGATATTTTTGTTGTTCTCAATCCTCCTCATATAAAAGTGCTGCAAGCCTTTGATCTTCCGTCATACCTTAACCATGAGATAAAAGACTACGAAAGAGTATCCGTTGTGGAACAAAATTTCTGGGGTAAATTTAAGGGAAACGCTTTTTTGGTTTTTCCCTCCGGAACAGGAAAAAGAATGATTTCTCTGTTTAACAACGAAAATAAATTTTTTGATTCAGAGCCTACACATGAGCTGGAAAAAGAAACATTTCTGGAGATAGGCAACATTCTGATCGGAGCATGCATAGGGAAAATCGCTGAACTTTTAGGAGATGTCACTACTTATTCACCACCCCGCGTGATTGTTGAAAATGGTCTTCGCGGCGTAGTGTACGACAACCTCTCTGATCCTGACAACCTGGCCATTGTTTTAAGGACGGTCTTTGAGTTTAACGACAAAAACGTCGGCGGATACATGTTTATTTTAACCAAACAGGAATCTTTTGCCTGGTTAAAGACTGCTGTTTACAAATTCCTTGAACAGTACAAATAGCGTCCTAAACAATAGTGACTTTACAAATACTATCAAATTAAGTCTCATCTTTTTTTATTACGTACAGCACTTTCTACTATTTGTTTTTAAGTCTCCGACTTTTTTTCTATTTGATTTTCCGGTGCAATCCCCCGACATAAAATCTTGACATATTCAGATCTAATAATATACGGTGCGTCCCGTCGAGGTAATAATTATGAGTTTACTCAAAGGAAGTTTTACTTTCTCGCGGTTTCATGTGGATGGCCAACTACCACAGGCTTTCCTAAATTTCGTCAATAGCCGGATTAAAGCCAATTCCTTTAGGAATGTGCTAAAATCAACGGAAGAAAAACGGCTGGGCTGGGTTTCTCTTACCGATATATTGGACACTGATTTTGAAAACGCTAATTACGCGTTGGGAGATTACCTTATTTTTTCTCTGCGTGTCGACCGCAAGCTTATTCCACCTAAATTAATGAAAATAAAACTGATGGAAGAGGAGAGACGTTTTCTCGCTGAAAGCGGCAAAAACAGAATCAACAAACAAATGACCGGCGGCATTAAAGACAAGGTAAAATTGGAACTTTTAGCCAAGCTCGATCCCATACCTTCTTTTTACGATGTTTGCTGGGCTGTGGGAAAAAGCACAATTTATTTTTCTTCGCTTGCCGACAAAGTGGCTGACGACTTTGTTGATTTGTTCAAAAAAACTTTTTCGTTAAATCTCCGGCGTTTTTTGCCGCAGGAAAATAATCTGATAACAAAAGGGACTGAATCTACGGAAACTGTTTCTTTGATTGGCCGTGAATTTTTAACCTGGCTTTGGTTTAAATCAGAGGAACGCAACGGCAGAATAAAAATGTCTGACACGGAAGAAGTTGAACTCCACTTTTTAAAAAGAATTGCTCTTGAAGCCGGCGAGGGTGAATATTCCCAGGGAGTTATCTGCCATGGCATTCACGCCGAACTAAAAGAAGGCAAAGAGACAATTCGCCAGGGAAAAAAAGTTAAAGAAGCGGGAATCAAACTAATCCATAATCAAAACGAATGGGAATTTACATTTAAAGCTGATACTTTTGATTTTCAATCTCTGAAACTGTCACAAACAGATTGGCAGGAAACTCAGGAAGACCCCTCGGGAATCCTTCTGGAGCGAATTTATCTTATTGAAAATGCGGTAAAAACAATGGACAGCCTTTACGAATATTTTTTACAAATTCGTTATTCGCCTCAATGGGAAGGAAAAGAGATAAAGCTCGTGACTAAATGGCTGGAACACAAATAACACCATTCCTAAATCAAAGCGCTATCTTTGTTGGCGTCGTTGTCGGCTTCCTCAACGTATTAGTAATACGCCTCGTCGCCTCCGCCTAGCCCCGCTGAAACGGGACAGTTCAACTAAAGAATTCCAGTTCACTGCGTAACTGGAATTCAAGTTTCACTGCCGCCTCGATATCATCTCTGATTTAGAAATGGTGTCTAAAGGTGCAGATAGGGCTGCATAATATCTTCCAGCCTTCTTCTTTGATTTTCATATTCGGCTTTATCCATTACAGGCGGCAATTCAATTTTCGGAAGAAATTTTATAGTAACACGAGCGAAAGGTTTGGGAATCATAAACCTGTCCCAACTGCGCAAATACCATGCTCGATCGGCAATTATTACTGCGGGAACAATTACAGCGCCTGCACCGTGGGCTATGGCAATGGCACCGGCTTTAACCACTCCCGCCGGACCTCGCGGCCCGTCAAGAATATGCAATGCCAGCCGGTGGTCCTTTAACCTGCGGATCATTTCCTTCAGGGCTGCGCTAGCGCTGTTGGAAGAAGAACCCCATACGGTATGACATCCGGCCATTTGCGCAACACCGGCGGCAATCTGCCCATCCAGACTTTTAGAAGACATTAAGCCGGGTTGGTATTTTTTATATTTTTTAAAAACGCGAATCCCGGCAAAAAACTGCTGGTGCCATCCGCAAAGAAGAACCCTTCCGCCTTGTTCCAGATAATTTAACCATTCAGTTTCATTTTCCACCTTCAGACGAAAAGTGGCACAATACAGCCGTGTTATCCAGTAAATAACGGCTCCGCCAAATTTGGTTCTAGCTATGTTGCGCATTTTTTTGATCATCTTTGTTTCTCCACGTTTTACGTATTTAAAATAATCACGAATAGTTCGCGAGTGCAAGTCTAAAAATAGTGAGACTCTCTGACTATAGGAAGAGTAAGTCGAACTATCCCCGTAGCGTAGCGGGATTTGAGATTTTGCCTTGATTATCGGTACATGATTGTTTAGATAATATAATTGCGTATGATTCTGCTGAACAGATATTCGTGAGGAATTTTTTTATGATTTACTCCCGGTTAATTGATACCATGAGCAAAGCCGATTTTTATCCACACAATCCGGCAAAGGTTGAACTCATCGAGACACATATTTCTTACGTATTCATTGCCGGAAATATTGTTTACAAAGTTAAAAAACCTGTCAGTTTTGACTTTCTCGATTTCACCAGCCTGGAAAAAAGAAAATTTTACTGCGAAGAAGAACTGAGGTTAAATAGACGCCTTGCCCCGGATACATATCTGGATTCCGAGCCTGAATCCTCATACCAAGTCGCATTCTTCAGCTAACTTTGTTGGCATCGTCGTCGGCTTCCTCAGCGTATGTACAATACGCCTGCGGAGCCTCCTCCTTGCCGCCTCGTTATCTTTTGAATGCAACTTGGTATCACTACAATTAAAGGAACCACGAGAAGATTTGTTTGTCATTAATTTTTTTTAGTTTTCTCCTTTTCCGCTTCCTTTTTTAGTCTTTCCTCTTCAGCGATTTTTATTTTGGCTTCATTAATGTAATATTCTATCTTATAATCAAGACCGACATTGGCGTAATCCCGCGCCACCTTTTCAAAGCGCGAAAGGGCTGCTTTATACTTTTTCTGTCTGAAATAAAACCGCCCCACATAAAATTCATTTTCCGCCAGTTTTTGTTTGCATTCTCGAATCAGTTTTTGGGCCATAGAGGAAAATTTACTTTCCGGATAACGCGCAACAAGTTTTTCCCATTCCTTTTTAGCTTTAATTGTTTCCGTCTGATCGCGATCAATATCTTCTATCTCATTGTAATGACACATTCCCTGTTGGTAAATGGCGTAAGGAACATTTTCGTTAGTAGGATGGAGAGAAACAAAATCACTATAAGCGCTTTCCGCTCCTGCGTAATCCTTATCACTATATAAGGAATCGGCGTTACCCATTTCCGCTAAAATGGCCAATTCATGCAAGGGATATTCTTCTTTGAGATTGAGGAAGGCTTCTTTCGCTTTTTTATAATTGCCATTTTTATACTCAGCGGAAGCTTGCGAGTAAAGCGCCTCGGGAGAACCCTTTGCTTTTTCGTGTTTATTAAAATATGAACAGCCGCTGAAAATCAACGGCAGCAATAAAGCTAATAAAACTATTTTAAATCCAATTATCTTTCTGAATATTTTAATATCCATTTATCACAACCTTCCCGCGTTAAACTCATTCAAAAACTTTTTTTAACAAAATCTTGCAGCCTTTCTTTAGGAACAAGGCCGATGAGCGTATCTAAAACTTTGCCATCTTTAAAAAGAATAAGGGTGGGTATACTGCGCACACCGTAATTAAGCGATATTTTCTGATTTTCATCAACATTTAATTTCATAACTTTAACGCTGTCTTTTAATTCTCCCGCAAGTTCTTCGACGACAGGACCGATAGCTTTACAGGGTCCGCACCAGGGCGCCCAAAAATCAATCAGTACCGGTTTGTCGCTTTTCAGAACTTCACCTTCAAAGTTATCGTCGGTGGCGACACCTACGAATTGGCTGGTCATTATCACGCCCTCCTCAATTTTTTTATTGCTGGTTTTTATGTCACAATAGAACAGGGAAAGTCAAATGCTATCTGACGGCAAAAAACTGAACTATTTGAAGTTTGAAAAACCCCATATTGAGGGACTGTTCAAAAATGCTCAGATGCAAGGCGCGCAAAAACCGAATCGCGAGGCGTATATAGACATACGTTAAGCGGTGCGGTTTGCAGCGCAACACAGCAAATGAGCGTTTTTTAACGGACCCTACATTTCTTTGACTGCTTAACATTAATTTGCTATAAAACGGCATCAAGGGAGATTTTTATGGGTCTTTTGGGCGTTATTTCCAATAAATTAGTCATGGAAAAAACCAGTTTGTTAAAAAATAGAGCGCTCAAATTGATGAAAAATAAATTTGGCCAAGCTTTTGTACTAATTGCAGATAAATTAATCTGGATTCCCCGGCATGGCAGTGATACCAACAATTATATCTTGCCGCATTTGATCAATCATCGCGCCAATTTGCAGGCCTTGAAAGACCTGGACGCAACCGAAATAGTAGGCATCAACTCCACCGGCTCATTAAAAAAAGACTTATGCCCGGGAATGATCGTCATCCCTGATGATTTTATTACGTTGACTGCCACCCCAACCATTTATCAAAACAGAGCCGTCCATATCACCCCATCACTGAATGAAAAGGTGCGTCAAAAGCTCATCAAGGCCGCGCTGGGCAGTAAAATTAAAGTTGTAAAGAAAGGAACTTACTGGCAAACGCAGGGTCCCCGGCTGGAGACAAAAGCGGAAATTAAAATGATGGCCAATTTTGCCGATATTGTCGGCATGACTATGGCTAATGAAGCGGTGATTGCGCTGGAATTGGATTTGCCTTACGCTTCTGTCTGCTCAATAGATAATTTCGGTAATGGATTACTGAAAAAACCTTTAAGCATGAAAGAAATTATCGCCGGAACTCGTAAGAATGCCGATTTAATGACTCAGTTGCTGCAAAACTACATGAAATTATATTCTTAGGAAAACAAAATAATTTACAAGAGATGATACCATGTTGCATTCAAAGGATAACGCGGCGGCAAGGAGGAGGCTCCGCAGGCGTATTACTAATACGTTGAGGAAGCCGACGACGCAGCCAACAAAGTTAGCCAAAGAATGCGACTTGGTATCAGAAGGCCCCCAGTTGACACGGCTTAATCTTTATCTGCATTGCTTCACAGGCTGAACATACTTTCATTCGTGGAATGTTTAATTTTTTAGCAATTTCCCAAGCAACAACGCAGGAAAGATTACCATCTTTCAGAGCTGATGTAATGTTTTCTTTCAACTCCGGAGATATCTCTTTAGCGGGCTAAACAATTTTTTTTGTTTCACCATAACCGAAAAGACCCAATTGGCATTTACTAATGTTAATGTTCAAAATATCAATGGCCCTGCCGGTTTCTTCAAGCGAAAAACCTGTTTCTCCGGCTATTTCCTCCGCTTTTTTGCAGGTAATATTATTTTTCTTTATCTGATTAACAATTTCCTGCTTTAAATCATCGTCCACTTTAGAACCCTCAGGATGTTTTTTGATATATTTACCTTTATCTGTATGAGTCATAATCTTCTTCCTCCTACATGGCTGAAAGCGATTCAATATCCAAAGTCTTAAAACCTTTCTCCTCCAAAAGTTTTTCCGTCTTCTGCATCTGATCGACATCAACAACAAACACGGCTTTTTTCGAACTCTCCAGCACAAAACCATAAGCGTTATTGATGTTGATACCCTCCTGATAAAGCAATTGCATCAATTTATCAAGTCCGCCGGGGGTATCAGGAATCAAAACAGCTAATACCTCGCGCAAATGCACCGTCATTCCCGCTTGGGAAAGTACCGCCTCAGCGCTTTTGGGATCATCAACGATCAGATTGATAATGCCGAATGTATCCGCTGTCGCTATCGTCGTTGCGCGAATATTTATTTTTTCTTTAGCCAGAACACCGGTTATCTGAACAAGTTTACCGGACTTATTTTCCGCAAAAATGGAAAGCTGATAAGCAAACATATTTTTTCTCCTAAATTCACTCAATAAAATTATAAATATAATTTTTAGTAATTTCTAATGACTGTGCAAAAAGCTTCAGAGGCAAGGCGCGCGATTCTCGCGGAGTGAGGCCTACTTTTGCGTAGGCCGCAACAACACGAGATGAAGCGCAACGCAGCATATGAGCTTTTTCCGTGGTCATTACACTAGTCTTTGCGGTTGTCAAGAACGCGTACCGCCTTTCCCTCCCCTTTCGGAATGCTGTCCGGCTCCACCAGATCAATTTTCGGCGTAATTAAAATTTCGCTCTTTAATTCCTCAACAATTTTCTTCCTCAACGTTTCCATCTGTTTCATTTCGCCGGAAAAATATTTCTTATCCACTTCCACCTTAACCGTCATCAAATCATTGAATCCTTCGCGATCCAGAACAATCAGGAAGTTCGTGCCTACACCGGAAATCTCCATCAGTTTCTTTTCAATCTGCATCGGGTAAATATTGACGCCTTTAAGAATAAGCATATCATCCGTTCGTCCTTTAATGCGTTCAATACGGCGATGGGTGCGGCCGCAGGGACACGGCTCCGGAATGATTCTTGTCAAATCCTTTGTGCGGTAACGGATAAGCGGCATGCCTTCTCTTTGCAAAGTGGTCATTACCAATTCGCCTTCTTCACCGTCTGGAACCGGTTGAAGAGTTTCGGGATCAATGATTTCCACCAAGAAACTATCTTCCCAAATATGCATGCCGTTTTGTTCCGGGCATTCAAAAGCCACGCCCGGCCCGTTCATTTCGGATAAACCATAAGAGTTGAAAGCTTTGTAGCCATAAATCTCTTCAATCTTTTTGCGCATTTTTTCGGTGTGCGGCTCCGCGCCCAGAAAAGCTATTTTTACTTTGGTATCCTCTCTAGGATCAAGCTTCAATTCTTCAAAGACTGTGGAAAGATGCAGAGCGTAACTGGGAATAACGTGAACAGCCGTTGTTTCAAAGTCGCGCATTAACTGAATCTGCCGTTTGGAATTCCCTGCGCCGGCGGGAATAATCAGCGCGCCGATTTTTTCCGCGCCGTAATGAAATCCGAGACCGCCCGTAAAAAGGCCGTAGGTCATCATGTTCTGGAAAACATCGCTTTTGCGCATACCGGCCATGTACATGCACCGCGCCAAAAGATTCGTCCAGACAGCGATGTCATTTATGGTATGAAACACCACCGTGGCTCTGCCGGTGGTTCCCGAAGATGAATGCATCCGTACCAGTTCCTCTTTCGGCACGGCGATAAAACCGTAAGGCCAGTGGTCGCGCAAATCATCTTTTGTCGTGAAAGGAAATTTCTGAATATCCTTTAGTTTTCTTATCGAGCCAAGACCTAGTTTCTTTTCCTTAAAAACTCTTCCGTAATAGTAAGATTTTTTCGTTCTGCTTATAGTGTCTTTAAGCCTGCCAAGCTGTACGTCCTCAAGCTTTGCAAGCTTTATCTTTTCCACATTTTTTTCCCAGTACACCTGATTCCTCCAGATATTGAGAGCTTTGCATAAATGTGCTCCATGTCATTTCGAGGAGCAAAGCGACGAGAAATCTTTCTTTTATGTCAATATTTTATAAGATTTCTCCCTTCGGTCGAAATGACAAATTGATCATTATGCAAAGGTTTCCTATATTAATTATTATTACAACTCCGCCTCTATTTTATCAAGTCAAATGATTTACGAAGATTTTCCCGTTTTACCGTAATGCAATTGTTTGCAAATTACTCTGCCCACCTTATCAAAAATCACACCTTCTTTTTCCAGCAAGGCTTTTTTCATTTCAACGCCGCTTTGAAAGCCTCCCAGGCTAAGGTTGAAAAGGACTGTCCGGTGACACGGCACGATAATGGGAAATGGATTACCGGCCAGAGCATTGCCCACCGCCCGCGCGCCGCCGGGCGCGCCTACGTGCGCCGCGATAAGCCCATAAGTGCTCACACGGCCGCGCGGGATGGCGTGCTGCGCGCGCAAAACGGATTGCTGAAATTTTGTGCACTGAGATAAATCAATGAGATTCAGGGAAAACTTAATATTCTCTCCTTCAAGATAAGCTTTGATGGAAGTTGCCAAATCATCAATTTCAGCGCAGGAAGACTTTGGGAAATCCGGATAAAGCGCAGATGCCCGATTTTCAGCCGACATCCCCGGCCGGGAAAGTAGGACTTGAACAATCCAGGGAGAGTTTTTCAACTCCGACCAAACGACGCAAACAGAGCCGAAAGGTGTTGGTTTGATAATTTTTTTATTCATCTGCTGAATCACTATTTTATTTTTCCTTTCTAAATTATATTTTCAAGTATCTCCACCACTCTCTTGACACACTGTTTACATACTTTATTGAAATAATCGTTTTCCCTGTATATTTTTTGTCCTTCTTCAGTTGTCAGTTCACAGCCGCACAACAATTCCCGGCAGATATAAGTCCCGTGCGTTATGGAGAACTGATTCATTAATTCCCTTATCTTGGCGTAAGTAATTTCCGTGGCTTTCCGGTCGTCTTTTTCTCCTCGGCCATATTTAGCGCCGATTACCATTATTCCGCCGCTCACAGCTCCGCAGACTTCCTCCTTTCTGCCCATGCCCGCTCCAAACCCGCAGGCAATCTTGAGCGCTTTATCTTTATCCAAACTGAGGTCATCACAAAAAGAAAAAAGAACCGCCTGCGCGCAGTTATGACCTTCGACAAACTTTAAAACCGCTCGTTCACTTCTTTCCATTTTTCTCCTCCCTTATTCCAACGGCAGGTCAACCGCAATTGATTGAAACCATTTTTACGTTTTTCAATAAAATATTTCAATGATTCTTTTCAAAAAACGAATTGAAATTTATAAATTTGAGCGTATATTCAACATAAGGGAAAAACAATGATCAACTTCAAAATATTTTCCGACTATATTTGACCATTTTGTTATATCGGCAAGGGCATTGTCGACCGGTTGAAGAAAGAATATGCCATTAAGGATGAATGGGTAAGCTACGAGCTTCATCCTGAGACTCCGCCCGCAGGAATGTTGCTTTCCGAGAGATTCAAGGGTTATGACCTCTCCTCATTTTATGAACGACTGCGCACGCAAGGCAAAGATGTAGGCGTTGTCTTCGGTAATCCGACAGTTCTTTCCAATTCCAGATTAGCGCTGATAGCCTCTGAATATGCCCGAGATAAGGGCCGATATGATTCGTTTCACGAAAACACGTTTTATGCGTTTTTTACAGAAGGCATGGATATCGGCAATCTGAATGTTATTGCCGCTGTCGCAAAGAAAAGCGGTCTTGATAAAAAGGAGACTCTCAGCGCCGTTCGCGATGGCCGTTATGCATCGCGCTTGAACGAAAACAGAAAAGAAGGTGAATTGATTGGCTTGACAGGAATACCACTGTTCATCATAGAAAACAAACATCGAATCACCGGAGCTCAGCCGATAGAAACATTCCGTCATTTTCTCGATAAAATTAAATGATCTTGTCCCCATATTTTTTATAAAAAACGATTTGAAATTTAAGAAATTGCGAGTATATTTATTCAACTTTCCACGTTTCTAAGAAAAAGAGGCCTTGTCCTTAATTAATCTAAAGTTTCCGATGCCTCAATAATGATTTATTCGAGGTGGCAATCTTATGTTAATCAAATGAATACAAATTTTAACATTGCATTATATTTGGTAAAAACTATTTATTGAGGATAATAATGAACTGGAAAGATTATGAAAATGAAATATGCGATCATTTTAAAAATGAATATCCAGATGCTACTATAACTCATAATACCACTTTACATGGTAGGTATTCATTTACAGATAGACAAGTTGATATCCTAATAGAGGACTATATAGCCGGAAATCGTTTCATCATAATTATAGATGGGAAATTCTTTTCAAAAAAAATTGACGTTAAATGTGTTGAATCTTTTATTGGAATGGTTAATGACATTGGTGCTCATAAAGGTTTAGTGATAACGAGCAAAGGTTATAGCAAGGCTGCCATTCAAAGAGCATACAATGATCCGATAGATATAGAGCTGGATATTCTTAATTTCGATGATCTTGATAAATACCAATCTTTTGGGGCCATTCCACATACTGGAAAAACAGGAGTTGTTTTGCCTGCCCCATTCGCTTGGGTCGTTGATGCAAAACCAGAGGATAAAGTGCTCTGTTATTTGTATCAAAGAGGATTAAGCATAAAAGAGGCAAAGAAGCGTTTTGAATTCATGTATGTAAATTTCTGGAAAAAGACTAATGACATAAAGACAATCGGTGAGCTTATTAAGTTTCAAAATGAAAGAATTATGGCAAGTAATCCTGATGCAAAGTTAAATATTATAAAAACAATAAATAGAAAAGATGCTAAAACTAAAATAAGAGAAGCGGATATCCCCCGTTATCATGGACTAGAAATTACGGGGTATGTCGAATTTGAAAAATTTATTTTCTTTTGTGTTTTATTTACTACAAAAGAATTCAGAAATAAAAATCTGAGGAAACTTGAATATATCTTAGGCAAAATTATCCCTCTCAACATAGAATTCGACAATGTAAAAATAATTGAAAAAGCGCTTATAGAATTAAAATCAATTACAAATAGTGAAGACAGAGCAAACCTTCGTCTAAAATTATCCAGATGGTATTTAGAAATGGACGATCTTAATAATGCTATAAACATTTTGGAAGAAATTATACTTGAATCTCCTTCACATTATTCTGCTTCAAAGAGACTTCTGGAATTAAGAAAAAAAGAGCATAACAAGCATAAACTTAAAAAAGAACTGGATCGATATTTTAATTTAGATCCTAAGAATCCAACAATATATAACGATATTATTGAGATATTCCAAAATGATATTAAATACATTTATGATTTTTTAATTAAAAAAGTTAAAGAATATAAAGACAAGCATGTTATTGCTAATATCTATTTTTATTTATCACAAATATCAACAAATAATTCTGAGGCAATAGATTTTTTAGATAAGGCCAGAAAATTATTCGAAGAGATATTTACTAAGGATTATTATATTTTTAGAAATATCGATGCATTATTTAAAGCGATTCAGGAAAGTGGGAGAATGGCAGATACTAATTTAGACGATAAAAACTATGGAGGACAAGCGTTATGGCCAAAGTAGAATTAAATGTTCCGGCGCCGGATTTTATCCCGCCTCAGAGCACTTCGCACTCTGCCAAAAAAACGCGGTTTGCAAACCGCACGGGATGTCGCGTATTTTGTTTTCATACCGACGGAACGCTCCACGTTGGACGATTTTAACGGCAAGAGCGTGTCACTTTCCGACTATAAAAAGAAAAAGAATGTCATGGTGGTTTTCAACCGGGGATTCTTTTGACCATTTTGCCGCGCGCACATGGCGCAGTTGCGCCAGGATTATAAAAAATTTGTCAAGCTGGATACGGAAATCTTAGTTGCCGGGCCGGAGAAGGCCGAGGCTTTCCGGGATTACTGGGCAAAGGAAGATTTGCCTTTTATCGGTTTGCCCGACCCAGAGCATAAGGTTTTGAAATTGTACGGCCAGGAGGTCAAGATATTCAAATTGGGAAGAATGCCAGCGCAGGTATTGATTGATAAATCCGGCAAAGTGCGATTTGTGCATTACGGCCATTCGATGTCCGATATACCGGAGAACAAAGAACTGCTCGACTTGCTGACCCCGTAAAAAGGTCGGATGCTGTGTTGCGCTTCATCCCTCGTCGTTGCGACGTACTCTATGTACGACTCACTCCTCGGTACTTGCGCGCCTTGCCTGCGGCCTTTTTACAAGGTCATTTCAAATTGATACTTTTATGAAAGCATCAATTTGATTGAAACGCAATTATCGAAGTAAAAGTTTCTGGATTCCCGCCTACGAAACTATGTCACAATAGAAAAAATGTCATTTCGAATCGCGATGTATCGGGATGAGGAATCTTAAAACTTTGAAATTATTAGAATCAAGATTTCTCGCTTCGCTTCGAAATGACATAAAAGCTAATTACGACACAATCTCTATGTGGGAATGACAAGCGGCAGAGAAGATTTATGCCTAATCGATAGCTCCGCTTTTTTTCAGAAGGGCGGCAACCGCTTCAGCCAAGCGGTGATATCCCGCGGCGTTGGGATGAATTAAATCCGATTTGAGGGAGTTATCGGAAAGAATATCGGAAAGTGTTTTTTCTTCCAACGGAATTTTAAATTCTTTGGCAATGTCCTTGTACAACGGTTCCGGCGAAACGGAAAGACTAAAGCCGGGCACCGCAATCAAAACAACTGCTGCGCCATTTTGCTCGGCCAAACGAATTATTTCTCTGATGTTGTCGGCGGCCTTATCCCGGCTCAAATGCCGGAGATAATCGTTGCCGCCATGACAGATAATCAATAAGGCCGGTTTTTCCTGCTCCAGAATTTGAGGCAGGCGGGATAAGCCTTCGGCAGTGGCTTCTCCGGAAATGCCGGCATTAACCACCCTTCTGCCGATTATCTGTTCCAGAACCGCCGGATAGCTCTCCTGCGGCCCGGCCCCGATACCATAAGTTATGCTGTCGCCAAACGCGACAACAACATCACCTTTGGCAAGGACAGGCAGTCTGGCAGGCTTCTGACAGGCCGCTATGGTAAAGACTGCTAAAATCGCCGGCAGGAGAAAAATTACTTTCCGATATTTCGTAATGTTCATAAATTTATACCGGTAATACAAATACTTGTGAATATAACTGTTTTTCAGTTCGTTACCCCGCTGCAGAAAGCCCCCAGCTCCCGCTGGGGTTTGAATGCTTTCTGCCAATCGCGGGATGTCGCGTTTTGGAAAGGAGCCTCCGGCTCCTGCCGGAGGGACTCCACATTTAAAAATGTTTATGAATATTTGTCAAGAAAAAGCCTCTCCTTTAATTGTATTGACATGCCTGTCTTTTGCTCTTATACTTTTAACAGTGAAAGAATATAGTTGTCAAATCGTTGTTCAAAGGAAGATGCAACCTGTAAAAAAAATCTAGCCAAGCAGCACGTCCGTGCTACAAAACAACAAGATAGGAGGAATGAACATGTCCGAACTACACGCGTATTTAAGTCCATCGTGGCGAGATGAAGCGCTCAAAAGGCTTCAGGCCGAACTCACACCGGAAAAGATGAACAAAGTCACCACATCCATGTCCAATATTTATAAGAATTGTCCCGGTGGGGGCGAAATGTTTCTATTCATTGAATGCAAGGAAGGAAAAGTAACCCGCGTAGAAACCGGAACCGGTGAACCTCCGAAGGGCGAATTCCTGATCATCGGCGATTATGAAACTTTTGCCAAAATTTCCCGTGCGGAGCTTGGATCGCAAAGAGCCCTGATGACAGGAAAAATCAAACTGAAAGGTAATCTGACTAAAGCGCTAAGACTCGCAGCCGTGGCAGACCGCCTGAATAAGGTTCTGTCCACGATTCCAACTCAATATTAAAAGGAGACAAACCATGCCAAAAATTTTAGATCCCAAAGACAAGTATTATATAGATAACCCGGGACGTGTCAAAGCGATACAGGCTGAAATGCATAAGCGGAAAATTGACGTGTATCTCGGTTCGCGCATACGCACCATGAGTTTTGTTATGGATACATTTTGTCCGTGGCGAAGCTATATTATTATTCCGCCGGAAGGACAGCCAATCTACTTTACGTTTGCCGTTGACGCAATGCGCGTTGGCGATGAAACGTGGCTGGACAGCGATCATGTTCGCGCCTACGGACCTATGGGTGGTTTGGATCAGGTCTCCGCGATAACCGATTATATAAAAGAAGAAATCGGCATTAAAAAGGGACGCATCGGGTATGAGGACGGAATTTCCGTTTACACAGCCGAAGGAAATCTAACACACTGGGAATACACGCACTTTAAAGACGCCCTTCCCGGCTTTGAATGGATAAATTCGCATGACATTATCGACGCCTTGTCTCTCATCAAGGACAAAGGCACCATTGAGCGCTTCCGTACCGCTTCGCTGATAGTTGACGAAGGACATAAGGCGGCGCGGGCAGCGTTGGAAAACGGCGGTTACAAGGGAATGACGGAAACGGTTATTGCCGGCATCGCCGCGCTGGCCATGCGCAAAGCGGGCAGCGTATCCGAATGGAATTTCGCGGGGCTCAACGAAATATCCAGCGGATTCCGCACGGGCCTTGGCGCCTGCACACCGCCTACGACGAAAGAAATCAAAGCCGGCGAACCTCTCATGCTGGATTTCCACGCGATGTTTAAACTGGCTCTGGGCGACCACTCTCACAATTATCTCATCGGCCCCGCAACGAAGCGCCAGCGCTGGCACGCGGATAATTTTGTCGCGATTGTCCAGAAAGTGATTGATAATTACCATGCCGGCACAACTCCCGGAACGCTGGCCGCCATGATGATGGAATTCGCTGAATCGCGCGGCGCTGGTGATTTTATTCTTCCCGGCTGCGAACACGGCATCGGTCTTTTTGGCGACGAGTGGCGTGTCGGTGCCGTTGTTAATCCCGACCTTCCCTACTGGACTGATCAGGACCATGTCTATCAGGAAAACGAAATGGTCGTCTGCGCAATGCAGTATGCGGCGCCCGATGAGAATATCGGGTTCCGCTATGAAAACGATATTGTCATCACGAAAGATGGCTGTGAGCTTTTGTCAAAATATCCGCTCGGCATTGAAGAAATTTCATAAACACGCTCTGCCAATAATAAACACCGACACCACATCTCAAACTTTGTGGTGGAGCCCCTCCGGCAGGAGCCGGAGGCTCCTTTCCAAAACGCGACATCCCGCGATTGGCAGAAAGCCCCCAGCGGGAGCTGGGGGCTTTCTGCAGCGGGGTAAATACTGCCTTGACATACAATGCCAAACTTCTTATGTCTCCTTATGTGAGAAATAACATCTTATACCATTTCTAAATCAAAGATGATATTGAGGCGGCTAGGCGGAGGCAACGAGACGTATTATACACGCGTGACCTTCAGGTTATACGTTGAGGAGGCCGACAACAACGCCAACAAAAATAGCGCTTTGATTTAGAATTGGAATTATTTAAGAAAAGTGATTTTACCTTGGAACATATTCAACAGGAGCAAAACATATGTTAGGTTTTGTCGACAATAGCTCGCTTTTCATAATTGCAATAATATTTATATTTGCCAGTGCAGTCACTTGGGTTGCTGGCATCACCTTGGCTAAGGCCACCGACACTCTTGATACCCGATGGAAAATTGGAGACGCACTGGGTGGGTTGGTGCTGCTGGGGATTGCCGGAAGCTTGCCTGAAATAGCTGTGGTTTGGAGCGCTGCGGCAAATCACCATATACCTGTTATTATCGGCAACTTGATCGGCGGTCTTGCCATTCAGACCCTGGTCATCGTAATTTTTGACATAGCGGTGAAAGGAAAGCAACCGCTTGCTTATCATGCTGGTTCAAAAATGTTATCATTTGAAACAATATTTGCCATGTTAATTACAGCACTGGCACTGGTGGGATTTTTCATTCCCGCGAGGGCAGCGGTGTTTCAAATCAATCCGATGTCGATAGCAATAGTGGTGGCATGGATTGGAGGTCTTTTCCTCATCAATAAAGCGCGTAAGAATCCTGCCTTTAATGTAACTTCCGATAGCAAAGAGAAACTTCCAGGACGCAAACATCAAGAGCGCCGGACGGTAGAAAATCATGTATTTTTTGCCAAGAAATCTACTTTGCACGTGGTCATAATCTTCCTTATTGCTTCCATTGCCACACTGATTTCCGGCGTGTTGTTGGAAGAAACCGGCACCAAAATAGCGGATACGCTACACATCGGCAGTGGACTTTTCGCTGCGACGGCGATTGCCCTGGTTACTTCGCTGCCCGAGATCAGCACTGGTTTAGAATCAATATTCATTGGTGATAACCACCTGGCGATTGCTGACATTATGGGTGGCAATGCCGTCATGTTATTGATCTTCCTGATGGCCGACCTGGTGGCAGGGCAGCCGGTTTTATCTTATGATCTGGGATTGCCAACACTTACTTCTTTGCATACGGATGTACTTCTTACCATCCTTTCGATCGTAATGATGGGTATATATGCCATTGCTTTCATTCACCCCCCACAATTTAGAATTCTGCGTATGGGTTGGGATTCGATATGGCAAATCATCGTCTATATTGCAGGGATGATAGGTTTTAATACGATACAATAGTTGATATTGAATATAAGTTAAATAATTTCTTTCTTCCTCTTCTAAGGTTGTTTTATCCTTCTGCAAGTTTATACAACATTTCAATTTGCCATAATCAAAAATGGCTGAATTTTAACTGGACATGTGGTACAAATACTTTGGGGGGGGAAGTGGAGGTAACCATGAAAAGGCGTTTCATCATTTTTCCCCAAGTATTTCTTATTTGCACACTATTTACAAATGCATGGGGGTTGACCAATTATGAGCGGTGTGTGGAAGCTTATTTAGATAAAGACTTCACTAATGCATACCATTTCTGCAAAGAAGACGAGAGCCCCAATGCTCAGTATATCATCGGCGAAATGTACTATTATGGCTTGGGAGGGAAAGAAGACCATGCAGAGGCGGCAATATGGTTTCGCAAAGCCGCTGAGCAGGGTAATCCCGAGGCCCAATTTCTAATCGGCAAAATGTACTATTATGGCTTGGGAGTGAAAGAAGACCATGCAGAGGCGATAATATGGCTTCGTAAAGCCGCTGATCAGGGTCACATACAGGCTAGTAGGTTATTACATGACAAATTACTCGATAAAGATAAGAGCAAGTAAACAAGTTTTAAAGACTTCATGCTATTTATGAGCAACAGTCTCACCAATAGATTTTAATAAGGAGATTCATGATGGAGCGGATACTTATCAAAGGAGCCTGCGTGCTAACCATGGACGCAAAGCTTGGGGACTTTGACAAAGCCGATGTTCTCGTGGAAGGTGGTAAAATTGTTCAAGTAGGACCAGGACTGAAAGTCGAAGATGTTAAGGTAATCAATGCGCACGAAAAAATCCTTATGCCGGGCTTTGTGGACTGTCACCGGCATATGTGGCAGACGCAGCTTAGAGGAATTACAGCAGACTGGAGTTTGTTCGACTATTCTGTAGGAATCCGTTCCGTGTACAGTTCGTTCTATGAATCTGAAGACGCCTACCTGGGATGTTATGCCGGATTCCTTGAAGCGCTAAATGCAGGGACCACCACGATAGTCGATCATTGTCACATCATGAATTCACCTGAGCATTCAGATGCAGCGGTGAAAGCATTCAAGGATTCAGGTATGCGGGGGATATTCTGCTATGGCCTGTTCAACAATCCCAAACCGGATGACGCCGTCGTTACCGACGCACTAATAGAGCCGCCCCAGGAAATGCTGAAAGATGTCCGACGGGTGAAAAAAGAACACTTTTCGTCAGTCGATGATCTCGTGACCATGGGATTGGGCATGATCGAAACCGAGTGGTTCCCCATGGAGTATACCCGTTGGCAGGTTGACCTGGCACGGGAGATTGGCGCCCGCAAAATCAGTTCCCATGTGGGCATGGCTGCCCTGAATCAGCGTACATGGTACATTGACAGACTGCACCGTGCCAGCCTTTTGGGGCCGGATTTCCTCTTCATCCATGGTTCGGGCCTGAGCGATTCCGATCTGAAACTGATCGCTGACGCAGGCGCTTCTGTTATCAGCACGCCAGATACCGATCTACAGATGGGAATGGGCTATCCTGTTCTTCCCCGGCTTATGGATGCAAAGGTCAAGGGAGGTTTAGGAATTGATATTGTGTCTAATAACAGTGCTGACATGTTCACCCAGATTCGTCTCTGTCTACAAGTGCAGCGAAGCCTGGAAAACTATAAACTGGAGCAATCCGGGATAGCCCCTAAGGTCATAAATCGCAAAGTTAGGGATTTTCTGGAAATCGCTACTATCGGCGGCGCTAGAGCGCTGAGTCTTGATTCTAAGATCGGCTCCATAACGCCAGGCAAAGACGCTGATTTGATCCTCATCAGGACTGATACTGTGAACATGGTACCTGTTATTGATCCGGTTGCGTCAGTTACTTTCTATGCCAATGTTGGCGATGTGGATACCGTAATGGTGCAGGGAAGGATATTGAAACAGAATGGACAGTTAGTGGGAGTTGACTGGCCGGAAACTGCTCGTAAGCTAAAAGAATCCAGCGATCGAATTGTAGGCAAAGGCCGAGCTAAAGGTTTCGAAGCCCCCAAAAAAATAATGGAGATGATTTTTCCGCTGACCAGCGTGACTGCTTTTCAGGCCAGAATTGTAGGCACCATAATGCGCGTACCCATACTGCGCGAACCGCTGCTGCACATTGTGGCCCAACAGATGATAAATAAAGTAAGGAAATAACTATAGCGCACCACTTGTGGTTCAAAAGACTCACACCACATATAGCAGCTCGGATAACGGATGTAATTATCTTGCTAATATTACATAGATTTTTATTAGAAGGGATAACATGAGAAAACTTATTTTGTTGATGATGGTAGTGTCCTTGACCCTTATAGGATTCTCTGAAATGAAGTCTTATGCTTCTGATGGGAAAGATAATTCTGATTTACATTATCTTGAAAATGCAACAATTAAGGGGGTAAAAATCTATGTCGGTCAAAAACAGGAAGATATGTTAAATGCCCTTGGCGTTCCTGATATGGCTTGGATGGGTTCTATTCCAAAAGTATTCCGCTATCAATATAAAGACAACAAATATACATATGATATTATCACTAAGGATGGGGTTATCCAATCTATAGCCATATCTAAAATCTCTAAAACGAATAACTAAAATTAATTAAGTGGGATTAAAAAAGCCTCCAGATTTTGACTAATTATTGAATCGATTATGTTGCACTTTTCTTCCACAGAAATTGAATTATTGGAAAAATACGGGACTACCCCCAGCAATATTGCCACTATGAATTAGAGTTTTCCAGCAAAATATCTTCTTTTTGTGCAAATTCCTTCGGCGTGAGAAAATCCAGCGTGCTGTGAGGCCGGTTTTCATTGTAATCTATCCGCCAGTCTTCAATTACTTTTCTTGCATGTTCAATGCTTCTAAACCAGTTTACGTTCAGACACTCTTCTCTGAACCTCGCATTAAAACTTTCCATAAATGCATTATCAACCGGTTTCCCAGGTCTGATAAAGTGCAGTTTCACTTTCTGACGGTAGGCCCACTCATCCATTGCGTTGCTGATAAACTCGGGACCATTATCTACTATAATATTCTCCGGCAGCCCATGCATCAATGATGCTTCGCTCAACAATGAAGTCACTCGCCTGCCTCCTATGGATCGGTCCACCTCTATTCTGTGGCATTCCTTTGTAAAAGTATCAATGATCGGCAGTATTCTTATTTTCATCCCGCTGCCCAGTGAATCATGCAGGAAATCCAGTCCCCATAACTCATTCCGCTTCTTAGCTCTTGGTATCGCTACCCTTGCATATGATGCTCTCTTCTTCCGCCTGCGTATGGTTAATGACAACCTTTCTTCTTTGTAAATCCGCTCTGTACGTTTATGATTTATTACTAATCCTTCCCGTTTTGCTATGGCATGAAACATCTGGCAACCGGATCGTCGCCTCTGCTCAGCAAGTTCCCTTAATCGCTTTCTCAACGCAGCGTCTTTGTCCGCTTTTGCCTCATACCGCAACGTGTCTCTGCTTAATCCTATCAACCTGCATGATCGCCTTATGCTCAACCCAAAGCTCTTTATTATAAATTCGACAGCTTCCCTACGAACTCTGGGCTTAAAACTTTTTTTCGATGACCGCCTTTAATGCCTGATTATCTAAAGTCAGATCGGCAACGATATGTTTTAGCCGCCGGTTCTCTTCTTCAAGTGCCCTCAACTTCCTGGCATCGCTTACGGTCATTCCTCCATACTTGGCCTTCCAGTTGTAATATGTTGCGTCGCTGATTCCATGTTTGCGGCATACATCCATTACCTTCATCCCTGTTTCCGCTTCCTGCAAAATACCTATAATCTGCTCCTCCGTAAATCGCTTCTTCATCTGTGCCTCCTTTAAAGTGTTTTTTTATTCTACACTCTAATTACTTCTGGCACAACTTGCAGGGGGAATTCCCATACACCCCCCTATAAATAGATCATTTATATTCTTATACCATTTCTAAATCAAAGATGATATTGAGGCGGCTAGGCGGAGGCGACGAGACGTATTATACATACGTTGAGGAGGCCGACAACGACGCCAACAAAAATAGCGCTTTGATTTAGAATTGGAATTATTTGTGCCGACAGGTCGGCATGAGGGTCTTCAATCGTAAATCATCATAAATTGCTGAACTCTAACTTAACATATGGGTACAAGTATTATGTGCAGATCACTTTCATGTCTCATTATCATTTTCATTGACAAGGGTCATCTGTCTCTTTAACATGCGGTTATATGATCCAGCAGCCACCTAAATATTGGGGTGTTCCCCAATCTGATTTGTTGACTCAGCTTAATGCAAAGATGGAAGGATTAAGCGTTGAGGAAGCAAAACAACGACTGATACAGTATGGTGCAAACCTTCTGAAGCCAGCGAAAAGTTCAGACACGCTGGCTCTGCTCATTTCCCAATTCAAAAGTCCTATTATCCTGACCTTGATTTTTGCGGCGGGGCTTTCTGCTTTTCTTCATGACCCGGCAGACGCCATTATTATTATTACAATCGTTTTAATCAGCGGCCTTCTGGGATTCTGGCAGGAAAAGGGCGCTGTTGATGCTCTGGAAAAGATGCTGGCGATAGTCAAGATCAAGACTACTGTACTGCGAAACAGCAGCCAGCAAGACATTGCGCTGGAAGATGTTGTTCCGGGTGACGTCGTTATATTGAATGCCGGAGATGCGATTCCCGCCGACAGCCTGATTCTGGAATCCAGGGATCTCTTCGTGGATGAGGCAACCCTGACAGGTGAAAGCTTCCCTGTCGAAAAAAATGCCGGTCTTCTACCCACGGAAACACCTCTTGCCAAACGCACCAACAGTCTTTTTATGGGAACACATGTTATCAGCGGCACAGCCACGGCTGTTGTGATTTTCACGGGGAAGCAGGCGGAGTTCGGCAAAATCTCCGAGAAGTTGAAACTGAGACCTCAGGAGACCGAGTTTGAGCATGGCATCCGGAAGTTTGGTTATTTACTGCTTGAAGTAACTTTGTTGCTTGTCATTGCCGTTTTTGCCATAAATGTCTTTTTTCACCGGCCTGTTCTCGAATCCTTCCTTTTTTCTCTGGCCCTCGCTGTCGGACTGACGCCGCAGTTGCTGCCGGCCATTATCAGCATCAACCTGGCCCATGGCGCTAAAATAATGGCTCAGCAAAAGGTCATTGTAAAGCGGCTAGCCTCCATAGAAAACTTCGGGAGCATGAACGTTCTATGTTCAGATAAAACGGGAACTTTAACTGACGGAACGGTGCGCCTGCATTCGGCAATAGGCTTCGACGGAAATCCCAGCGATCGGGTTTTCTTGCATGCCTATCTGAATTCTTTCTATGAAAAAGGTTTTTCCAATCCTATCGATGAAGCGATCCGTTCTTATAAGCAGCAGGATATTTCCGGTTATGAAAAAGTTGATGAGGTCCCCTATGATTTTATCCGCAAGAGATTGAGTATTCTGATCAAAAAGGATGGCCGGTATTTCATGGTTACGAAAGGCGCACTCTCGAATGTGCTTGCTGTCTGTCCTTTTGTGGAAAACAAGGCCGGGGACAAGATAGATACAAACACAGCGGGGCAAATGATCCAGCAGAAGTTCGAGGAACTCAGTAATCAGGGCTTCCGCGTACTTGGCGTTGCCATGCGGGATATGGGAACAGAGTCTGTCATCAATAAAGATTCCGAACGGGATATGACATTCCTCGGTTTCCTGCTTTTCTTCGATCCGCCTAAAAAAGGAGTTTTGGAAACGATTGGCCGTCTCAAGCAACTTGGCGTTTCCCTGAAAGTTATCACCGGAGATAACCGCCTCGTAGCCGCCAAGATAAGTCAGGATGTGGGAATGCCCGATGCCAAAATCCTCACCGGCACCGAACTGCGTGAAATAAGTGATGCCGCTCTATTGCAAAAAGTAACCCAAACGGACATCTTCGCGGAAGTAGAGCCCAATCAAAAAGAACGCATTATTATTGCGCTCAGGAAGGCCGGATATGTTGTGGGTTATATCGGAGACGGCATCAATGACGTTTCCGCGCTCCATGCCTCGGATGTAAGTATTTCTGTTGATACGGCGGTGGATGTGGCCAAAGAATCGGCCGATATCGTGCTTCTGGAAAAGAATTTGGAGGTGCTCGTGCAAGGCGTCCATCAAGGAAGGACTACGCTGGCCAATACTATGAAGTACGTTTTTATGGCTACCAGCGCTAATTTCGGAAACATGTTCAGCATGGCTGGCGCTTCTCTGTTTCTGTCTTTTCTTCCTCTGCTACCCAAACAAATTCTGTTGACGAACCTGATGACTGATTTTCCGGAAATGACCATTGCCACGGATCGGACAGACGTCGAAATGGTAAATCAACCGAAACGGTGGAATATTTCCTTTATTAAAAAATTCATGATCACTTTTGGCTTGATCAGTTCGGTTTTTGATTATCTAACTTTTGGTGTTTTGTTGTTCATCCTTCACGCTTCACCGGAACAATTCCGAACAGGATGGTTCGTGGAATCTGTTATTTCCGCTTCAATTATAGTGCTTGTCATTCGCAGCAGAAAACCATTCTTTAGAAGCCGGCCGGGAAAATATTTATTCATCGCCACAATTGCTGTTGTTGTTGCAACGCTCATCCTCCCTTTTACACCTATAGGGAAGATATTTGATTTTGTACACCTGCCCATGTCGTTTCTTATGATACTGGCAATCATTATGGCGCTTTATATTTTAATGGCGGAACTGGCAAAAAAAATATTCTATCAAAAGATAAACTATTGAAAAATTCATTCCGCAATACTGTATCATTTTATATTGTTAAGGAGAAATACTATGAAAGTTCTAGCGCTCAATGGAAGCCTAAGAGGCGCCAGGGGAGCTACAGGTAAGATTCTTCAGAGCATGAAAACGGGCATCGAGAGGGCAGGTGGAATTTGGAATGTGGTACATCTTTCGGAACTGAAGATTGAATCTTGCCGCGCATGTAATCATTGTCAGAGGACAAAATCGTATAAATGTATTTTCGACGGCACAGACAACACGGAAGAAGTTTTCAGCAAAATGGCAGATTCCGATGTATTGATTTATGCATCTCCCGTTTATGTGTTTGGTGTGTCAAGTCTTCTCAAATGTTTTCTTGAGAGACTTCATTCTCGCGCTCCTGTTGCGGAGATTCTATTAACGAAATCCGGATTATTCTTTCATGCCACAGATCAATCACTTTCAGGCAAACCTTTCATCTCCATAGTAGTGTGCGATAATATTGAGAACCTCACAGTTCGCAATGCGAAAGAATACTTCCGAATTTTTGGGCGCTTCATGGACGCGCCACATGTAGCGCATTTGGAACGTCGGAGTGCGGCGGCATGGATAGCCGCACTGGAAGGAACCGGCAAACAGGCGAAAGAGAATGCGGAAAGTGTTCTGGCTGCGTATGTACGCGCTGGAGAGGAATTGGTGTTAAAAGGATGTATTTCGAGAAGAACAAAGAAAATCACAGAGCGGCCTTTCATAAAAATTCCATTTCCGGTGCGTATGGCGCGGCACATTTCAGCATTCAAGCCTTTTATTGGAAAGGAAGTTCGCAGGCGCTCAAGTAATATAAGCAGCATGATTGGAGTAAAAGAAGAGTAAAAGAGGAAAGTAATAGGGGCCGGTTCTACTTAAAAAATATTAAAATCAATCCAGTCGATCGCCACTCTCCATTTGATTTTTACTTTGCACCTTGCTTCCTCAAATTGTCAATACTGACAATCATCCAACTTTTCAATCGTAAATCATCAAAAATTGCTGAACTCTAATTTAACTTGTGGTACAAGCATCGCCGGTAGGTCGCTATGCTAAATAAAATAAATATCAGTCCAAACAAACAGAAACTGATTGTTTATATCGTTCTTACTGTCGTTACCCTTGCTGTTTTTTGGCAGGTGAATCAATATAACTTCGTCAATTTTGATGATAACATGTATATCACAAGGAACAGTCATATCCTGTTAGGATTAACGACAGAAGGAGTTCGCTGGGCTTTCAGCACAATAAGCATAAAACAGACCGGTTTATGGAACCCTCTGGTCTGGCTTTCCTTCATGATCGATTATCAACTTTATAGCTTGAATGCCGGGGGTTATCATCTTACCAATCTTATTCTGCATGTAATGAGCGCTTTGCTGTTATTCTGGCTTTTCAACCGCATGACCGGGGCGATCTGGCGCAGCGCCTTTGTTGCGGCTCTTTTTGCCCTTCATCCTCTTCATGTGGAATCTGTCGCCTGGATTGCTGAACGCAAAGATGTTTTGAGCGCGTTTTTCTGGATGCTGACACTTTGCCTGTATGTCTATTACACGGAAAAGCCAGTTATAATGAGGTTTCTGCTGGTTCTTTTGAGTTTTGCCTGCGCTCTTATGAGCAAGCCTATGGTTATCACTCTGCCTGTTGTGATGATACTTCTGGATTACTGGCCGCTAGACCGTCTTCAATCGCGGAAAATCGTTACAAATATGCCGGAAGTTATGTCTGTTTCAAGTCAAGGGAAAAAGAAAAACAAGTTAAAAACAGAATCTATAAAGAAAAATACATCTTCACGCCATGACCGAAAGTTATCAGAAACTAAGATTGGGGGAATAATTCCAATATGGCAATTGTGGGAAAAAATACCCTTTTTTGTTCTTTCCTCAGTTCTTACTATCAGCATACTTTATGCTCCAAACGAGCAGCGCGTAAAACATTTTCCCCTAGGTGCCCGTATTGAAAACGCGCTTGTTTCTTTTGTTATATATTTAAAGAAAACATTTTGGCCTGATGACATGGCCGTTTTCTATCCTTTTCCAGATCAAATTCAGGCAAGGGAAGTTTTGTTTGCTTTTTTGCTTATCCTCATTATCAGCGCTGTCGCCATTGCAATGGTGAAACGTAAGCCATATCTCTTTGTCGGATGGCTATGGTACGCAATAACTATTCTGCCGGTTATTGGGATCATTCAGATCAGCGCATACGCAATGGCCGATCGCTATACTTATTTGCCCTCTATCGGCATTGCCATAATGTTGGCTTGGAGTATTCCGCTTTTATTCCCACGCGAAGATATGCGCAAAAAGATTTTATTCCCATTAAGTATAGCCGCCTTGGCCATCCTGGCAGTTTTAGCGTGGCAGCAATGCGGCTACTGGAAAAACAGCATCACTCTTTCTAACCACGCTTGGCAGATAACAAAAGATAACTATGTTGCGCATACCAGCCTCGGCGCCGTCCTGTTTTCTGAAGGAAAAACCGAGGAGGCTATTGATCATTATAACAAGGCCATCAGCATAGCGCCCGATTATTTCCTGCCCTACAATAACAGGGGAATTGCTTATGTTAAACTCGGTCAATATCAACTTGCCATTGAGGATTCGAATAAAGCCATTAGTCTCAAACCGGATTATGCCGATGCTTACAATAACAGGGGAAACGCTTACAATAAACTCGGTCAATATCAACTTGCCATTGAGGATTACAATAATGCCATCCGCATAAAACAAGATTATGCTGATGCCTACAGCAACCGGGGTGTTGCTTATTTATTGCAAGGCAACAAAAAGCTTGGCTGTCTTGATGCACAAAAAGCATGTGAATTAGGAAATTGCAAAATATTAGAAATAGCCAAAAGTAAGGGCGACTGCCGTTGATTAATTTGGGGAATTCCAAAACTGATTACGAATAGTAATCCTCAATTCTAATAACTGCCTACCACTAAACAGTTGTAGGTGCAAGATTCGAGTATTTTTTAGTCTTGAATTTTGTCAGTAATTAGTAGCGTTTAATATGAGGTTGCTTTGATTATTTTTTTACCTCGCAAATATAATCGTGTTTTCTAGTGAAACCCCTTCCGGCAGGAGCCGGAGGCTCCCTTTAATAATGAGTCCCAAATTTCAGAAGCGTAGCACACTGAAACTTGCTGGACGAATTATCCCGCGAAGCAGAGGATAATGCGACCTCCCGCGTCCTACGGCGCGACCCCCCGGCAGAAGCCGGGGGATTGCACGTAGCGGGATTCGTTCATCGCGGCGACTTTTGTTCGGGCTTCATCGTTGAGAAATTCCCACAGGCCGATTTTTTTGAGAGTTTCGACTCTGGGAATGCCGGCCGCACTCCAACCGCGCTGGGTGTAATATATACTAATTAATTTCTTCAGTTCTTCTTTCCGATGCTTCATCAGGATGTCGCGCTTCTCGGCGGTTTTCATTTTTTGTATTTCATCAAGCGGCTTTTTCAGAATGGAGCCGAGTTGCCGATCGTTATAATCTTTTTCTTTCTCATAAAGGATATCTTCCGTGGGACCGATCGCCCTATCCGGAATCCAGTCACGCTCACCTGTTTCTTTATCATAGGCCATAACGTTCATTACCCGTTGCAAATTGATGTCCCTGTCCGTCTGTTCGAAAATCTGCTCCCAGGTCATATTTGTTCCCAGCATGCCGTTGTAGAAATCGGCATATATTTCCTGCGAGGCGGGATTGATGTAGATATCCGTATTCTTGTAACTGCTGGAATCGGGATTGAAGACATCCACCCACGGCAGTTTGCACAAGCCAAGATTGTCGTTGCCCAGACGCACACGCGGATAAGTGATCAGCGCCTGCGCCTTGGCTTCAAAAGTGGGAAACGCGCCCAGTAAATCAACCTTGATAAGCCAGGCGGCGGCATGATGCGCGCCGATATCGCTGGCTGCCGCGTAAGAACCCTGCATGGATAAAGACCGGTGCGTCCGGTAAAGAGAGAAAGGCAGTCCCTTGACCTGCATGGCAAATTGTTCCAGTTCTTTGCGGGGATTTGGTTTGCCGGTTCGAGAGGTGTATCCTTCGCCGATCCATTTGATAAGTTCCAGCATGCCCAGGCCTGCGATGCTTGTCAGCGCCGTCTTGCGGTAAGCAATATCATGGATAAACTGTAACGCGGCCTGTTCATCTCCCCATTCAAGTTCAAAGCCGTCTGTGTCTTCCTTGGTCAGATAACCTCGCTGATAGCATTCCATGACAAAAGCCATGATTACCGCGGTGGTAATCGTATCTATTCCGTAATTATCGCAGTGCCAGTTGGCTTCCATAATGAATTCAGGATTCCACATGCCCAGGTTGGAGCCGAAACCGGCCGCAGTTTCATATTCGGGGCCGTCCACCCAAACCTTTTTGCCTTTGTGCTCGCCGGAAGTCAGAGTTACCCAACCTCCCTTGGTGCATCTCAGATTACAGCCGGGGAAACAGCCGTCCATGCCCCGATGGTCAAAAAGATGTTCGGCGTAATTTTTCCCGCAGATTTGTCCCGCCCGCGGGTCTGAACCATACTGGTAGTTATTTACAGGCAGTGACTGGTAATTGTCTTTATTCATGAAAGCAATGAGGCCTGCCGAGCCTTTGCGGTACATTTTAAGTGATTGGGGATCGACCTCTTTGACAATCTTGTGAAGTTTTGCGCCGGCCAGCTTTACTTTCTCCCAATCCGCCGCCCCATAAGGATTTTCACCATGCGGAAAACCGGCCAGCACCACAATCGCCCGGATGTTTTTATTTATCATGACGGTGCCCAAACCGGTGCGGCCTGCCTGCTTGGTCCTGAATAATCCTTTTGTTCCATCCACGGGTTTTACGGCATCATAGTAATGGCTGTTGATACAGCCATACATAGTATTGGCGGCGCCGATGCCCGTCGTTAGAAAGACGATATCTTTCTTTTCATGTCCGGCATGAAGAAACTGTTCGACAATTGCTTTTTCCAGATCGAAGACCTGATCCATCACCGGAGCTTCGGTTATATATATCTCTCTTTTAAAACCGTCGATTACAATCATGACATTTTTTTCGCTAATGCCTGTAATCTCGAGGGCATCAAAGCCCGCGTATTTCAGGTAAGCTCCAAAATGGCCGCCAAAATTAGATACACCCGGAATGCGCGTCAGAGGCGATAAGGAAACAGCCATACACTTGCTTGTTCCCGGAAATTGCGGAATTCCGCCCAGCGGCCCCGGCGCAAAGATCAGCGGATTTTCCGCATCGTCAGCAGTTGTTTGGGCATTAACTTTTTTATGCAGAAGATAAAGCCCCAGACCACGGCCGCCAATGAAAAAATCGCGAATCTTCTCATCAAGCGGCTGCGGATTGATTTTGCCGGTTCCCAAATCAATGGTCAGGATTTGATTGGCATAACCATGGCAAAGCTGCTTTTGCGTGTATTTCATTTTTTAGTTCCTTAAAGAATAATCTCTGCACATTGGAAAAAAGGACAGGATTTAAATAATTTTATATCGATGTTATCTTGACTAGAAGTCGCGCGGCAGTTCTTCCAACTCTGCCAGGGAGAAAACGGGACCGTCGCTGCAAACGTATTTGTATCCGACATTGCAACGCCCGCATTTACCGATACCGCATTTCATCCGCATTTCCAGCGACGTGAGAATGTTTTCTTTGGAAAAACCGAGATCGAAAAACACCGGCAGTGTGAATTTAATCATGATGGGCGGCCCGCAGATCACGGCCACGGAATTTTTCGGCGACGGGGCGACATCCTTGCACACTGCCGGCACAAAGCCTTCTCTGCCCTTCCATATGTCATCACGCTTGTCCACGGTAATGATGGTTTTGATATCGTCTCTTTTCTCCCAGGCGGCCAGTTCATCCTTATACAAAAGCAGGCCGGGAGTTCTCGCGCCGTAAATCACCGTGATTTCGCCGAAGCGCGAACGGTTGTCTTTATGCAGCATATAATTGATTAGAGAACGCAAAGTCGTGAAAGCGAATCCGCCGCCAACAACGACAATATTCTTTTTCTCCAAAAATTCAATCGGCCAGGAATTGCCCAACGGTCCGCGCAGGCCGATTTTCGCGCCTTCATCCATATCATGCAAGGCTGCCGTCACTAAACCGGGCTGGATGGCGCCTGCTCTTTGAACCGTAAATTCCACATAACCCGGTTCGGTCGGCGACGAGACAATGCCTATGGGTGATTCACCTTGCCCATAAATAGACAGTTCGGAAAATTGGCCGGGCAAATACTTGAATTGGGCTTCGTCTTCTTTATTCAGAAATTCCAAACGAAACGATTTGATGTCATGGGTATCCACTTCGTCGATGATTTTTATGATTTCAACCGGCATGGGAATGTATGGATTATTTGAACACATATTTTTCCTCAACTATTTTATTGTGAAACTCAAATTTCAAAAACGAAGTGCATTGAAATTTGTAAGTTGAACAATCCCGCTACAAGCGGAGGGTACTATAGTACCCGTGATTTCTGTTCTTTTTCGCGCTACGCCTTCAATGCCTCGTCCACAATAGAAAAGATATCGATATTCACCGGGCAGTGGCGCGTGCACCGGCCGCAGCCGACGCAGGAAATCACGCCATATTTACGGATGTGGAATGAATATTTGTGACAGACTTTCTGGCGCAGACGCTGATAGACTTTCGTGCGGGGGTTGTGACCGCTGGCCTCCAGCGTGAAATCCGTAAACATGCAGGCGTCCCAAACGCGGCGTCTTGTGCCTCTGCTGAAAAGCGTCTCATCGCAAATGTCAAAACAGTAACAGGTGGGACAGACAAAAGTGCAGACGCCGCAACTTAAGCAAGCATCGGACACCTTCTCCCAGAATTCTGTTTTATGGAAAAGGTCTTCCAATTTCTTGGCGACAACCTTCGTATCGACACAGATAAAGCGGGTTTTGAACAAACGTCCCGCGGCAACGGTTTCATCGAAATACTTCAGTTCATCTGTTGAAACGTCCGCGAGTGAACTTAATCCTACCAGCAGATTTTCTCCCTTGGGTGTGACGGCTTTTAAAAGCAGATCACCGCCTTTTTTAATCATGAAGATGTCGCTTCCTTCCGGATCAGCCGCGCCAATTCCCAGCGTCGAATAAAAATCCGCTGTGTCAGCCGGCATGTTCGGGTCAAAGGCATAACCGAAAATGGTTGTAGCTTCTCTTCTTTTTTTCCAATACGGATCCACAGCTCCTGTGCCGGAAAAATGAATATCCATGATTTCAAAGCTCTTCACGTCGCAGGGGCGGACGCCAAAAAGAAAAACCGGTTTTAAATTCAAATCCACACACTGCGCGTCCAGAACGGATTTGTTTTTATTATAAAGCACAAAATCTTCCGTCTGCGGAAAGAAGGCCGACTTGGGACTCATTAACGTATTGTAGAAATCCAAGTCCATTTTTTTGGCATCGGAAATTTCGCGGAAATTGAAGCCCGCTTCTTCCCGGACGGGCGCGACAAGCGTCCCTTTCTCCATCAGTTGCGCGGCCAGATCAGATATTTTTTGAAATGCTGTTTTCTTCAACACAACAAATCTCTCCTTAGTCTAAAATTTTATCGGAATCATCCACGCGGAAATTGACCAGCACGGGCTTATCTTCAATGCTCATGCCGGCGGCCTGACCGAACATTTCCTCACATCCCTTCGCCACTTTTTTGTGGAACAGATAAAGCGGAATGTCCACCGGGCAGGCGCGTGAACATTCGCCGCAATCAATACATCGGCCGGCCAGATGATGGAATCTCGTTAGATGATACATCAGATTGCCGTGTGATTCCGGCGATTTTTCTCCCCACTTGGGCTTGTTCTGATCGATAAAGCAGGGATCGCAGTAACACATCGGACAAGCCTTGCGGCACGCGTAACAACGGATGCAGCGATCCAATTCCTTTTTCCAGAAAGCCCAGCGCGCGTCCTTATCCATCGCTTCATATTCGGCAAGAACATCATAAGGCGAAACCACGGGCTGACCGTGCACTTCCTCACCCAGCAGGATATCGTAAATCACCGGATTATAAATCCCGCCGGTGGTTTTGCTGTCGATAATTTCGCCTGTTTTGAAATTCTTCATTCCATAAACCGGAATGCCCAAAATGACCAGGTCATCACGTTTCACCTTCTCTTCCTGAATCAGCTGAATCACCGCGCGGCTGTCAGCAGCTTTCACCGCAATGGCAATTTTTGTTCCGCGCGGATAACGAACCAGATAACGCGCCATGTTGGCCGTGCAGTATTCGTTAAAGACAATATTCTCTATGTCGGAAGTTTTTCTGGCAACATAGGGCATGGGGTGTTTTTCATCATAGCCTTTACAGTAGGCCATTACAACGCTTACCTTGCCTTCCTCCAGTAACTTCCCGGCTTCAGTCTTTAATTTATCTTCAATTTGCTTAAAATTGATGCTCATATCTTCTCCAGCGTGGGCTGTTGTTCTATCTTAAACTTGTTTTGCGACCCCAGTTTTTTCACCTGCCCGGTGAACTCGGTCACAACCTCGGCAAATTTGTTGCCTTCAGATGCGGAAATCCATTCGACCCGGAACCGTCCCGGTTCCATGCCGGCAAACTCCAGTATTTTTTTGGTCACAGCCAGCCTTCTGCGCGCGTATAGATTCCCTGTGTTGTAATGGCAATCTCCCGGATGACAACCGCCGATCAGCACGCCGTCCGCTCCCAGTTGAAAAGCGCGAAAGATAAATGAAGGATTGATGCGGCTGGAGCACATTACGCGGACAACCCGCACATTTTGCGGATATTGAAGCCTTGTCGTTCCGGCCAGATCCGCTCCGGTATAAGTACACCAGTTGCAGGCTATGCCCAGTATTTTCGGTTCAAATGACATAAACATTTCCTTTCCCTATAGAAAAAAACCTACCTTTAAATATATGTCGTTCAAAAATGTCCCGTATGCGCGGCGCGCAAGGCTTTCGGAGTGAGGCGTATATTCTAATACGCCGCAGCGACGAAAGGCCGAAGCGCAACAAAGCAGATGGGCGTTTTTCAACGACATACCTAGAATTCCATTAAACCTTCCATCTCAGCCAATACCTGATCATTCGTAAAGTGCCGCGCAATAATTGCCGAGGCAGGACAAACGGACGCGCAAAGACCGCAGCCTTTGCACAACGCTTCATTGATCTCAGAAACGCCTTTTTGCTCATTAAAAAACGGCGCACCGTACGGGCACACCCGCACGCAGTTCTGACAGGCACAGCAGGATGCCGGATTGACCATCGCCGTGGTCGCTTCCAGTTCCATTTTATCTTTCACAACAATCGTCAGAGCTTCAGCCGCCGCGCCGTTGGCCTGCGCCACGGTATCGGGAATATCTTTCGGACTCTGGCAAACACCGGCAATGAAGATTCCCTCCGACATTGTGGACAGAGGAGCAAGTTTCGGATGCCGCTCCATGAAGAAACCATTCTTGTCCGTGCTCAAATTAAAGAGCCTCGCGATATTCTTGGAATCTGCCCTCGGAATCATCGCCGGTGAAAGCACAACCATATCCACCGGCAGTTTAATGAATTTACCGGTAATCGTATCTTCCGCTTCCACGATCAGACGCCCCTGTTCATCAACGCTTTCGGCCACGCGCGCACCTTTGCCGCGGATGAATTTAACATCCTCTTCAATGATACGGTTGTAAAATTCTTCATAGCCTTTGCCGGCTGCGCGCATATCAATGTAGAACTGATAGATATCAGCGGACGTCTTTTCTTTAAAAAGATGGGCGAACTTTAGTGAATACATGCAACACACCCGGCTGCAATGTTCATAATTATTTTTATCGCGGCTGCCTATACAGTGCATAATGGCGATGGCCTGCGGCTCTTTGCCGTCGCGCAGTGTCACCTTGCCACCAGTGGGACCGGCGGAATTAAAGAGTCTCTCCACTTCCAATGCGCTGTAAACCCCCGGATATTTGCCATAGCCGTATTGAACGAGCGGTTTTGTATCCATCAGATCAAAGCCTGTGGCCACGATAACCGCGCCAACTTTTACTGTTGTAAAAGTATCCTGCTGTTCATAGTCAATCGCTTTTTGTTCGCAAACCTTCTGACAGAGTTTGCATTTCCCTTTGATAAAATAAGTACAAGATTCTCTGTCGATAACCGGTTTTTGCGGCACGGCCTGCGGGAAGGGAATATAAATGGCTTTCCTTTTCACCAGACCTTCATCCCATTCGGAGACGCCCTTACCGGGACACTTCTCCGTACAGGCCAGACAGGCATTGCATTTGCTGTGATCGATATAACGCGCTTTCTGTTTAACGGTAATATCAAAATTACCGACATATCCCTTGACCTCACTTACTTCGCAATAGGTCATCATAGTTATATTTTTGTGCTGCAATACTGCATCCATCTTGGGCGTCAGAATACAGGCTGAGCAATCCAGCGTAGGAAATGTTTTGTCGAACTGGGCCATGTGCCCGCCGATGGTGGAATTCTTTTCAACCAGATAAACTTTCTTGCCGGTATTGGCGAGCTCGAGCGCGGCCTGAATTCCGGCAATGCCGCCTCCGATAACCATAACGTCAGGATTGACATCAATTACGCGCGATGTGAGCGGCGACAAAAGCCTTGCGCGGTAAACCGCGCCGTTGAGCAGGGCCTTGGACTTTGCTGTTCCTTCTTCAATGTCATGCGTGACCCAGGATACCTGTTCGCGAATATTGACAATCGTCAAAAGGTATTTATTCAGGCTGGCGTTTTCGATGACTTTGCGGAATGTCTGCTCGTGCATCAACGGCGAACAGGCCGCCACGATCACGCGATCCAGCTTATGCTCCTTGATGTCGCTGGCAATCATTTCCTGGCCGGGCGTGGAACACATGAATTTGTAATCTTTCGCGACGACAACATCAGGCAGTGTGGAAGCGAACTGCGCCAGTTCGCTTACCCGAATCGTTTTGGCTATATTCAAACCGCAGTGGCAAACAAAAACACCAATTCTGCTCATACTATCTCCCTAATTTGACCTTTGAATAATCATCTGTCATTTCGACCGTAGGGAGAAATCTTATAAAATAATAATATAAAAAAGATTTCTCGTCATCCCGACTCGTCGGGACTCCTCGAAATGACACAGACAAATGTTTTTCAAAGGTCTCATATTTTTATATCTTACATTCAACCGACGCTGCAGACATCAACCACAAGCTCGTCAATATTTATATCAAGGCTTTCCAGGAAAATCTCACTTACGTCCTTAACTTTAATTTTATCATCGGCATTAAGTGTTCTAATACTGTCTTCAAACATTGTTATACAATATGGACAAGACGTGGCCAGAACGGAAGCGCCGGTTGCCAATGCTTCTTCGATTCTCAGATCGCTTAAGCGCTCGCCTTTGAGTTTTTCCATCCAGAGTCCGCCGCCTCCGCCGCCACAGCACATGCTCTGCTCGCGATTTCTTCCCATTTCGACAAAATCAATGCCCGGAATAGATTTAAGAATATCGCGGGGGGCATCGTAAACGCCGCTGTGCCTGCCCAGATAACAGGGATCATGATAGGTGACTTTGACACCGCCAAAATCTTTCTTGGGTGTCAGTTTTCCTTCTTTTACCCATCCGGCAATGAGTTGACTCAAGTGCAGGACTTCATAATCTTCGCCGTATTCTTTTTTAAAAGTGGCTAAACAATGAGGCGATACCGTTATTACTTTGCCAACACTGTTAGCTTTGAAATAATTCAAATTATTCTGTTTAAGCCGCTCGAAAAGTTCCAGATCGCCCACCTTTCTCAAGCTCTCACCGCAGCAATTGACTTCCACTGAAGGAAGTCCCCAACTCAAGCCGGCTAGATTTAATATTTCAGCGGACGCTTTGGCCAATCTGATATTGCGGGGATCATAGCAGACCGTGCAGCATGTCCAAAATAGATATTCCTTATCATTGGCATACAGGGGATATTTTTCTTTGACCCAATCGTTTCTTTTTGCCTGATCGCCCGACCAGGGGTTGCCGCGCGCCGACATAGAACCGACGAAGGCGCGCAAGCTCTGCGGAAGCATGCCTCCGCCGCTGTATACGTTGCGGATAGCGGTAACGACGTCTATCAGTTCAACACCACGGGGACAGCGATCCACGCAGAATTTACAAGTGGAACAGCCCCACATAAAATCTTCAATACCGTCCAGGCCGAGTTGTCCGTAACGCACCAGTTTGCGGATATTAAAATGGGTAATAGACGTCCATGGACAAGTGCCCGTGCATGTTCCGCACTGATAGCATTTTTTCAGCGCTTCACCGCCCGCATCCACGATAGCCTGCGACATCTCCAGATAGGGTGTGACTGTTTGTGACATCAAAATCTCCCGTTGGACGACCTTGTAAAAAGCCCACATACTGCGTTGCGCTTCATCATTCGTCACTGCGACCTACACAAAAGTAGGCCTCGTTCCTCATGATTCGCGCGCCTTGTCTTTGGAACTTTTTACAAGGTCGTCTTTGGCATTTATTTGACTTATAAATGTTCCATTGAACTTTATAGAACATATAAGAGTTTATGCCATGTTATTTAATGCGCATTTTACTAACATATCAGCGTGGAAATCGCAAATTCAAATTACCGCCACGCGCAAACCTTCATTTCATTGTTTTGTAAAGTTATAAACAGGAGCTCTCGCATAAATATTTCAATTGCCGATAAATCACTTCCATTGCAAGAATATCGTCCCTGTTGTATGCGATGATTTTCTTCTTCAACATTTCATCTTTTGTTTTGAGCCATTTGCCATACCATGCTTCGCAATTCATGCCTCCGGCATCTTCGGCTTGCCAATGGAAACCTAGAACCGGAGCCACCTCCTTGATGCTATAGCTTCTTGTCGGAAAAGCGAAGTGGGTGCTCGTCCAATTACACTGGTCTGTTAGTCCGGTCATTAAAACATTGTAGGCTTTTTCGTTTCCGCCGAATCTTTCCAAACATTCCCTAGCCCGCGCTTGTTCAAAAAATGTCCAGCAGTAAATAACCGGTCCCTTATCATGGGCGATGAAATCCAAAAACTCATGCCATACCATTTCGGCACCCTCTAGTGAATCGGCAAAGAAAAACTTTTCTTCCCGCTTATCTTCAAATAACCGAATAAGTCCATGAAGAAAAACAGTGTTCCCGTAGGTTTCCACATCATAGAAGATGATGGGGACATTTTCAGAGAATTTTGGCTTTTTGATAACGATGGGTTTGCCTTGAACTCTGGCTTGAGCATGACGCCACAGCTTATCGGTGGATTTTTCAGACATATTTGCCATAGCAGCGATGCGTTTCGGATCGGATTGAGCCAAAGCGGTTATTGTTTTTATCCCAATAGCTTGAAGTTTTTGCGTCGAGCTCTTGCCGCCACCAGGAAGTAAAGAAATACTCCCTTTCTTGTTCCAAGTATCTTTGCAGAAATCCAACCACTGGCATAAAGAGCACGCACTGCACCAAATAGGGGCGGTCTCCAGTTGTTTGGAACGAATCTGTTCCATCTGGATTTTAACGAGTTCGAAAGCTGGAAGATGGTCGGCAATTTCAAACTCTTCGATTTCATTTGTATTCAGCCATACCCCTCCATTAGTACATGGTTTACCAATGACTTCTCCCAGCATGATGCTGTATGCCACAACCTGAAGGATGTCCTTTTTCTGAACCTGTTTGTGAGCCTTGATCTCAATGGGAATGTAAGAATAGAGTCCGAATTTAGATCGTTCAGACACCTTTTTCAGAAGGTCGGGAATACCAACCAGTTTTACATCCATCAGTACGCCGCCATGAATCCACGGGACACCTTTTTCCATGAGTTTTACAGTGATTAAATAACCATTTTTCAGATCCTTTTGATCCCATACGGGTTCTTCGACCCCTTTCAAGGTTGCGACCACCTGTCGCTCGAATTCCAGTGGGACTACCCCCAGCAATATTGCCACTATGAATTAGAGTTTTCCAGCAAAATATCTTCTTTTTGTGCAAATTCCTTCGGCGTGAGAAAATCCAGCGTGCTGTGAGGCCGGTTTTCATTGTAATCTATCCGCCAGTCTTCAATTACTTTTCTTGCATGTTCAATGCTTCTAAACCAGTTTACGTTCAGACACTCTTCTCTGAACCTCGCATTAAAACTTTCCATAAATGCATTATCAACCGGTTTCCCAGGTCTGATAAAGTGCAGTTTCACTTTCTGACGGTAGGCCCACTCATCCATTGCGTTGCTGATAAACTCGGGACCATTATCTACTATAATATTCTCCGGCAGCCCATGCATCAATGATGCTTCGCTCAACAATGAAGTCACTCGCCTGCCTCCTATGGATCGGTCCACCTCTATTCTGTGGCATTCCTTTGTAAAAGTATCAATGATCGGCAGTATTCTTATTTTCATCCCGCTGCCCAGTGAATCATGCAGGAAATCCAGTCCCCATAACTCATTCCGCTTCTTAGCTCTTGGTATCGCTACCCTTGCATATGATGCTCTCTTCTTCCGCCTGCGTATGGTTAATGACAACCTTTCTTCTTTGTAAATCCGCTCTGTACGTTTATGATTTATTACTAATCCTTCCCGTTTTGCTATGGCATGAAACATCTGGCAACCGGATCGTCGCCTCTGCTCAGCAAGTTCCCTTAATCGCTTTCTCAACGCAGCGTCTTTGTCCGCTTTTGCCTCATACCGCAACGTGTCTCTGCTTAATCCTATCAACCTGCATGATCGCCTTATGCTCAACCCAAAGCTCTTTATTATAAATTCGACAGCTTCCCTACGAACTCTGGGCTTAAAACTTTTTTTCGATGACCGCCTTTAATGCCTGATTATCTAAAGTCAGATCGGCAACAATATGTTTTAGCCGCCGGTTCTCTTCTTCAAGTGCCCTCAACTTCCTGGCATCGCTTACGGTCATTCCTCCATACTTGGCCTTCCAGTTGTAATATGTTGCGTCGCTGATTCCATGTTTGCGGCATACATCCATTACCTTCATCCCTGTTTCCGCTTCCTGCAAAATACCTATAATCTGCTCCTCCGTAAATCGCTTCTTCATCTGTGCCTCCTTTAAAGTGTTTTTTTATTCTACACTCTAATTACTTCTGGCACAACTTGCAGGGGGAATTCCCAGTCCATCAACGCTATAGTATTCAAATTTTAAAATTATTTTATTTCCTTAATAGCACTTTCTAATAAAGATATAAGCCTATTTACGTCATCTTTATTTTTAATAGATCTATCGAATTGTTTTATCTTAGTTAGGGTTTGTTGCGAAATATTTAATTGTTCCCAACCCTCTAGCCCAAAGGCAACTCCTGCTTTTTCTGGATAAATTCCAACTAGTCCAATTATCTTAGACCTAGGTTTACTTGATAATAAATATTCCAACCCAATTTCTTTACTTCGATAGCGAATCCTAAAGTTTTTATTTTCACGTGCTATTCTCTTAAGTTCATCTTTCCCAAAGCATAAACTTTCATAAATCTCATTTGGGTGTTTTTGAGCATTTTTTATAAAATCAGCTTCGGTGATTTTGAATGATTTGATAGTTGATTTGAAATTTTGACATTAAGCAATAAATTGTTTCTTTGCATTTTCTAATGAATCTGAGGTTTGTAATTGTTTAGCTATTTTTTCGTATAATTTTATTGAACCATTTAATAATTTATCTTTAGATATTAACTTTTCAAGTTCTTTTAAATATTTTTTACCATCTTTCCCAATCAAATCATTAAAACTATAATCCCAAAGAGGTGTTGTCTCTTCAAGGTTATATGGATTGATCAAGCTAGAATATAAAGATGTATGCTGGCCCGATGAAATAAGAATTAATGGAGTTTTTAGTTTTAAGGTATATTCCAGACATTGGTTGAGATAATGAGATAACTGTTGTTCCCATGCTTTTGTTTCTATAATTAAAATTGGAGTATTATTTTCATCTACTATTACAATATCTGCTCCAATAAATTCAAAATCCATATCATTAATTACATCGTAACCTAAGAATTGGAGCAGTGGAATGACTATTTTTATTTTAACGTTTTCTTCAGAGCCCCTTCTCCCACTATTAATATTATCTGGTTTTATAGTTATAGATAATAATATTTTATTAAATTCCTCGTATTGCATAATATTAAACATATTTTCCCCTTCCAAATCGTCGAAGGCAATAAAAATTGATATGATATTGCCTTTTCATGGATGAACTATAAGAAACTCAGTCTAGTATGTCAATAAATTCGTGGCCATTGACTTTAGAAAACTTTTGTGGAGGGTATCCGCTTTAGGTCGATTGACTGACTGCCATAGTCGCCAATAGTTACAGATTTCTCGCTTATAAAAAAACTGGATTACCGGATCAAGTCCGGCAATGACAAAGAAAAAGTAGGATAATACATCATGCGGACTTAATTAAGAAGACAGCCTCTTAAAAAGCTCCAGAGGCAAGGCGCGCAAGGCCTGAAGAGTGAGGCGTACCTCTCGAAAACAAGATGATTTTAAAAGATGTAAATACCATTTCGATTTCAAAGGATAACGCGGCGGTAAGGAGGAGGCTCCGCAGGCGTATTGCTAATACGTTGAGGAAGCCAACGACGCTGCCAACAAAGTTAGCCGAAGAAAGCGAATTGGTATTAGTATTCCGGTGTCAACTTATCCAATTCCGCCAGAGAAAAGACGGGGCCGTCTTTGCACACGTATTTACTGCCTACATTGCAGCGTCCGCATTTGCCGATGCCGCATTTCATCCGCATTTCCAGAGAAGTGATAATATTTTCCTTGGAAAAACCCAAATCGAAAAATACCGGCAGGGTAAAACGGATCATTATGGGAGGCCCGCAGATCACAGCCACAGCGTTTTCCTTGCTGGGGGCGACTTCCTTGCATACGGCGGGCACAAAACCTTCTCTGCCTTTCCAAGTGGCATCACCCTTATCCACGGTTACATTCAAATTTAAATCGGTTCTCTTGCCCCATTCTATTAATTCATCCTTGTAAAGCAACAAGCCTGGATTTCGCGCGCCGTAAATAACGGTGATATTGCCGAAGCGTTTGCGGTTGTCGCCGTAAATCATATAATTTATCAGAGACCGCAGGGTCGTGAAAGCGAATCCGCCGCCTACAATAACGATATTCTTTCCCGCCAGAAATTCCAGCGGCCAGGAATTGCCCAATGGACCACGGATACCCATTAGGGTGCCTTCTTCCATTTCATGAAGCGCTGAGGTTACCACGCCGGCTTTCTGTACGGTAAATTCCACATAACCTTTCTGTGTCGGAGATGAGGCAATGCCGATGGGCGATTCGCCTTTGCCGTAAATGGAAAGTTCGCCGAACTGTCCGGGAATGTAGCTGTATTTTGCTTCGTCTTCCGGATGAACGAACTTAAAACGAAAAGTTTTGATGTCTTTGGTGTCGACCTCGGTAATGATTTTATCCACCACAACAGGATAAGGTATATACGGGTTTTGCATTACTGACTCCCTGATTATAATTTTGAAATATCTTCAACTATTTTTCGAATGTCAATATTCACGGGACAAGACATGACGCATCTGCCGCAACCGACACAGGCAATCGAGTTGAACATGTCCACATAATACTTGAACTTGTGCATTGTGCGCTGACGCCATCTTTCCTTTTGCGAAGAGCGCGGATTGTGACCGGATGTTTCCTTGGTAAATATCGGGAACATACAGGAATCCCACGATCGGATGCGCACACCGTCGCTGCCTTTCACTTCGTCACTGATATCGAAACAATGACAGGTGGGGCATAAATAGGTACAGGTGCCGCAAGCCAGACATTTGCCGTGAATCGTGTTCCAGAAGGGATTGTCGAAATTCTTATCCAGAATCGGTTTGACTTCATGGGCGGGAATTTTCGACTTAATTGCCGCTTTGGCTTTGGCCGCTATTTCAGATTTCTTGGTATCGGCGGCGGCATCCGCTTTGGCATCGCCAAAATACTTGGTCAGTTTTTCTCCCTTGGAAGTAATAAACTCAGCCAGATAGTCTGAACCGATATCTGTCAGGAGAATGTCCGCGCCTTCGGAAGAAACAGGTTCCCCGTCAACCGATGTGCAAAAGCAACTCGTATAAGGAGGCTTAACGCAGGCCAGAGAAATAACCGTTGTTTTCTCTCTTTTGGCTATATAGTAACCGTCCTTGTATTTTTCCTGGTCAAAAAGCTTATCCAGCAGGGCAAAACTATGAGCGTCACAGGGACGCACACCGAACAATACCGATTCATCCGCTTTGTTTTCGTCCGCTGAAAAGACCATTCCCTTTTCCGTGCGGGTAAATTTCATCATAGCTTCCGTGTGCGGAAAGAAAACATTTTTCGGCGCGTTCTTCGAATTCAAATAAGCAAAGAACGGCTCGGCGCCTTTTTGCAGAGGTTCAAACAGAATATTATCTTCTTTTTTTACCGGCGCCCAAACGAGTAAATCATCGGCCATTTTCTTGGCAATGCCCGCTAGTGCATCTTTTTTTATTAAACGTTTTTCCATAATTTTCCCTTACAATTTATTAAATCAGCCCCAATTGTTTCAGCAGAGGCTGCGGATCAAACATGTGTGTTTTAAAGGTTTCTTTTGATCCAGGCAGACCCATTGCCAGAGCAATCAATTCCGTAAAATAAAAAATCGGCAGTTTTAATCCGCTGCTGGGACGCATATCCAGGTTGGCCATGCAAAGAGGACAGGCTGTTACGACACAGTTGGCTCCGGCCTCTTTGGCCGCATTCATAAGTTTGTCGCACATCTCCACAACAATGGCGGTTTTGCTTATCGACAGAGAACCGCCGCAGCAATCTGTCTTGTACGACCAGTTTTTTACATCAGCGCCGATCGAATTCAGAATTTTGTCCATCATAAAAGGATTTTCGTAATTTTCAAACTCGCAAATTTCCGGCGGTCTGAGCAACAGGCAGCCGTAGTAAGAAACCGGCTTCAACCCGGTCAGGGGCTTCACGATTTTTGCCGTCAGTGTGTCAATGCCAATATCATTAAAAATGACATCAATGGGATTGCGGATGGCGATGCCGCCCTGATATTTGGCTCCCACCACGCCTTCAATTTTTGTTTTTAATTCCTTATCGTCCTTTAAATGATATTCGGCCATTTTGAAACGGTTGAAACAGGCCGCGCAGGGAACCATCACATCCAGCGCGTTTTTTTCCGCGGCAATCAGGTTGCGCGCAGACAGGGCGATGGATAAATCAAAATTCGTGCTGTGCGCGGATGACGCTCCGCAGCAAGACCAATCTTCAACTTCTTTCAGTTCGATGCCCAGAGCGTGACTTACCGACTTCATGGACTGATCATATTCTTTTCCCGTCGCGTGCAGCGAGCAGCCCGGATAGTATGAAACTTTCAACTCTAGCCTCCTTAGCCTTCTTTATGAGTGCTTTGTTTTCTCAAAAATATTTTTTACCGACTTCATGTCCTTCGTCCGCGGAGACAGAAGCGACAGCTTTCCTTTCAGGAACATACCCGGGGCCAAGGCAACATCCGAGAACAGATCTCCCGATGTGAGTTTATACTGGGCCATCATCATGGGTTCATTGATACGGCCGCCACGCTTAATTCCGGCAAGGAATGCTTCATGAAATTTCAAAATATTCTTCTCCCGGGCGCCGACGCCGGATTCAATGGCCATCTGCCTTAACGCATCCATCATGCGCGCGATGTCCACCTGATTCGGACAGCGGGTAATGCAGGTTTCGCAGGACAGGCAAATCCAGATGGTCGAACTGTTGAGAACCTTATCACGTTGACCGTTCTGTATCATTTTAATAACCTTGTTGGGGTTATATTCCATGTGGGAAGCCACGGGGCAACCGGCAGTGCATTTACGGCAATGATAGCATCTTTGCAGCGGCACACCGTCAATCTTTTTGTTTACTTCTTCCAGAAAAGTTTCCATGTAAACTCCATTATTTCGAACTAATTATGGGTTGTAGATAAAGTCTCCTTTATCGTGATGTTCATTGTACTTGCCAAGCGGCGGCATATCTTCCATAGAAGAACCGGCGCGGTTGCCGAAAAACTCCCAGCAATCCTTGTCGATCTTCTTGAGGAACTTGCGTAAATCAACGCCCATCGGACAAACAGCGACACAAGAACCGCAATCAACGCAACGGCCAACCATATGATAGAGACGCATCAGTTGAAATACCTGGGTATCGGACTTGTCCTCGCCGATACCCACCCACTGCGGCTGACTCTGTTCCACAAAACAGGTCGGACAATAACAGGAAGGACAGGCCTGACGGCAAGCGTTGCAACGCATGCACTTTTCCATTTCCTTGATGAAATACGCCCAGCGTTCTTCAATCGGTTTGGCTTCGAATTCTTTTACTTCGTTATATTCCGCGTCGGGATTCATCGCCGGAGCGTTTTGTCCGATCATGACATCGGAAATTATGGGATTATTGAACCGGCAGGTGAGGCAACTGTCCGCCAGCGCATCTTTGAGAGCAACGGTTTTATCGCCATCGGATGTTTTCATCTTAATCTGGCCGCCGTCCAGCGACCCGTCCACGACGTCCGCGCCGCCTATAGCCACTTTCAAACCTTTGCCGTCCACATAACCATCGCAGGGAACACCGATAATCACCAATTCATCCCGACCATATTGTCTTTCCTGCAGATGAATAATCAGCGAACGGGTTGTACAGCCTCGGGCGACAACACCGATAATTTTTTTCTTCCGGTCTTCCGGCTTGACCCGCTTTTGTGAATTTTTGTGCGCGGTGATCAAATCGTGAACATACTTGGCCAGATTCTGCGTGCAGAAATTATTCCAGACAAACTTGTCGGCTTCCTCGGGCGCCGTGATAAAGCAGGGCGTTGCCGTCAACGGTAGCGTGCCTTTTTCATAACCGACGATCACGTCGGCCTTCTTTTCCAAAAGCAGTCTTTTTGCTTCTTCCCGTAATTTTGTTTCAATGTTTTCCACAGTGATGATTCCCCGTTTTTTATTATCTTTAAATGATATTAACCAATCTTCTTAATCATCTTGTTGGCCGGTCCCAGTGCCTTTATTTTCTCTGTAGCGCCTTTGATGACCTGTGCCCATCTGTCGCCTTCGGACGCGGAAACCCATGTAAATATGGTTCTGTCGCCTTCCACACCAATGTAGTTCAGGAAACTTTTTAACGTCGCAAACTTGCGCCGTGCCACGAGATTTCCTGAGATATAGTGGCATTCACCCGGGTGTCAACCCGAAACCAGAACGCCATCGGCTCCGGTCTGCAGGGCTTTCACTATATAAAAAGGATTTATTCTTCCCGTGCAGGGAACGCGGATGATGCGGACATTTGTCGGATACTGAATTCTGCTGATACCCGCCAGATCGGCTCCTGCGTAAGTACACCAGTTGCAGACAATGGCAACGAATTTCGGTACCCATTCTTTGTTTGCTAATTTTTCAGCCATATATTCTCCTTACAGCGGTAATGCGGCTTTATCAGCCGTTTACCTTAGTTTAAATTAAATATCTGTGCCAGCACTTCTTCGTTATTGAATCCGTTGAGATCAACGGCGTTCATACGGCAGGACGCCGTGCATACGCCGCAACCCTTGCATAAAACTGTATTAACTTCAGCGCAGCCTTCCGCAACATTGACCTGAATTGCACTGTAGGGACAATTGATTTCGCAAAGACCGCAGGCCGCACATCTATCCTTATTGACATAAGCTGTTTTGCCTTCCGCCTCGATGAAATCAAGACACAGAACCATGACGGCACGTGAAACGGCGGCGTTAGCCTGAGTTATTGATTCGTCACTGAACTTGGGCGAATGCGACATGCCGCACATAAAGACACCATCGGTCTGGAAATCAACCGGGCGCAGTTTAACGTGCGCTTCAAGGAAGAAGCCGTCCTGATTGGTAGGTACTTTCAGCATCTGGCCGATGGCTGCGTTTTCCGGATTCGGCACAACACCAATGCTCAGAGCCACTATATCAGCAGGAAGATTTACCTTCTCATTCAGAATCGGGTCAAACACTTTGACTTCCACCTTATCTCCGGCTGCAACAACTTCCGGTTTACGATCTTCTTCATAAGAGATAAATTTGATATTCATTTCACGCGCTTTCTTATAATAATCTTCTTTGAAAGCAAATGTCCGGATATCGCGATAAAGGATGGTTATGTCGCGGGACGGATCGGCGGCCTTGAGTTCCAGAGCATTCTTAACCGCTTCGGAGCAGCAGTAACGGCTGCAGTAAGGCCTTTCTTTGTCGCGGCTGCCCACACACTGAATCATGACTACGTTTTTCACAGAAGCCAGTTTGGGATCTTTTTCGTAAATCAGAGTTTCAAGTTCTCTTTGTGTCTTCACACTGGCGTTTTGACCGTAGAGATATTCTTTGGGCTTGTTTTCAGAAGCGCCGGTAGCCACAATCACTATACCGTGTTCAAATACTTTCTCGCCATCCTTGACCTTGACTGTAGTCTTGTAATTTCCGATGAAACCTTCGATCTTATCGATCTTGGCGCCGGTGGCAACCGTAATCAAAGGATTTTTGTAAACTTTTTCCAGGAGGCCTTTTAAATGAGCTTGCGCATCAAGACCTTCGAGTGTTTTATAGAGATGATTGTAATTGCCGCCGAGACGGTCTTCTTTTTCCACGATGAATGAAGCAAAACCCTGATCGGCCAGCGACAGAGCCGCGGTTATGCCTGCCAGTCCGCCGCCGATAATCAAAGCCTGATGATTGACGGAAAGCTGACCCGGTTTCAAAGGTTTCAAATATTGAGCTTTGGCTACAGCCATGCGCAGCAAATCTTTCGCTTTTTCGGTGGCTGCTTCCGGTTCGTGCATATGTACCCAGGAGTTCTGGTCGCGAATGTTGGCCATCTCGAACAGATATCTGTTCAAACCGGCCTTTTCGCAGTTTTCCTGGAACAGGCCTTCATGCGTGCGGGGCGAGCAGGATGCCACAACAACTCTCGTGAGATCTTTTTCCTTGATAACTTCGGCCATCTTCACCGCCGTATCCTGCGAGCAGGTAAAGAGGTTATCCGCCGTATAAACAACAGTGGGCAGTGTCGCGGCATAATCACGGACTGCCGGAACGTCAACAACACCGCCGATATTGATACCGCAGTGGCAGACAAACACACCGGTGCGCACGCCCGTGCCGCGCATATCTTTTTCTTCCGGATTATCCACCGGAGTAATCATCGTTCCGCGTCTTGAGGCCAGTAACCCTTCCGCGCAGGCGGCCGCGGCGCTTGCTTCCATAACTGTTTCGGGAATATCTTTCGGTCCGCCGAAAGCTCCGCAGACAAACACGCCGGGGCGCGAGGTCTGAACCGGATTTTCCAGTTTTGTTTTGCAGAAACCATGATCTTCAAGCTCAACACCAAGACTGGACGCCAGCTTTTTGGCTTCCTTGGGCGGCATCAAACCGACAGAAAGAACCACCATGTCGAATTCTTCATCCGTGAAGGTTCCATCCTGATTAACATATTTAATCAGCAGATTATTGGTCTGCTGCATTTCTTTAATGACTGAAGGCATTGAACGGATATAACGAATGCCGTATTCTTCCTTGGCGCGGTTGACGAACCTGTCGAAATCCTTGCCGTGAGCGCGAATATCCATATAGAAAATTGTCGGCTCCAGACCCTTGGCGTGCTCCTTCCCGATAATTGCTTCTTTGGTTGCGTACATGCAGCAAACCGAAGAGCACCAGCTGTTGTCGCAGGAAGTGTCGCGCGAACCTACGCATTGAATAAAGGCGACTTTCTTCGGCTCCTTGCCGTCGGATATTCTCTGAACATGGCCGAAGAAAGGACCGGATGCAGAAAGGATTCTTTCAAACTGAATCGCCGAAACCACGTTCTTGTATATGCCGTAACCGAATTCGCCGCGCAGACGCGCGTCAAATATTTCAAAACCGGGCGAAGCGATGACCGCGCCGACTTCGATGGTTTCTTCTTCGATCGTCATATCATGGTCAATTGCCTTGGCAATACAGGCATCAACGCACTGATAACATTCGGAACAGATACCACAATTTAAACAGCGCAGCGCTTCCGCTTTGGCCTGCGCTTCATCAAAACCCAAGCCCACTTCCTTGAAGTTGGTGCGACGTTCTTCCGGCTTCATGAAGGGATATTTTTCACGCGCGACCTTAGCAACATTGGAAACATCACCCTTATCCGCCAGGTCTTTGGTCCAGTCTTTTTCGCGACCCGCCTTGATGTCTTCGCCCATGAGATAACGGTTGATGGACTTGGCCGCTTCCTTGCCGGCGAAAACAGCTTTGACGACCGTCTGGGGACCGGTAGCTACGTCACCACCGGTGAATATGCCGGCGACATTCGTCGCGTAAGTGACCTTATCGAAATCCACATTATTCCATTTATTGATGGATACGCCGCTTTCTTTGGTAATGAAAGATAAATCGGCTTCCTGACCGATGGCGGGAACGATAGAATCGCATTCAACTATAAATTCAGAACCCTTAATTTCGATGGGCCGGCGGCGTCCGCTCGCGTCCGGCTCGCCCAGTTCCATGCGTGTGCACTCGATGCCGGTAACTTTTCCGTCCTTGCCCACGACGCGTTTCGGGGCAACGAGGAATTTCATTTCGATTCCTTCTTCAATGGCCTCTTCGATTTCTTCGGGTGCTGCGGGCATTTCCGCGCGGGTCCGGCGATAGAGAATAAAAACTTCCCTCGAACCGGTTCGGACAGCCGTGCGCACAGCGTCCATAGCCACATTGCCGCCGCCGACAACAGCAACCTTGTCGCCCAGGGAAACTTTCTTGCCCAGATTGATCTGCATCAGATAATCGACACCGTGAATCACGCCCTGCATATCCTCACCGGGAATGTTGAGCTTGCTGCTCTTCATCGTGCCGCAGCCGATGAAAATCGCACTGTAATCTTTCTTAAGCTGATCAAAGGAAATATCTTTGCCGATTTTTGTATTGAGATGAATCTTCACGCCCAGGTCTTCCATGACCTTGATTTCCGCATTGAGGACTTTTTTGGGAAGACGGTATTCGGGAATGCCAACAGCCATCCAGCCGCCGGCCACAGGCAGCGCTTCAAAAACTTCCACTTCATAGCCTTCGATGGCCAGATAATAAGCGCAGGTTAGTCCGGAAGGACCGGCGCCGACAACGGCGACTTTCTTGCCCTTGCTTTCCTTCTTTTCAGGCAGATAACGGGTATCGCTGTTTAAATCCAGATCAGCGACAAACTGCTTCAGATGCATAATATCGATGGGATCATCAACCTTGCCCCGCATACAGGCCGTCTCGCAGGGATGGTTGCAAACGCGTCCGCAGACGATGGGGAAAGGGTTATCCTGTTTGATGAGTTTGAGAGCTTCTTTGAATTTGCCCTGGCCGATCAACGCCACGTAGCCTTGAACGCTGATGTGAGTCGGACAATTGGCTTTACAGGGAGACGTCCCCAGTTTATCGATAGCAAAGCCGCTGGGAATGGCTTGTGGAAAGTGCCGGTAGATCGCTTTTCTTTCACTTAAATTTCCGTTGAAACCGGCCGGAACGGAAACCGGACAGACATTGGCGCAATCACCGCAGCCGGTGCATTTGTTCAGATTGACAAATCGCGGAGCGTTTGTTAATTTAACTTTGAATTTTCCAGGCTCACCTTCGACCGACTCGACAGTCCGCCGGGTTTTTATTTCCACGTTAGGATGACGCCCTACTTCAACCAGTTTTGGCGACAAGATACAGGCGGAACAGTCATTCGTGGGAAAAGTCTTGTCCAGTTGCGCCATGACGCCGCCGATACTGATCCCGTTTTCGACCAAATATACTTTCATTCCGGAATTGGCTAAATCGAGAGACGCCTGAATGCCGGCGATTCCCGCGCCAACTACCATTACCGCACCAACTTTTTCGTTATCTTTTAGCACCTGATTACACCTCGCTATTCTATGTAAAAAAAACCTGAAAAATACTATCTAAACAAGCACGGTTCGGCTAACATAAAATACCTTCCCTGTCAAGAGCACAAGCTTAATTTATTTAATTTTTTTCGCTAAATATTTGATATGACAAGACTAAAAAATGACTGACGTTCAGTGACCGGTATACATAATGGTTTTTGAATAATTTAAGCCGTTAGTACTTTGTTTACATACTAATATTAAATAAAAAATTCTATGACTATTGAGTAGGAAGTGAACTTAAATGTTTTCCTAAAAACTGCCAGATATCATCCTTGCCCTTATGCGTTATTGCTGAAAAAAGGATAGGCTTTTTGTCAGTCGATACGTCGAGAGTTTTTTCAATCGCGCGTTTACGGGCAATAGCCTGATTGTTGGATAATTTATCAGCCTTGGTCAAAATGTACAGATAAGGTATGCGGTAATGCGCAAGCCAGTCACGCAAAGACAAATCATCTTCACTGGGATCGCGCCGGATATCCAGAATTAAAACTACCAGACAAAGACTTTGCCTCTCCCGCAAATAGGCTTCAATCATATCACCCCAGTCTTTTTTCACCGACTGGGAAACTTTGGCGAAACCATAGCCGGGAAGATCAACAAAAGATATTTTTTCGTTAATCGTAAAAAAATTAATCAACTGCGTCCGGCCGGGAGTATTGCTCGTCTTCGCCAGATTCTTACGCCCGACAAGCGTGTTGATCAAAGATGACTTGCCGACGTTGGAACGCCCAACAAAAGCGATCTCCGGCAATATCGCCGGCGGATACTGAGGCGGCCAAACGGCGCTTTTTACAAATTTCGCACTGGTAATTTTCATGTTTAGAAATAATCCTTGATTATGCTTTATACCATTTCTAAATCAAAGATGATATTGAGGCGGCTAGGCGAAGGCGACGAGACGTATTATACATACGTTGAGGAAGCCGACAACGACGCCAACAAAAATAGCGCTTTGATTTAGAATTGGTATTAATAGGCATCTTTCCTCTTCACTATATCCATGATGAAAATCAATATTTGTTTTTCATCAATCTGATAAAACAAACGATATTCACCGATCCGATACCGGTATACATCTTTAAATTCACCTTTGAGTTTTTTGATATTCTTGCCAAAGAAAGGACTGATTCTTAGTTGAGGATAAACGTATGTCTTTATTTTATTATATATCTTACTGAATTCTTTTTTAGAAATGGAACGCTGAAATGTTTCGGTCTCCGCAATTTCAAATCTATTTGACAATTCTATATTTCCCCTTCTTAATATCTTCCTTTGCTTTTCTTAATGATGAAACCAGTTCTTTGCTCCTCAATATTTCGGTCATTTCATGATCATCAACAAAAGCTTCTTCTGTCACATGAGAAAGTGTGGCATATTCGATAAAGTTTGATATTGTCCGCCTCTGCGCCTGGGCAGCCGTTCTGAAGATATCATAGGTATCGTCATCTATTCGCAATGTTATTGTTTTACCCATAATGCAACCTCTTCATTTTTATTCAATTATAAACTATTTGCCGCATTCCATCAAGCATCTTCTTCATAACTTTCTCTTCAGCGTTTTGAGGTCAACTGTTTCTCATTGAGAAATAGAATTTAAATGAGCATTACCGCGTAAATGAAGTCAGGTCTTGAAATATCAATAATTGTATTTTTTCTGGATTCCCTTGTCTCATTTCATTCGCAAGGGAATGACAACGTTTAGGGGCTGTTCATAATATCCATTACTATACCATTTCGATTTCAAAGGGTAACGAGGAAGGAGGAGGCTCCGCAGGCGTATATAATAATACGTTGAGGAAGCCGACGACGCTGCTAACAAAGTTAGCCAAAGACCGGAAGCGCATCCCGCAGGGGAGCGCATAATAAATCAAATTCTACCTTACCGGTAATTACCACCTGCAAGGTGGTAATTACAAGCGGAATGGAATCGGAAGCCCTACTCCCGCTCAAAGGTAATGCCGTATTTTTCGAGCTTCCTCTCCAAAGTCGGACGGGAGACTCCCAATATATCGCAAATCTCCCCTTTGTTTTTATCCGTCTCTTTGATGACTTTTCTGATGTAGCGCTCTTCCACTTCATCGAGGGTCAGAAATTTGCCCGGTTCCGACGGTTTGAAAAAACCGACTGACGCATCGTCAGATATTTTAGAAGCCTCTTCCTTGCCTAGTTCGGGGAAATCACTGACTCCCAGAACCTGCCCTTTGGCCACAACACAGGCGCGCACGAGCAGATTTTCCAGTTCCCGGACATTGCCCGGCCAGTTGTAGTTCATGAATATTTCCATCATCTCTTCGGAAACACCGATGATTTTTTTGTGCAGATCCAAATTAATTTTGGCAAGCAAATAATCTATCAACTGCGGTATATCCTGATGGCGCGCACGCAGCGGCGGTAAGTTAATGGCTACGATATTCAGACGGTAATATAAATCGTCGCGGAATTTTCCTTCATTAACCAAAGTCTTTAAATCTTTGTTTGTCGCGGCCATAATCCGGGCGTTAACCTTGACCTTGTCTTTCCCTCCCACTCTGTCGAATTCCATTTCCTGCAAAACACGCAGAAGTTTGGCCTGAAGATTGACGGACATTTCGCTTATTTCATCAAGGAAAACAGAACCGAATCGCGCCAGTTCAAACTTGCCGAGTTTTCTAGCGATAGCGCCGGTGAAAGAACCCTTTTCATGGCCGAACAATTCCGACTCCAGCAGGGTTTCGACAATGGCGGAACAGTTCACGGCAATAAAAGGTTCGTCCGGCGAAGTATTATTGTGAATTACTTTGGCGATTAATTCTTTTCCGGTGCCGCTCTCTCCCTGAATCAGCACGGTGGTGCGGCTCTGAGAAACAGTGCCGATGGTTTTGAAAATTTCCCGCATTTCATTGCCGGCGCCGATGATATCGCCGACACGGAAATTTCTTGACGGTTCCATTAAGAGTCCATCAATCCTTTTTTCCATTTCTATTGATTTCAGGGCTTTCTTAATCGCCAGATCCAGTTCATCAACATTGACCGGTTTATGAATATAATCAAAAGCGCCGCTCTTCATTGCGTTAATGGTTGTTTCCATGTCATGAAAAGCGGTAATCATGATGACTTTGACATTTTCATTTTCTTCCTTGAGATCTTCCAGAACGATAAATCCGCTGATATCCGGCAGGCGGATATCCAAAATGACGACATCGGATTGTTCCTGCACATACTTATTCAAACCTTCCGTGCCGGTCAGCGCGGTGCGAACTTTATAACCTTCCTCAGTCAGATACAGATCCAGTGTCTCCGCAATCGAAGCATCATCATCAATAACAAGAATACTCGGCATAATATTATATTACCTTATTCGTTATTTGTAACGGTTGAACGGGCGCTTTCGATTCCCAGAGGCAGAATTATAAGCACCTTCGTCCCCTCATTTTTTTCACTTAGAATGTCAATCGTTCCCTGGTGAATATCAATTATTTTCTTTACCAGAGAAAGTCCCAACCCGGTACCATAATTTTTTCGCGTAAAGAAAGGATTAAATATGTGCGGCATATCCTCCACATCGATTCCGCCTCCATCATCCTTAATCTCCACAACAACCGACTGATGAGTTTCATAAGCATAGCGCAGCGAAACTTTGATTTTGCCATACACCTCCGACGCCTCCACGGCGTTGCGGATAACGTTTAAAAATGCGTCAGCCATCATCGCCGCGTCTACCGCCACGAGGGGAATATCGGCAAATTCCGTTTGCACCTCAATTTTTTTATCGCTAATCCCTTTTTCCGCCAAGGCTATGGCCTGTTCCAATACTTTGGACAAGTCTGCCGGCGCCTTTTGGGGCTCCACCGGCTTGGCAAAAGCTAAAATGTTACTAACCAGCATTTCCAGATGGTCCACTTCTTTTTCCGCAATCTTGAATCTTTTCAAATCGTTTCCTTCAGGGTTCATTCGTTTTGTCAATATCTGCAGACTCATTTTGATCGAAGAAAGAGGATTGCGTATTTCATGAGCTATGCCCGCCGAAAGCTGACCCAAAGCCGCCAGTTTCTGACTGTCGTAAAGCTGTCTCTCCAGATTTTTGAATTCCGTAATATCACGTTGAACCAGTATATAATGATTGGTTCCCATCACTGGAGAGGTGGTAATCAAAAGATTATGCTTGCGGCCATCATTATCTTTTGCTTCAATTTCATACGGTTTGTAAATGCCTTTTTTCGCTTCTTCCCATTTAGAGGACACGAAATCTTCATATCCGGAAGCGACAAATTCCAAAAAATGTTTGTTTTTAAATTCACGGGAAGATGGTCCGCCTTTTTTCCTTAAACCGCGGCTCACGAAATTGATAATGCCGTTTTCATCAATCTCATAAATTTTATCCGGCAGACTGTTTACTATCGACTGCAAATAGTTATAAAGATCTTCAATCTGACGCCGCAGTTCAATATTCTCAACCAATTCATTTTGCAGTGTTTCGGCATACTCATTTAAACTTTTAGTCATTTCTTTTTCGCGTGAAACGTCCTGCAGTGTTTCTATTGCGGCTATAATTTCACCTTTTTCATCATAAATAGGAGCTGCCAGAAAATACAGAATCCGGCTGCGGCCGCCAAGATTTTCAAAATGATCAGTCGCTTCATAGGCGCCCAACAACTTTTCGGCTTTTTTTAATTTTTTATCGCCATAATATTTATCTAAATCTTCCACGTTTTTATCAACGATTAAGTCAGCGATAATCGGCCTTTTAACCGAATAAAAAGGTTTATAGTGATTACTGGTGCCGAGCATTTCCCGGGCGGAATAGCCGGTGAGCTCCGTGCAGGCGCGATTCCATAATATGACCTTATGTTCATTGTTGATGACAAAACTGGGGATCGGCGAACCTTCAATAATGCCATCCATGGTTTTCTTTTCCCGCAGAAGTTTTTCCTGCCATAACTCCCGCTCCTTCAATCTTTCCTTCTCTTCTTTTATACGCAGCCTTTTCCCCTCTTTATAGGCAAAAGACATGCCTGTAACTATAACTACTCCAATGAGCAATAATGAAACGAAAAGCGTGTAAATAAACGTTTTACGAACGGGTGAAATTACCTTATTATATGGGGCAACAACGAAAAGAACCCATGTTTTATCTCCAGCCTGCAAAGGATAATAAGCAACTATACTTCGTTGCTGTTTTTTATCACTCTGCCGTACCATTGCTTCAAAATAATCCCCCTTTGCCGATGAAAAATCAATTTTCGCTTCCCAGTCATCGCCAAACAGATATTTTATGTTTTTTCCAATCAAAGCTGCATTACGATGAAGAATTATCTGTTGTTTTTCATCTAATAAACAAATATTTCCCCATTCATTATTCCCGGCTTGTTTTTCATATTTATCCACAACAGCCGAAAGAGAAAAAGAAATCAGCCATGCTCCGTTAAATTTGCCGTCGTGGCGCTTCAGCGGACAACCAATCACCAAATACCGGTCTATATTTTGTTTTGAATCGACATCATTTGATCGCTCCGGTAAAGCCAAACCTAAATATGGTTTTTGATTTTCCCGGATAATCTTAAAATGATCAGATAAATTTATTGCCTGGAAATTATGCCGCGGGTATATGCTCTTTATCCTGCCTTCGTCATCAACAACAACAATTGCGTTAAGAGTGCTTTCCCAGCCGGAAGACAATATTTTGTAATAACTGTTAAGTTCTTCCGGTGGTATTTGCAGGTGGCGATCAAACCGGGAAAGTAAAGAGACATTTTTTTGGACTTGCAAAAAAGTATCGGTCATTCTTGTCGCGGTATTTTGGACATTAGCAAGCTGCTGCCGGCTGAAGAACTCCACCATATCCTTTTCTCGGGCGCTGTTCACTGTCAACGCTAAAAGCAGAATCAGGATGATCACAGTTATGCTGGCCAGCCAAATGCGCGCTTCTATAGCCTTCTGAAGAATTTTATTAATTTTACTTAAAAAAGTCACCTAATCTTCTTTGTCCTTTTTACCTTCTTTATGGGAAAGCTTAATGCCTATCAAGACATAAACCAGAATTGCTGCTGTAAGTGAAATAAGAAGCTTCGCCAAACCGCTTTCAATTTTTAAAATATAAGAACAAATAAGCCATACGATGGGATAGGTAACTGCCGTTAAAATCTCCTGCATGATCATCCTTTATTAAAAGCTTCTCGTGGGTATTTTATCATAAAGAAACATTTTTTTATGATACTAACGACCTTAACGGAAAATTTCAATAGAAATTAGTGAGACAAGCTGAAAACAAGTGAAACGAAGTTTGTCCCTGCCACCTGAAGGTGGCGGGATAATTCGCTCTAAGATTTTCCGAGCACTATGTTTCGGCGAAGTGCCCTTTGGGTGAAAATCAAGGCTCATTAAAGCGTAAGTCGAACTATCCCCGAAGAGAAGTGGGAAAACGAGTCCCGATTTGTCGGGACGACGTTCGTCCCTGCCACCAAAGGTGGCGGGATAATTCGCTCTAAGATTTTCCGAGCACTACGTTTCGGAAAATCAAGGCTCATTAATTTGCACTCAAAATTTCCTCAGAGTTCATGCTAGTGTGGTGTTACGCTGAAATCTTGTCATATCGACCAACGGAAGATATCTTGTATATTCTAATGATCATTAAGATTTCTCCCCAGCAGAGCTGGACTATAGGCTTCGCTTCGATCGGAAGCGCATCCCGTAGGGGAGCGCAAAAAAAAAGATATCCTTTCCTTTTCCGAGAATCCGCATTCCGTTTGTGTGGATTCCAATGACATACTGTAAAGATATTTATGTAACACTACACTAGCAATTTTAATGTTTTATAGCAGCCTATTTAACAAAATATTAAATAAGGCCACAAATTGTGATGGTTCACAGTTTGGAAAAAATAAGTTGCTGATATTTATTCACATGAAATATTTTTTATCGTTGTATTATTAAACGAAACAATCTCAACAAATTAGATGGACATTTTTCCATAGTTACGTTCTTTAAATAAAATATTTAGAAATAACGCCTTCATGCTAAAGCCATGGCATAAGTCATGCAATAGGTCTGCCCGAATAAAAGTTAAATTATTTCTCTTTCCCTCGACTGCTTATTTATGTTATGGAAACAAGAAGTAATAATAAACAATTTATTATGAAAGGAGATAAAAATGTTACACAAATTTGGTAAAAAAATCTTAACGGCAATTACATCCGCAGCGGCTGTGCTTTTGGCAAGTCCGGTTGTATTTGCGGCAGAGGCTATTCCTTCCGGTGATCTTTCTGCCAAAGCCACTTTTGCGGTAGGAGCAATGATTGCCGCTGGTTTAGCCATTGGTATAGGAGCCGTAGGCGCAGGTTTGGGTATTGGAACAGCAGCCAGTGGAGCTTGCTCCGCGGTAGGAAGAAATCCAGGCGTTCAGGGTAAAATCATGATGACCATGCTGGTTGGTATGGCCATGGCTGAATCCATCGCTATTTACGCGCTGGTCGTTTCTCTGGTTCTTCTATATGCTAACCCTTACATGCGTTATTTTTTGGGTTAATACTAAAATAAATTAACTACAAAATTAACAAACGTTAGGGGGAAATAGTAATGTCAAAAACTAATAAAGATAAGCGGTTTTTTAATATAGGAGGAGTGTTCTTCCTGCTTATCGTAATCCCCTTATCATTAATGGCTTTCTTAATTGCCAACGGCATGTTTAAGCTGGGGGTTACCATAAAGCAGAGTACCATATCTGCTATAGACCAAAAATCTCAGGAAGATATAAGAGCTAGGGCCGTCAATACAGCAAACGAAGTTGCCAGTTTCCTCATGGAATGCAATAAAGATTTACAAGTTGCAACAATCATTCCCACAACAGAAACTGTATATAAACAGTTTGTTTCTGAAAACAAGAAACCGGTATGGGTCAAACGTGACGGTAAAATACAACAGATATTGATTCCGCTGTACAAAGAAATGGCTTTGCTTGACAAAAACGGCAACGAAAAAATTAAAATCGTTGACGGTCAGGTTGTGCCGTCGACAAAACTGGTTAATGTCAGCAATCCGGCTAATACAACATATAAAACTGAAGATTATTTTGCTAAGACAAAAAATCTGAATAAAGGCGAAGTTTATGTTTCCCCGGTAACAGGTTTATATGTCAATAAAGCAGCGTTTGAAAAGGGACAGAGATTTTCAGGAGTCGTCCGTTTTGCGACACCGGTATTTAATCAAAATGGCTTTGCCGGTGAAATTATACTGTCCTTGGATTATCGTCATCTGGCAGAGTTTACCGACCATCTTGTTCCTACGCAGGCCGAGAAAGTATTTGAAACGGATGCATCCACCGGCAATTATGCCTACATGGTGGACCACCGCGGTTTTGTAATTGTGCATCCTGCTGATTACCATATTGTTGGACTCACCCATGATGGGAAAATCGTTCCGACTGTTACGGCTCAGAACGCAACGGAACTGGCAAAGAAAGGAGCAGAAGCGTTGAACCTCTTCCAGTTGGGTTTTATGGATCCCAATTTATTTAATATTGCGAAAGACGCTGCTCAAGGAAAATCAGGAGTTTTAATGTATAAATTTGCTGGAATCAGCAAGTTCGTTGCCTATGCGCCGATCAAGTTTTATTCTTCAAACCTTACTGCGCCTGATGGTTTTGGCTGGATAGGTCTGGGACTGGAAGTTGAGAAATATAACGAAGCGGCAATGAAGGTATCTCAGAAGATTGAGAAGGAATCAAAAGCATGGACTGCGACAGTCATCTTTATTCTTATCGCTGCCATGATTATTCTTTTCTTCATTATGCTACTTTTGGTTCGTGGAATAACCCGTTCATTGCAGGCGGAAGTTCCGGAAGGTTCGGAAGGTCCGGCATCATTTGACGATGATGACGACGACGATAAATAATTAAACTTAAAATAAATTAACCCAAAGGCCGAATTTCAATTCGGCCTTTTTTTGTGAAACTCCAATTCTGCAAGCGAAGCACAGCGGAATTGGTAAGTTGAACAATCCCTGTCGCGAAGCGACATGGGATAATTCGCTCTAAGATTTTCCGAGCACTTCGTTTCGGCGAAGTGCCCTTTGGGTGAAAATCAAGGCTCATTAAAAATAGAATGGACTTTAATCAAATACAATATATAATAACTCTCATATTTATTTAAGCAAACTGCAAAAGCTTGTATTCTGTTAAGTGGACTTTACTACAAAAAAAGGAGACAAGAATGAACTATTTCCCGCATCTGATCGCATTGTTTGCAGGTGGCATTGTTCTTTGGATAATAAAAAGAAGATATAAGAAAATACGCACCCGCGAATTGATTATAGTAGTCATTCTTTTTATTATATTAGTTGCCATCTTTACAGCTCCCGGAATGGATCTGATAAAAAAATTAATAAATCTTATTCAAGTAGAGTAACTGACGCCTGTGTAATAGCTATCTAGTGTAGTGTTACATAAATATCTTTACAGTATGTCATTTCGAAGCGAAGCGAGAAATCTTAATGATCATTAGAATATACAAGATATCTCCCGTTGGTCGATATGACAAGATTTCAGCGTAACACTACACTAGGTATAAAAATTTTGTTAAACGCGTTTTCATGTTCATATTTTGATGTGGATTGAGTGAAATGAAGGGTTACCTGATAGGGAAAAAACCAAAGGAAAACCGTGAGAAGTTCAACTCTCTCGGCGGCATAATGATGTTATCGGCCTGGGGGCTGGCGATGGTGTTGTCTTCTTTCCTGTTTCTTTATATCGGTTATCTTGTGGATGAACTCCTGGGAACCACACCTAATTTCATGCTGTGTTCTTTTTTTCTGGCAGTCGGTCTCTGCATATGGCGGATTTATAAGGAAGCAAAGGAAAAAGGTAAGAATTTATAACAAACCCCTTCTCTAAACGAACACCCTCCGTTTGATCGAGTCTTTTTGACTCGATTAATTTTCAAAACAGGTTACGCGGGGAAGCCGACGACGACGCCAACAAAGATAGCGCTTTGATTTAAAGTGGTATAAACAGGCTCTGGAGAAGATCGTAAGCCGAGTTCTGTCCCGCGCTTCGGTTACCCTACGTGCGGTGATGATCATTCATCTGGGACATCAGTTGCCTGCTGCCTCAAGCGACACTACCCGAGAACATCAGGCGGGCCGCCCTTAAACGTTCTCCTATTTGGTCTTGCTCCGGATGGGGTTTACCATGCCTTTCCTGTCACCAGCAAAGCGGTGAGCTCTTACCTCGCCTTTTCACCCTTACCCGGCATTCGCCGGGCGGTATATTTTCTGTGGCACTTTCCTTAGGGTCGCCCCCAGTCGCCGTTAGCGACCATCCCGCCCTGTGGAGCTCGGACTTTCCTCCAGCAGATAAATTCTGCCGGCGATCATCTGATCTTCTCCGGCCTGATGGTTTTAGTCTACACTTGATCGATTTTTCTTTCAAGATATCTTCCTTATAATACAGCAATTTAATCTTGACAAATAAATACTGCTATGCTTTATAAGCTTCCCTATTACTTTTAAAGGATTAATTATGAAAAAGACTTTGACCAATAAAACAAATACCAAAAGAAAGAGGACCCACGGCTTTCTCGTTCGTATGGCTTCAAAATCTGGAAGGCAAGTTTTAAGCCGCAGAAGAGCTAAGGGAAGAAAACGTTTAGCTGTATAAATCAGGGATTTTATTATTTTAAGGATGGTCGGTCGATATGCATGAAAGAACAATCTTATCGGAAATTAGAAAGGATAACTAATCGCAGCAGATATAGAGCCATTTACCAACAGGGGGTTTGGAGAAGCTCTCAACACTTTACGACTATAACATGCATTAATGCTCAAGGGGCTAGAAGGCTGGGAATTACCGTAACCAAAAAAATGGGAAACTCTGTAAGAAGAAACAGAATTAAACGGTTAATCAGAGAATTTTTCCGCCTCAATAAGGCCTTGTTTCCCAGTGAGCATGATGTTGTCGTCATGGCCAAAAGAAATATGCCGCCCCTAACTTATCTCGAAGCATGCAAGGAATTGACGGAACTCTTCACGCGGAAAGCTAATATATAATCTATGTTCAGAACAATTTTGGTAAAATTTTTTGTTTCCATAATTCGTTCATATCAGATTTGCGTGTCACCTTTCTTTTTTGCTCCGTGTTGCCGCTTCTATCCCTCATGCTCCGAATATACCATATCGGCGATTAAACTGCATGGACCGGCAAGAGGATCTTTCATGGGCGTAAAAAGGATTCTGCACTGCCACCCTTTACATCCCGGCGGTTACGATCCCGTCAAGTGGAGCCCCTCCGGCAGGAGCCAGAGGCTCCTTTCTAAAACGCAACATCCCGCGATTGGCAGAAAGCATTGAACCCCCAGCGGGAGCTGCGGGCTTTCTGCAGCGGGGTAAAAAATGAAATTGGAGGCTTTTAATGGATAAAAGGACAATTCTGGCCGTAGTCCTGTCACTTGCCGTACTTTTGATATATCAGATATTTTTTTTCAAACCACCGGCGCAAAAACAAACGATCCCAGTTCAGGAATCAAAGCAGGCAAGTATTGGTACGGCTGCCAAATCGCCCATGACTCCGGTAACGGCGGCAGCGCCGAAATCTGCAGCAAAACAAATCTCCTTTAAAAAAGAGGCCGCACCGAAAGATATCAAGGTGGAAACCGAAAATTACACGGCGATATTTTCCACCAGAGGCGCGGCCTTGAAATCGTTTCAACTCAAAAAGTATCAAAAAGAATGTGTTAAATGCGTTGACGATATTTATCCCGCAATTAAGAATTTCTTAGCCGGCACGAAGCAACCTGCCAAATCAAAAAACAAAGATTCGATAGAACTTGTCACCGTTAATGAATCCATGCCTTATCCTTTGGCAATTACCTTTCCCGAATCAGCCCCTGAGATCTCCGCCGATTCCATTTACAATGCTGATACAACCAGCCTGGATATGAAAAACACCAAAGAAAAACAGCGTTTGGTATTTTCCATGATTTTTAATGGCAAAATTAAAGTGGAAAAGATTTTTACATTCAATCCCGATAATTATTCGATCGCGCTGGATGTAAAAATATCTAACCTTACAGATTCCACTCTGACCCAGATACCGCATCTTAACTGGTATGAGTATGTTGATCCGAAGCAAGTAATAGATAGATACAGTAAAGAAGGGCCTGTAGCCTACGTGTCCAAATCCATTAAGCGTAAGAAGGTCTCGGATCTGTCGGCTGATACAAGTCTCGGTCCTGATGTTTCCTGGGGCGGATTTGAAAAGAAGTATTTTATGGCCGTAGCGATACCGCAAGATCCGTCTCTGACCAGCATGAACATGTCCAAAGACAGCAATAACATGGTCTCTGTAGATATTAAAGGAAACAAAAGTATCATCCCGCCGAACCAGTCTGATTCGTTGAATTACACGCTGTTTATCGGCCCCAAGGATTATACTCTACTCAAGAAACAAGGTATATCACTGGAAGAAGCTATTGAGTTTGATTCATTTATACCGGGATTGAAATGGCTTTCCATTGGATTGCTGATTTTCATCAAATTTTTATATCAGTATATCAGTAATTATGGAGTTGCCATTATCTTACTTACCATCCTGATCAAACTTATCTTCTGGCCGCTAGGTAATATGAGTTATAAATCCATGAAGGAAATGCAAAAACTTCAGCCAAAACTTAACGAGTTAAAAGAGAAATACAAAAATGATCAGGCCAAAATCGGTCAGGAAACCATGGCTCTTTACAAAGCGCATAAAGTCAACCCCCTTAGCGGATGCCTGCCGATGTTAATTCAGATTCCGGTGTTTATCGGCCTATACAATACACTCCTTTACGCCATCGAACTGCGCCACTCGCCGTTTTTCTGGTGGATTCAGGATTTATCGGCCAAAGACCCTTATTACATAACGCCGATTATCATGGGTGCAACACAATTTATTCAACAGAAAATGACCCCCACTACAGGTGATCCGGCCATGGCAAAGATGATGTTGATTATGCCGATTGTATTCACTTTTATATTTTTAAATTTTCCGGCAGGCTTGGTCATTTACTGGTTATTAAATAATATTTTAAGCATAGGTCAGCAAATTTACATTAATAAAAAATTAGTTGATTGATATTTTATTAACAGTTTCGAAATAGACATGGCAAAGAAATCTCCCCCTCCCCCTCTTTTACCCTAAAGGGCACGCGAGAAAAGAGGGGAGTACCTCCCTTTCGTAAAGGGAGGTTAGGAGGGATTTTATAAACCAGATGTCGTTTCTATTATGTGACCATTTATAACACGAGGTTAGGAAATGAATTCAAAAGTTTTGGAGATAGAAGGAAAATCAATTGACGAAGCCATTGAAAAAGCTTGCCTAGAATTCGGCGTGCAACGGGAAAAATTAAATATTGAAATTATTTATGAAGAAGCTGGAGGTTTTTGGGGCATATTTTCCAAAAAAGCAAAGATAAAAGCATCTCTTCTTTCTTTGGATATGGATTTCAACTTCAAGAATCAGCCGGAAGCTAAAAGCGAGTCAAAAATAGAGTCACCAGAAAAGCCGGGAAAAGAATTTATACCTGAGAAAAAGGTTGTGACGGATAAGAAGAAAAAGCGCATAGCGCCTACAGTTTCCAATTTCAACGCTGGTCCGGTGTCGAAGGCGAACGGGTCAAATAAAAAAATAGAACCACGGGAAAAACAGGAAGAGAAGAAAGCGCCGGAAGTTTCCAATTCCGACGGCTCTACAGCTTTAAAGGCGAAGGAGCTGCTGGATGGTATCTTGCAGAGAATATCACCGGAATGTAAGGTGACTGTCAATGAAACGCCGGAAAAAATAATTCTCGATATTGAAGGCGACGACAGCGGTTTGCTTATCGGCAAACGCGGACAAAATATCGATGCTCTTCAGTACATATTGAACAAAGCCATCAATAAATTTGATAATGGACACAAAATGATCCTGATCGATTCGGGAGAGTACAGAAAAAGAAGGGAAGAATTCCTGCTTGGTTTAGCGGAAAAAATAAGGGAAAGAGTAAAAAAGACCCTGAAGCCGGTATCGCTTGCCCATATGAATGCCCATGACAGGCGACTTATCCATCTGGTTCTGCAAGAAGATGAATCGCTAATCACGCAAAGCCGCGGCGAAGGTAAGTACAGAAAAATTGTCATTCTCCCGGCGAAAACAGGCAATAACAAGAATGTCCGAGAAAAAAAATCACGGGTATGAAGGAAACAGATTCCGCAGCAAGCTACGTGGTATTATACCTTACACTTTCAGACTGTGTCACAATAGAAAAAATGTCATTCCGGTGAACCGAAGCCCTGAGCAAAGCGAAGGGGTATGTGAGGAATCTTAAAACTTTGAAATTATTAGAATAAAGATTTCTCGCTTCGCTTCGAAATGACATAAAAGTTAATTATGTCACAGTCTCATGCGCCGGGCTTCGCTGCCAACAAAAATAGCGCTTTGATTTAGAATTGGAATAATTTAAAGAGGAATTTTTTTGCTTTGCTAAACCAAGACACTATAGCCGCTATAGCAACTCCTTTCGGTATGGCCGGAGTCGGAATCATCAGGATCAGCGGTCCCGAATCTCTCAAAATTGCGCGTCGTATTTTTCAACCTGCCCATGCAAACTGCCCTTGGGAAACACACCATCTGTATCATGGCGATATTATTTCCGCCGACGGAAATACCATCCTCGATGAAGTTTTGATATCTTTCATGCGTAAACCTCACTCTTTCACTGGAGAAGATGTTATAGAAATAAACTGCCACGGCAACCCGTTAATTATCGGTTCTATTCTGACACAATTACTGGAATTGGGTTGCCGCCTCGCCCGGCCCGGCGAATTTTCCCAGCGCGCTTTTTTCAATAACCGGATTGATTTATCGCAAGCGGAGGCGCTCGCTTCAATGGTTGCTGCCAAATCGGCAAAAGCTTACGCCATCGGTCTTGCCCAGTTAAAGGGATCACTAAGTAAAGAAATAGAAACCCTGCGAGCTTTGGTGATTGACGCGCTGGCCGGACTTGAGGCAGCCATTGATTTCACCGAAGATACATCCACGGAAGAAATTCCAAAATTGCCGCCGCAAATTGATTCGGCGTTAGAACATATCCAATCGCTTTTGTCTTCCTATCGCTCGGCAAAAGCATACACCGAAGGCATCAATGTCATCATCACGGGCAAACCCAATGTGGGGAAATCGAGTCTGCTCAATACTCTGACGGGCAAGAAAAAAGCGATTGTTACCGATATACCGGGCACAACGCGCGATTTAATCACGGATACCATCAACATCAGCGGCATTCCTGTGAATTTGGCGGATACCGCAGGCATTAGAGAACCGCAAAACCTCATCGAAAAAGAAGGAATCGATCTGGTTTGGGAAAGTATGACCGATGCTGATGTTGTGATCATACTATTGGATTGCAGTAAACCGTTAACAAATGAGGATAAAGTTATTATTAATAAGAATAGAAATAGCAATGTTATTGCCGCGATCAATAAAATCGATCTGCCGCCTGTATGGGATATAAACACTATTGAACACTTGTTTCCACTAAAGAAAAATGTTCTTAAAATATCAGCCAAATTCGGCACCGGACTGGAAGAATTGAAAAAAACCATCATCGATTTATCCGGCGGCGGCGATGACAAAAATACCTGCGGCGCTATGATCACTAATATGCGCCATAAACTGACCATGGAAAAAACTCTTAAAAATATTCAGGCCGCGAAAAAAAGCGTCGAAGACGGCATGTCTTCGGAATTCGCCGCCTTTGACCTGCGCGAAGCGTTGGACAATCTGGATGAAATAACCGGCAAAAAAATAAATGATGAAATATTGGATAAGATTTTTTCCAGTTTTTGCATCGGCAAGTAATATCAATCAGCCTGTAAGTTACCGCTATTGTTCCAACAAATTGATTAATAATGATAACTCTCTTTACAATCTAGTTTGACAAACCATATGTTTTAATATATTGAACACCACGTCCATTTATAAAGAGGTTGGTTCAGCTAGAAGGCATATTACTGTTGTTACAAAAAAATGATTAAAGGAGATGAAAATGGTTAACAAAAGAAATTTTATAGGATTGTTTTTGGTCGTACTTATGGTTCTGGGTGCAATGATGCTTTTCCTGGGATGTGACAAACAAGGCGGTACGAAGGAAAATCTCACTTTCACTACGGAATATCAGTTTGTTCTTTTAAACAGTGGCCAGATCTTTTTTGGAAAAATGGAGAAAGCGGGATCGGCGTTTCCTGTGCTTAAGAATGTTTATTACGTCCGTCAGCAGATGGATCCAAACACGAAAGAAATGAGGTCAACACTGTTCAAACGCAACATGGAACCACATGCCCCCGATATGATGTATATCAACGCCAACTCAATTGCCTTCATCGAGCCCGTATCGCCGAATTCAAAAGTGGCGCAACTGATCAAGCAGACTGAATATCAGAGTATGGGCATGTTACCGCCTCCAGCAGGTCCAATGAAGAAATAGCTCTAAGTGGAGCTTTCCTTCCGGCAAGGAACCGGAGGCTCCCAAAATAATGCGACCTCCCGCGGATTACACCGCATTCATTACGGCTGAAGCCGGGGCATTCCTAACCGCGGGAATGAACTCTCCCCGCAGCAAGCTGCGGGGTATCACGTCGGCTCAACTTCGTTTCGCCGATAATATGGAAAGATGATTTTTCTTTATCCATCCCCGCTGCAAGCAACGGGGAATTCCAAGTTAAATTCTATGGTCAGGCAGGATCGAAAATGGTCCTGCCTGATTTTTACCAATAGAGTATGCCTACTAAATCAGCGGCATAATCCTCTAGTAGTTGCTACTTTCAATAATTCACAATCCCTCAATTCACATGCTTTTCGCGCATCTCGACAACCGGAGATGTTATCGCCTTGAGTTAGATAAACATTACCCCTGTTCAAATAGGCATAGGAAAAGTCTGGGTTGATTTTGATTGCCCTGTCATAATCTTCAATCGCCTGCCTGTAATTGCCGAGGTGTTTATAGGTAACACCCCGGTTAATATACGCATCTGCATAACTCGGATCGATTTTGATTGCCCTGTCATAATCCTCAATCGCCTGCCCGTGATTGCCGAGGTCATCATAGACATTGCCCCTGTTATAGTAGGCCGTTGCATAGTGGGGATAAATTTTGATCGTCCTGTCATAATCTTCAATCGCCTGCCTGTAATTGCCGAGATCAGCATAGACAACACCCCTGTTATGATAAATGAACCAATTATTATCAGTAACTTTCAAAGTGTGATCATACAATGTAATGCTGTTCTGCCAGTACCCGACCTGTTGCCATGTAATAATTGAAAGGCACAAAATGCTCAATACAGATGATGTCAAAAGTATTTCTTTCCGGTAGTTCCATTTTTTCAGGAGATCAGGAACACCCCATGCCACCACGATGAATAACCCTATCAGGGGAATATAAGTGTATCGGTCCGCCATGGCTTGAGCGCCGGCCTGCACTATGCCGATGACAGGCACAAGCGTACCCGCATACCATAGCCAACCTGTTGCTAAATAAGAGAATTTCTTTGCCCTCCAGATAACTACTACGGTTATAGCGATAAGGATGAATACCGATCCCAAAACTTGCCAGGACAGCAACAACCCTGGATAAGGATAAAGGACAGCGAGATTACTCGGCCAGATCATCTTCCCAATGTAAGCAGTATAGGAAATGAAGGCATTCCCAATATGAACAACCGGTGGAAGATTTTCAATATATGTGAGGGTTACTGTACTTTGTGGGGATATGTATACGATACTTAAAAGCATTGCCAGGACAAAAAGGGGAACTTTTTCCCAGAGCAGAGGATAGATCAATGACCATTTATGTTCGGGATCGGCTGGTTTCTTTACTTCCAATGGTTCCTTTACCACCTGCTTTTTTGTAGATTTCTTTTTTTGTTTGTCAGAAGTCAGGAGCTTAGACACTTCAGGCTGAACTTTATGATCCGGTTTTATTTCCTGAAAACGATGCAGGGGCCAGTAATCCAGAAGCAGCAATACAAATGGGAGGGTTACCAGCATAGGTTTCGACATCAGGCCCAAGATAAAAAACAGAAGGACAAAGAAATATCTCCGAAATCCCGGATTTTCAACATAATAACTGTACGCTCCCATGGTAAGCATCCAGAAGAAAGTGGAAAGAACATCCTTGCGCTCTGTTATCCAGGCAACAGACTCTACATGAAGGGGATGTATTGCAAACAGGGCGGCCACAAAGGCGCTTGGCCAGAGTTTCTTTGTCATCCGGCGTAATATAAGAAAAAGGAGTATGGTGTTCAGAACATGGAAAAGAAGATTTATCAGGTGATAACCGTGGGGATTAAGGCCAAAGATCTGATAGTCAAGCATTAATGACAGCCATGTTACTGGATGCCAATGGCCGCTTTTCTTCATTAATTCAGAGGAAAAGGAAAAGGCTTGTCCTATACTATTCCAACTAAGACCGGATTGTACGTAAGCATTTTCATACACGTAGGCAGTATCATCAAGGGTGATAAAGCCGCAGTCCTTGAGGGACCAAAAGGTGATAACCGTGAGTATTGCCAAAGCCAGGCAAATCAAGACCGGCATCAAATTCTTCTGTTGGCTTGCTTCCGAGCTTAACGTTCCTTTTGAAGTCGTCACTGTTTCTTAGTCCTTCGTACACTCCAAATTCTGAAAACTTTTTAGAAGTGCTTACCACACATTAAGCTGGATTTCAGCAGTTTTTGATTATTTCTGAGTAATCAGTTTTATAATCCTCCATTAAATCAGCAATGCGACGCGAAACATTCTTTTGTCACCATAGAAATAGCCGTCTGTCAAAAGGATGTGGCAGTGCGGATTGAATCCGAGGACGCCGCCGAAGGTTTGACGGCAGTGACTGCGCCGGGGATTGGGTCATTTTCAGGCACTGAATGCTAGAGAAACACTTTCAGTGATTATTTTCACTTTCTCTTGACATTTCAATACGGTGCGTATAGAAAAAAGCCTATTGATTTTTCGACTATATTCGCAAAAAAAAGAAAAAGTGGAGTAGACTTATGAGATCATATGTTGTTATTTCCTCCATGGGTCCGGATCGTCCTGGTCTGGCCAAAGAAATCGCTGAATTTTTTACCGCCCGGGGCATTAATATCGAACGGTCCCGCGGTTGTGTGTTGGGCAATGAATTCGGCATGATCATCCTCACATCGGGAAAGACTGACGACATCGAGCGTCTGATTAAAGATTTGGACAGCCTACGCGAAAAAACAAAGCTGGAGATCTACGTTCGGAAAACCAAAGCGCCCAGCCATCGCGACGTTTTGCCGTCGATTCCCTACAAGCTCATTGCCACGTCCATTGATCATCCGGGGATCATCCATCAAATCTGCAAATCACTTCAACTGCGGGGAGTCAACATTGAAGACATATCCACCAATGTGGATAATAATCCCTTTTCGGGAGCAAATGTGTTCCATATGGTCTGCTACTTTTCTCTGCCGCCGGCTGTTAAAATTATCGATCTTAAAAACGATTTTAACCGCATCAGCGATGAATATAATATTGATATCCGGTTTGAAGCTGTAATCAGTAAGTAGCGCTATGAAGAAAACCAAACAACACAACCCGGAAAAAAACCTGCGGTCCATTGTTGACATTGCCTCAACGCTCGGATTGATGGAAAATGATCTGGAATTATACGGCCGTTACAAGGCCAAAGTAAGGCTAGAAGTAATCCGGCGATTTCCACGCAGGAACAATTCATCTTTGATTCTTGTGTCGGCCATGACGCCGACCCCTGCCGGTGAAGGAAAGACCACCGTGTCCATCGGGCTTGCGCAGGCTCTGGCTAAAATCGGCAAGTCCACCATCGCGGCTTTGAGGGAACCATCACTCGGGCCTGTTTTCGGCATCAAAGGCGGGGCCACCGGTGGCGGACTTTCCCGCGTTCATCCGGTCGATGACATTAATCTCCATTTCACAAACGACTTCCCAGCAGTAGAAAGTGCGCACAATCTGCTTTCCGCCATCGTTGACAATTCCATTTTTCACGGTAATCCTTTAAATATCGATCCGCGTAAAATCACCTGGCGTAGGGTTATAGACATGAATGACCGCTCGCTTCGGGATATTGTTATTGGTCTGGGCGGTTCCACTAACGGAGTACCCCGGGAAACAGGATTTGATATTGTTCCCTCCAGTGAAATTATGGCAATTCTCTGCCTTTCACGCTCCTATGAAGAATTGAAAGACAGGATACGCAAGATTCTGGTGAGTTATACTTATGACGACCATCCGGTGATTGCCGGCGACCTGAAGGTAGAAGGAGCGGTCACGGCACTCTTGAAATATGCGTTACTACCCAATCTTGTGCAGACCACCGAAGGCGTTCCGGCCGTTATACACGGCGGTCCATTCGCCAACATTGCCCAGGGTACCAACAGTATCATGGGCACGGACCTGGCGCTTCGTCTGGCGGATTATGTGGTAACCGAAGCCGGATTTGGCTTTGATCTCGGCGCAGAGAAGTATTTCGACATCGTTGCGCCCTACGGCAATTTTAATCCCCGAATTGTTATTTTGGTTGCCACTGTTCGTGCGTTGAAATATCACGCGGGCATTGCGCGAGAAGAACTGAACGATCCCAACCCCCATGCGGCCGTTCTGGGAATGGCAAATCTGCGCAAGCACTATGAAAATATAGACAAATTCAACGTCCCCTGCATTGTTGCTTTAAACCGGTTTCCTTCTGACGCGGATGAAGAAATAAAGGTGGTTGTGGAAGCTGCTGAAAATGAAGGTATGAACATCGCCCCGGTGGATATCTTTAGTCTGGGAGGCGAGGGCGGTTTGGAGCTTGCAGAAAAGACAGTCCGGTTGATAGCCGAAGCCAAAGGAACATTTAAGCCGCTCTATGACTGGAAACTGCCGGTGGAAGATAAAATATTTAAAATTGCGAGCGAAATCTACGGCGCTGTTTCCATTGATTACCAATCGCAGGCTAGACGCAATCTCGATATGATCAAAAAAATTGGATACGATAAACTGCCGGTCTGCATTGCCAAAACCCAGCAATCGCTGTCCGACAACCCGAGCCTTTTGGGTCTTCCCAGCAACTTTGTCGTTACTGTGCGGGAAATTAAAATCGCTGCCGGCGCGGGCTTTTTGGTCCCCATTACCGGAGAAATTCTCCGGATGCCCGGCCTTTCCAAAGAGCCCGCCGCCTACAATATTAATATTGACGATACCGGAAATATAACGGGAATTTTATAGCTTTTAAAATCGTTTTAAAATCTTGACAGCATTTTCTCGTTTAATGCATCAGGCCTAAAAAAAGAAGCTTTTGATAAGAACTTCCTTTTATACCAATTTGCAGTCAACAGTATACCGAGACGGCAGTGAAACTCGAATTACAGTTACGCAGTAAACTTGTAATTCGTTAGTTGTAATGAGCCTCAAAATTCAGGAACAAAATGAACTGAATTTTGTAAGCCGAATTATCCAATGGCTTTTGGCTATTGGAAACTGTCCCAATTTTGTGGGGCAAGGAAGAAGCGACGCAGGCGTATTATTACATACGTCGAGGAGTCGATGACCCCGGCCTTCGCCGGGGCAGGCTGTGCCGACAAAGGTAAACGAATGAATGCGAATTGGTATTAGTGGTTTGCAATATAGGAAGCGTGGTCTTATGTGTCAATGAAATCTTGTGGTGTGAATTGTTTGTTTCCGATTTAATGAATTATAGAGTATGCCTCCTAAATTAGCGGCATAATCCTCTGCCTTGAGCGGCTTCTAATAATTTACAATTCCCCAATTCACATGCTTTTCGCGCGTCGCGACAGCCGGAAATATTATCACTCTGAGTTAGATAAACACGAGCCCTGTTGTTGTAAGCGTCGGCATAATCAGATTTCAAGCGGATGGCTTCATTGAAATCCTCTAAGGCTTTTTGATAAATATCCATCTGGGTATAGACGATTCCTCTATTGTTGTAAGCTTTTATATAATAAGGATTAAGGACGATCGCCCTGTTAAGATCCTCAATAGCCAGTTGATACTGACCATGTTTGGCATAAAGAGTCCCCCTGTCGTAATAGATTCGGTCAGAATCAACTTTCAGGCGGATTGCCTCGCCATAGTCTTCAATCGCCTGCCTGTAATTGTCGAGGCCACCATAGGCATTACCCCTGTTAGTATAGGCCTCTGCATAATTTGGTTTGATTTCGATCGCCCTGTTTAAGTCCTCAATCGCCTGCCTATAATTGCCGAGACCATTATAGGCAAAACCCCGGTTAGTATAAGCGAGCCAATTATTATCAGTAACTTTCAAAGTGTGATCATACAATGTAAAGTTATTCTGCCAGCACCCGATCTGTGTCCATGTTTTAATTGATAGGCACAAAACGATCAATATAGATATTGTCAAAAGTATTTCTTTCCGGTAGTTCCATTTTTTCAAGAGATCCGGAACACCCCATGCCACCACGATGAATAACCCTATCAGGGGGATATAAGTGTATCGGTCCGCCATGGCTTGAGCGCCGGCCTGCACTATACCGATGACAGGCACAAGCGTGCCTATATACCATAGCCAACCCATTGCCAAATAAGGAGATCTCTTAACCCTCCGGATAACTACTAAGGTTATAGCGATAAGGAGGAATACCGACCCCAAAACCTGCCAGGGAATCAAGAACTTTGGATAAGGATAAAAGACGGCAAGATTATTCGGCCAGATCATCTTTCCAATGTAAGCGATATAGGAAATGAAGGCATTCCCAATACAAACACCCAGAGGAGGGACTTCAAAATATGAGACAGCTCCTGCAATTTGTGGGGCGACTAATGTTATGATACTTGAAAAGATTGACAGGATAAAAAGGGGAACTTTTTCCCAGAGTAGAGGATAGATCAATGACCATTTGTATTCGAGATCGGCTGGTTTCTTTACTTCCAATATTTCCTTTACCGTTTGCTTACTTTTAAACTTCTTTTTTTGTTTATCAGAAGTAACTTGTTTAGACACTTCAGGCTGCATTTTGTGGTCCGGTGTTGTTTCCTGAAAACGCTGCAAGGGCCAGTAATCCAGAAGCAGCAGTACAAAAGGAAGGGTTACCAACATGGGTTTTGACATCAGGCCCAGGACAAAAAACAGAAGGACAAAGAAATATCTCCGAAATCCCGGATGTTCAACATAATAACTGTACGCTCCCATGGTGAGCATAAAGAAGAAAGTAGAAAGAACATCCTTGCGCTCTACTATCCACGCAACAGATTCTGCATGGAGGGGATGTATTGCAAACAGACAGGCTACAAAGGCACTTGGCCAGAGTGTCTTTGTCATCCGGCGTAATATAAGAAAAAGGAGTATGGTGTTCATAACATGGAAGAGAAGATTAATCAGGTGATAACCGGAAGGGTTGAGGCCAAAGATTTGATAATCAAGCATCAATGACAGCCATGTTACCGGATGCCAATGACCGCTTTCATTCACTAATTCAGAAGAAAAGAAAAAGGCTTGTCCTATACTATGCCAATTCAGGCCTGATTGTACATAAGCATTTTCATACACGTAGACATTATCATCAAGGTTGATAAAGCCGCAGTCTTTGAGTGACCAAAAGGTGATAACCGTGAGTATCGCCAGAGCCAGGCAAATCAAGACCGGAAGCAAAATCTTATGTTGGGTTGCTTTTGAGCTTAACATTCCTTGTGAAGTTGGCATTTTTTCTTCGTCTTTCGTTCAATCCAAGTTCTGAAAACTTTTCGGAAGTGTTTACCACACATTCAGTTGGAGTTCAGCCATTTTTTGATTATTATCGATTGAAGAACTAAACCGCTACGCGGTAGCCATCTAATCGTTTTTTCATCGGATCACAACAAACCAGTCCTTATAAATTCAACAAGGTATTTTAGCGCTTGTTGATCAAGCGGAATCCCCATACAGCTTCCTTTGCTATACCGCCTTCATGAACAGGCGGAATTTATAATCAAAGGAGATTGTATGATGGGAAAGTTAAGAGATCAGATGCTTGTAGATTTACAGTTGAGCGGAGCAAAGCCGAGGACGCAAAAGACCTACCTGCGGGAAGTTGAGAACCTGACAAAACACTTTAACCGGTCCCCGGAGGAACTGGGAGAAGCCGAACTCAAGGAGTACATGCTTTATCTTATCAATGAGCGACATTTGTCTGAAGGGACATTCCGGTTTTATGTAGCGGGCCTTAAATTTTTCTACAGAACGACGCTGAAACGCGACTGGCCAGTGGAGAAGATCAGGCATCCCCGGAGCAAGAGAAAACTACCGGTTGTTCTGGATTTATCGGAAGTGGAATCCCTTTTTTCAGTCACGAGGAACCTCAAGCACAAGGTGATCCTGATGATGACGTATTCTTCGGGACTGAGGGTAAACGAAACCGCCCGCCTTAAGTTGACTGATATCGATAGCAAACGGATGACGGTCAAGGTAAATGATGGCAAGGGCGGCAAAGATCGCTACTCCATTTTGTCCAAGACGACCCTTGAGCATTTGCGGCAATACTGGAGAAAATATCGCCCCACGGAGTGGTTGTTTGAAGGGCAAAAGAAGGATGATCACATCACCGTCCATTCGATTCAGTTGATGTTTTATGCTGCAAGAAAGCGTGCCGGAATCATCAAGGCGGCCAGCGTGCATACGTTAAGACATAGTTTTGCCACCCACCTGATTGAAGCGGGAACGAGCCTCCACCATGTTCAACTGCTTCTTGGCCACAGATCCCCGACGACGACCACCATCTATCTGCATGTCAGCCGGTTGAATCTGTCTCAGGTCATTTCTCCTCTCGATAAAGCAACACAACAGATTTCGTAAGCCGGATGCGAACATCTGGAGGTTTTGAAGTAGCGGACATTTTTCGTCAACAGGGTACTGCTTATAGATCATCCCATCGGTTGCCCCGCAATCATCTGCGGGTCATGCACGCCATTGAGCTCTGCAGAACCTCTGTCCTGGGCGGTCATAAGGATAAGTGCGATAACTGCGGCCATCTGGAGATATCTTATAACTCCTGCCGGAACCGGCACTGTCCCAAATGTCAGACCCTGGCGAAGGAAAAATGGATCGAGGCTCGCGGTGAAGATCTTCTGCCAATTGAATATTTTCATGTGGTCTTCACCATACCCTCGGAACTTAATCTCCTGGTATCGATGAACCAAAAGGTCATGTACGATCTTCTTTTCCGTTCGGTTTCCGAAACGGTCATTGAACTTGCCAACGACCCGAAACATCTCGGCGCAAAAATAGGCGTCATTAGTATTCTGCACACCTGGGGGCAGAATCTTATGGATCATCCCCACATCCACTGTATTGTCACCGGGGGTGGGCTTTCCTCTGATGGAAACCGCTGGGTGTCTTGCCGGAAAGGTTTCTTCCTCCCCGTAAGGGTCTTGTCGGCGTTGTTCAGCGGGAAGTTTCTGGATTACCTCAAGCATTGTTTCAAAAACGGTGTTCTGGTATTCGATGGTACGATCCGTCATCTCAAGGTACCCGGCAACTTCAATCTTTTCAGGAAACAGCTCTATGAAAAGAAATGGGTTGTTTACTGCAAACCGCCATTTGGCGGTCCCGAAGGTGTTCTCAAGTATCTCGGCCGATATACCCACCGGATCGCCATCAGTAACAACCGCATCCTTTCCAACCGGGATGGCAGGGTCTCCTTCTTATGGCGGGATTATGCCGACGATAACCGTCAAAAGACCATGACGCTCAAGACAGATGAATTTATCAGAAGGTTCCTTCTTCACGTATTACCCGAACGCTATGTGCGGATACGCCACGTCGGTCTCCTGGCAAACAGAAACCGCCAAGATAATATCGCATTATGCCATACGATGATGGGTGGTGTTAAAAAGGCAACAAAAGAAAAGAGGCGGGAAACCTGGCAGGAGCAGTTGCTCAGAATTACCGGAATCGATGTCACGGTCTGTCCCTTCTGCCAGAAAGGCAAAATGTGCAGAATAGAACGGCTACTTCCCGTCAGGTGCAACAGTCCGCCGGAGTTACTCAGATGAGGTTCACGCACAATGTAAAAATCATATCTTCGGTTTCCTGCGAAAAAAATACTCCTTTTCGCCTTGGTGTCCTATTGTCCAAAATCAAATCTACGCTCAGAAGCTTATCAAGAAGCGCTCAATCTATAACGTTCCCGGCTCACATTACGGATCAGGTTCAACTCAAAACAGACATCCGTCATCGTGTTCTATCTGTCAGGCAGTACAAAAGCAGCGCAAACACCCCATTGAAACCCCATAGCTCACGACACGCGGCTTAGTTCTTCAAGCGTCAATCCAAAATTGAACCAACTCCTCGAACCTCATCGCACTCCTTCGCTTTATCAACTTTGGATTGACGCTTATTTCGAAACATACATGACAGTATTCTGTCACAAAGGAGAATGAAAATATTGACCTATCTGTAGCTTTTAGTATATTCATGACTATCGATATAATAGAATAACGAATGATTCAACAGGGTAAAGGTCGAACCTTACTGGTGGTTACAACCCCGTGGTTGAAACTGACATGGCCAGGCGTAAGAACAAAAGAATGTTGCCACGAGCACGCAGATGAAATTTTTACACTCTGCCCGGCCTCCTGTTGATCATATAGCTCTTTAAAAAAGTTAACAATATTAGTTTCTTTTAGGCACATTTTCAGATGAAGGTTGTGTGAATTGGGAAAATAAGAAAAACAACATTACAGGAAAAAGTGCTTGCTGAGTTTACCTACAACTATTCAGTGATGGGCAGTTGTCAGACCTTATTGCCATTCATAATGAATGATAGATTATGCCTCCTAAATCAGCGGCATAATCCCCTGCCTCTAGCGGCTTCTAATGTTTTACAGTTTCCCAGTTCACATGCTTTTCGCGCGTCAAAGCAGCCCAGTTCCTTGATGTCATGAGTTAAATAAATTACCGCTCTGTTTTTGTAGGCATCTGTATAACCCGGTTTTATTTCGATCGCCCTGTTTAAATCCTCAATCACTTGCCTGTAATTGCCGAGGCCGTAAAAGCTTATACTCCTAGCATAATAGGCCTCTGCATGAACCGGTTTTATTTCGATCTCCCTGTCATAATCCTCAATCGCTTGCCTGTAATTGCCGAGGTCATTATAGATATTACCCCTGTTATGATAGATGAGCCAATTATTATCAGTCACTTTCAAAGTGTGATCAAACAATGTAATGCTGTTCTGCCAGTACCCGACCTGCGTCCATGCAATAATACAAAAGCACAAAATGATCAATACTGATAATGTCAAAAGTATTTCCTTCCGGTATTTCCATTGTTTCAAGAGTTCCGGAACACCCCATGCCATCATGATTAATAACCCTATCAGGGGGATATAAGTGAATCTGTCCGCCCTGGCTTGACCGCCAGCCTGCACTATACCAATGACAGGAATTAGTGTGCCTATATACCACAGCCAACCTGTTGCCAAATAAGGGGATCTCTTAACCATCCAGATAACTACTAAGGTTATAGCGATAATGAATAATACCGACCCAAAAACCTGCCAGGGAACTAACAACACCGGATGAGGATACAAGACGGCAAGATTATTCGGCCAGATCATCTTTCCAATGTAAGAGATATAGGAAACAACGGCATTCCCGATGCGAAGAAATAGTGGAAACAATTCAGATTTGACAGCTCCTACTTTTTGCTCGGCAACGTATGTTACGATGCTAAAAAGTATTGACAGGATAAAAAGGGGAACTTTTTCCCAGAGTAGAGGATAGATCAATGACCATTTATGTTCAGGATCAGCTGGTTTCTTTACTTCCAATGTTTCCTTTACCACCTGCTTTTTTGTAGATTTCTTTTTTTGTTTGTCAGAAGTCACGGACTTATATACTTCAGTCTGGATTTTCTGATCTGGTTTTATTGTTGAAACTCCAATTCTAATGAGACTCGCTGAAAACGAATCCCGACAAGTCGGGACGAAGTTTGAAGCGTTAGTCGAATTATCCCGTGTAGCGGAGAGTTTAATACCCATGATTTTCTGAAAACGCTGCAGAGGCCAGTAATCCAGAGGCAGCAGCACAAAAGGGAGAGTGACCAACATGGGTTTAGCCATCAGGCCAAGGACAAAAAAATGTCTCCGAAATCCCGGATGTTCAACATAATAGCTGTACGCTCCCATGGTAAGCATCCAGAAGAAAGTGGAAAGAACATCCTTGCGCTCTGCTATCCAGGCAACAGACTCCACATGGAGGGGATGTATTGCAAACAGAGCGGCTACAAAGGCGCTTGGCCAGAGTGTCTTTGTCATCCGGTGGAATATGAGAAAAAGGAGGATGGTGTTCATTACATGGAAAAGAAGGTTTATCAGGTGATAACCGTGGGGATTGAGGCCGAAGATTTGATAGTCAAGCATCAATGACAGCCATGTTACTGGAAGCCAAAGACCGCTTTTACCCCCAGCTAATTCAGAAGAAAAGGCTTGTCTTATACTATTCCAATTCAGACCGGATTGTACAGAAGCATTTTCATACACATAGATATTGTCATCAAGGTTGATAAAGCCGTAATCCTTGAGGGACCAAAAGGTAATTACCGTTAGTATCGTTAAAGCCACGCAAATCAAGGCCGGAATCAAAATCTTCTGTTGGGTTGTTTCCGAGTTTAACGTTCCTTGGATTGGCATTGTATCTTTCTCTTTCATTCAATCCAAATTCTAAAAAGTTTTTAGAAGTATTTACCATATATTAAGTAATAGTTCAGCAATATTGTATGTCAATTAAATATTGATTATCGATTGTAATGAATGATAGATTATGCCTACTAAATCAGTGGCATAATCCTCTAGTAGTTGCTACTTTCAATAATTCACAATCCCTCAATTCACATGCTTTTCGCGCATCTCGACAGCCGGAGATGTTATCGCCCTGATTTAGATAAAGAAGCCCCCTGTTGAAGAAGGCATTTACATGATTCGGTTTGATTTCGATCGCCCTGCCATAATCCTCAATCGCCTGCTTGTAATTGCCGAGTCCGTTATAGGAAAAGCCCCTATTCAAATAGGCCTCTGCATAATCCGGTTTGATTTCGATCGCTCTGCTTAAATCTTCGATCGCTTGCTTGTAATTGCCGAGTCTGTTATATGCATTACCCCTGTTAATATATACATCTGCAAAACCCCTGTTGATTTCGATCGTCCTATCAAAATCTTCAATTGCTGGTTTGTAATTGCCGATGTCAACATAGGCAGCACCCCTCATATTATAAATGAGCGCATTATAATCAGTAACCTTCAAAGTGTGATCATACAATGTAATACTGTTCTGCCAGTACCCGACCTGTTGCCATGTAATAATTGAAAGGCACAAAATGCTCAATACAGATGATGTCAAAAGTATTTCTTTCCGGTAGTTCCATTTTTTCAGGAGATCAGGAACACCCCATGCCACCACGATGAATAACCCTATCAGGGGAATATAAGTGTATCGGTCCGCCATGGCCTGATTGCCAGCCTGCACTATGCCGATGACAGGCACAAGCGTACCCGCATACCATAGCCAACCTGTTGCTAAATAAGAGAATTTCTTTGCCCTCCAGATAACTACTACGGTTATAGCGATAAGGATGAATACCGATCCCAAAACTTGCCAGGACAGCAACAACCCTGGATAAGGATAAAGGACAGCGAGATTACTCGGCCAGATCATCTTCCCAATGTAAGCAGTATAGGAAATGAAGGCATTCCCAATATGAACAACCGGTGGAAGATTTTCAATATATGTGAGGGTTACTGTACTTTGTGGGGATATGTATACGATACTTAAAAGCATTGCCAGGACAAAAAGGGGAACTTTTTCCCAGAGCAGAGGATAGATCAATGACCATTTATGTTCGGGATCGGCTGGTTTCTTTACTTCCAATGGTTCCTTTACCACCTGCTTTTTTGTAGATTTCTTTTTTTGTTTGTCAGAAGTCAGGAGCTTAGACACTTCAGGCTGAACTTTATGATCCGGTTTTATTTCCTGAAAACGATGCAGGGGCCAGTAATCCAGAAGCAGCAATACAAATGGGAGGGTTACCAGCATAGGTTTCGACATCAGGCCCAAGATAAAAAACAGAAGGACAAAGAAATATCTCCGAAATCCCGGATTTTCAACATAATAACTGTACGCTCCCATGGTAAGCATCCAGAAGAAAGTGGAAAGAACATCCTTGCGCTCTGTTATCCAGGCAACAGACTCTACATGAAGGGGATGTATTGCAAACAGGGCGGCCACAAAGGCGCTTGGCCAGAGTTTCTTTGTCATCCGGCGTAATATAAGAAAAAGGAGTATGGTGTTCAGAACATGGAAAAGAAGATTTATCAGGTGATAGCCGTGGGGATTAAGGCCAAAGATCTGATAGTCAAGCATTAATGACAGCCATGTTACTGGATGCCAATGGCCGCTTTTCTTCATTAATTCAGAGGAAAAAGCCTGTACTATACTGTTCCAACTAAGACCGGATTGTACGTAAGCATTTTCATATACGTAGTCACCGTCATCAAAGTTGATAAAGCCGCAGTCCTTGAGTGGCCAAAAGGTGATAACCGTGAGTATAGCCAGAGCCAGGCAAATCAAGATCGGATTAAAATTCTTATGTCTGGTCGATTTTAACCTTAACGTTCCTTGTGAAGTTGGCATTGTTTCTTCGTCTTTAGTTCAATCCCGCGGCAGCCGGGGAAGGAATGCGACCACAGATCAGCAGGCTGCACTCGTGGGAGGTCGCTTTATTATAGGGAGCCTACGGCTCCAGCCGGAGGGGGCTCCACTCCAAATTATGAAAACTTTTTGGAAGTGTTTACCAGAGACCGCATTGTTTAATTATGTTTAACTTTTTGTGTCTCCATTTCTAACCTTTTGATCTATGTCAATTTTAAAACAAATATTTTATTATTTTTTGTGACCGTCCTTTATAAAATTATTCTTTACATTATATAAATCGGCGATAAATTCAAAAGTTTCGACAATAATCTCACCTCTTTTAGTCAGGATGTATCCATTATCAACCTTTTGAATATTCCCCGAAGTGATTTGTTCCTGTAGCCTTTTGGAAATCGCCTTATAGTCATAAAAGTATTTATTTATTACAAAACTGGTTATCTCCTCTTCCGTTTTTGGTGATCCTTTGTGTTCATATAAATAACTAACTAATATAATAGAATTTGATCGCGAAACATTAAACGGTATCAATCCATACATAAAATTATTTAAAAAAAACAAAAATGTGCATATTAATAAAACATCCCGATATGTTATTATATCTTTTAATATATTGCTTTTTTTCTTAGCAATTAATAATAAAAGTGCAATAATCAAACATACAATTATTAATAAAACTAAACCTCGAAAAAATAAAACATCCAATGTAACAAAAATGTTTATCCAAAAGGATAAAATATAGCAAATAGTTCCTATTAATATAAAACTAAAATATACAAACAATAATATCATAAAATTCTTTAAATTCATTTTCATAATAACCATATACTTTTGCCAATCAAAGCAATTCCCCTTCTATTTGTTACATTAATCATGAAATATTGCAAACCCGGCAGTAATTGGGTTACGTCCAGCTGATCTGCCACAAATACTTGTACCACAAGTTAAGTTAAAGTTCAGTTATTTTTTGATTCTTTCCGATTGAAAATTTGAATATTTATTAAGAATTACTTTTTGTGGATAACAGGAAGTTCTCCGCGTCCGGAAATCATCAACTCTGCCGTTGCATCTTATAATCATTAATCAACAAATATTTATTACGAAAAATATTACATGGACTATGCTGGTGTTCACCTACAAAGTTTCAGTGGAAGACAGTTATAAGAATTGAGGATTACCATTCGTAATTAATGATAGAGTATGCCTAATAAATCAGCGGCATAATCCTTTGGTATTTGCGGCTTCCAATAATGTACAATTCCCTAATTCACATGCTTTTTGCGCGTCGCGACAGCCGGAGATGTTATCGCCCTGATTTAGATAAACAAGACCCCTATTAAAATAAGCCTCTGTAAAACTCGGTTTGATTTCGATACCTCTTTTTAAATCCTCAATCGCTTGCTTGTAATTGCCGAGGCCTTTATAGGCATTACCCCTGTTGTTGTAGGCCTCTGCAAAACCCGGTTTGATTTCGATCGCCCTGTTATAATCCTCAATCGCCTGTCTTAAATTGCCGAGGGCAGCATAGGCAATGCCTCTGTTATTATAAGCGAGCCAATTATTATCAGTAACTTTTAATGCGTGATCATACAATGTAATGTTGTTCTGCCAGTATCCGACCTGTGTCCATGTAATAATACAAAGGCACAAAACGCTCACTGCAGATGATGCCAAAAGTATTTCTTTCCGGTGATTCCATTTTTTTAGGAGATCCAGAACACCCCATGCCACCATGATAAATAACCCTATCAGAGGGATATAAGTGTATCGGTCCGCCATGGCCTGATCGCCGACCTGCACTATACCGATAACAGGTACAAGCGTACCTATATACCACAGCCAACCTGTTGCCAAATAAGGGGATCTCTTTGCCTTCCGGATAACTGCTGAGGTTATAGCGATAAGGAGTAATACCGACCCCCAAACCTGCCAGGGTGGCAACGAAACTGAATAAGGATAATAGACAGCAAGATTACTCGGCCAGATCATCTTCCCGATGTAAGCGATATAGGAAACGAAGGCATTCCCTATACGAACACTCGGCGGAATCATTTCTACTGACTGCACATATCCTTTATTTTGTTGAGCGACGTATGTTACGATACTGGAAAGTATTGCCAGGACAAAAAGCGGAATTTTTTCCCAGAGTAGAGGATAGATCAATGACCATTTATATTGGGGAACGGCTGGTTTCTTTACCTCCAATGATTCCTTTATGGCTACCGCTTGCATCTTTTTAGATTTCTTTTTTTGCTTATCAGAAGTTTCAGACTTAAATAATTCATTCCGGATTTTGTGATCTGGCTTTATTTCCCCAAACCGCCGCAGGGGCCAGTAATCCAAAAGCAGCAGCACAAAAGGCAGGGTTACCAGCATGGGTTTCGCCATCAGGCCCAGGATGAAAAACAGAAGAACAAAAAAATATCTCCGAAATCCCGGATGTTCAATATAGTAACTGTACGCTCCCATGGTAAGCAGCCAGAAAAAAGTGGAAAGAACATCCTTGCGCTCCGCTATCCAGGCGACAGATTCCACATGGAGGGGATGTATTGCAAACAGAGCGGCTACAAAGGCGCTTGGCCAGAGTGTCTTTGTCATCCGGTGGAATATAAGAAAAAGTAGTATGGTGTTCAGAACATGGAAGAGAAGATTTATCAGGTGATAACCGGAGGGATTGAGACCAAAGATTTGATAATCAAGCATCAATGACAGCCATGTTACTGGATGCCAATTGCCGCTTTTCTCCACTAATTCGGAAGAAAAGGCTTGTCCTATACTGTTTGCATTCAGACCGGATTGCACGTAAGAATTTTCATACACATAGACAGTATCATCAAAGTTGATAAAGCCGCAGTCTTTGAGTTGCCAAAAGATGATAACTGTGAGTATAGCCAGAGCCAGGCAAATTAAGGCCAGGATCAAAATCTTATGTTGGGTTGTTTCTGTACTTAACTTTCCTTGTGAAGTTGGCATTTTTTCTTTGTCTTTCGTTCAATCCAAATTCTGAAAACTTTTCAGAAGTGTTACCACATATTAAGCTAGAATTCAGCGATTTTTTATTGATTACTAATTGAAATCTAGCATCTTCTTCGAGATTGACAATGTGTGGAAGAAGGAAATAAAAATCCGAACGCCGAACCGGCAGAAATGTGGATTGCACCTACTACTGTTCAGTATTGAGCAGTTTTCATAATTGAGGATTACCATTTGTAATCTGTTTTTGAGTCTTCTATAAAATCAACGGCAGTATCCTTTGCCTTTAGCCATTTCTAATAATTTGCAATTTCCTAACTCACATGCTTTTTGCGCATCATAACAGCCAAGCTCTTTGTTGCCCTGCTTTATATAAGCAACACCCCTGTTTCTGTAAGCCATTTCAAAATTCGGTTCTCTGATGATGGCTTTATTGAAGTCCTCTATAGCCTGTTGATATTGGCCGAGGTTAAGATAAGAAAGCCCCCTGTTGTTGTAGGCCTTTATATAAGTAGGGTTCAGGACAATTGTCCTGTTATAATCCTCGATGGCTTTTCGATACTGGCCGATGTTATAATAGGTCATTCCCCTGTTGTAGTATGCATCTACATATGTCGGTTCTCTGATGATGGCTTTATTGAAGTCCTCTATAGCCTGTTGATATTGGCCGAGGTTAAGATAAGAAAGCCCCCTGTTGTTGTAGGCCTTTATATAAGTAGGGTTCAGGACAATTAACCTGCTTAAATCCTCAATCGCCTTTCGATACTGGCCGATGTTATAATAGGTCATTCCCCTGTTGTTGTAGGCCATCCAGCAGGCCGGATTTCTCTCGATGGTCATATTCCAGAGCGTTTCGACATCACTATAATTGCAGGTTTGTCGCCAGGTCAAAACGCCTAGAACCAGCAACAACATCACACTGAAAGCCGGTACCAAGAAAACGTTTCTCTTCTTCAATCGGTCAGATGCCCAGGTTATTCCAACCGCCACGAGTCCAATGGGGCCTATGATTGAGAAATACTGCCAATGGTCAGCTACCAGCGAGTAATGCATGAAATAAATATTAATAAAGCCCAGAACTGGTAGCAGCATCACCACAAAGTATCCCAGCCCCAATAACCACACCTTGCCCCATCCCTTGCGATAGCGCCAGAAAACTGCAGCACACGCCAGCACCAGCAATCCAGGCACATATGACAGCAAATTAGTCGCATCGATTTGCCACTTTGGATAAACAAAGATGAGATTCACCGGAAGCAGCGCCTTGTAGAGATAAAACCATACCGCCCAACCCGCTCCAGCCAGGCGCGACCAAAAGCTGTCCGCACGTACAATTGTTGATACTATGACGTTGTGGGATTGGAACCAGACGGTGATCAAACCCAACAGTACCGCAACGCCGAAAAACGGCAGCGTAAGCTTTACATCCCGGACACTGATTTTATTCCTCTTCCACCAAGCGAATCCCAATAGCACAATGGGTAGCGGCACCACCGCTGTCTTGCTCAATAACGCGAGCACAAAAGACCCCAACGCCATTCCATACCAGCGCCATCGATCTGTATCCTCAAATCGCAGGTAGAAGAGAAGACTCATGACATAGAACAACATTGCCAGGGTGTTCTTGCGTTCGGTGATCCACGCCACCGATTCCACATTGACCGGATGGACCGCAAACAAGGCTGCCGCCAGCCACGCTCCGGGTATTCTCAGGTAAGTAAGCACCCGCCATATTAATACTGTGCTCAGGGCATGCAGGAGGACGTTTACTATGTGATAGCCCAACGGGTTCATGCCCCAGAGGCGCCATTCCAGCCAGAGGGTCGTGGATGTCAGAGGAAAAAAATCCGGTGCTTTGGTGGTGAACCAGAATTGATACAAGCCATCGGGCAGCTTGATGAGAGGATTGTTAAACAAAAACGTATCATCATCCCAGATAAACCCCGCGTGCCACACCGGCTGGTAGGCCAGAAACACCGCCGCAATTAGAGCAATGACAAAGAGCCAGTCTTTCAGCACGAAAGAACAAAAGGCAGGTGTAGTCTGTGCCAAACTCGGCTGGACACGCTTGTGAAGACTTGATTGAGAACTTGTCTGGGTCAACTTAGATTTACGTTTTGACAATATTGCTACTTTCCTATTTTTAAGTTAGTATAAATATCCCTATAATCTACATAAAATCTTTTTAGCCTCGCACAATATTTATACTTCATATTTAGTTTGAATTCAAATTTTTCGTTTATTACGCATTGAAATCTTGCATTTTTGTCATAGTCGACGATTTGAGGAAGAAAGAAACAAAATTCTGATTTCCGAACCGTCAGAATTGCAGATTACACCTACAAAGGTTTAGTCGTAAGCAGGTGTCAGAATTAAGGATTACTAGTTGAAAGAGTTTTAGAATCTCCTCATCAAATCAACGACAGTCTCCCTTGCCCTTGGCCATTTCTGACAATTGGCAGTTTCCTAAATCACAGGCTTTTTTGGCATCAGAGCAGCCAAGCTTTCTGTTGCCCTGATTAAAATAAACATATCCCCTGCATTTGTAAGCTTCGACATTATCAGGTTTTAAGATAATGACTTTGCTAAAGTCATCGATGGCACGTTGGTACTGGAGAAGGGAAGTGTGTGCAACTCCCCGGCTTTGGTAGGCATCGGCATAATTTTGATTCAGGTGGATGGCTTCATTATAGTCCTCGATGGCACGCTGATATTGTTTGAGTGTGAAGTAGTTATTCCCCCGGAGGTGGTAGGCACCGGCATAATTAGGCTGCAGTTTAATAGCATTGTTCAAATATTCGATAGCCTTTTGAGGGTCGGTATAATTTAATGCGACTGCCTTATTGAAATCCTCAATGGCCCTCCCGTCGTAATGGGAATCAGCTTCCAGGCGACGTGCCTCATTAAAATCCTCAATCGCTTGCTGATACTGACCGAGTTTAGCGTAAGCAACTCCCCGGTTATTGTATACTCTGCTATCATTCAGTTTCAGGCGTATGGCTTCGTTATAGTCTTCGATTGCTCGTTGATACTGACCGAGGTTAGCATAAGCCCCCCCTGTTGTAGTAGGCATCTGTATAACCTGGTTCTATTTCGATCGCCCTGCCATAATCCTCAATCGCCTGCCTGTAATTGCCGAGGCCGTTATAGGCAGCACCCCTGTTATTATAGATGAGCCAATTATTATCAGTAACTTTCAAAGTGTGATCATACAATGTAATGCTGTTCTGCCAGTACCCGACCTGTTGCCATGTAATAATTGAAAGGCATAAAATGCTCAATACAGATGATGTCAAAAGTATTTCTTTCCGGTAGTTCCATTTTTTTAGGAGATCAGGAACACCCCATGCCACCATGATGAATAACCCTATCAGGGGAATATAAGTGTATCGGTCCGCCATGGCCTGATTGCCAGCCTGCACTATGCCGATGACAGGCACAAGCGTACCCGCATACCATAGCCAACCTGTTGCTAAATAAGAGAATTTCTTTGCCCTCCAGACAACTACTACGGTTATAGCGATAAGGATGAATACCGATCCCAAAACCTGCCAGGGCACCAAGAACTTTGGATAAGGATAAAAGACGGCAAGATTATTCGGCCAGATCATCTTTCCAATGTAAGCGATATAGGAAATGAAGGCATTCCCAACGCAAACAGCCAGTGGAAGGGCTTCAAAATGGACAGCTCCTGCACTTTGTGGTGCAAACAATGTTACGATACTTGAAATTATTGCTAGGACAAAAAGAGGAACTTTTTCCCAGAGTAGAGGATAGATCAATGAACATTTATATTCGGGATCGACTGGTTTTTTTACTTCCAATGATTCCTTTACCGTCTGCTTATTTTTAGACTTCTTCTTTTGTTTTTCAGAAGTCACGGAATTAAATACTTGAGGCTGAACTTGGCGATCCGGTTTTATTGTTGAAACTCCAATTCTAATGAGACTCGCTGAAAACGAATCCCGACAAGTCGGGACGAAGTTTGAAGCGTTAGTCGAATTATCCCGTGTAGCGGAGGGTTTAATACCCATGATTTTCTGAAAACGCTGCAGAGGCCAGTAATCCAGAAGCAGCAGCACAAAAGGAAGGGTTACCAGCATGGGTTTCGCCATCAGGCCCAGGGCAAAAAACAGAAGGACAAAGAAATATCGCCGCCATCCCCGATGTTCAACATAATAACTGTACGCTCCCATGGTGAGCATAAAGAAAAAAGTGGAAAGAACATCCTTACGTTCTGCTATCCAAGCAACAGACCCCACATGGAGGGGATGTATCGCAAATAGAGCGGCTACAAAAGCACTTGGCCAGAGTTTTTTCGTCATCCGGTGAAATATCAGAAAAAGAAGTATGGTGTTCATAACATGGAAGAGAAGATTCATCAGGTGATAGCCGGAGGGGTTGAGGCCAAAGATTTGATAGTCAAGCATTAAGGACAGCCATGTCACCGGATGCCAATGGCCGCTTAATTTCACTAATTCAGAAGAAAAGGAAAAGGCTTGTTCTATACTGTTTGCATTCAGACCTGATTTTACATAAGTATTTTCATACACGTAGACAGTATCATCAAAGTTGATAAAGCCGCAGTCCTTGAGTTGCCAAAAGGTGATAACCGTAAGTGTCGCCAGGGCCAGGCAAATTAAGATGGGATTAAAGTTCTTGTGTCGTGTTTTTTCTAAGTTTATCGTTCCTCGTGAAGTTGGCATTTTTTCTTTGTCCTTCGTTCAAGCCAAATTTAAAATTTGTTTTAGAAGTATTTACCATATTAAGTTATAGTTCAGCAATATTGTATATCAATTAAATGTTGATTATCGATTGTAATGTTGAATATATTTCTAAGATAGCAATGTGTGGATAAGGAAGTTGTCCGCGTCCGGAAACCATCAACTCTGCCGTTGCACCTTATAATCATTAATCAACAAATATTTATTACGAAAAATATTTACATTGACGACGCTTGACGACACAGTTGTATAATCAAAATCGTTTAGTAGATGCATAAAAACGTAATAGCATATGTTAAATAAGGATAATATAAATATGTGTTGTGTTGATTGCAGTAGACCGTTTGCACCGTGGGGCAGAGCCCGTTTAGTAGCTTGGGTCGCTGCGACCTTCTCCAAATTAAACCCGAACAGTTGCCAGGGACCTAAACAGATCCCGCATCTTTCGCAAGGAAGGGAAAAGGAGAACAAAATATGAAAGAGGAGAAAACATTTATCGGTATCGATGTTTCGAAGGAGAAACTTGATGTAGGTGTAAGGCCTCAGGTGGATTTTATGACATTTGCCAATACGGAAGACGGCATATCTCTGATGACGGATTTCGTAAAGTCAAAACAGCCGGAGCTAATTGTGCTTGAAGCCACAGGGGGGTTGGAAATGGCTGCTCTCAGATCCCTGGTTGTTGCAAGGTTTCCCGCCGTTTGTGTCAATCCCAGACAGGTGAGAGATTTTGCCAAAGCTATGGGTGTTCTGGCCAAGACGGATAAAATTGACGCCCATGTTATTGCACGATTTGCAGATTCGGTGAGGCCGGAGATAAGGCCGTTAAAGACCGAGGAAACGGAAATGCTGGATGCTCTTAATACCAGGCGCAGCCAGCTCGTCATAATGTTGACGGCTGAGAAAAACCGTTTGACCACAGCTTCGAAGTGGACGAAAAAAGATGTTGAAAAAAGCATTAAAGGGCTGGAGAAGGCACTTGCCAAAATCAATCGTGAGGTTGAAAATCTTATCAAAAAAAGCCCGCATTGGCGGCATATGGACAAGATCCTGCAAAGTGTTCCCAGTGTTGGGCCTGTTATGTCATTGACCATCCTTGCCGATCTGCCGGAGATTGGAACAATGAACCGAAGGCAGATAGCGGCCCTTGTTGGGGTTGCACCTCTGAATCGGGAGAGTGGCAAATACAAAGGCAGGCGTGCCATCTGGGGCGGCAGGGCAAGAATCCGTTCCGTATTATACATGTGTGTCATATCAGGCATTTGTCACAACCCCAAGATAAAAGCCTTTTATAACAGGTTGATCAGCTCTGGGAAGAAACACAAAGTTGCCATTACTGCCCGCATGAGGAAGCTTATGATTATCCTCAATACAATGATCAAAAATGGTACCTGCTGGAATGAATCAGGCTGTTAAAAAATACTACTTGACGTGAAACACAGTTGCTACTAATCCACAGAATATGGCAGTTGTCAGAATTGATGATTACCATTTATAATGAATGATAGTGTATGTCTGCTAATTCAGCGGCATAATCCTCTGGTTTTTGCGGCTTCCAATAATTTACAATTCCCCAATTCGCATGCTTTTCGCGCGTCGCGACAGCCGGAAATGTTATCGCCCTGATTTAGATAAATAAGACCTCTGTTGTAGTAGGCATTTACATAACCTGGTTTGATTTCGATCGCCCTATCATAATCCTCAATCGCTTGCCTGTAATTGCCGAGACCATTATACGCAATACCCCTGTTATGATATGCCTTGGCATAGCCCGGTTTGATCTCGATCGCCCTATCATAATCCTCAATCGCTTGCCTGTAATTGCCGAGACCGTTATACGCAACACCCCTGTTATTATAGGCGTTTATATAACCAGGTTTGATTTTGATTGCCCTGTTAAAATCCTCAATTGCCTGCCTGTATTTGCCGAGGCTGTTATACGCAACACCCCTGTTATTATACGCTTCAGTACAATCCGATTTGATTTCGATTGCCCTGTTAAAATCCTCAATTGCCTGCCTGTAATTGCCGAGAACGTTATACGCAACACCCCTGTTAATATAGGCATCTACATAACCCGGTTTGATTTCGATTGCCCTGTTAAAATCCTCAATCGCCTGCTTGTAATTGCCGATATCGTTATAAGCATTACCTCTGTTATTATAGATGAACCAATTATTATCAGTAACTTTCAATGTGTGATCATACAATGTAATGCTGTTCTGCCAGTACCCTACTTGTGTCCATGTAATAATACAAAGGCACAAAATGCTCAATGCAGATGATGTCAAAAGTATTTCTTTCCGGTAATGCCATCTTTTCAAGAGATCCGGAACACCCCATGCCACCATGATCAATAACCCTATTAGGGGGATATAAGTGTATCGGTCCGCCATAGCCTGATAGCCTGCCTGCAATATACCAATAACAGGCACTAGCGTACCTATATACAAGAACCAACCAGTTAACAAATAAGGAATTTTTTTTGCCCTCCAGACAACTGCTAAGGTTATAGCGATAAGGAGGAATACCGATCCAAAAACCTGCCAGGGCGCCAAGAACTTTGGATAAGGATAAAAGACGGCAAGATTATTCGGCCAGATCATCTTTCCAATGTAAGCGATATAGGAAATGAAGGCATTCCCAATATAAACAACCGGTGGACGAATTTCAGTATATGGTATGGCTCCTGCACTTTGTGGTGCAAACAATGTTACGATACTTGAAATTATTGCTAGGACAAAAAGAGGAACTTTTTCCCAGAGTAGAGGATAGATCAATGAACATTTGTATTCGGGCTCGGCTGGCTTCTTGATTTCCAATGGTTGCTTTACGGATATAGAAAGCTTCTTTTTAGACTTCTTCTTTTGTTTGTCAGAAGTCACGGAATTAAATACTTGAGGCTGAACTTGGCGATCCGGTTTTATTGTTGAAACTCCAATTCTAATGAGACTCGCTGAAAACGAATCCCGACAAGTCGGGACGAAGTTTGAAGCGTTAGTCGAATTATCCCGTGTAGCGGAGGGTTTAATACCCATGATTTTCTGAAAACGCTGCAGAGGCCAGTAATCCAGAAGCAGCAGCACAAAAGGAAGGGTTACCAGCATGGGTTTCGCCATCAGGCCCAGGGCAAAAAACAGAAGGACAAAGAAATATCGCCGCCATCCCCGATGTTCAACATAATAACTGTACGCTCCCATGGTGAGCATAAAGAAAAAAGTGGAAAGAACATCCTTACGTTCTGCTATCCAAGCAACAGACTCCACATGGAGGGGATGTATCGCAAATAGAGCGGCTACAAAAGCACTTGGCCAGAGTTTTTTCGTCATCCGGTGAAATATCAGAAAAAGAAGTATGGTGTTCATAACATGGAAGAGAAGATTCATCAGGTGATAGCCGGAGGGGTTGAGGCCAAAGATTTGATAGTCAAGCATTAAGGACAGCCATGTTAACGGATGCCAATGGCCGCTTAATTTCACTAATTCAGAAGAAAAGGAAAAGGCTTGTCCTATACTGTTTGCATTCAGACCTGATTTTACATAAGTATTTTCATACACGTAAACAACGTCATCAAAGGAGATAAAACCGCAGTCCTTGAGGGACCAAAAGGTGATAACTGTGAGTATCGCCAGAGCCAGGCAAATTAAGATGGGATTAAAGTTCTTGTGTCGTGTTTTTTCTAAGTTTATCGTTCCTCGTGAAGTTGGCATTTTTTCTTTGTCCTTCGTTCAAGCCAAATTTAAAATTTGTTTTAGAAGTATTTACCATATTAAGTTATAGTTCAGCAATATTGTATATCAATTAAATGTTGATTATCGATTGTAATGTTGAATATATTTCTAAGATAGCAATGTGTGGATAACAAGAAGTTGTCCGCAGGATTTTAAGAATGGAACCCATCAACTCTGCCGTTGCACCTTATAATCGTTAATCAACAAATATTTATTACGAAAAATATTTACATTGACGACGCTTGACTGCACCTACTACTGTTCAGTTGCGGGCAGTTGTCATAATTGATGATTACCATTTATAATGAATGATAGTGTATGCCTACTAAATCAGCGGCATAATCCTCTAGCATTTGCGGCTTCTAATAATTTACAATTCCCCAATTCACACGCTTTTTGAGCATCACGACAACCGGAAATGTTATCGCCCTGATTTATATAAGCAACACCCCTGTTATAATAGGCCTCTACAAAATCTAGTTTGATTTTGATCGCCCTGTCATAATCCTCAATCGCTTGCTTGTAATTGCCGAGGCCGTTATAGGCAGCACCCCTGTTAATATATGCTTCTGCATAATCCGGTCTGATTTCAATAACTCTGTTTAAATCCTCAATCGCCTGTCTGTAATTACCGAGGCCTCTGTAGGCATTACCCCTGTTATTATAGGCATCTGCATAATCCGGGTTGATTTTGATGGCCCTGTCATAATCCTCGATCGCCTGTTTGTAATCGCTGAAATGAGCATAGGCAATACCTCGGTTATTATAGGCCATTGCATAATCTGGCTTGATTTCAATAGCCTTGTTAAAATCCTCAACCGCCTGACTGTAATTGCCGAGGAAACTATAGGCATTACCCCTGTTATTATAGGCGATTGCATCATTCGATTTAATTTCGATCGCCTTGTTTAAATCCTTAATTGCTTGATTGTAATTGCCAAGGTCGTTATAGGCATAACCACGGTTATTATAGCTGAGCCAATTATTATCAGTAACTTTCAAAGCGTGACTAAAAAGCTCGATGTTGTCTTTCCAGTAGCCGCATTGATTCCAGGATATAAACGATAGGAGCGCCAGAAAAATTATCCCAGCCGGAAATAAAACCTTTTTTCTTATTGCTTCACTTTGAATCAAAGCCGGTATCCCCCAGGCCAGCATAACTGCAAGACCGATAGAGGGAAGATAATAATAGCGGTCGGCCATCGCGTATGGCGCTGCCGTTGATACCTGAATGATTCCGATGACTGGGGCAATGGTTATCGAAAACCACATCCATCCGGCAAAGAGATAGGGTAAACGTTTTATCATTATAATGACAAAAGTAGTAATAACAAGAATCAGCAAGGATGCTCCCAAGACCTGCCAAAGAGGTATTTGCTCTGAAAAAGGATAGAAAACAGACATGTCATGAGGCCAGAATGTTTTTTCCAGATAAGTAACAAAGGCAACAGGCGCGTTGGCTAGCCGGGAAATAAAAGGAAACTGTTTTGAATAAGGAATATTCGGCATATCAGTATTCTCCGGAATATAAAGTGTTATGATAACAAGAATTGCTGAAAGAATAAAAAAAGGTGTTTTTTCCTTCAGTTGCCATATTGGAATTATTCCCGCAATCTTAGTTTCTGATAATTTGCGGTCATCAGGTGGAGATATATTTTTCTTCAGAGCTTCTTTTTTAAATTTGTTCTTCTTTTTTCCTTTATCTGTAGAAACAGGTATGGCTTCCGGTATAGTCTTTACGATTTCCCGGAATTGAAGACGGTTCAAAGGCCAGTAATCCAAAAGTATCATCACAACAGGCAAAGTAATAACCATGGGCTTGCTCATCAATGCGCAGGCAAAACTCAAAAAAACCAGCAGATATCTGCTTATAACCGGCCTTTCCGTGTAATAGACATACAGGCATAGAGTCAGCATCCAGAAAAACGCGCTTAGGACATCTTTGCGTTCAGCAATCCAGGCAACCGATTCCACATGAAGCGGGTGAAGGGCAAAAAGAGCCGCAACAAAGGCGCTACGCCAGATCGCCCCGGTCATGCGGTTAAAAAGCCAGAATAACAGCAAAGAGCTCATTACATGTAGGATAAGGTTGGTCAGATGATAACCCCCGGCATTCAAGCCATGGAGTTGATAATCGAACATCAAGGAAAGCCATATCAGAGGATTCCATAAGCCGTAATATTTGGTGCTAAAAGCCCAGCGAAATCCGTCCAAAGTGATTCCGGATTGAATGACACTGTTCTTTGTGACATAAGCATTATCATCGTAATTGATGAAGTCGTATTGATTCACCTGCCAGAAAACAGCGAGTGTAACAACAGTGAGAACGATATAAACAATCAGTTTCTGTCTGCCGGTGCTGATATTTACTTTATTTAGCATAGAGACCCACCGCCAATACTTGTACCACAAGTTAAGTTAGAGTTCCGCAGCTTTTTGATTATTACTTAATCAGCGGCATAATCCTTTGGCATTTACGGCTTCCAATGATTTACAAGTCCCCAATTCACATGCTTTTCGCGCATCGCGACAACCGGAGATGTTATCGCCATGATTTAAATAAACAAAAGCCTTGTTGCCATAGGCATCGGCATAGTCAGGCTTTAGGCGGATGGCTTCATTGAAATCCTCTAAGGCTTTTTGATAAATGCCCATCTGGGTATAGACGATTCCCCTGTTGTTGTAAGCTTTTACATAATTAGGATTCATGCCGATTGCCTTATTGAAATCCTCGATTGCCAATTGATACTGACCATGTTTGCCATAAAGAGTCCCCCTGTCGTAGTAGGTTTTTTCAGAATCAACTTTCAGACGGATTGCCTCGTTATAGTCCTCAATCGCTTGCTTGTCATTGCCAAGGTTAACATAGGCATTGCCCCTGTTAATATATGCCTTTGCATAACCAGGTCTGATTTCAATCGCTCTGTCATAATCCTCAATCTCTTGCTCGTAATTGCCGAGGTCTCTATAGGCAACACCCCTGTTATAATGAGCGAACCAATTATAATCGGTGACTTTTAAAGTGTGGTTCCAAAGCTCGATGTTGTCTTTCCAGTAGCCGCATTGATTCCAGGATATAAACGATAGGAGCGCCAGAAAAATTATCCCAGCCGGAAATAAAACCTTTTTTCTTATTGCTTCACTTTGAATCAAAGCCGGTATCCCCCAGGCCAGCATAACTGCAAGACCGATAGAGGGAAGATAATAATAGCGGTCGGCCATCGCGTATGGCGCTGCCGTTGATACCTGAATGATTCCGATGACTGGGGCAATGGTTATCGAAAACCACATCCATCCGGCAAAGAGATAGGGTAAACGTTTTATCATTATAATGACAAAAGTAGTAATAACAAGAATCAGCAAGGATGCTCCCAAGACCTGCCAAAGAGGTATTTGCTCTGAAAAAGGATAGAAAACAGACATGTCATGAGGCCAGAATGTTTTTTCCAGATAAGTAACAAAGGCAACAGGCGCGTTGGCTAGCCGGGAAATAAAAGGAAACTGTTTTGAATAAGGAATATTCGGCATATCAGTATTCTCCGGAATATAAAGTGTTATGATAACAAGAATTGCTGAAAGAATAAAAAAAGGTGTTTTTTCCTTCAGTTGCCATATTGGAATTATTCCCGCAATCTTAGTTTCTGATAATTTGCGGTCATCAGGTGGAGATATATTTTTCTTCAGAGCTTCTTTTTTAAATTTGTTCTTCTTTTTTCCTTTATCTGTAGAAACAGGTATGGCTTCCGGTATAGTCTTTACGATTTCCCGGAATTGAAGACGGTTCAAAGGCCAGTAATCCAAAAGTATCATCACAACAGGCAAAGTAATAACCATGGGCTTGCTCATCAATGCGCAGGCAAAACTCAAAAAAACCAGCAGATATCTGCTTATAACCGGCCTTTCCGTGTAATAGACATACAGGCATAGAGTCAGCATCCAGAAAAACGCGCTTAGGACATCTTTGCGTTCAGCAATCCAGGCAACCGATTCCACATGAAGCGGGTGAAGGGCAAAAAGAGCCGCAACAAAGGCGCTACGCCAGATCGCCCCGGTCATGCGGTTAAAAAGCCAGAATAACAGCAAAGAGCTCATTACATGTAGGATAAGGTTGGTCAGATGATAACCCCCGGCATTCAAGCCATGGAGTTGATAATCGAACATCAAGGAAAGCCATATCAGAGGATTCCATAAGCCGTAATATTTGGTGCTAAAAGCCCAGCGAAATCCGTCCAAAGTGATTCCGGATTGAATGACACTGTTCTTTGTGACATAAGCATTATCATCGTAATTGATGAAGTCGTATTGATTCACCTGCCAGAAAACAGCGAGTGTAACAACAGTGAGAACGATATAAACAATCAGTTTCTGTCTGTCGGGGCTGATATTTATTTTGTTTAGCATAGAGACCTACGCCGATGCTTATACCACAAAATTAATTTAGAGTTTAGCCATTTTTTAATTCTTTCCGAGTGAAAGGTTGTATGTTTATCGAGATTGAAGAATTAAGACTTGAGGAAGTTGTCCGCAGGATTTTAAGAATGGAACCCATCAACTCTGCCGTTGCACCTTATAATCGTTAATCAACAAATATTTATTACGAAAAATATTTACATTGACGACGCTTGACTGCACCTTGTATAATCAAAATCGTTTAGTAGATGCATAAAAACGTAATAGCATATGTTAAATAAGGATAATATAAATATGTGTTGTGTTGATTGCAGTAGACCGTTTGCACCGTGGGGCAGAGCCCGTTTAGTAGCTTGGGTCGCTGCGACCTTCTCCAAATTAAACCCGAACAGTTGCCAGGGACCTAAACAGATCCCGCATCTTTCGCAAGGAAGGGAAAAGGAGAACAAAATATGAAAGAGGAGAAAACATTTATCGGTATCGATGTTTCGAAGGAGAAACTTGATGTAGGTGTAAGGCCTCAGGTGGATTTTATGACATTTGCCAATACGGAAGACGGCATATCTCTGATGACGGATTTCGTAAAGTCAAAACAGCCGGAGCTAATTGTGCTTGAAGCCACAGGGGGGTTGGAAATGGCTGCTCTCAGATCCCTGGTTGTTGCAAGGTTTCCCGCCGTTTGTGTCAATCCCAGACAGGTGAGAGATTTTGCCAAAGCTATGGGTGTTCTGGCCAAGACGGATAAAATTGACGCCCATGTTATTGCACGATTTGCAGATTCGGTGAGGCCGGAGATAAGGCCGTTAAAGACCGAGGAAACGGAAATGCTGGATGCTCTTAATACCAGGCGCAGCCAGCTCGTCATAATGTTGACGGCTGAGAAAAACCGTTTGACCACAGCTTCGAAGTGGACAAAAAAAGATGTTGAAAAAAGCATTAAAGGGCTGGAGAAGGCACTTGCCAAAATCAATCGTGAGGTTGAAAATCTTATCAAAAAAAGCCCGCATTGGCGGCATATGGACAAGATCCTGCAAAGTGTTCCCAGTGTTGGGCCTGTTATGTCATTGACCATCCTTGCCGATCTGCCGGAGATTGGAACAATGAACCGAAGGCAGATAGCGGCCCTTGTTGGGGTTGCACCTCTGAATCGGGAGAGTGGCAAATACAAAGGCAGGCGTGCCATCTGGGGCGGCAGGGCAAGAATCCGTTCCGTATTATACATGTGTGTCATATCAGGCATTTGTCACAACCCCAAGATAAAAGCCTTTTATAACAGGTTGATCAGCTCTGGGAAGAAACACAAAGTTGCCATTACTGCCTGCATGAGGAAGCTTATGATTATCCTCAATACAATGATCAAAAATGGTACCTGCTGGAATGAATCAGGCTGTTAAAAAATACTACTTGACGTGAAACACAGTTGCTACTAATCCACAGAATATGGCAGTTGTCAGAATTGATGATTACCATTTGTAATCATTTTTAACGGAACCTTACAAAATTAGCGGCATAATCCTTTGGCATTTGCGGCTTCCAATGATTTACAAGTCCCCAATTCACATGCTTTTCGCGCATCGCGACAACCGGAAATGCTATCGCCCTGATTTAGATAAACAAGACCCCTGTTAATATAGAAAAATGCATTATCCGGTTTGATTTCGATCGCCTTATCATAATCCTCAATCGCTTGCCTGTAACTGCCGATGTCGTTATAGGCATTACCCCTGTTATAATATGTCTCTGCATAATCCGGTTTGATTTCGATCGCCTTATCATAATCCTCAATCGCCTGCCTGTAATTGCCGAGGCCGTAATAGGCATTACCCCTGTTATTATAGGTTTCCGCATAATCCGGGTTGATTTTTATTGCCCTGTCATAATCCTCAATCGTCTGCCTGTAATTGCCGAGGCCGTAATAGGCATTACCCCTGCTATCATAAGCGAGCCAATTATTATCAGTGACTTTCAAAGCGTGACTAAAAAGTATTATGCTGTTTTTCCAGTAGCCGCATTGATTCCATGATAAAAACGATAGGATCGCCAGAAAAATTATTCCTGCTGGAAATAAAAGTTTTTTTCTTATTTCGTTACTTTTAATCAAAGTCGGTATGCCCCATGCAAGCATAACTGCAAGACCGATAGAGGGAAGATAATGATAGCGGTCGGCCATCGCGTAAGGTGCTGTTATCGATACCTGAATGATTCCGATGACCGGGGCAATGGTTATCGAAAACCACATCCATCCGGCAAAGAGATATAACAAACGTTTTATCATTACAATGACGGCAGTGGTGATAATGAGAATCAGTAAAGATGCTCCCAAAACCTGCCAGATTGGAAGTTGCTCGGAAAAAGGATATAAAACAGCCATGTCATGAGGCCAGAATGTTTTTACCAGATAAGTGACAAAAGCAACGGGAGCGTTGACGATCCGTGAAATAAAAGGAACATGTTTTACAGAAGTATTCGGTACATCAAGAGTATTCGGAGTATAGAGTGTTATGATAACAAGAATCGCTGAAAGAATAAAAAAAGGTGTTTTTTCTTTCAGTTGCCATAATGGAATTATTCCCGCAATCTTAGTTTCTGACAATTTCCGGTCATTAGGTGGAAATATGTTTTTCTTCAGAACTTCTTTCTTTAATTTGTTTTTCTTTTTTCCTTGATTTACGGAAACAGGCATATCTTCCGGAATAGTTTTTACGATTTTCCGCGATTGAAGACGGTCCAAAGGCCAGTAATCCAGAAGGATCATTACTACAGGCAAAGTGATAACCATGGGCTTGCTCATCAATGCGCAGAAAAAACTCAAAAGAACTAACAGATACCTTATTATAACCGGCTTTTCCGTGTAATAGACATACAGGCAAAGTGTCAGCATCCAGAAAAACGCGCTCAAAACATCTTTCCGTTCGGCAATCCAAGCAACCGATTCCACATGAAGCGGGTGAAGAGCAAAAAGAGCCGCAACAAAGGCGCTACGCCAGATCGCCCCGGTCATGCGGTTAAAAAGCCAGAATAACAGCAAAGAGCTCATTACATGCAAGATAAGGTTGGTCAGATGATAACCACCGGCATTCAAGCCATGGAGTTGATAATCGAACATCAAGGAAAGCCATATCAGAGGATTCCATAAGCCGAGATATGTTGTGCTGAATGCCCAACGAAATCCGTCCAAAGTGATTCCGGATTGAATGACACTGTTCTTTGTGACATAATCGGTATCGTCGAAGTTGATGAAGTCGTATTGATTCACCTGCCAGTATACTGCAAGGATGACAACTGCTAAAACGATATAAACGATAAGTTTTTGTCTGCCGGGGCTGATATTTACTTTATTTAGCATAGAGACCCACCGCCAATACTTGTACCACAAGTTAAGTTAGAGTTCCGCAGCTTTTTGATTATTACTTAATCAGCGGCATAATCCCCTAGCATTTGCGGTTTCCAATAATTTACAATTCCCCAGTTCACATGCTTTTCTTGCGTCAAAGCATCCCGATTCTATGTTATTATGAGTTAAATAAATAAACGCTCTGCTGATGTAAGCGATAGCATAATCAGCTTTCAGATGGATTGCCTCGCTATAATCCTCAATCGCCTGCTTGTAATTGCCGAGGATGTTATAGGCCGCACCCCTGTTATCATAGAACGCAGCAGCCGGTTTGATTTCGATCGCCCTGTTATAATCCTCAATCGCCCGCTTGTAATTACCGATTATAAAATTGGTATAACCGCGGTCATTATAGATTTCTGCAACAGCCGGATTGATTTCGATCGCCCTGTTATAATCCTCAATAGCTTGCTTGTAATTGCCAAGGCGAGCGTAGATATTACCCCTATTGTCGTAGGCCATCCAGCAGGCTGGATTCCTCGCGATGGTCATATTCCAGATCGTTTCGATATCGGCATACATCCGGCTCTGCCGCCACGTTAACGATGCCAGCGTTAGCAGCAACAACACACAGATGGCGTAGCTGGCTGGTCGTCGCCAGAGATGCACTCGTTTCAATAACATTGCTATACCAGAGGCAATCAGGGTGATAATTCCCAGGCTCGCAAGGTACTGAAAATGGTCGGCTACAAACGAGTAGATGAAAGGATACACATTGAAGAAGCCCAATACCGGAAATAGTGTCCCGACGAAGAACAGTAGCCCTGCCAGCGGCCCACGCCAGCGCCGCCGCAATGCCCAAAGCGCCACGACGAGCGCGAAAGCGGCCACAGGGAACAGGTATTGCCACGCTGCCGCCTGACTAGTCTCCCAGCGGGGGTAGATGAAAATCAGATTTGCTGGCCAGAATAGTTTGCCCAGGTAGAACCAGATCGCCTTCCCCGCTATAAGGATCCGCTCCCAAGCGGGAATGGTAAACGCCGAACCTTGGGCCCCGATAAGAGTATGTTCTACCCAGGCTGTGAAAATCCCGGCTATCGCCCCAAGCAGAAAAAACGGCAGCAAAGGCAGAACATCCTTCCTCCATGACAAGCGTCCACGTTGCCACCAAAAGATCACCAGTAATGCCGCAGGCAGTGTTGCCGTGACTGTCTTGCTCAGCAGTCCCAGCACGAACAGACCCAATGCCCAAAGGTAAAGCGGCATTCGTCGCTGCTGGTCAAAACGCAGGTAGACCATTGCCGATCCAAGGTAGAAAACAGCCGAAAGGGTGTTTTTAAGTTCCGTGATCCATGCCACCGATTCCACGTGAACAGGGTGTAGGGCGAAGATAGCAGCTGCAAGGTAAGCCCCAGGGATCTCTAATCGCCTCAGAATAAGCGCCACCATCACGGCAGTCATTGCGTGCAGCAGGATGTTTACCAGATGGTAGCCGAGGGTGGCATCGCCCCAAAGCCAGGATTGAACCCAAAAGACGCTGTGCAACAGGGGGTAATATTGCTGTGTGGCTCCAAGGTCGAACCATATACGGAAGAGCCCGTACCAGGAACGCAGTTCGGGGCTGGTCACGTGGCCGCTGTCATCCCAGATGAACCCTCCCTGCCAAGCCGGTTGGTAAACCAGAAATACCGCCGCAATCAGAGCGATGAAAAATAGCCAGTCATTCAGCGCAAAAGAACTGCCGGCAGGAACCGTTTGTGCCAAACTCGGCTGGACACGTTCGCCATGACCTGATTTCGAGCTGGTCTGGATTAACCTAGATTTACCTCTTTTGGATTTTACTACTTTTCCACTCATGAGTTAGTACAAATATCCTCCTTTTTTATATAAAAGCCTTTAAACCTATCGAAATATTTCTACTTCATATTAAGTTTGAATTCAAAATTTTTATTTCAGATACGTAATGAATGATAGGTTATGCCTCCTAAATCAGCGGCATAATCCTCTATCTATCGCAGCGTTCAATGTTGTACATATTCCCAGTTCACACGATTCTCGCGCGTCGCGACAACCGAAGATGTTATCGCCCTGACTTAGATAAACAAAAGCCCTCATGTTGTAAGCGCTGGCATGGTCAGGTTTCAAACGAATGGCTTCATTAAAATCCTCCAAGGCTTTTTTATAAATACCCATCAGTGTATAGGCGATTCCCCTGTTGTTGTAAGCTTGTATAAAATGAGGATTTATGTCGATTGCCTTATTGAAATCTTCGACGGCAAATTGATACTGACCATGTCTGACATAAAGACTTCCCCTGTCATAGTAGGTTGAGTCAGAATCAGCTTTTAGACGGATTGCCTCGTTATAGTCCTCAATGGCAAGCTGATACTGGCCGAGTTCAGCGTATGCCTGTCCACGATCGTGATGCGCCAGATAATTATTCTTTGTCACACGCAAAGTGTGACTGAAAAGTGTGATATTGTTTTTCCAGTAGCCACATTGATTCCACGTTAAAACTGCCAGAACGAAAAGTATGGCTATTGCCGCCGGGCATAAAATATTTTTTCGGATTTCTTCGCGTCTGAACAAAAGGGGAATGCCCCAGGCCAGCATAATAATAATGCCAATAGAAGGCAGATAAGTATAGCGGTCGGCCATGGCCTGGTTGCCGACCTTAACTAAACCAATGACGGGAATTAAAGTTCCTATATACCAAAACCAGCCGACGAAAAGAAAGGGTGCCTTCTTGAAGGTATGAATAACCGCGATGCTGATCCCAAGCAAAAGCAAGGCCGCAACACTAACCTGCCAAAGAGGAAAAGAATTAGGAAAGGGATAAAGTACCGCCAGATCAACCGGATAAAATAATTGAATAATATAATATAGAAACGACAAGACAGCATTCAGGACTCGGTCAGCGAAAGGAATCTTATCCAAGGAATCAATAGCATCCCGTTGCGCCCATAAAGTCAAGACGATCGATAAGACCGCGAGCATAAAAAACGGCGCCTTTTCCAACAAAATAACGCCGATCAAAGACTTTCGGTCTTTGAGGGGCTGAGTTATCTTTTTCTCTACAGCAGCATCCACTTTACGCCGCTTGCCTTTCTTCTTTATCCGGGTAACATCATTGCCGACTGTCACATGCACCGGATTCCATGCCTGTTGCCAGCGCCCTAGTGGCCAGTAATCAAGAAGAAGCAGGACAAATGGCATGGTTACCAGCATTGGCTTGGACATCAGGCTCAAAGCGAATAATACTAAACAAATAAAATAACGGGAGATTCTGGAGTTTTCGACATAGAAGGCGTATGCGTATAAAGTAGCCATGCCAAAGAACATGCTCAACACATCTTTTCGTTCCGATGCCCAAGCTACGGATTCAACCCTCAGGGGATGCAGGGCGAATAAAGCCGCAGCGAAAGCCGCAGGCCAGAGATTGCTTGTCGTCTTCTTTAAAAAGAAAAACAGAAATAAAACAGCGCCGATGTGAAGAAGTAGACTGACAATGTGATGGCCAGACGCGTTTGCTCCAAACAGGCTCCAATCCAGAGTATGAGAAATTAAAGTCAACGGATGCCAGTTAGAGGCAACAACAGCACTAAACGCCCATTTAATACTTTCCGGATTAATGCCTGATTTAATATTATTGTTTGCGGTAATATATTTATCGTCGTCAAAATTAATAAAATCATTCTCAACTATTCGGCCGAACGCGGCAAGAGAAGAGATTATTAACAGTATGACAATGAGATAAATATATTTTTTATTCATAAAAGAATTTCTTTAATAAGGCATTGCTTTTTTAATGGTGAGTCTATAAGCAGCAACGGTCTTGTATGTCAAAGAATTATTGACTATTATATCTTGATTATCACCTGAAATGTTGTATACCCAGCAAAATTACCGGATGCTAAATTTCAAGGGAGTATTCGATAAAAATAGTTTAATGTTCTTTTTGCAAAACCAACTCATCATCACAAACGAGGAGTTCATCTACTACTGTTCCATTGTAAGCAGACATCAAAATTGATGATTGCCTTTTGTAATTAATGATACAATATGCTTACTAAATCAACGACAGTCTCCCTTGCCTTTGGCCATTTCTAATAATTTACAATTCCCCAATTCACATGCTTTTCGCGCGTCGCGACAGCCGGAGATGTTATCTCCTTGAGTTAGATAAACAATGCCCCTGTTATTATAAGCATTTGCATAATCCGGTTTGATCTCAATCGCTCTGTTTAAATCCTCAATCGCTTGTCTGTAATTGCCGAGACCTTTATAGAAAGCATTACTCCTGTCATAATAGGCATCGGCATAATCCGGTTTGATCTCAATCACTCTGTTTAAATCCTCAATAGCTTGTCTGTAATTGCCGAGGACGCCATAGGCAACACTTCTGTTATAATAGGCTTCTGCAAAATCAGGTTTGATTTCGATCGCTCTGATATAATCCTCAATCGCCTGCCCGTAATTGCCGAGGCGGTTATAGACATTACCCCTGTTATAATAGGCCTCTGCGAGATGAGGCTTTATTGCGATTGCTTTGCTATAATCTTCAACCGCCTGTTTATAATTGCCGGAGTCGTCATATTCATTACCCCTGTTATTATAGATGAGAGAATTATCATCAGTAACTTTCAAAGTGTGATCAAACAATGTAATGCTGTTCTCCCAGTACCCAACCTGTGTCCAGGTAATAATACAAAGGCACAAAATGCTCAATGCAGATGATGTCAAAAGTATTTCTTTCCGGTACTTCCATTTTTTCAAAAGATCCGGAACACCCCATGCCGCCATGATGAATAACCCTATCAGGGGAATGTAAGTATATCGGTCCGCCTTAGCATGAGAGCCAACCTGCACTATACCGATGACAGGCACAAACGTACCTGTATACCACAGCCAGCCCATGGCCAAATAAGGAAATCTTTTAACTCTCCAGATAACGACTGAGGTTATAGCGATTAGGAGTAATACCGACCCCAAAACCTGCCAGGACAACAACAACTTTGGATAAGGATAAAAGACAGCAAGATTACTCGGCCAGATCATCTTCTCAATGTAAGAAATATAGGAAACAAAGGCATTACCAATACGAACACTCATAGGAATCATTTCAAAAGATTGAACAGCTCCTCCTTTTTGCTCAGCGACGTATGTTACGATACCCGAAAGTATTGCTAAAACAAAAAGGGGAACTTTTTCCCAGAGTAGAGGATAGATCAATGACCATTTGTATTCGACATCGGCTGGTTTCTTTACTTCCAATATTTCCTTTACCGTTTGCTTACTTTTAAACTTCTTTTTTTGTTTATCAGACGTAACTTGTTTAGACACTTCAGTCTGCATTTTGTGATCCGGTTTTATTGCCTGAAAACGCCGCAGGGGCCAGTAATCTAAAAGCAGCAATACAAAAGGGAGGGTGACCAACATGGGTTTAGACATCAGGCCAAGGACAAAAAACAGAAGGACAAAAAAATGTCTCCGAAATCCCGGATGTTCAACATAATAGCTGTACGCTCCCATGGTAAGCATCCAGAAGAAAGTGGAAAGAACATCCTTGCGCTCTGCTATCCAGGCAACAGATTCTACATGGAGGGGATGTATTGCAAACAGAGCGGCTACAAAGGCGCTTGGCCAGAGTGTCTTTGTCATCCGGTGGAATATGAGAAAAAGGAGGATGGTGTTCATTACATGGAAAAGAAGGTTTATCAGGTGATAACCGTGGGGATTGAGGCCGAAGATTTGATAGTCAAGCATCAATGACAGCCATGTTACTGGATGCCAAAAGCCGCTTTTCCCCATTAATTCAGAAGAAAAGGCTTGTCCTATACTATTCACATTCAGACCGGATTGTACATAAGCATTTTTATATACATAGCGACCGTCATCAAAGGAAATAAAGCTGCAGTTCTTGAGGGACCAAAAAGTGATAACCGTAAGTATAGTCAAAGCCAGGCATATCAAGACAGGAATTAAAATCTTATGTTGGGTTGCTTCTGAGTTTAACGTTCCTTGTGAAGTTGGCATTGTTTCTTTGTCCTTCGTACATTCAAAATTCTTAAAATTTTAAAGAAGTGTTCATAATATGCTCCTAAATTAGCGGCATAATCCTTTGGTGTTTGCGGCTTCCAATAATTTACAAATTCCCAAGTCACATGCTTTTTGAGCATCACGACAACCGGAAATGTTATCGCCCTGAGTTAGATAAACAAGACTCCTGTTATAATAAGCCTCTGTTAAATTCGGTCTAATTTCGATCGCCTTGCTATAATCCTCAATCGCCTGCCTGTAATTACCGAGATCTTTATAGGCATTACCTCTGTTATAATAAGGCTCTAGATAATTCGGTTTAATTTCGATCGCCCTGCTATAATCCTCAATCGCCTGCCTGTGATTGCCGAGGTCAGCATAGGCATTACCCCTGTTATAATAAGCCTCTATTAAATTCGGTCTAATTTCGATCGCCTTGCTATAATCCTCAATCGCCTGCCTGTGATTGCCGAGGTCAGCATAGACATGGCCTCTGTTATAATAAATGAGCCAATTATTATCAGTAACGTTTAAAGTGTGATCATACAATGTAATACTGTTATGCCAGTACCCTATCTGTGTCCATGTTTTAATTGATAAGCACAAAATGATCAATATAGATGATGCTAAAATCACTTCTTTCCGGTAGTTCCATTTCTTCAAGAGATCCGGAACATCCCATGCCACCATGATGAATAACCCTATCAGGGGAATATAAGTGTATCGGTCCGCCATGGCCTGACCACCGACCTGCACGATACCGATAACAGGCACTAGTGTTCCTAAATACCACAGCCAACCTGTTGCCAAATAAGGGGATCTCTTGACCCTCCAGATAACTACTAAGGTTATAGCGATAAGGATGAATACCGATCCCAAAACCTGCCATGGCACCAACAACCTTGGATGAGGATAAAGGACGGCGAGATTACTTGGCCAGATCATCTTTCCAATGTAGGTGATATAGGAAACGAAGGCAGTCCCGATACGGACAACCGATGGAATTGCTTCAAAAGATATGACAGCTCCTCCTTTTTTTTGGGAAAGATACGTTACGATACTTGAAAGAATTGCCAAGATAAAAAAAGGAACTTTTTCCCGCAGTAAAGGATAGATCAATGACCATTTATATTCCGAATCGGCTGGTTTCTTTAATTCCAGTGCTTCCTTTACCGCAGGCTTCTTTTTGGATTTCTTTTTTTGTTTGTCAGAAATTACTGACTTCGATACTTCAGGCTGAACTTTGTGATCTGGTTTTATTTCCACAAAACGCTGCAAGGGCCAGTAATCCAGAAGCAGCAGCACAAAAGGGAGGGTTACCAGCATGGGTTTCGCCATCAACCCCAGAATGAAAAACAGAAGGACAAAGGAATATCTCCGAAACCCCGGATGTTCAACATAATAACTGTACGCTCCCATGGTGAGCATCCAGAAGAAAGTGGAAAGGACATCCTTGCGCTCCGCTATCCAGGCAACAGACTCAACATGAAGTGGATGTATCGCAAACAGACAGGCTACAAAGGCGCTTGGCCAGAGTGTCTTTGTCATCCGGTAGAAAATAAGAAAAAGAAGTATGGCGTTGATAACATGGAAGAGAAGATTTATCAGATGATAGCCGTGGGGATTAAGGCCAAAGATTTGATAGTCAAGCATCAATGACAGCCATGTTACTGGATGCCAATTGCTGCTTTTCTTCACTAATTCAGAAGAAAAGGACTGTACTATATTGTTTGCACTAAGACCGGATTGCACGTAAGAATTTTCATACACGTAGACATTGTCATCAAAGTTGATAAAGCCGCAGTCCTTGAGGGACCAAAAGGTTATAACCGTGAGTATCGTCAGAGCCAGGCAAATCAAGACAGGAATCAAATTCTTATGTTGGGTTGCTTCTGGGCTTAACGTTCCTTGTGAAGTTGGCATTTTTTCTTTGTTTTTCGTACACTCAAAATTCTTAAAATTTTAAAGAAGTGTTCATAACATACTCCTAAATTAGCGGCATAATCCTTTGGTATTTGCGGCTTCCAATAATTTACAAATCCCCAATTCACATGCTTTTCGTGCGTCGCGACAGCCGGAGATGTTATCGCCGTGAGTTAGATAATCAAGACCCCTGTTAAAATAGGCCTCTAAATAGTTAGGTTTGATTTCGATCGCCTTGCCATAATCCTCAATCGCTTGCTTGTAATTGCCGAGGCCATTATAAGCATTACCCCTGTTATTATAGGCATCTGCAGAATTCGGTTTGATTTCGATCGCCCTGCCGTAATCATTAATTGCCTGATTGTAATTGCCTAAGCTTTTGTAGGCAATACCCCTGTTATTATAGGCATCTGCAGAATTCGGTTTGATTTCGATCGCCCTGTTTAAATCCACAATCGCCTGCCTGTAATTGCCAAGGGTGTTATAGGCAACACCTCGGCTATTATAGGCTTGTTCATAATCTGGTTTGATTTCGATCGCCCTGTTTAAATCCTCAATCGCCTGCCTGTAATTGCCGATGCCGTTGTATGCAACACCTCGGCTATTATAGGCTTGTTCATAATCTGGTTTGATTTCGATCGCCCTGTTTAAATCCTCAATCGCCTGCCTGTAATTGCCGATGCCGTTATAGGCAACACCCCGGTTATTATAAGCGAGCCAATTATTATCAGTAACTTTCAAAGTGTGATCATACAATGTAAAGTTGTTCTGCCAGTACCCGACCTGTGTCCATGTTTTAATTGATAGGCACAAAATGCTCAATATAGATATTGTCAAAAGTATTTCTTTCCGGTAGTTCCATTTTTTCAGGAGATCAGGAACACCCCATGCAACCATGATGAATAATCCTATCAGGGGGATATAAGTGTATCGGTCCGCCATGGCTTGAACGCCGGCCTGGACTATACCAATGACAGGCACAAGCGTGCCTATATACCATAGCCAACCCATTGCCAAATAAGGAGATCTTTTAACCCTCCGGATAACTACCAAAGTTATGGCGATAAGGAGGGATATCGACCCCAAAACCTGCCAGGGCACCAACAACCTTGGATAAGGATAAAGAACAGCGAGATTACTCGGCCAGATCATCTTCCCAATGTAAGCAGTATAGGAAATGAAGGCATTCCCAATACGAATAAATAGTGGAATCATGTCAATAGGTGCAGCAGCTCCTCCTTTTTGTGGGGATATGTATACGACACTTAAAAGTATTGACAGGACAAAAAAGGGGACTTTTTCCCAGAGCAGAGGATAGATCAATGACCATTTATATTCAGGGTCGGCTGGTTTCTTTATTTTCAATATTTCCTTTATCGCCTGCTTCTTTTTTGATTTCTTTTTTTGTTTTTCAGAAGTCTCGGAATTAAATGCTTCAGTGTGGACTCTGTGATCCAGTTTTGTTTCCTGAAAGCGCCCCAGGGGCCAGTAATCCAGAAGCAGCAGCACAAAAGGAAGAGTTACCAGCATGGGTTTAGCCATCAACCCCAGAATGAAAAACAGAAGGACAAAGAAATATCTCCGAAACCCCGGACTTTCAACATAATAACTGTACACTCCCATGGTGAGCATAAAGAAGAAAGTAGAAAGAACATCCTTGCGCTCTACTATCCAGGCAACAGACTCTACATGAAGGGGATGTATTGCAAACAGGGCGGCTACAAAGGCGCTTGGCCAGAGTGTCTTTGTCATCCGGCGTAATATAAGAAAAAGGAGTGTGGTGTTCAGAACATGGAAAAGAAGATTTATCAGGTGATAGCCGGAGGGATTGAGGCCGAATATTTGATAGTCAAGCATAAGAGACAGCCATGTCACCGGATGCCAATGGCCGCTTTTCTCCATTAATTCAGAAGAAAAGGAAAAGGCTTGTCCTATACTGTTCCAATTCAAGCCTGACTGTACATAAGCATTTTCATACACGTAGCGATTGTCATCAAAGTTGATAAAGCCGCAGTCCTTGAGTTGCCAAAAGGTGATAACCGTGAGTATCGCCAGAGCCAGGCAAATCAAGACTGGCATCAAAATCTTATGTTGGGCTGCTGTTGAATTTAACATTCCTTGTGAAGTTGGCATTGTTTCTTTGTCCTTCGTACACTCAAAATTCTTAAAATTTTAAAGAAGTGTTCATAACATGCTCCTAAATTAGCGACATAATCCTTTGGTTTTTGCAGCTTCCAATAATTTACAAATTCCCAAGTCACATGCTTTTCGCGCGTCGCGACAACCGGAGATGTTATCGCCCTGATTTAGATAAACAAGACCCCTATTAAAATAAGCATCTAAATAGCCCGGTTTGATTTCGATTGCCTTGCCATAATCCTCAATCGCCTGCTTGTAATTGCCGAGGCCTTTACAGGCAACACCCCTGTTAAGATAGGTATCGGCATCACCAGGATTGATTTCGATCGCTCTGTTATAATCCTCAATCGCCTGACTGTAGTTGCCGAGTCCATTATAGGCATGGCCCCTGTTAAAATAGGCCTCTGCATAACCAGGATTGATTTCGATCGCCCTGCTATAATCCTCAATCTCCTGTTTGTAATTGCCGAGACCTTTATAAGCAACACCCCTGTTATTATAAGCCTCTGCATAACCGGATTTGATTTCGATCGCCCTGTTATAATCCACAATCGCTTGCCTGTAATTGCCGAGAACGTTATAGGTAATACCCCTGCTATAGTAGGCATCTGCAAAAACCGGTGTGATTTCGATTGATCTGTTATAATCCTCAATCGCCTGACTGTAATTGCCGAGTCCATTATAGGCAGCACCCCTGCAATTATAGATGAACCAATTATTATCAGTAACCTTCAAAGTGTGATCATACAATGTAATACTGTTCTGCCAGTACCCGACCTGTTGCCACGTTTTAATTGATAGGCACAAAATGCTCAATACAGATGATGTCAAAAGTATTTCTTTCCGGTAGTTCCATTTTTTCAGGAGATCAGGAACACCCCATGCCACCATGATGAATAACCCTATCAGGGGAATATAAGTGTATCGGTCCGCCATGGCCTGATTGCCAGCCTGCACTATGCCGATGACAGGCACAAGCGTACCCGCATACCATAGCCAACCTGTTGCTAAATAAGGGGATCTCTTAACCCTCCAGATAACTACCACGGTTATGGCGATAAGGATGAATACCGATCCCAAAACTTGCCAGGACAGCAACAACCCTGGATAAGGATAAAGGACAGCGAGATTACTCGGCCAGATCATCTTCCCAATATAAGCGATATAGGAAACTAAAGCATTCCCAATATGAACAACCGGTGGAAGATTTTCAATATATGTGAGGGTTACTGTACTTTGTGGGGATATGTATACGATACTTAAAAGCATTGACAGGACAAAAAGGGGAACTTTTTCCCAGAGCAGAGGATAGATCAATGACCATTTATGTTCGGGATCGGCTGGTTTCTTTACTTCCAATGGTTGCTTTACGGATATAGAAAGCTTCTTTTTAGACTTCTTCTTTTGTTTGTCAGAAGTCACGGAATTAAATACTTCAGGCTGAATTTTGTGATCCGATTTTATTTCCTGAAAACGATGCAGGGGCCAGTAATCCAGAAGCAGCAATACAAATGGGAGGGTTACCAGCATAGGTTTCGACATCAGGCCCAAGATAAAAAACAGAAGGACAAAGAAATATCTCCGAAATCCCGGATTTTCAACATAATAACTGTACGCTCCCATGGTAAGCATCCAGAAGAAAGTGGAAAGAACATCCTTGCGCTCTGTTATCCAGGCAACAGACTCTACATGGAGGGGATGTATCGCAAACAGACAGGCCACAAAGGCACTTGGCCAGAGTGTCTTTGTCATCCGGTGGAATATGAGAAAAAGGAGGATGGTGTTCATAACATGGAAGAGAAGATTAATCAGGTGATAACCGGAAGGGTTGAGGCCAAAGATTTGATAGTCAAGCATCAATGACAGCCATGTCACCGGATGCCAATGGCCGCTTTTCTTCATTAATTCAGAGGAAAAAGCCTGTACTATACTGTTCCAACTAAGACCGGATTGTACGTAAGCATTTTCATATACGTAGTCACCGTCATCAAAGTTGATAAAGCCGCAGTCCTTGAGTGGCCAAAAGGTGATAACCGTGAGTATCGCCAACGCCAGGCAAATCAAGGCCGGAAGCAAAATCTTCTGTTGGGTTGTTTCCGAGTTTAACGTTCCTTGGATTGGCATTGTATCTTTCTCTTTCATTCAATCCAAATTCTGAAAAGTTTTTAGAAGTATTTACCATATATTAATCTAGAGTTCAGCCATTTTTTGATAGTTACACTTTCTTCTTTACCAATTGTTGTTAACCGATTATTAGGCAACTTTCTGGATTCCCCAGTCGAACTGGGGAATGGCACCGTTTATATATTTTGTTGCCGGAGTGATAACCACGGGTATGAACACCCCAAAGCAAGCTTTGGAAACAGATTCCGCAGTAAGCTGAGGGGTATAATTCGTCCAAAAAGTTTCAGCGCGCTTTGCTCCTGAAACTTGGGTCTCATTACTCTCCGCCGCGCGGGATAATTTGACTAACTCTTCAAACTTCACTTCGTTCGTTTTCAGCGAGTCTCATTACAACTTATCAATTCCGCTGCGCCGATAGTGACCCCACGGTGCCCTTCAGGGTATTTAGGTTATTCGCTTTCGGGATTGGAGTTTCACAATAACAATTTCACTCTTCTTCCAGCCCCTCAACAAACGCAAGGACATTTTTTCCCAAGACGCTGTGATTGTAACCGCCTTCCAAAATGCCGAAACAGCCGCCATTGTTGCGCCGAGCGGTTTCCCGCACCAGCTTTCCCATATATTTGTAGTCTTCCGTTTTCAAAAGGCCGCCCCAGTCGGCTTCATGATTATCAAAACCGGCCGACACGGCAATCATGTCTGCATCTGTTTGCGCCAAATCATTCTGCACATTTTTCAAATATTCATTGCGATCAGATGATGAGGGATTAAGTATCGTCACATATCCTTTGCCTTCCAGAATATTCACATTGCCGTCACCGAAATGCAGGTCGAAATCCAGAAGGAATGCTTTTTTTATTTTTCCTTCGCTTTTGAGTTTTTCCAGCGCAATGGCCATATTGTTAAAATAACAGAATCCCCAGGCGCTGCCCGCTGAAGCGTGATGGCCTGGCGGTCGGATTACGGCAAAGCATGGTTCGATCATTCCGATTTGCGCCGCTTTAATCGCCCCGCCTGCGGCAAGTGTGGCAATGTCATAAACACCTTCGCGTTCGACTGACCTTACATGCTTGGCAGTGTGCACTCTGAGAATATCTTCTCTGGAAGCAGGGAGCGGTGCGACAAAACTTACTTTGCCGCGCAATGCCATTTCCACGGCCTTAATTCTTCCAGCGGCAGCAGCAGGATCAGACGAATAAATATCGTTATAATCTTCATGATAAACGACTTTCATTTAATCCTTCCTTTTAGAAATTGATAATTGCTGCGTAAATCACAGTTTGTTTCGCAGCTTAAAGCATACCCTAATAACTTGAAGTTTATTAGGGTAACCGAAGCACATTTACCAATTGCCGCTAAAGTCGGTCTCTGATCTCAATCTCGTAATTGACGAACTCCTGTCCGGAAAGGTTAAGTGCCAGCGTGTGGAGGTGCGTGGTGTCGGTAAATACCAGAGAGCTGCCCTTGACAATGGCGCTGAATCTATTGACTCCTTCCTCTCCATCCACAACGACAAACCAAGTTCCTTGCGAAAGCGCCGCGTAGGCTAGGTGCTGCGAATCAGGGCTGAAGGCTATAATTGAAACGCCGTTGTATGACTTTCCTTCTTTACGGTCAACCACCACAAGCCACTTGCCGTCTTTCTGCGCCATGTAGGACATGTGTAGCGAGTCGGGGCTAAACAGCGGCAGTGTAATCTTATCATACGCAGCGCCTTCCACGCCGTCCTTAACCACCAGCCACTTGCCCCCTTTTTGTGCCCCATAGGCAAGATGAGCGGAGTTAGGACTGTAAATAGGGACGAGAATTACATCGTATTTCGCACCTGCTTTGCCGTCCACCACCATAAATCCCTTGCCCTTTTCCGTAGCGGAATACGCGACATGCTTGGAATCAGGGCTGAAGCTCAAAAAACCCATCTGCTCGAAAGCCGGACTTTCCTGACCGTCAATGAGCATGATGTTCTTTTTATTTTTCAAAGCCAGGTAAGCAACGCGGGATGAGTTCGGACTGAAGATGGCGATGGCAACATCATCGTAGCGCGGACCTTCCAGTCCGTTCACAACCATGAAACGTTTGTCGCCCTTTTTGGCGGTGCATGCAAATTGCCGGGAGTCTGGGCTGACACTGCACACTCTGATTTGATCGTAGCTCGCTCCGACCTTGTTATTTTCGACGAAAAAAAATTGATTGCCATACCCGGCTACGTAACCCAGTTTGGAAGAATCCGGGCTGTATATCGGTGAAGAAATCAAGTCATAGCCCTTTCCCTTTTTTTCGTCCGTGACCATGAACATCTTTTTATTGCTCATTACCACGTAGGTCACATGGGCAGAATCCGGACTGAACAGCGGATTATTCGGTTTTTGGACAATACCTTCATATTCTTGGCTCTTTTTTCCATCCACCACGACACACTGTTTGTCACCTTTCTTGGCAGTATAAGCCAGCCGCTGCGAATCCGGGCTGAAGACCGGTATAGATACCGCATCATATCCTTCGCTTACCCGGCTGTCATGGACGACGTGCCATTTTGCACCCTTTTTGGCAATGTAAGCCAGATGCTTTGAATCCGGGCTGAAAAGCGGGGTGTCCTTGCCGATATCGTCATATTCATGAGATATTTGGCCATTCTCGACGACGGCAAATTTATTATTCTTACGGGCCATGTAAGCTACCCGGGTTGAATCGGAGCTTATCTTCAGGGATGGAACATATATCTCCCATTCGGCTTGGACTCTGTCGATAGAGAATGTTTTTTCAACCAGTTTTGGCTCCGCCGCATCGGCACATACGGAGTAAATCATCAGGATAAAAAACAATCCGGAAAAGATTCGCTTCATAAATAACCCCTTAAAAAAAACAACAGTCATTACAGAAATAATTTTCCTTGACTTAAATTCAAAATAAGCAAGGGTACAGCTGAAAGTATTCTTGTCGCACACAAAAACAGGCAGGGGGTCGCTCCCACTGCCTGACAAACATGATCTTCAATCCAAGTCTAAACTTCATGTCCGGTTTTAGTGCGCGCCGATATGAACCCAACCGTTGACTCTAGCCGTAAAATCCGACATATAAAATGACCTGAGCACGGTAGCATTAGGGCTATTTAATGATTTTGAACTGTCGAGAACTACGTCCCAAGACATTGAGGTTACGTCGATTTCGAGAGCACCCGGCAAAGCGGGATTATCATTCGGATTAGCGGTCCCGATGCCGATACACACAAAACTGGGACTCATATTGATAGTCCCATAGGAAGCAACCAACATTGCTTCTGGTGAATTAGGGGTCACGGTCGCGTCTACGGTTGCCACATTAATTCCGACACTGCCAGCAAGCGACAGGCCTTCAATATTCATGTTTCTCAAGCCCCTATAACCGGCAGTGGTATTGCCGCCGATCCCGTTAGCATCGCCCCAGGAAAGAGCATCGATGTGAAAGTTTGAGGTTAGGTTCAGGTCAAAGACTATACCTTGGGTAGACGGCGAGGGCGTATGGATGTCCACATTGCCATTGATATCCATATTCAGGCCTCCCAAATAAACAGAGCCGAGAACCTGATTCAGATTATTCTTTGCAGAACCCAGCGCCACGTCGGTATTCAGTGAGTCCATACTGACATTCAGGTTACTTAATCCTATGCGGACAAAGACCATGCCGGCCGGAAGGTTAGTACTGCCAATTGGAGCAGTCAACGTCTCAATCGTTGCCACACCAGAAATCGCCAAGTTATTAATCGCCAGGTTTTTCAATCCTACCCAACCTGCACTGGTACCTGCCACATAACCTACAACGCCTTCTTCCAAGCCACCGTTGTCGCCCCAGGACAGGGTGTCCAAGGTAAGCGAAGAAACATTTAGGCCAAAGCCAAGGCTTGTCGCGTTATTATTGCCTACGGGATTATAGATATCCAGATAACCGCCCACATTCATCTGCAAATCCTTCATGTAGAGCGTGCCGAGAATATACATGGTACCGGAAAAATCCTTTTTATCGCCGAGCACCACGGTCGTATCCAGGGACGCCATACCGACACTCATGTTAGCAATTCCAATGTTGACCATTCTGCCCAGTGTATCATCCTTCGCCACGTCAATGGAAACGGAACCGGATGCAGTCACGCCGGTGATACTCGTGTCTTTTAATCCCACATAACCGGCTTTGCTTGTGTTACACACAGCGCCGTAGGGGCAACCGTCAGCGTCGCCCCAGGAGATGGTAGCGATGTCAATGCTATCAATCGTTACATCGACTTGGCTATAAATGGCCGTCTTGCCTTCAACCATGCATATTATAGCATAGCTGTTCCCGTCAGTCTTGACTTGCAGACCTTGCAAGTAGATGGTACCGAGAACCTGATCCTGGCCGGCGTTTGAATCAGCCTGTGAGCCCAGGGTCACATTGATATCCTTGGAATCCAAATCCACTTCCTGCGACCCCAAGCCGACCCTGACATATACTGAGTCCGTCCCGCAGAAACCACAACTTCCCGATTCAACCGTCAGCGGGGAAGGCACAGACGACGCTGTAAAATACTCATTCCCGACAGCCTTCCAGTTCCTCAGCCAATCATATCCGTAGTCATCGTGGAGGGAGGAATTGATATCCCCGTTCACGGCGGGCTCCTTTTCGGCCAATATCGTGGTGCAACGATCAAAGCAATCGCAACACCCCTCCTCCTCTTCCACATAATCGGAGGCATCATAACTGGGGCATCGGATCAAAGGCGGCATTCCTGTCAGGGAGGCGTTTGTTCGCGCAAGTTCACACTCATTTACTTTTTTAAAATCCGCAAAAGCCGGGGAAAGGAGGATGAAACACAGAACCGCGATGACTGAAAAGAAACATGGAAGGAAGTTTTGTCTTATACGCACTTTTATTTCCCCCGTCCTCACAACACCCTTCTTTGCGGAAGCGACACTTAAGCTGATTCAATCATGCAGATTGAACCGAAACACCTAGTGTGGTGTTACGCTGAAATCTTGTCATATCGACCAACGGGAGATATCTAGTATATTCTAATGATCATTAAGATTTCTCCCCAGCAGAGCTGGACTATAGGCTTCGCTTCGAAATGACATACTGTAAAGATATTTATGTAACTCTACACTTGGAAGCAATCAACATGATTGCTCCAGCAAAAACACTCTTGAGTCCCGCTAATGCCGGACATCAGGAGGACAAAGTAATGAATAAGAAATTCCCTATATATATTTACAGGAAAAAGGCTTGTGTGTAAATACTACTTTAGGATGATTTCATGCTGTTCTACGTGAAAAGTAGAAAAAAATCTTTTCGGCGCAGAATTATTTAGGGGGAGATCTTCACATTCAAACGGTGGACCTGGATATTGTCAATGGCGATGGGGCCGAAATCCTGACCGCCGAAGTTGACGTCTGCCACACGGACGGTTCCGGCCATCGGCAGACTCAGAGAGAGATACGTGTTATTGCCGCTGTCCGTCGCTACGTCGATAGTGGCGGGCGCATTTGAGGCATCGCCAATCATTCCGATTTTGAAAGTCCCGCTGAACCCCCAGATGGGGTATATGGTAGGCGGGTCTGTAGAATTATCCGTGTAACCATTGGGATATCTAGGATCGCCCGTGGCCGAACCGGCGATGTTGATCCCGGAGAAGCTCAGGGTCGAATTCGCTGCTGGGGTGGCGGTGCTGTATGTATAGTTTAAGGCGCTGGCAGAAATCGTCGTCGAGTAGTCGAAGCTGATCCCCTGGCTGGCATGCGCCCAGAACTGATAAAGAGAAGGACCTTGGCTCACTGCGTCCAGGTTTAAGGACCCCAGAGACACCAAGGGATCGTAGCTGCTGCCATTCCAATTTTGAAATTCTATGTCCCCTATACTGTACCAGCGGGGTGTCATATGGGATGTATCAAATATAGAAACGAAGGTGGTTCCAGGCGTCCCAGTAGCATTGCCTAAGGTATCCGTCGCCACGTCGATGGTATCCGGCTCCAATGTCAACGGGCTGGCTTGATAAAGGGTGGCAAAGGAGAAAGGAGTACCAACAGTAGAAGACCCGCTAATGTCGAAGTTTATCAGCCAAATACCGTTCGGGTGCGGCCAGTTTTGCGTATCGGAGAAATAGAAGGAATCCTCGTGAAACTGCATGCTCCCATCCATCATGATCGACACACCGGCCTGACCGGAAATCCCACTGAGGTTCTTGTCGCTTAACTGCGACATCTGGGCATGGGCCGCCACGGGCATCAGGCAAAATAACAAGATAAATACACACAGGGTTGAGCCCCTCCGGCAGGAGTTGGAGGCTCCTTTCCAAAACGCGACATCCCACGATTGACAGAAAGCATTCAACCCCCAGCGGGAGCTGGGGGCTTTCTGCAGCGGGGTAACGCCGCGCCTCAATACGGCAAAGATAACGTTCCCGATATAGGAAAAAACGACGCGGCAATGATGAATCAATGGACTGCGATTTAGCATTTCAACACCTGATCTCCTGAGACCTTTGCACAACTGAATAAAACCAACAATATTGTCATTCCCGCGAATCCAGTATTATCAATAGTCTCATGGATACCGGCCTTCCAGACTGTGTCACAATAGCCAGAAATGTCATTCCGAACGTATGTGAGGAATCTTAAGACGCTGAATTTATTGAGATCAAGATTTCTCGCTTCGCTTCGAAATGACACAAAAACGAATTACGACACACTCTCCTTCGCCGGTATGACAAATAGAGGAGTTGTGCAAAGCTCTCTCCTACTACATAATTTAATCATGGACCTCGACGTTTGTAAATACCGCTTTCGTGGTATTTATTAATGGTCACATAATAGAAACGACATCTGGTTTATAAAATCCCTCCTAACCTCCCTTTACGAAAGGGAGGTACTCCCCTCTTTTCTCGCGTGCCCTTTAGGGTAAAAGAGGGGGTGGGGGAGATTTCTTTGCCATGTCTATTCTATTTCGAGACTATTAATATCAGCACCGCACAGACTGCCTCTTAAATCATTGTCTGATCTCAATCTCGTAACGAACAAACCCCTGGGCCAGCGCCAGCGTGTGGAGGTGCGTTGCATCGGTAAATACCAGCGTGGCGCCCCTAACGATGGCCCCGAATATATTTTTCCCTTCCTCTTCATCCACAACGACCACCCAAACCCCTTTCGACAGCGCCGCATAGGCCAGATGCCGCGAATCGGGGCTAAAGACAGGAATGGATACGCCGTCGTAGGCCATTCCCTCTTTCCCGTTAACCACCACCATCCACTTGTCGCCTTTCTGTGCCATATAGTACATGAACCGAGAATCGGGGCTGAAGGCCGGCAGCGTCACCTTGTCATAAGGAGCGCCATCTATGCCGTCCTTGACGACCACCCACTTACCATCCTCTTTTTGCGCCCCATAGGCCAGATGAGCGGAATCATAGCTGTAAGTCGGGATAAGAATCGTTTTGTACTTCTTGCTGGCTTTGCCATCCATCACCATAAACCCTTTTTCCCCGTCGGTGGCGGAATATGCGACATGCCTCGAATCGGGGCTGAATTCCATGAAACCAAGATTCACGACGGCCGGGTATTCCTGGCCGTCAACGACCAGGAGACGTTTTTTATCTTTGGCCGCCATATAGGCGACACGTGTTGAGTCCCGGCTGAAAACGGCGATGGCCACATCATCGTAACGCGGGCCTTCTTTCCCGTTGATTATCATAAACGATTTATCGCCCTTTTTGGCGGTGTACGCCACTTGCCGGGAGTCCGGGCTGTAACTGCAGACGCTGATCCCATCATAGCCCGCTCCGGCCTTGTCGTTTTCGACGAAAAAAAACTGATCGCCCTGTCTGGCGATATAGCCCAAACGGGAAGAGTCAGCGCTGTATATCGGCGCAGATATTACATCATATTCCTTCCCCTTCTTGCCGTCCGTGACCATGAACATCTTTTTACCGATCATCGCCACGTAGGACAAATGGGTGGAATCAGGACTGAAGAGCGGGCTGTTCAGTTTCTGGACTATGAAGTCATATGCTTTTCCCTTTTTACCATCCACCACGACAAACTGCTGGCCACCCTTTTGGGCCACATAGGCCATCCGCTTTGAATCCGGGCTGAAGACCGGCACAAATGCCGCCTCGTACCCCTCGTTTTCCTTTCCGTCAAGGACGATGTGCCAGTTTACACCTTTTTTGGCGATGTAGGCCATGTGCTTTGAATCAGGGCTGAAGATCGGGGTGTCTTTGCCGATGCCGTCAACCGTGGGGGTTATTTTGCCATCCTCGATCACGGCAAATTTATTGCCCTTGCGGACCATGTAAGCCATCCGGGTTGAATCGGAGCTTATCTTCAGGGAGGGAGGATACATCTCCCAGTCAGCCTGGATTGTTTCAATAGGAATGGTTTTTTCCACCAGCTTCTGCTCGGTCGCAGTGGCATAGCCTGCGTAAATAACCGGTATAATCAGGATGACCAATAATCTGGTAAAAATGCGCTTCATCGATGAACTCCTTTTAAAATTGTATTTTGTATTTATACAATTTTTATTTCCTGAATGCAATATAAAATAATCCCGCTTCGCTATTGTCCCCTCCTTTTGTAAAGGTGCCCCCTCATTTATTCCCTCCTTTTGTAAAGGAGGGTTAGGGAGGATTTAGTGAGACTCTCTGAAGACAAGCATAGCGAAGTCTGAAGAGTAAGTCGAACTATCCCCCTCAATCCCCCTTTAAAAAGGGGGAAGTCAAGTGAAATGTACTGAAATTTGGGTCTCACTACCCTCCCCGCATTGCGGGATAACCCCGCGTCGCTTCGCTCCTGGGGTAATTCGTACAGCAAGCTTCAGGATTATTGTCCCTGCCGGATAATTCGACTAACAGACATTACCGCACTTCGTTTGTAATATCTGAGTCTCATTAAGTCTCATTAAAAAGGCAGGGGGAAAGTTCCCCCCTGCCCGGTACAACATGACCCAAACTTCAGGTCGATACTTCAAGGTTGGCTTTAGTGAGCTCCGATATCAACCCAACCGTTCATCTTGGCTGATAAACCATTAACAGCGATAATTCCCAACGTACCCGGATTTAAGCTTAATGCGGCGTTACTGCCGAGGACTACATTAGCCGTCAACGAGGTAATGCCTATAGCGAGCGTATTGGCATTAGTGGTTGAATCATTTGCATCACCAGTACCAAGACCGATATGCACAACGCTGTTGCTGATATTGTGACTATCATAGGAAGAATACATCAAATAGTCTTTGCCAAGCAACGCTATGGAACCGAGCGGATCTGCAGTTATAGTAGCCACGTCAATGGATACCAGACCACCAAGGGTCAGACCGGAAATTGTCAGATTTGTCAAGCCCACATAACCTGCAGTAAAGCCTCCGCCGGTGGTATTGTCACCCCAAGAAATGGTGTTACCGCTGGATATAGCAACATTCAGATTATTCAGGTTAATAACCACACCCTCCGTAGCCTGGTGTGCCATAATTTCAACTCCGCCAGTAAGGGTCACAGTCATGCCGCTGATGTAAATGGAACCGAGTTCCTGATTAAGATTTGTGGGTACTGAACCGAGGGCTACGGTGGCATTCATGCTGCCTATCGTGATAGCTAAGCCGGAGCCGCCGAAGCCGATATTGACATAGGGCTGTGAGTTGCTGGTGGCAGTCGCCACATCAATGTTAACATAACCGGCAATCACCAATCCACCAATGGCGAGGTTCTTCAATCCCACCCAACCTGCAGTGGTACCCGTTACCCAACCTGCTGGAGTAACTCCGCCGGCGATGGAGGCGTCGGCCCCAAGGCCATCCTTGTCGCCCCAGGCCAGTTCGTCGATGGTGATGGTGTCAAGTGTAATATTTGGATTTATAGTGACGCCCTGTGAGCTGGTGTTATGTTCTGCGTAGATGTCAACATAGCTGTCGTTGCCGTTAACTAACACCGTCAAATTTCCCAGGTAGAGGGATCCCATTGTATTTCCGGTGATGCTGCCCCCTGTTGAGGTCAGAGCACTGGAATTGCCGACTTTCACGTCTGCCGTCATGGAGGCCATTGTGATCTGAATCGAACCTAAGCCGATCCTGACATAGGTTTGCGTACCATGGGGAGATCCTGTTGCCACATCAATCGTCAGCGGCAAGAATGCATTACTTGCAGCCAAGTAAGCTGCAGCTCCTTGGCCTAAAGTAACATCTGTGAACAAGGTCACAGAATTGGGATCCGTTTGCACATATGGATCCTGCGACAATAACGCAATTAAAGCGTTAGCAGTACCAGGTAGACCAGCTAAAGCCGCCTCAATCGCAGCAGCGTGCGCGATTTCATAAGCGTTTGGGGAACCCAAAAATTGAGCCTCATAATCAGTTGCCAGGTAGGTCCCCAATGCGGTAGCTATCTTTGCCTGTATCACCGGAGCACCACCCATTCCTGCAACCGTCAGAGCAGCCGGAAGATTAGTATACGCTGTGTTCAGAAGGTCTTGACGAGCCTGAATCCTGAGACCGGTGATCTGAAGGTTTGACAAGCCGACCCAACCTTCATTCTGGGTATTCGTGGTATAGTTTGCACTAGTCGTAGCGAAGGTAAAACCGTCACTGTCTCCCCAGGCGATCGTAGTCGCGCTAATGTCCATGTTCACGTCCAGATTGATGGATACGCCGGACTGGCCGGTTACGCTGGACAGGTCGCTATCGGCAACCTGCGTCATCGCGAAGGATGTGAACGGTATCATGAGAATTGCCGCAAAGGCAATTGCCAAAAATATCTTTTTCATATTTTCTCCTATTTTTTTTCCTGTAAATTGGTTAAAGGCTTGGATAACGCCTTACTCGCCATGATTCGCGCAGCGGGTTTTCCCGGCAGACTCACCACGGCGCCTCCTGTGAGGACTCCTTCCTCACATCATTCCCTCTTTCAGCCGTGCATCACCTCCTTCTAATTAGTTTTTATTTTTTTTCTTTTCGTCCTTTCCCGCCTATCGAGAAAGATAACGATTGTTTTTACCCTTTATAGGTGAGAGCCTGTGCCAAAGTTGAATGAATAGCCCATCTGACTTCCACTGCGTTGCAAAGACAGGTAAAAACCGCTGCTGCCATCGGAGGTGATAGTCGCCGGCCCCAGATAGCTGCGGTTATATGTCCCCCCTGGCGTCCCGCCGATGGTGCCGCTGAAATTGATGAAGTTGGCGCTAATAGTCCCCGTCAGATTATTTGTCCCGATGTTCACATAGTTTAACTGGCGGGTCGCCGGATTGGTTATGTCGCCCGAAAATCCCGCCTGGATGTAAAGCCCTTGGAGAACTAGGTCGGTGCCGGACGTTCCCAGAGAGACGTTTGCCCATGAATTGTCCCACGCTGTCGTCCCGCCTTTAAGATAGTAGCCCATATTCAGCGAGGAAATTTCCGTCCAGGTGCTCAAAGTGACGCCGCTGAAATCAAGCGTGACGGTGCCGGCACTCGTGTCCAATGTAAAGCTGGAAAAGCCCTGGGCGGAAACAGAGGCCATCTCTACATCGGAAAGCTCATGCAGTCCGGCGGCGCCAAGCGATGGAGGCACAATGACCGCCCATGCCAGGAGAATAAAACCTGTCAGGAAAATGCCTATCTTTCGTGAAGCCGCCTTATACATCCTTAGAACATCCTCCACATTATTCGGTTGTGTTTACTTTATTTAAAAACATTAGAAAGGTAAATACCACGAAAGGGGTATTTACCTTATTATCCTGCAAAATACTCCTTTAGAATGAGCGGAAGTATTGCTGCAGATCGAATGCCGTATTATTCAAAAAGCGGCATGTATATATGTTGAGAACGGTGGGAATGTAAATACTACTTTAGGATGATTTTAGCTTTCTCGGATGCAAATACTTCTTTAGGATGAATTTAAGCTTTCTCGGCGACAGAGGAAGAAATCACGGGCATTGAACCAAACGCAAGCTTTGGGTTTATACCCTTCGCTTTGAGACTGTGTCGCAATTAACTTTCTTGTCATTGCGATGCGAAGCGAGAAATCTTGATTCTAATAATTTCAAAGTCTTAAGATTCCTCACATACGTTCGGAGTGACATTTTTCCTATTGCGACACAGTCTCTTTGTGGGATAATTCGACCTGCAAGCTTCAGCACACTTTGTTTCTGAAGCTTGGATCTCATTAAATTGGAGTTTCACAAATACACTTCCGGGGAGTATTCCTTAATACAAAGCGCTTTTTTGTCTTAACCCTGCCTTGGATTGATTTTTTATTGCAGAAAGGAAAAAATGCTGGTATTAAACTTGTATTGTTTGTAATCATTATAGGTTGTCCGGTGCGTTACGGTTTTTACTTCCCCCTTTTCTAAAGGGAGATTGAAGAATGTGCATAAAATCCTCTATTTTACTTCCCCCTTTTTCTAAAGGGGGAGCGAGGGGGATAATTCGACTAACAGATATTACCGCACTTCATTTGTAATATCTGAGTCTCATTAAATCTCCCCTTACCCCTCTTTATACCCTGAAGGGCACAAGTAAAAGGGGGGAACCGATCAGTGAAATTTCTCAGAATTGTATTAGGAAATTACAGCGATGGATCATAGGAGGACTCTTATATGAGTAAAAAGAAAGTGGCGAGTTGGTTTTACCGGTATTTACGTACGGGGTCGTTGTTTGCTGGTTTGTTTATCTGCGCCGGGATTTTATCGAGCTTTGCCGCTGTATTGGGGCCAATGCCTGCCCTGGCTTCCAGTAAAGCCGATACGGCTGTCACAACGGCGTCTATCCCCGATCTGGTGGAAAGGATCAGCCCTACGGTCGTTAATATCTCAACAGCCAGAATGGTCAAGGATTTTCTGGGACGTGATTTTAATCAGAAGGGTCTGGGATCCGGTTTCATCATCTCTGCTGACGGCTATATCTTCACCAACAATCACGTCGTGGATAAGGCAGACAAGATCGAGGTGAAACTGGCCAACGGAAAGGAATACGACGCCGAGATCAAGGGCAGGGACGCTTCAACAGATCTAGCCCTCATTAAGATCACCGCGCCGGCGAAACTGCCGTATGCCCGTCTGGGCGATTCCGATCTTTCCCGGATCGGCGAAACGGTGTTCGCCATCGGCAATCCTCTCGGCCTCGACCACACCGTCACGGCCGGGATCATCAGCGCCAAGGGCCGAGCTATCGGCGCCGGTCCCTATGACAATTTCATCCAGACGGACGCCTCAATCAATCCCGGAAACAGCGGCGGTCCTCTCTGCAACCTGGCCGGTGAAGTCGTGGGCATCAATACGGCCATCGTCGCCCAGGCTCAGGGAATCGGTTTTGCCATTCCCATCAACATGGCCAAGGAAATACTCGAAGATCTAAAAACCAGCGGGAAAATAACCCGGGGCTGGCTGGGTCTGACCTCTCAAAATATCACGGACGACATGCGGGAGAGCCTTAAGCTCAAGGATCGCCAGGGCACCTTGGTCGGCAACGTTTTCACAGGCGACGCGGCGGATAAAGCGGGAATCAAAATTGGCGATGTCATCCTGGAAATTGCCGGTCAGAAGGTCAAAGACGACAGGGAACTGGGGCGTATCGTGGCAAAATTGCAAGTCGGCAGCAAAGTGGATATTAAGGTCTTCCGGGACGGCAAAGAGATAACCCTCCCCATCGTCATTGCGAAACGAAAAGACCAGCAGGAACAGGCCTCAGGCAGCAGCGCAAGCGAACAGTTCGGCATTGCGGTGCAGGAGTTGACGCCGGAAATTGCCAAGTATTTAGGACTGACGGAAAAAACAGGCGTCATCATCACAAACGTCAAGGCGGGGGGACCTGCCGATGACGCCGGCTTGAAACCCCGGGACATCATCCTGAAAGTCAATAATATCGAAATTTCCAGTTTACAGGATTATGAGACAGCCCTGGCCGCAGGCGACAAGGGCGACGAGGCCCTGCTGATGCTGATTCGTCGCAGCAAAGTCAATTTCTTCGTCACCCTGAAAAAAGGGAAGGAAGAGAAAAAATAGAAAACAGCTCACAATTTTAATTTCCCCCTTTCTTAAAGGGGGATAGTTCGACTTACTCTTCAGACTTCGCTATGCTTGTCTTCAGAGAATCTCACTAAATCCTCCTTAACCCTCCTTTATAAAGGAGGGAATACTGAGGGAGCTCCTTTATAATATGAGGAAAAAATTCCATTTTTACTTCCCCCTTTTCTAAAAGGGGGATTGAGGGGGATTTGAATGTTGCCCTTCAATAGGAAACTTAAACCGCTCGCCCGGAATTTAAGAACGAACATGACCGATGCCGAGCAGCTTATCTGGTCGAAGATCAGGAGGAAACAGATAAGCGATTTACAATTCTACCGGCAGAAAAATATCGGCCATTACATTGTTGATTTTTACTGCCCCAAGGGAAAGCTCATTGTAGAGGTAGATGGCGGGCAGCATTATGAGAAAGCGGGAATGAAAAAGGATCAGGAAAGAGATCGATATCTTCAGGGTCTTGGATTAACCGTACTACGTTTTTCTGACATAGATGTGCTCAAAAACATTGATGGAGTGATTGAAAGAATCCATGAACATATAAAATCCTCCTTTTGACATTTATAAAAGGGAATACTGATGAGGATTTTAGAAACAAAAAATCTCCCCTCCCCCCTCTTTAAAAAAGAGGGGAATATAAAAAAGCTCACAATTTTAATTTCCCCCTTTCTTAAAGGGGGATTTAATGACACTTGCTAAGAACGAGCGTAGCGATGTTCGAAGCATCAGTGGAATTATCCCAAGGCGCTGTGCGCTTGGGATAGTTCGTCCAACAAATTTCAGTCGCAGATGACCTTCAGGTTATATGTTTCACTTCTGAAATTTGGCTCTCACTAAATCCTCCCTAACCCTCCTTTATAAAGGAGGGAATACTGAGGGGTACAAACTGGTAAGATAGTTTACAAAACAAACCGGGGACATGGTTTACACTTTACGGCAAGGAGGAGATTCTATGCCGTGGAAAGTGATAAACCAAATGAACATAAAGATTCAACTTGTTAACGACTGGAATCATGGATATTTCAGTGTAACCGATCTTTCTCAAAAATACGGAGTTAGCCGTCCGACGATTTACAAATGGCTCAAGCGATATAAGCATTTTGGTATCGAGGGACTCAAGGAAGAAAGCCGGGCTCCGAAGAGTTGCCCTAATCGAACATTCAAAGAGATCCTGGAACTTGTGATTCAGGAAAAGCTTAAAAATCGTAAACGCGGGCCCAGAAAAGTACGCGCTCAATTAAAGCGTAAGTATCCGACACTTGATCTTCCAGCAGTCAGCACTATTGGCTATTGGCTCAAGAAAGAAGGACTCGTTGAGAGACGTAAGAAGCGATTGCATGTTCCACCGTATACGCAACCATTTGGCGAATGTGATGCGCCCAACGATATTTGGAGCATCGATTATAAAGGGCAATTCTATATGAAGAACGGACATGTTTGTTATCCATTGACACTCAGTGATAACTTCAGCCGTTTTCTTTTAGGTTGCCAAGCGCTGGAAGGTCCTCGCTACTTTCCGACAAGGCGTTGCCTCGTGTCGATCTTCCGTGAATACGGATTGCCCAAGGCCATCCGCTGTGATAATGGAACGCCGTTTGCCAGTAGATGCATCGGCGGCCTTAGCCGGTTAATGATCTGGTGGATTCTGCTGGGGATTATCCCGGAAAGGATCGGAAAAGGTTGTCCACAAGAAAACGGACGGCATGAACGCATGCACCGCACTTTGAAAAGCGATGCTTTGAACCCCATTGCCGGGAATTTAAAAGAACAACAGAAGGCATTCGATATTTTTCGGTATGATTATAACCATGATCGACCGCATGAGTCACTCAATGACGAGATGCCGAGTAATTACTATAAAAAGTCAAATCGGCCATATGTGGAACGTCCGCATCCACCGGATTATGGTAACGATTATCTGGTTCGCCATGTCCGTCACTGCGGAGAAATTAAATTCATGGGCAGGAGGTTCTATCTAACAGAGTTACTCGCAGGTCAGCCTGTTGGGCTTAGAGAAATTGCCGATGGCCTCTGGCAACTTCAGTTCAGCTTTTATGCTCTTGGTTCCATAGATTTGAGAAAAAACAAAGTTATTCGTAACTAAAAAAGTGTAAACGATGTATCCGGTCTAAAATGTAAACGATGTTCCGGTTGCACAAGGGGGCTCCTTTATAAAAGGAGGGGATAATAAATGAGGAAAAATTTTCATTTATACTTCCCCCTTTTTAAAGGGGGATTGAGGGGGATTTGAACAGTTTCACAAATCCTCCCTAACCCTCCTTTATGAAAGGAGGGGATGCTGAAGGGGCACCATTTATCAGCTTCCAACCTCCTGCTTGTAGCGAATATAGAGAAGGACAGCTTCAACGCGATTGCGGATGCCTGTTTTTTCGAAGATGTTGCGGATATGCGTCTTGACGGTCTTGGCGCTCAGGAAAAGTTTTTGAGCAATTTCTTCGTTGGTCATGCTTTCGCTGATGAGAGCCATGACCTCCATTTCCCGCTTTGAAATGTCTTTCATTTTGGCCAATTGACTGCCGGTGGGCGATTTGAGCATTAGCTTTTTATGACTCTCCCGAACCAGATCATCGAAGACTCGGCCGATCAGTTTTGAGTTCAGCCATAACTCGCCTTGGGCGACGACGCGGATGCACCTGATAATTTCGGCGTCAAGATGATCTCTCACTAAAAAACCGCGTGCGCCTACTTTCGTCATGGCTATCACGTTTTCCTCGATAAAGCGATCTGCGATAATGATGGCCCGCATAGGGTCGCATTTCATCATAAACTCCAGGATCTGTTGCAAAGACAGGGCGGCCGCTTCACGCAGGATTTTCCCGTCCACAATGATAATATCCGGCGGCGACTCCGCCATTTTATTAATGAAGGCCACTCCCTTGTCGAAGTCATGGGCAACATTCTGTATAACGATTAACCCTTTGACTATGAGATCTTTTTCGCCGCGCAGGCATTTCAGCAATCGCGCCTCGGATGCTTCATCCGTGCACATTACAGCCAGAGTGATCATCTGTTTTCTCTCCATTTTTTTTCTTCATTTGGCCTGTTGCCGGACAGAACCTTCTATGCACTACAACTAAGCCTTTATGCGTAGTCCGGGTTGAGAATATCCGAATTTAAAATTATGTCAAGGGCTAATTAAAAGACCGGATGGCCTGATTAAGATACTGTGTCGTAATGTCTTTGCGAGGGAGAGTAACGACCGAAGCAATCTCGTATCTAATTGATATAATAAGGATTGCCACGTTCACTGCCGTGCCCCCACACGCTTTGCTCGGGGCTTTGACTCACCGCAATGACAATTGAGGATTGCGACACAGTTTAAGGGGAGGAAAGTTTTTAGGGTATTATCGTTTTCAATGTCTATTTTGGGGTGGAATACTAAGAAAGAAGAAGGCTACACAAATTTTCAGTCTATCCAGCCGACAAATCCGTCCCTTTCATAGCGTTGGAACGCTTTATCCAGCAGTTGGGGATTTTTTTTTAATTCGTTGAAATACAGGTTTGCCGCGTCAATCAAATCGCTACGAAAACTGCCGGCATTCAGAACAATGAAACCATTATCACTTACGGCAAGGTGCCTCTCGGGTTCATCGAAAGTCAGTTCATACATTTTGTTTTTGATCGTAAATTGATGAACCAGGCCATTTCGCAGACTATCGTAAATGCCCTTGGCGTTGTATAAACCCCGCGGCCTAAAATACTCGTTGATGAAGCCGACATATGCCTGCCTGACCATTCCGATCTCTCTGCTTTCGCCCCACCAGAATCCGGAGAGATAGTCGATGCAGCAGGACATGAAGACAAAACCAATCAGCGTGTCATCCATCTTGAAAGGAAACCTCTTGATGGGATCCAGTACAAGGTAATTGAAGTGAGGCAGAAAATCCTTAAGCCAAATATACTTCCCTTCAGGGTTTTTCAAGTATTCAGAAGCCCTTTTCATCATGCCTTTCTAACTCTTTCGGGATGCCGTTTTCACCATACGTAGGTCTGTTTCAAGGATAAGATCCAAGCCGTCGTGTTTTGTGAATATGCCAGACCTGCAAAGGGGTTGTAGATCATGTCCGTAAAGTTTATGGAGTTGAAGTTCTTGCTTTGATTAAAGTTGCATGTGTATGAGGATGTCATATAGGTGACTCCAAGGTCAAGATAGTCGGGCTTGGACGCCTGCTGGAGGAGGTCCAAAATCCCCTTGTATTTCCGTGGCGGCTCATTGTGATGGACACCGATGCCGACGGTATAAAGATCCATGTCCCCTAGGGGAACCGGTCCGAAATATTGTGCCGTATTAGAGGTTGGCCGGTGCTCATAACCGAGACGCAGGGTGAGATGATCGGAAGCCATAATCTCTAGACCATAACTTAAGTGCCAGGTATCCTTAAAGCCGTTTACTATTACCAACTGATTTGAGCCGCCCTGATAGCCCGAGAGCCTGGCAAGCTGCAGAAGTGGCATGGGACGGTCAAAGATGATTGTATTTGTTTTCCATGCCGACCACTCGGTCCAGTTGGCGTCCACAAGGAATTTGATGCGGGGAAGGGGCTGAAGCTTGACGCCAAATTGGAGACGGGCGGGGTAGACAACACTGACCTGCATGTTTCCATCATCCTCCGACGCTGTGTGGGTCGGCAGTCCGAGCATGGCGGCGATAATGATCGTCAACGGCGACGAACCTAACCAGTTGACGGTATTCTGCAAGCTCTGACTATATTGAAATGTATATCTCCCTGTCATATGGGCGGTGGCTTCGCTCTGATAAACGCCGCCGAAGGACAGCCAATTGAAAGGGTCCCAAAGAAATCCCACGTTGTAGGAAGTGTTACAGAGGTCTTGGGCGAAAAATTTCAGGCTGCCTATGTCCTCATAGGGGTTCAAACCGCCGCCGAACCACGGCGCAGGAAATGTCAGTTCCGAGATGATCGGTATCTCCAGTCCTTTGGTGGCTTGTCCGAGCGCGCCGGTCAGGGCCGTCAGGTCGTTCGGAGCGCGCTGTTGCGTTTGAAATCCCATGAAGGATAGCCCCAGACCAAAGGACGCGCCAACGGCAAAATTGTTTGTCACCCGGTAGGAGACGCCGGGCCCCGCCACTAAACGTACGATGGATATATTTTGGCCCAGGAAGCGGTATGGGTCGTCGGGGTCGGAGTGGCTCATGCCGGCCGCGAAGGGTGCATACAAGGCGAAGCCGTAGGCAAAGGGCGAATCTTTATCGTGATGGGCAATCCCGTTATACGGCGCCGCCATAAAGGGGAGTTTGCCCACGAAGGGCAGTTCTATCGACGGCGTCGTGGAACTGCTGTGGCCGGCCTCGGGATCAATGCCGTTATTGAACCAACCGCCGAAGGGCGCCCACGGTTTACCCGTGGCCGGGTCATTCGGCTGGGTGAAGTTCCCCTTGACATTGAGGACGGGGGCGTAGATAAAACCGTTGGCAACTTCCGTCCCAACGATGCGATCCAGCCCGGCGGGGTTATAATGGACGGATAATGGCCCCGAAGGGTCTGCGGTGACGGAGTTGGCCAGCGCGTTGGCCCGAGTATCGATGGCCAGCTGCTCAAAAAGGTCAGCGGATGCGTCGCGGGGAAGACACAGGAGGATCAAAAGGAGAATGATCACGGGTATGACCGCCAAAGCAAGCTGTGTGGTATTATACCCTCCGCTGTGCGGGATTGTTCGACTTATAAATTTCAATGCACTTCGTTTTTGAAATTTGAGTCTCACAATAAAGCCGTATCGCTTTCGTTTCATAAGTAGTCCGATCATCGACATTTAGCTCAAAAATCAAACGGCAGACGGAACAAGAAGGAGAAGTCCGGATCGTTACGCGTCAATCCGATAGATAAGGTGAACGACAGTGTCGTTAACGGCGTAACGCGATAGCCCATCCCGATATTGAGGGATCCTGTACTGTAGGCATCCGTTGTATTAATCGTGTCAGTGTTCGAATAAGTATAATCTGTGCTCCCGCTGTATCCAAACTGGAACGAGACGTTCATAGATAGAGCGTAGGTCATGGCGTAGGCCAAGCCGATGGCGGCATTATAACTCATGCCCGGATTAACGTCCTCCAGTATATAGCCGTTCTGGTATTGGCTGAGGCCGTCACGCTCGAGAGAATAGGTGCAACCGATGCTGCCGAAGAGCATTCCCGGGTCAACGGCTTTGCTCATGTTCATGCCCAGAGAGACGCTGTAAAAACCGCTGCCCGTCGGCAGGTCGTTGGTGAGGTCAATCTCGTAGGGGCTCCGGCCCGTGGGTAAATTAACCCCCATTGTTATGGTTGTGGTGGGCCAGTCGCCGCCGCTTTTGTAAGGCTGGTAGGACAGATTCAGGGATATATCGCCCAAGTCACTGACATCCACGGCCGAAGAGCCGCCAGTCTTGTCATAGGCATAGACAAAGGGAACATGGATGCCTGTTGTGATGTTTTCGCGCAGGCCGTACTGAACGTCAATGGCGTTAGTGATCGTATGGCTGGCACGGGGTACGACACTAGTGGCGGAGATAACCTGATCGGAAGAGACATATGAGTATTGCAGGCTGTACTGAAGTTCGATTGCCCCCTTTTTCATCATTGTGTATTCCCGTCCTGCCGCAGTTAAAACTGCCTTTTCCTGTTCCGACTTATCTTCCGCTTCACCGATGGTGATCTTCTCGCGGGCGCGACCCAGATCCCTCAAGGTATCCACCTGATTCTGGAGGTCCTGGAGCTTTTGATTAATCTCTTTCTGCGCGTCTGTAATCGTTTCTTTTTTGACGGTCTCTTTCTGGATATTTTCTCCGCTCAGTTTTTGAGGTTCTTCCACTGTTTTGGGCTTTTCCGGCGCCTTAGTTTCCGCTGTTTTTTCTTTTTTTGGTAAAGCTTCCGGCAAACTTTTTTCCGTTGCCGCGGAATCAGCCATCAAAATGTTCTTATTTTTTATTGTTCTTTCGCCTGCGGACGATAAGCTATTAATCAAATCCTTACCGCTTCCAGACTTGTAATATCCGTTAGCGATGGCCTGCTCTTCCGATTTAAAATAAATCCGGTGATTCTTTTTGACTTTATAGTAACCGGTCATACCGAACAAATAATAGCGTTTGGTATCTTTATTCCCGATGACGACCTTTTTGCGTTTGTCATTCTTATTCCTGACAACGACCTTTTTACTGGATCCCGCTTCTTCTGTGGCAACAACAGTTGGCCGGGTTTCATCGGCTGCAGCAACATACACCGGCGAGGTGGCCTGGGTCTGTTGATCCTGCGTCTGGGGCAGATTTTGAGCCAAAGCCGGCACGATAATCAGCGAGGATATAACCAAAATTGCCATCAGTATTAGGTTTCTCTTCATTAAATGGTCCCCTTAATATATACTGAACATTTAAACATCATTTCTTTCTACTTTGCTTGGTTTAAATTTTCAACAAATAATTTTTCCTCGCAATCACCCTAACCTAATTACACATCATACTTTACAAAGGAACCTTAGAGTCATGATAATTCTCATCGATACGTTGGCCGTATGCCTAAGGCGTTTTCAATGCGCATATCGTTCATAATAACGGATGGCGGCGGCTGAAAGTTGTCGAGAGCGTGGCGTGTGGAGTCTATATCGATGAAACGCAGGTCATCTTCCTTGAGCACGAGGGCACTGTTGACGATATCGTGGTCGGTGACAACAAATGCTACGTTGCGTTGCCACATCTTGCGAAATTTCTCCAATGGAACGCTGAGATCCCCCATGTAGGGATCGGCCAGAAATACGTGATCCTGAACGATTCCCCGGAAGACACAGAAATGCTGGTATCCGAAGATTTCCACCGGCACGATGCAGGGCTTGCCCAGGGTCTTAAGGTCCGTAATGTCCGCCTTGTAGCCCGTACCTTTATAGCCCAGTTTTTCCACGAAGCGCTTCATGTCCAGGAGCGAGAATGCCCGCAATTTCTCGATCTGCTTCTTGTCTCCATACTCGACAAGGCCTGCGATAATCTGCCTTTCCGTTAATTTCTCCCCGAGATAATAGTTGAGTAGGGTGGCCAAGGCGGCGGAGCCGCAGGAATAATCGAATTGTTGTTTGACGATGTGTGCAGCGGTAAATTCGGTGCGTGATTTGAGATCCTGACGGAGGGTGACAGGAGTGGTTTGCGTTCCTGCGACGACGCTTACTTCTTTGGGCGGCACGGTTTGAATCGGATAAAACGGATTCAGAAAACCCATGACCACGATGAGAAAACCGCAAAAAATAACCACGAAAACTCCTTCGACCACCCTACACAATGAGACCTTTGCATAACCACTCTAATCGTCATATCGGCGAAGGCCGGTATCCAGGAAACCATTGATAATACTGGATTCCGGTTTTCACCGGAATGACAAAATTGGTGGTTTTATATAGTTGTGCAAAGCTCTCACAAAGAGTGACCTATTTCCGCATTCTTAAAATATGCGCAGCATCAAAAATGACGGATGCGCAATAATGTACCGGCTTGTCATTCCCTTGAGGCCTCGTATGACTTTCAGGTCATCAGAGCATGAAGAGCGCAATCGATGAAGAATTTTGTGCAAACTTAAATTCTTCACTAAAGCTCAGAATGACATTTCCTTCGTTTGGTTACCTCTTCCATTTATATGAAAAATGATTATACATTTTTTTTATACATTATCATTAAAACTACTTAATTTCTATTGAAAAACGATGGAGATGTAAATACCACTTAAGGGGTATTTTTGCTTTTTTGGACAACAATCAAGAAAAATAATCCTTTTGTATTAGTTAAGAAAATAATTTAATTTCTTAAAAACTTTTAATCCGTTGGCCTTAGCTTCAAATTCCTCTTTGCCCAACAAGAAAATTTTAGCATAAAATTATTTTTTTATCCAGTCAAAAAGCATAACCCCAAAATAGACATTGATTTTCTTATAAATCACCCTCTCCCTTGAGAGACGATGTGATCGCAACAGATATTTGTCATTGCGACTATAGGTGGCAATCTAATATTTTTAAGAGTGAGATTGCTTCGGTCGCTACTCTCCCTCGCAAAGACATTGCGACACAGTCTCAGGGGAGGGAAGTTTTTAGGGTATTATCGTTTTCAATGTCTATTTTGTGGAGCATAAACACTTGTTTTTATCAATTATATAAAAAAGGCGGATCATAAGTGACCCGCCTTTCCCTTGATTGTTAAAAATTTAGTTAACAATTGTAACCGCTTCGCCCGGAGTTTGCAAGGTAACCAGTTTCGCTATCGCATTCCCCAGATTACGCACCAACTATTTTTTCGTCAGAAGCGGTTCTTCGCCAACGTCAACTACCTTTTTCTTTTTTGTTTATCTTATCATGTAATTCTGAATAATCAAGAAAAAAATAAAATCATCTCAAACTCAGCAGCTTCCTTGCTACTACAACGCGTTGAATTTCGTTGGTGCCTTCGTAAATCTGACATATTTTCGCGTCACGCATATGGCGCTCCGCCGGATATTCCTTTACATAGCCGTAGCCACCGAAGATCTGCACGCATTCGATCGCCGCTCTCATTGCAACATCCGAAGCATAGTATTTGGACATGGCCGATTCTTTTTCAAAATCCTTACCGTTGTCTTCCAGCCATGCCGCCCGCAAAAGCAGCAGTTCCGCCGCGTCCAGTTCAGTAGCCATGTCCGCCAACTTGAACTGAATTGCTTGATTGGAAGCGATGGGTTTCCCAAACTGAACACGCTCTTTGGCATAAGCCGTGGCGTCTTCCAGACAGGCGCGACCGATTCCGCAAGCCTGCGCGCCGATGCCGATGCGCCCGGCGTTAAGACCAGCCATCATCTGCTGGAATCCCTGCCCCTGCTTACCCAGCAAATTTGCAGCCGGAACTTCCGCGTCCTCAAAAACCAGTTCAGACGTGCCGGAAGCCAGGATCCCGAGTTTTTCTTCGATCTTGCCCACTTTAAAACCCGGTGTTTCTTTTAAATCCACAATTAGATTGATGACGCCTTTGTAACCCAGGGATGCGTCCGTGGTCGCCGCCAAAACACAGTAGCGCGCAACATTACCATTGGTGATAAACGTCTTCGTCCCGTTGACAATATACTTATCGCCTTTGAGCTCCGCCTTACAGCGTAACGCAGCCGCGTCGGAACCAGCGCCGGCTTCCGTGAGCCCGTAACAGCCTTCCACTTTGCCGCCCGCGACAGGTGTAAGGAATTTCAGTTTCTGCTCATGAGTTCCGAAGGTCTTAACCGGATGGCCATAGAGCGTATTGTTGACGGACACTATCACGCCGCAACTTGCACAGGCTTTGGAAATCTCGATCATAGCCATGACATAGGTTACATTGTCCATGCCCGCTCCGCCATATTCGGTGGGAACGGAAACGCCCATGATACCCATTTCGCCTAGCTTCCTGCAAATCTCTTCAGGATGGCGATGCGTATGATCCAGTTCCGCCGCTATCGGCTTAATTTCCGTCTCGGAAAATTTCCGGACCATGTCCCGAACCATTAATTGTTCTTCTGTGGGTGCAAAATTCATTTATCTTCTCCTATCATAGATTATTTATATCAGCTCGCCTTTGCGACCTGCCTCAAATATTTGTACCATATATTAAGTTAGAGTTCAGCTATTTTTTAAATATTTACGGTAAAAATGTTGCATGGATCTGTTGCCATCAATTTATCCCTTTACGTTTTAACAAATTTTTTGCACTTTCGTTGCCTAATTTTGCCGCCGTTTTTAGATTTTCAAATGTAAGTTTTTCATTACCAAGTCTGCTGTACGTTACACCTCGGTTTAGATAGGCCATTGCCAATCTAGGATTGATCTCGATCGCCCTGCCATAATCTTCAATCGCCTGCCTGTAATTGCCAAGACCATTATAGGAATTACCTCGGTTATAATAGGCTATTGCCAATCTTGGATTGATTTCGATCGCCTTGTTTAAATCTTCAATCGCTTGCTTGTAATTACCAAGACTGTCATAGGAATTACCCCTATTATTATAGGCCTCTGCCAATCCCGGATTGATCTCGATCACCCTATCAAAATTTTCAATCGCTTGCTTGTAATTACCAAGACTTTTATAGGCATTGCCCCGGTTATTATAGGCAATCGCGTAACCCGGTTTGATTTCGATCGCCCTATTTAAATCCTCAATCGCCTGCTTGTAATTGCCAAGACCGTTATAAGCAATACCCCTGTTATTATAGGCTTCTGCCAATCTCGGTTTGATTTCGATCGCCCTATTTAAATCCTCAATCGCCTGCTTGTAATTGCCAAGACTGTCATAAGCAGAACCTCTGTAATTATAAGCGAGGTAATTATGATCAGTAACTTTCAAAGTGTGATCAAACAATGTAATGCTGTTTTGCCAATAGCCAACCTGCGTCCATGTAATAATTGAAAGGCACAAAATGCTCAATGCAGATGATGTAAAAAGTATTGCTTTCCGGTAGTTCCATTTTTTCAAGAGATCCGGAACACCCCATGCTATCATAATGAACAGCCCTATCATGGGGATATAAGTGTATCGGTCCGCCATGGCCTGAGATCCAACCTGCACTATACCAATAACAGGCACAAGCGTACCTAAATACCACAGCCAACCCGTCGCCAGATAAGGTGATCTTTGTGCCCTCCAGATAACGACTAAGGTTATGGCAATTAAGATGAATAACGATCCCAAAACCTGCCAATAGGGCACCAACAACCCTGGATAATAGAAGGCGAGGTTACTTGGCCAGATCATCTTCCCAATGTAAGTGACATAGGAAACTAAAGCATTCCCAATACGAATAGCCAGAGGAATCATTTCAAAAGATGCAACAGCTCCTCCTTTTTGTTGGGCAATGTATGTTACGATACTGGAAAGGATTGCCAGGGCAAAAAGAGGACATTTTTCCCAGAGCAGACGATAGAGCAATGACCATTTATATTCGATATCGGCTGGTTTCTTTACCTCAGGTTTTTCCTTTCCAACTGAAGTGTTCTTCATTTTATTTTTCTTTTTTGATTGGGCAGAAACAATGGACTTCAATATTTTCGTCTGAACTTTCTGATTAGGTTTGATTTCTGTAAAACGCCGCAGGGGCCAATAATCCAGAAGCAGCAGCACAAAAGGCAGGGTTACCAGCATGGGTTTAGACATCAGACCCAGGATGAAAAACAGAAGGACAAGGGAATATCTCCGAAACCCCGGATGTTCAACATAATAACTGTAGGCGCCCAGGGTGAGCAGCCAGAAAAAAGTGGAAAGAACATCCTTGCGCTCCGCTATCCAGGCGACAGACTCTACATGGAGGGGATGTATCGCAAACAGACAGGCTAAAAAGGCGCTTGGCCAGAGTGTCTTTGTCATCCGGTGTAATACAAGAAAAAGGAGTATGGTGTTCAGAACATGGAAGAGAAGATTCATCAGATGATAACCGGAGGGGTTGAGGCCAAAGATTTGATAGTCCAGCATCAATGACAACCATGTTAATGGATGCCAATTGGCACTTCTCTCCGCTAATTCAAAAGAGAAGACTTTTCCTATATTGTTTGCACTAAGACTGGATTGTACATAAGCATTTTTAAACACATACATATGGTCATCAACATTGATAAAGCCGCAGTCCTTGAGGGACCAAAAGGTGACAACCGTAAGCATCGCCAGAGCTAGGCAAATCAAGACCGGAATCAAAATCTTATATTGGGTTGCTTCTGAGCTTAACATTCCTTGAGAAGTTGTCATTGTTTTTTTGTCCTTCGTCCAATACAAATTCTGAAAACTTTTCCGAAGTGTTTACCATACATCAAGCAATGATCAGGCAGTATGCGGTAAAAATGTTACATTGATAAGTTGTTACCAGTTTATCCCGCGGCTTCTTAAAAAGTTCTTTGCACTTTCGTTGCCTAATTTTGCCGCTGTTTTTAGATCATTAATTGCCATATTGTTGTTACCAATCCTGACATATGCGACACCCCTGTTAATATAGGATTTTGTATAACCCGGGTTTATATCGATCGCCCGGTTAAAATCCTCGATCGCTTGCTTGTAATTGCCAAGACCGAAATAGGCAGAACCCCTATTATTATAGGCATCCGTATAATCCGTTTTGATTTCTATCGCCCGGTTATAATCCTCAATTGCTTTCTTGTAATTGCCAAGGATGTAATAGGTATTACCCCTGTTATTATAGATGAGACAATTATTATCAGTAACTTTCAAAGTGTGATTAAATAATGTGATGTTGTTCTGCCAGTACCCGACTTGTGTCCATGTAATAATGGAAAGGCACAAAATGATCAATACAGATAATGTACAAAGTATTTCCTTCCAATATTTCCATTGTTTCAAGAGTTCCGGAACACCCCATACCACCATGATGAATAATCCTATCAGGGGAATATAAGTGTATCTATCCGCCATGGCTTGATCGCCAACTTGCACTATACCGATAACAGGTATAAGCGTACCTACATACCAAAACCAACCTGTTGTCAGATAAGGGCATTTCTTTACCCTCCAGATAATTATTAAGGTTATAGCGATAAGGAGGAAGACCGACCCCAAAACCTGCCAGGGCACCAAAAACCTTGGATGAGGATAAAGGACGGCGAGATTACTCGGCCAGATCATCTTCCCAATGTAAGTGACATAGGAAACGAAGGCATTCCCGATACGAACAACCGGTGGAAACGCTTCAAACGATTTGACAGCTCTTTTTTCTTGGGCGATATATGTTATAATACTGGAAATTATTGCCAGGGCAAAAAGAGGACATTTTTCCCAGAGCAGACGATAGATCAATGACCATTTATATCCGGAATCGGCTGGTTTCTTTACTTCAGGTTTTTCCTTTCCAACTGAAGTGTTCTTCATTTTATTTTTCTTTTTTGATTGGGCAGAAACAATGGACTTCAATATTTTCGTCTGAACTTTCTGATTAGGTTTGATTTCTGTAAAACGCCGCAGGGGCCAATAATCCAGAAGCAGCAGCACAAAAGGCAGGGTTACCAGCATGGGTTTAGACATCAGACCCAGGATGAAAAACAGAAGGACAAGGGAATATCTCCGAAACCCCGGATGTTCAACATAATAACTGTAGGCGCCCAGGGTGAGCAGCCAGAAAAAAGTGGAAAGAACATCCTTGCGCTCCGCTATCCAGGCGACAGACTCTACATGGAGGGGATGTATCGCAAACAGACAGGCTAAAAAGGCGCTTGGCCAGAGTGTCTTTGTCATCCGGTGTAATACAAGAAAAAGGAGTATGGTGTTCAGAACATGGAAGAGAAGATTCATCAGATGATAACCGGAGGGGTTGAGGCCAAAGATTTGATAGTCCAGCATCAATGACAACCATGTTAATGGATGCCAATTGCTACTTTTCTGCACTAATTCAGAAGAGAAGGCCTGTCCTATACTGTTCGCATTCAGACCAGATTGCACATAAGCATTTTCATAAACGTAGCGATTGTCATCAAAGCCAATAAAGCCGCAGTCCTTGAGGGACCAAAAGGTGACAACCGTAAGTATCGCCAGAGCTAGGCAAATCAAGACCGGAATCAAAATCTTATATTGGGTTGCTTCTGAGCTTAACATTCCTTGAGAAGCTGGCATTGTTTCTTTGTCCTTCGTTTAATACAAATTCTGGAAGAATATAATAATTTTTATAAGCGGTTTTATTGAAAATTTCTGCGTAAATATTTACTTATCGAAATTATCATTTACTTTTCTGTATTTGAGTTCGGCAAGTTTTCCTTTATTCCAACTGGATATTTTACTGAAATATTTTGTAAGCCTGGCGATGCCTTCCACTTCCGTAGATCCGCAATAAGTACAACTTTCATTCAATCCCCTGGCGGTTTTCCCGCAGGAGGGACAAAATGTAAATTCCGGATTAAAATCAATCTGGCGGTTGTCGGAATTGTAAAAAACATCCCGAATAAACCTGCTTAGTTTATCTTTGCCCGGATTCAAGGCTCCCAACTGCAGATGCGTAAAGACTTCCCCTTCCAAATATTTATGGAAAAAACCTTCCTGAATAACTTTTTGCAGAGGCGTGACATCAGCGGAAACATTCAAGTGAGTTGAGTTTGTATAATAGATCGCCCCCTCGGCGATATCGCCTTTAACATAACGTCCGGCGACGGGGGAGAAATATTTCAAATCGAGCCTGGCAAAACGATACGCGGTGGTTTCCGCCAATGATTGTCCCAGCACAAACTTCATCTTTAGTTCCTTGCTGCAACGTTCGGCCTCTCGCTCGATATAATCCACAACTCTCAGACCAAACTCAAGCGCATCCGGCGATTGATGCAATTCCTTGCCTCGATGAATTTGCACAAGTTCATTGAGTCCGACGATGCCGATGATATAGCAGGCCTTGTTCATTCTTAAAAAAGGAAACCCATCGTGGTTCATCGCTAAAACCGCGAGCGGCCCCTGCTCCGCGTAGGAAAGAAGCTTTTCCAGAAAATCTTTTTTCTGCACATGAGCCTTGACTGCTTTCTTTATGAACTCGCTGAGTAAGGCAAATAATTTTTTTTCATCGCCCGCGGCCTTATAACCGAGTCGCGGCAAATTCAAGGTCACGCTTTGAATGGCGGCAGAACGCGCAAGCCAGGGTTTATCCTGTTCCCCTTCAAAAAGGATGGAGAAAGAAGCGTTTTCATCTCTGTCAAAAACAAAACAAGTGTTGCCCTTCAGATTGGCCACATCGCAGGCGTAGCGCAGAAATTCCCGGGCGTCTTTATTCTTCCAGAAAGTTTCCGTTATATGAAGAAGAGGACGGGGAAGAATAAAAGGTTTCCCTTTGGCGTCTCCTTTTTCAAAAACTTCCAGTATGGCGCGGGCGAAGCGCTGCGCGTCGCCAGTGTAATCTCCATAAGTTTTTCCTGTTGGTTTTCCTTCGGCTCCGATAGCGGGAAGATTAATCCAGTATGAGGGCATTTCATAGTATAAGTGTATATCGGTATAAAGCGCCTGACCGCCGCGCGTGGCGGAAAGCTGCGAGAATTCATAGACCAGCATTTGCGCAAACTGTTTAACTTCTCTGTCGGACATGTCAACAAGATAAGGCGCGAAGGAAATGTTGAGCGCGTCCCAACCAATTGTGCCGGCAAAATGCCCCTGCAAAACCGCGCTGAACCGCACCATATGCGCCAGAAGAACTTCGGCATATTTGGCGGGATTCGCGGAATTGATCGCCTGCGGTAAGTTCAATCCGTTTATTTTCAGATATTCCAATGATTGATAACAGCTATAGGGACGGTCAATGAAACCCAAAGCGTGAATGTGAATATCGCCTGCAGCGTGCGCTTCGCCGACATCGGCGGAAAAAATATCATGAAGAGAAAATTCCCTTTTAATGCCCTCGGCAAAGATAAGATTTGTGCCTTCGGGAGAATGGGGGATATTAGCATCCTGCTTATTTTGATGCAGGATCAATTGTCGTACGTCATAAAGAGGAAAGCCCAAACGGCCATGCAGCCTTCGTTCTTTCTCCAGACCTCTCTCAATGAGACGAACATTAACCAGTTCACGTATCAATGCTGTGGTGAGTACGTTAATACCCGAAGAAATAATCTGTTTTTCAACTTCCTTTGATATGTCCGCCGCCACCTGATCATCAATGTCGGCTTCGCGCATCAAGGCGTCCACAATGCGCTGGCGGTTCCAACGCACAATCTCTTCCCCTGAAGTGCGGACAAAAAGAGTCAGGTCTGTTGTTTCGGAATTTTCAATCATATTAGATATTCGTTGGCGTTGATTTTTCGGCGTTCCCCAGAGCTTTTTCCGCGGCGGTGGATAATTCCCCGTCATAATCGTGGTTCATTGAAAACACCCTGAAGTGCATGACGCGCGCGGGAATAAAACGGTAAATTTCCAAAAGCGGTTCCGGTGATGTTGTTTCGGTGACAGGATTGAAAATATTTATTCTTTTTTCCCCTTCGGTCATGGGATTGAGCGGACGCGGGTCTTGGGTAGCCAGATCAACCTTAAAGGAAAGACCTTTTAATTTTTTCGGCAAACACTCTCTGATTCCGGCCTCATAATCCACCGCCTTCGCAAAACCAATGCCGCGGTGCATCTGGTCAAGAGAAATTTCGGTCACAAAAGACATCTTCCATTTGACTTCCCTGTCATAGAGCCTTTTCCATTCTGCGGCCAGTTTTCTCTTTATCCGGTTTTTGGATTTCTGCCAGTTTTGCACATGATTGAACAGATTCCACTCGTCGCATTTCAGATAATTATCGAGATTTTTAAGAGGATTGCCGGGAAAAATAAAATTCATCGTGTCATGGAAAATTTCCTGCAGATGCAAATCTAGGGCGCGCGTAGTGCGGTGGAAGTAAACATTGCCGTATAAATTTATCCGGGCATTGAGAAAACGACCCAGCGCCGATATGCCTGATTGATGCAAAGTAAGACCATCTTTGGTAAAAAAAGTGTAATAACGCAGGCGGGGAATATCGACCATATCGAGAGAAAAGCCCGTCATGTAAGCGTCACGCTGAACATAATCGAGATTATCAACAGTATAAATTCCCGAAAACAATTGACGCAGTAAATGCAACCAGCGCGGCTGTTTGTCTTTTTCCGCGGCTTCGGGCATTTTGATTAAATATGCTATCTGGCGGGGATCCAAAACCTCGCCACGCGCAAAAACGCCGGACGGACTGCGTCTGATCAGGGAAATATTTTTCCCAAGCTTATCAACGATAATCTTCTGACCGATTATTTCGTGCGTCAAACCCCAATCGCTTAGAAAATGCTGATCAAAGAAATGCCCGTAAGGACCGTGCCCGATGTCATGCAGCAAACCGGCTAAACGCAGCAGTTCCTCAATATAATTAAAAGACGGCGTGTCTTTACAGACATCACTCAAGCTGGGATAAAGATGTTTGGCAAATGTACCGGCAACATGCATCGTACCGAGAGAATGCTGAAAACGCGAATGTTCCGCCGCCGGATAAACCCAGCGCGCGCTTTGCAGTTGGTAAATTCTCCTTAACCTTTGCATCCAGGGGGAATCAATCAGGTCTTTTTCCGTTGTTTCCTTTTCAGAATTATCTTCCGGCACGGTAAAGAGTATGTATTGATGAATAGGGTCGGCAATAAGAGCCATCCCTTGATAAATATTGGGATCGGTTGAATTATTTTTTCTCATGGTCGATTTTGTATAATATATCAGGCAAAAAATCAATTTTAATCATTCACATCGCAAAATGTATATAGTAATATTTGCATATTATCAGTGACAACCCCAAAATAGACATTGAGCGATAATACCCTAAAAACATGTGCAACCGGAACATCGTTTACATTTTAGACCGGATACATCGTTTACACTTTTTTAGTTACGAATAACTTTGTTTTTTCTCAAATCTATGGAACCAAGAGCATAAAAGCTGAACTGAAGTTGCCAGAGGCCATCGGCAATTTCTCTAAGCCCAACAGGCTGACCTGCGAGTAACTCTGTTAGATAGAACCTCCTGCCCATGAATTTAATTTCTCCGCAGTGACGGACATGGCGAACCAGATAATCGTTACCATAATCCGGTGGATGCGGACGTTCCACATATGGCCGATTTGACTTTTTATAGTAATTACTCGGCATCTCGTCATTGAGTGACTCATGCGGTCGATCATGGTTATAATCATACCGAAAAATATCGAATGCCTTCTGTTGTTCTTTTAAATTCCCGGCAATGGGGTTCAAAGCATCGCTTTTCAAAGTGCGGTGCATGCGTTCATGCCGTCCGTTTTCTTGTGGACAACCTTTTCCGATCCTTTCCGGGATAATCCCCAGCAGAATCCACCAGATCATTAACCGGCTAAGGCCGCCGATGCATCTACTGGCAAACGGCGTTCCATTATCACAGCGGATGGCCTTGGGCAATCCGTATTCACGGAAGATCGACACGAGGCAACGCCTTGTCGGAAAGTAGCGAGGACCTTCCAGCGCTTGGCAACCTAAAAGAAAACGGCTGAAGTTATCACTGAGTGTCAATGGATAACAAACATGTCCGTTCTTCATATAGAATTGCCCTTTATAATCGATGCTCCAAATATCGTTGGGCGCATCACATTCGCCAAATGGTTGCGTATACGGTGGAACATGCAATCGCTTCTTACGTCTCTCAACAAGTCCTTCTTTCTTGAGCCAATAGCCAATAGTGCTGACTGCTGGAAGATCAAGTGTCGGATACTTACGCTTTAATTGAGCGCGTACTTTTCTGGGCCCGCGTTTACGATTTTTAAGCTTTTCCTGAATCACAAGTTCCAGGATCTCTTTGAATGTTCGATTAGGGCAACTCTTCGGAGCCCGGCTTTCTTCCTTGAGTCCCTCGATACCAAAATGCTTATATCGCTTGAGCCATTTGTAAATCGTCGGACGGCTAACTCCGTATTTTTGAGAAAGATCGGTTACACTGAAATATCCATGATTCCAGTCGTTAACAAGTTGAATCTTTATGTTCATTTGGTTTATCACTTTCCACGGCATAGAATCTCCTCCTTGCCGTAAAGTGTAAACCATGTCCCCGGTTTGTTTTGTAAACTATCTTACCAGTTTGTACCAACATCCCTCCCCTGGCTGGAGGGAATTAAAGGGAGGGGGAACCAAATGAGTGATGCTTAATTATTTTTCACCCTCACCCCAACCCTCTCCCGTCGGAGACTGTGTCGTAATTACTTTTTTGTCATTCCGTGCAAGCGGAGCGCGACACGGAATCCAGTATATTCAGCAACTTCTTGATGCCGGTTTTCACCGGCATGACGACTTTAATAGCACTTTTTACTATTGCGACACAGTCTCTCAAGGGAGAGGGTGATTTATAAGAAAATCAATGTCTATTTTGGGGGACAAGAATGCCTTTGACATAAAGGATTTATTCTAGTATTAGGAACAACATTTATCGAAGGCCGATATGTAAATATTTATCCCCAAAATTAACTCATTTGAAATTAAGATGAAAGGAGAGATTTATGAAAAAAATTGGCGTGTTAGTTTTTATTTTCATAATGATGGCAATCGTCGCGGCAGCACAGGCAGAAGTCCGGGCCGGTGGTTTACCAGAACTTACTATTGATCCAACAATTAAAGCGTGTGACTGCTGTCTTTTTCCTCAATGCTGTACACAACCGGTAGTTGAACCAGCACCGGCTCCCGTTCCAGAACCAGCTCCTCTTCCTCCGCCGCCTACACCGCCTACGCCTCCACCACCTCCGCCGCCTCCAGTGCAGGAGAAGGTCACCATAGCGCTTAATGTGGAATTCGACACCAATAAAGCGGTCGTTAAAGATAAATATTATGACGAGATTAAAAAGGTAGCCGATTTCATGAAAGAGTTTCCTAATACGACTGCTGCAATTGAAGGTCATACTGACAATATTGCCAATGCAGCCTACAATCAGAAATTATCCGAAAAACGCGCTAACAGCGTTCGTCAATATCTCATTGACAAATTTGGAATTGACGCGTCTCGCCTAACCGCTGTTGGTTACGGACCGACTAAGCCTATTGCCGGCAATGATACGAAAGAGGGACGTCAGAAGAACCGCAGGGTTCAAGCCGTTCTAGAGGCGATGAAGACAATTAATTAAATTTGTAATATTTTCACAATTATTAAAATACTTAAAGCCCTATGACGTCTGTAATGTCATGGGGCTTTTTTCTTGGAGCATCCTTAGATGACGACAGGCAGGTTGATGTTTGTCGTCAGACTTGAATCCCGTTACTTGCAATCCCCCGACTCCTGTCGGGGGTTCGCGCCGTAGGACGCGGAAGGTCGCGTTATTAAAGGGAGCCTCCGGCTCCTGTCGGAGGGGGCTCCACTCGTGTTTAGTAATACCATTTCTAAATCAAAGATGATATTGAGGCGGCAGTGAAACTCGAATTACAGTTACACGGTGACTGGAATTCGTTAGCTGAACTGTCCCGCTTCAGCGGGGCTAGGCGGAGGCGACGAGGCGTATTATAGATACGTTGAGGAAGCCGACAACCCCGGCCTGCGCCGGGGCAGGCTGTGCCAACAAAAATAGCGCTTGATTTAGAATTGGTATAAATCCTAAATTTCTTCCCCGGCCTTATAGCCTTCGTGGATGGCTTCCAGAATGCGGCGCGGGGTTTTGGCGTCACCGACTGTTCGAAAAGAAATGGCCAGTTCCTTGAGCACATTTTCCAAAGTGTTTTCCGACTTGGCGCCCATGGCCGTCACAATCAGGGCCGCTCGTTCCACTCGTTCGGCATCACTCTGGCGATAGCGCACAGAGCCCTCTTCAATAGCTAAGACCTTTGCGCCGAAAATCAGACGGCCGCCGGCATCCTTGATACGCTTGTGCAGCCAGTATCCATGCGCGGTCAGTTTACCCACCGGCGGAAACGGCTGCATCTCCAATACCGTAACTGCAATACCTCTGGCCAACAGATAGTCCGCGGTCTCCATACCCACGTAACCGGCACCCAAAATCACAACCGGGCTCACAAGTTCGACCGTGCCCGTAAGCACGTCACGGGCATCCGCCACTATTTTGGAATCAAGGCCGGAGATCGGAGCTGTCACCGGATAGGCGCCACAGGCTAAGATCACGGCATCAGGCCTTTGCAGTTTTATTTCCTCTTTGCTCACGGTATGTTGACAATGAACAGGCGTGGAATGTTTTTTCAGTTGGCGCAATCCCCATGTGACCCAATCCATGAAGGCCGCTTTATGCGGCGGTCGGCTGGCTGATAACAGTTGCCCTCCGGGGGTTTTTTCTTTCTCGAATACCTCCACCTTATGCCCCCGCGCTACCGCAGTCATTGCAGCCGATAAACCTGCAGGCCCTGCGCCGATGACCCACACGCGCTTGGGAGTATCGGCCTTGGGGGCCGGCCCCTTATATTCGCGGCCGCATTCGGGATTGAAACTGCAAGTCGCGGATTTCATCTCGAAACTTAAGCGTTCGATGCAACCCTGATTGCAGGCAGTGCACCAGCGGATATCATCAAGAACTCCGTCGCGAGCCTTGTTGATGAAGTCCGGATCGGTCAGATGTTGCCGTCCGAAACTGATTAAATCAGCATCACCGCGGGCAATGGCCTGATCAGCCAACTCGGGATTATTGATACGCCCCACCCCAATTACCGGCACAGTCACAACTTCTTTCAAAGCGCGGGCACGAAAAAGGTTGAAACCGGGATCGGTGTCCATCGACGCAATGGAGAGGTTGCCGGGCGTGGAATAAACACCTACCGAACAGTGGATGGCATCAACTCCGGCCGCCACCATCTTGGGCGCGAGTTCTTTCATGAAGACCAAGTCATAACCGCCGCGCACCAGTTCATCGGCCGATACGCGAATCCAAACCGGAAAATGATCGCCCACAACTTTGCATACTGCTGCAATAATTTCCAAAACAAAGCGCATGCGGTTTTCATCGCTGCCGCCGTATTTATCTTCGCGCCTGTTGGAAAAAGGCGAAAGAAATTGATTCAACAAATAACCGTGAGCGCCGTGAAGCTCTATGGCATCAAAGCCGGCATGGCACGCGCGTCCAGCCGCTTCGGCAAATGCTTCAATCACTTGAGCGACGCGCTCCAGAGACATCGCTTCGCAAGGCTGGCCAAGGATAACACTGGGTATGGCCGAAGGCGCCTCAGGCATAGCGCCGGCCGCAGCCTCAAAAGTCTCGCGACCGGCATGATGTAATTGCAGAGCTACCTTGGCGCCATAGCGATGCAAGGCCTCTGGAATGCGCGCCAATCCCGGAATAAATTCATCGCTCCAGACGCCGATCTCATTGGGGAAACCCTTGCCACGCGGATCAACCGCGCATATCTCGGTAATGATAAGGCCGGTGCCGCCCTGTGCCCGCCGGGAAAGATACGCCACCAAACGATCACTGACAGTACTATCGGCATTGCCATACCCCGTGCCCATAGGCGGCATAACCGCCCGGTTCTTCAAGGTCATACCGTTAATTGTAATTGGTGAAAAAAGATGCGGGAACTGCATGAATGCCTCCATTGCAATAATATTTTACAACAATTTTAAATCAAAGCGCTATTTTGATTTAAAATGGTATTATAAAACGTCACGGAATGACGCAAGGGAATATAAGGAGAACTGTTTTGCATGTCAATGAAATATAGACAACCCCATGCAAATGTTAGTTATGCGGGGTAATCGAGATGATGCCAGGGCCCGTTACGGTAGAAGATCCTCCAAAATGGAACTGAAACGTTGACTGGCCGTTGATGTTCATGTTCACATCGTCATTGTAAGTGGCAGTACTTCTTACGGCCTGGGAAGAACCGACGGACACATTGTCGGAGGTTACATAATTCTGATTAGTTTCCAAGCAGCTCCCGTTTTTTTCAACGCAGTTGATCTGTTTTTTGACGGACGCCCCCGTCACGGAGGCATTTATCTGGGATAACTCCGCGTCGTCTACCTTCCCCATACCTGCCAAGACCGGGGAGACGAGGATCGCGCCAAACAGGAGGACAGCGCAAAGAATTGATGAACCGTTGTATCCTTTCATTTCTGCTTCCTTATTGATATTTAAGAAAATAATCGCGGCATGTGCCGACAAACTATTAACCGGCTCTATTATAGGAAAATCAAGCTTGTATGTCAACAAGAAACTAAGACTCCTTCCAATGCCGTTCCACATTTGGAGCATTTGTTTCCTGTCAGGTTAATATTGACGATTCTGTAGCTATAGCGTTCAATCAAAAGATTACCGCAATTAAAACATTTTGTGTTTTCGCTTTCATCCCCCGGCACGTTGCCGCTGTAAACATACTTTAATCCAGCCTGTTTTCCTATTTCCACCGCCCGATGCAATGAGGAAACAGGAGTTACCGGAACGTTCAGCATTTTGAACTGCGGATGGAAACGGCTAATATGCCAGGGAGTTTCTTTTCCCAGAACAGCAATAAATTGCGCGATGTCTTTTAGTTCTTCATCACAGTCGTTTAAAGAGGGAATCAATAAAGTGGTTATCTCCACCCATATTCCCGTTTCTTTCATTTTTTTTAAACTTTCCAGAACGGGGTTGAGCCTGGCCCCACAGCGTTTTTTATAAAACTCGTCGCGGAAAGATTTTAAGTCCACATTGGCGGCGGTCAAATAAGGGGCAATCGCTTCAATGGTTTCAGCGGTCATATAGCCGTTGGTGACAAACACATTTTTCAAACCGTTCTCGACGGCAATTTTTGCCGTATCGTAGGCCAGTTCAAAATAGATGGTCGGTTCGGTATAGGTGTAGGCGATTGTTTTGGAGCCGCTTTTTTTTGCCCGGTTCACAATTTCCGCAGGCAAAATATCTTCGCCGGTTATCATGCGCGTGGAGCGCGGCATCTGTGAAATATCGTGGTTCTGGCAAAAATCACAACTAAAGTTGCATCCGACGGTGGCAATGGAATATGATTTGGATGCCGGATAAACATGAAAAAATGGTTTCTTTTCGATAGGGTCAATATTCTCGGCAATTAGTGTTCCGTAAATCAGTGAATACAGAATGCCTTCTTTATTTTCCCTTACGCCGCAGATGCCTCTTCTATCCGGTTTGATTGTGCATCTGTGCGCGCACAGGTTGCAACGCACCTGCCCGTCATCAAGTTTTTCGTAAAGCATCGCCGCTTTGATCATTTGTCCGCCTGCCGCAGCATACCCCGGACAACCTCCGGCGCCGCACCGCGGGCTTTCGCTTTTAATTCAAATGATTCCATAACAGGGCTTTGTAATGTCCGGTATGTGTATTTTACAGAAAAGGTCAGGCCAATAAATGCGCCGAATGGATTTTTTTTCAGAGGAAATGCTTCCTCTAACTCCTCGAATAAGTCGTAAACAATGCCGGGGAAATAAATGACACTGCCCCATTTAATGTCAGTATCACCAATTAACCTTCTTACCATCGTTCTGATTTCATTCAAACTGAAAAAGTGTATTTTCTGCGATATGGAAAAACCGGACATTTCCTTTAATCGTTGTTTTGTTCCGGCAAAGGAATAGCCGTTTAAGAATCCGATAAAAACACGGCCCCGGCAAACCCTGACTGCTTCTGCAATGACTTTTTGCGGATCATTTGCAATCTCCAGAACATTAATTATGGTTACAATATCAAATTCATTGTCAGAAAAAGGAATATCTTCGGCTTGAGCTAAAATCAATTCAGCGTGATCACCGTGTTTTTCCCGGGCGATTTTCAGTATTTCCACGGAGGAATCAATTCCCGTTACTAAACACCATTTGTCCCGGAAAAATAGCAACTTATCTCCCGTACCGCAACCTATATCCAGGATTCTTTCACCGGCATGCGGAGCCACTAAATCCAGAATCAAATCTTTCTGCCGCGAAAAGATATAGTTCTTCAGAGGTGCTTTCAATCGTTCATCGGATAATTTGGCCGCTTTTTGATCGATAAACATTGGAGTGATCTCCGCTTATTCGAAATATATACTTTTGATTATTGTTTTTCAACCACCAATCTCTGACATGTTCCGGTAACATTTTTTTAAATGCATTTCCGTGCAGACCAGATCATGCTGCTTAGGCTTTAATAATATGGCGTCCCGGATAAGTTTTTCCAATTCCGTATCGCTGCAATTTTCCCGCAAGGCCTTCTTCAAATCAACTTCTATTTCATTGAGCAGGCAGGCCTTTAATTTCCCATCGGAAGTAAGACGCAGGCGATTGCAGGTGGAACAAAAATGATCGCTCATTGGGTTAATAAAACCAATCTCGCCGCGCCCACCTTTTATCTTAAAGATTTTGGCCGGACCGTCTGATTTGTTTTTTTTGTCTTTTATTCGCTCCAGCACATAGCGCTCGCCGATTTTTTGTATTAGCTGCGTTGCCGGAATATAATCTTCGCTGTAACCAGAATTTACCTGTCCAACCGGCATCAATTCAATAAACCGCACTTGGAAGGGTTTATTTACGGCTAATTGAGCAAAATCCAATATTTCATCATCATTGAAACCTTTGATGGCGACAGTGTTAATTTTTATCGGGGAAAAACCAATTTCTTCGGCCCTGATAATGCCGCGCAAAACGGCGTCCAAATTTCCGCCGTTGGTAATGCGAAAATACTTATCTTTATTCAGTGAATCAAGGCTGATGTTGATGCGGCAAATACCGGCGTCATAAATATTACGGGCGAATTCCTCCAAAAGAATGCCGTTTGTTGTAAGGCTGATGTCTTTCAAACCGTTATTTTTTTTCAGCGCGGTAATAAAGTCAATGAATCCGCGACGGACGAGCGGCTCGCCACCGGTTACCCGTACCTTGACCAATCCCATCCTAACAGCAACGGAAACAATGTGAATTATTTCCTCGTAGCGCAGAATATCTTCATGCCCCTTCAAAGAAATCCCTTCTTTGGGCCGGCAATAACTGCAATGCAAATTGCACCTGTCGGTTATGGAAACGCGCAGGTAATTTATTTCTCTGTTGAATTTATCGAGCATGATTTTAAAAACCTGTATACTTTATCTTAACTTATACCATTTCTAAATCAAAGATGATATCGAGGCGGCAGTGAAACTCGAATTACAGTTACATAGTAAACTGTAATTCGTCAGTTGAACTGTCCCGCTTCAGCGGGGCAAGGAGACGCCAACAAAGATAGCGCTTTGATTTAGAATTGGTTTTAAATAGCACAACCGGACAATCTATACCATCAAATGTTTCTTGACAGGGTACTTATTCTTTATTAAACAACAGTTGAGCAATTATCCTGCCCGTTGTTGAATAGATCACGTCAGGACGTAGTAAAATCATCTGGAGTTTTTATGCAAAGAATACCGATTACAAAAGCGGGTTTTGAAAGATTGAAAAAAGATCTGGAAACGATAAAAAACGTTTCCATTCCCGAGAATGTTCGCGATATTGAAGTTGCACGTGCGCATGGCGATATTTCCGAAAACGCTGAATACTCTGCCGCCAAAGAAAGACAGTCTTTTCTTTATGGGAAGGTCCAGGAGTTGGAAAATAATCTCGCTTTGGCTAACGTCATTAGTTTAAAAAGTTTGACCAACGAAAAAGTAGTTTTCGGCTGTCATGTCAGCCTGGAAGATATCGACAGCGGCGAAAAAATTAAATATCAACTGCTCGGCCCTTATGAATCCGACATCAGTCAAAATAAAATTTCCGTGACATCTCCGATCGGCAAAGCCCTGATCGGTAAAAGCATCGGCAGTGAAATCAATGTGCAGACACCCGGAGGTACGCGCAACTTTGAAATCATCGACATTTCGGTTGAAAAAGAAGATTAGGTTTCATTGTGAGACTCAAATTTCAAAAACGAAGTGAATTGAAATTTGTAAGTCGAACAATCCCGCAAAGCGGAGGGTGTAATACCCCGCAGCTTGCTGCGGAATTTGTTTCCAAAGCTTGCTTTGGGGTTTCATACCCGTGATTTATAATTTTGTGGCAGATGATTTAAGAGCCTGTTCGATCTCTTCTCTCAACATACCCTTGCTGTCTTGAGAAAACTTTTCCAGTCCCGCCATTGCCTCTTTATTGCCGATGCGTCCCAGCGCCCAGGCGATCATGCTTTTTACGCGCTCATCAGAATTTTCTTCAAACGCGCGGACAAGATCGGCGACGTAAGCCGGGTCAAGACTATTACCCATGGCGCGAGCCGCATTCATCTTCCAGCGCCAGAGATTATCAGCGGACATATAGAACATGTGCGGCCATATTTTCTTTTCGAAGTATGGCCTATCCATATGCAGCAGGCATGAAAGATCGAAATTAGCGGCTTTGGCTAAAACACGGTGATTTTGTGGTTTTTCCCCGGTCATCCAAGGGGTATTGCGGGGACAAACATTCTGGCAACGATCACATCCATATATATACATGCCCATAGGCTCACGAAGTTCAAGCGGAGTAAGCCCATCGCCATAATACGTTAAAAAGGAAATACAGCGGCGCGGATCAATCTTCCCGCCTCCTTTGAGGGCGCGGGTAGGACACGCCGCCACACAGGCGTTCCGGCACCACTTAGGGCAGCCGACAGTAATATTCGGTTTATCACAAGGATATTCAGCATCAATCACAACAGCAATGGGAAAAACAAAAGAACTTCCGCGGGCGACACGTCCGGCGTAAAAAACACAGTTATTACCAAACGTGCCCAACCCGGCGCGAGCGGCTGATAGACGATGCGGCAAGTTGAACGGCACTTTGGAATCAACACCGTTTGCCTGGAGAAACTTTCGGAAAGCCTTGATTTTAAGTGCAAGGCCGTCTTTGGTAACCCGATCATCATCAAGATAACAGCGGCCGAAATGACGCTCCATTTGAATCGGAAAAGATTCTTCAAAATAGGATTCCAACAGCACGATAATGGATTTCGCGTTGGGAAGAATGTGCTTAGGATCAGTAGCCGCGAGCAGACCTAAACCAACTGCTTCTGCCCAACCATACTCCTCTTGATGCGCCAGCAAATATTCCTTTTGAGAGACAAAAAGCTGAGCGTCAGTGAAACCAATATCGGCAAATTTCAACCGTTTGGCTTCCGCGATGATGTCTTGTTTGGTCAGCATAATATTTTTTATTTATACATTAACCTTAACGTGATTACAAGAATATACATAATTCGTGTAATCTTAGCGAGTGTCAATCCCTCTCCGCTACGCTTCAGGGATAATTCCACTTGCGCTTCGAGCTTCGTCCCGACTTGTCGAGACTCGCTCTTAGCGAGTGTCATTAAAAGATTTGACAATATTGTTCATTGTCTATTAAATGCATCTATGAATCTAAAACCTTATTCCAATTCTAAATCAAAGCGCTATTTTTGTTGGCGTCGTTGTCGGCCTCCTCAACGTATGTATAATACGTCTCGTCGCCTCCGCCTAGCCGCCTCAATATCATCTTTGATTTAGAAATGGTATTACAAGGGAAGAAACGTATTCTAATCTATGAATCGCACAAAATGAATTTGAAATATTTGTTAAGCATAGTCTTTATAGTCTTCTTATTTCTTGGTTGCGCGTTCAATAATGAACTTATTAAGAAATATGAGACAATCAATTCAAAAATACCTGATGAAATTCAGATTGCTCCCGAATTTCATAATAATCTGGAGCCAGCTGTCCAGTTTAAAATTAAAGAACTGAAGTCCCAGTTGATCATGAACGGAGTGCCCGGAGAATGGTTCGATGAACAGATGCAGAATGAAACTTTCCGAATTCATCCGAGTATAGACCAGTATTTTCAGAAATCCGCGGAAAAGCAAACCGATCATGACAAGAAACACGATATTGCCTGGTACTTTGCCCTAGTAGGAGTGGATGCCAAAATCGAAAAAGGGCAACCATTTATCGAAAAACACATCGAGATGTTTAACAGGGCCGAAGCGAAACACGGGATACACAAGGAATTGATTGCGGCCATCATTGGCATGGAAACCAATTTCGCCGATAGTCAGCAGCGCGGCAATTTCTACGCGTTCAATTCCTTAGTGTCTCAATACATTTTTACAAACCGTACAAAATTTGCTGTTCGTGAAATCACAGCTCTTTACAAATTTTCACGGATGACGGGACATCCGCCGCAATATTTCACGAGTTCATATGCTGGCGCAATCGGCTGGGGTCAGTTTATTCCTTCGTCTCTACTGGCGTTTTTCATCGCTTCAAATGGACTTGATGATGATATAGATCCTTTCGACATAGAAGATACTATTTTCAGTGTGGAAAACTACCTCTACAAAAATAAACTGGAAGGAGAAAACATCGGCGATTACGGCAGCAAGTACAAAGCCGTTTTTGCTTACAACCACAGTGACGTTTACGTCAAAGCGGTTCTGTACATTTATGACGGGCTAAGGGGTTATTTTTCTCCGGCAAAACCGGAAGTTCGCGCAGAGAAGTAAATGGCTCCGCATTAGTGGAGCCCCTCCGGTAGGAGCCGGAGGCTCCTTTCCAAAATGCGACATCCCGCAATTGGCAGAAAGCATTTAACCCCCAGCGGGAGCTGGGGGCTTTCTGCAGCGGGATAAAATCTATAAAGCGTTTCAAGGAGGTATTATAAAAAAGTTGCTGCTTATCATCTGTTTTTTAATAGTTGCGTGTTTAATTGTCGGTGGTTTCTATTACGGGAAAATAAACAAGCAGTTCGGAATAGTGGAAACTGTCCGGCTTGACCCGCAATTGACGGTATATCTTGGCGGTGGCGGAAATTCGATTGTTCTGACATCAGAAGATGGCTCTAAAGTTCTTGTCGTTGATACAAAGATGGGAAAAGCGGCAAAAAAACTCCGAGAAACCGTGAAGGCCGCTGATATCACGATTATCAATACGCACGTGCATTTCGATCATACAGGCGGTAACTATCTCTATCCATCGGCAAAGATCATTTCCGGAGCTTACACTAGTGAGCAATGGGACAAAGAAGCTAAAAAAACCAGCAGGTATCCTGATGTTGCTCTAAAGCCCGGAGAGGAAAAAGTGATTAATATTGGAAGCGAGATCGTGCGTATTCACAATATGGGACGGGCGCACACGTGGAATGATATTGTTGTATATTGTGAAAAACGCAAACTTCTGGTTACCGGTGATTTGGTTTTCATAGATATGCACCCTGCTGTATTTGCCAAGAGTGGGGCCAACGTAGCTTCCTGGATAGGCGTTCTCGATTCACTTTCCAAACAATATGAAATAAAAACTCTGATTCCGGGTCATGGGAAAATTTCGGATAAGAGCGCTCTTGCTACAATGAGGGATTACTTTGTTTCCATTGGCGATGCCATCGGAAAACCGGAAAAGCAAGCGGAGCTAAAAAAGAAATATAAGGATTATTTTTATCTGCCGTTCATTTTCAGCTTTAACAGAACGATTAAATTCATCGAGAAGGAAAGAAAAGGCCGGTAGATTTAAATTTACAACTTACCCAAACCGGCCAGCGATATTTTAAATATAACTGTATTGTCGGTAGTAGTCTGAGTATACTCTAATCCCATGCTCCAACATTGTTTGTGATAAATAAGCCCCACTGTAGTCCCTATTGTATGGGAATTATATTGATCGCGTGCCGTAATAAATGTGCCGTCAATACTTGGCGTAATTACCGCTTTTAAGTTAACGTTGATTTCATCAGTAGATCCTAAAGTATAAAGATAACCGAGCGCCAACGCATCCCCGCGCCAATCTTTGATATTCAAACCATAATTCGTTTGCGTCCAGCCGTCATAAATGCTGTATTGATTACGCGCGCTAAAAGAAAAATATTTATGAGGAGTCAAATCAAACTCTATCCCGAGATCAGAAAAAGGCCGTCTTTCACCACTAATCCCCACCATACTTTTATTTGCTTCATGGAGGTCATAAGTTTGAAACAGCTTAAGCCGGAGAAATTCCAAATAGCTATAGGAGCCATCTTTATCTTTTATTTTAGCCGTAAAAGTGTTCGTAAGCGACCAGGCAATGTCGTTTTGTTCATTCAAGGATAAAGATGTGATGGGCATTATAGTGCCTGCAGGTGTGATGGGCATTATAAATGGCGAAAAGGCAGGCAAATAGTAATCAGGCAAATTACCTTGCTGCACGCTTGGCGTATAAGAATAGTTTATTTCCGTTTTTATTTCGTGTCTGATTTTTTCCCAGTTTTGCACATTGACATCAAAGACACGGGAAATCTGATTGCTTAAAAGCAATGATGCATTGTAAATTGTTATGTCACCGTTTTTACTTTCCACTCCAGTTGAATTATCATCCCGGCTCCAGAATGTCTCTTTTACAGCAAACTGCGGCATTACTTTAACATAGTTGGATATATTAAACGGCGCGGAAACAGTTGGTGTAATATCAACGTAGTGTCCTTTCTGGCCTTCACCCCGGTAGAAATAATCATAACTGCCCGTAAATTCGTAATATAATGGTGTCTGTAAAAGGGGCTGTTTGATACCCGTAAAAACGATCTCCGGATATTTTTGCAAAGTTTGATCATTATTAGCGGCCGCAAAATCGTCCGTGGAGCTGATCAATCCCGTCAAATTGTAATTAGACCAGCCTTTAACCACGCGGACTGTTGAGTCCAGATAACGCATAGTTTGATCGCCCTGAAAAGGAACATTTTTAAATGGGTCATCTGCCGTTTGGGTATAATGATCAAGGTAGTAGTTGTGCGTTGAAAAATCTTGAAAGTACCATTTGTCGGATACTTGTTGTAAATCGGTCCTCATATAAAATTGGGAATCAAAATTTGTTTGATGATTCAAATAATAAGACCAGCGATTATGGGCTTCCTGCCAGTCGCGGCTGGTTGCCACATCGGTCGTTTCGATAATATGGTTCGTATCCTCCATATAATCGCCGTAAAAAGTACCGGATGAATTATCTCCTAAATAGTATCTGAATTCCGCTCCTTCCTTAAATCCTCTTTTTTCGATGTAACGCTGATAAAACGTTGCATCCATCTGCGGAGAAATCGCCCAAAAATAAGGAAGCTCGACATCGATGCCATCGTTTGCTGAGGAGGAAAGATACGGGAAAAGAAATCCTGATTGACGTTGAGTTTTTGCGGGAAAAGGAAGAAATGGAGAATAGAAGACCGGCAGACCTTCCGCCAGTAACCGGGCGTCTTTCATCAGGCCATAACCTTCAATCGTTACTTTCATTTCACTGCCGACAACCTCCCAATCGGGGTTATCGCCGTCACAAGTTGTGGCAACCGGTTTTTCGATGAAGTATGTATTTTCTCCGGTTTTCTCAATTTTATCGCCTTTTATATAGAAATGGTTTTTCGCATAAAAAGCATGGGCTTTATAAACAGCGCCGGTTTTATTTTCAATATTGAAAATAATTTTATCGCCCCGCAAGGTATCCTCTCCCATCTTCAAAGAAGCACTGCCCTGAGCGGTGGCAATATTTTTTTTATTATCCAGTTCCACGTCATCGGCATAGAGAGTGACGGCGCCATAAATTATATTAACTTTTCCTCGAGCATGGTATACGTCACGAACACTGTCATAGTCCATGCTGTCCGCTTCGATATTCACGGGATTGTCATTATTTTTAGTTTCAGAAGCAGAAGATCCGGGGCAGGAAATTAAAATTATTATTGCAATCAGAAAGGATATCTTTAAATCTAACCTTAATATAAAAAAATTATTATTCCCCCCCCAAGATTTTAGTTTCTTATGCCAAATTACATCCATCATTCTACCTTTGCTGCAACTTTCCAAGCAGCATTCATCAGTATGGGTATACTTTCTATTATGTTTTTTTATTATCACATAAGACATGTTTAGGGAATGCCTGTTTTACTTCGCTTGCCAGATAAAAAGACCCGGTGGCACAGATCAAGTCTTGCTTTTTTGCTAACGCCTGCGCCTGCTCAATGGCCTGCTTTACATTTTCAGTGACAATTACCTGATCCCCCATTTTTTTTACCGTTTCCAGAATATCTTTTACCAGCACAGTCCGTTTGGTCTTCAATTGTGTTAATATTATTGTCGCGGCGAGAGGAATTAATTTTTGCAGCATACTCCGGTAGTCCTTATCAGAAAGGGCTCCAAAAATAAGAATTAAATGGCGATAAGAAAAAACATTTTTTAAAGACTGGACCAAAACTTCAACACCCGCGGGATTGTGAGCGCCGTCAAGAAGAAAAAGAGGTTCATTTTGTAATACTTCCAGCCTGGCTTCCCAATGTGTATTTGCCAGTCCCGCATAAATAGCTTTATCATTAACAATAAAACCTTTTCCCCCGCAAAGTTCGACTGCCGCTAAAGCCAGACCGGCATTAGACAACTGATGTTCGCCCAGCAGAGGAATCGTTAAATTTTTTAGACTACGATTAAATCCCCGATAAGTAAAATAACCATTCTTTTGTATTTTTATTTTTATATCTCGTCCCAGACAATAAAATTCCGCGTGGCGGCGCCGGCAGAATTCTTTCAACACATCCAGAACTTTTTTTTGCTTTGCCGCCGTAACGCAGATGCCGTTTTGTTTGATTATACCTGCTTTTTCGCGGGTAATGGATTCCAGAGTATTGCCCAGATAGTCCATATGGTCGAAAGCAATATTGGTAATTACCGAAACCAGCGGCTGACAAGCATTTGTTGCGTCTAGCTTGCCGCCTAAACCGACCTCCAGCACGGCAATATCCACTTTTTGGTTTTGAAAATATACCAAGGCCACAGCGGTTAAAAATTCAAAATATGTCACTTGCTGTTTCTTTACATCTTTCACATCGGTAATAGTCCGGTTGAATTCCTTCAGAGAGATTTTCTTTCCGTTGACGACAATCCTTTCCCGGACATCAACCAAGTGCGGCGAGGTGTAAAGACCAACCTTATAACCGGCACTGCAGAAGACCGAAGCGGTCATTGCCGCAGTTGATCCTTTGCCGTTGGTACCGGCAATCAATATTGTCTTATATGAATTTTGTGGATTTCCCAGCCGTAAAAGCAAATCTTTTATTGCCGTAAGACCAAAATGCATCGTATCAACATTCAAGCCGGCAAGATATGCAGAGGGATTAAATTTATTCATTGGTTGTTTAGATGCTTATTGTTTATCTTGAATTTATCGTAAACTAGCATACCTTACCCAGACAGGCAATGAGATTATTTTTTAGCTTTGGATTTTAACAATCACTGTTTTCGAGTGGAGCCCCCTCAGGTAGGAGCCGGAGGCTCCCTTTAATAACGCGACCTCCCGCGTCTTACGGCGCGAACCCCCGGCAGCAGCCGGGGGATTGCAAGTCGCGGGATTAAAGACTTCTCACATTCGTTCGAAGTGACATAGGCGATGTTAGTGCTAACTTTTTTCGGAGATCAAACTCTGCCAGGTATGGCGCTCCAAAAAAGAGCCGGGAACATTTTGCTCCATCTCTTCAAAGAGTGCCAAAGGCGCAGCAAAGGTTAGTAGATTGGAATCGCCCAACTGCTTGCGAACATAAACGCGAGCGGAAAGATCGGTGAGACCTACAACAGCGCGGGGATTTTTTGATTTTGCTTCCCGATAAGGATAGATACCTATCGTTTGACAACCAGCGGCATAAGGAATAGTAACATTCTCATTGTCGCCGCGTCCATAATTGGCCAAAACTGTCAGAGCGGAGAGTTGATCGGGATTAACAAAAAATATTATAGTCTGTGGTTTTTCTTTCTCTGAATCAACAATATCCAATGGTTTAAAAACAACATACCTTTGAGGAATTTCCGTCAATGGAAGATTATCAACAAATTTTTTAACGAGCGCAGGAGATTTAACGTAGCGCTCGCCATGCAGAAAATTATCATAGCTTTCTTTAGTCATATAAGATTTTATCTTTTCGGCAATCTCCATTCCGTCTTTACGATCAGCATTGCCTACGGAAAGAAAGTGACAAAATCCTTCTTCGCCGCCGGGGAAATTTTTATATTGATTGCCGAAACCCAAACCCACACCGCCGCCGAAACAGCCGAATGTGTTTTTGTCCGCAACCGCAGCTTTGCCCTTGGCCGCATGAACGGCCAGCCACATCACACAGCCCCACTTGCCTTCGGAAAACTGCATTGCATCCGCCGGTTTTTCATTGGACCATATCAGCGCCACTGGCTGGTATTTTAGTTGAATCACTTTGGCAATTGCACTTTCCATCTCGTTGTTAAATCATCCTGATTTTTTCTATTATATTATAACAATGACATAATACTGTCCGGTTCTTCTAATACGTGAATATATCCAGTGCAAATACACCTGTACTGAACGTCTCCGTGCCCACCATGAATTTTTCATCGTAAGACAACTGTCCATTAAAATCAGAGCCGATTATGGTTGCTGTTTTCGACGAAGAAATAGAAATATTTTTTGCCCCCGCAGGAGCAGTTACTGCGGGATTACTGCTCAACCAGTCTATAAATGTCATTACGCCTCCGGTAATGCTGATGGTTTGATATACCCAGAAAGGCGCAGGATCAACGCCGGTGGCAAGCACATGACCATACGATGTTCCGGCTATGTTGCTGGTATAGCAGTTGCACTCCCCGTTGATAATTTGGATGATCATCAATGAATAGACGCCGGTATCCGACGTTTCTGTTCCCACGATCGTCCTCTTATCGTCCGAAAGGAATCCATGGTACGTGGCCGCGCCTGTTCCAGTCATCGTGACGACCCCATTGCTATCCACCGATATTATCGAACCGGTATCTCCCGGATTTGAAGTGCCGGTTACCGCATCGTTATTAATGGTTATGTTTACTGCACCGGTGCCGCTGATACTTCCCGCCCCATACTGCCATTTGTTACTCGAACCTACATTAAGTTGATGGAAAACGAAATTCTTGCTCCATAAGTCATAGGCGTTCGAATACACAGTCCCGTCCACATTTTTCTGGGCGATCAATAATATAGGATGTGTGGTGCCTATGGATTGTTGCGTGCCAGAAATGAAATTCTTATTCGATGCCATCGAATAATGACAATCGGGATTACCGCCAGCGCCACTTTCCGTTATCACACCGGTGTACGGATCAATCGTCCACACGACAGTACCCGCCGGCCATGATCTTGCTGAACTGTCAACAAAACCATTAAAACTCAGCGTCCCCGTAGAATCAATGGTTACGGTGACATGATGCCATCCGCTAGCGGTGCCAGTTTCCAGTGAGTGCACCTCCCATGTTCCCTCAAGATCGGCCTGCGTAAATGCAGATGATACTGACGTAAAATCATTTCCAATAGAGTTGGCACTGGTTAACATTATAGGACCGATATTAGGAGGCGCAAATGCATATCCTGAATTGTATGGTGTCACTGTATAGGGGCCGCCGGCAGGAAGAGAAGGGGAAATGTATGTTCCGTCTCCATTGGTTAAAACCTCCGCACTGGTACTGGCGCTGCTAAATTTGATTTTTACACCAGACACGGCAACGCCGGTTACCTTACCGGAAATGCTATAGGTAGCACCTGCATAGGATGTTGCTGCAAAGTCGGCATTCATATTTGATCCGGTGATGATGACCACCTTACTAACCGGATTGAACGTATAACCAGCCAAGATGGGAGTTAAATTATAGGATCCTTTTGGCAAGCCCGTAAAATTATACTTTCCGTCCGCGCCTGTTGTGTACGTACCGGTGCTTCTGCCGCTCAATGTGACTGTCACACCAGACAGCGGTACCCCCGTTAACGTTACCACACCTGAAATGCCGTAGGTAATGCCGGGCACTGCATCATCACTTTTGCTGCAACAAACTGTGACTATCAAAAGCATTAGCATGAAAAAATATAACAAAACTTGAGTTGAAACTCTTCTTCTGTTCATGCTTATCTCCCCCCTGCCAAAATGAATTAAAAAAAGCATGGCTTTTAACGAATATTTAAAATTAATCCGGTATTATTTTAAATACTTCATCGCCGGGTCGCACGCGGTCGGAAACCTTGACACCAATAAAATCACCGGCGACAGCTTTGGGCACTGATTTGTTGTCAACTTCCATTGATTGAATAACATCGGTAAAATCAGTAGTGTGACCGGAGAATTTGAGACTGTCGCCAACACTTAGCTCACCTTCCGTTATCTTTACTGCCGCCACTGAAGGTTTTGAAAAAAATTTCATTACTTCGCCAATTTTCTTTTCTGCCATAATCAAACCTCCATTGTTATTTTCTTTGCAATTATGCAAAAGGTGCTCTGATAACACCCCACGTCGTCGAAGATACCCTTCAGGGCACTTCGCTCCTGGGGTAATTCCACTTACGCTTCAAACTTCACGACGCTCGTTTTCAGCGAGTCTCATTAAATACTTCTTTTACCGCTAAAAAACAACAATAAAAAAAGGCGGGGTCAAACCCCGCCTTTTATATTTTCCAATGTATGAACAAGCTATTCGGCTGTCTTTTCTTTTGCTTTAGCCTTTGGCTTTGCTTTTTCCTTCTTTTTCTCATCAGGAATAAATTCCAAAATGGAAACAGGCGCGTTGTCGCCAAAACGGTACCCGGCTTTGATAATTCTTGTGTATCCGCCCGCGCGATTTCGGTAGCGTTCTGTAAGTTCCCCGAAAAGCTTACTTACTAAAGATTTATCCCGTACAACAGCCAGAGCCTGACGGCGCGCGTGAAGGCTGCCTTTTTTACCTAAAGTAATCATCTTCTCAACTACTTTTTTCAACTCTTTTGCTTTCATATCTGTCGTGCGGATACGTTCATATTTTATAACAGAAGTAACCATATTACGAAGCATGGCTTCCTTATGGCTAGAAGTTCTACCTAGCTTACTACCAGTCTTACCATGATGCATCGCTAATATCTTCCTTTCCTAACCAGTTAAATTCTAAAAAAACTATTTGTGTATTATTTTAGTAAATTATTTTTTATTCTACTTTTGGGAATCAATATCCATCCCGAATGTAAGGCCATATTCACTGAGAATATCTTTTATTTCGCTTAAAGATTTACGCCCAAAATTCTTTGTTTTGAGCATCTCCGCTTCTGTTTTCTTCACTAACTCGCCAATGGTGTTAATGCCCGCATTCTTCAAACAATTAGCCGACCGGACAGAAAGTTCTAAATCTTCTACCGAACGCGACAAGACTTTATTTACATCATCCGGTTCATCCTGTTTTTCCGGTAGAATTTCTTCCTCAATTTCCTCAAAGTTAATAAACACGTCTAATTGCTGTTTTAATATTTTCGCTGAATAGGCAATGGCATCTTCCGGTTTTACACTGCCATCCGTCCAAACTTCGAGAGTTAGCTTGTCATAATCGGCAATTTGACCGACTCTGGCGTAAGAAACTACATAATTGACTTTTTTAATCGGTGAAAAAATGGCGTCAATATTAATTGTTCCTTTGGGCTGGTCAGGTTCAAGTTCCTTTTTTGCCGGAAGGTATCCCTTGCCCATTTTCACTACCAATTTTGCCTTAAAAGATCCGCTGGATAGAGTGGCAATATGATGATCAGGGTTTAAAACCTCGATTGTACCATCAGTAATAATATCGGCGGCTGTAATGGCTCCTACACGATTTACGTTGATGCTTACCTCTTTTGTGTCCGCTGGTCCCAATTTAAAGCGTACGCCTTTTAAATTTAAAATAATATCCGTCACATCTTCTTTAACTCCGGGCACAGTTGAAAATTCATGCAATACACCATCGATCTTTGCTGAAACAATAGCGGTGCCTTGAATAGAAGAAAGCAAAACCCTTCTTAACGCATTGCCTAATGTTATTCCAAAACCCCTTTCCAAGGGCTGAATGGTAAACTCTCCGTAGAAATTCGTATGCGTCGCTTCATCAACTTCTATACGTTTGGGACGAATCAGACTTGACCAGTTCCTCTGCATAATTAAACCCATCCTTTAGCTGGTTATGAAAATGTTTATTTTATTACTTCGAATAAAGTTCTACAACAAGTTGTTCCTGCACCGGCATGGTTAAATCTTCACGCACCGGCAACATTTTAACGGAGGCCTTGAAGTTATCTTTATCCAATTCCAGCCAATGAGGCACGCCGCGTCTTGCCACAGTTTCAACTGCTCCCGCTATTCGTGTTATCTTACGGCTGCCTTCTTTAACGCTGACGCCATCTCCTGCTTTAAGCAAAAACGACGGTATATTAACAGCTTTGTCATTAACTAAAAAATGGCCATGACTAATTAATTGCCTTGCCTCCACTCTGGAATTAGCAAATCCCATGCGGAAAACCATGTTGTCCAGTCTTCTTTCTAGAAGTACTAGCAAATTTACGCCTGTAATGCCCTTTTGCTGATCAGCCTTCTCAAAATAGCCTCTGAACTGCTTTTCTAAAAGACCATACATTCTTTTTAGCTTTTGCTTCTCTCGCAACTGGACACCATAATCAGAACGTTGTTTTTTATGCATCTGACCATGATCTCCGGGAACGTAATCCCTTCTTTCGAAGGAGCATTTCTCCGAATAGCACCTGTCGCCCTTAAAAAAGAGTTTTAATCCTTCACGGCGACACATTCTACATGAGGAATCTATATATTTTGCCAAAAAAGCCTCCCTTATTCTCCATTTATTATTCTTAATTTACCGTTCTTTTATACTCTGCGACGCTTCGGCGGCCTGCATCCGTTATGCGGAACGGGCGTCACATCGCGAATCATAGTAATAGTAAGTCCGGCCAGCTGCAATGACCGTAACGCTGATTCTCTGCCGGCGCCGGGACCTTTTATATAAACTTGAACCTTGCGCATTCCCTGTTCCTTGGCTTTACGCACAACATCTTCCGCAGCCATTTGCGCGGCAAAAGGAGTACTTTTACGAGACCCTTTAAAACCCTGTAAACCGGATGATGACCAGGCAATTACATTGCCGCTCAAATCAGTTATTGTAACAATTGTATTATTAAAAGTGGATTGAATATGTGCAACTCCTTCGGTAATATTTTTCTTTTCTTTTTTCTTGCCAGTTTTTCTGACTGCCTTAACCATTTTGCCTCCAGTTCAGAATAATTAAATTACTTTTTTTTGCCTGCAATAGCCCGACGCGGTCCTTTTCTTGTACGGCCATTCGTATGAGTTCTCTGTCCTCTTACAGGAAGCCCCTTGCGATGTCGCAAACCTCGGTAGGCACCAATGTCCATCAAGCGTTTTATAGATATGGATACATCTCTGCGCAAATCACCTTCAACCTTGTGATCCTTATCAATTATATTTCTGATTGCTGATATTTCCGAGTCGGCCAGATCATCTGTTCTTGTATCCGGACTTACGCCCGCATTTTTCAGGATTTGCTTTGCCCTCGTCTGGCCAATACCGTAAATATACGTTAAAGCAACTTCCATTCTTTTATTTTTCGGTAAATCAACACCTGAAATTCGTGCCACCTATAACCTCCTGAATATTAAAAACTAGCCCTGACGTTGTTTATGCTTAGGATTTTCACAAATTACCCGCAAAACACCTTTGCGTTTGACAATCTTGCACTTCTCGCATATTTTTTTCACAGACGACCTTACTTTCACGATTTCAACTCCTCATTCTAAGTAATAATATATTATTACTTAGTTCTATAAGTAATTCGGCCCCGGGTTAAATCATAAGGCGAAAGTTCTACCGTTACTTTATCCCCCGGAAGTATTTTGATGAAATGCATACGCATTTTACCGGAAATATGTGCCAATACTTTATGCCCATTTTCAAGCTCTACCCGGAACATGGCATTGGGTAGCGGTTCAAGAACCCGACCTTCAACTTCTATTGCTTCCTCTTTGGCCATACTTTATTATCTATATTCCCGTTTAATAATTTACAACCAGTTTCAATTAAAAACAGATTTAATTCAATTTACTCAAAATATCCGGTCCGTTATCAGTAATTGCTACCGAGTGCTCAAAATGAGCTGATAAACTTCCATCTTTTGTAACTACGGTCCAGCCATCTGCCAAAATCCGAACTTTATACTCTCCCTCATTCACCATCGGTTCAATTGCCAGAATCATACCGCTTTTAAGTTCAATACCGCGTCCCTTCTTCCCAAAATTGGGAATCTGCGGTTCTTCATGAAGATTTTTACCTATCCCATGACCGACAAAATCACGAACCACTGAAAAGCCGGCATCTTCCACTGTATTTTGAACAGCCGCGGATACATCACCCAGCCTGTTACCAACTTTAGCTTGTTCTATACCCGCATACAAACTGCACTCGGTAATCTGCATAAGCCTTAAGGCTTTTTCAGTAACTTTACCAACCGGCAGTGTTATTGCTGCATCACCGTAAAAGCCCTGATAATAAATGCCAAAATCTAAACTGACAATATTTCCTTCTTCCAACACACGCTTCGAAGGTATCCCGTGCACAACTTCTTCGTTTATCGATACACAAAGAGAGTGCGGATAACCTCGATAACCTTTAAATGCCGGTTTTGCCCCTCTTTTTTCCGCAATCTCCTCGGCAAATTTATCCAGATCCTTTGTCTTAACACCAGGCCTTATTTTTTCTCTAAGTTTGCTTAAAACCTCTGCAACTATACGATTACTTGCTCTTGCTTTTTCAATCTCATCCGGAAGCCTAAGGATAATTTCCATCATTAATATCTTCCGTTATCTCCTGCGGGCAATATGTCCCTTTTTCATAAATCCTTCATATTGCCTTGTAAGCAAGTGCGATTCTATCTGGCTTGCCGTATCCATTGCCACACCGACAACGATCAGCAGTGCCGTACCGCCAAAATAAAAAGGAACATTCAATTGAGAAATTAAGACGCTGGGCAGAACACAAACTACGGAAACGTAAATAGCTCCGCTAAAAGTTAGTTTTTCCAATACGCTTTCAATATATTCAGCAGTTTTTTTCCCGGGTCTTATGCCGGGAACATAACCGCCGAATTTTTTCATATTTTCGGCAACATCATCCGGTTTAAAGGTAACTGCCGTGTAAAAAAAACAAAAGAAGAAGATAAAAGCCACATAAAGAACTTCATAGCCCAATTTACCCGGAACTAAATATCCGGCAATATTTTTTATCCAACCTTCCTGCGCAAAAGTAGCAATGGTTGCCGGAAACATTATGACCGAAGAAGCAAAAATAGGAGGAATGACTCCTGATGAATTAATTTTCAAAGGTAAATGTGTTGTTTGACCGCCATACATTTTACGGCCCACTATTCTTTTAGCATATTGCACAGGAATGCGGCGTTGTCCACCTTCCACAAAAACGACGGCTCCCACAACGGCTATCATTAGTATGGTAATCAATAAAATAACCAAAACACCCAGCTCACCGGCAGTAGCCAATCTGTACGTATTGCCAATTGCCGACGGCATGCGGCAAACAATACCAGCAAAAATTATCAGCGATATACCGTTGCCGATTCCTTTTTCGGTAATTGTCTCGCCAAGCCACATAATAAAGGCTGTGCCGGAAGTTAAGGTGATAACTGTTAACATTATAAATGACAAGCCCGACTGCAAAACAATAGGGGTACCCGAGGGACCGGCCATTTGCTGCAAACCGAAAGCAATGCCAAAACCCTGAATCATACTTAAAAGAACTGTTCCGTAGCGTGTATATTGCGTAATTTTGCGCCGTCCCGTTTCGCCCTCTTTAGAAAGTCTCTCCAAATGAGGGACGGCAATAGTTAATAACTGCAGAATAATTGAAGCGCTAATATAGGGCATAATGCCCAAGGCAAAAATGGAAAAACGACTAAAAGCGCCGCCGGCAAACATGTCCATCAGGCCGAATAAGGAACCTTTTGCGTGTTCAAAATAAGCCAATAACGCTACATTATCAATTCCCGGCGTCGGGATATATACACCAATCCGGTAAACAGCTAAAAGAAGAACCGTGAATAAAATTCTTCTTTGCAATTCCGGAATTTTAGATACGCTGCCCAGCCCTTCTAACAAATTATATTACCTCTTCTATTGAACCGCCGGCGGCGGTAATTTTTGCTTTAGCAGCCTGACTAACTTGGGCTATCTTTACGGTAACAGGAAAATCAATGTTTCCTTTGGCCAAAATTTTAATGCCCTCACCTTTTTTCTTTACAATACCACTATCAAAAAGAGCAGCCTCATCTATCAACGCACCTTTGGCGAATTTTCTGCATAAGTCGGTAAGATTTACAGCAACATATTTCTCACGAAAAGGATTACGGAAACCCCGCTTCGGCAATCTCCTGGCCATAGGCATTTGCCCGCCTTCAAATCCGGCTCGCACCTTGCCGCCAGAACGGGCCTTTTGTCCCTTATCGCCTCTGCCGGATGTTCCACCTTGGCCGGACGCATCACCACGACCAACGCGTTTTCTTTTTTTCGTCGCACCGGCCGGAACCCTAAGCGAACTTAAATCCATAACCTACTCCTTTGACTCTTCCACAGAAACTAAATGGATAACTTTATTTACCATACCGCGGGTCTGCGGAGTGTCAACTAAAGTTACTGTTTTATTTAATTTGGTCAGTCCCATCCCTCTTAAAATCTTTCTTTGCGCTTCAGGACGTCCAATTTCACTTTTTACTTTTTTAATTTTTAACATTTTACCCATTTAAACTACCTCATCGAATCATTGATAAGACTACTTGCCTCTTTGCGCGGCAATTTCCGACGGATCTCTCAACTGGCAAAGGCCATCAAGAGTTGCTTTTACCAAATTATGTGGATTATGAGAGCCAAGACACTTCGTCAAAATATTATGGACACCGGCAACTTCCAATACTGCTCTCACAGCTCCTCCGGCAATCAACCCAGTTCCTTCGGAGGCCGGTTTTAGTAGAACTTTTCCTGCGCCGGAGCGACCGATGACTTCGTAAGGAATCGTCTTAGCTAAAACGGCAACTTTCACCATATTTTTTTTGGCCATATCCATACCCTTACGGATAGCTTCCGGCACTTCATGAGCCTTTCCCAATCCCGTACCGATCATTCCATTGCCATCGCCGACAACCACAATAGCACTAAAACGGAACCGTCTGCCGCCCTTGACTACCTTTGCCGTTCTGTTAATGGCAACAACCCTGTCAAGGAATTCCGCATCTTTCATCTCTCTCATCTCTTTTTTGTCCGATCTCTTATCCAACGATTCTTCCTCTATTATCGAGTATTATGTATTACAATTAAAATTTAAGACCATTTTCCCGTGCGGCATCTGCTAATGCCTTTACGCGGCCATGATAGAGAAAACTTCCTCTATCAAAAATGACTTTATCCACACCGAGTGATTGTAAACGCTCTGCAATGAGTCTACCCACTTCCTTCGCCACATCTACTTTTTTCTTGCCTTTGATTTTTGAGGCTAGCTCTTTGCACAAAGTAGATGCCGTTGCCAAGGTACTTGCTTGTGTATCATTGATGGCTTGAACATAAATATGCTTATCACTCCGGAACACGGAAAGACGAGGCTTTTCTTGTGTTCCGATAATTTTGCTCCTTATTCTTTTTTCTCTCTTTTCTCTGATTTTTAATGTCTTTTTGGAAGCCAATGTTTTACCTCTTTAAGGCAATGTAAAATTCTTACTTATTTAATTAAGCGCGCTCAGCCGACTTTCCAGCTTTACGTTTAATATACTCGTCCACATACTTAATGCCCTTGCCCTTGTAAGGCTCCGGCTTTTTCAACGCTCTGATTTCTGCCGCAACCCGGCCAACCAATTGTTTATCAATTCCGGAAACAACTATATTAACTTGTTTGTCCACCTTAATGTCTATTCCCTTGGGAATATCGTATTGCACCGGACCGGAAAAACCTAAAACAAACTTTAAGCTGTTTTCACTAAGTTCAGCACGATAACCGACTCCGGATATCTCCAATTTTTTCTCAAAACCAGTGCTGACTCCATTCACCATGTTTCCGATTAAAGTCCTTGCTAAACCATGATAAGACCTTGCAATTATTTCTTCTGATTTTCTCTCCACAACCATGCTGCCATCCCCAATTACCAGACTAATACCTTCCGGCAATTTCGAGGAAAGAATCCCTTTGGGGCCTTCAACTTTAACGACACCGGCACTTTGGCTGATTTTAACATTCTTAGGAAAAGTTATCGGTTTTTTACCTATTCTCGACATTAACAAGCACTCCCGCTTAATATCATTTATTCAAATTACCAAACGTTACAAAGAACTTCACCGCCAACATTCAATTCTCTGGCTTCCACATCAGTGATAACACCGCTTGAAGTCGAGAGAATAGCAATACCAAAACCATTTAAAACTTTAGGAATGCTGTCAGAAGCAACATAAACCCTGCGTCCCGGCTTACTGACTCTTTTAATATTTGTAATCACAGTACGCTTGGCATCAGGATATTTAAGAATTATTTCCAGCATCTGCTGCCCCTTTTCATTTTTTACCTTATCGTAAGTATTTATGTACCCTGCCTTTTTCAATACTTTGGCAATATTAATGTTCATCTGGGACATATGAATATTAACCGTTTTGAAATGAGCCTTATTCGCATTCCTGATTCTAGTCAACATATCGGCAATAGGATCTGTCATTCCCATGCATTTTTCTCCTTAAAATAAAGTTACCAACTCGATTTTATTACTCCGGGTAGTTCTCCCTGCAAGGAAAGTTTCCGTAAACAAATTCTACACATATCAAATTTTCTGTAATATGCCCGCGGCCGGCCGCAAAGCGGGCAACGGTTATACTCTCTGACTGAAAATTTATTCTCTCTTTTCGCTTTTGCAATTAACGACTTTTTTGCCACGCCTAATTCCTCCGGAACTTCCTTAGTTATTGCTTAAAAGGTACACCCATCAGCTTTAGTAAAAGCCTGGCTTCGGCATCAGTTTTCGCCGTAGTCACGATAGTGATGTTCATTCCCTTGACTTTTTCCACTTTATCATATTCAATTTCAGGAAAAATGATTTGCTCCTGCAAACCAATAGAAAAATTCCCCCTGCCGTCAAACGCATTAGGCGATATGCCGCGGAAATCTCTCACTTTGGGTAAAGCGGCATTGACCAAGCGATCAAAAAACTCATACATATTATTTTTTCTTAAGGTAACCGAGCAACCAATGGGCATGCCCTGTCTTAACTTAAACGTCGCTATGGATTTCTTTGCCTTGTTGATTATCGGTTTTTGCCCGGTAATCGCAGCCAATTCCTGCACGGCACCATCAATAATTTTTACATTTTGAATGGCTTCGCCAAGACCCATATTGATGACAATCTTTTCCATCTTGGGCACTTGCATCGGATTTTTGTATTTAAATTCCTTAATCAAAGCAGGAACTACTGTTTTTGAATAATAATCCTTTAATCTTGCCATTTTCCTCTAACCTACATTGATTACATCATTGCATTTACTGCACAGACGTATCTTTTTCCCATCTTCAAGGACTTTACTTCTTATTCTCACAGCTGTATTGCATTTATTACACAACAAGCCAACTTTAGATATTTGAATCGATCCCTCTTTTTCTACAATGCCACCTTTAGACTTTTGATCAGGTCTTTTATGCTTCTTAATTATATTAACTTTTTCTATTACTATTCTGTCTTTTTCAGGAATAATCGCCAATACTTTACCGGTTTTGCCTTTATCTTTACCGGCAAGAATTTTAACCATATCCCCTTTTCTCAATTTGTTTAAACTCATTTTCTTCCTCTGCAAGACATTTTTACAAAACTTCCGGAGCTAGAGATATTATTTTCATGAATTGTTTCGCTCTCAATTCACGGGCAACAGGCCCAAAAATTCTTGTTCCTATTGGTTCCAACTGGTTGGAAATCAAAACCGCCGAGTTGTCATCAAACTTCAGATAAGAACCATCTGACCTTTTTACTTCTTTAACTGTGCGGACGATAACCGCTTTCATCACGTCGCCTTTTTTTACTTTGGAATTCGGGATTGCTTCTTTTACCGAAACCACAATTACATCACCCAAACTTGCGTAACGCCGCTTTGATCCACCAAGTACCTTAATGCAAGCAACCTTCTTGGCGCCGGAATTATCCGCAACATTTAGTATGGTTTGCATCTGAATCATAAAAAAACCCCATCAAACTGCCTGCCTGACGGCAAGTCTATCTATTTTGCTTTTTCCAGAATTTCCAGCATCCGCCAGCGTTTTTCCTTACTCAACGGTCGCGCCTCAATAATCAAAACTGTATCTCCCAACTTGCACTGATTTTGCTCATCATGGGCCTTGTATTTTACGTGTTTGCGCACATACTTATGAAAAACAGGATGTTTCACTAAACGCTCGGTTTTAACCACGATTGTTTTATCCATTTTATCACTTATCACTACGCCCTTAATAGTGCGTTTATTTCCCTTTTCAGCCATGTTAATTTACTGCCTCCTTTTCCTTCAGCACCGTTTTGATGCGGGCGATATCCTTGCGGAAGCGTCGCAGCATCACTGTTGATTCCAATTGTCCTGATGCATGTCGAATCTTCAACCGGAAAAGTTCTTCCATTAACGCTCCATTCTTTTGCTTGAGCTCGTTGATTTCGAGAGCTCTGATTTCTTTAATTTTCATCAGATATCTCCCTTGATAAAAACTTAGTGGCAATGGATAACTTATGCGCTGCCAGACGAAACGCTTCCTTAGCGACTTCTCTGGTTACACCTTCCATTTCATAAAGAACAGAACCTGGCTTTACCACAGCTACCCATCCTTCGGGAGCGCCCTTTCCTTTACCCATACGGGTTTCGGCGGGCTTTCTCGTGATTGATTTATGAGGAAATACCCTGATCCAAATCTTACCGCCACGTTTGACATGACGGGTCATCGCAACACGCGCGGCTTCGATTTGCCTGGCTGTGATCCAGCCACATTCCGCCGCCTGCAATCCATATTCACCAAAAGCAATTGAACTTCCTCTTGTTGCTTTGCCGCCCATTCGGCCTTTTTGCAACTTTCTGTATTTCACTCTTTTCGGCATTAACATAAGCTAAAACTCCCGTTGTTCCCAACCACATAATTCTTTACTCGGCATAAACCGGATAAATAAACCGGCACGAAAAGAATATTATTTTTTTTCATTCTGCGTTGGTAAAACTTCACCATGGAAAATAAAAACCTTAACACCTATCAATCCGTAAGCCGTATGTGCTTCGGTAAATCCATAATCAATATCCGCACGCAAAGTATGCAGTGGCACGCGACCTTCTCGATACCATTCCGACCGCGACATTTCGGCGCCGCCTAATCTACCGGAACAGGCTATTTTAATTCCCTTAGCGCCAAATTTTAAAGCATAACCGACACATTTTTTCATCGCGCGACGGAATGCAACTCTTCTTTCCAATTGCATGGCAACATTTTCCGCCACAAGTTGGGCATCGACTTCCGGTTTACGAACTTCTAAAATATTGATGATAATTTCCGCCTGCGAAAACTTCTCTATTTCTGACTTCAGTTTTTCGATCTCTGAGCCCTTTTTCCCGATAATCACACCAGGTCTGGCTGAGTAAATATTTACCTTGGCTTTATTTGCCGCCCTCTCAATTTCAATTCTGGAAATTCCTGCGTTATACAGCTTTTTTTTGAGGTACTTTCTTATCTGCAAATCCTCATGCAACCCTTCGCTATATTTTTTATCGGCGAACCATACTGATTGCCACTTTTTAATGTAGCCTAATCGTAATCCTACCGGGTTAACCTTCTGACCCAATATAGTACCTCCTTACATTTCGTCCAAAATAACTGTGATATGTGAACTTTTCTTTTTAATTCCCGCTGCCCTTCCTTGAGCTCTGGCCCGCCAACGTTTTAACGTCGGTCCTTGATCCACAAAGATTTCTTTAACGTAAAGAATTTTTTCGTCAATGTTAGGATTCTGGGCAGCATTGGCAACAGCGGATTTCAAGACACTGGCAACAATACCTGCCGCATATTTTCTGGTGTAAAGAAGTATATTGCGTGCTTCCTGCACCTTTTTCCCTCTTACTAAATCAACCACCAGCCTGACTTTCTGCGGTGACATTCGTATATATTTTGCAACTGCTTTTGCTTCCATGTTTATCAACTCCAAACTTATCCGCTATGCGTTAAGTTATCTACGCGTGGACTTTTGTTTTTCGGTCACCTGAATGCGAATAAAAAATCCTCGTCGGCGCAAACTCACCAAGTTTATGCCCAACCATATTTTCTGTCACATAAACCGGAATGAATTTTTTTCCATTATGTACGGCAAACGTGTAACCAATTAATTCCGGTGTTATGGTTGAACGCCGCGACCAAGTTTTGATAACATTCTTGCTGCTCTCGGTTTCCATTTTTCTGACCCTGGCAAGCAACCTTTCTTCAATGTATGGACCTTTTTTGATCGAACGTGCCACGCTTTAACCCCTTCTCTTAACAATATATTTATCCGTTCTCTTGTTTTTCCGTGTTTTGTGACCCTTTGTCGGCACACCCCATGGTGTGCACGGATGTCTTCCACCTGATGATTTGCCTTCACCACCACCCATCGGATGATCAACCGGGTTCATTACGACACCGCGATTATGCGGTTTTTTCCCTAACCACCGCTTTCGTCCAGCCTTACCGAGACTAATATTCTCATGATCGTTGTTTCCTACCTGCCCAATGGTAGCCATACACTCAATAAATACTTTGCGTACTTCACCTGATGGAAGCCGGACTTGAGCATAACTTTCTTCTTTCGCCATTAATTGACCGTAAGTTCCCGCGGATCTGATTAATTGTCCGCCGCGGCCAACCTTCAATTCCACATTATGAATTAACGAACCCAAAGGAATGTACTTCAAAGGAACAGCATTGCCCGGCTTGATATCCGCCTTATCACCACTGATTATTACATCTCCAACATCAACTTGCGCCGGTGCAACAATATATCTTTTTTCGCCGTCACGATAGTTGAGGAGCGCAATTCTCGCCGACCTGTTCGGATCATATTCAATTGCGGCGACCTTGGCGAGAATATCCGCCTTATTGCGGCAAAAATCTATTACACGATATTTGCGCTTATGACCGCCGCCAATAAACCGGGCCGTAATCCGGCCATGACAATTGCGGCCACCTGTCCTCTTCAATGGTTTCAACAGACTTTTCACTGGTTCAGCAGAAGTAATCTCTGCAAAATCAGAAACGCTCTGAAATCTTCTACCCGGTGATGTTGGTTTATATTTAATAATTCCCATTATACTAATCCTTAAAACAGTTCTTATACGCCTTCAGCAATTTCGATACTGCTACCGGTAGCCAAAGTCACTATCGCTTTTTTCCAGGAGCTCTTTTGTCCCATAGTCCGGCCCATTCTCTTCTTTTTTCCTAAAACGTGCATAACGCGAACATCAGCAACCTTGACTTTGAACAGTTTTTCCACTGCTTCGCTGATTTCTACTTTGTTTGCTTTGGGATTGACTTCAAAAAAATATTTATTAGATTTATCCCGCGCATCGGTACTTTTCTCTGTAACTAGTATTTTTTTAATAATTTGATGTATTTCCATTATGCCAGCAATGCTCCCTCAATCTTCTTTACAGAGGGTTCAAGAAGGATTAAATGCTCATGATTTAAAATATCATAAACATTAATACCCTCTGATCTGATCATCTTAACGTTTTTTATATTTCGCGATGACTTCAGTAAAACTGCATTGTTCTCATCTAAAACAAAAAGCGCCTTTTTCAGGCTAAAAAGATCAAAAACGCCTTTAAAAATACGCGTACTTATCTTTTCCATCGGAAAATCTTTCAAAATCAACATTTTATTTTCTTTGAATTTCATACTCAGCGCTGATATTATAGCTTTTTTACGTACTTTCTTAGGAATGCTATAAGAATAATCTCGAGGATGCGGCCCGAAAACAATCCCTCCACCCCGCCAAATAGGCGATCTTGTGGTCCCCGCTCTGGCCCGGCCTGTTCCTTTTTGGCGCCAGGGCTTTTTCCCTCCACCACTGATATCACTTCTCGTTTTAGTGGAGGCAGTGCCTGAACGGCGCGATGCCAATTGCATCTTAACGACATCATATATAATAGCTTCATTGACTTCAGCGCTAAATACCGCGTCATTCAAGTTAACTTGAGAAACTTTCTTTTTTTTAATATCAAAAACATCTGCAACTGCCATTTTATAACTCCAGATGTGACTTAAGCACTTTTTTTCTTTGCTTTTTTAATTAAAATTAATGCATTTTCGCTGCCAGGAACCGAACCTTTTAACAAAAGCAAATTTCTATCGGAACGCACCTGCCATACTTGTATATTCTGGACAGTTTTACGGACATTGCCCATTTGACCACCCATTTTTGTGCCCTTAAACACGCGCGATGGATCGGCACTGGCGCCAATGGAACCCGGTGCGCGGTGATGCATGGAACCATGTGTGGCCCGGCCACCGCCAAAGCCGTGTCTTTTAACAACGCCCTGAAATCCTTTTCCCTTCGAGGTTCCGACTACATCGACAAAATCACCAACTTTAAAAAGGTCTGCGGTAATTTCCTGACCGGTTTCATATTTTCCCGATTCCGCTGGAAATTCTTTTAAATTACGGAAAAAACCTTTATTAGCTTTATTAAAATGACCCTGCAATGGCTTGGTTACGTTCTTTTGTTTAATTCTGCCATAACCAAGTTGAATGGCGTCATACCCATCCTTTTCTTTTGTTTTTACCTGCACGACAACTGACGGTTCCACTTCAACAACGGTTACACCAACGGTAGATCCATCATCTGCAAAAATTTGAGTCATTCCCAGTTTTTTCCCAATAATTCCCTTACTCATTTAATATTCCAACTTTTTAATAAAATTAATCAGCAATCTTCACTTTGAAGAATGGCAGTGATTCGATACCATCTTCCAACACTCGAAAAAAAGCCTACGCTTTTATTTCTACATCCACTCCGGCCGATAAATCCAGTTTCATTAAGGCATCCACTGTGGCTTGGGTAGGCCCGACGATATCAATCAATCTTTTATGTGTTCTGATTTCAAACTGCTCGCGAGATTTTTTATCCACATGCGGTGAACGATTTACGCAATACTTATTGATTTCTGTAGGAATAGGAATAGGACCGGCAACACGTGCACCTGTTCTTTTTGCCGTTTCCACTATTTCTTCTACAGAACGATCTAAAAGTTTATAATCGTAAGCTTTAAGACGAATTCTAATCTTTTGTTCTTTCATTGATCGGATAACCTATTCCCTGTTTCTATTCAATAACCTTGCTTACGACTCCTGCACCAACAGTTCTCCCGCCTTCACGAATAGCGAATCTTAGTTGCTCTTCCATGGCAATGGGCATAATCAACTCTATCGTCATTTTAACATTATCACCGGGCATGACCATTTCTACGCCTTCGGGTAAAGTTGCCACACCAGTTACGTCGGTTGTACGGAAGTAAAACTGTGGCCGATAGCCGGAGAAGAAGGGCGTATGTCTGCCGCCTTCTTCCTTGGTCAATACGTAAACAGCAGCTTCATATTTTGTATGAGGCGTAATGGAACCTGGTTTTGCAACAACCTGACCTCTTTCTACATCCTCGCGTTTAATTCCTCTTATAAGCAAACCAACGTCATCACCAGCACGGCCTTCATCAAGAGTTTTGCGGAACATTTCCACACCGGTAACAACGGTCTTAATTGTCGGCCTGATGCCAATTATTTCCACATCCTCACCAACCTTGACAATACCTCTGTCCACTCTCCCAGTAACCACGGTACCACGACCGGAAATCGTGAAAACGTCACCTACCGGCATCAGGAAAGGCTTATCTGTATCGCGTTTAGGTTGAGGAATGTAGTTATCCACGGCATCCATCAGATCCCAAATGCATTTTACATCGGGAGAATTGATATCATCTGATTCCAGTGCTTTGAGAGCGGAACCACGAATGATGGGAATATCATCGCCGGGAAATTCATACTGGGTTAGGAGTTCTCTCAATTCTAGTTCGACAAGGTCTAAAAGTTCGGGATCATCAACCAGATCGACTTTGTTGAGGAAAACAATCATGTAGGGAACCTGCACCTGTCGGGCAAGGAGGATATGTTCGCGAGTCTGCGGCATCGGACCATCGGAGGCTGCTACAACCAGAATCGCGCCATCCATATGGGCAGCGCCGGAAATCATGTTTTTAATGTAGTCGGCATGGCCGGGGCAATCAACATGAGCGTAATGTCTTTTCTCTGTTTCATATTCCACATGGGCGATATTGATTGTAACGCCACGTTCTTTTTCTTCCGGGGCATTATCAATGGAATCGAAAGGCCGAAATTCCGCAAAACCTTTCTTAGCCAAATGCTTGGTAATTGCGGCCGTCAATGTGGTCTTACCGTGATCCACGTGGCCGATTGTTCCTATATTTAAATGCGGCTTAGTCCTTTCAAATTTTTTCTTTGCCATGTTGCCTTTCCTCCTTAACTTTGAATGGTTATTTTCCTTATCGTTTAAATATTTCTTTAAAATTTATAATGGGCAAAGGCTTTATTCGCCTCAGCCATCTTATGCACAGCTTCCTTCTTCTTAATAGCTCCACCCCGGTTATTGGCGGCGTCTATCAATTCACCGGCCAGCTTTTCGCGCATGGTTTTTTCCGTTCGTTCCTGAGCGTTGGATATTAACCAGCGAATTGCCAGCGCAGTGCGTCTCGCCGGCACAACTTCTGTCGGCACCTGATAAGTAGAACCGCCGACGCGTCTTGATTTCACTTCAATCACCGGCTTTACGTTATTTATAGCCTTTTCGAAAAGTTCAATAGGTTGTTCTTTTAACCTCTTTTCAATAATGTCAAAAGACCCGTATAGAATACTCTCCGCAACGCTTTTTTTACCTCTTTTTAATAAAGAATTAACAAATTTTGCGACCAGTTTATTATTAAACTTAGGATCGGGCAAAATATCTCTTTTTTCAACTTCCCGTCTTCTAGGCATTATTATCTCCGTCTAGCTTGGCTTTTTTGCACCGTACTTTGATCTACTCTGTTTGCGGTCTTGTACCCCAACAGTGTCGAGCGTACCTCTGACAACATGATACCTTACACCCGGTAAATCTTTAACCCTTCCTCCACGCACCAGAACAACGGAATGTTCCTGAAGATTGTGACCAATACCCGGAATGTAAGAAGTAACTTCATAACCGCTGGTCAGACGAACCCTGGCCACTTTCCGCAAAGCCGAATTTGGCTTTTTCGGTGTCGTCGTGTATACCCTAACGCAAACACCGCGACGCTGAGGTGAACCCGCCAGCGCCGGTGTATTTGTTTTCTTTTCTACTTTGATTCGGCCTTTCCGAATCAACTGACTTATCGTCGGCATTTTCCTCCTAAAAGAAATCGCTGCTCTTATTACTATTTACAGCAGCGAACCGGTGGTACGTACCAGTTCAAATTATATATGTCAAGCACTTTCTATGCTTATTTTAATTTATTCTGCGACCGCCTCATTACCGTCATCTGCAAACTTAATACCTAATTTTCGGTACATCACCAAACCGGTACCTGCTGTTATCAATCTGCCCATAATAACGTTTTCTTTAAGACCTCTTAAATAATCCGATTTACCTGAAAGTGCGGCTTCAGTAAGCACTTTTGTAGTTTCTTGGAATGAAGCGGCGGAAATAAAACTCTGAGTACTCAGCGATGCTTTGGTAATACCCAAAAGCATTGGTTCACCAATAGCCGGACGGCCTCCTTGAGCGATAACCTTTTCGTTTTCTTCCTGAAAGCGATAACGCTCTATTTTCTCATCAGCAATGAAAGCCGTATCGCCAGGATCAGTTACCTTAACTCTTCGAAGCATTTGACGAACAATGACTTCCATATGTTTATCATTAATTTTAACACCCTGTAAACGGTATACTTCCTGCACTTCGTCAACCAAGTATCTAGCCAGTTCTTTTTCACCCTTGACTGCTAATAGATCGTGGGGATTATTTACGCCAGACATCAACGCGTCACCCGGTATAACTTGATCGCCTTCCTGAACACTGATATGTTTACCTTTGGCGATAAGATATTCTTTTTCTTCTCCAACTTCCGGAGTTACAATTATCTTGCGCTTACCCTTGGCATCCTTGCCGTAAGATACAACTCCGTTAATCTCGCTGATAACAGCAAAATCTTTGGGTTTGCGAGCTTCAAAAAGTTCGGCCACTCGGGGCAAACCACCTGTGATATCTTTAGTTTTTGTTGTCTCGCGCGGAATTTTCGCAATAATATCCCCGGCACGGACTTCATCTCCTTCAGAAACAACTATATTAACTCCTACAGACAACAGGTAACGAGCAAAAGAATTCGAGTCGGCTAACTTGGCTGTTTTCCCTTTGTTGTCCTTGATTGAAACACGCGGCCTTAAATCACCACCTTTAAATTCGATTATAATTTTTCGGGACAAACCGGTAACTTCATCAACCTGCTCCTGCATTGTTTTCCCTTCGATAATATCATCGAATTTAATTGTGCCATCCACTTCAGCCAAAATCGGTATAGAGAATGGATCCCATTCAGCAATTAATTGCCCTTTCTTAACAGGGCTATTATCACTTACTTTCAAATGGGCGCCATAAGACAAGGGGTACTTGCCGCGACTGCGTTTTTGTTCATCCAAAACATGAACTTCACCGTGACGTCTCATTACCACCAAATCACCTTCTCTGGTTTTCACAGTACTTAAATTAACAAACTTAATTAGACCATCATGATGCGCTTCCAGAGTGGAATGTTCGTCAAATTTCGCTGTACCACCTATGTGGAACGTTCTCATGGTCAACTGCGTACCCGGTTCGCCGATGGATTGAGCCGCAACAATACCGACGGCTTCACCAATATTAACCAAATGGCCATGTGCCAAATCACGGCCATAGCATTTGGCGCAAACACCATGCTTGGAACGGCAAGTCAAAACTGATCTTATATTAACCCTTTCAATGCCGGCATGGTCGATTTTTTCAACCAAAGCCTCATCTATTTCCTGATTGGCTTTAACTATAACTTCACCGGTAAATGGATCCTTAATATCGTGCAAGGTAACCCTTCCCAGCACTCGCTCGCCGGCCGTTTCGATAATTTCGCCGCCCTCCATAAGCGCGGAAACATAGACTCCATCTACTGTTTCACAATCATGCTCGGTAATGATGCAGTCCTGCGCCACATCCACCAATCTTCTGGTCAGATAACCGGAGTTCGCTGTTTTTAACGCCGTATCGGCCAAACCTTTGCGCGCTCCGTGGGTGGAAATAAAATATTGCAGAACAGTTAAGCCTTCACGGAAATTAGCTGTGATTGGCGTCTCAATAATTTCCCCCGAAGGCTTGGCCATCAATCCACGCATACCGGCTAATTGTCTTAATTGTACAGCAGAGCCTCTAGCGCCGGAATCGGCCATCATGTAAATCGGATTGAAACTTTCAATTTTACGCTTTTTGCCATCAGCAGCGGGAACTTCTTCAATGCTGATACCTTTCAACATTTCGGAAGCTATTTTCTCGGTAGCCTGCGCCCAAATATCAACAACTTTATTATAACGTTCACCATCGGTAATCAAACCGTCCATATACTGCTTTTGAATTTTCAGCACATCCTTATCGGCCTGCGAAACAATGCGTTTTTTATGTTCCGGAATAATCATGTTGCCTACAGCAAATGAAAGCCCGGAAATAGTCGCATATTTAAAGCCCAGGTCTTTGAGCCTATCGGCCAGAAGAATCGTTGTCTTGTCACCGCATAAACGATAACAATGATCAATCAGGTTGGTCAGTTCCTTTTTATTCATTAACTTATTGATCATGTCGAAATCAATTTCTTCAGGAACTATTTCCGACAGTAAAATCCTTCCCGCTGTGGTATCCTTTAATTCCGACTTAATGCGCACCTTGATACGCGCATGTAAATCAATTACTCCCGCATCAAAAGCCGAACGCACTTCGTCGGGACCTGAGAAAGTCATTCCCTCGCCTTTAACTTCATTCTTCGCTCTTGTCAGATAATAAATCCCCAAAACGATATCTTGACTGGGAATAATAATCGGACTCCCGTTTGCCGGAGAAAGAATATTGTTTGTGGACATCATGAGGACACGGGCTTCTGTTTGCGCCTCAATGGATAAAGGAATGTGGACAGCCATCTGGTCGCCATCAAAGTCCGCATTGAAAGCTGTACAAACTAATGGATGAAGCCGGATGGCCTTTCCTTCTATTAACACCGGTTCAAAAGCTTGCATACCCAAACGGTGCAGAGTTGGCGCCCGGTTCAGAATAACCGGATATTCGCGCACAACTTCATCCAGCGCGTCCCATACTTCGGCCGTTTCCTTTTCCACCATTTTCTTGGCGCTTTTAACTGTAGTGACATATCCTTTTTCTAGTAAACGATTGTAAATAAAAGGTTTAAATAGTTCTATGGCCATTTTTTTGGGCAAACCGCATTGATGAAGCCTTAAATCAGGCCCGACCGTGACAACTGAACGTCCTGAATAGTCGACTCGTTTCCCCAGTAAATTTTGGCGAAAACGACCCTGTTTACCCTTCAACATATCCGATAAGGAGCGCAGCGGCCTTTTATTTGTTCCTGTAATAGCTCTGCCACGACGGCCGTTATCAAACAGAACATCTACCGCTTCTTGCAGCATTCGCTTTTCATTGCGTATGATTATTTCCGGCGCATTTAATTCCTGTAATCTTTTTAAACGGTTATTTCTATTGATAACCCGCCTGTATAAATCGTTAAGATCAGATGTGGCAAAACGGCCGCCATCAAGAGGAACTAATGGGCGCAAATCTGGTGGAATAACGGGGAGAATTGTTAATATCATCCATTCCGGCTTGTTCCCGGACTTACGCAGGGCTTCCACTACTTTTAATCTTTTTACCAGCTTCTTTTTCTTGGTATCGGAAACGGACGTCACAATCTCCGTGCGCAATTCTTCATAGAGCTTTTCCAAATCAATTTCTTCCAGCAACTGCCTGATCGCTTCGGCGCCGATTCCCGCAACGAAACCGTTAGAACCATACTGTTCTCTTGCTTCATCGTATTCTTCATCCGTAAGCAGATCTTTTTTCTTTAAAGGAGTGTCTTGGGGATCAAGAACGATCCATGATTCAAAATAAAGAACCTTTTCCAGTTCCTTTAACGGCAAATCTACGGCATTGCCAATACGGCTGGGAAGACTCTTTAGAAACCATATATGAGCCACAGGAGTCGCCAGCATAATGTGTCCCATTCTTTCTCGGCGAACTTTGGATTGAATAACTTCTACGCCACACTTTTCGCAAACTACTCCCCGGTGTTTCATTCTCTTGTAACGCCCGCAAAGGCATTCGTAATCCTTTACCGGTCCAAAAATCTTTGCGCAAAAAAGCCCGTCTTTTTCCGGTTTAAATGTCCGATAATTGATAGTCTCCGGCTTCTTTACTTCGCCACGAGACAACGAAAGAATCTTTTCCGGCGAAGCAATAGAAATCCTGATCGCATTGAATCTGATTAGATTTTTTGGTTTTTCAAAATAACTGAAAACGTCTTCCACAGATTTTCTCCTGTACAATAAAAGCTTAAGTGAAATTTATGAGTTACTTATACTAGCCTACGTTATAATTGTAGCTATCTTTGTCAGTTCAATTCGTCGGCTTCCTCAATCAATTCCACGTCTAATCCAAGTCCCTGGAGTTCTTTAACAAGCACGTTAAAGGATTCCGGCAGACCCGACTCAAATGTATGTTCACCTTTTACGATGGATTCGTAAATTCTTGTTCTTCCGGCTACGTCATCGGATTTGACCGTGAGAAATTCCTGCAGGGCATAAGCTGCACCGTAAGCCTCCATCGCCCAGACTTCCATTTCGCCCAACCTCTGACCACCAAATTGAGCTTTGCCACCCAATGGCTGCTGAGTTACCAGCGAATAGGGACCGATGGAGCGCGCATGAATTTTATTATCAACCAAGTGGTGTAACTTCATCATGTAAATAATACCCACGGTAACTTCCTGATCAAAGGGTTCGCCGGTCCTACCGTCAAAAAGAATCGCTTGTCCTGTTTCCGGCAAATCAGCTTTTTTTAACATCTCTCTAATTTGATTTTCAGAGCAACCGTCAAAAACCGGACTCGCTACAAGCATTCCTTTCTTCAGACGTCCCACAAATCTTTTAATCTCTTCAGTAGACGCCTGATCAATGAATTTATCAAAATCCGGAGAAGAATAAGTTTTTTTCAATTCATTCTTAATATTATTTAAATTAGAGTTTTTGATCCAAAGTTCATTCAAACCTTCGCCTATCGATTTTGCCGCCCAGCCCAGATGCGTTTCCAGAATTTGCCCGACATTCATTCGAGAAGGAACACCTAGGGGATTCAGGACAATATCCACAGTGGATCCGTCAGCAAAACAAGGCATGTCTTCTTCCGGCAAAATACGCGATAAAACACCTTTATTGCCGTGCCTTCCCGCCATCTTATCACCCACGGAAAGCTTTCTTTTTATAGCGACATAAACCTTGACCATTTTAATGACACCGGGAGGAAGTTCATCGCTGGCTTTAATCTTATCCAATTTCTCCGCAAAATGAGCATGGACAAAATCAATTTTTCTTTCCAGAGAAGCAATCAGGTTATTTATCTTTTCTTCTGATCCGTCGTTTTCAGCAATGGTGATTTCTTTCCAGTAGGAGAAGGGTAGATCGGCCCATACTTCTTTTGTGACTTTATCGCCTTTCTTTAAAATTGTTTTCTTTTTGGCATCCACAATTTTGGTTGCCGCAGTTTTTCCGATAATAACCTTTGTAATATCTTTCTTTATTGTCTCGGTCAGGATACGGATTTCATCATCCCGGTCTTTGGTTATTTGTTCAATAGCATCGGCTTCGATAGCCTGCGAACGCAGGTCGCTATCCGCACCCTTCCTTGTAAAAATTTTAGCGTCAATAACGGTACCTTCAACTCCGGGAGGAACGCGCAGAGATGTGTCGCGCACATCGCTGGCTTTTTCGCCAAATATCGCTCGTAAAAGTTTTTCTTCGGCAGATAGCTGAGTTTCACCTTTAGGTGTGATCTTGCCGACAAGAATATCGCCGGGCTTAACCGAAACGCCTATGGAAATGATACCGCTTTCATCCAGGTTCTTCAGCACTTCTTCGCCGACATTTGGAATATCACGCGTAATTTCTTCTTTGCCTAATTTGGTATCGCGGGACATGGTTTCAAATTCTTCGATGTGAATCGATGTGAAAATGTCTTCTTTAACTACTCTTTCACTGACCAAAATAGAATCTTCGTAGTTGTACCCACCCCAAGACATAAAGGCAACCATAACATTTCTGCCCAGAGCCAACTCACCATTATCAATTGCCGGACCATCGGCCAGTATATCTTTTTTGTGGATACGATCACCAACATCGACTATAGGTTTCTGGTTAAAACAAGTATCCTGGTTAGAGCGCTGATATTTAGCCAGAGTATAAATGTCAACGCCGCTGTCGATGCCATCCTCTTCGGGATGGTCGGCGCGGACAATAATTTTCGATGCATCAACGCTTTCTACCACCCCCGCCCTCCTGGCCGCGATAACCGCCCCGGAATCACGGGCGACAACCGATTCTATACCCGTACCTACTACCGGCACTTCCGGACTCATCAGGGGAACAGATTGTCTCTGCATGTTTGATCCCATAAGCGCTCGATTGGCATCATCATGTTCCAAAAAAGGAATTAAGGCTGCCGCGACGCTGACCAGCTGGGTGGGAGAAACATCCATCATCTTAATTTCTTCCGGCACAACTGAAACAAAATCGCCGCCTTTTCTAACGGATATCAATTCCTCAACAAACTTGTCATGTCTATTCAGGGGACGATCTGCCGACGCGACATTTTGGTTTTCTTCTTCAATCGCAGTAATAAAACGGACTTCATCTAAAACGCGTCCTTTTTCCACAAGTCTGTAAGGAGTTTCAATAAAGCCAAATTCGTTAACTCTGGCATAAGTACTCAAAGAAACAATCAAACCGATATTGGGGCCTTCCGGCGTCTCTATCGGACAAATACGACCGTAATGAGTGGGATGAACATCCCGGACTTCAAATCCGGCTCTTTCCCGCGTCAAACCGCCAGGCCCTAATGCGGACAAGCGCCTCTTGTGCGTAATTTCAGAAAGGGGATTGGTCTGATCCATAAACTGAGAAAGCTGGCTGGAATTAAAAAACTCATTGACAACGGCAGACACGGGTTTAGCGTTAATCAGGTCATGCGGCATCATTGTTTCGATATCCTGCAAACTCATTTTTTCTTTAATCGCCCTCTCCATGCGCACCAAACCAATACGGTACTGGTTTTCAATAAGCTCTCCAACAGATCGCACTCTGCGGTTTCCTAAGTGGTCAATGTCATCGACGCTGCAATCCCCAACACCATTTTTCAAATCAATCAGATATTTAACCGCGGATAAAATGTCTTCATTTCGTAATATAGTTAAATCAGTCGATACATTCAGATGTAGCTTGTAATTCATCTTGGCGCGTCCGACATTCGATAGATCATACGTCTCCGGTTCAAAAAACAGGCTGTTGAAAAATTTTGCCGCCGTCTCCGGAGTGGGAGGATTGCTGGGACGCAACCGGCGATATATTTCCATTATCGCATCCTCGGCGGTATCAATTCGATCCATCAGCAAAGTATCCCGGATGGAGGCATTATCCATATCTTCATCAAGATGGATAAGATTTAATTCCTTGATACCCTTCTCCCGCGCTATTTCCAAACAGTCCGGGGGCAGTTCTTCGTTGCAGCGGAAAACAATTTCTCCTGTTTTCGGATCAAGAATGTCCGAAGAAGGAATCTTGCCGGTAATTTCAGTTTCATTGATTGCAACACGCTTGATGCCGGCATCCATTATTTTCTTCAAAAGCGGCTTGGTCAGTTTTCGTCCCTTTTTGACAATCACTTCAGAGCTCTTCGGATCTTTGATGTCTTCGGGCGCTTTTTGACCGGCAAGAGCATCGTCAACGGCAAAATAAATCTTTTTACCTTCAATGATAACTTTATCGATGCTGTAAAAATAATTTAGAATAAATTCCGTCGAATTACCCAGCGCCTTCAATAAAATAGTGACAGGCATTTTTCTGCGTCGGTCAATCCTTACATAAATGATGTCCTTAGAATCGAATTCCAAATCCAGCCAGGAACCTCTGATGGGAATAATTCGCGCTGAATAAATTAACTTGCCGCTGGCGACGATTTTACCTTTATCGTGATCAAAAAAGATGCCGGGAGAACGGTGCAGTTGGTTAACAATAACCCGCTCCGTTCCGTTGATGATAAAAGTACCATTTTCCGTCATCAGCGGAATTTCACCAAAGTAAACTTCCTGTTCTTTAATATCACGAATCTGCTTTGCTTCGGCTGTTTCTCGGTTGATTTTACCGTCAGTAAGGCGGTCGACGTCAAAAACAACCAGCCTGACGACAATTTTCAAAGGAGCCGCATAAGTCATGCCCTTTTGAATACACTCCTTCACATCATACCGAATATCTCCCAGCTTATAACTGACAAACTCCAGAGAACATTTCCCGCTAAAATCCGAAATGGGGAAGACACTCTTAAAAGCACCCTGCAAACCCCAATTACCACGTTTTGCCGGCGCCAATCCCTTCTGGAGGAATTTTTCATAAGATTGCGTCTGAATTTCAATTAAGTTGGGAATATCCAGTATTTTTTTTATCTGACCAAAATATTTTCTAAAGTCACCCATAGCATCCTTAGTGAAACTCCCCGCGGCAAGCCGCGGGGCATCTTTAACAGCAAGGAGGGGGATTGCATCCCCCTTACCCCTGCACCGCATTCATCCCCGCCATTAATGGCGGGGTATTCTGCGGAAGTTTCATAAAATGATATATTGGAGATTATGTTATTTAATCTCGACGGTCCCGCCGACTGCTTCAATTTTCTTCTTAATGTCTGCGGCTTCGTCTTTGGAAACGCCCTCTTTAATCGGTTTGGGCACACCTTCCACCAAATCTTTTGCTTCTTTTAATCCCAGGCTGGTTATAGCACGAACGACTTTAATGACCTGAATTTTGTCCGCGCCGAATCCGGTAAGGATGGCGTTGAATTCAGTCTGTTCTTCAGCAGCAGCGGCAGGAGCGGCGCCACCGCCAACAGCAACAGCAGCCATCATGGGAGCGGCAGCGGAAACACCGAATTTTTCTTCCAATTCTTTTACCAGAGCAGAAAGCTCCAATACCGTCATTCCTTCAATAAATTTGACTACATCGTCTTTAGTAATTTCTGACATTTTTTCTATCCCTCTCTGTATGTTTTTATTAATTTAAAGTTTTTTTCTTATCACAATAGGCATTGAGCACTTGCACAAAGCTTCTTGGAACGCCACTTAAAACGGTCACGAACGATGTCGGCACCGCTGCCATTACCGAAACTAATTTTCCTAAAAGAACCTCTTTGCCGGGTAAATCCGCTAAAACATTAATATCACCTTTAGTTAAAAGCTTTTTATCCAGCATCCCGACTTTAATTTCCAATTCCGGATTTTTCTTCGCAAAATCAATTAGAATCTTAGTCGGCGCCACAGGATCTTTATAGCCCAAAACAACAGCAACAGGCCATTTGAAATGATCGGCAAGAATACTGAAATCGGTTTCTTTTGAAGCAATCCTCAAAAGAGTGTTTTTTACAACCTTCCATTCAGCATCGGACTTGCGCAACGCATTTCTTAAAGTTTCCATTTTCTCGACATTCATCCCGCTAAAACTGGTCAAAACGCCTAGCTTGGCCTCTTTGAGTTTCTTTTGCAGTTCGGATACAATTTGCTTTTTTGTTCTCCGATCCAATTTATCAGCCCCCTTTCAAAATTATTTCACATCTTAAGCCGGAGAATCTAGCCACATACAGAATCACGGGTATAACCCCCCGTGCAAGTCCTTTACCATAATTCCGCCCCAAGGGGCGGGTTTGTTATACCCTCCGCTTGTTGCGGGATTGTTCGACTTACAAATTTCAATATAATTCGCTTTTGAAATTTGAGTCTCACAACAAAAAACGGTAATCCAGCCTAACTCCGATTCCCGTTTTTCAAAAATTGTTTACCTTTATAAAAAATAAAGTAACTATTTTTATTACACGAGTCTCGGCAGGCCTTTCTTGGTTTAAACTTCTGTACCTGCTGTCTTCGACCTTTTTATTACAAAACGCCCAATATTTTCTATTGAGCGGCTTTAACATCTAGAGGATCAATTCTCACGCCTACACCCATTGTGCTGGAAATAGAAATACTTTTAATATAAATTCCTTTACTGGATGCCGGTTTTAACTTAATTATTGTTTCCAGCAAAGCACCTATATTTTCACTTAATTTCTCAGCGCCAAAGGACACTTTTCCCACGGGAGAGTGCACGACTCCCGCTTTTTCCACGCGGAATTCAACTTTGCCCGCTTTAAGTTCCTTCACCGCATTGGCCACTTCAAAAGTCACTGTCCCGACCTTTGGATTGGGCATCAAGCCGCGCGGGCCTAAAATTTTACCAATCTTTCCCACGGAACCCATCATATCCGGCGTGGCGATAACACGATCAAACTCCATCCAGCCGTTTTTAATTTTTTCGATAACATCGTCATTACCGACTAAATCAGCGCCGGCATCCAGGGCTTCTTTTTCCTTTTCCCCTTTGGCAAATACTAAAACACGCACTGTTTTGCCAAGACCGTTGGGTAAAACCACACTGCCCCGGACCATTTGATCGGCATGAGCAGGGTTAACGCCTAAACGAACGGCAGCATCCACGGTTTCATCAAATTTTGTTCCAGCCGTCGATACAACGATTTCTGTAGCCTCTTTAAGTGAATATCTTTTGCCCGGTTCAACTTTAGCTTTCGCTGCTAATATACGTTTGCCTCTTTTTAACATGGTAAAACCTCTTATTTATTAACCTGTAATTTCAATTCCCATTGACCTTGCCGTACCGGCGATTGTCTTTATCGCGCCTTCAATATTCACGGCATTCAAATCTTTTAACTTTAATTCAGCAATTTCTTTCACTTGCACGGCTGTAACCGCTCCAACTTTTTCCCTCTTTGGATCGCTGGCTCCTTTGGCAATTTTGGCCGCTTGTTTAAGCAGCACAGAAACCGGAGGCGTTTTGATTATAAATGTAAACGACCTGTCGGCATAAACAGTAATAACGACAGGAATAATCATTCCTTCCTGACTTTGCGTCATAGCATTGTAAGCTTTGCAAAATTCCATAATATTGACGCCGTGTTGTCCTAAGGCCGGACCGATAGGAGGTGAAGGAGTCGCCTTGCCCGCCTTTATCTGTAATTTTATGCTCGCAATAATTTTCTTTGCCATGATGATCACCCTGATCTAAATATTTTTGAAACTTCGCTAGTCTTTCTCTTGAATATCTTAACCTTGCGTTACCTGAATAAAATCTAACTCCACCGGTGTCGGCCGGCCAAAAATACTTACAATAACCCTCAATTTACTTTTTTCCGGTTTTAATTCGTCAATAACTCCGTCAAAATTGGTAAACGGGCCGTCGATAATTTTTACATGATCGCCAACATCGAATTTGAACTTGGGTTTGGGCTTTAAAGTTCCTTCATCAATCCTGAACTTCAAATTTTCCACATCTTTATCCGGTATGGGCGAAGGTTTATCTTTTGTGCCAATGAAGCCGGTTACTTTCGGAGTGTCTTTTACAACATGCCAGGCATCGTCATTCATTTCCATCCGGACAAGAATATATCCGGGGAAAAACTTACGTTTGGAGTTTTTCTTTTCCCCGGAAATCAATTCCACAACATCTTCCTCAGGAATAAGAATATCAGAGAAATAAGCCTGAGTGCCTGTTATCTCGATTCTTTCCTGAAGGCTAATTTTCACTTTGTTCTCATACCCGGAATAGGTATGTACAACGTACCATTTAAAAGCCATTTTCTAACCTAATATGAATTTTACCATTTTAGCCAGGGCAAAATCAACTATGCCCAAATATATCGCTACGATAAAAACAATTATTATTACAACCGCTGTTGAAGCCATCGTCTGCTTTGGTGTGGGCCAGGTAACTTTCTTCAATTCCAACTTGGCTTCTTTAATAAACTGGGTTATTTTTTGAAGCATTACTTTTATTTTTTCTTTCATTTCTTCCATAATTTTAAAATCCTTAATAACAGAAAAAATGGCAGGCCAGGAGGGACTTGAACCCCCAGCATCCGGATTTGGAGTCCGGCGCTCTATCCATTAGAGCTACTGGCCTATACCAAAATTAACTATTTGGTTTCCCGATGCAGTTTATGCCCCCGGCAAAACTTGCAATATTTTTTCATTTCTAAGCGGTTCTGCATGGTTCGCTTGTTTTTTGTCGTCGTATAATTCCTTTGCTTGCATTCCGTACAAGCCAATATAATATTATTTCGCATAGCACTCCTTAACTGGAGCCCACGACCAGGATTGAACTGGTGACCTCATCCTTACCAAGGATGTGCTCTACCAACTGAGCTACGTGGGCGCAATATCTTAATTCTTCTCGCCCTTATTTTTTTATTTGGAGCGGGAAACGGGATTCGAACCCGCGACCCTCAGCTTGGAAGGCTGACGCTCTAGCCCCTGAGCTACTCCCGCCTATTTCAACTCCCAAAAATTCCTGGTGGTGGGGGGAGGATTTGAACCTCCGTAGGCTACGCCGGCAGATTTACAGTCTGCTCCCTTTGGCCACTCGGGAACCCCACCAGCTTATATATTATCAAACTGGAGCTGGTGATGGGACTTGAACCCGCAACCTGCTGATTACAAATCAGCTGCTCTACCGATTGAGCTACACCAGCAAATTTCGATCTAATAACCTTTTGATATTAAACATTTATGCTTTTTAAACACAAAAAAACACACCTACGCCCCTAAGCGAATTGTGGAATCTAATTTTTATAGATGTTTTTGTCAAGTAAATTTTTAAAAAATCTTATAGATAGGCTTGAAATCTTAATTGACTGCATGAATGCACGAAAGCTTTTTTCCTACACTTCAATTATGAAAGGTGATTTTTTGTTATGGCCTGACCGAAAAAACCAGCCGGAGCGTAGCGATCGGCTGGATTGTCTTGTTAAGCCTTTTTTCTCTCGACTAGATAACCTGATACATACTTATGAATGATGCTGGATACCAAAGTCTGGTAAGGTATTCCCTCTTGCACCGCGATAATCTGTACTTGATCCAAGTCTTTTGAAGACATGCGAATGTTTATCCTCTTGTCTTTTTGCAGCGTATTTTTTGCATACTGCTGGAGCTTCTTGATTTCCTTTTTCGCATTCTTAACCGGCACCCATTCTCCACGTTCATATGATTCAAGGACATCTTTTTCTTCATCATCCAGAATTATTTTTTTCATTTCTTTTCCCTCATGTACTTGTTTGTAGCTTTTCTGCTAGGTATAATTGTTTTGAGAAATATCTCCTCATTATGCTCAACATAAGGAACAAGATATACGTATGTATCAATCATAACCACAGCAATCTTCTGTCCTGGATACCTTTCTTGATTTGGATGTTCAATGGTATCGAAAATTTCGCCTCTTTCCATTAGTAGAACAACTTGTTCAAAACAAACACCTCTTGTGCTTTTCAGCAATTCATTTTTTTCATTATCCCAGCGGAATATATTCATGTGTCTAAATTACGACAATGTGTGCCTTATGTCAATATATTTTTGGGCTTAACGGAAACATCAGTCGGAGCGTAGCGATCGGCTGGATTGTCTCTTGGGCAATAATTTATTGTTGAAATTGCCCCACAAAGAAAAAAACATTTTAACAAAAGCTTTTTTTCTATTGACAAATGGAAATATAGTTGTATAATACAACCATGCCGGTAAGAATAAACGATCAAAATACTGAACTGATGGAAATATTCACTGGTTTGTCACAGGTAACGCGTTGCTGCAAGCAGGATGTGGCCTTTTGCGAAGGAGTTACCTTTCATCAATTTATGATCCTCGATGCCCTTGTAGGAAAGAAAGAAATGCAAATATCTGAATTGCATAAGCTTCTAGCTGTCGAGAAGAGCACAACCACCCGTCTGGTAAATCCCCTGATTAAAAAAGGACTTTTAAGACGGGAGAAAGCTAAGCACGATTCGCGCGCGGCAACGCTTATCCTGACTGCCGATGGCAAAAAGATTCATCAAAAAGTTTCTTTCTGTTTGGACGGTTTTTTCCAAAAAGTTACGCAAAAAATTCCGCAGGATAAGAAGCCGCAGATATTAGAGGCTATCCGGATTTTTATCGGGGCAATAAAAAATTCGGCTGCGGATTATAACTGCTGCAAGTAAAAGAGACTTTTTCAGAGGTTACGTTTATGAATAATATGGAAAATAATTCTTCTCTCGGAAATGAGATTGTCCTGCCGGTAATTACATCTGATTCATTATGCGGCTGCACCACGCTTGAGGAAACGTCGCATCGCCCACCCCGGCTGGATCAATCTTTTGTTGTTGGATTGATTAAAACACCGGCTGGCGATGTGCCGCAAGTAGCGGCTCAATTGCTCAAGACGGACCATTGGGGAACGATCAAAGCACGCTTCGGTGTTGGCCGGATGGATTATATGGTTGACCCGGGCTTGTATGCGCTGGGCAATCCCGACAAGAACTCGCCGGTACTGGTTACCGCTAATTATAAAATGAGTTTCGATTACCTGCGCCGGGAGCTGTCCGGCAGAAACTTCTGGATATTGATATTGGATACTAAGGGAATTAATGTCTGGTGCGCCGCAGGCAAGGGAACTTTCGGCACGGAAGAATTAATCAAACGAATTGCATCCAGCGGCCTGAAAGAGATTGTCAGTCATCGCCAATTAATTCTGCCGCAATTGGGAGCGCCGGGAGTGGCCGCCCACACAGTGAAAAAGATTTCCGGCTTTAAAGTGTGTTACGGCCCGATCAGAGCGAAAGATTTAACGGCATATCTTGATTCCGGCATGAAAGTAACTCCCGACATGCGGATAATGACTTTCCCGTTAAAAGACAGAGCGGTGCTTATTCCCATCGAGTTTGTCGCCGCGGCAAAACCTTTTCTAATTATCGCCTCTATTCTTTTCATTCTCGACGGTATCAGCGGCCATGAAGGCTTCTGGGCCAATGCAGCCCATTATGGTTTGTTTGCTGTCAGCGCGCTTTTTGGCGCTGTTATTGGCGGTACAGTGCTCAATCCGCTTTTACTGCCCTACCTGCCCGGCCGCGCCTTTTCCGTCAAAGGTTTTTCCATTGGAATCATTATCGCCCTTATCCTGCTTTACTTCTGGGGCGTTAATTTGCAAACGTGGGCGGGAAGAACGGAGTCGCTGGCCTGGCTATTAATAATTCCGGCAGTAGCGGGATATCTGGCAATGAACTTTACCGGCTGTTCGACTTACACCTCTCTTTCCGGAGTAAAGAAAGAAATTCGCTGGGCACTGCCCGCCCAGATTGCTGCAAGCGTGATTGGCTTTGCAATCTGGATTGCATCAAGGTTAATTCAATAAAACTTGTTAATCATGGCAATGCTGCAGAGAAAGGCCATAGTCCAATTGTCCGGAGCAAAGGAAATGAGTCGAAGGAACATAGGAATTTAAAATGGATAATATGATTTATCTCAAAAATGTCGTTACTCTGCAACTCGATGAAAATAAATGCACCGGCTGTGGAATGTGCATTGAAGTTTGCCCCCATGAAGTATTTAAAACGAATAACACTCACGCCTTCATTAAAAATAGCGATGCATGTATGGAATGTGGAGCATGCAGCCTTAATTGCCCTTTCGGCGCTATTTCCGTTCAAACCGGCGTCGGCTGCGCCAATGCCGTGATTAACTCCATGCTGGGGCGAAAGAACAGCGAGTGTTCGTGCAGCATTGAACCCACCGACTCAACTGCAAAACAAGGCGGGTGCTGTTGCTGACACATCTGCACAGGGAAAGCCATTTCTGCCAAGATCGTACGCAGCTAACCGGATGATTACTGCCAATTAGGATTAAATCCACCGTCTTATGGTCAGGCATTGTTAATTCATCGAAGCATTCTAATTAGTAAGTTTCGATTGTTTATTTGCAAGAGTCATTAGTAGAAATTTGATCTTTGCCGGTTACGTGTTACACAATGTAACCATAAAATCAGAGTTTTGAAAATCGGGATTTTCAGGAAAAAGTCCTTGCGGAATGCACCTACAAGTCCTCAATATTTGATTGTCGTCAGAATTGAAGAGTCGAGTGGCGCGAGAGAATTTCACTCTCGCGCTCTCCGAGAACTGGACGTGACAGTCTCCCGTCATCCAGCTCCTATTGTCCAGCCTTAACTTGCGAGAGTTGCCAATGAGCAAATAGCTTTGGTTGCCTGTGAAACACCCCTTGCACCCACTGACTAGCCCTCTGGTCATACCCCCTCAGTCTCTTGTATTTCCGGGATGCCCACTGAACAAGTATATTGTTCAGAGGTTGAAAAACACGGTAAAGAGCTGATTTGTAGTAACTGCCGTAATAGTTAATCCAACCCCTTAATACTGGGTTGACTACTCGGGCTAGATCGTCTAGGGATTTGTCCGTTTGCCGGTGCATTTTCCATCGCCTCATATTCTCGCATATCGATTTCTTGGCTTTGTTGCTAATTGCAGGCATAAATCCGACGAATAATTTTTCCTTGCGATTTTTCGCTCTCCTAGGCTGAAATGTAAAGCCTAGGAAATCAAATTTCTGCTCAGGATAATTTCCTCGCCGTCCATCTTCCTTGCAGTAAACAATCCTCGTCTTCTGCAAGTTTAGCTCTAACCCGCATTCAGCAAAACGCTTTTCCATCGCTACACGAAGCATTTCCGCTTCGGCTCTGCTCCGACAATGACAAATCCCATCATCGGCATACCGCTCGAATGGAATCTGAGGATATTGCCTATTCATCCATAGATCGAACGCGTAATGTAAGAAGAGATTCGCAAGTAATGGACTAACCACTCCCCCTTGCGGAGTCCCCTTCTCCCGATTAATCAGGCTGCCATCTGCCAATTGCGCCGGAGCCTTCAACCATCTTTCGATGTATAGAAGTACCCATTTGCAATCGGTATGTTTCCTTACCGCCCGCATCAAAAGATCATGGTCGATATTGTCAAAGAAACCTTTGATGTCAAGGTCAAGTACCCAGTCGTATCGCCAGCAACGCTGACGTGCAACCCCTACGGCCTCTATCGCAGACTTCCCTGGACGATACCCATAAGAGTCCGTATGGAAATGTTCTTCCAAGATCGGCTCCAGGTATCGCTTGACTACCGTCTGGGCAATGCGGTCTGCCACTGTTGGTATTCCCAGCGGCCTGGTTTTCCCATTATCCTTTGGTATATCGACCCGACGTACAGGTGGTGGAAAATAGCTGCCTGAGGACATTCGATTCCAGTTCTTAAAAAGGTTATCTTTCAAATCCTCTTCAAATTCTGCAATGGATTGCCCGTCTACTCCGGCAGCCCCTTTGTTCGCCTTCACCAACTTGTATGCTTCCCATACTTCCCATTTTGAAATATAAAACGGCTTTGCTCTATTCACGAAGCTCCTCCCATTTTCTGGTTGACTTGCAAATATAGCCAGACAACGCAGTCCCTTCGGTCCAGTCCCATTACAGAACCTTCTTCCCTACTACTGACTGCTCCGCCCCCGTGTCCCGCATCAGTACTCTCATTCTTGTGGTTTCCTCCACTTGAATTTCTCCCTTAGCATCGGGACGACAGGTTCCCACGTTCCACTCAAAAGCCCGGATCAGGTTCGCGCTACCTTTATGCCGGATGCCGTTCAAGCAGTAAACAGGTTCCCCTTGAACTCGTCCTGGAAGATGGTAAGCCCCCCCGTTTTGACATCATCCTTTTCATTTCGACACCTCAGAGGTAGTTCGCTTGCGCTCGCCTCCCTGAACCTCACCTGACAGGGTCTTTGCCCTGCCTTTTCCTTGACGCTCACCACAATGGCTCTTTACCAATGCAGCTCAAGGTGGTTTGAAGCCTGCCCCTGCAAGCCGGCTCCGAGGGGTCTACCCTCATCTTTTGTGCAGCCTCGTGGCGCACTTACGGATTGAAATAAATAAACTGATCAGCTTTGAATTTGAATGCACCTTATTGGATATCTTTTCGGATTTGTCCTCATTATTCGGTTCGACCGATAATTATGTCGATCCTATGAAGCTACGTTTGACTATACTTGCATCAGAACAAATCCTGTCTCTACCGTCCTTTTTTGCTTGGTACATGAGTTTTTCTACTCGGTGCACAAACGTTTTCATCTCTTCCATCGGCTTGTACTGTGTCAAACCTATATTGACCGTCATATTAATATTTTGATCCAACATAGGAGGAAAGGTTTCTTTCCTTAATTCCGCTTGTATTCTTTTAGCCTTTACAATTCCCTCCTCGATTGAAGTCATCGGCAGTATGACAGCAAATTCTCCGCCGCCGTAACGATAGGCGGATTCAACCTCACGCAGGCATCGTTTGATAACCTGACCAAGTCGTGATAACATACAGTCCCCCTCAATACGACCGTATGTATCGTTGAACTCCTTGAATTTGTCGAGCTCCAGCAATAGAATGGTCAAAGGCTGTCCATAAAAAATACCGTTAGACCTCTCTATTTCTGTTTCAAGCTGAGCGTGAAAATGCTTGGAATTGTAAAGCTGCGTAAGGTCGTCTATTATGCTCAGTTCACGGTATCTCTGTTCGCTTTCCCTCAGTGCTTCTTCCGCCGCCTTGTGCTCGGTGATATTATAGACAACGCCGGTCGCACCTTTCAATTTCCCCGAATCATAAATGTATCGAGCATTCAGGCGAACCCATAATTTTCCCCCCTCCTTTTTTTTGATACAATATTCAACTGTCTGAACTTCCCCCGGTTTAATGGATAATTCTTTAGCCATAAGCTTTTCAAGACGCGTAAGCATTAACTTCTGACTCTCTTCTGTGAGAAGGTTGAAAAAATTAGTGTTGAGTAGTTCATCTCTTGTGTATCCCGTGTACTCACAAACAACATCGTTCACACTGATAAATCGGTTTGTCTCATAATCATATTCGTAAATACCTGCCGGAGCATATCTGACAAGCTCGCGATACTTTTCTTCGCTCTCTCTCAATTTCTCTTCCGCCAGCTTGCGCTCGGTTATGTCGATGATAATGGGCAAGAAATACAGCGGCTGCCCCTGATTATTCCGGATAAGATTGATGTTCACTTCGCCCCAAACCACCTCTTTATCTTTACGCACATATCTCTTCTGTACTACGGAAATCTTTTTTTCTCCCGCCACGATGGCGCGCAAATCCTCCATGCCGATTTCCAAATCATCTGGAAACGTAATGTCTGCGATGGTTTTTTGTTGCATTTCTTTTTCGTTGTAACCTAAGAAGGTACAAAGCGCCTTGTTGCATTTGACGAAACGATTGTCGAGATCGACCATCGCGACGCAGACAGGCGCATCATCGATGGTGACTTGCAGCATAGATGCGCTCTCACGTAGTGCTTCTTCCACCTTTTTGCGCTCGGTAATGTCCCGCACGATGTGAACCACACTTTGAATCATGCGTGTTTCATCCAGTATGGGATCGGCTGTGACACTGAACCACCTGTCTCCTCTCTGTAGGTCCATTTTTTCGCGATTAAGCGAGCTTTTCATTCGTGTAACTGGGCACTCTGAAATCGGCTCCATCGTACCATGCACGATCTCCCAGCAACGTCGTCCGATAACTTCTTCCTGAGTTACTCCAAACATCTCGGCCATGGTACGGTTGCAGCGCAAAATCCGCTGATCAGTATCCAACAGACAGATCGAGTCGCTGGTCGCGTCAAAAGTAGCTTGCCAGTCTAGTGCAGCTTTTCGCAGTGCCTCCTCCATCTGCTTTTGCTTGTTTCTAACTTTTGCATCTTCTAATTCTCTGGCTATGGCGGGACAAAGACGGGACAGGTTACTCTTCATGATATAGTCCTGGGCACCTAAACGCATACTGTCTGCGGCCGTTTCTTCGCCTACTTTTCCAGTTACAACAATGAGAGGGATACCGATATTTGCTTCTTTTAATACGGCAATGGCTGAAGGAGCATTGAATGTCGGCATTTCATAATCACAAAGGATGATGTCCCATTGCTTCTCTTTAAGGGCTTTTTTCATGGCGGCGGCGGTTTCCACCCGCTCATACACCGGGTTGAATCCGCCTTTTTTAAGCTCACGGATTATAAGCAGCTCATCATTTTCCGAGTCCTCAACCATTAATACCCGGAGTGATTGATCCTTCATTAGGTTGCCTTCAGTTTGTTAAAATGATTCTAGTTGTTGAAATGTTAACTAATGACTGCCATTGTCGATTGATGATTCTTAGTCATAGCCATAAGAACCGAAGTAAGATTAAATCAATTTATTAAAAAATATCCCCGCTAAGTTATATAAGAAGTAAAAAAAAGGAGTGTACTGTGTGCCTTCCCCCTCCCTAAAAAAGCTTCTTGTAACCTAGCAGGAGTTTGTAATTATAACCGGAATAAAAGACTTATCAATCCCTCTATTGGGGGATATTGGTTTACAACTAATTTTTATTTGTATTTACATAAAAAGTAAGATGTGTTTAAATAATAGTATGAAAGATAATAATCTCAAGAGATTACAGAATAAATTAATCAAAGCATTCTTCATGAAGGCACCGCATCCCATGGCTATAACTCGAGCCGACAATGGAACTTATGTCGAACTAAATGAAGCCTCAACTAAATATATGGGATTTTCAAGGATTAAATTAATCGGATGTAAATCAACAGAAGTTGGCCATATGCCATTAGCAAAACGACAAATGATTATTGAGGAAATAAAAGCAAAAGGATACGCTAAAAACATAGAATTGGAATCAAGACCCCAAAAGAATGAAGTTCAATATTTATTATTTAATGTATTTCCGATGAAACTGGGGAAGGAATCTTTCTTCTTATCTGTTGTAACCGATATTTCCAAAAGCAAACATAAAGATGATGTGTTATTCAAATTAAGACTACCAGATACTGCGCGTGTTAAGGAAAAATTGAAGCAATACAAATTATGCCCACGTCAACAGGAAGTAGCTTTTCTATCTTGTTGCGGATGTTCCAACAGGGAGATTGCTTCAAAATTACATATTAGCGAGTATACAGTTAAAGACCATCTAAAAATTATCTATAAAGTAATCGGTGTTCGCAGTCGCGCCGAAATTGGTCCAAAAATATTAAATTGGCAATGAAATTTTTAGTTCGTTGTTAACCCTTTTACATACTTTTAAGCGAAACTCTTGGAAAGAATTAACAGTCCCTCAGAAGAGGGATTTTTTGTTTATTTACAGTTGAAAGGTTGAATGATTATCAAAACTCTCGATTTGAGGATTTCAGGAAGAAGTGCTTGCTGAGTTCACATACAAGTCCTCAACCCCATAGCGCTAATAATATAGATAATTATCGGTGGAAAGCAGCATAATTTGCAGGAAGAAGGCAAGAGGATATTGTTTGTGGTGGTTTTTGCATTTCACGCAGCTACTACGCCAGCTCTCTACTCTACTGAACTGTTGTTTTTGACAGTGTACTAAAATCCGTAATACAGCACCAGTTACTCTCCATTGTACCCACTAAATAGCCCCTGTTGTCGTTGTGACGGATTGAGGATTTACACCTACCGTCCCGGCCGATCCTGTCGTTATTGGGGTCAATGCCCCAGTGGTCTGATCGATGGTATAAACCGAAATACTGTTGGAATTTAAATTTGCCGCATAGACAAATTCACCTGAAGGGTCAACCGTGACTGAAACAGGATATGACCCTGTAGCCACTGGCGTTCCTGCGGTTAATGCCCCGCTACTTTGATCGATGGTATATACTGAGATAATGTTTGAACCAGCGTCCGCTATATAGACAAATTTCCCTGAAGGGTCAATCGTAACTGAACTAGGATTGTTCCCTGCTGCTGCTGACGTCACATAAGTCAATATCCCCGTTGTCTGATCAATGGTATAGGCCCAGACATTGTAGTCACTAGAATTTGCCACATAGGCAAATCTACCTAATGGATCAACAATAATAGAACTAGGATTGTTCCCTGTTGCAACTGACGTTACATAGGATAATGCCCCAGTGGTCTGATCGATGGTATAAACCGAAATACTGTTGGAATTTAAATTTGCCGCATAGACAAATTCACCTGAAGGGTCAACCGTAACTGAAACAGGATATGACCCTGTAGCCACTGGCGTTCCTGCGGTTAATGCCCCGCTACTTTGATCGATGGTATATACTGAAATAGTGTTTGAATATTCATTTGCCGCATAAACAAATTCACCTGAGGGGTTAACTGTTACGGAAACAGGATTTGACCCGGCTGCCACTGGCGTTCCTGCGGTTAATGCCCCGCTACTTTGATCGATGGTATATACTGAAATAGTGTTTGAATATTCATTTGCCGCATAAACAAATTCACCTGAGGGGTTAACTGTTACGGAAACAGGATTTGACCCGGCTGCCACTGACGTTATGTAGGTCAATGCCCCAGTGGTCTGATTGATGGTATAAACCGAAATATTATTGGTAACACTATTTGCCGTATAGGCAAATTTTGATACAGAGGAACTGACTCCCCCACTGGCTCCCGTTGTTGCCGTAAAGTTGGTAACTTGATTATTGTTATTGACGATGGATACCGTCGTACTTGTCGGGTTGAACGTATAACCTGCTAGGGAGGGTGTCACGGTGTAACTCCCGTTCCCTAGGCCCGCAAAACTATATTTTCCACTGTAGTCTGTTGTGGTCGACACACTTTCGTCGCCGCTCAATGTGATTGATACACCTGACGACACAGCACCGGTTACCGTACCGGAAATCTCGGGAGTACTGCAACCAATGACCATCAGAAACATCAGCATAAGAAAATACAACAAAACTTGATTTGAAACTCTTCCTTTATTTATACTTATTGTCTCCTCCCTAGAAATGAATTAAAAATTATCGAATGGGTTTTAATGCACGTTAAATAAACTAATACTATATGTTCAATGGATTCACAAATCTTTTCTAATGTCGAAAAATAAACACCCAGCTGAATGAAATGAAAAATTTACGTTTCAATTCCGAGACTGTGCCGCAATACTCATCTTCATCGTAAACAAATCCATTGCGGCACAGCCTTCTCCTTAGGAGGGGAGATATTATTTACTAAGCAACACTTATGCCAACAAAATTTAAGCCAAATAACTACTTGTTGTTGAATGATAAGTTATGGATAAACCCCAATATCCTTTATCTTTTATCGCGGTTGAATGGATAATATATACCCAATTGAGGGTATCCACATGGGTACAAAATAGCCATTATAATGCGAGGTATCGTGTCAATGTTCGTCGAGCGTGAATTGTATTTATTATGGATTGTAACCTAGCGTGACCGGAATATGCAATTACAATCCGCAGGATTGACCCACTATTGCTTTCCTAACAAAACTATGTCAAAACAACTAAAAATGGTGCTCATTTTTTCAGGGGCAAGTCGTAGTAATGAAACACACAATGTAGAGGGAAAAGATTATGATCAAATATACGGAAAAGCAAATTGAAGAGTTGGATAAATTTTACAAACATCCGCGAAACCTTGTGGATTTATTTGAAGACACTGCTTCTAAATGGAGTGATCGAAATGCCATCGGAACCAAAAATCTTCAAACAAAACAGTACGAGTGGATAACTTACAAACATCTCGCCGAAAGAATAAACAATGTCAGGAGCGGTCTTCACCAGTTGGGCGTAAACAAGGGTGATGCCATAGGTGTTATCATCGGAAACTCCGTCGAATGGTTTGTCTTAGAAAATGCGTCACATGGGCTCGGCGCAATGTTTGTACCGATGTACGAAAAAGAATTAATGAAAATTTGGCAATACATAATAAAAGACAGCGGATTAAAATATCTTTTTGTTAAGGATGAAAATATTTTCGAGAAGGTGAAGCATTTTAAAAACGAAATCGAAAATTTAAAAGAAATCTTTATAATCTACGGTGAAGGTAAAAACAGCCTCAAGGCGCTGGAAGAAGCCGGACAGAAAAATCCGGTCAAATCATATAAGCCTCACTGGTCGGAGCCTGCTGAATTGATTTATACTTCCGGTACTACCGGAGAACCTAAGGGTGTCCTTCTTTCTCACGGCAACCTGTCCGCATGCTCTCAAGCCGGTTATCACATATATCCTGATCTTAATGAAAATTCCATCTCTCTGGCCATACTTCCCTGGGCACACAGCTACGGGCTGAGCGCGGAATTGCATAATTTCATGCAGTTTGGCGGAGCTATCGCGCTGATGGAATCGGTCGACACGCTGGCGGAAGATTTTCTCAAGGTCAGGCCTACATACCTTATAGCGGTCCCCAAGGTTTTCAATAAAATCTACGACGGGATTCAGGCAAAAATGCACGAAGAGGGCGGACTCAAAAAGATGCTTTTCGATATGACGTGCAGGGAAGCGGCCAAATGCAGAGGCAAGGCTAACAAATCGGTGAAATTAAAAATTCTTGATAAAATCGTATTTTCAAAAATCAGGGAAAGATTCGGAGGCCGGCTTACAGGCGTTCTTACGGCCAGCGCGGTAATGAATCCCCATATAGCAATGTTCTTTGCCGACCTCGGCATACCCACTTACGATGCCTACGGGTTAACCGAAACTTCACCCGCGATCACAATGAATTCTCCGCTTTGGGGAAACAGGTATGGATCAGTCGGCAAATGTGTGGAAAATATGCACGTAAAAATTGACAAGTCCATAGCTGATGATGATAGCGATGATGGAGAAATTATAGCTTACGGCGCTCATGTGATGATGGGATATCACAATAAGCCGGAACAGACCTCTCAAATCATGATGAAGGACAATTGGAACGGCTTTCCCGGAATACGCACCGGCGATCAGGGCCGCCTGACCGCCGACGGCTTTCTGTATATTACAGGCAGATTTAAAGATGAATATAAACTTTCCAACGGCAAATACATTCACCCCGAATCCATTGAAACCGACATCAAGTTATTACATAACATTGTCAATGCATTTGTATGGGGCGAAGGCAAGGCATACAATATCGCTGTCATCGTTCCTGATTTCGTGACAATAAAAAAGGATGACCGGATCGCGAAATGGGCGCAGGGTTCACCGCAGGAAGTAGTAAAGAATAAAAATATCCAGGAATTTTTATCAGAAGAAATTAAAAGGCATCTTAAAAAATCATATGGCGGCTATGAAATACCCCAGAAATTCATATTTACCAGCGAAGATTTCACTTTGGAAAACGGATTAGTCACCCAGACCATGAAACTTAAGCGCAAAGAAGCTCTAAAGGTATACTCAAAAGAGATAGAAAAACTATACCAAGAATAATAGAAATAAGCCCATATCCTCCGCTGAAGGAGGATATGGGCTTTGCACGGTTTCTATTTTTTCAGACTTTTATAAAATTACTCTTACTTACTCATTCATCGCATACTCGCCGTTCAAAACTGCAACATACTTTTCCCATACCTTGTTGTACTGCTCGGGATTAGCGACTGCCTTGATGAGCATGATCTTGGTGCAGTATGCCCGTTGCTCGTCTTTGGAGTTGTGGTTGCCATATATCTGCAGAGCAAAGTGAGCAAAGTCACGCACCATGAAATCGAAGATCTGGTTCAGAATATCAGAATCAAGTCCGTCGAATTTAGCTTGCTCCAGAATCAGCTGACCATAGACAACGATGGAAAACATCTCGCCCACCGGCAGAGACCACGAGGGGTCCATATCCTGCACTTTGTCCGGGCCGGCCTTCTCCAGCATCTCCTTGAAGATTTCGATCTGTTTGATAAAAGTTGCCACATTAGGCAGACTTTTATTGGCCTCAAAAACCGGCTTGTAATCATGAAACTGAACCTTACCCAGACCCTTGGTGGGGCCCTGGTTGAACAGGAACAGGTCGTCGTTGAGCGAGAAGTCTGATGCCGCAGGAGCATATTCGGCCGGAGAGAAGAAGTAGTTTTTCATGAACTTGCGGATGAGCTGTACATTTACATGAACGGTGCCTTCGAGCTTGGATGGACCACGCACATCAGCAGCGGCCATGTGGAAGTAAGTATCCTTCTCGAAGCCTTTTGCGGCGATTACGTCCCATAGCAGGTTGATTACATCTTCGGACTGTAGAGTAACTTTCATTTTGCTCGTGGGATTGTAGAGCAGATAACGCCGGTCTTTATCTGACGCACCCCGGAAATAATCGGTGGCACGACGTTGATATATTTTCATTCCCAGCAATCTTAGCCAGGCATCCATAAAGTTCTTGCGCACATGCGGCATATCCGTTACCTTCATGCCGTAGAGTATGCGATTGGAAGCGTGCGTGATGGCCTCATAAAAACAGTGTTCGGCGACACCGATGGAAGCCGGACCGATATTGAACTTGCCGATATTTACGGTATTCAGAGCTGAATCCCAGGCATGGGAACCACGGGAAAGGATGTCGTCCTCGGTTATGGGATAATCGTGCAGTGCGAAGTTGGACACGTACTCCTGGTGGCTGATGACGTTCTTCTTCAGCTCATACGCCTTATGGCGGTAGTTGGTGACAAAGAAGCTATAGTCGTCAGTGCCGTCTTTAACTTTACCCAGAGTTGAGACCATCTCGGCTTCGTTGCCGTTGCCGATGTAGTACTTCTCACCATTGGCCACGTATGTGCCATCGCCTTTCGGCGTTAATGTCGCCTCCACAGAGTAGATGTCAGCGCCGTGGGCGCGCTCGGAGAGGCCAAAGGCGAAGATAGCCCCACCCCTGAGCAGCTCCGCCGCCCGCTTCTTGGCCTTCTCGTTAGGACTCATCCAGATGGGGCCAAGACCTAATATGGTTACCTGAAAGCAGTACCAGTATGCCAGTCCGTAAAAGGCCAGAATCTCTGAGTACTCTGAGTTGCGCGCTGTGTCCCAGCGTGCATCAGGATCACCATCGGCATACTTTTTAGGAGTGAGCAGTTTAAAGAATATCCGCTCCCTGGCCAGAAAGTCGATGAATTCTCGATACCAGATTGTCTTGTGGTAATCATCGAGCAGTCTCTCTTTCCCCATGTTCTCGAAGAAGGCTATCGTCTTCTCCATAATGGCCTTCGACCCTTCGTCGGCCATGAGACTCTTGTACTTTTTCGGCTGCAGTAGAAAATTCATATCTTTCTCCTTTCTTTAACAATTTTAATTTTTCCGCACGGATGCGATTTTTCTATTTTCAGGGAAACCTGCTTTTAACATCAAGGCGTATTAAGACGAAAATGTTTTTGTGTCAAGGCAAAATAGATTTCAGGATGATCAAATCTCAAAATGCGTCATAATAACTTCTATACTATGTATATTTTTATACAAAATATCAGGGGCTTCTAACAGATGAACTTGACAAGGATGTAAATTAAATTTATACTTAGCAAAGTTTCTCAAAGGAGGCAGACAGTGAAAAAATTAACGGCTACCCTTTTATGTGTTTTATTTCTATTCCCAACTTGTGTGTTTGCTAAAAAGGCGACATTAGTAGTATCTCCCATAGAAAAGTTCAAGAAAGATTTCCCCAAAAACAATTTTGAAAGCATAACGCCAACAGCAATTAAAGAAGTGTACGAAGTCTACACCGGCAATCAGATTTACTATTACATGCCGAAAGACGGCGTAATTCTTTATGGCAGCTTGATTACTAAAGACGGAATAAATATCACCCGGGAAAGTTATTTAAAAAAGACAGCGCAAAAGATGGCTAATTTGCCTCTGGACAGCGCTTTGAAAATCGGCAAGGGGAAAACAACTGTCATGGAATTTATGGATCCCAATTGTTATCACTGCCGTGAGGCGTACAAATTCTTTTCCCAACGCCAGGACGTAACCCTTTATGTTTTCTTTTTCCCGCTGTCTAAAGAATCGGGAGATAAGATCAAACATATATTATGCTCAAAGGATGTATTGAAAACGTATGATGATGCCGTAAGCGGTAAACTGGATAATAATGCTACACTTACCGCCTGCACGGATAAAAAAGTTGAAGAAACTTTACAAACCCACATGCGGCTTGCTTCGCAAATCGGAGTAAAAGGAACGCCGTTATTCTATATCAAAGGTCAGGTAGTTGACGGATTCGATCCTCCCGTGATCGAAAAACTTTTAAAAGATTAGGAATATCATTCAAAAACAAACAGGCCGGGATTCGTTAACACAGTTAGCGAATCTTCGCGCCTGTTTTTGCTTCTCTATCAAATGTCAAGACGGTAAGACCTTTATCCGTATCGGTAGCCAGAAGCATACCGTAGGATTCCACACCCATTAATTTTGCCGACTTTAAATTGGCGACAATTACTATTTTTTTACCAATTAATTCCGCCGGAGTGTAATCTTTGCCGATACCGGCAACGATTGTTCGCTCTTCACCGATATCTATTTTAAGTTTTAAAAGTTTATTAGATTTGGGAACAGCCTCCGCCGCCAGAATTTTCCCCACACGCAAATCGACTTTGGCAAACTCCTCATAGTCAATTTCCGGCTTCAAATCAATTACAGGGATTTTCTTCTCGGGAGTATGGCCGTCTTTTTCCTGGCTGATACGCGGAAATAATGATTCGCCACGGGTTAAAGGACTTCCCGTAGTTAAAGCATTCTCTTTATGAATACTAGCCAAATCCAGCTTTTCAGATTTATCTACTCCAATCTGCCGCAGAATTTTCTCCGCGGTTTGCGGCATAAAAGGTGATAGCAAAATAGCTATTGCCCGCAATGCCGCAAGTAAATTATACATGATCTCTGTTAATTTTTCCTTGTTTGCCGGATCCTTTCCCAAAGTCCACGGCTCATTCTCGACAATATATTTGTTGGTGACATTGATAAATTCCCAAACTGCAATCAATCCTTTATGCAGGGACATCTCATTAAAACTGGATTCGACTTCAGTAACTGCCTTTAGGGCAGCTTCGTGCAGTACTGAATCTTTTTTTCGGAGACTGATTTCCGGCACCTTACCGTCGCAATACTTGACGGCCATGGTAATGGTACGACTGACCAGATTGCCCAGATCATTGGCTAAATCAGAATTTAACCGTTGGACAAAAGCTTCTTCAGAGAAATTGGAATCCAGTCCGAAAACCATATCCCTTAGAAGAAAATAACGGAAAGCGTCCAGACCGTACTTATCCTTTAAATCGAGCGGGCGGACGATATTACCGAGGCTTTTGGACATTTTACTTTGATCTGAATTCCAGTAACCATGCACATTCAGATGCAGGTAAGGTTCAATACCAGCGGCCTGGAGCATTGTCGGCCAGTAAATGCCGTGTGGTTTTAAAATATCCTTAGCAATGAGGTGCTCGGCCACGGGCCAAAATGTTTTAAATTTTTCTCCATCAGGATAACCCAAGGCGGTAACATAATTAATCAAAGCGTCAAACCAAACATAAGTTACATAGTTTTCATCAAACGGCAGGGTTATGCCCCATTGAAGCCGCGATTTGGGGCGCGATATGCAAAGATCATCCAGAGGATCGCGTAGAAATGCCAACACCTCATTTTTGTACCTTTCCGGGCGGATAAAACCGGGATGTTCTTTGATGTGATTAATCAGCCAATCCTGATATTTGCTCATGCGGAAGAAGTAATTGCTTTCTTTGCGGTACTCCGGCTTAGTTTGATGATCGGGACATTTTCCCTCAATCAATTCTTTTTCCATATAAAATCGCTCGCAGCCGACGCAATAATATCCTTCGTAACTACCAAAATAAATGTCGTCGGAATCATAAACTTTCCGCAAAATGTAACGAACTGTTTCGATGTGGTTGAAATCGGTTGTCCTGATGAAATAATCGTTGGTAATGGCAAGTTCAGGACATAAATCGCGAAACTGCGCACTGATTCTGTCCGCATATTCCTGAGGAGTAACTCCGGCTTTTTGCGCTGCTTCAGCTATTTTATCACCGTGCTCATCGGTGCCGGTAACAAAAAAAGTGTTCACACCGGCCATGCGGTGATATCTGGCCAGAACATCGGCAACAATTGTCGTGTAGGCATGCCCGATATGTGGCGAAGCATTAACGTAATAAATCGGTGTTGTTATATAAAATGATTTTGGCATATAAAAGCATCCCTATTGATAATTATTGAAAATTGTCGAATTCGTCCATTTTTTCCAATTCTATTGTCTGCTTATCTTCCTGTGCTTCATTACTGTTGGCTTTCGCGGCTTTGGGGCATTTTTTTTGCCCGGCGTATCCTTCATGTTCGAAAGCCAGACAACACATCAACCGGCCGCACAATCCGGAAATCTTTTCCGGATTAAGTGACATGCTCTGTTCCTTGGCCATTTTAACGGTAACCCTTTCCAGATTTTGCAATATCCCGGCGCAACAAACCATCCGCCCGCAAATGCCAATGCCTTTTGTAATGCGTGTTTCCTGACGGGCGCCGATCTGCTTTAGCTCTATCCGTATCTTGAATCTCTGCACTAGGTCTTTGACCAATTCACGGAAATCAACTCTGCTTCCCGCGGTAAAGTAAAAAATAATTTTGCTTTTTTCGAAGAGGCAATCCACTTCGATCAACTTCATAGAAAGGCCTCTTTTCTGAATTTTTTCTAAAAAAAACTCCCAGGCTTCTTTTTCCAACTTCTCGTTTTCTTCTCTACGTTGCATATCTTCAACTGTTGCCTTGCGAACGACTTTTTTGAGATTCGCCGGCGTCTCTGACGGCGGACATCTTTTTACACCATTGGCAACAACTCCCAACGACAGACCATTATCGGTATTGACAATGACCTGATCACCCTTGTGAAGAATAAAATCGGCAGTGTTAAAACTATATATCTTGCCCTCTTTCTTAAATTTAACTCCAATAATATTTGTAAGCACTATTCATCCTGCCTCATTCTTTTAATCACGGGTATAAAACCCATGTCGATCCTAGTTACGCCCCAAGAAGCAGGGCATTATACCCTCCGCTTGTAGCGGGATTGTTCGACTTACAAATTTCAATTCACTTCGTTTTTGAAATTTGAGTCTCTCAATAATTTAATTTAAATGCCATTGTTTCCAATGTCAATGATTTGTTGACATTCTGGTCGATTGTCTCCCCTGCCCGCTCCACCAGCGCGATATTCTGAAGAATTTGATCGCCGGATAAACGCGCGGCCTGAGTTGAAATTAAAGAATAATTGTCTTGATTAATCAACATTTCGTTTTTTCGAGTTTCCCTAAAAATCAAAGCATCGCGAAAAATAGAGCTGAGAATATTGAGGCCTTGCTTGATTTCCTTTCTTCCCTGTCCCAAGAAAGATGCGAAATTAATCAAACTGAAAGGTTCATCTTTATGGGTAACGGAAAGCAATTTCAGAAGTTCCGTGCGATAGTCAACTATATCATCTTCATTTAACTCCATTGCGCGGCCAATTGAGCCGCCGGATAATCCTGCCAAAAGCAAAGCTCTCTGATTATCTATACCTATTCTATCGACAAGAAATTTTGCCACGGTTTCAGAGCGCAACGGGTTAAAACGCATGTGCTGGCAACGCGAGATGATCGTCGATGGCATTGAGTAAGGCCGGGCTGTAACCAAAATTAATATATTGGACAGAGATGGTTCTTCCAGCATTTTTAAAAGCGCGTTCGCCGCCTGATCGTTCATTCTGTCGGCATCATCAATAATAAACACTCGCCGCCTTGCTTCCAAAGGCTTACATTTCATTTGCTCTTGAATTTCGCGAATGGCGTCGATGCGAATGAATTGACCATCGGCTTCGACGAAAAAAACATCCGGATGGCTGCCTTTCTTGATTTTCCGGCAGGAAGAACATTCACCGCAGGAATCATGGAGAGCATCTTCCTTTTCGCAATTGATAGCTTTGACAAATTCCCCTGCTAAAGTTTTTTTACCTATAGCCTGAATGCCGTTAAAAAGATAAGCGTGCCCTATTCGTTTTTGAGCCAGGGCTTTCCGGATAATTTCTATTTTTATTTCATGACCGTAAATATCGTGAAAAGACATAATCAATATATAATTTAGCGGGAAACTTTCCCCAAGGTTATTTTTACAAGTTTATATAATTATTAATATGCCGGCGCACTTCTTTTTGAATCGTATCAACATCGCGCGCCGCATCAATTAAGCGGAAACGGTCCGGTTCATTTTTGAAAATATTGAGATAAGCTTCACGAATTCGATTATGAAAATCCATATCTTCTCTTTCAAACCTGTCAGTCGAAGAAGGTTTTTCCAGTCGATTATTTCGCGCAGTTGCTCTCTGCAGCCCGATTTCCACCGGCAAATCAAACAGTAAAGTTAAATCCGGTTTTAAAAGCATTGATGAATAGTCGTTGACTAACTTGATAAAATCGCAATCAAGGCCGCGCCCGAAGCCCTGATAGGCATAAGTTGCATCGGAAAAGCGGTCGCATAAAACAACTTTGTTCTGTTTTAACGCCGGCATGATTACCTCCCGGACATGTTGCGCCCGCGCCGCGCAAAACAAGAACATTTCCGTCTCCGCGCACATATAATAATGCTCGCGGTTAAAAAGGATGCCGCCGATTTTCCGGCCGATGTCAGTCCCTGATGGTTCCTGAGTAACGAGAAGCGGAACATTTTTCTCAATTAAATATTCGGCAACAAGTTTTATTTGAGTTGACTTTCCCGAACCCTCAATACCTTCAAAGGTAATTAACTTCTTCACTGGATCAACCTCTCATGCCTAACCTTGCAGAAATTACTTTATAGCGCCCAAAATACCCAACTCGATTTTCGTTAAAATAATAAGACGTACTCAGTGGTAAGTGAGGATGGTTTGTAATTAAAGGGAAAAACCGGGAATAAACCCTTGCGAATACGAATTTATTCCCGGTTGTGAGTTTACCATAAATAAATTATTTAGCATCCCCCGCCACTATTGCTTCCACCGGACATTGATCAACGCAAGTTCCGCAATCGTTACAAAGTTTCGCGTCAATAACATACTTATCTTCGCCTTCAGAAATTGCCTCCATAGGGCATTCGCTTTCACAAGAACCGCAAGCTATACATTCATCAGTAATCACATATGCCATAATTTTTTATGCTCCTTTTATCAATAATGATTTCAAAAATTTAAATTCACTAACAAGCTCGTTGTCAGAGAATCTTTATTAACCAAGGCCTATAATAATTGTCAATTCACAAAACAAATATCAAATTGGTATCCCCATTATCATAAACAGCAATGATAAAACAAGGTACTTTTACCAAAGCCATCGCCGTAAAAACTATAAACAGTTAAATAGCGATAACTTCTTTTATATCGGGAACTTGCGTTTTAATTATTTTTTCTATGCCCATCTTCAAAGTCATTTGAGACATGGGACAACCATGACAAGCGCCTGTTAACTTCACTTTTACTATTCCATCTGAGCTGACATCGATAAGCTCCACATCCCCGCCATCCGCCTGCAGACTGGGTCTTATAAGATCGATAGCTTTTTGCACTTTTTCTTTCATTTAATTTCTCCTTAACCGGTTAAAATATTGTGAGACTCAAATTTAATAAGACTCGCTGAAAACGAATCCCGACTCGTCGGGATGAAGTTTGAAGTGTTAGTCAAATTATCCCGCTACGCGGAGGATATGAAACCCGTCAGGGTTTATACCCGTGATCCTTTTCACTTTTTCAATGCGGCATGAAAACAATCATCTCACGAGCAACATCGCCGGCAACTTTAGGCAAGCCGGGCTTGAAGAACATGTAACTTTCTGTTAAAGCATGGCCGGCCTTCCACATTAATTTACCGGTGGTGGCGTCGTACAATTTCATGGTCATGCCAACCTTTGCCACTTGTTCATCTTTCTGGACAGAATAATCCCACTCATCAACGGAAACCAGCAAGAATGCGTCAACTTTGGCTAATTCGCCAATATTTTTGCTTAAATCAGGGTCAGAAAAATCAAGTGTTTGCAATTTAGAAAGATACTCTGTCATTGCTTTATTTAATTCTTCATTGACCAGAAGCTGACTGTTCAGACTCTCCGTGTCCATTACATTGGCGAACCATTTTTTTTCAACAAGTAACCCGGCAATAATTTGTTCCACTACTGTCTTTGCGCCTTTTGTTTCTTTATAATTCAATATTTCCACCGGAAAGACAGCAATTTTTTGCGGGTGAAAATCTTTTGCTTCCGGCGCTAATTGGGAAAAACGCAATCCACTGCAAGCGATCGTTGTCAAAACGAAAATCATTAAAATACATTTCATGAATAATTTTTTCTTCATGATCTTTAAAACCTCCTTCTTCCATGGAGAAAAGCTTCATATCAGAAAACACGCCACAGGAAAACACAAAAACCAGCCATAATGTAGCTGGTTTCCAAAAGGCCTTCCTTAACCGCCCCGGAAAGCCCAAGTCTTTTATCACAATACTGGAAACAAATCCATATATATAATATGCAGGCAAGCAGAAAAAAACTCAAAGATGAAGTCCATCCAGCCGTATAAGAAAAAATAAGAAGAGCTGATAACATCAATGAAATAATTTCGAGGACGATTAAAGTCCTGGTTTTGCCGAAGAACACAGGAATCGTTTCTTGCCCTATTAACTTATCACTTTGTATTTCCAGAATATCCGACATTGCTGAACGGATAAAAACGATTCCAAAGGTAAAACAAAAAGCAACGATCAAACCGGCATGAAAAGAATAATCTTTGCTCAAGGCCGGCAAAAATGCCGTTACAATCCCCCAGGCGATGGACATAAATGTATTTTTCGAACCGGGCAAATCTTTTAAACTTCGGAAGCGCCACTTTTTAGGCAGAATTCTCATATTATAAAGTACACCGGCAAGTGAAATAATAAACAAAATGACAAAGGGAAGAAGAGCGTTATTAAATGCCAAGGCAAGGGCAACCAAAATAGACGCTAAAGCGGTGAAACAATATAATTTCCCATGCTGGTGGTAAGTTTCTTCCCGAAAAGAGCCTATCATACCGGCCGGCTTGAGGCCAAGAAGTCGATTTAAGACATGCATTGCGTAGACAAAAAACGAGGCAATCGCAACAAAAGACAGCTTGACCTGTATGTCCTGCAGCAGCATGCAGGCCAGACAAAGGCAACCGGCACCCAGAGCCGAATAAACATCAGTTTTTACAGCCGATATCCAAAGATTGAGCAACTTGCCTATTTTTTTTAATTTACGGCTTTGACTTTCCATAATTTTATCCATCACCCGATCGATAATCCAATTCGGAGTTGAAGCGCCTGCTGAAACCCCAATGCGATTATACGGGTCAAAATTAATATTTTCCATTTCCGAGGGAGTTTCAATATGGAAAGAAGGCTTTTGCTGCTTTTGAGCAAGATCAGCCAGCCTTCTGGTATTGGCGCTATTTTTTCCGCCGACGATGAACATCGCGTCCATCTCGCCCGCCAATGCTATTACTTCCGCTTGTCGTTGCTCCGTTGAAGAACAAATAGTGTTAAATACAATCGCTTGAGGATAGATACTTTTAATTTTTTCAACAATCTTACTGTAATTATCTGAATTTTGCGTTGTCTGGGCAACAACGCAAATTTTATTAATGGAAGACAATTTATCCACATCAGCCAATGTCGCCAAAATAATGCCCCGCCCGCCGGTATAACCCAAAAGACCGTCAACTTCCGGATGGTCCTTATCTCCTACGATAACCACCGTATAATCAAGAGCGGCATGTTTTTTGATGATAGATTGTACATAGCCAACTTTGGGGCAGGTCGCGTCAATGATTTCGACGCCGCTTTCCTTGATTTTTTTTCTTTCGTCCGGAGCGATACCGTGGGCGCGAATAATGAGGATAGCATTCCCCCTGTCCTTTATTTCTTCGATATTTTCTATCGGCTTGACGCCGCGGTTCTTGAGCAGTTCAATTGTCTGCGGATTATGAATCAACGGACCATAAGTATAAATACGACGGCTGGTTTCATGCTGTGCGATTTCCAGCACAATATCCACAGCCCTGCGCACGCCCATGCAAAAGCCCGCAGTCTTGGCGAGTTTAATTTCCATTTTGCTCTTTCTTTCGCGCTAAAATAAAAAATTCTTTGTTACCCGCCGGGCCTAAAACAGGCGATGCACAAGTTCCTTCGACTTTCAAATACAGAGATTGACAAAATTCGCTGATATCTCTCAGCACGCGTTCATGAATAGCGGGATCCTCCACCACACCACCTTTACCTACCTCTTCTTTTGTGACTTCAAATTGAGGTTTAATCAGCGCCAGAATTTGTGCCTTATTTCCCAGCAATTTCAAAACCGCCGGAAGGATTATTCTGAGAGAAATAAAAGATGCGTCGATTACAGCGAGGTCAATTTGTTCGTTCAGATCAGCGCCGTCATAATAACGAATATTGGTGCGTTCGATGACGACCACTCGTTTGTCTTCACGCAGCTTCCAGGCTAACTGGCCATAACCGACATCGAGAGCGTAAACTTTGCGGGCGCCTGCCTGCAAAAGGCAATCAGTAAAACCTCCAGTGGAAGCCCCCACATCGAGGGCGACAATACCCCCAACACGCAAATTAAATTCTTTCAGGGCTTCTTTTAATTTCAAGCCTCCGCGGCTCACGTAGGGATTGTCTTCACCCTTTATATGAATTTCCGAGTCAACTTCTACAGGCGTTCCCGCTTTATCCGGATAAGTTTCATTAATCTTCACCGCGCGGGCTAAAATAAGCGCGCGGGCTCGCTCCAGCGTGGGTGTTATTCCGCGATCAACAAGCAATTTGTCCAAACGAATTTTTTGAGTTGTCATATGCCCAGGGTTTTCTTATTTTACTGCATTGTGAACTACCAGATATTGTAAGGTAAAACAAGATTGAAGTTAATACCGCATCGCCTTCTTTGGAGCTTGCTTTGCTGTCTCAAGTTATAGGCTTATTCGACTTATTGTGAACAGATTTCTCGAAAGAACAGTTGTCGCATTATATCTCCAGCGCGGTCATCGACACCGCACCCCACATTTTGTGGTCAAGATTTTCTTGACATACAAGAGTGGCTTCCCTATACTCACTTCCAATAAAAGCAAGTTCTTATCAAAAAAAAAATCAAAAAAACAAACAATCTCCTTCTGTTCGATCCGGAAGATAAAAATATATGAACAATGAATTAAATAGCATATTGCCTACGAACAAGAAGCTTTCATGGCTATTTAAAAAACCGTGCATCTACGTGCTTATCTTTTTTCTTGTTTATCTTGTCATCGGCATTTCAATCTATAAAGACTATGGCATTTCCTGGGATGAGCGATGGCACCGACAGATTGCCAGTGTTACGGCAAATTATCTGACTGCCTTTGTAATGCCGGGTTTTCATTTTCAGGAGTTTGCCTCGTTGCCTCCTCTGTCTGAATACTCAGAGAAACAATACGGTGTCATTTTTGATTTGCCCATGTATGTTGCTGATAATCTGCTGGGTTATAGTGGTACAATGCCGGAGGCCTACTATATGCGACACTTCTGCACTTTTATCCTGTTTTATATTAGTGTGTTCTTTTTCTATTTGATTGTCAGAAACAGATTTGAGAGCCGGGCATTGGGTTTGATAGCCTGCCTTTTTCTTATCCTGAGCCCACGTATTTTTGCTGAATCATTTTATGGCAAAGACATTGTCTTTCTTTCTCTCTTCATTATCTCCATCTATTTTTTTATTCGTTATCTGAATAGAAAAACTCTCATGAATTCGATACTGTTTGCCTTGGCCACCGCCCTTGTTGTGGATCAACGAATAACAGGTATATTTATTCCCTTTCTTGCCGTTTTGGTAACAGGTATCGATGAAATGAAGGCAGACCATACATTCAATAATTTGCATAAAAGGTTGTTTCCTTTGTTTACATACCTGATTTCGTTTTCTCTTTTTATGGTACTTTTCTGGCCATACCTCTGGGAAAACCCGGTGCGGAATTTCATTGATGCATTTGTGGTCATGAACAGATTCCCGATTTCTTACCCCGTTCTCTACCTGGGCTCATTCATCAAATCAACGGAAGTTCCCTGGCATTACATTCCCTTATGGATTCTGATTACGACGCCGCTAATGTATACCTTTTTCTTTTTGATCGGTTCCTTCTATACGATCAAGGGCATGATCAAGAACGGGATCAAGCTTTACTCGAATGACAGGGAACGTCAGGACTTTCTGTTTCTTCTTCTTTTCGTCGTGCCGTTGGCTGCTGTGATTTTCATGAATTCCGCTCTCTATGATGGCTGGAGACATGTGTATTTCATCTATGCACCCTTTTTGCTGATTGCCATGATAGGAGTAGCCCGGGTGCTGGGTTTCATAGAGAAAGCCGGTTCCGTTCGTGAACGGCGCGCGGCTTTTTTCATTGTGACCGTTATCTTGCTGTGCATTGCCACTACATTATATCAGATGATACGATATCACCCCTTTCAGAATGTTTATTTCAACATTTTACCGGGGAATAATGTGGGCCAGACATTTGAGCTTGATTATTGGGGTTTGTCTTTTCGCCGGGGGTTGGAATATATAGTCAAAAGCGATAAAAGGCCTGTCATAGGATTAACGGCGAATGTGATTGCACCCATGATCAACAACGCTGTTTTTCTTGAAAAACAAGATATCAGAAGACTGAAGCTCGCCGATATTCAACAGGCCGACTATTTTTTAACAAATTACCGTTGGCATCCCCAACCATATCAATTAGCCAATGAAGTTTATTCAATTTCAGTAGATAACTTAAAAATAATGTCTGTCTATAAATTACGATGAAACACATTAAATCTGCTATTCGATTTCTTTCGCCAGCATTTCTCTTATCGCCCGAATAATGCCTTCTTCATCAATGCCATACTTTTGGCGCTGCTCGGCCTGCGTGGCATGGCTGACAAATTCATCCGGTATCCCCAAGCGCTTTACTTGAACACCGGTTATATTCTTTTCGGCTAATAATTCCAGAACAGCGCTGCCGAAACCTCCCTGAAGCACGTTTTCTTCAACTGTAATAATTTTTTTAATTGTCGCAGCCGTTTTTAAAATCAGTTCTTCGTCAAGAGGTTTCACAAAACGGGCATTAATGATTTTAATGTTAATACCTTCTTTGGAGAGCCGTTTTGCCGCGGCAAGAGCGGGATTTACAACAGAACCGACAGCGATGACGGCCAGATCGGAACCCTCTTGCAGTACCTCGCCTTTGCCTATTTCCAGAGTTTTCAGTTCGCTATCCAGACTTGCGCCCACTCCTTTGCCCCTCGGATAACGCAGAGACACCGGATGTCCGCAACCAACAGCCGTCTTCAGCATGTGCTGCAATTCGTTTTCGTCTTTGGGCGCCATGACAATAATATTGGGAATGAAACGCAAATAAGAATGATCCAGAAATCCTTGATGAGTTGCGCCGTCTTCGCCGACAAGCCCGCCGCGGTCGATGGCAAAAACAACCGGCAGCTTTTGCAGACAAACATCATATACAATCTGATCGTAAGCTCTTTGCAGAAAAGTCGAATAAATGGCAACGACAGGAATTAAACTTTCAATCGCCAAACCGGCGGCAAAGGTTACCGCGTGCTGTTCAGCAATACCCACGTCATAAAAGCGGTCGGGAAATTCCTGACAGAACTGATCGAGTCCGGTGCCGTCACACATTGCGGCGGTAATGGCCACAATACGGGAATCAGTCCGCGCCAATTTAACAATGGTCTGACCGAATATTCCCGTATAGGTTGGAATATCGGATGGTGGAGAAAGAGCAATACCTGTTTCCACATTAAAAGGCGCTACGCCGTGATAGCTAAGCGGGTTCTCTTCAGCAAACTTGTAGCCCTTCCCTTTTTTAGTGATGACATGAACGAGCACGGGGCCGTTCAAATCCTTGATGTTTTCAAAATTTTTAATGAGGTAAGATAAATGGTGGCCTTCCAGCGGACCCACGTAAGTAAAACCCATTTCTTCAAAAAGCGCTCCGGGAACAAAAAATGTTTTCCATGATTCCTCTATCTTCTGAAACAGTCTGACCAGATACTTACCCATACCGGGAATCTTTCCCAGCATTTTTTTTGTATTGGCTCTCAATTTAGTTACCGCATGACCGGTCATCAGGCGGTTTAAATAAGAAGACAACGCGCCAACATTCGGCGAAATGGACATTTCGTTGTCATTTAAAATTATAATCATGTTTTTTCCACGATGTCCCGTCCAGTTCAAACCTTCAAAGGCCATTCCCGTGGTCATCGAACCGTCACCGATAACAGCTATGATTTTATTGCTATTACCTTTCAAAGTCCCGGCTTCGGTAAATCCCGATGCGGCAGAAATAGAAGTCCCACTGTGCCCGACATTAAAAACGTCATAAGAGCTTTCTTCTCTTCTGGGAAATCCGCTGAGGCCGTTTTGCCGGCGCAAAGTGGCGAACTTATCTTTGCGTCCGGTGATAATTTTATGCGCGTAAGTTTGATGGCCGACGTCCCAGATGATCTTATCTTGCGGCGTATTAAAAACATAATGGAGGGCAAGCGTTAATTCCACTGTTCCCAGAGATGAAGCCAGGTGACCGCCGGAAGACGCGACCGTATTAATAATCAAGCTTCTGATTTCCTGCGCCAGAGTATTGAGTTCAGTGATATTGAGTTTGCGGATGTCCGCAGGAAATTCCACGTTCTTCAGAACGCTGTAATTTACCGTTTCCTGATGTTTTACCAAAACCAATTCCTTTCCAATTCCAAAATCAGTTTACGATTTTCTTTCCATGATATAGCGCGCAATGACAAGCAGCGGCCGCGCCCGTTCATCAAAACCGGAGAGACTCGCTACTGCCGCATCAATGTAACTTGATAATTTTTCTTTCGCCGTGTCCAATCCCAGCAAAGACGGATAGGTAAGTTTGTTTAGGGCGGCATCACTGCCGGTTTCTTTGCCCATCAACTCACGGTTTCCTTCCACATTCAGGATGTCATCCGCTATCTGAAAAGCCAGACCCAAATTTATTCCGTATTCGGCCAGTGCTTGAATCTTATCTTTGCGGGCGTTGAAAATAATAGCGCCCGATTTTACCGCTGCAACTATCAACGCTCCCGTTTTGCGCCGGTTAATTTCATAGAGTGTGTTTTCGTCGGGCACGGATTTTTCCGAAAGTACATCAAGAGCCTGGCCGCCGGCCATGCCGTAAATTCCGGCAGCCTGGGCAATTTCCTGAATAACCGCCAAACGCCTTTCAGCAGAAAGCCTCACTCTTTCCACATGAGACAAAAGAACAAACGCCTCCGTAAGCAGCGCGTCACCGGCAAGAATCGCTATATTCTCTCCGAAAACTTTGTGACAGGTAGGTTTGCCGCGCCGGAAATCATCGTTATCCATTGAGGGCAAGTCGTCATGAATTAGAGAATACGAGTGAATTAATTCCAAAGCACAGGCAACCGGTATGGCTTGCCCCAGATCTCCGCCAACTGCCTCCGCCGCCGCCAGACAAAGAATCGGCCGAATCCGCTTTCCTCCGTTAAAAACACTATAGCGGACAGCTCTATATATATCAGCCGGAACATTGTCTTCCCCCGGAAGATAATGCTGCAGCGCTTCTTCCACAATCTTTTGCCTATCCTGTAGATAGGCTTTTAAGAACCCTTCATTTTCAATCACCATCTTCCCCCTGAAAACGCTTTACTTGCGGGGAATCTTCTTTTCCCAAAAGCATTTCGACGCGTCGCTGGGTCTCCTCTAATTTGGCCGAACAAAAGCGAATAATCTTTATCCCTTCTTCAAAGGATTTCAAGGCTTCATCCAGCGGTATATCGCCTGCTTCCATTTTTCTCACGATATCTTCGAGTTTTTCCAAAGCATCTTCAAATTTTTCTTTTGCCATAATTATACCTCAGATATTTTTTCTATTTTAGCGTTGAAATTACCCTTTGCCAATTGAACATTAACATCCTCCCCTATACCCAAGGCGGCCGCTTGCCGGACAATCATCCCGCTGGCCACGTTGCGTGTAATGCTATAACCTCTTTGTAAAACGTTTAAAGGGCTAAGAGATTCTAGAATAGCCGAGTTCTTCTGGAGCCGCTCTTTGAGCGCAGCCAAGTGATATGAAATGTTATTGAATATATCTTTTTGAATATTTTTCAATAAAATCTTTTTTTCATTGATTTGCTTTGCTGGGCTTTGGTACCGGAAGCGCAACTCCAGTTGCCGGAGATCGTTATACAGATTTTGTTTTTTACGATTTTGAGCCACCCTAAGTCTTTCTCTAAGATCATCCAGCCGGATTTGTAAATTAATCAGAATCCGGCGTGGATCTTTGAGCCTTTCCTGCAATCCGGCAATCCTATCTCTCCAGTTTTTCAGGTAGCGGCAATAGCCGTTTATCAGCCTCTGTTTAATAATATTAATTTTAGCCGTCAACTCCATCCATTCCGGCACAATCAATTCCGCCGCGGCCGAGGGAGTTGACGCGCGCAAATCCGCCACAAAATCACAAATGGTGAAATCCGTTTCGTGACCGACCGCGGAAACTATGGGTATCGACGAATGGAAAATCTCCCGCGCCAAAGCCTCATCATTGAAAGGAGCGATATCTTCCAGAGAACCGCCGCCGCGGGCGATAACGATTACATCAATGCCGCCATAAGATTGCAAATTGCGCAAAGCTTGAATTATTTCGGAAGCGGCATCTTCACCCTGTACCCGCACCGGAGCAATTAATATATCCGCTATCGGGAAACGCCGTTTCGTTATATTTAAAATATCTCTTATCACCGCGCCGGTGGGCGAAGTTACAACACCGATTTTCTTAGGCAAAAAGGGGATTGTTTTTTTATAGCGTTCATCAAATAATCCCTCCGCCAAAAGTTTGGCCTTCAGTTGTTCAAACGCCTTTTGCAAAGCGCCGATACCAAGGGGCTCCACTGATTCAACAACGAGTTGATATTCCCCGCGCGGCAGATATACGTTCAGGCGTGCCCGGCACAAAACACTTAAACCTTCTTCCAATTCAAAATTAGCATGCCTTTTATAGACACCAAACTGGCGGAAGAAGACCGCGTTAATCTGGCTTTTATCATCCTTCAGCGTGAAGTAAACATGCCCGGATTGCGGCCGGCGCAGATTGGAGACCTCGCCCTCCACCCAAAGAAAATCAAATGTTTCCTCAAAGAGCAGTTTAATATTATTATTGAGTTGTGAAACCGTAAGAATTTCTTTCATTAGTACAATTTCCGGCTGATTTTTTCATTAGCCAAAGCAAGCGGCTGAATTGAATATCACTCAAACTTGATTTTCCCCAGACCGGAGAAAACGACTCTCTCTTCCTGCCAGTGGAAACCGATAACGGAAATATTGATTCTCCGCAGTTCCTGTTCGTAATGACTGATGTTGTCTTCCGGCAGAACCAGTACAGGAAAATGATTTAAAGCGGCGGCGGAAGTTTGCAAAAGTAATTTGGCCGCAGCGGCCAGCACATTTTTTTCCTTTGTATCGGTTAAAACTTCAAAAATATGAGAAATTCTGTTTTCAGCGGAATCAATCGTAAAAAGCTCGCTCTCCGTATCGTTGCCTATTTTTATTTTCTGCTGTCGAAGCTGGGCGGCCAATTCACTGACAACCAGATCATGATCGCACGCGGAGACTACTTCATCCTCAGCGGAAGGTGTCGTGCTTCCTATTAAATCTTCCCGAAAAGTTATTTCGGAAAAATCCATTTCCGTTTGCACGGAAGCTGCGGCTGATGATTTCAGTATTTCGATTTTTTTGACAAATTGGGCGGCCTGCAAGGCAAAGCGGCTGGACTTTAGATCGCCGATTACCGCCACCTGACTGAGTGACTCCCCGTCTTCCATAAATGACCAGACGCCGCGATAGTTATGTTCGAAAAGCGATTTGCCGACGCCTTTTTTCCCGCCGCCGATTTTGCCCCGATGAATCACAAAGACATTTCCCCACGCGTCCTCGGCAAACGCGCCGCCGGTTTTTCGATCTATTTGGGCCCAGGGAAAATTAATTTCGGAAGCTATGGAAAGAACGCTGGACGCTCCGGGCTTTCCCACACCAAAGGCATTCCAATAGCGCACTTCTTTTATGGTCTGAGAAAATTTCCAAATACCAAGGCTTTTCGACCATAAAACCTTCGCGGGAAAACCCGCTCCCTGATGTCCGAGTTTTACCTTTATCTCTTCGTCAATAAAGGACTTAAACTTTTTATTAAATTGTCCGGCATATTTTTTTATGGCCGGTTGATCTGAGATTACCTTGAGCATAAATTATAATTTCTCTGCATTAAAATGTTACGCGTTAATATTGCTCCGGCAAATGAAACTCCCCGCTACAAGCAGCAGGATGTTTTATTGTATTATAATTTCTTATTCGTCGCAAGCAACGGGAAATTTAACCTATAGACATTAACCCTTTAAGATGAAATAATCATCGCATCCTCTTTACATATTCAGCAACTTTGCCATCTGCGGGGCGAAATAAGTTATAATGATATCCGCTCCGGCGCGTTTGATTGCCGTCAGTGATTCGATCATTGCTTTTTCTTCATCCAGCCAACCAAGCTGTGCGGCGGCTTTGATCATCGAATATTCGCCGCTGACGTTATACGCCGCCAGAGGCAAATCGAATTCCTGTTTCGCGCGACAAATAATATCCAGATAAGCCAGTGCCGGTTTAACCATGATTATGTCCGCTCCCTCGCCGACATCCAGAGATATTTCTCTAATGGCTTCGTCAGCGTTTGCCGGATCCATCTGATAAGATTTCCTGTCACCGAATTGCGGCGCGCTTTCTGCTGCTTCACGGAAAGGCCCGTAAAAAGATGAGGCATATTTTGCCGCGTAGGCCATAATAGGCACATCGTCGAACGCGTTTTCATCGAGCGCCTCACGGATAGCCGCCACTTGTCCGTCCATCATCGCCGACGGCGCGACCATGTCGGTTCCTGCGCGCGCGTGCGAAAGAGCGGTTTCCGCCAGCACTTCCAGTGTTGCGTCGTTTTGAACGTTATCTTTTTCCAGCATGCCGCAGTGGCCGTGGTTGGTGTATTCACACAGGCAGACATCCGTAATCACCAGAATTTCAGGCACGTCGTTTTTAATTCGCTTTACCGCCTGTTGGACAATACCGTCTTTGGCAAACGCACCTGTCGCCATCTCATCTTTTTTCGCCGGAATACCGAAGAGCAGAACAGCGGGGATTCCCAAATCGCGGGCTTTTTGCGCTTCTTTGGCGATATTATCAATGGATAGCTGAAACTGACCGGGCATGGACGAAATTGGTTTTTTGAAATTTTTGCCGGGCACAGCAAAAAGCGGATAGACCAGATCGTCAACGCTTAGTTTTGTTTCGCGTATCAGACACCGGAAGTTTTCATTCTTTCTCAACCTGCGGGCACGATATTCTGGAAATTGCATTTTCTTTAGTCCTCCCTTTGATTTATTTCTTCATCCGTCAGATAGCAGGCGGGATCATGTCCCCAGATATCGCCTGTCGATTCCGCGCGGGCGCGAAAATTACCGCCGCAGACATCCAGCCAACAGCACTTGGCACAGCGGCCGCGCACATATTTCTTTTTGTCTTTTAACTTCATCAGCAGTTCATTTTTTTCATCCATCCATATTTCACTAAAAGGTCTTTTCCGAATATTACCTAAAGACTGGTTGCGCCAGAACTGATCAGGATAAACTTCGCCATCCCAGCTTACACAACCGATGCCGACGCCGGACGAGTTGCCTTCGTTCATCTGTAATAATTCCAGCACTTCTTTAGCGCGTTCGGGATTTTCTTTTTTCATTTTCAGATAAAGATACGGGCCGTCAGCGTGATTATCCACGGTGAGTATTTCCGGCGATAGCCCTTCGTCGAACATCTTTTTGGTTTCAGCCGCTATCAAATCAATCAATGTACGCGTTTCCTCATGGGACAAATCCTCGTCGCGCAATTTGGAGCCGCGGCCGGTGTAGACCAGATGATAGAAACACAGCCTTTCAATTTTTTCTTTTCTCAGCAGATCGAACATATCCGGTACGTCAGCAAGATTATGCTTGTTGACCGTAAAACGGATGCCGACTTTGATTCCCGCATCGCGGCAATTGCGGATTCCTTCTATGGCCGCGGTAAACGCGCCTTTCTTGCCCCGAAATTTATCGTGAGTTTTTTCTATACCGTCGAGGCTCACACCAACATAGGAGAGTCCGACTTTCTGGAGTTTGGCCGCTATCTCCTTGGTAATCAGCGTGCCGTTTGTGGATATAACCGCCCGCATTCCTTTATCAGTCGCGTATTGAGCCAGTTCCAGCAAATCTTTGCGCAAAAGCGGCTCGCCTCCGGAAAAAAGAATTACCGGAGAACCGAAAGCCGCCAGATCGTCAACGAGTTTTTTTCCTTCCTCGGTGGTCAGTTCATCGGGATATTCGATATCGGCGGAATTGGAATAGCAGTGAATGCATTTTAAATTGCAGCGGCGCGTCATGTTCCAGACAACCACGGTTTTTTTGTCCGCCGAAAATTGCAGCAGGTGTGAAGGCAATTGCCCGGACTGCCGGTTGTAACGCAGAACATCGGATGGTTCCACCGCACCGCAATATAATTTGGAAATTCCTATCATTTACTTTTTTCTCTTTTTTTTGCCGACGGTTTCCCTCTGAAATAATCAACCAGAGCACAAACGAGCCCTTCTATTGTATATTCTTTCTGATGAATATCAACGGGGATTCCGGCCTTCGCAGCCGCCGCCGCGGTCACCGGGCCGATGCAGGCAATCTTAACACCTTTAGGCAATGAAAAATTCCGTCCCATAATTTTTACAAAATTATTCACAGTTGAAGAACTGGTAAAGGTAATCACGTCCACTTGATTTTCTTTAAAGAGCGCTTCTAACTCATTTTTCTTCTTCCCCGAATTTACCGTCTCATAAGCCGTGACAACATCAACTTTGGCACCACGTTTCTTTAGTCCATCAGGCAGAACATCGCGCGCCTCGGCCGCCCGGGTAATAAGTATTTTCTTCCCTTTCAAATTTGTGCCGGAAAAAGATTTAAGAATTCCTTCGGAGATAAATTTCTTGGGAACTAAATCAACCCTGATTCCTTTGCTTTCCACCTGCTGTGCTGTTGCCGGACCGATACAGCAAATCTTGACGTCTTTCAAATCGCAGACGTCCTTCCCTTTAGCAAATAATCTTTCAAAGAAAAAAGCCACCCCGTTGGCGCTGGTGAATATCAGCCAGTCGTAATCTGACAGATTCTTTATCGCCGTATCCAACTCGCTCCAATCCGGCGGCGGAACAATTTTAATTGTGGGGAAATGAATAGGGTTAGCTCCTTCTTTAATGAGTAGTCGAGTTAGACCATCGGCCTGTTTTTCCGGCCGCGTGATTACAACGCCTTTACCGAAAAGAGGTTTTTGGTCATACCACTGCAATGTTTCGCGCAAGTCAACTACTTCACCGACAACAAGAATTGCCGGTGGCGCAAACCTGTGCTCCCTGGCAAGCGTGACAATATTGGCCAGCGTGCCGGTGAGAATTTCCTGCTGCGGTGTTGTGCCCCAGCGAATCAGCGCGGCAGGCGTCTTGATCGATCTGCCGTTGTCTTTCAATTCTTTGACGATTTTTTCGATATTCTTCACGCCCATCAGAAATACCAGCGTCCCTATTCGTACCAGCGCCTGCCAATCAATATCGCTTTTTCCTTTGGTCGGATCCTCATGGCCGGTGACAAAAGCCACGGTGGAAGTCAATCCTCTATGCGTGAGCGGAATGCCGGCATAAGCGGGAACGGCAATCGCGGAGGTAACGCCTGGAACAATTTCAAAAGGAATTTTATTTGCGGCAAGCTTTTCTGCTTCTTCCCCGCCGCGGCCGAAAATAAAAGGATCGCCTCCCTTGAGACGCGCGACAACATTTCTCGCCTTGGCTTCTTTTACCAAAAGATCGTTTATTTGCCACTGCGACAAGGTATGAGCGCCGCCCTGCTTACCCGCGTAAATAAAACGGGCATCGCTGTGAGCGTATTTTAATAAATCCTTGCTGACCAGATAATCGTAAATGACGACATCCGCTTCGCGCAGACATTCAATGCCCTTGAGCGTAATCAGCCCCGTATCACCCGGCCCGGCACCAATGATATAGACTTTTCCTTTTTTATTTTTTCTCATAACTACCTATTATGTCATTTCCGCCTTCAAGCAGGAACCTGCCTACACAGCACTGTCATTCCCTTCCCCGCCTTCGCGGGAATAAACGGTGGAGGGAATCTACTCGACGTTGTCATTCCCGCGCAGCGGGAATCCAGGAATATTGAAGTATATTCACTAAAGTATTTCATTATACAAATCTTTCCATTCAGGATTCTTTTCCTCAATCAACCTTATTTTCCACTTTCTATTCCATTTCTTCATCTGCTTTTCTCTTAAAATAGCATCTTCAACTTCTTTATGAGGTTCATAGTATACAAGAGAATGAACATTATATTCCTTTGTGAATCCGTCTATTAAATTTTGTTTGTGCTCATAAATCCTTTTAACTAAGTCACTTGTGACGCCAATGTATAATGTCCCATTCTTTTTACTGGCTAAAATATAAACATAACATTGTTTCATGAAAATACTGGATTCACCCTAAAGGGCACCATGGCCCGTCTTCACGGGAATGACAATAGAACTACTTATCACATTAAGTCTAAAAGTGTTTTGCCACCCTTTTCCAGAATTATTTCCGCCAGCTTTTTACCCAGTTCTTCCGCCTCTTCTTTAACGCCGCTAATTTTTTCACGAATCACTGTGGTACCGTTGGGCGCGGCAAGCATGCCTTCCAGTAAAAGCCTATCTTTTTCCAATTTGCCCAGTGCCGCGATTGGCAGACGGCATCCGCCTCCCAGTGCCCGCAGAAAAGAACGCTCGGCGGTAATTTCCGCAGTGGTTATTACATCATTGAGTGGAGCACAAATTTTGACCAGATCAACATCGGACTTGCGAATCTGCAAACCCAGCGCGCCCTGACCGACTGCCGGAAGCATCGTTTCCACCGGCAGAAATTGCGTAATCTTTTCGGCTAATCCCATTCGTTTCATTCCCGCCGCCGCCAGAATAATGCCGGTGAGATTTTCTGTTTCTATTTTTTTCAGTCGTGTGTCGATGTTGCCCCGAAGAGGCACTATATTGACATCAGGCAGTATTGCTTTTATTTGCGCGCCGCGCCTTTGAGAGCCTGTGCCGATTTTTGCCCCTTTGGGCATAAACTCCATTTTGATGTTGTCGCGCGCCACCAGCACATCGCGCACGTCTTCGCGAGGCAGAACCGCCGCAAACATCAATTCCTGCGGCGTTTCACCCGGGACATCCTTCATGCTGTGCACCGCCAGATCAATCTTTTTAGAGAGCAGGGCTTCTTCAATTTCCTTGACAAAAACGCCCTGACCGCCGATTTTAAGCAGAGAGACATCCTGCATAATATCGCCGCTGGTTTTGATAACGCAAATATCAATATTCGCTTCCGGCATTAATTTTTTTATTTTTTCGGCAACAAAATTTGCCTGCGTTAATGCCAGTTTGCTGCCGCGCGTACCTATTTTTAAATTCATGCAAATCCTAATTCAACAAAATAATTCCCCCTCTTTTTTAAAGAGGGGGAAGGGGAGATTTTTGTCATGTCGAACGGTAGGGAGACATCTTGTCTTTAAAAGAAAAAGATTTCTCGTCTCTGCGTTCCTCGAAATGACAACCGTTTTTAAAATCCCTCTTTCTCTCCCTTTAGGAAAGGGAGACCTTCTTCTAAATTTTCGACTCTATACTTTTTTCTCCAATAAATAGAACCTTCCATATTATTTATAATCAGTGAGGTAATTTACCAACAGTAATTAGGTGAGTTAAATATCCACTTATACCGATGATACCCCACATAAAAAGAAATATTATTAGAGCGGCAGTACCAGCTGATATTTCATTAAATGGTTCTTTTTGCATAGATAAGATATAAATAGAAAGATACAATGAAATAAAACTTGATATTGTTATAATAACTTTAAACAAAACTTCTTGGATATAATCAATAAAGACATCCGCATTACCTAATTTTTTAATGTATAATACACCACGAATCGCATAATACAAAGTAAGTACAATCATAGTCGCAATATACAAACAAGGCATCTTCAAAATAATATCAATGATAGACATATCGATTCTCCTCAGTAAAATTAATTTTATATTCATTCATATTTTTCTGAACACACTGACAGATGATGGGGCAAGGACGATCTTTTGCCCAAATATTTATTTGAGCGGCCATTGAAAGCGTTTTGGCCAATAAACCTTGGCGAAGCGTAAGATGAGCGATTACAACTGTTTGAGCCGCAGGCGAGTTTTGTAATCGCCTAAAGCGAGCCTTAGATTTATCCAAAACGCTTTCTGGACAAGCGAAAAGGATATTTGGGCAACACTTCTTTGAATTTTCAGCTTTCTTCAACATTTTTTCTTTTCTCTTGTTATCTGGATTCCCGCCTTCGCGGGAATGACATACCTAAATTAATCCAGACGGAAAAGTCTCCTTACTGCGGCCACAATATCACGAGAGCTGATATCGGAGCTTTCTTCCTTTAAAACTGTAACCGGAGAATGCAATACCTTGTTCACGATGGCGTTAACCAGATTATCAATTTTTTCCTGATCATCTTTGTTAAGATTTTTCATCCAGCCGGCGGCCTTATCCATTTCGGTCTGCACAATTTCTCCGGCCTTGTTGCGCAGAGAAACTATTGTCGGCACAGATTCCAGTTCCTTTTGCCAGTTGACGAACCTAGCCACTTCCTCATCCACAATCGCTTCAGCCTTAATCGCCTCCCTTTTGCGGACATTCATGTTTTCGTCAACAATGTCCTGAAGGTTGTCAATGTTGTATAGATACACATTCTCCAGCGCGCTTGCCGCCGGATCGATGTCACGGGGAACGGCGATGTCAATCAAATACAACAGGCGGTTCTTGCGCTGGTGATGAATTTTTCTGAGTATATCGGCGGTAACGATAAAGTTCGGAGCTCCGGTGGAACTGATGACGATGTCTGCTTCAATCAGTTTTTTCTCCAAAGCGTCGAGCGATATCGCTTCGCCGTGAAACTTTTCCGCCAGAAGCTCGGCCTGTGCCAAAGACCTGTTGGCAACGATTATCGATTGTGCTCCTCTCTCAATCAGTTGAGTTCCGGTGAGTTCCGCCATTTCTCCGGCGCCGATAAGCAGGATTTTCTTGCCATCGAGCGAGCCGAATATTTTTTTGGCCAGTTCCACAGCGGCATGGCTCACCGATACGGGATTGATAGCGATACCTGTTTCCGAGCGGACACGTTTGGCCGCGCGAAAGGAGCAGTGCATCAGACGATTCAGGACAATGCCGGTCGCGTATTGCGCCAGCGCTTCGCGGTAGGCGTCCTTCACCTGCCCGAGAATCTGCGTCTCGCCCATAACCAGTGAATCAAGACTGGACGCCACGCGAAAAATATGGCGCACGGCTTCCTCATTGCGATATTCGTAAAAGCAGCCTTCGGCCTCGGGCTGAGTCAGTCCACCGCTTCGCGCCAGAAAGTTACTCAAGTCTTTCAGAGCATTGCCATCTTCCGCGATACTGGCAATAATCTCGACTCGATTGCAGGTCGAAAGATGCAGCGCTTCCTCCACGCCGTTTATGGCCAGAAGATTGGGGAGCAAATCCTTTTTCTCCTGACAGCCGGCAAATATTTTTTCCCGGACAGCGATGGACGCCGTTTTATGATTCAGACCTGTTAGTACAATCATTTTTAAATAAAGTTATGCAAAGTTGAAAAACAAATTCTCACGCTTCCATAGGACAGCAAAAGAAGAATAAAGGCGGCGCCGGAAATCACGGCCATCCGGTAACCCTTCCAGCCGATGGCTAGACGCTGATGCAGAAGAAACCCGTAAATGACCCAGCCGGCAAAAGTCCAGATGATTTTCGGGTCGGTCAGCCAGCCCGTCTTCCAGTTTATTTCCGCGAAAACCGCCCCGGCGATAATGCCTACGCTCAAAACCGGAAATCCCCATAAAAGACAGATGTGATTAATTCTATCAAGGTCGTTTAATGAAGGCAGCAGCCTGCTCGTCTTACTCAATTTTCTATTTTTCAAAAGGCCGTTCTGCATGATAAACATCAACCCGGCGCAGGACGCGATTACAAACAACGCTTCGCCCATGATCACGCAAAATAAATGCATGGCGGTCAGCCAGTTTTGCAGATTTTGAGGAAGAAGAGATTTTCCTGAAGCCTCACCGGCGGCGACAATCATAAACAGCAGGATGAAAGGAGAAATGAAAGCCCCGAGCACTCTGGTTTTGGTTTTGAATTGAAGGGCAAGATAAACCGCGCATACCGACCAGGCACAAAGGGTAAGAAAATCACGAGAACCGGGATTAATCAGAGCGGAGGAATTGACAAGAGAGAAAAGCAGATCAACCGACAGAAAGCCGAAAGCGGCGGCCAGAATCCAGGTGGAAATTTTAGCGAGTTTCACTCTCTTAACAAGCAGCGAAGACAGGTAACCGATAGTGCTCAATGCGCAGAGAATGAGAGCAATCTTAAATGAAATCAGTTGTAAGTTAATCAAATTCAATATCAACTTCCTCACCGGTAATTTTATGAACGGTTTCTTTTACTTTTTCACGGTCGCTTGCTTTAATGAAATTCAGGATGCCTGCCTCGATCAAAGAAGCAACCCATTTTTTATCAATGCCGGTTTTCCCCATCATTTTGATACGCAAGGCGCTTAAAATGTTGAGAAGTATTTCATATTCCTTACCGTATTGCGCCTCCAACTTTTCGCGCAGGTAACGGGCCAGCGCCGGGCTTTTGCCGCCGGTGCCTATCGCAATCGCCAAATCTCCTCTTTGCACAAGCGAGGGCAAAATAAAATCGCACTTTTGCGGATCGTCAACAATATTTACGGGAATACCTTTTTTACGGGCATCAAGGGATATTTGAGCGTTGGTTTTTTCATCGTCAGTAGCCCCGATGACCAGCGCTGCTCCATCAAGTAAATCGCTTGTGTATTTGATGGCAATATGATGAATGACTCCTTTTTCTCTCAACGCAGCAAGAGCAGGGGAAAGTTTCGGGCTGATGACAAACACTTTAGTGCCACAGTCAAGAAGTCTTTCGGCTTTTCTCGCGGCAACTTCGCCGCCGCCGACAACGACACACTTCTTGTCTCGAACGTCCAGAAAAATCGGATAATATTTCAAGATTTACCTTCCTGCCGCAATATATCTACTTTGTCGAAAAATAATGAAGAAGGCTATCATGAAGGGGAACAAATTTCAAGGCAGGTTATTGTCATCTCCCAACTGCATTATGCCCCCCTGCCGGCTTTAACCCAAAACACTATCTTTGATCTAGAAATGGCGTTAGGCGGCATAATAATTTTTTGCTTGACAACGCCTCAAAAAAGCGTAAAAGGAATAACTAACTGGTCAGACCACTTACCAGTTAGTTATTCCTTATGGAGGCATATATGAATCGTTTCTCAGCCCCGAAAAAACCGGCAGCCCATGCCGAGCAGGCACTAATTACAGTGATTCTGGACGGCACCTATTCACCCGGCTCGGTTTTACCGGCTGAACGGGAATTGTCCCAGCAATTAGGCATCACCCGTCCCACTTTGCGTGAAACACTTCAAAGAATGGAACGCGACGGCTGGATCACTATACGCCACGGAAAATATACAGTGGTCAACAACTACTGGCATGATGGGGGGTTGGGTGTCCTAAACGGTCTGTTCAGATATGGAAAGAAACTGCCGGCTGACTTTGTAACGCATCTACTGGAGATACGCGTAAACGTGGCGCCTATTTACACAAAAAGCGCTGTCGAACGCGCGCCGGAGATGATCGAGAATTATCTCGCCGGAGCAAAGGATATCGAAAATTCCGCAGAATCGCTGGCATCTTTTGATTGGATGCTCCACAAAACTTTGACTATGAATTCCAGCAATCCGCTTTACACTTTGATTCTTAACGGGTTTGCTGAATTTTACCGGAATATGGCGCAGATCTATTTTTCTACCACGGAGGCCAGAGACAGATCATTTTGCTTTTATAAGGATCTGTTAAGGACTGTGAAACGCCGCAATCCTGTCGCCGCCGAGAAAATATCACGAATAATGATGAAGGAAAGTATTGCCATCTGGCAGAGGACAGAGCGGCAGTTTAAGTCACTTTTCGCAGCTAAAAATGGACAAGGAGGTCGATGATGCGACGCTGGAACGGATGGGGAGATACAACAATTGATTATCCGACGCCCGAAGGGGCGTCTGAGATTCTTGAACAATGGGTGGGAAAATCCAGCCCGCCAAAAGATGTTTCGCGGGAAAAAGTACTGGCAGACATACCACCTTCGAGACTTAAGCCCAATCCCTTAATTTCAACGGAGGCCCTTGACCGTCTCTGCCATGCCCGGGGTCAGAGTATGCCTGACTGGCTGGCCCTGCGCAGCGGAAAAGTAGGAATGTTTCCTGATGGCGTGGCTTATCCGTCAAATGATGACGAGGTTCGATCCCTAATTCGCTTAGCCGCTCAAACGGGCACTCGTTTGATTCCTTACGGTGGCGGCACCTCGGTTACTGGCCACATCAATCCCCTGCCGTCGGATCAGCCTGTTTTGACCGTGGATATGAAGCGAATGAGCCGCCTTGTCAATCTTGACGATGTTAGTCATCTGGCAACTTTTGGGGCCGGTATTGCCGGTCCGGATCTTGAAGCCCAACTTCGCGCGCAGGGATTCACACTAGGGCATTTTCCGCAATCCTTTGAACTATCCACGCTGGGCGGCTGGATTGCCTCCCGCTCCTGCGGTCAACAGTCGCTTGGTTACGGCCGCATTGAACGTCTATTTGCCGGCGGGCATCTGGAGTCGCCGGCCGGTTCAATGGATCTTCCTTCCTTTCCCGGATCGGCTGTCGGACCTGATCTCAAAGAAATTGTTTTAGGGTCCGAAGGGAGGTTCGGTATTCTCACCGAGGCAACCGTGCGAATCACGCCTCTGCCGGAAAAAGAAGTCTTTCATGCCGTCTTTCTGCCTAATTTTGAATGTGGAATGGCGGCAGCAAGAAAAATCGTGCAAGCGAGGTTGCCGCTCTCCATGATTCGTTTGAGTACGGATGCGGAAACGAAAACCATGCTGGCTCTGGCAGGACACCGGAAACTTCTAGGCGCTTTGGAAAAATATTTGTCGATGCGCGGCATTGGTGACGAGAAGTGCATGCTGATGCTAGGGTTTACCGGCCTCAAAACCATCGAGCGTTTGGCCAGAAGCGAGGCGCTGGCGATAGCCGGTAGCCATCACGGGGTTCATGTCGGAAAAATATTCGGGAAACAGTGGCACAAAAAACGATTTCTGACGCCCTATCTCAGAAATACTTTGTGGGATGCCGGCTACGCGATAGATACTCTGGAAACGGCCACGCCCTGGAACAATGTTCCTGTGATGATTAAAGCCATTGAAGAATCCCTGCGCAATACATTGGCGAATATCAATGAGCGGGTTCATGTCTTTACGCACCTTTCCCAGCTTTATCCTTCCGGCGCCAGTATCTACACATCATATTTATTTCGTTTAGCGACGAAGTCCGATGAAACCCTGTCGCGCTGGCAGGCGCTTAAAGCGGCGGCCAGCGTAGAGATTGTTAAAAACGGCGGGACAATAAGTCATCAACACGGAGTGGGCACTGATCATATTCCTTACATGGCGGCCGAAAAAGGCGAACTCGGGATGGCCGTGATCAGTAATCTCTGCAAACAATTTGATCCGCGGGGAATAATGAATCCCGGCAAGCTGATATTATAGAAAAATTTAAATAGCCGTCACAAGAGGTAAAGAAAATGTGGGATAAAAACTGGAGAGATGATTTGTGGTCGAAGATTGATCGGCCCTGGGATATCGTTATCATCGGAGGCGGTATTACCGGCGCGGGCATCTTAAAGGAAGCGCGAAAACTGGGGCTTAAGGTCTTGCTGGTTGAACAACGTGATTTCAGCTGGGGAACGTCGAGCCGCTCTTCAAAGTTGGTTCACGGCGGTCTGCGCTATCTGAAAGATGGAAACATCATGCTCACATACGAGTCCGTGCGGGAAAGAAAGCGTTTAATCACTGAAGCGCCCGGACTGATTGAGCCGCTGGGTTTTCTCATTGCCAATTATAAAGGCGACCAACCCGGCCGTCTCGCTTATAAGACCGGTCTGGTGATTTATGACCTGCTCGCGACCCAATGGAGTCATCAAGGATATAATGCAACGGAGTTTCAGATGCTGGCTCCGCACATTCGGCAGGACAAAATGGAAGGAGGGCTTTGTTTCGGCGATGCCCAAACCAATGATGCCCGTCTCGTCCTGCGGGTTATTCGCGAAGCCGTTGCCGACGGCGCTTGCGCAATTAATTATGTCCGCGCTGAAAAATTGATACGCGGCAATCAGAATAATGAAGGGAACGGGGCATCCTTATCCGGCGTGAGACTTTACGATACTTATCGGAATCGCCACACTGATATTAAGGCCAGAGTGATTATCAATGCTACGGGCGCGTGGGCCGACGAGCTTAGAGGGCAGGTCGGCGCAAAACCCCGAATGCGTTTACTGCGTGGCAGCCACCTCGTGGTTCCTGCCTGGCGTCTGCCCGTCGCGCAATCGGTAAGTTTTCTCCATCCGCTGGATCGCCGGCCTGTCTTCATCCTTCCCTGGGAGGGTATTACCCTGATCGGAACCACTGATATAGATCATTCTTTTTCGCTTTCAGATGAACCTTCAATCAGTCCCGCTGAGGTGGCCTATCTCATGGCGGCGGCAGAGGCGCAATTTCCATCCGTCAACCTGAATCTGAATGATGTCATATCAACATTTTCCGGTATCAGGCCTGTTATCGGAACAGGGAAGGCCGATCCCTCCAAGGAAGCGCGTGATCATGTTATCTGGGAAGAAGAAGGATTGTTGACGGTGACCGGCGGGAAAATGACAACATTCAGACTGATTGCGCTGGATGTTCTGAAAGCCGTTCATCACCGAATTCCGCAAATGCCGGAGCCTGACAAGTCCATGCGGGCATTGAATCCGGTGGAGACGGATATTCATTGCGATAAAAAAAGCCGACTAACCAAAGCCCAGATGAGACGGCTTACCGGTTATTACGGGTCGGACTTTCGGACGCTGATCGATGCCGCGCAACCGGAGGAATTAGAAGAGATTCCCTGTACCAACACTCTGTGGGCGGAACTGCGCTGGGCGGCCCGCGATGAAGGCATTGTCCACCTTGAAGATTTAATGTTGCGGCGCACACGTCTGGGATTGACAGTCCCGGAAGGAGGAAAGGCGCTTCTACCGACAATTCGATCAATCTGCCAAACTGAACTTGGATGGAACAATGACCTCTGGGAGGAAGAAGAAAAATCATATTTGTCATTATGGCAGCGTTGCTATAATTTGCCGGAGGGAATTATTCCTGATTGGCGGGCGATGTTGAAAAAACAGTAAATGATTCGCTCTTGACCGGAAGCGCAATAATGAATCAACATTTGCCTTAACTGTTCTAAACAAAACTTGACCTTACAATGAGCGTCAAGACAATCGATTACTACCATGAATTCGTATATAGAAAGATATATAATTAATTTGTAATGTTAATTAGGAAGGCAGGAGGACTCATTTCTTCCTGGGCGACAGAGCCCTCATTACAGTATGTCCCAAGCCTCTGAGAACCATAATAGGTTGGTTGGATCATAGAATCCTTGTAACGCTGGAGGATTGGTCTGGAGGCTACGACCCCTGCTTTTCATTTACTTTCATATCGGGAGGTGATGTGATGCCAGGATTAAAAGGCAATTTTGATTGTATTGTAGGCGTTGATGTTTCCAAGGATAAGTTCGACGCCTGTGGAATAACAGGAGAAGAAACAAAACTATTTCAAATTTCAACATCCGTGGATCGGAAGGGTTTTGAGAAACTGAAGAGGAATCTTGGCACTTTTCCCGTTTCCTCTGTTTTAATCGGGATGGTACGGCATCCTATCATGTTAATCTCTTCTCATATCTTGTTGCTGAGGGTTACAAGGCCATACTGATCAATCCTTTGCAGATTTCCAATTATGTGAAGATGGAACTCAGAAAGACCAAAACGGACAAGAAGGACGCCGTTGTCATTGCACGTTTTCTTCTTGCCAATGGAAATGCTTTGATTCAACAAGCGACTCCGTCTTTGATTTCGGATCTTCGGGATCTTTCCCGTCAGCGGGAGAGTTTGGTTGACGAGATGACATCTTTGAAGATTGAAATCAAGCAGCTTTTGAATATTACCTTTCCAGAACTTGAGCACATGGCAGGTATATTTACGAAGTCCATTCTCAAGCTTTTGCAGCAATACCCTTCCGCAATTGCTCTGAGGGATGCGGATATTAGTCAATTGTCACAAACCTTGATTATTGATTCCTATGGTCATAAAAGAGAAGAGTTTGCCCAAACACTGCTCAAAGCAGCCCGTTTTTCGATAGGCATCAACAGTCCAGCCAAAGAAATGATTATAAAGCAGAAGATAAATCTGCTCCTTCATCTTGAGGAAGCTCTTCAGGAGATTACGAACATGCTGATGGAAATGGCCCGGAAACTGATGGAAGAAGATATAAACATCATTACTTCCATCAAGGGCATTGGAGATAAAACTGCCGCCAATTTTCTTGTGGAGATGGGTGGCGACATCCATAAATTTGAATGTTCCGGTAAAATCATTGCCATGGCGGGATTGGACCCAGCTGTTTACCAGTCCGGCAAACATGAAGGCAGGGGGCGGATAACGAAACGGGGCAACCGTCACCTGCGAAGGATCATCTGGATGATGACAACCAGCGTAATCCAATACACCGATATTTTTCATGCTTATTATCTCAAACGAAGAAAGGAGGGATTACCATACAAAAAGGCTGTGCTTGCTACTGCTCACAAGTTGATCCGCGTCATCTATGCTATGTTGACCCGACGGACAACCTTTTGTCCAGAAGTGAATTCATGATAGTTGACTGTTATCCTCAATTTGTTAATCTCGGTAAATGTGCAACATTTCAATCGAAAATCATCAAAAATTGAACTCTAATTAAACATGTGGTATGGGTATCAATGAGTCCTCAGGGCAATAGGGCAACCCGTTGTCCTAATTAAATGTATTGTTCGCTTTTCTTTCGTGTATCGAAATGAAACAGGGTGACTGATTTAAGTACGAAGAGGCTTCCACACCCCAATGACTTTCCACATAATCTCCAGGGAAAAAATTAAAAATTCCCACTAAATAATAATTCTTATCAATATTATTCGCGACCGATTTTGTGAATGACCGCGCGTTTGGATGTTTTCCAAAGTTGAACCATGAGGTATTCAAGCACACGAAGATCATATACTTAGGTTTTTCCTTCTCCAATTCTTCAATCATTTCCTGTTGCATATTTACGGCAAACTTCTGATCCCGCATTACATCATAGATTACGATATAAGCTGTTGCTGAATGCCGATGCGCATAGAAAAAGATTTCCGGTTCTGAGCCGATCACTGCGATTTTATCTTCTTTGTCTGAGAAACTTTCTATGTATTTTGCAATCTCTATTGATTCGATGAAAGGATTGGAGTCATACATATACCGACATGCTTGAAAGGGCGTCATTTGGAAAAAAAAGTCTCGATACTGAAAGAGACTGAAAAGGAAAATTGCAATGAATAAGACTACAGGCATTGAGCGCAATATTGTTTGCTTTAATACAACGTATCCTGTCAAACCACTCACGCCAACACCGATTAGTAGCGAAAGTACTGGCAGCAGGAGTATGAAATAGTGAGCATTAAAATAGAATGCAGGACAAATAGCGAGAAGTGAAAAAATTAATAACCCATAAACGAATACGGCACGATGCCTATACTTATAATCTACCACGAGGATGATAATTCCTGCGATCGCTAAACACCAAAATAAATAAAACTGTCCAATAACTCTTGTAATCTGTATAAAGAAATTTTTGACTCCAAATAAAAAGGGTAGTCTGGTTGCAGTTTGCGCTGCCAAATAAAAATTCCAAAACCAAAAATTTTCAAATGCACCTGTAAGATAAAGCACTCCGCAAGTAATAGCAAAAGGAATTGCTACCCCCATTAAAAAGAGGAATTCCACTTTAAGTAAATTCTTATAAGAAAACCCCGGCTTTCGGATTAAATTGAAAAGGAGATATAGAAATGCAAAAATGATAAAAAATATGGCGTGTTGCTTCATTAAGAAAGCCAATCCCAGCAAGAACCCACTCCAGAATATATGACCCTTCCTTTCGTGTTCGGTGAACCTAAGCATGAACAACACCCCCCCAAGCGCTGGTAACATTACAAAGTGAGTGGCATGGGCTTGGGTACCGTAAACAGTCGGACTTAAAGAAAGGATGGCATATGAGCACGCTGATATTAAACCAGAAAAACGATCAAAAAGACGGGCTACGATAAGAAAAACTAAAACGATGGTAGCAATATTGATAATAATCAATCCGAGATGAATTCCTGCTATTGTTTCTCCAAACAGGGACATAATTAACGCATAAGCAGCGGGAGTACCCGGTAACTTTAAACTATAGGATAAGAGGTATGGAGGTACCCCTTGAAGAATGAGCTGACCCATGTAAGCAAACTCGCCTTCATCTCTCTCAAGAGGAATTCCAAGAAGTCTGATACGGATAAAGACTGTCAGCAAAATTATTAAGGCGAGTCCACCCCAATAAATATATTTCAATTTATCAGGTATAATCTCTCGTGGTTCGACATTTGATTGCTTAGAGGGTTTTTGAAATATCACTATATCTAAACACATCCATGTTATTTTACTATTACAGATCAATTGTATGTAACGACTGTGATTTGAAAGCTATCATAAAATAGGCAAATTTGAAATAGAAACTTCAAGGAAGAAAATCGCTGATTGTCTATCTAAATCAGGGCGATAACATTTCGGGCTGTCGCGACGCACGAAAAGCATGTGAATTAGGGAATTGTAAATTATTGGAATTGGCAAATACTAGAGGATTATGCCTCTGATTTAGTAGGCATCCTCTATCATTCATTACAAACGGTAATCCGCAATTTTGATAACTGCAAAATACTGTGGATTTGTAGGTGAAAGAAATAACAAGACAAAACTTAATTGGACACTCTTTATAAAGTCAAATATAGGTCAAGACATCTAACCGGTTTTTATAATACACACACCAGCTTTATTAAGCCGCAAATTACAAATCTTAATATATAGCCACACATGTGGCCTTAAGTTTACATATATTACAGTTCCGGTTTCCTCACGCTTTCCATCTGAACATTTTATAAAAACCTCATGATGTTAACCATTATTGTATTCTCATATTTAATCGGAGCATTCCACTCGGTTGCGTCCCCCATTTTTTGCTTTGTACAATAATTCATCTGCACGGGAAATCGTTTTTTCGATCTCTTCCTGCACCCGATGCTCTGTCAGACCAATAGAAACGGTAACTCTGGCATCAGGACTTAAGCATGGAAAGAAGCTGTTTTCAACACAATTGCGAATACGTTCTACAAAAACTTTTGCCGCCTGAATATCCGTCTGTGTTAGCACTATCAAAAATTCCTCTCCGCCATAACGTCCGCAAAAGTCCGTCTTACGCAAAATACTGCGGATAATGGCAGCGAATGTCTTCAACACCTGATCACCTGTCTGATGTCCATATGCATCGTTGATTTTTTTAAATTTATCAATATCCAGCATGACCAAAGAAAAAACGGAACCGGTACGTACTGACCGGCTTTTCTCGGAGTCAATGAGGTCCATTAGACGGTGACGATTATAGAACCCTGTCAGATCATCGTGGATCGCCATATCCCGGATAACCTTTAAGGACGATTCCAGCTTTTTCCGGTTGACGCTTAACTCACGGCGAATAGAACTGATCTTCCCTCCTATTAAGGAAACGGAGATCAGGACGATGGCCATCCCGAACCACTGGAAACTTTCTATCTTAGGATTTATGGCTTGCGGATGAAAAAGATTCAGCAAAAAGATATCGATCCCATAGGTAAGCAGGGCAAAAGCGCTGACAAATAAAAACTGGCGGGTATAGAGGCGGAAAATGCCGAACAGAAGTATAACGATATACATGGATAAAAGAAAACCGCGGATTTCATATATATAATATATTCCATACATCACAACAAGATTGGCGGCACACATTTGGATAAAAGTGAGACTGGGGTCCGACATCCAAAGATTAAGACCCGTTCGAAATAATATATATAATATAATATTGATTGCCAGAATGATAATCCAGAACCCGTAAAGCGCCTGCAAGTCCATGATCCCTGCCAAATAGGCAAAATAAGAGATGGAAATATTGAGGATATAGATGGCTAACGCCTCAAAAAAGCGACTCAGGCGAAGAGTCTGTTTAGGGTCATCCGTGGAGAGAATGAAAAAATGGAAGACCTTTTTAGATCCCTTTTTTTTAATCGCGTTAGTATTCAAAGACAGGCCTTCATGAACAACAGAATTTTTGAGGAAATTCGTTTTAATGGTTTGTATATATAATACATAATTTATTATGTGTCAATTAAGCGTATGAACCCACGGATATATAGTTAATGTTTGGAATCTCATATCGCCCCAAAAAGTGGCTTTGAGCAATAGATTCATTAAGCTCAAAAATCGATTTCGACAAATACAAAATTGATGCATATATATACAAAAATGTTCAACAAAAACTTCTTGACAGCAGTAATAAAAGGGCATAGCTAGCACAACAAGATTTTAACGACGCCTAAATCCATCATCAAATAATGGATGCGGGGGAACCGAGTATTTTGGAGCGAATTTCTCAGGAATAGGACACTTCCCTGTCCAAGCCCGTCAGCTAACCTCGTCGGCATAAGGGAGGCGCAAGGAAGATGTTTACTCTTCTTTCACCAGATTTATTGGTATTGCCTAAAACTGCAACTGACGGACAAGATTATTTTCTTATTTACTGTTTGCAGATCGTTTTCATTAAACTTCATCATTTCGACAAAAAATATAAGAGGAAATCAGGTTTCTTACGGTATGAATGTTTTATCAGAGTCGTGTATACGTATATTCGATCTCAACATTATGTAATATTGTTAAACAGCGTTAGGAACTGAAGGAGGCTTTAATGACATTCAACAATTGGTTATGTATTATATTGCTGCCGTTAATTACTGCATTGCTTGCTTTCCCTTTGGGCGAGTTTATGGCCAGAGTATTCAGCGGTTCAAAGACTTTTCTGACGCCGGTCATCGCACCGCTGGAACGAATACTTTATAAGTTGTTCGGCGTTGGTGAAAATGAAGAAATGTCCTGGAAGACTTATACCCTGTCTCTGGTGATTTTCAACATCATCGGCATTGCTGTAGTTTTTATTCTGCAGATTGTTCAGGGAGTGCTTCCTTTCAATCCTCAAAAATTCGGTCCGGTTCGCTGGGATACCGCTCTGAATACCGCCATCTCCTTTGGCACCAATACGAACTGGCAGGCTTACAGCGGTGAGCAGACGATGAGCTATCTCACGCAAATGCTGGGATTGACGGTTCAAAACTTTCTTTCAGCAGCCATCGGCATTGCTGCTTTGATTGCTGTGATCAGAGGTTTCATCCGCAAGACTTCTGCAGCAATCGGAAATTTCTGGGTTGATCTCACCCGTTCCATTTTATATGTTCTGCTCCCCCTGGTAATCATCTGGTCGTTTCTGCTTGTTTCGCAGGGTGTAGTGCAGACACTAAGCGGTTCCATAACAGCTCATACGCTTGAAAGCGGCAAGCAGATAATCGCGGTTGGTCCGGTAGCTTCGCAGGAAGCCATAAAAGAAATCGGCACCAACGGCGGCGGTTTTTTCAATGCCAATTCCGCTCATCCATTTGAGAATCCTAATCCGCTGACGGACTTTCTGGAAATGCTGGGACTGCTGCTGATTCCTATGGCCCTGCCCTTTACTTTCGGGGCGATGTTAAAAAATCGCCGACAGGGTGTGGCAATATTTGCCGCTATGCTGATTCTTTATCTGGCCGGTTTGGGAATTTTTATCCGGGCGGAAATGCACGGCAACCCATTGCTGCAAAAGGCCGGGGTGTTACAAGGACTGAACATGGAAGGAAAGGAAGTCCGTTCAGGCGTCATTAATTCGGTCCTTTTTGCCCAGTCCACCACGGTTACTTCCTGCGGCGCCGTCAACAGCATGCATGACAGCATGATGCCGGTCTCCGGCTTAATCCTTATGTTCAATATGGCCATCGGCGAAGTTATCTTCGGCGGCGTGGGCGTCGGGCTCATCGGCATGTTGAGCTATGCCATACTAACCATGTTTCTCGCCGGATTGATGATTGGACGAACCCCGGAGTTAATGGGTAAAAAAATGGAACTTTTTGAAATGGTAATGTCCATAATTATTATTCTCTCTCCGGCGATTTTACTTCTGTTGCTCTCCGGTATTGCCGTCACCACTAAAGCGGGTCTGGCCGGCCTCAGTAACGGCGGGCCGCATGGGTTTTCACAAATTGTTTATGCTTTTGCTTCAGCATCAGGCAATAACGGGTCGGCCTTTGCAGGCCTTAATGCCAATACGGTTTTCTATAATCTGACAACTTCTCTTGCTATGCTGGTGGGAAGATTTTCCACGATAATACCGGCGCTGGCGATTGCAGGTTCTCTGGCAAATAAGAAAATAGTTCCATCAAGCATTGCAACTTTTCCGACGACAGGTTTACTCTTCATTATTATGCTGGTCGGCGTAATTATTGTTGTTGGCGCTTTGACTTTCTTTCCGGCTTTCACGCTGGGACCGCTTCTGGAACATCTGCTCCTGATGACCGGAAAAACGTTTTAGTGGAGCCCCTCCGGCAGGAGCCGGAGGCTCCTTTCCAAAACGCGACATCCCGCGATTGGCAGAAAGCATTCAACCCCCAGCGGGAGCTGGGGCTTTCTGCAGCGGGGTAAGTTAGAAATTATTTTTTGCACTTTTCTACCCCGCAGGGGGGGTACTGAAAAGAGTGGCAGAAAATAATTTCGTTAACGTAATTATCCCGTTTATCAGGATTGAGGTGATGAAAAATGAAAGCAACAAAAATAAATATCTGGCAAACCAGATTCGTCATTCCTGCTGTTAAGGACTCTTTGAAAAAGCTCAACCCGGTGGTTATGGCACGTAATCCGGTGATGTTTGTTGTCGAGATTGTTACTATCATTACCACACTGATAGTTATCGGAGATATCGTCACCGGACGAAATATTCTTTTCGATTTACAAATTTCCTTGTGGCTCTGGTTTACGATTATCTTTGCGAATTTTTCAGAGGCGCTGGCCGAGGGACAAGGTAGAGCGCAGGCGGATTCGCTCAAGAAGAACCGCAGTGAATCCATGGCAAAGAGATTGCTTGCTAATGGAACGATTGAGACAATCTCCGCACTGAAATTAAGAAAAGACGACATTATTATCCTGGAAGACGGTGATACGATTCCCGGTGATGGTGAAGTAATCGAAGGAACGGCGCTGATCGACGAATCAGCCATTACCGGCGAGTCCGCTCCGGTCATCAGAGAATCGGGCGGCGACCGTAGCGGCGTTACCGGAGGAACGCGGGTGCTGTCGGGAAAAATAAAGGCACGCATTACCGCCAATCCCGGCGAAAGTTTTCTCGATCAAATGATCAATATGGTCGAGAGCGCCAAACGCCAGAAGACTCCCAATGAAAAGGCGCTGAATATTCTGTTGATAGCCCTGACGATTGTGTTTGTTGTCGTAGTGGTGACCTTTAAATACTTTGCCGATTACGCGAGGGTCAGTGTTTCACTGTCCGTGTTGATTGCTCTTCTGGTCTGCTTGATGCCCACAACAATCGGCGGCTTGCTGCCGGCCATCGGTATCGCCGGAATGGACAGGCTGCTGCGTTACAATTTCATCGCCATGAGCGGGCGTGCCGTGGAGGCTTCCGGTGATGTTGACGTTGTGCTCATGGATAAGACGGGCACGATTACTTTAGGCAACCGCATGGCCACCGAATTCATACCCGTGGACAAAGAAAGTGAAAATGAACTTATCAACGCGGCTTTGCTTTCATCATTGGCCGATGACACACCGGAGGGAAGAAGCATAGTTGTTCTGGCCAAGGAAAAACTGGGAATGCACGGCAGCGATATTCGCGCCCCGGAAGGAGCTGTTTTCTTCCCCTTCAGCGCGGAGGCGCGTATGAGCGGCATCGACTGGAACGGACGGAAAATAAGAAAAGGATCGTTGGAGGCCATCAGAGAATTTGTCGCGTCCGGGGGATCTCAAATACCGGATAAAGTGCAAAATATTGTTACCGATATTTCCAAAGAAGGATCAACTCCCCTTTTGGTGGCACAAAACGATAAAGTCCTTGGAGCAATCCGTCTCAAGGATATTCTCAAGGAAGGAATAAGCGGCCGCATTGCCAAACTGCGTCAAATGGGCATCAAGTCCGTCATGATTACCGGCGATAATCCGCTGACAGCCGCAACCATTGCCGCGGAAGCCGGTGTTGATGATTTCGTGGCGGAAGCAAAACCGGCGACGAAACTGGAACTGATTCGCAGTTATCAGAGCAGCGGACACCTTGTGGCCATGATCGGCGACGGCACAAACGATGCGCCCGCGCTGGCGCAGGCGGATGTCGCCGTGGCGATGAACGCGGGCACACAGGCGGCACGCGAAGCAGCGAATATTGTGGATCTCGATTCCAATCCCACCAAACTTCTCGATATAGTGGAAATCGGTAAAAAGATCTTAATTACCCGCGGCGCGCTAACGACTTTCAGCGTCGCCAACAATGTCGCCAAATATTTTGCCATTGTTCCGGCAATCTTCATCGCCCAGTATCCGCAACTAAAGTTGCTTGATGTCATGCATCTCTCGAGTCCCGCGAGTGCTGTGTTGTCGGCGGTCATTTTCAACGCTATTATTATTCCTCTCTTGATACCGCTGGCTCTGCGCGGAGTCCGTTACAAACCGTCCAGCGCCTCGGCACTGCTGCGCCGCAATCTTCTGATCTACGGACTGGGCGGACTTGTTCTGCCGTTTATCGGCATAAAACTTATCGACATTATTATTTCTCTATTCAGGATGGCATAAAGGAGGCATAAATGTTACAATTAAAACGTTCCCTGCTGGCATTTTTATGGTTGTCTTTAATATGCGGATTAATTTATCCGCTGGTTATTACGATTATAGCTCAGACCGTATTTTCTGAGAAATCAAACGGCAGCATTATAAAACATGGGAATCAAATTATGGGTTCGCAATTGATAGGACAGCTATTCACAAGCCCCCAATATTTTCATGGCAGGCCGTCGGCTACCGATCCTCAATATGATGCTTCCAATTCCGGTGGCAGTAATCTAGCGCCGTCAAACGCTAAATTCATCACACAGGTACATGCTCGCATTGAGCAAGTGCGCACGGAAAATGGTTTGCCGCTCAATACACCTGTCCCCGCCGATCTTGTGCTGACGTCTGCCAGCGGGCTTGACCCGCATATCAGCCCCGTTTCCGCGGAGCTTCAGATGAGAAGAATTGCCAAGGAAAGAAAAATTCCAGAGGTTGAATTGGAAAAAATGATTCGCCAAAATACGGAACAGCCGTTGCTGGGAATCTGGGGAAAAGAACGTGTAAATGTTTTGCTATTAAACTTGGCGTTGGACGATTATGTCAAAAAAAGAGCTGATTGATTGGTCAACATATGGCAACGAATATAAAAGAAAAAGATTTACGGCCCGATCCTGACGCTCTCTTGAAAGAAATAGAGAGCGAAAATGTCAAAAAAGGAAGGCTGAAAATATTTCTCGGTTACGCTCCGGGTGTAGGAAAGACCTATGCCATGCTCAACGATGCCCATGTATTGAAGAAAAGGTGCATGGATGTTGTGGTTGGTTTTGTGGAAACTCACAAACGCGCGGAGACGGAAATGATGCTTGCCGGATTGGAAGTATTACCCGCAAAGACAATTGATTATAAAGGAATTGTTCTAAGAGAAATGGACATAGATGCCGTCCTTGCCCGGCATCCAGCCATTGTGCTGGTTGATGAACTGGCCCACACCAACGCTGAAGGCAGCCGTCATCCAAAGCGCCATCAGGATATCGAAGAATTGCTGGAAAGCGGAATCGATGTTCATACAACTATCAATATCCAGCATTTTGAAAGCATGAATGACTCCGTGGCAAAAATCACGGGAGTGCGCATGCAGGAAACTATACCGGATACTTTTTTCGACCGGGCGGACGAGGTACAGGTCATAGATGTTCCCTGGGAAGAGCTCAATCAAAGACTCAAAGAAGGAAAGGTTTACATCCCTCAGCAGGCTGTCCACGCCATAGACAATTTCTTTACGCGCGGCAATCTTTTTGCTCTGCGCGAACTCATGCTGACGCTGGTTGCCCGCAAGATGGACAGCGAGCTTATCAATTATATGAGAGCAAAAGCGATTTCCGGACCATGGCCCACTTCCGAGAAACTGGTTGTCTGCGTCGGTCCCAGTCCCTATGCCAAGCAATTAATACGCAAAGCTTATTCCATTGCTAAAGATACACATGCCGAATGGTACGCGGTCTATGTTTTACCTACAAGTCTGACAGAACCTTCGGGCAGGGATAAATTTTATTTAACCGATGCTATCAATCTTGCCGAAGAACTGGGGGCAAAAATAGTGACATTGACCGGCAACGACATTGCTGATGAAATCCTGCGTTTTGCCCGCGAGAAAAACGTTACCCGCATTGTTATCGGTAAACCGCTTCGTTCCATGCTGGTTGAGTATTTCAAGGGTTCGCCAGTTTCCCGTCTTCTTTACGAACGCAGTGAATTTGAAATTCACTTGATTACTCCAACAACGGAAACAAGAGATAAAGAGGAAAGTCCTCCTCCAAAACAATTATCATTTAAATTATCAAATTATATAATATCAACGGCGATGGTTTTAGTTGTCACATTTGCCAATGCTTTGCTTCAGCGGTTTATCGAACCGTCTTCGTTTGTTTATCTTTACTTAATCGCCACAATTACCAGTGCTTTGTTATTCGGCACCTGGCCGTCCATCTTTACTTCAGTTTTAAGCCTGATGATTTTTGATTATTTTTTTATAGAACCCCGATACAGCCTTTCCATGAACGATCCTCGCGAAATAGTCAATGCCCTGGTTTTTTTACTTACAGCGATTATCGTCGGACAACTGGTAAAGGTGGTAAGAAGACAAAACAATGCGCTTCAATTGCGTCTGGAGCGCGTCACACTAATTGAAGAAATGAGCAAAGAATTTTTGATGCTTCCCCCTCTGGAGCAGTTGGTTGAAGGGCTCGCGAGTTTCTCCGGTGAAACAATGAACACGATAACACTTCTCCGTACAACAATTCTCAATGATATAAGCACTCTGACGGTCAAATATGTGCAACGGGTTATTGATGTGCCCTGCTTTGTTTCTTTTAAAGAAATGGGAGGGGAGTTGCAAATATGGGCAAAAAGCAATCCGGCGGTGGAAATCAATGCCAATGATTTGGCTGTAGCTAAATGGACATCAATCCATGGGAAGATTGCCGGCGCCGGCACGGAAACACTACCAAGCATATCTTATTTCTTCTTCCCGATAAAATCACAGGAAGAAACTATTGGCATGATAGGTATAAAATATGATTACAAAAACCTTTTACCGGAACAACGCAGGATATTAGGAACAATATCAAATCTCACATCCCTGACGGCAGCCCGCTGGGTTAAAATGTAATAAATAGAGTGTGTTATTATATATAAATGAATTTATTTGAAGCTGAACATAGTTATAAAATCGGGATCAATTGCATAATGCATTATATGATTGATCGTTTACAATGAAATTCTTAATTTGACTAATGAGGAGGATATATGACGCTGAAGACAAAAATTTCCTGGGGATTAGGTTTTCTGTTCCTGCTTATATTTACTCTCGTCGGATTTTGCTCTTATTATGTCGGAAAATTGAGTCAGGAATCTGAAAATATTTTAAAAGATAACTACAATTCCATCGTTTACGCTAAAAATATGCTGGCCGGTCTTGATGACATGAAGACTTCAATAAACAGCATCATGTATGGCACAAATAATCCGGTGAAAATGTCTGACTATCAGCTAAAGCTTTTCGAATCAGGAAAAGATTTATTTGAGAGCAATCTGAAAAAAGAGAATAATAATATAACGGAAATACATGAAAAAGAATACGTGGAGAAACTTAATCGAGAATATGTGACATATTTAAATCTATGTCTTCAGATGGAAAATGGATCAAAAAGAAAAACTACTGTTTAATGACTTTATAGCAGCCGGTGAAAAACTTAAACAATCCATCAATAATATTTACGATGTGAACATGCAGGCGGTAATTCGGAAAACCGATTTGACAAAACATGATTCTGCCAGATTTAAAAACTCCATGGTTATAATAGGATTGATTTGTATCATATTGGCGTTGGGCTATTGTTGGTATTTCCCTGTTTATATATCCACTACTATCAGCTATCTTTCGGATAGAATGAAAAATTTGATAAAGGAAAGCGACATTACCATGGATATAAAGACAAATGATGAGGCTCAAGTAATCCTACAATCTATAAATTTGCTTGAAAATAAATTGGGCGTAAAGAAATGAAATAATCCAATAGATATAATTATTACATCTTATTTCAAAAAAATTTCATGCCATGATAATAATCTTTTTCATGTCATCAGACTATTCGAAACAAGCAATTTTATGAAAGGTTGATATTTCTCTTATAGGGATTTTTTGATTTAACAATTCTTTAGGAGGCTTGTCTTTTAAACAATAAGATTGTTCCAAATAAATATAGACCGGGGACATTTTTGAATTGAATATTTTTGATTCAATCAACATTTCATCAAAAGATTCACAAATTCCTAAAGCATCTTTAATAAACCCTCTTATTCCTGGAACGGAAAAATCTTCAGTAGGACTATTCACTATTTCAATATAACCGATGTAGTTTTTATATTTTTCTACGTCTAACCTCGCTACTGGGTTTAAGATGATACTAATATTTTCAAATTCTGAAACTGGAATGACCCCTCTATAAGAAACATGGCTTATTCTATTTGACCCAAATGATGTTGATTTATTTTTTTCCAAAAACGTTGTTGATTTATGTTTTTCTAAAATAACCAAATTAATAGGTAAGGGAGAGTTTATAAGTTTATGAAACTCCATCAACATTTCAGGTGACCATGTTGTCGGGAGTCTTTTGGGGTCATCTGGGGACATGATTTTAATCCTTCAGTCCGCCACCAGGCCAGAGAACAAAAAACGGGCTTTTGACTTTTAACCCTTTAAACTTGTCTTCGATTTCATTTCTGATCAGGTCGTCATAGGTTAGAATGACGACATACTCGGCGTAATCAAACATGAGAATCATATGGCTCTGGCTTTCCAGGGCGTGACGCTGCTCGACGACTGTTTCGAACACCGCCTGGTATTCGGCAAACAGCCACATATGGCGTCTCATCAGGATAAGAGAGTAGATAGCCTGGGGAAGCGGAATATGCTTATTGTAGAAATTAGCGGCATACTTGGAAAAAAGGACATAGGCCTCCTCAAACGGTTTATCCGTTTTGAAGAGTTTCGTATAGTTGCTGAGGAAATTGAGGGCCAAATCTATAGCGTCATTCTGGGGCATTTTATGAAAAATGGGCGTTTTAGGGTTGATCTTTACATTCTTATACCATTGTTCGGCAATGTCTTGGGCTTTATACTCGATCGTTTCAATCATCTTTGTTGTCTGTGTTGTTGTCATGACCTAAATCCTTCCTTTCAGCCATATTGGGGGGGAACACGGATCCAACTATTTGCCGCAGTGTCGGCTATGACGCGCTCTTGCCCTTTCGTTTCAGAGCGTCTTCAGCCAACCTCTGTTCTGTTATGTCTTCCAGCGTTTCAAGGGCCCCAATAAGCTCTCCCTGAAAATCCCTGATGAGGGCGGCTGTAAACCGGAGCCAGCGCCCACTATCTCCCAGATCGGGAAAGAAATCCGTTGCCTCGTAGGCCTCTTCGATGAGATCTGATTTTTTATATTTTCCGGAATACCATTTGGGAACCTTTTCCACGGCACTATCAACGAGCAGGTCGGCCATGCAGGGCCTTGCCTTTTTATAAAAGGCCCGCCATTGTTGGTCGGTCCCTCTAACATCGGTGGCCCTCACTCTAGTCAGTTTTTCCAATGCCCGGTTCCAGTAAAGGATTTTATGGTTTTTGTCGATGACGAAAGCGGCAATTGAAAATCCATCAAGGATGCTGTGCAGAATCCTTTCGCTGTCGAAGATGATCCGTTCCGTCATTTCTCGTTCCGTAATATCTTCCAGCGTCTCGATACAACCGACGAGGGCGCCACGGGAACTACGGAGGGGCGACACTGTGAACCGTAGCCAGCGCCCTTTGTCTCCTAGGTCGGGGAAAAATCCTTCCGCCTCGTAGCTGTCTTCTAACAGTTTCGATTTGGCAACGCCTCCATACCATTCCGACATGGTTTCCATGGTCTGATCGACAACCAGATCAGACATGCAGGGTCTCTCACTGGCGTAGAAAGCACGCCAGTGCTGATTTGTACCGATCATATCTTTAGCACGGATATTGCTCAATTTTTCCAGAGCGCGGTTCCAGTAAATCACGTTGTGATCGAGACCGATGACGAAGGTCGGGATAGGCGACCCTTCGATGATGCTGAAAACTTGCTGCTCACTTTCTTGCCGCGCAAGTTCTGCCATCATGCGTTCGGTAATGTCCTCCAGGGTTTCAATCGCACCGACAATATTACCGTTAGCTTGCCGAATCAGCGCGGCCGTGAAGCGCAGCCAGCGCCCCTTTTCGCCGAGATCAGGGAAAAAATCTGTTGCATCGTAAGCCTCTTCCAGAAGATCTGATTTGTGGTATTTGCCGGCATACCATTTGGGAATCCGGTTCTCGGCGCCATCAACGAGGAGGTCTGCCATGCAGGGCCTCTCGCTGGCGTAGAAAGCGCGCCAGTGCTGGTTGGTATCGACCACCTCGCTCATGGGAATATTTGTCAGCCGCTCAAGGGCGCGGTTCCAGTAGATGATCTTATGATTTACTCCGATGACAAAGGCGGGGATGGAAAAGCCCTGGAATATGCTGTGAAGCAGGTAGGCTGATTCCTTGGATGTATCCGAGATCCCGCGTTTTTCTTTTGCGGCCTTGACGCTTCCAACAGCGTCAATTTTTTTAACCATTTTTCTTTTCATAAAACTCTCCTTTCTGCATTCAACCAACAAACTTCAGTCTCAGATGACCCTACAGTGACCTTCAGGTTATTCACTTTATTTCTCAAAGTTTGGTCTCAACAAATCAGGATTCGCTTCGCTTTCGCATCCTTCTTTGATGGAAGGCCGAAATAATAGATTCAGTCGCTGCTGTAATTGTTATTTTTTCCGTGTTGAGGATCATATCGTAGTGTGCGGGATCAGTGATATCGGCATTGAAATATTTCCTTCCGAACGCTTTGCGGTTATTCTCTTTTTTGACCAAAAATTGTTCCGCTTCAGCTCTAGTATATCCTCTGTCCTCCATCAAATATTTGATTCGAAAATCCACGGGGGCGATTATCCTAACTCTGAATACCCTTTCCCTAGGCAGTATAAAATTAGCTCCCCTGCCGACAATAATGACATTGCCGAAAATACCGATAGTGCCGATAACTCTTGTCAGATGATGCAGGTACTCTCCCGGCCACGGACGATTTTCACCGAACAAAGACGAGAGGAGAGTTTCCCTGAAAGTCACTTCCCTTTCATCAAGGGATTCGATTACTCTTCTGCTCATTTTGGCGCTGTCAGCGATGTGCTGAATTATCTGACCGCCTATCAAATCGAAATCCAGCGCTTTAGCCAGTCTTCGGGCAATCTCACTTCCTCCGGCTCCAGGCTCTCTCGAAATAGTAATTATCGGCCCTCCTTTGAAACTCTCTGTTTTGAGTCCCTGTTCTGAAGCCCTAGCCAGTAGTTTACGCCATTTGTCCACCTGCCCCTGAACCATTCGGTCCATGATCACTTTTTCATCTTCATTTTCCTCGGCGGCCTTTGTCTTGATAGACAAATCCCTCGTGTAATCAGGACAGTGGCTTCCAAGAAAAGCATCCGTTGAAACTGTAAACCTTTTTTGACATTCCCTCCGCCAGGCGCAAAGACCGCAAATGTGTATTTCTACTGTCATGGCTATCACCTTCTTTCTAATTAACGATAGTTTTTCTTTTTTTAACTCAAGGCCTCAAAGCCGGACACAATATCCAGCAGTTCCTCTGTAATGGTCATCTGGCGCGTGCGATGAAACTGCACGTGAAGATCCTGCATTTGTTCTTCAATATTCTTTTCCGCGTTTTGCATCGAAGCCAGACGGCTGGCGTTCTCACTGGCCAGCGATTCAGCAAATGCGCGGTAAAGTGAAACAAAAAGATATTCCCGAATTAGCGAGGAAAATATTTTATCGCCGTCCATCCGATAAATGGGCAAAGTTTTGGAATCCCATTTTTTATGGGCGATCTCCTTAAGCCAATCACGGTTTACAGGCAATAGTTGAATCTGGTAAGGATGATAGTTGGCGCCGCTGATATAATCGTTGTAGAACAGCATAAAATGATCCACATTATGACGGAAATGCCACTCTTCAATAATCATGATGATTTCCTGAACAAGAGGCGTTATCCCCGCCGTGGAGCTCGGCGTGGCCATCAATTCATCTATAGGCTGTCCCGCGTCTTCTACATAATCCGCCACACGCGCGCCCACCGCCAATACTTTGCGGTTTTCTTTTTTCACGCCGGCGGCTTTTATGTAATCCAGCGCGAAAACGGAAATCTGCTCGTTGAGTTGTCCGCATAAACCCTGATCGGAACCGAAAATTATCGCTCCCATGCGCTTAACAGCCACATCTTTGCTTTGCATCATCCCGCTCATTCGTTCCTTAAGCACAATTTGCAGTCCCATTTCTACAGTCCGGTTGTAGTCTTCAAGAGACTCTACGGCCTTTTGATATTGCCGGATGCTCACGGCGGCCAGAGCCTTCATCGTTTTTACCACCGATAAAAGATCGCCCGCGCTTTTAATTCTTCTTTTCAGGGACTCAGTTGTTTGCATTTGCTTCCTCGACTTCTTCAAACGGCGTGATGGTCGGCTTGATTTTATTCATGATGCTGTCACGATCCGCCAGTTCCAGTTTTTTACCCTTTTCGATACGCCCGCATAATTCCGGCAATTGTTCGTTGACGGTTTGCAACAGGTGCCCTTCCACTTCACGTATCTTATCGATCGGAACATGATCCAGGGCGCCGCCGGTCACTGACAACAGACTGGCAATTTGTTCTGACGCGCGCAGAGGCTTGTACTGCCCCTGTTTGAGAATTTCGCGCACGCGCCAGCCTCTCTCCAGTACCCGCTTCGTGCTTTCATCAAGCCTGGTGCCGAAACGAGAGAACGACTCCAACTCTTCAAATTGCGAGTAAGATAGACGCAAATCTCCCGCCACGGAACGATAAGCGGGCAATTGCGTTTTGCCTCCGACGCGCGAAACGGATTTGCCGACATCCACCGCCGGTAAAATGCCTTTGTTGAAAAGCACCGGCGAAAGATAAATCTGTCCGTCCGTGATGGAAATCAGATTGGTCGGAATGTAAGACGACATGTCCTGCGCTTCCGTTTCGGTAACGGGCAAGGACGTCAATGACCCGCCGCCCAATTCCGGCCGCATATGCGTGGAACGCTCCAACAGACGCGAATGGATATAAAATATATCGCCGGGGAAAGCTTCGCGTCCCGGTGGCCGCCGTAAAAGCAGCGACACTTCCCGGTAAGCACGGGCATGCGATGTCAGATCATCATAGACAATCAACACATCACGTCCCTGCTCAACAAAATATTCTCCCATGCTTGTGGCGGCGTAAGGCGCGATAAACTGCAGGCCCGGCGTGTCTTCGCCCGTGGCCACGACGACGATACATGATCCCATAACGCCGTGATCACGCAATTCGGCAATCACCTTGGCTACATCGGCGCTTTTTTTGCCGACAGCGCAATAAATGGAAATAATCCCCGTTTCTTTCTGGTTGATAATTGTATCCACGGCAATGGCTGTCTTGCCGGTCATTCTGTCGCCCAGAATCAGTTCGCGCTGGCCGCGGCCAATGGGAATAAGCGCATCAATGACTTTAATACCTGTCTGCAGGGGAACTACCACCGGCGCGCGGTCCATAACCGCCGGCGCAGGTCTTTCGACCGGATAGCGCATGACTGTATTGACCTCGCCCAGACCATCAAGCGGACGCCCCAGAGGATCGACCACTCTTCCTAAAAGGCCGTCTCCCACCGGCACATCCAGCACGCGCTTGGTGCGGTGCACTTCCGAACCCACCTGCAGATTCTCACTCGGGTCCAGAAGAATCACGCCGATTTCCGTCGGGTCTATATTAAAAACCAGCCCCATATAGTTACCTGCAAAACGGACCAGTTCCTCCGCGCGGATGTGCGGCAGGCCGCCGACTCTGGCAATATCGCGGCCGACAAATTGTACTGTGCCGATTTCATATTGTCTCAGCTCAGGATTCTGCTCGTCCAGAACCTTTTCCATGGTATCAAACGTATCATCCAGGAAAGTTTTTAATTCCTTGTTTTCCAATTGGCTAGACTCTTGATTCATTCTTCGCCTCCCGACATCGTTGCCTTTTTTCTATCTGCTGCGCGTCATTTCACGCTTCACTCTTCACTGTCTTTCCTCCCGCGTCGCTGCGCTCCTGGGATAATTCGACTAACGTCTCGAGCATCACTACATTCGCTCTCGACGAGTCTCATTATGCCGCGTGCGCCTCTTTCTGGAGCGTCTCAGTCAGACTTTCCACCAGCGCCTCCAAATACTCATTGAGACTCCAGGCGATTTTATGCCCATTCACACGCAATTCAATGCCCGACACAATCTCCGGCTGCTGCAGATACCGTATTGTGAAACCATTAGTTATCTGCTTCTTCAGAACCTCCTCGATTTGCGCTCTCCTTTGCTCGGAAATGCTGAAAGCGCTCTGGATAATCACATTATTGCCGCCGCCTCTGATGGCATTGCGTATCTGAACGCTTTTTTCCTCATTGAGCGCTTTGACCCGGCGGATGAATTCATCTACAATCCGTTCCTCCAGATCTGCATCCGCCAAATCGCGCAGCGCCTTGCGTGCCGTCGCGAATAATTGCTTGGCCGCCCGCTGACGCAAATCGGAGAAAAAAGCATCCTTTTCGCGAACCAGCATATCCTGCCAGCGCGCCTTAACCTGATCAACTTCCTCGCGGACCTTTTCCATCAGTTCTTTACGCTTGGCATCAGCGGCCATTGTCGCCTCATTGAGCATCTGCTCTTTTGCTTCGTTGAGCAACTGGTTGCGCTTTTCATAAAGCCCGGCAGCTTCGGTTGCCTTGGCTTTCATATCCTCGGCGTCGGCAAACCGCGCGGTAATCTTCGCTTCTCTGTCGTCCATCGCTTTAATGATTCGCCCGTAAAGAAAGCGTTTCAGCAGATAGACCAGCAAAAGGAAGTTGAATATCTGGCAAAATAAAACAAACCAGTCAATGTGCATGGTTTATCCCCCTGCTTTTACAAAGTGACCCCAGAAAGGATTCGCAAAGATCACAATCATCGAAATAACGAAACAGTAAATAGCGATGGATTCGATCATAGCGAGCCCTACGAATAAGGTTCTAGTCAAAGAGTTACGCTCATCGGGTTGCTGGGCGATAGCGGCAAGGGCCTGCTGTATTGACCGTCCCATGCCTAACGCCGGACCAATCGAACCAATGGCCATTGTGAAACCCGCGGCAAATATTGAAGCCATAGCTACAATGCTTACACTATCCATAAAAAACTCCTCCTTTAAAAAGTTTGTTAAGTTGCAATGCTTTCTTTTTTTACTTCAACATGAACATGATGTTCCTCTTCGGCGGAGAGCGCCGACGCTATATAAACCATGGAAAGAATGGCAAATATATATGCCTGGATCACGCCGATCAAAAGTCCCAGCGCCTGCATGATGACCGGAAATAAAATTGGAGTAACGGCCAGCAGAATGCCGACGACTTTTTCATGGCTCATAATGTTACCGAAAAGACGAACCGTCAGGGCGAGCGTCCGGGATATTTCCCCCATCACATGGAAAGGGAAGAAGATGAAATTGGGCTGAAAATACTCTTTTAAATAATGGAACACGCCGTTGCGCGAGATGCCGTAATAAGGAACGGCGATAAATACACACAGCGCCAAAGAAGCTGTAGTAGTAATAGATGACGTCGGCGCGACAAATCCCGGCACAATCACCAGCACATTGGATGTGCAAATGAAAAGGAAAAGTGTGCCGATCAGGGGAATATAATTGTCCGCGCCCTTTTTCGTCATTTCGGATATTTCACCGCGGATAATGGAGATAACGACTTCCAGAAAATGCTGCCATCTGGAAACGTTAATATCCGAGGAGAGATTGCGTGTCGCCAGCCAGGAAATAAGCAGCAGAATAGCCATCACCAGCCAGGTATAGAGAATCGTCACGTTCAGCGTAATGAATCCCCAACTCCAGATGATTACCTGATCGGGACTGATTTGATTAATGCCTACAATTTCCATAACGAATCCTCAGGCGGCTTTTATTCCGCTTTTATTCAAGGGAACCATATCCATCGCGTTTTGCGGTCCCAGACGGTATGTTAAAATCTTTCTTATAATAATAAAACCCAGCATGGCCACTGCCAGACGCTCCCAATGCTCTCCGCCCATAACTAAATAAAATCCCGCCATCACCACGGCCATGCGCAAAACAAAGCTGACCAGCATCAGGCGCGCGGGACTTGTCGCGGACTGCAACCGCTGAACCGTTTGCCACAGAGCGATAAAATAAAAAGCGCCCAACACCAGGCCGGCGGCAAAGGCTGCGATTAGTGGAAAAAATATCGCCGGATTAAGAAGTCTGTTCATCATCTTCATCTTCCTCAATAATTTTACTCCGAACTTTTCTCACCCAGTAGGCGGCATTAATACAGCCAATAACCACGCCTATAACCAGAAACATCAGCGCCCACGAATACCTGCTTGGCCAGGTGCGATCAATCCATAGACCAAAGGCTATTCCTACCAGCGTGGGAATTGCCACCGCCCAGCCGACAATGCCGAACATGCCCAGACCAAACCAGACGGTTTCGTCTTTGTGCCGAAGCGCCTTCATCCGCAGAGCTTCTTTTTTAGCTACCTGATCGGTGAAATGATTTGCTATTTTCCGGCGTCGCGTGCCTGGTGTTCGTCTTATTTCAACCATGCTCAACCCTCTTTTTCTTTTTTGTGCTGCGTTCTAAAATGTCCAGATGCAAGGCTCGCAAGCCCTTCGAAGTGAGGCGTATCTTTTATACGCCGCAACGAGAAAGGGCGCCGCACAACGCAGCAGATGGGCGTTTTACAACGCAGCTATTTTAGTTCTACAAAACGTCTGATTAAACTTGCTTCCAGTCTGGCCCCCGCGGACCGAACCATCTTTTCACGCTCATCCAAAACATCATATTGTTGCACAACGACCTGTTTGAGCTTCCCTAAATCGGGCGCGCGCACAGCGTTGCGCGTGGATACAAGAACTTCCGATCCTTTTTTCACCAGCGTTCCCACATCCATAGCCAGCAGTTCCTGCCCTCCGTTAGCCAACTCATACGTGAAGATACCGGGAGCAAGCGTCGCCACAAAATCAATATGGTTCGGCATCAGACAGAAAGATCCGTTTTCCGCCTCGGCGACAATTTTTTTCACTTCCTGTTTCAGCATTACTTCTGCCGGCAATAAAATTTTAAGCAACATTATCAATCTTAGCCTCTTCTATTGTTCCAATCATATAAAGAGCCCTTTCGGGATATTCAGCAAACTCATCATTGAGTATTCTCTCGCAGCCATTCAAGGTATCTTCGCGGGAAACCATTTTCCCCGCAGTACCCGTAAATTGTTCAGTGACAAAAAACGGCTGTGTAAAAAACCTCTCCAACCTGCGCGCCCTGTGTACAATTCGCTGATCCTCGCGGGAAAGTTCGGAAATGCCGAGCATGGCGATAATATCTTTGAGGTCTTCATAAACTGCCAGAGTCTTACGAATTTCCTGGGCAATTTTGTAATGGCGCTCACCGGCAATATTCGGCATCAACATTTTGGAACTTGATTGAAGAAGGTCAATGGCCGGATAAAGTCCTTCACTTGCCCTTTTGCGCGAAAGCGCAATGGTCGCCGAAAGATGACCGAAGGTGTGCACAGCGGAAGGATCGGTAAAATCGTCCGCCGGAACATAGACGGCCTGAATAGAGGTAATGGCGCCGGTTTTTGTGTTACATATTCTTTCTTCAAGTTCTGCCAGTTCCGTGGCCAGAGTCGGCTGGTAGCCCAGACGCGACGGGAGTTGTCCTAAAAGACCGGATACTTCCATGCCGGCCTGGATGAAGCGGAAAATGTTGTCAATCATCAACAGAACATCCTGTTTGGAGTCATCACGAAAATATTCCGCCATAGTCAGCGCCGAGTGTCCCACGCGGAAGCGCGCGCCCGGCGGCTCGTTCATCTGACCGAAAACCATTACCGTATTGCCCAGAACCCCGCTCTCTTCCATTTCGCGGTAAAGCTCCTCGCCTTCACGGCAACGCTCGCCGATCCCGCAGAAGATACTCATCCCCTCATGGCCACTGACTGTATTATGGATCATTTCCGTAATGAGCACTGTCTTGCCGACGCCCGCTCCGCCGAAAAGCCCCGCCTTACCTCCTCTTTCCAGCGGCGCCAGAACATCAATAGCTTTTATTCCTGTTTCGAAAATCTCCGACACGGTGGATTGATCCCGCAGGGGAATCGGCTCCCGATGAATGGAACGCCATTCAGCCCCTTCTATCTGGGCTTTTTTATCAATTGTCTGTCCAAAAACGTTGAAGACTCTTCCCAAAAGATCCTTACCCACGGGAACCTCAAAGGGCTTGCCTGTATCTATGACCATTGAACCTCTGGCCAGACCCTGGGTAGGAGTTAGGGCGACACCCCGGACGGTATTGTTGTCGAGCTGAGTGAAAACCTCGATGATTACCTGTCCCTCATCGCCCGCCTTAAGAACATTACGAATCGAAGGCGCCGTAGTAAAGCGGACATCAACGACACTGCTGCGAACGGACAAAACTTTTCCTTGATTGATTTGCTCACTCTCCACGTTCATCTCCCCTTATTATTTAATTCATGCTGTAAAGTTATTGATACATTTCCTCTATTTTTTTTATGCCTTCCATTAGCCAACCGATAACACCACTGATTAACACAAACATTAACGCCCTGATAATATCATCCGCGAATGGTACCGCTTTCAAGAAAAGTGCATGACTGGTTAAAATAAGAACACCAAAAAAAATGGCTGCAAAGATGCCTTTTTTACCCCACCAGATCGAGGCCAGAATAATTGGTATGTAGAAGAGGTGAGTAAAAATAATCCCTGTTCCAAGAATCGCATGATAATAGTAGGTAAGGATACAAGCGGCAAGAAGGAAGATCGTCATCAAACCGGCTTTATAGGTGCAACCTTTACCGCCTATTTGTTCCTTCATCATTAGTGTTTTAATAGCTCCAAGCCTTTTATCCACACTGCCAATGATCAACTCCTGATATTTTTCTATGACCTGATATGATACATAATCGAACATGAGAATTGTTCGATTCAGACTTTCCACCGCCTGCTGTTTTTCCAGAGCAGTCACGAAAGTTCCCTGAAATTCAGCGTAGAGCCAGAGGTGTCGTCTCATTAACATCAGCGCGTAAATAGCCTCATTCAGGGGTATCTTTTTCTTGTAGAAATCTTCGGCATACTTCCAAGAAAAGGTCTTGGCCTCCTCATAGGAGTTTTCAGCCAGAGACATTCGACGAAAAAGCTTGTAAAAATCGATCCCCTGCTCCAGTACCATGTCTTTCGGCAGAGAGTGATACGATGGCGTTCTGTCATGCTTCATCACATCTGCCGCCCATTGTCCGGCAATACCATCGGCCTTGCTTTCTATAAGGTCAATAAGTTTCGAGGCATAAGCTTGCATTTTTTTACCCCTTTTTTCAAAAAAAAATCTATGTTAAAATAACTACCATTAATTGAATCTATCCAGTCAATCCCGCGACTTGGAATCCCTAGGCTCCTAACAAAGGGGGCTCCACTTACTGCGTATTTTTTATTGCCAGCAATTCCAGTTTCATTAATTTCCAGAATTTTCTGGCAATAACATACATAATGTAATCGAACATGAGAATTGTCCGGCTGAGACTTCCCACAGCCTGCCTGTGCTCTACCTCTGCATTAAACATGGCTTGAAACTCCGCGTATAACCACATATGCCTCCTCATCAGAATCAAGGCATACAACGCTTCATGCAAGGGAATTCCTTCTCTGTATCTTTCTTCCGCGTACTTTTCGAAAATCTCTTCCGCCTGTTCATAGGGTGACTCATGAAAAAACATCATTAGAAAATTACTGTAAAAATCTTTGGCCTGAAGAATGATTCTGTCTTCAGATGCCCCATGATAGGTATAAGTCTTTGCGTTAGTTTTCACATCTTTTGCCCATTGTTTGGCAATTGTTTCCGCATTCTTTTGAGTCAAATCAACGAGTTTTGTTGCAAAAGCTTTCATTGTGGAGCCCTTCCGGCAGGAGCCGGAGGCTCCTTTCCAAAACGCGACATCCCGCGATTGGCAGAAAGCATTCAACCCCCAGCGGAAGCTGGGGGCTTTCTGCAGCGGGGTCACTTTTCCCCTTGAATAAAGAATGAGCAATGGCCATGCCATAAAAATAATTTCTTCGTACCATGATTGATTCTTTACTTTTAACAAAGCCTGTTTTGGTTTACATCTGTCATTCCCGCGAAGGCGGGAATCCAGTTTTCTTGAGTGGTTATGGATTCCCGCCGATATGCAAAGACACAGTTTTTAAAAAAAAGTTTAATCGTCTTTTATTCAGATATTCATGAATTATTAAAAAGGAAACACACAAGGATACGAAATAAATGTCGTCTGAAAAATCGCCAGAAGAATTTTTCGGATATTAAAAAAAATAATAGTATTTCAATACAGGCATTTATCAATAGAGACTTTTATGTCATTCCAGATGACTTAAATGTCGCGGATCGGTCTTATCCAACATATGCGATGTTTTGTGTAGCGGGGTGCTATGTTTATCATTTCAGATTTTTTACTGGGCGTGCCCGAGTGTGCTGGATGATAAACAATCCAGAATATAATAAATATTTAAATTAAACCAAAACTAAGACTAGGTTTACAGGCGCCATTTTTTGAAATGTTCTTCACATTCTCGCTTGGGGAGCCAACTGCCTGCCTCAATAATGCTTTTAAGAGCTTCAAAGGCGTTAGACTTTGTTATAATTTTAAGTTCTACTAAAGCATCCATTAGCCAAAATAAGCCGTGCGCTGTAACACCTTCTTGCTTAGCGGCATTGCGCAAGGCATGATCGCCGGTAATCAAATAGCAGGCGTTACGTTTTGCCAAATAAAGAGCAACAAGATCATTTGTTGATGGACTTGCATATTCATTTCTAAGCGCAATAATATCTTTTGTTTCTTCACCTGATGTACCTTCTTCGGCAAAACCAAGCTTCAGCAACAGTTCACCAGCAGGTTCCTCTAATTCAGCTATCATAACATCAGGCAGAATAATCTTATGCTTCAACTGTAAAACAGCTTTAAGAAGTTTGCCATGATAAAGATCGATGCAAATTGAAGTATCAAGAATTAGTTTCTTCAAGTCCGGCTATCACGTCCTTACGAAATTTGTCATATGGAATATCTAAAAATTCAACTGCTCGTATGGGCGAAATAATCCCTTCGGTCACAGCCTGGATTACTAACAACTTAAATCTTTGTGGTTCTTCTGGTTTAACATCGACAGGTTCGTCACGATACCATTTCTTTATCCGAAATTTTTTAAACCATTCAGTCGCTCTACTTTCTGAAATAATACCCAAATCTTTGGCGCGATAAATCCACTGTTGCATGCTCATTCCGTATTTTTTCTTCAGCAATACTAATTCTGACAGATCAATATTATTTCTTTTTTTACCAAGCTCGCGATAGACAGCGTCAGCCGGTACCAGAAAAGCTGCTGAAAAGTGTTTTGCTGCTTTTTCTTCATTAATACCGGTGGTGACATTCACGATCAAATGTCCCAGTTCATGAGCAAGGTCTGACCTTTGGCGATCACCGGTAAGACCTTTTTTAACCACAATTACCGGTATAGAATCATTTGCCCAGCAGGATAAACCGTCAAATTCATCTGATGCTTCAAGCGGGATAACCATTGCCCCTCGATCTTCGACAATATCCGTCATGTTTTCTATGGGATCATTTCCTAAAGACCATTCCTTTCTTAAATCGTCCGCCAACTTTTCAATGTCACTACTCTTATGAATATTTCGATGTCTCAATTTACTGATACTAATTTTATCAAAGCGATCAGCAGGAAAAAGCGCCTCTATTTCCAAATACTTTTCAACCTTATCCTTTACTTGAGCATGAACTGACTCCAAATACTTCTTGGATAAAGAAGCACGTTTTCTATAAACGGGACAGGTTAATGATACCTGCACGGCATCCGGTCTGAAAAAATATTCAACCTTCACGCTCAAGGCTTTCGCGAGTTTAATCAAAACGTCGGACCCAGGATTGGTTATCCCTTGTTCATACTTTTGAATGACTTGAGCACTTATATAATTACCTGATGCATCTGCAAGCCCCCGCAAGGACAAACCGGCGGCAATTCGCGCCTGTTTAATTCTTCCTCCCAGCATATTTTTCACCTCCCTTGGTTGACAAAATAACAACTAATTATTAAATTGTCAACTAGTAAATTAAGAAAGGAGGTTTTACCATTTTGCATTCAAAGGCTAACGCGGCGGCAAGGAGGAGGCAACGAGGCGTATTATACATACGTTGAGGAAGCCGACGACGATGCCAACAAAGTTAGCCAAAGAAGGCGAATTGGTATGAACTATTATGGCCAAGAATCCACCCTACGGCGACAATCGTAGGCAAGGACAGGTGACGGATCGTTAGCAAACGTATAATCCACATAATGATCGACGGGTTAAGCGTGATACGGATACTGGCAGATTTATTGTGAAACTCCAATTCCGAAAGCGCATAACCTAAAGGTCACTATAGGCGTAGCGGAATTGGTAAGTTGTAATGAGACCCAAGCTTCAGAAACATAGTACACTGAAGCTTGCAGGTCGAATTATCCCGTGAAGCAGAGGATTACGCGACCTCCCGCGACTTACCGTGCTTTCTCCACCTGCGGGAACATGGTGATTCCAGTTGCGGGATTGATCAAAAGGCTGATTATGATCCATTCAAGGGCGTCAGAAAAGAAAAATAACCGATAGACCTCATTTAAATTTCATTCCACCACTGAATAAACAAGATAACACTTCCGCATCCATATGCCCTAAAAATATATCTTGACTTTCCTTTAGGTGTGGTTATATTAATACCACGTGGTTAATGTTGTACCACATACTATTTTTAGACTAAATTTAAAACATAAATGAGGGAGGCTTTTTATGTATGGAGATTATATTAAAGACATAAGGATGAAAAAAGAAATGAGTCTTAGGGAATTCTGCAAACAAGTTGAAATAGATGCTAGCAACTGGAGCAAAATTGAACGAGGCTTATTGGCACCACCGCAGGATGAAGAAAAGTTAAAAAAAATTGCACGTGTTTTAGGTATCAAAATCGGCTCTGAAACATGTAAAGAAATGAAAGACCTAGCCAACATCGATGCCGGAATTATTCCTGATGATATTCGTTCGGATGCGGATATCTTAAAAGCCCTGCCCATGTTCTTTCGTACAATCAGGAGCGACAAACCGACAGCCGAAGAACTGGATAAGTTAATCGATATGATTAAAAAGGAGGGTTGATACTTGGAACCCAGCGAGTTCAAGTGCAAGTGGATTGACAAAAGTGAGCTTTGGTCTTTTGCCGACGATATTAGAAAAACTTACTGGCCGGAAGGAACCCTGCCGATAAACATAGAAAAAATTGTTGAATTCCGGCTCAATCTTCTCATTAAACCGAAGCGTGGATTATTCTCTTCAATCGACATGGATGCGTATGTTGAAATGGATTTGACGGCTATTGTTGTTGACTATGATTTTTACATGGATGAGAAATTTGTCAATCGGCTACGCTTTTCATTTGCGCATGAGTTAGGTCATTTCTTTTTGCATAAGGAAGTATTTGCTTCGTTTGATTTAGTTGATCCAGCGGCCTGGAAAAACTTCATCCTTAATGTACCTGAAAATGAATACAGTAATTTTGAATGGCAGGCCAATGAATTTGCCGGCAGGCTTTTGGTGCCGCATTTGGATTTAGTTTCAGCTATTGAACAAGCCGCCGTCATTATCAAAGAAAACAATCTGACAGATTATTTAGATAATGATCCTGATGCCGTTTTATCAAGAGTGTCACCAATGATTTGTAAACCGTTCGGTGTTTCTGCCGACGTCATAAAAAGGAGAGTTGAAAGAGAAGGCTTATGGCCTCCTAAATTATAACAAACAAAATAATAATTATTGTGAAAATGCCTCGCGTAATACCGACTGCATCAGCCGTTCGGATTTGTCTTTGCGTTCGGTGACTTGTTTTTCTAGTTCGTCAACCTTGGCCATAAGTTTATCCACTCGCTCAACAATGGCTTGTTGTTCAGAAAGAACAGGTAATGGCAAAAGTACATTCTTGAAATATTCTACAGGGACCCTTTTTTGACCACATACACCAGTCATTACTTTTTCACCATTTTTAAGAAATGAAGACGTCTTGACAAATATATAAATATATTTTGAATTAACTTTGATTGGCCGCAAAACATGCAATTCTGTTGTGCCTGCACCATAACCATTCAGCAGATTTTCAAAAACACAAGCCTTTGAATTTTCAAAGCATGGCGTTATCTTCGCTATAGCGACGTCATCTTCTGCAAAATGAGTAAAACCATTTTTTACCTCGCTCCATCTTTTCTTTTCATGCATGGGCGTAATGCCATATTTCTCAGATATCAATGTCATTGGTGAAAAAGATATTTCTAAGCTATCATCAATATAATTTCTTGGATTTACAGTACCGATTTCACCTAACCTACACCACACCCAACCCTCTGGCAAATCAAATGGCTTTTCTCCATCAGTAATTGGCGGCAGCGATTTTTCTTTTTTGATTTTTCCTTCTTTGATCAGTCGTTCTTTTTCGGCTTTGATCTTTTCCAGAAATTTCGACGCATGATTATCACCGCTGATTAATTCGGGATGTTTCTTTCGCCAATCTGCCGTAAGCTTGCCCCCAATGGCTTCCTTCAGTATAGTCTGACGAAGTTGTTTAAATAAAGACAATTGTTCTTCCAGACCCTGGGAAAAACTTTCGCTAATGCTGTTTATTTTTTCTATTTTATCTCTGTAAATCAACTGATGATCATAATCAAAGTACGGAAGTTTGTATGCTCCAAAGTTGGTTTGGTTAATTGCTAACTTCGAAGTTCCTGTTGCGGTCTTTTTAACAATATCTGAACGCAGAAAATTAAAAAGTCTGTAGTAAAAAGTTAAATCGAGTCGCAATCCTTTCTTGGGCGTTAGAATAAAACAAAGATCGCTGGCAATGAATTTGCCTTTTATGTAATGTGTACGGCCAAGTGAACCGGAGGCTGCCATTGCAAATATCAAAGCTTCGCAATCATGCGTATAGCTTGAATGTGTTTTCCATTCCTCAGCAGCGGTCACAAACGTATATTTGCCAGGCGTACACTTTGAACTTTGCAATGAACCTTTTTCAAAATCGAAAAGTTCGTCTATTGGTTTCCACTCAGCCATTTTCAAACTCATCTTTCAATTTATTGAGAAGTCCATCACTTTTGCGGAATGAATCATGCAGTATATTCATGAGTTCCATGCTGGTGTATTCGTGTGTTACTTTCGGCGTATGCGGATTTTTCATGTCGAGATTATAGCCATTCTCAATAATCGCATCGATTGATACTTTCCACGCCTGTTCACTTTCTTTGCGTTTCTTCCACCATTTTTTCAGGCCGTCGAATTCTTTTTTCTGAATCGGCTTGGTTTTGCTGTATGCTTTGATGCCTTCAGGAAGTTTGTGCTCCCAATACCAGATATCTTTTGTTGGCTTGCTCTTTTCAAAGAAAAGCAAATTTGTGGCAACACTGGCATAGGGCTGAAAAACGGAATTCGGCAAACGGACGATTGTATGAAGATTGCAGTTTTCCAATAAGTGCTGGCGGATGCGCTGCTTTACGCCATCGCCAGTAAGTGAGCCATCGGGCAGAACAATACCGGCACGGCCTTCTTCTTTAAGATAGCGCACCATTAACATCAAAAAAAGATCGGCACTTTCCGTTGTCCGGAAATTAACCGGAAAGTTTGTCTCCACTTTGTCGGCAACTGAAGCGCCAAAAGGCGGATTAGCAAGGATCACATCGACCTTATCTTTTTGGCCGATGGAGGTATATTCCCGATTTAAGCTGTCGATATAATCAACATTGGGTACGCTGATGTCGTGCAAGATTAAATTGGTAATACAAAGCATAAACGGCAATGGTTTTAATTCCATGCCGTGAATGTTCTTTTCCAGTTCTTTGAGGTCGTCAACACTTTTGACATCCTGTTTGCGGATATTTTCGATAGCGCTGGTTAAAAAGCCCCCAGTGCCGCAGGCAGGGTCTAATACTTTTTCACCTAATCGCGGATTAATCATTTCTGTGATGAATTCAGTTAAAGCACGGGGTGTATAGAATTCGCCGTAGTTGCCGGCACTTTGCAGATCGCGCAATATGGTCTCGTAAATGTCGCCAAAGACGTGACGGTCTTCGGAACTGTTAAAATTAATTTTGTTTAATTCATTGAGCACTTGACGTATAACTGTGCCGTTTTTCATGTAGTTATTTGTTCCGTCAAATATTTCACGGATAATGAGCGCAAGTTTATTGCCGGAGCTTACATCAAGGTTTTTGAGTTTTGGTATCAGGGTTGTATCAACAAAATTTTTAAGTTCCTCACCGGTTATACCTTCGTCATCACCAGCCCATTTACGCCATTGCAAAAAGCTCGGTATCGGTGATTTATACTTATCATCAAGCAGTTTAAGCTCTTCATTTTTATCGTCCAGTATTTTCAGGGTAATCAACCAACCCAATTGCTCAATACGCTGGGCATCACCGGATACACCAGGGTCCTTACGCATGATATTCTGAAGGGTTTTAATAATGTTGCCGATATTTTTCATTGATTGTCCTTAAGCTGCCGCATAGAGTTCGTGTTCAAGTTCTTCGATAACGTGCAAATATTTATCCCTGCCGCCAAATATCTGAATGATTTCCGCCGGAGTACCGATTTTGTTAAACGGTTCAATACGTAAGACTGCAAGATCTTCGATATTTTCAATGCCTTCGTTAGCGTATTTATCCAGAAGCGCCTCTATAACCATACGCACTTTATCGCCATACTTTGTAAAGTAGTTGCGCTTTCTGACTTGCTCCGCTCTTTCCCTGCGGGTGAGCGCGGGCATATCCCAAGCGATGTGGCAGATCAAATCAAATATATCTAAATCTTTTTTCACTTCATCCAGCAAATTATCCAGTATTACTCCATGTGATTCTAATTCTGAAATAATTGCTTTCTTTTTGTGCGAAGCGTTCCAGCGGGCAAGAAAATCATCAAGAGACCGAAACTCTTGCAAGATGCCCTTCTTTGTATAATCTTTGAGACTCTCAGTAATAAGTTTACCATTGCCATCGAGATGTTGAACTCTTTCATTGAGGACGGATACATCAACGCCTGCAACATACACCTTGGGACGCGGATCAGCAATAATCGGTCCTCCTGTAATTATTTCCGGCTGTGTTGTGTATTTTACAGATTCTTTTTTATCAAAATCAACCGGCGCTCCGATTTCGGGATCAATAATTGTCTGGTCCTCTTCTGGATGGATATCTTTGTCAGTTAATTCTTCTTCGCCTTTAACTATCTTGATCATCAACGGTGGGCCGTCAAATGTCGGATCAGCAAAAAGATCTGTTACATTGCGAAAGTCCATAATAGCAAAATAAGTTTTGCCATATTCCTCATTGATGCGCGTACCGCGTCCGATAATCTGTTTGAATTCAGTCATGGACTTGATGTTAGAATCGAGAACAATCAGCTTGCATGTTTGCGCATCAACGCCGGTTGTCATTAATTTTGATGTAGTAGCGATAACGGGATAGCGTTCTTCAGGATTGATGAAATTGTCCACCTCACGTTTACCTTCGTCATCATCGCCGGTTATACGCATTACGTATTTGTGATTTTCTAAAACCAGATCAGGATTTTCAATAGCCAGTGCCTGACGCATGCGTTCCGCGTGTTCTATGTCCACGCAGAACACAATCGATTTATCAAAGCGGTTTGTTTTCTTTAAATATTCGGATATTTTTTTGGCAACAAGCTGTGTCCTTTCATCTATCACCAGATTTTTATCAAAATCTTTGGTGTTATAGATGCGATCTTCAACTTCGTTACCGTCTTTGTCCGTCTTCCCTGCTTCAGGCCGCCAGCCTTCCAGATCAGTATTAAACCCGACACGGATAACTTTGTAAGGCGCTAAGAAACCATCCTCAATGCCCTGTTTGAGGGTATAAGTATAAAGCGGGTCACCAAAGTATTCGATATGGGATATTTCTTTTGTTTCTCTTGGTGTAGCAGTAAGTCCGATCTGGGTAGCCGAACTGAAATAGGTGAGAATCTCCCGCCACGCACTGTCGGCATCCGCACTTCCACGATGACACTCATCCACGATTATCAGATCAAAGAAATCCCGGCTGAATTCCCGATAAGCGTCCTTATCTTCATTGTAGTTTGTCAGCCCCTGATAAAGCGCAAGATATATTTCAAATGCTTTGTCAATCTTCTTCTTTCTGATAACCGTCATGCGGTCTTTAAAATGTTTAAAATCATTGCGCTTGGTTTGATCAATAAGAACATTGCGGTCTGCCAGAAAAAGAATTCGCTTTTTTCGCCCGTTTTTCCAGAGACGGTAAATGATCTGAAAAGCTGTATATGTTTTACCTGTGCCCGTCGCCATGACAAGCAGGATGCGATTCTGGCCTTGAGCAATAGCTTCCACAGTTCTGTTAATAGCGATCTGCTGGTAGTAACGCGGTGCACGTCCTGATCCGTCAAAGAAGTAGTCGAATGAAGCAATCTCTTCCTGTGCAGGAGTCTCAATCTTTTTATACTTTTTGTACATCTGCCAGAGTTCAATGGGTGACGGAAAGCTTTCCAAAGAAAGCTCCTGCTCAATCTTTGTAAAACCAGAGCGGTCATGCATTAGGAACCCATCGCCGTTTGAGCTGAAAGCAACCGGCACATCGAGTATCGCGGCGTAATTTAATGCCTGCTGTAAGCCTGAGCCAACGGAATGGTTGTTATCTTTGGCCTCAATAACAGCAATAGGAATGTTCGGTTTAAGATAAAGAATAAAATCAGCGCGCTTACGTTCACCACGCGCGGTTTTGTGACCTTTTACAAAGATACGTCCATCAGTGAAAAAGACTTCCTCGCGGATTTGTTTTTCCACATCCCAGCCAGATTTGATAAGCGCAGGCAAGATGAATTGAGTACAGATATCACGTTCCGACAGGTCTTTTTTATTAGTCATTTTATTTGATTGTTTTGAGTTTCGTAAATTTTTAGACTGCGCGTAATAATACAACTTCTTATAAACAATGCAAGAAAAAACCGTTCTCAGTTGTTTGTTTTAAAAGATAGATTGCTTCTTTGTCTGTAGATACGGAATCATCACAATGAAAAAAGTGAAACTCCCCGCGGCAAGCCGCGGGGAACTCTGCAAAGGGAGTATTAGATTGCCACCCTGCATTCGCCGGGGAACCTGCCAACCAAGGGCCGGCTCGCAATGACCAAGGTGGACTCCAACACATTTGTGTCATCAGTGGCGACACAAATTGACTTAAATGTCGCGTAGAATTGCTTCCCACTGGGGATTTTTTTTCATGGCGGCAATCTTCCGCTGAAGCTGTCTGACGGTTATTCCAAGAATTCGCGCGACCTTACCGCGATCGCCATTGGCATTGGTCAAAACGTAGACCAAATGCGCTTCATCGTTTTCTTTCAATGTGCATAATTGGCGCGCCAAATTAGATGGCGTAGTTGACATCATCCCCAGATGACCGGGCAAAATAAGATTGGAGTCGGTTATTAGAACGGCGTTATCAACAATTTGAGACAATTCTCGCACGTTGCCTGGGTAATCTCTACCGTTTAATAAATCCATGGCTTCCGGACTGAAACCGAGAACCTCTTTATTATAATTACTGCATGCCTTGCGCAGAAAATGGGACGCGAGCAAAGGAATATCTCCCTGTCTTTCTCTCAAAGGAGGCAGGTGAATATGGACTGATTTCAGCCGGTAGAGTAGATCTAGCCTAAAATTACCCTTCTGGCAGGCCTTTTCAATATTACTGTTGGAAGCGGATATGACTCTTACGTCCACCCAGACCGGCTTTGATGCGCCTAGAGGATAGAAAGATTTTTCTTCCAAAACCCGGAGCAGTTTTGTTTGCAGGTCTATCGGCAGTTCCCCTATTTCGTCAAGGAAAAGAGTCCCGCCGTCCGCCTGTTCAAAATAGCCCCGATGCGGCGTCTCCGCTCCTGTAAACGCTCCTTTAACGTGACCAAAAAACTGGCTTTCAAACATACTGGCCGGAATAGCGCTGACATTAACGGCGATGAATGGGCCCTGGGGCATCGGCCCGGCCTGATGAATGCCTTTGGCGACAAGTTCCTTGCCCGTTCCGGATTCTCCGGTAATCATTATGGGATTGCCGCCTCCGGCCATAACCTGAGCATAGGACAGGATTGAACACATCTGCGGACATTGTGTAATAATATCAGAAAAGGCATTGGGAACATTATTCTTATTATCCCCGGCTGTCGACGATAAACCTATAAGCAAACCTCTGTGTTCATAGGCTCTCTTAATGGCCAGAAAAAGGAGATCGTTATCTACCGGTTTGACAAGATAATCATAAGCGCCCAGACGAATCGCTTTAACCGTGGTTGGAATATCGTCAATGGCTGTGAGAATGATGAATTCCGTATGGGGACGATAAGGTTTTGTTGCTTCCAGAACCTGCAAACCTTCAACTTCCGGCATAAGCAGATCAAGAAGCACAATATCAAAATCCGTTTCTTTAATTTTGGCAATGGCATCCCTACCGTTATTACAGATATCCACGTTCCTGATGCCACGCCATTTGAGCAAACGCTTCACCGAATTCAGAGCTACTTCTTCATCATCAACAATCAGGATTCTCATAATCTCTGCCTTCCTATTTCACTAATTATGTTTTGCAATTGTAACATACTGAAAGGTTTTTTAAGCAGGTAATCAGGTTTGCCCGCCATTATTCCTTCCGGTTTCTTAGTCAGAGGGTCGGAGGAGTAAAGAATTACGGGCAAAAGAGGAAAACGTTCCTTGATTTTCTTCATGAGTTCCCATCCGTTTATTGCCGGCAGTTTGATTTCTGAAATAAAAATATCAACCTCGGGATGCGCCTCCAGATAGGCAATCACATCCTCGGAGGTATCATTAGAACCGCAGCACCAATCAATGACGTCAACAAAACTCATTTTGATCTCATTGAGATAAAAGGCATCAATATCACAGCAAAGTATGGCCGGACGAATATTTATTTGTGTTTTAGCGTCCAGGGGAAGGTAGATGGAAAACCGGCTGCCGATATTGGGGCGGGAAGTAACTCCTATTATTCCCCGATGCTCTTTGATAAGCCCATAAGATATGGAAAGCCCAAGACCCGTTCCTTCCTGATCCCGGCGAGTTGTAAAAAAGGGCTCAAAGACATGATCCAGAACTTCTTTTTCCATACCGATTCCGTTGTCTTCAATTTCGATCAAAATCGCGTTCAATCTTTCGATACTTCTGGCGGTAATAATTATTCTTCCTTTTCTGTCGGGCGTTATGGATTGATGCGCGTTAATCAGAAGATTAGCGATTACCTGTTCGATTTTTTGAAAATGCCCCTGAATGGTCGGCAGATTGCTGTCTATATAAATATCAATGCGGGAGACGGTTTTACGCACCTGTGCGCCCACAATAATTAATACTCCCTGAATGACTTCATCAATTTTAACCGGTTTCTTTTGTATCGTTTCATCCGTGCGGGCGAATTCTTTTAATCCCGCTATGACGCGTTTGATTCGCTGAGAAGCTATTTTGAACTCCTCGATAATTTCTTTCATGTTGGTGCAGACTTCCACATAACCGATACCTTTATCACCCCAATCCGGATGAGACGCTCCGTCACTGGCCAGAATCGGCTCAACCGCGGTCCACATTTCCTCCAGCAGAGGAATGTTGTTGGCAATAAAACTAACCGGATTGTTTATTTCATGGGCGACTCCCGTCACAACTTCACCCAGCGCTTTTAATTTATGGGATTGGATCATCTGCTGCAGACGCAGATCACCTTCCTGCCGTATTCTTTTGTCCTCAGTTATATCCTGCCATGCTCCGACCATATAACTTCGCGAGCGATTGCCCGGCTTGATCAAATGGCGATGATCGGAAAACCAGCGATAAGAACCGTCGGCTGTTTGAAACCGGTACTCAAACTGGTAGGTTCTTTTATTAATGGCCGGTTTAAACTTTTTGAGCACATCCTTCCTGTCTTCCGGATGGATGTGCTCCTGCCAGAAACAAGGATTTTGCATGAATTGGTCAGGAGTGTATCCGGTGATTTCCTTGATGCGGTTGCTGACAAAAGTAATCGTTAAATTTTCATCAGCGTTGCAAATATAGGAAACAATAGGAAGAAACTCCAGAATAAGGGACAAATGATCTGTCGTTTCTTTTAGGGCTTTGTTGGCTTTCGCGAGCCTTTGCGTGCGTTCTTTTACCTTGATTTCCAGTTCTTCATGAGCTTTTAATAAAGCTTCTTCCGCCCTTTTCGCCGGAGTTATATCTTCAAGCGTTTCCACCGCTCCAATAACGGCGCCTTTGGAATTACGGATAACGGCGGCGGTAAAGCGCAGCCATCGTCCTTTTTTCCCCAGTTCCGGAAAGAAATCGGTAGCCTCGTAGGCGCCGGCAATCAATTTTGATTTAATGAATTTACCGGAATACCATTGAGGCATTTCTTTCTGATATTTATCGACAAGCAAGTCCGCCATGCATGGTCTTGCCGTCTTGTAAAACGCCCGCCATTGCTGGCCGGTGCCCACTACCTCTTCGGACTTGATTCCGCTTAGTTCTTCCAGAGCTTTATTCCAGTAGATAATCAGATGGTCCTTCCCAATTATAAACGCGGGAATAGGAGAGCTTCCAATAATGCTTTGCAGGGATTGCTGACCGTTGCTGAAAACTTCCCGCGCCCATATGCTTTCGCTGTGTTTTGGATTTTTCTTTTCTTTTGGCCGGAGGCTTTTAACTTTCATCTTCTATTACCATTTCATTTTTGATTTGCCAGAGACCGGACAGCATCCACGGCCTGATTGATTTCCTCAACCGTATTGAAGTAACTGAAACTGAAGCGCAGGGTGCCTGTCGGGAATGTGCCGATGGTTTTATGAGCGGATGGCGCACAGTGCAAGCCGGGTCGCGACATGATGCCGAATCTTTCATCCAGTTCCAGCGCTGCTTTTGCCGGATCCACGCCTCGAATATTGAAGGAAACAACAGGTATCCGTCCGGATGCATCCTTAAGTCCATAAATCGTAATGCCTTCCAAATTTATGATTCCCTGCAAAAAAAGTCCTGTCAGATTATTTTCATGGTCATTGATAGCGCTCAAACCCTCGGACAGGATAAAGTTTATACCGGCTGTCAATCCTGCATAACCAGACGTATTCGGTGTTCCCGACTCAAATTTGTCCGGCATGAAATCAGGCTGTTCCTCATACTCCGACCGGCTGCCCGTGCCGCCTCTCATCAGGGGGGAGATAACCTTTTCAAGATCCTTGCGGATATACAACCCTCCCGTACCCTGAAGACCGAATAAGGATTTATGTCCGGTGAAAGCCAACAGGTCGATATCCATCGTCCCGATGTCAATAGGAATCGCCCCCGCCGTCTGAGCGGCATCGACGCAGAAGACAAGGCTGCGCTCTCTGGCGATTCTGCCAATATCGGCCACAGAAACGATTGTTCCTATGACATTGGAGGCATGGGTCACGATAATGGCCTTCGTATTTTTCTTGATTGCAGGTATAACAGCGCATGGATCGAGTTCTCCCGCTACGGAGCAGGGAAGAATCGTCAACTCGACGCCTCTTGCCTTCATGACCCGCAGGGGACGCATAACAGAGTTGTGTTCCATGGACGAGGTAATCACATGGTCGCCGGGTTTTAAAAGACCAAAGATGGCGATGTTTATGGCCTCCGTAGCATTCGCCGTCAGAATAATCCGCAAAGGGTCGTCAATGCCAAGGAGTCCGGCCAAAGCTTCACGAGCGTTGAAGATAACACGGCCTGCATCGATGGACATACTGTGTCCCGAACGACCGGGACTGCCGCCTGTTTCCCGCAGGCATGAATCAACGGCCTGGATTGTTGCGTCCGGTTTGGGCCACGATGTGGCGGCATTATCAAAATAAATAATTTTTCTTTTCATTTTTTCGTTTTTTGCTTTAATGAATATCCATTACTCAAATGCATCTATCAAAGTCTTTTTGTCAAGCTTCAATTATCTTTCCATTGGCATTCTCCATGTCCATTCTCTTGACTGATTTCTACGATCTATCCTTGGTTTAAAATAAGGCCGGGCTCAGAATCGAACTGATCAGCACAACATTTTATTGTTGGCCCAACGGGGTTGAAGCCCGCGGCCGGCGCCAGCCGACTCGCCCGGTCAAACATTTATATTTATAAACTAAATTAATTTGCCAACTCTCGAATTTCTTCTATTTCCACTTTGTTTAAAAGAGCGGCTTCAATTTTATTCTGATTAGCCGGCTCAAAACGCAGACAGATGCCGCAATCCGAACTGATATGTTTGGGAACGGGAATAAGCTTATGAGGAAGTCCTTCTTTTTTGAGAATTTTTTCCGCTTTCAAAACATAACTTACCGCTTTAAACAACATCACAAAATGCTTAGGTTGTCCTTTCATGGCACAAGTAACCGCCCCGCAGAACTCATGATTCCTGCAATGTCATACATGTTGGAAACAACGCCGACGCCTAATTTTTCTTTTGCCTCAAAATAATTCAGGCAAGTGCCGCAAACAAGCATTTCTACACCGGCGGCAGCCAGCTCTTTCAAATCATCCAGCACTTCGGATTCATGTAAAGTGAGCAAGACGCCGGTGTTATAAAAAATCATGATATCCGGTTTTTCGGCCTGCAAGACGACGGTGTGAAGAAACGCTATAATAAGAACATAACCCAATTCATCATTGCCTCTGCCCATCTTGTCAGCGGAAATAACAATTACAAAAGGTCCGGCTTGCACGGGCGTCGCGTCACCAGACACGACAAAATCATCTTTTTTACCGTTCGTTTCCGCCTTCCGTGTCAGATTTATTTCATAAGCTCCGTCTTTTATCTTTTTAACCTTCACATTACAGCCCAATTTCGTCCCCAGGCGTTTTACATTTTCCAAAGCTGTATCGCTATCCACAATCACCATAACTTGTTCATGAGATTCCAGTGCCTGTTTAGTTAGGATAACCGGTTGCGGGCAGGCCAGTCCCCTGGCGTTGACGATGTTAACTTCACTCATTGAAATACCTCCTCTTCCTTGCTAATATAATCAAATCGCTTCCGTTAGTTGGAGGGTAATGTTTTTGAATTGTTCGGTACTCATAACTTTTTGCGTAACATAAATTTTTCTTATCTACAAACAATAGTTATAAATTTTTGAATTTTTAAGAAAAGCCCTGAACCTTTTTACACACCCCAAAATAGACATTGAAAACGATAATACCCTAAAAAATTCCCTCCCGCCACCTGCTTCGTCTTACGATTATTCCGAATTACCAGCCACACTGTTTCCTTCTTAAAATCTTCACTGTGTTTACTTCTTGTCATCTGCCACCTCCATATAGTATATATTACCATATCCTGGTGTCCAAATTATCGGGGTAGGTCAGAGCGAAGCGACGTGGGATAGTGAGCACAAAAAAAGTTTCTAGCCCTCCTTTCACCCTGAAGGGTACGCGAGAAAAGGAGGGAATTATTAAAAATTGAATGAGGATGTATATGGGACGAATTGGAGATAGATTTGAATCTTTGCGCGGGAAGAAAGAAAAAGCGCTGATTGTTTATTTAACGGCGGGCGATCCGTCACTAAGCGTTACAAAAAAATTAATCTTTGCTTTGGAAAAGGCGGGTGTTGATATTCTGGAAATAGGCGTTCCCTTTTCCGATCCCACAGCCGATGGGCCGGTGATTCAGGCCGCATCACAGCGCGCCCTGAAAGCCGGGACGACTCTGGAAAGTGTATTGGAATTGGTCAAGGAAGTGCGCAAAGTTTCTGAAATTCCTATTGTGCTTTTTGGTTACTTTAATCCAATCTTTGCTTATGGAGTGCAGAAGTTTGCTCATGCCGCCCGCGAAGCTGGAGTAGACGGAGTTCTGGTAGTTGATCTGCCCTATGAAGAAGCAAAGGAACTGAGAATCTATACGGATGCGGTTGGTATCGATTTCATTTCTCTTATTGCTCCGACGACCGATGGAAAAAGGTTAAGCAAAATTGTCGCCCAGGCGTCAGGATTTCTCTATTATATTTCCATTACCGGCATTACAGGCACTATCGCGCCGAAAATTGAAAAAATAAAAACCGAAGTGAAAAAAATCAGCAAAATAACCAAATTGCCGATAGCCGTGGGCTTCGGCATATCCACGCCGCAACAGGCAAAAGAGATTGCGCGCTTTGCCGACGGCATCGTCATTGGCAGCGCCGTTGTGCGCCTGATTGACGAAAACAAAAACAATTCTAATCTGGTAAATATTATTTCCGGTTATGCCAGTGAAATAAAGAAAGCTTTGCGCTGATTAGGTGCGGAAAGTGTTCCATCCTCTGTCATAGCCGCTTTCGTAATCTAAAGATCAAAGGCGGGAATTGACGCCGTTTAAGTATTTAGTTTTCGTATTAATAATATTTTAATGACGGGTATATACCCCACAAAGCAAACTTTGGAAACAGGTTACGCAGCAAGCTGCGGGGTATTAAACCCTCCGCTGAGCGGGATTGTTCAACTTACCAATTCCGCTACGCCTATAGTGACCTTTAGGTTATTCGCTTTCGGAATTGGAGTTTCAACAATAAAAGAAAATATCTTTACAAAGTTTTAAAATAAAACTATATTTTAAAATAGTCAAAAGCTGAAAATGCGAGTGGCTCAAATATTTGCATAACAATAGTATCTAACATCCAGTAAGCAGATAATTATATGAAAAAGAATTTATTCGTCACTCTGGGAACATTAATTTTGCTGATAGTGTTTTGTGTTCCGTCAGTTTTTGCTTTAGGATTTGGCGTGCGCGCCGAATATTGGATTCCTTCTTTCAGCGGTGATTTACGCGTGGATGGCAACGGTGTTGCCGGCAGCGATATCGATCTGAAAAATGACCTGGGAGTCAGCAGCGATAATATCACCGGAGTAGAAGGTTATTTCGGAATTGGCAACCACGAAATCAGCTTGGCGTATTCCAAGATAAATCTTTCCGGAGCTCAGAATATAGGCAAGGACATTAATTTTAACGGCTATACATTTAATAAGAATACATACGTTGAATCCGAATTAACGACAAACATGATTGACCTTGAATATCAATATAAGTTGTTAAACATTAAAAATATTCTCGCCGGCCTGTCTGTTGGAATTATCGGCAAGGTCAAATATTTCGATGGCGACGTAAAAATGCATTCATCAGTATACGATACTCAAAAAGATATCCACGTTCCTATTCCGATGATCGGTGTAGGTGTTAATATTGGTATTTTGGCCAATATTCTGGAAGCGCGGGCAAAGATCACGGGCGTGGGCTATTCCGACAGTTTCTTTTACGATGGGTTGGCGGATATTTCTTTTACTCCCTTTCCATTTTTAAATATCCACGGCGGTTACCGGGCGATGTCCTTAAAAATTGATAATGTCAGCGATATATACGCCAAGATGGATTTTTACGGACCTTATGCGGGCTTAGCCGTCAGCTTCTAATACCAGTTCTAAATCAAAGATGATATTGAGGCGGCTAGGCGGAGGCGACGAGGCGTATTGTACATACATTGAGGAAGCCGACAACGACGCCAACAAAAATAGCGCTTTGATTTAGAATTGGTATAATACCGAGCGTTATCCAAACCCCTATCTTGACAATAATTGTTTAAATACATATATTATTGTTGAATTTTATATAGTTATTTGCGGTGATTTTATGCCTCTTTATTTTAATGCGGCGCAGGTGCCAATGGCAAAAAGAGCATTTAACGATGCCGAAAAACTGGTATCGCATCACTTCAGGTTGAGCGAGGATCAATTTAAAAAAAATAAATATGACGTAAAAACGCTTGCTTATTTGGATCAACAAGAGATACAAGACGGCACATTTGCTCATCTTTGCAAATATTCTTACGAAAAGCCTGACTGTTTTTCAGGAAGCGGCAAAAACGGGTTTGATTTTTACCGAATCTGCCTGCAGGACAATATAATTCTGGATGCGGTGGAAAGAGCTAATTCTTTCATTAAGTTCAGCCCTTTGATGCTTTATATTGCCGTGCATGAATTGATTCATGTCTTGCGTTTCGGCAACGGAGAAATCGACTTTAATGCCGCCAGGGAAGAAAAGGAAAAAGAAGAAGATATCGTGCATAATTTAACCAGAAATGCGTTGCAACTTGTTAAAGGGCATGATTTGGAAATAGTCTTGGACTGTTTCAGCAGTCATTTTTAAAAAAATAGGCGGTCTATTTATTAATAGATCGTTGTGAGGAGATATTATTAATATGCCTATTTATGAATATAAATGTCAGAAATGCGGCAACCAATTTGAAGTATTTAAGGGAATTTCCGATCCAGAAGTAAAAAGCTGCAAGTTTTGCAAAGGCAAAGTCCAAAAAATAGTTTCCTTGTCCTCTTTTAGTCTTAAAGGTTCAGGATGGTACGTAACAGATTACAAAGGAAAGAAACCTTCGTCAACGGCTAAAACAGAAAAAACTGAAACCAGCGTGAGTTCTGAAACTAAAGAAACTACCAAAACGGAAACTGCTCACACGGAGACCACCAAAGCCAGCACAGAAAAATAGTAATGAGTCCCAAATTTCAGAAGCAAAGCGCATAACCTGAAGGTCATCTGCGACTGAAATTTGTTGGACGAATTATCCCTATAAGCAAAGCTTATGGGGATGAGACTATTACAAACGCAGTACAATAATATTCGTAAGTCGAATTATCCCTTAAGCTAAGCTTATGGAGATAAAGTGCCCTAAACAAAACTTGATCTGAAAGTAAGTGTCAAGACTATTGACAACTTCCTGTACTACTCAAAACGACAACCTTAAAAAAAATACTTGATTTTAAATGGTAATCAACAATGTTTTTTTCTGAATATTTCTGGTATGGATGACGGAAATATTGGCGGCTTGATCTAAAGGGCTGGAGTCAATAGCTACACGTATGAAATATACCCCTAGGAAACCGAGCGATCAGGAGAGGAAAAGTCTTTATTTTATAATATCAGGAGAACCAAACTGACAGACATAGACGTTATAGGTGTGTCAAATGCCTTTGAGCGAAAAAATACGAGAAGAATATCTGAAGTCGACATTCAATAAGAAAGTAACTGGATACAGAATATATCACTCGGATTCTGTTACCTCGGTCGCATTTTCGCCAGATGGCAAATATGCATTATCTGGAAGCAATGATAATACTCTTAAACGTTGGGATGTTTCAACCGGCCAAGGAATCAAAAATTTGGAAGATTCAGATAAGGTATCATCAGTTGTTTTTTCCCCTGACGGCAGACACGTTCTTTCAGCTTACTATAAGGAAGATAAGAGAGGACATGGTATTTTCGATCTGTTAAAGTTGAATAGCCAAAACAACGAAAGCAGAAAGGAGAAAAGACCATGTCCAAGAGTGATTATAACAAGCAAGTGTTACGTCGTCAAAGGATTAGAAAAACAACCCTCATTGTTGGAATTGACATTGGCAATGCCTTCAATGCAGTGGGATTTATGAACAAGGAAGGCAACGTTTTAGGAAGCTGTGCAAAGCTTTATAACAGTCGGGAAGGATTTGAGCAGTTTGTGAATATGATAGAAGTGCTAAAAGCGAAGCATAAACTTAGAGATGTTCTCATCGGAATGGAACCAACGGGCCATTACTGGAGGAAGTTGGCCTATTTTGCAAAAGAGCATGGCTATGAAGTTCGTTTTGTGCGGACTACGGCACTGAAACATCACCGGGCACTGGATGAGAGTTCCTCTGCCAAGAGTGACCAAAGAGATGCGTTAACTATAGCGAACATAACCCGGGAAGGCAAATATATTGACACCATCATCGAGGATGGAGTACTGAGACAGCTGAGGACATTATCGAAGGCGCGGGAAAGACTTCTCCGATACAGCGTGAGTGCCAAAAACTCATTACATGCCGCCCTGGACGACTATTTTCCCGAACTGCATGAGATATTCTGGTCAATGGGATCACGGAGTTTGTGGACTATTCTTGAGCAGTGTCCTTTCCCTCAGGATGCCATGTTGATGGATGTGTCGACTCTTACAGAATTGATTGCACGAAGTTCAAGAAAAAAAGCCGGCTCTGTGCATAAGGCAGAAAAACTTGTTGAGGCGGCTGAAAAAAGTATTGGCGTAAAACAGATTGGCAACGCTGACCGATACCGGGTTCAAATGTGCCTTGAAGAAGTGAAGCGGACAGTTCTATCGCTCAAGAATATAGACAAACAGTTGAAGTGCCTATTGAAGGAGACATCCGCAGCGTCCTATCTGATGAGCATACCGGGCATCGGCCATCTTTCTGCCGCCGTGTTTTTGGGAGAACTGGGCGATCCTACCCATTTTCATAATGCCCGTCAGATTGTGAAGTACGCCGGATATGATCCTCAGGAAAGTGATTCAGGGTCACGTATTGGCCGGAAGTTCATATCCAAGAAAGGGCGATGGCTCTTACGGAAATATCTTTTCTTTATGAGTATGAGGGTAGTGGTACTGAGTAACTATTTTCAGGAATATTACCTTCGGAAATTGGAAACAAAAAACAGGGTTGGTCAACAGCCCAGACGCAAAGAAATGCTCTGTGCAGTGGCTATTAAACTGATCAAAGTGATATTTGCCTTGCTGCGGGATAAGCGGGAGTTTGTAGATTTGGCGCCTGCTGCTGCGGCATGAGCATAAACACATATAATCAGAGTATGGTTGTGGCGGAAGGAAGGACCGTGTTACTTCGTAGGCTAGAAGGCTTGCGCGATTCAGCTTGGTCAACTTCCACCACCCTTTTCGTCCTGTATAAGGTAAGTTGGGCATTGAAGGCCCGCAGAATAAAAGAGGTTAGGTGAAAAGGAAAAAAGGTCGAAGTACCACCACAACCATTTTCAACTTTAAAGACGTGTACAAAGAAAATACTTGACATCTTCCTTAGAAGAGGTAAGTATGATGCAACTCTAACGATTTGGGATGTGTTTTCTGAAAAAGAGATTAGAACATTTACAGGTCATTCAGATATGGTATCCTCAGTCGCATTTTCCCCTGATGGTCGCTTCGCCCTGTCGGGAAGTTTTGACAGGTGCATAAAGTTATGGGATGTTTTTGATGGAAAGCAGATTAGATCGTTTAAAGGACATTCAGACACCGTTACTTCCGTTATCTTTTTACCAGACGGGATGCATTTATTATCAGGTAGCCGTGATGGGACAATTAAATTATGGAATGTAAAATCAGGAAAGGAAGTGAAAACTTTTGCAGAAACTCCTAACAATGATTGTAACTCAGTAAATTTTTCTAAATCTTATCATAATGATTCAGTAGTAACTATAGCTGTTTCCTTTGATGGTCGTTTAGTCCTATCCGGAGGTACTCGATCCTTGAAACTATGGGATATAGCCACTGGAGGAATTATTAAGATATTTGAAGGACACAAGAGTGTCGTTTTGTCTGTTGACTTTTCCCCTGACGGTCGCTTCGCCCTGTCGGGAAGTGGGGATAAAACCATCAAGCTTTGGGATACATTATCAGGAAAGGAAGTAAGAACATTTAAAGGACATTTAAAAGATGTTAACTCAGTTAAATTTTCTCCAAATTATCAATATGCATTATCCGGTAGCGAAGATAGTACTATAAAACTATGGGATATTTCCGAAAAGGAAAGTCAGAGAATTAGCGTTTTTAAAGGCCATAATAAACGAGTTTTATCCGTTGCTTTTTCTCCTGATGGATGTCACGCATTATCTGGAAGTTGGGATAAAACTATTAAGTTTTGGGATATTAGTACAGGAAAGCAGATCAGGACTTTTTTAGGACATTCACTTCGTTCTTATTCTCACTCTAATAAAATTACTTCTGTTGCTTTATCTTCAGACGGTCTCTCCGCCCTGTCGGGAAGTGAGGATATGAAGGTAAAGTTATGGGATGTTACAAAAGAGAAAGAAATAAGAACGTTTACAGGTCATTCAGATATAGTTACATCCGTTGCATTTTCCCCGGACGGTCGCTTCGCTCTATCGGGAAGTGAGGATAGAACCATCAAGCTTTGGGATACATCATCAGGAAAGGAATTAATATCATTAGAAGGACATTCAGACATTGTTACTTCGATTGCAATATCACCTGATGGTAAATATGCATTATCAGGCAGTTCAGATGAAACGATCAGAATGTGGGATATTTCTACAGGGTTAGAAATAAAATGTTTTATTGGACATACAAATACAGTAAACAAAGTGACAATATCACCTGATGGCAAATATGCCTTATCGGGCAGTTTAGATTCAACAATTAAATTATGGGATATTTCGATAGGTAAAGAAATTAAAAATTTTCCAGTATTTGCCCGCTTGTTAATATTTTCACTTGATGGTCAATATTTTTTTGCAGATTCTGCGGATAAAAAGATGGAACTTTGGAGTATCAAAGAGGGAGAAGTGGTTAAAACGTTTGAATGTGATTATGAACAGTTTTGTTCAGCAGCTCTTTCACCAGACGGTAAGTACTTCTTGTCGGGAAGCAATTATGGCACTCTCAGACTATGGGATGTTTCGACGGGCTGTGAAGTATCTATGGGAAAAGAAATAAGAAGATTTAAAGAAAATGCTCTTTGCGTAAAAGCCGTATCTATTTCCAATAATGGACGTTATATTCTGTCTGGAGGCATGGACAATCTTGTCAGGCTTTGGGATATCTCGATAGCATCTGAAATCAAAAAATTTAAAGGTCACCGAGATACGATTTGTTCAGTTACTTTTTCACCGTGTGATAGATATGCGCTATCTCGAAGTAATGATGGGTATTTGAAACTCTGGGATATAAATAAAGATAAAGAGATAATTACATATGGTAGGCAGCAAGGGTTTGAGTCAAAACCAGTGACTATGTTCTCCGTATCTTTTTCACCAGATGGTAACTATGTTCTATACGGGAAAGATGATGTAATCAGAATTTGTGAAGCATTCACCGGTAGAACAATCAAAGAACTTGAAGGGCATTCAGGAGAGATGATTTCAGGAGAGATTTATTCAGTCGCTTTTTCGCCTAATGGAAAATATGTGTTATCTGGAAGTGATCGTAATGATATTATTAAACTCTGGGATATTTCAACTGGCAAAGTAATTAAAAAATTGGAAGGACATTTGAATGGTATAACATCAATTACATTTTCTCCTGATGGCAGACATGTTCTCTCAGGTAGTTATGATGCAACAATTAAGCTTTGGGATGTTTTTTCTGAAAAAGAGATTAGAACGTTTACAGGTCATTCAGGTAAAATAAAATCACTTGCTTTTAATCACAACGGTCATAACATAATATCAGGGAGTGGGCGTTTTGATGAAACTATAAAAATTTGGGATATTACAAAAGATAATGAAATACAAACTCTTATAGGGCATGTAGGTGATGTAAACTCTGTAGCGTTCTTTCCTTTTGATAAGTATGCTTTGTCATGTGGTGCTGATGGAACAATAAGGCTTTGGAGTATTTCTACAGGCGAAGAGATTGCAAGAATGGTTGGATTTAAAGATGGAGAATGGTTAATTTTAAATCATGATGGTTATTACTGCACTTCCGAGAAATGTAGTCAGAATAATGAGACATTCTATCAACCCGAAATGGTTAAACGCACACTGACTGATCTTATGCAGAAAGTAAATTAATAAAGTAAGAAAAAAGAGATATATAGCGCAAAAGAAATTTTGATTCTCTGAACAGATAAACAAATTATGCCATCAATATTGTTGTGTGAAACAAGTAAAATGGGAACTAATGAATATCACAAAAGATATAATATCATCGATATGGGACTGGGATTTTCAGCTATGATACGAAATTTCATAAAAGGCACTAAGGAAAAGCTTCACGAGAAGATCATGGAAGATATCGATAAAATATTCACGGCATCAAACAAGGACGATTTTAATACAATCCATACAGCCTTCTGTAGATGGGGTGTTGGTAATATTATGTTGGCTGAAAGAAAAGATACAAAAGGAAATGTCATAAAAAAATCTAGTCCTGCAAGCTATGGGCAAATTGCAAAGACTTTAGATGTTGTTATGAAAGTGTCGATTTATTATTCACATCTACCGGATTGTGTAACTTCAAAAAAGCTTTTGCCATTACTCAATGCGGCTGTTGATAACCGAATGATGCGGATGCTTAAAAAGGATTATAAAAGTGAAATGCTTATCTGGCCAAAAACTGTGGAAGAGGTTGATCAGGGAAAGTATAACAAACTACAAGATATTGTTTGTCAATTCATAAAAGACAAGCACAAGGATCAAATCATACCGGTCCAGTTTGATGATATCTATTGGAAGCAGTTGAATCGCTAAATCTAAGTACTGCAAAATATAGAAATCCCAGAGCTGAACTAATTAAATTTTTCTTGGTGCTTTTAAAAACATGAAAATATGTAAAAGATGTTTTCAAGAATTTGCTGAGGATGAATATTTATATCAAAGCCCAGCAGCAGAACTGGCTGACATCTTTTTGGAAAGCAACGGAGACAAAAGCATTAAAGATCTTTGCGCGCAATGCAGAGAAGAGTTAGGTGTATTGAATCTCATGGCATTCTGGCAATGACAGTTTAGGTCGAAATGCCTTTAACCTTTTTCACAAGCTGCGGTTTATCCCGAAATTGTGGCGCGTGTTTCAGCCGCTGTCGTGTCTCCAATGAAATTGGTGTTACTCTCTTTCTATTCGCAATCATCATTTATTGTGAACACACAGTACTAAATAGTTGTAGGTGAAAGAATTGTCAAGACACATCTTGATTGGACACTATCTGTCAAGTCAAGAATAGGTCAGGAAACCTAATGCTGAATCTTAACTCTGAATCTTAATTTTCTTGACACGCGTAAATCGTCTCCATATAATCCAATTAACGGTGAAGTGAAATTTCATAATTTTACTTCTAGGCTGGTTCATATCTTGCGTCAAAACCTTTAACGCAATGGCGTGTTGTGCAACGGCATAAAACTTTAAAATACAGATTATACAAATAAAAAAGGTGGAAATTCATGTGGAAGTATAAAGTCGTATCTCCGGAGGAAGTTCTTTCCAAAATCGAACCGGGCATGGCCATTTTCCTCGGTACGGGCATGGCGGAACCGCGGACGCTGGTTAAACATCTCATGGCTTCAGAAGAACCCAACCTGCAGGATTTGGAATTGATTCAATTGGTAAGCATTGGGGATACTATACCCATTGATGAAAGATATTCGCGGAAGTTTCGGTTGAAAACATTTTTTTCCGGCTGGATTGCTTCTGAGGCTATCAGCGCGGGCAGAGTGGATCTTATTCCCAGCAGATTTTCACGGATACCCGGATTATTCAAATCGGGGGCCATCCACATTGACGCGACCTTTATTCAGATTTCACCGCCGGATGAAAACGGTTACGCTTGTCTGCTCGGGGTAGATGTGGAAAGGCAGGCTATGGACGCCGCAAATCTTGTTGTCGGCGAGATCAATGCCCATGCTCCCAGAATCATGGGGGATACTTTGGTTCATATGGATGAATTTAACTATTTTGTCGAATCGACAGAACCCCCGCTTTATATTCCCCGTTGGCCGCTGGAAGATATTTTCCTGAAAATCGCCGCGAATATAGCGAATGTAATTGAGGACGGAAGTTGTATATCTCTAGGCATAGGGCCTCTCTACGAAGCCCTGGCCGTGCAGTTGGCCACAAAAAAACATATGGGAGTACATTCTCCTTTTTTCACCGATGCCTTGATGGACCTTATAAAGAGCGGCGCTGTAACTAACCGGTTCAAGGGCGTTTTTCGCGGTAAGAGTTCCGCTTCTTATCTGCTGGGCAGTGAAAAAATGATGCAGTGGCTGGATCACAATCCTCTTGTCGAATTTCAGCCCGAGGATGTGATTACTGATCCTAAGGTGATCGGCAGTAATGACCGAATGATAGCCATTCTTCCGGCAAGGAAAATCGATCTTACGGGAAATGTTGCTCTTCATGCCGGCAAGGGAGATGTCACTGCCGGTCCGGGAAATGTGCAGGAGCTTTTTATGGGCGCGGCGCTGTCGAAAAAAGGTCGGACAATTTTTGGTCTTCCCAGCCGTAACCGCAAAGGCATGCCGAATATTGTCCTGTCCGTTGATAATCTGCCTTTTCAGTTTACCAATCGTGAATCAATGGATTTGGTTGTGACAGAATATGGAGTGGCTTATCTCATGGGCAAGACAATGCGGGAGCGCGCGCAGGCTCTAATTGATATCGCGCATCCCGACGACCGTGCTGAACTTGTCAGGCAGGCCAAAGAAGCAAAATTGATTTATGCCGACCAGATTTATTTTCCCGAATCAGGATCTCTTTATCCCTCTAAGGTATGCTGTTCCCATGAATTTAAAGACGGCCTGAAGGTTTGTTTCCGGCCAATCAAACCCTCTGATGAAGATATGATGCGCCTTTTATTCTATCGATTCTCGGATCAAGCGGTCTATTCCCGGTACTTCACTTCCGTAAAGACAATGCCTCATAAAAAGATGCAGGAATATGTTAATGTGAATTATCATTTGGTCATGTCCATTGTAGGCATTGTCGAGGTTTCCGGCACCGAGAAAATAATCGCCGAGGCGCGTTACGCAAGGACGAAACAAGATACCTTCGCCGACACGGCATTTATTGTTGACGAAGAGTATCACGGCAAAGGCATCGCTTCGTATCTTTTTGAATTATTGATTCGTGTGGCTCGCGAAGAGGGTATCCAGGGATTTACCGCCGATGTTCTGGCCACCAATAAAGCTATGTTGAAAGTGTATGAAAAATCACCATTCCCTGTCCAGACTGTTTTGTCCCGAGGAATCTATGAATTAACCATACCCTTCACTCCTTTATCGGAACTGAAAGAAAAAGATTAAAATTTATAATATAACTGCCTCCGTACATGCACGGGGAAATTTGCGGTAATACCATTTCTAAATCAAAGCGCTATTTTTGTTGGCGTTGTTGTCGTCTTCCTCAACGTATAACCTGAAGGTCACGCGTGTACAAATACGCCTCGTCGCCTCCGCCTAGCCGCCTCAATATCATCTTTGATTTAGAAATGGTATAAGACATTGTCGCTATGGCGTTGAAACCTATAGAGCCTGCTCTCTCGAACACTTTCATAAAACAACGGTCAAAGTAATTCCCAAGGAATTATAGCCGTCTCTAGTAATAAATTGCCCGTGATTTGAATTCTTCCAGATAGCCGAAGGTTCTTGCGCAATCTTGTTTTCTTTGTTCCATTCGGGACTGTTTAGCGATAGTTTCTTCGGATTTTTGTTCTTTTCCGGCAACGTTTTCATTCCAGTCATTGATCAACTGAAGGGCATCCCCGCATACCTCATATAGTTTTATCCGAAGGCGTTCAAATCTTTTGATTTGATCCGGATTATCGAATTCAATGCCCTTGAAATATGCGGAAGCATTTTCCATTTCCGGCTTGATGACGACGCCTTTTGTAGTTTCGATAGCGACTTTTTCCGTTGGACTCAGTTTGGCGACCACCCAAGCGTGATCGCTTTCCAACGCAAGCTGCCGGTAATTCCAAGTAGTAACATTTTCCTTAACGTTCCCACCCATTATCTTCGCCTCAATACCGAACTTTGTCAGTTGATTCCATACGTCGTTAGCCATGTCCAAGCAGACGAATCCTCCTTGCTGGGTATAAGAGTGAGTTATGTGATACAGAGCGGCAATTGTTTTCACAATCTTCATTTTGTCCGAGGGCTGCGGCACCGCCGGTAGGACGGCTTGGGGAGCGGGGGCAGCAGGGATGGTGATTGATTGAGCAGGCGGACTGGTACTGGGCGGCATTGTCTCTGAAGCAACGATCTTCACTGGCAGAGGTGTTTTGTCGGCCGATGCAAGGAAATGGATGGAAGCGAAAGCAGCCACAATTCCCAGAAGAATAAAAACAGGCACGAGATATTTACCGCTGGGAGCGGGCGGGGTGCTTTGCTGGTGCTCGGGCAGAGGGGACGGGATTTTTTTTCCGCAGACAGGGCACTTGAAATGGCCATTTTTCAACGTCTGCGCGATATCATCCGAATTGTACTCGATATGGCAATGTGGACACTCGACATCCATGCCGTTCTCCCTGTCTTCGATGCCCCTTCTTGATCTTGAATCACCGTTGCAACAGCATACTGCGTTTTTTGATCAGAAAATCCTTTTTGTGTTAGAAAGTATAATTAGAAGGGTCTTGTATGTCAATAAATATCAATTTTTTATGTCCATTGCGCTGGTGCGCTCGCCATTTATTGACGAATTTTAAAATAATAAATCAGCGCTTTGAATGATTTGTCCGGGATGGAATATTTATAAGATCTTTGAATAAAGCTCTTTTCCAATTCAAAGCCGTAAGCTTCGTAGAAACGGTAGGAAAGAGCCGTATCCGTGCATACGGATGTTCCTTCATAGCTTCGCGCGCGCACAGTATCTACAAATCGATCCATAAGACACCTGCCCAGTCCCCGGCTCCGATATTTATTTATCGAGGTGAACAATGCCACTTCACATATGGGCCACCGATTGGGATGAAGAAAGAAAAATGGTAAATATCCGTAGATTAGTTGAAAAAAATGTTTATAAGCCAACCAATTCATCCCATAGCCGTTAACGAGTCCTTTGGGGATAACATACATCAAATAAAACATGATGGCATTGAGTATCCCTTTTATCTTAAAAGGCGCTGCGCCAAAGATAATGCCGCAGATTTCTCCGTCCACCTCCGCGACAAAACAGTCCGTTGACATTTTATAAAAAAATTTTATAAAATCCTCATGCAAACTCGGTTTTGCATGCTTCATGGATGGCCACAATATATGTTCAAATCCTTCGTTAAAACACCGTACGGCTCCTTCCATGTCCTTTTTTATCTCAAATGCCCGGATATTTGCTTTAATCATCTCATTGTCCTTGAATGCTCCAAGTTTATTTCCCCTTATATGTTTGATAAGATGTTGCATCATAAATCTGAGGATAGATTAAACTTTTTCATCTCGCTTTTATTGTTGAAACTCCAATTCCGAAAGCGAATAACCTAAAGGTCACTATAGGCGCAGCGGAATTGGCAAGTTGAACAATCCCGCAAAGCGGAGGGTTTAATACCCTGCAGCTTGCTTTGGGGTTCATACCCGTGATCATAGCCATGCTTTTTGTAAACTACTTTTATTTTCGATCAACAACCGCATATAATCCAATTCCAACCTGATCATTTCCGTGTCCCTTCGGCGCAGCCATTCGGACAGCCAGGCAAAGCGTAGCGCGACAACAAATTCCGCCAAATATCTCCAACTGATATTTGACACAATATCAGATTTCTTCATGTCGGCAATAAAACTTTTAACGAGATCACCGGTGAGGCTTTGGGGATCTTCAATCCCGACACAACCGACTAAGTTTGCCGCGTCGTAAATCTCACTTTTGCAGCCCGAAAATTCCCAGTCGATTACGCATTTAATATCATCAACCGACCATATAATATTCATCGGATGATAATCGCCGTGACAAAAGGCCAACGGCAGTTTTTCATACGCGCCACTAAAAAAATTTTTCAGAAAAGATTCAATATCTTTAATCTCATCTTTAATGTCTTGATTATAAAGATTAATTTCGCTGATTAATTTGCACACATAGTCTTTTAGTGAGAATGCCTTTGAAAAATCAAGAAAAGGCAGATCAAGAGATTTTTGGCGCAGCTCGATGAGAAAATTTGCAAGCGCGATGCCGCGCCACTTTTCATACATGTATTTTTCACGATCAAGAGTAACACCTCGCACAAAAGGCGTCATTTGCCAAAACCAATTTTTGTATTGGATAATATGACATCCTTTTTCGTCGGCCATATATGGCTGGATGCGCGAGAGATTTTTTTCCGATAGGAAATCAAGAGTCGCGGCAATTTGCCTTTTGTGTTCAAGAGATTTTACAGTGATTTGTTCCAGCACAAAATATTTGCCGTGATTATCTTCCAAAACAACGCGAAAAACCGAACGCTCCGGGCTTCCTTGAACAGGAATATTGTAATGGAGTTTTTTCAGGCGTACATGCCAGCGGTCGGCAACTGCTTTCAGGGTTTCTCTGCTGAACAATGGTGTTTCTTTTCTGGCATGAATACGCGCCTTTTTATTTTTACGGATTACGCGCGCCGCATAAACAATCCCGCTGACACATTTATTGCCGGCGATAAAAACATTTTCCGCGTCCTCCCATTCAAGGGCGAGATTGCAGCCATTGGGACATTCCTGACAGATTAAATTTTTCATAATCTCCTCAGTTCCCGCGCGACTTTTGCGCCGCGAAGTCCCCCGACCAGCGGATACTGATCCAATCACTATCTTCGTTCTTTTCCGACTTCTTCCGGCATGTTTTAATAATGCCGCAATTTTCTTTGCTTTCGGCATTCTTTTAATTTTTATCTCCAAACGCATCGCGTCGTTTCTATACATCTTGGCGCCCGTAGCCAATAATTTTACCGGTCGTCGCGATCTGGTATATTTTGCTGCAACTCCTTTATTATGAGCGGCAAGACGCTTCTCGATGTTGTTGGTCATTCCTGTGTACAGACTGAAATCCAAACAACGCAGAATATATACAACCCACACTTTGCTTTTTTGCTTAGCCTTGATATTCATGATATTATTTATCTACAATAGTGAGAATAACATTGCCATTTAAATTTGCGGACGTTTTGATTTCAGGGACAACTGTTTTTCAAAGTGATAACCGGAAACATCCAGGAAAACAATTGACAAATGATGTGCAAAGCAATTAAATGAAATCGCCCTGATTTATGCCGGATTTCTATCAGTGGGCAAAACATTCAAGGAGAAAAATGTGATAATAGCGCTTAAAGAACTTGAAGAACTGACACGTCGGGCAGTTAAAAAATACGGTTACAATGATAACGAAGTTAAAGTAATTACGGATGTGCTGCTCTATGCCCAACTGCGGGACAACAACCAGGGGGTGGTGAAACTCATCGACAAGGGCATCCCCAAAAACCCGCAGGCAGGGGAAATTGTAATCGAAAAGGAAACCCCGATTTCAGCGCGCATTAACGGCAATAAAAATCACGCCATGCTTGTTGTCGGAAAAGCGGTGGAAGTAGTGAAGGAGAAGGCGAAGAAAAGCGGATTTGCTATTGCCGGAACGTTCAACACCAACACATCATCCGGCGCCATAGGATACTATGCCTCCCGTCTGGCAGCCGAGGGGCTGATCGGCTTTGCTTTCGGCCGTTCAACGCAGAGGGTTGCCGTTTACGGATCATACGAGCCTGTATTCGGAACCAATCCCTTGGCCGTTGCTATTCCCAGCAAACAGGATCCCATCGTGCTCGATATGTCCACCGCCGCGACCTCCTATTTTGGATTGGTAGAGGCCCAGACAGCGGGTAAAAGCATCCCTGCTGACTTTGCCTATGACAATGAGGGCAATCCGACGACTGATCCGCAAAAAGCGATCGCGGGCGCCATTCGTTCCTTTGACCGGAGCTACAAAGGGTCAGGTCTCGCGCTGATTGGGGAGATACTGGCCGGGCCGCTGGTTGGCGCGGCATTTTGCGGAATCGGCGACAGCAAAGGCAACTGGGGACATTTGATTTTTGCTATTGATCCGGAACTCCTGACTGACCGTAGCGAGCTTGCAAGTAATGTTTCGCAGATCATCAGCAAGGTTAAGTCCACGAAGAAACTGCCTGGAGTGGACGAGATATTCGTGCCGGGGGAAAGAAAAAGCCTTCTGGCCAGACAGCGCCAGGAATCCGGCCTGATTGAAGTGGAAGATAACCTGTTTGCCGAACTGCGCAAAGTTGCCGGCGGAAAATGAGCAGGCGCTGAACGGACTCCGGGGAAAATTTTTTCCTGATATCCCTGAATCACTTAGCGATGTTCGAAGGACAAATTTAAAATGGGTAAGATGCCTTTTTACATTGTCGATGTTTTTGCGGAAGAAAAGTATGCCGGTAACCAATTAGCTGTTTTTCGCGGCGGCGATGCGCTGAGCGATAACGAAATGCAGCGCATTGCCCGGGAAATGAATTTTTCTGAGACCACATTTATTTTATCGGAAAAACAGCATGATGGCGGTTTTGATGTGCGCATATTTACGCCCGGTGAAGAAGTGCCTTTTGCCGGTCATCCTACATTGGGGACGGCTCACATTATCAGAACAGAGATTTTGAGCTGGGGAAATGCGATCGAAATAAAATTGAATCTGAAAGCGGGACAAATTCCTGTAAGCTTCGACGATAGCTCACGGCAGGGACCTATCTGCTGGATGCGGCAGATGGAGCCGGTTTTTGGTGACACCATCAATGCGAAGATCATCTCTTCTTTATTGAATCTCCATCCGGACGATATTGATAATCGCTTTCCCATTGAAGAAATATCCACAGGATTGCCTCACATTCTTGTTCCGCTGCGCGGCCTAAGCGCGCTTAAGCGAGCAAGAATCAACAAGGATAAATATTTTGAATTCATTAAAAACAGGTGGGCTAAACCTATTTTGATCTTTTGCGCTGAACCGCACAATCCGCAAAATGATATCAGCGTTCGTATGTTTGCCGATTGCTTCGGCATCCCGGAAGATCCGGCCACAGGAAGCGGAAACGGTTGTCTTGCCGGATATCTGGTGCGTCACCGTTTTTGGGGAAAAGACGAGATTGATGTTCGTGCTGAACAGGGTTATGAAATAGGCAGGCCGTCACTTTTATTTTTGAAGGCAAAGCAAGAGGATGGAAAAATATCCATATCAGTCGGCGGCAAAGTGATAACAGTGGCTAAAGGCGAGTTTATATAAAATTAAAGGAAGGAAATAAATTATGGTGAAATTCAGGGATGTAACAATTGTAAAAAAAGCGAATATTTATTTTGACGGCAAGGTCACCAGCCGTACGGTAATTTCCCCGGACGGTTCCAAAAAAACATTGGGCATCATGTTTCCCGGAGATTATGAATTCGGCACGGCAGAAAAAGAAATTATGGAGATTCTTGCCGGCAATCTCGATGTTCTACTGCCCGGCGCTACCGGATGGGTAACGTTTAACGAAGGAGACGTCTTTGAGGTGCCAGCTCAATCCAAATTCAGTTTAAAGGTCAAGAGCCTTACAGACTATTGTTGTTCCTACGTTAAGTAAAAGATTGATTCTAACCCTATTTTAACCCCTTAAAGGCATCAACTTCTCTCTTCAACCAGTTGATCCAGTCTTCTATTCCGGAGCCTGTTTTGCAGGACACTTCAAGAATAGTGATTCGGGGATTCAATGCCAGAACTCGTTTGCGCAAAGCGGACATATCAAAATCGCTGAGAGTCAGATAATCAATCTTATTGACCAGCAGTAAGTCGCAGATGGAAAACATCAGGGGATACTTAAGAGGTTTGTCGTCCCCTTCGGGAATGCTCAAAATCATCACGTTTTTGTGGGCGCCGGTATCGAATTCGGCGGGACAGACCAGATTGCCCACGTTTTCAATAATAACGAGATCCAGATCGCTGACAGTCAGGGCATCAATACCTTGAGTGACCATAGTGGCGTCGAGATGGCAGAATCCTCCGGTCCTGAGCTGAATGGCTGGAATTCCCCGGGAGGCGACCTTTTCCGCGTCAACCTTGGATTCGATATCCGCTTCGATCACGCCGAGCCGTAAACTATCTTTCAGGTTGGCAATAGTTTGAAGAATGAGGCTGGTCTTTCCTGAACCCGGCGAAGACATGAGATTTAAAAGCATCGTCTTTGTCTTGCTTAGCCGTTCCCGAACCTCTGCTGCCACCTTGATATTATCGGCCAGGATTTCCTCCTTAACTTCAATAAGCCTGACTTCTTTCACTACTGCACCTCCATGTCCTTGATATAGTATTCTCTTCCGGAAAGAAGCGTGCTGTCCTTCTGTCCGCAGTTTGGGCAGACAAGATCGCCCAATTTTGCCGCCTCGACCTCATAAGAAGTGGAACAGGAACTACACTGCAGCATGATCGGCATCCGCTCGATTTTGAGTTTTGCCCCTTCGGCCACGGTGTCTTTGCTCAGATAATCAAAATAGCGTTGAATCCATTCATCTTCGAGATCGCTTAGTTTGCCTATTTGCAAATGAATGGTCACCACCCGCCGAACTTTATTTGTCTCGGCGTGTTTTAAGACTACTCTTAAAATGCTTTCGGTTATTGGAAGTTCATGCATTTATAATTTATCCTTTGTTCGTTGATTGTTGTGACAAAAAACTCTTAAGGCGTTGTGTCTTCATCTCTTTTCCAACGCTTTATTTTTTTTCAAATAGCCTGTCAAGTAGCTTCGGAATGCCCGAATAGGTTCGATGTTTTTTACAACCTTCATATGCAAAACAGCTCCTTCAAATCCATGAAAAATAAAGCGTGCGGTATCAGACGCATTCAAACTAGCAGGTATTGATTTTTCGCGCTTGGCTTCCTGAAGACATAATTTGATTTGCGTTATGAGCGCTTCAATTACGCCTACAAGATGCAGGCGTAACCGTTCATTGGTGTCGGCAAGCTCCAGTGAAAGGTTTCCGATGGGACAGCCCAAAGCATAACCGCTTTTTTGAAAAGCGGCTTCGAAAAATTTAAATAATTTTTCCAGTCGTTTCAAAGGCGGAATTTTTTTGTCGGTTAAATAGCGAGTGAAGGTCGCGCTGATTATTGCGTTGAAATAATTAATAATCTCCAATCCGAAATCTTCTTTGCTTTTAAAATAAAAATAGAACGAACCCTTGGGAATGCCCGCAGCCTGAAGGATCTGCTGAAGGCCTGTGGCATTGAAGCCTTGCGCGTGAATAAGTTCAGCTCCCTTGCGGATGATTTCCTCACGGGTATTGGTTCGCGCCATTACTGATTCTCCTCATCACCATAAACGGTAATATCAACTTTGCATGACCTTCAGAAAAGCTTCAAGCCTTCCTTTTTCCTGAAGGACTTTAGCCCCCATTTCCTTGATCGTAGCTGGAATAGAAGGGATCTGTTTCCTTTCTGTAAGCTCAATAGCTCCTGTCGGACATCCGGTTACACACAAGCCGCAGCCGATACACTCTTTAAAATTGATGACGGCAACATCATCCTTGATTTCAATAGCCTTCATCGGACACCGCTCATCGGCACAAATAGCACAACCGTTGCATTTATCACTCGTGACATGCGCTTCAAAACGGCTGGTTTCAAAGGCGTGAGGATGTTTAAGCTGTGTTTTCCCCCGCAGAACAGTACAGCAGCAAGGACAGCAGTTACAGATCAGGGTGGCACGGTCAGCGCTGTTGTTGCTTGTATGAACCAGTCCCGCCTCTTCTGCCAGATCCAGCACCTTCAGCCCTTCTTCCTTGCTGATCTGATGGGCAAAACCTCTCTCCACCAGAAACTCACCCGTTTCACCAAAAATAAGACAAGCTTCTTTGGGTTTGTCACATTTGGCCACGCTGACTCTGCAGGCGCATGGGGCCAGCGCGATGTAATTTGCATCGTTGATGAAATGTTTAACCTCTTCATAGGGATGAACGCGGTCTTGCGCTGTAATCGATTTTTCCACAGCGACTACTCTCATGAGCGGCGTCGGTTGACCGGCAAATGAGGCGCCAAGCACTTCATGATGATACTCTTCCCAGAGCTGGCCTAAGCGTTGGTGCATGGGTGTTGCACCGCCCTTCATAAAGGGAAACTCGAACACGCCGGGAATCAGCGGAAGCAAAGCATATAATTTTTCTCCTTCTTTATTCCGGGATTGAATAATTCCTTTGTTGACCATTGATTCCAGATTTTGTACTGCTTCGCTTTCCAAAACTCCTGTCACGCCCGCTATACTGGACACACTTTTTGATTTATAACTCATATTGACGGCAAGCGCCGCTTCCTGCGGCGTGAAAAGTATGCGCAGTATCTCATTGATCGACTTTGCTTTCGGAGCCGTTGCCGGATGCGCGTCCAGAATTTCTCTCAATCGTTCGTAAATATCCATAAATTTCCCCCTTTGCTTTTTACTTACGCATATTATAATAGACCGGTCGTCTATAAGTCAAGCAATATCTTTATAACAAATTCGCAAAGATTACTTAAAATCGACTCGGTCGTTGATTCTACGCAGTATATCTTCCTGATAATCGGGCTTGGTAAGGGTGATTCGTACTGCCTGATTGGGGCAGAAGCGGGCGCATCTCCCGCATCCGCGGCAAGTCGCAGAGTGCACGGCCTTGCCGTTCTCTACAGTGATCGCCTTGACAAAACAGTTTCGGGCACAGGTGCCGCAGCCCCGGCAGTCATCGGTAACCTCGATTGTCAATCCTTCCAGGCGGGGGAATACCGCATCGAGCTGGTCGGGCGGGATGTGCCGGTAATAGGCCATCATACAGCAGCAGGGGCAGCAGAAGCAGACGCTGAGGAGTTTTTTTTCATCCGGTATGAGGAAGGCAAAGTTATCGAACCGCACCTTGCCGACGAGCGGTACCAAACCGGCATCGAGAGCTTTTTCGAGGTGAAGTAAGGCCTCCGGCACGTCCACGCGACGGCTGATCTGGGGCGGCATCTGCAGGGCACTTTCGCCCATGAAAAGGCATCCGATGTTAGGAGGGTGATTCTGGCAGTCCCGCGCCGTACGGCAGAGACAACGGTTTATGATAACATGGTGGGGCGACTGTTTTATGTACGCGGCGATCACCTCTGCGGGCATAGGGATGCTTTCGGAGCGCAGGGTTTCATTGATCGGAAGGTAGGTGATGGTGCTCTTGCGCCGGTCCAGCCAGGGATGAATGTCCCGCAACAGAGAGGGACATATCCGAGAAAAAATGGCCACTCGATGGCACGATGACCGGGTTTAAACAAGGATTTGTGCTGCATTACCCACGCGACGAATGATTGCTTCAGACCAATATATTTACTCATGGAAATTGTATCCTAAAACGATTTAATTAAAATTTCCTTTGCACTATTTCCTGGCTGAAATTTGGTGACAAGAAAACTTTTTCCGGCAATGTCTTGCATATTTTATCGGCTTCCTTCACGATTCTTTCGATAAGCTCCGATACCGTTGGAACATCATGAATTATGCCCTGGACTTGGCCCGTCAGCTGAATCCCCTTTTCGTTGTCACCGCTAATGGTCATCTTCTCTATCGCTTCAACAGCAATGACAAAATGGGCAAGTTTCATGAGGAGCCCGGGGCCTCCCTGCAGCAATGAACCGATGAAGACTTTTATCCACGGCATCTTCAGCTTTCGCGAAATCTTCAAAGAAGCCAGGAAGGCGCGGGGGAAGCTCATGCCCCGCCGGATAGCCTTTTCCGCCTGCGGCGTTTTGAGCACACGGCAGCACAACCCGTCGAAGCGGTCGGAATAAAGGGTATCTTCCATTCCATGCTGCAGGGTTAAGTTCTTGGAAATGACATGAACAGGACTTTCCTTTGTTATCGATAGACGAGTGCCCATGTATACAGCATCCGCTCCCAGGGCAAGGGCTGCAACCAGTCCCCTGCCATCGCCGATACCGCCGCCGGCTATCACCGGTACCTTAACCTCATCCACAATGGAAGGCGTCAACACTAAAGTGGAGACGAGACTGCCGTGGCCGGCAGCTTCATATCCGATAATACTCAGGGCGTCGGCGCCTGCCTCGATTGCGGCATGGGCGTGCTTGGCCGTAGTGACCGTGGATACAACCTTTCCTCCGTAGTCATGAATTCTCTGGAAAAGTTTTTTATCTTTCCCGAGGGAAAATATGACTACAGGAACCTTCTCTTCGATAACAATTTCTGCGTTTTCACGGGCTCCCGGCATCATGAGGGTGACTCCCGCGCCGAAGGGTTTGTTCGTTTGCTTCCTGATTTTCTGTATAGATATCCTTGTTTCTTCAGGTGAAAGCGGGCCGGTGGCAAGTACGCCCAGACCGCCGGCGTTCGATACTGCCGCTACGAGGTCAGGCACGCTGATCCAGCTCATTCCGGGCAATATGATGGGATATTGTATTCCAAACAGTTCAGTGATTCTTGTTTTCATCTTCATAAACCTTTCATTCAGGGCGACGTGTTACGGAAAGTATGATATCAGCCCTGACAACGATATCTCCCGACATATCTTGTATTTCCACCGGTATGGAGATGTTTCCGGGTGCAAAAGCATCCGGGGCGATCCAACTTCTGCCCGACAGCTTGCCGCGCGCTTTTTTTATATACTGCACATTCATTCCTCTGGGTATCCACCGCAGATGAGGGGGAATCGTCGCGTCTACCATGAGCCCCATGGTCATTTCGCACAGATTGCACAGAGCAATAGCATGCACAGTGCGAAGATGGTTCTGGATGCCGCGCCGGTCCTTCATTTCTGTTGTGCACAGGCCGGGAATCAGGTTGGTCACGACAGCCCCGATTGTTCCTGTGTATGGCGCATAATAGTTTACCAACTTGCTGTATATAAATTTGCCGAAGGGAAAACGGGAGAGCAGCCTGAACACGCGCAATGTTCTGTTTGCGGCATCTCCATGAAACGGTTTTATACTTTCCATGTTGCTGTTTCCGGACATCCTCAGGAAACGGGTTCGGTCATGGTGCAGACTTTTACCCTAAGAGCTTCAAGGTCGCCCTCCGACTTAATGCTGGCCAGTGTAAGCATTTCGGTCATATTGCCCTTGACCCTGATTTTCCTGGTGAGAAATCCCTTCATAGCCTCCTTTGTATCGTTGCACAGTAGCGCTTTGTAACAGACGTCGTATGGGAGAGTCAGCATCGTCTCCGCGTTTTTGTGATGTCCTTTCCCGAATCTGCCCTCGGTAAAGTGTATCGCCTTGTCACCTTCCGGGCACCCGGTTACGGTCAGGTTAAGGATAAACCCAACCAGTTTTTCCGGGAGATTTATTTTCCCAAAGGATTCGGCAATTTTATCTGATTCATCGAACCATGTATCTGATAAAAACACGTTTGCCATATTATACCTCCAAAAGCATTGTAAGGTTAGGAATAATTTTACGCCGGAACAAACCCCCGTTTCTTTTGCCCGGTTTGCCCCGCTGCAGAAAGCCCCCAACTCCCGCTTGGGGTTGAATGCTTTCTGTCAATCGCAGGATGTCGCATAAGTATCCTTCGGCTTTTTGAACCGAAGGTAGATTTTGGGGCCGCCGACTCCCGTCGGCGGAGCTCCACTACCAGTTTTTCTTTACCCCCAGATCCTCGGCAATGATTTTTGCACCGAGATACCCCGGTCCGCCGATAATCATTCCTCCCGGATACGTGCAGGCCCCGCAAACATAAAACCCTTCGATTGGAGTATAGTGTCGCGAACATGAGTCATGGGGCCGGTTATATCCCATTTGGAGAGTCATGTAAGACCCCTGTTTAATGGAACCCCGCACCATGTTTTTGAATTTTTTTTCTATATACGTGGGGGGGCAGATGAGCGTGTTCATCGGATCCAGAGGATCAAGGTTAGGGGCGTACTGTTTCCATACATCCATACATTGTTTCGCGTAATCATCTTTGATCAAGTCCCAGTCCTGGTCAAAGGGAGCCAGGCATTCCCATCGACCCGTATGGTATGTTCCGTATCCTTGTATAGAATCATATAGAGATGCTACTGTGATATGACCGTGGGGGTGGCCGGGGAGTTTCCCATCTTCCATATTGTGGTAATTTGATAGTATTTCTTCGGTATCGCTGACTCCCAGATGGGTAACCATAGCTCTGTTCGCATCATCAATGCCCTCGGTGCCGATATATCGGGGCACCGACCGGAGTGAAAGGTGAATGCCAAAATAGGAAACCTTTTCCCACTCCCACTTCCGAGCGCACTGTACAAGATCGGCAGGAAGCTGATTCTCTTCAAAAAACTCGAGGAAATTCTGCTTCGGGTCAACGCTGGACGCAACAACATTCGCCTTGACTTCAGTTCCGTCGGCAAGGCGCACACCCGATACCTTGCCTCCCGTAAGGAGGACTTTCGTGACTTCGGACAAATCGCATATATCACCTCCCGCCTCTATTATCACCTTATGCAATGCCGATGAAAGCCGGTGGGAGCCGCCACTTATCAGCGCGGCGTTGAGCATGCGGTATACGATAAGCGGGAAGAGAAATCCCAATCCATCATAGTTTGAGTGACCCCACATGGCAAAGAGATTGTATAGGGCCGCCTTTACGGGATCTGAAAAGCCGTAACGCTGTTCCAGTATTTCCAGCGGCGTCATTTCCGATATTTCATTGAATCTCTCACCCAATTCGCCATACTCAATCGCGAAAGCAGGGACCTGCTCCATTGCCGGCATCGCCGGTACATACGTCAGAGGCATGATAATTTTCTCAGAAAGTTCCTTGAACTCGTTGTACATTCGCTCATACCGCTCTCCATCTTCTTTGCTCAAGTACGCTGAAAGATACTGCGCTGTTTTTTTCGGATCGAGATAAAACGAGACCGGCTTGTGGTTCTTTCCGATGTACGCGGCCTGGACATCCGGATAAATATACTTCACTCCGCGTTCCTTGAGGTTGAAGTCGCGGTAAGGAGGCATGTATTCCCCCATCATGTGATAGATGGCGTGCGGATTGTATTTAAATCCGGCAAGCTCGAGCGTGTCGAGGCCGCCGCCGGTTTCATGCCTGCGCTCCATAAGGGCAACCTTGAGGCCGGCCCGGGCCAAATAGGCGCCGCAGATGAGGCCGTTGGGGCCGGCTCCTATTATTATTACATCATAATTTTTGTTTTTCATAATTGCCTCCTTACACCGAGATCAAGAGGAATATTGGCAGCGTTCTCAAGATACCAGTGGGTTGCCTTGCTGGTCCACCATTCCTGCTCACGTACGCCCATGTCCTCGGCAACCTCGCAGGCGGCGATGTATCCTGAACCCAGCGGCGTAATCCCGAAGGGATGAATTGAATTAGACAGGTACAGATTCTTCAAGAAAGTTCTGGACCCGCCTCCAACGCACACGCCAGCGACCGGACGCTTGTCGTAGAACTGTTCAGGGATAACGCTGCCGCCCGCCCAGCATCCCTGGATCGCTGACGGATTGTTGCGCTCCTGTTCCAAAGGCGAATAGATGTAGCGGTTCAGTATCTGTTTTTTGAAACCCGGTGCGTAATGGTCGTAGGCATCGGTAATCTGGTCAGCCAAGACATTTTTGATATCTAAAAAAGCATTCTTGCCTCCTAGCTTACCATGCTTCCATTTCAGGGGTTCCCCCGGCATGTCAATCCACGCCTGGGTTACATGGCACCCTTCAGGAGCTTGGGTAGGATCGGCAAGGGTGGGAAGGTACCAATTCGCGTATATTTCTGGGTAGATCTCCTGTTCGATGATGGCCTGTGAGTACTTTTTCATTTCATCAGTGGTTTCACCGCCGAAATATCCCATCCATGAACGCATGATGCCTTCATCATAATCGGCTGTTCTCCATTGTGGCGGACCATCCAAAGCATAGTGGACCGTGAATATCGTCTGCTCATGGTAATTGAAGTTCTTGATTCTTTTAACCAGATCCTTGTCCAGAATATGATCCTCACCGATAAGGTCAATGAAGGTTGGCACAACGGTTATGTTGCTGACAATCTTCTTAGCTGTGATCTCCTGATTGGGATAAATAGCGTGCTCGTGGAGAACAACTCCTTGAGCCTCCCCGTTTTTCATGATTATCTTTTTCACCGGGCAGCAGGGCATGATCTTGACGCCATGGTCTACGTTCGCCTGGATAAGGGCGTGGGTCACAGCATGAGAGCCCCCCTTGGCCGTGGTGAGCGGAAAGAATGATCCTGAAAGCAGCCCCAGCAAGGAACCAATAGCGCCAATCTGCGGATGTATGGGCGGAAACCCAATAATCCATTCCATGGCTTGCACCATGGTCTTGATGTGGTCTGATTCGAACAAGGCATCCATGACCTCAAAGCCGTTCATTTTCATGAACTGCTCGCCGGCCAAATTTTTGCCCAGGTACTTGAAGAAGCGGCCCATAAAATCGGAAAAAGCCTGCATGGTCTGGACTGTAGGGGCGGTGTACATGAACCGATGTACAATATCGGTAAACTCCAGCATCTGCGGGTACAGAAACTCCAGCGCATTTTCCAAAAGGGCACGATCCTGTTTTGAATGCTTTCCCCAGTTTTCCATGGTATCATAAGGACTGGAAGCGATAAGAGCATTGGTGCCATCGAGAAACGGTTTGCCCCAAACATAGGATGTGTTCCTCAGTTCAAGTCCATATTTTTCCAATTCCAGATCCTGCATCGGCGGTCCGAAACCCGTGGCAAGCATTGTTGCGTGAAGATTATAAAGGAATCCCGGAATACCCGGCTCACTGGTGTCGCAATGGGCTCCGCATTCGCCTCTGGCTTCAAGAACGAGGGTTTTTAGACCTGCCTTTCCCAGGTAGGCGGAACAAGTGAGGCCGTTGATGCCTCCTCCTATAACGATAACATCATAATCGGGCATATTTATACCTCCTTTACTAAGGCCGCGCTTGAAGATAGCGACCCCGGATCACGATGATATACCCTGCCGCCGGTCATGCACTGTTCATATGCGGCGTTAACTTTTTCTACGAGATTTCCTTCATGTTTAAATTTATTCCTGTTCAGAAGATAAATCAGATACTGGGGCAAATTTTTAATGGCAAAAAAAAGCATGGAAGGACACAAAATCGCCTTCATGATGCCGCCGATATCTTCCGGATGAAATGTAATCTTAAACTCCCATGTAACCGGGCTTTGCATGTTTCCTATGATGAGCATGTTCCCCGTTTCAGGATCCTTTAAGGTTTTGCAATACCTGAAATCCAGGTTAATCTCTTGTTTCCCTAAACCTCTTGACCAAAGCTTCATAATATCACCCCTTTTTGTATTTCTTGGAACCGAAGTTTTATGTTTGATGCCTGTTAGCCGAGCCGAGCATCCAGATGTTTCCCAAGACGTTTACCCAGAGCCACAACTGTCCATATAACCGGCAACCCCAAAGCTGAAGGCATTACGCTCGCGTCGCAGCAGTAGAGGTTTTTGATTTCTGTCTCAAGGTTAATGTCCACCACATCGCCTATTCTGCATGTTGCCGAGGGATGAGCTCCTTGCGGATTGAGAGGGAGTATATCCGCATCTTTTGCGCCGGCCTTACGAAACACTTTTTTGATTATATCAACCCCTTTATCGAGTTTCATCTGGTCAGCTTTGCTGACCTTCTTGGAGAAGGATACGCCCTTGAAAAGCTCACCCGCCGTTTCATCCCGCACCTTCACCATAATGCCCGAGAGCTTCCAAAATCTAGGAAAGTTTAGCAGGCTCTTTGGCCCCATAAAGGCGAGCGTAGCCGCATACATTGACCAGTTGGGAAATACCGGAACAATGGCGATGCCGTCAGATTCGTAGAACTCAAGCGAACCTACGGACATGGGCGTGGCGCCAACGGTATTCATACCGGGAATCTCAGCCCCCACGAATTGAAGCCAGTCGCAGCAAAATCCTTTTCCGGCGCGCGCAATCCCGGCGCGGCGGAGTATATACGCATTGTCGAGCCCTGTTGAAAGCACGACGGATTTCCCAAAATATTTGACGGGGACCCCTAACTTTGTTCCCTTGACCCCGACCACCCGGCCGTTTTCAATGATCGCTTCCGTGATCTTGGTATGAAGATGGAGGTCAGCGCCTTTGCTCACCGCCTCGTCGCCGTAGACGCGAGCAGTCCACTTAGCGCCGGTCTTGCATCCAAGCATGCAGTCCCCGCTCGCATTGCATCGCTTCGGATCGATGAATTTTTCCATCTTTCCCCAGTGATACCCAATGTTGTTGGCAACTTCAACCAAGCGTAGATTCTCCTTCCCCACAAGCTCGTCGGGTTGCTTCTGGATGCCCAGATCCTTCCTCGCCTCTTCCGCCTCCTTTGTGAGATCGATTCCTACCGGGTCGAAAACAGCTTTGGGGGGAGGAGCCGCGCAACCTGCTGCAATGTTCGACAAGCCGCCATAGTTGTTGGCGAAGGTGACGGTACGCCCCTCCTTGCTCCGTACCAACCCGAAATGCTTTAGTATCATAGCGACTGTCATGGTGTTGCCCATCCATTCCCATCGCCCACCCGCCTCGAGCATGAGGACTTTTTTCCCGCGATTGGTCATTTCCCGCGCGACTGTTGAGCCGCCTGTCCCAGTCCCTACTATGATTACATCATATTCTTTCATGGATAGACTCCTTTATTGTACAAATTCGGATTTTACGAGATCGATGTCGAGCGGTAACGGTTTTGATGAATCCCGAAACAAGGAAAGTGTCACTTCAGGACAGTGCTCAACGCACAGTTCGCAACCGGTACAATTTTCATTATTGTATGACCAGCTTTTTTCAGGAACAACCGTAATGGCTTCAAAATGGCATACGGAGGCGCATGTCCCGCATTTTTTGCATTTTGTTTCATCGTGGCTGATTGAGTAGCCGGCATACGCGTTCTGCGTGAAGTTCTTATCGAATTTTTTAGCGAATTTTGTGGCCTGCAGGGAAACGCAGGTGTCCGGATGACAATTGCAGATCACCCCGGTGCTGCCCCCAGTCGCAACCTTGAAGAATGCCTGATTGATATAGCCCATCTTCCGGTAGTGCGTGATCATATCCAATGCCTCCTGCTGGCTGATCTTCCGGGCATTGTATTTTTTCGAGAGACTGTCCACCCAGAAGGCGCCGGTGCCACTCCCCACGCACAAACATGAGTTTATCGTATCGGGCGGTGCGTTCAGTGTTTTTTTGCAGGGGCAGTCGACAACTGCGATATACTCCGGATTTTTGAACAGGATCTTGTAAGCATATTTAAAGGGGATGATCTTTTTGTTTTTTTCGGAGATCGCGCTTATCTCCTCATTGAGAGTCACTATCTTTTTCACGTCTCCGCCGGACAGGATTTTCGCATGATACCTGTTTAATGCCATTCTCACGATTGGATTTAGCGGTTTGAACCATGACAAATATTTTGCAAGATATTTAAATAGATAATATACAAATCGCACATATGGGTAATAAAAAAGGAAGTAAAGATAATTGTGGATTGCCCGATCTATCCTCCATCCGTGTTTAGCCATCAAAGCTTTTGTTGATGCTCTCATGTATTCTCCATGCCCTTTATTATTGATTTGTCATTCTATATCAAATTTTTTATTCAGGATTTTCTCCACGCACCGCAAGCCGGAGCGTGAGGCAAAATCCATCTCTACACCTCTGCTGCGCACAGTATCGCCGGCAAAATACAGACCGTCTATTCCCGGCGCCTTGTAATCAGGCTGGATGTACTTGAAATATAAACCTGACGAGTCAGGTCTGATTATTTTGTAAATATATGAAATAAAAATACCTTGATGTCAAGCTTAATTTATCATATTGTGAAAAAAATTTTTGGAGAGAAGCATGAAGGGAGAGTTAAGAAAAAACCAGATTCTTGATGGCGCCGAGAAGCTTATAGCCCGGAACGGTTATTACCAAACCCACGTGGAAGATATCCTGCGGGAGGTAAAACTTGGAAAGGGCACATTCTACTTATATTTCAAGAACAAGGAAGATTTGTTCATCTCGATTCTCGAAAGATTCCTCGATGATTGGGAGGAGGTTGTACTGAACGCCTCCACAGATCCAAACCAGAAAGATCTGCAGAGTTACTTCCAGGCACTCATAACGCGCAGCCTTAATTTTTTTAAATTGAACGAAGAACTATGTAATATTTATCTTCGCATCGGACCCGGAATTAACAACATTTTTGAACCGTATATCGAGAGATTCGAACAGAAGATGCTGAATTACGTCACCGATGAGCTTGAAAAAGGGGTTCAGGCTGGCTTGTTCCGGAAAGATATGGACATTGACGTGATGGCTAATATTATAGTTGGCGCATTTTTAAGAATCGCTTATTATTACTTTATTGTGAAAAAAAGAAAACGTAAAAAACCAAGTATCGAGCATATTTCCGAGGAGTTCTTCAAAATCATCACCAAGGGATTGCAGGATCCTATCGTATTTTGATCATTAGGAAAAGAGAACATGAGCATGCATGATAGACGCGATGAAAACATTTCCGGAAACGACCCCGGGGACAATCACCATAGTCGTAGGATTGTCCTCGGCAGCAAAGGCGGATTCTGTGTCCGAAGATTTTTACTGATTCTGCTGCTGATCCTGTTTTTGCCCGTTTCCTCATCAGTGGCCGAAAACCTCACTTGCAGCAGTCTGCCGCTGCTTATGGGAAGGTATTTGGCCAACCACTATGCGATTAAGAATATGACCGGAGAGATCGAAGCTCACGCTATCGACCAGATGATCAAGAGTCTGGACCCCTCTAAAACCCTGCTGTACGAATCCGATGTGGAAAGGCTAAAGCCGTTTCTGCGAGACGTGTTTGCGATTGTGCAAGAGGGCAACTGTGCTTCGCTCAAGCCGGTTTATGATTTTTTAGTTGCAAGAACGCGGGAGAACGAAGCTATAGTCAAAAAGATTCTGGGGCCGGACTACCATCTCGATGAGAAAGTGGAACTGGACACAGACGTGAAAAAGCGCCCCTACGCGAAAACTGCGGCGGAAAAGCATGTGCTCCTGAAGAAGGTTGTGCAATTCCAGATTGAGAACGCCCTGTTGACAGGTATCGACTTGGCGGAGGCCAAGAAACAGCAGATTCACCGATACGAGCTGCAAACAAAGCGGATGGTCAATCGCAATCCCGCAAAGCTCATTACGAGCGTTGCTGAAGCTTTCGCCAAAGCTCTGGATCCGCACACAAGCTACCTATCCCCAGAAGAATTTGAAGACTTTCGGATTCAGATGCAGCTTTCTCTGGAAGGAATCGGGGCCGTACTCAGCAGCGACAACGGCTTTACCATTATTGAGGAGTTGATTCCCGGGGGGAGTGCCGAACGTTCAGGAGATCTGAAGCCGAAGGACAAGATAATCGCAGTAACCCAGGAAGGGGGAAAGTCCATTGACGTCATCGACATGGACCTGCGCGACGTTGTCAAGATGATCCGCGGTAAGAAAGGAACGCAGGTAACCCTCACAATCCTGAGGCAGGCGGAACGTACGTACCGCTTCGACATCACTATCAAACGCGACAAGGTCGACATTAAGGATCAGGAGGCCAAGATAACCTACGAAACACGGATGGTAGACAACAGGCAGTACCGCTTCGGCGTTATCGATCTTCCTTCTTTCTATGGCGACGAGAAGAAAAACAAGTCCTGCTATGAAGACGTGAAAAACATTCTCGTGCAGGCCCAGCATCAGCATGTCGATGGGATTCTACTGGATTTGTCCCGCAATGGGGGAGGCCTGCTTACGGAGGCGGTACAACTTACAGGTCTTTTTCTTGGTAAGGGTGGAATCGTGGCGACCAAGGACAACAGCGGGCAGGTAACGATTCTCGCCAATGGTTCGGCCGCAGCGGGGACGGAAGACGATAAGCGCAAGGTGATTACGTTCCCAGCGGAAGAACCCCGCGCGGTATACACGGGCCCCCTTGTCGTGCTGACGAGCCGCCTGAGCGCATCGGCCAGTGAAATCGTTGCTGGCGCTCTCAAAGACTACCATCGTGCGGTGATCGTCGGATCGGATCATACCTTTGGCAAGGGGTCCGTGCAGGCGCTGACACCATTGCCCAGGGATCTGGGCGGCATGAAAGTTACAACAGCGCTGTACTTCCTGCCCGGTGGTAAATCTACGCAGAAGGTGGGCGTAGAGGCTGATGTACGGCTGCCATTCTTTTTCATTCTCGAAGATGTAGGTGAAACAACGTTGCAATACCCGCTTCCATCCCAGGCAATCGATCCCTTCCTCGGCGCGTCCGGAAACACCGCTCCGCTTTGGAAGCCTGTAGAGCAGCCCCTACTCGTGAAACTGGCAGCAAGGTCCAATGCCCGAGTCGCGAAAGACGCGAAGTTTGCTGAGATCATCAAAAATAACAAGGAAGCCGCCGACAAAAAGGGCGTCATCAAGCTTGCCGACTTGCGTAAGGAGATGGAAAAGGAAGGTGGCAGTAAGAAGAAAGAGACGCCGACCGAGCTAAAGCAGAAAGTCCGGAATCAGTATGCCCCGTTTGTGAATGAAAGCGTCAACATTCTCCTTGATATGGTGATGCTGGGGTCAGCCCAGTCCATGCCACAGAATTTGCATGCCGGTGCTGGTGGTATGCCGGGACGTTGAACAAAGCGGCGTACCATAGGACACCGTTCGTTTTTAAAAAGTTTGTGATCAAGAGTCTTTTAGAGCATACTGAAAATAAATATCACCATCTCCCGATGAAATACTCCTGACCTGTTTCGCAACAGTTTTTTTCCCGAAAATTTTGATTGCCTTTTGAAAGTAACCCATAAGGAGTTGCTCGAAGTAATAATGTTTGATTTTAAGCCCGGTGATTTTGAAATGAACGATGTTGTTTTCGAACAGTGCGGTAGCCTTACCTTCGTCAAAATACGTCGACCAGAGCTTAGGCAGGACAAACTCGACGAACTGCTTTGTATCCTTTGTGAGCAGATAAGATTTGTACGGGCCTTCCGACGACAAGGCAAATTGAGCGGCTAACTTCCCAAACGTCACGTACTGCATCATATCGTTGTCGAAAAATTCCTTAACCAGCTCGTCAAGATAAATGATGAATTTATCCATCGGAACGGGAGTAATGGCCCAGATTGTATTGCTGAAAAATTTCTCCTTTGTCGCCAGTTTGGGTACAAAGGAATTCCAGCGTTCCTCGCCGAAAACTTTAATGATAGCAGTCTTTCCTGTAAGATAAATGATGCCTTTTACGTTCATATCTAAACCTCCCCAGAATGCCTATGTTGATTAAATCCTTGATAATATATAATTCGAGGTGCATTAATATGCAAGTATAATATTCATTTTATTAGAATGGAGAAAAGCTACCAGCTTCCATGAGATAGAAAAAAACAATCCCCAATAAAAACATGTTTGCAACCGTTAATCTTTAATTCTTACACCTGTTCACTACTAAAACTTTGTGAAAAATTGAGTCAGCCTTTAGCTATAATTTTTAAATTGGGAAGTTTTTAGAAACCAGATTAACGTTGTTTTTCGGACAAGTGTTCACAATTTGGTCACAAATAAAAAAAGGAGTTAACCGTAAATGGCTAACCCCTTAATTAATTGGTGCGCCCAGCAGGATTCGAACCTGCGACATCCGGATTCGTAGTTCTCAACAAGCACAAAATAACGTTTTTTAACCCCTTGATCTCAGGTCTGATTTCCCGTAAATACTTAGAAACAAACAAAAAAGTAATTCTATCTATTTCTGTCTATTCTATCTTTTCCCCTTCTTTTCCCCTTCTTTTCCCATGATTTTATCACAATTTTATCACACCGGACATCTTGACTCCACCAACATTAATTCGTTGAGGATGCCGCGATAAACTGGAGCCACTCCCCTTCATTTCAGTATTGAAGTCGTAAATTGCGGTTGAAGCGTTAGTGTAGCCACTTTCATCCCGTTACTTACTAGACCCTGAAACCATAATTAAGGACATTCAGGTAAGTGCAAGTATAATGAGAACAATATGATATTTCAAGGAAAATGACAAAATTCTTGATTAAGGATACGGGGCCGAAATAGGGGGAAACAGGGGGGTATATTTGGGAAAGTGTTGACCAAAAAATGAGTAGAGGGGAGGGGGTAAACCGGAACCACTCCCCTTTATTTCAGTAAGCCGGAATCTCTTCCCGGTCAATACTGGCAGCTTTAATTTTACAAAGGCAGAAGAAGAAAAGAATGCCGAGAATTTATAATTTCCCTTGACATTATAAAACAAGGTGTTAAACTAACACCATCTACTCCCCGTTCGATTTCCGCTCCGCAGTAATGCGGGGGTCAAGGCTTGAGCGGGGTTATTTTTTTATGAACTTAAAACATCCTCAAAAAGAAAATATTCGAGCAATGGCCTTCTTTGACGGCCAAAATTTATTTCACACTGCTAAAAGTACATTTAATCATGAGCACCCCAACTATGATCCCGTGAAATTAGCAGAATTGGTTTGCCAAGCCCAAAGCTGGCGGTTGCAAGAAACCCGGTTTTATACCGGCGTACCTGATTCAAAAGATAATGCCTTTTGGAATCATTTTTGGACGATTAAATTAGGTGTTTTAAAGAGGCAAAAAAATGTCTTTGTTTTTTCCCGTCCGCTACGCTATCGTCCGCGGACCATTCCCTTGCCAACCGGCAAAACTGAAACTCTGTTGATCGGTGAAGAAAAAGGGATTGATGTCCGGATTGCCATTGATGTTATCCGCCTGGCTCATAAACAAGTTTATGACGTGGCTTTAATTTTTAGCCAAGACCAAGACCTGTCTGAAGCGGCTGAAGAAGTAAGGGCGATAGCCAAAGAACAAAACCGTTGGATTAAGGTTGCTTGCGCTTTTCCCTTTGGCCAAGGCAATAAAAATGATAGAGGAATTGATAAAACCGACTGGATTAAGATTGATCGGGAACTATATGACCGTTGTCTTGATCTGAGAGATTATAGGCCGAAGAAATAATACTGAACCGCATATTAAGCCCAACGACAAACATCAATACCAAATCTCACGTTTTGTGGTCAGTCGGATACAGAGAAAGATTATTGGGAGAAGCAAAATAAATGGATTGGAAAACGTTCATCGTTGAAGTCGCAAAGGCCTTTGCGTGGCCAGGCACTGTGCTCGTACTCCTATTTGCCTTACGCAAGACTATTACCCAAAAATTGGGAGATCTAATCGAGATCATTCGCGAGGGTAAGTCTGTCACGGCTCGCTTTGCACAGCCCCAGCAATCTGGCGCAGCGCTACCCTCCCCAGGGCAGACCATTCTTTCACAGGAAGAAGTGCGCGAAGCGCTGAAAAAGGTACAGTACCTTAATGCAGATGAAGTAGATCGCGAATATATCAGTGCTCACGTTGAATTTATTCGAAGAGGAATCGTCACAAAGCAACAGTTAGATCAACTGATTAGCTCTGAGATCATACTGAGCACTTTGAAACAAATTTATATTGAAGAACTCGGTCGTTCTTTAAAACACCCTCTTGATCCTATGGCGGTCGCTGTCTACGGTCCAATTCTTTACGGTCGGGCATTGGATCAGTCTACAGTCGATTTTATTCGACATGATGTAAGAAACTCACCGGAATACAAAAAACGCCGAACTACTGGCTGTAGCAAGGTGTAAATCCCCACATGATCTTTGCCAGGGCAGCAAATACCGCATTTTCATGATAAGCGCGATAAGCAAAAAATAAGGCCGGTTTTAACCGGCTTTTTCTTGTCGTGTATTGGGCGTTATGTTCACTTCACAAACAAATAACATCAACCCTGCTGAAAATCGATGAATACCACTTATATGGAGCGGTGAAGAGAAGTTTATTTATAAAATACTCTTCGTCACCACCTTCCAACTTTTTTATAAATGTCACAATTAAAACATTTTAGAATTTATATGAAATCTTTTGCTTAAAATAAGAAATATACTTGACAATACAAGAAACGTTGCTATAATAATGGAAAATATCTCTAAGGAGGGCCATGATGGACATAAACAGCAAAGCAAGCCAACTCGAACTTGGGCGTTATCTAACTATTATTAGGGAGCGAGCAGGTATTAAGCAAGTCGATCTTGCTAAAAAAATCACATTGAGCCCGGCAGTCCTATCAAGGATAGAGACGGGAGAGAGGGGACTGGCTTCCGAGGAATTGGAAAACATCCTTAAAGCAATTGGAACCCCTGAAGCTACGCACCTATTAGAAGCGTTAGAGAGAGAATGGTCAATTCTACCCCGCCCGTTACTTGATCATCCTGACCAGGATCTGCTTTGGGAGGCTGAAAAAGTTGCCAAAAAGCTGGCAGAATTAAGAGTTCGGCCTGATGTACGTCATGCTTTCGAACGTCGGCTTACAGAATATATAGGTGAACTTGAGCAATTAGCAGAGAACATTCTTAAACGGGATCATCAAATTGCATTTATTGGTAGCATTGGTATTGGCAAATCAACTGCCATATGTCGGCTTACCGGACTAGAAGTCTTGGGAACAGATGGTGTAACGCTCTCTCCAGTCTTAGAGGCAGGTGCTGGCGGAGTAACTATCTGTGAAGTACACCTAAGCACCGGCCCTGGCTATGGACTTATGATTGAACCACGGAGTGACGACGAGATTCGCGCTGATGTAATGGACTTTGCAGAGCACATCAGTAAAGTCGACGCTGAAGACGCTAAGGGTTTGGATAATGACTCCCAAGGTATTTCCAAGGAGTTTGAACGGGCTATTCGCAACATGGCCAAACTTAAAATCCGCAGGGAGAAGGGAAGTGATGGCAAGATAATTCGTCACGACGAAGCCAAAGAATTTGCTCAAAAATTTACTTCTCTTCGTGAGCTGGTTGTCGAAGTACTTGCCCGTATGGAACTACACCGTCGCGACCGTCGTGACGTTTGGTTCGACAGCAATACAGGGAAGGCACCGCTTGTCTGGTTAAAAGACATTTTTGAGTTGGTGAATAACGGTCGGCACCCGGATTTTACTCTTCCTAAACGTATTGAAGTAGTGGTACCTCAAGCGTTACTTGGGGGATTGGATCTTTCGATCCGTATCATTGATACCAAGGGTATTGATAGGACAGCTGCGCGTGCAGACCTTGAGTTGCACCTAGATGATTCGCATACCCTTGCCATCCTATGCTCAAGCTTCAACAATGCTCCATCAGCAGAATCACGTCTTCTTCTGGAGCGTGCAAAGGAAGCTGGAGTGAGCACGCTACATCTGAATGCGGCAATACTGGCACTGCCACGACCTAATGAAGCACTTGCAGTAAAAGATGAATCTGGAATTCGAGTAGAGACGATAGCAGAAGGCTATGAACTTAAAGGAGAGCAAGTGTCGATGGCACTTGAGCCTCTTGGACTCCAGCAATTACCCGTAGGATTTTACAATGCTTACCAAGATGACCAAGAACGCCTGAAGTCATTTTTAGCTAAATGTATTGAACAAATTCGGGAAGCATTCCGTGCTCGCATTCGTGAAACTACTATCAACGCGAATTCCTTGCTTATCAATCAAGAAAAAGAGCAGGTTCAAGAAGTGCTACGAGCAGCAGCAAAAATGCTGAAGAGTTGGGTAGAACAGAACTTATCGATCACTTTAAGTACTGCCAATATACAAGACAGTCTTATAGATCAGATGGCGCAGGTTTATGCAAGCACCATAAGGGCAACGGTACGTCGTGAGGGCGAATGGCCAAACCTTAATTATTTGCACCATCTTGGATATGGAGCAAGACGTCTTGCTGCACTTTCTCTGGACAACACAGTAAAGGGTTTCTCTGAAACTTGCAAGGTCATGCTTGGAAATTCTGATTACGCTGAAGCTACCGATCTTATTCGGCAAGCTGAACGACTTCTGAACACTTCCTATGAAAAACTTTTGCGTGAGGTACAACTAATGGGGCAGACTTCTTTCAGTAAGGACTTGAAAACCGATACAGAGTTTTGGCAAAAGTGCGATAGCGAATGGGGCCGAGGATCTGGTTACCGTGATCGTATAACCAACATAAATGAAATATGGTTTAATAATGAAAAACGACAGGAATTGGAGAAAGAGCTTAGAAGGCTTATAGAGCGGAAATGGTCTCAGGTCTTACAGCGTGTTGCGACGTTGTTCGAAAACGAAGAATAAGCCCAAATTGATCAGCAACTGGATGAACCATAATTTTGAGAAAGTTGAAATCTTACATTTTCATCGGGATAACAGTCAAAAGGTGAGGGAGGATTACTGAGGAAAATACTATAGTATTTTCCTCACCATTTTTGTATACTGCAAACACTGATTCAGCAAGGGTTTTAGAAACCGATTTTTAAGGGGGTTTTTTCCTCACCCTAATTATTGTGAATCGGCATGCAATAATGACCCACCAATAGGCAAAATCGGCATTCAAAGTTGACCCAGGCCTGCAAGCCTTCTATTCTGCCATAAATATGGGAGAAGGAGGCAGAAAGGGATGCTCACGGTGGAAACTATTCGGAAGATACGGTTATCAGTACATAGAGATGGCAAATCGATTCGTCAAACGTCAAAAGATCTTCATCTATCACGGAACACAGTCAGAAGAGCAATCAGGAGTGGAGAGACCCTTTTCCAGTACGAGCGCCAGAAACAGCCAATTCCTAAGCTGGGACCGTTTATAGAAATGCTTGACGGTAAACTGGATGAGGACGAGAAACTGCCGAAGAAACTAAGGAGAACGGCACAGATTCTTTTTGAGGATATTCAACTGAACGGTTATGAGGGCGGCTATGACAGTGTAAGGCGGTATATTCAGCGATGGCGCAATGAGCGGAAGATCTCAACGGGAGGTGTATATATACCGCTGAGATTTGAACCAGGGGAAGCATTTCAGTTTGACTGGAGCCATGAATGGGTAGAGATAGGCGGGGCGAGTTTAAAGGTAAAGGTTGCCCATCTGCGGTTATGCTACAGTCGCTATTTTCTTTGCATAGCCTACCCCAGAGAAACCCAGGAGATGGTTTTTGATGCCCATATAAAGGCTTTTGAGTTCTTCGGAGGCGTGTGCAGGAGAGGCATCTATGACAACCTCAAGACGGTTGTTAACAAGATCATCGGAGGAAAAGAAAGGAACTTCAACAGCCGTTTCGTCCAATTCAGCTCCCATTATCTTTTTGATCCTGTAAGCTGCACACCGGGTGCGGGCTGGGAAAAGGGTCAGGTTGAAAACCAGGTAGGCTTAGCCAGAAGGAGATTTTTCATTCCCAAGATCAAGGCCAGGGACTTCAAGGAGCTCAACGATACATTAAAAGGACAATGTATCAACTGGGCAAAGAGCCATAAGCATCCGACATTTTCCGACAAGACGGTTTGGGAGGTGTACGAAGAAGAGAAGCCTTGCATGATCAGTCTGCCTCCCCCTTTCGATGGGTATGGGGAACGTCCTGCCAGGGTTACATCCAGTTCGCTTGTGACCTATGATCGTAACAGATACAGTGTTGATTGCAGTCAGACAGGCAGAATCGTACAAATAAGAGTATATGCCGATCGAATAATGATCGTCAGTGATGGCCGCGTCGTAGGAGAACACGAGAGGCACTTTGGAGAAAATAAGACGGTTTTTAATCCATGGCATTATGTTTCTGCCCTTGAACGGAAACCAGGCGCTTTACGCAACGGAGCTCCTTTCAAAGACTGGGATCTTCCCACGGGCATGGGAAACGTCCTCAACGGATTGCAAAACCGTTTTACCGACTGGGATCGTCAATTTGTGGCAATTCTTAATGCCGTACCTCTTTACGGTCTTGATGCCGTTGACAAGGCATGCGAAGACGCCTTGAAGATGAGAGCTGTGAGTAAGGAGGTTGTTATCAATCTTCTCAACAGGAATCAGGAAAAGGACTTTGCCGCGGATGTAGGCATTCCTCCCCACCTGATTCTGAAACAGGAACCAATAGCAGATTGCCGACGATATGAATCTTTAATGAGGGGGGACTGCAATGTTGCGTAATGAGATCATGGAGCTTATGGGAAAGCTGAAATTACAGGGCATGCAGTCCGTTTATGATGAAGCGTTGTCAAATGGACGAAAGAGCCGGTCAACTCCTGAGAAGATGATCTTAGAAATGCTTAAAGCCGAGGCCACTGAAAGGCATATAAGAAGCATCCGCTATCGAATGGGGCAGGCCAGGTTTCCTGCGCCCAAAGATATCGACAGTTTTGATTTCAAAGGGAGTTCGGTTGATAAAAACCAGATTCAATCATTGTATCAGGGGGATTTTATTGAACAGCATATCAATCTGATTTTCGTAGGCGGCACCGGTACCGGCAAGACACATTTGGCAACTGCAATAGCGGCGCAGGCCGTCAGGGATGGGAAAAAGTGCAAATTTTATAACCTGGTGGATTTGGCAAATGAGTTGGAACAGGAGAAAATGGCCGGATTTGCAGGAAAAATATCTGCACGACTGATTCGGTTTGATATGGTGCTGCTTGATGAACTGGGCTATCTGCCCTTCTCAAAAAACGGAAGCCAACTGCTCTTCCATCTCATATCCAAGCTCTACGAACAAACATCTATCGTCATGACAACAAACTTAACCTTTGGTGAATGGCCTCAAGTGTTTGGTGATGCCAAAATGACTACCGCAATGCTGGATCGCCTTACTCATCATTGTGAAATCATAGAAACCGGGAATGAAAGCTGGAGGATGAAACACAGGTCTTCATAAACATATATTTTTTACTCAGGGGTGGGTCAGTTTTGGACGCCGATGCTGGGTCTATTTTCAATGCCTATTGACATTGACGGTCATGACAGAGTTACTAAGTTCGGCAGTAAGGGCACTGGAACATAAAAAAAGTGCTTTGGAATATCTAAATCAAAAACCTGAATTTTATTAATATGGGTATGGTCAGCTTCTTCTGCTGGTTATATCTTCACAGCACCAGCTAAAACCTTCCTGGGTCTTCCTAAACAAGAGATCTTTATTGATGAATATATGGGGGTGGATGAAAAAAGAAATACTTTTAAACCGATTTATGAAAATGGTTAAAGTTCTTGGATTTAAAAAACGCAGCATCCTGCGTTTTTCTATCAATTAATGACCAATGATAAATAAAAATATTACTAATGGCAATGGCCTGCCTCTTCTGCTGGTTATATAGGGTTAATAGCCTCTAAAACTTTCATAAGCCGTCTGGGGAAAGAGTTCTGCTCTGCGTTATATAAGGAGATGGAAGCATGAATGACCTTGCCAATTCAACGATAACCGATTGAAACATGCAGGTTTTTGAATGATATTTTTCAGCAGAAGTGTTTATTTGTTGCTTCCTCTTCTAAGGAAGATGTCAAGTATTTTCTTTGTACACGTCTTTAAAGTTGAAAATGGTTGTGGTGGTACTTCGACCTTTTTTCCTTTTCACCTAACCTCTTTTATTCTGCGGGCCTTCAATGCCCAACTTACCTTATACAGGACGAAAAGGGTGGTGGAAGTTGACCAAGCTGAATCGCGCAAGCCTTCTAGCCTACGAAGTAACACGGTCCTTCCTTCCGCCACAACCATACTCTGATTATATGTGTTTATGCTCATGCCGCAGCAGCAGGCGCCAAATCTACAAACTCCCGCTTATCCCGCAGCAAGGCAAATATCACTTTGATCAGTTTAATAGCCACTGCACAGAGCATTTCTTTGCGTCTGGGCTGTTGACCAACCCTGTTTTTTGTTTCCAATTTCCGAAGGTAATATTCCTGAAAATAGTTACTCAGTACCACTACCCTCATACTCATAAAGAAAAGATATTTCCGTAAGAGCCATCGCCCTTTCTTGGATATGAACTTCCGGCCAATACGTGACCCTGAATCACTTTCCTGAGGATCATATCCGGCGTACTTCACAATCTGACGGGCATTATGAAAATGGGTAGGATCGCCCAGTTCTCCCAAAAACACGGCGGCAGAAAGATGGCCGATGCCCGGTATGCTCATCAGATAGGACGCTGCGGATGTCTCCTTCAATAGGCACTTCAACTGTTTGTCTATATTCTTGAGCGATAGAACTGTCCGCTTCACTTCTTCAAGGCACATTTGAACCCGGTATCGGTCAGCGTTGCCAATCTGTTTTACGCCAATACTTTTTTCAGCCGCCTCAACAAGTTTTTCTGCCTTATGCACAGAGCCGGCTTTTTTTCTTGAACTTCGTGCAATCAATTCTGTAAGAGTCGACACATCCATCAACATGGCATCCTGAGGGAAAGGACACTGCTCAAGAATAGTCCACAAACTCCGTGATCCCATTGACCAGAATATCTCATGCAGTTCGGGAAAATAGTCGTCCAGGGCGGCATGTAATGAGTTTTTGGCACTCACGCTGTATCGGAGAAGTCTTTCCCGCGCCTTCGATAATGTCCTCAGCTGTCTCAGTACTCCATCCTCGATGATGGTGTCAATATATTTGCCTTCCCGGGTTATGTTCGCTATAGTTAACGCATCTCTTTGGTCACTCTTGGCAGAGGAACTCTCATCCAGTGCCCGGTGATGTTTCAGTGCCGTAGTCCGCACAAAACGAACTTCATAGCCATGCTCTTTTGCAAAATAGGCCAACTTCCTCCAGTAATGGCCCGTTGGTTCCATTCCGATGAGAACATCTCTAAGTTTATGCTTCGCTTTTAGCACTTCTATCATATTCACAAACTGCTCAAATCCTTCCCGACTGTTATAAAGCTTTGCACAGCTTCCTAAAACGTTGCCTTCCTTGTTCATAAATCCCACTGCATTGAAGGCATTGCCAATGTCAATTCCAACAATGAGGGTTGTTTTTCTAATCCTTTGACGACGTAACACTTGCTTGTTATAATCACTCTTGGACATGGTCTTTTCTCCTTTCTGCTTTCGTTGTTTTGGCTATTCAACTTTAACAGATCGAAAATACCATGTCCTCTCTTATCTTCCTTATAGTAAGCTGAAAGTCTTAATTTCCAAAATTGCAATTTCATGCTAAGTTTCAACCTGAAATCTTCAGTTTTTCATTCCCGAAAATTATTTTTTCAATAGAAAATTATCAATAATATCAGACTTGTCAAAAATGACATAACTTATCGATATTTTTTATTAAAATTTCGTTTTTTATATGGCATTTTATGCCTACAGGTATTATAATATTTATAGAAAAAACACGGAACCAGCAAGGGGTTTAAACCTTGCGTTAAGAAAAGTTTAAAGCGCATTCTCAGCGCTTTTCCTTTAGGCAAAGGGGGTGATGACTAAATCTTCAAATTGGCTCAAGTTTTGTAATTATCAAAGGGTGGCCATTTTCACGTCAATGTTTTACCAGTTGTATTCTTCTGCAGTTTAAGTAACTGCACTCCTTCTTTAGCCCTCCATCTTTAGTGATGGTATGCTTCGCGATAATGACCGATAGACGGGAAATATAAATAGTACCAAATGTAATGTTTTTCGTTAAAAGGAGGAAATTATGTCGAAGATGTTGATGATTTATCCCGATCGCTGCACGGGATGTCAGAACTGCACTCTGGCATGTTCTGCATTTCATGACGGCGAATTTCGTCCACACACATCCCGGATTCAAGTGACTACATGGGAGATGGAGGGGTTTTCCATGCCGACCACATGTCAGCAATGCGAGGATGCCCCTTGTGTCGCGGTCTGCCCTACCGGAGCCATGCATGATGATCCGATGATCAATCGTGTAGCTTGGGATGAAGTTAAGTGTATCGGCTGTCGTATGTGCACTTTAGCCTGTCCCTTCGGCGCAGTGGTCTTTGAAACTGCCCGCCATCGGATCATCAAGTGCGATCTCTGCGACGGGAAACCTGAATGCGTAACCTTCTGTCCAACAAAAGCATTGGATTATGTCGAAGAAACCGACGCCGCCCGGGACCGTAAAAAGGTCGTCGCCGTGGAATTCAAGAAAACGTTTGAGGAGGTGAACTGATATGTACGGATGGATTGGTCGTTATTTAAGGATTGATCTGAACAGCGGGACTGTGCGTAAGGAAATCCTCAGCGCCGAACTCGCCAAAAAATATCTGGGCGGCCGCGGTCTCGGAACTCATTTCATGATGACTGAGGTGGATCCGAAAGTAGATCCGCTGAGTCCCCAAAACAAACTCATTTTTGCTGCTGGACCTCTTTCCGGCACCAATGCTCCTTCCGCCAGCCACTTTGACGTGGTCAGCAAAGGTCCGCTCAACGGAACAATCGCCGCTTCCAGTTCCGGAGGTCTGTTCGGTCCCATGCTGAAATACGCCGGATATGACATGATCATACTGGAAGGCAAAGCAAAAAATCCGGTATATATTTGGATTTGTGACGACGTCGTGGAGATCCGTGACGCCGCAGACCTATGGGGAAAAACTGTTCCGGAAACTACGGAGGCTATCCGGGCAGCTACTGACGAGGATGCCAGTGTGGCCTGCATCGGCCCCGCCGGAGAGAGACAGGTTCTGTTTGCCAACATCATGAATGAATGCGGCCGGGCGGCAGGCAGAAGCGGTGTCGGCGCCGTGATGGGTTCTAAAAATCTCAAGGCCGTTGCAGTTCGGGGAACGGGCGCCGTTCGGGTTCCCGATACCAAAGCATTCCGTGATGCCGTTGTTAGAGCGTCGGATAAGATTAAAGCCAACAGTGTCGGCGGTGCGGGATTGCGGAACTACGGAACGGATGTCCTGGTCAATATCCTCAATACGGTAGGCGGTCTGCCGACCAGGAACTACACCGACGGTTATTTTCCCACGGCGGACAAGGTAGGAGGCGAATCTCTGGCCAAACAGGTCCTCATCAGGCCCCGCGGCTGTTTCGCCTGTATCATCAGTTGCGGCCGGGCAAGCAAAGTGACGAATCCTAAATTTGAAGGCCATGGAGAAGGCCCCGAATACGAAACTGCCTGGGCTTTCGGCCCGGATTGCGGCATTGACAATCTTGATGCCGTCACCAAGGCCAATTATATTTGCAACGACTACGGAATGGATACGATCACGATGGGATCCTCCGTGGCCTGTGCGATGAATCTATTTACCAACGGGATTATCACCACCAAGGATACGGACGGAATCGCCCTGAACTTCGGTGATGAGGATGCGATGCTGGAGATGGTTCGCAAAACCGCTGAAGGTGAAGGGTTCGGAAGGAAACTGGCTCTGGGGAGTTACCGCATGGCCGAAAGTTACGGTCATTCCGAATATTCCATGACCTGTAAGAAGCAGGAAATGCCTGCCTATGATCCACGGGCCATTCAGGGCATCGGACTTAACTTTGCCACTGGAAACCGCGGAGGCTGCCATGTTCGCGGTTACACGATCTCGCCAGAAGTTTTAGGTCAACCGGTAAAGTTGGATCCGAGAGTCACAGAGGGAAAACCGGCGCTCGACATAACGTTTCAGGATCTTACGGCGGCACTGGATTCTTCCGGGATGTGCCTGTTTACCACCTTCGGTATTGGTGCGGAAGATATAGCCGAGCTTCTCAGCGCCGCGACGGGCGTTACCTTTACAACAGAAGAATTCATGAAGATAGGAGCACGTATCTGGAATCTGGAACGCCTCTTCAACCTCAAAGCGGGATTTACAACAGCGGATGACAAGCTGCCGGAGCGCCTCATGACGGACCCAATCCTCACGGGACCATCTAAGGGATTAGTGAGCCATCTTGGTGAGATGCTTCCGGAGTATTACAAATTGAGGGGATGGGATGCCGCCGGTGTGCCGACAAAGAATACTCTGGCTGACCTTGGATTGTAGGAGGACAACAGATGAAATATGTAATCATCGGAGCAGGTCCTGCAGGGCTCAATGCCGCAGCCACTCTGCGTCAGGTTGATCCGGGGGGCGTCGTCACCATACTTTCCGGCGAAGGGACGCCCCCTTACGCCAAAATGGTTCTCCCATATCTGCTGGCCGGGGTAATGGAAGAAAAAAATTTGTACCTGCCTGTGCCGGACGGCGTGAATTTTTGTGTGGGCCGGAAAGTTATCCGGATCAATACAAAGCGGCGGACGATTGAGACCGACAATAGGGAGACTGTGGAGTACGACAAGCTCCTCGTTGCCACAGGCGGGGTCCCGGAGCGTCCTGCCATCAAAGGAAGCGATTATCCCTTCGTGTCGACCATCCGGGATCTTCCCGATGTTCAGCGGATTCAAAAACTGATGAAGGGGAAGAAGAAAAAGGGCCATGCTGTGATCGCCGGCGCTGGTCCTGTCAGCATGGAAACGGGTGACGCCCTGCACAAGCTGGGGATGAAGGTTACTCTCGTTGTGACCTCTAACCGTGTTTTTTCGACCATGCTGGATGTTCAGGCTGCGGCTGTCGTGGAAGATCATCTCCAGCGGCAGGGAGTGGATATTCTCAAGGGTGAGGATATTGTCCGGATCGGCGCCAAAGGAAAGATAACTCTCAGTTCCGGAAAGACTTTGGATAGCAATCTCGTCATCTTTGGTAAAGGGGTCAGTCCCTGTGTTGCTTTCCTTGCCGACAGTGGGATCGCAGTGCGGCGCGGTATTACCGTTAATGAACACATGGAGACAAACATCACCGGCATCTTTGCCGCCGGTGATGCAGTGGAAACCAAGGATTTGGTTGTTGGTGATCAAAGAGTCAATGCCCTCTGGCCCGCTGCTGTCGAACAGGGACGGATTACTGCGTTGAACATGGCGGGAATTCCGGCAATCTATGATGGAAGTCTCTCCCGAAACATCCTGCGCGTTTTCGGCCTGTCTATCTTTGTTGCCGGACAGGGACGGGCGGACGGACCGGAAATCAAGGTTTTCTCCGGCTCTGGTTTCTATCATAAAATAGTCATGAACAAAGGAGTCCTGAAGGGCTTTATTTTTATCGGAGATATTCGTCACGAAGGTCTTTATCGGGACATACTTCAGAGACGAACCGATGCAGGGCCTTTTGCCAACGCCCTTCTCAAAGGAACCTTCGCTTATCCCCGCTTTCAGCGCCGGGCTATGCGCATATGACCGGAAGGTAAAAAAAGAATGAGTGAGTACGACGCTGAGCGTTATCAAAGACAGATAACCCTTTGGGGCATGGAAGGGCAGGAAAGTCTGCGACGTGCCCGAGTACTTATTGCCGGCGTCGGAGGATTGGGAACGATCATTGCCGCCTATCTTGCTGCCGCCGGCGTGGGCTTTCTCCGTCTGGTGGACGATGATCAAGTTGAACTATCCAACCTCAATCGCCAGTTGCTCTTCCAGACGACCGATATTGGTCGGGAGAAAACTGTTGCCGCGAAGGAAAAACTCCAGCTCCTAAATCCTGATATCCGGATAGAGGGCATCAATCGAACGCTTGATGATAAGACGGCGGGGGATCTGATACAGGATATAGATTTGATTGTGGACGCCCTGGATAACTTTACAACCAGATTTCTTCTGAACGGAGCCGCCTTTATCCACCACCTTCCCCTGATACACGGCGCGGTGCGTGGTTTTTTCGGGCAGGCGACCACATTGATTCCCGGACGAACGGCTTGTCTTAAGTGCCTTTTTGCCCAAAGTCCGCCCAGGAAAATCTTTCCAATACTTGGCGGAACCTGCGGTGTCATTGGAGCCATCCAGGCTACGGAAACCATCAAGGTTCTGACCGGTCAGGGCGAACCGCTGGCCAATAGATTGTTTTTCTGGGATGGCCAGGCCGGGGAAGGAACGATCATTAATACAAAACGCAATCCCCATTGCATCATCTGTGGAAGGGATTGATTCTTTAGAGAAGAGGAAACTGTCAGCAAATCCATTAGACAGAGGTACATATTCAGATGAAAATTACCATACGGGCTTTTGCCGATTACAGAAGGGTCGTCGGCAAGGAAATGGAACTTGTTTTGCCGGAAGAAAAAACGATCGGGGAACTGCTTGCCGAACTTGGTGATCGCTATCCGAATCTGCGTAGGGAAATGTTTGCCCAGACCGGAGAGCTCAAGGAATTCATAAACATTTTTATTAACGGCCGCAATATCGCTTTCCTCGAAGACATGGCTACACCGCTAGCTGATGGTGACATTATTGCTCTCTTTCCCCCCGTGGCTGGAGGATAAAGGCAAAAACACATATTCCCCCCATTGCGGTAATCTTTTGACTGACCGCTATGATTTTTCCTTTCTCGTATTTGGTATTTACTTGATTCTAAAAAATATATCCTATATTTTACAGGGTAAAGATATAGGGTGATAATGAAAACTGAAAAACCAGAATTCTAGATAAGGAGGTAACTGATCTTTGGAGACTTATTCAAGCAAGACAATAGGTAAACTGGTCGAGGAACAAATTACAAGATGGCAATCCAACCGTAAAAGAAAATATAAAAAACCAATACGACCAGTCATTACTATTTCAAGACTTCCCGGATGCAATGCCTGGAACATTGCCAAACAAATTTCAGAAGCTTTGGAAATCGATTTTTTCGATCAGGAGATTGTCGATGAAATAGCCAGGAATGCAGATGTTAACCGTCGTGTAGTGGAAACCGTCGACGAGCAGGACAATTCAATTGTTCTTGACTGGTTGTCTATGCTTACTGTGGAGCGCCATCTCTGGCCTAATGAATACCTCGATCAACTAACAAAAGTAATAGGGACCATTGGCGCCCATGGACATGCCGTCATTTTGGGCAGAGGCGCCAGTTATATTCTACCGAAAGAGATCTGTCTTCGTGTTTTGGTGGTTGCACCTCTGGAATTAAGGATTAAAAATGTAAGAGAGGCTTATGGGGTATCTGAAAAAATAGCCAGGCAGAATGTTATGGGCAAAGAGTCTGAGCGCATTGCCTTTATCAGGGGGTATTTTCATGAGGACATGCTAAATTCGGTCAATTATGACCTGGTGTTCAATACGGAAATGAATGAACTGGATACAGTTGTGGAGATGGTAAAAATTGCCTATAATACTCGCAAGTGGTACAAATACTCTATAGATTGAACACTACAAAGTGAGAATTTGGCAATTTGGGTATACAAGCTTTCTTTTGATGCGGCAAAGACTACTGAGCAGGTCACACCCGGACCTTTAAATTGATATTATAACTATTTTACAAGTCACGTGGAGTTAATACATATGTATGCTGACATTCCGATTATCGAGAAGATGCTGCTGCCTGCAATAATCATTGTTGTCGGATTTATCGTAGGTGTCATCTTTGAAAAAATAATTCTTAGGAAAATAAAAAAGATATCTTCAAAAACAAAATGGGAAAGTGACGAAATATTTATTAATGCACTTCATGGAACGACTACGGTTTTATTCCTCGTTGCCAGTATTTCCTTGGCCCTGGAAAGCACAGAATTAAGTCCTCATATCTTAAATATTATTCACAAGGTTTTGCTGGTACTTTTTATCTTATTTGTGACAGTGGTTTTATCAAAAATCTCAGTCGGTTTTGTAAATGTGTACAGCAAAAGAGTCGATGGGGCTTTCACGTCGACATCAATATTCACAAATGTAACGAGAATCCTGGTTTTTATAATTGGTATTCTCATAATATTTCAGTATCTTGGAATATCTACTGTACATATACTTACCGTACTGGGGGTAGGCGGACTTGCCGTTGCCCTTGCCCTTCAGGATACCCTTAGCAATTTATTTGCCGGCATACAGGTGATTGCATCAGGTCATTTAAAACCTGGCCATTATCTAAGGTTGAGCAGCGGCGAAGAAGGCCATGTTGCAGATATAACATGGCGATACACTACTATTATATCGTTGCAAAACAACACTATAATTGTTCCGAACTCTAAATTGGCGTCGGCAATTGTTATAGACTTTAATATACCGGAAGAGATAATATCAACATCTATTGAAGTGAGCGTAAGCTATTACAGTGACCTTGAAAAGGTTGAAAAAGTGACAACTGAGGTTGCCAGAAAAGTCATTAATGACACAGGAGTGGGCGTTCCGGAGTTTGAACCATCTGTTACTTACAAAAAGTTCGGCGATTCAAGCATTAACTTAGATGTTGATTTTCATGTAAAAAGGTTTGTTGATCAAAATATTATTAGACATGAGTTTATTAAGAGACTGCATAAACGTTATAAGGAAGAAGGGATTGAAATTCCCTTTCCTGTCAGGACAGTTTACATGAAGGAAAAGATTTAAGTGAATCAGAGAGAGTTATTTATTAGACTATATAAAATATAGTGTAATAAAATAAAAAATAAAGAATAAAGAAAGCAAGACAACTTTACTCTCTTTCAATCGGTAATCTTCATTTTTTCGGCTTCATAAATCTGTTTGTTTGTAGGTGTAACAAATTCCCGCCACATCCGCATTTTAACAATTTTATCTTAACACTTACCAGTTGAAAGATTGCATATCCGCAGCAGTTAGTTTCATTAGCCCCAAACCAACTACAAAGATTCTCAATCCATAAAAATCACCACTCCAACCAATTAATCTCATTCCCAGATTCATGGCCAAAATCACCGGTTCTTGGTTTTTATAACAAGTTATTCAATACTCCAAAGTTTGTTTCCGGAACGCTCACCTCAATGCGTTTTTTATAGTCATCCCTTCTCGGAAACAAACTGACCACTCATCTCAATATTTTCCAGAACAAATATATGATTAGGAAATTTATAAAATCATTTTAGGAAGGGAGGAAAATTTTATGAAGAAAAAATTTTATGTAAGGCCAGTGTCTATAGTGCTGTCAATTGCAATGTTTGATGAGCTTAAAGCAATAACAGATCAGAGCAACATCGCTATTTCGGATTTCATCAGAAATGCAATTAAACGAAAGTTAGACGAATGTCAAAACAACAAACAAAATAAGGAGGAAAATAAAAATGTTTATTAAATCTACCAAAACAAAGAAAACAGTAAACAGGGAATGGGCGGAGAAATACGAAAACTTATTTTCAGGCTGCTCACATGATTGCAAATATTGCTATGCAAAATCAATTGCTATACACTATAAACTAAACACGCCGAAAAATTGGAAAAATGAAGTAGTCAGAAATTCGGATTTACTCCAGAAAGGATTCAGAAAAAGAAATGACCTAATAATGTTTCCATCATCGCATGATATAACACCGGAGCATTTGCAGGAGAATATAATTTTCATTGGCAACATTCTGGCAGCGGGAAATAAAATTCTTATAGTTTCCAAACCTCATCTGGACTGTGTTAAATTAATGTGTGATGCATTTATTCCATTCAAAGCAAATATTCTTTTCCGTTTCACCATTGGCTCTGCTAATTCCGACACTCTCAGGTTCTGGGAAAATAATGCTCCTGATTTCAATGAAAGACTGGACTCTCTTCAATATGCTTTTAATTCTGGATTTCAGACAAGTGTTTCGTGCGAGCCGATGTTGGATGACAGAATTGATCAGGTGATAGATCAAGTGCTTCCTTATGTAACGGAAACAATTTGGATTGGAAAACCAAATCAATTGATGGGAAGACTTTCAATGAATGGTTTTAAGAATGACTTTGTGACAATGAGTCGGGGACGTGCTTTAATGAAATTATTTTCTGATAAATTTATTTTAAATCTCTATGCGCGATATAAGAACAATTCAAAGATCATGTGGAAGCACAGCATTAAGAAGGTTGTTTTTGGTTGATGAAATGAAATTAAGTCGATCAAAAATTTATTGCTGATAACTGGTATAAAAAATAGAAGAGGCTCCGGGAATATGGGAATAACACTATCTAAAACCTTCTAGGATCGCCAATGGGAAAGAGTTCTGCTCTGCGTTATATAAGGAGATGGAAGCATGAATGACCTTGCCAATTCAACGATAACCGATTGAAACATGCAGGTTTTTGAATGATATTTTTCAGCAGAAGTGTTTATTTGTTGCTTCCTGTTATCCTCAAATCGTCAATCATGATAATCATTCAACCTTTCAATCGGAAACAATCAAAAAAGCTGAAATCTAACTTAATATATAGTACAAACATTGGCGGTCGGTCACTATAGAGAAAAAGAAAAATAGATAAGCAACACAAAATAATTTATTTATGTATTTGTTACTACGAAAAATGCTACATTACGACACAGGTTTATTGTCTTGAATAATAAAATTATGTTTTAATTGATAGACCAAATTATGAATCAAAAATATAAATATTTCATTGTCATATTTTTAATTGTTGCTTCTTTTATCGCTTATGGCCGGATTTTAGGCAATGGGTTTGTTAATTATGACGACATAGGATACATTACTGACAACAATCATATTAAATCAGGCATTAATCCGGAAAGTATTAAATGGGCATTTACCACTACGTATTTTAGCTATTGGCATCCCCTTACCTGGCTTTCGCATATGCTGGATTGGAGTTTGTTTAAGGATCTTGCGGGCGGTCATCATTTAATTGGTTTGCTGTTACATATTAGCAGTGTTCTCTTTTTGTTCTTCTTTTTAAACAGAACAACAAAGTCCCTCTGGCCATCGGCTTTTACTGCGGCTTTTTTTGCTCTGCATCCCTTGCGGGTAGAATCTGTAGCCTGGGCCTGCGAACGTAAAGACGTTTTAAGTATGTTTTTCGGCTTAGCAAGTATTTACGCTTATGCCTATTATGCAGAAAGTTATAAACTTTCTAAATATTTTCTTTGTTTAATATTATTTTCTTTGAGTTTGATGGCCAAACCAATTATGGTCACCTTGCCTTTTGTATTGTTGCTTCTTGATTACTGGCCATTGGAGAGATGGCAAAAGGTGTTAAGTCCAGTCAAAATGCAAGTTGTTAATACGATCTCTATGAAGAACGAAGAAAAAGAGATATTCGTATCGGTCAAAAGCCGGAGTTGTTTGATCGGTAGGCTTTTGTGGGAAAAGGGCCCTTTTATTTTCTTAACAGTCATCTTGAGCATTATGACTTTCTGGGCTCAAAATAAAAACAGTGCAGTTCCTTCATTGGAAATTCTGCCCTTTTCTACGCGTATTGCAAATGCAATCAATTCTTATGTCTCTTATTTAGGAAAAATTTTCTGGCCGGTTGATTTGGCGGTATTTTATCCCTATGAGCTTTCCTTGCCTTTATGGAAAATTATGATTTTCTGTCTCATTCTTATAGTAATTACCACTACTGTTCTTTACTACGTCAAAAAACTGCCTTTTTTATTCGTGGGCTGGTTCTGGTATTTGGGAACTTTGATTCCAGGAATTGGAGTTGTTCAGGCTGGAGAGCAGGCGATGGCCGACCGCCATACTTATTTGCCATCTATTGGCATTGCTATTATGCTGGCCTGGGGTATTCCACTTCTGTTCCAGAGATTAGCGATTCGTAAAAAGATTTTATTCTCGGTGGCAATAGCAGCTCTTTGCGTGCTTGTTGTATCGACCTGGATGCAATGCGGGTACTGGAAAAATAGCATCACTCTCTTTAGTCACGCTTTGCAGGTGACTAAGAATAATTATCTGGCACATAACAATCTGGGAGTTGCTCTATCTGCTGAAAGCAAAATCGAGGCGGCTATTGATAATTATAACGAAACAATCAGCATAAAACCGAATTATTACAGAGCCTACAACAACAGGGGAAATGCATACTGTAAACTCGGTCAGTATCAGTTAGCCATTGAAGACTTTAATCAAGCTATCCGCATAAAACCGGATTATGCCGAGGCATATAACAACAAAGGAGGGGTTTATTTATTGCAGAGCAATACCAATCTTGGCTGCCGTTATGCGCAAAAGGCTTGTGAATTGGGAGTCTGCAAAGCGTTAGAAAAAGCAAAAAGCAACGGCTACTGCCGTTAATTTTATGGGGGGGGGCGCTAAAACTGATTACAGTAGAGTAGAGAACTGGCGTAGTGGCTTCATGCTCTATCTCCAGTTCCCCCTCGTCAATTCCGTACGTTCGGTTTTCCCGAATACGGCTTACCGATTATCTTCATCCGGTTGCCTTCACATTCTGTACCCAAGGAGCTTCCGTAGGAACTTCATACAGACCTAAGGAATCAAAATAATACCTGTCCGGATATGCATTATACCCAGAGCTGAGGTAGTGGTGCTTCCGGCGCAAGTAGATCCGCATCCTGTACCCCAGATAATATCTCAGAGACGACATGGCTTTCGTGCAATTGCCAAATCGAAAGTAGCCTACCCATCCTCTGGCGACCTCATTTACTCTCCGAATCACAACTTCCGTCGGTGTTGCACTGAACCGCTCAGTCGTCAATTGCTTGATTGCCGATCGTATATGCTTCAGTGCTTTCTTGGACGGCTCTGTGTGGGGATACATTTTGCCGGTTTTCTGTCCTCGTTTCATGCCTATGCTGAAACCAAGAAAGTTAAAGCTCTCATGGCGTGCATCCACAACACGAGTCTTTTCCTCATTAAGCGTGAGGCCAAGTTCTTCGAGAACCAGTCTTACCCCCTTCAGTATCCGATCGGTGTTGCCCCTGCATAAGATGACGCAGTCATCCGCGTATCTTACCAGTCGTGCTCCCAGTCTTTCCTGAACTCTCTTGACTACCCATAACGTGTCAAGTACGTTCAGGTAAATATTGGCAAGCAAGGGAGAGATTACCCCTCCCTGCGGTGTCCCTTTGTCATTCCTTTTGTACTCTTTCTTGCCATCCTCACGTTCTTCCACAATCGAAGCCCTGAGCCACATCTTGATAAGCTTCAGTATCTGTTTATCTACGATGCGCTTGGCTACTAACTGCATCAGTTTATCATGAGGAATGGTATCGAAGTACTTGGAAATATCGGCATCGATTACATCAGTTTTGCCTTTAAAGAGGTGACTCTTTACATCTTCCACCGCCTGATGGGCGTTCCGCTTCGGTCTGAATCCATACGAGTTGTCCTGAAAGTCGGCTTCAAAGATAGGCTCGATTACTATCTTCACGGCCATCTGCACTACCCTGTCTTTGATCACCGGTATTCCCAGCGGTCTCTTGCCGCCTGACGCCTTAGGGATGTAAACCCTACGGACAGCCTGTGGCTTGTAGTCTTTCCGCTTTAGTTCACCGGCAATCTTTTCAAGATACTTCTCTGCTCCTCCTTCTCTCTTCTCTATGCTACCAAAAGTTTCGCCATCTATTCCAGGCGCTCCCTTGTTCGCTTTGACAAGGTTGTAGGCGTGGCTCAGGATGTCCGGCCTGTATATCTTGTCATAGAGAAGATAGAATCGGTACTCTTTCTCCTGTTTGGCCTTCCGGTATAGTTTCCTCTGAAGTTCCCGAATCGCTTCTGGGGTTTTCAGCATTACCGCAATCCCCTTTCCTTTACTTCTTCTGAAACCTGATAAAAGTATTGCCCCTTCCCTCTCCCAAGGTTATGTTGTCCTTGGAATACAAGCGGTACATATGGGCAAATCCGACTCCCTTGCCGACCCGGTGAAACTTCGTTTCCTTATATCCACCTGTTGCCCTCCTGTTGGGCATCGGCAAGGGTCTCCCGTGTTCATTCTCGTATGGCTGCCCCTGCGTGTCACCCCTGTTACCCCGGAAGTCCCTCTATCGGTTCTGGTAGTTTTCGTTAAGATAGATGCTACGGTCTTCCCCCTTCCATTACGGGGTCGACAACTCCATCGTGTGTTTCGAGGCTACATCTGGGTTCGCTTACGCTGCAACCCGCAGGTTTGCTCGACTCCCTTACGGAGCCTTTGTCAGGAAACTTAGTGCTTCAGGTTACCCTTAACACCTCCCTCAAGCTACATGGGTGAACTACCGAACTCCCATGATCGGACTTTAACCGACTAGTCATACGTTTCACACGGCATACAATGGTAATTCTCAATTCAGACGACTGCCAAATACTGTGGATAAGTAGGTGAAATCTGCATATTCACTGATTCAGGAATCAGATTTTTATTTCTTCCTTATCCTTATTTTAAAATTTTAATTTTTATGCTAGGTTACAAACAGTAATAGTTAAAAATCCATTTTCATTAAAAGTATCAACCGTAAATAATCACGGCAACGCTGAACGCTAACTTTATATGTGGTACAAATTTAAGGCACAGATCGGCAGCGGCATGGAAAAGTATAAGGTCAATAAAACACGTAGGGAAACATCATGGGGAAAGTGCTTGCGTTGCTGCTCATAATTCTATTGGCTATAACGTTGGTTGTTGGTTACCTGTATCTCAACGAGAAGATTATTGTCGGGGAAAAACAAATAGCCTATGGTCAAAGAGAGATTGAAAAAGGACAGCTCGCTCTCGATAAAGGTAAGGCCAAGTTGGAGATCGGGAAACGAAAGTTGTCAGAGGGCAAGAAGGAGTACGAGCAAGCTAAAAACAACCGCTTCTTGGTGTTAGCGGACAAACTGTTGATAGGCCGAAAGGGCTTCAAGAAAGCTAGAGAGCGGATAGTCGAAGGTGAAAAAAAGATTGCCGAAGGAGAGAACAAGGTTAGCGTCGGGGAAAAGCAACTTGATGCAGCAAAGCTGAAACTGTACCAAGGGCGTGAACAGTTGAGGCTAGCCAAGTTCGCACTTGTTGCCTGTGGGCTCGGGGCAGCTTTTTTTGCTTTTTTATCGGTTGTACTCGGGTTCTGTTGGCGGCGCTCACTGCCCCAGATCTTTATATACCCTAAGCAGAACTTGACTTGACAGTGTTTCAATTGGGGCTACACTTGTCAATGAAAATGACAATATTGATACTCTAATAAAAAGGGCCGATACTCTTTTATATAAAAGCAAGGAAAAGGGAAGAAACTGTTTGACAATGGGCTGATTCGGTGGAAAGATTCACACAATTACCATTAAAAATGCAGGAGGGAGCAAGTATGAAAAAGTACGGTGCAGAGTTTTTCGGAACCTTCTGGCTGGTTTTGGGAGGGTGTGGCAGTGCGGTTTTGGCAGCCGCATTTCCAAACATTGGTATCGGTTTGCTCGGTGTTGCGTTAGCCTTCGGTTTGACAGTGCTGACGATGGCCTTCGCGATTGGGCATATTTCCGGTTGCCATCTTAATCCGGCGGTATCTGTCGGACTCTGGGCTGGCGGCCGTTTTCCTGCAAAAGACCTTCTCCCTTACATTATCGCCCAGGTTCTGGGAGCAATTGTTGCGGGTGGTGTCCTTTATCTCATTGCCAGCGGCAAAGCCGGTTTCACTCTGGCATCCGGTTTCGCTTCCAACGGTTACGGAGAACATTCTCCGGGAGGTTACTCTTTACTAGCAGCCATGATCACGGAAGTTGTCATGACCATGATGTTTTTACTCGTTATCATGGGCGCGACCGATAAGCGTGCGCCTCAAGGATTCGCGCCAATTGCTATAGGTCTTTGTCTTACATTGATTCACCTGATTAGCATTCCTGTGACCAATACTTCTGTTAATCCCGCTAGAAGCACAGGCGTTGCTCTGTTTGCCGGAGGTTGGGCGCTTGCGCAGTTATGGCTTTTCTGGCTAGCGCCAATTGTCGGCGGTGTTCTTGGAGCTGTCATCTATCGTTTTATAGGTTCTGTTGAGGAATAATCTATAACAGGTGTGATAATTAGTGAAACCTGAGTAGACTGCAATTTTTATGATAATACCAATTTATCTGTTAGTTACCCTATTGCAGATGGTAATTAATGGAAAGATAATCTTAAATATAAGGTAATCTTTTCTTAAAATCTAATTTCTAGTACTTAATACGAAAGGAGAATGTCATGAAAAAGATTTGTATGTTAGCGGCAGTGTTAATGATGATGACTTTTATAACAGCAGTAAATGCATATGCAAGAGCAGGCGGATTACCCGACATTACTATTGATCCAACGATTAAAGCGTGTGACTGTCGTCTTTTCCCTCAATGCTGCCCGCAACCGGTAGTTGAACCAGTACCAGCTCCAGTACCAGTTCCAGAGCCAGTTCCTGTTCCTCCGCCGCCACCACCACCACCTCCTCCTCCGGCTCCAATGAAAGAAAAGGTCACAATATCGCTTAATGTGGAATTTGATACAAATAAGGCAATCGTTAAGGATAAATATTATGACGAAATCAAGAGGGTGGCAGATTTTATGAAAGAGTTTCCAGATACAACCTGTGAAATTGGTGGTCATACTGACAATATTGCCAGTGCAGCCTACAATCAGAAATTATCCGAAAAACGCGCTAACAGCGTTCGTCAATATCTTATTGACAAATTCGGAATTGACGGGTCTCGTCTCACCGCTGCTGGTTATGGACTGACTAAGCCGATTGCAAGTAATGATACCGCAGAAGGTCGCCAGAAGAACCGCAGAGTTGAAGCTGTCATGGAAGCGATTAGAATAGTTCAATAATTGTTTTAACAACTTTATAATCTTAAAGATAAGGCCTTGTAACCTATGTAAGGTTATGGGGCCTTATCCTGATTGATTTATTTTTTATTAGACTATTATATATAATTTTAAAAAAATGTTTCCAAAAAATTAATTTATTAACGGTTGCATGAAAGGAGAGTATTATGAAAAAGATTATGGTGTTAATGGTTACAATAATGATGATGTTTGTTGTTACAGCAGCACAGGCTGAGGTCAGGGCCGGTGGTTTACCAGAACTTACTATTGATCCAGCGATTAAAAACTGTTCCTGTCCGCCCTGCTGTTCCGAAACAACACCGGCGCCAATGAAAGAGAAGGTTACCATAGCACTTAATGTTGAATTCGATACAGATAAGGCAATTGTTAAAGATAAATATTATAACGATATTAAGAGAGTAGCAAATTTCATGAAAAAGTTTCCTGATACGATCGCTGAAATTGGAGGTCATACTGACAATATTGCAAGCAATGCCTATAATCAGAAATTATCCGAGAAAAGAGCAAACAGCGTTCGTCAATACATTATTGACAAATTTGGCATTGACGGGTCTCGCCTGACTGCTAAGGGTTATGGAGAGAATAAACCTATTGCCAGCAATGACACGGAAGAAGGCCGCCAGAAAAACCGTAGAGTCGAAGCTGTCATTGAAGCGATGAGGATAAAATAAATATAGAGCAGTTTAATGATTCTGAAAATAATTAAGGCTCCATGACTTTGCCACGGTTATGGGGCCTTTTAATAAGTTACCGTGACGACACGTAGGTTGATTTTTGTTGTCAGGCATGAATTATGTTTATTTCAATCGGAAATAATCAAAAAACTGCTGAACGTTAACTTAACTTATGGTAGAAGCATATGGGTAGTTTAACAGCAATCTGAAAAATACAGAATATCGAAAGGAGCAGTATTTATATGTCAAAGCGTATTGTTTTGGGTATTCAAGTAACAAATCGTGTGAAAAAAATTCCCGAAGTACAGAATATTCTCACAGAGCATGGATGTAACATTAAGACGCGCCTAGGTTTACATGAAGTGTCGAAATCGGTTTGCTCGACTCTGGGTCTTTTGCTTCTTGATACTTATGGAGCTGAGGCTGAAATTCTCGAAATGGAGAAGAAGCTCAAGAGGATTAAAGGACTGGTGGTTAAGAAAATGACTTTCGAGATGTAGCAAGAAATATTTTTTGCAATAAAAGATCATCTGCTCCAAAAAAATTATGTTAACAGCAAGTGTAAAGATGAAAGATGAATTATACTTCCTGAAGAGAGCGTCTTCTTTTTCCCCGTCTATTCAACCTTTCACCTCGTAAGTCACACTTTTTAAAATATTAATTTTATGCTAAATAAAACGAGAACCAAGCAGGAACAGAAAACTTTAAATCAGCAGGAGAATGCAGCCAGCAAACAAATCTACAATGAGAAACATGGTCAATAAATAAGTCATTGCTCACAGTATTACATAGCATAGTAGTCCAATAAGGGAGGTAACAAAATGAAAAAGTTGCTTTTTGGAACAATCGTTTTAGCGTTGATAAGTATTTTCCCTATCACGACAATGGCAGGGGTAGATGTGAATGTTGGAATTTCTATACCATTGCCACCGCCTGTCACATTTGCAGCACCGCCGGATGTAGTTGCATTACCAGATACCAATGGTGTTTATGTTGCTCCTGGTGTAAACGTAGACATGTTTTTCTGGAATGGTTTCTGGTGGCGTCCATGGGAAGGTCGCTGGTATCGTTCACCGTATTATGATCGTGGCTGGGCTTATTTCGATAGTGTTCCAAGTTTTTATTATGACGTAGATCCGTATTGGAGAGGAAATTATCAGAATCATAATTGGCACGGTCACATTTGGAATTATCAACCAATTCCTCATTCACAACTTCAACAGAACTGGAAGAACTGGCAAAGTAATCGATCTTGGGGCAATCAAAAAACTTGGGGCGTTCAGGGTTATACACCTAAACCTCAACAGCAGAGACAGATCCTCAGACAACAAAGACAAACGATATACCAACAAAAACCCGAAGTTCAAAAACATCAACAATTTCAAAGACAACAGAGACAACAGCAAAACAAGGGTAAATCAAATCAACAGTCTCGAGGGCATGAAGGCAGAGGTGAAGAACATGGAAGGTAGGTGGACAAGAAGTTAAACACACTATCTTTTTGATCGGTGAGTGAAAGGCAGGGTCAGAAATGGCTCTGCCTTTTTTTATGCACCTTTTAAATGGTAAGTGCGCCACGAGGCTGCACAAGAGATGAGGGTAGACCCCTCGAAGTCGGCTTGCAGGGGCAGGCTTCAAACCACCTTGAGCTGCATTGGTAAAGAGCCATTGTGGTGAGCGTCAAGGAAAAGGCAGGGCAAAGACCCTGTCAGGTGAGGTTCAGGGAGGCGAGCGCAAGCGAACTACCTCTGAGGTGTCGAAATGAAAAGGATGATGTCAAAACGGGGGGGCTTACCATCTTCCAGGACGAGTTCAAGGGGAACCTGTTTACTGCTTGAACGGCATCCGGCATAAAGGTAGCGCGAACCTGATCCGGGCTTTTGTGTGGAACGTGGGAACCTGTCGTCCTGATGTTAAGGGAAAAATTCAAGTGGAGGAAACCACAAGAATGAAAGTACCGATGCGGGGCACAGGGGCGGAGCAGTCAGTATTAGGAACGAAGGTTCTGTAATGGAACTGGACCGAAGGGACTGCGTTGTCTGGCTATATTTGCAAGTCAACCAGAAATGGGAGGAGCTTCGTGAATAGAGCAAAGCCATTTAGTATTTCAAAGTGGGAGGTATGGGAGTCATACAAAAGGGTAAAGGCTAACAAGGGGGCGGCTGGAGTAGACGGGCAATCCATTGCAGAATTTGAAGAGGATTTGAAAGATAACCTTTTTAAGAACTGGAATCGGATGTCCTCAGGCAGCTATTTTCCACCACCTGTACGTCGGGTCGATATACCAAAGGATAATGGGAAAACCAGGCCGCTGGGAATACCAACAGTGGCAGACCGCATTGCCCAGACGGTAGTCAAGCGATACCTGGAGCCGATCTTGGAAGAACATTTCCATACGGACTCTTATGGGTATCGTCCAGGGAAGTCTGCGAGAGAGGCCGTAGGGGTTGCACGTCAGCGTTGCTGGCGATACGACTGGGTACTTGACCTTGACATCAAAGGTTTCTTTGACAATATCGACCATGATCTTTTGATGCGGGCGGTAAGGAAACATACCGATTGCAAATGGGTACTTCTATACATCGAAAGATGGTTGAAGGCTCCGGCGCAATTGGCAGATGGCAGCCTGATTAATCGGGAGAAGGGGACTCCGCAAGGGGGAGTGGTTAGTCCATTACTTGCGAATCTCTTCTTACATTACGCGTTCGATCTATGGATGAATAGGCAATATCCTCAGATTCCATTCGAGCGGTATGCCGATGATGGGATTTGTCATTGTCGGAGCAGAGCCGAAGCGGAAATGCTTCGTGTAGCGATGGAAAAGCGTTTTGCTGAATGCGGGTTAGAGCTAAACTTGCAGAAGACGAGGATTGTTTACTGCAAGGAAGATGGACGGCGAGGAAATTATCCTGAGCAGAAATTTGATTTCCTAGGCTTTACATTTCAGCCTAGGAGAGCGAAAAATCGCAAGGAAAAATTATTCGTCGGATTTATGCCTGCAATTAGCAACAAAGCCAAGAAATCGATATGCGAGAATATGAGGCGATGGAAAATGCACCGGCAAACGGACAAATCCCTAGACGATCTAGCCCGAGTAGTCAACCCAGTATTAAGGGGTTGGATTAACTATTACGGCAGTTACTACAAATCAGCTCTTTACCGTGTTTTTCAACCTCTGAACAATATACTTGGTCGGTGGGCATCCCGGAAATACAAAAGATTGAGGAGAAATAACCAGAGGGCGAGGCAATGGGTGCAGAGTATATTTCACCGGCAACCGAAGCTATTTGCCCATTGGCAACTCTCGCAAGGTAAGGCTGGACAATAGGAGCTGGATGACGGGAGACTGTCACGTCCAGTTCTGGGAGAGCGCAAGAGTGAAATTCTCTTGCGCCACTCGACTCTTCATTCCAGTTCTAAACAGAAAATTATTGATAGTATATGCAAGAAACAATTCTGACAGTCAGGGCATGAGTTTTTTTTCTTCCTGTAACAAACAAATCGTCAACCTTGATACATATGCAATCTTTCAATCGGTAATACACACTATTTACAACCGACGACAAACGTTAATACTTAACATTTTGTGGCCAAGATTTCCTTGACATACAAGTCCGCTCTATTATATTTTACAACACATAAGAAATTCGATGCGAACATGACATATCAGTTTTAGTGTAATTAATAATCCCGGGGAAATAGATATAACGTAAAATTTTTCCCCAATAATTATATTTATAGAAAGATAGGACAAAAGGAGAGTATTATGAAAAAAATTGTCATGTCAACAATTATTCTAATGCTAACGGCTGTCGTCACGGTGGCACAGGCTGAAGTCAAGGCCGATTCTTTTTCATTTACGCCTTTTGTGGGAGGTTATTTTTTTGAAGGCAATGAGAATCTAAAGGATACAGCCGTTTATGGTTTGCGCGCCGGTTATAATTTCACAAAAAATATCGGGATGGAAGGGTATTATAGCTTCTTACAAACTAAAATTCAATATCAGGATCAAACGGAACCTTGGCAAAATATTTCCAGTTACGGCATTGAAGGCCTATACCATTTTATGCCGGAGAAGCGTTTTGTTCCGTTTATAGCAATAGGCCTTGGTGGAATTTATTATAGTAAAGCCTTTCATTATGAAATCGGTCCTCCTGGTGAACACTTTGAATCAAATAAATTTTCTGTTGATTACGGCGCCGGCCTGAAGTTTTTCCTGACGGATAATATTGACCTGCGGGCTGATGTTCGCCATATCCTTCCCCTGAATGATAGATATAACGATTTACTCGTCACTCTCGGAATTAATTTCGCCTTCGGCGGCGAAAAAAAGATTGTTGAAGCCAAGGTTGAGGAACCCCTTCCTCCTCCGCCTGTTGCTCCGCCCGTTCCTAAGGTTGAAGAACCCCCTCCTCCCCCTACTCCTGTTGCTCCGCCCGCTCCTAAGATTGAGGAACCCCCTCCTCCACCGCCTGTTGCTCCGCCCGTTCCGATGGAAGAAAAAGTTGTTGCCAAGCCCGTAATTATTGAAAAAGGCAGACAGACACTTAATGTAAAATTTAATTTTGATAATTCAACAATTGAGAAAAGTTACTACAAAGACATAAATAATCTGGTTAAAGTGATGAAAGATTATCCCGATCTTAACGTCGTAATCGAAGGACATACGGATAGTGTGGGTACCGCTGCGTACAATAAAAAACTTTCACAGAAACGCGCTTACACTGTAAAGAAATACATGGTCGCAAAGGGTATTGATGCAAATCGTATAAAGGCACGCGGGTTCGGTGAAAAAAGACCTATAGCTAGCAACAAGACTGGCAAAGGGCGTCAGAAGAACCGTCGTGTGGAAGCAGCAGTCGATTATCTGATAAAGAAGTAATTTCCCCCACTTCAAATATTTTAACAACACAAAAGACCCCTGCGGCGTGTCGCGGGGGTCTTCATTTAAAAAAAAATATACCCTATCAACAACGCAAACATGACTTAACCGGCCGTAATCTGTTAAGTCAAGCTCAGGTCGGAATATATAAAAAATAAAGATTTGAAGTGAAATATTTTTAACCTGAGTTTCGTTTATTTTTTATCATATCTTCCACTAAACGGATCAGGAGTCTTGCATCGGGTGATCAGGATATTTATTTCACATATGAATTAAAAGACTCTTGATTATAATGTAATTAATGCAGCGATTTAAGATTATCAGTATCGTAAGTCTTGGTATTTGACTTTTGAGCGTCTCCGGCATTTTTTATTAGCGGCGAGATTAGTTTCATAAGCATTTATGGAAGGAAGAACGACTTCCTCTTTATCTAATCCATATGCTTTGATTCATGCTCATCAAACCTTCCAGGCTTACCGTAAAAAGAGATGCCAAAATGAAATAATTTTTTATCTTTAGTATCTATATCATGCCATCTTTTATTTAGCTCATCATAAGAAAGAAATGTCCTATATTGACATGCCGGATCTTCAAAATGAATATATTTGCTATCGTAACCAATGGGTACTACCCAGTGCCCATCTTCCCAATCATCTTCCCATTTTACTTTTTTATTATCGCGGTAAGCCTGAATAGCCAACATACAAGGGATATTATTATCGATACAAGCCTTAATATCGTCAATAACCATATTCTTATGCATCTTGTATTTTAGCTTGTATTTTTTAGCTACCTTAACTATTCCTTTTACTAATGTTCCCTCTTTTTTAGATGTACCTGCTATCTTCATTATTTCATTTTCTCCAACATCATAGCCGAAGAAAGTTAAAACTGTTTCTAAGCATGAAGCTCCACAACTATATGAGTATGGTTGTCTCTTAAATGGATACATCATTTCATGGCGTAGATTTTTAATATTTTTAGTTTTCATAATTCTTAAATATTCATCCCTGTTACTTCATGAATTAGGTCTATCGTAGCGCCGTCAGACCGATCTTCTGATCTGATGACAATACAAATATCTTCGTAACCTTGAAGAAAGAAACTGCATAGAGACAACTAATGCGGTGTTAGGGTTTGACGCGCATACAAAAGCGCGGCCTCGACCCGATTCCTGATCTCAGCCTTCTGAAAGATGTTGCGGATATGGGTCTTAACGGTCTTAGGGCTTAAGAAAAGCTTATCGGCGATCTCTTCATTGGTCATGCTATGGCTGATCAGTTCCATAATCTCCATCTCCCGCGGGGAAAGCATTTTCAGTCTTTCCGAACTTAGTGTGTTGAGAGGTTTAAAAAGATCTTTTTTCTTCATGAATTCTTTGATGAATTCATCGAAAACCGGTGTGATCAGCTTAGCTTCGAGCCAGATCTCTCCCTGAGCGACCACGCGAATGCATTTAATAAGTTGATCGTCACCCAGCGCGAATCGGAAAAACCCCCGCACACCTCCCTGCATCATTGCCATAACGTTTTCCTCGTTGAAGCGAATGCCGACGATGATGATCTTCATGGTAGGCAATTTATCCCTAATATTAAGGATGCTTTCCAAATTCAGGGCCGCCGCATCTCGTAAAATGCCCTGATCAAAGAGGAAAATATCCGGCTTCTGATTGATCATTTGCTTCATGAAGGCAAGGGTCTGTTCCACCTCACTCTCAGGATTTTCGATGAGGCTGCTGAGGAGGCTGATATCTTTCTCCCTGCGCAGGCTATTTATAAGTTGCTGCAAATACTTTTCATCACGAGTAACTATGGCCAGCTTGATCATCTTCTACCTCCTATGATATTCACATTAATGGTCCGCCATCGATGAAAATCAATTAACAAAAAAATCTATCGCTTAAACGAGATCGTTTTATATACGCATAAAGTAGTATTCGCAGAATGTCAATTATTAATTGCATCATTGATTGTTTGATCATAAATTATATCCTTGACAGATATCCCCTTCTACATTTCACGGTCGTTATTTGCTTTGACATACAGGACACTTATTTATATATTAAACCATAAAAAGCGTTCCAATCACTAAAATCATTTAAACCGTTGTTAAAAATAAAACACAGGAGGGTACTGTATGAACAAGGCCAATTTGATCGAAGAAGTTGCAAAGGTTACATGTTGCAAGAAAGAAGCAGTGGCGGTAGTAGACACATTACTGGCAGCAATCAAGAAAGCACTCAAGAAAGGTGATACTGTTACACTTGTTGGATTTGGCACATTTGGTGTTAAGAAGAGAAAAGCCCGCACAGGCAGGAATCCCCAAACAGGTAAAGCCATTAAAATAGCTGCAAAGAAGGTTCCCGTATTTAAAGCTGGAAAGGGTCTGAAAGACGCAGTTAAGTAAACCAACTATTCATTATGTTCATCGAGCCGTTTCATGCTTGGGTGGGACGGCTCTTTCTTTTTTTCCTGTATTTATTGTTTTACATACTGTCTTTGTGTGATACATCGCAAACAGTATTCATTCGATAAAAACCAATTAAACAGCGGAAGCATCGAGAGGCGTGTTATGGGAAATAAAGAAATTATCGAAGAAATTAATAAAAAGATAGAGATGTGCAAGGAAAAAATAAATTCAAAAAGCACAAATAAAATTATTTCAGATATAGAAAAGCTGATAGAAAAATATAAGCCAGAGAATGACATTCAAAGACGTATTATAAATAATAGAATCTCAGAAGTTAATGGTTTGAAAAATGCTGGTAAAAAAACTAAAGAGAAAAATACGGAAACTTTGAAGATGTAACAAACAAAAAGTTGAATATTTTTCTAAGATAACAATGCGTGTAGTACAGGAAGTAGAAAACAAAAAAAGATGGAAAATATTAATTCCGAACCGTCAGAATTGCAGATTACACCTACTTATCCACAATGTTTGGCAATTGGAAAAATTGAGGATTACTGGTGGAAAGAGAGTAACGTATAAAAATCAACGACAATCTCCCTTACTTTTGGCAATTTGCAACGCAGTAGTTTAATCTGCCGCTGCTGGAGTTACATTCAGCACACCATCGTTAACAGCATATACGGCATTAGGTGTACCCAAGCCCCAGTTTGAAGCACCGGTACATATAATAACGAAATCTACTTCATCAGACCATGAAGTAACTTCTGTGGATACACCTAAAGTTTGTGAATACCCACCAACTGCTAAAGCTGCAGTATCTACTTTTACACCGATATGATCAGCATAATATCCTAAAGCCGCAGTATAGGCATTTTTACAATCACTGTTGACGGCTGCAACATAGCTTTTTTTCCGATACTGAACAAACTGAGGAATGGCGATTGCTACCAATAGACCGATAACCGTTATAACAATCATTATCTCAATCAATGTGAACCCTTTTTGTCCTTCTTTTTTACAGAAAATATTTAACACAATATAAAGCCTTTTATTAAAGTCCTTTGTTTTATTAGATTAAAGTATTATATTTTTTTGTCCGATATTTTATCCTTTTATTTCCTGAATTTCTTTTATTTAATCTTAATTTTTTTTAAACTTATACCCTAATCCAAGCTATCTATATGCCATACACGATAATTATACCCTACTAAGTATAAAAAAATGAATTTATTTTGTTAAATCAATTATTTCTGCTTTAAGCGTTTGTTTAAAGCCAAGCACGACAAACTTTGCTTACTAAAGAATAAGTGGGCATTTTTACCAATTTCATGTTAATCTCACATACTATTCCACAGTACGTGGGCAGTCTATAGCAGCAACAAAACCCGTGCTATCAATAATGGAATAAATTTTTTCATAATATTCTTCTTTTTAATTTATTACTTATTTATTGCACATATATTTGTGTATTTGGTTACTTGACTATAACCTGGTAGTTGAGCGTGAAATTGCCTCCGTTTCCGTTCATCGTTCCGTTCAGAATAATTTGCCAGTTGGTGACCACTCCGTCATATCCGGGCGGCGCTCCACCCGCTCCCGATACCAGAGTATATGTCCAGGTGGCGCCGCCATCCTTTGAATACGTCGGTGTGCCAAGCGTGATCCCCGACGAAGGGCTGCCATCCGTGAAACTGAACGGAGAACCCGAATAGGCGGATATGGCTAACGCATTATAGTTTCCGACACTATCGGTCAGGGTAGCCGTATAAGCGGGTCCAGTACCGGTGTTTTTCAACTGAACCGTATAGGTAAGGACGTCACCGGGGTTGGCGCTCACCTTGTTGACCGACTTGAGGATAAACAGATTGGGGAAGGCGGGGAAAACGGTAAAATTACCCGGAATGCCCCAACCACTAGCAATAGGTTGATATCCTGTGATAGGATTGTATGTAGAAAAAGAATAGGCGCCATTATAGTAGAATATGTTTGTTTCTGTGTTTGTTGAAGTGTTTCCAAACAATAACCCGCCAGAGGTGGTAAGAAGCGGACCTCCTGAACCAATAATTAGCGAGTTATCATAAACAAACTCTCCTGATGGAGAAGTTAAAGTATTGGGTGGAGTAGTGGTTCCACCCAGTATAGTACCACTAATAGCAACACCATTTTCAAAACCAGAAAAATAACCGCCAGTGACCGGCAATGTACCGTTACCAGTAGAAGCTGTGTTTATCAAGCCTGAGATGTTCACCGTTCCATCGTTACTTACATAGGTGAATGTAAAATCGGCAGAAGCCTGCCCCCAACTCATCAGAAGAAAAGCAATGTCAATAGGCATTGAAAATAGACCCAGCATCGGCGTCCAAAACTGACCCACCCTTGAGTAAAAAATATATGTTTATGAAGACCTGTGTTTCATCCTCCAGCTTTCATTCCCGGTTTCTATGATTTCACAATGATGAGTAAGGCGATCCAGCATTGCGGTAGTCATTTTGGCATCACCAAACACTTGAGGCCATTCACCAAAGGTTAAGTTTGTTGTCATGACGATAGATGTTTGTTCGTAGAGCTTGGATATGAGATGGAAGAGCAGTTGGCTTCCGTTTTTTGAGAAGGGCAGATAGCCCAGTTCATCAAGCAGCACCATATCAAACCGAATCAGTCGTGCAGATATTTTTCCTGCAAATCCGGCCATTTTCTCCTGTTCCAACTCATTTGCCAAATCCACCAGGTTATAAAATTTGCACTTTTTCCCATCCCTGACGGCCTGCGCCGCTATTGCAGTTGCCAAATGTGTCTTGCCGGTACCGGTGCCGCCTACGAAAATCAGATTGATATGCTGTTCAATAAAATCCCCCTGATACAATGATTGAATCTGGTTTTTATCAACCGAACTCCCTTTGAAATCAAAACTGTCGATATCTTTGGGCGCAGGAAACCTGGCCTGCCCCATTCGATAGCGGATGCTTCTTATATGCCTTTCAGTGGCCTCGGCTTTAAGCATTTCTAAGATCATCTTCTCAGGAGTTGACCGGCTCTTTCGTCCATTTGACAACGCTTCATCATAAACGGACTGCATGCCCTGTAATTTCAGCTTTCCCATAAGCTCCATGATCTCATTACGCAACATTGCAGTCCCCCCTCATTAAAGATTCATATCGTCGGCAATCTGCTATTGGTTCCTGTTTCAGAATCAGGTGGGGAGGAATGCCTACATCCGCGGCAAAGTCCTTTTCCTGATTCCTGTTGAGAAGATTGATAACAACCTCCTTACTCACAGCTCTCATCTTCAAGGCGTCTTCGCATGCCTTGTCAACGGCATCAAGACCGTAAAGAGGTACGGCATTAAGAATTGCCACAAATTGACGATCCCAGTCGGTAAAACGGTTTTGCAATCCGTTGAGGACGTTTCCCATGCCCGTGGGAAGATCCCAGTCTTTGAAAGGAGCTCCGTTGCGTAAAGCGCCTGGTTTCCGTTCAAGGGCAGAAACATAATGCCATGGATTAAAAACCGTCTTATTTTCTCCAAAGTGCCTCTCGTGTTCTCCTACGACGCGGCCATCACTGACGATCATTATTCGATCGGCATATACTCTTATTTGTACGATTCTGCCTGTCTGACTGCAATCAACACTGTATCTGTTACGATCATAGGTCACAAGCGAACTGGATGTAACCCTGGCAGGACGTTCCCCATACCCATCGAAAGGGGGAGGCAGACTGATCATGCAAGGCTTCTCTTCTTCGTACACCTCCCAAACCGTCTTGTCGGAAAATGTCGGATGCTTATGGCTCTTTGCCCAGTTGATACATTGTCCTTTTAATGTATCGTTGAGCTCCTTGAAGTCCCTGGCCTTGATCTTGGGAATGAAAAATCTCCTTCTGGCTAAGCCTACCTGGTTTTCAACCTGACCCTTTTCCCAGCCCGCACCCGGTGTGCAGCTTACAGGATCAAAAAGATAATGGGAGCTGAATTGGACGAAACGGCTGTTGAAGTTCCTTTCTTTTCCTCCGATGATCTTGTTAACAACCGTCTTGAGGTTGTCATAGATGCCTCTCCTGCACACGCCTCCGAAGAACTCAAAAGCCTTTATATGGGCATCAAAAACCATCTCCTGGGTTTCTCTGGGGTAGGCTATGCAAAGAAAATAGCGACTGTAGCATAACCGCAGATGGGCAACCTTTACCTTTAAACTCGCCCCGCCTATCTCTACCCATTCATGGCTCCAGTCAAACTGAAATGCTTCCCCTGGTTCAAATCTCAGCGGTATATATACACCTCCCGTTGAGATCTTCCGCTCATTGCGCCATCGCTGAATATACCGCCTTACACTGTCATAGCCGCCCTCATAACCGTTCAGTTGAATATCCTCAAAAAGAATCTGTGCCGTTCTCCTTAGTTTCTTCGGCAGTTTCTCGTCCTCATCCAGTTTACCGTCAAGCATTTCTATAAACGGTCCCAGCTTAGGAATTGGCTGTTTCTGGCGCTCGTACTGGAAAAGGGTCTCTCCACTCCTGATTGCTCTTCTGACTGTGTTCCGTGATAGATGAAGATCTTTTGACGTTTGACGAATCGATTTGCCATCTCTATGTACTGATAACCGTATCTTCCGAATAGTTTCCACCGTGAGCATCCCTTTCTGCCTCCTTCTCCCATATTTATGGCAGAATAGAAGGCTTGCAGGCCTGGGTCAACTTTGAATGCCGATTTTGCCTATTGGTGGGTCATTATTGCATGCCGATTCACACTTGGCAAGAAGAGTATGGGTACCGGCACTGGAAGCGGCAGAACTTCAATTTAGAGAAATGAAGCAGACCCGCCACACATTTGCTACCATAGCCTTAAGTTTAGGAGAAAGTCCCCTATGGGTGGCCAAGGTCATGGGACACAGAGACACAAACATGATTATTAAGGTTTACGGCAAATACGTTGAAGATGCCTCTGGTTCAAAGGACGGAACATTGATCAATGCTGCGTATCAATGTGCAATGGGTAAAAAAGAGTAAGTATTGGTAACATGCTTATTTATGGCAAAATTATGGCAAAAACCGATAAAAAAAGAGGTCACAAGCACTGTTAATACTTGTAACCCCTTGTTTTAATTGGTGCGCCCAGCAGGATTCGAACCTGCGACATCCGGATTCGTAGTCCGACGCTCTATCCAGCTGAGCCATGGGCGCAAAATATACTGATAACGGGTATTAAACCCTCCGCTCATTTTAAAAAAACTGGCGGAGAGAGCGGGATTTGAACCCGCGGTACACCTTTAAAGGGCGTACAATCGCTTAGCAGGCGATCGCTTTCGGCCACTCAGCCATCTCTCCGTTTTTTATTCAGCCGATATTAAATTTTATAATCCTTAACGGATTTCAAAATTTGGCGGAGGGAGCAGGATTCGAACCCGCGAACCTTTCGGTCAACGGTTTTCAAGACCGCCGCCATAGACCACTCGGCCATCCCTCCATAAATAACTTATTTCTTTTCGATTATCCTTCCTTATCGATCACCTTTAAGGAGTAATTCGTTCAAGACCTCTCATGTAGGGACGCAAGGCTTCCGGTATCAAAACACTGCCGTCAGCCTGTTGATAATTTTCCAGTATCGCAACAACCGTTCTGCCTACAGCCAGGCCGGATCCGTTTAACGTGTGAACAAAATCTACTTTACCGCTGTCAGCCCTACGAAAACGGATCGAGGCACGGCGTGCCTGAAAATCTTCAAAATTACTGCAAGAAGAAATTTCCCGATATGTATTTTGTCCCGGCATCCAGGCTTCCACATCGTAAGTTTTGGCTGAAGAAAAACCCAAATCGGCCGTGCAAAGGCAAACAGTGCGATAAGCAATTCCCAGTTTTTCGAGAACTTCTTCCGCATTAGCGGTCAGCTTTTCCAACTCGTCATAAGAAGTTTCCGGCTGGGAAAATTTCACCATTTCCACTTTATTAAATTGATGCTGACGAATCAAACCCCTTGTATCCTTGCCGTAAGATCCGGCTTCCGACCGGAAACAGGGAGAGTAAGCAACCAGATAAATGGGCAGTTTATCTTCTTCCAGGATTTCTTCGCGGTAAATATTGGTTACGGGAACTTCCGCTGTCGGAATCAGATAATATTCCATTCCTTCAATTTTAAAAAGATCTTCCTTAAATTTCGGCAACTGACCTGTGCCGGTCATGCTTTCCGCATTCACCATAAAAGGTGTCAACACTTCTGTGTAACCATGCTTTTCTACATGCAAGTCAAGCATAAAATTGAATAGCGCCCGTTCCAACTGAGCGCCCGCCCCGCGATAAACCGTAAAACGCGCTCCTGTAATTTTTGCGCCACGCGCAAAATCAAGGATGTTTAAGCTTTCACCAAGTTCAAAATGTTGTTTGGGTTCAAAGCTGAAAACAGGCTTCTCTCCCCAACTGCGTACGACCGGATTATCTTCGGACCCATAGCCCCTCGGCACTGATTCGTGCTGAACATTAGGCACAACCATGACAAAAGCGTTAAGCTCTTCTTCAGTCACGCGCAGGCTTTCGTCATATTCTTTTATCTTTGTTGAAACGTTGCCCATCTTCTCGATAAGAGCTGAAGCGTCCGCTTTCTTTTTCTTGAGTTCGCCGATTTCTTTGGAAACGCTGTTGCGCTCATTGCGCAATGTTTCCACTGCCTGCAAAATATCCCGCCTTTTTGCGTCTAAATCTATAAAACGGTCAAAATCAATTTTTTGACCCCGCTCGTCCATCTTCTGGCGGACAAAATCGATATTTTGCCTTAAGTATTTAATATCCAGCATATTTCTCTCTTGTAAAACCTACCTAAAAAAACAATTATAAGACGGAGTTTCCTATCATCTTGAACGGGTGAAGTCAATGATTTTATCCAGTGAGCCATTATTATTAGCGGTTAAAACTTCCTAAATAAGCTATGAATTTTCGGCCTTTTCAAAAGAAATGTAGCGTGAATTGTAAATCTAAATGGTTTTGCAGATATTATTTATCTTGGTTTCCAGTTCCGCCTTGCTTATATCTTTAATCATAACTATTTTTTTACGTGATTTTGCTCCGGAGAATATTTCCATCTGGCTTTTCTTCAGTCCCAGTTCCTTGGCTAACAACTTAATACAAGCCTCATTAGCCGCTCCTTCCGCAGGTGGTGCGGTAACCTTGATTTTTAAAACACCATCCAGCACGCCCACTAATTGCATGCGGGAAGCGTGTGGAATTACCTGAATATCAAAAGTCAGGCCTTTTTTCGACTCTCTCAAAAAAACCATATTAGTCAAAGAAATCTTTCTTTCTCAAAAAACTATAGATGACGGGCCAGTTGAATAATCGTTTCCACCAAAAAATACTGCAAAAAGATAATTACTAGTATAACTATAATCGGCGAAAAATCGATCCCTATATTGCGCATAGGCAATATCCTGCGTATAGGCCTGAGAACCGGCTCGGTAAAGCGATACAAAAAGATCACGATCTGATTATAGGGGTCGGGATTAACCCACGATATCAAAGCGCGAAAAATAATAATCCACATATAAATCGTTAACGCGATATCAATGACCTTCGCTAGCGCGACAATAAAATTACTTAAAACAAACATAAAAACCTCACTAATTAATGAATGTTCAGCTTTCTTGAGAAACCACTGCTGAAATTGATGCGGCAAATTTTTCCAGAGACATATTAAACTCCACAGGTTTTTCCAACATAACCATGTGGCCGGCGCCTGCAATTATTTCCAGCGTTGCTCCGCTAAGGCTTGCGGCAAGTTGACGGGAAAAATCCGGCGGCGTCATTTTATCTTCCGCTCCGCAGATAACCAGAGCAGGTATGCTGATTTTACCCGTTTCTAGGGTCAAGTCCAAGTTATTGCAAGCCGAGAGATCACCATATAAAACTTCTACACTTGATTGGGAAAGAGTTTTTCGCAAAGGAGCGGAAAATTTGTAACGGTTATCCTTTGCCAGCGAATATTTGCAGATTAAATCTATCACCTCCGTGGGTACTACTGGCGGATTTGTTTTCAAGAATTCTAAAAAGAAAGAGTTAACCGGCATTTTTATGCCGCCGCCAACCAAAACAAATCCCGCAATTTCCTGCGGATAATTTAGAGCGAATCGAAGCGCGATAGCCGCGCCTAACGAATGGCCAACAAAAATAACTCTCTTCAAATCGAAAATATCAATTAATTTCTTTACCCAAAGACAGTAGGCTTCCACATCTGCCTCTCCGTTACCGCCGGAACGGCCATGACCCGGAAGGTCAATGGCGAATATATTATTCTGCTTATGGCGTCGGGCATATTGACACGACCAGGCGCTGTGATCACTGCCTGAACCGTGGATAAAAAGCAAGCTTGGCTTTTCCTTGTCAAAAACGCTGCCATAAATCCAGCAGGCAATTTTTATTGATTCGATATGAAAATATTTAAGCATATATTTTAAATCCCGTGAAAGTTAAATATCACAAAAGCAAAAATTAATGCAATTAAAGAAAAGAATGCTGAGAATTTGTTTATAATCAGAGATAAACATTACTTCTGTACTGTTGTTTTTCTTATTTTCCCAATTCATATAACATTTCAAACGATAATCTGTATTTCTTTAAATTTTAACTGGTCCGTCATCATTTTGTAACACACAACGTGTACGATGTCTTCACAATTGCATAAAGATAAGCAAGAAAAAATTTTTAATTTAGGAGGAAAAAAGATGAAGAAAATTTGGTTAGTTTTGTTGTCGCTGGGGCTAATTATGGTCTTCGGCGCGTCGGCTTTTGCGGTCGACGTTAATGTCAGCGGATCGTACTACGTCGGCGGTTTGTATTTAAATAAAGTTGCTGTAGCGGATAATGGCTCTAGCCCCGATCCCAGTACGGCTTTCTTTTATCAGAGACTACGGGTTGAGACAGACTTTATCGTATCTCCGGGATTGAAACTAATAACCCGTTTTGACGCTTTGGAGAGAGTCTGGGGTGGAGCGAGAAGTGCTCCCACATCTGGAAGCTTAACACCCGTTTCCTCCCTGGCAGTAGATTCTGCCGGAACAGTGGCGGAGAATGAAAACATTGCCTTCGACTGGGCTTATATCGATTACACGTCGCCGATCGGAACCTTTGATGTAGGTTATCAGGAAGTTGGAAGCACAGGAACAGTATTCGGCAACAGTACTACTCCCGGAGGCAGGATAAAATATACCTCTCTGCCTCTTGGTCCCTTTATCATTAAGGCGGATATTACAAAAGTGGCAGATAATAGCTATTACTATAATAATCCAGTTTCCTATACCAATGCCGACGATAATCAGTATGGTCTGGAAGGGATTTACCAGTGGAAAGACGGCAAGGCAGGTATGAAAATCCAGTTTAATGATTACGCAGATCCCGAACAAAATTCAACACCGTCATCAGAATATGCAAAAAAATACTTTGTTTTCACGCCTTATGTTATTGCTAAAATCGGTCCTGTAAATGTACAGGCGGAAGTCAACTATGCCACAGGTAAATATAAGCAATATGATAGCAACAGCGGTAATACAGACGTTTCTATTTCCAACCTGACTGCTTTTCTTGATGCAACCGCTCAGTTAGCTCCATTCTATGTGGGCGGCACACTTGCTTACGTGTCCGGCAACGACCCCAACAACACGACTCAACAAACAGGCGGTACGCTGAATGGAGGAACGGACTGGAATCCCTGTCTGATTCTTTTTAGCTATTATGATTTAACTAATTGGGTTGGCCCCGTTTACGGCTACAATTCTACAGCTCCGACCGCTCCTGGTAAAGCCGGTACCAGCATGGTTGACGGTCCCATGTCCAACGCCTGGTTCTTCCAAGGCAGAGTCGGTGTAAAACCCATTTCCGATTTGGATATCATGCTGTCAATATCTTATGCTGAAGTGGATAAGGAACCTACAGCTAACGGTAAACCATCAAGTTCTACGAATCCACTCTTTGTCGGCGGAACCTATGGTACGGAAGTTGATCTTACCGGGAATTACAAAATCACCAATAACTTGTCTTATATGTTGGGCTTTGGTTACCTCTTCACCGGCGATTATTTCAAAGGTACAAGTGGCAGCAACCAGGTTGATAACGATTACCTGCTCATCAATAAACTTACTCTTACTTTCTGAGAGCAGAATTGTTGTTTAATTGTTAATTTAAATTCCCGGGAGGGCTGACAAAAACCTCCCGGGAATTTTTACGAAACTCCAATTTTAAAAACGTAGTGTATTGAAATTGGCAAGCCGAATTATCCAGTGTAGGTTATGGGTAGTGAAACAAAAATTTCAGAAGCACAGTGCGTTTAAACTTGTTGAACAAACTATCCCACACGAGCAATGATCAATTTTACTAACATGATATACTGTTTCGGAATTTCTCATCTTATAATTTCAGACAGGGATGTAAAAGAAAAATGAAAATTCCGACCATGAATAAGGTGTTTAATCTGGCCATTAAAATTATTGTCATCATACTTACCGTGTTTATTATTGCCGTGCTGTTTGTTGGCCTGTTTCACACGATTTGGGGGATTAAAGAATTTTTATTTACAAAGTCTATCGGCCAATCGTTCAACGTCATCGTCGTCAATATTTTAACTTTTCTTGTCATCATCGAATTATTCAGGAGTTTTGTCGTCTATTTTGAGACACACCGGTTTCGTTTGAGCACGATGATTGATCCGGCTATTATATTTGTTATCCGTGAATTAATCGTCAAGCTTTACGGCGAACAAAACATGTCCTGGGAAATAATTGCCGCTTTTGGATTCCTTCTTTTGTGTCTAGGGATCATCAGAAGCCTTGCCGTCAAGTACAGTCCCAGTGATGAAACCGGGGAATGCAAAAGGCCTTCACAGTCCTCCAGTGAAATGCTTCTTTAAGGCTTCTTTCATCTGATTCCACATCTGCGGTCCGACACTGTCTTTGTCAATGATCAAATGATAGGAGACGTTTTCGCCGATATGATTGTCTTTGCGTACAACATGAACTTGCCAACGTTCAAGTTTTCTCTGTGTTATAATTTCGTTCAGTTTTACGAAAGGCACAAATTCATCTTTTTCATCGATAAAAATAAGCGTTGGTCTGTTCAACTTATCATTCGCATTCTTATTAAAATGATCAATAGCTTCGAACAAAGCCTTGTAGGCCGCCATTGGTGTGCCCTCGTTTGAGCGATAGTATATCGGGGACAAGCTGTCAATAACCATATTGGGAAACGGCATCAGGGCTTTTAACAGGTAGCCTTCCACTGTGATACTCAATGCCGGCGCGAACAAAACCATACTGTCGTAAAACACATCGTGCCGTGACAGTAAGAGGTCGCACCCCATCAGCCCACCTAAGGAATACCCGACAAAGAAGACAGGAACTCTTTTCTTGTAAGCCCTTTGTCTCACTTTTAAATAAGCTGAATACATTTCCTCCAGCCACAAACGATACGTTACTGTTTGGAATGACTCCAGTCTGGCCTCGTCGTCGGATAAATGGGGATTCCTCAGATAGTTGTTGCCATGTCCCCGAAGGGATAGGTTCAGAACATCAATGCCTGTGTCATTGAGCTCGCTGATAATGGATTGCATTCGTTCAGGTTTCAGATTGAGACCGTGCGCAACCAGGGCAACACCCTTTACCCTTTTTGTCCTTTCAATTTTGTACCACTGCGTAGAATTATCATGATTAACGATCAGTTTTTCCAATGACGATATTGGGTTGGCAAATTTATTGCCGAACAACAAATAAAAACAAAAAGCGGACACTATTAATAAAATGAGGATAATGACAAGGCGTTTTACCATTATTAAAAACTTATAGCGGTTAATTGTTTAATATGTAATAGCTTTAATAAAGGTTAAATGTTTTCCCTAAGCACATGAATTTCTATGAGGGAGGTAGTGACCCTGCTTTTTCCCATGTAAAGAAATATAGCTATCCACAAAGCTAAAAAGAAAATCAATAGAGCAGGATTCCATAGGGTGGCAAGTCCCCGTGCTAAATCCGGTGTACCCGTAAACGTTTGGTTAAATATATACGCAATGAATAAACCGTAGCAACAGGCAACTAACGCCATTATCTGGTAGCCGGATATTTTCCCCTCTCCGCGGAAATCAGCACGCAAAAATTCGGAGAACGCCCGCCATATTTGTGTCATAATCAGCGTCAAAACAAAGGCAGCAGTCGTAAAACCTTTGAGAAAAAGATAGCAGCCGACAAGACCTGTTAAACTGTAAATCACGGTTGTCAGTGCCTGGACGGGAATGACTCGCTGGCCATCAAACGCATCAGCATAAGCAATTTTTTTTGTCTTGCCTTTGAAAATAAAATTATGTTTCTGAAATATTTTATTGATCAAAGGGGAATAATCTGCCAGAGGTTTTCCGTAGCAGCAGCCGAAGCTGATACAAGCCAGTCTGCCGATTCCTTCGCCCAGCGTGTATGCAATTGACATGGTGGCCAGAGCATTTATTGGGAGGATGTTGAAGCCAAGCCATTTACCTAATGTTATGTTGCTCAGTAAAATGATCCACGGTGCGGCAATGATTCCAATAAATGAAGCGCCGCCGATAGTAAAAGTATTCTGCTTTTTCTCAATTAAAAAAGCAATCATTTTTGCCGCGGGCAGGCAGATTGCGAGAAACAGAGTCAACAAAGATAGACTGGCAATAAGCGGTGTGAATAATGAGTTTATAAGAATAAGAAACATGCAGACGGCAAATACTACGGCTACGGCATTGAAAAAACCATACCAGGTCAGATTCCATCCCTGCCAGTTGCCATCTGTCAGTTTCAGGTATGGAAGACAGCCGATGATTTGCCATCGTTCATCAGGCAGAGTCTGAAATGCCCACCGGAAAATTAACAGCAAAGCGATAAATAGAATTGCTATAAAAATTTCATTAAGCATTGATGTATGAGATTCTGCCTACATATTGGCGTCTATGTTTTTGTTTATTATGCCGGGATTCAATTTCGTCCTGACACATTACGCAAAGCTTGCTCATCGGCGCAGCCTTCAGCCTTTTTTGCGATATTGGACGGCCGCAATGGTCGCAAATGCCAAAGAGTCCATAATCAATGCGCAGAATAGTTTCCTTTATATCGAGTAGTAAATGCCATTCTTTATCTAGGCAGTTAAGCTCAATATCTTTGCTTGCCTCAATTGCGGCCTGATCAAAAGGATCGGCAAACTTATCGTCGTTTTTTTTAAGTTTGATCATAGTATGATCGGCCGACTTGCGTAAATCTTCCATTTTTTGAACCAGAAGATTACGAATATGAGCCATTTTATCTTTTTTCATGATGACCTCCTTTTTAAAAGAAAAAATATTAGTTTGACGTTTTCTGTGTATATGCGCTGCCAATGTACGACCTGACTCTTACGTCGGTTTCCACCAGTGATTTACCGAAACCCAGAGAGAAGATGCTCTGGGCATCCGGATAAGACATATTGGCGGTAATATCATCGGCAAACCTCACTCTTTCTTTTTGAAATATCAAAACTATAGTAGAGCTACCTGGACGAAACAGGCTCTTGGGCATGCCCTTTTTAACAAACATTCCCGTTCCCACGGACAGCGGATTTTCATATTCTTTTTCGCTGTAGCACTGGACGATGTCGCCAATCATTAAGGCTACTACTTCAATCATGGCGACAATGCCCACACAAGATCCTCCCTCTACATCAGTGTCAATAATGGTCACAACCCGCTTATTTTTGGAATAAGGAGTAACTACCGATACCACGGCGTTGGGATTACAGGCATGGTAAAAGCCGGGTATTTGATAGAAGTCAATAACCCTGCCGGCAACCGGTGTATGATTGTAATGATACTTTTCCGGCGTCAAACGAAAAATGGCAAAATCACCATCCTGAAAAGCGGCAAGCCATGTTCTTTTGTTGCATCCGAGCATTTCTTCATAGTCGAAAAATTTTCCTTTAATGAATATGCTTGACGTTTCGGCAAAAGATCCGAAGAGCATCCGGGAGTCGGCAGGGGAAAGAATCGCCAAAGGGTCATTGGGCATAAGACGGCATTGCCAGTAACGGATTTTTCGCTCAAAAATTTTTCTTAATGAATCCATTTTTTCCGGTGGATCAACGCACTTTTCTTCATTGATACTCAGGACCGATTGGAGATTCAAATGGTCTTTCATTCTATCCGCCAGAATGCCGTAATAGTTTATGTAGCTCAAAAAGCGGGATACCCTTGCGCTGGTCAGTCTGCGAAAAAGCCAGGGAGATTGTTCACGTATGTTCGAATACAAAAACTGAACTGCTTGATTTCCATATAATGTTTCTGTATTAACTTTCCTTGTATTGCGTTCAATATATTGATGCTTCATGTTCCTCTTTGATGCCAGATTACCTTTTTTAGTTTATTTTGCGGTCTCTTTATAATTTATTTTCCAATAATGAGATTCCTGAAATTTAGAATAAAAATTATTTTTGTAATGTATGTATGCCAGAATAAGATAGACAAGTTTTTCCAGAGTCTGTGGTTCTGCCTTTCCCCGTATTACTTCACTTTGAGCGGTTTCCATAAATGAAGCCGGATTTTTCCCCCGCAGAATGCTATGTAGCAGGCTTCTCATCTCATGGCTGACACCGCTCACCGCTTGATCCAGTTTAATAATATCTTCACGCAGAATATTAAAAGATTCCATGATATGCTGTTTGCGTAACACCGTGCGATAGTATTTTTCTGCAGCCAGATTAAATGTGTCCGCTTGAAGATTCATTGGTGATTTTGCATTAGCCCGGTTTAGAATTCCGCGGGTTAGTTTACCCGAAGCAGCGAAATTATCCGGCTCATTAATCCTGTACTCTAGATCCCGGATGGACTCTCTCATGCCGAGCATCTCGATTATATCGGCGGCATCATCGCGAATAATACCCAGTAAGGCGCGCCGGTATTCTATGTTGTAAATTCTGTTATATCCGGTATAGCGTCGGCTTGACCGGACCCTTTGTGTTTTCTCAATAATATGTTTCAGGAAAATATTGCCTGTATTTCGATGCACAAAAAAAGTAGGAATGCTAATCGCGCTGCCAAAAATAATTTGTCGTCTTTCACTTTCAATAAACGGATCGTCCGGTATGTTTTCATGACCGATCTGGCCTGTGGCAATATATTTGAATGCCAGGAGGTAAATAAGATTTTGCAGGTTGACCGCTTGGCCCATATCCGGCATGAAGCTGTCAAATAAACTGTAGTGGCGGCCCTCAAAACCGGAAAAACCCATATTATTGTGTTCACGCAGTTTATCGAAAAGGTAGAGTGACATTTTGGTATCAAAGACGCCGAGGTCGGCAAGATCTTGTTTAAGCTGCTGACTATTGTGCAGCTTGCCGTTAAGTGCCGGACTTTTTTCTGTGCTCAAGAGAGCAACAAGATAATCGATTAAACGAAAATCGGGCACGAAATCTCCTGATAGATGAAAGATGGAGCTAGCCAGTTGATCAATTCTTCGTGGCCCAAACGGTGTCAGTGGGTATCCCACTATGTTGAGATCGGCTTTCTTTTGCCAGCGCCGCCAGAGCATACGCAGATGAGTGTAATCCAACTCATGTGGTAGAAAACCAAGCGCCTTCTCGGGATGAAAATCCGTAAAGCCAAGCCGGTAAGGTGCTGCCGTGTAAGTGCCGACAAAAAGAGGAAGGAAGTGTTCCACAATTTTTACAACTAAATCTCCTAAATATTTCTCATGATGCCGGGTATAGCCGGAAGATGAGTCGCTAAGCAGGGAGCTCAGCTTGAGACTTCCCATGCTGACATGAGTGCCGTTGTTGGCAAGGCTGATATTGGAAAGATTAGGCAGCGAAACCAGATTACTGGTGATGATTCCCGCTTCCCGGAGTTTTAACACGGCGTTAAACTGGCTGCGGCTCAATACACGGTGGCACAGGTGCATGTATTCATTTTTTTCTTCTCCTTTATTCCAGCCGGAAAGGCAGGGGTTCATAAAAAGTTCGCGATAAAACGAATCGGAAATACAGTGACTTAAAACTTTCTGCCTGACGGGTGGGTGCGGTGAAAAAAACATCAATGCTTCCTGACCGTTTTCCTGGAGAGCAAATTTTTTGTTGGCATACATGATCAAAATCTGCCCCAAAAGATAGCGTATCGCCATTTCCTTGGCGACATTTCTACCTATACTGTTTGCCGATTGTATGGAACTGATATAGAAAGATGATGTTTCCGGCGATGTATTATCATTGAGAAAATGGTCCATGACTTTCAGACCGGTTTTGCCAATTAATGGATTGGTAAAATCTGATGAGCCTATTATCTCGACAAGTGATATTTTTAAAAGATAGCTGATGGGTATTCGGACATACTCCTCTCCATTTTGTTGATAAAGAAAACGGCTTATATCTATACGATTGCCGCTTAATGGATTTTCTTTATCTGCCGAAAGATCATGTAGAAATATTAGCTTTGTGTATTTTCCCATTTTTTTTGCAGAGAATCGCACCCAGCTGTTCTCCCAGACATCTTCATTGTTTGCGTTTAAATATTGTTCCAGATCGGTCATGATTTTTGTTGATGTGTCACCGGATTTGGCTCTCTTGCGAATATTCTCTAGATAATTGGATTGTTCTATAACAAGCGGCAGATCGACATCCATTCTTTTGCCAATCACAACCGTTTGCATTTCGGATTCGCTGCCGGCGGTGATGTCTTCAGGCGCAAAAGGTAGAGAACCAACATCTATGCCCAATCGGTCATATTGAATACCGATCAAATGCATCAGCTCTCTGGTTGACTTTGTTATGGATATATCCGTTTTGACAGGATACTGAACTACACTGCTATTCATTTTACTCAAGTGTTTAATAATTCCTTTTTGACCTTCTTTCCATATTTTCAGCAGTAAAATAGCATGTCAATATTTCAGTATGATGACATTAAGTAAAAGATTTGGTGAATATATTGAGAGATCAAGAACAAAATAACACGGGGTTTGATTCTAATCTAATTGACAGACGAACCCAAATTTCTTATACTCGCGAATGAAAAAGAAAGTTTACGCATTAAAAATGCAACATTCAACACATTCTTCTTATGGAATAATTTTTTATGTCTAAAATTCTGATTGTCGATGATGAACAGGATATTGTGGAACTTCTCTCCTATAATCTGGAGAAAGAGGGATTCTCTGCTGTAAAAGCCTATGACGGAGAAGCTGCTCTTGGATTGGTGCGTTCAGAAAAACCGGACTTGATGATTCTCGATCTTATGCTGCCTAAAATGAATGGTCTTGATGTTTGTAAGGCTATACGACGTAATCCCGAGACGGTAAATTTGCCAATCATTATGTTGACGGCAAAAGGTGAGGAAATTGATAAAATAATAGGACTGGAAATTGGCGCTGATGATTACATTACCAAACCCTTTAGCATTAAAGAGCTTATCGCGCGAGTGAGAGCTGTTTTGCGCCGTATGCAGGACATTGATAATAAAACCGGCAAAGAAGAGTTTAATTATAAAGAACTGGCAATAAATTACGCTTCATGTCTGGTACAGATCAACGGTAAACAGGTATCACTAAGTCCGACGGAGCTAAAACTTCTTTTCTTCTTATCGCGCAACCCTGGCAGGGTCTATTCTCGAAGCCAGATTCTTGATCACGTCTGGGGTGATGACACTTTTATCACTGATCGGACCGTTGATGTGCATATCAGGCGTTTACGCAGTCAGATTGAGAAGGATATGGAAAACCCACAATATATTTTGACTGTCAGGGGATTTGGTTATAAGTTTGCCGATAAAAAATAGTTACAATTTTTTTCTGTAATTAAATTAACTGCTTCATATTGTTTTCGTATTTTCATCAAGCTGTCATTAAACTGTAACATTTATTCCTTAAAATATAGTCAAATTTAAAATCAGGAGGAAAAATTAATGTTAAACATTTTCAAAAAAACAGTATTTGCCATCGTCGCTTTAGTGATGATGACTGGGATGGCGTTTGCAGATTCATCAATTGTCATCAAGGGGTCAACCACGGTTTTGCCTATAGCTCAAGGTACTCTGGAAGCCTTTATGAAGAAGCATCCTGAGGTTCAGATGTCTCTTTCCGGCGGCGGCTCTGGCGAAGGCATCAAAGCTTTGATAGACAAAACGGCTGACATTGCTGATTCGTCAAGGGAAATTAAAAAGGAAGAAGTTGAGCTGGCCAAGGCAAAAAATATTAATCCTGTTGCGAATGTGATAGCAAATGATGCCATTGTCCCTGTTGTAAATCCCAAAAATAAAGTCAAAAATTTATCAGTTGATCAACTTAGTCAGATTTATCAGGGCAAGATTACCAACTGGAAAGAAGTTGGCGGCGATGATCTAAAAATTGTAGTTATTTCTCGTGATTCCTCGTCAGGAACTTTTGAATCATGGGATCATTTTGTCATGAAAAAAGCCAAAGTGGCGCCTCAGGCACAGATGCTTGCTTCCAATGGAGCAGTTGTTACCGCGGTAGCAAAGAACCGCTACGCGATTGGTTATCTGGGCATTGGCTATGTCAATAAAAGTGTAAAAGCGCTACAAGTGAACGGCATAACGGCTTCCGTGCAAACTGCTCTTTCCAAGGAATATCCTTTTTCCCGTGAGCTGTATATGTATACTGATGGCGACGCAACCGGTGACATGGCTAAATATATTGCTTTTGTCAAATCTCCGGAAGGCCAGAAAATTGTTGTAAAAGAAGGTTTTGTTCCTCTGACGGAAGCGAAGAAAACCGGTAAAAGCAAGAAATAATATGCACTTTTAAAGGATTGCAGTGAAAACAAGTTTATCCAAGAAGAGTGTTTTATTTGTTTGCACCCACAATGCGGTTCGGTCGCAGATGGCCGAAGCGTTTCTAAATAAAATGTATGGTGATCGGTACTCAGCCTTTAGCGCTGGGGCCGATCCCACACAAATTGATCCTTTGGTTAGAGCGGTGATGAATGAAGTAGGAATTGACGTCAATGGTAATAAGCCAAAAGGGTTGAATGTTTTTCAAGATTATCATTTTGATTATGTGGTTACAGTTTGCGATCAAGCCAATGAGGCTTGTCCATATTTCCCGGCAGGGAATACACGCATTCATAAAAGTTTTTCCGACCCTTCAAAATTTCAGGGTTGGCATGATGATGTAATTAAAGAATATAGAAGAATCCGCGATGAAATAAAAAATTGGATTGAAAAAGAATTCAGCTAAAATTTTTATTTACATGCCCTTGATTATTTAAAGGGCATTAGTCATTTTAAGAGAATCTTTATGACCAGGCAGACCAAAGAAATTATCATCAAATATATATTTTTTCTTTTTTCGCTGGTTTCCATTGTCGTTCTGGGGTTGATTGTCTTTTCTCTTTTCCGTGAAGGACTGCCGATATTTGGTAAAGTATCAGTAAAAGATTTTATTTTCGGTATGGAATGGTACCCCACTTATGAACCTCCTTCCTTTGGTATTTTTCCGCTAATCATAGGTTCTCTAATTGTCACATTTATGGCTACCATAATTGCTGTGCCCTTGGGTGTGCTGGCTGCCATCTATATTTCCGAGATAGCTCCTGCATCCATTAAAGAGATTCTCAAATCCGTTATCGAACTTTTGGCCGGTTTACCTTCTGTTGTTCTCGGATTTTTCGGGATGGTGATTATTGCTCCCTGGCTGCAAGAAACATTTGATCTGCCCACGGGCTTAAATATTATTAACGCATCCGTGCTTCTGGCCATTATGGCCATACCTACTATTTCCAGTATTTCGGAAGATGCTCTTTATTCCGTTCCCCGTGAGTTCAAAGAGGCGTCTTATGCCTTGGGCGCCACTAAATTTGAAACCATCACACAAGTGATTGTCCCGTCAGCGCTATCCGGCATTTCTACAGCGGTAATGCTTGGTATGGCAAGAGCCATCGGCGAAACGATGGTTGTTTTGATGGTGGCAGGTGGCGCAGCCGCCATCCCCGGGAGTATCTTTGATTCAGTTCGTCCGATGCCCGCTAGTATTGCCGCTGAAATGGGAGAAGCTCCTTTCCGAAGCGCTCATTATCAGGCTCTTTTTGCAATCGGCATAGTTCTGTTTTTCTTGACGCTGGTATTTAATTTAATTGCCGATTATGTTTCCCATAAATTCCGGCAGGTGGGATCAGGAACACTTTAGTAAGTTAGAATTTGCTTTCTAATAGAAAGCAAATTCATTAACGCACTTATCCCGTTTATCGGGGTTAAACGGAAATAATATGAATTCGTTCAAGAATAATTCAATGAGGTGGCGCTATTTAAAACAGTCCCTTTTTTTCGGTACGGTGCGTTTATCGGCATTGATTATCGTTCTGGCCTTGGGCGGTATACTATTTTATATTATTGTGAACGGTATTGGCGCAATAAGTTGGGATTTTATAACCAAGCCTCCGACCGATTCCATGACCAAGGGCGGTATAATGCCGGCGATTCTGGGCACTATATACCTCACAATAGGTGCAATAGCGGTTGGTCTGCCCTTAGGCATTGCGTCAGCAATTTACCTGACAGAATATGCTATAGAAAATAGAATTATACGCATTATAAAAGTAGGTATTAATTGTCTGGCCGGTGTTCCTTCTGTTGTTTTTGGTTTATTCGGACTTGGTTTTTTTGTTATCTTCATGAAATTCGGATCGAGTATATTGTCAGGATCACTCACTTTAGGTTTTTTGATTCTGCCGACAATTATCGGTGCCTCAGAAGAAGCATTGAAGGCTGTACCACAAACTTTTCGAGAGGCATCACTTTCGCTTGGTGTGTCCAAATGGCAAACAACGTATAGGATTGTTTTGCCTAACGCCATGCCGGGAATTTTGACAGGCTCCATTTTAGGCATTGGACGTGCTGCCGGAGAAACAGCGCCGATTATGTTTACGGCAGCCGCATATTTTACCGCCAGACTACCTCATTCTGTTTTTGATGAAGTGATGGCTCTGCCATATCACATTTATGTGTTGGCAACAGCTGGAACGAATATTGAAGCAACAAGACCTATACAGTTCGGGACAGTGCTGGTTTTAGTGGCCGTTGTTCTAGGAATTGATCTTTTTGCGATTATTATCCGCAGCTACATGAGAAAAAATAAAAGGTGGTAATAATGGATTCCAATATTATTAAATTGAGCAATGTAAATTTTTATTATGGGCAAAGTCGCGCTTTGACCGATATTTCAATGAAGTTTATAAAAAATAAGGTGACCGCACTAATCGGACCTTCCGGATGTGGAAAATCCACGCTGTTGAGACTTTTGAACAGAATGAATGATTTAATTGACGGGACAAGAGTAGAAGGGAAAATTATTTTTGAGGATAAAAATATCTATGCCCCGGATATTGATCCGGTGGAAATACGCCGCAAGATTGGGATGGTTTTTCAGAAACCCAATCCTTTTCCCAAAACGATTTACAATAATATTTCCTATGGACCGAAGCTTACTGGCATTGGAACAGGAAATATGAATGCTTTAGTGGAACAAAGCCTGAAGCAAGCCGTATTATGGGACGAGGTTAAGGATATTTTAAATAAATCAGCAATGAATCTTTCCGGTGGTCAGCAGCAGAGGCTTTGTATTGCCCGTGCGTTGGCTATGAAGCCGGACATTTTACTGATGGACGAACCGACTTCTGCTCTTGATCCAATTTCCACGGCTAAAATTGAAGAGTTGATTGAAGAACTGAAAAAGAACTATACTATCATTATAGTTACTCATAATATGCAGCAGGCGGCCAGGATTTCCGATGAAACAGCTTTCTTTTATCTGGGAAATCTTGTTGAATATAATAAAACTGATAAAATATTTACTAATCCGGATATAAAACAGACGGAAGATTATATTACGGGCAGATTCGGGTAAGAATTAACTGGAGGATCAATTATGGAAGAAAAACGACACACCAGTTTGCACTATGAAAAAGAATTGCAAGAAATAAAGGACAATCTGATTTATCTTGGTGCACTGACGGAAAATGCTATTCACCTGGCCATGCAATCGTTGACCGACAGAAACACGGAAATGGCGAATAAGGTTATAGCCAATGATTATGAAATTGATAAGATGGACAGGGAAATTGAGGAAAAATGCATCAAAATGCTGGCTTTGCGTCAGCCCACGGCAATAGATTTAAGGTTCATTACCACGGCCATCAAAATTACTGGACATTTGGAAAGGATTGGCGATATGGCAGTTAATATAGCGGAAAAAGTCGTTCAACTCAATGAAGAACCCAAACTGAAGCCTTATATTGATTTGCCTCACATGTCCGGCATTGTTGAAGAGATGGTTAAAAAATCTCTGGATTCTCTGATTAAAAGAGATTTGGAGATTGCCGAACAAGTAAGACAGATCGAACAGGTGGTTGATGATCTCAATGAACAAATATTCCGAGAGCTTCTTACTTTTATGATGGAGGATTCCAAATCCATTCACAGAGCTTTGTTGATTATGCATGTATCGAAAAATCTGGAGCGCATTGCCGATCACGCCCAGGGCATTGCGGATATGGTAATTTATATGGTAACCGGTGAAAATGTAAGACACCAACCTTCAATTATCAGTGATGAGGAACAAGCTTGAAAAAAAATCTTTTTTACAAAATATTTTTTAGTTACCTTGTCATCATATGTATATCTTTTTTTCTTTTAGATGTGTTCATGCGTGACGAGGTAAAAAATGTTCTTATCTCTCAAATTGAAACTGAATTACTCTCTTATACCAAGCTCATAGAAATGAATTCTTCGGGGCAGATTTCCGAAAACCTGAAGAAAATAGCAAAAATATCGAATTCGAGGGTTACTCTGATTGACGCACAGGGAAAGGTTTTAGCGGATTCGGAAAAAGAAGCCGCTCTTCTGGAAAATCATTTTAACCGTCCGGAATTGCAGGAGGCAAGACTCCGTGGAACAGGAAAGTCTGTCCGGTTTAGTGATTCTATAAGAATCGATATGCTTTATGTAGCCGTAGCCGTTAAAGATGGACAGAAAGTTACAGGTTATATCCGACTGGCACGTCCTCTACATGATGTGCAGAATGCGATCGACAAAGTATATCAATATATCCTTCTATCACTATTCATAGTGGCAATTATTTCACTTATCATTGCGCTGTTTTTTTCTTATCGTCTGTCAAAACCTATAAAGGCTATGGAAAAATTTACCGAAAAGTTGAGGCAGGGAGAACCGGTAGGAAGGATTATTTTAGATACATCGGATGAAACTAAAACTCTGGCTGATAATATTAATTATCTCGTTGAAGAACTGAGAAGTAAAATCAGAATTGCTAATGAAGAAAAAAGTAAGCTGATGACGGCTTTTACTAACATGGATGAAGGTGTTTTGATTGCTAATGAACAGGATTTAATAGAATTTATCAGTCCCGTTTTAAGCAATATGCTGGCTATTCAATATGGTGATGTTAACGGGAAAACGCTTATGGAGGCTTTCCGTAGTGTCGATTTACAAAAAGCTTTTCTGGAATTCAAGAAAACACGTGTGAATGTGTCCCGAGAAATTATTCTTGGTAACATAGAACCCGTTATCTTAAATGTCAGCATCTCCGCAGTTCATGGCCATCCCGATGAAGAAAAAATTATGATTGTCTTTCACGACGTAACCAAGCTCAAAAAACTTGAACAAATCCGAGTTGATTTTGTGGCGAATGTAACGCATGAAATCAGGACGCCTCTTACGGCAATCATTGGCTATCTGGAAACAATCAAGGATGGTGCAATAAATAATACTGACGAGACGAAAAGATTTATTGATATAATTTTAAAACAAGCCCAAAGACTTAATCGTCTCGTTGAAGATTTGCTTACTATATCAAATATCGAAATGAAAGAAACAAAACTTAATTTTGAGAGTGTTTCTTTAAATATGATTATAGCCAATGTTATTTCTCTTGTGGAAGCGAAAGCAAAGTTAAAAAATATAACTATTCATAACGATGTTCGCGAAAATATTGCACCAATCAAAGCTGACAAAGACAAGCTCATGCAAATATTTGTCAATGTTTTGGACAACGCTGTAAAATTTACACAGGAGTCGGGAAATGTTGCCATTACAGTGGTGGTCGCTGATGCTTACACGGTGGTATCGATTAGTGACACGGGGATTGGCGTTCCCAAAGATGAAATTCAGCGATTGGGTGAGCGTTTTTATCGGGTGGATAGGTCTCGTTCACGTGATTTGGGCGGCACCGGACTAGGTCTATCAATTGTTAAACATCTAATGATAGCCCATGGTGGCAAGATGGAGATTGAAAGTCAGTTAGGTAGTGGCACTAAAGTATCGCTATTTTTCCCGCGGTAAAAGCATAAAGATTCAATAGCGACAATTCTTTAAAATAAACAGTTCTTAGTTGTGCCGATCTGTCGGCATAAGGGTTTCAAGCCTTAATAAATGAGGCTGCTGATTTTCCTCTTTTTTAAAAAAATGAATCGTGCTATTATGATACTCAAATAAAGTTAAGTTCATATATTAATCATTATACACAGGAGAATAATATGCTGAGAATAATGACTGTGATACTTAATTTAGGAGTATTAATATATCTGGGATTTCAGGCAAAATCATGTCTGGGGACGGAACAACTAACAGGTTTCAATGTTGCGCAAGACCCTTTTATTCTCTCATTTGTGGGTGTTGTGGCTTTGTTTATTGCTTTGAATAATTAGAAGCCGTTTTTTCTTCCTTAATCATCGGGCTCCTTCTTGCAGCTTAACCACTTTGTAACCCCGTTTGCGCAGCAAATTAACCAAACCATCCGAGCCGACAAGATGCGCAGCACCCACGACCACCATAGTGTTTCCTGAACCATTGAGATAGCCTTCGATATTCCTCACCCATTTATTGTTTCGGTCAACAATCAGGGGCTGATATAATTTGGGATAAAGCTTTAGGTCTTTAATGTAAAGTTCTTCCATTTTGGCCTCATCTCCCTTTCTCCAAACGGCCAGAAGTTCATCCAGCATTACTTCAATTTGTTTGAGTTCCCCGATAGATTCAAGGATTTGTTCGCTTCCCACACTTGCATCGATTGAAGCAAGAAGACTGATTTGCTGATCCACCGTTTCTAAACTTCCCGTAGCTTTTCCATCCTGCATAGCTTTTTCCTTGAAGAAATTATCAATCCCTTTCTGGGGGTCGGCTCCGATTCTGGACATTTCCAAAACCGTAAGCGTCATCACAAACATAGTCGGCTTAAGAATTTGGTATTGCTCCATTTGATAATTCCGTTCTTTACAGAAGCTTTCCGCTTTGGCGTAAGCCGCGGATGAAATATGCTCTTTAAGAGTTGTACCATCATTGTAAATTGCCTCACTTAGAAACTTTCCCATATGTTCCGGACTTTCCGTTTCACCGGGCGGAACTTCAAATATGATTTTGCTGGAGTCCTGATATGCTGTAAGAAATTCGGCAGGCAGAGGATAAGCAGACGTCCTCAGTATATGGAAAGAACCGGCAAGATAAACAGTAGCCTTGGAAGATCTTACCACCCACACGGAGCTTTCCGCCCCGACACCGGAAGCTGTAAACAAAATAAATAATACCAGCGCCGTTCGCAACAAATTTAGTCTCATTGAATTCTCCTTCCCTTGGACTAATTAAATCTTATACCACATTCCGGATACAAGCAAGAATTTCAGATTGGCGGAACTAAGTTGTTTTTTATTTAATTTTAAAATTGTCTAAATTGCAGAATCATTTATTTCCACTTTAAAATACATGGGTTAAAAAGCCGCAATCTCCAGACAGAAGCAAACTTTCCAATTGGGCTCTTGACTTTTGCCGGTCTTTCCTGTAGAGAAGTGTCGACCTTTTAAGGGAGATAGTTAATGTTTGTCCCGGTCATCACAAAACCGTATTTAAATAGAGTTACCTTCATTATTCTTCAGCAGGGTGTCCCTGCATTTTTTTTATTAATCAAAGAAAAAATCAACAAACATATCACTTCCTGTTTACGAGATTGTTCAACTTACAAGCTTCAATGTACTTTAGTTTCTGAAACTTGGATTACTGATCCCACTTCGCTTCGCTTCGGGGATAATTCGACTAACGCTTCAAACTTCACTTCGTTCGTTTTTAGCGAGTCTCATTAATAAAGGAGGATTTTTATTATGGCAAAAGCTCAAGTATTTGAAAACAAACAACCGGTTCTCGGCATCAACAGCCTGGGAAGAATAGGAAAATTAACACTCTGGCATCATATTAACAGGAAATATTTCAAGGAAATTTTCGTTAATCTGGGAAGGGAGGCCGGCACCGGTCTTGATTCCATAGTTCAGGCAATTGAAAAGGATTCAACCTACGGCCTGATGCACAAATTTCTGTATGGAATCAAAGCGGAACGACTCATTCAGGTTGTTGATGAAAAACAGGGGAAACTGCTGATTGATGGAATTCCCGTCACGATTTTGCGTGAAGTCAGAAATCCCGCCGATATTCCATGGCGCCAGTATGGCGTGGAAGTAGTCGTGGATTGCACGGGGAAATTTAAAGATCCGACAATAGCTTCAGATAATAAAAGCGGCTCCATAAGGGGTCATCTGCATGGCGGTGCGAAAGTCGTTATCAATTCGTCTCCCTTCAAAATCAAAAACAAGGCACTTTCTTTGCCGGATGACGCTGTAACCATGATCTATGGTATAAATCATACAGCTTTTAATCCCAAAAAACATTTGATTGTTTCTGCAGCCTCTTGCACAACCACTGGACTTGCTCACATGATTAAGCCTTTGTTGGACAATGAAGAAACAAACAACATCCTCACGGCTTCCATGTCCACTATCCATGCCGTCACCAATACACAAAGCGTTCTGGACAGCGTTCCCAAGGCTGGAGAAAAAGATTTAAGGAAAAACCGGAGCATTTTGGACAGTATAATTCTGACATCTACGAATGCCGCGAAGGCTCTGGCTGAAGTAATTCCCCAAGTGCAGAACATTGGCTTCATGGCGGATTCCATCAGGATACCGGCCAGCACCATGTCACTGATTGTTCTGAACGCAACTTTTCAGGCACGCGGCAATAAACAGATGGCTGTCAATACGAAAATGCTTAACGAACTCTATTCAAAAGCAGCCGCAAATAATCCCGAAAAACTGATAAGATTTACGATGGAACAGAATGTGTCCGCTGATCTTTTTGGCGTGGACGCGGCCATAATCATTGAAGGTCAGTTCAATCACACACGAACGGCTTTTATTAATCTGGACTGTTTACATATTCCGAACTTGCCCACGGATGTTGCTAAAGCATTTCCCGAAAATGTTCTGAAAGTGCCTGTTGTTCATGCCAAGATATTCGGCTGGTACGATAATGAATTCGGCAGTTACACGAATAGGATGGGAGATCTGACCGTTTACGCTCACAAAAATATTTTTTAAGAGAAATGTTGGTTTTTGATTGTTGAAACTCCAATTTCGAAAGCGAATAACCTAAAGGTCACTATAGGCGTAGCGGAATTGGTAAGTTAATGAGACTCGCTGATAGTGAGACCCAAGCTTCAGAAACAAAGTGCCCTGAAGCTTGCTGGACGAATTATACCAGGTGCGTAGCACCGTGGTAAAACGAACGAAGTGAAGTGTGAAGCGTTAGTCGAATTATACCCCCGCAGCTTGCTTTGGGGTTCAAGCCCGTGACTCGCGGCCGCTGCTCTCGGCTGCGAGTCAAATTTTTAGCTTTATATAAAAAACTTATTACGCTTCGCTTTCATGTTGTCCTGAATAGACCGTGCCGCTCCAACCGTCTATGCTGATGAAATCTCCTGCTTTGATTGAATGATTTTCTATTGTCGCGTATTCATCAACCTCGTAAACTCTGAGTTTACTGAAACCGACAACTCCGATTTTGTTGAGTTGCGGGATTGTTACCGCGGCATGCGAAGTGCTTCCGCCTTTGGCTGTCAGCAATCCTTCAACTTGCAGCAGGACTCCGACGTCATCCGGAACAGTATCAGGTCGTATCAGAATGAGGGGCGTCTCCGGTTCCGCTTTGCGGAAACGTTTAATGTCCGCTTCTGAATAGACCGCTCTGCCGCAAAGAGCGCCGCCGCTCACCCCTATGCCTGTTCCCAGCATGGATGATTGTAATGTCTTGGTATCCTTAAAACGCCTCCATTTTTTTGTCTTTATCGGATTCATATCCCGCGTTTGCAGTATATACAATTTATCGCTGGTTGGACCTTCAAAGGTAAATTCAATCTCTTGATGGTTGAAGCCTTTTTCATAAATTAGAACCTCGGAAATTCTTACCAATTCAGCGTAAATATCGGAAAATTTTGCTTCCAGGGATATTCCTGAATATCTGCATTCCGCTATGCGCTGCCGCTCCGAAATAGGATAAGTTTCCACCAGACCGGAAACAATATCATCCCCCTGAACGCCAAAAATAAAATCTCCGTAAAGGGTTACATCGGATGATGCGCTTTTTGGTTCGCGGGTAAAAATAACCCCTGACCCGGAGTGTTCATTAAGGTTTCCGAAGACCATCGCCTGTATAATTACGGCTGTTCCCCATTTATCGGAAAGATGCATCTGATGGCGATAGATTTCCGCCTGTTCCGAATACCACGAATCAAAGACCTGAAGGATGGCGTGCCGTAACTGTTCCACAGGTTTATCTTTGAGCACAATGCCATTGTCCGTTATTCCTTTTTTATAGGTAAGCGCAATCTGTTTCATTTGTTCGGGAAGAAACTTTATTTTTCTTTCTACGTCATGTTTTTGTTTGAATTCGTCGATTATTGCATCGAAATAATTACGATTCATCCCTTGGAACATTCCCCATGCCTGCAAAAACCGGCGATAGGAGTCCCATGCCGCCCACTGAAAATTTTCCTTTGTGCTGAGATCTTCCGCTATGGATTCGTTAATGCCCACATTTAAGAAAGATTTCATCATGCCGGGAAGAGAGACTGTAGCGCCGCTGCGAACTGATAAAAGCAATGGATTGCGGCGATCGCCGAATTTACGGTCGGTTATCTTCTCGAGCGCGGCTATCTCTCTATTTACCCGGACAGCTAAATCATTAAAGATATGCTTATAGCCATAGACCGCGTCATATCCTCTAAATACCTCGGTGGTGATGATAAATCCGGGAGGAACATTAAAACCAAAAGATACCATCTCTTTGAGAAAATATCCCTTGTTCCCGAGGAATATTTGATTATCCAACCTTTTATTTTTTCTATAAAAGGATGCGACGGTCAACTCCGGATTGTAGGCCATGAGGACGTTGAGAATCTGTTTATTATCCTTAAATTTTTCCGATTCGGAGTTCATGGTCTTAATGACCGCATTGACAAAATTATCCAGCACCTGAAGGCCGAAGGCCGAAGATATCATCCCTCTGATAAAGTTTTCCGAATACTGTAAGACGGATTTTTCATATTTTTTCTGCTCAGATTTTTTATCAGCTTCAGCTTCTTGCTGGTAAACCTGTCCGATAATGACAGGCAGATTGAAGCTGTGAGCGTCAATATAATAATTATGAACAATATCCTGAATATCTTTGGAGATAAAACGGAAGATGTCTATGTATTGGTCTATGGAAAACTGTTTGACCGGCAAGGCGTGTGTTACGTATTTTACTTTAGCCGATAGACCTTCAGTGGAAATGCCTTCAATTTCCAGGGCGCTGATATAGAGCCACAAATATGAATGAATCTTTGTAATGGTTTGTTTGGTAATGAATTTGAGATTAAATGATTGGATCAACTCCTCAAAAAGCATAGTAGCTAAGGTTTCCAGTCTCAGCGATAAACCAACCGCCTCAAATTTCTTCTCATGGTAGGTTCCGTACATTGACGGTATGCCCGCCGCAATGTGCCTCTTGTAATATATGTTTTCATAAAACTGCGTCTTCTTGGGAGAAAGAATCGTTGCTTTCAATATAGACAAAAATTTCAATATAATTATCAGACTACGGTAATAGTCATTTATATCCAGTGAGCGTTTAAGCGATGTTATATCGGTCTGGGGAAAGGCATTAATTGATTCCAGATCTTTCAATAAATCGATATATTGAGGATAGTATTTTTTATAGATCAACTGGTAAATGCGAATCATGATTTGAATCCGCTCCTGATCTCTCTCATTGAGACCTTTTACATGACGGAGTTCCTTGTAAACGGTTTCTTTTCCCCATTCGAGAAAATCCCGGGGATCATTATTAATCTTCGTAAAAAGATATTTAAACGCTTTGTACATTCCGTCGAAATATTCTCCCGAGTTTGCCACTTGCTCATACACCTCATCGGGAAGATGTATGCGGAGAAGCTCCTTGTCGCCGGAGCGCCAGTATTGGAAAATGTCTTCTATAAATTTGACAAGCAGGCTGTTGCTTTCCACGTGGGATTGCTTCCGGAAGAAGTATATAAGTTTGTCGTTCCGCGAAGAAAGCTCATCAACCTTGGTGGTAATTTCCCTCAATTCGCCTTCGGCGCCGATTTCGTTGAAGTAGATCGGAAAAATTTTAAGGAGTTGTTTTATCAGGCTATATGCCGGAGCAATATCTGTATTAAGCAGAGCGGAAATATTTTTCTGAATGAGATCCGTATCACGAACAAAAATCCCCCCGATTTTCAAATTGATGATCAGGGCGGAAATCAGTCTTTTCGTCCATCGGGGCTTCATCCCGATTATCTCGAGCCATGTCCGTATATTGGCGATATGGGCGGGATTGACTTTTACCTGCCATTCCGTTGTTGAGCCTTTAATTTCCGGATATTGAAAACCGTAAGCAATAAGTTCATCAATAAATGTATCCACGAGGGGATGGTTGTTTTGCGCGAAAACTTCTTTCGCTGTCGTCGTGATGCAATCAAAAATTGCCATGCTAAATTCATATTTGGATTTGGTCTTTTTTAGAAAGCCGAACACCTTACGCACAAAGTCGTTCATGTTTTCCTTTTTTTCTTCTTGAAAGACCTTGTTTAGAGAATGGTTGATTTCCCGCAAGGCGCTGGCATGGATATCGGCAAGATTGGGAATATCCATTATGTTAAACAGAAATTCCAGTTTTGCCAGATGCTGACGGCCCTGATGTGCCTGTGATTTTTCCAATCGATCGGCGGACAGCAAATAGCCGTTTACTATCTGAAAATAATCCGGCATATCGAGGTACACTTTTATATTGTCTCCGCTTGCTTCCCGCGTGTCCGGGCGAAAATTCTCCAACTTTTCGATCAAGGATTGGAGATGCTTATGGCTTAGAGGCTGGATGAATTGTCTGTAAGCGTTGATTGATTCCTCTGTCTCTCCTTCTCCCTGGGTAAACCACTCGAAGGGGTCGGGTTGGGTAAGCCAGAATTGATATGTAATTTTAAACATCCGATAGACCATACTATCGAATAGAGGCGCACGAATATCTATGTTGTTCTCTGTAATACTCTTGATGACTCTTTTGAGATAAGAAGAACATTTCTTGAAGATAATCGCATCCGTATCCGCAATCTTCATAAGTGACTCTGTAATTTCCGAAAAAAGGAATAAGTTTCGCGGAAGAAATTCATTGCTCTGAGTAAGTATGGTGTCAATATAATCGAACAGATAGTGTATCGCGCTGTCTTTGATGTCCTGACTTGATGCCGATTTGATAACGTCGAAGTAAATGCGAATCATTATGGAAAGGGCGGATAACCCATCCTGATGCTTATTGTAAATATAGAAATCTCCGACGGAAATGGATTTCAGTTCTTTAAGAACATATTCCCAGTTGACTAAAGGATGGTTCAGCTCCGTCAGCAGTTCACGTGTCTTTTTCTGCAGGCCGTAATGATCTGCCACTACCTCAAGAAGAGACTCATATTGCTTTGGTATTTCTATGTTAACGGCTGTCCTCTCCAAATTCACTTTAAGAGCCGACGAACCCCATTCCTCGTTTTTTTCAATTGGACTACTTTTCATTTTCATATTGTTAATCCTTCGATAAACAGATTAACCAGAATTCGCACAATTTTTCAAGCACGGAACATACGCGCCGGAAATAACATGGTTGTTCTCCAGTGATTCTGATATTGATTACACAAGACGGGATTGGGAAGACAATCACGGGTATGAACCCCAAAGCAAGCTGCGGGGTATTAAACCCTCCGCTTCGCGGGATTGTTCAACTTACCAATTCCGCTACGCTTCTCTTTCGGAATTGGAGTTTCACAATAAGCAACAAATAGATCCCCGCACGAGGCGGGTCTCTATTAAATCAAGGATCTATCTCTTAGATAACATCTATTTCTTTTTTGCCGCTTTCTTTACAGTCTTCTTAGAAGTCTTTTTTACGGCTTTCTTTATGGTCTTTTTTACAACTTTCTTTTTCGCTACTGGCTTTTTCTTTGGCGTCGCCTTTACTTTTTTTACGACCGCCTTTTTTTTCGGCGCCACTGCAGCCTGTATTTGCTTTATTTTTGACACACCCGTATTGATCATCGGTTCTTCACAGCAAATAAGGTCAATCGTGGCGCAACCACATTCTTCGTCTACGATTACGGCAAGTCCGCACACTTCACAACTCAGAACATCTCCAGTCTTTACCTTCGACATTTGTTTTTCCTCCTCGTTGTGAGGGTATTAAATACTTCCCCTCCAGTATTTTTTTCATTCTAATCAAAAAAATAATTATTTCAAGTATAAATTACTGTTTTTCTTAAAAACATAGATGGCTTGACTTTCATTAATGATTTGATAGTATCTTCAAATATGTCATTAAAAAATGAACAAAAATATCGCAGTTGGGTCGAAGTCGATCTTGATAACTTTATTGGTAATCTTAAAGAAATAAAAAGACTTATCGGACCAAAAGTTGATTTCATGCCGGCTGTCAAAGCTGACGCTTACGGACATGGCGCCATTGAAATTTCTCATACCGCGCTGAAAAACGGCGCGCGGATGCTGGGCGTGGCCAATGCCGACGAAGGCGTTCAGCTTCGAATAAGCGGCATTGAAGCGCCCATTGTCATTTTAGGGCCGTCAACCGAGGCCGAAATCGAACAAATCATCAAATACAACCTCACCCCGTCGGTTTCGGACGCGGCTTTTGCCAATAAGTTACATAAAACTCTGGAAAAATCAGGTCATGATTTACCTGTGCATATTGAAATTGACACCGGTATGGGACGCGGCGGAACCATGTATGGCGAAGCGCTGAAGCTCATTCTTGAAATATCCAAACTGCCCAATATTACGCTGGAGGGAATTTTCAGCCACCTTGCCGCGAGCGAGGTTGTGAATCCCTACAATGATAAACAATGGCAATTGTTTTCAGATTTGCTTAACAATCTTCAGCGTTTGGGAATAAACATTCCCCTCCGGCATATAGATAACAGCGGCGCGATTTTAAATTATCCTGATTTCAAATTGAACATGGTGCGTCCGGGGCTTATGACTTACGGCATCTATCCATCGCCGGATAATCAATCAAAGGCGAAACTTGCTCCTGTAATGTCGTTTAAAACCAGCATTGTTTTATTGAAGGATTTTCCTGAAGGTTGCGGTATCGGTTATGGCAGCACATATGTTACTAAGAAACAAACACGCATTGCGACTATTCCGGTCGGCTACGGAGATGGATACGCCTTTATTCTTTCCAATCAGGGCGAGGCGCTGATCCGCGGCCAACGCGCTCCCATAGTCGGTCGCATTTCTATGGACATGTGCACCATTGACGTTTCTCATATTCCCGATTGCGCAGTCGGTGATGAAGTTGTTCTTCTGGGCAGGCAAGGCAAGGAATATATCAGCGCCAATGAAATTGCCGCCAAGGCCAAAACCATCAGCTATGAAGTTCTCTGCGCTCTGGGGAAAAGAGCGCCGCGTGTTTTCATTCAGAAAGGAAAAACCGACGCCGTGGAACCACGGCTGCGAAGGATCTTTATTCCGGACGAAGAAAAGTCCATCTCGCGCATTGACAACATCATCCGCCACTGTCTGCAAACACGTGCGCGCGACGAGGAACTGGGCAACGCCATTTATTACGAAATGTTTGAAACTCTTTTCGGCAAGGAAGACCGCCGTCTCGAATTGCGCTCCGGTTTCCGCTATAACATTCGCATCGGGCAGGCATCGAGAACAAACGACGCCGGACATTCTCAAAATTATTTCCGTGTCAGTACGCACATCGAATACAAAAAAATAGTCCGCGACAATATCTTTATGATCGGCTGCGCTTCCAACAATTCACAATTAGCCGCGTTGTTTGAAGACCCACGCTGCGAATACCGGTGGCTTTTGAGCGACGGCAGGAATTTGTCTCTGGAGCGCGATTTTACTGTCGAAAGAGTGTGCATTGATAATAAAAACATTCCCATTATCGAAACAAAAAAAACGAAGCGCGGCTACGAAGTTTGGTGCGGTTCTGAAAAACTCAAGAAAAAAATAAACAGCGAGGTTAAAATGGAGATAGAAATTGCCACATGGCAAGCAAAAGACAACAGAATTTTCCCGATTTATCTTATTTATCCCACAAGAGGCGTGGATATTAACTTCAATTACGAAAAAGCAAAGTTAAAGAATGTCAGCGAAAAAAGCTTTTTTGCCGGAAAGCATCCCCACCCTTCCATATCAAAGAAGAAAGGCAAGTCCATCAGCATTAAGATATCCGACAAGGATTGGATTTTCCCGACGAGCGGTGTAATCTTTATCTGGGACATTTAGGTGTAACATAAATATTTTTACAACGTGTCATTTCGAAGCGAAGCGAGAAATCTTAATAATCATAAGAATATGCAAGATATCTCCCGTTGGTCGATATGACAAGATTTCATTGTCACAATAAACTAGCTGCTTCTTTCTTTCAGCAACCAGATGGCCAAAGCGACTAGAACAACAGATGCCACAACGCTGGGCCAGAGAGGAATTTCCATTCCCGCGGCAACTACATTGACTTTCAATAAAAACCTGCAAAGTTGAGCCGTGGCCATCAAAAGAAGTAAAATACCGACTATTAAAGATACCGGACGTTTCATAATTTTACCTCCTGAAAAAATATTCTATGCGCTTCCGACTGTGGAGCTAAGCGGTGAGCATAGCGATCAACTGGATTGATTTGTTCGACGGTTTTTCGCTCCAAGGCCTCATCACTATTCTTACCAATCTATTTTCCCTTCCTTGTTTTTTGGAAAGTCAGTATCACCATATTCTTTAAAAGTTTTTCCGTCTATTAAATCTCGAATTACCATTTTCCATTTTCCTTCAATCTTTTTGAATTTAACCAACTTTACCATAAATCCATTTCTGGCTAAAATCGTTATCCTATAATCTCTGTCATCTGTATTTGGAATAACAATTGGACCAAAATCAATCGCATGATTAAGCCCAGTGTCACCTAATGTAATAGTAGTACTGGCTTGCTGCCTTGTTCTATGCCATTCTGGTATAGATACAGGATTTGATGTGCTTCTTCTTTTCTCAATACTGTAAAACAGTGGCCCCAATACTTCTGAAACTTTTTCTTCATCTTCGATATTTACTCTTACGTCGTACAAAGGGTATTTACCTGCGTTCCTAAATGTAAAATAAACTTCATTTTCCCCATTCGGAGGATATACTGTTAATTCACCATAATAATCACCACCTGTTATACTGGGTGCAATTGTCTTGTAGAGATTTGCGATCTCGTCACTTTTCTCACGTAATTTTCGTTGATTGTTTGCGACTTCACGATTTAATGATGCAATTTCATCACTTCTTTTTCTAAGCAATTGTTGTGACTCTGCTTGATCATCGGCTTTCTTTTTTAATTCAAGAGCAAGCTCTGATATCTTACCACTCTTTATTACAAGCTGATCGGTAGTTCGACTGCTATCAATCGTGACCCATATCGCACCGGCAGCACCAAGTAATACAAATATTAATGCAATGTAGGTGACGTGATCACGTTCTGAAATGGATTGCCAAGCAATAAGCACAGTTCCCAAATAACCTATGATCACAAAAACAAGCGCTATGTATAGAATAACCATCTAATACTCCCTCTTTGGATTTGCTGTCGAACAATTAATATACGAACTTTATAAAACATGGGAACTTTGGGGCTGTTCAAAAATGTTCAGATGCAAGGCGCGCAAAAACCGAACCGTGAGGCGTATATGTACATACGTTGAGCGGCACGGTTTGCAGCGCAACACAGCAGATGAGCGTTTTTTAACAGCCCTATATCCCTTCCGTTTTTATTTCCAATTTTCTCTTATGTCGGTCGAGCGCCAAAGCAATCAGTTTGTCGAGCAGGTTGCTATACTTAAGACCTGTTGCTTCCCAAAGTTTTGGATACATGCTGATGCTGGTGAAGCCCGGAAGCGTGTTTATTTCGTTGAGATAAAATTTATTGGTTTTTTTATCCAGAAAGAAATCTACCCGCGCCATGGAAGAACATCCGAGCGCCATGTAGCCCTCAACGGCAGTTTTTCTGATTTTACCCGCTAAGGATTTATTAATTTCCGCGGGAATTTTTAGCGCCGCTCCGTTGGGGTCAATATATTTGGCTTCATAGGAATAAAATTCATGACTGGGAATTATCTCGCCCAGTATTGAAGCAAAAGCTTTTTCATTTCCCAGAACCGCGCATTCGATTTCGCGGCAGTCAATCGCTTCTTCAATCATCACGCGCGTGTCGAACTGAAAAGCAAAATTCATCGCCTTCGCGAGCATTTCTTTTTTCTTTACCTTTTTCACTCCCACGGAAGAGCCGGTGCACACCGGTTTGACAAAAAGCGGCAGGCCAAGTTTTTCCAGTGCGTTTTTCATAATAAACTTTGCATCATCCTGCCAACGTTGTTTATTCACGGTTACAGAAGGAACAACGGGAATGCCCGCCTGGTTGAGCAATCTTTTGGCAATATCTTTATCCATGCCGACTGCCGAACCGGTCACATCCGCGCCCACGTAAGGCACCATCGCCAGTTCTAAAAGTCCCTGCAGTGTGCCATCCTCGCCGAATGTTCCGTGAAGCACGGGAAACACAACGTCTATAATCACTTCTTTATTTTTGTTTTTGAGGTCGTACAGATGCAGTTTATTGTCCTGTTCGAAATGATTGACGAGCCATGCGCCGCTTTTTTTCAAAGCCATTTTTCTGCCGAAATCCTTGTCGGAAATTATTTTCGGTTCGTCCTGCACATACCAGCGCCCGTCTTTGTCAACGCCGATAGCCGTCACCTTATACTTATTGCGATCAAGGGCGGAAAAAACCGAAGCGGCGGAGCAAAGCGAGACATCGTGTTCACCCGATCTGCCGCCGTATAAAACGCCGATGTTTATTTTCTTTGCTTTTTTTAGATGTGTCTTTCGCGTCATATTTATCCTTATTAATATATTGGGGAAATTATTTATCTTATCATTTTCAGAAGATATACGCCTTGAAAGACAAAGATGTCAAATTAATTTTGAGGTTTCAATTTATTGTTGATAAATAAATTAGCGGTTTGATTTCCGGCAGTTTGTCGCCTTCATACAATACTTTTTCCAGAAAAAGACCGGAAGGCGGGGCGGTAAATCTGGCCGGTATTTCGGAATAAGAGTTGAGCATTTGTTCGATATCACGGTTGGTTAAATTGTTGCGGCCGGCCTCTACCGTAATTCCCACTATGCGCCGCACCATCTTCCAGAGAAAATGAGAACCTAAAATTCGCAGGGCAATTATGTCGTCAAATTCCTTTAACCACAATCCTTCAATGTTAACTTTTGTTGACGCTTCCTTTTCCATCCTTTTATCGGCAAATGAGGCAAAGTCGTGGAAGCCCTGAAATAAATTCAGCGCCTGCCGCATTTTGTTGATATTAAGATTGTCTTTGATCCACCAGACATAGCGCTTGCCAAAGGCGGTGCGTCTTTTGGCGATAAGATAGAGATAACTGCGGCTAATAGCGTGATGGCGGGCGTGAAAAAGAGGCGGGGCATTTTCCACCCGCAATACATTAATGCTTGCCGGCAGATTGTCATTGATTCCAATGCGCAGAGTTTCCGGATTAATCTTTGTGGAAGATTCCAGATGGGCGGTTTGCGCCAAGGCATGCACTCCGGCATCGGTTCGTCCGGCTCCTTGAAGTTGCACCGGCACGCCTAAAAATTTCTGCGCGGCGGCAATTAAAGTTTCCTGAATGCTTTTAGCATTTTTTTGCGTTTGCCATCCGCGGTAATTCGTTCCGTCGTATTCCAAAACAATTTTATATTTGTACATAATAATGAACCTCAAAGATTACAAGCTGCGCGCAGTAATCTTTGCTAGGTGAATTATCCCTTAAGCGAAGCTTATAAGGATGAGCCTTAATGAGACCCAAACTTCAGAAACGAAGTGTACTGAAGTTTGCTGGTCGAACTATCCCAGCAGTGCAGCGGAGCGGGATAGTGAGCCACGAATATAATGAACATCGAAGATTGAAAAGAACAGATTATTACCCCGCTGCAGAAAGCCCCCAGCTCCCGCTGGGGCTTTCTGCCAATCGCGGGATGTCGCGTTTTGGAAAGGAGCCTCCGGCTCCTGCCGAAGGGGCTCCACTATTACTGGATTCCCGCCTTCGCGGGAATGACACCATTGATATTTTCAGTTGCCGGAATAACATTTTGCTGTGTTTGCTCGCTTAGTTTTACCGGCGCCAATATGCTCATGGCAGCAATATTTTTTATTAATAATCCCTCCGGATCGAGAGAACATAATTCTTCGCCAGGGTACAACGTCGTGATTACGGCCTTTCCAATAATCTTTCTTCCTTCTCTGCCGGTTAAATCTATTGTTTTTAATCCCCAGACATTATGAAAAATAAGCGCATGGTCGCTATGATCGCCTATATAAAGCATTACATGGCCCTTGCGCCACAAGAGGCTCAAGTAAGGAATTCCCTTTTCCATGATGACTTTTTCTTTCTGCTTGGAATCAAGTCCCTGCAGGTCAACATAAGTTCCAACTTCCTTAACCTGATCTTCTGAATGTCGCGGCAGCCATATGCCAAAAGGGGTGAAGAAATCTCTGGTCATAGCCGAACAATCGCGGTTGCCGTAAAGGCCGCCCCATCCGTATGGTTCGTCTATTAATTCGTTGGCAATTTTAATTGCGTTTGGATAATTTAAGGGCAGAGGTTTGGGCGCGGCTATCTGAAGGGGAACGAGCGCTTGCTTAATAACCGCGCAGTTGTTTTTATCCGCAACTGCGATAAGTATCGACAATTTATCTGCCATCTCCTTGAGCAAAGGAAAAATCTGTCCAATTGATGTTCTAACGCCGAAATTGCCATGGGTATCAAAAATAGAAGTCTTATCTTTGATAATTACAGCATAACGACCGGATTCCCAGATTTTAATGAAGTTATCATCGACGCGGGCATAGTCCTCAACAGGTATCCATCCGAAGGCGAAATTGGTTTCCACCAGCGCCCATGATTTATCTTCGCTGAGATGACAAACAAAAATAGGGATATTTGCCGCCACGGAAGATATTTGCAGATTATCAAAAGGCCAGCCGGCTATATCCCCACCCGGTTTGTAAAAATGAGGGCCTTGAGTGGGCAGCATTCGCAGATTTGTATGTCTGGTTGTAATTGCGTAGTACAGGGCATTGGGATAATTGTCCAATGACGCGTTTTGCTCAAGATTCTTTATCCAGGCCACAGAATGTTTTTTATTGTTTTCGCCAAAACCGGGACTTCTGCCGAATTTTTTGAAAAGATATGATACTCTTTCAGGAGAGGCATGAAAAGGTTGATGCTGATGCCAGACCGAAAAGTAAATGATGTTATAATCTTCATCCATGTGAGTCATAGTCTCTGCCGGAATAAAATCTTTTACTTCGGTAGTTTCTTTAAAGTTGGATGGGTGAGAGTAAGATGCGTGATTCTGCGGCAATTCTCTTACGTCTTTTATAGTGTCCAGTTTGATAGTGTCGGGTGGCGGCAGACAACCTGATAAAAAGAGGAGTATTAGGACACACAAAAAAAGTTTAATTTTCATTAAAAAATGCCTTGATTTAATTTTGCATACTTTTATAGTCTTTTTTCAAGTTTTGAGCAAGACTAAACGATAAATTTTTTGCCCGGCAGTTGATGAATAATTTTGTGGAATAAGACGTTGGACACTGATATAAATGAAAAAACCGTCTCATGTATGGGACAGCCAATTAAAAAGATAAAATCTTTTGCCCTTCACGGAAAAGTAAGGAGTTGAAAAATGGATAGCTTTGTACCGAAAAAAATATTTTTTACAAAAGGTGTGGGCACGCACAAAGATGAATTACATTCCTTTGAGCGTGCCTTACGTGATGCCGGAATAGAAAAATGCAATTTGGTGCAGGTATCCAGCATATTCCCTCCGCGCTGTAAAATGATTTCCAAAACTCAGGGTCTTAAAGAATTAACATCAGGCGCCATTACATATTGTGTTTTGAGCCGCTGCTGCACCAACGAACCCAAAAGGCTTCTGGCGGCATCGGTCGGCTGTGCCATTCCTGCCGACAAAACATCTTATGGTTATATAAGCGAGCATCATGCCTACGGCCAGAACGAAAAACAGGCAGGGGACTACGCGGAAGATCTGGCCGCGGCTATGCTGGCCTCCACTTTAGGAATTGATTTTGATGTCGACGAAAGCTGGGATGAGAAAAAAGAAATATTTAAAATCAGCAGCAAGATTGTTCGAAACTCTTAATGTGACTCAATCCACAATTTGTAAAGACAATAAATACACAACGGTTATTGCCGTGGCTGTATTTGTTTTCTAAAATACCAACTTTTGCCGTAGAAAGGAATATATCGGGACATCAACCGGCAAAACTTTTCACCGGTATGGTCTCTTTAATATGTCGCCAGATATGAATAAAACTATCAGAGAAAAAGAAATCCCGGAATTAAAAATGCAGGATGTCGGCGGAGCCGAATTGCCTTACCTTTATTATGAAGGAGAAATTCCGCAGATTCTTTTTGCTCATGCCACAGGTTTTTTGCCCTGGCTATGGCATCCGATAATAGAAAACTTGGCGCAGTCGAATCAGACGTGGGTGCCGTACATATGCAATTATCGCGAGTGTGATCCGGAAAAAGGCGGACTGAGTTGGGGTATTATTGCCGAGGATTTATCAGGCTTCTGCCGTTCGCAAAACATTCACAATCATTTGGCTGTCGGGCATTCAATGGGGGCTACAGTTCTCACCATTGCGACCGCTGTTTTTGGCATGAAGCCGCATGCTATGATTCTAATTGAACCGATTTTCCTGCCGGAAGAATTTTACGCGGTGAAAATCGGTGTAAAAGATCATCCATTGGCTTCCAAATCGATAAAAAGAACAAATCACTGGACAAATGAAGAGGAAGCCTGGGCTTATTTAAAATCAAAATCACTTTTTTCCGACTGGGATGAAAAAGTTCTGGCGCTATATATAAAATACGGTATGGAAAAACAAAAATCGGGAGATTTAAAGCTTGTCTGCACGCCGGAAAGCGAGGCAGCGATGTTTATGGGCGGGGTGAGCCGGAATCCCTGGCCTCTGCTGGATAAATTGACTTGTCCAGTTTTGGTGGTAGAGGGAGAAAAAAGTCCCAATAAAGAGTTCGTCGATCTGCCGAGGGTTGTATCTTTATTGCGTCAAGGAAAATACAAATCAGTTGCTGGAGCCGGTCATTTGATCCCTATGCAGAAACCGCAAGAAGTTGCTCAAATCATAAAAGAATTCCTGGCGGAAGTAATATAAGATACAGTTGACGAATTCCAATAAATATGTAAGCCTCCCCCTGTACGTACTTTAAGAACATTCAACAAGGGAAAACTGTTCATGGCTTTGACTGAAAATAATCAGATCAGCTCTGTGTGCGAAGTAAAAAGTCAGTCGGGTATATGGTTGACGCCGCTGTTCACCTTTGTCGGGGAAGCGGTAATCGGCTGGATTAACGTTTTAGGCACGGCAACAGTTTTTCTTTTAATGGCTCTTTGGAAAACCTTTCTGCCCAAGCAGTTGTCCAAGGTTATTCAGCAGATCTATTACATCGGGGCAAGGTCCACAACGATTATCATGCTGGTAAGTTTGTTTACCGGTATGGTTTTAGGTTTGCAGTCATACCACGCCTTGATAAAATTCGGCGCAGTGGGCGGGTTGGGGGCGCTGGTGTCACTTTCCCTGATCCGGGAATTGGGACCGGTTCTTACGGCCATTATGATTACGGCCAGGGCTGGTTCCGCCATCACAGCCGAGATCGGTATCCAGCGTATTTCCGAGCAGGTTGACGCTCTGCACACCATGCGTATTGATCCGTTTCGATATCTTATCAGCCCCAGGATTACCGCGGCAATCATCAGTTTCCCCCTGCTTACCGCCTTGTTTGACTTCATTGGTATTATCGGCGGCTACATCTCCGGTGTGGCGCTTCTGGGTTTGAATGCCGGAGTTTATTCTCATAGCATTCAATCCAATGTGGATATGAAGGATCTCACCGACGGTTTTATTAAGGCGATAGTATTTGCGGTAATCGTCGCCACCGTCTGCTGTTATCAGGGATATTATGTGCACATGCGCGAGGATAGCCATGGCGCCAAGGCTGTCGGCCTGGCCACTACTTCGGCCGTTGTTACCTCCTGTGTGTTGATTCTCGTTTCGGATTATGTGGTAACTTCGCTACTTTTGATATAGAGAAACTTATGAATAATACTCCATTGATTGAATTTAAAAATATAACCAAGTGCTTCGGATCGCAGACGATTCTGCAAAACGTGAATTTGCAAATATACGAGGGACAGGTTACTACCATTATCGGCCTGAGTGGTTCGGGTAAAAGTGTTTTGCTCAAACATATTATCGGTCTGCTTAAACCCGACGAAGGAACCATTCTTTTTCACGGCAAATCGTTGACCGAAATGAAGAAATCCGAGATTGCCGATTTACTGGCTCGGATTAGTTATATGTTTCAGGGTAACGCATTGTTCGATTCCCTGACGGTATATGATAATATCGCACTGCCTCTGAGAGAGACTACAAATTTGAAGAAAGAGGAAATCCATCGGCGGGTCATGGCCAGAATTGAACAAACAGAGCTTGCCGAGGCCTCTCGCAAGTATCCGTCGGAACTCTCCGGGGGTATGCAAAAACGGGTGGCGCTGGCGCGCGCGTTGATAACTGATCCTCAAATCGTTTTGTTTGACGAACCCACTACCGGCCAGGACCCTGTCCGGAAAAATGCAATACTAAGCATGATTGCTCAGTATCAGAGAAAATTTAATTTCACCGCGATCATGGTCAGCCATGAAATTCCGGATGTGTATTTTATTTCCAACCGGATTCTTGCTCTCTATGATAAAACAATTGTCTTTCAGGGAACTCCGGAAGAACTGGGAAATTTCGATCACCCTTTCAACGAGGAAGTTATCCATAGCCTTGAAGGGTTGCAGAAAGAATTGACGGGTCTGTATTCCAGACGACATTTCAAAATGTTAAATCATATTCAGCTTAAACGTAGAGAATCAGGTGAAAGTTACTGCGTTGCGGTTTTTACTCTGACAAATCTGGATGCAATCATTTCCAGCATGGGTCACGATGCGGCGCAGGAAGTCATCCACTCAATGGGAGTATATATTGATAAACACTTTGGCGCCATAGGCGGCTTTTCCACCCGCCGCAAATCCAATGAATTTGTTACAGTGCTTCCTTTTTCCAATCTTGAAGAAGCTGAGAGTATTTTAAAGGATTTTGCTAATGATTTCCAGGAACAGGGAATCAGCAACATTTGGGCTGGAGCTCAAAAGCAGGCGCCTTCAGGGAAGTGCGTTGATTTTACCATTCAGGCGGGAATTGCCCAAGGGCAACCTACCGCTGAAATAGATCCCGTCATAGATTCGGCAAAATCTCAACAAAAAGAAATTGGACGGCTGCAATGCGCCGTCGGGGAGTAAACAAATGAAAAAATACAAGATAGAAACAATAGTCGGCATCTTTGTCTTTTTGGGATTGCTTTGCATAGGGTATATGACCGTAAAACTCGGCAAAGTTTCTTTTTTTGGCGACACTTATTATCACATCATAGCCAAATTCGTTTCCGTAACCGGTCTGAGAGATGGGAACCCGGTTAATATTTTGGGTATCGAGGTCGGACAGGTGGAACGAATCACTATGGATCAGGAAAACCAGAAGGCGGTTGTGGAATTAAAGATTAAAAAAGGAATAAAGATATATGATGATGCCATCGCCTCCATTAAAACCGAAGGACTGATGGGCGACAAGTATGTAAGCATTGATCCCGGAGGATCCGGCTCGCTTCTCGGACCTAAAGGGACCATCACGGAAACGCAGGGGCCCGTGGATATAATAGACCTTGTTGGCAAGTATGCCTTTGGCGAAGTGAAAAAAGATAAGGACACGGAAACGGGAAAAAAATAGGTCATAGGAGGCTTAAGCAATGAAAAAACGAATTGTAGTATTTTGTTTATTGATAATTTTTGTATTGTCCATTCCGGTATACGCCGGAGTGCCAATGACCACGGTGGAAGCCACTGTCAATAGAGTGCTCGATGTGCTGCGCGACGCCAAGCTTAAAAGCCCGGCGGCCAAAGAGAAAAAGAAAGAGAAGCTTCGGATAATATACAAAGACATGTTTGATGAAATTGAATTTTCCAAGCGCACGCTGACGCGCAACTGGAACAAGTTCAGTCCTGACGAGCGAATGGAATTTGTTAATCTCTTTGAGCAGGTTCTGGAAAAATCATATATCGACAAAATTCTGGACTACTCGAATGAAAAGGTCAATTTCTATAAAGAAAACATGCTTTCCGACAATCAGGCTGAAATTCAGACGAAGATTGTTACGGCCTCCAAAGAAATTCCCATATTTTACCGGATGATATTAAAAGATGGCAAATGGAAGGTATATGACGTTGTAGTGGAAAATGTGAGTCTGGTTCAGAACTACCGCACTCAGTTTAATGATATCCTGGCAAAGGATACGCCGGAAAAACTGTTGGAAATCCTGCGAAAAAAGGTAAAAGCGCAATAGGAAGAAACAGGCAAATTACAATTTCAAATATGCTACCAAGGCAGCAGGAAAGAGGCGCCTCCGCTATATGAAATCTTACTTTACTTTGATTGTGTTGTTCATCTTTCTGGCAGCGGGGTGTGCGCACAGTTCCGATTCCTCTTCTAACTTTTTGCCGCAACCCAAGTTTACATACCAGCCGGTTTTGCTTGCTTCTAGCTCGGAACAAATTCCGGTAAAATCTTCGGCAAAGCCGGTTGACGCGATCAATGATGAATACACAGACGATCAGGATCTCGACTACTCCAACAATACTTTTAAAGAAGAAAGATTAGAAATCGCCGATCCTCTGGAACCCGTAAATCGCGCCATGCAGCAATTCAACAACAAGCTGTATTTCTGGGCGCTAAAACCCGTTGCTCAGGAGTATAATAAAGTCGTCTCCGAACCAGTGCGAATCGGTGTTCGTAATTTCTTTTCCAATCTTGGATTTCCCAACAGATTTCTGAGCTGTCTGCTTCAGACGGACTTCAGCGGCGCGGCCACGGAATTAGGCCGTTTTACGATTAATACTATCTGGGGCATCGGCGGGCTTCTTGATCCTTCTTCCGGCAAAGAACTGAATCTTCAGAAGCAGGATACCGATATGGGACAAACCCTGGGAGTCTATGGTGTAGGGCAGGGTTTTTACATCGTCTGGCCGGTGCTCGGTCCTTCCAGCCCGCGTGATTCGATTGATATTGTCAGTGAATATTTTTTGTATCCCGTTTCTTACATTAATCCCTGGTACGCCTGGTTGGGAGTCAGGGGATATCAGGAAGTTAATGCTACATCCCTGAGGATTGGCGATTATGAATCTCTCAAAGATGCGGCCATTGATCCCTATGTGGCATTTCGTGATGCCTACATTCAATACCGGCTGAAGAAAGTTAAAGCGAGAATAGCGAAACTTGTTCCTTCCAAGCCGCAGGAAGTGAATTCTCCAGCGGCTAACCCGGTATTGCCGGAAAAGGGAAATTAAATGAAGAAAGAATTCCTCATAAAGAATTTTCTGAGAATCGCACTGACGGTATTATTAATTTCTATTAACACAACCGCTGCCGTGGCAGGATTGTTTGGCGCGCCTCAAACCGTTTCCCAAGAATCCGGTGGATTAAATACAGCCATCGGTTACTGGTATCATGAGGATACATACACCAATGGCGCTGATCATATAATCAAGCAGAATGAAATTTATTCGCAGGTGGCTTATGGCACGAACAATATCTGGGAACTATACACGCGAATAGGAATATCGGATCTGAAGCTTTCCAGCGTTTTCACTTCCACGGATGCTTCAACGACGACTGATAAAAATGATTTTGAAGAAAATTGGAAATTTTTTGGCACTTTGGGAGTCAAGAGCTTTTACCCTATCAACAAGACATTCGGAATAGGCGCTTTTGTTCAAGGAACATATTATTTCAGTAACTTCACGGACGACGTTGTGGGAACCAGTTACAGCACGCCTTTTACAACCGACCTTAAGGTGAAAAATCTTTTTGACGTTAATTTTGGTGTTGGATTTCAAGCCACCGTTCCCTACGGTATAAAGTTATATGCCGGACCATATGTTTATTATTCGGAAGCAAAGGCATCTTTGGCCGCCAACATCCCCGGCCTTGAATACGCAGCCGGAAATGTTACGATTGAAAACAAGTCGATTGCCGGCGGATTTGCGGGACTCGATATACCGCTGGCCAAAGGATTCCGTCTGAATATGGAAGGACAATGTTCGGACAGATGTTCCGCCGGTGCTGCCGTGACTTATACATACTAATTTTTTGATACCATGTTGCTGTCTTTTTCACTTCGTTATGTTTTATAGAAATGGTTATCAAGCGCAACGTGCTCCAAATTTTTGATTAAAAGAATAAAGGCCATTGACCCCATGGACCATTCTTGGTATAAGGCAGCAGAAAAAATAGGACGGTTTTGTTTTGAAACTAGCCCATCCAGCCAAAAATTACGCAACAAAAATAACAAGGGGATAAATAATGGAAAAGAGATTGAAGGTGGCAACCATCATGCTTTATTTTTTTGCCGCATTTCTTATTCTGTTCGGACTGGTTTATTTATTAAGTCCGAGGATAATGCCTTATCATGAGAGGTTTCTCGGCAAGACGTTTGAGGAGTTGGACCCGAAAACGGCTTACCTCAGCCTGGCATCCTTGAAGGTGGTGGGTGCTCTCGCGTTATCCATGGGTATAGGTTTTGTCATGATGATCCGGTTTCAATTCAGTCGAGGGGATAGATATGCCTGGTGGATTATCTTGATGATGTCGCTTGTGGCGCTTGTTCCGATTACTGTTATCTCTTTTTTTATAGGGGGGGTGCATTCACCCGGATGGAGCATCGTGATCAGCCTTTTGATAATGTCTGTTGCCATGGCTATTTCAAAGGGTGCTTTTAAAAAACCGTAACAGAAATCAGACAATCAGGAAAAGATAAAAATGAAAATTGTTTATTCATACTATGTACTGGACATCGTTCATAAAGGTCATATCATGATGATGAGAAACGCAAAGGCGATCGCCGGAGAAGACGGGAAACTGATTGTGGGAATCCTGACGGATAAGGCCGTTATGGAGAAAAAGCCCAAGCCTTTGCTTTCTTTTGAAGACCGGATGACGCTCGCGTCCGCGATAAAATATGTGGATGTAGTGGTGGCCCAGGAAACCTATTCGCCCTTGCAGAATGTAATGAGGATTAGACCGGATATACTGATAGAAAGTTCAAGTCACAATAGGAAGGATATCGAAAAAGCAAGGAAGGTTATGGAAGAAATCAACGGGAGAGTTATTGTATTACCCTATTTCCCCGGCCAGTCTTCGACAAACATCAAAAATGAAATATCACGAGTATCTAAAAATAAAAAAAATAAACAATAAACTAAGAGGTGTATCAACCATGAGAATTGCGGATATCATGACGTCTTTGCGGATTATTATAACCCCGGTAATTATATGGCTCTTGTTACATGACGAAAGGGTGGTTGCCTACTATCTTTTCGCTGCCGGAGCGATAACCGACACCCTGGATGGTTATTTTGCCAGAAGAAGCAAAAAGAAAGTGACGTACGGGCACAATTTTGATGCGCTGGCGGATTTTTTCTTCGGGTTTACGACAATATTTGTTGTTGTTTACGTGTTAAAGGCGTGGCCGCTTCTGATCGTCACCCTTACTGGAATAGCCTTCTGGACACCGATCATCATCCTTATCTCACGAAAAGCCGGGGCTCTGGAAATACCTCATCTGGAGACGAATCTGCTGGCTGCGGCGGTTTATCCAACAGTCATGGCATACATCATCGGCTGGCAGTATGCAGGGAGATTGCTTCTTTTTACGGCGGTTGTGATGCTTAACTACATGTGGAAGTATATCGTGTATGTGCGCAGCCTTTACCGCGAGAAGACGCCCTGATCATGGTTATCGCTTTTTTGTAAACATGGCTTTGATTTTGTCTTTGAAGTGATTGTAGAGGTACAATCCCAGGACAAACCCTAGAAGCAGCAATTGCGGAAGGGTAATGCTGTGCCCCTCTTCAGTGGCTGCGAAAGCCGCCGGTGTAAAAGCCAAATAAAAAAGTGCTGCTGTAAGAATGACTGTTGTAATGGTTTTCAAATGTTTCATATTAAATCCTTTATATTACATTTTCTTTAATCCTAACTGCCGCCAGAACATCATGGCGAGCCAATCTATAGCCCTGTTGGGCAGTGACCATGTAAGAAAAGCGGCCAATCTGGCATCCCATCCGACGATGTAACGTGACCTCGGCCTTTTTGCCGTGAGCGCCCGGGCAACCGTCCTTGCAACCACATCAATGGAAACCGCAACCATTTTTATTCTTTCTTTATTTTTCAGGATTTCAACAACTCCATTAATGGTAGAGCCATAGAGGTTAAATGCCTCCTGTGGGAAATTTTTTGCTTTGATGGCAGCTATTGTCTCAGCTTTGTCCCACATGGGTGTATAAACGATTCCAGGTTCGATAATTGATACCGGAATTCTCCACGGTTTAAGCTCCAGTCTGAGTGAATCGGTGATGGCTTCTAGAGCGGCTTTTGAGGCTGAATACGGGGCGAGGTATGGCTGGGGCATAATGCCGGCGATTGACCCCATGTTTACGATACGGCCGTGCCCCTTCCGGATAAGGGACAAAAAAGCCTGGGTGACGGCGATGTGCCCGATGAGGTTAACCTCCAGCAGGTCGCGGATTTCAGTGATGGAAAGAAACTCCAGGAGGCCGCTCGCTGTAACAATGCCTGCATTGTTAACCAGTCCCAACAGACCGATATTGCCCACCTCACCGGATACGAACTTCAAGGCGGATTTGATGGATTCTGCATCGGTGACGTCTATGAGAACCGGTGTAAGTCTGTCGGAGGCTTTTTCCCTCAAGGCATTGCCGTCAACCTCCCTGCGCACCCCGGCGAAGACTTTAAAACCTATGCTGTCAAGGTAAAGCGCACAGGCTTTGCCTATCCCAGTTGATGCCCCAGTTATAAGAACCGCTTTTTTCTCCTCTTCTCTGCCCTCGGGCATTGACATGGTCTGCCCCCTAAAAGATATTTTTTAAGTAAACCGTATGAATTGTGGCTTAATACCCTTAAGCTTTTTCTTTGTCCAGATAAAATTTGACGGCGGTGGGGCGTTAGTTTCTTAAAAATACTGGTTAATAGTGGTTCAGGATGGTTGACATCGGCCTGTAAAAGGGTTATGAAACAAACCCTATTGATAATAGTCCGCAAACTTGAGTAAATAAAAATCCATTTAGAAAGGGTGATTTGTCGATGAAAAAAGAAGAGGCGGCAAAGGAATTGTTGAAACAGACAAGAGAAAAGGAAGAAACTCTTCACGAGGTGCTCAACCAGCCGTTGAGCTTTACCCAGAAGGCTCTGGTGGATGGACTTTATACATTTTATTTTGATGTGCTCGGGAAGAAACCCAAAATCAACGAGGATGCGGCAAGGCAGGCACGGGAAACATTTAAAAAATATTTTCCCGAAAAAGTCGAGGAGATGCTTGCACAGCTTCTTGATGACCCAGAGGGCTATCAGCAGAAGGTGGTAGCGTTTGAAAAAATATGCTCCCCTGTCTTTGTTGATTTTCCCACAGACCCAAGCTATTACCGCGTCATTATCAGTGATCCCTCTCGTCAGCTTCAAGAGGTTCTGACAAGAAAGGCCCTTTTTTCAAATTTTCCATCTTCCGACGGCAAGTATTCTGCCCTTGATGTTGGCACCGGTTATGGCCGGCTCGCAAGGGTTATAGAGGACACATTGCGTTCTCTTTATGCGGGAGAGAAGGACTACAGGGTCTTTGGCATGGATATATTGGAAAGCAACATAGAAGCAGCAAAAAAATTAAACCGAGAGACGGGATCGAAAATCACTTTTTTTACGCGTGATATGAATCAAATCCCCTTTCCGTCGGATTCATTTAACCTTGTCAATACGACCGACGCGTCTTATCTTAACTTCAGGCACAGAAGGCCTTTTTATATTGCCGAGATCGCAAGGGTTCTGAGACCTGACGGTGGGGTATGTTGTATAACCAATCCTAACGAAAACACCACCTTGAAGGAGTATAACTATTTAATGATGCGAACCAACTACAGGACTTATTTGAATCCTGTCAATATAATGAAAGCCACGGTTCTCGGCAAATGCTCCATATATATAGACGCCCTTTCAAAGGCTAGGCCTGACTGGGCGCTGACAACCACTGCAGACATGACCAACTTATTAAAAAGGGTATTAAAAACCGACATTATAGATGTCAACAACTGGCCGAAAAAGGGCGGCCCTTCAATATACAGCGGGTTTACTTTTGCGGTTAATGAAAACACAAAAAAGCAAATCGAAAAGTACACAAAATTCCGGGAAAATCAGAAAATGGCGGAGCAGTGGTTTGATATTTAAGGCGTAAAACATGGCAGGGGATGGGTTTTTATACTAGAATATGACTAGTACTTTTCCTGTATTAATCCCGTAATCAATCCTCTTGCAAATATGCTATTATCATAATAAAAAAAGTTCGTATAAATATGTTCAGGAAAAAGGAGAACGTCATGGGATTAAACACGGTAATTGAAAGCTTGGGTGTGTATACCCCCGAGGGTAGGCTCAACACAAAGGAGCTTGTTGACGGTTGCAAGGTAAAACCCGTCCTTGATCTTGAGGAATTAACAGGAATAAAGACCCGCCCTGTGGTTGCGGATAATGAATATTCCCTGGACCTGGCCCGGGAAGCTGCAACCCGGTGCTTTGAGATCTCCAAATATCAGCCCGAGGATATTGATCTGGTCATCTGCACCAATATCTCCCGCTACAACGGCCCGAACTGGAAGGCCAGCTTTGAACCCTCCACCTCTGCCATGCTTGCCCGGGATTTTGATTTTAGCAATGCAATTCTCTTTGACGAGCCCAACGCCTGCGCCGGAATGTTCACCGCCCTTTATATCGTGGATGCTTACTTGAAGGCCGGGTTTATAAAAAGGGGAATGGTTATTAGCGGTGAAGCCTTGACCTGCCTTGCCCGCACCGCGCAAAAGGAGATGAGTGCCCCTTTTGATCCGCAAATGGCTTGCTTGACCGTTGGCGATGCAGGGGCGGCTTTTATCCTTGAGCAGACGGATAATCCGGATACTGGGTTTCATTACATGGATGCCTTTACGGTTGCAGAACACTGTGACTACTGTATCGGCACATATAGCAAGGAGCCACATGGCGGATTTGTCATGTACACGGATTCCATTAAAATTCATCAGGTCGCCATCGGCATGACCGCGGAGCATGTGGGGCGAACGGTCAAAGGAACAAAATGGGAAAACAGCGAAAACCATCATTATATCATGCATCAGACCGGAACAAGGGCCATCAAAACAACCCGTAAAAGCATTAATGACTGGGTGGGAAAAGAGGTTTGTTCCGAAAAGAATTCCATCGTTAATGTTGTTGAACGGGGAAATGGGGCATCCACCGCTCATTTTGTCGCCTTGTGGGATCACATAAGAAACGGGGCCATAAAATCCAAGGAGAACATCCTTTTTGCGGTTCAATCATCCGGAATCAACCTGGGTGTTTCCCTTTATACCTTGGATGATCTTCCTGCACGGGTAATGAACTGGAGCAGGATGGAACAACGGGAAGCTATCAAGGAAGCTGTGTAAAGGAAAATGTCATGGGGATTAAAATCGATAGCATCGGGCTGTATGAAAATAAGAATAAAACGGTAAAAACCTCACTGGAATTATGCCGGCGGGCTGCTGAGCCTTGTATCAAGTACTCCGCCTACAGCAAAGAGGATATCGGACTGGTGGTTAGCGTTGCCGTTTATCGGGATAATTACTGCTGCGAGCCGTCATTTTCGAGCTTTGTTCAAAATGATCTCAAGATCAATCACGACAAGACGGATTCTTTAGGACCCAAGACACTTTCCCTTGATGTATTAAACGGAGCCTTGGGGTTTTTAAACGCCTGTCAATTGTGCTCCGCCATGATAACTGCCGGAAAGATAAAGACCGGATTGGTGGTCAGCAGTGATCTCGTCAATGGAAATGTCAGTGAAAAAGGGGATCTTCCGGGATTTCTTCCCACCGGCGCCGCCATGCTGCTTGCCGGAGAAAAGAACGGCGGCTCAGGGTTCAAGACTTTTTATTTCAAAACATTCACGGAAATGCAGGATGCCTGCGAATCATATATGTTTCATGACAAAGATCACATGACTTTGATATTTAAGAGAGATCCGGCCATCGAAGATATATATCTCCGGGCAATATCGAAAGGGGTCACTGAATTTCTGAAAAGAGAAGCTGTTGGACTGGATGACTTTGATATGATTATCCCTTCCCAGATTTCTTCAGCATTTATCACAAAAATGGCCGGTATCTTAGGTGTAAAAAGGGAAAAGATGATTGATGTCACCCGGGAAGGGGGAAATTTATTTAACGCCTCGCTTCCTGCGGCGATGGATCATATCTTTAAACGCAACCCGCCAGAGCCGGGGCAGAAAGCCCTTATCATCAATGTTGCTTCCGGGATACAGGTCGGCTGCGCTGTATATGAGTTTTAATAAGAAAAATCGCTGGCGGCAATTAAAACATCGTGGGACCCAATAAGGGTCCCTTTTTTTATAGTGTGCATATGAACGGCAGGAATAACATACTAATGGAACAATATCTCCGTCGCATAGTAGAATTGAGTTTCAGTAGCACACCTGAAGAATTGCTTAAGGCCTCGCTTGAAACCTGCATCCAACTTACCGGTGCGACAGGCGGTTCGATTCTCGGCGAGGAAGGCGTCCATCTGCAATTTCTATTCTCTGATGTTACCGAACTCATAGGAATCCGGGTGCCTTTCGACAGCATTGCTGGAGTAACAGTTAATGAAAGTAAAGTTATTTACACTTATGCGCCCGCTGATAAACGGCATTTCGATGGCGTCGACACTCAGATTCAGCATAAGACAAAGTACCTATTAAGCATCCCGATTCAATCAATCCACAAATCCACCGGCGGAGAACATGCGACAAAGAACTCCGGCGCTCTGCAACTGCTGTTCGAAAATAATATTTTTCCGGAAATCAATCTGGAACGGGGAGCGCAGGAATTTTTGCTGACGGGATTTGAAAAAAACAGACCATTCATAGAACGGCTGAAAGGCGTCTTATGGTTTTTGCCGATTGTTGCGTTCGGTATGGAAGTAATGAAACTGCGTCAGACTTCGTACCAGACAATACACGAACTAAAGAACAAACTCATATCCGGACTGTCATGGATTGGATATCTCAAGGAAGATATTCGCCAGAGGGCCCCGGCTATTCTTAACGAGGAGAATATCAAACAGGACTTTGAAATAACAGAAACTGCAATCAAAGAAGGCACCAATCTCGCCACTACGTATCTGCAGTTTACAAATATATACAGTCCCGATTTTGCTCCGGTGAATATCAACGATGTGCTGGCTGAGATTGCAGTGTCGGTTAAAGCGCTAGCTGCCGATTTAAAAGCCGTTGGTTTTAGCGTAAAGCTTGACCTTGACAAGGAAATAGGTGTAAAAAGTCTTGATGCGTCGCAACTAAAAATGGCGTTTTTCAATCTGTGTAAAAACGGTGTGGAAGCGCTTGTTGAGCATAGCGTGCCATGCCCCGAAATAGGGATTTCATCATCAGCGCGCAATGGTCGCGCTGTTGTGATAATAAGCGATAACGGTCCCGGAATACCGCCGGAAATAGCGAATAATTTGTTTATAGCGTTCAAGACGAAAAAAGATGGCGGCACCGGACTTGGACTTACAATTACAAAAAAGATTGTTGATGTGCATGGTGGAACGATAAAATGTTATACAGACAATAAAGGTACTATATTTACTATTACGCTTTAGCGTGAAGGAGTTTCGCAATGACAGAAAAAGAATTTGATATCACGTCTTCCGAAGATTATTTTCAACTTCTAGAATCCATCAGGCGGCGCATGGATTCGGCAAGCAACACCGTTTTGCTTGTGGATGATGAGAAAGGCATGCGGGTGAAAGTTGCCCGGGAAGTCAAGACGTTTGATCCGTCCACGGTTATTTTTGAGGCGGCAAATGGCGCCGAAGCGCTGGAGATTCTTAATTTAATCCGTGCCAAATATGTCCGCGATCCTCTCCTGATCGTACTCGATCTGAACATGCCTGTAATGGACGGTTGGGAAGTCATAAAAAGGTTAAAGAAAGAATACGAAAGCAAAGGAAAAGACGCCGGCATCCCAATAGTGGCGCTTTCATCAACAAGCGGTGAAAAGAGCGGCTTGTTTAGCAAGAAAAGTGTTCATGAAGGCAAATCCGGTTACACTCCGCTTGTGAGCATTGCGAAAGAAACTTGCATAGAAAAGAGTCACTATGATGCCGTAGGCGAAAAAGGCCTGCTGGCATGGCTCAAGTTCTTTTTGAAAGAAGCTTAATCCGGTTACCGATTTTTCAAAATTTCCGAGCCGATGGCATTTCCAATTGTGACTGTGAATCTTTAGCTTCAGGGCATGGATAAAATCGAAGATTACTGCTCCTGTTTCTTTTTCTGACTTGATTTGTATCGTTGATATGCATCGGCAAACTTTTCTGTTTTATCTTGTTTTAAAAGTGTGAGAACTATTTCTTTGATCGGTTTCCAGTGTTTAGTTTTATCAGACCCGAATATTATCGTTCCATGGTTAATCAGATGCAGCAACTCCCTTTTATTAAGAAACATCTGGAAATCAAAAATCAGACGATTGAAACCATTGTAAGAATGATAGGATAATAAGTACTCCTTAATTCTTTTGTAGTTGGTTATGCTCGCTTCAAGATCGTCTATTATGTTATTGACGGCATTGAATGCAATGGACTCTGCTTTTTCGTAATCAGAATGATTATCAAGTTTCTTATGCTCGGAAATATGATCGTAAATCAAATCTTTTATATCTTCCAAGGCATATTTGGGACTGTTGATTTTTTTTGTAATTAATACAAGAAGTTTATCAACTTCCGGAATATTTACTTTGAAAAGTTCAAACATATTTCCTCCTTTTTCTATAATTTTTTGTTTATCTTTGTTTCTTAATCAATTTCTTAAATATTGCATTAGCTTAATTTTATTCTCAACAGGAGATGATTTGGGACGGCCGAGATCTTTTCGAGCGCCTTTTTTCACCCGAACTTCAAGAAGTCCGAGGTCTTTTGTGATGATGAATTCTTCCATTGCTTTTATAAGTTCTTCTTCATTTGTTGCCAACCATGTTTTTTGATGGCCACATGCTTTTGCAATTTTTCCAAAATCGACTTTGAACCCGCAAGTCGTCTGACCTCCAACTGAATCGTGAGCGCCGTTATTGATAACAATGTGTTTTAGGTTTGTAACACCTGATTCGGCAATAGTTGCGAGTGCGCCCATATGCATGAGCATGGCGCCATCGCCATCAATGCAAAAAACAGTTCTATTTGGTACATGGAGCGCAATCCCAAGTGCGATTGAAGAGGCATGTCCCATGGAGCCGACAGTGAGAAAATCAGAATCTCCCTTTTGGCCCATCTTGATCCTGCTTTCATAAAGTTCGCGTGATGCCATGCCTGTGGTTGAGACAAAAACAGGATTATTGATTGTTGATGTGATTTGTAAAATGATTTGAATGGCCTCTTCACGAGTCAGTGAATAAGTAGATGGCGTCGAATTATTTTTGAGAGCTTCGTATGGTTCAAAGGTATCTTTTCGAATGACGAGCGCGTAGGGCGCCTTTGAAGAATGCATAAATTTAAATGCTTTTTGTATCGCCGCTTCGGCGTCAACAAATTCTTGTGGAAGAACTTCATAAGAAATCCCCAGCGTTTTAAGTAACTCTAATGTAATTTCCCCTTGTTTGACATGTTGTGGTTCGTCTTTGACTCCCGGTTCTCCACGCCAGCCGATAATGAGCAGCATGGGAATGCCGTAGACTTTTGGATCTGCAAGTGAGGTCAGGGGATTAACAGCATTTCCTTCACCAGAATTTTGCATATAGACGAGTGCGGGTTTATTTGTAGCAAGATAGACACCGGCAGCAAGTCCTACGGCCGCGCCTTCATTTGCTGTAATGAAATTCTTATTTGAAGGCACACTGTCTTTGAGATAGGCGCAAAAGGACTTCAAAAGGGAATCTGGAACTCCACAGTAGAATTCCGTTCCTTTGCTCGTCAGAAGTTCGAAAAATTTGGCACAATTCAACATAGAGAAATCCGCTAAACTTTATTGGGTAAAATTTTCAAAATTTCTGAGACAGGCATACAATGCTCATTTGATGCTTCCAATGCTCGCTCATTTCGGAGAATAGATTCTGCTGCTTTTACCATTGCGGGATAAGCTGCGCGAAGGAGGTGATTTGCGTAAATTACGATATTGACGCCGGCTTCAACTAGCTCTTTTTCGTAAATTTGGCAGTATGTTGTAGGAACGACAACGAGAGGGACTTTCTTTTCAAATTTTTGATATTCCTTACAAAATTGTAAAATTTCTGAAGGATCTTTTGTTTGACCGTGAATCATTATACCATCGGCACCGGCCTTCATATAGGCAAAGGCGCGAGTGAGAGCATCATCCATTCCTTTTTTCAAAATAAGGCTCTCAATGCGCGCGATGATCATGAAATCATTTGTAACTTGAGCTTTTTTCCCGAGGGAAATTTTATTGCAAAAAGACTCAATGGAATCTTGAGTTTGCGAAACATCGGTTCCAAAGAGGGAGTTCATTTTGAGACCTGTCTTGTCTTCAATAATAACGGCGGAAACTCCCAGTCTCTCCAGCGTTCGAACTGTATAGGTAAAGTGTTCCGCGATGCCCCCAGTATCGCCGTCAAAAATCATGGGCTTAACGGTAACTTCAAAAATGTCATTGACGGTTTTGAGCCGTGATGAGAGATCGACCAGTTCAATGTCTGGACGGCCGTGAGCTGTTGATTCTGTTAAGCTGCTGAGCCAAATAGCATCAAAGGATTGAGTGCCTCTTTGAGGATCTTTAACCTCTGTTTTTTCTACAATAAGAGCGCTTAACGCATTATGGGCCTCAGAAACGCGCACAATATTTTTAACATTTAAGAGACGACGCAATTTTGCCAAACGGAGTTGTGGTGTTGTTCCAATTTCTCGAAGATGGACATGAAGTTCAGTTGATGAAATGCCTTTTGTATATTCAGGTTCAACCATTTGGCCTCCCCACTCCGCAAGAGTGGCAATGGCCTTGGCACGCACATCTTTGAGCGGCCCTTCGCGCCAATCAGTACCGTGAACCATATAATCAGGTTGATATTTACGAAGATTGGCTTCGTAATCAGGAGTCTCCTGCATGACGACCCGATCTACGCCTTTAACATTTTCAATCACAGCTTTGCGCTGTTCATAACTCATGAAGGGAAGTCTTTTATAGGAAGCGATGGCCGTATCTGTAAAAAGACCGATCATCACTTCGCCGAGTTCTTGCGCAACCTTAATAATATTCAAATGCCCGGGATGAATAAAATCAACAGCCATTGGAACATAAACGAGTTTTTTCTTTTTTGTCATATCAGGAACTCCATTATTGAATACATGTTGGACAAAGTCGCAGTCCTTCCAGATTTCCCTCTTTGTGTTTCATTCTTAATGCTTCCATTGCCGGTGAATTCCAAATTTCATAAAGAGAGTTTTTATGAATGTTGCCTACTGCAATCTTTCGCGCGCGATGAGCCGCGCACGGTAAGGCCAATCCGTCACCGTGAATAAAAAGAGATTCCCAGGCATAAGAACATTTTTGCTTTCCTTCTCTAGGAGAAAAAGATGTGGCATGGGCGCGTGAGTCATTTTCTTCCTGATCAAAAGGACTGATGGGGACGTAGCGCTGGACGGCGACATAATCAACCTTTTTGACCCAATATTCGCGAAAGGCTTCGACTTCATGTTTGTTATCTTCCTGGAGAACAAGACTGACGCGTGTTGCCGGAAGTTCGACATTGCGCTTGATCCTTAAATTTAAAAAAGTGTCAATATTGGCCATGACTTTATTATAGTCCGCATCAACTCGAATCTTTTTAAAAGTTTCAGGGGTGAGAGCATCAATACTAAAACAGAGTCTTGTGAGGCCAGTGTCAAGAAGTTTTTTGGACATCTCTTCCGTGAGAAGCATTGCATTGGTATTCATGTGAATGTCCATGATGCCGCGCTTTGTTGCGTAATTGATTCGTTCGATTAAATCTTTATCGAGCAGAGGTTCGTTGGCGTGGTTCATTCCAATCGAAGGGCAGTTGTGTTCGGCGCATTCATCGATGAGTCGACAATATGTTTTGAAATCCATTTCTCCTGCGTATGAATAACCTTTTTCAAGATCAGGATGACCGTGGACACACATTTTGCAGTGAAGGTTGCAGCGGAATTTTGTTTCAAAACGAACAAAAAGAGGAAAGTCCGGACGATATTCCATGCGAGAAGCGGCAGCCCAGTTTCGGCGATACTCATCCCATTTTGCTCCAAATTTTTTTCGAAAAGGTGCATCAGTATCTTCTTGGAGCGATGAATTGAGCACTCTGCCGGCGGATGTTTCTTGCTGTTTGATAGTCGCCATATATTATTCCTCCAAAACGCTATTTTTCAGAGAAAGATTTACCATTTTCCAAGTGTGAAGTATAGGAAAATTAAGACTTTCGGCGCTCGGTGTAAAATTTTTGATAAGAATTCCCTTTTTGTACGGTAAAGTATAAAAAGTCCGGTCTTGTATGTCAAGGAAATATTGGAGCCCCCTCCGGCAGGAGCCGGAGGCACCCTGTATTAACGCGACCTCCCGCGAGTTATCCTCTACTTTGCGGGATAATTCGGCGAGTTTCAAATCCCGCGTCGCTTCGCTCCTGGGATAATTCGACTTGCGCTTCAAACTTCGCAAGGCTTGTTTCACCACGGCGCTGCGCGCCTGGTATTGTTCGACTTACGCCTCAAACTTCATTGTATTCGTTTTCAGCTTGTCTCACTATCAGCGAGTCTCATTACCTTTACTGGAACGTCGCACGGAAACGCATCATTGCGCCTACGAACAACACGGTTCCGATGGCTGCCATAGCTAGGAGCTGCGGCCAGACGACACCCATTCCTGCATCTCTGAAGAGTACACGGGAGCAAAATTCCATGTAGTGTGTGGTTGGGGCGAACTGCATTATGATCTGGAGGAATCTGGGCATAGACTCCATAGGGGTTAATCCACCGCTGAGAAAGGTGATGGGTGTGATGATGGGCATGGCCAAAAGGCCTGCCTGGGGCTGATTCTTGGCGATGGTGGCAAGGAACACACCCAGCTCGGTCGTCGCATAGAGATAAACAATGGTCCCGAAAAAGAAGATGAGCATGGAACCGTGGATAGGGGCACCGATGACCCACTTGATTGAGAAAAATAGTGCGAACATGGCACCTATTAACACGATAAAGCTGCTGGCCCAGACCTTAGCAATGGTTATTTCCAGAGGGACAAGGGGCATGACGAGCAAATGCTCCACTGTGCCCCGCTCCTTTTCCTTGATGAGGGCTGCAGCGGGAAGGATAATGGAAAGAAGCGTGATCATATGGGTAAGTAATACAACACCCATGAACCAGGAGTTTTCATTGTTTGGATTATACATTATGCGGGTGTTCACCTGAATGGGAGGATCGGCAGGTTTATGGGATCTCAGCAAAAATGTGTTTATCTCCTGGTTTATGATTTTGCTCAGGTAGGTTATGCCGAGCCTGGCGTGGCCGATGACCGTGGCATCGACGTCGATTCTGATTTCAGGTGCTTTCCCGGCGAGCAGGTCTTTCTGAAAGCCCGATGGTATGTGAAGAACAAAGATATATTCGGCCCTGTCCAGTACCCGGTTGATGTCGTGGTACATGATAGCCTGGGGTTTTTGGAAAAAAGGTTGTTGAATGGAGTCGATTATCCTTTGAGACAACGAGGACTGATCTTCATCGATGTATGCTACGGATGAATTGCGTACCTGCACCCCAGTACCTTTTGCAGGTACTATGACCATAACCGTGAAGGAATAGATGACCATAATCATCAGGACATAGTCATAACGGAAGCTGATGAGTTCCTTTAAACCGAGCCGGTAGATGTGCCAGAGTTTTCTGATCATACTATTTCTCCTGTTTTTTCAGCAAGAAGACCGTCATGATCTGAATGGTCATATAGATCATGACCAGGAAGATGAAGTTCCACACTAGCTCCGGGAAACCGATTCCCTTGGTGAAGGTGCCTACGCTGATGTTCAGGAAATAGCGTGCAGGGAAGACCAAGGACATGAACTTGGCCCCGCCGGTGAGCGTTGAAGCAGGGGTTGTAAGCCCCGATAAATCGAAGCAAGGCACCAGTGTAATAACAAAGGCCGCAAGCAGGGAAGCGATCTGGGTCTGGGTGAAGGTCGAGATGAGCAGGCCTAAGCCGGTAGTAATAATGATATAGAGCATCGCCCCGGTAACTAGGGCGGGGAAACTGCCCTTAAAGGGGACGTTGAACAGGAATCTGATCACTCCGAGAAGGATAATGAAGGTTGTTGCCGTAATCACAATGTAGGGGATCTGCTTGCCCCAGAGGAATTCAAGCTTGGTCATGGGGCTTGAGTAGAAGTTGGCGATAGAACCAAACTCCTTTTCCCTCACCACACCGATGGCCGTGAGCATACAGGGAACAAGCATGAGAACAACGGCCAGCAGGCCGGGTACAACGGAATATTTGCTTTCTATCAGTGGGTTGTACCAGTACCTGGGCTGAACATAGGTGGATGAAGAGGCTACAGGAATGGGGGAGCGATTAACGAGGTCAGTAAGATATAAAAGATGCACGGCCTCTGCATAGTTCTTGGTGGTCTCGGCCCTGAACGGCATGGTGCCATCTATCCAGAGTCCTACTGAAGGACTCCTGCCCCTCTTGATGTCTTTTTCGAAACCAGAAGGGATCTCGACGACCATATTAAACTCGCCGCTCTGAAAGCCCTTATCAATTTCGGAGGGGGAGTGTATGGGCTTCTGTTCGCTGAAATACCGGGAACTGGAGAAAGATTCCAGATAACTGCGGCTCAATAGCTTCTGATCGTTGTCGATGATACTGTATTTGATGTTTTCGATATTTGTTGTTATGCCAAAGCCGAAAACGATAAGGAGGAAGGGCGAGATAATGAATGAGGTTATTAGCCTGACCGGGTCGCGGAACAATTCGATGGCCTCTCTTCGAGCTAGGGCTGTCAGCCGGTAAATGTCAAAGAGGCGGCCATGTTTTATGACACGTTCAGATTTAAGCATTAACGGGACGGTTTGTTTTTCATCATTCGTCTCGGTGATGGTATTTGTGGCAATATCATCCTTCATGTAGGCAATAAAGGCCTCTTCGAGGGTGCGGCAGCCACGCATGCGGACAAGCTCTTCAGGCGCGTCGCAAGCAAGGACGCGGCCCATGCTCATGAGGGCGACCCTGTCGCAGCGATAGGCCTCATTCATATAATGGGTGGTCACGAAGATGGTTACGCCATCCTCCCTGGAGAGGTTTATGAGGAGCTCCCAGAAGTGATCTCTTGCTACAGGATCGACGCCTGATGTAGGTTCGTCGAGGATCAGGATTTCGGGCTTATGAATGGCGGCAACGGCGAGGGAGAGACGTTGCCGGATGCCCAGGGGAAGGCGTTCAGTCTGTTCGTCCATTACGTCATTCAGGTCGAACTTCTCAGCCATTTCCTTAACCCTTGAAGGGACATCCTTTTTCGGCAAATCGAATAGATGTGCATGCATATCCAGGTTCTGCCGCACAGTAAGCTCACCATACAGCGAAAAGCTCTGCGACATGTATCCGATGCGCTTTTTCAGATCGATGCTTCCGGTTTCCACAGAGCCGCCGAAGATGTGAGCCTGGCCATGCGTGGGATGCAAAAGTCCGGTGAGCATCTTCATAGTGGTGGTCTTGCCGCAGCCGTTCGATCCGACAAAACCAAAGATCTCTCCTCTTGGTATGGTAAAGGAGACATCATCAACCGCAGTAAAGTCACCGAATTTTTTGGTAAGGTGGTTTGCCTCAATGGCGGAGCCGCCATCCGATGCTATCCTTGGCGGTGTCGTAAAGACCCTGTGCCCATAGCGCATCTCTTCGGGCAGCATGGCGATGTATGCGTCTTCTATTGTCGTCTTTCCGGTCTTTTTCTTTAAATCCTCAGGCGTTCCTGACGCAATGATCCGGCCGCCTTCCATCATGACAAGCCAATCAAGATGTTCCGCTTCTTCCATATAGGCAGTTGCGATGATGATGCTCATTCCTGCATGGTGGGTGCTCATGTCCTTGACGAGTTCCCAGAACTGGCGCCGAGAAAGAGGGTCAACACCGGTAGTGGGTTCGTCCATAATGAGCACTTCAGGGCTATGGATCAGGGCGCAGCATAGTCCCAGTTTCTGCTTCATGCCGCCGGAAAGCTGACCTGCCGGCCGGTGGGCAAAAGGTGTAAGGTTTGTAGCCTTCAGAAGTCTCTCAATACGCTCGTTTCTCTCTGCCTGGGTGAATCCGAAGAGGCGTCCGAAAAAATCCACATTCTCATAGACTGAAAGCGTAGCATAGAGATTCTGCCCAAGACCCTGGGGAATGTAAGCAACCTCCGAGCAGATATCATGGCGGTGGATACCTGAACGCATGGTGTTGCCCAAGATATGAATGTCACCGGTCTGTATCTTTTTCTGGCCCGCCATAAGGCCGAGCAGGGTTGATTTGCCTACACCATCGGGCCCGATGAAACCCACCTGGCACCCGGCAGGTATATGAAGATCAATTGAATCAAGGGCTATTTTTTTGCCGTAGCGATGTTTCACCCCTTCAATATGTGCGATGGTATCGTGGCCGTTCATGCTGGCATTCACTTAAAGAGTTCCGTCCATTGCGCGGATGGATTCAAACGGATATATGCAACACCAGGCATGCCTGGTTTCAACCGAGAGTCATTAAATTCCTTAAAACTGATTTTCACGCGGAAAACAAGCTTCTGGCGCTCCTCTGTTGCCTCAACCTCTTTGGGAGTGAACTGTGCCTTTTCAGAGACATAAACCACTCGTGCAAGAAATTGCCTGTCAGGTATGGCATCGAGCACAATCTTGGCGTCGCCTCCTAAGGGAATGGTGCCGGCATATTGCTCAGACAAATATATATTCATGTAAATATCCGTTGGGTCAATAACGGTTAGCACCTTGCCCCCATTGGGCACGACTTCGCCTGGTTCGGCAAGACGGGACAATACCAGTCCCTTTAAGGGGCTTCTTAGCAGGCAGTCATTGATTTCTGTTTTTAACATCTCCGTCTGAGCAACTGCGGACTCAATGGCGTTTTCGGCCTCGGTGATTGATGATTTTGCCGCTGCATATTCTGCATCATAGGTTTGCTTGACTGTCTGATCACGGTCAAGTTGCTGTTGCGTAAAAATGCCCTTGGCAAAGAGATTATTTGCTCGCTCAAGCTCTTTTGCCGCAAACTCCAAATTCAGGCGAATGCCTTCGACCTTGGAGCGGGCGGTTTCGCGCGCTTGTTTGGCCCGTTTAACTTCGGCCTCGGCCTGCTTCAGTAGAGCAAGGAGCGTGCTCGCGTCTATCTTGGCTACGATCTGGTTTTTATCAACTGAATCCCCCTCTTTCACAAGGACTTCCGTAAGCCGCCCTGCAAGCTTTGCTGAAACATCCACCTCGGTCGCCTCAAGGCGGCCGTTGCCCTTCAGAAAACCGTGCGGAACAGCATTCTTGTCTTTGTTGATATAGAGATAAGAAGCAAGAACCCCTGCCAAAAGAACCAAGACCACAATAGCGACTGACTTTTTAACAATCTTTTTCTGTTCGGCCATATCCTCCTCTTTATAAAACTACATTTATAATCATAAAAGAACGGGTTGGACCATTCAATTCATTACATGGTTTTATTAAATTGTCTTCTAAAATCATAAATCAGGCAATCCATGGAGTTTTGGTTTGTTTGATTTGATAAGAACTTCCTTTTGTGATGGGAAGTATAGGGAACGCAGTCTTGTATGTCAAGGAAATATTGACCGCCGATCATGTAAAAGTGTGAAATGCAGGCTGTGCATATCCACTCATTACCTCTCAGATAATGGCGGAAATATTTTCATCCAGTTAGTATTGCCGGAGTTAGTCTTATTGGATACTGAAATATTCGATGAGGGCCAGGCTCAGCCAGGGAACGTAGGTGATCACGAGCAGCCCGATGATCATGATGGCAATGAAAGGTATTGCTGCCCGGTAAAGGCTAGATAGAGGTTTGTTGAATCTGATGCAAGAAATTAGCAAATTCAGACCCACAGGAGGCATGAAGTAGCCTATCTCGAGGTTGGTAAGAAAGATAATCCCCAGGTGTACAGGGTTGATGCCGTAGCTCATCGCAATGGGAACAATCAGTGGTGGTATGACAATGAGTGCCGCATAAATTTCCATGAGGCTGCCAACAATAAAGAGAAAGACGTTCAGCGTGATGAGAAAGATTACCTTTGAGTTGATATGTGCCTGAATGAATTGCAGCATGATCATGGGAATTTCCGCATCGATCATATAGGTAGTCAGGGCCAGAGCCGATGCAAAGATGATAAATATCGCTCCTACCAGAATCATGCTCTCTCTAAGGATCAAGGGAAACTGGCCGATACGGATATCCTTGTGAATGAATATTTCCACGATGAACGCATATGCCACCATGATGGAGGCCACTTCTCCCAATGTTACAAAACCACCAAAAATTCCCACCACAAGCATCACTGGAATAAAGAGTTCCCATTTGGCAACCCACGCCGTCTTTGTAATCTCACTCAGGGAAATCCTGAACGTTGAGGTACCGGACCTTTTGGCGACAAAAAAACTATAGAATGATATGATAATCATGAGAAATAGTCCAGGGATAAGACCAGCAGCAAAGAGCTGGGTGATGCTGGTCCCGGCCACGATACCATAGATGATAATGGGAAGACTTGGAAAGAAGAGCAGTCCCAAACTTCCCGAGGATGTCAACAATCCGAGAGAGAACTTCTCTGAATATTTTCCCTTAATCAATGCAGGATAGAGCAAACCCCCAAGAGCAATGATGGTGACTCCTGAAGCGCCGGTAAATGTTGTAAAGAAGGCGCATGATGCAAGTGAAACAATAGCAAGGCCGCCGGGAAGCCAACCAAGAATGGCCTGTGAGAAGTTGACCACCCGGAGGGATGCCTTACTCTCGGCTAAAATAAAGCCGGCAAAAGTAAAAATTGGAACGGTATAGAGAACGGGGTTGTTGGAAAACTGGCTGTAAATATCTACTATAAGCGAGGCGAATTGAGTATTCGAAAGTTGAAACCCGAGCAGTGCAAAGGCAGACAAAATGGCGAACATGGGTGCACCCAGAAAGGCCATGACAATAATAAGAATGATGAACGCTGTGACCATGGATTTATTCCCACTTAAAGACTTTTACAAAGGATTGCTTACATCGCAGCAAATAGCGAAGCATCACTATAGAATAGCCTACTGGAATAATAATCTCCAACATCCATACAGGCGTTTCAAAAAAAGCGATTACTGTACCTGCTCGATAATCTACTAATATAAAACAGAGCGATGCATATATGAGAATACAGCAGATAATTACCGAGAAAAGTCCGGTAAGAATTTCAGAGAATTGTCTTAAACCGGTGGGCAGCATCCTATAGACAACGTCTATTTTGATATGTTTAGCCTCACGTGCGGTGATTCCCGCAGCAAGAAACGCGACCCAAAGGACAAGATGTCTAACAATCTCAGCGCCTCCGGTGATGCCGGTGGAAAAGAAATTTCTTAAAATGATCTGTATAAGCACGAGTAGAACCATGCTACATAACACGATAGATACTAGTGCATCTTCGACTATGGTAATAGAACGGGACAGGCGACTAGGTGCGGTGAGAGTTGTCCCGCACTCGGAACACATTTTTCCTATCTCGCCAAATTCTGATCCACATGATGTACAGCGCAATGATCATTTCTCTAATTGATCATTGCATCAGGAGTATATTTCGGATGATTTTTTCTGTACTCTTCGACAAGCGCCAATGTGCGGTTCAGGAGTTCCCTCGAGTAGAGTTTCCCCACCAGACCCTCACGGACATTTTTCGCTGCCGCAAAGATATAATCCCCGTCTTTGGCATTCCCCTCATCGCTACGTACGATATGGACACCTGACTTCTTGAGGAGCATAAGGCTTTTTGCATTGTCCTGCCTCATAGTGCTCACAACCTTCTCATGCTCCTTCCTGGCAATATCCAGAATGATCTTTTGACTGCCGAGAGAGATTTTATCCCATATGTCTTTGTTGATGAGCGTTGCACCGAGGATGCTGTTGGACGGGAGACCGTACATGTATTTGAACTTCGTATACCAGCGGAAAGCCACGGCGCCGAATGGAGTGGAAGGCGCACAGTCAATCAGATTCGTCGACAAGGCCGTGGCGACATCGGATACGGACAGGGAAATGGGCGATATATCCAAGGCGTCGAACATGGCCCGTCCCATGGGTTCTCCCTCCAGGGTCCACCACTTCTGCTTTCTCGCTACTTCCAGGGAAACAATTGGCACCTTCGAGAAAGAGTAGACAAAACCAAGGTCCATCCAGCCTAAAACGACGAATCCCTTTTCCGCAAACAGTTTGGTCATCTGCTCTTCCAGTTTCGACCGGACATAATCCACTTCTCCAGAATTCCAGAAGACATAAGGTATTTCCGTCACCCTCACCTCGGGAACGATGGTGCCCAAAGTTGCACCCATGAATCCCCCTCCTTGGAGTTGTCCGAGCCTCATTTTTCGAAGGACATCCTTCTCGTCGCCCTGAACGCCGCCCCAGTAGATCTTGAAGGCTACTTCATGGTTGGTTTTTTCCCAGACCTGTTTGCCAAGTTCCTCCATGACGTTCGCAATATTAGTGCCTTGGGGCGCAATCGACGCCATCTTGATGACCACCTTGGCCTCTTGCTCTGCGGCAAGGCAACTGCCGCAATAAGTCATGGCCATCAGAACGGCTATGAAAATATAAACACATCGCTTCATGTTCTACTCCTTGTTTTTGTATAATTAGAAAAGAGCGTCTGCTTTTTCCAGCAAATCCTTCGCTTTCCGCTTTGCCACTTCGTTGGCCAAGTTTTTTTCCGGAAAAAAGTTCACCGGGGTGGCGATGATATCATTTAAGGTCTTCTCGAAAAGGGCTTTGTCCTGAATCTGGACGGCATAGAACTTCGCATATATGAAAGGGACGACAAGCAGCTTTGACTTGGAAAGCTCGAAGGCCCGCTGGAAATGAAGCTTGGCCTTTTCCGGGTTGCCGCCCATGGCTTTTGGGGGCGCGGCATATAAGCTGCCTAGCATGGAATGGGCGGTGCCGTAATAGTAAGTCTCATCCAGTTCGATGACCCGCTGAAGCATTGCCTCCACCTTGGGGATATCCATCATGGCCTCCGGATTGCCGGCATTGAGGCCGATCCATGCCAGCCAGGAGCTTGCCGTCCAGTAGAGCGCGGGGACATCCTGCTTGCCGCAATTTGCAAGCATGTCCTTCAAATCAGGCGCTTGCTCATCGAACTGCCGATATTTCCTGAGTGCACGCAGGGCATATTCCCTGGCCTTGAGATAGAGGGCGCTTGCCCGCGGCTTGTTGACGTCTTCCACGAAGGAAAAGGTGTACCCGAAGTACGATTCGGCCGCTTTCAGGAGCAGCTTGTTATTGGGAGCAGACTTGATGAAACCATCCATTTGGATGAGGCTTGCCGGAAGCCCGTCCCGTATGAGTTCCAAATCGTTGCTCATGTTGACTGCAGACGCCATATCGTCCATGAGGGGATCCATTGATCTCACCATTTGCTCCTTCATGGAACAACCGGTAAGCAATAAGGAAATGACCAGGATCTTAAGTGAAAACATAAAATGGGCATTTTTCATCATATCAACCCCCTTTTATTTACCCCGCTGCAGAAAGCCCCAGCTCCCGTTGGGGGTTGAATGCTTTCTGCCAATCGCGGGATGTCGCGTTTTGGAAAGGAGCCTCCGGCTCCTGCCGGAGGGGCTCCACTTTTTTCTATACTCATCACGGATAGAATCATGTTGTCAATATCAAATTGTACCCTGCAACAAATGATCTATTCCTCTAAATGAACTCTTTTGTTATATTGACACTGATTGAAGATTAACTTCTTGGCAAGTATTGCTTTCATTGTGGTTAATCTTGCTTTTTTATCTGACTTGCCTAAGAAATATGGTTCAGTCTGTCTTATTCATGCAAAGGTTTAATTGGCAGGCAAAAATCTAATATCTTTATAATTTAAAAGTTTGGTTTGATAAGGACTTCCTTTTTTTTGTGTAGTGAAGTATAAGAAGTCCGGTCTTGTATGTCAAGAAAATCTTGACTACAAAAAGAGTTGATTAATCATGAGCATATTGGACAGGAAATTTTATCTGCGCGATACGCTGCGAGTCGCCCGCACGCTTATAGGAAAAAAATTAGTGAGGCAAATAAACGGTCTTGAGCTTGCCGGAATGATCGTAGAGACAGAAGCTTACTGCGGTGAAGCGGACAGCGCCTGTCATGCTCACCGCGGCATGACGCCGCGCAATGAGGTCATGTTCGGTGAACCCGGTCATGCTTATGTTTATTTTACTTATGGTATGCACCACATGCTCAATTTGGTGACGGAAGCAAAAGGCAGGCCGTGCGCCGTGTTGGTGCGCGCTATAATGCCGCTTACCGGAATAGAAGAAATGGAATCTCACCGGAGAAGAAAAGGTTCAGAATTAACCAATGGTCCAGCCAAGTTATGTCAGGCTTTGGGCATTGACAAATCTTTAAACGGCTGGGATTTAACCCACGGTAAGGAATTGTGGATAGATGATTACAAGAAAATTCCAACTAAATCAATCATCACTACTCCCCGGATAGGTATTGATTACGCGAAAGATGAACATAGAAATGCTCCATGGAGATTCCTCTACCATTTCTAACTCAAAGTGTTGTTATGGTTGGCAATACATTTCGATATGTAAACACAATAAAAATAATTTTAGGCCTTTTTCCAGAATTTAATTGACATATTGTCAAGTATGGCTATTTTAAGCCAAAGATGAACGAAAAAATGTTCATCGATAAAAGGAGGATATTTGATGTTTACAGTTACAGAAAAAGCGTTGGAAGTAATCAAAGATTTTATCAAAGAGAAGAAAGCGGATTCCGCTGTGCGGATCACATTGTCTATAGGTTGATCCGGCCCCGCTTTGGGCATGGCTCTGGACGAGCCTGTAAATACAGATGAAGTATTTGAAGAAAATGGAACGAAATTTGTCATTGATAAAGATACTTACAATCAGGCAAAGCCGATCAATGTTGACTTTGTAAGTACGCCTCAAGGATCTGGGTTTCAAATAAATTCCAGTCTCTCGCCAGCTAAAGGCGGCTCTTGTGGTTCTTGCAGCTGCTAGAATTTCGGGGGAGGAAATCTCCTCCCCTTTTTTTTAATCATGATTGAAGAAAATAAAATAAAAAGACAAATTGATTCCTTGGAAAATCTTATCCGACAGGGGAAATACCGTGAGGCGATTGTTCTCGGTGAAGAAATTCACAAAGCTTATCCGGAAGAAGAGGCCGTCTTATTAATGTTATCTTGGGCATATTATGACAGCGGCGACACTAAACAGGCTACAAAACATTTAAATACACTATTGGACCGGGAGCTTAAGCGAAAGATTTTTACAGGCTTTGCCTTTGATGAACTCGTGCGCATTTATAAACAGGAAAAAAATTTTCACAAATTGATGGAAATTTGTGAAAGAGCAGTTGCAACGCAGCCGGAAGACGTCGGACTTTTAGCTGAACTAGGCAATGCCTATCTTCAATCAGGCCAGGTTAAGAAAGCTTGCAACATTTATGAAAAACTCATCGAAATCGAAAGCGACAATCCTGCTCTTTACTGCCATTGGGGAGAAGCTTTGTTTGCGGCCGGATTGAGTGAAGAAAGTGAAAAAGCATATCTACAGGCCGGCGAAATCGATCCTGACCAGCCTGACCATTATTACTTCAAAATAGCTGTTTTATTTCAACAAGCGGGAGATCATAGAGAAGCTGAAAGATTATTAAATAAGTGCATCTCTGCAAGTTCGACTAATCCACTTTATTATTGTTCGTTAGGAGACAGCCTTATTGGTCTGGGACAAATACAGAAAGCTATAAAGACTTATGAGAAAGCTGTGCAATATGATAATCCCGGAGCTGGAGCTTACTATAATCGTTTAGGCCATTCACTAATGAAGACAAATCATTTTTCTCAGGCGGTTGAGGCTTTTAAATCGGCAATAGCTAATGACTCTGCCCGGCCTTACTATTTAAGTTTGGCCGCAGCTTACAAAGCTATGGGTCTTGTTGATCGGGCTGATAAAATCTTGCGTGAAATAATAAAATAAGATTTAGGTGTATGAAACCCAAAGCAAGTGGTTGCGTATCATATATTATCCCACTTAGCTTCGCACGTGGGATAATTCGACTAGCGCTTCGAACTTCACTTCGTTCGTTCTCAGCGAGTCTCATTAAATTTTTCCTAATTTGCGATTAAATTCCATAAATACATGGTAGAAATATTCGTTTTCTTCGATTTCTTTTTTAAGAATCAGCCCCATTTCGGAGATTTCATTATTGTTAATTATCAAGTTGACACTTTTATTTAAGGAATTCATGTAGTCCATAGTCGCGAAAACTGAACTGATTAAAACAACAAAAATTTTTCGTCGAGTAGACATGGGCAAAAGTTCCAAATAATTGAGAACATTATTAATGCCCCCAGTTCCGGTATCAAAATTTTCATTAACGACAATGACATTAAAGGTATGGAAATTTAAGTATTTCAAAACTTGTTTAAATGTCGCTGCTTCAATTACGTTAAAATCAAGAGATTTCAATGTGCTGCTGATCTTTTGCCTGACGACAGGATCATTTTCACAAATCAGGGCAGTTTCGTTATCCGTATATTTATAACCAAAAGGCCGTCCGGAATAGTCTATTTCTTCTGCTACTGAAGCCGATCTTGATTTTTCTTCATTCATATTAATTTCCTAATAGATTTTAGTCTTGTCATATAATTCGTCATATCAAGATGTCGACCAAGTGTTAGTTTTATAGTCTTTTTTAGGTTTACCATATGATTTGTCAACTTCAAGTTTTCCCAAATCTGTGGTTCTTTCACCGCGGGCGTTTTTTATCGCGTCTATCCCGCGATTCACGTTAGCTCTATTCGAAGCATAAGCGATCGCCGTCTCTTCAGTAATCAAGCCTTTTGTAAAGAGATCGATGATGCAATAATCAAAAGTGATCATGCCGAAAGTTTGTCCGTGCTCGATAATATCAGAAAACGTTTTTCCTTCTGATTCGCCATGCAGAATAACATCTTTGATACGCAGGCTTGTACTCAGAGCTTCGAAAGCGGCGACACGGCCACCGCCAACTTTTGGCAGAAGGCGTTGACATATAATCCAGCGGAGCGAATCGGCAAGACGCGTGCGTATCTGATTTTCTTCGTCCACAGGAAACATGCCAAGAATACGGTTAATTGTTTGACCGGCATCAATTGTATGCAAAGTGCTTAGGACTAAATGACCAGTTTCGGAAGCATTCAGCGCAATTTCCACAGATTCACGGTCACGCATTTCACCTACAAGGATTATCTTTGGCGCCTGACGTAAAGCCGCGCGTAAACCATTGGCAAAGTTGTCAAAATCTTTACCCAATTCGCGCTGATTGATAGTTGCCAATTTTTGAGTGTGTGTATATTCTATCGGATCTTCCAGAGTAATTATATGCAAAGAATATTTTTCATTGAATTCATTGATAACCGCAGCCAAAGATGTGGTTTTACCGCTACCTGTAGCACCCGTTACCAAAACTATTCCGTTCTTTTCAGACACGACGCGGTAATAAGCCTCCGGTAATAACAGCTCTGCGAAAGTAGGAATTCGATTTTCAAGTTTTCTTAAAACGATGGAGTAATTGCCGCGCTGTAAAAAAATATTCACACGGAAACGTGCAATACCCGGCAAATCATATGATAAGTCGCAGGAACCTTCTTTAATCAGACTTTCCATCAGCCGCTGGTCCTGATTAATCAAGTTCAAAGCAAAAATTTCTGTTTGAAACGGTGTAAGTTTTTCGAAATGCGGCCTCAACTCAACGGGAACTAATTGGCCGGCGGCCTCTACCTGCAAAGGTTTATCCACGGTTAAGATAAAATCGGAAATCTCCACATTGGATTCCAACATTCTTGTCAGGATATGATCTATCTCCGGTTTTCTCATAAGCTATCCCTGCAATGATTTATGCTTCGGTAAAGTCTGTCGGTGGTTGTTTCAAAAGCGGACGGAATCTGGCTTTATCATTCGCTTTGATATAAGCCTCGTCAGCGCTGATCCAACCGCGGCTATAAAGATCCATAATTGAATCATCCAGAAGTTGCATTCCGTATTTTTTACCCGTCTGCATCATGGAAGGAATCTGATAGGTTTTAGATTCGCGGATCAAATTACGCACAGCAGGAGTGGCAATGCAAATCTCCAAAGCAACACAGCGGCTTTTGATGTCAATTCTCTTAAACAGAACCTGTGAAACAATCGCGCGTAAACCATCGGCGAGCGTGGAACGAATTTGCAATTGTTCGGTTGACGGGAAAACCTCAATGATTCGATCAACTGTTTTCGGTGCGCTGGTTGTGTGAACTGTGGAAAAAACCAGATGGCCGGTGGATGCGGCCTCTACAGCGAGCGAAATTGTTTCGAGATCGCGCATTTCACCAACCAGAATAATGTCCGGATCTTCACGCAATGCTCCGCGCAGTGCTGTAGCGAAAGACTTAGTATGGACTCCCACTTCCCGTTGGTTAACAATACAACTTTGACTCTTATGAACAAATTCAATAGGATCTTCAATTGTAATGACATGGTCCTTGCGTATGCGGTTAGCTTCATCAATAATGGACGCCAGTGTTGTAGACTTGCCGCAGCCCGTGGGGCCGGTTACCAGAACAAGACCGCGTGGAAGAGAAGCTAATTTTGATATCACGTTGGGGAGTCCCAGTTCCGCACAAGTTGAAATTTTATCGGGTATTTCGCGAAACACGGCGCCTATGCCGTTTTTTTGCCGGAAGTAATTGACGCGATAGCGCGCGAGGCCGGGGACTTCATAAGCAAAATCAACGTCGCCCGTTTCTTCAAAAAGTTTAATTTTATATTCCGACGTAATTTCGTAGAGAAGCACTTTCAAAGCATCTGAAGTGAGAACGTCATATTTAATCCGTTCGATATCACCGCGGATTCTAATAGCAGGTTGTTGACCGGCAATAAGATGAAGATCCGACGCACCCTGATCATGCATAAGATGAAAAAAAGCATCAATTTTCGCCATGTATTTTTCTCCTCAAAGGGTATTAGCTATCTTTTATCATTTTTCTTGCGAGAAAAGAATAAAATAATTTACGGGGCAAATATTATGATCGCATAGATATTTTTTACCAATATTCCCCTAAATAAAATTATTTGTGAATATAAAAAAGCTCAATGTTTTTGCCAACTGGAGAATCATATTAACAATTTCTTGACACTAAGACAAGCAATAATATATGCTCTCCGACGTTTTCTCTATGAGAATTTGAAATCTTGGGGATGTAGCTCAGCTGGGAGAGCGCGGCGTTCGCAACGCCGAGGCCAGGGGTTCGATCCCCCTCATCTCCACCAAGACCTAATTCAGCACAATCCAAAGAAGTACAAAAACCCGTTAGAAATAGCGGGTTTTTTGTTGCTTTTAGTCCAAAGACGTGTTATAAGATTTTATAAAATCTATAAAGTTTGGGGGCTGATTTATATATAAAAAGCCCCCATAGCTAATAGCAAGCCCCTAAAAAGGAGAAATTGTTCATGCCTAAAAGAATTAAGCCATTATCAGAAATAAAGATACGTAATGCAAAGCCACAAGAGAGCGCATACAAACTTTTCGATGGAGGCGGTCTCTATCTTTTTGTTACTCCGTCCGGTGGTAAGCTTTGGCATTTCAAATATCACTTCGACAATAAAGAGAAGAAACTCACCTTCGGATCATATCCTGAAATTAGCCTACTAGACGCAAGACAACAACGTGACGATGCACGAAAACTTTTGGCTAATGGTGTTGACCCCGGAGCTGTTCGCAAAGCACAGAAGCAAGCAAAAGTCGAAGACACAGAAACTGTCGAAGTTATAGCTAGAGAATGGCACGAAAAGTTTAAATCGACATGGACAGAAGGACACGCGCTAAAAATCATGCGCAGCCTGGAGCGCGACGTTTTCCCTTGGATTGGCACACGACCGATTAAAGAAATCAAAGCTCCTGAACTATTGACAGTGTTAAGGCGTGTCGAATCGAGGGGCGTATTGGAAGGGGCGCACCGTATAAGAGGACTATGTAGTATGATTTTTCGTTATGCGGTATCCACCGGACGCACTGAACGCAATCCGGCACGAGATTTGATTGGTTCATTAGCACCGGCAAAAGAAAAACACTTAGCCGCCATAACCGAACCTAAGAAAGTTCGAGAATTACTTCTTGCCATTGACGGTTATGTCGGCAGTTATGTTGTCAAATTAGCTTTGCAGTTATCACCTCTTGTTTTTGTCCGTCCCGGCGAATTGCGACACATGGAATGGAAAGAAATTGATTTTGAAAATGCTCTATGGAGTATTCCGGCAGAGAAAATGAAAATGAGAGAACCGCATCTTGTACCATTATCAAGGCAAGCAATAAAAATCCTAGAAGAACTTCAAAAACTGACAGGCACAAGTCAATATGCTTTTCCTTCCGGCAGAACTTATGACCGGCCAATGTCAAATAATGCCATTTTAGCCGCACTACGCCGCATGGGATATACGAAAGACGAAATGACCCCGCATGGATTCAGGGCAATGGCAAGAACAATCATTGATGAAGTTTTGCAGGTCAGGCCGGATTTTATTGAAGCACAATTGGCGCATCGCGTCAGTGACCCACTAGGACGCAGTTACAACAGAACGCAACACCTGAACGAAAGACGGAAGATGATGCAAACATGGGCGGATTATCTTGATGGATTAAAAGTAGGAGCCAAAGTATTGCCATTTAAGAAAACAACAGTATAAAATTAACTGTCGGTGGACAGAGTTTTCTTGGCATCAACTGCAAAGACGATGCAAGATTATTACTTCAGTTGACAACATACTGTCTTTATGAAAATCGAGTCTTCAAATACTAAGATAGAATAAAACACACTCCCCATTTCATTGATTTCAGAATGAAATAGTGATATTTAGGCACATGATTTTTATAAATGGCAGGGCATTTACTTCTTCCTGAAATCCTTAAATCGCTAACCTTGATACATATGCAAGATTTCGATTTGTAATAAATACAATTCATGCTCGTCAAATATCGACATTGTCCTTCATGTTTTGCAAGCAACATTTCATTGACATACAACAACGCATTTTCTATACTTCATCCCACAAAAAAGGAAGTTCTTATCAACGGCGTAAACTTCGTTTCTTGCGGAGCAACATGCTCTATCAAGCAATAAGGAGGCTAGCATTTATGTGGAAAAAATATGGCGCCTTCATTATTGTTTTTTCAATGACATTGGGACTAGTCGGATGCAGCAACAACAGTTCAAACCTGAACTGCTACTATCATTCAATAAACGCCGGCGGGTGTTCTGAAACGGTGGACAACATTCAGAGTTTGAGTATCGTTTCAAAGGATGCGAATGACTTCAAAGCCGAATACCTGGCAGGTTTTATTCAGGGAAAACTTCAGAAGGCTTCGATCAAAGATGCGCGTGATAATATCTGGGACAACACGTATCTCGTCAATCCGACGCATCCCTTTCCAAAGCAGATACCCCCTTCCGCGGCGGAGCTTGAAACGATACGGCAGATTCTTCTTGAAAATTATGCCTACACCGTGAATTACATCAATACGCTGAGCAACCTGAAGGCTCAAAGAAATCTGAAGCGTTTGATGTTCAGGCTGTTGGGCATTTATCATGGAGTGGCATACGAAAATCCGTCCAATCTGGACTTCAGCGGCAGCTGGTTGCCGGATCTGTCATATTTTACCAATGCGGAACTTAGACTCGGATATAACACTGCATCGCTGACCTTCATGGATATATATTTTATCAATGGTTCTGGCGATGCCTTCAGTACGCCGATTGAGGGTGTCAGCAACCTCGACACGCACGGGAGATGTTCTGCCTTCATAAAAAAATATCAGGGCGATATTGCCATTGCGCACAATACCTGGTCTGGATTTCTGGACCAAAGCCTCTCTTCCAGTTTTTATATTAACGGCCTTTATCATTCATTTAACATGAGTATGCCGGGCCTCATAGCTTCACAGAGTGATTTCGGATACACGAGCAACGGATTGATGTATACCGGTGTAGCCTTCCTCCCGCAAGCAAACATACAGGGCAAAAGGCAAGCCCTTTGGGGGATCTGGCAAGCGGCACTTTCAGAGCAGTTTTCGACCTCTCTTGACGAGTTCTACGAATATTGGTCAATGAATGTGGACAATATGCCCGGCACAAGCCCTGGCGGCTATCTCGTGGTTGACACAAAAACAAACGAGATCGCAACAATTGAAGTATCCCAGCAAAGTTATGTATATATCAAATCCAACGGCTCCGGTTCATACAATGTGACCACCAATCCCGGTGGCCTTTCAACCCAGTACGATACTGACATGGTTAACCCGAACTATATTATTGCCATAAACTATCCCACCTCGACACAGATAAGAAACGACCTGAACGCGTTGGATTCCAGGCCTGCCAGAAAAGTGCAGTTCCTCAATCCCACCATCGGGATAAACAGCGTTACGGATATCGCATCGGCAAAAGCGCTCATTACCTACACAGACCCGAACGAACCACTTTCCATATACGGCAGATGGGATCTCGGATATGGCACCACGCCCACTCCCAAGACTGTGCCAAAAGGTTCGATCGACGCCAAAGCCATAGTCTCATCCATGACTGGATATGCAGCGAATGTGAGCGGCATACTAGACACGGCATCGCCGAACAACAGCATCTGGATGAAATTTGGGACTCCCACAATCAACGGTAAACCGTTTATCTGGAGCGAATCGCAATGGAGCAATCAACTGCTTAAGGGAGTGCCCGACAGGGTGGACGGCAATTTTCAACTTTTGCGAAGCTATATTAAATAACCAATAACTCATATGAGGAGGAAACAAAGATGAGAAAGAATCTTGACATTCATGATGAGAAAACTGGTAAGAAGCGTTGTAGACGACATAACGTAGAAATACTTAGTATAAGTTGTATCGTTCAGACTGTAATTTCACTTTTTTTAATAAGTATATAAATTTATTTTGAGGAATATGAGTAAATTAATTCGATCGTACCAGATTATTGCTTTTTCAATATTCTTTTTACTTCTTTCTGTATTTATTTCGGGATGTGAAAATAGACATGAAGATTTAAATCTTAGTGCCTATCAATATCGTGACACAAAAGATCTTGTCAAATTTGTTTATGATGCTTCGCTGATACTCAAGAAAGATGGTTTGAAAGGTCTGGAATATTTTCGAAACAATCGCAACCTTTATGATATGCCCGACCATTATCTCTATATCTACGATATGAACGGTGTAAATATCTATCACGCAGGCATGCCCCATCTCGAGGGTAAGAACCTTTGGGATCTCACAGATAAAACCGGCAAAAAAACACTTCAAATGGCAATTGCCGCATTAGCTGATAAAAACAACCCACACGGGTGGGTGCATTATTCCTGGTGGGAGCCGGGTAAATTCTATCCTGTTCCTAAGTCCTCCTGTCATTTCAAAGTTACAACTCCCGAAGGTAAAATATTACTTGTTGGCGGCGGTATCAATTATCCTCACGAAGAAAAGGAATTTATTAGAATTATCGTTGATGATGCCGCTCAATTGATTAAAGCAAAAGGCAATGCCGCGCTTTTGGAAATAGCAAATCCTACCTCTCAATACATTTTTCGGGATGTAAAAGTTTTTGCTTTTACTCCGACCGGCAAACTGCTTATATCGCCTGTGATGAACGATAGTCTTACGGAGTTCAAACTGATTGATTGTGTCGATGAGATGGGCCATAAACCATTCGAGAAGGCGCTGAGAGAACTAAAAAATAAGGATTCGGTTTGGGAGATCTTTCTCGCGAAAAACAGGTATCAGCGGATGCTTGTTAAGAAGAGCTTATACTTGCGCAAAACATATATCGCTGGTCAGGAAATTTATGTTGGCGCGATAACAGACCTTCCCCAACCACCGGGATAATTAAGGATACGAATGGCAGACGATAAAAAATACGAGTATTCTGTAAATGAAGTGCCGCCAATAGGTCATTTGATGTTATTGGCGTTTCAACATGTTCTGTTGATGGTCGTTTCTATCGGCCTACCTATAATTTTTACTGCTCAGCTCAACGAAACACCGGAATTTACGGCGTCTTTGATAACCTTTTCGATGCTGGCCTCGGGTATTGGCTCAATTATACAGGCCCTGCGATTGCCTTATCTTGGTTCCGGTTATTTATGTCCGAATCTTTGCGGTCCTTCTTATTTAAGCCTTTCGCTTTCCGCGGCGTGGATCGGCGGCTTGCCTTTGATGCGCGGCCTTACTATTGTCGCCGGGTTAATCGAGATGTTTCTTGCGCCTGTCATTCAAAAACTCAAAAATATATTCCCAATATATATTGTCGGGCTTGTTGTTACGTTGGTCGGAATCAGCCTTATTCAGATCGCAGTAACATCTTTTTTCGGTCTTACTTTTCAAGGGGATGCCATAAACAATATAGATATTTTTATCGGCGCTGTGTCTTTATTAATAATGGTTTTTTGCAATGTGTGGGGTAAGGGATTTGTTAAGACTTATTGTCTGATTATCGGGATGTTTTTGGGCTGGATTCTGGCTCTGATAATTATCCCTGAGTACTGGCAAAACATTTTATCAGTCAAAGATAGTCCGCTTTTTGCAATGCCTCAATTTAATACGCTTCTTAACCCGATAACATTCCACTTCAATTTAATAATTCCATTAATTGTTATTGCAATCGGCAGCACCTTGAAAACTTTCGGCAATCTTTTGGCCGCGCAGAAAATATCAGAGCCTGAGCTTGATGAGGTTAATTTTGTACCTATCCGCAATGGAATTGTAGCTGATGGCCTTGCGACTGCTTTATCTGGATTGCTGGGTGCGATGGCAGTGGACACATCATCAAGCAATATCGGCTTAGCCGGGGCTACAAAAGTGCTTAGCAGATGGATTAGCGTCGTTGCGGGAACGATTTTTATAGTGTTTGCATTTTTCCCTATGCTGACAAATGCCCTTTCTAATATACCAAGGCCTGTTCTTGGTGCTTCGACCGTTTTTAGCGGATGTTTTATGATTTGCGCGGGTTTAGTACAGATGCTGGACGAAAAATGGGACCAACGTAAGACCTTTGTGGTCGGCATTGCGTTATTTTTTGGTTTAAGCACCGCTTTTCTACCTTCGCTCTATGCCCGGGCGCCAAAGCTTATACAGACATTTTTTACCGATCCATTACCGACAACAACAATTCTTGCCGTAATATTGCACCAATTTATTAACCTGGATATAGTTTATAAAAAAATAAGAAAAAGATATTAGGATATTTCATTCTAGTGTACGGAGATAAACACCTCGACTTGTCTGTTTTTTTCTGGAAAGGGAACGATTATGAAGAGACTTATTACAACCATTCTGGTGGTTATCGGCGGCTTCTCATGTTTCGCAGTTGCACAAAGCGTTGACTTTGAACCAATTTTACCATCTTCTCTCCGCTGGGAAAGTCCGCCAGATACACCTGGACTACAAAGATCATGGGTAATTGGGACAGAACACAAATCAGGGCAATACATACTTAGAGTCAAGCTTTTTTCTGGAGCAAGAATTCTTCCACATACACATCCAGATGAGCGCATTACTACCGTACTGATGGGCAAAATTTATGTCGGGTTCGGCAAAAGTTTCGATAAATCTAAAGTCATTGCCATTCCAGCCGGTTCTGTGTATATCACACCGGCAAATGTTCCTCATTACATCTGGGCCAAAGAGGGAAACGCAATTTTTCAAGAGGCTGGGATTGGCCCCACCAAGACCACATTTATAGGACAGTAGCGTGTTTGCACAGTCAACCAATTAAATACACCGGACCGTCGTTCCTTGGGCTGGTGATTTTTTCGTTGAACATGTCAATTGGAAGTAATTAAAATGGCAGAAACATAACTTGACATGTTATGCAAAATCCGGTTGCCTTATTCTGTAAAGTTATGTTATTTATTAACAGTAATTCACTTTTACCATTTCATCTTCAGGAGCTAACATGCCTGTTAACCTAGGCTGTCTAGTTGCAAAACCATACGACAACGAAGGTCCACCAGCGAATGCCCGTATTTCCATTCAATCCATCCCGAACTGTTCACTATCTACTTTCCCGAAAAAATCAAATTTTATATATTTTAAAGATCTAAGGAGAACACTATGGCTAACGACGATTTAAAATTAGTCCGTGGCAACAATAAGGTTAGAATGGTTCATGGTATAACCAGGCGAGATTTCATTAAATACTCTGCTGGAACAGTTGCATACTTTTCTCTAGGCGGCACACTGATCGCGGACACGGGGGTGGATTATTGGGCTCCGTGGGTGACAAAACTTAAAATAGATGCTGCGACCATTAACTGGCGAGGAACAAGCGATGGGTCGGGCTCAATAGAATTCGCTGAGTCGAGTTACTATAACAGACACCAGAGGTTTAACAGAAAGGCGACATCTTATACAGCAGGCGCCTATCAACACGTTCACCTTAAAGGCCTCGAACCGAATACCTCATATATTTACAGAGTGAAACCTTCAGGCAACGACGACCAGTTTAGCAACCGCACGTTCCGGACAATGCCGGTCGGTGGTCCGTTCACGTTTATTGTCATCAGCGATACACATGCTCAGGAGAAACGATTCAAATACGTGGCGGATGCCATTGCTTCAAATGAAATAGATGTGCTTTTTATTCTCGATGGGGGAGACTATGCCGGGTGGGATTATGAGGAATATTGGACCACGTATTTCCAGTATTCTGACGGGATGTTGGCAAAATTCCCCATCTTTAGCACGATCGGAAACCATGAATATCATAATTACGGGAATTCGGGTGGCCCGCCTACTGACGCCTTTCAGTACCATTCGTCATATGACGTACCCCTGCATTACTCTTTTGACTGTGCCGGTATCCGGTTTGTCGTTCTTAACTCCCCAGATCCGAATAATTCCAATGGAGATGATCCGCAAACTTCCCTGGCCCTCGCCCAGAGTCAGGCATTCTGGCTTCGAGATCAGCTGGATAATAGAAAGCTGGGAACATTTACCATCCATCACCATCCGATCTGGGATTATGGCAGAGCCACGATTAATCCTAACCTTCAGCCGTGGGAAGCCCTGTATCATGCCTACAAAATCAGTGCAAATTTTGCAGGCCATACCCATAATTACCAGAGGTATTCCGTAGAGGGGATTCCCTATTTCGTTGTTGGTATCGGTGGAGGCAAATTTGCCGATATTAACAACGGCGAACCCTATGCGGAGGAGTGGTATAAATTCGGAGAAACGAGGCAACTGGGATATCTTAAAGTCACGGTAGATCCGGAAAGGAACACAGCGACAGCAAAGGCGATTTTCGTCGCATACGTTGAAGAGGATACTTCTGAGACAGCTACAGTCTATAATCCGCCGATCATTGGAGATACTGTTACCTTTCCCCTTAATAGGAATCACCGCTGGCCAGACCGGTGGTAATTGTCTCATTGCCACGGCGGCATTTGGGTTGCCGCTGACAGGCAAGTGGAAATTTTACGGCAGTTCAGATAAAGGTATTTAATGAACAGTATAAATGCATAACAAAAAATGTCATTTTGGAGGAAAATTATGAAAATGAAATCATGGATGTCGTTTGCAATGCTTATTTTTTTATCAGCTATTATCGCCTGCGGCTCTGGTAATGGCAGTAGTGGTAGTAGCAGCAACAGCAGCAACAGTAATTATCCTTATGGCAGCTTTTTCAATGATACCGTCTATGACTAGGGAAAGACGCCGGTAATTGCGGGCACCAAAAATGGAAATATCGTAGTAGAGCTGCACAATGATGGTAGCGGGGATTTTTATTATCATGTGGGGACTGTTGATATCACAAATGCTCCTGTAATTAATTGGGGTCCAAGCTACAATATGGGTGTTCAAGGTATAACAACGTCTGTTGCCGTTTCCGAAGGTGGTGTTGTGGCAGAGGCACATGCAGAAGTGTTTGATAACGCTCCGGATGGAAATATTGTAACGACCATCGGGATAGTCAGTAATGATCAGATCTACTGGGGATCGGGACAGGTATTGGGCAATACCTTTTATAACCCTGCTATTTGCATTACCAGGGACGGCAAGACGGCGGTTCTCATTTATGAGGGTAACAAGGAAGGCACGAATACAAACACTCTGGTGACTCTTCGGTATCGCGTGGGGAGTGTTGACGCCGTCAATAAAACCATCTCATGGGGTTCGGATGTTCCCTATGACGAAGGCATTTATCCGTCAATCTCCATAAATAATCATGGCCACATCATTACTACCCACAACTCTTGGCAGTCCAATTCAGACTTCTGGTATAAAGTCGGGCAACTTAACGCCGATAATACCGTTGATTGGGGACCAACAGCTTACTTTAACAGCGGAGATATAGGCACCAGTGTTTCCATACGCGATGACGCTGGAGACGGATCACCACTAGGTTTATTCCTTGTGTATTCCAACAATGGCACATTATGGTTAAGCGTTGGTATTATAGATCCACCAGGATCAATGACTGCCCAATGGCCAGACTCCACTACATACGGGAAAGCATCTTCATACGTAGCGCCTGCATGCTCCTGGGCCTATGATAATACCGTGGTGGAAGTACACGACAGCGGCAGTATATTTATCTATGACCTCTGGTACGGAATTTTACAGTAATCGGAATGAGGAGCAATAACCGCCACATGGTGATAAAGTAAATGGGTGCAGAAAACAATTCGATATTAACCCTGTTCGCACACACCGAGGTTTTCATTTATATATTCGTGGAAATCGTTTTTACCATGCCGTCTATGCAACGTGTGCTTTTAAAAATGGGTAACTGGAGGGACAAGTTATTTTTCATCCTATTATTTGGTGGTTTTTCCATCATGGGCACAGCCCTGGGTATTCCTTTGAAAGAAGGGGTTATAGCCAATATACGTGATTTCGCCCCCATGCTGGCCGGATTAACGGCAGGACCGCTGGCCGGTGTCAGTGTGGGGGTGATAGGCGCGATTCACCGGTTATATCTCGGTGGATTTACCGCAGTTTCATGTGCGATATCGTCTGTTTTGGCCGGGTTGGTCTGTGGCAGCATATACCATCTTAATAAAAATAAACTTATCGGCATTGTGCCGGGTATGGTGATAGCGGTTCTTGTGGAAATGTTGCACGGCTTGGTTAATTTATTGATTGACAAGCCGTTTGAAGAAGCTTGGGCAGTATCTAAAATGGCGGTTCCCGCTATGATGATAGCCAACGCGCTAGGCATGGCTATAGGCATCATCCTGATCTCGAACAAAATAAAAGAGCATTCACATCATCTTGAATAACGGGAGAATTTGACTGGGCTTATGTTAGATGATGCTTATGGAGAAAAACAATAATGCCAACCTCTCTTTATACAAAAATACTATAACAAATATTCTCTAATTACATGAGCTGTCCTGTGACATCAGCTACTCAGAAAAAGAGATACACATGGTTGGGCCAGACCCTGGCTCCCACATAGGCCCCACTATTAAAATTCATTACCGTCTGGTTGAAATCCAACTTGAAGTGGAAGGACGTATCTTCACCGGGGTTCCAGTAGTGAAATATGCCTGCCACCGGATACACATAGCCATTTGCATTCTGCAAGTCCCACGAATTCGCTTCACCCGAGGCGCCCGTGAACCATGCGGTCATTGTGTCGTTGCCCCCAACCCCAAGCATAACTCCGTTGGCATCGCCCTGCATTTGGACAATGGCGGTGGCTTTCCGTTGCTGGCTCATCCCATTCTCGATATGAAGGGTGAGAGACGACTCCAGGTTGAAGGTGCTCAGGTTAGTGACGTATCGCCCTGCCAGCACCGTCGCAATGAGACGGACATTGGGCCCTGCAGGATCGTAAATATTATAATCATTTGTGACAGTGAAAAATGTTGAGTTATATGAATCCGGATTGAAGGTATACCGCTGCCAGGATGTGGGGCGATGCCGGACGGCCAGGGTCGCGTGGCCCCAGGCATGGGTGCCCGAAGGATCCTGCACCATCTTGTCGTTGTAGAGGACGGTCGTGACCTGGGCATTCACCGGTTCAGGCCAAGCATTCTGCCAGTCGATGCCTGTGGTAGCTCCCGCCCCGTACCAGGCTATCTCATATTTGGCGACTGCGATCTGGGTGGCTGCATCAAATGACATATAGTCCGAGAACGGGGTAGCGTCCCCATTATATTGCTTCCAGTTCCACTGCATATACGCCTGGGTATAGCCGCCCGGCCAGTTGTTCCAAACCTCCACCGGAACGAGCCGCACTTTCACCCACTGGGTGGGGTCGGTTCCAGGGCCAAGAGGGGTCAGATGCATGGTATTGTCGGCTGATGTAGTAGTGGGGGCCTCATTCTGTGCAACGTAGGAATTGATGGAATCCGGCTCGCCGACGGCGCGGACTACCAGACCGAAGCTGTGACGGATAGGGGATATCTGGGCCGCAAGAAAGTCGGCCCGGGAAAAGATGGTGTCTGCGTCCGCCGGCAAAAAAGGCTCCTGATTGACAAACGGCAGACTGTTTGGAATAACAGGCAGCCCGACATCAGTGCGCAGGTCTGCATCAGCCACAACCAGACGATCTGTGCAGCGCAGGAATTCCTCTACCTCGTCGGCGATTTGCGGCAGAAACTTCTGATTATACCATTGCTCCGCCGTACCAGGCCAGACTCCGACGCCTGGCCCCTGAGCTGTTGTCCCGCCGCCAAATGGGTTGTCTCGATGGTGGAGCGCCTCCACCATCAGTATCGCTCCCTTCATCTGAATCTCCAGCAATGAGTTGAAGTAACTCTCGAGCGTCTCGTAGCGGGCTAGAAGTTGCCCGTCATTGGCCTCGGCCACCAGCATGCTCGTAAGCGCATTAAGGGCGCCGCCGTTGAGATCCTGATTTACATTCATGATGATTCCGTAAATGGTGTAGACATTAGCGTCCATATCATTGTTGCCTGTGGTGAGGAAGTCGTCGGCAAATTGTTGAGCGGCGGTCTTGGCCGCGGCAGACCCCGGCACACCATCCTTGGCAAACAGCTGCACGTTAGTAAACTGATTGTTAATGGAAAGCTCCGCTTGCGACATCTCCGTTTGTTGTGCTTCACTGAGGATCTTTGCTGTATCTATACTAAGTGCCTGCGCGATAAGGGCCAGTTCACCCTCGATCTGTTGTAGATCAGCCTCTATCTGTGTTAGTTTACCGTCCATGTCCTGTAATGCGCTGCTTACGTCGGGAGAACTTCCCCCGCTGCCGAAGGCAGACAGAACCCAGCCGATTGATTTACCCGTGGCGTAACTGATAATGCCCGAGGCGATCTGCTCCAAGACCCAAGTTGACCAACTCGCCCCAGCTGTTACTGTATCCGTCACAGGGGGCTTCACAGGGGGCTTCCCCCAGCCGCCAGGGCTGCAATTAATCTGTACTGACAAAACTAAAATAATGAGTACTATTGAAATGATACGATAAGCCGTACGTGACAGTCGATGGAGTCTATTCATCATAAAGTCTCCTTAAAACCTTATCAAAAAAATTCAATTTTTACAATTTCGACAGGACAACCTATAATTTTGTCACCGAAAACAAATCAAATTTAAAGCTGTTAGTCACGTGAAGTGGTGATATTAAAGCACTGATTTATCATGTTGTCCAGTGGAAATTTCCGGCAAGATGCTTTAAAAAAATTTTAACTCATATTAATGAGTCATAGATTGTGCAAAATTTTGTGTTTCGATTTACACATTTCACAACCCCATTCATACTATGGATTTTTTTCAGACGATGCGACCGAATCATTGGCCTGACCTATATGGTCGTCATTTTCAAAGTGAGGGTTACGAATGATAATCCTTAATTCGTTCCAAAGTCAACAACTGAACCTTTGTAGGTGCTATACGTAACCGTCGATTTATTATTTTTCATGGCGTTGACTGATCCTTACGAGTTGAAAGCGCTATACTTTGTCTTCTCCCTCTTTTATTGACTTCAATAAAACAGGGAGAAGACAAAGTAAACTAACGAAAAATATTCATCAATGGGAATCGGGTTTTTGTCTTGATTCTTTTTCCTTTAAGCGTTCTGGCATCAATAGAAAACTTGTGTCCTTTGGGATCTTTTGAACATTTAGCAACATATCCGCTGTCTTCTACCCGCTCGTCATACTCGTCGGAAATAAACACATTCCCTTCACATCCTGTAACGGGGCATTTTGCCGAAAAGGAAACAAGATCAATATGATCTATGGCGTCTTTCAGAAAATACTTTGACGACAAATGCACCAATTCACGAGACATGAATTTAAACAATATAATGACAATATATCCCATCCCCAGACTTAAAATAACACCACCGCAACCGATAAAAAAGATTAACCAGGAGGAATGAAATCTCTCCACATAAAGGATAACCACACTAATCAAAAAAAGAAGAGGCGCTATTAATAAAAGCAAAACCCTAAGTCTGTTCATTGCGGAAGGCTTGTGCTTTATAATAAAATACTGATGCTCGTTATAGGATACAGGTTCTTCCGGGCAGAGCAATTGTGCATTTGTTTTTTTAGGCCGTATTCCTAACTTATAATCTCCACTTTCGGCGATAAAGTAAATTTCAAATTTTGAATCTTTTCCTTCAGGAGACGTATAAAATTTATCTATGCTCTTGCGCAAATCTTTAATTACAGTTCTGGCTCTGTGTTGCGCTACGACTTTGATTTCTTTTTCCGGGTAGAAGGCTGTTGCCTTGATTTGATCTTCTTTTTCGTCGTTGTAGATTTGGTAATAAATTTCCAGAAATGATTTTTGGGCATTCTTATTGCCGAACAGGGGAGATTCCTTGATATTCCCAAGCTCTTGCAAACCTTCTTTTCTATACCTATCCCATCCGTATTTTTCCATATAATCATCTTCTTATAAAATATTATTTTAAAGTCAAGTCTTTAATTATTAAGAACATTTCCACACTCGTGTCGATTCGCGGTGACTGACATATACGCGTCTTTGTTTTATTTTGTACGCAGGCAAACAAAGCAAACCTGAATCAATAGTAAAAAGACTTTAAAAAACTATTGAAGGACATTTGCAAAGAAAAACAGCGAATCAATTTTGTCAAGGAGGAAACAAGATGAACAGATTACCGGAAACCGGATTTTTGAGGATTAATCAAATTGTAGGAGACAAAACGACACCGGCCATAATTCCCATTTCCAAATCAAGCTGGTGGGCCGGAGTTAAGGAAGGACGTTTTCCTAAACCGGTCAAACTGGGGAGAAGAACAACAGCATGGAGAGTTACTGATATTATGACACTCATCAATAATGGGTACGCTAACCATGACGGGGAATAAACAAGATGACATCGGAAAGAAAGAAGCACAAAACACCGTCTGGAACAATCCGGTCATATTGTCATTACTGCGTGCAAAGCAGATCGGATTCGGAAGTTGAAAACTGTACCGGGCACATTGTCTTTGCCACTGGAGCGCCTTGTCCGTTTTACGAATACAGAATGGGCAGAAAAAGATCTTCGGTAAAGATCATGAGGCGATTCTGTTTAGATTGCATGGGCGGTAACAAAGCAGCCGTTAAAGAATGCTCAACATATGATTGCCTGATTTACCCTTTCCGGTTGGGGAAAAATCCGATGTTAGCAGGAAAAGGAAAAAGCCCGGCTGAGATGGCTCAAATAAGAGCGCTGAGAAGGCCCTTCAGCAAAGAAAATCCCGTCTATTTTGAACGATCAGTCACCGGTTGAGGCCAATGGATAAGCATAACTTTGAAATCCTCAATAAAATCTTAATCGAGCCCGGTATGTTTTACTCATCGACATTTTACCGGCCGATTATCGACATTACACCGGCTGGCTATCGACATTATACCGGCCAGGATCGACATTCACCGGCAGGTATCGACATTTCACCGGCTAAACCATTTGTAAATGGATGAAATAGAAAAGTTATTGCTCCGGTAAACGTTAATTAAATAAACGTGTAAAAAACGTTTAAAGAGATCGGTTACAAAAAAATATGCAAAAGGATTTAGAAAAAAATAAATCTGTATGTCCCAAAAGCAAGTATGAGCTTACTTTATGCGAGTTTCCTATTTTTCTGTTATCCAAAAAGATTCCCTGCGGAATTAAATCCATTGATTATGAGGATACCATCGTTGATCAAAATGGAAAAACAATCAGACGCGAATGGAAAGTATTTCCGGATTCCAAGCTCGGATTTGGTACATCCAGCACCCTATTAACATTTTTTGATTTAATGCAGATTTGGGCCGAATCCAATTTTAACCATCAATATATCGAGTTCGGTTCAGTTTATAATTTGCTAAAACGACGGGGAAATAATTTCGGCAAGAATCATTATGCTCAGATAATAAATGATCTTTATTGTTTGCTGGGAATTAAATTTACCGCCAAAAACGCATATTGGGATAATGAATTAAAGGGATATGTCGATATTATTTTGTTTAGATTGTTTGATCATTTGGACATTATTAAATGCGATTGTAAAAACAAAAATGTTTCACTCTTTGCCAGAATAAAAGTGTCCGACTTTCTTTATAACAGCATACAAAAAAATAGTCTTTTGACTGTAGATTTCAATAGTGATTTTTTCCATTCCCTAACGCCCATGGGACAGCGCTTTGCCCTTTATTTATCCAAAGTATTTCGTACCCAGCCAATCCATCGAAGAGATCTCAGTGAATTTGCCAGACAAATACCAATAATCGCTAAAAAGAGAAAACATATTAAAGAAACGATCAGGCAAACTTGCGATAATTTGATTAAAAATGGTTTCCAATTGTTGAGTGATTATAATTTTACTTTATCTGCCGACAGGCAAACTGAATTAATAGTTTTTCACCGTGCCGGCTCACCGGCTGTCAATAAATTTAATGTTCATTCCAAAAAACAAAAATTTAAAAAAGAAGAGTTCAGAATCGATTGCCTGACTGAAGATATTCTCGATATCTGCCAGGATCACAAGAGCAAAAACTTTTATCAAAGAGTCGCCGATCTGATGCCGGACGAAGATATTTATCAGGCCATTTCCGAAGTCAAGGAGATACGTGATTCGGGTCATGTTAAAAAAAGTCTCGGCGCTGTTTTTACGAGCAGGATTTTAAAATTTGCCGAGCAGAGAGGAATTATTCTCCGGTAGGATTTAGCACAATTTGATGGTGCAGTGCTTAATGGAAGAGTACACGGGTTTGCTACAGGAGACCCTACGCAGAAAAATTCTGCCACAATTTAAAAGCGGGAAAGAAAAATGGCCATTAGTACCTGATATGATTAAATATTAAGCTTTAAATATTATTTAAAGCAGCAAAGAAAAAACAAGACAATTTATTAATGATAACATGCGCATATGGGGTTTAAACGTAAAAGAGGTTTTTAGAGCTGAA
>CAWKNI010000009.1:0-190116 GCA_963851005.1 uncultured delta proteobacterium
GCTGACAATGAAACAGATCAAGACCTTTTAGGGTTCTCCATACACGCGCAACTTCTACGTTCCATTATAACAGACTCTAGAGTGCTACCTGTTACGGTCGGCCTCTTTGGTGACTGGGGTGGTGGAAAATCAAGCATTCTCAAAATACTTCAGCGGGAACTTGATCAAAGTGAGGATGTTGCCGTTATCTACTTCAATAGTTGGGTGTTTGAGGGGTATGAAGATGCAAAGTGCGCTATTCTGACTACCCTCCTCAATGAGCTTCGGGATCACCGCAATCTCAAGAATGTCATAGGCGATGAGACAAAGGCACTGCTGAAACGGGTGAACTTGATGACGCTTCTCAAATTCGGTGCCTCGGCGGGATTGGCCTATCTCACAGCTAATCCGTTGCCTTTGCTTATGGCCGGAGGTTCACTTCCAACGAGTCAGCTTATTAAGCACGATAAAGAGACAGAAAATGCACCTAACACGCCGGACCTGAATATTGCTGATTTACTAAAAAAGACCCAGGATTCTGTCGAAAGCGTTCGATCTTTTCGTGAGGACTTTCAAAAACTGATCAATAAGACAAAACTTAAAGCTGTTGTTATCCTAATCGACGATTTGGATCGGTGTTCACCGGAACGCCTAATACAAAACCTCGAGGCAATAAAGCTATTCTTAAACGTTGATCGTACCGCTTTCATTGTCGCAACAGATCGTCGCATTGTGGAGAATGCGATTCGTATCAGGTATGCTGAACTGTTCACTGGCGAGAGAAGGACAACAACTAGCGATTCACTCGTTACTATTGATTACTGGAGAAGCTGATCCAAGTGCCCTACACCTTGCCCAAACTTGCTCCGCACGAGGTTCGCACGTATATGTGCATGCTGTTCCTCATGAAGTACTTGCCAGTACCGAAGTTGGAAGAGAGTCCTTCTGAAATATTGCTGAGTTCCTTAATGAGAGAACGTTATGCGGCTTTTCAACTTGGTGATGAAATCAAAGCCATTGAAGATAAGGCAACAAGCACGGCAGTCGTGGATCGCATCCGTTTGGTCGATGCCTGTTCTGAAGATGCCCATAACGGACGGATTAAAAGGTAATCCACGACAAATCAAGCGGTTCCTAAACGCTTTCTGGTTGAGAAGGGAATTGGCTGGTATTGCAAACATCCCCCATTTGAAGGATCATATTTTGATCAAGTTAATGGTATTGGAGTATTGAGTAGCGACCGCTTCGATGAGCTGTATCAATGGCATCGTGCATCATCTGATGGCACTGCCCAGCCGCTGGGCGAACTGGAAAATGCTGATGGCGTTGAGGCAATACCCGAAAAATATGCAAAATGGGGAACGCCGCGCTTATGGCGATGGTTGAAGGCAGAGCCCCGACTATCAAATGAAGATCTACGCGACTATTTCTGGGTTGCCAGAAGCGCCATTTCAGACACACTTGCCGGTGTACGACTAATGACACAGGCTATGCGAACCTGCACAGAAGAGCTGCTTTCAAAAGTGGGACATCGAAAGACGTAATGGTGTTACGATGTTCGCGTCGCTTTCAGAAGATGAGCAGGAAGGTGTTCTTGGTATTATTACACGACACGCAATGCAGGATATTAAGGATGATACAGCCCTACGCTCGCTGATTGATCTTGCGGCGAATGGGCATATGAATGGTGCGGAATCATTCTCTCGATGCGTGGATCGCATCGGTGCTGCCAAACTCAGTGCCGGATTTGGTATTACATTACGCGCATTTAAGTTTGACCCAGCGAATGAGCATCGGTACTAGTGGGGCAAGTTCGAGATAAACTCACCAAGCCTGACACACAGGTGGGCCGTGCTTTACAGAGCAAAATAAAGAGTAAAAAATAATGGGAACTTCAAAGATATATAGTAGTCCAAAATGGCCTGGCGTGAACACCGCCGTGGGTATTGCGGCGTACTCAGGAAGCCCGTCCAACCAGAAGATATCGGCTGCGATAGGTGCGTTTATAGTGCTTTCAAGAATTATCTTACGTCTGGCACGATCTCTCCAGGTAGCAGTGGAGGCGGTGGCTCTATCAAAGGAAGTCAAAAGCTATCTAGTGGTGGTGGTAGTGGTGGTGCCGCTAGGCTGCGCACTGCTAGCGGCGGTCTAGCCTAGCTCATTTCATCAACACTGCCGGCAAATCTGGGCTTGATGCTGCACTTCGGGAATTCGACCTATCTGATCTCCACGACAAGCCACTTGAAGAATTTCTCGATTTAGTTGCAGAGCGCCTTTCTGCTGAAGGAGGCCTGCTTGATGATGAGGCTTTCAATCGCGCAATGGCCGAAACGGTCAATGAACTCTCCGAGACAGTACATTCTGTTGATGAATTGGACGCATTGCTTACGAGTGGAAATATAAACATTGAGGCGGTACTCCAAATTTACTATGCAAACATCCTAGCGGCCAATTTCGAGCAGAAAGAATACAGCACGGTGTGCGAAAAGATTCCACGTGAGAATACGCAAGACTTCTTTGTACGAGCACGTGAAGTCATACGAGCGATAGTTCGAGAGGAACTCTCTGCGGAAAGAGATTTAGCTACAATCGATTGGAACAGTGAAGAGGGCCAACGCGTGGCAGATGAAATCAACCAAGAAGTATTGGACATTTTGATCCCATGAACAGAATTATAGTGCAATTGCAAGCTGGAAATCCTTACAAATCTGGTTCAGCTGTGTATCTCGACATCAACGGCAATCGGAGATCGCAACTAGCCTTCAACATTGAAGACTTTGCTCGTACCCGGGGCACATTCGCTCAGGATGCAGCGGAATTCGCATATTTTACATCAGTCATATACGGGTGCGATAGAGCAGTTAACCGGGAAAGTTCCAATGGTGACCGCTGGACCAGAGAATTTGCCGTTCAGATCCCTGTTACCGATCCCGAAAAATGGTCGGCTACCACAAATTTAATTGAGCCTATGATTGAGTTTCTCACAGGCGATATCTGGCATCTTGATTTCGTCGTTACACCGATACCTCTGTTTGGTCGGGAATTCAGGAAGAAACGAAACAGCTTTCGTAATGCCAGACGTGTTCGTGGTGCTGCTGTATCGCTCTATTCCGGCGGGCTAGACTCCCTGATAGGCGTCATCAACTGGCTTGAAAATAATCCCACTGCCTGCATTGTCCTCGCGTCAACCTATGATGCACAGGCTAGAGCTCCCGAGCAGATCAAGAACGCCTCCTTTCGCATCTAAAAACCGAGTATGCAGGCAGGATTCAGCGCTATGTGACACGTACAGGGCTGTGCACGGGTGGCGAGGATACAAATTTCAGAAGTCGGTCGTTGGCCTTTATCGGTAATGCTGTGTTGGCTGCCAGCTTTCTTGGTAACGATACACCCATCATCATTCCTGAAAATGGTGCAATCGCCATAAACTACCCACTAACCCCTGCGCGTAGGGGTTCTCTTAGCAGTCGGACAGTTCATCCCCACTTCATTTCGATGTTAGGCAACCTTTTGGATACACTTGAACTACGCTATCCGCTGAATAATCCATATTTACTGAAGACAAAGGGCGAAATGATGCAAGAATGCAGAAACGCCACATTGCTCCGAGCATCCTATTCAGACTCGGCATCATGTGGGAAGCGTGGACACAAAGAGCATTGGGATGACCGGTGTGTTCTCCAATGCGGTGCATGTGTGCCGTGCATCTTCCGTCGCGCGGCAGTTCACAGAGTCGGATTTCCGGATGAGCGATATGGCTATGGGCTTACTTCAGGGCGTGCACTGCAAAGAATTCGATCCCAACACAATCACGATCTTTCGTCTGTCATCGATTTTGTAGAGAGAAATGATGATATCGACGCGATCTGGCGGACACTCAGATCAAACGCGCATTTGGATGTCTCATTAAAGGGTCAGTATACATCATTGATCGTGCGACTTCGTGACGAAGTGAAGAACTGGGCCCAGTATATGGGACTTATATAGGCCTTACATGCGTGTAGATACTCACTGCCATATCGATCTATTCGAAGATCCAATCAAGACAGCCCAAACTTACCAGAACACAAGGACAAATTGCGTTCTGGTAACAACACTACCAAGTCATTATCAGGCTGCCTTGCCACATTTGAAGCCCTTTAGAATTATACAACCTGCACTAGGCATGCATCCGCTTCGAGTGAGCGAAGGCAAGAATGAGATTATGATGTTTTTGAATCTAGCCTGCTCAACGGAGTGCATCGGCGAGATAGGTCTAGACTTTTCTGCAGAAGGGCGGAAAACACAAAAACTGCAATCCGACGTCTTAAGACGTATCTTACCGGGAATAGGTAGCAGTAAATTCGTAAGCGTTCATTGCAGAAATGCACACGATGAAATGTCCAGTCTTCTCGATGAGTATTACGTTGCGCCGGTGTGCTTTCACTACTTCATCGGTGGGCCTCATGCTGCGGCGGAATTGGCAGCAAAAGGTCATTTCTTCTCTATCAATAATCGTATGTTGATGAACAAACATAGGAGTATTATTGATGCCGTGTCCCGTGATCGTATTTTGGTTGAATCGGATGGTCCCTTTCTAACGAAGCGGCCATTGTCAATGATAGAGCATGTATATAATGAATTGAGCAATATATGGCACACTGATAAGTTCGAAACGGAAGAAATCATATCGCTGAATTTCAGTAGATGTCGCACAATTGTCTCATAGTAATTAATGATAATAACTTTGAACGTGTATGTGCGATTCCAACAAGTCGCTGCACTGGACGAGGATGCCGAAGAATTCCATCTCTGCCAGTGAGTATAGTTCATTCTAAGGAGGAAAGAAATATGATCAAAATCCCAAGCAGACAAAAGATAGTTGCGCTGGCGAAACAACTCGCAACCCCTATTAATTTTACAGAACTGGAAAAGGCAGGGATCATTGAAAAGCAAGGGCTTGGTTCAAAGTTAAAAACATGAAGAATCTTCCAGAGTACGCATCGAGACAAATCAGATCAATCAAGAGTGATGATAGAGGGAACTGCTACGTCCAGTTTCCGAAGTCATGGAAAAGAGCACAGCAACTATATAAGCGAATGACATGCAAGGGATACAATAAATAAATGAGTAGTGGCATTCCACGTTCCACGGCAGTTCTAGCTGGACAGAAATCAGAGTGCCCATTCTGCTCTGCGCGCTTGGGTGCCAAACCAGATTTCGGAGCCCACATCATGATACTTAATAATTTTAGGGCCGGAATGACAGGAACAGTATCAAATGTGGATCTGGACGATCGTTTTCCGAAGACCGCCTTCCTTATGGTTGCCGATGAGGATAAACCTGGAGTTGAGCAGATCGTCAATACTGAACACGATCTCGTTGCACCAGTCAATTCATTGGCTCCTCTGCCCGACTGGCTTCCGCCTCTTGCATTGCGCGACGCCTCTGAACTTGACGAGGTTGCTGTACGGTTCTGCGACCGATGCTCGGCATCAGGAAAGTTCGTATGAGACCTCATTTCATACTATGAGGTCATCAGGGCGTGTTGGCAGCAGAGGTTTCCGCTAACCCCTGACGAAGTGTGTTCCGTCTTGTGTGCCCATGGGCTGCCATCGGAATTCGTCGTCAAAGCTGAAAGAGCGTTTCTTGAAGGTACTTCGCTTCTCGTGTATACGCATGGACGGAAACCGATTAAAAAGAAACGTGTCAAACAGTTGTTGGAACTATAAACACCGAACAAGCCGTTCAATCCGATCGCGGCCCCGTGGGCTGCTCCGGATCAGCTTTTCGTTCGACTGAAGGGTAAGATGAAGAAGAGGCCCATTGACGAACTTCCTGAAATTAGCTACTACGCTTTCGATGCCAGAGCGAAGACTGCTGCCGAGTTCAGAAGCAAGAACGCTGATCTGGTTGAGGATACGTTATCGGAGCTAAACCGCCTCTATGCTGCGGAAATGATGTGCGCAATATATGGTGTGGATGTCTCCGAATCTCCGCGATTTGATGCTTTTGCACTGTTCGTCAGGTCTCTTGAGGTATTGGTTTCTTCTTTGCAACTGGCATCTCACAGGCAAGCAGGTGAATCCTTGGTGCTTATGCGGCTTTCATTAGAAAGCGCCGCAACTGCGGTACATATTTGCTCCTGCGAGAAAGCCTTGGCCCAGTACTGCAAGTCCACTTACAAATCAACTTCGGCGATATCGAATGCTAAGAAGATCGTACCAATCATTGGTGAACTCTGGGGCAGTATGGGAATTCCCCCTGCAAGTTGTGCCAGAAGTAATTAGAGTGTAGAATAAAAAAACACTTTAAAGGAGGCACAGATGAAGAAGCGATTTACGGAGGAGCAGATTATAGGTATTTTGCAGGAAGCGGAAACAGGGATGAAGGTAATGGATGTATGCCGCAAACATGGAATCAGCGACGCAACATATTACAACTGGAAGGCCAAGTATGGAGGAATGACCGTAAGCGATGCCAGGAAGTTGAGGGCACTTGAAGAAGAGAACCGGCGGCTAAAACATATCGTTGCCGATCTGACTTTAGATAATCAGGCATTAAAGGCGGTCATCGAAAAAAAGTTTTAAGCCCAGAGTTCGTAGGGAAGCTGTCGAATTTATAATAAAGAGCTTTGGGTTGAGCATAAGGCGATCATGCAGGTTGATAGGATTAAGCAGAGACACGTTGCGGTATGAGGCAAAAGCGGACAAAGACGCTGCGTTGAGAAAGCGATTAAGGGAACTTGCTGAGCAGAGGCGACGATCCGGTTGCCAGATGTTTCATGCCATAGCAAAACGGGAAGGATTAGTAATAAATCATAAACGTACAGAGCGGATTTACAAAGAAGAAAGGTTGTCATTAACCATACGCAGGCGGAAGAAGAGAGCATCATATGCAAGGGTAGCGATACCAAGAGCTAAGAAGCGGAATGAGTTATGGGGACTGGATTTCCTGCATGATTCACTGGGCAGCGGGATGAAAATAAGAATACTGCCGATCATTGATACTTTTACAAAGGAATGCCACAGAATAGAGGTGGACCGATCCATAGGAGGCAGGCGAGTGACTTCATTGTTGAGCGAAGCATCATTGATGCATGGGCTGCCGGAGAATATTATAGTAGATAATGGTCCCGAGTTTATCAGCAACGCAATGGATGAGTGGGCCTACCGTCAGAAAGTGAAACTGCACTTTATCAGACCTGGGAAACCGGTTGATAATGCATTTATGGAAAGTTTTAATGCGAGGTTCAGAGAAGAGTGTCTGAACGTAAACTGGTTTAGAAGCATTGAACATGCAAGAAAAGTAATTGAAGACTGGCGGATAGATTACAATGAAAACCGGCCTCACAGCACGCTGGATTTTCTCACGCCGAAGGAATTTGCACAAAAAGAAGATATTTTGCTGGAAAACTCTAATTCATAGTGGCAATATTGCTGGGGGTAGTCCCCTAATACTCCAAATGCCGCATAATTGCTTTATAAAATATCTAATCCAAGCAAGCAATTCAAAAACTCATTTACAAAATTAGAGTCTTAAATATTGCCGAGGCTTAAAATTGAGATTAGGCCATTTGTAAAATTATTTTCTTTTTGACTATAGTTGCTAAAAATATTTACAATATTGTTATTAGCTCTTATTAAAAGAATTATTAAACTTGGTTAATTGTAAAAAAATTATTGAATGACAAACAAATGTTTTTTATTCCTAGAGAATCCAAAGACCAGTATTCCTGTTTTCTTATTGCGTGATCAGAAACTGTGATTGGATTATCCAATTTAATAATTGCTTTTAAATAGAATGTAGCACCTTTTGGATCTCGTTCAATGTTTTCGACAAGGCCAATGTGAGTGATTGCGGAATCAGGTGCTTCCAGATAAAATCCGATGTAATCTGCATCTTTTGCAGGTACTCCTCTTGGATCACCTCCAAAGTATACTTCCATGTCTTTGAAGTGGTGCATAAACCATTCTTGCGTCATTCCTCTTACAATAACTACATTATTGCCAACTATCATTTCTTCTCATCCTTTCAATAAATATTACTACATCAAACTTAAATTAATATTAACACTCTATTTATAAAAGTAAAGCACTTTTTTAATGGTGAAATTCTACTGACTACAGGAAGAGCTTTTTAAATCAGTATTTTTATGAAAATATGCGATCTCTTAAAAATACTTTATTTTTATGAAAATATTTGTACTATACTGCAAACAATATTTAATTTTGATAGGGCATTCATGAAACAAATTGCCGTAATCATTTTTTTAGTTTTGAGTATCATCATTATTACCATTCCTGTTTTCGCATTTAATGTTGATGTCATAAAGAATCATATTTAATTAACATTCAAATAATCTCTTGTTTTTCAATAATGTCTTTTTGCTTTTTATAGGACAACGTTATCTTATCGCAGATTTAAAGATAGACCCCAAATCACAATTCCGGAAGTCAATGTTTCAAAGTATAACATCCTAAACTTCCATTAAAGTCAATATTTGACATTTCCCCTTGCAAAGTGTAAATGTCACACCATATTCAACAAATATTACGTGACATAATAACTGTATGGTATGCTTGGAATATTCGAAAGAGAGATATTGCTAAATGGCAACTGATGAGTATTCGGCAAAAAAATTGAGTGATAAGCTCTATGGGAAATCCATTGGAGGGTGGCACGTAGGGAAATACATCAACCATGGTAAATCCGCCGTAGTCTTACATGCTTCGAAAGGTGTGCAAAAGGCAGCTATCAAAGTCCTTGATCCAGAAGTAGTTGAGCGCTATGGACGCGATCAGCAGCTCAAAAGGATCGAGCGTGAGAGATCACTTATAGGGAAATTACATCCCAACTTAATTAGCGTATACGATGGCGGTGAGCAAGATGACTTACTTTTTGTTGTTATGGAGTATTTCAAATGTAAAAACCTTGCAGAGGTGCTTACGTGTATTCCCTCATCTGTGATACGTCAAATCATCTCACAAATTGCATCGGCAGCGAAGTTCTTAGAAGAATCGTCATTCGCTCATCGAGATATAAAGCCCGAAAATATTGGAATTGCCCCAGATATGAAGTCGGCGAAGTTGTTCGATTTTGGAGTTATTCGACCCTTTGATTTAAGCAACGTAACAGATGAAGGGGATCAGCAGTATTTTGTTGGTACTTTACAGTACAGCCCGCCTGAGCTTCTTTTTCGAGAGATGGATGAGCAATCTATTGAAGCATGGCGAGCGATCACGTTTTATCAACTTGGTGCAGTACTGCATGATCTTTTAATGCTAAAGCCACTCTTTGAAAAGTTTATAAATCCTTTTTCTCGACTCGTACGAGCTGTGGAAAGAGAGATTCCTCTTATAAATAATCCAAAAGCTGATCCAGACTTACGTTTGCTTGCCCAGAACTGCCTGGCCAAGTCACCAAATATGCGACTAGATACAGTCAAATGGGAAAATTTCTGCCAACCGGAGGTAGACAATCCTCTAGATATCGCAAGGAGAAGAATAGAACACCACAGAGTGGCAGCAGCCCAGGCAGCGGAAGTTCCTTCTAGTAGGGAAGATTTGATTAAAACTCAAATATTCTCGCTTAGCACATCAATTTTCTCGGCAATTGTAAGTATCACCAAAACGGAAAGCTTTCCTAGATATTCGACGCAAATTATTAAGAAACCCCACCCTTATTTATTGAAAGTGATCTTTGAGCCGTCAGCAAAAAACGGTCTCGAAAATTACTTCGCACTATATTGCCAAGGCGTAGTCATGGACCCAGCAGCAAATTTGCATGAACTGCGAATTTGGGCATGTGTCAGTTCGACAAAAGAAGCAATACCGGCTGCACCGGAGTCAACTGCCCTCAATCGAAGATTAGCGGGCGCACTCATAGAGCAAGACATTCGTCAGCACATTCAAGAATGTCTATTATGTGCATATGCTGATGCATTAGATACAAGAATGGAGGGAATGGGCACAGTTGCGTGGTTAAAACTGGAGGGTGGAATATGAGTTGGTGGTTAGATATCACTGATTTGGATGAAGATCAGAAAAACGTCATTGAATTACGAGCAACAGGAAATTACTTAATTCTTGGCCCGCCCGGCTCAGGCAAGACAAATCTCTTGTTGATTCGGGCCGAGTATTTGATAAGGACCGACAAACCGCATCTCTTCGTTCTCATGTTTAATGCACCTCTACATGATTTCGTCATACGAGGAGGTGCAAACTATAGCGTGCCCACAGGTAAAATCCGAAAGATTCTTTCTTGGGAGATAACACTTCTCCGCGAAAACGGTATTCCCTTCGATGATCTACCTGAAGATGATTTGAATGCCAGACGCAAAGATCTTGCTAAGAAAGTACTAGAACTCTTAGACGAGAACAAACATCTCGAACACCACCTTGAATGTCTCTTGGTGGATGAGGTGCAGGATTGTTTGCAGGAAGAAGTTGAGGTTTTTTTCGCTGTGCTAAACACTTGTGTTTTGCTGGTGACAATGGACAGCGGATTTTTAGCAGCCAAGACGTAATTCCTTCAATACAGGCCAGAGGTGTGAAAACTATAGAACTCAAAACACATTACCGCATTGGTCACGAAATTTGCAAAGCGGCAGATGCCGTTGGCAAAGCAGCGGGTATAGCCCCAATTTTTAACACTTGTAACTATAAGGGTCCAAAATCAAAAGTAGAGTTTTTTTGTTGCCCGCATGACGATGAACAAATGAAAATTATAATAGAATCTCTTAAGATTCAATTGACGGCTTATCCAGGTGAACTTCTTGCCGTGGTTGGTGCGCGCAAAAAAGATGATCTTGATTTCGTGCGTGGAAGTCTTGAGGCTTCGGATTTAGCACCTTTCATTTTGCCGCATCGCTATTCTGGAAGTGAAGATGCTCGCCAGCAAATATACGTTGCACATTTAACAGAAATCAAAGGTTTAGAATTCCGCACAATTCATCTTGCATGCATGCAGAACCTCCATAAGTTGCGTGAGAATCAAAAGAGGATAGCTTATACGGCAATAACTAGAGGCAAAACCACAGTATCAATATATTACACTGAAAAGATTCCTGGTTATTTAGAACAAGCGCAAGTAGCAGTTGAACCACCTAGGCCGAGCCCATCATTGGAAGACCTATTTCCAAAGGAAAAAAAGAGCAGGAGATGAATATGTATTATTATGCACGCATAGACCGCCGCGATTTTGGTGACCTCATTTCAGAAGAGGGCATTTCACGTCTAAATATTGCATCAGTGTCGGAAATTGACGATGTTGAGACTCCGGATAGTAACGCGATTTTAGCCATTTGGTCACTTGACCCCAGAAAAACGAAACAACTCCCTACGGGGATAATTTGTAAGGACGGAACGCAAAACGATTGGGCTGCATGGATAACCACGTTTGCTGTAAAAATACGACCGTTCAGTGCATATATGCGATTGATGACACTCACAGAATTTCAACGTAACATGAAAAGGGCGACAATACCAAATATAGGACCATCTATGTGGCCAATAACTGGGCTAATTCTTGGCGAAACGCTAGGAGCTTCAGGCCTACCTGATAAAGCACTGGAGACTTTACCAGCCACGGCGTTTGCAAGTACTTTGTCTTTTGTGATGTGCCGGACAGCAGCAATATACACTAACTTTCAGGAATGGTCTCATCTAGTCGAGATGTGGGAATCCGTGCGTGAAGTGACCAAGCAAAAGACACGTTTGATCGAAAGCAAATCGATCGCGCGTATCTGTGCAACAGTTCTGAATGCTTTAGGTTTTCAGGGCACTTCAAATATATTGACGCGAAATGATAAGGAAGTTAGCGAAGCGTGTCGCTCCCTCTTCATGTCGCACCAACAGATCCTATCTAACCTCTTTGAAGCCAAGTTTTTTCCAGACGTTCGAAATGTGATGCACGGATCGAGGGAAGATAGGGTGCGTGCTTTTGAGGAATTCCTTCAACGAAGCAATAGCAATTCAGTACCTAAACCAGAAGTGATGTCATTTATGCTTGGCTATCTTGCAAGCAGAATAGCTCCAGGAACTATCAAGCATGCAAGTGTTCTAGACCCTATTATCAATCAGTATCCAACTGCGGTACTTTGGTATGGGTTCTGTGCCGGAGTTCTTGAAGGTAACTCTAACATGCTATACGACAATGAACGGCGTAATGTGGATTTTCCTTCGAGTGCGAGAAGGGTTATCCGTGAGCTTCTTCGTACGGAGCCGATTCTAGGCGTCCCCGTCTGCGATATCGGTTACCAAGAATTGATAGCTCTCTTTCGGACTGGTGGGGACCCTTTTGAAAGCCTCATCAGGACGTCACAAGGATCTGTCATTGTGGAGTTGTTACCAGGCGTATGCACATCAGTGAATGTTTTTTCGAAACCACAAGCTAAACCGCAGGAGCAGGAATTGAAGGAGCGAGAAATAGTCGCCACTATGGGAAAACAAATTGACCGTCTTCGAGAAACATACAAAGATCTCCTAAATAATGAATCACTATATAGGGATGTCGAGCAACCCTCATTGTTTCCAAAGCGGAGTAAGAAAAAATAGTTCATTCAGCTAACCAGGGAATTGACTGATCAATAATTCGGATATTTCAACCCGCCTTCAATAAGTTGTCCCTGTTTTTGCTCTTGAACATTTCTTATATCATTTCACTTACTCTATTTATAAAAGTGGATATAGCGTTGCAATGATATCTTTTGCTTTTATAAACCCAAAATATCTTGAGTCGTAAGAATCCACGTGATCACCCACCAAAAACATATCGCCTTCCGGAATTTTTCCGGAGAATTCGAACCTTTTCAATCTTTCCCCGCCTAGTGAATATTCTTTAGCCTTCGCTATTAATTTATTTTTGCAGTAAAATTCATTCCCGATATTTTTTAATTCCTCACCGGCAAGACAGCCTATTCTTTTTATTTGTGAGTCCTCGCCTTCGTCTTTAATCATTCTTACCAGCTTAGCAGGAAGATCACTTTCCGGTTTACTTTTTAACAAAGAGAACATCACATAATCACCTTTTTTTATTTTTTCTATTTGCTTGCTTTTTATAATAAAAAATATCCTCTTATTAAGAGAAGGTGTTGTGGTTACTGCAAAATAATTGGGTATTGCGGCGCCGCCAATGACAATCAACGTAATTACACTAATAATCTTAAACTTAAACCATCTTGGCCTGTCGTTTTTAAAATTATTGAACATCTACTATTTGTGCTCCTCTCAGAATAACATCACCCATTAATACCACTTTCGTTTTTCCGAGATCATTTACCGTGGCTTCAAGTTTGTCCATATTAGCTTTGAATTGTTCTTCTGTAATTTTGCCCTCTACCAGGCCTTTCTTCTGATTTTCCAAAAAAGCCTTGATGTCCACGCCCACAATGTTTTGATTATTTTTAGCAGATTTCAGAATATAACAATGATAGATGTACAAAGAAGTCATGGTAATAATTAAATTTAAGGCGATAATAATAAGAATATTGAGGGACTTTTTATTATCACCTCCAGACTTACCGGTCAATTCAATCACTTTTGATTCGGATCTGGTCTCATCATTCTTTTTTTCTTCCGTCATTTTTTGTCCCCTTTAATTTATTTTGCTTTTATTCGACTTATTATGATATAAATTATTCAGATTCAGAATGGAGTGTTTTATGGACACATTTGCTTTTTGTGTCGTAGTTTGCTTGGGTATAGGTGTTATTGCCCTTTTTGTTAAAATATTTAACAAAGGGAAATCCTTGCCTCATGCAAGGGCTGAAGAATGCTACGGCGTTGTGCACACCATTCTTACAAAGCCTGAATATGATGATATTCCCGGTAATATTTATTATGATGAATTCAGAAATCAAACTGGAGATATGATATAAGGCTAACAAGTAATATATCTTCATAATTTTTACCTTGAAGGATATGAATTGTTGTATTCATGTCCTTTTTTATTTATTATCTTTTGCGGCATCAACCGCATCGGATCACTTCTTCGGTGATTTTTTATTAAACCATCCTTTAACCGTTTCCGTCGTTTTATCTACGGCATCAAGTACCGGCTTGGGATATGGAGTCATTTCGTCTTGCGTCTTCTGATGTTCTCCTTTGATTCTTTCTTCTTTTTCTTTATAGGCATGTTCATTTATTCCGCTTGATTTTGGTACTTTACCCGGATTAACCGTGCCTATATTATCTGCATTTCTTGTTGCATTTTTGATATTTTGTTCAAACGTATTCATGGCGCTTTGATCTTTTCTATTGGCTGTCACATCACCTTCTGTTTTAGCCATCGTATTATTAACTTCATTTTGAATGCCCCTACCCATAAGCACGTCTGATGCTACATACGCCGTATCCCTGTCCCTGTTTGCGTATCCTACATCGATCATTTCCACCGCATCGGATTTCGAAAGATTATATTTTCCACTTACATAATCTACCAGCCTTGAGGATATATCCTGGCTTTGCGTTTCGTTTAGAGACACACCTTCGGTAGCCATCTTTGTCATGCCTTTTGTTTCCGCTGATCCGACTGCTTCACTCAACTGGTTGGCCCACGATCTTGAATTTCCGCTTGATAGCGATCTCCTGATCGCTTCCGTTTGAGACTCCCTCCATGCTTTATTTAAGATCTCCGCTTCATGCGCAGTTACTCGTATGTCTCTCGTTTCTTCGTCTACTTTTGTTTTTCCTATTGTCATACCGCCTTTTAAATTACCAAATGGTGATATACTTCCGGGCGCTGCGGCCTGGAATCCCACCGACATCGTGCCATTAATAGCTTTCGATACCGTTTCTCTTACTGATTTAGACAGAGAATCATCATTGCTTATCCGATTACTGTATTCCTGCAGCGTGTATCTCTCGGCAGATTTTCCCACCTCTTCTGACACCCTATTATCCTTTGAAAATTGTTTGTTGTCTGTTGCTAAATGAGTCCACCGGATTTCATTTTGCAATCCGGAGGATGCGGATACGGTCATTTCTGATCTGTTGTTGAGAGCCGTATTCGCGGAGAAGTTGGAAAACTTTGCCTTTGCCGTGATTCCGTCCATTACAAACCATGTTCCGTGCGGCGTAATAAATTCACGCCAACCGGATTCGGAGCCGACATCGCCTTTATAGCTTTCAATAGTTCCCGTATCCCCGATAACCGGTTCTGCGCCGGATTGACGCTTTTGTATTGCTTCCGCTCCATCCTGCAGACTTTGATTTTTATACTCTGACGCTGCCTGCCTGTCTATTTGCCCTTTGACGCCACCTGCGGCTCTTCCCGTTGCTATATCTATTACATTGTCCAGGCCGGCATCGGTTTTCCCCACTCCAGACGATATCTGTTCGGCCATGTTCCCGGCCATTCCATCTTCAAACTTCCTTGTTGCCCTTCCCGGCCCGCCGAATGCTTTCATATTATCAATAGTAGCGGCTCCTGAGCCTGTTGCATACGCGGCACGAGCCATCGAATCTAATTCAAAATCATTCCCCCGGACATTTCCCATGGCCGCAAATCCACTTCTTTGCCCTTCCAAAAATTTTCCCTCCTCGCCAAGTGACATCGCCGTGTGCCCGGCGAGATTGCCGGTAGCTGTAGCCATCCCCGATACTCCTCCCGCTACCGCCGTTAATGCATAATTCCCAAACTTACATAATACTGTCGATATTATTGCGGCGAACATAATACTGCCCGCCCGCATATTGCCATACAGGTTTATAGCCCGCTGTCCGGCCGTAGGCCATAAGGCCACCCCGGTATAACTCATGCCGTGATCCCTGATATTTTGTATTTCGTTAAATGTTCTGATCATTATCAAATTATGAATTATCACATCGCATATGCCCCAGCACGCAACAAAGACAAAAAATCCCACGATGATGCCGATTGTTTTACCGCTTAATGTTGTTGGTAAAAAAAGCATTAAAAAGGGGATCATCCCGATAACAATCGCCTTGAATATGGCTTTTGCTACCGGAATGTACTGAGACGCCACCAGGGTTGACCCCATTCCAGAGGAAAAAGCATTCTGGTTGGCCAATGCGGTCATTGCCATTTCCGGGTTAAGATTCTGAACCACCGTGTCCAATTTTTTTGCCAATACTGTGTTTACAATAAATGTCGTCGCCTGAAATGAATCATTATTATATAAATACTGAATTGTATCTCCCAATACGTCCTCGCATCGTTGTACCTGCGTAGTATCGCTTACATTGAACCCGGCGCTTGCACAGGCTTTCATTTCCCAGGCTGTATATGTCGATTGTTGGCCAATAATAGCGCTGATATTTTGCCAGGCCACATTACATGTAGTGGCCATTCCTCCCGGATTGCTGCTGTCCCAATAAGTTACCGGAACGGATGGATTAGCCGCTGCGGCCATTACGTCCGTTAGATCATTGCTTGTATCCAGGTCGTTCAGCGTTATCAGCGGAGATGGCTGACTCATTTCAAACGTAACGCATTTTCCCACGTAATCATCGAGTGACTGGTTTAGGTTTGCATCCAGGGTGTTTATTCCCGTAAATGCCAGGATAATTGATGGGCCTATTGCCCCCGCGGCGTTATCGTATTGTTCGCCCGGCGGATATCCGCCCGATGTCGTAATAATATCCGACAGTCCTTTTTCAACCTTGTTCAGGACGCCGGCAACGGCAACAAGGCCGTTGGGCACATTGGAAATTGTCTGAAATTTATTAACCACCGGATCATAGATGGTCAGATTTCCTTTGGGTACGATCAATCCCAGATATATTATGACTCCCAATCCCAAGGGCCACGCCCAGGACAAGGGCGATCCCTTCTTTTGGCCGTTGAGCAACGAAAATATCGTCCCGGTTCCCCCCAGGAATATTCCCATGGTTACGACGGCAAAAAATAATGTTATGTATCCGTTGTCTGAAAATATAAGGGTCAGGATTGTCCACGCTTCTACTTCTATGTCAAATCCGTTCCAGGTATAGTAATCCATGTCCAGCGCATAGCAGTAGGATGCCGTAAGGATAATGCCTGTTGCGATAATTATTTTTAAAAGACTTTTCATATATACATTATCTGTTCATGGCCCTGTTGGCCGTCGAGCTGCCAAATCTTCTGGAGAGATCGCGATTCAATATTTCATCAACTTTTTCAAATCTGCCCACCAGAGCATAAACGGAATTAATTTCCTGTATTGCTGTTATGTAACTTTCCCTCAACTGCTGTCTCGTCTTTTCTACCGCAGCCCCGAATGCAGTCATTTTATCTATTTGAGGTTTAAGCACTTCGTACCTGCACGTCTCCGCCGTCGCACCATTTGCGGCCTGTGCCCTCGATGCTACCAGTTGCGCTCTTTGAATCATGAACCAGATTCTTTGATACATATCGTCCATTAGCCGGTATGCATACGCTTTTGCCGTGGGCTCAGCCAAGTTTGACGCTATGACATCAACATTGTTTGCCCTCAGAGCTCCTTTTATTACCGACAATACCGACAATGGATTGGATTGAATAAATGATATTTGATCCGGTGTCAGGGATTGCCTGTTTTGTATAGTACCGGCAATGCCTACAATCATATTTTTTACATATGTTGTTAAGTTTGCGTCTGCATCGGGGACCGGCATACATGTATCGCTGTCCAGGCTTCTTTTTTGCACATCCCCGTTGACCAGATTATCCACTGTTTTTTGATTATTACTCGAACAGGGAGGCACTGAATTTACCGTGACGCCGCGGGGTCCTCCCGATTGCAACTCGATGTCGCCTATGAATCCTCTCAATAATTCGATAAAGTCCTGACTTTCATTAAGTCCTATTTGCTGATTTAAGTTCGCCAGCATCGATCCCTGTATGCTATAGAACAGCGCCGTCACTTCCTGGGGACAACCGGCTACCAGATCGTCGGGTGATGCATTGTCCACCGAGGTTCCGCTTGATGCGATAATTGATTGCTTTACGGATTGATAAGAATCCGACAAGCCTCCTGTAATTTCGTAATCCGAGTACCAATCCGAAAGTTCGCCGCCTGATTCATATTCATTGGTGTCACTGAATAAATCCGAGACACCCGTTTTATCAAGGGTGTATGCCGCGACTGCTTTGGATGCCTTACACTCGTCGAGGGACATGTGGTTTAACTGATCGGAAATAGATTCCATGGACTTGATGGCTTTGCTGCACGGTTCACACAATACGTTTAACGCCAGATCGAACGCAACCGCAGGGGCGCCCTGGAGTATGCGTTCCAGCTTCTGGACCAGGTAATTAAAATTCAAAAAGGATATACCGCCAGCAAATATATCGATTCCTCCGCATCCGGCCTTGATGCGGGGAGGCTGCACCGTCAATAAATAATCCTTTTTCACCGGCCATCTTGCGGAAAACGATCCGCCGGAAAAATATCCCCTTTGCTGTCCCTGATAATAATTCGGACCGGAATATACTTTTTGACTTATCCAATCATCGATCCAGCCGGCGTTGCTGGTGCATACCGGTGACACTACCAATGTAAACGTCACCATCATCATTATAATTGTGATTTTAATCTTCCTCATAAGATTCCCTAATTTATTTTTTAAATATACTTTTGGGATCTTCAACTCCGCCTTCCTGATGTTCATACGTTGAATAATTTTCCACTGTTGTTTCGCCTTCCAGTAATCTTACGCCTCGATATATACGTTCCTCCAGATCAGGTAGCGACGTTACCCCGGATGAAACAATCAGATACTCGCCGCTTTTACGCCCCACGATTAATATTGTCGGTGTTACCGTTACATTAAATGTTTCTGCAACTTTACTGTCTTTTTGCGTGTCATAGGGCTGTATTTCCCAATTATATTTATCGCTGAAAAATTTTAAGATCGGCGTCTGTGCCTCGCAATACGGGCACCCGGGTGAATAAAAATATATCAACCCGTAATTACCGGTGACCCAGGTAATTTTATTTTCGATGTCTTCTTTTGTCTGGTTAGCCATTGCTGTGCGGCCGGGGGTAGCCGTCGGATCAGCCGCTGCCACATCATATTCGGGATGTTGCTGAACATAGAGCGCATTGGCGTTGGCAAACACCACCGATTTCCGTCTGGCCATATCCAGCATCCGGGTATAATCGCCTATGGAGCTTTCTGAGGGATTTTGTACCGCCTGCTTCTGCAAACCCAATAGTAATTCCTGAAATTGATCAGGGTGCAGGTTCCATAATGTTTCATCCGGTATTCCGGCAATGGAAGGTATTATTTTGACCGGTTTGAGACCCATTTTTTCTGCGTCGGAGGGTTTTGTTTCCGGTTTCGGATCCTGATACCACCACCACCCGGTTTTATTGTCATTATAGAATTCAACGTCTTTATCACCGGCTAGGGCGTGCTTTCCCGGTGACATTACGAAATATATAATAATTAATATTGTGATTATTCTAGTTCGCGGTTCCATATTCCGGTTTTATTTTGTCGAGTAATATTTCGAGTTCTCTTTCTTTTGTTTCTCTTCTGAATATTTCCAGGGCATATTCCAGTGAGACATCACCCTTTAATTTGTAATATTCACTCTCTTCTTTGATTTCTTTCTTTCTCCCCACCTCCCTGTTTTGAACCTGCCGGTCGTATACGAATGTCGGCACTTCCGTTACTTTGTAATTTTCAAACAGTACCGGATCTACCGCGAATCGAACCTTGTATTGTTGGCACTTTCCCTGGCATTCGGCGTCTTTCTGCAGGATCTTTTTTATATATCTTGATGTTTCTTTTATTTTGGGCGGATTTCCCAGCATTCCCCTGAAGGCAATAAATATATTATGTTCCCGAAGTAATGCCGTATCCTTGACATACGCTCTGATTGTATCTTCCGGCATTGAGGCCGATACAAAAATATAAATATAGCTGTTCCCGGCAAGTGAGTATTTTGGTTTATTATTGGCGTCCGAATATATTTCTTTATTTTCCTTCTCGCCCGTCTTAAACGTTTCCGTCCTGATTCTTTCTATTTCTTTACTTAATTTGTTCTGGTATTTTTCGGAATAGAACTGCTTTGCCGCTTCATTGGCTCGTTTTGCCGCCTCTTCATTTTTATTTTCCAGCGCCGCTGCGTCTATTTTCTTTTCCTGTTCTTTGGCGGCGGCTGCTATTTTTCCCCAATCGATATCCTGTTTGTTTAATTCCTGGACATTCCATAATTTCCCCTTTACATATACTTCCACCTTCTGAATGTTATCATCTATTTGAACCAATGCTTTGGGGACTATCTGCTCACAGGCCTTTTCATCATCCTTTAAATATACTTTTTCATTTTTAATTGTTTCAACGGAATAGCACGGCGAGGGCATCTCAATGAACGCTTCTCTGGCTTCTGCCTGATTCAGAGACATCAACAATGTCACACCTGCCAACATTAATACGCAAGGACGCAGCATACCCGTTTCCTGTAAAGTAAAAATATTATATTATCCATTTTATTCAGATCGGGAGGATTTTTGCCCGGACCCCATTGGATATCGGTTGTACCAATCGCATCACAGTAACCGGCATTTACAGGCCAAGCCACCTGGTCACGAAAATGATGTTTGATCCATATCGGGGTGTACGTACAGGAACAATACCAACAGGCGCTGTCGCATATAGCAGCTTCCCGGAGCATTCGAAATACCGCCCTGCCCACAATCAACTCATACGCCTGCAATAAATCATCATTATTGGCGTGTCCGGTAAGCGGATAGAGGCTGCCTGACGATCCCACGCACCAAAAGAGGGGCGTAGACGAATATCCGGTATTGGTTGTCAGGGAATCCGCAATACATGTTAGTTGCGATGCGTAATTGGCAAATATATATGCTTCCGGTTCTATGACTGCCGCAACTTCGTCATCCTGCCATAGGGGATCTATCTCGGATAATCCCACCAGGTCCGTAGATGTTATTTCCTGACATATTGTATCAATGGTTTCATCGAGCAATCCCAGTATATAGAAATACCAAAAATGAGCCTGCATAAAAGTTGACGTTTCGGGGGTTCCATTTCCTCCTATTTCTTCACCACCCCCTTTTTTTAAGTATGAGGTTGTAGCGGATCCGGCATCGTCGTCAGCCAGATTAACCCCATAACTCGGGAAACAATACGGATCTTTTACTACTTCAACATAATAAGAAGGCGACCAGTATGATATTGTCACCCCTATTGCCTCATAAGGGGGGTAAGCTATTGGGCATTCACATATTGGATCAGTTTCCTCTTCCGGTTCATCGTTGACGTGCGATCCCTCTGCTATTTCTTCACCGGCAAACCATATGGGGAACAGGCAGTCCCAACAGATTGCGCCCACCAAATCAAAAATTGCCGGATCTTCCGGGCATACGGCCGCTACCGGAATTGGCCGTATCAGGAATAATGATGCAATCAATGCAAGAATGAATATTGTAATGGAAATTCTTTTCATTTTTCCTCTTTCCTGATTGCATATTCCCGCACTTCCAGTTCTGTTTTATTTTGAACGGCCACGGAAGGCACCGCTTTTATTCCCATCCTGTCTATTATTTTCCTGCTCGCGTAGTACACCATGGTCTTGAGTTTGTTTTTTACTTCCCAATATGAGCCGTCGGTGATCAGGAGCATTGTTCTCATATCGGTGGTATAGGGCGACTTTTTGTACCATTGGATCTGTTTTTCATCTCTTCCATCTATAAACACGAGGATTCTTCTCATAAATACATACTCCATGGGATTATATCTGTAACCTTTGGGATAAATAACTTCTCCGTTGATTCCGACAATGTCGTCGGGAATGGTTCCCGTCATATCCACTTTAAATACCCTGTCTTCCCTGGCAACCGGCAGATCCACCAGGTCCTTCGGTTTGAAGTTCCTTATTTTTTCTATTTGCGATTTTTTAAACTTTCCCAGATCAAAGTTGGCGATTGCTTTTTTCAGATACGCGATGGCATCCTCTTCCATGATGGCATAGGTAGCGCCATACGTTCCGAGATCCTTTGCCGATACCGCAACCGGAATGCTGCTTATCAATATTATCATTACAAACATGATGTTCTTTCTCATTGTGCCGGTTGTACCGCCTTTTGGAGAGTGCCTGTGCTTTGCTGCTGCATTTTATTGACGGCTGATTGCACATTGGTCTGCATCTTCGCTTCATTGGCGTTTATGTATTCGGAAAAATTTATCTTGGAGAAATCTATATGGGAAAATTCATCGGTAGTGAAACCCCGGCAGTCCGGTGAACCGGTTGATCCAAACCCGTCGGGAAATGAATTCAATTGAGGCCTGCCCTGCTCCTGAATAATCCGGGCCAGCATATCGGAAAAACAACAATACACATTGGCGTTTTGTACGCAGCCGAACAGCGGCCATGAAGTCATGCAATAACTGCCCACGAAATGACAGCTTCCTGCGGCCGCAGCCGCTACACAATCCGTATCGGGCTCGCCGCAATTCTTTTTTATAAATAAAAAACTGCCTTCCGACTGGTCGCAGCAATTAAAGAAGTTTGTATTCACTCCGGCCGGACGGCATTGCAATGGTTTCCCATTAAATATATACAACGTTCCCAAACATTGACCGGTGCTGTCTTTGGCTCCGTCATTCTGCAACAATGTCTGGTTGCTGGAAGTGGTAACCGGATTCTGCGCAGACGGATCAACGCAGGGGATATTATTGCACTGCATCACATTATTATCTGCGGTATTCGGCCAGCAGCCATATTGCGATCCGAGGGGGCATGTGTACCCGATTACACAGAGCATTGTTCCGGTGTCTAATGTTCCCTGGACACATGCCGGTGCTGCCGTGCATGTGTTGCCTGTTCCAAGAGTGTAGCCCGCAGGACAGGTATAATTATCAATAACATTACTTACACATTGTGATCCGCTGAGACTTTCCTCCCGCCGGACATGCCGGCTGGGCCGTTTGTTTTGTACAGTCCTGCGCCTGCAACGGACAATAGTATTGATTATTGTATTGCTGGCAGATGCTTATTTCGTCTTGCTCTATTAATCCGTCACCATTTAGATCTTTTGCGCATATCTGCTGCCCCGGAGTTACTTCTCCTCCAAATGTATCATCGGTACAGGGCAGCGGTGAACATTGCTGTACTCCGCTTACGTTTATGCATTGATATTGCGACCCTGCGGGGCATACAGCACTGGAACCCGTTACTGTTATTGTGCCCGCATTCACCTGCGAACATACTGTACCGTTGCAGGTCATTCCCGATAACGATAATGTTGGACCGCTGGCGGAGATTGTGGTCAGTCCCGCTGCGGCACTGGCAGATCCGGTGATGGTCGAGCCGGTGATATTGATAGTTCCCAGAAGTTGCACTGTGCATGATGTTCCGCCGTCACATCCATATATTTCCAAAGTCGATCCGCTACCGACTATGCCGGAGATCATGTCTGCGGCCACTGAGCCTGATACGGTTGCGTTTTGTATGGCGATGGAGCCTATATTGGCGGACGAACACGTATCGGCATCACACGTCCATCCGGTTATCATCAATGATGCTCCCTGGGCGTCCGCGCTGATACCCGTGATACCCATATTATTCTGAATATTGGTTTGTGCCGCGCTCACTGCTCCGGAAAGGGTTATGCTGGTTATCGTGCAGTTCATTATGCCGTGCGGGCATAGCGGCGGACTTGTGGCTAGACATGTCCACATTTCATTTTGTTCTATTACTCCATCACCGTTAAGATCCTGAACGCAGGTGCTGGCGTATCCGCTGGCAACCGCCATCAACAGAAAGAGGATAGTCATAATGTATTTTTTCATTGTTTTACTCCTGATGAACATATGGCGCTCTGACCGGCCTCTTTGAGAGTTTCCAAAAGGGTGAATGTGTTCGCAAATTCGTTAATGCACTGGCAATCTATTACTATCTGTTCACCCGGACCCACCGGACACACGGTTGGATCCGGATAGCATTTTCGATAATAAAAATTATAGCTGGCCGTATTATTCTGATACTGAGAGGGGATATCGGTTGTCGGGCTGGACGCTGATTGCTGGACCTGGCTGTTCTGCACGGGTATTTCCGTTTTACACACGTTGTCGCACGTGCTGTATGATTGAGTCTGGGCAACTCCCGCGCTGAAAGTATTTCCCTGTGTCACCCATGTATTTGTTTGGGCATCCTGATAATAATCGGTATAGGCAACGGTTTGCCCTGTTGTCTGCGTAGTATCATTTATTGTTTTGACTCTCTGCATGGCGGCAGTTAAGTCGAACTGGCTGGTGCTTAAACAGATGTATGTCCGATCCTTTTCCCACCATTGCCGGCAAATATTATGATCGTAATAGCCTACGAAATCCCTGCATGACGATAACGGCACCAATCCCGTCGGGACATAATTTTGCACCGTGTATACATTATCGACTATTTCCTGTTCGAGGTTACAGTTTGGATTTTGCTCCAGGGCGGTGCATTGATCATCTTCCGACTCATTGATGGTATCCACCAGTGTGGAGGGGTAAGTGCAGTTCGCGTTCCAGATATGAACAACGCTCCGCGGATTGCCATAAAAAGAGCTGGTAATGGTGTTTCCGCTGGTTTCTACAAACAGTAACGGGTACACACAGTATCCATTGGAATAGCTGTAATACTCATAGCTGTAATCCCACCAATAATCAGCCAGGCAGGGAGTAATCGGTGAGGCCACATCTGTTGTCATTGTTACGCCGGGAATATTTATTTCTCCCGCCGGTTGACACACAATATCATCCGGATTCGTCGCCACGACCAGTCCGCCGGTGTTCGCATTATAGAGGGGATCGGCCAGATTGCTGTTATAGCAAATAACCGGCTCCAGGTTTTCACCGCTTCCCCAAATATCTGCAATGTAGTTGGGATAGGTTGTCACGTTTCCGGTTATGTTTTCCCCTGGTATTGTTATGAAATTTTCCGACAGGCCCTGATTGTAGGAATAGTCATAATAGTAGTACAGTGAGCCCACTTCCGATCCGCTGCCCACAACATTTGATCCGCTTCCCCACATGGAATACATGATCATCCGGTTCCAGGAGCCCGATACTGTAATGGGAGTCAGGGCCACCTGGCATCCGCTTAAGGTGTCACAATAACTTGCACAATTATCGCCCTGGTCGGTGCACGTTGTCCTGGTTGCATTCAATGCCGCATTGCCATAGGGACATGTTGCACTTTCGGCAATTGAGATGCCCCGTATTATTTTACATTGGATCTCCTGAACAAGATCGGCGTGATATTGTATGGCGTTATTCATAACACTGTACAGGCTGTTGGGATCTGTCTGTTCAGTTGCAACCTCCGTTTGTGCTGCATTGGTTACTAACGTATCCGTCTGGCCTCCGGCAAAATAACTTGCGGGATTTGTCGCTCCCTGATTGCCGGAGCCGCAGCTGGTGAGCGCCTGGCTATAATAGGCTATTTCTGTATCGCTTATTGATGTGCTGGTTATGCTGTATTGCGGATTGGCGGACATTATCGCCCCGGTGGCGCCGCCGCCCAGATCTTTCAGGATTAAGGATAAGTTTGTCCACGCAATATTGTTTCCACAGGAATTGTTGATACAGTAACAACCGCCCATCCGGGTATAGTCTGTTTGCTGAATGCTTAATTGCCCTTGAGTATTTGCCGTCCACGCCCAAAATACACAATTGTTCCAGGTTCCCGGATTACATTGAATCACGCCGTTGCCGCATATCCCGGATACGGGAAAAGGCATGTTGAACTGATAATTAATTTGCCCGTTTAATTTTGTGTCCTGCGACACCATCACCGTCGTTAAATCTCCGGTGGCTCCCGGCTGGATAAGGATATCGACAAATTTGGTCGTTGACGGACAGGACATCTGGACATTGCCGCTTTGCGATCCATCAAGGGTAGTCATCGGCTTATCGGACATTATCGGTTGACCGGCGTTTTGATTGATTGCCGCTCCCGATCCCAGATATTGATAGGCGCTGCCGGCGGCACTCCGGGCGGCAGACCGGGATTGATCAATGTCGCTTTGCGCTCCTACAAGGGATGGGCATGTTATGAATAGTAGAAGAATGTATATTTTAACTTTTATACATTCTAACCATGTCTTTGACGGCTTCCGCATAATCCTTGCCTTGTGTTTTGACGATAGAATCAATTTCCGCTTTTTCTTTTGCATCTGACGTGAATAAATAATAACTGAAAGGATCGACAGCCAGTCTTGTCACTCCCATGCCATAGGGAGTATCCATGAATATTTCAGAATATTTCGGTCTGTTGGACTTCACCGATTTGAGAAGCTGCATTCCGAAATCGCCCAGATCGATTATTTTTTCTTCTTTGGCCTTTTCAAAATCTCCCGATTCCAGATAAAATTTAAATGCCGAGTTGGCCATGATGACATCGCCGACACTTCCGAATTGCTTGATGTCCCTGACACTCTGAGTAATAATGCTGAATGACCCGCCGTACTTTCGCGCTCTTCTGTAACCTTCCTCAATGATCTCCTGCAACGCGCCGCGGCCTTCCTTGAGAAACTGCCAGGCCTCATCAAATATGATCAGCCGTCTTCTGCTGCGATCCGATAAATATAAATCCTGTGTTACGGCGTTGATTACCTGAAGGGTTATGACCTTGAACAGTTCTTTGATCGGTTTTAAATGCTCCAGTTCCAGCACGACAAACTCATCCGCAGATATGTCGAAGTTGGAGCGTCCGCAAAACCATTTTCCCAATGCTCCCTGCGATGTAAAATCCCGTATGTTGAAAGCTAATGCCCCCGCTACCTGCTTAAATACTGCTTTATAACCGCTGTCCTCTTTTTCTTTCAGTTCCTCGTCCGTATGCTCCGGATACGCATTCAGGAATTCATAGATCGTGTCTATGTCGGCATCGTTGCCGGCCGTTTGCCATGCCCAGCGGGTAGCAGCCTTCAGGATGGTCATCTCCGTTTCCGCATTGGCAAACGGTACCGTATCGGTAGCGGAATAGACCATGGTGCGCAGCAGTGATATTATCGGAGGGAGATCGCTTTCGGGCTCTCTTATATTGGTAAATGGATTCATGCATAAATTGGATTCCGGGTTGAAGTCTAAAAATCTTCCCTTGAATACTTCCGTCTGTTTTTGGTAGGAGCCTCCGATATCGATAATTCTTATCATTGCATCGGCGGCGTAATAATTAAGGGTGATAAAGTTAACCAGGAAACTTTTGCCGGCGCCGGATGATGCGGAAATAAACAGGTTGTGATTATTTGCCGCCTTGCCGAACAAATCCAGACGGCAGGGCTGCCCTTTGCGTCCCATAAACAACAAGTGCGGATATCCGCCGCCGGAAAAATCCGCCTGTACCGGCAATAACGATGCCACGGCCGATGCCGGTGCGATAAAATCTCTATCCAGATTTTCTATATTGTCTTTGACGTTGTACAGGCCAAACGGCAGCGAAGACACGAGTAAAGGAGGTAAAATGCCTTTGTCTTCCTGCATGACATAGCCGTTTTGTTCCCACAGCCTTTTTGCTCTCACGATGGATTCTGCGGCCTGTTGGGAATCCTCGCTCCATACCCACAATGTCGGTATTATTTTTACAAAGGGCAATCCTTTTTCGATATCGTCCACCGCCCTCATATATTCTTCTTTTTTGCGCATCAGAGAGGGGGCGAAGCTTCCGGCCGCCTGCTGCTGCAGGACCAGATTGCACTTCATGTGCAGTTTCATCTTTAAATCTTCATAGACAACATTCAGCGAGTATAAAAACGGCGTCAATATCTGGTTGGAATCGGAAATAATGCCCCAGACACCGCCGAAGCATTCATTGGTCTGGAATGTGTCTACTTCTACGGGAAAGGTTTTGACCGTTGTACACCGGAAATATCTTTCACCTATCTTGATATCGGATAAGGTCTTTTTGATAACGGTGTCCGATAAGATGACCTGTTTGTTGATATATTCTTCTTCGTTATACCGTTTGTTGTTGCTGGAGGGCTTGTCGTTAAATAATTTCCGCATCCAGTCGATTAATTCTTCCGGTTTTAAATCTTGAGGGTGTATACCTGCTCCGGAAAGAATCTCTCTTACTGTGCTGTATACGTCTGTAATGTTGATTTGCTCAGCTTCTTTTTGGGGGATCTTTAAGGCCACGAATAACCGGTAGTTTCTCAGGGGCATCCTTTGAAATATATCCATTCCTTTTGTGCCCTTCTGGAAAAACTCCGCATACCATTTTGACGACTCCTTCAATATCTTGTTATCCCGTGTCTTTCCTTTTTGATATAATTCCAACTCTTCTTCGATGTACTGATCGGCATATAATATGAATTGAAGTATACTGCCGTAGGGAATGCCGATTCTGAATATGCCTTCTAAAATGAATGTTGTCTTATCACCGGCAAAGGCCAGGGGTGTGCATTCCCATAGAAAACCTATGGTTTCATCCACGTTATAATAAAATACTTTTTCCTTGTCATAGGCCCGCCAGGGTAAATATGATGAAAATTTGTTTCGCTGGCTGATCTGTTCCAGTTCATCTATTGTGGCGTCCCGATCGGTTCCCAGTAAAATATCCTGTATTTTATGACGAAATAAGTAGAAAATTATCGACAAAATTCCGGCGACGACGATTGCCAGCATTGAATAAAACACTCCCATGATCTTTCCCTTTTATTATTCTTCCGAATCTATTAAATAATTACCCATGACCCACTTCGGATCATCGGTTAATAAATAAACGTATCTCATCATATACAGTTCATTTTGATCTCCCCTGTACGGCAATACCAGCACCCGCATAACCTGCGGAGCGGCCAGCAGGGGTGTGTTCGGTTCTTTAAGCATGGATGCCAATTTTTTATTAACAGCCTTGCGGTACATCGTTTCGGATGATTCTGCTTTCAGGCGTTTTTCTTCGACGTCGTTTGTTTCCGAGGATGAACAGGCGGTGCAATACGTATCTTCCGATACGTTATTGTTTTTCGCTTCTTTCCTGCATTTTTCGCACGCTGCTTTATTTTCTTTATCATTCAATATGTTACCACTCTTCCCTTGAAGAGATTCTTTATATGCGCCTTCGACTCTAATGCATTTTCCTTTGTCGTAACCCGGGCAGGCAAAATCGTCTTTATATGGATTTAATATCGCCCCGCAGCCCCATAGATACAGCATTGTTATGATAATGAGACATTTTTTCATGGAAGATATTCTCCTTTGTTTATTTCTTTTATTTCCAACTCCGTGCCTTCCGATACGACCAGTGTTACATCTCTTACAGCTCCGACCTCTATTACCGGCATGGCCTGGCGGGCTAATTCGAGATAAAATTTTGATATTTGTTGTGAGGCAGTGGAGATTCCTGATCCGATGCCAGCCTGAACCACCTGATTGGGATCTATGGTCTGTGTCTGGCCGAGCGGACTTACGCTTACTGATGTTGTTTGCGCTTTAATGGCGTCGCCTATCCCACCGAAAAAACCGGCAATGATCGACCGTGCCACTATGGCGCCCATCTTACTTACAACCCTGCCGCGCAATCCTATTTTCCCATCCGAATCGACGACAAATCCTTTTACGTGCTGGTCGATGACGGCTGTACCTTTTTTCGACAGACAGGATATATTGGTAATCCTCAGGTGGGCTCTTTCATCCGCCAGAGATCCATGCCCTTCACTTATGATGAAGCATCCCTTAAGGTTTGCCCGCACCTGATTGGGCAGAAAAGCCAGATCATTAATACGCAATAAAACCGGGACAGGCTCTCCCTTGCCCCCCTCCGTTGTCGGCGCATCCAAGCCAGACAACATCGTTGCCTCCATAAAAGAAGGGGGTAAATACACTGTCTTTTTTTTGCTTTTTTTTTCTGCTGATTTTTCTTTATTATCCGCGCTGCTGTGATTGGTTACTATTTCTATTGCGCCGATTTCCCGTTCCGCCGGTTGTTCTTCCTGCAACCTTTGTCCGCCTGGGATGGGGGGCATCGGCAAGCCGCTTCTTGATGCTGCATTATTACTATACTGCGGTGATTGAACCCGGGGAAGCGGCGGGGGTGGCAGCGGTTCGCTTTTATTGATTTGTGGCGCTCCCTCCGTCGGCCGCTTCATGCCGGGATATGTTTCTGCCGGGTTCGTCTTTAAGGATTGCTCTTTTTGATTCCTGGCATCTTGAATCTCTTTTTTCATATCTTCGACATCTTTAAGCATGGCGTTTATTTTTTCCTGCCCCTGCAAATAGGCAGACTTCTCCAGCAGATGCGGTTCCAGTTTTATTTCCTGTTGGGGATTTTTATTTACCGGGGTTACTTCTCTGTTTTTTGAGCCGAATTTTATAAAATATACAGCAGCGCCAAAGACCATCAGGATCACAATGATAATTGTTGTTACCGTTTTTTTCTTGGCGGCGGCATCCAGGTTCACCCAATGCTCCTGATATATGTTTTTCAAATCTAAAGTTGCCATTTACCCAGGCTCCCTATTTTAATTTTGCATTGTTTTGATTTTGATTTGCTTGGAACTTTTCTTATTGTCGTCACTCGTTTCTGTTTTTATTATGTTTTCGTTTTCATAACCCCGGTCAATTTTTATCGTTGTACTTTTATCCCGGTCATCATCGCCTGTGTTTTGTGCGCATATAAACATCCGGGTTGTATCGCCTTTCTTTATCTTCAGCTTATCAATGGCCAATGCTATGGGGTTTGTTGTCGTTTCGATAAAATCACGCTCGTCCAGTTCTATTTCCTGTCTTGGCGAAGATTCTTTTATTTTAATTATATATTCTTTGACCGACATTCCCTCGCCCGGAGCGGTCACCGTTCTGGTTGGCGATATAAACAGTTCTTCATATGGGCTGATGTCCCTCAATGCGTATTTTTCCACGGTAAAACTTTCCTGTATGTCGTCGGTATATACGGCCTTGATCATCGCCATTATTTTTTTCTCTGACGACATTCCGCTAAAATAATATTTATTCTTTCTTATTTTTTCTCTATCGCCGGTGGACAATTGAATTGTTTTTGAGGGGATTGATTCCGGCACGGCGATGAGGTTGTAAGTTGCCTCACCGCAAATGATGTACATTTCCGTAACGGTTGGGTATATGGTCTTATCGGCTTTTTTAATGTATTTATATTTTATATAGGCGTCTTTTCCCGCGAACGTTACCGTCATGCCCTTCTCTTTGGAGTAGACAACATCCCTGATTTCTCCCGACTGGCACGTCACTCTATTGATATCCCGGGCGCTGAGGCGCACCGCTGCCGGTATTTCCGGCGTAACGATTGTCGGAGATTGTTCTTCTTCTACCGCTTTTAGCACCTGACCGTAACTTACTTTTCCTCCACCGACAAAAGGTTCTTCCCCTGCTGGTTTTTGATCGTTTTTACAGTCACCCGATGAACAGCTCCGGTCGGTGTAATTCCACTTCTGTTTCTTTTTAAGGGACTCCAGGGTGTGATAGTTGTCCTTTTCTTCATTCTTAATTTCTTTCTTTATTGTTGCAGCCGTTTCTTTTTGTTCGTTTTGCGCCGGTGGCGCTCCGGGATTGTTATCTTCTGCAAATGATAGACAGGCATAAAATAGATTAAATAATACTATGGTTAGCAGTATTGCTTTTTTCATCTCACTTTCCTTTTTGTGCAGTTGTTTTATCCTGGGTTTGCTGGGCTGGCTCTGCCGCCGACTCCGTTATGGACAGAATGAAAAATCTTCCGTTAAGTATCGTGTAGTCAATGTAATATGTTTTTTTGTCGTCTTCTATTTTACGGTCGTCGATATATTGTTTTTTAGTCCCCTCTATTTCTATTTTCTTTGTTTCCGTGTTCGCGGTAATTTTGGTTACATAAAACACCTGTGTCAGTTGTGTTTCCGCTATTTTTTCGGCCAGGTTATAAAATGTCATTTTCCCCTGTGGATATGCGGATGGATCAAAGTGCAGCAACAGCTCATCGAATTGCCTGCGGGCCGAGACCGGCGTATAGGAAAACGCCAGGCTGCTGATATATCTCACGAACGTGGAGACATATATTTCGTCGAGCTTGTTTCCTTCGATGGTTGTTTTTTCCTGCAATCCCGGCGGCATGATCACCACCCTCTGATAACTGAGTGCCTTAAGCATTACGCCGGTATTGATCAGAGTTACTGTTCCGATAATTAATATGGTGAATTTCAACAGCCTGTTTTCACCTTTGTGTTTCGCCTTATCGTTCATATACTGATACAGCTTCACTTTGATCGTTCCCCTCTTTGTTTATTCTATAAATATGTTCTCGTAATATTCCGGGTACTTTTGAAACTTTACCAGTCCCGCAAAGTACAGAATGTGGCGGATAAACCCTCGGGGATATTTTTTTTTTACGTGGGTATATCCCCAAGGGCCAACTGCAACCAGTAGCCACGTCACCGATCCGAAGATCATTGCTATGGTGAAGAACATCATAATGATGCACAGCTCATCGCTATCCCAAAAGAGCACCTGTAACGGAGCGGAAAGATATTGAGGAAATTTTTTCTTCATCAGTACAGCAAACCCATGCTGGCAACAATTGTATCCGCTTTAAGCAGCACGGCTCCCCCTAACAGCGCGGGGATGGCACCGCCGATTTTTTGCTGAATCGCCAATGCCGCACCAAAACATACAGCTCCCAATCCGCCTACGAAACCAATGGGCCCTTTTAAAATGGAATTTACGGCCATGTCGTAAATGTCATAGGCGAATGTGCCCGCGGCCGGCGCTGTAATGGCGAACGCTGACGGCTCTATCGCCATCGCCATAAAAGTTGCCAACAAAATAACCTTCACTATTTCTTCCTTCTTCATGAGTTTTTCCCTCCCTTTTATTTTACAAGGAGCGTATCAAACATTTTTATGTTTGCTCCCTGCACATACTTTCCATTGATCCAGAACACCGGCGTCCCGGTTATGCCTATCGTATTGCCGATACTTTGCTGGGCCTGATACATAGCGTTTACGTCTTTCGATATTTTCCGGCTGCCGAGATCGTCCTTGTCTTTCGCTCCGCTCATGACTTCGTAATAAGCCTTAGCTTTATCTTCGGCGGCTAAAATGTATTTTGCTTTTTCTTCCGCTTTCGGATGCAGGCGGGTAATCGGGATTAAATAGACGTACTTTGTCACATTCTTATTTTTAAAATATTGGGAGGCCTGGCGGCAATAAGGACAATCGGGGTCTGTAAATTCAATTACTTTATTTTTCCCCGTACCTATTTTTATTGCTTTATCCAGGGGGATGTCGGCTAATTTCTGAGCTTGAAGTTGATCACGTTTTTCCTGGGTGAGGGATTTTTTGTTTTTATCATATATCTCACCGAATATTATTAATTCGCTTTTCGGCGCATAATAGAAAATGATATTCCCTTTGTTGGCGACAATTTCGTATATTCCGTCTATGGGCGTTTTCTCCACAGCTTCTGCACTGATTGATGTTACTTCTTTAATTTTTGCCGCGATGGCCTGTTTCACATTTTCCGGTTCTTTAGCTTGAATGTTTACAGCCATGCCAACAATTCCTATTACCAACGCGATAATTGTTATTTTAGAATTTACTTTCATTATTTTTTTCTCCTTTTTATCTTTGTTCTATTTCGACACGCCTGTTTACGTGATCAACACCTGATATATAGTCCTGTTGCCCTTCCCCGCTTATTTCTTTGACCACGACTCCTTCTTGCCGCAGATATCCGGCAACATTATGAGCTCTCTCCATGGCGAGCGTATCGTTATAGGACTTACTGCCAATCTTGCATGTATAGCCGGTCACTTTAACTTCTTTGCCCTTGATGCAGTTTATAAACTGCTTGATTTGATCTTTCTCCGAATTGCCTATTTGAGATCCATTCAAGGGAAAAAAGACGATGCTCTTTTTACATGAAGTATGACTGCCTGCCTTTTCTTCAAACGGTAATGAGGTCGCGGCGGCTTTCATTACAGAGGGATTTATCAAAACGGGCTGGCTTGCTTTTATTTTTACGGCTTCTTCAAAGATGGGTTTATTTTCAGTTTCTGCCAGCTGTATTTCTTGTGCCGGTTTTACATCATTGGATTGAGAGAATTTTATTGTAATTGGTATTGCCAATTTTTTTGTCAGTTTTATCCTTTTTGTTTCCTGCTCTCTGATCATGTAGCTATGGGAGAGACTTCCGGAATCTGCCGGGCCTTCATATCTATATTCAATATCGGCTGGCCGTATCTCCGTAGCGCCTGCATCCTGCAAAGTTAATACACAGATCATCAATACGAATATTTTTTTCATTTCTTTTCCTTATATTTTTCCTCTAGCCCGATTTTGTGACGTAACCGTTTTGAACAAAACGGATGCAGTTGTCCAACTGGACTTGTATATCAAGATTGATTGGTTAAAGAGGTCAGCAGACCTAAAAGTAATGCTGTTTCCAGTGGTTTGATAACTGTCTTGGCTTGTTTATCAAGATTGCCCAAATGCGCTTTATCCGACAATTGAGCTATAATATCCGGCGCCTGCCTTTTTATCTTGTCTTGTATATCCAGATGAAGCCTTTTGCTTCTATCCCGGCGTTTTTGCGCCTCCCTGCACTTGCGTACGTATTCCGGGTGGCTTTTCCTGTATTCTTTTAGATGGCCGGGATGTTTATCCTGCCATGCCTTCAAGCGGGCATGATCATCGCGCCAATAACCAGGATTACTCTTCCGCCAGCGCTCATTGTTCCGCCGCTTCAACTCCCGCTGGCAGTCTTTCAAACCACAAGTCTTCTGACGGGAACCGACTTTCTTATCAGGAATAATAAGTGCACCGCAAAAACATTTCTTCGGTCTGCGTTTTCCTTTCATCCCGTTTCTCCTGAACAAAATAATAAATCGTCAGAAAAAAAAGACGTATCAGGCAAAATACAGAATGAAAGAAGCAACCTTGATATTAAACCGCCAATTATCGAAAGCATCAAAGACATATCTGTCCCATGAATGGTGCATATGTTGTCATTTTGATAGAAACTGAGATCTTTATAGTTAGAAACGGCAATTAGAAAAAAATAGAGGAGAGTCTCTTCGTTGACAAGATCACAGAGGAGTTTCCCGGTGTTGAAACTAAGATGTATCCGGCTGAAGGAACCATTGATCTTTCTGACCACTGCCGGATTGATAACCGAACCTGCATCCATGGCCACACATACCTGATTTCGTGATATGGCCATTTTCTACAAAGTGGATGCATTGTCCAACTGGACTTGTATATCAAGGTCATTTGGCAAAACAGGTCAACAAGCCAAAAGTAATGTTGTTTCCAGTGGTTTGATTACTATCTCGTCTTGTATATCAAGATTGTTCAAATGCGATATGTTCAACAGATAATATATATTAACCGGTACTTGCCTTCTTATCTTGTCTTGTATATCAAGGTGAATCTCTATGCTTCTATCCCGGAATTTTTGCGCCTCCTTGCTATTGATTGACATCAAATCGATGGTTTTAAAAACATCGCCGTTGCCGCTTCGATAAACTCCCCGTCAAAAAATAGCTTGTTATGCTCCATCTTCAATCCTCCTCCATTGATTTGTAGTAATTTTGTATATTTTGGACAATATTGCCTTGACTAAAAAATATTACCATGACTTTATACTTTTCGTTAAAACAGCAGTCAATATTATATAATGTTTTAGTAAAATTACTATTTTACAGTGAAACAAAGGACTGTTTTGCTGAAAAATGATTCTGAGAGGCTTTTAACCTATCGGAAAAGGATTCGGACTATGAAAAAAAAAGAAAAAGCGGTGTCTGCTCTATTGGCGGTTTTTCCAACTATGGAGTCATTGTCCCGATTTACTGAAAAAAGTGATAATGCAATTATTTATGACTCATTAATCGACTATGCCGTCCGTAATGATCTGATCAAGACAGCCGATGAAAATAATTTCAAAACTTTTATAAATCGTCACGCAGATTCAGCGGAAAAATTTATACCGCCAAAACATCTAAATTTTGAAAATTTCCTGGAAAAGAAAGATGAACTCCTCCGGTTGAATTTATCGCTAAGAGCAGTAACAGGCAGAATCAACGCGTTTCTCGCAGCCCAGCGGATTGCTTTGCCCAAAGTTACAAATTCCATGCTCACAAGATTGAAAAAAGAACCGGCTGATACAGTCTATAAGCAAAATGTTCTGCGGAGTTTTGCTTTCTGGCTGGGTCATGAGCGTCCGGATCTTGCGGCGAGCTGGAATTTCGAGACCTTGATCAGGCTATGTAGTGATGGGAAGCAAACGGAAAATTATTCGGAGGGTGTCAGAATAGGCTTCGCCATTTACAGCCGCGGTGATGTTATCGATCATGAAATCCTGGGCTGGCTCAAAAAAGCGCTGAAAAGTTATATTGAGCAGTCAATCAATCATTTTCTTTACGGGCGCTGGGGAAAAGTCCGGGCTCACGATATTACAACTTTATATATTGATTTCCCTAAAGAAGAAGAAGGCGGAGATCCTATGTCCTATCGGAAGTGCCTGCGCAGCGCCGTCGACCTCGCTCATCAGATTGCCATCCGTTGGGCATTGTCCCGCTACTGCACTAAAAATCGATTTTTATCCATTGCTATCGTTGCCGGAGAATATTCCAATCTGGACAATTATCTGCTTCCTTTACTCAATGCCAAGCTTCCGGATGATCCGGTCATCCGTGTATCGGACTATGCGCGCCAATGTCTGCTGATCAATGATATACGTGTCATTCTCTGCCAGCACCCCACGGAAACAACGTTGTTTAACGGTGAAGCCCTTATGATCTGGTGGGTAACCGCGCTCTGGAGCATACATTATTTTGATTTTGTCGGCGATCTTCTTACGGACAAAATCTTGCAGAATAATCCGGCGGCAGTGGAAAAGCTCAACCGCCTTCTGTGGTTTCCGAAAGAAGCAGGACAAAAACAGGGTAAGATTGATGAAGACAATGCGGTTTCCACTTTTTTCAAGTTTCCGCATAATTCTCTTTTGGGAGTAGAAATTGCCAAGACCCTATATTTCCGGCGGCGCTTTGAGGAGGCGGCGGAAATTTTACGGATAGTCCTTTCTATTAATCCAACGGATTTAACTGCCCGCACATTGCGAATGCTGCTTTTTCGCAACATGGCGGTTGATGCCGAAAATTATTCGGTGGCAATGGGTCTTTTCAAGATGTCTGAAAAAGAAGCTGAATTCATCCTGGAAAACTGTGCTCACCAATCCGAAGATTTTTTTTGTCAATACGCCGTTATTTATCTCGCCCGGGCTATGTTGACCCTCCGTTACACACGCACTGATAAAAATATTGCCGCAGACCGGAAGACATTATCCCGATTGAAACAGAATGTGTTTGATGAACTGGATCGATCTGAAGACCTTTTTGAAAAAGGCATGACAGTTTCTCCGTCAGGAATCCGGTCTTCCTATTTACTCTGCAGCGTTCTAGTCCTGCGCGCGGTTTTGAAAAGCGATGAAAAAATATTTGTCAATCCGCAAAAGGCTATTGATGCCGATTTTATGACGGTACGCAAACCGGCTGAAGAATTTTTAGATCAACTCGGCTATCTCAGAAAAGATCTGCCTGAAAATTTGCAATATGAATTCATGGCAAAGAAAATGATTAAAAAATCACTGATTCACGATGATTCAATTTCCTTACAGAGTTACCGGCCGACTACCTTTTTCTGTAATGCAGTGGCGCTGTGGGATTTTTTGCCTGCCCGCACTGTTGGAACGACAAAGGTTGTTCTGCAAACACTAAGAAAAACGATAGACATTGCCAGACTGATGGAAAAAGACGATGTTTGTATTTATTCTTTTACCCGCTCTTATGGTGAAATGATACCTGCGAAGGAATTTGTCGAGCACATTGAAAAAGCCATTGTGATGATTGAAAAGACAGCCGGTAAAAATTTATATGAACGGGAGGATAGTGAAGTTATTGCCACGTCAGACAGTCTATCATCTCTCCTGATGACGGTGAATTTCTAATAATAAAGAAGATAAAATACTTGGGAAAAAGCTGGCTTGCTTTTATTTTTACGGCTTCTTCAAAGATAGTTCTATTTTCAGTTTCTGCCAGCTGTATTTCTTCTGCCGATTTTACATCATTGGGTTGAGAGAATGTTATTGTTATTGGTATTACTGATTTTTTCGTCAGTTTTATCCTTTTTATTTCCTGTTCTCTGATCATGTAGCTATGGGAGAGACTTCCTGAATTTACCTGGCCTTCATATCTGTATTCAATATCGGCTGGCCGTATTTCTGCGGCACTTGCATTCTGTAAAGTTAATACACAGATCATCAATACGAAATTTAGTTATTGTCAATTGTCCAATTTTTTACTATAAAATACAAAATAGTAAATTGCTCCAATATTGAGCAGCCACGGAAAGGACATAATGGAAAAAACAGAACTTCTTAAAATCATCGAGAAACTATTGAAACCGGACGTTGCTCTTGACTTTCTTCTCGATCTGCCGGAGGAACATCTTGAAACTCTTGTTGGCTGTATCAGGGATAGAATAAACCAATTAAGTAATAAAGTTTGACGTTGCATTTATTTCAATAAAGGTATAATATAGTATACCAAAGTAAATGCAGGCAGGAGGTACAAGTAATGGAACATAGCCAAGATACCATGACCGTTTTACCTATAAAACTTCGGTCTAGTGAAAAAGAGCGATTAAAAAGAATCGGCTCTGTGAAGAAACGTTCCCCACATTGGCTGATCAAAGAAGCTATCCACCAGTATCTAGAACAGGAAGAAGTGGCAGAAAAGTTCAAACAGGAAACAATTGATAGATGGGAAAAGTATTGTCAGGACAATGAATCAGTTTCAGACGATAAAGTCATGACCTGGCTTGACTCGTGGGGTAAAGATCACGAAAAAAAGGCTCCACTATGAAAATCAAGTGGCTTCCTGGGGCAATATCCGACCTGCAACAATTCAGAAATTTCATTTTACCGAACAATAAGAAAGCGGCGGAGAGAGCCGTTGATACTATCAAGAAACACGTACAATTATTGAATGTTCATCCTCAAATAGGAAAGCCAGCAGATATACCGGAATTCAGAGATTTGATAATTCCTTTTGGGTCATCCAGTTACATCTTACGATACCGCATTGAAGGTAATGCAATAATTATTGTGGCCTTGAAACATGCTAAAGAAACAGGTTTCAAAGATCACCGTTGATTTCAAAGAATTGCTGATGTCCGAAGTTGTTCAATCGGAAGCCCTGATTAACCTGTTTGATAAAAAGAGTTTAGTTTCCAAACAAGAATTGTTGAAAGAGATGAAGAGAGTTCAGGCGTCGATGATAAAATCACAGTGATTCGGATTGATTTGTGGCAAACGAAAATGTATAGAAAGAAATTCCCCTTAAAATAAAGAAGGGGAGGTAATCTTAATGAACAAAGCTCAATTGGTTGAAGAAGTGGCAAAGGTTACGTGCAGCAAGAAAGAAGCAGTGGCGGCAGTAGACTAACTGCTGCGGGTATGCTCTCTTTCAGTTGATATTTGTTGGGGTTAAATTGTTAAAATGTGGGTGTGGTAGGAGTTGACTTCAGTAGAGTAGAGAGCTGGCGTAGTAGCCGAATGGTTCTATCTCCAGCTCCCCCTCATCAGTAGGGTCGAAGACTAGCGCGCCACCGAGTGTTATCAGTACGTTTCCAGCCTCCGCCTCGTCAAACGTAGCGTGCGGGTTTCCCGCACTACGCTTTCCTGTTAACTTCATCTAAAGGTTTATGTGACCTATCAGCCTGGCAGAGCTTTCAGACCTGATAATATCTAACCTTGTAGTCATTATATAACCCAAGGTTCTTATAGAACCAGTCCCTATTCCACCTGTTCCAGCCGAAACCACAGCGGTGCCTTGCACGCATCTGATGTCGCCGAATCTTTTTCTCCACCCAGTCTTTGATGTATCCAAAACATCCACTGGCATGTCCAACCCGAAAGTAATTAACCCATCCTCTGAGAATTGGATTAATCAGGTATATAACCCTATCTACGGGTTGTGAGTTGTGGCGGCGAAACACATCCTTGAGCTTTTGTAGCAAAGCAGTCCGTGCCTTCATTCTCGGTATAATTCGCACTCCCCACTTGCCCTGGAGGGTTTTCACCTGCCTAAAGTCAAACCCAAGAAAACTGAATGTCTCGTCTTTATTAAGATCCACTATCCGAGTCTTATCCTGATTTACTTGAACGTCAAGCTTGTTCAATTCCTCAAGAAGTCTCCGATAGGCCGCCTTTTCAAGCCAATCCCATTTCTGAAAGCCATCTATGAGAATTACCAGATCATCGGCAAATCGTGCATATTCAATATATGTATATTTACCATTATGGGTGACTTCTTTCGCCCGTTCCAGCATCTTATCCACTTCATTGAGATAGAGATTACTGAGTAAGGGCGAAATTACTCCCCCTTGTGGTACTCCCCGCTTACCGTTGGCTTCCAGAATCAGCTTCAGCAGTCGCATCACATCACCATCGTTCACTCGTTCAGCAATCTTACTAAGAAGGATATCATGCCGAACATTATCAAAGTAGGCCTTAAGGTCTACATCGATGACTCGTGTTTTCCTTTTCACCACTGCTTCTGCTACACGGTCTACAGCCGCATGGGCTGTCCGCTTGGGTCGATAACCATATGACCCTTCTTGGAAATCCGCTTCAAAGATCGGCTCAAGGATTAGTTTCAATGCTCCTTGAACCACACGGTCTCGAATGCAAGGAATCCCCAAAATTCTGACTCTATTTTTGTCTTTGGGTATCTCCTTCCTTCGATTCCGCATCGGCCGATACGTGCCAGAGACCAGTTCATCTCGTATCTGCTCAAGAAAAGCTTCCAGAACCCAATTCCTCAATGGCCTCAAACGTTACCCCGTCTATTCCCGGTGCACCATTATTCTTCTTAGCCATCTTGTAGGCCTCTTGAAGCGTCTCCATCCTGCAGACATGAACATACAGTCCCCAGAAGCGCCATGCCTTTTCAGCCTTCGCCTTTAAGTATATCTTCCTCCTCAGGTCCTGTAAACTGACGGGCGCCTTTATCATTTCGCCCTTACCTCCCAATGTTGTCAGAAGATCATTAACAGCAGGGCTCCTTTGCTCCCCGGACATTACTCCGGTTCATCGCTCTTACGAACCCATCCGCCACCCTCTCGCCTTCGATTCACTTCCCGCTGTTTACAGTTATAGAATCTACCTTGCTCCAGAGATTTCTTCCTGGGACGAGGAGGGCTTCTCCAGTTGCTCGGCATGTCCTTGTCACCGTGCTGTCGCTATCACCCCGCTGGAGTGGGGAAACGTTTCAGTCAGTCTACGTCGCCCCATGCTGCCTTCACACTACGGTTACGTGCTCGCCCTCCAGGGCTACGAATTTTCGAGGCTACCTCTGCGTTCACTTTCATTACGGCCCGATGACTCGCAACCACCCTCTCGGTGGCTTTGTCGATAGGCTTCAGAGTTTTGGTTTCCCGCCACCCTGCTATCCAAACTACGGGGCTCCTGACTTTTACCCCGGCAGGACTGACTCCCGCTGAACATACCAGCCTTCGCTGGACGCACATCCGGACGTTCGGTTTTCCCGAATACGGCTTTCCAATCATCTTCTTCTAGAGGCTTTCGCTTTCACTTGGCCTTCCAGTATAGCTTCCACCGGAATTCTCGAAATATTCAGAGTTAATAGCGTTACCGCAATCTCCGTTCCTTCCCTCCTTCAGAAGCATGATGAAGGTATTGCCCCTTCCCTCTCCCAAGGTTATGTTGTCCTTGGAATACAAGCGGTACTATGAGCAACTCCGACTCCCTTGCCAACCCGGTGAAACTTCGTTTCCTTATATCCACCAGTTGCCTGCTCAGCATCGGCAAGGGTCTCCCGTGTTCATTCTCGCATGGCTGCCCCTGCGTGTCACCCCTGTTACCCCGGAAGTCCCTCTATCGGTTCTGGTAGTTTTCGTTAAGATAGATGCTACGGTCTTCCCCTGTGTAGGAGAGGGTCGACAACTCCATCGTGTGTTTCGAGGCTACATCTAGGTTCGCTCGCGCTGCGACCCGCAGGTTTGCTCGACTCCCCTAAGGAGCCTTTGTCAGGAAACTTAATACTTCAGGTTACCCTTAACACCTCCCTCTAGCTACATGGGCGAACTACCGAATTCCCATCGTCGGACTTTAACCGACTAGTTATACGTTTTACACGGCATACCCTACTAATCCACAGTAATGGGCAGTTGTCAAAATTAAGGATTACTATTTGTAATCTTTTTTTCTAAGAGATTGGTTTTTCTATCTCGTGGAAGCTGGTAACTTTTCTCCATTCTAATAAATTAAATATTATACTTGCATATTAATGCACTACAAAATATATATTATCACGTATTTAATCCACATAGTCATTCTTGAGAGGTTTTGATATGAACGTAAAAGGAATCATTTTTCTTACAGGAAAAACTACTATCATTGGAGCTTTCGGCGAGGAACGCTGGAATTCCTTTATGCCCAAACTGGCGGCAAAGGACAAATTTTTCAGCAATACAATTTGGGCTATTACTCCCATTCCGATGGATAAATTCATCCTTTTTCTTGACGAGATGATTAAGGAATTTTTTGACAACAATATGATGCATTACGTGACGTTTGGGAAGGCCGCCGCTCAATTTGCCCTGTCGTCGGAAGGCCCGTACAAATCTTATCTGCTCACAAAGGATATAAAACAGTTCGTCGAATCGGTCCTACCTAAACTCTGGTCGACCTATTATGACGAAGGTAAAGTTACCACAAAATTAGAGAACAACGTCGTTCATCTCAAAATCACCGAGCTTCAAGTCAAACATTATTACTTCGAGCAACTCCTTATGGGTTATTTTCAGAAGGCCCTCAAAATTTTCGGGAAGAAAAATGTTGCAAAACAGGTTAGGAGTATTTCATCGGGCAAAGATGATATTTATTTCCAGTTTGGACTAAAGGATTCTTGACCATACAATAAAGGGCGTTAACCATGCTTTTTCTACGTGACTGGTTATTCTATCTCATGTAAGCTGATAGCCTTTTTCCCTAAAAAGTCTCAGACAGGAATCGGCGACAGCATTGTCATAAAGAATGCCCTTATTTTTCGTAATTTCTTCAAGGGCTGCCTCTGTTCCCAAGGTCGGACGATAAGGACGATGGGAAGCCATGGCCTCCACCACGTCGGCTACAGCCAGAATACGCGCCTCCAGAAGAATTTCATCTCCTTTCAGGTTTCTCGGATAGCCGGAACCGTTCATCCGTTCATGGTGCTGGTGAACTATTTCTGCCAGCGGCCAGGGAGATTCCACATCCTTCAACATATCGTATCCAGTTTGAGAATGTTCTTTAATTATGGAAAATTCGGTGTTTGTCAGTTTGGTGGGTTTGGACAATATCTCCGCGGGTACGGAGATTTTCCCGATGTCATGGATGGAACCTGCCATCCGTAATCCCTCGATTTTATCGTCCGGTAAGCCCATCTCAGTGGCAATGGCGCGAGCGAGATCGGCAACCCTCTTCTGGTGGCCAGCCGTATAAGGATCTCTTGCTTCTGATGCCGTACCCAATACCTGAATCGTTGTTTTAATAGATTTCCGTAAATTTTCTAATGTCTCATGGAGTTTTTCTTCAGCCTGCTTGTGATCGGTAATGTCCTTGTAGATTACCTGAAACTGTTTTGCTCCGTTCCAAATGACTTCTTTACGGAAAACCTGAAGATTACGAATTTCACCGTTTTTTCTCACGATGCTTATTTCATATTCAGATGGGCCAAGCTCGCCCCGTTTTCTTTTTTCCTTTCTAATCTCATACTCGGCATAGCTCTGCGGCGTATAGCGTTCCTTCACGGGTGTTTTATTCAGCTCCTCAATACTGTCATAGCCGTAGATATCCAGAATCGCCCTGTTGGCATAAATCGTGTCGGCTTCTATTGTTGATATGCGCACGCCCAGCGGGGAACTATCAAGGGAAAGACGGAAATTTTCCTCGCTTTTCCGCAACGCCTCAGCCGTCGTCTTGCGTTCGGTGACGTCGCGAACCATTGCCTGGAGGTAGTATTTACCCCTGTTGTTAAAAGAGTTTAGGCTGACTTCTGCATCAAAAAGAGTCCCATCATAACGACAGTGTTTCCATTCAAAATGCTGAGGTTGACCCTTAATCGCTGCGTTGATCTTCTCTAATGCTTTTTCTTTAGAGTTCCTTCCATCAGGCTGAACTTCCGGCGAGAATTGGTAAGGAGGTTGCCCGATGATCTGCTCTCTGGTACAGTCAAACATCTCAAGGGTTTTTTGGTTACAGTCAATAAAGATATCTTTATCCATCAAGAAAATGGTGTCACTTGCAGATTCGAAAAGCGTCCGGTATTTAATTTCGCTCTCCCGCAATTCTTCTTCCGCCTGTTTGCGCTCGGTGATGTCTCTGGTTTCACCCAGCAGAAATGCAGGTTTTCCGTTTTTATCCCGTAGAATACTGAAGTCGACCTCGATCCACAATAGATGGCCGTCCTTATGGCAAGCTTCCAATTCCAATGAATACTTATGGACATAGGATAGCGGCTTTGCCAAAGCTTTGGGCATTTCAGTTGAAAATGAATCCAGCATTTTTTGAAGAGATTCTGCCATGAGTAATTTCTTCAAAGAGAGATTTGGGATTTCATCTAAAGTATATCCATACATTTTCTCTACAGAGGGACTTACGTAGATTAATTTTCTTGTGTTTAGATCCTGGAGCCATATGTGAGCTGTCATGTTGTCTGCCAGGAGACGGTATTGCTCTTCACTTTTTTTCAGCGATTCTTCAACTTTCCTCTGCTCGGTAACATCGCGTGCAATTCCTCTAAACCCTATTGGTTTACCCGACGAATCTACCCGTAATGATACCGATGCTTCAGCGTATCTTTTAGTCCCGTCTTTTCTTATAAGCTGCCAAGCGAACCCTTCGGTGGATTTCCCTGTGTTGTAAACTTTATTAAACGCTTTAAAAAGTTCTTTTGAGTGCCTCTTGTCTGTAGTGTATTGACGGTAATTCATGCCCATCAATTCCTCTTTGGAGGAATCAAAAAATCGGCATAATGAATCATTGAAAAAGTTTAAGTTACCGGCAAGATCAACTTCAAAATAACCTTCCTGGATTTCTTCAAGAATAGTTCGGTATTTTTCCTCACTTTGGCGCAGTTCTTCTTCCGCCTGCTTGCGTTCGGTGATGTCGCGAATAATTCCTCTAAACCCTATAGATTTACCAAGGGAATCTTTTCGTAACGATACAGATGCTTCAATGTATCTTTTAACACCGTCTTTTCTGGTGATCTGCCAATCGATATGTTTGAGGGGCTTACCCGTTTTGTAAACTCCGTTGAATGTTTTAAAAACTTTTTTTGCGATGTCTTTTTCTGTATACTGCCGGTTATTCATACCTATAAGTTCTTTTTTGGGGTAACCATGAATTCGGCACATTGAATCGTTGGTAAAGGTGTAGTTACCGGCAAGATCAACTTCAAAATATCCTTCTTGAATGTTTTCAAGAATGGTTCGATATCTTTCTTCACTATGATGCAGTGTTTCGAGCGCAGCCCCCCTTAGGGATTCCGCCTTCTTTCGCTTTTTGCCAGTATCCGGTGACTTAGCTTTGCTTGTTTTTTCGTTTTTCGTCATTTTTTGCCTTTATATAAGACTATTTTGTTAGAAATAAATTGCGGACAAAGTGCGAACAATTTTCTGGTATCATCCGATTGCTGAATCGAAAGACCTTTCCCCGCTTTCATTAAAATACTGTCCCAGACTTTCATCACCACACCACTTTTAAAAGAGATTATTCTTCTATTTCGTTACCCTCTTGAAATATTCATGACATTATGTTTCCGAACAAATCCTGTCTCTACCATTCTTCTTCGCTTGATACATGAGTTGGTCTACCCGGTTAATGAACGCTTTCATCTCTTCCTTCGACTTGTACTGCGCCATACCTATACTGACCGTCATGTAAATATTTTGATCCGACACCGGGGAAAAAGCCTCTTTCCTCAATTCCGTTTGGATTCTCTCAGCAGTTACAATTCCCTCTTCGTTTGTAGTCATAGGCAGCATGATCGTAAATTCCTCGCCACCATAACGATAGGCGGAATCGGTCTCGCGGAGGCATCGTTTCACAACCTGGCCTAGTCGCGATAATACATAATCCCCCTCAATATGGCCGTATGTGTCGTTGAATTCCTTGAATTTGTCGAGATCCAGCATCAAGAGAGTTAATGGTTGTTCATAGCGGTTCGACCGTTCCATTTCTCTTTTCAGCTGAGCATAAAAATGCCTGGAATTGTAAAGCTGTGTGAGGTCATCGATTATGCTCAGTTCTTGGTATTTATGTTCGCTCTCCCTCAGCTCATCCTCCGCCCGTTTGCGGTCGGTGACATCAACCGCTGTACCCTGAGCACCGACAACTACTCCATCTTTATAAATTCTTGAAAAGGAAAAATCAAAAAACAACTTTTCCCCTGATTTCGCTGTCACTGGCAATTGAACATGTTTGATCTTTTCCCCCTCCATACCTTTCTGTAATTTTTCCATAGTGCTTTGATGAGCTTCTTCAGGGATAAAATTTAAGATGTTCCTGTTGATCGTTTCTTCGTTCTCATAGCCAAGTATTTCTTTTGTTCTTTTGCTAATAAAGATAATCTTACCTTCCAGGTCAATGATGATGAAAATGATATCGGGTATATGTTCTATCAAACTTTTATACATATCTTCCGAGTCGCGTAACGATTCCTCGACCTGCTTGTGCTCTGATTCATATTGACTTAGTTCCGCTATTTGCTTTCGTAGGGAAACCAATTCCTGAATCAGGTCATGCTTTGTTTTGGATTGATCATTCATTGGGTTTTTTTCCGTCTATTTAAATGATCTGTGAGGTTGAAAAATGAAACATTTACCTTCATGATCACTTGATGATTCTTAATCATAGCCATATGAAATTATTTATTAAGTAATATTATACTCATGTATTTATACGGTGTCCAGCGGAATAACCACTTCTAATTGCCTCAAATAAAATGTTACCGAGTTTTGTCGTCACCTATGAATTGTGTTTATTACGAATTGAAATCTAGTATCTTCTTCGAGATTGACGATGTGTGGATAACAGGAAGTTGTGCTTTTTTAAAGTATCTACAAAGTCTTAACCTGTTTGAGTCAGCAAGATTGAAGATTACCATTTGAATTGTGGTATCCGACATCGCTAATGAGTCAAGCAAAGACGTGATGCCAAGCACTAAATCATCCCGATGATTTAGTGTCTTCCGGCAGATGGCTGCGGTCATTAAACGTTTCGATAAAAATACCATCTTTTTGAAAGTTGACGATCGTTTTGGAAGCATTGCCTACCAAGGAACTTTGGAATTCGTTGAGGCTGATGCTTCTTATACGGCAGATAATAGCCGCAATGGTGAAGTTGTGGGCAACCACCAATGCGTTTTCTTCTTTGTTAATGATTTTTTCCATAACGCGCCATGCACGATCCTGAAGTTGAGTAAATGATTCTCCGTTGGGCATTTTGACAGAAGCCGGGTCAGCAATCCATTTGTTCAGAAAATCTTTTTCGCAGGCTACAAGTTTCTTATAGGAAACACCTTCAAAGTCTCCCGCGTCTATTTCCATTAGGTCATTATGAGTATGAATTTCCTTTCGATGGAACTCGTTGATAACCTCCGCTGTTTTCAGCGCTCTTTTCAGCGGGCTGGTATGGATCACTCTGATGGGATGATCTTTCAGGGATAAGGCCAGAAGCCGTGCCTGTTCAATTCCGACAGTGCTTAATTCGACATCGCTTATCCCTTGAACCCGCCCCTCTTTATTCCAAAGCGTTTCACCGTGTCTGATGATAATCAGCTGCATTGTGCCCTTATGTTAAGTTAAATTTCAGCTTTCCTTGATAGTTAACGTTTGTAATGTCGCATAACTCTCAGAATTCGTCAATTAACACTCAGAGGAAGTAATTGTATAATAAATAACGTTACTATATGTTCTTCCCACAAAGGTTTTATCCTCCGAAACGCTGTAATACTTGGTAGATCGCATTTGTACCAAATTCAACTGCGTTTATTGGAATCCGCTCGTCAGCCGCGTGAATCGTCTGAATGAAACTGAAGCTTTTTGGCAATGGCATAGGCAAATAGCCATAGGTCTGAATACCGAGCTGGGAAAAGAACCGCGCATCGGTGGTGCCACTCAAAAGCATGGGGACAGGAGTGCCATCCGGGTCAGCCTCTTTCAAAATGCCTGCTAGTGTGTTGAATAACCCCATGTCTGGTACGGACGGTCCTGGACCGGGATCGTATCGAATCACGTCAATCTCAAGAGTCTCTTCAACAATTTTGAATAGTTCGCTAATCAAGTCATCCGGCTGGAAACCGGGCAGCAGACGACAATCCAGTTCTACGGAAACTTCGCTTGGAATGACGTTGATTTTGTTGCTTGCATGTACAATGGCCGGGCTTATTGTATTATGCAACAATGGATCAAAAAGATTACCTCTTTCACCCAACAAGTTGAGGATGCGATTAGTCAGCCGAGGATTGAGGAGTTGGCCGAGTATCAGGTAACTTATCCCGCCAAGCGACGAGGCCATTGCGCTAATCATGAGACGTGCCGGCGGTGTGATGTGCACCGGCAACCTGCGTTTGTCTAACCTTTGCAGGAACCGAGACAGCTTGACCATAGCCCCACCGCGAACCGGCAAGGATCCATGCCCGCCTGGACCACGAAAGGTTACTTTGAGCCAACAGAGTTGCTTTTCGGAAATCTGAATAGGGTAGAAACGGCGATTGCCGACAAACACGGTGAATCCGCCAAATTCACCGATTGCATAACGCACGCCATCGAACTCTTCAGGATGTTTTTCAACGAGAAATTTCGCCCCATAGTCGCCGAAGGCTTCTTCATCGCACACTATGGCCAAAATAATATCACCTGGCGGCCTTAGATTCTTAGCCTTTGCCCGCAAGAGAGCAGCCAACATCATGGTTACACCACCCTTCATATCCAGTGCACCACGCCCATATATAAACTCATCAACCAGCTTGCCCTCAAAAGGTGGATAACGCCATTGTTGATTTTCAGTCGTCACGACATCTATGTGGCCATAGAGTAGTAATGGGGCGGCGGTTCCCTGGCCGGGTAATCGAGCAATGAGGTTTGGGCGATCTGGTGATTTTGCAAGTATCTTGGTATCTATTTCAGCCTGGGTCAGAAGGTCGTTGATAAACGCAATGCAATCGGACTCATTGCCGGGTGGATTGGTAGTATCAAACCTGATCAGTTTCTGTAACAACTCGACTGGATTCTGATAGATGTGGGACAAGGATTCTTTTTTGCCCATCGATTATATCCTTTTGTTAAATGTTCTTTTGCATAGGTGACCTGACTTGTCCCTCTATACTTGTATCATATGTTAATTTAGAGTTCGAGCAATATTGAATGTCAATTAATATTGATTACCAATTGAAACCCACATGACAGCACTCTGTCACAAAGGAGGATGAAAATATTGTCATGCCTCAGCCCTTTGGTGTATTTATGGTTATCGATATAATCTAATACATATAGAAGGAGGTCAGGGTATGGATATCATTATTGATAAAGGATGCGGACTGGATGTGCATAAGGAAACGGTGGTGGCATGTGTCATGGGCAGTGGGATCAAGAAGGAGATCAGGACATTTAGTGCGATGACCGGCGACTTGCTGCGTTTGAAAGGCTGGCTGGTTACATTGGGCATTACCCATGTTGCGATGGAGAGCACAGGGCCATATTGGAAACCGGTGTTTAACATTTTGGAGGATAGTTTTGAAGTGATATTGGCCAATGCGCGGCATATCAAGAATGTACCAGGGCGGAAGACAGACGTTAAAGACAGCGAATGGATCTGCAAGTTATTGCGAAGCGGACTGTTAACGGCGAGCTTCGTTCCACCGCAGGCGATTCGTGATTTGCGGGATTTAACACGCTACCGGCAGAAATTAATACAAGCTGCTTCAGCGGAGAAGAACCGTATACAAAAGGTACTGGAGGATGCGAATGTTAAATTATCGTCAGTAGTATCGGACACACTTGGAGTCAGCGCCAGCCGAATGATCAAGGCCATCATGTCTGGCAATTTTGATACGGATTCGCTGGCGGAGTTAGCTGTCGGGAGACTCAAGGGCAAGAAAGAGAAACTCAAAGAAGCCCTGCAGGGGCATTTTCGCGATCATCATGGTTTTATGATTCAGGCCTCCTTGGATCATATTGCATTTTTGGAGAAGATCATTGCCGATCTGGACCGGCAAATCAACGGGAAGCTGAAAGATTATCATCGTGAAAGGGAATTACTGGCGAGCATTCCCGGCGTGAAGGAACAAGGATCGTCCTCAATCCTGGCCGAGATTGGTGCGGCTATGAATGTCTTTCCATCCGAAGGGCATTTATCAGCATGGGCGGGAATGAGTCCAGGAAATAATGAGAGCGCCGGTAAAAAAAAAGTGGCAAGACAACCCACGGCAATAAAAACTTGAGGGCGATATTGACCCAATGTGCCTGGGTTGCAACAAAAATGAAAAACACTTATCTGAGCGCTAAATATTACAGTCTTGTCGGGAGACGAGGAAAGAAACGCGCATTGATCGCCGTTGGCCACAAGATATTGATTATGGCTTATCAGATTTTGAAAACCGGGATTCCGTATAAAGAGCTTGGCCATGATTATTTGAGCCGGAGAAAAGAAGACAAGATTGTAAAAGGCCACATCAAGCGTTTGAAAGATCTCGGCTATGAGGTAGAGTTGAAGAAGGCAGCGGCCTAATCATTGGTAAAAGAAAAGAATGATTCAACAGGGCAAAGGTCGAATCTTACTGGTGGTTACGACCCCGTAATTGAAACTGACCTGGCCAGGCGTAAGAACAAAGGAATGTTGCCAAGAGCACGCAGGGGAAATTTTTACGATCTGCCCGGCCTCCTGTTGATCACATACAGCTCTTTAACAAAATCTGTTTTAAAAGGTACATTTTCAGGGGAAAGATTGTATGAATTGGTTAAAAAAGAAACCCAAGATTACAGTAAGTCAGCAAAATTTCTGCGCGATTTTACTCTTTCATTCAACGCGTCAAAATCTTAAAGAGCTCAAGCGCGCTGCTGGCGGCCAGTTCCCCGCCGATTCCATGGATCCCGGAGTCGGCACTGCAATGGTAGAGGTTCCTGACACAGGGGTCGACGATGGCCGGACGCGCATCGCCCACCTGGCCGATCTTCTGACTGATGCCGATTACGCAGCCGTCTTCACCGAATTGACGCTCGATGTCGACGGGCGTGGTTGCTACAGTCCACAGGATATGCGCACCGATGCCTGGGAACACTACCTCGAGCGCGCGCAGGTAAGCCTTTTTCCAGTCTTGCCAGTCCTGTTTCGTATAGTCCGAGGCGCGTCCATTGAGTCCGCCTCCCATGGCGATCAACTGTTTTCCCGGGGGCGCCGCTGTTGGATCCATGTTGGATATGATGGGAATCATGGCATGACTCGCTACATCCGGAACGGGCGTACGCTGATCTCTCTCGTTCAGGAAGGACTCAAAACCGTCACCCACGAACATCACCATGTTCTCGTTTTTGACAAACTGGGTATCCAGCGCCACCTTGAGGGCAAAGACTCCCATGGAGTACTGGAACGCGTCAACAGTGGCGAGGGACTCCGGCGTATAGTGTTCCCGCCCTATCAGTTCCACGGTTCCCTTGTTTCCCACATTGGAGATGACCACCTGGGCCGAGTGGATAGTGCCGTCCTCAAGCTCGATTCCCGTAGCCGCGCCTCCTTCCACTATAATACGTTTGACCGCCTTCCCGATGTGCACCCGTCCACCTTCATCTTCCAGGATGGACACGTACGCACTCGGCACCGCTCCGGTTCCGCCTATGGGATAGCCCTGGGCGTGGTTTTGTAAAACCTCCTTATTGCAACGGGCCCATTCACCCACCGGGGTATCATAATCCGAAATCACGAAGTAGACGCCGGCCAAAAGCCCCAGAATGCTTCGCGTTGCCTGGTGCTCCGTGTAGCTTGCCAGGTATTCGCGCAAATCCTTGTCGTCAAGAAGGTCAAATTGCGCGTTGTCCCAAGAATTGATCTCCATATAAAATTTTACAACCTGGGCCAGTTCCTCTTCGGAAAAACCAATTTTCTGGATATCGGCGGGGAACCGAATCCGCTGGCCTTTGAAGTTGAAAACGGGGCCTGGTTTACGCGCGTAGCCCCACTGGATGATGTCGGGTCGCCCCAGCAGGCGTAGGACATCGCCGAGACGCCCCTTGTCGCCATTGGCGATCAGGTGGCAGCCAACATCCAGCCGGAAGCCGTCCTTCATATAGGATGCATATCGCCCACCGACAAAGTTATTCTGCTCGAACAACTCCACGTCGGCTTTCCCGAAGTGCTGCAGGAGCGCGGCCACCGCGCTGCCGCCGATTCCGCTGCCGATGACAATGACCTTGTCCTTAGACGGGTGATGTTTCTTCTGTTTGGATTTTGCCATGTTAATCTCCTCTGTTTGAAAACGATCCAGTATTGTGACTCATCAATGTTTCATGTGTTAACCATGTCAATACAAAAGGTCTGGTGCAAATTGCTACACTTTGATAATAATATCAATCTTAAAATTTAAAAGCCCTCGCAACAGGGCTTTTAAGATTTAGGCAAACTATAGCGTAAGAGAGCTAATGCGAATTGACGCAATTTAGTGGAAGCAAAAAAATCACTTGCACGTCATTAAAATACATAAAAATAACATCTTAATACATTTTACTACGCAATTTTATATGGTGATTTAAAATAAAGAAACAAGGGGTCACGGCGTAAAGAAAGACCTTGCAATACTTACTACCGGGGGGATTCTTATGCAGGAGATGCAATTTTGGAAAAAGTCATGGGATAAGGGACTGAAGGATCTCCCTCCATCTGCATGGGAAATGAGCTATATTGACTTTGTTAGGCGATCATTCACAGAGGACCGTGAGAAAATCGCGCTGGCATATTTCGGTGTCGAGATCACTTACGCCGAGCTTGACCGGTATGCCAACCGTTTCGCCGACATGCTCATCGCAAACGGTTTTAGCAGGGGAGATGTCGTTGGGATCAACCTCCCCAATATTCCAGAATATCTGATCGCCTGGCTGGGCACGCTGCGAGCGGGATGCGCGGTTTCGGGTGTCTCCCCGCTCTTGTCGACAGATGAGATGGCGTACCAGCTCAAGGATTCCCGGGCAAAATGTCTCGTTACTCTCGATGCGATTTTCGCGGCCCGGCTTACCATTATTGCCGGAGACCTTCCCGATCTGACGGTAATAGTCGCTGCGAGCATCGGTGGGTTCCTGCCGGCTGTGAAGCGTTTCCTGGGTAAACTGCTCGGCAAGATTCCCAAAGGAAAGGTAACGGCCCTTCCCGGAAAAATGGTTCACCGGATGGAGGATGTGATACGAAGGAACACCTTCTCCGACAAGGACCCCAATGTCACGGTGACACCTGATGACATCGCCTACATCCAGTATACCGGCGGCACAACGGGAGTTCCCAAAGGCGCCATAATCTCTCACCGCAATGCAGTGGCCGGCGTCGCCATAATGCAGTCGTGGCTACAATGGGTCCGTGGCGGATCCATTGCCCTATCGGGTTTTCCCTTTTTCCACATAGCCGGACTCTTCTTCAACGAGAACGCCATCTTCCTGGGGTGGATGCAGGTACTCATCCCCAATCCGCGCGACACCGATCACATCTGCGCCGAGATCGGTAGGTACAGGCCACATGTACTCGTCAATGTGCCTTCACTCTACCAGATACTCATCGACAATCCTAAATTCAAGACCCTCGACCACTCCAGGATGAACGTATGCATTTCCTCAGCCTCTCCCTTTCCGGAGGATTCCCAGCGCGTACTTGAGGAAGTCGTGGGGCAGGGCAAACTCCTGGAGGTGTATGGAATGACGGAGACTTCGGGACTCACCGTCATGAACCCTTCAATGGGGAAGAAAAAGCTCGGCTCCATAGGCCTCCCCATCCTCAACGTCGACATCAAACTCCTCGAGCCCGGGACTGGCAGGGAGGTCGGGGTCGGCGAACCTGGGGAGATATGCCTGAAGGGGCCCTTTGTAATGACGGGATACCTGAACAGACCAAAAGAGACGGCGAAGACGGTTGTAGACGGCTATATGCATACGGGCGATGTCGCCGTCATGGATGATGAGGGATATCTGCGCATAGTGGACCGTACCAAGGATATGATCATCGTGAGCGGATTCAAAGTCTTCTCAAAGCGTGTTGAAGAAGTCATCGCCGAGCACCCGGCAATCGATATGATCGCAATCATCGGAGCGAAAAACCCCGAACGGCCGGGATCGGAGCTTGTTAGGGCCCACATTACACTCCGGGCGAATTACACCTTTGACGGAGACACAGATGCGCTCAAGGAGGACATCCTGAAGTTCGCGAAGAAGAGGCTTGCCGCTTACGAGGTGCCCAAGGAAATCGAAATCATCCAGGAGATGCCTCTCACCTCTGTAGGCAAGGTTGACAAAAAGAAACTGCGGGTTCTGTCCGCCGTAGTATAAATTCTCTTTAACGCACCAAGGTCCGACACAGTCGATGGCGGGTGATTGTATCTCCATCGCGCGGTTCTGTAAATTTTATTTGTATTCATGAATTTATGGGATATTCGAATATATTTATAAGACAGAACCGCCCCTAACAGTTGCTATGATTAGTAGCCTTTTTAAACATCCGTGAAATTGCGCTGTATCCGGAAGCCATTAAAGAAACACAAAGGACTCCATCTCAAATTTATAAGAACTTCCTTTTAAGCATGGTCTTGTTTTTCAATGATATTGTAGTGTGAATTATGCTTATTATATCATTTCCTAGTTGTCATGCAAAAATTAATTACAACCACACACTTCATTAATTTGTTAATCTTATTATCTATGTTACATTACAACTAGGATTTAGTCGAGTGGCGCGATGGAATCTCACCATCGCGCTCTCCCAAAACTGGACGTGACAGTCTCCCGTCATCCAGCTCCAATTATCCCGCCTTGATCTGTAAGAGCTGCCAATGGGCAAACAGACTCGGCTGCCTATGCGCTATGCACTGCACCCAGAGGAAAGCCCGTCACTTATGCTCTCTCAATCTTTTATATTTCCGTGATGCCCATCGAACAAGAATATTGTTCAGATGTTGGAAAGTCCGATAAAGAGCTGATTTTCGGAATCGTCCGTAGTAGTTGATCCATCCTTTTAATACTGGATTGATCATCTGAGCCACTTCATCCAGAGATTTATCCGTGCATCGGTGCAAATTCCATTGCCTCATGGCTTCGCATATTGATTTTGTGGCCTTGTTGCTGATTGCAGGAGTGAACCCGACAAGAAATTTACCCTTATGTGTCTTCGTTCTCCGGGGTCGAAACGTGTAACCCAGAAAATCAAATTTCTGACCAGGATACTCTCCCTGTCGATTTGAATCCTTGCAGTAAACAATCTTCGTCTTCTGCAAGTTTAGCTCCAACCTACATTCCACAAAACGCTTTTCAATTTCTATCCGAAGTTCTTCCGCTTCGGCTTTGCTCCGACAGTGACAAATCCCATCATCGGCATACCGCTCGAATGGAATCTGAGGATATTGCCTATTCATCCATAGATCGAACGCGTAATGTAAGAAGAGATTCGCAAGTAATGGACTAACCACTCCCCCTTGCGGAGTCCCCTTCTCCCGATTAATCAGGCTGCCATCTGCCAATTGCGCCGGAGCCTTCAACCATCTTTCGATGTATAGAAGTACCCATTTGCAATCGGTATGTTTCCTTACCGCCCGCATCAAAAGATCATGGTCGATATTGTCAAAGAAACCTTTGATGTCAAGGTCAAGTACCCAGTCGTATCGCCAGCAACGCTGACGTGCAACCCCTACGGCCTCTATCGCAGACTTCCCTGGACGATACCCATAAGAGTCCGTATGGAAATGTTCTTCCAAGATCGGCTCCAGGTATCGCTTGACTACCGTCTGGGCAATGCGGTCTGCCACTGTTGGTATTCCCAGCGGCCTGGTTTTCCCATTATCCTTTGGTATATCGACCCGACGTACAGGTGGTGGAAAATAGCTGCCTGAGGACATTCGATTCCAGTTCTTAAAAAGGTTATCTTTCAAATCCTCTTCAAATTCTGCAATGGATTGCCCGTCTACTCCAGCCGCCCCCTTGTTAGCCTTTACCCTTTTGTATGACTCCCATACCTCCCACTTTGAAATACTAAACGGCTTTGCTTTATCCACCAAGTTCCTCCCATTTCTGGTTGACCTGAAAATAAAGCTGAATAACGCAGTCCCTTCGGTCCAGTTCCATTACAGAACCTTCCTCCCTACTACTGACTGCTCCGCCCCTGTGCCCCGCATCGGTACTCTCATTCTTATGGTTTCCTCCATTTGAATTTCTCCCTTGTCATCGGGACGACAGGTTCCCACGTTCCACACAAGAGCCTAGATCAGGTTCGCGCTACCTTTATACCGGATGTCGCTCAAGCGGTAAACAGGTTTCCCTTGAACTTATCCTGAAGTCCCGTAAGCCCCCCAGTTCTGACATCGTCCTTTTCATTTCGACACCTCATCAATAGTTCGCTTGCGCTCGCCTCCCTGAACCTCACCTGACAGGGTCTTTGCCCTGCCTTTTCCTTGACGCTCACCACAATGGCTCTTTACCAATGCAGCTCAAGGTGGTTTGAAGCCTGCCCCTGCAAGCCGGCTCCGAGGGGTCTACCCTCATCTTTTGTGCAGCCTCGTGGCGCACTTACTGAATGAAAGATTGCATACTCAATATGGAGAATTTTTTATTTCTTTCAGAAAGAAGTCGATTATTTGTTACACATACGACTAACAAAGTCTTGAAGACCTGGAAGAATCAAGGATTACGGGAATAAAGATATATTTCACAAGTATTAACGGGTATTTTATGCAAAAGATGTTGTGCACTTCTAAACACTATATGGGTTTCTTGTGCTTGTCATTACCAGGATTCAGAGGGCACTGATAATTGACACAATTGGGGCAGCCCGACAAGAAGAGATTGGCAACCCAAAATATAATAAAAAGCAAGCAGAACAAAATGCCTCGAAGGAGCAGTCGCTCCCTTATTATCACTGCGATGGGAATCCCGATGCGGAGGACGTAGGCGATGGATGCACAAAATATGGCAGACCACGTGAATGGCTTCTCGCTCTTGGGCAATACATGGCAGACCAATGAGCCTTCAAGTGGAATTGGGCATGCCCTCCCGTAATAGGCACAACGGCGGCACGTGCCTGCGAAGAGAACAAGATAGGATGCAACCCATAGGAGTATATAGGCAATGGATAACCTGAAACCATACTGTGTTTATATACAAACCGAATAGGAACAAGGCAATAAGCGCAAACCTGGTGAGGATGTTGTCCTTCCATGAAAACCTGTCTATATGACCTTTCCTCTTTGCAAAAGTTATTCTGAATCCCATATACTCACCAATATAAAACACTGATCCTTAAAAACTGCACAATGACATTGCCTCAACAGCTTCCTACTTAAAATCCCTACCCCCTGTCCTAAGAACCCAGACTTTCTGTGTCTTAACCGAACATTAATGATTTAAAGTTTGTTATGGTAATATTTTATCTAGCAATTCTGCCGCTTCTTTATTTGTCATATATTTAGGAACTCCATAAGTGGTATTGGTTTCTTTAAATGCTTCATTAATAATTTGATCATAGTCAGACTTCTTAAGTTTGTCGCATTTCTTTGGCAGTTTTAGTTTATCGTACAATTCAAAAATACTTTTTTCAAACTTGTCTGCCAGGACATCTTTCGGCTCTGAAGCTTTTCCAAGATCACATGCAACAGCAAGCTCGGCAAACTCTTTCTCTGCCGCTTTTTTATTATAATTAATAACATGCGGCAATACCATTCCAACCGCCATACCGTGTGGAAGATCGTAAAATCCGGTAAGACGATGTCCAAAAGCGTGTGCATATCCCAATGAACATTTGTTCATGGCAAGGCCTGCTTTGTAAGACGCGAGAGAAAGCGCGTCCCTTGCTTCAATATCACTCCCGTTATCATATGCACGTTTCAGATATTTGTTAATCGCAGCAATGGCTTCGGAAGCATTACGCTTGGCATCTGCGTTGTAGTGAAAACCTATATATGCTTCAACGGCATGCGTAAGCGCGTCAAAACCTGTCCCGGCTGTCCACTGTTGAGGTAATCCTATCATTGCTTCACCGTCAAGTACAGCTAATTGGGGAACAATTTTTTGAGATATCATGATTGATTTCATGTGAGTGATATCATCGCTGATAACTGCACCGGCGCTAACTTCTGAACCTGTTCCTGCTGTTGTCGGAATTGCGATCAAGGGCAGGGGCATTTGCTTAACCTTCAATATTCCAAGCAAATTATTAATATTTTTTTTACTTGTGATTGCGGCCGATGTAAGTTTAGCGCAATCTATTGGCGAACCTCCGCCAATAGCGATAACAACATCAACATTGTTGGTTTTCCCGATTGTTGCCGCTTCCTTACTCATATTCACCGTTGGATTAGGCAAAACTTTATCATATATATAATAAGTGATCCCCGCTCTGTTTAATGAGTCTAATATTTTATCTGTTATACCTGCCTCTTTTACAACTTTATCTGTTATAATGAGCGCCCGTCTATACCCATGCTCCTTACACCAAGCGCCAACCTTTGAACGCGACCCTGCTCCGCTAAATGTCTCAGGCACCGGAACGTTCAGCCATTCTCCAATTGCAAACAAAATGCTAACATTTATTCGTGCCAGTATACCCATTATAGAATCCTCCAGATTAAGCATATCCCTTAAAAATAAGTATTCACAACTCGCCTTCGTTAAGAAACTCCACATCGCTCAGGTGGGATATAGAGACCTACCACAAATACTTATACTATATGTTAATTTTGAGTTCAGCAGTTTTTTGATTATTTCAGATTGAAAGCTTGTATAAATATCAAGACTGACGATTTGAGGATTACAGTCAACTATCATTAATTCGGTTGTGAACAAAAAGTTTTCCGTTGCGTCAGCATAGCATAGATGACGCGAATCAATTTGTGAGCAGTAGCAAGCACAGCCTTTTTGTATGGTAATCCCTCCTTTCTTCGTTTGAGATAATAAGCATGAAAAATATCGGTGTATTGGATTACGCTGGTTGTCATCATCCAGATGATCCTTCGCAGGTGACGGTTGCCCCGTTTCGTTATCCGCCCCCTGCCTTCATGTTTGCCGGACTGGTAAACAGCTGGGTCCAATCCCGCCATGGCAATGATTTTACCGGAACATTCAAATTTATGGATGTCGCCACCCATCTCCACAAGAAAATTGGCGGCAGTTTTATCTCCAATGCCCTTGATGGAAGTAATGATGTTTATATCTTCTTCCATCAGTTTCCGGGCCATTTCCATCAGCATGTTCGTAATCTCCTGAAGAGCTTCCTCAAGATGAAGGAGCAGATTTATCTTCTGCTTTATAATCATTTCTTTGGCTGGACTGTTGATGCCTATCGAAAAACGGGCTGCTTTGAGCAGTGTTTGGGCAAACTCTTCTCTTTTATGACCATAGGAATCAATAATCAAGGTTTGTGTGTGAATCGGCATGCAATAATGACCCACCAATAGGCAAAATCGGCATTCAAAGTTGACCCAGGCCTGCAAGCCTTCTATTCTGCCATAAATATGGGAGAAGGAGGCAGAAAGGGATGCTCACGGTGGAAACTATTCGGAAGATACGGTTATCAGTACATAGAGATGGCAAATCGATTCGTCAAACGTCAAAAGATCTTCATCTATCACGGAACACAGTCAGAAGAGCAATCAGGAGTGGAGAGACCCTTTTCCAGTACGAGCGCCAGAAACAGCCAATTCCTAAGCTGGGACCGTTTATAGAAATGCTTGACGGTAAACTGGATGAGGACGAGAAACTGCCGAAGAAACTAAGGAGAACGGCACAGATTCTTTTTGAGGATATTCAACTGAACGGTTATGAGGGCGGCTATGACAGTGTAAGGCGGTATATTCAGCGATGGCGCAATGAGCGGAAGATCTCAACGGGAGGTGTATATATACCGCTGAGATTTGAACCAGGGGAAGCATTTCAGTTTGACTGGAGCCATGAATGGGTAGAGATAGGCGGGGCGAGTTTAAAGGTAAAGGTTGCCCATCTGCGGTTATGCTACAGTCGCTATTTTCTTTGCATAGCCTACCCCAGAGAAACCCAGGAGATGGTTTTTGATGCCCATATAAAGGCTTTTGAGTTCTTCGGAGGCGTGTGCAGGAGAGGCATCTATGACAACCTCAAGACGGTTGTTAACAAGATCATCGGAGGAAAAGAAAGGAACTTCAACAGCCGTTTCGTCCAATTCAGCTCCCATTATCTTTTTGATCCTGTAAGCTGCACACCGGGTGCGGGCTGGGAAAAGGGTCAGGTTGAAAACCAGGTAGGCTTAGCCAGAAGGAGATTTTTCATTCCCAAGATCAAGGCCAGGGACTTCAAGGAGCTCAACAATACATTAAAAGGACAATGTATCAACTGGGCAAAGAGCCATAAGCATCCGACATTTTCCGACAAGACGGTTTGGGAGGTGTACGAAGAAGAGAAGCCTTGCATGATCAGTCTGCCTCCCCCTTTCGATGGGTATGGGGAACGTCCTGCCAGGGTTACATCCAGTTCGCTTGTGACCTATGATCGTAACAGATACAGTGTTGATTGCAGTCAGACAGGCAGAATCGTACAAATAAGAGTATATGCCGATCGAATAATGATCGTCAGTGATGGCCGCGTCGTAGGAGAACACGAGAGGCACTTTGGAGAAAATAAGACGGTTTTTAATCCATGGCATTATGTTTCTGCCCTTGAACGGAAACCAGGCGCTTTACGCAACGGAGCTCCTTTCAAAGACTGGGATCTTCCCACGGGCATGGGAAACGTCCTCAACGGATTGCAAAACCGTTTTACCGACTGGGATCGTCAATTTGTGGCAATTCTTAATGCCGTACCTCTTTACGGTCTTGATGCCGTTGACAAGGCATGCGAAGACGCCTTGAAGATGAGAGCTGTGAGTAAGGAGGTCGTTATCAATCTTCTCAACAGGAATCAGGAAAAGGACTTTGCCGCGGATGTAGGCATTCCTCCCCACCTGATTCTGAAACAGGAACCAATAGCAGATTGCCGACGATATGAATCTTTAATGAGGGGGGACTGCAATGTTGCGTAATGAGATCATGGAGCTTATGGGAAAGCTGAAATTACAGGGCATGCAGTCCGTTTATGATGAAGCGTTGTCAAATGGACGAAAGAGCCGGTCAACTCCTGAGAAGATGATCTTAGAAATGCTTAAAGCCGAGGCCACTGAAAGGCATATAAGAAGCATCCGCTATCGAATGGGGCAGGCCAGGTTTCCTGCGCCCAAAGATATCGACAGTTTTGATTTCAAAGGGAGTTCGGTTGATAAAAACCAGATTCAATCATTGTATCAGGGGGATTTTATTGAACAGCATATCAATCTGATTTTCGTAGGCGGCACCGGTACCGGCAAGACACATTTGGCAACTGCAATAGCGGCGCAGGCCGTCAGGGATGGGAAAAAGTGCAAATTTTATAACCTGGTGGATTTGGCAAATGAGTTGGAACAGGAGAAAATGGCCGGATTTGCAGGAAAAATATCTGCACGACTGATTCGGTTTGATATGGTGCTGCTTGATGAACTGGGCTATCTGCCCTTCTCAAAAAACGGAAGCCAACTGCTCTTCCATCTCATATCCAAGCTCTACGAACAAACATCTATCGTCATGACAACAAACTTAACCTTTGGTGAATGGCCTCAAGTGTTTGGTGATGCCAAAATGACTACCGCAATGCTGGATCGCCTTACTCATCATTGTGAAATCATAGAAACCGGGAATGAAAGCTGGAGGATGAAACACAGGTCTTCATAAACATATATTTTTTACTCAGGGGTGGGTCAGTTTTGGACGCCGATGCTGGGTCTATTTTCAATGCCTATTGACAGTTTGTGACAATTGACTAATATCCGCATCCCTCAGAGCAATTGCGGAAGGGTATTGCTGCAAAAGCTTGAGAATGGACTTCGTAAATATACCTGCCATGTGCTCAAGTTCTGGAAAGGTAATATTCAAAAGCTGCTTGATTTCAATCTTCAAAGATGTCATCTCGTCAACCAAACTCTCCCGCTGACGGGAAAGATCCCGAAGATCCGAAATCAAAGACGGAGTCGCTTGTTGAATCAAAGCATTTCCATTGGCAAGAAGAAAACGTGCAATGACAACAGCGTCTTTCTTGTCCGTCTTTGTCTTTCTGAGTTCCATCTTCACATAATTGGAAATCTGCAAGGGATTAATTAAAATGACCTTGTAACCCGCAGCAACAAGGTATGAGAAAAGATTGACATGGTAAGATGCCGTAGACTCCATTCCGATTAATACGGATGACACTGAAAAAGATGAAAGTTGTTTCTTCAGTTTCTCAAAACCCTTCCGATCCATGGCCACCGAAATCTGAAAAAGCTTGACCTCTTCACCCGTTATTCCACAGGCGTCAAACTTATCCTTGGAAATATCAATCCCGACAATACAATCAAAGTTGCCTTTTAATCCTGACATCACATCACCTCCCGATAAGAAAGTAAATGAAAAGCAGGTGCCGCAGCCTCCAGACCAATCCTCCAGCGTTACAAGGATTCTATGACCCAACCAACCTATTATGGCTCTCAGAGGCTTGGGACATACTGTAATGAGGGCTCTAATGCCCAGGAAGTAAGAAGTCCTCCTGCCTTCCTGTTATTTTAAACTAAGATCCCTATAATCAATTATACATTATTCTATACACGAATTCATGGTAGGAGGAAGTTTTTCGTAAGTCTGATAGACCGGAAACCGTTAACTCCGCCGTTGCACCTTATAATCGTTAATCAACAAATATTTATTACGAAAAATGTTACATGGACTATGCTGGTGTTCACCTACAAACAAATATATTTATGAAGTAGGAAAAGCTGAAGATTACCAATTGAAGATTATCATCGTGAAAGGGAGTTGCTGGCGAGCATTCCCGGTGTGAAGGAACAAGGATCGGCCTCGATTTTAGCTGAGATTGGTGCGGATATGAACGTCTTTCCATCCGAAGGGCATTTATCAGCATGGGCGGGAATGAGTCCAGGAAATAATGAGAGCGCCGGTAAAAAAAAAGTGGCAAGACAACCCACGGCAATAAAAACTTGAGGGCGATATTGACCCAATGTGCCTGGGTTGCAACAAAAATGAAAAACACTTATCTGAGCGCTAAATATTACAGTCTTGTCGGGAGACGAGGAAAGAAACGCGCATTGATCGCCGTTGGCCACAAGATATTGATTATGGCTTATCAGATTTTGAAAACCGGGATTCCGTATAAAGAGCTTGGCCATGATTATTTGAGCCGGAGAAAAGAAGACAAGATTGTAAAAGGCCACATCAAGCGTTTGAAAGATCTCGGCTATGAGGTAGAGTTGAAGAAGGCAGCGGCCTAATCATTGGTAAAAGAAAAGAATGATTCAACAGGGCAAAGGTCGAATCTTACTGGTGGTTACGACCCCGTAATTGAAACTGACCTGGCCAGGCGTAAGAACAAAGGAATGTTGCCAAGAGCACGCAGGGGAAATTTTTACGATCTGCCCGGCCTCCTGTTGATCACATACAGCTCTTTAACAAAATCTGTTTTAAAAGGTACATTTTCAGGGGAAAGATTGTAACATCTTTTTCTGTTCTCTGTATTTCTATAAACAGTTCGCTTATTGCAGTGTTAATAAACTATTTGACATTTTTTTACAATTGGGGCACACACCATAGACAGTAATACATATTTCTCTAATATCAAAATCAAGTCGCTGTTTTTCAGTCAGCAGTGAAGAATGGTAGATATCACCTTCAATATCAACAATTTCACCGCAAATACTGCAAATAAGATGATCATGGGGGGGGTGGATTAGAATCAAATTTCCTTCCTTCATGATGAAGAACAGCCAATTCTTGAATAAGACCTTCTTTTTTTAGGTGGTCAATTGTATTATAAACAGTAGTCATGGATATTGTGGAGAGTTTTTTTGAAACGTTCTTACATATATCTATAATATTTGGATGATGAGTATTATTCTTGAGATATTCCAATATAGCGGCGCGCTGTGCAGTCCTATTATGATGTTTGTTCATAATATTCTATAAATCCTTCCTCGTGAAAAAATCGACAAGTTTCTTCATGGCAAATACCTCACAAGGGCAAAATTATTGTTGCTGCCATTATAGGAATATCCTGCTGCCACAATCCTGCCATCAGACTGGATGCCAAGAGCAATGGCATAACCGTCATAACTTCCAATAGGTGTAGTTACTATGCCGCCTGTGCCAAAGGATGTATCAAGAGAGCCGTCTGTGTTATATCTCACAAGAGCAAATTCGTAGTTGCTGCCATTAAATGATTTTCCTGCTGCCACAATCCTGCCGTCAGACTGGATGCCAAGAGCATTGGCATAATCCCAACCAATTCCAATAGATGTGGTTACTATGCCGCCTGTGCCAAAGGTTGTATCAAGAGAGCCGTCTGTGTTGTATCTCACAAGGGCAAAATCATAGTTGCTGCCATCGGGGGATTTTCCTGCTGCCACAATCCTGCTGTCAGGCTGGATGCCTAGAGCAAGGACTTCACTATCACCACTTTCAATAGGTGTGGTTACTATGCCGCCTGTGCCAAAGGTTGTATCAAGACTTCCGTCTGTGTTATATCTCACAAGGGCAAAATCATAGTTGCTGCCATAGTGGGAGCTTCCTGCTGCCAAAATCCTGCCGTCAGGCTGGATGCCAAGAACATAGGCAATATCATAACCACTCCCAGTAGGTGTGGTTACTATGCCGCCTGTGCCAAAGGTTGTATCAAGAGAGCCGTCTGTGTTATATCTCACAAGGGCAAAATCATAGTTGCTGCCATCGGCGTAATATCCTGCTGCCAAAATCCTGCCGTCAGACTGGATGCCTAGAGCATAGGCACCAGCATAACTATTTCCAATAGGTGTGGTTACCTTGCCGCCTGTGCCAAAGGTTGTATCAAGACTCCCGTCTATGTTATATCTCACAAGGGCAAAATTATTGTTGCTGCCATTGTAAGAACTTCCTGCTGCCAAAATTCTGCCGTCAGACTGGATGCCTAGAGCATTAGCAATAGCATTACCACTTCCAATAGGTGTGGTTACTATGCCGCCTGTGCCAAAGGTTGTATCAAGAGAGCCGTCTGTGTTATATCTCACAAGGGCAAAATCATAGTTGCTGCCATCGGCGTAATATCCTGCTGCCAAAATTCTGCCGTCAGACTGGATGCCAAGAGCATAGGCACAATCACCATAACTTCCAATAGGTGTGGTTACTATGCCATCTGCGCCAAAGGTTGTATCAAGAGAACCGGAGAGTGATGGACTTACAATCACTGTCTCTGAAGTTGTTTTTTCAGATGCTGCTGGTGCTGGTGTGGAATCACTGCTACCGCAACCTGTAATAACCATAATCAACACAGCCGCTAGCAACATAAATAAATTTTTCATTGCAATTCCCCTATCTTGAACTAAAAGGGCTGTAGTCTTGCATTCTTACTTACCGGTTTTCGATTGGTTGAATAGTATGGTAACCATCAATGCTAAAATCGAAAATTTCTTCATAATTATTTTTACTCTCTAATTCTTCAATTTATATATACACGATGGAAGAAGAGTTAACTGTGATGGCCATCACAATTAATGCAACTTTTTGAAAAGATTTAATGCCTAAAAACGGGGTCTGGAATAGGTTAATAAACTAGTGATAACAATGGTATATATGGATAAAAATTCAGACGGCTGAAAGATGAGTAAAAAAATGTCCATATTGCGGGTCTAATAAAACAAAAGCGCCACATCTCAAGACAAATATTTATGTTCAAGAAGTACAAACTGAATCTGTTGATGCGTATAGATAGGAGAGAATTGATTTAGAGAAACGAGGCTACACAATTGAGGCTATCGTCTTGGATGACAGGCTTGGTGTAAGACAGTTTTTTTCTGAGATTCGACAGATGTGTCACTTTCACCAGAAACAGATCATTACCCGTTATCTGACTAATAATCCCAAATGGGAAGCAGGCATTGAATTAAAGAAAATAACGGATACTCTTTGCCAAACCAATGAAAGAGATTTTACAGACGCTATTCATAACTGGCATTAGAAATGCTCGTCTTTTCTCAAAGGGAAAACAACAGATCCATTAGCCGGAAAATGGTTCTACGCTCACAAAAGACTTCGTTCCGCTTATCGAAGCTTTAAAATGAATCTGCCTTATCTGTTTACTTATCAGAAATATCATGATCTCAATATTCCCGATACAACAAATTCTCTTGATGGTTGCTTTGTCTATTTGAAAGAATTAGTAAAAGTTCACAGAGGTGTAAATAAAACACTCAAAAGAAAAATTATTAAGGAAATGTTAGCAAAATCAGACCCCGTTTTCAGGCATTAAGTCTTGAAAATAAGTTCTTGAGGAGAATTTTTTTATTAGCAAGGATCTCTATCTCGTCAGCTTTTGCTGCCTTGTTGAGAAAACGGGTGACCGTTTCGCGCGATGTCGTGCACAGGTTAGCGATATTCTGGTGGGTGATGTCTAAATCGATTATCACGCCTCGATAATCCCGAATGCCAAATTTTTCTCCGAGTTCTTGTAAAGTAAAACGGATTCTATGTTCGGCGTCTTCAAAGCTCATTGCACGGATTTGCAACCAGGCCTGCCGGAGACGCATACAAAGCATTCTAATGATCCTATCTATCACCAGACTGTTCTTCATGACGATGTTAAAAAAGGGTTTTTTAGTGATGATACCTATCCGACCATCATTCAAGGCTACAAGGGTTCCCGGTGACGTCTTACCATCTAGGAGGGCCATGTCTCCGAAGAAATCCCCTTTCGTGTGAATTGCAAGTATATGTTCCTGTCCTTCAGCGCTTAGCTGAGTAACTTTGAGTTTTCCCGAGAGTATTAGATAGAGGCAATTTGTCGAATCATCTTCATTTAAGACGATCTCATTTCGCCGAAAATCACGGAGGATAATGTGTTTCTGGAGTTCAAACTTTTCAACTTCTGAAAGTCCGGCCAAGAAGGGGATCTTCAAGAATATGCTCTTAATATCTTTATCGCGTCTTTTGTCCATCGCTTCGCAATTTATTAATTTCTTTTTTATGTCTACACTCATCCGTAGTGATTTTGATAAAATATTATTTGTAGCTTTTAAATGAATATATGTTATCACTAATACTAATTGAAAGCTACAATGAAGATAAAAACCTTGGTTATGAAACTTACAGGAAGAAGTTGATAAAGTCACCATTCATCACGAGATAGTTATAGGCAACATCTTTTTTAAACGTAACAATCCTGTTATCGGATCGATATCGGATCGAATTTAAAAAGTTAAGTAATTGATATTACATGAATAAGTGGCGGAAGTGCATGGGAATCGAAAACATCTATGAGCGTTAAACTTATAATAATTTAAGCTAATTATCGTTAGCGTTACCCGCTTGGTTCAGTTTTGGTTCAGTTTATGATCAAGCAATCAATGATTGACATCCTGTGATTAATTATTTATGTGCAGAGAAGACGATCTAATTTAGACGATAGTGTTTTCTCCCGAACAGGTTTCATCAATGGCGGACTATCATTCTGAATGTCATAGAAGGTAAAAAAACAAGATGATCAAGCTGGCCGTAATCACTCGTGATGAAAAGTATTTGCAGCAACTTACGAATCGACTATACGGGGAAAAAGATATCAGCCTCCTCAGTACCATCATCATTAAAAATATCAAGAGCGAGATAGAACAGACCTTTGCCTTCGTGAAGCAAATGATCAAGCAGCGGCCGGATATTCTCCTCTTGGATCAGGTCATTATGCAAGAGGTGGCATCCTTGGATTTGAAAAGAATCATCCGCTATAGGGATAAATTGCTTACCGTGAAGACCATCATCGTCGGCGAACGCTACAACAAGGAACACGTTATGGTGATGATCCAAGGGGGAAGTGTGCGGGGGGTTTTCCGAACCGCGCTGGGTGACGAGCACCTTATTAAATGCATTCGCGTGGTCGCCCGAGGAGATATCTGGCTCGAATCTGCATTGAACACTCAAGTTTTAGAAGAATTCATCAAAGAATCCATGAAGAAAAGAGATTTTCTTAAATCTCTCACCCACCTAAATTCGGCAAAACTGGACATGCTTTCCAAGCGGGAGATGGAAATTCTAGCGCTAATGAGCCAAAGCATGACCAATGAAGAGATCGCCGATAAGCTTTGCTTAAGCATCGAGACCGTCAAGACCCATACACGCAACATCTTTGCGAAGAGCGGGATACGTAATCGGGTCGAGGCCGCGCTCATATATACGCGTCATACCCTAATGTCGCATTAGTTATTTTTGCCTAACTTAAAGTCAAGAGGATGTTTCATTCATATTTACCTAATACTCGCTTACAGGAAAAAAGAAATAAATTTTATATTTCCGAACCGGCTGAATTATTTCTTGCACCTACCAACTCCTCAAAGAGGATATTGCTATAAATTAATGATTACTGGTAGAACTATTCATAATGAAAGGCAGAGCCATTTCCGACCCTGCCTATTTGCAATAAAATCATTTCCGTAATGTCATCTACAGAAATTCATTTCTTCTGCTTGGTATCTGTCTCTGGTTTGGCAGCAGGGAAAAAGTCTCCCACGTGCCGGATGTTTTCATCAAATTGTTTCTTGAATTCATCATAACCCTTCTTGTACATTGCAACCGATTCTTCCATGGTTTTCTTAAAATCAAAGGGCATCCAGTTTTTTGGGAAGGAAAAAACATCGAACATCTTCTTGGTCTTGTCTTGAAACATGACTATTGTATCGCTATCGAAGAATTCTTCAACCTTAGCGTATCCCTCATCGACAGCTTTTTTGAAATCGTCACGGTTTTTCTTGTACACACTGTTCAACTGGTCCATTACCTTTTTTCCTTCATCGGTTATTCCAGGGGCATGGTCAATAAAAGACTTCATAATTTTTTCCGCCTGATCCTGAATCTTGACCATCATTGAAAAGCTGTTTTCAAAGTATGTCTTGTGCAAATTAACCATCTGTTTCACTATTTCTTTGTTTTCCATAATTAGCTCCTTTCTCTAAAATAAAATTTCAAAAAATAAAAAACCCTTTGCTTACTTTCTTTTGAGTAAAACATTTTTTATAAGAAAAACACATTAATGGAAATTATTTAAGAGAAAATACTTGTTTCCAAAGAAGGTATGATACCTCCATGGAAACCGCAAAATAGGCAACTTTCGATAAATCCTATTCACGATGGATTCCTTCATGGCGGATTTCAGAAAGTTGATGGTTAGGTTGACGTTTTAACAATTGAGAATAACTGTAATTTTAGATACTCCTTCAGTAACTAAATGTCAAGAAGAAATTTACTACCTCAAATAGGTTTCCTTGTTTTGTCAACATTACTCATTTCGAATAAGCGTCAAGCAATGTGTTCCTTATATTATGTAAGCTGAAAGCCTTTCTCCCTAAATAATTTCAGACAGGCATCGGCGACCGTATCATCATAAAGAATGCCCTTATTTTTCTCGATCTCTTCAAGGGCTGCCTCAATACCCAGGGTCGGCCGATAGGGACGGTGGGAACCCATGGCCTCCACGACATCGGCAACAGCCATAATTCGCGCATCCAGGATAATTTCATCCCCTTTCAGGTTTCTTGGATAGCCGGAACCATTCATCCGTTCATGGTGTTGGTAAACTATCTCCGCCAGTGGCCAGGGAGATTCCACATCCTTCAGCATCTCGTATCCAGTCTGAGGGTGTTCTTTAATCAGGGAAAATTCGATGTTTGTCAGCTTGGTAGGCTTGGATAATATTTCCGCGGGGATCGATAATTTTCCGATGTCATGGATGGAACCGGCCATCCGGATTCCTTCAATTTTGTCATAAGAAAGTTTCATCTCCGTGGCGATGGCACGGGCCAGATCCGCAACCCGCAACTGATGACCGGCCGTATAGGGATCTTTCATCTCTACAGCGGACACCAAGACTTGAATAGTCGTGCTCACCGCTTTTCTCAGGCTGTCAAGGGTCTGGTGAAGTAGTTCCTCAGCATGCTTACGAATAGAGATATCTTCTATGAGTCCTTCAATATAGAGGATTTCCCCCTGTTCATCCTTGACCGTTCGGGCATTGATGACTACCCAGAACTTGCTTCCGTCCTTTTTGTAAAATTCAACCTCAAAACCAGAAACAAAGCCTTTTGCTTCCCTGATTTCCATGAATCTTTTCCGGTCTTCGGAATTAACATAAAGCTGGGTTCCTATATCTTTGATCGATTCAATTAATTCCTCAGGTGAGTCATATCCGGCCATCCGTGCTAAGGCAGCATTCGCCGTGATAAACCTACCCTCTATGGTCGACTGGTAAATACCTTCAATGGCGTTTTCAAAGATGTTGCGGTATTTTGCTTCGCTCTTCTTAATCGTCTCTTCTGACTTCTTGCGCTCGGTAATATCCTCCATGTGTACCATGACTAGATCAGGGGGAACGAAAACGAACGTGATCACGACAAATTTGCCTGGCATAAAATGTTCTGATATGGATTCTACCCTGATGATTCTTTTTTCATCAAAACATTTCTGAAGGGTTCCTAGCATCTCTTGCCGACTTTTATACATCTCGGAAGCTTGTCTCCCAAGGAAAGTTTTCCCTTGTCCGCTTGTTAAGGTATTGGCGCTATCATTGAAGTCTTTCAGGATGAATTCATCCCCTTGTTTTTGCCAAGTATACGTTGGAATTGGGTTGCCATTGTACTGTGCTCTTAAACGGTTTTCACTCTCCCTCAACGCCTCTTCTACCTTCTTGCGTTCGGTAACGTCGCGTGCAATTCCTCTAAACCCTGTTGGTGTACCTGATGAATCTTTTTGTAACGATACGGATGCTTCAACGTATCTTTTAGTTCCGTCTTTTCTTATAATCTGCCAATCGAATCCTTCGGTGGGTTCCCCTGAGTAGTAAACTTTATTAAACGCTTGAAAAAGTTTCTTTGAGTGCTCTTTGTCTGTATATTGACGGTTATTCATGCCCATCAATTCTTCCTTGGAATAGCCAAGGAATCGGCATAATGAATTGTTGAAAAAGGTAAAGTTACCGGCAAAATCAACTTCAAAATAACCTTCCTGGATATCTTCAAGAATGGTCCGGTATTTTCCCTCACTTTGAAGCAGTGAGTCTTCCGCCCGCTTGCGGTCAGTGATGTCACGAACAAAACCAAGGACGATTCCCTGCCCCATGCGTTGAACCACGCTGGTGCTGATTTCAACAGGTATAAGGCGTCCTTCTTTGTTGATCAGTTCAATCTCATCCGGGCCGGTGGGGTTGCCCTTTACATTTTCCTGGAGCCACTGAACGGCTTTATTCAAGCCTTTTTCCGTAAGGAGGTTCAATTCCAAAAAGTTTTTGCCGATCAGATCTTCACGCCTGTAACCGATGATCTCTTCGACCTTGCGGTTACCGTAAATAAGGTTGCCTTTCACGTCGCTCATGTAGACGCCATCCGGGGCGTACTCTAAGTAGCTCCTGAACAATTCCTCGCTCTTTTCCAGATCTTTGAAGGCCTCCTGCAGTTGGACCGTTTTCTTGGTTACTTTGCGACGGAGGGTATGATTCCAGAGCAGCAGGATCGCTCCCAGAAAAACGAATACCCCTATCAGATAAAAGAGGTATGTAAGATAAGGTCCTGCGATCGGAGAACCGCGCCATCTTTTTTCGATTTCCTTGTGTTCCTTTCGAGAAATCTTTGCAAACCCATCCTCGACGACCGTCAGAAGATCCTTTCTCTCCTTCTGGACCGCGCGGTGAAACTGACCGGTATACAAGGGGGCGGTATACCGGTACTGCTGTTCGAGATTCATCTTGGAGAGGAAGTAATGGGCGGGTGGGCTGTCGATACAGAAGACCTTGATTTTTTGCTCCGCAGCGTCCCGGACAATGCTTTCGTAACTGGGGTATTCCCGCAACGTGTGGATGCCGTGCCTCTTCAAAAAATCGATGCAGGCGTCACCCGCCTTGACCCCGATCGTGAAACCGTACAGAGATTTGACATCCTTGATTCCGCTAATGTCTTTGTGAAAAAAGATGGGAACGTCGATTGATGCATAGGGGGCGGAGAAGGTAAGTGTTTTAGCCCTTTTTTCCGTAAAGAACATCGTATCGATCACATGGGCTTTTCCTTCGGCCATCATCTTTTGGGCCTTATCCCAGTCCATCCCCCGCAGGTCTACTTTGATTCCCGTTTTTTCTTCCCAGAGACGCCATTCATCCACCAGAATGCCCTGAAGATGACCTTTTTCATCGCGAAAAATAAAAGGCGGGTAATTGTCGTCCGAGACCACCGTAATTTCTTTCAGCGGGGCGGCATCTGCTGCTATACCGGCGATGGCCGAAAAACAAAAAATCAGAACTAGGGGGATAACGAGGTAAGGAGCGGCCTTTGTTTTTTGTATCTGATTTTTATAATAGGTAATGAGTTTCTTGACAACGTACATTGCTGATGCACCTCTTCACTTGGACGAACGGTTTCGCTATCCGAACAGTTGGCACCACGTCAAAGGCCCTTTCCTGAGTCAATCAAAAATGGTAACGAGCACGTATGAATTGATAAGAACTACCCTTTTGGGAGGACAGTATATAAAGAAGGATCTTCTGTGTCAATGGAATAATAGCCAGCGAATATGGGGCGTGAATTGTATTTATTACTGATTGCCCCCCCTGCCGACCAGTCGGTACAAATAAGAATATAAATTATTTATAGGGGAAAGCAAGCATGTCCATGAAAAATCCTAAACTCTCACTCACAAGAAGAAGTGCTTGCTGACTGCACCTTAGTTTCAGTGGTGTACGGGTGAAGAATTAAAAATTATCATTCGAAATATGTTTTTTCTACAGGATTGGTTTTTCCATTTTATGTAAGTTGAAAGTCTTTCTCCCGAAATAGTCTCAGGCAGGCATCGGCAACATCATTGTCATAAAAAATTCCCTTATTTTTCTCGATTTCTTCCAGTGCGGCACCAATGCCCAAAGCCGCACGATAGGGACGATGGGAAGCCATGGCCTCCACTACATCGGCGACAGCCATAATACGGGCCTCTATAAGAATTTCATCCCCTTTCAGATTTCTTGGATACCCGGAACCATTCATCCGTTCATGGTGTTGGTAAACAATTTGCGCCAGCGGCCACGGAGATTCCACATCTTTCAGCATCTCGTATCCACTCTGAGGATGTTCTTTAATCAGGGAAAATTCGGTGTTTGTTAGTTTTGTTGGCTTGGACAATATCTCTGCGGGTATGGATAATTTTCCGATGTCATGGATGGAACCAGCCATCCTGATTCCGTCGATTTTATCCTGGGGTAACCCCATCTCCGATGCAATAGCCCTGGCAATGTCCGCAACCCTGATCTGATGACCAGCCGTATAGGGATCTCTCATCTCTACAGCTGATATCATGACCTGAATGGTGGCACTAATCGCTTTTCTGAGACTTTCGAGAGTCTGTTGAAGTACCTCTTCGGCTCGTTTGCGCTCGGTGATATTACGGGTTAAGCCCAAAATGCCCACCGGTCGCTGATCTTCATCTCTGATAAAGGAAAACGTCACCTCCGTCCACACGGTGGTCTCATCTTTTCGCCTCATTTCCAACTGAAGCGTACGGGATTCGGTAATCTCTCCATGTTTGATTTTTTCCAGCTCCATGACATCAGATAAGGTCTTCATGGCCAGATCCATGGAGGAGGGCGTCAATGTCTGCTCAATGGATGCTTGTTTCAACACTTCTTCCGGTTCATATCCTCTCATGATTTTTACTGAAGGGCTGATATAGGTGTACTTCAGATTCATATCCAAAACGAAAATAACGTCATGGACATTATCGGCCAGCAGGCGATATTTTTTTTCACTTTCCTTCAAATCCTTCTCGGCACGCTTGCGCTCGGTAATGTCATACACAAGCGAGAGCATAACCTCTTCATCATTTAGTCTGATGATTTTGCAAGACAAAAGAGTCTCTCTGACCTCGCCGTTTTTCGTACGGAGAAGAACCGGTTCATTGCGGATGGAACCCTGTGCGATTAATTTCTGCAGAATAAGTTTACGCTCGGAAAAAGTTTGCCAAATCCCCAGTTCCCGAACCGTATGGCCGATCATTTCTTCCCGGGTGTATCCCAGCAGTTGCAGACCGCTTTTGTTTACATCGATATAGCGCCCATCAAAAATTGTGCTGATATAGGTCGGGGCAGGGCTCGATTGAAAGACCTTAGAGAATCGCTCTTCGCTTGTTCTTAAGGCCGTTTCGGTCTGCTTGCGTTCGCTGATATCTGCTTGCAGCTCTTCATTGGCTTGTGCCAACTCTGCCGTTCGTTCCTGCACACGGCGGTCCAGATCATCGTGGGATTTTTGCAGCGCCTTGAGCGCAACCTCTTTTTGGAATTCCGCGCGCTTGCGCTCGTCGTCGATTGCTTTCAGCTTTAACAGTATCTTTATTCTCGCAAGCACTTCCGCCTGGTCGAAAGGCTTTGACAAAAACTCGTCTGCTCCGGCCTCGATGCCGCGAACATGATCTTGCTTGACGACCGATGCCGTAATCATGATGACCGGTATGTTCCTGAGCTTTTGATCTTCCTTGATCTGCCGGCATACCTCAAAGCCGTCCATCCCCGGCATAATTATGTCCAGAAGTATAAGGTCGATAGCCTGACTTCTGATCTTCAGCAAGGCGTCTTTACCGCTGGCAGCACTTACTACTACATAGCCTCGCGGAACGAGTAATTTTTCGAGCAGCTTGAGATTCGCCTCTTCGTCGTCAACGCAGAGAATGACTGGCTTTAGTTGGTTCATGGCTGCACCTGTTTCAGGACTTGTTTGACCAGCTCCGGAAATGTCCGTGTATCAATAGGCTTGGTGACGTATTCATCGAAACCGGCCTGCAGTACCTTTTCCCTGTCGCCTTTCATAGCAAAGGACGTAACGGCGATCACCTTGATCTTCCTGAGCTCAACATCATTCCGCAACTCACGGATGACCAAAAAACCGTTCATCACGGGCATCTGAATATCCATCAGGATCAGTGCGGGCATGTGTGCGCGGGCCATCTCAATCCCCGTCAGCCCATCCTTCGCTTCCAGCAAGTCATAGCCGCGATGGGCCAAGATCTGGCGCATGAGTATGAGGTTTTGCTCGTTTTCATCTATCAAAAGTATTTTTTCAGCCATTTTTTTTCCTCCCTTCTCTTACCGGCAGGACAAAGGCAAAACGGCTGCCCTTGCCGAATTCGCTCGACACCCCGATACGCCCGCCTTGCAGTTCCACCAGTTTTTTGGTGAGCGCCAATCCGAGCCCCGTACCCCCGTACTCTTTATCATAGGCAGAATCCAATTGTGAGAACTCCTGGAACAGCTTTTGGATGTCCTCCGGCTTGATCCCGATGCCGGTATCCTCGACACTGATCTCTATTTCCTTTGCTCCGGGGAGCATCATCGCCACGACCCGCACGGAGCCGCCGTCGTGCGTAAATTTCACCGCGTTGCTCAGGAGATTGAATAGTATCTGTTTGAGTTTCCTTTCATCAGCCTCAATCGTCATATTCGCGACCATTTCCATTTGTAAATCCATACTAATCCCATGACGCGATGCCTTCTCCCGATGCATTGCCAGCATTGCCTCAAGCAGCTCTTTTAATGACACCCTCTCCACTTCGAGTTGCATCTTTCCCGATTCCACCTTGGCGAGATCGAGAATGTCGTTGATCAGGCTGAGCAGATGCCTTCCCGCTTTGAGGATGTACTGTATGTCTTCGCGTTGCGATGGATTCAGCGTGCCGAGCAGTTCATCCTCCAGTACCTCCGAAAATCCGATGATCGAATTGAGCGGAGTCCGCAGTTCATGGCTCATATTGGCCAGGAAATCAGACTTGACGCGAGTGGCAAGTTCAGCAACATCCCTTGCCATCAACACCTCTCTTTCCAACTTATTTTTCTCGGTGATGTCCTCGATGGCCAGGAGAATGATCCGTTCTTTTCCCAACGCTCTTTCAATTTGCCGGGCATTCAAAAGCATTACGCGTCTGCCAATGGTGGCAAAATCGTGCACGACTTCATAGTTGTCAAAGGTTGTCCTTTGGGGAAGGATGGTTTCCAGCAGTTCACGCAGTTTGGGAATATCCCACTGTTTATTTCCTAGATCATAGATAAGCTGTCCCTCGGTCTCTTCAGGTTTTACCTTGAAGAAGTCATAGAAGGAATGGCTGACTTTGACGACTCTTAAATCTTGATCCAAAACGATTAAAGGTTCACGTACAGTGTTGATGACGCTCTCGGCTAATTCGCTGGCTTCATCTGCGGCTATTTTAGTAACCTCCAGTTCTTTCCGAGTCTTTTCCAGACCAGCTTCTATCTCTTTACGCTTGGTGATGTCCTCAATAGCCAGGAGGATGATCTGCTCTTTTCCCAACGCTCTTTCAATTTGCCGGGCATTCAAAAGCATTACGCGCTTGCCTATGGTAGTGAAAACGTGTTCAACCTCATAGTTGTCGAAGGCTGTATTTTGGGGAAGGATGGTTTCCAGAAGTTCCCGCAGTTTGGGGATATCCCATTGATCATTTCCCAGGTTATAAATAAGTTGTCCCTCGGTCTCTTCAGGTTTTACCTTGAAAAATTCATAGAAGGAACGGCTGGCGGTGACCACCCTTAAATCCTGATCCAGAACGATTAAGGGTTCACGCACGGTGTTGATGATGTTCTCGGCGTATTCGCTGGCCTCATTTAATAAAGCCCTTTTTTGAATCAGGGTCTGCTTTGGTTTGGATTGATCTTTCATGGGGTTGTCCCCAGCGCGTCTTGATGATCTGTGTGGTTGTGAAGTTAACCAGTGACTGCCTTAACTATCTGATTATATACGCCTACTTTATACTATGTCAACAGGAACGACTGCGACGAATTGCCTCAAATAAAAATGTTACCAAGTCGTAAATTATGTTTATTACTGTTTGAAGTCTTGCATCTTCATCAAGATTGACGATTTGTTTGTTAAGGAAGAAGTGCTTGCTTAGTTTAACCACTAAGTCTCAGTGCTGCGTGGTTTTTAAAATTGATTGCTATTTGAAAGTTACGGAGTGGCGCTACTCTAACGTTCAGCGCCACTTCTAAGAGTGTTGTGCCGTCTTGGATTCCATGCAATCTCATCTTCCGAAAATCAATTGGGGATCTTCCTTACCGAAGTCCCATCCATTCATCCAGATGTGGACAAGAGTTGGAATACAAGATTGACACGCTTTGTTCAAATCCGTATACGATATCCCCGTGGGAAGCAATCCTTTTTGCGCCAGAATAGTTTCCAACTGAGTCCGGACTCCAATCAGGTACTTTACATCGTTGGATGCATACTCTATTTGTTCCGGCGTTAATTGTGTTTTTCCCCAAAACGTCGTTTGTTGTTTCTTATCCAAGGTAATCCCGAGTAGATCCGCGATCAACCCTGAGAGTGAATGACTGGACGAATAGGTTCGGGCGATTTTACTGGCAATTTTTGTACAATATACATTCGCGGGAAGCATGCCCAAATAAGTTAAAATAAAGGCGCAATCCATTGTTGCAAATTGAATGACCTTTTGAATCGCCGGATCCATCAAAACCAGTCGCAAATTGTGAGCATTCTCCCAATGGTCGGTCTGGATAATATCAATGACACCATCGTTATCGCATATCTGCATGAGATAGAGTCGGTCCCTATTAGGAATTAACCCCCCGGTTTCTGTATCTATTCCGATAATGCGGGATTTCCTTAGGCGTTCCACATCGCTTTCTAATAGATCATTCTTAATCCTTTCCATTACATCCTCCTTTATGGGATGGACTGTTAACCTTATCCATTCTTTGTTCCCGCCGAATGCTCCGCATAACTGGTTGGCAGATGCTCAATCATCAATATTCCAAGATATGGGTCGTTAATGAATAAAAGCAAATTGCTTTTCGTAGAACTCTCTGGCAACAGCCTGTTTTTCGGCTACATAGGGAAAAATCTCGTTGTAATTCTCAAAAAGGAGATTAACTATTCTGGTATCCAAAAGGCTACGATCAGAAAACTGTTTAATAATCTCAACAATTCCATCTTTGGACATACCTTTTCTATATGGTCGGTCTTCAGCCAGTGCGGTAAATATATCTGCGACCATCATTATCCGTGCTCCGGTACTTAGCTCGCTTGCTGTGCAATGAAAAGGATATCCAGAACCATCAAGTTTTTCATGGTGATAAGCACCCCATTCCGCAATCTGCTTAAGACCGCCAATGCTATTAATCACAAGGTAAGTGTAATACGTGTGACATTTCATAATCGACATCTCTTCTTTTGTAAGGCTTCCTGGTTTATCCAGAATACTATTAGGAATTGCCAATTTCCCTAAATCATGCAGATCTCCGGCAACCTCCATGAGCTTTATTTCTGCATCTGTAAGTCCGAAAATCTTTGCTAACAAGGATGCAGTTGCGGCAACACCTGAAGAATGAGTGGAAGTAAAACGAGACCGGAAATCAATTATATTTCTAAAAAGCTTGGCTATTATAGAAATATCCGAATAGTCTATTTCTATTTTTCTAAAAGGACCTTCATGAAGTAAAATAGAATACAGTCGGGGAGAAACCAGGTTCCAGCCAAAATTCTTCGCTGTGAGATATCGAGAGGAAGAGATCCACAACTTGAGGATGCAATGAAGACCCGGACAAAGATTTTATCTTGGAAATAATATCTTCGTGTTGATGAAGAATATAATGCTCACGATTTATTGCTCGTTCGAGATTATCGGCAAGAGATAATATCTGTGACTCTAGAACGAGAAGATTTTCAATTGACTCTCCCCAATGCTGCCACTCTTTGTGGTGGAATCTGATGATTCTTGCCGAGTCCTTTAACCAAGGTATGTTATTGAGCAAAAGCTCGCCACGAATACTATGTTCTTCAAGATTTTCGACTTCAAAATTCCGCAGTGATATTTTTTCTTCCAACAAGAAAGCGCCGATATCATGAAGCAGTGCTGCTATAAAAATTTTTTCTAATCTTTCATTGGAAAAGTTTGCGGCTTTACCCATCTTCCACACAACTAGTGCCGTCCTTTGTTGATGTTGTACCAATAAAGGACTAGCAAAATCCATGGCGTCGGAAAGTGAAAGAACCAGATTCCCTAAATTAACGGTAATATTTCGCTGCATATCGTTCTCCTTAAAATATTTTGCCAGCTGATGATTATAATATATGAAGTTCGCTTTTTCTGATGGCTTTATATCATTATAACGCTATTTATTTTTTTTAAAAGAGGAAAGTAAACGGTGGATGAAGAAAGAAATTCTAAAGTTAGAAAAAAAGTATCCTTTCATAAATTAATATTTGACTTACTATCCATATTTTTACATTTTGGACACACGCCATAGAATCTGATACGTGCTTCCCTAATATCGAAACCTTGTTTCTTTTTTTAGTTAGCAGCGAATTATGGTCGATATCAACCTCAACATTAACAATGTTACCGCAAATATTGCAAATGAGATGGTCATAGGGAACTAGATTGGAATCAAATCTCCTTCCTTCATGATGGCGCATAGCTACTTCGTGAATAAGACCTTCTTCTTTTAGGAGGTCAATCGTATTATAAACAGTAATTCTGGATATTGAGGAGAGTTTTTTTGAAACGTATTCATATATATCTTCAACATTTGGATGAGATTTATTATCCTTCAGATATTCCAATATGGCAGCACGTTGAGCAGTCTTATGATGATGTGTTTTTATAATTTTCATAAATTCTTGCTTATTAATCCAAACACTTTTTATCAACCATCCACCGTCTTCTTTAGTTCCTTTCCCACCTTGAAATACGGTAATCTTTTTTGTTTAACATCTACATGTTCCCCGGTTCTTGGGTCTCTTCCGGTATAAGCACCATACTTCCGAACAGAGAAGCTACCGAATCCACGGATTTCAATCCTGCCGCCTTTTTTGAGCGTATTCGTAAAACCATCAAATACAAGATCAACTATTTGTGTTGCGTTCTTATCGGTGAGATTGTGTTTTTCTGCTAATTTAAAAATTAAATCTGATTTTTTCATACAAAACTCCTTATACGAAAGATTTATGATGCTTGTTTTCCCAATTAATCAAACCTTTCCCTTATGAAAGAGAGAAGTGAAATTTGATTTTAATTACCACTAAAAAATATCAATCCCCCAAATAGTGTGAAAATAATCTAAATTTATTTGTTGCGTAATGCTTCTTTAATTTTTTTCTTGAGCAGTTCCTCTATTTTTTTACTCATGTTTTCTTCTTGTTCCTCTAGCTTGCTGCTGATTATGCCCATTTGAATTTGTATTGCTAGCACTATAATCAACAGAAAAATAACAAGAAAAGCAATAACATTGTTTTGACTCAAAAATTCCAAATCTCTCTCCTCTCGTTAAGTTAGAATTCGGCCTTTCTTCAACCATTATTTATTGTAATGTAACCATTACTGTCCGGTTAATTTAAATTTATTACATTAGAAAATGAATAATAACAAACAAATAAATACGTTTCTTATTTTTATCGATTTGAAAATTATTTTCCGTTATATCTACCTCCATTTTATTATTGGAGGTGTGAATGATGAATGCTGGAAGAACAGTATTTTCACAAATCATGGACTACGTGCCTATGTATGAATTTCGTAAATGCGTGGATCGGTACAATGGCAATCATCACACCAGCAGCTTCGCCTGTATGGATCAATTTCTCTGCATGGCCTTCGCACAACTTACGTACAGAGAAAGCCTGCGGGATATTGAAGCCTGTCTCCGTTCACGTCAAGAGAAACTTTATCATCTCGGTATTCGCGGCCGCATCTCTCGTAGCACACTTGCTGATGCTAATGAAAAACGAAACTGGAGAATATACGCCGACTTCTGTCAAATCCTGATTTCTCAAGCACGATCTCTTTACGCCAATGAAGATTTCGGTATCGAGTTGGACGACACAACGTATGCCTTGGATTCAACAACCATCGATCTTTGCCTTTCTCTTTTTCCTTGGGCAGCTTTTCGTAAACATAAAGCTGCTGTCAAGATGCATACCCTTATGGACATCCGTGGCAACATTCCCTCGTTTATCGAAGTGACTTCCGGGAATATCCATGATGTAAATATTCTGGATATCCTTACTCTCGAACCAGGTGCTTTTTATATTATGGATCGCGCCTACCTGGACTTTGCCAGGCTCTATAGCATTACCCAACTTCTTTCCTTCTTCATCACACGGGCGAAGAAAAACACGAAGTTTCGCAGAATCTATTCTCATCCCGTAGATCGTAACTGTGGTCTCATATGCGATCAGACGATCATGATGGTTAACTACCAATCACTGCAAGATTATCCCGAAAAACTGCGCCGCATAAAATATTTCGATTCTGAAAGAGCAAAACAACTTGTTTTTCTGACCAACAACTTTCTTCTTCCCGCATTGACGGTTGCCAACCTTTACAAGTGTCGCTGGCAAATCGAATTATTCTTCAAATGGGTCAAACAGCACCTGCGAATCAAGGCCTTCTACGGCACTTCCGAAAATGCGGTTAAAACTCAAATATGGATTGCCGTTGCCGCTTACGTTCTTGTTGCCATCATTCGTAAACGTCTTTATCTGGAGCATAATCTCTACACAATTCTTCAAATCCTGAGTGTCACACTCTTTGAAAAAGTACCACTAAATCAACTATTTGAAAATTACGATTGCAAAATGCTCACCGATTTCAAAGAACCGCTATATAACCAACTGAATCTGTTCGACTATTAACCGGACAGTAATGTAATGTAACATTAAACGATAAAATGAAAAAGCAAAACTAAGGAAGGAGTGCTTGCGGAGTTTACCTACTACAGTTTTTTATATTTCATTTTATCCAGTCTCAACTGGGCATCTTTGTGTCCCTGCTGAGCAGCTTCACTATACCACACCTCGGCAGAATATAAGTCCCGTTTAACTCCTCTACCTTCTTCTAATATCAAACCAAAATTAAACTGTGCATCGGCAATTCCTTGTTCAGCAGCTTTTAAAAACCATCTTGCAGCCTCGGCATAGTCCTGCAATCCACTACTATATATCAAACCTAGATTATACTGGGCATCAGCATGACCCTGCTCAGCCGCCTTGCGAAACCATTTGATAGCCTCAGAATCGTCCTGCGGAACGCCTTCACCTTTCTGGTACATCAATCCCAGTCGGTTTTGAGAAGCAGCATCCCCTGTCTCGGCCAACCTCCTGTATAGTTTAATTTCTGCGTCATTGCTCATTTTAAAATTACCTACTTATCCCGCACAGCGTCCGTCGCCCTTTGTTTGCGTACATTTGACGAAGTTATGGAGATTTGTTAAATGCCCCTTCTATTATGTCGTCATCCTCAAAAAAACGGCCATCATGTTTATTCTTTTCTTTGAGAATGATTTCATCTTGGTGCTTTCCTATATCCCGCCTTGATAGCATCAGCTTCAGAATCAAATTCTATACGGTGAGAGGCATCTACTGCGTCGTAGTATTTCATACCTGGGAGGTGGTATCTTTTACTGTCGCTATTACCAATAACTTTTGTTTTTTGCGTTGCCTCTGGAGTTTGAGCAGGTGCTGGAGAACTCATTCCCAGAGCTTCCATAATTTTCAGTGCTTTATCTTTCACGGAACTTGCCACTTCAACAGCGTCACTTAAATTGCCATTGCTAAAGCTTTGCTGTGCCTTGGTCAATTCATCTTTGACGGAAACCAAACCGGCTTTCGCTTCTTCAAATTTTTCCTTGGTCAGGTTAGCCGGAAGTTTTTTGGCTTTGGAAAGAACGTCCACTTTTCCCTGAATATCTTCAAACATCTTGGGGAGTCCCTGACTTACTTCTGTCCATTTTTTGGTCAGCTCTTCTTTTTTGACTTTAGCGGCTGCCAATACTTCCCTTGCCTTACTAGCAAGAGTTGTTGCTTCTCCCAAAACGGCTTTGTATTCTCTGTTGGTAAATTTTTCTTTTATGACGGCAAGTGTGTCTTCCAGTGATTTAACATCATCAGGAACAATCTTGACCGCTTCAGCCTTTGTCACATTTACAGCTTCTTCGGCAGCTTTAATTGCAACATCCGCCTCTTTTTTACCGCTGGAACAGGCCATTAAAAAAGATATACTTACTAGCAGGGCAATAGCTAAACCAACTATAATTTTCTTCATTATAATTCATCCTTTCTCTATTTGTATTTGTTCTGAAGCATGGAAATGATTTCGCTCATACTAAATACGTTGTTTTAAATATTATTATCTTACTAGTATTACATGAATTATTATTCTTTTAATCAAATTCGTTTTATTTTTCTATTATCTGCCCCTTTGCTTCACCTCCTTCAATCTTATTCCCATGACCAGACTTAACAAATATACCACATGTTAAATTAGAGTTCGGCTGTTTTTTAATTCTTTCCGTTTGAAAGATTGCATATTCGTGAAAGTTGATGATTTGTTTCTTTCAGGAAGAAATGCTTGTTTAGTTTACCCCTGTTTAGTTTACCCCTTGACAGTAGTAACCAGTAAGAGTACATTAAAGCTGAAGAGTGCTGCAATGCCCGGACGATTTTAGTGAAAGTTATACAATTTCACTGGAGGTGATTAAACCAAACAATCTTTTGGGTATTGAGAGGTAATGTAGACTGCTAAAGAGCAGTTATAAAATAAGCTAATTACAGCTTACGATATAAAGCATTGCAGCTCTCTTCTTTCTTAATTTATTGACTTCATCTACAAACAAACGCTGTGGAATATGTGAAGAGATTAAGGATTAACAGTCGAAAGGTTGCACTCATTTGCTGCTACCAGTTTATCCCTTTTCTTCTTAACAAGTTCTTTGCTTGTTCGTCGCCGAGTTTTGCCGCCATTTTTATATCATTAACTGCCAGATTGTTGTTACCAAGTTTTACATATAAGATACTGCGGTTAATATACGCATCTATATAATTTGGTTTGATTTCGATTGCCCTGTTATAATCCTCAATCGCCTGTTTGTAATTACCAAGGGAAGCATAGACATTACCCCTGTCATTATAGGCTTCTGTAATACCTGGATTGATTTCGATCGCCCTGTCATAATCCTCAATAGCCTGCCTGTAATTGCCGAGGCCGTTATAGGCAAAACCACGGTTATAATAGGAATCTGCAATACCTGGTTTGATTTCGATCGCCCTGTTACAATCCTCAATCGCCTGCCTGTAATTGCCGAGGCCGTTATAGGCAAAACCACGGTTATAATAGGCCTCTGCAAGACCTGAGTTGATTTCGATCGCCTTGTTACAATCCTCAATCGCCTGCCTGTAATTGCCGAGGCCGTTATAGGCAACGCCTCTGTTATTATAGGCCTCTGGATAGTCCGGTTTGATTTCAATCGCTCTGTTGTAATCCTCAATTGCCTGTTTGTAATTGCCAAGAATTTTATAGACAATGCCCCTGTTATTATAGGCCATCCAGCACGTTGGATTTAAGTCGATGGTTGTGTTGTAGAGTGTCACAATATCGGTATACATCCGACTTTGCCGCCATGTTAACGTCGCCAGCATCACCAGCAGCAACACGCAGATGGCGTAGCCGACCGGGCGTTGCCAAAGCTTCATGCGTTTCAACAACACTGCTATACCAGAGGCAACCAGGGTGATGATTCCCAGGCTCGCCAGGTACTGAAAATGGTCGGCCACAAAAGAGTAGATGAAAGGATACACATTGAAGAAGCCCAACACTGGAAATAATGTCCCGACGAAGAAAAGTAACCCTGCCAGCGGCCCACGCCAGCGCCGCCGCAATGCCCAAAGAGCCACAACAAGCACAAAAGCGGCCGCAGGGAACAGGTATTGCCACGCTACCGCCTGGCTAGTCTCCCAGCGGGGATAAATGAAAATCAGATTTGCCGGCCAGAATAGTTTGCCGAGGTAGAACCAGATCGCCTTCCCCGCTATCAGGATTCGCTCCCAAGCAGGAATGGTAAAAGCCGCTCCTTGGGCTCCGATCAGCGTGCGTTCTACCCAGGCTGTGAAAATCCCGGCTATCGCCCCAAGCAGAAAAAACGGCAGCAAAGGCAGAACATCCTTCCTCCATGACAAGCGTCCACGTTGCCACCAAAAGATCACCAGTAATGCCGCAGGCAGTGTTGCCGTGACTGTCTTGCTCAGCAAGCCCAGCACGAACAGACCCAATGCCCAAAGGTACAGTGGCGTTCGCCGCTGCTGGTCAAAACGCAGGTAGACCATGGCCGATCCAAGGTAGAAAACAGCCGAAAGGGTGTTTTTAAGTTCCGTGATCCATGCCACAGATTCCACGTGGACAGGGTGTAGGGCGAAGATAGCAGCTGCAAGGTAAGCTCCAGGGATTGAAAGCCGCCGCAAAATCAACGCCACCATCACGGCAGCGATTGCGTGCAGCAGGATATTTACCAGATGATAGCCGAGGGTGGCATCGCCCCAAAGCCAGGATTGAACCCAAAATACGCTGTGCAGCAGGGGGTAATATTGCTGCGTGGCCCCAAGGTCGAACCATATACGGAAGAGGCCGTACCAGGAACGCAGTTCGGGGCGGGTCACGTGGTGGTTGTCATCCCAGATGAACCCTCCCTGCCAGGCCGGTTGATAGACCAAGAACACCGCCGCAATCAGAGCGATAACAAAGAGCCAGTCTTTCAACTCGAAAGAATTACAGACAGGTGCCGTCTGTGCCAAACTTGGATTGACACGCTCGCTAAGACCTGATTTCGACTTGGTCTTGATTAACCTAGATTTACCTTTTTTCGATTTCACTACTTCTCTACTCTTGAGTTAGTACAAATATCCTCTTTTTTATATAAAAGCTTTTGAACTGCTTATAATACTTATAATTCATATTAAGTTTGAATTCAAATTTTTCGTTTATTACGCATTGAAAGCTAGCATATTCAGCAAGGTTGACGATTTGAAGACTTCAGGAAGTAGGAAATTATCTTGACACTCACTGTCAGGTCAAATTCTGTTTGGGGAATATTAGTTCACAATTAATGATTTTCTTAATGAAAAATTTCCGGAACCAGCTGCTTTAGGTTTTTATCAGGTTAGAATCATTCCGTTATTGAGGCCAATTATCGCTGTTCTGGGTATTTACCATGAGTTTGGAAATAATTTATGGAATGTTGGGTGCGCCTTTCGGCTCTTACAAAATAATAATAAGAAATTCCAAACGCGATGATTACACCAATTATCAAAGTAACCCAGTTAATTCCTTTTATATTCTTACCCTTTTTAATAGGTCGAGCATGAGGAATCTTGATATTTCTCCTGTTTATTCTTCTTCTACCCATCTGATCACACGCAATTTATTTTATATACAGTAACTCGACCACTATGAGCGCTAATCTATTAAAGAAGCTCCTCGTAGGGCCTGTCCGTTTTTAGTTCTTTGGTAAATTCTCAGACAATTATGCTGCCTTTTTAATAAAACAATTCCTCGTGTTGCTTTTGCAATGCTTTTGCAACCTTTAACTCGGAATTTTTTCTTGTGAGCAGCCCTTTTTCCATTTTGGCTATTGTTTGTTGCGTTAATCCGGCTCGGCGGGCTAATTCTGACACACTAAGGGGAATAGCTTCTCTAAATTGTTTAATTCTATTTTTCCGGATATTCTCAATCATATCATGGCATCCAAAAAATAAAAAGATCAAATTTTTATTCTAAAATTTTCAGTTCTGTCCGTTTATGCACTTTGGCTGACGTGGCACTCAAAATGGTGCGGATGGCTTTAGCTATTTTGCCCTGCTTCCCAATAACTTTTCCCATATCTTCTTTTGCCACACGCAATTCAATTACAGATGTTCGTTCGCCGATGACTTCAGTTACTTCCACTTTGTCGGGATTATCAACTAAAGATTGAGCAATATGCTTAATCAATTCCTTCATCCTCAGCACCTCCATTGGCTTTGGTTAACACTGCTTGAAAATCAGCTACAATATTCGCACTGCTTGTGACTTATTTTTTACTATCCACCATGTCCTTTAATTCCTTTCCAACCTTAAAAAATGGCGCTTTCTTCGGTTTCACATCTACATGTTCCCCATTTCTAGGATTCCTTCCCGTATAAGCTTTATATTTACGAACAATAAAGCTCCCGAATCCCCTGATCTCAATCCTGCCGCCATTTTTAAGTTCATTTGCAAAACCATCAAAGACAAGATCAACTATTTGTGTTGCGTTCTTATCCGTAAGATTGTGTTTTTCTGCTAATTTAAAAATTAAATCCGATTTATTCATACAGAACTCCTTATACGAAAGATTTATGATGCTTGTTTTCCCAATTGATCAACCCTTTCTCTTATGCACACCACCAGCGTTCCTGATAGACACATATCATTATCAACAAGAGGTTGGAACAACTCATTATGTTTTATAATATACAACCCATATTTTTCGTGTTAAAATATTCCTAGTTATTATCCAATCTGGATTTAAAGTAAGCATGTTATGAGCAACTTGACTTCCTAAATACAACCATGTCGGTGGTAAAAATATGAATGGAAGAGCAACAACTTTCCGACCTCTTGTTTTGACTCTACAAGTCATTTTATTATTTTGAATTGTTTTCACTATTAAAAAGCAATATTTCATCAACTCCTCAAGTCCAGATATCTTTACTACCAAAAAAGATTCTTTGCTTTTTATCTTTTCCTCAATATCTTCCTGGGATGGATGCTCAAGTTGAATCATGTATTCTCATGCACTCTATGACATTTTTTACGATTATGAATTTAGAAGACATTGTGTTCATTTATAGCTTCGAGTTGGATATCATAATAGCACTATTCATTTTTTTAAAGAGGATTAACGATTACAGGTTGTATGTAATCTAGCACAAAATTATAAATTTGAAAAATAAGGATTTCAGGAAGGAAGAAATTAAATCTCGAATGCTGATTTTTTAAAATTCCCAACCCGGCAGAATAGTTATGTGTCTTGTGTTTTAAACGATATTAAAAAGTTGCAGAATTAGTTAGAGCTGAGATAGGATTCTATCATCTTCCGCTCATTGTAACCGAGATTGACGAATTCTACTCCAGCTATATTTTGATTTACTCTGACTATTCGGACCAAAACCTCAATCCACTGCTCGCTAATCTTTATTTTCAGGTGGTAAAAACTACTAACGTCAAGGTTCAATTCATCACCTTCAAAACAAGCGCCTATTTCAGAGATGTCATTTATTACGACAGTAATATTGTCGTCTGTTAAAAGAATGCCTGGCAAAGAACATTTTTTCCGGTGTTCGAACCTGGTATCAAATATTACTTGATGTTTAGCTCCACATATACAAGTCCTCTCCAAAACTATGTGCTGCAATTCCTTTCCGGGCTTTGTATAGCTCATCACCCCACATTCAGGGCAGATAATTACCGCCCAGCCCAAAGGACTTATGAGTATTTCTTGAATCATATCGTGACCTGCCTAAAATGCTTGTACCATATGTAAAGTTTTAGTTTAGCCATTTTTAATTATTTCCAATTGAAACCCACATGACAGCACTCTGTCACAAAGGAGGATGAAAATATTGTCATGCCTCAGCCCTTTGGTGTATTTATGGTTATCGATATAATCTAATACATATAGAAGGAGGTCAGGGTATGGATATCATTATTGATAAAGGATGCGGACTGGATGTGCATAAGGAAACGGTGGTGGCATGTGTCATGGGCAGTGGGATCAAGAAGGAGATCAGGACATTTAGTGCGATGACCGGCGACTTGCTGCGTTTGAAAGGCTGGCTGGTTACATTGGGCATTACCCATGTTGCGATGGAGAGCACAGGGCCATATTGGAAACCGGTGTTTAACATTTTGGAGGATAGTTTTGAAGTGATATTGGCCAATGCGCGGCATATCAAGAATGTACCAGGGCGGAAGACAGACGTTAAAGACAGCGAATGGATCTGCAAGTTATTGCGAAGCGGACTGTTAACGGCGAGCTTCGTTCCACCGCAGGCGATTCGTGATTTGCGGGATTTAACACGCTACCGGCAGAAATTAATACAAGCTGCTTCAGCGGAGAAGAACCGTATACAAAAGGTACTGGAGGATGCGAATGTTAAATTATCGTCAGTAGTATCGGACACACTTGGAGTCAGCGCCAGCCGAATGATCAAGGCCATCATGTCTGGCAATTTTGATACGGATTCGCTGGCGGAGTTAGCTGTCGGGAGACTCAAGGGCAAGAAAGAGAAACTCAAAGAAGCCCTGCAGGGGCATTTTCGCGATCATCATGGTTTTATGATTCAGGCCTCCTTGGATCATATTGCATTTTTGGAGAAGATCATTGCCGATCTGGACCGGCAAATCAACGGGAAGCTGAAAGATTATCATCGTGAAAGGGAATTACTGGCGAGCATTCCCGGCGTGAAGGAACAAGGATCGTCCTCAATCCTGGCCGAGATTGGTGCGGCTATGAATGTCTTTCCATCCGAAGGGCATTTATCAGCATGGGCGGGAATGAGTCCAGGAAATAATGAGAGCGCCGGTAAAAAAAAAGTGGCAAGACAACCCACGGCAATAAAAACTTGAGGGCGATATTGACCCAATGTGCCTGGGTTGCAACAAAAATGAAAAACACTTATCTGAGCGCTAAATATTACAGTCTTGTCGGGAGACGAGGAAAGAAACGCGCATTGATCGCCGTTGGCCACAAGATATTGATTATGGCTTATCAGATTTTGAAAACCGGGATTCCGTATAAAGAGCTTGGCCATGATTATTTGAGCCGGAGAAAAGAAGACAAGATTGTAAAAGGCCACATCAAGCGTTTGAAAGATCTCGGCTATGAGGTAGAGTTGAAGAAGGCAGCGGCCTAATCATTGGTAAAAGAAAAGAATGATTCAACAGGGCAAAGGTCGAATCTTACTGGTGGTTACGACCCCGTAATTGAAACTGACCTGGCCAGGCGTAAGAACAAAGGAATGTTGCCAAGAGCACGCAGGGGAAATTTTTACGATCTGCCCGGCCTCCTGTTGATCACATACAGCTCTTTAATAAAATCTGTTTTAAAAGGTACATTTTCAGGGGAAAGGTTGCATAAATATCAAGGTTAACGATTTGAGGACTACAGGAAGTTCTCCGCAGCTTTAAGAGTCCTGAATATATCAATTACTCCATCGCACCTTATAATCGTTAATCAACAAATATTTATTACGAAAAATATTACATGGACTATGCTGGTGTTCACCTACAAGTCCTCAACATAGTGATGCTGTCTAAAATAAGGATTACTGGTTAAAACATTCAGCTTGAACCCATTGTTAGCCTTTTCATGCTATGGTTTTCTCGCCCACACGGAAAAAGCCAAGTCACTGATGAACACGGAAGTTTCTGATCGTTCATCTTTCAATCTTTGTTCAAGTGTTTCAATATCTATTTCAGTTTCAGTAGCTATACCTTGCTCGACAATTCTAGGTAATATGGCTCGCACTACCGTCGCCAATGGATAATGTAATTTTTGACCCTGAATGATGGCGTCTGCTTTTACGTTTTCAACAATATACCCACTTTGCTTAAGCACTGTGGGCAATTCAAAACCCATATGAAGATTACCACCTTCGCTTTCAACAGTTCGCCATATCCACTCGTTTACTTTTTCATGTAGTGGAAGGACTTCAATTCGTCCAGGCGTAATTGTTGAATCACTTTCTTGAAACGCAACTACACCACCACTTTTAACTAATTTTGATATATTTTTTAATGCTGATACTGGGTTTTGCAAATACATAAGAACACGTCTTCCAAAAACTGCATCGAAGATTCCAAGACCAATCAACTGACCAGAAATATCTGCTTTTATAAATTTCAAGTTAGAGACACTATTTTCTATTGCTCTGCTTTTAGCCATATCAAGAGCTTTATCATTGATATCTACACCGATAACTTCTCCTTCTGGGCCAACTGCATCTAAAAGGAGAAAAGATACCAGTCCATTACCGCAGCCGATATCGAGGACACGCATTCCCGTTGTGATACCCGCACTTGAAATTAGTCGTTCAGTTATAGAATTTTCATTTTCAGACATATTTTTTCTCGAATGTTCGATTCACTGTGAAGACTAACAATGTATATATGGATCAGTATTATACTGTAAACGCCAACAATTACAGGTTGTAAACTAGCATAAATTTGTGAATTTGAAAATTGAGGAAGTAAGAAATAAATTTCTATAATCCCTTCTAACACTACGAATTTCATGAAACGCCCTGATCACGCAACATTGCCTGGACCAGTTCAATAACGTTTGCCGGATAGTGTTCGTCCGTTTCCCTATGATGCAAACGGACGGCGCCTGTAGGACATTTATGGGCACAAACACCGCAACCTATACATTTTTCCGGGCAAAACATAATCTCTTTTTCATGATCCTCTTTGGATATAATCGTGAGCGCCTTCATGGGGCAGCGCTTGGTGCATAACCCGCACTTCTTACATATCTCATTGTCCACAGAAGCGATGTAATTGGACGGTTGGTGCCCTGTCGTCATGGGCTCAGGAAGGAAGAGTTTTGTTTCGATAAAGGCACAACAGCAGGAGCAGCAGTTGCAGATGGTGTCGATCCCTTCGATGGTATTGGATACTGCATGGACAAGTCCTTCATCTGCGCAGTTCTTAGCAATTTCAAAGGCCTCCTGTTTTGAGATTTGTTCTGCCAAGCCGTTCTGTACGAGATATCTGCCAAGTAAATCGAAGTGCAGGCAGGTTCTTGTCTCATGCTTGCAGCTTTCTTCATCAGGATCGAGATTCTTCCTGTGGCGGCAAGAACATGTTGAGACACTCGCAATCCTGCTGGCATCGATGATTGTTGCTGCATCCTCAAAGGGCATGACAGACTGCTGGTTTTCAACACTCGTTTTGATGGGTATGGTCCGGAGCCCCTTGTTTTTGTGCCTGTGCACATTTCCTGCCATGGCATCCCGGTAATATTTATTGAGGAGAGGGGAGATTTCCTTATTGAACTCGTCGCTTTTTCCTTCATATCCGGGCATCCGATAGAACCAGAAGAATGCATCATGTAGCAAATATCTTGATCCTTTTGAACTTGCTATCTTCATGATCAGCCCCCTCTTGGCCAAAGCATCAAGAGAAACCTCCAGATCGCCCTGATCCATGCTTACAATTTGCTGCAACTGCTCAAGAGTGTGCGGGAAATGGGGGATCCTCAGGAGTAAAGCCGCCTCTTCCAGACTCATCCGAAGCTTCATAATAGGGAGCAGATATTCTGATCCGGGCAGCCCATATATCCATTTCCTCTGCTTTTCGATGAGTTCATAATATGCAGAGTCATTATTCTTCATATCTACCCCCCTGATGTTTTGATTTATTGCTCCGATGAGCACTGCTTGTTCCGCGATTCTTCTTATCGCCAGGATCTCTTAATGGAAGAGGAAGGGCAGATTGTCTTTTCACGCCTGGACCTTTTTCCGGTTGTATGTCTTTGGCTATAATTGGTTTTCCGCAGTGTTTGCAGATTACAAGAGGTTGTACGGTGTGTCCGTCAGGCAGGTGTTTGAAGATTATGGGTGGCCCATTCGGGGATTCCCATGTATTTCCCCAGGCAACTAGCGCCATAATGACAGGGAATAGGTCCTTCCCTTTCCGTGTAAGGCGGTAGGCCCTTCCTCGTGATTTTGTTTTATCTGTCCACTTCTCTATTATTCCTCTGTCCTCGAATTTCTTTAACCGGTCCGTCAGAATATTGCGGGCAATGCCCAGATCTTCACATAATAAATCGAAAGTGTTTACACCATAGAACAGATCTCGGACAATGAGCAGAGACCACCATTCGCCGATGATGTCCAGTGACCGGGCAAGGGGACATTCGAGGTGTTTGAAATTTTCTTTTCTCATGGATGTATTTTACAGTTGCATTATGAAACTGTCAAGTGTATTATTGCTTCAATAAGAAATACTTTGGGGGAGGCAACCATGAAGGGAGTCTACACAAAGAGCTTCCGGGCTGGCTGGGGAGCCATGGACTTCAACGCCCACATGGCAAATAGAGCATATCTTGACATGGCAGCAGATACGCGGATGCTCTATTTTGAAGAAACAGGTTTTCCCATGAGCGAATTTCAGAGGATGCTGATAGGTCCGGTCATCCTTAAAGACGAGGTAGAATATTTACGTGAATTCAAATTGTTGGAGCCCATCGACGTGACATTGATGCTTGCGGGGCTGAGTGATGACGGCAGCCGTTTCATGCTGCGGAATGATTTCATTAAATCAGAAAGAATCAGAGCGGCAACCATTACCAGCACCGGAGGATGGCTCAATCTTCGGGAAAGAAGACTGACGACCCCACCGGAGAAGCTCCTGCAAGTTATTAGTGACCTTGCGAAAACAGACAATTTTCTCAGATTGGATTCTAGTATTCTTTAATGCTACATAAAAAACTTGTGCATCTTCATGGAGGTGAACCCATGGCAATTATGATTATTCGGCTTGGAAGCCCCCGCACTAGTGGCGAGGGGTTGCGTATTGGTACTGTCAGGCGCCCGCCGAGAGGCGTGCCGAAGAGCAAGTTTGCATCACGGAATTTCTACGATGTGTGGTTACCCAACTTGGCTCCCAGCGAAGAGCTCATCAGGGAAGGACAGTCGTCCACAGATGATGCAGATTGGAGAACCTTTGTAAGAAAATACCGCAAGGAAATGAAGCGCCCGGAAAACAACAGAATTCTTGATTTGCTCGCAGCCCTATCACACCAGACAGATATATCGGTGGGATGCTACTGTACGGATGAGCAGCATTGTCATCGTTCAGTGCTTCGTGAGCTCTTAGCTGAACGAGGTGCTTCTCTCGTCTGATCAGTCATATGGTAGCGGGGCCTGTAAAAAAATGGCCTTCGTTACGTTAGCCATATAGTGCAGTTACGTCACTATTTGTCGATGTACCAAAACGCAAGGGAGGTACAAAGGAATGCGTTCGGAAGATATCGTAGGCAGAGATCTGACAGACAGTGTTAAATACAGTCCCAACTGTTTGTTGATTTCACTTACGAAGGTTCAGTAGTGGTCAGTTGTCAAAATTGAAGATTACTTTTGAATTGTGGTATCCGATTTTTATTTGTAACCAATTTCCGGCGTTAGTTTTACCCTGCTTTTGACAAAAGCACCGCTGCCTCTGGCAATTTCTCTATTCTCGGCGTCGTAGAGAACAGACTCCGCCAGATATTGAGTTTTTGTGGAATTAACGACTTTACCGATGGCCTTTATAACGCCTTGATCAACAGGCCGGAGAAGATAGATATTAAAACTTACCGTCAATACAAAAACATCTTCGACCAGCGAATTGACGGCAAAGAAAGCCGCGTTATCCAGCGCCAGAAAATACATGGCGCCGTGCAGCGCGCCCGCCGCATGAAAAAGTTCATGTTTTACGGGCAATGTTATTTCCGCCTGTCCCTGGCTGATTTCCACGCGTGCGCCGGCCAGTTTTACAATCGGTGCTGAATGCATCATATTCCCCAGCTTCTGGTAATGTTCATTTTTTAACATTAAGAATCCCCTGAGAAAAGATAGAAATAAATTTGACCTACCCTGAATACTTTTGCCATATTCTAAGTTAGAGTTCAACAGTATTTTGATTCTTTCCAAGTGAAAGGTTGTATCAAAGTCATGGTTAACGATTTGCTTGTTACAGAAAGTCTTTCACAAGTCTGATAGACCGGAAACCATCAACTCCGCCGTTGCACCTTATAATCGTTAATCAACAAATATTTATTACGAAAAATGTTACATGGACTATGCTAGTGTTCACCTTGTATAATCAAAATCGTTTAGTAGATGCATAAAAACGTAATAGCATATGTTAAATAAGGATAATATAAATATGTGTTGTGTTGATTGCAGTAGACCGTTTGCACCGTGGGGCAGAGCCCGTTTAGTAGCTTGGGTCGCTGCGACCTTCTCCAAATTAAACCCGAACAGTTGCCAGGGACCTAAACAGATCCCGCATCTTTCGCAAGGAAGGGAAAAGGAGAACAAAATATGAAAGAGGAGAAAACATTTATCGGTATCGATGTTTCGAAGGAGAAACTTGATGTAGGTGTAAGGCCTCAGGTGGATTTTATGACATTTGCCAATACGGAAGACGGCATATCTCTGATGACGGATTTCGTAAAGTCAAAACAGCCGGAGCTAATTGTGCTTGAAGCCACAGGGGGGTTGGAAATGGCTGCTCTCAGATCCCTGGTTGTTGCAAGGTTTCCCGCCGTTTGTGTCAATCCCAGACAGGTGAGAGATTTTGCCAAAGCTATGGGTGTTCTGGCCAAGACGGATAAAATTGACGCCCATGTTATTGCACGATTTGCAGATTCGGTGAGGCCGGAGATAAGGCCGTTAAAGACCGAGGAAACGGAAATGCTGGATGCTCTTAATACCAGGCGCAGCCAGCTCGTCATAATGTTGACGGCTGAGAAAAACCGTTTGACCACAGCTTCGAAGTGGACAAAAAAAGATGTTGAAAAAAGCATTAAAGGGCTGGAGAAGGCACTTGCCAAAATCAATCGTGAGGTTGAAAATCTTATCAAAAAAAGCCCGCATTGGCGGCATATGGACAAGATCCTGCAAAGTGTTCCCAGTGTTGGGCCTGTTATGTCATTGACCATCCTTGCCGATCTGCCGGAGATTGGAACAATGAACCGAAGGCAGATAGCGGCCCTTGTTGGGGTTGCACCTCTGAATCGGGAGAGTGGCAAATACAAAGGCAGGCGTGCCATCTGGGGCGGCAGGGCAAGAATCCGTTCCGTATTATACATGTGTGTCATATCAGGCATTTGTCACAACCCCAAGATAAAAGCCTTTTATAACAGGTTGATCAGCTCTGGGAAGAAACACAAAGTTGCCATTACTGCCTGCATGAGGAAGCTTATGATTATCCTCAATACAATGATCAAAAATGGTACCTGCTGGAATGAATCAGGCTGTTAAAAAATACTACTTGACGTGAAACACAGTTGCTACAAAGTCTCAGTACCGGGCAGTTTTCAGAATTGAGGAGTCGAGTGGCGCAGGGGAATTTCACCCCTACGCTCCCACGGGTAGGGTCGAAGACTAGCGCGCCACCGAGTGTTATCAGTACGTTTCCAGCCTCCGCCTCGTCAAACGTAGCGTGCGGGTTTCCCGCACTACGCTTTCCTGTTAACTTCATCTAAAGGTTTATGTGACCTATCAGCCTGGCAGAGCTTTCAGACCTGATAATATCTAACCTTGTAGTCATTATATAACCCAAGGTTCTTATAGAACCAGTCCCTATTCCACCTGTTCCAGCCGAAACCACAGCGGTGCCTTGCACGCATCTGATGTCGCCGAATCTTTTTCTCCACCCAGTCTTTGATGTATCCAAAACATCCACTGGCATGTCCAACCCGAAAGTAATTAACCCATCCTCTGAGAATTGGATTAATCAGGTATATAACCCTATCTACGGGTTGTGAGTTGTGGCGGCGAAACACATCCTTGAGCTTTTGTAGCAAAGCAGTCCGTGCCTTCATTCTCGGTATAATTCGCACTCCCCACTTGCCCTGGAGGGTTTTCACCTGCCTAAAGTCAAACCCAAGAAAACTGAATGTCTCGTCTTTATTAAGATCCACTATCCGAGTCTTATCCTGATTTACTTGAACGTCAAGCTTGTTCAATTCCTCAAGAAGTCTCCGATAGGCCGCCTTTTCAAGCCAATCCCATTTCTGAAAGCCATCTATGAGAATTACCAGATCATCGGCAAATCGTGCATATTCAATATATGTATATTTACCATTATGGGTGACTTCTTTCGCCCGTTCCAGCATCTTATCCACTTCATTGAGATAGAGATTACTGAGTAAGGGCGAAATTACTCCCCCTTGTGGTACTCCCCGCTTACCGTTGGCTTCCAGAATCAGCTTCAGCAGTCGCATCACATCACCATCGTTCACTCGTTCAGCAATCTTACTAAGAAGGATATCATGCCGAACATTATCAAAGTAGGCCTTAAGGTCTACATCGATGACTCGTGTTTTCCTTTTCACCACTGCTTCTGCTACACGGTCTACAGCCGCATGGGCTGTCCGCTTGGGTCGATAACCATATGACCCTTCTTGGAAATCCGCTTCAAAGATCGGCTCAAGGATTAGTTTCAATGCTCCTTGAACCACACGGTCTCGAATGCAAGGAATCCCCAAAATTCTGACTCTATTTTTGTCTTTGGGTATCTCCTTCCTTCGATTCCGCATCGGCCGATACGTGCCAGAGACCAGTTCATCTCGTATCTGCTCAAGAAAAGCTTCCAGAACCCAATTCCTCAATGGCCTCAAACGTTACCCCGTCTATTCCCGGTGCACCATTATTCTTCTTAGCCATCTTGTAGGCCTCTTGAAGCGTCTCCATCCTGCAGACATGAACATACAGTCCCCAGAAGCGCCATGCCTTTTCAGCCTTCGCCTTTAAGTATATCTTCCTCCTCAGGTCCTGTAAACTGACGGGCGCCTTTATCATTTCGCCCTTACCTCCCAATGTTGTCAGAAGATCATTAACAGCAGGGCTCCTTTGCTCCCCGGACATTACTCCGGTTCATCGCTCTTACGAACCCATCCGCCACCCTCTCGCCTTCGATTCACTTCCCGCTGTTTACAGTTATAGAATCTACCTTGCTCCAGAGATTTCTTCCTGGGACGAGGAGGGCTTCTCCAGTTGCTCGGCATGTCCTTGTCACCGTGCTGTCGCTATCACCCCGCTGGAGTGGGGAAACGTTTCAGTCAGTCTACGTCGCCCCATGCTGCCTTCACACTACGGTTACGTGCTCGCCCTCCAGGGCTACGAATTTTCGAGGCTACCTCTGCGTTCACTTTCATTACGGCCCGATGACTCGCAACCACCCTCTCGGTGGCTTTGTCGATAGGCTTCAGAGTTTTGGTTTCCCGCCACCCTGCTATCCAAACTACGGGGCTCCTGACTTTTACCCCGGCAGGACTGACTCCCGCTGAACATACCAGCCTTCGCTGGACGCACATCCGGACGTTCGGTTTTCCCGAATACGGCTTTCCAATCATCTTCTTCTAGAGGCTTTCGCTTTCACTTGGCCTTCCAGTATAGCTTCCACCGGAATTCTCGAAATATTCAGAGTTAATAGCGTTACCGCAATCTCCGTTCCTTCCCTCCTTCAGAAGCATGATGAAGGTATTGCCCCTTCCCTCTCCCAAGGTTATGTTGTCCTTGGAATACAAGCGGTACTATGAGCAACTCCGACTCCCTTGCCAACCCGGTGAAACTTCGTTTCCTTATATCCACCAGTTGCCTGCTCAGCATCGGCAAGGGTCTCCCGTGTTCATTCTCGCATGGCTGCCCCTGCGTGTCACCCCTGTTACCCCGGAAGTCCCTCTATCGGTTCTGGTAGTTTTCGTTAAGATAGATGCTACGGTCTTCCCCTGTGTAGGAGAGGGTCGACAACTCCATCGTGTGTTTCGAGGCTACATCTAGGTTCGCTCGCGCTGCGACCCGCAGGTTTGCTCGACTCCCCTAAGGAGCCTTTGTCAGGAAACTTAATACTTCAGGTTACCCTTAACACCTCCCTCTAGCTACATGGGCGAACTACCGAATTCCCATCGTCGGACTTTAACCGACTAGTTATACGTTTTACACGGCATACAACGGTAATCCTTAATTCAGACGACCTTCAAATACTGAAGATTAGTAGCAACTGTGTTTCACGTCAAGTAGTATTTTTTAACAGCCTGATTCATTCCAGCAGGTACCATTTTTGATCATTGTATTGAGGATAATCATAAGCTTCCTCATGCAGGCAGTAATGGCAACTTTGTGTTTCTTCCCAGAGCTGATCAACCTGTTATAAAAGGCTTTTATCTTGGGGTTGTGACAAATGCCTGATATGACACACATGTATAATACGGAACGGATTCTTGCCCTGCCGCCCCAGATGGCACGCCTGCCTTTGTATTTGCCACTCTCCCGATTCAGAGGTGCAACCCCAACAAGGGCCGCTATCTGCCTTCGGTTCATTGTTCCAATCTCCGGCAGATCGGCAAGGATGGTCAATGACATAACAGGCCCAACACTGGGAACACTTTGCAGGATCTTGTCCATATGCCGCCAATGCGGGCTTTTTTTGATAAGATTTTCAACCTCACGATTGATTTTGGCAAGTGCCTTCTCCAGCCCTTTAATGCTTTTTTCAACATCTTTTTTTGTCCACTTCGAAGCTGTGGTCAAACGGTTTTTCTCAGCCGTCAACATTATGACGAGCTGGCTGCGCCTGGTATTAAGAGCATCCAGCATTTCCGTTTCCTCGGTCTTTAACGGCCTTATCTCCGGCCTCACCGAATCTGCAAATCGTGCAATAACATGGGCGTCAATTTTATCCGTCTTGGCCAGAACACCCATAGCTTTGGCAAAATCTCTCACCTGTCTGGGATTGACACAAACGGCGGGAAACCTTGCAACAACCAGGGATCTGAGAGCAGCCATTTCCAACCCCCCTGTGGCTTCAAGCACAATTAGCTCCGGCTGTTTTGACTTTACGAAATCCGTCATCAGAGATATGCCGTCTTCCGTATTGGCAAATGTCATAAAATCCACCTGAGGCCTTACACCTACATCAAGTTTCTCCTTCGAAACATCGATACCGATAAATGTTTTCTCCTCTTTCATATTTTGTTCTCCTTTTCCCTTCCTTGCGAAAGATGCGGGATCTGTTTAGGTCCCTGGCAACTGTTCGGGTTTAATTTGGAGAAGGTCGCAGCGACCCAAGCTACTAAACGGGCTCTGCCCCACGGTGCAAACGGTCTACTGCAATCAACACAACACATATTTATATTATCCTTATTTAACATATGCTATTACGTTTTTATGCATCTACTAAACGATTTTGATTATACAAGGTGTAACATTTGTCAAGGCGCATCTTGGTTGGACACTATCTGTCAAGTATAGGTTAGGGACGTGGGAATCATATATTTCGCTTTTCGACATATAAATATTTTCGGATTTCCGCCAATTTCTTTTCTTTAATTCCTTTCACTTCCATCAATTGCTCAATTTTATGGAACCTGCCCAATTTATTACGTAAGTCTAATATTTTTTCAGCTGTTGCTTGACCAATACCGTTTATTAAAAGCAACTCATCTTCTGTGATTTGATTAATATCGAGCGGCATACCCAAGGCCAGCCTTTCGGCAGAAGATATTTTCGCAATAACAACGTTTTGATTTCCTGAAGCAGAATTAATCATGATTTTCATTCCATTGTTAAGCTTAAAATCTGTAAATGAAAATTCTCCGATGCCGGCATTTTTAAATAACTGCTCTAATGATGTTTCGGAATCAACGAAATAAATTCCCCTGGACTGATCATTTTCAACAACTTCTATTGCCAGTGATTTATCTGATTGATCGGCAAAAGCAGGAGCTTTGTAGCTGATGAATAAACTGTATAAAAAAATAAAAAAGGGAATAATCGCCAAAGTTAAACAAACAGCGATTAGTCCCTTAATTTGACCTAAAGTAATAGTCATAGAACTATTTTTTCTTTTCCAGTCCAAAAGCATCATGCAGAGCTGTTACGGCAAGCTCTGTATATTTTCGTTTAATAATACAGGATATCTTAATTTCCGAAGTACTGATCATCATGATATTGATGTTTTCATTGGCCAATGTCTTGAACATTTTAGCGGCAACTCCCGAATGACTTACCATTCCCACACCGATTATCGAAACCTTGGCCACATCATCGTCAACTTCGACTTTTTTTGCTCCTACCGCTTTAGCCGTGGCATCCACAATTTTCTGGGCTTCCTTCATTTCTTTTTTGGATACAGTAAACGTAAGATCGGTAAAACCTTCCGCGCTGACATTCTGAATAATCATATCGACGCTGATATTGTGCTCAGACAAAGGTGTAAATAAACTGGCTGCTACACCCGGCTTATCCGGAACATGAACCACAGTGATTTTAGCTTGATCACGATCATAAGTTATTCCTGAAATTATTTCTTTTTCCATATCCTTATCCTCCTTAGTCACTAGAGTTCCTCCTTTATCGGAAAATGTTGATTTCACATAAACAGGAACATTATATTTTTTGGCCATTTCCACGGAACGGGGTTGTAAAACCTTGGCTCCGGTCATGGCCATTTCCAGCATTTCATCGTAAGAAATTTTATCCAGCCTTTGCGCCTTACTGCAAATATTGGGATCAGTTGTATAGACCCCATCCACATCCGTATAAATGTCACATTGATCCGCTTTTAGAGCAGCGGCAAGAGCGACAGCGCTCGTGTCGGAACCGCCGCGTCCGAGTGTTGTAATATTGTTGTCTTCATCGACACCCTGAAAGCCAGCTACAACAGCAATGTTTCCGTGCTTGAGTTCTTTTTTAATTGCGTCCGTATCGATAAATGAAATTCTTGCTTTCTTATGAGCCTTGTCCGTTAATATCTTAACCTGAAATCCCAAAAATGATTTTGCCCGATAACCCATAGAGTTTAACACTATCGCCAGCAATGTCACGGTAACGTGTTCACCTGTGGAAATTAATGAGTCATATTCCCTTTCATTGGGCGATTCCGCAGCCTTATGAGCCAGAGCGATGAGGCGATCAGTTTCACCTGCCATTGCTGATAAAACCACGACAACTTCATTGCCTGCTTTTTTTTCCCGGATTGCTTTTGCGGCCACATTTTTTATTTTATCAATATCCGCAACCGATGTTCCGCCAAATTTCTGAACAACTAAAGCCATTTTAATTAACCTCCATTTTTATATCTATTGCCAATTCCTTCACCCTGCTTTTGTCTCCTTTTATAATAATTTTTCTTCTATTTTCATCAATATATTCAAAACTAATAAAAAAAGTATTTGCAGGGAGAATTTTAACAATTTTTTCCGCCCATTCGATTACAACAATGCCATTTGAGCAAAAATATTCTTCGTAACCTAAATCTTCAAATTCAGAATAACCGTTTAACCTATACACATCAAAATGATAAAGTTTAAAGCGGCCCTGATATTCATTAATCAAAGTAAAGGTCGGACTCGTAATCCGATATTTTTCGTCAATTCCCAATCCACGTGCTAAACCGCCGGTAAAACAAGTTTTGCCGGAACCAAGTTCCCCCGATAACGCCAAAACATCACCTTTTCTTAACTTCCCCCCCATGAAGCGCGCTATTTCCCAGGTCTGATCGGCACTCACAGATATTATTTCAATCTTTGTGTTCTTCTGATTCATTTAAAATAGCTATAGAAAGTATTTAGTACCACGTCCTTACGTTCCTAGGATAGTTACATTTGCTATATAGTAGTCCCACATGACTTCGCATGTGGGATAATTCCCAATAGCCTCTGGCTATTGGATAGTTTGACTAGCTCTTCAAACTTCGCTATGGTTTTCAGAAAGTCTCACTACGACTTGCAAATTTCACTACACTGCGCTTGTGAAATTTGAGTCTCATTAAAACTTGGGACTCGCTATTTTTTCTCCAATAATACAACAGCTGTGGCGTATTTTTTCGTATGTGTCATACTCAAATGAATTTTTGTAATCTCCCTTGTTTCAATTTGAACTTTGGCTTCACCGCACAGCTTTAGAACCGGTTCCCCATTTTTATCATGAACAACTTCAATATCGCTTAATTTTACACCTCTGCCTAAACCTATACCCAATGCTTTCAAAAAAGATTCTTTGGCCGCAAATCTTGCGCCATAATGAATTGATGACTGAACATGCTTTCCGCAGTATTGTATTTCTCCAGAGGAAAAGACCCTATTTAAAAATTTGATACCCCATTTTTCGATGATCTTTTCTAAACGGTCATTTTCTATCAGGTCTATTCCAATACCGCAAATCATTATTTCGCCTAGTCTATGTGGATAATAGCATCAGTAACTGCGGCAACTTTTTTCATTGCCGCAACATCATGAACCCGGACAATATGGCATCCATTCATTATCGACGCGGCTACAGTTGCCGCCGTACCTTCCAATCTTTGCCCGGGTTCTCCTCCGGTTACTTTGCCGATAAAGGATTTCCGGGAAGTTCCGATCATTATCGGCATTCCCAACTCTTTTAACTGGTAAAGATTTTTAATAATTTTATAATTGTCTTCCGGTGTTTTGCCAAAACCGATTCCGGGATCTATAACCAGACAATCTTTTTCTATACCCGTCTGCAATGCTTTTTCGCTGCTCTTTTTCAAATAATCCGCAATTTCTCGCATGAGATTTTTATAAACCAGATTACCTTTTTGCATGTTTCGGGGATTTCCGCGCATGTGCATAAGAATCACGGCAGCGCCCGTATCCTTGACAGTTTTGGCCATGTGTTTATCTCCATGAAGAGCGCTTATATCATTTACTATTTCAGCGCCGCCAACAATCGCCCGCTTTGCAACTTTTGCTTTTGTCGTGTCAATGGATACCGGTATTTTTACTTGTTTAACCAGGCTTTCAATGACCGGAAGGACTCGCTTCAGTTCAACGCTTGCCTCGACAGATACAGATCCGGGACGAGTTGATTCTCCGCCAATATCTATTATATCGGCGCCTTCTTCTGCCATTTGTAATCCACGTTCAACAGCCTTTTGTTGATTGTAAAAAAGGCCTCCATCGGAAAAAGAATCGGGTGTAACGTTTAAAATACCCATAATCAGGGTTTTTTTGCCTAAATCAATTTCACGTCGACATGTTTTTACAACATATTCGTCTTGACTGATGTTTTTCAATATTCCCAATATATTGCTGGCGATTAAATTCAAGCCAAAGGGCTGTTTCTCAATTTTTCTTACCAGCGCCATAATTTGTTTTATTGTGCCCATTATTAAAATATTGCTCACCGGAACGCTGCAGGAAATACTTTCCCGGGCAACAGCGGCATCTCCGCCGACTGATAACATCTCCTGTTTGATAATATTCGCTATTTTACATAGTTGATCTTCAAGTAAAATATTAACGTTTATTGTTTTTGAGGCCATGGCGTCAATGCCATAAGGATCAACTCCAATTTTTTTGAATATCGCCGCAGCTTCTTCTAAATTTTTTATTTTAATTACATTCACAAGACTAGGCCAACATCGAATTAATTTTGTTTACTTCAGACAAGTCACAGAAGACACTATAAGATATTTTTTTAATCGGCCTATTGTGCCTCAGGCAAAGCACTGCCAATCAGGATATCTACTTCCGCTCCATTTAAAACTTCCTTTTCCAAAAGTTCTCCAGCTATCTTGTGCAGTATTTCAATATGGTCGTTGAGAATCTTTTTTGCTTTCTCATAGTTTCGTGTAACAATAGACACAACTTCCGCATCAATGTTTTTTGCCGTTTCTTCGCTGTAATCCTTATGAGTGGCAAACTCCCGCCCCAAAAAGATTTGCTCTTCTTTTTTCCCGTAACTCAACGGCCCCATTTTATCGCTCATGCCCCATTCGCAGACCATCTTTCTGGCCAGATTTGTCGCCCGTTCAATATCATTGCCGGCGCCGGTAGTAAAATCATGCAAAACTATTTCTTCGGCAGCTCGTCCACCTAATAAAATAGCGATGTTTTTTTCTAAATATTCCCGGGGATAAGTATGTTTTTCATCTATCGGCAACTGCTGGGTTAGACCTAAAGCCCTGCCCCGGGGAATGATTGTAACCTTATGAATCGGATCCGTTCCCGGTATCAGCCGTGCCACCAGAACATGGCCTGTTTCATGATAAGAGGTATTGCGTTTCTCTTCATCGCTGATAACCATACTCTTTCTTTCGGTGCCCATTAATACTTTATCTTTGGCAAACTCAAAATCTCTCATATTGACTTTGTCTTTATTATCACGGGCGGCATTGAGCACTGCTTCATTAATAAGATTTTCAATATCGGCTCCGGAAGTTCCGGGCGTCCCTCGGGCCAAAACCGCGAAATCAACATCTTCCGCAATCGGTGCTTTGCGGGCATGAACTTCAAATATCTTTTCTCTGCCTTTTACATCAGGCAGAGGCACAACAACCTGTCTGTCAAATCTGCCCGGACGCAACAGTGCCGGGTCAAGAACATCGGGACGGTTAGTTGCGGAAATGAGAATCACGCCTTCATTAGATTCAAATCCATCCATCTCCACGAGCAGTTGATTAAGAGTCTGTTCCCTTTCATCGTGTCCTCCCCCAAGACCTGCGCCACGATGACGGCCAACCGCATCAATTTCATCAATAAAAATTATGCAGGGCGCGTTCTTTTTCGCCTGGCCGAATAAATCGCGGACGCGCGAAGCTCCGACACCGACAAACATTTCCACGAAATCGGAACCGCTGATCGTCAAAAAAGGAACGTCAGCTTCGCCAGCAATTGCCCGAGCTAAAAGTGTTTTACCGGTTCCGGGCGGGCCTATCAGCAATAAGCCTTTGGGAATTCTTCCGCCCAACCTTGTATATTTTTTGGGATCCTTCAAGAAATCGATGACTTCTTCCAACTCGGCCTTGGCTTCATCAATACCCGCCACATCGGCAAAAGTAACTTTTTTGGATTTATCGGTAATCAATCGTGCCTTGCTTTTACCAAAGGCCATTGCCTTGCCGCCACCGGCTTGCATCTGGCGCATGAAAAAGATCCAGAAACCGATGATAAGAATCATCGGCAGCCAGGAAATCAAAAAGGTCATATACCAGGAATCTTCCGTTGGTTTGGCGGTAATGTTGACCCCTTTTTCTCTAAATTGCGTAACCAGTTTATCATCCTTGGGCGCATACGTTTTAAAAGCACTACCATTGGCAAGCTTTCCGGTAATGTTTTCCCCTTGCATGGTTACTTCTTTTATTTCGCCTTTATCCAGAAAAGCGATCATCTCACTATAATTAATGTCCTTTGTTCCAGCTTTAGGCTGATTAAAGAGCTGCCAGACAAGCAAAATAACGAGTGCTAGAGTAAGCACTAGGGCGATATTTTTTTGAAACTGATTCAATATTTTTCTCCTTAAGATCAATTATACGTCATTTGATACCATTTCGATTTCAAAGGATAACGCGGCGGCAAGGAGGAAGCTCCGCAGGCGTATTTTTTTAATACGTTGAGGAAGCTGACGACGCTGCCAACAAAGTTATCCTAAGACCGGTGGCGCATCCCGTAGGGGAGCGCATATTAAATTAAAAAATTTACCTTACCGGTAATTACCTCCTGTAAGGTGGTAATTACAAGCGAACTGGTATAATCTTTATAATAATATTTAATATAACTCAAATAATTTCTGATACCTTCATAAAAAGATTCGTTTGTGTAAATTTGCGGCTATTTACGAGTCTATTATTTTTAGCTTCAGAACATTTTTTGTCTCCGCGGTTACCTTAACCCGTTCATTCAAATGCATATTCTGTATCCATATTACCGAAATTTGATCAGCAAGCAATGCCATTTTATCGCGTTCGCTTCGTGGTATTTTATGGTCAATAAAGAAATTTTTTATTTTCTTCCGGCCTTGCATACCTAAGGGCTGAAACCAATCTCCGTCTCTTCTATTGCGCATTATTAGTGGCTGCTGAATTTTATCTAAATCCAGATAAACTTCATTTTTGCAGCTAAAATCAATTTTTTCTTTTGTCGTAAGTTCTGAGCGGACGGTAAACTTTCTTTCTTTTATATAAAGTGATCCGGGAATATTCACCTTGTATTCATATTCCCTTTGTTTTGAGCCGATTTTCTTCCTCTCCAAAATCAATTCTTCATATTCGCGTCTGACCTCAATCCCCAGAGGAAGATCCGCTTTTTTACCCGATTCGCACTTTTGCGCCAAATTATCCAGAAACTTTATATGGTTAAAAGAAAAACCGTTTTTTGCCGGATTTAAACTTTCTAAAATAGTTTTAAACAATCTTAACCGGATAGCAGGAGGCAGTTTGTTTATAGTTGATATTTTTAACAAAATCCGATTATCCTGTCTTTGAATAAACGATGATTTCAAAACTTCATCTACATGCTGCCGGATAAATTCATCCTCTGTGCGCAATATTTCTGCCATTTGCGCTAGATTTTCCTCAATTTTCGGATTAAATTTTTCTTTCAAATATGGAATCAATTCGGATCTAATTTGATTGCGCAGATATCTTGTGTTTTCGTTGGACCTATCATGACGATATGGAATCCCGGCTTCATTCAGGAAGGAAATTATTTCCGGCCGGGATATTTCAATCAGTGGACGGATAATTTTACCATCCCGCATTGGTAAAAAACCTTTAAGTCCTTCCACGCCGCTCCCGCGTAAAATATTCAGCAAAACCGTTTCCGCTTGATCCTGTAAATGATGTCCTAAGGCGATTTTTTGTGCCTGATAATCTTCAACGGTTTGATATAGAAAATCATATCTCTGCCGCCGATAATAATCTTCCGGGGAAACCCCCTTTTTGCTTGTTTTCTGATCCATTTTTCCGGAAACGAAAGTTAATCCCATTTTATCCGACAAATCGCGAGAAAAATTTTCGTCCTCGTCTGATTCCGCTCCCCGCAATCCATGGTTGAAATGAGCAACGATCAATTTTAAATCCAAGGCCTTCTCTATCGGAGCAAGAACTGCCAGAAGCGCTGTGGAATCAGGTCCGCCGGAAAGACCCACAACCACTCGCTCGCCTTTTTCCAACAGATCATATTTTTTTATGGTTTGATTAACTTTTTTAATCATGTCTATTCCCGCGTCCCTGCCAACTACGTTGGCGGGATTGCCCTGACAGCCTTTGATTGCAGGATAGTTCGACCTGTAAACTTCATTTCACTACGTTTATGAAGTTTGGGTCTCACTATTCCTCTTACGATTCGAACTTCATTCCATTCGTTCTCAGCGAGAGTCACGATCGCTTCGCTTCTGGGATAATTCAACTTACGCTTCCTACAGTCAGCGAGTTTCATTAACTGAATAAAGAATTAATTTCCAGAAGATCATTACAATAATAATCGGCATTAAGATTCAGCAAATCCTGCCTATTACCTAGTCCATTTAAATAGGCGCAACTCAATATTCCGGAGTTTTTTGCTACAGCAATATCATTGATGCCATCGCCGATGATGAGAGTTTTTTCTTTCACTACCTCATATTTATTTAATATATAATCAATTACGCGACGATCAGGTTTTTGGAATGGTGTGGAATCGGCGCCAATAATTTCCACAAAATATTTGGCTATGTTTAAGCCTTGCGCTATAGCCAAAGTGAAATTGTAACGTTTGTTTGTCAGAATAATTTTTGTTTTATCTCCGAAATTATTTAAGACTTCTTCTACCTGTGGGCAGAGTCCGGTATTATCTAAAAGATGTTTACCATAGTATTCGGTAAAAATTTTTATTGCTTCTTCGTTGTATTGGGAGTGATCTTGCCCTAACACTCTTTCAATTAATTTTTTTACGCCATCTCCAACAAAGCTAAGAATTTCTTTTTCCGATTTTTCCTTAAGCTTTAGTGCATTCAAAGTATAATTTATGCTCTGGAACAAATCAGCGCCCGAAGAAACAAGCGTGCCATCCAAATCAAAAATCATTAAATCCACTTTTTTCATTAGTTCACCTTGAGTATATATAACGAAGTGCTCCAACAAACACAAGTTTGTTTCTTCAAAAAGTGTTTGACTAAGTTTCCGGCCAATGATAGATACAACCCGACCGCTTGGATCCCTTTACTCGACTGAGACGGTATTTATTTTAAATTAAACTGTCGAATAAAGGCCTTCCTTTTTGCGGAAGGCCTTTTGTGTTATTAATATGAAAAAACTACCTTTAAATAATTTCGCCATAATCGGCGCAGGCATGGTTGGAACGGCTATTGGTTTTTTGTTGAAAAAAGCCGGCTATAAAATCATCGCCATTGCCGACAAATCTCCTGCCGCTCTGAAAAAAGCTCTACCTTACACCGGAGGGAAAACTTTTCGCAAACCTCAAGAAGCATTTCCAGAAGCTGATTGTATTTTAATCACCACCCCCGATGATGCCATTTCTTCCGCTTGTCAGGAGATTGCTCTTTGTCCGGCAATAAAAGGCAAATTTGTTTTCCATATGAGCGGGGCAGGCGGTCTGGATCTCTTGGACTCGGCGAAAAAAGCTGGCGCAGCAGTTGCCAGTATCCACCCTTTGCAGAGTTTTTCTTCAATTGATCAGGCCATAAAAAACATCCCCGGAAGCTATTTTGGAATCACGGCGGAGAGGAAAGCTCAACTGCCGGCAAAAAATATTATCCGCGATTTAGGAGGAATTCCCCTTCTTATTTCCTCTGACCAGAAGCCGCTTTACCACGCCGCTGCCTGCTTTGCTTCCAATTATCTGGTTTCTTTAATGAACGTGGTCGAATCTATTTACCAGTTCATCGGCCTCAATGAGAAAGATGCAAAAAAAGCTTATCTGCCTTTAGTTTACGGCAGCCTTAAAAATATCGAAAATTCCGGTTCGATTCCCTCCCTCACCGGTCCTATCGCCCGTGGTGATTTCGGCACGATCAGAAAACACATTTCGGCAATTAATAGAAACCTGCCGCAATTTTCCTCTTTATACTCTTCTTTGGGCTTGATAACAGTAAAAGTCGCGCAGCAAAAAGGAACGCTGAATGCCCGGCAGGCAAAAACAATAAATGCTATTTTAAAAGGAGTAAAGAATGAGCACACAAAATAAGATCAACCGTAAAACAATTCTCGATATAAAAAAAAAGAAAATAGAGGGAGAAAAAATAACTGTATTGACAGCTTACGATTATGAGATGTCTTCTATCCTGGATGAATGCGACATTGACATGATCCTGGTCGGCGATTCTCTAGGGAATGTTGTTTTAGGTTATGACACTACTTTACCCGTGACAATGGAAGATATGCTGCATCATACCAAAGCGGTTTCCCGCGCCGCTAAGAATGCTTTAATTGTTGCGGACATGCCGTTTTTATCATATCAGATTTCTCCGGAGGCGGCGCTGGCTAATGCGGGGCGATTTCTAAAAGAAGCCAACGTTCAGGCTATTAAACTTGAAGGCGGCCAGGAACAGGTCGAAACGGTCCATAAAATTACCTGTGCAGGAATCCCGGTTATGGCCCATTTAGGATTAACACCGCAATCAATTCACCAGTTGGGCGGATATAAGGTTCAGGGCAAAAAGGAAGAAGCAGCCGAAAAGATGATACGGGACGCTAAAAGCCTTGAAGAAGCAGGCGCTTTTTCGCTGGTGCTTGAATGTGTGCCGGAAAAACTTGCTGCAGAAATTACCCTCTCACTATCCATTCCGACAATCGGCATTGGCGCCGGCGTTCACTGTGACGGCCAGGTTTTAGTAGTCAACGACATGCTGGGAATGTATGAAAGAATGACGCCAAAGTTTGTTAAAAAATACGCCAATTTAAATTGGGAAATTAAAAAAGCAGTTAAAACATTTATCTCGGAAGTTAAACACGGCGCTTTCCCCGATAATGAGCATAGTTTCAAATAATCGGGGAAAAGACCTTCAGCAAAACTTGGGACTCACTATCTTCGCAATACTCGTTTTTAGAGAGAGTCAAATCCCCTTCAGCATTGCTTCGGGGATAGTTCGTCCAACAAATTTCAGTACGCTCCGCTTCTGAAACTTGGGACTCACTAATAAACAACTATTTTTGCCTTTTGTTTTAAATTGTTTAAAACAGCATTTAAAGCTTCAGATTTCTTTTGTTGATCCAAATAAGCGGAAATTTTGTCTTTAACTGCTTCTAAAGCTACCTTCTTTGCGGGTTTCCGATCCAGCACTTGAAGAATATGATAACCATATTCCGTCGTGATTACCGGACCAATAACATTCTTTTCCTGAGAAAAGGCGGCGTCTTCAAAAGGTTTAACAGTTTGTCCTCTTTTTATAAAATTCAAATCGCCGCCGGCTTCTTTACTGGGGCAATCGGAATTTGCACGTGCCAGTTCGGCAAAGTTACCGCCATTCAATAATTGCTTGCGCAAATTTTCTATTTTTTCTTTTTTCTGCGCTTTGACCTTATCATTGTCATCCTTTTTAATAGCCACAAGAATGTGACGGACGTGCACACTTTCCGGTTCAACAAACTTTTCGTGATTATCTTTGTAAAATTTAGCTATTTCCTTTTGCGAAGGTTTTGCCTTATTTCCAATTTCCATATTTACAAATTTTTCTACCTTCACTGCAAAGGAAATTTCTTCTTGGGGTATTCCCTTTTCTTTTAAGAATTCATCTATTTTCTTACCCGGCGGAAGACCTGCCTGTATTTTATCTCTTGCCCGTTTTATTTCCTCGTCACTTGCTACAATTTTTCTTCTCTCGATTTCATTAGCTAAAAGAGTTCGTATTATAAATGTATTTACGACCTGTTTCTTAACATTTTCTCTTAATTCTTTTTGCTTATCAGCCGGTACTTTATCCTTAAGTTTTGTTATCGTTTCATTGATATGTTTTTCCAACTCTGATTTTTTTAATACTTTCCCATCAACGCTGACTGCTATATCAGTTGCTCCTGCTTGTTCTGCTACAACATTAGGTGCGGAGGCGGAAGCGGCAGATCCGGAAACTGCCGGCTGGTTCTGATTCGTGCCAACTGCCGGGGCCGGAGATTCTTTCTTATTTTTATCATTATTACTGCAACCTGACACCGAAACAAAAACAAGTACAACGAAAATAGCCATCCAACTTTTATTCATTATTTTTTTCATTAATTTCCTCCTGAAAATATATGGCAGCACCCTTTAAGGTTTTTAGCTATATGTAAAATACACGTATCCGTCAAGAAAATTATAATGAGACTCGTCGAAAACTAGCGCAGCGACGTTTGAGGCGTTAGTCGAATTATCCCCTGAGCGCAGCGAATGGGGATTTTAGCGAAGCGGGATTAACTTTAATATGTATCGTCATGTCATCATGCGTAAATATTGCAGAACCTTTATTTGCTCTTCCAGTTGGGGAATTTTTATGCCTGGATCCAGTTTTAATCCGGAAATTCCCGACATGGAAAGAATCCGGTCCAGCGCTTCGTACATGCTAATTAAAGGATAAATCTCTTTGGTAAAATAATTAATCAATTTTAAAGTTTTAAATCCATCAAACCAATCATTAAACTGACGGGTAAGCGTTTTTTCGTCTTTTGTATTGCGAAGTATTTTTGACCAAACCGCTATAAAGTCGTAATCTTTCAAGAAAGACTTTAACATTGGATGTATTCGCTCTGTTTTTATTAATATTTCATCATCGCCGCAGCTAAACTGATTCTTCATCAGATGGAGCCACTCGGCTAATATTTTGAATATTTGCGGATTGTATAAAAGATATTCTTCCTCGCCTGCACCTGCAAGAAATCTTTGTACCCTTTTACCCGTTCCAAAAGGAACACGCGCAGAAGGACGCGCCGACGGATAAACGCATGTTTCTTTGATATAACCAATTTTACTCATTTTGGCGAGTTTACTTAAAAAATAAAAATCTTCTCCCGCTTCGCGCTTATTCATTCCTCTTACTTCCAGGTAAGCTTCGGTCGAGGTTACAATCGTTGAACCTATGGAATGGAATGCCCAGGGAGATTTTGCATATTTCAGTCCCAATACCCAGTAGCGTAAAAATATTTCATAGCAGCAAATTGCGGCTTGTTCTTCATAATTCACCGGCATTTGGTGTTCATAAGCTACGATTGCTGTCTTAACTTTTCGTGTAAAATAATTTTTTATTGCCGACAAATAATTATTTTGTACTAAAGTATCGGCATCAAGACTTATAATCAGATTGCGTCCAGCAGAACTATTTTTCAGTAAGCGCAACGCCGTATCCATGCCTATTTTTCGCGCCATCCCCACGCCACCTGTATTTTGGGGTATTTCATAACCTCGAGACGAGGCATTAATGTATCCCAGCTTCAATTTCGCATCGGACAAAGTATGCAAAAGAGAATATAATCCCTGATCGGTATTGAATCTTCTTAAACTCTTTTTTCTCACCAATGTTTCAAGAGATTCAATTGTTTCCAAATTATTTTTTATCGCCGCGGACGGTGAATTATCCTTGTTATTGATAACACACAATATAAAAGAATATTCCAACGAAGAAGATGAATTCTGCGCAATAGAAACCAAAGTGGAAAAAAGAATTTCTTTTTCTGCGTAAGCCGGTATGACAACGACTTGAGAGATATTTTCGGTATCATTCGCAATTAAATCCCATTTTTCGCCGGTCGCATAATGTCGCAGATAAGTATCGATTAAAGAATTTTTTTTCATTGCAAAAATTTCATTACGTTTTCTTTCAATAAAGAATAGTCGTCACTTTGAAGCCAGTTAATCACTATCCCCTTTTTCTCCATACGCCGAAACCATGTTTCCTGTCTTTTGGCAAACTGGCGAATAGAGACGTTTAACTTATTTGTCATTTCGTCAAATGTAATTTTCTTTTGCAGATATTGGGAAATAAAGCGATACTCAAGCCCAAAGTTCTCCAATTTTGACCAGTTCAATCCTGCGGTATGTAGATTCATTACTTCTTCGATCATCCCCTGCTCCAGCCTCTCTTTCAAACGTACCGTAATACGCTGCCGCAGCGCTGATCTTTCCCATCTGATTCCGAAGACCACGGCATCAATATCAGGTTTTTGAGGTTGATTTTTTATACTTCTTGCCCGTTCAATTTCTATTGCCCGGATCAACCTTTCGGAATCTTCAAGATCGGTCTTGTTATGCAAACGCGGCTTTAATTCCAAAAGAATTTTTTGCAGTTCATCTATTGATTTCCGGTTTAATTCCCTCCGTAACTCTTGATCGATTGGAGCGTGAGGCATATCATAACCCTTAAGCACGGCTTCCAGATAAAGACCGGTTCCTCCGACAAGAATTGGTAAGACTTTCTTTTCCATGAGATCATTGAATATTTTGTAAAATCTTTTTTGGAATTCGAATAAGTTAAATTCGCTCTCCGGAACCACTATATCTATCAGGTGATAAGGAATCCGCCGGTCATGGATAATATACTGGCTTAAGTCTTTGCCGGTGCCGATATCCATTTTTTTGTAAACCTGACGGGAGTCGGCGGATATTATTTCGCCCTGCAAATCATAGGCAAGCTTCGCAGCCAGTTGCGTTTTACCTGAAGCTGTCGGCCCAAGAATAACAATTAATTTTTTTGCCATATTTCTAAATTATCTGCCTTTGCATGTCAGCAATCAAATCCCTACTAAACTATATAAAAAAAGCCCCGTATAACGAGGCTTTTTTAGTTCGAGTTAACTTTAATTAATGGAAATTATTACAGTGGCTAAACATTAGTTGCGCTGGGACCTTTGTTACCCTGTTCAATGTCGAAACGAATTTTCTGACCCTCATAAAGAGTCTTGAATCCTGTTCCGGCAATAGCACTATAATGAACAAAAACATCTCCACCTTCATCATTTTCAATAAAGCCAAACCCCTTCTTCTCGTTGAACCATTTTACTTTTCCTTCTGCCAAAGCTAAAACCCTCCTTTAAAATATTTGTTTCTCATCAGACATAAGCCCTTAAGAAACTAAAAAACCGCATGAATTCTGTTTTTCAACTGAAGAATTCTTTGCGGTTAATTTATTTTTTATAAAACCTAACTTTTGTAAAACTTGACACTAACTATTTCCTGACAAATACCGCGTTTAAAAAAACGCGTTTTTTTACGTTGTTTGAAATTTATCACTGTTTTTTTTCAAAATCAAGCTTTTTTTCGTAATAATATTGTGTTCTATTTAACTATGTGTTGACGTAAAATATCCGCAAGATCTTTTTCTTTTCCCAGATAAAAATGATCCGCGCCGCGAATTATTTCCACCGGCAAATTTATTTTTTGCGCTTTCTGGATTAATATATCCAGGTTGCAGAACTGGTCGCAGTCCCCGCAGATTAATAAATTAATTTTATTGCTTAAATTATGCCAATTGAAATTAAAATAATTAATCGGCGGAGAAACACAGATACCGACAGCAAAAGGATTATCATTCTCTTCGAGAACTTTTGAACCAACCCAGGCGCCAAACGAATAGCCTGCAAAAAATAATTTTGTCAGCCCAAGTTTTTTCAGGTGATCACAAACAGTAAGAATATCTTTCGTTTCTCCCATTCCCTCATCATATGCGCCGGTGCTCTCGCCTACGCCTCTAAAATTAAATCTCAAAGTAGAAATATTTTCAGCAGCAAACGCTTTTTGCAGGGCTTCAACAACATTGTTATACATCGAACCGCCCATCAAGGAATGCGGATGGCAAATTACAACTCCTTTTTCTCCCGGCGTTTTGCCATGTAATCCTTCAATGATCAAAGAGCCATTTTTTATATATATTTTTTCTTCCGTCATTATGATTCCAACACCGGCTAAATTGATCCCGCCATGTGGCAGGCACAAAAGCTTTGTTCATCAAATTTTTCCAGCCGTGGTTCTTGCTTGACGCAAATTTCCGTTCTATAAGAACAGCGGTTTTGAAAAGCGCAGCCCTTCTCACTTTCGGCCCTGGCTTCTCCTTTGATGTTCATCATTCTGTTTTTCTTTTGAGGATCGCAGGACGGCACTGCGGAGAGCAGCATGCGCGTATAAGGATGAAGCGGACGATTATAGATATCGCTGTTTAACGCCAGTTCGACAATTTTACCCAAGTACATAACGGCAACGCGATCAGAAATATATTGAATAATATTGAGATCATGGGAAATAAACAGATATGTTAAATTATAATCGTTTTTTAAATCCTTGAGCAAATTCAGTATTTGCGCCTGAATAGAAACATCCAATGACGAAACCGGCTCATCGGCAATAACCAACTCCGGATTTAACACCAGCGCCCGCGCGATTCCAATGCGCTGCCTCTGCCCGCCGCTGAATTCATGTGAATAACGATTAGCCTGCTGGCTGCTCAAGCCGACTTTGGCCATAATTCCCAGCGCAGTTTCATTGCGAGTCTTCTTATCTCCGATGCTGTGAATAGTCAGCGGTTCTTTGATTATGCTTAATGCTGACTTTCTCGGATTCAGCGAAGAATAAGGATCCTGAAAAATGATCTGGACATTACGGCGATAGGCTTTCAACTCTTCTTTATCATACGAAATAATATTTTCATCTTTAAAAGTTATATGACCTGATGAAGGCTTCTCCAATCTTGTTATCAGGCGCGCGAGCGTGGATTTTCCGCAACCGGATTCACCGACCAACCCCAAAGTTTCACCCTTAAAAATCTGCAAGTCAACATTGTTAACGGCATAAATAATTCTCTTCTGAGAATTAAACACACCGCTGCTCAAGTTATAATTTTTTGTCAATTCCCGAATTTCCACCAATGAGTTGGGCATTGTTCACTCGCGAATCTAGTTATTTTTCTTTGCGCTGTATTTCCAGCAGGAAACAAAATGGCCGGGTTGAATTTCCGCCAGTGGCGGCTCTTTCCCGGCACATTCTTCATCAGCATAAGAGCACCGGTCGTAAAAACGGCAGCCCGGGGCAATATTATATAAACTGGGAACTGATCCCGGAATGGTTTTGAGGTAATCTCCCCTTTCCTTGGAACCAACGCATCTCGCCGGTATTGATTCCAGCAAGCCTTGAGTATAGGGATGCAGAGGATGGGCAAATATATCTTCGACTGCCGAGCTTTCCACTATTTTTCCCGCATACATCACAGCGACTTTTTCGGCGGCCTGAGCAATCACACCCAAATCGTGCGTGATTAAAACGACTGCCATCATATTTTTCTGCTTCAGGCCGGAAATCAAATCCAGAATTTGCGCCTGAATGGTAACATCCAGCGCAGTTGTGGGTTCATCGGCCAGCAGAAGACGGGGATGACAGGACATGGCCATGGCAATCATTACCCGCTGGCGCATGCCGCCGCTGAGATTATGCGGATAATCCCGCGCCCGCTTTTGCGGATCGGGAATTCCCACTTCGCCCAATTGCTCGACGGCCAGCGCCAAAGCTTGGTTTGCCGGAAGATTTTGATGCAGGCGAATAGCCTCGGCGATTTGTTCACCGACGCGAAAAACAGGATTGAGTGAAGTCATCGGTTCCTGGAAAATCATGGAGATTTCACTGCCGCGCAGGGCGCGCATTTCCTCGGCCGATGTTTTTAATAAATCCCTGCCGGAAAATAATATTTCGCCGTTGATGATTCTGCCGTTGGAGGGCAGGAGCCGCATAATCGAAAGGGCAAGCATTGTTTTTCCGCAGCCGGATTCGCCGACAATTCCCAGAGTTTCACCGGAACTGATTTTCAACGAAACTCCGTCCACAGCCTTAATTCTTCCCTGAGCGGTATCAAATGCCGTCCTTAAATCTTTTATTTCCAGAAGCAGCATATTTATTGTTGAAACTCCAATTCCGAAAGCGAATAACCTAAAGGTCACTATAGGCGCAGCGGAATTGGTAAGTTGAACAATCCCGCAAAGCGGAGGGTTTAATACTCCCACAAAGCTTGCGTTGGGGGTATTAAACCCGTGATTTATGGACTCGATTGCGCAGGAATTCCACGAGCAAGCGAACAGCGACTCCCGACGCGCCTTTGGGAATATAAGTTTTGTCTTTGCTTGTCCAGGCCGGACCGGCAATGTCCAGATGCACCCAGGGCGCATCGCCGACAAACTTGCTTAAAAACGCTGCAGCGGTTATTGCGCCGGCAGTGCGGCCGCCGCTGTTTTTATAATCGGCGATATCGCTCTTGATGAGTTCGTGATAACTTTCCCACAGGGGCAATTCCCAGACAAGTTCTCCGGTAGTTTGGGCTGCTTTATCCATTTCTTTTTTCAGTTTAACATCAGTTCCCAGCATGCCGATTATATCATCTCCCAGCGCCACAACGCAGGCGCCGGTAAGAGTCGCCACGTCAATAATGGCCGCCGGTTTAAACTGTAACGAATAAGCAAGGGCATCGGCTAAAATCAAACGGCCCTCGGCATCGGTATTGAGAATTTCGATGGTTTTTCCGGAATATGATTTGATAATATCACCCGGCTTATAGGCTGTGCCGCCGGGCATATTTTCCGTTGCGGGAATTAGCGCAGTGATATTCAGAGGAAGTTGCAAATCGGCCGCCGCTATAATCACACCCATAACCGCCGCGCCGCCGGACATGTCTGTCTTCATTTCATCCATTTTATCCGCAGGCTTTAGAGAAATTCCGCCGCTGTCGAAGGTTAATCCCTTGCCCACCAATACAACTGGCGCCGCGCTTTTCTTGCCGCCCGCGTACTCCAAAATAATAAACTTCGGCTCTTCGCTGCTTCCTGAGGCCACGGCAAGAAGAGCATTCATCCCCATTTCTTTCATTTTGTCTTTATCCAGAATATTACAGGATACCTTTTTCCTGCGGGCGATTTCCTGCGCTTTTTGTGCCATAACAGACGGCGTCATTTCGTTGGATGGAGCGGAAACAAGATCCCGCACGAAATATACAGCCTGCGCTATTATCCGCGCCTTTTTTATCACGGATTCAATCGTGGAATAATCTTTTTCGTCCGCAATGATATTTAATTGCTCCATTTCCTTTAAATCTTCGCGACCGACAGTTTTAAAAGGTGTATATTGATAAAGCCCCAGCAGGGAGCCTTCCGCCACTGCCTGCGCCACTTGATCTTTTTTCCGGGGAATAAGACTTAAATCAATGGAAGTCGCCGCCTCTTTGATATTCAGATTCCGCAGATGCCGCGTGACGGATGCGTAAGCCGAGCGAAGCTTCTCCAGATTAAATTCACCATGTTTCCCCAGACCTACTAAGCCTATTCTTTGCGCGGGCAGAGCGCCTCTGCTGTAGATTACGGATATTTGAGAAGACTTGGCTTCAAAATCGCCGTTTTCGATTAATTCGCTGATTAATCCACCGCTTTTTTTATCAATCTCCAGCGGCAGCCCCATCAATTTTTTGCGGTCTTCAAACAAAGTTAAAATAATCGCCTGGCTTTTTGTATCGGTAAGTTTTCCTTTTTTGACAAATATTTTCACCTGATCCTCCTACTTCTGTCGATAACGATTTTTTGAACATTCTCAAAATCCCCCTCAATCCCCCTTTAACAAAGGGGGACTTGGGCAGGAAGATAGCATAAAGCCGGAAAAAGTCAATTACTAAGGATTGATAGAACAGAGTATAAAATTACTTAACCGCTTTATGGCATCAGGGATGTTTTTCTGACAAGATATGAGCTTCGTCATCATTGTCGGACTAAGTAACTGTGAAATCCTATCCCGTTACAGTAATCGTGCCGGTTCATTCTTGACGATTGAACCGGCACTAATTGCATATTTAGGTGAGTCACATCGCAGTAAGCACACCACACCCAGTATCTTTTCACTAATAGTCTACCAGCTGCCAGCTACTGTTAATCTGGACGCTACTATCGCAATCGGCATTCACAGCCTCCGCCTGGGCCCCGCTTATGGAAATACTGGTACCTTGGCAGGCATTACCGCTGCCCCTACTTGAATAGAATGTAACTGCAGCGCCATTATAGGCTATGGCATATGTGCCGCCGTTAACGATACTATTTCCATTGGTACAAGTTGTTCCTGACTGCCGGTAAATTGTCGCCCCGGTACTATTATATATCGTGTAGTTTCCATTAGTCTTGATACATACACTGTAGGTTTGGTTGGCCGTCTGCGGGCAACTGTCGGTTACGGTAATTGTCGGCGTATAAGGCGCTTGTGTTGTGGGCGTGCCGCTGATGACGCCGGCTGAAGTCATAGTCAAACCTGCCGGAAGACCGGTCGAACTCCATGTATACGGGGTTAAGCCGCCACTTGCCGCCATAGTTGTTGAGGTGTACGCAACACCCTTCCTGCCACTGGGAAGGGATGCTGTGGTTATGGCTAAAGGCGTGCCGGCTGATTGAGTGACATTGAATGCCTGAGTTGTAATGGAATCGCCATAATTTATATTGCCTGACCTCGCTGGGCAGTTGTTGGCGGCAACATTATATGTAACTGTTCCACTGCTTGTCTCGGTGCATGTTCCGCTGTTTAATGTTCCGCTGCCGCATGCTGTCAACGTCAACCATGATGGTGAATCACTCGTGGCAGTCCACTGACAACCACTAGTGGCAAAAACACTTATGTTACCTGGCGTTGAACCTGTACCTGAGCTACCATAAGTGGCGCTTGTCGGAGTAGCACCGTAACCGCAATTATTTACAGGAAAATAAACGTTAAAATTCTGAAAGGCAATAGTATCAGTAGAGCCGCCTGTAGCATAGCCAAAACCAAATAGTATTGTATTAAATAATGTGTGGTTGGCTGCCGTAAGATTAACCGTGCGGTTGATTTGCGGTGCTATACTATTTGTTGCTGAACTATACGAAGTTGTTAAATTTTGATATGCTGTTAATTGTGCGGTAGGACAAAATTGACTATTACTATTGTAGCCACAATCCACCCACGCCTTAATATTGTATGCGTATGTACCGTTTACCGGTACAGTCGCTCTCGTCACTTCCATCCTGAAGCGGTGTAACTGGCCATCTTCCAGCCAATTGTATGTTGATGTTCCCTTTGCTACGGAGTAGTAACCTCCCAACCCGTCTCCGATCATTGAATTTACAGGAGGATCAGTACTGGTGCCGGCGCCATGCACGTTATCATCGTATCTATTCTCAAGACCGCCGCCAGAGCAGGTCGTTGTTCCGTAATTATTATTACCCCAGAACATCAATGCCATGTGGTTATCAGGAGCATCATTTCGGCTGTTTGATTGACAGATACTGCCAGTTCCACTATTGGGATATGTATCAAACTCTATCCCCATTTTGGGAGGTTGTAAACCATTGCCATCAGTTACTCCCGGTCCGCCGTAACCGAGCAATTCACCCATCGATGTACCTACCGGCGCGCCTCCTGTGCTGTTTGAACTATTATTAGTGCCGTTAATAAGGAAAAAGGTGAAACCGTCGGCCTGTGCTTGACTGTTACTGGATGTATCCGGAGTTTCAAAAGTGAATTCAAAATAAACTCTTATCCCGATGCCGAAATTACATACGCCATTGGCACAAAACCCGACATCGCTATCGCCGCCATAAATAATAGAACCGGCAGTATCATTTAAATTATTGCCCACGGTGAGGTTGTTAGTAGCCAAACTGCCTGCAATTGAACCGCTGGTGCCATGCTGAACAAAATCGCTGGCTTGGACCTGTGAGCCCTGAAGTTCGTTTGCCATGTTTCCGGCTCTCAGATATGTGGTAATACTATTTTGCGCGGCAAATGACAGACCTGCGCAAGCGAGAAATACAATGGCGGTTAATATTATTATTTTTTTCATGGTTGTCTCCTTCGGCTACCTTTAGAGATAAATTAATTCACATATTCGGATTTGCTATTAATCCCCAGAGTTTTCCCCAAATATATCTGTGTTGTATAATTTGGATCATAGGGACTGGCACTGTTATATTTAATATCAATAACATTAAGCGACGTGCTAGTGGCTTGTTGTATATTTTGTAATGTGAAGCTTGAAGGCGGTGAACTGGGATTTATTGACTGCGGAATTCTGCTTGAATAAGTGTACTCATCAAAGCGGCCTGGTTGCTGTACAACAACAATAGATCCATTTATCGGCGGGTACATCGCAGCAGTGCCGTTCGGATCGTTAAAAACCAAGTTACCTCCCATCTGAACCGCCTGCGGTGAATTATACACATAACCCAAATACAGTTCACCTCCTGCGCTTAACGCGTAAGGAAAACCGGTGCAGGTAGTTGTGCAGGGATAATAGGAGCTTACGGTAAATGCTACAGGTGTGCCATTTGCGCCAAGAGATCCGACCGTTGCGGAGGTAAAAACGCCAACCTTGGTATAACCTCTTAATTTCAAAATGCCGGGTGCCGGAAGAGTGGTTAAAGTATATGAACTGCCATCGTTGTTAATCAGAGGCTCCATGCCGGGAAAATAGAGTGTAATTGATGTGGAATTAGCGTTGAATGCGCTATTGACATAAAACCAGTAGGGATAGATTTGCAGAGTAACGCTGCCGCCATTATTCGGTAAGTTGAAGGTTTTACCCTGAAGACTAACGAGCGTTGCGTTTTGATTAGCAGTTGAAGCTGCAGCTGCATGAAACTCACCGACGGCTATTCTTACCCCTGATTCAGAGAGATAGTAAGCCTTGGCCGCTTTCTGGGCTTCCAACTGATTGTATGAGGATGTGGAAAATAGAGCCAACAGCCCTGCCCCGACAAGAGCCACAATCAACATCATTATAATAATCATCACCAGGGCCACTCCTGTTTCAGATTTTATGCTCGAAAAATACTTTCTAGAATGATTCATTTATCTTCACCATCTTTCTCAATTAAGGATAAGGATTCACGGGATTGGGCGCATTCAAGTCGGAGCCTTGCCGGGGATTTATGGTTGTCGTGAAAGTCAAGGTCTGGTTTAAACCATAAGTCAGAATGAGTAAAACCTGAACCTGCGCTAAATTGTTTATGGTATTGCCTGTCTCCAGACTCCAAGTACCGCCGGCATAATTAGTAAAAGTAAGAGTGAACGCCGAAACGTTATTAATCAAAATCTGCGAGGAAAAGACCGGACTGATTCCCGTAAGAAGGATTTGGTTGTTTTGCATTTTAATACTGAACTGACATCCCGCCGATTGCTGGCATGACGGCGGCAAATAAGGCTGGGTATAATCAATCTCTGAGGAGGAAATATAAGATACGGCCGTGATGCCAATTAATTCCTTCTTGATTCTCGCCATCGCAAGCTGGCCTTCCTGAGACAGCGTAGTCGCTTGACGCGCGAAAACATAATTTTGAACGCTTTGGACCACACTCAAACTTAAACCCACTGCTATAATTGCCATGAGAATTATAACTATAATGGTCTCGATAAGAGTAAAGCCGGATTGATTTGAATTTTTCGGCTTTTTCATAACACGCCTACTGTGTAAATAAACTCGTCAATTTTTGTTTTCCATCAGTCAAGGCAACCTGCAGGATAGACGACTGCGTCGTATAACTATTAGTGGTATCTGTAAGTGTAATAAAACCGGTGTTCGTACTGTCGACAAATCGTGTGCCGTCAATACAATTGCTTTTAAATGCTGCGAGGGTAAATGTATTAGTGCTGTCAACAACACACGAACTTGTAAATGAAGTATTGTTGGTCACTGCATTACGGTATTGACTGGTAATGGTTTCCATACGCTGGATCATATTGTACTGGCTTTGGACCTCACCGGCAGGAACGGCGCTGCCGGTAAATGCCGTGCCATATATTTTCAATAAAGCCGCCGCGGCAATCGCCATGACAATTATAGAAATGATAACTTCAATGAGCGTAAAACCTTTGCTTAATTTCATTGAATAAATCCTGTCTCTGGCGCTATGGTTATGGAGCTCGAAGAACTGCCGCTTAGCGCTGTCACGCTGATTGTTAATAAACTGGCCAGAGGGGTATTCGTAGTTGAATTGGTGTATGCCGTATAGGGAATGCCGTGTGAATCGAAGTAGATGGTGTTGATTCCATTGCTGAAACTGATTTGTATTTGCTTGGCAGTCAGGTTTATCTTATTACCATTTGTTAATTTTGTCATGTATTGTGAATCGTCCGGCAGGAAAAGGATATTATTACTTGGATTTGTTCCTCCAAACAGCCAGTATTGATTGGTGCTGGAATTGTAATTGATTCCCATGATTGTCTCAGTCGCCACATTGGGATCTCTATTCATGGCCATCGTTTGCGCATAGCGCAGATGAGCTCTCAAGGCATCAGCGCCTGTACTCACCGTCGTGTTATAATTTTGCATACCACTTACCACAACGGCAACCAGAATCCCCAGAATAACCAGAACGGAAATGATTTCTATAACCGTAAAGCCATGTTGAGTTTTAAATATTTTAAGCACAATTTCCACCTTCATTAACTTTTCTGAATATCAACACAGATCGGATGGAGCCAATCAACAAAACACTAAAACCGATGACCAGCATATTTAAAATCAAAACATAGACTAAAGCAACCGGCGAGGATAGAATCGATTCCAGCACCAGAGCATTAACCAGAACAAGACATGTATGGACGATTATAGCATATTGAATAAAAACTATCGCTTGAGGGCGTAAGCCGGTGAGAAGCGCCGCTGACAAAATAAAAAGAGCGCTGCCAATCGTGATATAGGGTTGCATTTTTAACCAGGAATTGATGTTTCCTCCGGTTATGACATCATGAAATTCCCATGTAGTCACAATACCTGTTACTAAATAGAAAAAACCAACCATTAATAAAAGAAAAGCGCATTGCTGATGTGAGGTAATCGGGCCAGTGAAAATACCCGCCGCGTCCAAGCTTATTTTTTGCCGATGGAAGAAATAACGTTTGATTTTGATGAAAGCGCTCTGATCAACTTTTTCCAGTTTCGCCATGACTTGATCTGTAAGCGCGCCCGGCGGGTTAACCGGTTGCTGATTTTTAACGGCCTCGATGATATCCGAAAATTTCTCCATAATATGCCTCTTTTGACTATTACTAATACATATACAACTTTGCCGGTAAAATAGTCACAAAACATTTAATCTTTCATCATTTTTTTTAGAGACTCCAGCCCCCGGTAGACGCTCATTTTAACCGCGCTGATTGATTTGCCGGTAATCTGGGCAATTTCTTCAAACGTTAATCCCTGCTGAAATTTCATAATCAGCAAAGCCCTGGACTCATGCTCCAGCCGCAAGAGACAGACGCTTATCTCCTGCGTTTTTATTAATTCGGTTTCCGGCGATGGATTTTTATCGGACAATAAATGCGCGCTTGATTCTTCAGAAGATTTGTTGTCTTTATTTTTTTTCCGCAGGTGGCTTCTGATTATATTTAAAGCCAAAGTGTAAAGCCAGGTAAAAAATTTCCTGCGCACGTCATATCGCCATAAGTATCGATATGCCCGGATAAATGTCTCCTGTGTTAAGTCATCGGCATCCTCCGAACTTCCTGTCATGCGGTAAGCTAAATTATAAATGGGTGATTTATACTCGTCAACAAGCGTTGCGTACGCCTGCCTGTCTCCCTTTAGAACCCTGGCAACAATGCCTGATTCATTTTTTTGATCCATTGTCACTTTACTATTCGGAGATAATGTTTAACTGCCGCAACATGCCACACCCATAAGCGCTGTTTTTAATGATATTACCGAAACAATCTAATATCAAGTAAATTCGGCTTAATTTCAGTTTTTAAGGCTCAAAAAAGATAATCAAACTGTCCCTGTTATGATGAAATAATTTTGGACAAAATAATTTAAAAATAGTACGGTAAGTTCGCAAAACGTGGAGGCGCCTTTATGTTATTTAATAAAACTATTGCCGTTGTTGTTCCTGCGTATAACGAAGAGAGACAAATCAGGCAGGTTCTGGAAACCATGCCTGATTTCGTTGATCGCATTATCGTTGTCAACAATTGTTCCACGGATAATACCGCCTCCATTGTACTCGATTATATAAAAAGTCGTAAATCAGCCGGACCCACAGCAAAAAATAACCGCGAAAATGCAGACGACAGCAAATATAACCGCGCGGAACATCTGCTGAAGGAAAAACATCAAACGGATATGGAATATTTTATCCCCTCGGAAATAGCCAATGCTCATCCTGAATCCGACCGTGTAATTCTAATCAACAATTTAAAAAACGGCGGCGTGGGAGCGGCAATCGCCCGCGGTTACAAGTGGTGTCTCGATAACAGTATCGATTGTACTGCTGTCATGGCCGGCGACGGTCAGATGGATCCGGCGGAGCTGGAAAAAATCTGTCTACCTGTTCTGAAAGAAGAGATTGATTATGTCAAAGGCAACCGTCTCATTCATGGCGGAGTTCGCCTCATTATGCCCAGGACCGTTACTTCGGCAATTCCATCTTATCGATATTAACCAAAATTGCCTCCGGCTACTGGCATATATCCGATACTCAAACAGGCTATACAGCGATTTCTCTTTCCGCTTTAGGCGCGATCAAGCTTTATGATATTTACAAAAGCTACGGGATGCCCAATGACATGCTGGTAAAATTGAACATCGCTTTCTGCACTATAAAGGAAGTTAAGATTAAACCTGTTTATAATATCGGTGAAACGTCTAAAATGAAAGTGTCGAGGGTTATTCCACGTATTTCCTGGCTGCTTTTCAAGTCTTTTTTTAAACGATTATGGATAAAGTATCTATTTCGTGATTTTCACCCGCTTTTCTTGCTTTATCATTTCGCCTTTTTGATGGGCATCTTTACGATTCCTTACGCCTTAAAAATAATATCCATCACTATTTCCGGCGGCTCCGTTTCACCGGCAACCATGCTGGCCTTCTTCTTTCTCTTCACCAGCAGTTTCCAGTCTTTTTTATTCGCGATGTGGATGGATATTCAGGATAACGAAAGACTTTATAAAACATAACGGCTTTTGTGGAGAATAAATCAACTATGACGAAAAATAAGAAGACACTTTCTATTGCCATAATTGGGGCGGGAAACTGGGGGAAAAACTTAATCCGCAATTTTTTTGAATTGAACGCGCTGAAAGTTATCTGCGATAAAGATGAAGCGTCACTAAAACAAATGCGGAAACTTTACCCTTCCTGTGATTTTTATAGTTCACTTACGGAGGTGCTTTCCCGCGCTGACATTTCCGGGGTTGTTATCGCCACGCCGGCAGAAACTCATTTTACGCTGGCGCTCAAGGCATTGCAATCCGGCAAGCATGTTTTTGTGGAAAAACCCCTCACTCTTTCGGGAAAAGACGCTGCGGAACTTATTGCCCTGGCTGAAAAGAAAAATTTAGTTTTAATGGTCGGCCATCTTCTGCAGTATCACCCTGCTTTTATTAAATTGAAACAACTGGCGCTGAATGGCGAACTGGGCAGGATCAATTATATATACTCCCACCGCCTAAACCTGGGAAAAATCAGAAGGGAAGAAAATATTTTATGGTCTTTCGCCCCGCATGATATTTCGATGATTCTCGCTCTGGCCGGCGAAGAACCGGAAAGCGTCATCGCCACCGGCGGAAATTATCTGCACAAAAAAATCGCCGATGTCACGACAACTCATCTGGAATTTTCCTCCGGATTGAAAGCTCATGTATTTGTTTCCTGGCTGCATCCGTTTAAAGATCAAAAACTGGTTGTCGTCGGCGATCAAAAAATGGCCGTGTTTGACGATACCCTGCCGTGGGAAGAAAAACTGCTTATCTATCCGCACCATGTGAATTGGGAAAATAACGTTCCCGTGCCGACCCGCGGCGTTCCGGAACGCGTCTCCATTCCTTATGCCGAACCGCTGAAAGTTGAATGCGAACATTTTCTTGATTGCGTTGAAAATAGAAAACAAGCGTTGACCAATGGTGAAGAAGGATTGCGCGTACTAAAGGTTTTAAACGCTTCTGAACGTTCCCTGAATGAAAATGGATTAAGAATCAATTTGAGAAATGATTCGGGTTTAAGCCTGCAGAATAAAGAAAACTACGATCTCCACCCCACATCACAAATTGATGAGGGCGCTGAAGTTGGAGCTGGAACAAAAATATGGCATTTTTCCCATATAATCGCAGGTTCCAAAATCGGCAAAGACTGTTCAATAGGCCAGAATGTTGTTATTGGCCCTGACGTTACTATCGGCAATGGCTGTAAGATACAAAACAACGTTTCTATTTATAAAGGCGTGACTTTTGAAGATTATGTTTTTTGCGGCCCATCAGCTGTTTTTACGAATGTTATTAATCCCCGTTCTGAAATTAAAAGGATGTCGGAAATTAAACCGACATTAATCAAAAAAGGCGCTTCATTTGGCGCCAATTGCACGATTGTCTGCGGTCATACCATCGGACGCTACGCTTTTATCGCGGCGGGCGCGGTAGTTACCAAAGACGTTCCAGATTATGCCCTGATGATCGGCAATCCTGCGCGGCAAAAAGGCTGGTTGTGCCAGTGCGGCAATAAGCTCAATGAAAAATACAAATGTCCGCAATGCGGTAATAAATACAAAAAAACAGCAAAACAGGAATTACAAAAATCAAAATGAAAATGTTGCTGATTACAAGTAGTTTTCCCAATAATAAAAACATCGGCGGCATATTTATTCCCGATACCATTAGAACGCTCAATTCCTTGGGCATACAAGTCCATGTCTTAACGCAAAACTGTAACGGCTCTGACTCTATTACTAAAACATTATGGGATGGCTGTTCCATTACGTATTTCGGCTGGCGCGGTGGAAATATGCCACTTGTAGAATTGATTAGAAGGCGAATTTGGGGAATACCTTTAACATTTCAATATTTCATAAACGGATATTTATCAGGAAAAGCTCTTTGTCGCCATTGGCATCCCGATATAATATTTGCCGAATGGCTTATCCCCTCAGGATTAATAGCCGCAATTATTTCTAAAATTACAAAAATTCCCTATTGCTGCCGGGGATTGGGTTCTGATGTTTATTTATCATCTGAAAATTTATTAATCCGACCATTTATTAAATATGTTGCCAGAAACAGCGCATATCTTTTTGCCGATGGTTTTGACCTTTGTCGTAAAACATCGGCGCTTGCCAATGGCAAGGAATGTTATTTCGCGGCCACTTCCAGAAAATTGGAAAACAAAAAATCTGATTTTATTCACCTTGATGATACCGGCCTTTTTACTTTTTGCAGCGTAGGCCGGCTTCATCAAGTTAAGGGATTTGATTTTTTAATTAAAGCATGTTCCCTTCTTCAGAATAAAAAAACAAATTTTAGATGCTATATCGTGGGCGAAGGAGAAGAAAAAGAAAACTTGAAGTATTTAATAAATAGCCTCTCTTTGGATAAAAAAGTGATTTTAACCGGGAGGCTGGAGGATGGTGATATCAGCGATCTCTTTCGTCATGTTGACTGTATTGTTATCCCGTCTTTAAGCGAAAGCATCCCTCTGGTTTTATCTGAAGGAGTGAATGCACATAAACCTCTTATTGTAACAAATGTCGGTGATATGGGTTATCTTGCTGAAAAATATAAATTAGGATATGTTGTGGAAAAAGAAAATTATAATGACCTTGCCGAAGCGCTAATAAAAATGAGCAATACAAAAATGCGGACTTCATTTTATGATAAGAACAATTATGATGAACTATGTTCAATATTATCGCCGGATTCAGGCGCTAAAGCAATCTATGAAAAAATTAAAGGATTAAATAATTAATATGGGATCTAATAAAGTATTAGTCACGGGCGCCGGAGGTTTTATCGGCAGTCATCTTGCGGAAAGGCTTACCGAACTGGGGTATTCTGTGCGCGCTTTTGTGCGCTATAACTCCAACACCAACTGGGGCTGGCTGGAACAATCTTCATATTTGAAAGACATGCAAATATATTCCGGCGACATTCGAGATTTCGATTCCGTCAAGAAGGCTATGTCAGGATGTGACGCAGTATATCATTTGGCAGCGCTTGTCGGAATACCTTATTCATACGATTCTCCTCTTGCCTATATTAAGACCAATATTGAAGGAACTTATAATATATTGGAAAATGCTCGTCTCGAAAATCTTGAAAATGTTATTATTACCTCTACGAGTGAGACATATGGCACAGCCCAATTCATACCCATTTCTGAAAATCATCCTCTCGTAGGTCAATCACCTTATTCGGCATCAAAAATTGCCGCGGATCAACTGTCTTTGAGTTATTGGCTTTCTTTTCAGCTGCCGGTAAAAATCGTTCGTCCTTTTAACACTTATGGGCCACGTCAATCATCAAGAGCGATAATTCCTACAATGATAAGTCAGATATTGTCCGGCAAAAAAAAATTAACTTTGGGCAATATTTCCCCGACCCGTGATTTAACTTTTATAAAAGACACTGTCGAAGGTTTTATTGAAATAGCTAAGACCACCAGCCTTACTGGATCAGTAACTAATATTGGTAATGGTTTTGAGATATCCATGGAAGACTTGGCAACAAAAATTTCTCGGCTTTTAAATATAGAATTTGATCTTCAAACGGTATCAGAACGCCAGCGGCCGGGAAATAGTGAGGTCGAACGCCTTTTTTGTGATAATAATAAAATTATTACGAATACAAAATGGCATCCTCAATATTCACTTGAACAAGGCCTTATAGAGACCGTAGACTGGATTAAAAAAAACATTCATATATACAAACCTGATATCTACATAAAATAGGTGATAATATGCAGGCTATAATTCTGGCAGGCGGTAAAGGTACGAGATTAAAACCTTACACTACTGTTTTACCTAAGCCACTCTTACCGATAGGTGATTTTCCTATTCTGGAAGTTGTCGTCAAACAACTCAAAAAAAATGGTTTTAAAAAAATTACCATGGCTGTAGGACATCAACATGATCTTTTCATCGCCTTTTTTGGCAAGGGCGACAAATGGGGCATTCCCATTGAATATTATGTAGAGAAAGAACCAATGGGTACTGCGGGAGCAATTCGTCAAATTGATAATCTGGACGATAATTTTTTAATGATGAACGGAGACGTATTGACCGATCTTAATTTAAAGAAACTCTTTAATATTCACAAAAACAAAAAAGCAGCTCTCACTATTGCTACTCACCAAAGGACACAGGATGTCAATTACGGAACATTGGAATATAATCATAAAGGGTTTTTAACTAAATTTATAGAAAAACCATCTATTCCGTTCAGTGTCAGCATGGGAGTTTATGTTCTTTCTCAAAGTGTGTTATCTCTTATACCCAAGAAGGGCCGTTTTGACTTTCCCGACTTAGTTCAAAAAATACTGGTGAAGAAAATGCATGTATATTGTCATCCTTATGATGGTTACTGGATGGATATCGGCCGGCCCGAAGATTATGAACAGGCGATTGATGATTACGAAAAAATTAAGGACCGACTATGAATAATTCGCATCCGGTAATTCCTCTTTTCGATCTCAACTATGGACGTGAAGAAGAGGAAGCCACCCTGCGTGTTCTGAAAAGCAAATGGCTGACAATGGGTCCGGAAACGGAAGCACTGGAATACGAATTTGCCGAATATTTTAAAGTAAAACATGCCATAGCCGTAAGTAGTTGCACTACTGCTTTACATTTGGCCAATCTGGCCGTTGGTGTAAAACAGGGAACCGAAGTAATCTGTCCTTCACTTACTTTTGTCGCCACATCTAATTCGGTTATTTATGCCGGCGGTACTCCTGTTTTTGCCGATATCACGTCAACGGACGATTGGACAATTTCTCCCCATGAAATCGCAAAAAAAATAAATAAGAATACTGGGGCAATAATAGTCATGCATTATGGCGGTTTCGCCTGTAAGATGGATGCAATTATTAAAATTGCAAATCGCTACAAAATTCCGGTAATCGAAGACGCGGCTCATGCACCGGGCTCATTTTATAAAGATAGATTTCTTGGAGCAATAGGAGATATCTCCTGTTTTTCTTTTTTTTCCAATAAAAATATTTCCTCTGGTGAAGGCGGTATCATTTGTACAAATAATGATGATTATGCAAGTTACATAAAAAAAATCCGGTCTCATGGAATGACCAGCGCAACATTGGATCGCCATCACGGCCATGCTTATAGCTATGATGTGACCGACCTGGGTTATAATTATCGTATTGATGAAATTCACGCCGCACTGGCCCGGTGTCAATTAAAAAAATTGGAAACCGGAAATGAACGCCGCCGCCGGGCAGCAATTCGTTATAAAGATGCATTATCTAAATTTGACAGAATAAGAATTCCATTTGGCAATTATTGTTTTCCAGCTAATTATCATATCTTTCCTATACTCCTTGATAAAAGCATAGACCGGCACAGTTTGATGGTTTTTCTGCGGGAAAAAGGAATCCAGACCAGTATCCACTATCCACCGGTGCATATGTTTTCGTATTACCGGGAAAATCATAAGACAACAATTCTTCCCCTAACCGAAGAAATCGGCATGCGTGAAGTAACATTGCCGATGTTCCCGACAATCACCGACGGGCAAATATGCTTGATTGCGGAAAAGATAAGGAAATTTTTTCATAAATAAACAAATTGATTTTATCTGCTATTGTAAAAAATGATGAACATTGAAAGCATACATTATTCTTGTGGTGATGATTTTTGTGATTCGCAAATTCCGGAGTCACGAGCGTTTTCAAATTGGGACTTTATTGAAACACTTTCTAAAGCCACCGGATACAAAAATATCAGTGTTACGATTGAAACCAGAGGCAAAAAATATATTTTGCCTCTTTTAGAACGAAGAACACTTGGATTGTACCCGATCGCTTTCAGTCTACCCTTCGGTTTATATGGCGGAATCGATGTGTCTGATGCCGAATTGTATATCGAACTTATAAAACATATAAGAAAATTTCTTGGTTGTGCCATAATCTTGCAAAATCCATTCGATCCGATTCTTCCAAGAATAAATTTGCCTTCTCTATGTCAAGCCTATACTCATGTTGTTGAATTCGGCAATGCCACTTATGAAGATGTCTTCAAAAACTTTTTCGATTCGAAGCTGAGAAATCAGATTAGAAAAGGAGAAAAATCGAATTTAACGACAAGAAAAGGAAATGATGACGATATAATTAATGCGTTTTATGAATTGTATGTTTTGACTAACTGGCGCTGGGGAAAAAGGCGTCCAAAATATTCTATCGATTTTTTCAGGCCTTTTGTGGAAAAATCATATTTTGAAATAAAGCTTTCGATGTTTGAAGAAAAAATTCTTTCGGCTATTGTCCTTCTGAAACTATCCGGTCAATATTTTTATTGGTTTGGTGCTTTAAATAAAGATTACGGGCAATATTGTCCCAATCACTTTTTACTTTCCAGGACAATAAGAGAGGCTATCGAGGCGCGTGCGGAATTCTTTAATTTTGGCGCAAGCGGAAAACTCATCGATGTAAAAAAATTCAAGGAATCCTTTGGCGCAAAAAAAATTTCCTATGATATTTATTTCACGGGAAACCCCATAACAAGATATGCGCTCGCAAAGTTAATACAGAAATAATAATGGTTTCAAAAATCACAAAATATAGAATAAGCTGCGTTAAAAAACTGCAAGGACTTATTCTCGATCTTGGCGCGGGGAAAGGAGATTATACCTCATACCTTAATGGCGATGTGGTCAGCCTCGATACCGATTTTACATGTTTGAAAGGCGTAGGAGGCTTGAAAGTGGTTGGCTCAGCCGTCCATTTGCCATTCCGCGACGATGTTTTCGATGGCATCTGGTCATGTGCAGTTCTCGAACATGTTGAAATAAATTATATTCCTGAAGCAGTCCGGGTTACAAAGATCGGCGGCAAGATTTATATTTTGACCTGTAACCGTAATTCACCTTGGGACCCGATAAAGCGACTTTTTGGCTATGATGATTGGTGGAGCGATGGAGGACAAGTGAGGACATATTCGGCAGGAGAAGGGCATGTAAGACTTTATTCTGTGGGTGAATTGAGAAGATTTGGCGAAGTTACCGGCGAAATTTGGTGGGCGACCGGACTAGACCAAATAGCAAGATTTTTGCCAATGATTGGACATACGCTAATGCTGAAAATTGAAGTTACGCAAGATCTAAAGAGCAGATTAAGAAAACGCTAATATGAACAATTTAAAGTTGCCATCTGAATATTACGGGTTGGATTAGAAAAACAAGCTATGGATGAACAATAAACTAATGCGGAGACAATGAAGTGATTTTAAAGAAAATTCTACAATACCTTCTAGCGCTAATAGTGATAGTTGCAGTGGGATATTTTTTCTATGGCCAATTCAAGCGCAACTGGGATGCTATAAGGTCATATCATTTTGCTATTAATTTTTACTATATTATCGCCTCGATTTTCGTAATGACAATCGGCTTCCTCATGGAAACATATATCTGGCAAATATGTATGAATCACTATTTGAAAAAAAAGCTTGGCTTTTTGGAAAGCATCGCATTTGTGAATACAAGCAATTTATTCAAATATATTCCCGGAAGACTTTGGGCATATACAGTGCAAATATCACTTCTGGCTAAAAAGGACATCGCGAAATCACTTGTGCTGTATGTGAATTTTGTGTGTTTCCTTTGTGTGATAATGGTTTCTACTATTTATGGCTTGTATTATTTGCTCTTCTACCTAAAAATTCTTCCTATGCCGATTTCAATCCTTTTATTCGGATTACTGATTCTTGTGGATTTTGCAATCATTATATGGAATACGAGTGTAATAAACTGGCTTATCATTAAAATAAATAAATTCTTCAAAAGAGAGGTGCAACCGATAAAAATTGAAAAGTGGCTAATTTTATATATTCAATTCTTATATTTAGTTGCCTGGATACCAACCGGTATAGCCGCTTATTTTCTGGCAAAAGGAATTGGCTTAGATATTGCGTCTTCAGATATGTTTGCTCTTATATCTTCTATGTCTGTTTCATGGATAATCGGATACATAACAATTTTCACTCCGGGCGGGCTCGGCGTTAGAGAAGGTATAATGTTCCTGATGCTAAATCAATTTTCGAATGTGAAAACTGCACTGATTCTACCGCTTGCAATACGATTGATATATATCATTATCGAGCTTTTGCTGGGAATTATCGGAATACTTGCAGGCATGAAATACGGCTATTTCCCAAAGCAGAAGAAAAGCCGACAAAAGCAATGATTATCTGGTTTCGCTGAAACCGAACGCCATACAATTAGGGATATTAAATGAAACTGATTTTCGTATCCATCGAAGATCGCAAATAACCGCTCTTGGTCATAATATACACCCAACCCCATATTTTACAGTCTATATTTCCTTGACACACAAGGCAGGCCACCGTATAAATTCAAGTCACAGAAGCAAGTTCTTATCAAAGAGAGAGAAAATATGTTTACTAAAGAAAACGGGTTTGTGCTGCCTGGTAATTGGCAATTCCCCAGTGGTAAAAAATACGCTTTTACATTTATCTCGCTCTTAATCATCCTCTTAGCAATTTATTCTAACAGTTTTTACGGCGAGTGGCATTTTGACGATTTTGTCAATATTGTCGACAATCCGCATGTTCAAATAAAATCATTTTCCTTACCGGAAATAAAACATTGCATGTTCGGCATTTATCAGGACAGGCTCCTGCGGCCATTGTCTTATTTCAGCTTTGCCTTGAATTATAAATTCGGCGGAATGGATGTCTTCGGTTTTCATGTTGTTAATTTTATTATCCACTACCTGGCCGCGGTTTTTCTTTTTCTATTCATTTACAACGCGCTAAAACTCCCATTGCTTCAGGAAAAATATTCCCTGATCACTTATCCGGTTGCCTTGCTTTCAACCTTTTTCTGGGCGTTAAATCCCGTTCATGTAACTTCCATTACCTATATCGTGCAAAGAATGGCTTCTATGGCCGGATTATTTTACATCATGTCCATGTATTTCTATCTCAAAGGCCGCACTGCTCAAAATTTAACTCATTCCATTTCTTTTCTTATTTTATGCTTTATTGCCGGTTTTGCCGCTGTGCTTACCAAAGAAAATTCTGTTATGCTTCCTGTCAGTATTTTATTATTCGATCTATTTTTAATTCAAGGCGCAACTAAAGAAAACATAAAAAAAATCGGCAAAATTTTATTTTTGCTTTTTTTGCTGATTTTAATTATCGGACTTATTTATACAGGCGGTTTTTCCAATGCTTTCGGTGGTTATGATATTCGTGACTTCTCGATGACGCAAAGGCTCTTGACCGAACCTCGTGTGATCTTATTTTATCTTTCCCTATTGTTTTATCCCATAGGTTCCCGCTTAACTTTACTTTATGACATAGATATTTCCCACTCTCTATTCCAACCATGGACTACAATCCCGTCTATTTTATTGATACTGTTCATAATTGGCTTATCTTTTTATAATGCCAGAAAGCGTCCTTTAATTTCGTTCTGCATTATTTTTTATTTTTTAAATCATCTTATTGAAGGATCTATTTTTTCTCTGGAATTAATTTACGAACATCGCAACTATTTACCATCAATGTTCTTGTTCGTTCCTATTGCTGCTTTTATAATTGATACTCTCGATTACTTTTCTTATAAAAAAATCATCCAGTTTATTGTTGCTTTGGGCATAGTAATAATATTAGTCGGCGAAAGTGATATTACTCATAGCCGTAATAAAATAGTCTCCGATGATTTTCTTTTATGGTTTGATAACATCGATAAATCTCCAAAGTTGAGCAGACCTCATAGTAACCTGGGCAGAATCTACTTTATTAATAATGAAAAAGGAAAAGCGCTCCAGGAATATGAAAAAGCGATAATTTTAAATAAATTTGGAAGCAAGGAAGCCTTGGCGATTCAAGAATGTAATTCGGGTCTTTTTTATTTTGAAAAAATGCAAGATGATCTGGCCATGGATTACTTTAGAAAATCTTCTGAAATAATGCCAATATATATCCCCAATTACATATACATAGCGCAAATAAAACTTCGGCATAATGAAATTAAAGAGGCAAAACAAATCGTCGAAGATAAGTTAAAAAAATATCCTGATAATTCTGAACTATTGGAACTATACAGCTTTATTCTATTGAAAGATGGCCGCATTAATGATGCCCGATATTATGCCAGAAAATGTCTGGCAAAAAATCTAAATTCACTGCGTGCGCTCGAGATCATGGCCGAAACCTACCGCATAAAAAACAATTATACCGGCGCCATCTTTTACTGGAAATCATTCCGGTCTCTTTCGCCACAGAACGCTTATGCCAATCTTGCGCTCATTGAATTATACAAAAAAAGTAAAGACACAAAAATGCTTAATCAGGAAATCCGTCTCTTATCTTATTTACAGGGTTCTTTAAAATTCAATGAATATATTCAAGAATTAAAAAGGGATGGAAAATTACTTGTTTACAATCCTGAAATTGAAAACTATCTCTTTATCACCAGTAAATGTTGCTACTTTGATTGAATCTTTTTTCATACACGACAAACATCTATTAAAGAGAATCGAAACTGGCTATGTCAAATAAGATGAATAACTTCAACAAGAATCAGATTCAGGCACTGATCGTTTATATTGTTCTGACTGTTGTTACGCTTGCTGTTTTCTGGCAGGTAAACCAATTTGATTTCGTTAATTTCGACGATCCTGTTTATGTTACAGATAATAGTCATATCCAGTCCGGAATCACGCCGGACGGATTTCGCTGGGCGTTCAGTACAAAATATTTCAACTTATGGCACCCGCTACTATGGCTTTCTTTCCTGTTTGATTATCAGCTTCATGACTTGCATGCGGGCGGGTATCATCTAACCAATCTTATCCTGCATGTAATGAGCACCTTGCTGTTATTCTGGCTTTTCAACCGCATGACGGGGGCGATCTGGCGTAGCGCTTTTGTTGCGGCGTTTTTTGCGTTTCATCCTCTGCATGTGGAATCGGTTGCCTGGATTGCTGAGCGTAAAGACGTTCTAAGCGCGTTTTTCTGGATGCTGACTCTTTGTCTGTATGTCTATTACACGGAAAAAACGGCAATAAGAAGATATCTTCTTGTTCTTTTTTCCTTTGTCTGCGCTCTGATGAGCAAGCCTATGGTTGTAACTCTGCCCGTAATTATGATCCTCTTCGATTACTGGCCGCTTAATCGTTTTGAATCGAAAAAAGGCAATCAAATTTTATGGCAATTGAAAGAAAAAATACCTTTTTTTGTTTTATCCGCAATCTTTTCCATAATCACTCTTTATGCTCCGAACGAGCCCTCCCGTAAACTTTTTTCCCTGAGTTCCCGTCTCGTCAATGCGCCTGTTTCCTTTATGACTTATCTGAAAAAAACATTCTGGCCTCATGACCTGGCTGTTTTTTATCCTTTCCCTGCTCATATTCCACTTTGGCAGGTTTTAGGATCCACGCTTTTGATTATCATAATCAGCGCTGCCGTCATTTTAATGGTTAAACGTTTGCCGTATCTATTTGTTGGATGGTTTTGGTACATAGTAACTATTCTACCGGTTATCGGCATTATTCAGATCTGGTTATACGCTATGGCCGACCGCTATACGTATCTGCCCTCTATCGGTATTGCCGTCATGCTGGCCTGGGGCATTCCTCTTTTGTTTAGGCGAGAAACCATCCGCAAGAATATTTTATTCCCGGCAGTAATAGCAGTCTTGGTCATCCTGGCATTTTTAACCTGGCAGCAATGTGGTTACTGGAAAAACAGTACTACTCTTTTTAGTCATGCTTTGCAGGTAACGAAGGATAATTATATGGCGCATAGCAATCTTGCATCTGATCTGCTTGAAAAAGGAAAGATCGAAGAGGCTATTGATCATTATAATAAGGCTATCAGCATAACACGGAATTACGCCGGGGACCACTATGACAGAGGTGTTGCTTACAATAAACTCGGCCAGCGACAACGAGCCATCGAAGACTTTAATGAGGCAATACGACTGCAACCTGAATATTTTCTAGCATATTTCAACAGGGGGAATTCTTTCGCTGAACTCGGCCGGTATCAAACCGCATTTGAGGACTTTAATGAAGCTATTCGCCTGAAACCAGACTATGCCGATGCTTACAATAACAGAGGAAGTGTTTACTTTATACTAGGTCGGTATCAAAGTGCATATGAAGACTTTAATAAAGCTGTACGCCTGAAACCTGATTCTGCCGATTTCCACAATAACAGGGGAGGTACTTATTTTAAACTCGGCCAGTATCAACTGGCCATAGATGACTTCAATGAGTCCATATATCTGAAACCAAACTATGCCGATGCCTACAACAACAGGGGAGGTGCTTATTTATCGAAGGGCAATAACAAACTGGGCTGCCGTGATGTGCAAAAAGCGTGTGAATTAGGAAATTGCAAAATATTAGAATGGGCTAAAGGCAAGGGATACTGCCATTGATATTTAACATTATTCTCTTTCAAAAAGTATTGCTTTTCTTATATGCCCTGTGTTAGTTTTTAAAAATAGGTTAAAAATATAGTTTAATTCAACCAAATTATTATTCAAAAGAATATAATGCTTACAAAAGAAAACGAATTTTCTTTACCAATCAATATTAAATTCCCCGCATCGCCAAAATATCTTTTTACTTTTATTACTCTTTTTATAATTCTAATGTCAAGTTACTCGAATAGTTTTTACGGCGAGTGGCATTTTGATGATCTAGGCAACATTGTTAATAACCCACAAATTCAGATGAAATCATTTTCCTGGCCGGAAATAAAACATTGTGTTTACAATGTTGATCAGAAGAAATATTGGCGGCCATTGTCTGTCCTGAGCTTTGCTTTGAATTATAAATTGGGCGGAATGGATGTTTTCGGATTTCATGTGGTTAATTTTATCATTCACTACTTGGCGGCAGTTTTTCTTTTTCTATTTATTTATAACACGCTGAAACTCCCCCGGCTAAAAGACCAATATGAAAATATCGCCTACCCGGTGGCACTTCTGGCAACGTTTTTCTGGGCATTAAATCCTGTTCACATATCTTGCGTTAGCTATATTGTGCAGAGATATACTTCCATGGCGGGATTATTTTACATCATGTCCATGTATTTTTATTTAAAAGCAAGGATATCGGAAAAACCAACTTATTCCATTTCATTTTTTATCCTGTGTTTTTTTACCGGTTATGCCGCTGTGCTCACCAAAGAAAATACAGCAATGCTTCCTGTCAGCATTTTTTTATTTGATTTGTTTCTAATTCAGGGCGTCACTAAAGAAAACATTAAAAAATATATCAAGATTTCGGCCGCGCCTTTTTTGCTGATGTTAATTATCGGATTTATTTATACAAACGGTTTTTCCAGTTTTTTAGGCTCTTCCTTTTTAAGCGGATATGAATTACGCGGCTTCTCCTTGACGCAAAAACTTTTGACCGAATCTCGCATCATCCTATTCTATCTTTCCTTGTTATTTTATCCGATCAGTTCGCGCTTAACCCTTCTCTATGATATAGAAGTCTCCCGTTCTTTTTTCCAACCATGGACTACAATCCCATCAATATTATTGATATTATCTATCATCGGTTTTGCCTTTTATATCTCCCGAAAGCGCCCTTTAATTTCCTTCTGCATCATTTTTTATTTTTTAAATCATTTGATAGAGAGTTCAATTGTTAATTTAGAATTAATATACGACTACCGTAACTACCTGCCATCAATGTTATTGTTTGTTCCTTTTGCGGAGTTCATAATTTATGCTCTTGATTACTTCTCTTATAAAAAAATAATCCAATTCGTTGTAGCTTTGGGCGTAGTTATAATATTGTTTGGCGAAGGCGACTCTACTTATAGCCGCAATAAAATATTTTCTGATGATTTTCTCCTATGGCTTGATAACGCCGATAAGTATCCCGGATTGAGCAGACCTCATGTCAACATTGGCGCATACTATTTTAATTATAATGAAAAAGAAAAAGCTCTTCAGGAATATAAAAAAGCGATAATTCTAAATAATTTTGGCGGAAGTAATTTATCTTGGTCGGCTCAGGAATTTAATTTAGGTCTTTTTTGTTTTGATAAAATGCAAGATGATTTGGCCATGTACTATTTTAGAAAATCTTCTCAAATAGATCCAGAATGTATCCAAACCTACATATTCATGGCGAAAATAAAGCTCCGGCATAATAATATCAAAGAAGCAAAACAAATTATCGAAGATAAATTAAAAAAATATCCTGATAATTCTGAGCTACTGGAATTATACAGCTTTATTCTATTGAAAGATGGCCGCATTAATGATGCCCGATATTATGCCAGAAAATGTCTGGCAAAAAATCTAAATTCACTGCGTGCGCTCGAGATCATGGCCGAAACCTACCGCATAAAAAACAATTATACCGGCGCCATCTTTTACTGGAAATCATTCCGGTCTCTTTCGCCACAGAACGCTTATGCCAATCTTGCGCTCATTGAATTATACAAAAAAAGTAAAGACACAAAAATGCTTAATCAGGAAATCCGTCTCTTATCTTATTTACAGGGTTCTTTAAATTTAAATGAATATATAAAAAAATTAACAAAAGATGAAAAGTTGATTATTTATCTTCCCAGCATTGAGAATTATTCATTTATAATAAAGAAATGCTATGAAATTAATTGACGCTGTCACAAAGTCGAAATAAAGCCAAGGAAAAGTAATATACTGTAAACTAAGGCTTTCGTTGCTGTTTCATCTCCAACACTAATTTTAATAATCGTCGGGCTTCCTCATTATCCGGTTTTAGACGAATGAATTCAATGTAATCCTCAATGGCTTGTTGGTGCCGGCCGATATTATTATAAACATTACCTCTGTTATGGTAGGCATCGGCGAAATCTGGTTTAAGTAGAATGGCCTTATTATAGTCCTCAATGGCTTGTTGGTGCCGGCCGAGTGCAGCGTAAGCATTCCCCCTGTTGTTGTAAATAAAATAGCCTTTGCTATTTAGGATGTGAGCCGGCATTACACATATTGATTCATTATAATGATGGATAGCCTCCTCAATTTTTCCTTTTTCAAGAAGAGAAGAAGCAAGATTGTTATGCGCTAAATAGTTGTTTTTTGTTACTTGTAAGGCATTGCTAAAGAGTATAATATTATTTTTCCAGTAACCACATTGTTGCCAGGTTAAAATTGCCAGTATGGTCAGGTAGGCTATCCCTGCCGGAAATAAAATCTTTTTGCGCATTTCTTCACGTGGAAACAAAAGCGGAACGCTCCAGACCATCATGATGGCAATGCCGATAGATGGCAAATACGTATAGCGGTCGGCCATTGCTTGTTCGCCGACCTGCACCAACCCGATTACGGGAATAAAAGTTCCTAAATACCAAAACCAGCCGACGAATAGAAAAGGTAATTTCTTAAAGGCAATGATAACAACAATAGTAATTCCGATTAAGGTGAAGCATGAAACCAAAATTTGCCATATTGGAAAAGAATGTTCATAGGGATAAAATACAGCCAGATTAACTGGTGAGAAAATTTTTCCTAAATAAGAAACATAAGAAATTATCGCGTTGTCAAAACGCGAAGAAAAAGGAAAATATTCCATGGAAGCAACAGAACCGCCTTTATTTTGAGCCCATATGGTTACGATACTCGATACAATCGCCAGAAAAATAAATGGCGTCTTTTCCCATATAAGCCTGCCGACCAAATGACTGCGGTTTCTGAATGGCACGGATATCTCTCTTGGCCAACGTTTCAGCGGCCAATAATCAAGAAGCAACAAGACAAAAGGCAAAGTGACCAGCATGGGTTTGGCCATCAAGCTCAAAGCAAATAATATTAAACAAAGAAAATATTTAAAAAAATGATAATTTTCGACATAAAGAGCATAAGCATATAAAGCTGCTAATCCGAAAAACATGCTTAAAACATCTTTACGCTCGGCCGCCCAAGCCACAGATTCAACCCGCAGTGGATGCAGGGCAAAAAGAGCAGCTACAAATGCCGATGACCAAAGATCACTTGTCATCCTATTCAAACAGAAAAACAAAAGTAAAGCTGCGCCGATATGAAATAACAAACTGATTAAGTGATGGCCACCCGCATAATCCTTAAACAAGCTCCAATCCAACATGTGCGAAAGCCAAGTAAGCGGATGCCAGTTACTGAAAACAACCGCCGTAAACGCCCATTTAATACTTTCAGGATTAACGCCTGATTTAATGTGATTATTTTCAATAATGTACCGGTTATCATCAAAACTAACAAAATCATTGCCTAAGACCCGGCTATAAGCGATAAAAGAAACAACAATTAATAATATTACGATAAGATAAGTATATTTTTTCTTCATGAATTGAAAACATTCAGGCAATTAAACAAAAGTAATTAATCTTTTGTCAAGTCCTTAAACAGAAATGATGATTTTTAGAGAGTTTTTCTTAAATATAAAAAAATAGCGTGAGGTAACTCACGCTATTTTTTCCAAAACGTATTTTTTAACTTTTATCCTATGTTGGGAAATACCAAGTTCCACTGGCATTAGGATTTAACGTCGAATTTTTCACCGAAGTTACAGTAATAAGAATATTACTGCTCGCGTCAGTTGCTGTAAGACTATAGTCAGAGCCGACATTGGTATTTGCAAAAACAGATACCTCAACTGCAGCAGCGGTAGGTACTGTTGAAGCTGACAAAGTAAGTGACGCGTAAATATTACTTGCACGCGATTTCATTTCTGCAATTGCCGATTGCGCAGCATTTTGCTTTGCTTGATCCACCAAACTCAAGTACTTAGGAACAGCCACTGCGGCTAAAATTCCTAAAATAACCAAGACTGCAATAATTTCAATCAACGTAAAACCTTTTTCATTTCTTAACATTTTTTTCTCCTTTCTTTAAACATGGCTAAATTTAAATAAATATTTCGTTTACTTCATTACTTAATTAATTACTTTTTGATATTTTTTAATATCGTTAATTAAGTATAACCAAGCAAAAAACGTACCATTATTAGAACTATGAACAATTCCCCCCCTATTCTCTATACCTATCTATAATGTTTAATTAACTTAACTTTTATATTTTGTCAACTATTATTTTTACAATTTATTTTCAGTTACTTATCAATAAATTGCAATTTTTGGTGAATTATCTACAATTATTGTAGATTCCTAAAATTGTTTATTTCAATATTATACTTTTTAATTCTATGCCAAAGACTTCTTTGATTTATTCCTAAAATATCCGCTGCTTTTACTTGAATACCTCTGGTTTTTCTTAAAGCGTCAATTATCAAGTCTTTTTCCATTAATTCGAGTTTAGTATCAAGAGCCATATCGTTATTTAAATTATCCACACTTCGCGAATTTTGCTTCAACAGTGTTTCGGGCAAATGATACAATTCAATAATTCCATTTTCACTCAGTATAGAAGCTTGCTCTAAAATATTTTTCAGCTCTCTGACATTTCCCGGCCAGGAATAACCAATTAATTCTTGCAGCGCTGAAGTGGCCAACTTTGCCGGCTTGGGCAAAGATTCAAGGAAATAATTTGATATCAGAGGAATATCCTCTTTTCTATCTCTGAGTGCAGGAAGGAATATGGAAAAAACATTTAAACGAAAATAAAGGTCTTCTCTAAATGTTCCTTTTTTAATCATCTCGGGTAAATTTTTATTCGTAGCCGCAATCAGACGGATATTCACCCGAATAAGTTTTGTTCCCCCTACCCTTTCAAATTCTTTTTCCTGTAAAACACGCAAAAGTTTCGCCTGTGTGGCCAGCGGCATGTCGCCGATTTCATCCAGAAAAATCGTGCCGTTGTCAGCTATTTCAAATTTTCCTTTTTTTTGTTCGGTGGCTCCGGTAAATGAACCCTTCTCGTGACCAAAAAGTTCGCTCTCGAGCAATCCTTCCGGAATCGCAACACAATTAATTTTTACAAAAGGCATGCCTTTCCTCATGCTGTGTTCGTAAATACCCGAAGCAATCAGTTCCTTGCCGGTCCCACTTTCACCGGAAATAAGAACTGTGGAATCGGTCGGAGCAACTTTGGTAATTTGTGTAAAAATATTGCGCATGGAATCACTGGAACCAATAATATGGGGGAATAATTCCTTTGCTTCAACATTGCTCAGAATATTAGCGACGTTATCAAATAGTCTGGTAATTTGATTAAAATCGTCCGTTATTCTTACTTGTTTTCCTAACTGGGAATCGGCAAGAATAGACATCTTCTTCGTTCTATTAATAAATCGTATGAACGGTGTTAAAAAAAAGCGCAGGAGAAGGAAACTTACAGAAAGAGTAAAAAAAGCTATTGCAGCGCTTAAATAAATAAAATTCAAAGAAGATATCCGGTTGATTTCTTCCGGTTTTTTAAATAATTGATATGTTATAATAATGCCAATCATTGATATTCCAGTGTAAATTGCCGGAATCAATATATAAAAACTTATATAAATATTTTTTTTCTTCATTGTTTTATGTATATTAATGATGTACTAGCTTAGTAAGATCCCACATGGGCATAAATATAGCCAGGGCAAAGAATCCGACAACTGCGGCTAAACCAACAATGAGAATTGGCCCTATCGCATCGGAAAGACCTTTAATCGCATATTCAACTTCATCATCATAATGTTTGGCAACTGCGCGCATCATTTCATCAATATTACCCGACTCTTCACCAATCGCAACCATATCAACAAGCATAGGAGTAAAATATTTTGCCGATTTTAACGGCTCCGAAATTCCGGCGCCTTCTTTAACACGCTCACGGATATGATCAAAAGATCGCGTAAGAGCCTCGTTGCCCATCGTTGCAGAAAGGATAGTCAATGATTGCATGATAGGAACGCCGCTGGTTTGCAAGATAGCAAAAATGCTGGAAAAGCGCGATAATGCCGCCTTCTTGAATACTGGTCCTACTATAGGCATTTCTAATAAAAAAGTATCCCTTATAAACTTACCAGTATTTGTTTTAAAATAAGAAATCATGACAAAAATAGTTATTACAATCACAGCAATAATCAAATACCAGTAATTAGACAGAAATTTGTACAAAATCATGGCAATTTGTGTAGGCAACGGTAAAATTAAACCAGCGGTGTTGAAAACAGAAACAAATTGAGGAATTACAAAAGTTAAAAGAACAATAAACGCAAGTCCTAAAGCGACAACAACTATCAGAGGATATCTGAATGCCGATTTAATATCTGATTTGACTTTCGCTTCATGTTCAATAATATAAATTAAACGCTCTAAAACGATGGGCACACTTCCGCTCATTTCACCTGCCTTGATCATATCACAGAACAGACGTGAAAATATTTTGGGATTTTTATCCATTGCATCTGAAAGAGACGAGCCTTGATTTATATCTTGAATAATTTTTGATATTGCTTTTTTTAAACCTTTGCTTTCCGTCTGATCCTCTAAAATGGACAGGATTCTTAACATCGGTATACCGGCAGTTAGCATAGAATGTAACTGCTTTGTAAACATGATCAGATCCGTCACCTTAACTTTGCCTGTCCCGAGAATAGACTCCCACCAATGATTTTCTCCAAATTTACTCTGTTCATTAATCTTTGACGGTATTAGATTGCGCGAAATTAAAATAAAATTTGCCACATCAACGGATTCAGCCTCTAAATTACCTGACACTGTAATTCCATTATCATTGATTGCTTGATAAACATATTTGGGCATTTTTTATCCTTATTTAGTCTAAACCATAACGGCGGAGGCCGCTTCTTCCAAAGTTGTAATTCCTTGAATTACTTTTTTGGCCGCATCATCTCTTAGAGTTTTCAATTTTCCGGCAGCTACCGCCGCTCGTGTGATTTCAGGGCTCGGCCTCTGCTTGATAATCATGTCTTGAATCATCTCGTCATTGACTAAAACTTCAAAAATACCAGTTCTTCCCTTATAACCCATGTTCTTGCACTGGCTACAACCCTTACCGCGCTGAAAACTAGCGTTTTTTGCTTCTTCCGTTGTTATTCCAAAAGCTTCAAGAGCATTTGCCGGCGGATTATAGCTTTCTTTGCAATATGGGCAAATTGTGCGCACTAATCGTTGAGCAAAAGAAACAATCAAAACAGACGAAATCAAGAAAGGTTCAATGCCCATATCAATAAATCGAGTGATAACTCCTGCGGCATCATTAGTATGCACAGTGCTCAAAAGTCTATGTCCCGTTTGCGCCGCTTGCACAGATACTGCGGCAGTTTCCGCATCTCTAATTTCACCGACCATAATAACATCCGGATCCTGACGAAGAATTGAACGCAATCCACTGGCGAATGTCATTCCTGCTTTACGGTTTAACTGCACCTGGCGAATATCATTTACTCTATATTCGACCGGATCTTCCAAGGTAACTATATTGATATCCGGTTTGTTTATTGAATTCAGGATGGAATAAAGACTCGTGCTTTTACCGCTTCCTGTGGGTCCGGTGCTTAAAATCATGCCGTAAGGTTTAACGCACATTTTTTCGATTTTTGCCATATCTTCAGCGTCCATGCCCAAACGATTTAGTGTATAAATACCGGTGCTTATATCCAGCAGGCGCATGACAATGTTTTCTCCATGAATTGTGGGAATTGAGGAGACTCTGACATTGATTTCTTTATTTTCTATTTTCAGGGTAAATCGGCCGTCTTGAGGAATTCTCGAAACAGTAATGTCCATATTGGCCAAAATCTTCACACGGGCAATAACGGATAAAAATAGAGATTTAGGAGGCGAGGGCATTTCTATCAACTTGCCGTCAATGCGATAACGCATCTGTACTGTGGTTTGTTGAGGACTGATATGTATGTCACTTGCTTTATCTCGGATAGCTTGAGCAAAAATAGAATTAGTCAAACGAACAACCAGCGCTTCTCCCGCCATATCCTTTAGAGACGCGACTTGGACTTCATCTTTGTTACCCGTCTCGTCTTCAGCCTTAGTTTCCACTTCCATTGATCCTATAATATCGCCCAAATCGGATTGCACACCATACATACTATTGATGAGCTGATTGATTTCCGACTCTGAACAAATTACCGGTTCAACTTCCATACCGCTTACCTTTTCAATGGCATCGAGTATCGTTACCTCCAGAGGATCAGCAATTGCAACCATCAGCAGATTCCCTCTAACTTTTAGAGGAACTACTTGATTCTTTTGAGCTACTTCAATTGGTATATAACGCACTAATTCCAGATCCAAAGGGTAGTCGTTCAGTTGATATTTACTAATACCAAGTTGACGGCTTAACAAATCTATTATTCGTCTTTCCTCGACGATTCCATTGCGGATTAAATACTGGCCAATCTTCAAATTAGTTTTCTTTTGTTCAATGAGAACTTTTTGGAGCATTTCTTCGGTCAAAAGCCCTTCTTTTACAAGTATTTCACCAAGACGTTTTTTAATTTTCATTTATCCTCCGGAAAATTCCCATCTCAATGCTGCAACGCTCGGCGATTGAAAAAAACTGTATCCGCATTCCATTGAGATAAAATTTTTGTTTTGGCGGTAATCATGGGTGGTAATTTGCCGACCGCTTCCTGGGCAGCACGAATATTTTTAAAACATTTATCAATAACAATCGCAAATTCGATACCTTCTTTTTTATTCCAGAAAGAAAGGAATGTTAATTGAGGTAGACTTTTCTCATCAGGATTGTTACGAAAAATATTATACACTGTTTCCAGATTTTTTCCACTTTCCACGATAACAATAATATCGCCTTTATTTACCGGTTGTACATCTGCGGGAATTGACGGCAGATCTAATATATCCCCTTCCGCAATGATATTTTTATTTCTAATATGAGGATTAGCCGCAATTACTTTATTTATTATCTCGGGGGTGACAGCGCCATAGATATTATACAGTGTCCACCAAATGGTCCTTCTTTTTGTCATTGTTAACTTTCCCAAATAATCGGGAATTTTAACATCCTGTTTTCCATCTTCCTGAACAACTTGTGGACCAGGTAAAACGGAAGCCGATGGCGCTTGTTTAACTTCGGAAACAACATTGGTCGCCGAAACTGTCGGTAATTGTTTATGCGCGTCAGCATCCGGATACTGAAATAGAATTGCACTAATCGAAAGACCCAGAACAATAATAATTAAAGCACTCCCCAGCGCCCATTTTAATTTTCTAAATACCGGCGTTTCCATCCCCCTTATGCAGCTTCCGACCAAAAACCAGCCTGCTTTTTCGTTGCCTCGAATGATCATTTTCAAAATTACCTGATGGCAAAGAAGAACAACTTTGCGCGGATATCCGCCGGTAGCCAGATAAATAGCCGCAAACCCCCAAAAGCTAAATAGCGAAGGCTCGATTTCAAAATCGCTGGCGATACTGAGACGATAATTGATCATTGCCCGCATTTGTTTAAAATTGAGGGGTTGAAGATAATAGAGAAGGTTAACCCGGTCAAAAAGATTGGCTCTTTTTTTAAGGATTTTATGGAATTCTTTTTGAGCAAAGATTATTATTTGCAGCAGCTTAAAATTATTTGTTTCGTAATTAAGAAATTCACGCAAAATTTCCAGGCAATTCTCGGGAATTTTCTGGCCTTCGTCAATGATCAAAACAACTATTCTTTTTTCATCAACACCTTTATTAAAAAGATAATCCTTAATTCTTTCTTTTAAATGCCATTCACTTTCATCATTATTTAGATCTTTAATTCCCAGCATCAAAGCGACTATTTGCAGGAATTCAACGGCGCTGTTAAATGCCGGATCAAGCAAAAGGTGAGTTTCAATTTTCGTAGAATCTGCCGGATTGAAAGAAAAATTTTGGATAAGTTTACGACATAAAGTAGTTTTTCCGGTCCCAATGTCTCCGATCACCACATTAATTCCGCGTCGCAGTCGAACAGCTAATTCCAAATTTTGTAAACAACCGGTATGCTGTGGCAATTGACAAAGGAATTCCGGTTCCGGCGAGTTGGAAAATGGCTCTTTTTTAAAATTGAGAATATTGTAATAATTCATTTTTTAATGCTATCTTGCTGTTATTTAACATCGGCAATTACTTAGAGTCCAACCATGTTTTGTTTTTCGGTGTGGTTCCGGCGCTCTTTTAATTCTGGTCAGTTTCATTTTTTTGCATAATATTTTGTCCAACCGGAGATGACTTCTGGTCGTTACTACCGACCTGTAATATATGAGGAGTAATAAATACTAGAACTTCTTCCATCTGGTCACTTTTACTATCCGATTTGAAAGCCCATCCCAAAATGGGAATATCTTGTAACCACGGCCAACCATTTCCAGATGCTGACTTGGTTTGTTTGGTAAAACCGGAGATAACAATTGTCTCTCCATCTTGAACAATTAACTTAGTTTCTGTTTGCTTCTTTACAATGTACGGATCTCCCAAAGCGTCTTTCCTTGTTGTATCCACTTCATCGTTTTTCACTAAAATATCCATTTTTAAATTCTTACCGTCAATAACATGCGGCGTAATTTCCAGACGCAAGACAACGTCTATAAAAGTGGTTGTTTGAGTAGGTGTGCTGCCGCCGGATGATGAAAGTGTAACATAAGGAACTCTTTCACCATTTTCCGTATATGCTTTCTGGTTGTCTAACGTTGTGATAGACGGACTGGATAAGATATTCAACTTATTATCCGACTGCAAGGCCTGCAATTGTACTTCTAATAAATTTCCGCTAATCTTTCCGAATAACAAACCTAAAGACCCAAGAGGCGTAGTAGCAGTAGCAGTAGCAGTAGCAGTAGCAGTAGTTCCCAACGGTGTATATTCTGGTATAGGGAAATTAGCCCCCATTCCCTGCCCTCCTAAAGTACCCGAAGGAGAACCGCTGCCGCCAGTTACAATAAGATCGTTATTGCCAGAGATATTAGAACCCTTATTGTATCCTCCCCACATAATTCCCAAATCACGGGCAACGCCTTTGGTTGTTTCCACTATATTGGCTTTAATTACAATTTGCGGCGTAGGTTTATCCAGTTTTTCAATAATGGGCAGTATCCTGGTCAGATCATTCAGCGTCGCGGAAATGACCAAAGAATTACTGTGTTCATCAAGCATAATCGATCCGCGAGTTTTTATTCCTTCTTTATCTTTAGTCAGGATTTCCGTAAGCGTCTTCATTAATTTCCCGGCATCGGCGTAATTAATGCTTATCACTACCGGATCTAAAAGCGGTTCAACCAATTGCGTATCCCGCATTTGCTGTTTTCGTTCCAAGTCCAGTTTAAAGTCATCGCTAGTCAGCACTCGGATTATATTGCCTTCCCAAACATAAGACAAATTATAGGTATGCAATAATCCGGTAAATGCCGTGTCCCAGGGAACTCCCCGGAAATCTACGCTAACTTCAATTTTCAGCTCGTTTTTTACTAGAAGGTTTAGACCAACAGATTTGGCCATTGCCCGTAATACCGCTTTTAGCTCCGCCTGACGCATGGTCAAACTAATTCGTTCGACAGGTAGTTTTTTCATCTCTTGTCCTACCAATGAAGTAGAGGGAGTTTGATTTGACGTTGAAGCTGACGTATTAATTCTTTTGGATTCGGCAGCAGGAGAGTGACCTTTTGAATTCTCGGCTAGAGTGGTCCATTTATCAAAAAAAGGATCTTTCTTTTCGCTTTTAAGTTCATCAGCACAGCCGAAGAAAAATATCAGCACATAAAGGCTAAAACCCAACATCATGATATTTTTAGCAGAGTATTTCAAGTCGACAACCTCCAATGAAAATTTTTTATTCTTGCAGGGGAATTTCATCTTCATTTCCCGTATTTTTATTAATAATCAAAATCTTCGAAGGCGTAATTTGTTTTAATACATATCCTTCTATTTCTAATTCTTCCCCTATCCTATATTCAAAACCGTTAATAACAGCGATTTTATTTTTCCCGGAATCTACATAACCGCAATAAATTATTTTGGACAATACGCCGCCACCTCTGGCTACCCCTTCTCTGTTCACCCATGCTTTATACAAGTCTTTTTTCCAGAAAGGATTTTTCATCCAATCGGTTTCTACTCGCTTGATCACATACACATCTGAATCAGTGATGTTATCTTTAGCTAAATCTTTTATAATCCCACCGGCAAAAGTGTCAACTTTCACAGAATCAGCACTGGCAATAGTCTTGACTTTTTTACTCGCCGGACTGGCAATCAAGTATTCATAACCCGCATATAAAACAAATAAAGCGGCAATAACTAAAATGATGATTTCCCTTTTTTTTAACTTAGCCATAAGTACCTTTTGCGTATAAACTACTTAAGCGCTATCCAAATTTTCATTCTAAATTCCATGGAATCAGGATTTTGCATGATGCTAATTTCCTCAATCCTATCCAAATAAGGAACGGCTCCCAATCCAATCAATATTTGTCGAAAATTGGCAAATTCCCCCTTCAGTACAACATTGTGCAAAAGAGATGTTGAGGAACCCGCCAATGTGCTTAAATCAGGTGTAACCGATACGTTCTTTAACCCGGCATGTAACGCTATCGCCCGAATATCATCTTGAAATCTTCCAGCTTCTTCACGGGAAATTGTTTTTTTCTCGGGATTGGGTAAAATAAGTAAATCCTTATTATTCAAAGTCTTAAGCAAATTTAAATAGACAGGTTTCAATTCCTTTTGGTCTTCGATTTGATTTTTCAATTCTTTATTCTTCTCAAGAAGACTGGCATTGTAGTGATACAATGGGAATATGCCCAAAAGCACAAAAAGGGCTATAATTCCGATGTAAGTTACTATATACCAAATACGATCTTGGTCTATATTAATGTTAAACTTATTCATTATGGCTAACCTATTTTAGCGCTCAAAGTAAATTGCAGGACCTCGCTTTTTTTGAAAGTGACAAAGTTGTTTTTTTGTATCGATACCTTACTCAACATTGGTGAATTTCCCAACTTCATCACATACTGGGCCAAAAGTGAATCCAGCATATTTCTATCCCCAAAAATAACTCCTTCTATTGTAACACCATCGCCTGTTTCTGGCCGTGTTTTATCGGCATTGGTCCCTGACGAAACACTTCCCTCAGCTATTTTAAAACTGATGAGACTTATATTTTGAGGTGTAAGATCAGAAACTTCTCCAATCGCCGCAAGTCCCAAATACCTTTGCACATATTGATGGATTATTTTCTTTTGCGTCTTTACTTCATCAGCCATTTTAGAAACTTTATCTTTCGATAAAATCGGACTATTAAGGGCCAATTCTTTTTCTAATACCACTTGTTCCTTGTTAAGAATACTTCTTTCCGAAACTTGATAAACTAGCGTCGCAAGGCAAATAATTAGAGCTGCCAAAAAGGAGAAAAAAACCAATCTATCGATTCTCTTTATTTTTGCTTCTATTTTTTTTTCTTTATAAGTAAAAATAACATTAGGTGTGCGTCTATTGTCCGACAGGGAAAAACCTAACGCCGAAGACAGAAGCATTTTTTCGGAAAGAACTATAGACTCGCTAGGGTGAGGACCCGTATGATGTTTAAAAGGATCAAATAATTCTGTTTTTGCTCCTAATTGATCGCTCACGAAATCCAAAACAGAATTATCGAAACTCACTGAAGATAGAATATATATCTTTTCAACTTTTTGGTATCCAATCGCGGATGTTTTTAAAGTCAAATCAACCTGACGAGCTAATCTTTCCCATATCGGAGAAATCATCTCCAGTATTTCTTCTTTTTTTAAATCATAACCAACATCTGTATCTCTTAATTTTCCCGCATCAGGGCTGAGACTTAAAAGAATTTTTTTTGCTTCATCATCTTTTAGTTTTAAATTGCCCGTTTTCTCCAAATAAGAATCGGCAATTGCTTCCAGCATGCTGTTGCTGCTGCCAGTCTTAAAGCCGCGGGACATTATCAGATTCTCTTTTTTATAAACGTCGATGCGGGAAAAATCATTGCCGATATATAAGTTGGCAAAGATTTCCTCAGAAGCCGGCATCCATTTTGACCGAAAAATATTCTGAATCGCAAAGGGAACAGTTGTAATTCCGGCAAGAGTTATTCCTATATCCGAAAATAATGTTCTAATTTTTTTAATTGAATCAATAGGGGCTGTATAGACCATGACAAAGTATTTGGGTTTATCCTGATCTACAATTTCACCTTGCAATTCAAAATCAAAAATTGATTTTGTTTCGTCGATAAACCCTTCTTTTTTCGCTGTCCAATAGATCACATTTTCCAGTTGCTTTTTAGGCACACGCGGAACTTTAAGGAAATAGACATTAACATCATTTGCAGATATTTTTGTCCAGACATTACAGTTGGCAAGTGAACCACAAAAGGCAACCAGAGAAGATTTCAATAAGGCATTGAATTCTGATATGTCGTGAGATTGTTGTTGACTGTATTTAATGACCTTTTGGTCAACTAAAAACGATCTGCCGCCAGAATCTTTAGCAGTCTTAACCAAAAGAATAAATTCGCGGTCAATATCAACTCCGACAGTGTAACTTTTTTTATCGATAAAAAGTTTAGGTGAGATAATATTAATTTTTTTTGCCGGCTTTTTTTCAGACAAAGAAACTTTTGGTTTTCCCAATGCGCTGAAAGATTCTTTATCTTTTCCGCGTATAACATTAAGAAGTTTTTCTGTTGAGTTTATATCGTGATTTGTGTTTGACAAGAAAATCTCCTGATTCTTCTATTTTCAATATTATTTTTTTTGCAATACAACTCTCTAAAAGAAAATCTCCTGATTTTTTGAATAATAGCAATTTCTTAAAATCATTGCAACACAATAATGTAGTAATATTTTTATTATTTTTTATAATCAGCCACTACTAATATGCAAAATATTTATTTCTTCTTTCCCCATTTTTAAAGAAGTGCTACCTGATGCCTATGTATAACTTTTAGAACTTGCGGACTTTTCAATTAAAGAACTTGAATGATTGTTAAGTTTTTGCTATGAAAACTTTACTTTTTCAGAAAAAATATTAAGGTTGCTAATTTTTTTATTATGATGATGAGGAAAAAAATCCCTATTTATTATATTATTACACTATTTTTTTTGTTTTTTTTCAATCCTATAGAAGCATCACCAGGCATTTCTACAAGCTACGAAAAAATTCCAGATTCCATAGTTTCTCTATCTTCCGGATATATTATAGTTGTTGATAAACAATTTCAAAAGATATACTGTTTTCACAAAAATGGGGTCTTTTCTAAAGTATTTGAAGCTTCCTGTTCCACAGGAAAAAATTCCGGCTCTAAACAAGTTGCTGGAGACGCAAGAACTCCCAACGGAATTTTTTTTATTACAAAAATTTTACACAATCCCGGTCTTCCTGAAGTCTACGGTTCTATGGCTTTCCCTTTAGATTACCCGACCATCTCCGATAAAAGAGCCGGTCGAGACGGTAATAACATCTGGATTCACGGCACGACCAAAACATTATTACCTACACAATCAAAAGGGTGTGTCGTTTTGCATGACAGTGATCTCAAGCGCCTTGCCAATTTTATCTATCTAAATAGAACACCCGTTATTATTTCCGAGTTTGTAACATGGGTCCCCCAAAGTTATGTCTCACCCGTAAAAAGTGAATTGGAAAGAATTTTAACGTCATGGAATAAGGCTTTTACCGGGAATGATATTAAAGCAATTGATTCTTTATACCTGCAAGGTTCAGAAATTAAGGGCAAACGACGTGAGGAACTCAATAACAAATTGAAATATTCAAATAATCTAAACGGCCATTTTATTTTACAACCACGGGATATCTCCATTTTACAGGATAATAATAACGCTGTCATTATGTTTGATCAAATTTTTGCCGTCAATAATTATTCTTTTCAAGGATTTTATAATAAACTGATTTTAGAAAAAATTAACAACAAATGGTATGTTGTTGATGATGCTTCAGCGACAGCCGGACCCGGCAAACAATCAGCTCAAGTAAAAAATACACAAAAAGAGACAAAATCTATTTTCGAAGAAGATATCCGGCATTTGGTGAACAAATGGTTAATCAGTTGGCAATCAGGCAATATGAAAACTTATCGCGGTTGTTATGCTTCAAATTTTCAATCAAAAGGAATGAATTTAGATGCCTGGATTGCTCATAAAGCCAACGTGCGCCAGAATAGTAAAAATATAAACATTCGTATTGATAATTTGCAAATATCAGCGAAAGAAAATATTGCCACAGCAACATTTACTCAATATTACAGTTCTTCTATACTCAACAGCAAAAGCAGGAAGAAATTGGAGTTGAGAAAAATCAACAACGAATGGAAAATATATAGAGAAGCCACATAGCCATCTTCCTTATTATTAATCTTAATGAAGGGTAATGTATGAATAAAAAATTATTATTAATAGTCCTATCTCTAATATATATATTTTCTGCGCCATTAATTTTTGCCGAAACTATTAACAGTTCCCAACAAACAATCGCCAATATTCCTGCTGGAACGGCGGAAGAATATTACAACCGGGGAAATGCCTACAAAAAACAAGGTAATCTTACTCAAGCCATAGCTGACTACACCAAAGCTATCGAAATCAATCCTAAACATGCAAAAGCTTATTACAACCGCGGAAATACCTATGAGAAACAAGGTAATCATACCCAGGCCATAGCCGACTATACCAAAGCTATCGAAATCAATTCCAAATATAAAGAAGCCTATTATAACTGTGGGAATACTTATGGAAAACAAGATAACCTTACCCAGGCCATCTCTGACTATACCAAGGCAATTGAAATCGATTCTAGATATACGGCAGCCTATGGCAACCGTGGTAATATCTATCAAATTCAAGGCAATTTTCAACAAGCTATTGCCGATTATAATAAGACCATAGAAATCAATCCCGAAATTGCGGGATTCTATAGCAATCGTGGAAATGCCTATCAAGGCCAAGGCAATTTCGATCAGGCTATAGTTGATTACAACAAGGCTATAAAAATTAATCCTGAAATTGCAGGATTCTATAGCAATCGTGGAAATGCCTATCAAAGCCAGGGCAATCTTGATCAAGCTATAGTTGATTACAGCAAGGCTATAGAATTAAATCCCAACGATAACGCCACTTACTATAATCGTGGACTTGCTTATTACGGTCTAGAACAGTACAGAAAATCTTTGGCAGATTACACAACTGCCACAAACAATAATCCCCGTAAAGAAGCTTACGAAGACTTCATTAAACATATTCCCATGAAAAAAGAGTCTGACACAGGAAATATTCGGAATGCAATATTACAGCTTTTTGCGGAAAAGCTAAATTTAGATAAGAAAATGGCAATGCCCGCACCAGTTGCGGCACCAGTTACCGCTTCAGTTGCAAAACCCACTACTGAACCCGCCAGAGCACCTGTTCCTGCTGCCGTTTCTGCACCGGTTGACGCTGCCGGATCTGTTAATTCAACTCAAGTCAACGATAAACAAAACGAAACAAAATCTCTCCCCGAAGAAAACATCAAAAATTTGGTACTTAAATGGGCAGCCAGCTGGGAATCAGGAGATATGGAAACTTACCGCGGTTGTTACACATCAGATTTCCAGTCAAAAGGAATGAACTTACATAATTGGGTATCTTATAAATCAGCCGTGCGCAAGAAAAGTAAAGATATAAAAATAAGCATCGATGATTTAAAAATATCGACGGATGGAAATACTGCGAAAGCGGTGTTTACTCAATCTTACAGTTCATCGATATTAAAAGATAAAGGCGAGAAGATATTGGAACTGAGAAAAATAAACAACGACTGGAAGATATATAAAGAAATTATATAGACCACAATAAGCAGTACTTTGCACAAGCATATTTCCAAATCTATCTTCATTAGATGCAGATGATAATAAACAAAGAAAAAATAGATAAGGTAAAAGGGTTTTTGGATGAACGCGAAGCGAATTGTCTTTATAAGCTAGCCTTAAAAGCCGGTAAAAAGGGTCCTTGTCTGGAAATCGGCAGCTACTGCGGTAAATCATCTGTTTATCTCGGCGTAGCCTGTAAAGAAAACTCGACCGTTCTTTTTTCCATTGATCATCATGGCGGTTCAGAAGAACAGCAGCCCGGCGAAGCCTATTTTGACCCTGATTTACTGGATAAGGAAATAGGAAAGATAGATACTTTAAAACATTTCCGCAAGACAATAACTGATTTTGATTTGGAAGACATTGTAATTCCTATAATCGGCCGTTCGGCAATAATAGGAAGAGTATGGCAAACGCCTCTTAGTTTGATTTTTATTGACGGCAGTCACGCTTATGAATCAGTCTTGAGCGACTATAATATCTGGGCTAAAAATTTGATTCCCGGCGGTTATCTTTTATTCCACGATATTTTCTCCGACCCGGCAAAGGGCGGACAGGCGCCTTATCTTGTTTATCAGAAAGCGTTGGCTTCCGGGCTTTACGAAGAAATGCCTATGTGCGAATCACTGGGAATATTGGTTCGTAAGTAATAAATGGGTATCAAGACCAGGACCATAAACAACCCTTATCTGAAATATCGGCTCTGATGTAACCGCGACCGGCAAAATCACGGATAGTATTATCAACCACACGGAAATCCGCTTTTGTGAAGCTTATTATTCTCCTACAGAGTTCCTGTAAAGCGCTGTCATTAGTGCCCTGAAATGAAGCGGGTTCGATAAAGCCAAATTTTTCTATTATATCATCTTTCAAAATCTGATAGGTTAAATTCATGCGCCAATGTCCTTCGACATGCATACTATCTTCTATTGTACCTGCGCCTTCTTTGTATCTTTTTAATACTTTCTTCCACTCTGCATCCATTTCACCATCATAACGGTCGCCAAATTCGCGCATATCCTGCGGCAGTAAAGATGAAGTTTTTACAATAGCGTTATTGGCGTCGTATAGAGCCCAATCATCCGTTAAGATTTCCAGATCATATTCCTGAATTTTTTCTCTAACAGTAGTGCCGGGAAAAGGAGCTAAAAAATGGTAGCCATAGATAGCCTTTGTACTTTTCGCAAACCTTTCTGTTTCCTCTAAAGTATTCTTTGTTTCTCCCGGCAATCCAATAATAAAAGACTCGTGAGCTAACATACCTGATTGCTGGCACATTTTAACTGCCGATTTAACCTGCTCCAGTTTTATTCCTTTTTTTATTCGCTTGAGCATCTCCTGATTGCCAGTTTCCACCCCAAAGCTGACACTGTCGCAACCTGCCTCGGCCATCAAATCAAAAATTTCCTGATTTACAGTATCCACGCGGGCAAAGGCGCTCCATTTGAATTTCAATGAACGCTCCTTGATTCCTGTACATATTTCCTTAACCCGTTCTTTATCGGTTGTAAAAAGGTCATCAGCTATATTAATGCGTTCGAAACCATAACCGAGAATCTCTTCAATTTCGTCCAAAACCAGATTCGATTTTCTTTTACGAACCTTGGCGCCAACCATCTTACGCCCCAAACAAAAGATACAGGAATAGGGACAACCACGACCGGTTATCAAGCTGACTGGAAATCCCAACGCCCGGTAGCGTGAAATGGGCAACAAATGGCGCGCAGGCGATGGAATTCTATCAATATCGGCAATAAAATCCCTTTTATCTGTAATGATGATTTCATTATCATGCCGGTAAGCAATGCCACGGATATCGCGCCATCTACTTTGTTTCCTTAATACCGGGGTGAGTTCGGCTATCGTATCCTCCCCTTCTCCTATAACGATCAAATCTATTGCCGGGTATTGTCTCAAAGTCTCTGCCGCCGTAAAAGAAACATGAGGGCCACCCATCATTGTAATTATTTCCGGATCGTAGCTTTTGACATCACGTAGAATCTTTTGCGCTTCATAGAAATTCATTGTTACGGAAGTGGCGCCTACCACATCGGGATGAAAAGATTCCAATTGTTTTTTCAGATTCTCTTTGGTGTAGCTGAAAACAATGTAATCGAATATTTTTACTTCGGCGCCGGCTGCCTCAAATGCCGCGGCTATATAAGTTACACCCAGCGGCGGCGAAGGAATTTCCTCCAATGGATACGGCGGAGCAATGATGGCTACGCGCATTTTTTAATCTCCCCTGCGTGGGAAAAGCAATGACCTGAACCAACCGGTCATAGTGTTGCCTTTCATCATCGCGCGATCAATAATTTCAAAATCTCTGGCCAATTTGGCGGGATCAGACAACCATTGCGTTCTTGTTTTTAAAGGTTTATCCGGATCAAGGTATTTTATTACAGTGGCCGGATTGCCGGCGGCAATAGCGTTGGCGGGAATATTTTTCACGACTATCGAACCAGCTCCGATAATAGCGTTATCTCCTATATTCACCCCCTTGCATATAATGGAACTATCTCCAATCCATACGTTACTGCCAATCGTAACGGCCTGCGTATTGCCGACAGGCAAACTGCGATCGTACAAATCATGCCAGTCGGAATCGCTAATGCTGACATTTTGAGCCGTCATACAGCCGTCACCAAGAGTTACCGAGGTAGCAGACATTATTCTTGTCCCCGGACAAATCAGGCAGCACCGGCCTATTTCAATTTTTCCTGAACCATCCCACACCGGCCAAACGGTAAATCGGACTTTTCTGTCGGGGGTGGCAATAACTGTCGAACTATCTCCCAAAAAAACAGGCCCACCGAATACTTCCACATGCCAGGGTTTCATAAAAACTATACCACGGCCATAATATTCGAATTGAGGAGCCAGAAAATATTGCGCATACCATTTCTGAAATTTGACATATAAGCGCTTAATATAATATGGACGATGATCCTTTCTCACTGTCTTGCCTTTTTTATTAAGGTGAATTTTTAGCCGAATCAACTTTTAGTACGGAATTTGATCGTTAGCGCAATCCGAAACACTGCCAGACCGGAGGGCTATTCACTTATTCAATGACGCCCAAAACTTATGATTAAAAAGTTTTCCCGCCGGAGTTATATCATTCAAAGCGTCCCACGCCAGCATTGCCGCCGCCGCTGTCCAACCTGTTTTCTCTTCCGGCCAGATAACTCCATCAGGAAAGGTTACCCCCATCCAAAAAGACCCGTCGGAAAATCTTTTATCATTTAACCAACTGAATATCGTTTTAGCCCGGGAATTATCTTCAATTGCCATCAGAGTTAAAATAAACTCCGCAGTTTCCGCCATGGTTACCCAAGGTCTATCGCTGACGCAACGTACTCCCCATTCAGGAATTACAAATTTCTCCCACAAATGGGTTATCCGTCTTTTTGCTTCTTCTCCGGTTATGGCGCCGCATAAAACAGGATAATACCAATCCATCGAATACCTTGATTTAATCATGTTAAACAGATCAGGTCTGTCTTTTATCGCCAGACCAAGCTTATCCATTGCCTTTCGCCAGCGCAGGCGTTTCTTGCCTAAAATATTCGCAATAGCCAAAGCGCATTTTAAGCTCATGTAGATGGAACTGGAACCTGTAAGCAATGCCATCTTATCAATCGCGCCATTTTTATTCCTTGCCCAGTAAATCTCACCATCGGGAGCCTGCAAATTGATCGCGTACTGAATGCCTTGCGAAACAGTATCCCACATCTTTTTTAAAAATTGTATATCACCAGTAATAAGATAATAATGGAAAACGCCTACCGCGACATAAGAAGAGAAATTCGATTCTTTTGTAGAATTGATAATTTTACCGTCAAGAGTTTCCGACCACCAACTGCCATCGGCAAGCTGAGTATTGGCAAGCCATTCATAAGCGCGTCTCGATTCTGAGTAAAAACCGCCTATACTCAACCCCATGGAGCTTTCAACATGATCCCAGGGATCGGTCTTCCCTCCCGCCGACCATGGAATTTCACCATTTTCTTTCTGAATGGAAGCAATAAAAGAAGTTATTTTTTCAATTGAAATCGGTTTTAATTCTTCACATATGGAAAGTTTCAGTTCCATCAAAGTTATCCCTTTTTAAGATAATAGACGATGCTTTTCCCCATTACCGGATTTAAAAACTCTTCCAGCATCCGCACCAAGCGAGGTTTTTTCATGATATCCCATTCCAGAAACTTCCTGTAATATTTGACCAGTGGGTGCTCCTCATTTTTGAGGCCAACCAGACACTTAAGCCACCAATAAGGTGAATGAAGCGCGTGTTTGTAATTAATCTTCCAGCACTTTAATCCCTGCTTCGTTAACATCTTATGGAGATGCTTCTTTTTGTAAATGCGTATATGACCGCCATCTTCATTATAATAATCCCTTGAAATAAACCAGCAGATTCTCTCGGCGAAATACCGAGGCACACTAACAACAAGAGTGCCATGCGGTTTTAATATCCTATCTAGTTCTTTAATCGCATTTTTGTGATCGGGAATATGCTCCAATACTTCAGAGCAAATTACGCAATCAAACGAGGTATCGGCAAACGGCAGCCTGTTGATATCGGCAATGGAAACCAGATAATCTTTCGACAATGCGTCGGGCATTGTTTCCATAGATTTAAATGTTTCACGCAACGCCCAGGCATTTTTATCTATACCGAAAATTTTCAGTTCCGGCATCCTTGCCAAATGACGCAGATGTCTGCCCAATCCACAACCAGCGTCTAGGACAACATCATTCGGCTTTAAATTTAACTCACGCAGATCTACGGTGACCATCAATTGCCTCTCGGTATACTTCCACCATTTCGCCGGCAGCTTTTGACCAGTTAAAAATAGAATTTACGCGCTCTAAACCTGCTTGAGCCATTTTCTCCCTCTGATCACGATGATTAAATAAAAAAATTATTTCTCTAGCCAGTGCTCCAGAATCAGCGGGAGGAACTATAATTCCCGCGTCTCCGACAACTTCCGGCAACGCGCCGCCGCTGGTGCTGATTAGAGGCACGCCGCAAGCCATTGTTTCCGCTGCTGGAAGGCCAAAACCTTCATACAAGGAAGGAACTACAGCGACAGTGGCCTTGGAATAATAACCGGCAAATTCTTCATTCTGGATGCGGCCGGTAAAGTGGACAATGTCTCCAATTCCAAGTTCCGCCACAAGCCTTTTAATTGTTCCATTTTTTTTGGGCTCGCCTATCACTGTTAATTTGACGGATTGTTTTTTTCTTACCTGAGAGACGGCTTCCAATAAATAACTCAAACCTTTTAAGGGTGTATCCGCACTATTTGTCACTATAATGGAATTTTCCGGCCTCGGACCATTTTGCACCGGATAAAAATACTCATTGTTGATGCCGTTATGAACTACACGGAATTTATTTTCATCGAGTGAAAACTCTTTCGCAATATCTTTCTTTGTAAATTCTGATACGGTTACAATATGAGAAAACTTACGCGCCACTTTCCTCTGCATACGAATAAATGAGTACCAGCGAAAAACACGATATTTTTGATATAATGTTTTAGCCGCTTTATAATCTTCCTGCTGATCAACTGTGATTGGATGATGAATAGTGGCTATGGTCGGCATGACCTTTTTAGCCAGCCTGCCGATGCCGTAGGAAAGGCACTGATTATCGTGAACAATGTCGTAATTATTTCTGCGTTTTTTCAGGTATGAATAAACCCTTTCGCCAAAGGTGAAAGGCTCCGGAAAACTGCCGGTGCAAACATTCAAATATTCGTACATATTGATCGGATGAGCCAAATCAGCAACTCTTTTGGGGATGAAAAGATGTTCGGGGTTGTAGAGATCAAGGCTGGGTAATTTATGTAACTTTATCTTAGAATCAAGATGCGGATAGGGCGGTCCCGATACAACATCAACCTGATGTCCCAGATCGCTCAGCGCCTTGCCTAAATGTTTTATGTAAACACCCTGTCCGCCACAGGTAGGATTGCCCCGATAGGTCAACAGGCAGATTTTCAACGGCTTTGAAGTCGATTTGCCTTTCATACACTCACTTTTTGCACCATCTTTTGCGAATTTGTAAAAATGACCGATATTTCGTCATCGTTCAACCCCGCACTGCGGGCAATATTTTTCGCCATTTTACTACTTACGAAATCGGCAGGAGCGTGGGCATCGTTATTAAGAATGAGATTGGCCTTAAATTTTCTGGCCATCAGCGCAACATGTCCATTGCTGAAGCTATGACCTCTGCGCGTTGTAATTTCCAAATAAATACCTCTTTCTGCTGCCAGACGCGCCTCTTCTTCCGTCAGAAGTCCGGGATGGGCTAAAATATCTATGGCTGATTTAAGAGCCGCCAGATTTGTTCCTGTAGGAACAGGTTCAACAATTGTCTCCCCATGCACAAGGACTATCTTTGCCCCCATTTTTCTTGCCTCATCAACCATACCCTCTATCTGAGCGGGAGCTACATGAGTGATTTCAACACCGGGAAAAACCTTTATTTTCCCTTCTTCCGTTATCTTTGAACAAACTTTAACAATCCTGGGAAGAATGAAATCGATATTGGAATGATCAACATGATCGGTGATGGCCAATGCTTTATATCCTGCGGCAAGGGCGCGCTGCGCCAACTCCGCTGGTATTAACTCGCCATCGCTGAAAATGGAATGAGTATGCAGATCAATCATTTGAAATATCCTGATTTTAAATTTGTTTTAAAACAATTAATCGGAATTGACTTAGCAAATTTACAACTGAGAGTCAATAAGGATATGCTTTGTCACAAATATTTAATTATTTTCACTTTTTCTTCAAAAGTAGAAAGGTTGCCGAAACACGGCAGACACTTTTTTCTTTATTATCAGTAACCAAACAATCGCCTATAATCAGACTTTGTCCCTTTTTAAAGACAGTGGCGGTGGCAATAAGCTCTCCATCGCTGACTCCTGCTAAGAAATTGCTTTTGAGTTCGATTGTAGTCAAACCTTCTTCCGGATTTAATTGAGTCATCATCGCATGAGCAATTGTCTCATCGGCCAGCGCAACTATAAGCCCGCCCTGCATGGCTTTCGCCCCCTGCAAATATTCCGGACGCACCGGCATCCGAAATCGGGCATAGCCATCTTTTAATTCAACCAATTCTATTCCCAAATAATCCAGAAAGGGATTTATCCCCTTCTGGCCATCTTTAATTTTTTCCAGATAAACGTCGTAATTAAAAATGATTAGACTCCTTTACCGCATAAACCGTACTATGGAGCAACATTGTACGCCGCCGGATCAAGTGGTGATCCCGCTACAAAGATACGAGTGGCTAATTCCCTGTCCAGCATCAAAATGCCTTCTTTTGATGTTTCCACCATCGTCAGTTCACGGGAAACTTTTTCCGTATTTTTTTCTTCTTCAATCTGCTCATTTAAAAACCAGGAAAGCAGCGGCTCGGAGGTATAATCATTTTCTTCACGTGATATTTTGGTTAAATTATTAATTTTGCCGGTAATGAACTTTTCATGTTCATAGGCATCCTGCCAGGCCTCCAGAGGTTTCTTCCATGTTGTTTTGATTTGCTTCAAATCCAAAAGCGTGACTACGCCTCCTCTGTCCAGAATGTGATCATAAAATTTCATGGCGTGGATCATTTCTTCATGCGCCTGACAGCGCATCCAGTGCGCCATGCCATCGAGATTCTGTGCATGGAAATATGCAGTCATTGATAGATAAATATAGAACGATTCCATTTCATGTTTGATCTGTTCATTCATCGCGTTTCTTATTTTTTCTCCAATCATTTTAGCCACCTTCCTTTCTAATTAGTTAAAAGATTAATGCCGTTTTATTATGCCGTTCCGATAAAGCTTCGTTTGCGTCTACTTATATCATGACAAATCCTGTTTCTACCTTCTTTTTTTGCCTGATACATGAGCTTGTCTACCCGATGAACAAACGTTTTTATCTCTTCCTTCGGCTTGTACTGCGTCAGACCTATACTGACCGTCATATATAATTTTTTATCCAAAACCGGAGAAAATATTTCTTTTCTTAATTCCGCTTGGATTCTTTTCGCCGTTACAATTCCCTCATTGCTTGTGGTCATTGGCAGCATGATTGTAAATTCCTCCCCGCCGTAACGATAGGCGGAATCGGGATCGCGCAGGCATCGTTTGATAACCTGACCAATCCGTGATAACACATAGTCCCCCTCAATATGGCCATATTTGTCGTTGAACTTTTTGAATTTGTCGAGATCCAGCAGCAGAAGGGTCAACGGCTGTCCATAGCGGTTCGACCGCTCTATTTCTATTTCCAGTTGAGTGTAAAAATGCCTGGAATTGTAAAGCTGCGTGAGGTCGTCTATTATGCTCAATTCACGGTATTTTTTTTCGCTTTCCTTGAGCGCATCCTCCACCAGCTTGCGTTCGGTGATGTCTCGATAGTTAACAATTACAGCTTCAACAACATTATTGTTTACCAGATTGCTTCCTACAGCTTCGAGCGTACGCCAGCTTCCATCCTTATGACGAAGATGTATTTCAGCTTTTATAACAGGGGATTTTTTATCCGTGGCTAATGTATTGAATTTATCAATTAAATACTTCATATCATCCGGATGAACAAGCTCAAATCCATTGGCGCCAATCCTTTCTTCAGGCTTGAATCCCAATACTCTCTCCACCGCCGGATTTATATAAATGATGGTCCCCTCTAAATTCAAGAGAACAATTATATCGGAGGAGTGCTCTACAAAAGTCCGGAAACGCTGTTCCTCATGGCGTAATTTCTCCTCCACGAGTTTGCGATCGGTTATATCACGGGCAACAGATATCGTGCCCGCAACTTGTCCATCACGTATTAAGAGAGATCCATGGATTTCTACATGCTTTAAGGTTCCATCCTTCGCGATAACCTCATAAATCGTTGCTGGAATCCTTTTACCCTCGAGCATCTTGCTTATATTGGCAATACCTCTCTCAAAAGATTCCAGGGTAAAGATATGTCTCAAATCGTAAGCATGTCTGCCGATGAAATCTTCAGCTTTGTACCCCAATAATTTCTCCACGCTAGGAGATATGTTCGATATATTAAAATCGGCGCCGATCATAAAAACAACATCTGATATATTTTCAAATTGCAATTGATACTCTTCGCCGAGCGGTTTCTTTATCACGTTGCCTTATATCTACCAATTTTAAATTTTAAGAACAATGAACTCTATTATCGATAATAATTATTGACAGTTAGAGTATATAAAGAATGAATTTGTATGTCAACAGAATATTGGCCACAAAAAGTTTACTTTTCCCGGCGGATTACATGCACCGCCGTTGCTTTGAATGAGGCGATTACAGTTCCACCTCTAGCGATGCCTAAATCTTCATACGAAAGTATTGTAATATAAGCAACCAAAGGAAATCCGCAATCCAGTATAAGTTTATAAAAATATCCCTGCCGGATTATTTTGGAAACTTTGGCTTCATAAATATTGCGCGCACTTATTTTTCCCGGCGCACAGTTGGATACGGTCACATTTTCCGGGCGCAGACAGCAGTATACTTTTTCCCCGATGGAACAATCACCGACCGCTTCTATTATTTTCCCATTTATAGAAATAACCATATGGCCTTCGTCACAACTTTTGACTGTGCCTTCCAATATTGATTCCGTACCGACAAAATTAGCGACAAATTCAGAATCCGGATGATTAAATATTTCGGATGTCTTTCCCGACTGCACAATTTTACCATTATTCATAACGCCTACATCCTGAGCCAGGCGCAACGTTTCGTCGCGATCATGCGAAGCGATCACTGCCGTGATTCTCGTTTCTTCCAATATCTGTTTTAAATCATCAATAATAGTTTCCCTTGAGGGAGGATCAAGCGAGTTAAAAGCTTCATCAAGTAAAATAATTTGCGGTTTGATGGCAAAAGCGCGCGCCAGCGATACTCTTTTTGCTTCTCCACCGGAGAGTGTTTTAGCCGATCTTTTTGCCAATTGGCTTATTCCAAAATAATCCAGAGAACTCTGAACTCTAGATCTGATTTCTTCGTTTTTTAATCTTCTGAATTTTAAACCCAGAGCCACATTTTCAAAAACCGAATCATTCAGAAGCAAAGGCTCTTGAAACACAACGGCGGCATTATGACGCAACATAGCCAGATCAGCCCTGGTCTCAACAGACATACCTTGAAAATATATTTTCCCCTGCTGTGATTTTAACAAGCCTGCCAGCATTAAAAGCAGCGTGGATTTGCCCGCGCCGTTGGGCCCGATCAGCGCCAGTATTCTTCCCTGCGGCACCAGGAATTCAGGAATATCCAATACGGTCACGCCGCCACGTCGCAGAATTATATTTTCTATTTTTATAAGCGTTTCAGAATTCATCGCGGGCGCTGCCTTTGCTGTATCTGCGTGAGAATTAAATTAACAAGGAACGCCAGCAGCAGAAGGATAATACTTAGCGCTATGGCGATATCAAAATTCCCTTTGCCGGTTTCCATAACAGTGGCTGTGGTGAGCACTCGTGAATATCCCTTGATATTACCGCCGACCATGATCGAAGCGCCGACTTCGGAAATGACACCTCCGAAACCGGCCATGATCGCCGCCAGCAGAGGCAGTCTCGCTTCTTTAATCAATACCCAAACCATCTGCAACCGGCTCGCTCCCAGTGAAAGAATCTGCAGGTTCAGGTTTGGCGGCAGGTTTTGAATGGCGGCGAGCGATATGCCCATGACAATCGGCGTGGCAATAATCGTCTGGGCGATAATCATAGCAAATGGGGTATAGAGGATTTCGAGAAAACCCAATGGCCCGTTGCGCCAGATCAGAAGCGTTACAAAAAGCCCCACGACAACAGGTGGCAAACCCATCCCCGTATTGATTATACTGATGATTAGTCTCTTGCCGTAAAAGTTGGTTAAAGCAACAGCTGTTCCTATGGAAATCCCTATGAAAAGGCTGATGAGCGTGGCTATCCCCGATATCTTCAGAGACAGCCACGTTATTCCCAATACTTCAGGATCAAAACTGATGATCAATTCAAAAGCTTTGATTATCCCTTGAACAATTAGTTCCATATTAAATTATTTGCCCAAATCTTCCACCTTTTTGCCAGCGTCAGGGAAAAACAGAGGCGATCCGAATTTATCGATACCGAATGTTTTAATGATACCTTGAGTTTTTTTAGAAACCATAAAATCGGCAAAAGCTTTGGCTCCGGCTACATTGACCTTCGGCCACTTAGCGTTGTTTACTTCAATTACATGATAAATGTTGAGTAGAGCCGCATCGCCTTCGACTAAAATATCCAATCCCAAATCTTTTTTCAACGACAGATATGTTCCGCGATCAGTTAGTGTATAACCTTTTTTCTCTGCGGCGACATTCAAAGTCTGTCCCATACCCAGTCCGGTTTCCTGATACCATTTCTGTCCGGCAGGAGTTATGTCCGCTTTCTTCCACAATGTTTTTTCTTTCGCGTGTGTTCCAGAATTATCTCCCCGCGATAAAAACAAGGCGTTGGCGTTGACGATCAGTTTAAGAGCTTCGGCCGCTGATTTCGTCCCTTTGATTTTTGCCGGATCATCCGCCGGTCCGACGATAACAAAATCATTGTGCATAACCAACTGTCTGTTTACGCCAAAACCATCTTCAACAAATTTCTTTTCCGCATCCGGTGAATGAACGAGCAGAACATCAGCCTCGCCCTTTTCTCCCATCTTCATGGCCTGACCGGAGCCGACGGCAATCGTTTTAACAAAGTAACCGGTCTGTTTTTCAAAGATAGGAATTAATGTGTCGAGTAATCCCGTATCCTGAGTGCTGGTGGTTGTTGCCAGAATAATATTTTTTTGTATTGGCGCTTCCTTTCCGGCAAAAACATTTGATGTTCCGAATGCGAAAAGCAACGCTGCTGTCATCATCGTTATAACAACTTTACTGTTCCTAAAAATTCTCATCATTTTTCTCCTTCATATTAAATTTTTTATTTGTGAGACTCAAATTTCAAAAACGCAGTGCATTTAAATTTGTAAGTCGAACAATCCCGCTATAAGCGGAGAGTAAGAATCCCAAAGCTTGCTTTGGGATTCTTACTCGTGATTCTTTTGCGCTTTTTTCCATTCCACGGAATTGGGGAAGAATGACGGCGCACCATACTTATTCTTGCCGAAATTCCGGATAATCAGCTGGCCTTTTTCAGGCGAGGTCAGCCATTTTACGAACGTCTCAGTGTCTTTCGCATTGACCTTGGGGCATTTAGCCGGATTTACCGGTATCAGCGATATATAATTCAACAGAGCTTCATCGCCTTCAACCAGAATTGCCAGCTTGATTTGATCTTTAATAGAAACATAAGTGGCACGGTCAATCATCGTATAAGCTTCTTTCTGATCGGTATACTTGAGGGTCGGAACATTGCCTTCAGCTCCTTTTTCGTAAACGGCGTACCACGAACCGGAAGGCTTTAATCCGGCTTTACTCCAGAGTTCCATTTCTACAACATGTGTTCCTGATTTGTCGCCGCGGCTGATGAACAAAGAGCCGCTATACATGATTTTCTTTAATGCTTCCGTTGCCGTTTTTGTTGCCTTAATTCCCGCCGGATCGGATGCAGGTCCGACAATAACAAAATCATTGTACATCAAAGGGATTCTTTCCGTGCCGAAGCCATCGGCTATAAATTGTTCCTCCAGAGATCTGGCATGAACCAAAACCAGATCAATGGATCCTTCGCGGGCTATATCCAACGCAGCCCCGGTGCCCGCACCCACGTGACGCACTCTGATTCCTGTATCTTTTTCAAACTGATCTTCCAGAATTCCGACAATACCGGCGTCAATAGGGCCGATTGTGCTGGATAATAATATAAATTTATCACCATTGGCTGCAAAGGCGAGAGATGACCAGATTAAAATAAGCAACACCACACTTTTTCCAACAAATACTTTCATCATCCTAAATTCCTTTCGCTAATTTATTCTATAAGTGATTTTTCTAAGAATACAGAATAATGATGGTAAATGTCATAAATGATATAATGCCAAAATTCAAGACAATAATCATAAATTACAACTAATTATTACCAATTACTCTAATTTAGACAATCTAATGATACGATTATAATTATATTGACCTTGCTTTGTAATTTGAGTATTAGTTTTACCTTGGTTTATTGATAAAATAATTAAGTCCATCAGTGGAGCCCCTCCGGCAGGAGCCGGAGGCTCCTTTCCAAAACGCGACATCCCGCGATTGGCAGAAAGCATTCAACCCCCAGCGGGAGCTGGGGGCTTTCTGCAGCGGGGTATAACATAAAGACAAAAGGAGATTCACAAAAATGAGTATAGAAATAAAAGCCCCCATGACCGGAAAAATCGCCAGTATCGTTGTTAATTTGGGTGACAAGGTCCATGCTGAGGACGAAGTCATCATCATGGACGCCATGAAAATGGAAATCCCCGTATATGCGCCCGAAGAGGGAACTGTAAAAGAAATAAAAGTCAAAGAAGGCGACTCTGTAAAGACGGATCAAGTTTTAATGATTCTTGATTAGAATATAAATACTCCATTGGCGGGGCAGTAGACTTTGCAATGAATATATCAGATGAGATGATTGGAGTTTCACGAATAAAAAAAGGGCTAGCAAATTAAATGCTAACCCCTTTTTATTATTTGGTGAGCCCTGTCGGAATCGAACCGACAACCTAATGATTAAGAGTCGTTCGGCGGTGATAAGTATATTAAATACTTAGATAGGCATTGCATGCGTATTGCCTGCATAGATAACAGTAACTGCTAGCCCCCTCCACCTTAAAATACTTAGTTTAATGATCATTGATTCACTAACTGAATATTTAATCGTCTGCCAAGAGAAAGTGCAGCCTTATCTAATGTCTTTAAAGAAACAGATGAATTTTTGGGATCCAATAGCCTATCGAGTGCAGCTCGGCTTGTTCCCATTCTTCTGGACATCTCTATCTTTGATATTTTTTTATCGAACATAAGTTGCGTTATTTGACTTGCAACAATCTCTTTAATAGCGGCTGTTTCAACTTCCGCTAAAATACCCTCATCCTGAAGAAAATCATCAAAATTGCTTCCGATATTTTTGTGTTTCATAATTCACCCCTTTTTAAACAAGGACTTTCTTTGTTTGGCTAATTCTAAATCTTTTTTTAAAGTCTTTTGAGATTTCTTAACAAAGCCATGCAACAAAATGATTTCGTTATTGTGAAATGTAAATAATACTCGTGCCAATTTATTTTCTAAATTAGACCTCACTTCCCATAAACCGCTGCCCATTGATTTTACTAAAGGCATCCCTATCGGCCAGCTCATTTGTATGATTTTAATATCTCTGCCAACAACTTTCCTTTCCTCTATCGTTAAATCTTCAAGTAGCCAATCCCTGACAGGTTCGCTTCCGGATTCTGTCTTGAAAAATTTGACGGACAATAGGACGTTAATTTTCATAGTTTTTTAATGTACCAATTTTGGTACAATGTCAAGTAAATTTTCATAACCTATGAATTTTAAGACTTCAATTATTGTATATATCAAAGTGGAGAAAGAACAAATAATAATAGAAACGTTCACCCACCCTTGCAATTTTATTTTTTCTTCTGTCACAATCGGACGACCATCCCAATATAACTTATTGTTCTTATCTACAGCTAACTTTTCTAATTCTCCAATTGTAATTGGATTTATTCTATTCATAACATAATTGCCCTCCTAAGCATCATAATGATTTTATGCCTTGTTCACATTCAATTCAATGAATCTTGAGTCTCTTTATTCCATATAAAGAACTTTTTCATAACAGCTGTAGAATAAGAAATCCGAATTCACTCCTTTCATAATTCGTATGCATGTTTTATTATTCTTAACGAGTTCTCAAGCTCAGATTTGTCATTTATCGTCAACGCGGGATAATTTCCAAATGTGGTTTTTCCAGGTTTGGAATAGATAATTTTTCCATTTTTATCAATATCACTATAATCCATCGTCCGAAGATGTATTAAAAGAACGCTTCCAATAGGATGTAGCCACACAAGACCTCTTCTTTTATTTTTTGATTTTACTATTGAAGTATAGGTTCTCATCGTGTTATTTTCTTTTGTCTCAATGTCACTACCCAATCCCTTTACCATTATATCCAATTGGTCGAACAAAATGTTTCTTTTAAAAGTTGTATTATCTGCTATTATCGGTACATTAACTATGGATGATCTAGGCATAATCTTCTTAATTATCTGTATCTGTTCTTCAAAAAAGTTGATAAATTCTTCTGATTGGTACTCATCCTTCAAATCGATAGAATATTTTGCATTTTTCCCAATAATTACTGATGTATTTTTCATTCTAAATATCTCCTTTCTGTTATTCAATTTATGTCATATGGTAACACATTCTATTTTTTTGTCAAGCATTTTATTGCATGTGAATTAAATTGGTAAACACAGAAAAACAAGTTTGGATTGCCCCCTCACCGACCAGTCGGTACAAAAAAGAATGAAAATATATCTATATTACTGCCGAACATCCCCCCACCCCCACGAGTGAACGTGCATATGTGGATGGAGAAGATCATACGCTTGTATGTTAACCATCCTAAATTCTAAAATAAAAGTAGTTCCGTATTGCGCTATTTATTTCTAAATTTGATACCCCGTCTATGGCTGGGGGGTCGTGGCGCCCCCACAAGCCAGCAGACGGGCGGGGACTGGTGCCAGGGTGATAATGTTCATGGTTTAGATTGATGTTCATCAGTCTTTTTAGCTATTAAATTTATTTTTTAAAAAAAACTTGACTTTCAAAACCTAATATGATTTAATTGCACATCAACCAATAAAAAATATCTAAGGGGGAATAGAGTTATGGTAAGACCAAAAGAAAAAGAACCGAAACATCAATTTTCTGTAATGCTAAAACCTAGCATAGTGGCGGAAATCGACAAATATGCTGACAAGTATAATCTGACAAGAAGTCAGCTTATGGCAAATTTTGTCGATTCAGGTCTGGACGATATGAAGATGCTGGATAAAATTGGAATTGTTCCCGTTGTCTATCATGGAAGCAATCTATTGAAGAAATTCAAAGAAAAATTATTTAGCGGTAAAGTTTCATTAACTGAAGAAGGAGATATTAAAATTAATAAATAATTCAACTACGGGGCTTAGGACGCGCCAACGTCCCAAGCCCCTAACCACGTTCCATAAAGCAATCAGCTTCGACGGCATCATGCACAGGAAAGTGATCTCTGTTTACTATAGCATCACTGGTTATTCTGTCAACAAGCCTCTTATGGAACATTCAAAGGGGCTTTTTTATGACAAACGACAAAGACAAGGTTTATGAAGCATTAAGGATTATTAACCAGGCATTTCCAAACGCCGAAATTGTAAAGCCTAGCGGCTTACGGCAGAAATTAAGCGTCTATATAGGTCTTGCGGTTGACGTGAAACCGCGTCAAGCGGCTGAACGTCAGAGCAAGAAAACATACCCACAGACAAGTTTCGATTTCTGTGACAGCTTCGTGGATAAACAAGGGGGTACCAAATGACTATCAGGTACCCCTCAAACGTGAATAATATATTAGCTTCAGGGGTAGATTCTCTTGTAATATCAACTAATACCGTGTGGAAAGATACGTCTTTTTTCACTATTCTTGATGAATTAAAGGTAAAGGCTCAACAAAATAGTGTTGATTATCAAGGACAATTTAAACATTTCCATCCTGATGAAGTCTGGCCTTTCACAATAAAGCCAAATGGAACAGCGGGCTTTTCATGGATTTTAAACGGATGCGACTTCACCTATAAAATAGCCAACTCAGCAGAACCTAATTCAAGACCTAATGTCATGATTGAAATTCGATCTGAAGCATTATGGCGGTTAGGTCCCGAAGAAGTAATAAAAATAGCCTTAAGCATTATTAAAGCGAATGGCGGACATATAATTGAAGCAAAGCCAAGCCGTGTTGATCTATGTGTTGATTTTTTAATGTCTGAAAAAAAATGGTCTTATGAATTGATGGACTATGCCGTAACACGGGCAACTGATTATGCACCCTATTACCGACACAAGAAGCTCATAGGTATAAGAATTGGAAAAGGTGTTATTTCAGCAAGACTTTATGACAAGCCTTTAGAAATCCAACAGCAATCAAAAAAATATTGGATGTTTGATATTTGGGGAATCACTGAAATTCCTGAAGGGGAAAAAATAATCAGAATAGAATTTCAGCTACGGCGAGAAATTTTAAAAGATATTGGTATTATTGTTCTTGATGATCTATTTCAGAAAATTGATGGTGCATGGGCTTATTGCACAAAAAAATGGCTAAAATTTCAAGATCACCCGGAGTTGCATCATACACAACAATCAACCTTGAAATGGTATGAAGAAATACAAAACGGCTTTAAAGGTGTTCAAGGTGCTGAACCTCTTGTTAGAAAAAAAGCTGTTAGTATGGATAAAAAACGATTGATGCAACAAGCGAATGGTTTAATTATCGCCTTACACGCCATTGATCAGGAAGAAAATAAAGCTGATCTAGATAAACCCATCAATATAAAAGATTGCCTTGTTTCATATAATAATGAAATTAAAAAAGATTGTCCTACTCCCGATCAAATACAAGAAAAAGTTATAAGGAAGCGTGCAAAATTTCATAGAGAAAAACCGATGATTGAAGACGGTCAGATAATATATCGGTTAAGGAGGAACGAAAAATGATGTTAAACGCCGACCGAAATATCATCGAGAACACACCGCCAATTATCATTTACACCGGCGCACGCTGGCTTAAACTGATACCGGCATCAATATATTCCTCTATGGGTCAGCATAGATTAAAGGAACTGGCAAAAAAAGGCGTTATTGTCGGTTATCCCGACCCTGATTCAAAACGCGGAGACTGGATATTCGACAAGGAATCTCTGGACAAATATCGGTTAAGACAGGCGCCACAAAACATTGAAGAAAAATTACTTGCCTTAAAGGCCAAGAAGGGTTTATGAAAATAAATATGAAATTGTTTCGTCGAAAAAATGGCTACTATTACGTGCGCTATTACCGGGGCAAAGAACAATCTTTGGAAACCAAAGATAAAGATATTGCCAATGAGCTCTTTCGCGGTCTTGAAGTTGATTACCTCAAAGGCAAGTTACTTTATCTTCAGAATTACAAAACAATCACCCTGGGAGAATTCCGGAAGAAATACGTTGAGAATTACCGCACCGGATTATCAAAATATACTACCAACCATGATAAACTATCGCTTAAAATGCTCTCCGAAATAATAGGCGATAACACCTTGATGTCAGCAATCGCTGCAAAGTCAGCAAAGAAATCAAAAATTGAAGAATTTAAAACGGCGTTAATCGCCCGAAAGGTCAAACCGGTATCTATAAATTCATACCTACGTCACATAAAAAAAGCCCTTAACAATGCGCTGGACTCAGGAATAATTGACAAGTTCGCTAAAATCAAAATGGTGCCGGTCGGAAAAAAACTTCCGCGCATTCTTTACCCCGAACAAATAGATATGATTCTGTCCAAAGCAAAAGAGAAAGATATTTACGAATGGCTGTATTATATGCTCCTTCTCTGGACAGGAGCCCGACGCGCTGAAGCCGATGGCGCTGACTGGTGCCGTATTAGCTTAAAATACGAGCACATTAAGTTTATAGGCAAAGGTAATCACGAAAGAATGGTTACGCTTCTCCCACCTATCAAGGCCGCTCTGGAACCATTTAAAAAAGATATCGGGCCGGTGTTTCCTGAACAACATCTGGATACCCATACCCATCATTTTAAGCAACTCGCCCGATCCTGCGGGATAGAAGACGTTCACCTGCATAATTTAAGACATACCGCCGCTACCTATATGCTGAAGTCCGGTATTGATATTAAAGTCGTTCAAAGAATACTCGGCCATGCCAGCGTGACCACCACGGAAATATACGCTGATGTGTTAGACGAAATGATTAAAAACGAAATGTCAAAATTTGAATATAAATAATTTCATTGCCTGCATATTGCCTGCAAAAATGACGAAAAACGACGATTTTTGATGAGAAACAAAAAAAGGGCTTCCGGCGTAAATACCGAAAACCCTTTTGATATTTGGTGAGCCCTGTCGGAATCGAACCGACAACCTAATGATTAAGAGTCATTTGCTCTGCCAGTTGAGCTAAGGGCCCTTTTCTCTTATGTTCTGGTACGCCCGGTAGGATTCGAACCTACAAAATCTACCATATTCATTAATAAAATCAATACTCTAAAAACAGTTAGTAGTTGGTTAGAAGTTTTGATGTCAAGCTTCTACTCGACTATTAATTAAAAGTCAAGGAATTGATAAATAAAAAGGTGACGGGAATAGTTTACTTTTTGGGAGGAATTTAAAAATGAAAAATACCCTGTCTTTTAAACTACCACAGACCGGGAAACTATTGCTGGATGAAGCACCTCTTGTAATTTTACCTTCACTTGCCGCGGCGGTAGGCTTAGAGGCTGCCGTTGTTTTGCAGCAACTTCATTTTTTAATTCGAATAAAACTGGAGCGTCATAGAGAACACCCTAGGGAAAGTGGAAGAGATATCCATGATGGTCGCATTTGGGTTTGGAACAGTTACCAGAAGTGGAAAGAAAACTATTTCAGTTTCCTGTCAGTTCGGAGCTTGCAACGCATTTTTTTAAACCTCGAAAGGAAGGGATTGATCGTAGCCGGCAACTACAACGAGCATAATTTGGATAAAACAAAATGGTACAGCGTTAATTATGACCACCCGCTTATAAAAGGTATCACAACAACAGGAATAGCGGAATATAATAACTCTTTAGTCGTAAATAGCGATCAACGCGAAACGGTTATCGATGGTGCCAAATTGGCACATTCGACATGCCAGATTGGCACCATCGATAGTGCCAATCTGGCACTATCTTATACAAAGAATACAACAAAGACTTCTACAAAGACTACAACAACAAACCAAGACGAGTTGTTGTTGACTGAATTTTATAAAAAAGAAAATCATGAACAGACCCGCCGAAAACAGCGAAGTATCAAGTCAGAATCTAGCTCAGATATACGCGGCAAGCCGCTGGGAATTGAAACTGCGGAGATTAAAGTCACCGCAAGCGATGCTTTTCCAATTCCCGCAACTGCCGCTGAAGCATATGAAATTATCAATAAGGTCTTGAAAATTGTTTATCCGAACAACGAGGGCATAAAAAATAAAAGCAAGCTCGTTCATGTCATGAAGAAAAAATTAATGAACGACCAACTGGAAATACCCGATGGCTGGCAGGATTTACAAAAAAAGAAAAAAGAGACGACAAATCACGATCAAGAGTCCCCCAAAATTGCAGATATAAGATTTCAAAAAGCGAAAGAAGAATTTGCCAGACTTCCCGAAAATGAACAAAAAAAATATCTTGATGCGGCCAGAAGAACTGCCAAAGGCATTGCCTTGCAAGAATCAACAGCCCTGTGTGTTGCAATCCAACTCTTTTCAAAAACAGTGATCGTTCCAAGCAGTGATTCGAGACCGCCATGAAACAAGCTTTTATAAAAATCTCCAATAGTTGATCATAAAAATTAAAAATGAAGATAAAATATCCGGCTCGGTGGATACGATAAAAGAATTTACCCAGGGCGATCACGTAATGTTTTTAAAAAATAATAAATTAATCGGTGTTAATAACGGCCAAACCGGAACAATTAATTCTATCGATGAAAACGGAATAAATATTTATTCCAAAGTTAAAAAAGATATTGCTGATTCCATCCAGAGTAAAGATTTATCCCGGATGGAAAAAGATGGATACGCCATAGAGCAAAGGCCTCAGAGCAGTAATGCTTTCGATAGGGGACCAGAAATTTAATAATCACCATATTTGAGGTTGGGATGTGAGGAACTCCGGTAAGAGGTTAATGGAAGGGTACGCGGTTTTTACGGGACACCATATACAACGGTTACCCGTTGTGAGAACAGAATGAAATGTATTATAAGAAATAGTAATCATTAACATAATAACTAATTATTAACATAGTAATGCATTAATAAAATTTTATTAACGGTATAAAACAACAAGACAATAACGTTTGTTAAATTAATAGTTTACGTATTTAAATAGGTTAATAATTATACATTAAAAAGTGAAAAGGGGGAAAGGCATTATGGCAGTAAAAAGCTTGTCTATTTCCGATGAACTTTTAGAAAAAATTACACGCGAGGCCAAACAAAAAAACCTTTCTTTTTCGGAATTGGTTTGCCAGCGGATTTCTCAAAGTTATGTGCCGGTATCTTCACAAAAATATGATCACAGCGCTGAAAAAATCCTGGCCAAAATTGATTCCCTCGATACAAATTTCAAACAAACCATCACCACTTTAAAAAAACAAAATCCACAGATAGATTTAGAAGATCAATTGAGTGATTGGCTTAATATTTTAGAAAGCAGAATCAAAGATAAGATCTCAGTGCTGGGATCATCCCTAGAAATTCAGAATAAACTTTTTAAGGATTTGTATCCAAAAATCAAATACAAAAACTCATACGACTGGGGTGATACTCTTGTTTATATCGCGGATCACTTTATGAGTTCTTCCTGGATTCATTCCGGGAATATTCTTCTTTTACTACTTCTGATTTGTTTGGGCGTAATTATCTTCTTGAATACAAAAGATTGGGATTGGACGAGTAAAGCATTATTAGCTCTAGCCGTAATTCCGGCATATTATTTTTTACTTCACCGGATACTAAAATGCCTCGTCGTCCGTTGTGGCTGGCATCAAAAAGAATAGTAATTTTTCTTCAATTATTAAAAATCAATTTAAGAGGTTTTACTCATGGGTCCAGTAAAAATAACAGCAACCGGTGCAAAAGAATATTACTACGAAAAGGATATTATATATAATGCCGATGGCCAACAGGATAATACACGGTGGTATGGCGGTGGCCTGGAAGCTTTGGGATTGAGTGCAGGTGAAAAGATCAGTGGGAATGATTTTGTAAATATAGTCGAAGGGAAAGATTTAGACGGCAATCAAAAAGTTCAACTGTCTTATGAAAGTAAAGGCAGAACAGAGCATAGCGCCGGGGTTGATTTTGTTTTTTCCGATCCCAAATCAGTTTCCATTTTAGAACATATTGTCGGTGACACCGGAATAAAAGAAGCCCGAATTATTGCTATTGAAACTGTAGTAAAATATATCGATGAACACTATATCACTTACAGGGAAACACATGATCATAAAACTGAAGTTGTTAATGCTCCGGGAGGCGGAATCTTTGCCACATTTGCCCATTCGACCAGCCGGGAAAATGATCCTCAATCGCATACGCATGTCATCATCAGTAATATGGTGGAACGTCCCGATGGTGAATTCCGCGGATTGTGGAATAAAGAAATCTTCAAGCATCAAAAAGAAATTACCGCAGTTTATAATGCGACAATGTCCAAATCTCTTGCCGAAATGGGTTATGCCATTGAGAACAGAGGAAATGGCCTTTATGAAATCAGCGGCATGGAGAAAGATTTAATCAGTCAATTTTCCAAGCGGCATGAAAATATCGAAAAGACTGAAGAACAATTAAAAAATGTTTTAACCTTTGCCAATGACGCCCAGATAAACAGGGCAGCTACTCTGGAAAGCCGGCCTAATAAGCATTATTTCTCTGTTGAAGCTCTGAAATCCGATTGGAATAAACAAATACAGGATTTGGGCTATTCCCCGGAAATAATATCCGGCAACGTCAGAAATGCAGCTCAGAAATTAAAGGCAAATAACCTTACGCCCCAAGATTATATAAACAACATCGTCCGGGATCTCATTAGCAATGAATCCACCTTTTCTCAAGCCGAGCTTCTGCGGAATGTTCTGACTTTATCCATGGGAAAATATGATAAATCAGATTTTATCCCTGAAATGGAAAAGGCTAAAATAAATGACACTATCCGGGAGATAGCGCCTGGTATATTTTCCACACCGGGAATGATAAAGATCGAACAAAAGATTCTTGATGATCTGAAGCAGGGGCAAGGGGAAATGAGTTCGCTCATGACCATATCTGAATCGAATAGTTTCATCGATAATTATCAAACAAAAAACAACATCGATCTGACTGACGGGCAGAAAGAACTTTTTCAGGCGGTATTGACTTCCCAAGATCAATTCATTATCTGTCAGGGGGATGCCGGTTCCGGCAAAACAACTGTATTCCAAGCCATAGCCGAGGCCGCTAAAAGTGCAGGAATAATTTTGGAAGGTTATTCCAAGACAGGCAAAGCAGTTCAGGAATTCATCGAAAAGACAGGTGCCAAAGGACAAACAGTCGACTCTTTCCTCCATAATCAAGATGGAATTGTAAATGCCATCAGGGTAATTGACGAAGCGTCAATGCTGGGAAGCAAACAAACACTGGAAATGATCGAATCAGCCCAAAGGGATAACTGCCGTATGGTTTTGCTGGGCGATGTTAAACAATTACCGGCGATTGATGCCGGTAGGGCTTTTCAGGATGCCCAGGAGCTGGGTCAACTGCATGTCGTTAGGCTTGAGGAGAGTATCCGGCAAAAGACGGAATATACCAGACAACTGGTTGAGGCCATCAAAGATAAAGATATTGACAGTGCACAACAGATTCTGGAATCGAACAACAGAATAACGGAAATAGCTGATCGTGATGAACGTTTAAATGCCGTCAAAGAAGCGTATCTGGAAAAAGGGGGTGTGGATAATGGCACTCATATAATTACGTCTACCAATGCCGACAGAAAGACTTTAAATGAAATGATCAGGACCGAGATCAAGGAAGAGGGAAAACTTACTTCAGAACAAACTTTCACCATTCGGGAAATAGTCAGCATGAAAGAAATCGAAAAGAGATATGCCTACAATTATGAAGAGAATCAAATTTTATATGCTCAGAAATCGTTCAATGGCATGAATCCTGGCATGGAGGCTAGAATTATCGGTATTGATCAAACGAACAACTTTTTAAATTGTCAGACAATCGATGGCAAGGATTTATTCATTGATGTTGCCCAAAATGGCGACAAAATCAGAATCTTCAATGAAGCATCAAGAGAATTTGCCGCAGGCGATCATATCGTCTTTCTCAAAAACGATAAATATTTACAGGTTCAAAACGGATTAACCGGAACAATAAAAAACATTGATGAAAACGGCAATCTATCCCTGGACATCAACGGAAAGGAAATATCATTCAATAGCAAGAATTATAACTATATTGATCATGCTTATGCCATAACGACACATAAATCCCAGGGCGCATCTTACAACAACGATATATATTGTGCAAAAGCAGACAATGTTGATCAGAAGCAGTTTTATGTTGCTGCCAGTCGTTCCAGGCATGACTTTGAAATCTTTGTTGACGATAAGGAAAGGTTCTTTGAAAACGTAAAAACAGAACAGCAGAAATCATCAACTCTGGACTACATTCAAGATAACAAAAGAGAGCAAAAATTAGAAAGTGAAATACAAATTGACGATAAAGAATCCCCTAACGAGATAAAACAAAACAAACAGCAAGAGCAATCTATGGAGCAGGAAAAACCACGCTTTCGGGAAATGGAGATGGAATTATAATTTCCGTAGCCACGATTATTCATGGGGAGAATAACAATTTATTATATAGCACATTTCACCCAGTAATACACAGGAATGATCAAGGGGAAATTTAAATATGCCGGTTATTGACTTCACCTACGAGTCCTCAACATTTGGCTGTCATCAAAATTGAGGATTATTGGTGGAAGAACTAAACCGCTACGCGGTAGCCATCTAATCGTTTTTTCATCGGATCACAACAAACCAGTCCTTATAAATTCAACAAGGTATTTTAGCGCTTGTTGATCAAGCGGAATCCCCATACAGCTTCCTTTGCTATACCGCCTTCATGAACAGGCGGAATTTATAATCAAAGGAGATTGTATGATGGGAAAGTTAAGAGATCAGATGCTTGTAGATTTACAGTTGAGCGGAGCAAAGCCGAGGACGCAAAAGACCTACCTGCGGGAAGTTGAGAACCTGACAAAACACTTTAACCGGTCCCCGGAGGAACTGGGAGAAGCCGAACTCAAGGAGTACATGCTTTATCTTATCAATGAGCGACATTTGTCTGAAGGGACATTCCGGTTTTATGTAGCGGGCCTTAAATTTTTCTACAGAACGACGCTGAAACGCGACTGGCCAGTGGAGAAGATCAGGCATCCCCGGAGCAAGAGAAAACTACCGGTTGTTCTGGATTTATCGGAAGTGGAATCCCTTTTTTCAGTCACGAGGAACCTCAAGCACAAGGTGATCCTGATGATGACGTATTCTTCGGGACTGAGGGTAAACGAAACCGCCCGCCTTAAGTTGACTGATATCGATAGCAAACGGATGACGGTCAAGGTAAATGATGGCAAGGGCGGCAAAGATCGCTACTCCATTTTGTCCAAGACGACCCTTGAGCATTTGCGGCAATACTGGAGAAAATATCGCCCCACGGAGTGGTTGTTTGAAGGGCAAAAGAAGGATGATCACATCACCGTCCATTCGATTCAGTTGATGTTTTATGCTGCAAGAAAGCGTGCCGGAATCATCAAGGCGGCCAGCGTGCATACGTTAAGACATAGTTTTGCCACCCACCTGATTGAAGCGGGAACGAGCCTCCACCATGTTCAACTGCTTCTTGGCCACAGATCCCCGACGACGACCACCATCTATCTGCATGTCAGCCGGTTGAATCTGTCTCAGGTCATTTCTCCTCTCGATAAAGCAACACAACAGATTTCGTAAGCCGGATGCGAACATCTGGAGGTTTTGAAGTAGCGGACATTTTTCGTCAACAGGGTACTGCTTATAGATCATCCCATCGGTTGCCCCGCAATCATCTGCGGGTCATGCACGCCATTGAGCTCTGCAGAACCTCTGTCCTGGGCGGTCATAAGGATAAGTGCGATAACTGCGGCCATCTGGAGATATCTTATAACTCCTGCCGGAACCGGCACTGTCCCAAATGTCAGACCCTGGCGAAGGAAAAATGGATCGAGGCTCGCGGTGAAGATCTTCTGCCAATTGAATATTTTCATGTGGTCTTCACCATACCCTCGGAACTTAATCTCCTGGTATCGATGAACCAAAAGGTCATGTACGATCTTCTTTTCCGTTCGGTTTCCGAAACGGTCATTGAACTTGCCAACGACCCGAAACATCTCGGCGCAAAAATAGGCGTCATTAGTATTCTGCACACCTGGGGGCAGAATCTTATGGATCATCCCCACATCCACTGTATTGTCACCGGGGGTGGGCTTTCCTCTGATGGAAACCGCTGGGTGTCTTGCCGGAAAGGTTTCTTCCTCCCCGTAAGGGTCTTGTCGGCGTTGTTCAGCGGGAAGTTTCTGGATTACCTCAAGCATTGTTTCAAAAACGGTGTTCTGGTATTCGATGGTACGATCCGTCATCTCAAGGTACCCGGCAACTTCAATCTTTTCAGGAAACAGCTCTATGAAAAGAAATGGGTTGTTTACTGCAAACCGCCATTTGGCGGTCCCGAAGGTGTTCTCAAGTATCTCGGCCGATATACCCACCGGATCGCCATCAGTAACAACCGCATCCTTTCCAACCGGGATGGCAGGGTCTCCTTCTTATGGCGGGATTATGCCGACGATAACCGTCAAAAGACCATGACGCTCAAGACAGATGAATTTATCAGAAGGTTCCTTCTTCACGTATTACCCGAACGCTATGTGCGGATACGCCACGTCGGTCTCCTGGCAAACAGAAACCGCCAAGATAATATCGCATTATGCCATACGATGATGGGTGGTGTTAAAAAGGCAACAAAAGAAAAGAGGCGGGAAACCTGGCAGGAGCAGTTGCTCAGAATTACCGGAATCGATGTCACGGTCTGTCCCTTCTGCCAGAAAGGCAAAATGTGCAGAATAGAACGGCTACTTCCCGTCAGGTGCAACAGTCCGCCGGAGTTACTCAGATGAGGTTCACGCACAATGTAAAAATCATATCTTCGGTTTCCTGCGAAAAAAATACTCCTTTTCGCCTTGGTGTCCTATTGTCCAAAATCAAATCTACGCTCAGAAGCTTATCAAGAAGCGCTCAATCTATAACGTTCCCGGCTCACATTACGGATCAGGTTCAACTCAAAACAGACATCCGTCATCGTGTTCTATCTGTCAGGCAGTACAAAAGCAGCGCAAACACCCCATTGAAACCCCATAGCTCACGACACGCGGCTTAGTTCTTCAAGCGTCAATCCAAAATTGAACCAACTCCTCGAACCTCATCGCACTCCTTCGCTTTATCAACTTTGGATTGACGCTTATTCGAAAGGTACAACATTAAATTGAGGGGCTGGCTATCCCAGCCCCTCTCGAATGTAAGGTTATGGATTTGCTTATATGGACTGTATATTCAAAACCTCTGCACCAAACACAATCTCAAAAACGCTGTCAACAAGGAAAGCAAGCACTATCCTTCTTTCATTTTCCGCTTTCAGGGGCACCATCTACTCCGAACGTATAAAACATATTTCTATAAGCAATAGCATACTCTCCCGGTTCCAGTGGTTGTTTGGGCTTAAAGCGCCAAGATTTCTTGTTGCCTCGGCTCGACTTGCATCTTGAATTTGTTGAAACTTCAAGGGAATAACTTCATCCAGTGGAAATGCGGGGTTACCACCTTGGTCATAAACGATTGCGGCAACCCGCTTAGCGGAATGGAGATTTGTGCTCTTTTCGAGTTTTAAGAGGAAAATGTTATTTTGCGGGGCATGCTGTGCCTCCATTGACTGTTCGAAATATAGGGGACGGGCTGTCAACTCTCATAGATGCGTTCAATGGACGGAAATCGGCATACCGTTTGGGGGTAAATGTGAATAAACTGCTAATAGCATTCCGTATTGTTAGACTTTCAGCAACCAAGTCAATATTTTTCCATCCTGTATTAATAAAATACGCGCATCAGATAGGAAGTTGTCCTTTTTACTATCCGCTACCGGTTGGCTTATTGGTGCTGTTTGTGGTTTAAATGCCACCTTGAAAATCACTGCTATGAGCGCATCACTTGATCCCGCCGCTCTTAATTTAGCAATCGCTTCCGCCGATGTATCAACATTAACAGTAGAAGACTCAATTATGGTAATAATAGTTTTTTCAGGAAGTTTTGCGCCAAGCATTTCGATGATGTCTGAATTTCCTAAATCCTTTGCAAGTACTGAAAATGCTGGCATCAACAATAGTAGCACGACTAGCGCTATGATTATTTTCCTCGGTATCCAATAGACCTTTTTTTCATTACCCATCAAATTATTATGAATATAGCTCATAGACTCCCTCCTTTTGTTTTTGGCTGTGGCCGATTTCTTTTGATATTTCTGTTGTCAGTTCGTTTTCATCAATACAAAAATGAAAATAGCAATCCACCCTGCAGCGAAGATCAACGCGAGTACTATCCATGGCGTAACGTATATAGAGTACATTTTCTTGTCGATAGGTTCACAGCCAATCACTCCAGGGCCAATGTACGTTTTCGGTTTGTTGCTGTTGCTGTGCCACCAAAACAGAAGTCTCCGTATCGCGTGAGATGCAAAGATAAGTGCCAGAGCGTTCAGGAACGATGCTGAAACACCAAGAAGAGAAATGATAATCAAGAGAAACTTGACGCCTGCTTTGTCCCACGCAAAACTTAACGCCGCAAAAAGCAGTCGGTTGAATGCAGCCATCCAGAGCATGCGCTGGTTCGTCAGCTCATTTTCACTTGTGATCATTTCTCTGACAATCGCTTCATACTGCTCTGCAACGTTATCGGTTGAAGGGGTAGACATCGCAATTCCTCTTTATTGCTTCTTAAAAGTTCGTTTTAGTTAACTTAAAAAATAAATTTATATAGCGAAAATTAGAACTTAATTCTAAAAAACCCTTATACCCCGCCGCAAGTCATATGCGACGGGGTATTTCATTCTTTACCCCATGATGTATTTACCCTAATCAAATATTGTCCTCCTACGGGGGAGTAATCCGCCCGATCCGATTGCCGTTATATTCCGTGAACCATAGGTTGCCATCTGGGCCGGTCGTGATGCCATAAGGAGCTGCACCAGCGGAGATGCCGGCGCTAAACTCGGTGATAATCCCAGCCGGGGTAATCCGTCCGATCCGGTTGCCGTTATATTCCGTGAACCAAAGGTTGCCATCGGGGCCGGTCGTGATGCCAGTAGGAGCTGCACCAGCGGTGATGCCGACGCTAAACTCGGTGATAATTCCAGCCGGGGTAATCCGTCCGATCCGGTTGCCGCTAAATTCCGTGAACCAAAGGTTGCCATCGGGGCCGGTCGTGATGGCTTGAGGACCCGCGCCGGGAGATATTCCTGCGCTGAACTCGGTTACCACTCCGGCTGGAGTGATTCGCCCGATCTGGTTGCCGTTATATTCCGTGAACCAAAGGTTGCCATCGGGGCCGGTCGTGATGCCAGTAGGGCCCCAGACCGTGATGCCGGCGCTAAACTCCGTGACCACGCCGACCGGGGTAATCCGCCCGATCTGGGCGATCATACCAGGCCAATTTTCCGTGAACCAAAGGTTGCCATCAGGGCCGGTCGTAATGCTCAGAGGATACGCGCCAGCGGAGATGCCAGTACTGAACTCGGTGACCACGCCGACCGGGGTAATCCGCCCGATCCGGATGATGTAATATTCCGTGAACCAAAGGTTGCCATCGGAGCCGGTCGTGATGCCAGTAGGGTGTGCGCCGGCGGAGATGCCAGTACTGAACTCGGTGACCACGCCGGTCGGAGTGATCCGCCCGATCCGGTTGCCTAACTCTTCCGTGAACCAAAGGTTGCCATCGGGGCCGGCCGTAATGGAATTGGGGGACGCGCCGGCGGTGATGCCAGCACTGAACTCGGTGACGGTACCGCTGCTTACTGCTGTTGCTACAAAATTCGGAACAATGATATTCGCTCCGCTTACATTTGCCGTTCGGTTGACCGGGTTGAACGTATAGCCAGTCATGGAGGGAGTTACTGTATATCATCCATTTTGGGCTCCGGTAAAGGTGTAATTCCCATTTGAATCTGTCGTAGTTGATATTGAAAATGCACTTGCAAGAAACACAGTCACTCCTGACAATCCTGTACCATTTAATAACACTTGTCCAGAAATGGTAAGCGTTGTTGCGACACTACTTCCACTAGAAGGGGTTGTTATACAGACACTGTCACTGTGGAGTGACTCACTTCCGGAGGAGTCATAGTCCGAAATTAAATAGCAATACTGTGTCGAAGATTGCAGATTAGTATCAATTGCAGCGGTCTGGCTCGTAGACTGTAATTTTGAATATACTCCAGCAGAAGTAATCCGATAGACATTATATCCAATAACTCTGCTATCAGTAGAAGCATTCCAGGAAAGGTTTATTTGTGTAGGAGAAGATAATAATGTCAAACCACTGGGCACTGGTAAAGGATTTTGATTATTTGAAAGAAAATCAGTAATGGCCAAGGGACAATCCATCAGCCCCTGAACATCCATAGACACCAAATCAACACCACAACTCGTTACATCGGAAAAAGTAGAAATCGTGTTTAATGTTTCATTACCTGTAACCAAATCAACTGCTCCTACAATGGCTAAACCACAAGTGAGAACAAGTGGAATAGCTAGTCCCCCTGTTGTGACATACGTTGCACAAGATGCTAAACCGACAACTTCACCCGCATATTGTATTAGAAATGTATCTAAATTTTGTGTAGAGCTACTTTTTATACTTCGCGTGGAACTACTTTTTATATTTGGTGATGCACTGGATAATGAGCCGGATATTGTACTCCAGAGGCTCTGAACTTGAGATAAAGTTGAACTGTTAAAAGTAACCTGTGATGGACCCGATATCAATACATTATTGTTGTAAATACTTACTTGTGCAGATGTCGCAGTGTAGTTTGAAAATATCATCTTATTACCGAAAGAATCCGTAATCGATATTGGCAGCCCAGAAGAAGAGTCAATTACAAAATAAAATTGCCCATTTTTTGAGCTTGAATATCCTACCCCATTTATGGAGGTTGGATTTCCAGACGAATCTTTGTTGCCAACAAGTATTAGTGACTCTGAACCATCACTTTCGGCTGCCCCTAAAACTACTGGTGTTGATGGAGCTGTAATTTGTGCATAGTTAACAATCGATGAACTTGATGAGGCTGGAGTATCTCCACTTTTGCTACTGCAAGCTATAATCGCCAAAAGAAATATTGCCACCATGACCGCAAATAATTTTTTCATTTCCTTCTCCCCTTGCAAATAAAAAAATAACCCATGCATCCGCTAGAGACACATGGGTTTTATGATCGATGTATTAATATAAAAAAGTTTTGAAAAGTTTAAATCTGTCTGTCTGTCTGTCTGTGCATGCTGTATGCCATCATTTGTTGATGCAATCCTTTTTCAGATTTTTAATGCAGACATCTATGTTCTTGATGGAAAAGTAATTATCGTAAGTTTAAGTAAATGTCAAAGAAAAATAATTGTTGTTTCATTCGCCTGCCAAATCGTTATCATATATTTTATAATTTCCTAAATTTTATTTATTCCCGTTTGAAAGGTTGTATGAACAGGCAGAATTAGAAAAACAACATTACAGGAAGAAGTCCACATTTTTCTTGAGTGGAAAAAGAAACTCTCAGTCCTTGCATATTTCTACCCGTTATTAATGATCTGTTCCGGTGGTTGAAATTGGTGATTTGCAATTGAGACAGCGTGAAAAAGTGATTTGATCAACAAGCCGAGGCTAGCAATTCCATTATATTCCATTGCCATCTGGTTATGTGGAACTTTATGCGACTAATAGAATATAGAGAAAAAATAAATCAATATATTAGACTTCTATTTTCAGGAGAAAGAAGGCATGTTCATGAAAAATCATAAATGCTCATTAACAGGAAGCTATACGCCAGTTTGAGAGAGCGGAAACCACCAATTCGTCCGTCGAATCTTTCAACTATTTAACTCTGATTCTCAATTATTTTTGTTTCTGTTGTATATAACTCTAATTTCCATGTGGTTCTTCTTTCTCAGCCTGCGCGGCACGGTGCCTGGCGAGCAGACCTTTTCATCTAGAGTTTGGACTAATTAATCGTAGACATATATTTTACGAAGGTCACCAAGAATCGAGTCCAGACCCTGACCTTTGATTCCCAAGTTTTTGAGGTCCACCTCTTCAGATACCAGCGCATCCAGAAAAGATCCCATATCATCGTGGATCTCTTTCGGGATGTCGGTTTTAAAAGCTGGATCGATCAGACGATAAAGTCGGAATACATCGTTCTTATGTTTGGTGATGGATTTTGCGTCGACGGCCTCTCCTGTTTTTTTTCGCCCGGTGAGATCAAGCCATGCCCGCGCCTTGAGCGGAATAAGGTGTTCCGGACCGACGATGGGTATGTCTTCTATTGTTCTTTTTCCGGAATGCAGAAAGGCATAGTAAGCATCATTCAAGATTATAGCAGACAGACTTGAGATGTCTTCATCGACCGGGATGGGTGTCAGGTGAGCACCTTCAGCCAGTCAAACATGTCCGGCTTTCTTGAAAACAACTCCAGCATGAAAGGGAATTCGTTGTTTTCAGGCTTCAGAAAGCGATAGTATCGCCTCTTTCCGGTTGCGCTCTGTTGAATTTGATACTTACCGGCCCAGACAAAGCCCAGAAAGCACGTACGAATGCGGCATCGAGCACTTCCACGCTCAAGACGATATCCAGATCCTTCGTGGCGCGAAACTCCAGCCCCGCTTCTTCCATCAGAATGTCGCAGGCG